>OZ220736.1:0-710000 GCA_965116825.1 Vicinamibacterales bacterium
GCGCCATCCCCGCCGGCGCCCGCCGGAACGTCCGGCGCAGCCGACTGGCCGTCCGGCTCCGACTCGCCCTGCTCGCCACCCGCCGGCTGCTCAGCCCGCTCCCGCTCCGCAGCCTCCTTCGCCAACCGCTCCCGCTTCAGAGCCGCCACACGCAGAGACAACCGGCGGACCTGCGAAGTCACCACAACCCTCTGCGACACTGTCAGGTCACGCCGGCGAAGGTTCTGCTCGGCAGCGACCACGAAGGGATCCTCGTCGGGCCCAAGCTGCCGGAACGGGATCTCGACCTCCGCTCCCACCGCCAGAGCCGCACGGACGCGGTTGCGACCGTCAACGATCAGATCCCCGAGCAGAAGGACAGGGTTGCGCACACCCCGCTCGCGAATGCTCTGCACGAGCTGATCGAACGCCTCCCCTTCCTCGAGCGGAAAGGCCATCGCCGCGACATGCACGCCGTACTTCTTGCCGCGGTACTCGTAGAACTCGGCGCTGGCGGCCTTCAACGCAGCCTCGACGGTCTCGTCCTCGCCCCTCTCGACCCGCGCGTCAAGCTCCGCTGCAGTCTCACCCATCCATCACCTCCAACAACAACCGACACACGACCACCGGACAACGCCACTCACCCAGACTCACGCAGGATCGACCGGCGGCGGCGCAGAACCGCCCGGCTCCGCGGAAGACCCGCCCTGGTTGACGACCGCGGCCGGCGACCCGGCGTCGAGACCCTCCGGAACCGGAAGGTCGGCATCCTCCTCGCCGGCCCGCCTCCGGACCAGACGGCTCACACGCGACTCCCCCAGCACCGGCGAGAACGCATCGGCGTCGGTGGTGTCCGGCGGCAGGATCGTCTCGTTGCCCCCCTGCTCGACGTACGACACCGTATCGGCCGCCCAGATCACCAGGCGCTTCTGCATGTGCGGCTTCGAGTACATCCACACATCGAAGCGCCCGCGCAGCATGAAGCCCATCAGGAAGGCGATCCCGTAGTAGGCGAGAAAAAGCAGCAGTCTCATCGTCGATGGCCTCCCTGCTACCGGAGCCAGCGAAAGGATCGAGGCCACTTCCGCCGGCCCGATCCCTTACGCTCCAAGCGTACGACACGGCGACCATCGGCCAGGCCCGCGCGTGAAGAAGCGAGGAGGAGGCGATGCCCGGCGACCGGCACCAGGACCGACAGGACACCCCGAAAGTCTCCGAGGCCGCGCTGACCCAGTCCCGCGCCCGCCACGTGCGCGAATCCGTGCACCACAACGTCGCCGCGATCCGGGCACAGGCGTCGCGGGGCGCCGTCGGCGCAGGCTCGGGAGGCTCGATCGACGCGCGGATGGACCGGATCGTCTCCGAGCAGGCCAACCACACCCAGGACGCCCCCGGGCGCACGAGCGACGGCGACGGCCGCACCAACGACACGCTGCGCGCCACGCTCGAAGCCCACCGGCGGGAGATGGAACTGGCCGGCGTGGGCGCCCAGGCGGCCGCCGCACGCAACGCGACCAGAGGGAACCCGAACGCGGCGCCGATCATCGACAAGCCGGTACGTCCGGAGGAGCTGCCGCCCCGCCAGGCGGCGCTGCGCGACCCGAAGAACCCGGAGTCGCCGGGCCGGCCGTCCATCACCACGATGACGCAGAAGCACAGCTACGGCCCGCAGAACTTCTCGCGCACCGACGTGATCGACCGCCCCAAGAGCATGCCGACGATCGCCCCCGGCGGGGCCGCCGCCCCGGCCGGACCGACGCCCCCCAGCCGCGCCGCCGGCTACGCCGACTCGGTCCGGCGCGACCGAAGCGCACCTTCGCGCAGTCTCTGACGGCAAACCCAACAACACCCGGCAGCGCAGACGCCGGAAGCGCCCGCGCCAGCTCACGCCCGCACGATCACCGATCGCTCGGCAGTCTCGGCTTGAATGGCTCCAGAGGTGCTCATCCCGCAACACCTGGCGATCCTCGGGTCACAACCAGATCCGATGCAGATGACGCGGAAAACGGGGCTCACGACGGCCACGCAGGAAACTGTCAGGTCCCAGGTCGCCGGGTCCGGCGCCACGTTGATCTCGCCCGCCGGTCGGTGGCCCAGCGAGACGCTGATTCGTCCGAGAGCGCAGTTGACGACGTGGCGTAAGATGGCAAGAGGAATCGCCCGATCCACGGGGCAGTCCCCAGGATTCGAAGACGACACGAACGGATCGAAGGGCCGAAACCATGGGCAACCGGACGGAAACCACCAACGGTCAGCGACAAGTAGCTGAAACACCCTCCCAAGACATCCAGGAATGGGCACGAGCGGAGACGTTACGCAGAATCCAGGTCGAGGACCAGCCGCCAACGGGCCACAGGTTGCAACCGCCCGAAGACTTCAGCAACGAGTACGCTCCGGAGCCTCCCGAAGGTGCGAGCAAGCACGGACCAGAATCTCGAACCATCGCCGGCCTGCTCGCAGGATCATGTTCTGGCTGGGCGGCACCGCCAACAGCCGAAGAGTTCTATGACGCGATGCGCGCCAAGGAGCCCACCAGCCGCCAGCAGGCCGTAATTGGGGTCCTACTCAGCGAAGCCAGCGAGCTCGAGATGTTCCTCGCGCACCGCGAAGGCGCGTTCACATGGCGCCAGCTGGCGCGGGCCGCAGCACGCAGAGGCTGCACCCAACAGGAAAGGATTCGCTGGATCAATTTCCACGCGAGCAAGGCAGACGGCGGCCAGAGCCCAAGGCAATGAGACTTCCCGAACCGGCACGCCACATATGGATTCGGCACCACAAGACCCTGCGCGAAATCGCAAAGAACTACGGCGGCGACGGACGCCTGATGCTCGGTGGAGAAACGACGCTTGCAGCACGCTGGAAACACAGACTCAGCACGGACATCGATGTCCTGCTCGCCGACCGCGAATCCGTCGTAGGACTGGCGATGGAACAATCACACGACCTGGCAAAGCAAGTTGGCGGCAGATGGATCGACGCCACGATGACGCGCGTCAAGGTGCAGGTAGGCGCCGGCAAACTGGATGTCACAGCAGCACCGCCAATGCTCCCAGGCAAGGAACGGATCGAACCGGTAGAAGGCCACGAAGCGATCGTCCTCGACAGCGCACAGATCCTCCGCGGGAAGTTCAACCGCACCGCAGAGGGTGTGGCCCGCGACGCGTTCGACACAATCACTGCAGCAAGAGCAGAACCCAAAGCACTGGAGGAAGCGATCAACTCCCTCACGGCACAACAGGCAGAGAAGATCGCCGACGATTGGCGAATCACCAACGACCAAATGGCCGCCGACGCAGAAATCTCCCTTCACGGTATACCTCCACAGTACCAGACGGACCTGTCGAGACTCGGCCACGAAGCCGCAGAGCAGATCCACGAGCACCGCTATGAGCGCGTACGCATAAGAGCCGGAGAAAACCGAATCTTCGTCGAGACCAGAACCCGGAACGGAGTTGAGCGGGAGCGTGTGTACGCCAACACCACGGCCGAAAACGCATTGACACAGTCAGGAATGCGATTCTACCTTCCCGCCAACGCCGGCGTGGACAGCAACGCCATGGCCGCCGGGCTAGAGCACGCAGTGGAGCAAGGCCACAACATAACCCTGCTGAACACCACCGACGGCAAGCCAGGCGACACGCTATACACGTACCTTGCCGAACAACGCGAGAGCATGAATCGTGCGAGCGCGCACACAGATTCGCGCCCACCGCAAGCACCACAGCACAACGACGACCCGCAGAGGTTCTCACGCACCGACGCC
Organism: Vicinamibacterales bacterium; assembly: GCA_965116825.1. Taxonomy (GTDB): domain Bacteria; phylum Acidobacteriota; class Vicinamibacteria; order Vicinamibacterales; family UBA8438; genus WTFV01. The sequence continues at coordinate 3,743 of OZ220736.1, forward strand.
ATCGACCGACCCAAGAGCATGCCGAAAATAAGCCCCGGTGGAGCCGACGCCCCACCCGTCTCCGCACCGCCCAGCCGCGCCACCGGCTACTCCGACTCCATCCAGCGCGACCGGGGCCGCCTCACACACAAGATGTAGACCACCTCGGCCCCTGCGGCCCGCCTTCCCCCCGCCAGAGCGGCCAAGACACGCCACCGCCCCGGATACGATTCCTGCACACCATGCCCGTCACAACGACCCGCCCCCGAGCCGAAGACGCCCACCAACGCCTGCTCGCCACCCTCAACGACCGCCAGCGCGAGGCGGTCACCGCCCCGGACGGCCCGATCCTGGTGATCGCCGGCCCCGGGTCGGGGAAGACCCGGGTCATCTGCGCCCGCATCGCGCACCTGGTGCGCACCGGCCGCGCCGAGCCGAACCGCATGGCGGCCATCACCTTTACCCGCAAGGCGGCCGACGAGATGGCCCGGCGCCTGCGCGCCATGCTGCCGGCGCACGAAGCGCGCGCGGTGTGGATCTCCACGTTCCACCGCTTGTGCGGCAACCTGCTGCGCGAGCACGGCGCCGCCATCGGCATCCCGGCCGACTTCCGCATCGTCGAAGGCGCCGAGGCGATCGGCGTCATGCGCCAGTGCATGTGGGACGCCGCCATCGACACCCGCGTCCACAAGCCGCAGGCCCTGCTCCGCCGGATCAGCACCATCAAGAACCGGATGCGGGTCCCCACCGACCCGGCAAGCTGGGACGGCGACGAGCACGCCGCCCGGAACACGCAGCTGGCCGCGGCCTACCAGACCGCGCTCAGCGAGGCCAACAGCCTCGACTTCGACGACCTGCTGCTCGGCGCGGTCCGCACGCTGCACGAGCACCCCGCAGCGCGCGCCGCCGCCAGCGGCCGCTTCCCCCGCATCCTGGTCGACGAGTACCAGGACACCAACCTCCCGCAGTACGTGCTCGTGCGCCAGCTGTCCGAGGGCCGGGACGACGTCTTCGTGGTGGGCGACCCCGACCAGGCCATCTACGGCTGGCGCGGAGCCGAGCTGCAGAACATCATGAACTTCCAGCGGGACTTCCCCGCCGCCAGGCGCATCGACCTGCAGCTCGCCTACCGCTCGGGGGCGCGCCTGCTCGAGGCCGCCGGAGCGATGATCCGCCGCAACACCGAACGCCTCGACCACCAGCTGCGCGCCGCCAACCCGCCAGGGCTGCCCCCGGCCGTCCACGACGCGGCGGACCCGACCGCCGAGGCCGCCTTCGCCGTCGAGCGGGCCACCCGGCGCATCGAGCGCGACAACGGCGAGGTGGCCGTCCTCTACCGCACCAACGCGCAGTCGAGAGCCTTCGAGACCGCCTTCAAGCGGGCCGGCATCCGCTACCGCATCACCGGCGGCGAGAGCTTCTACAACCGGCCCGAGATCCGGGACGCGCTGGCCTGCCTGCAGGCTGCATCCGACCCCGAGGCCGACGACGAGGCGATGCGCCGCTTCGTCAACCTGCCCCCGCATCCGCGCACCGGCCAGAAGGCCGCCCAGCAGATCGACCGCATGCGGGGACCCACGTTCTGGACCCGGGCGAAGCTGGCGGTGCAGGCCGGCCAAATCTCCGACCGCCATTGCGGCAACCTCGCAGTCCGCTTCGAGATCGCCGCCGTGCTGCACGCCGCAGCCGGGCGGCTGCGGCTCGACGACCTGATCGACGCCGTGCTCGGGGAGACCGGGTACCGGCAGAGCGTGCAGGCGTCGAGCGATCCCGACCAGGCCGACCGGCTCGACAACCTGGCCGAGCTGGCCTTCGACGCCGCCACGTTCCGCGAAGACGCCGGACAGCCGGACACGGCGGCGCCCGAAGAGCGCCTCGAGCTGCTCGCCGAGTTCCTGAAGCACTGCCGCTCGATGCGCACGCCCGAGCGGGCCGCAGACCCGAGCGTCCGGGTGACGCTGTCGACCCTGCACGGCGTGAAGGGACTCGAGTTCGACACCGTCGTCATCGGCGGCTTCGACGCCGAGCACCTGCCGCACCGCCGGACGGTCGCCTCGGCCGGCAACCACGCCACAGCGGTGGAGGAAGAGCGCCGGCTGGCCTACGTGGGCATGACCCGCGCACGGTCCGAGCTGTTCCTGAGCGTTCCCGCGATCACCGGCCATGGAGAGAGGCAGCGCCCGACGGCGCCCTCGCCGTTCCTATCCGAGATCCCCGAGGACCTGCGGACCACCACGGCCGACCAAAGCCAAGTCACGATGGGACCGTTCGGGCCGGAGAAGCCCGTGTTCGGACAAACTGAGACACTACCGACTCCCCACCCGACCACCACCGGGACGTAGAGTACCCACGATGACCAGAACCGCGATACGGTCGACACCGACCTCCCCCGGAGCCGACGACTGGCGCCTCGCCCACCACGACTTCTACTTGGCGCTGCCCGCCCGCGCACGCGGAGAAGCCCGCCCGTACCCGATAGCCATGCCCACGGGCGGACCGGACCCGACCGGCCCCGAGGCCGACCCGTTCCTGCCCCTTCAGAGCGCGCCGCCGTCGAACGCGCAACGGCTGACCACCGCGACCGCGCTGGCCACCTTCGGCTTCGACCGGCTCCACGAAGCGGTCCGCAGCTGCGACCGGCGCAAACGCGACCGCCCGCGCACAACACCCGAAGATCGAGCCGCAGCTGAAGCGGCAGCCGCCACCATCGAACGCTTGGCCGCCTCGATGTCGAGAGCCGATGCCGGCGCGATCGAAGTCTGCTGGAACAACCCGCGCGCCCCCCTGCCGGCGCGCAGCACCCCGAGACCGCCCCGCATCCGCCTGCGCATCACGCGCACAAACGACGCGGACGGCTGGTGCCCGCTGCCGCTGACCCTCGACGTCCACCCCACCGACCCGCTCGTCCACCCCACGGTCACCGGAGGCGACCGACGCCGCATCGACATCGCCCCGCCGGGGCTCGGACGGCTCGCCCGAGTCGCCGCAGCCGACGCCACAGGCTTCCGGCCGCCGGCGCTCAGCGGCGACACCCTGCTCGCCGCCGCCCGCGCCCACGCCGCCGGCGGCACGATACGCATGACCACCAGGGCAGTCGACGCCGACGTCGAACCCGGCCTGGAGACGTGCGCGCCCGAGCAGCTGGTCAGGCTGCTGCTGCCCTGCTGCTGGCCGCACCTGACGCCGACCGACCCGCGCAGCGCCTGGATGGCCCAACTGGCGAGACAGGCGAACGGGCCGGGCGGAGCGCCCCGGACGGCGCTCGTCCGCTACGACCGGGCGTCGAGCGCCATCCTCATCGACGAACAGCCGCTCGGACCCGACGACGAACAGGCCGTCACCGGCCTGGTGGCCGCCCTGCGGACCGCCGGCCGGGACCCCGGAGAACGCTACTGGACCCATCACCGGACCCGCTACCCGATCGGGTTCGGCGACCAGAAGGCATAGCGCGCAGGAAAACCACGACACCCGAGCAGGCGCCGCAAGGCGCACACCCTCCCGGAGCAACCCGAAATACCCACCGATCCCGAACCAGGCAGGCATGGCCTCACCAACCTGAGCCGCCCGCTGTGCGTCATCGACACCGAATGGACCCACGGCTCGGCCGCCGACGCGCGCCTGATCAGCGTCGCCATCGCCAGGCTGCTGCCCGGCGGCGACGCGATCCTGCGCGAGTGGATGGTCAATCCCGGCGTCCCGAATCGACCCGGCCACGACCGCCGTGCACGGCATGAGCGACGCGGACGTGAAGGACCTGCCGCCGTTCGAGGCGGCCGCCTTCGAGATTGCCGACCTCCTCGCCGACGCCGACATCGGCGGCTACTCGGTAGCCTCCGACATCCAGATCCTCGAACGCGAGCTGGACGCTTCCGGACACCCGCTGCCCACGGCGGACCTGCGCATCGTCGACCCGTTGCGCCTGTGGCACAAGCGCGAGCCGCGCAAGCTCACCGACGCCTACCAACGCTTCGTCGACCCGCTCCCCGAGGACCTGCGCGCGCACGACGCGCTCGACGACGTACGGATGACGCTGGCCATCATCGAGCGGATGGCCGCCGACCGCTCGGCCGACCAAGTCCACGCCGAGGCGCACCCGCAGATGGTCGACCCGGCCGGCAAGTTCGTGCGCGACGAGCAGGGCCGGATCGCCTTCGCCTTCGGCAAGCACCGGGGCGACCCGGTCGACCGCCACCCGGACTTTCTCGACTGGATGCTCCGCAAGGACTTCGCGCCATCCACGCTGGCGGTCGCCCAGGCCAAGCTCGACCGAATCCTGGCGCCCGCCGCCCCGGCGGACGACGACGACAGCCAGACGCCGGACACCGGCGACGACATCCCGTTCTGACCGGCGACGACGGCCATCCGGCCGACCGGCAACCCTGATAGGATGCAACTCCAGATGCTGAACAGAGACGACATGCGGATGATGCTCGGCGTAGGCGCAATCGTGGCCGCGGTCAGCGCCGGCACATGCTCGACCAACGGACGTATCGACGACGTCCACCGGCGAATGGACGACGTGCACCGACGGATCGACGACGGTCACCAACGCATGAACGACGGCTTCGAGAACCTCAACCGCCGGATCGACGACCTCGACGCCGATATCCGCGAGCTGCGCACACTGGTGTTCGAGGCCGGCAGGAACGAACCGCCCGCCAACTGACTCCGGAGACTGCCGGTCACCGGCCGGAGACGAGAATCCCGCCGAGACCAACCCGAGAACGGACGGGAAAACGAAATCCCGTTCCGGCAGAACCGCCGGGAGCCCGGCCGAAACGCCAGGCGCGCCGCGCCCGACGCGCCCGGCGTCATCAGGAAGGAATCAACAATGCCCGAGCGCAAGCCCATGAGCAAGAGCGCGTTGTGCGACCACTTCGCCGCCCACTTCGCGGCCAGCAGCGACATCAAGTTCACCAAGGCCACCGCGGCCGAGTTCCTCAACGAGCTGGCCGGCCTGGCCCGGAACGAGCTCCAGGAGACAGGAGAGTTCAGCCTGCCGGGGATCGGCAAGCTGGTGGTCCACAACCGCGACGCCCGGACCGGACGCAACCCGGCGACCGGCGAGGCCGTCGAGATCCCCGCCCGCAAGGTCGTCAAGGCCCGCATCGCCAAGAGCCTGCGAGACGCGGTGCTCGAAAGCGTCTGACGAGACGCCGCAAACTCCCGGACGGTCGCATCACGAGCCCAAGGATGCAACCCGCTCCAAGCATCGCGGGACCCCAACAGGTCCCGCGATGCCGCTCCCCGGCCGGCGCCCGTCGACCCGCCGGCAGGACGCCACCGGATCAGCAGTCCGCCGTCAGTCCGACGAAGGTCAGGAACGCCGGCGCCCCGAGGACCATCCCCGCCCCGAAGATCAGGCCCGCGATCGCGGACTTGCTTCCGCCCTCGCCAAAAGCAAACATCAAACCTCCGATGATGACCGCGATGATGGCCAGCCCCTTGCCGATCGCGCCCTTGAACGCGGCGCACATCTTGTTGACCGCCGTCACCCAGGGGCCGGCCGCCGACACCGTCTCGGCGCCGATGACCAGGATCACGAACAGCCCCACGACGAGCAGGCAGGCCCGCCTGACGACGACCGGATCTGCCGCCAGCGGCGACACCGCCGCGTAGACGCCCGCCACGGCCCGGCGCAGACTGCGCCTGGCGCCGATCACCACCCGGAACGCGCGCCCGCGCAGGAACCGGCCCAGCCAGGGCAGCGTCGAGAACGCCGCCAGCACGCCGTACGCCAGCACGCCGAGGCCCCTGCCGACCGGACCGGCGCCGCAGACCTCGAGCAGAGCCCCAGCGGTAAGCAGGATACCCGTGCCGAACACGAACGCAAGACCCGCCTTGCCGTACCACCTCATGTCCCCATCCTCCTTTCCCGCACCCGCGGGCGAGGACAAGCGTAAGAGACCGGGACCGCCGGACCGACAGCGCGAGGGGTAACGAACCGCCGCCCCCTACACTCCCGCCGTGCAAAACAAGGCCGGGGGAGCCGAACCGCAGCCTGCGGGGGTCCTCTTCCCGGATCCGGACGGGAACGGCGAAGACCGGCCCGCGCCGAAGAAGCGGCGCCGCCGGACGCCCCGGGGCCGGTGCACCGAACGGGCACCCATCAGCGGGAAGCGCTGCGAGCGTCCCGACGGACACGACGGCCCGCACGCGACGAGCGGCCACCGGTGGTGGGGCCCGCGCCGCCGCTGAGCCCATGCCCGAGGACGCCGGCATCGGCTGCGCCATCGACCCCATCCACGGGTCGAGCCGGCCCGTCCCGGCATCCGCTCCCCGAACTCGACCGCCGGCGCCTCCCGGCCGCGGAGCCGAAGGCCGCAACTCCGACTGGAGCAGAACCGATGAACGTCAACATCCTCGACATCCTCACCTTCGCCGCGGCGACGACCGCGTTCCTCTACGCAATGCGCAACGCCCGGGCGAACGAAACGCTGGCGGACATGCTGACCAGGCTCGCGAGCGCCTTCGAGCACCGGACGTCAGCCACCGACGACCTGCGGACGGCCGTCGAGCACCAGACCACCGGGCTCAACGAGCAGCAGGCCAGCTTCGACCGGCTCCGCGAGAGCATCGCGGCACTGGCCGACAAGGGTGGAGACGCCGACTCCGCGGGTCTGCGAGCGATAGCCGACCACGTCGATGCGATCCGCAACGACGCAGCCGAGCACGACAAGGAGTTGGCCGACCAGCTCGCCGGAATCGCTACCGCGCTGAAGACCGCCATCGAAGGCATGGCGACCCATCACAGCGGCATCGCAGAACGCCTCGACAGCATCCAGAGGACTGCGCAAGCGATCCGCAACCAGATGGACGGAACACTGCTGGAGACGCAGCAGGCGCTGCGCACCGGAACCGCGAAGCTGGCCGAGGACCTCGGCAACCGGATCAACGGGGTGGAAGCCGCCGTCGAGAAACTGCGCAAGGACCTGCCGAAACGCGGCGGCGCAGCAGCCAGGAACAAGGCCGACAAGAAGGACCGCGACAAAGCGCCCCGAACGACCACCAGACGCCGCACAGGCAACAGGAACGCACAGGCCGGGCCGGCAACGCCGACGCCGGCCGAGGAATCCGACCAGACGCCGCCGGGGGGCACGCCTCCAGCGGCGGACGAACCGCCCGCAGGTGGAGAGACCGCCGAGCCGGCTCCGCAGACCGGCGAGACCAACGGCGCACCGGACAGCGCGGACGCCCCTGCAACGAGCGAGGCAGCAGAAGCCGCCGACGGCAGCGCGCAGCCCGAAGACGACGACGTCACCGAAGACACGCCGCAGTCACAGCCGGCGGACGCCGCCACCGACGCCACCGGCGATGCGGCGCAGGCGAACGACGACAACGCACGAGAAGCGACGGCGACCGGCCACACCCTCAAAGCCGCCGACGGCAACGGCGGTGCCGCCGACACCGGCGACACCCCGGAGCAGAGCCACGGGAATACGAGCTTGCCCGCCGGCGACCAGGCGCAGGACGAGAACGCGCCGGTCACCGACCCGGCCGCCGACGCCGATGAAGAACAGCCGCAAGGCGCGACCGCGCAAGCCGGCGCCGCCGAAACCGAGAGAGCACAATGACCGCTACCGAGACAGCGACGGCGCGCCAGGACAGGGACCGCGTCCGCTACGTGACACGGCTCGACCGGCTGGAGGGACTGAGCGACACCGAACGCGCACGGCTCCGGCCGGTGGCCGAACGGTACGCCTTCCGCCTCAACGACTACTACGCCGGCCTGATCGACTGGAACGACCCCGACGACCCGATCCGCCAGCTGGTCGTGCCCAGGGCCGAGGAGCTCGACGAGTACGGCAGGCTCGACGCATCGAACGAAGAGGCCGTCACCATCGCGCGCGGCGCCCAGCACAAGTACGCCGACACGGTGCTGCTGCTGTGCAACGAGGTCTGCGGAGCATACTGCCGGTACTGCTTCCGCAAGCGGCTGTTCATGAACGGCAACGACGAGGCGACCAACGACGTCTCGGCGGGCCTCGACTACATCCGCGCCCACCCCGAGGTCAGCAACGTGCTGCTGACCGGCGGCGACCCGCTGCTGATGAGCACGCGGCGGCTGCGCGAGATCGTCGAGGCGCTGCGCGCCATCGACCACGTCCGCATCATCCGGATCGGATCGAAGATGCCGGCGTTCGACCCCTGGCGCATCCTGGGCGACGACGATCTCTTCGAGTGCCTGCGCGAGCACAGCCGCCCCGACCGGCGGATCTACCTGATGGCGCACTTCGACCACCCGCGGGAGCTGACCGGACCCGCGCTCGACAGCCTCGCCAGGTACCTCGAGGCGGGCGTCGTCTGCGTCAACCAATGCCCGCTGATACGCGGCATCAACGACCATCCGGACGTGCTCGCCGAGCTGTGGGCGAAGCTGTCGTACGCCGGCTGCCCGCCCTACTACCTGTTCCAGGGCCGGCCGACGGCGGGCAACGCCCCCTACGAAGTCCCCATCGTCGAAGGCTGGCGGATCTTCCAGCAGGCCCTGGCGCAAGGCTCGGGCCTCGCCCGCCGCACGAAGTACGTCATGTCGCACGAGACCGGCAAGGTCGAGATCGTCGCCGTCGACAGCAACCGCATCTACCTGCGCTACCATCAGGCGAAGGACCCTGCCAACCTCGGGCGGTTCCTGATCTGCCGCCGGGACGACGAAGCCGGATGGCTCGACCAGCTCCGGCCAGAGCCCTGGACGCACGCGAACGGCTGACCGGCGACCGCCGGTGCGCGCCAAACCGGTCAGCAATCTCCCGCACTCGGCAAACGTCGCGGCAGCCCCGGCCGACCGGTCCCGGCCGGTTCTGCATCCACGCAAGGAATCACGATGACCCAGGAAGAGTTCGCCGCCGCGGCGGCCGACGGGCAAAAGGTCCGGCTCAGGGACCAGAGCCGCTGCTTCTACGTCGACGAGTGGTACGAGCCGATCGTCGACGACAACGGCGCCCCGGCCATCTGCACGCACACCGGAGAGACAAGCCCGGCCGGACACCACCCGAAGGGCTCGTTCGCAAATGCCGCGAGCTCGGCCGGCGCGTCGGCGACCGAGACGGCGAAGCTCGTCCCCGGGGGCCGTTCCACCCACTGCCATCCAGCATCCGTAAGATCGAACGGCGCAACCGCCACGACGAGACGGAGCCCATGAGCAAGGACAAGAAGCCGCTCAACGAGCAGACGGTCCGCGCCATACGGCGCGCCTACCGGCCCGAAGTCCGGCTCGGAAAGCTCGAGAAGCAGTTCGGGCTCACCGGAGGAGCGATCGTCTCGATCGCCAACCGCTCCACGTACAGCGAGTACGAGACCGGGAAGAACGAGTACGAACCGCCTCCGCACATACGGGGCACCAGACGCCGCGAGCAGGCGGTCGCGCCCGCCTAGCAGGAGAGGCAGCCGCTTCCCATCCACCGGACCGACACGCAGCATCTGATCCCCGAGGCCGTGCACGCGATCCGCGAAGCCATCGCCGACAGCGGGCCGATCCCGCGCATAGCCCGCAGCTTCGGACTCGCGCCCGAGGCGATCGCTCACTTGAAGCAACCACGCAGCTCATGACCGCGGATCCGGTACGGAGCTGCCACCGAAGGCATTGGCGGCCTACCGGCGCCGGGCGGATTCACACACGACACCGTCTCCGTCTGCATCCCGCATGAATGGATACGCACGATGGTCCCTCGACACGGGCGCGATCCCGTGCGCCCGCGCCTCGGCGCAGCTCACCCGCCCGTTGCGGTTGTCGTCCCACTCGGCGATCGCGTCAGAGGTGACGGCTGCAGGCGGAAGAGGCGCCGGAACCGCACCACGCGCGAAGACGACCATCCCGGTCGAAGCACAGCCGGACAGCACGCGATCCACGACGTCCGCTTCGCGCCTGTCTATGGTCAACCCGTACCGCTGCCGGACGGCGAGGATCCGCGCCGCGTACCAGCAGCGGTTCTGCGGCGGAAGCCACTCGGCCGCGTCGTTGGCCGCCTTCTGGTACCGATTCACACGGGGGCCGGCCAGCGTCAGGTTGAGCAGGTCCGTGGCGAACCGCCGCTTCGTCCCGGCATCGGCCGCGCACAGTCCGCTGTCGTGCGCTTCCGAACGAGCCACGATGTGCTCGATATCGGTCTCCGAACCACTGGCGAACCAACGCCCGGTATAAGGGGCGTACACGCCGCCGAGCTGGGCGACGATCCAGTCCTCTATCGACTGCGGGTACCGATAGTCATCAGCATCGTACGGCGCGCAGCGCTGTTCCGGCGCAACCACGAGGCCACGCCAGGAAACTTGCGCATGCACCGTACCGCGGACCGCAACAAGAACAGCGACGACGAGGACGGTCATGCCGAACACGAAAGACCTGACGGTATGGGATCGATGCCTGTTCATGGATAGTCTCGAAACGGCATCACAGCCGGGCTGAAACGACGCGCCGAAGGGCCACCAGAGCCTCACCAGCCGCGCCCGTAGCGCACCAGGGCGCCGATGCCGCCCACGCCTGCTGCCCCGCCTCCGAAGGCCTGCCGGGTCGACACGGCGACGCTCCCCCCATCACCGAACTGGTAGCCGACCTCTCCATCCAGCAACGGAGCCGTCTCCAACGACCCGAACCCGGCCATGCCGGGCACAGCCGCGCTCCACCACCCCGGCATGGCCAGCGACACGTGCCCGTAGGACGGCCGGACCGACGCCGACCAGCCGGCCCCGGACCCGGCCGCGCCCCACTGCAACCCGGCGCCCGCGCCCACCCGCCGGCGCGAGGGCGAGCGGACGTGCTCCCCGACGACCAGCGGCTCCTCGCCGCCCACCTGCATGCCGATCGTCGCCACCAGCGACAGCGAGGAGCGCCGCCGCCGGTAGCGAAAGTCCACCAGCAGATCGGTCGCCGCGACCTGGCCCGCCCCGGTCCAGGACTGGGGCGGCCGGATCGGTCCCCACACCCAGTCCAGATCGGCGCCCACGTCCCAACGCCGCCCCAGCCTCAGCGTCAGCCTCGAGACCGTCGTCGACGGGTCCCCGAGGGGCATGCCGATCCGCCCGGCCAGCCGCGCCCGCTGCGCACGGCCCGACAGCGCCCCGTCGGGCGTACCCAACGCAAGCTCGGTCAACGTCGCCGTCCGGTCCACATCCACCTCGAAGACATCCGCCTCCACATCCACGCTCACCTCGTCGGAGGCGAAGACCGAGGCCGAGGCGCCCCCGACGAGCATGGTCATCGTCGCCTGCAGCCCCTCGCCGAGCCCCGCGCCGCCCTCGCCGCCCGACACCCAACCGGGCGACACCCACAACCGGAACCGCCGGTGCGGGACCCAACCCGCGTAGGGCGCCACCACGCGCCACGCCGACGGCCGCCGGCCGGAATCTTCCACGGTCTCCTGCGCCCAACCGTGCGCATCGGTCTCGGCCGCCGCCGCCGCATGCGTATAGAGCACGCCGACGCGCACCTGGCCGACCTGCCGGTCGACGCCCCCGGTCATCGTCAGCATCGACGTACGCAGGCGCCGGGCAGTGTTCCCCACGTCCTCGGCCTCCCCATACGAGAAGCGCGTGAACACGGTCCAGCGGCCCGGCCGGTCATCGCCCCGAGCGATGTTCACCGTACCCAGCCAGCGCCCCGGATCGCCCTGATAACGAAGACCGTCGAGGGCGCGGCCCACCGTCGCCAGACGGTCGAACGGTCTGGCGGGCACGCCGAGCGCGCCACCGGGTCCGAACCCGAAGCCGTGCCCCGCACCCCCGGCAACCAGGCTCGCGCCATCGGCGCCCCCGGGCGAAACACCGGCCGGCGCCGAGCCCCACGGCAGCCGCCGCACCAGCGCCAGCGGCGCAATCCGCGGACCCGGAGCGCCGCCCGGCCACAGCTGCGCCGCCGGGTCCGCACCCAGCGCCGCGCAGGCCGCCGACGCCGCGCAGGAGAAACGCTCCGCGAGCACGTCGGAAACCTCCGACGCGAGAACCCGTCCCATGCGCACCGCCTCGGCCGTGCGCGACGCGGTCGCCTCGACCGCCGACTCCCGGTCCCGGATGACCACCGTGAAGCGCGCCACAGGGCCGCCACCGCCCAAGAGCACCAGCGACAGCTCCTCGACCGGCTCGAGAGTCCCGTCGCCGACCAGGGAGAGCGACACCGAGCCGCGTCCGGCGACGAAGCGCACGCGCCCGCCGGCATCCGCCGGGGCCAGCACGTCCGCGCCCACCGACGCGCTGGCAGACCGCAGCTCGTAGCGGTACTCGGTGACCGCATTGCCGAGGCCGACCTCGCACGAGACCTCCTCGGTGGCGCCGCCTTCGGGGGTCGACCGCTGCGCGACCACCAGGTCGAGGACGACCGGGACGGCATGGCCCGCAAACGGCTCCACGGCCTCGAAACGGCGGCTGCCTCCGGGGCACGCATCCAGCTCGTGCTCGCCCCCGAACCACAACGCGCCGTCCTCTCCGCCGATGCGGTCGTCGTCGACGATCTCGAGCCGCTCGAACCAGCTGACCAGCGGGGTCTCGTCGCCGGCGATCATCTGCACGACCAGGTAGAAGTCCTCCCTGGCGCCCTCGACGAACCAGTCGCGCCGCACCTCGATCCGCAACGGATCGGCCGGATTGAACGTACGCAGGTGACCCTCCTCGAGAGTCACCCGAACGCCGTCCTCGAACCGGTAGTCCTCGCCCGGCCGGGCCGAGCCCGGCACGGTGCGCACCTCGTAGGTGACGTCCTCGGACTGCCGGCCCCCGGTCAGCTCGAGCAGCAGCAGCACGCACTTCCACTCGCGCTGGCAGTCCCCGCCGCCAGCGGCGGTGTCCGGATTCCCCTCGACGATGGCCGCGCCCTCGATGCCCTCCAGGCGGACCGAAAGGATCTCGTCCCCGGCGACGTCGTCGTTGCCGATGCGCACGCGCAGCCAGGTCTTGGTCTCCGCTCCGTAGTCCTCCACCGAGACCCAGACCCCGAAGTCCTCCACCGCCTCGACCCTGTCGTCGCCGATGACGGTGGCCACGTGCAGGCGCACCGCGATCTGGCCGACGGCCACGGTGGCCGACCGGCCCACAACCGTCTCCACGTCCTTCTTGGGCGCCGCCCCGCGGGCGAGGCCGTCGGCCACCGACCCGAAGCGCAGGGTGACCGGCTCGGTGAGCCGCCGCTCGAACCGCACGACGACATGCACCGAGTCCCGCTCGCCCGAGTCCCCTTCCCGCACCAGGCCGTCGATGGCTCCGTCCACCTCGATCGACGCGATCCCGGCTACGACGTCGTCGTCGACGATCGTCACGACGAGCGTCCCGGTAGGCGCCCCGGTGGGCTGACAGTCCACCTGGCCGGGCAGGCCGGGGGCGTACAGATCCAGATGCAAGACCTCGGGTCCCTCGACGAGGTCGTCGCCGGCGACCATCAGGTTCAGGGAAACCGCCGTCGAGGAACGCGCCTGGACCACAAACCGGCCGTAGGTGGCCCGACTCCGATTCCCGGAGGCGTTGACCAGCCATGCATCCTCGCGGGTTGCCGTCGATCGCCCGTAGGCCACGCGGTACGGATAGCACCGCGGCTGGTCGACCACTGCGCCCAGCGTCAGCTGCAGCAGGGCGACCGCGTCCATGTCCGTCTCGACGACCTCGAGCGCATCGTCTTCGATGCCCGGGCCCAGATCAGCGTCCTGAATCCGGACGATGTACGACAGATGAGGATACGAGTCAGGAGCAGGGGCCAGAACACGGGACGGTTGAAACCACACGGTGACACGAAGCTGTTCGATGGGCTCAATCTCCGAGTCGTGACACAACAGCCCAAGGGAAAAGCCGAACTCGCGACGCGCAGGCCCCGGAGGCGGATTCGGCGGAGGATCCTCACGAGGATACGGCGCCGCGGCATGACCAGCGCGAGCACCGTCAGACACCCAGGCCGGGTTCTCGACCAGGAAGTCGACGTTCGCCGCACGGCCGGAAACCGCACATCGGGGTTCACCTGAACCATCGACCGACAGCCGGGCGGGATTCGCGCCAAGCCCCTCCAGGGAGAGATACAGCTCGTCTCCGCCGGCGTACCCGTAATCCACTTCATAAGCGATCCGCGCAGTGACAATCTGCTCGGCGTCACGCTCGAAGAGGAAGGCGGGAGGTTGACCGTTGATGGTGAAGCCGCCCGGCAGGAAACGAACCGCAGAACCCTGAGCGAACGCAAGCGGAGTGAACACTGCGAGACACGCGACCGCAACGAAGACGCAGGAAGCGAAACGCCGCCGCGCCAACCCCGCACTGCGGACATCACGCCGACCCGACGGCCAACCCGAGAAAACCCCCTGCAGAACATCCACGCCACTCACCCCACTTGCGGCGCCACACTCCGCCGGGGACTCCCCCTCGACCGCGCGCTCAACCCTGTGCCGCATCTTCGAGAACCCCAATTCGCGGTGCCGGTCGCGCCGGAACCATGCGACGACGCCGGCGACCACCACCAGCGCGCGCAAGCGTACGACTCACGGGCCACGGGACACCCGGAAGGAGCGATCGAACGGCTCAAATGGAACAGTCGGACGGGAAACGGACAACCCGAGAAACGGAGTATCCTGAACGAATGAGCACCACGGACCGGTTGACCGTGATCAGCCTCGGCATCGGAATCATCCTCGCCGTCACCAGCGGCTCCTGCTCCACGAACGCCCGCATCGACGATCTGCGGGCGGACATGAACGCGCGCTTCGCAGACCTGCGAGCCGACATGAACGCGCGCTTCGCCGAAGCCGCCGCCGAGGTGAACGCGCGCTTCACCGAAGCTTCGGACCAACGACGAGACGAACACCGACGGATCGACGAACGGCTCGACCGGCTCGAAGACATCCTCCTCAAGCCCGCGCAGCCCGCCGACGAGTAGCGCGAGCCAACGCCGGAAGCGCCTCATGCACCGGCAACGTCACCGCCCCACTCAACCGTCGACAACCCTGACTGGCGGGCTCCGCGCCCCCGAACCCTGTGATACCTTGAGGAATCAGTGACAGACACGAGAACCATCGTCCTGTCGATAATCGGAACCGGAATCACCACGATCACCGTCACCGTCGGGTTCCTGGCAATCATCACTGGCGGGACGAACAACCGCATCGACGACCTGCGGGCGGACATGAATGCACGCTTCGCCGAAACCGCCGCCGAACGGCGAGACGAACACCGACGGATCGACGAACGGCTCGACCGGCTCGAAGACATCCTCCTCAAGCCCGCGCAGCCCGCCGACGAGTAGTACCACGCCCGTTCGACCAGACCGCCGCGCCGACGCGCCTCACGAACCGTCCGGTTTCTTGTCCGCTGCCGGAGGCGTCGGCTCTCCCTCCCACCACGCGACAACGCGATCGACCGACCGCGCAACCACCCCGGGCAGGGGGCGCTCGCCCACCGCCGCCGCAGACGACGCCGGCGCACCCGACGCACGGACAGGAGCAACAGGCTTCTGTCCCTCGGCCCACTCGACGACCCGCTCGACCAGACGCGCGAAACGGCCCTGACGCTCCCGACGCCTCTGTGCAGCCGCCGCTGCGGCCCCCGGATCCGGCCGCCACTCGACGCCCTCCCACGGCCGCGGGGTCACGACACCCACCGCCTCGTCATCCCATACGGCCGAACGGCCCCCGACCGGAGCAGCCACCCGCCGTCCTCCGGGGCGGAGGACAGCCTTGCCACCGGCGCCTGCACGCAACACCACCTGCAGGCCCGCGAGCCGATCATGCAGGAACCGGCGCTGCGGATCGAAATGGCGAAGCAGAACAACCAGCACCGCCAGGTTCAACAGGAACGCGAGAAAGACCATCGCATCCGACCCGTCGAGGCTGACCGGCATCCCGTCCACCAACCCGCCGTGCTGCCGCACCATCGTCAGCCACAAGGCAAGGACGAGCAGAGCGAACGCCTGCGCATCCAGCAGCAGACGCCGCACGCCGACCCGCCACGGAGCCGGCGGTTCACCGCTGAGGCAGACGACCCGCAGTCCCAGGGCGCGCTTGCCCAACGTACCCCTGCCGGACACCGCCTCGCCGACCAGCACATGCACCCAACCGGCGACCACGAACAGCACCGCCAGGGCCGGGACCGGCGCCGACACCTCGCCTCCGGAACGCAGCCACAGGACCTCGGAAACCACCGCCGCCAGGCCGACCACGACAAGACCGCAAGCCGCATCGAGCAGCGCTGCCGCAGCCCGCCGCCACACGCGGGCCGGGACCGGACCGGACGGAGCAGGACCGACCTGAGGCGACGCAGGCTCGGCCAGAGCCTGGACAGCATCCTGGGCCTGAGCCTCCCAGGCCTCGTCGGTTTCGTCCGCAGACATGTCGGAGGACAGGACCGGTGGAGCATCCGCCTCCGGCCGCCGATTGGCCTCAATGCCATCCCGCAGACTGTCGAAAAGCTCCTTGTCAGCCATCCACGGGTACCGTACCCGACCGGAACCTGCAACCCGCGACGCGCCCGGGATCGGCGTCCGAAACAACCAGCACACGAACGCCGGCCAACGCCACGCCAACGCCGTCACGGCCGCCAGGACCAAGACCGCGAACAGCGCCCGAGCTGGCGACACAACCAACCCACGGCCGTCACGCACGGAGCAATTCAGCGCCTTGTGCGCGCATGAGAGACATCAAATGAGCTCAACCTCACCGCCGTCGGTACGTACGCCGAATCGGGCGATGCTCCTCCAGCCGGAGGACATCGTCCCGCTGACCGCCGAACAAGCGGCCCAGGACATCGACACGTTCATGACGGCCCTCAAGGCCGAGGAACACGCCACGCAAGCCCCCAGGGCCACCGCGCCTCTCGAACGTCGGCGCGGGACGGACGAGCACCACGGGAGGGGTGAGCGGAAAGGCGAGAATGGGAGTAGACGGACGGGAGGGGCGACGGGGTAGCCCGGCGGAGCAATCCGCCTTCGGCGGCCCTCCCCACGCGGGAGCCGGCAGAGCCGGCCGGAAGCGCCACGCCGGCGGCCTCCGGCCGGATTCGGACACCGGCCCTTTCCGCGCCGCGCGCGCGGATCACCCCCCCGTTCACGCCACAGGGGCCTGCGGCCCCACGCCCGAGCCGGTTCCCGGCTCTTTCCTACCCATGGCGCCGGCAAACGCCGGCCGGAGGAACGCTCATGCAGACCGCAGAGACCGTCTACTCGTACGCCCCGATCGGGCCCGAACGCCCCGAGCCGTACCCCGACGGCTTCGTCCCCGACGCGCTCCGCTGGAGCGGACGCGAGTACGCCCGCGTCCAGACGCGCGAGGACGCCGGGCGCACGCTCGACGAGTACGTCGAACCGCCCGTACTGCACGACGGCGTGGCCGACCACGACCCCGCCCCGGCGGACACCCGGCTCACCACGGCCAGGACCAGCACGATGGCCCGCTACATCGCCGCCGACCGGCTCCCCGCGCGCCGGCTCGTCGAGCTGCGCCACGTCACCCACGACCCCGGCATGCTGGCCCTGCACGGCCAGACCCTCTACGGGGCAGTCCCCGTCCAGCCCGACACCATCGGCGGCCCGCTCGACCCCGAGGCCTGGGTCTCCCCCGAGCCCCGGATCCACGAGGTGCGCGTCGGCGCCGTTCTCGTCGCCCTCGACCGCACGCAGTCGGCCGAACAGACCCGTCGGAGCGTCCACGTCCGCGCCTGGCGCGTGCCGCCGGCCGGACCTCCGGTCCTGGTCTACCACGCCGACGACCCGCAGGGCGACGAGCATCTGATCGCGCTGTCGGCGCTGCTCGACGAGCCGCTCGAGACGGCGTTCCTCACCGCCGCCGACCGCTACGCCGGCTCCGACCCGGCCCCGCCCGACCAGCGCATCCTGCAGATGCGCGCGGCCATCGACCGCTGGCGCTTCGCCGACGACATCGCGCGGCGCGCCGGCAACACCACCCCGGCCGCCGGCCGCCGCCGCAGGCGCCGCGCCGGCAAGGCCCGCCCGGCCGCAACGGCCGCCGGCCGACCCGCCAACCTGCTTCCCCGCCTGAGCGGGGATCACCCCACCCGCTCGTAGGCGCCGCCTGACGGCCCACCACGACAGAGCCCGCCGCCGGACCCGGCGACCGGCGGCGGGCCGCCTCCCAGCGGTCAGACCGGCAGCGCCCGGTAACACTCGGCCCCGACCACCGATGCCTGACCGACACGCCGACGCAGACCAAGGCGCACAGCCGACCAGCACACTGATCCTCCACGTGCGAACGCGCAGCCGGCGGACACCGTCGGTGGTGGTCCACGGCCCCTTCGACTCACAGGTCGAGGCCGCCGACTTCACCCGGCGCCTTCACAGGTGGGCGAAACACGACGACCGCATCGAGCTGCTGCCGCACCCCGGCCACCCGTTCCCGCCCACGCCGGCCGCGCGGACCGAAGCCGCCCGTGCGCTGGCCGCACGGCTTCTCGGACGGCTGGAGACCGCTCCGGGCAACTTCGAGCCCCAGGCGGCGAACACCACGAAGACGCCGGCGGCGCTCTTCGCCCTCGCATGCATCGAGGCGCCCGAGGCCGCAGCCACCGCCGCGCACCTGATCGACCGCGAAATCGCCCCACACCATTGGCCCCCGGCCGCACTGACGGGACAGCTCCTGCTCGATGTCCCGCACGAGACCGCCGAGCACCTGCACGCCATCCGGTGGCCGGCGCTGTGGTCGCCCGACGCCCGACATGTCCGGCCGGATTCACGGCCCCGACCGGCCAACGCCGCCACGGCATGCGCCGTGCTCGCCTGGCGGCTGCACCGGAACCGCTGGCCGCTGGCCCACGAGGCCGCAGGCCTGCGCCGGAGACGGGGACGATGACGACGGCCGCAACGCCGCCCGCATCGACGCTCCGGGCGCCCGACGCCCGACAACAACGGGCCGCGGGGATGCCTCTGGGCGCATGCCGCCTGCGCCCCCGGGTCAGACGGCCCCACCGGCCGGACCGGGCGCGGCTGCTGGTCCTGTCCAACGACCCGGACCACGACCCCCGCCGACCGTTCTGGATCGTCGGCGCAGCCGCCGACGGGCCCGAAGGGAACGACCGCGAGTGGCACATGTCCGCCGAAGCCGCCTGGGCGGGTCCGCCGCCCGCCAACGACCGGGCGTCGAGAGTCCCGCACCCCGCCGTCCGCCAACTGGTCGGCTACGACCTGCGCGAGCGGCCCGAGGCGCGGGCCGTAGCGCCGCTCGCCATCAGCTGGGACCACGGCCGGCAGAGCGACGAAGCCGGCGTCGTCTGGTACACCGACGGCTCCACACTGCCGCTGCCCACCTACTGCGCGGCGCTCCACCACGCCGCCACTTCCCCTGCCTGGAAGGGATCAACCCCCCGCACACTGACCTGGACAGCCGCACCGGACTGCCCGTTCCTGCAAGCCGAGCAGAGACCGGAGACCCTTCCCGGCAATCGCCGGGACAACGCGGCCCGCGCGCGCATCGCCATGTGCGTAAAGCTCAAGCGCTCCCCGGCTCGCGACACCCAGGCCGTGTATGCACTGCAGCTGATAGAAGCCTGGTACCGGAGCCGGGCAGCATCATGACGACGCCCCGCCGACTGCCGCCCGCTCCGGCCACCGGCCGGCTGCGGCCCAACGCCATCGCCTGCGGCGACGCCCGCGCCCAGACCGCGAGGATCGCGCCGGGCACGGTCGACCTCGCACTGTGGTCGCCGCCCTATCTGGTGGGCAAGGACTACGAGCAGGGCCTGACCCTGGCCAGGTGGACGGCCCTCATCGAGGAGCTGTTCGCACTGCACGCGAAGGTCCTGCGCCCCGGCGCCTTCGCCGTCGTCAACATCGCCGACGTACTGGCCTGGCCCGACCCGACGCTGCCGCCCGGACCGCAGGCAATCAACCGCGCGCGGCAGGGACACGTGACAGCCGGCGACGTCGCCCTTGCAAGGACCGCCAGCCCCGGGGCCTCGAACACCGAGCTCGCACGCCGGCTCGGCTGCAGCGAGCAGACCATCGCGCGGCGCACCAAGGGCAACGCGCATCGGACCGGGCGCCGAACGACCACCCGCGTGCTGACGACATCGACGATCGTCGAGCAGGCCGCGCAGGCCGCGGGGCTGTACCTCTACGACCACCGGATCTGGAGCAAGACGCCCGCCTGGAAGAGCAACCACTGGCACGCCTCGTCGTACCGCGCTGTCGACGAGTGGGAGCACCTGCTGGTCTTCCACCTGCCCGGCCCCTTCAACTACGACCGGGAGCGGATCGACCGCGACGAGTGGGCCGAGTGGGGCAGCCGGGGCATCTGGCGCATCCCGTCGGTCGGCCGCCACGACGGGCGCCCGCCTCCGTTCCCCGAGGAGCTCGCGGCACGCACCATCCGCCTGCTGTCCGATCCGGACGACCTGGTGCTCGACCCGTTCACCGGCTCGGGCACCACCACCACGGTCGCGCACCGCCTCGCCCGCCGCTGGATCGGCATCGACGCCGACCCGCAGGCGGCAGGCCACGCACTCGAACGCACAGCCGCACAGCGACACGGGACGATGGCCGCCGACGCGAAAGACCGCACGATCACCCACTGACCACGTGTCCTGACGCCCTCCGCAGGCAACCTGCAACCGCCCCCAGCGGCCCGACGCCCCCGAGGATATCGAGACGACCGTCACCGGCACGGCCGGACAACCCGTAAGCGCCGGCCAGCCGAGTCAACCAGACGCAAGGAGAGGAACCCCATGTTGTCCACCAGCGAAACCATCCGCGACTTGCCGCTGTCGGCTCTGAGGACCTCGGAGCGAAACGTGCGCACAGTGCCCGGAAGCGACCAGGCGCTCGACGAGCTGAAAGCCTCGATCGCCGCCCACGGCCTGCTCGAGAACCTCGTCGTCCGGGCCGCCGGGGACGAAGGCGAAACGACCTACGACGTCATCGCCGGCCGCCGGCGCCTCGAAGCCCTGCGCGGGCTCACCGAAGACGCCCAGCTCGACCCCGACACGCTGATCCCGTGCCGGATCGTCGGCGACGACACCAACGACACCGAGATCAGCCTGGCCGAGAACGACGTGCGCCTCGCCATGCACCCGGTGGACCAGGTCGGCGCCTTCGGGCGGCTCGCCGACGAGGGCGCGCCGGCGGCCACCATCGCCCGCCGCTTCGGCATCTCGCCGCGCACCGTCGAGCAGCGCCTGCGCCTGGCCGGCGTCCACCCCCGGATCCTCGAAGCCGCACGCGCCGACCAACTCGACCTCGAACACCTGGCCGCCTTCGCCGCCACCAGGGACCAGGGACGCCAGCTCGAGCTGTGGAACCGCATCAAGGACAACGACTACGTCCCCCACGCCGGGTGGATCCGCCGGGAGGTGACCGCCGACTACGTCCTGACCGGGACCAGCCGCGCCCGGTTCGTCGGCCTCGACGCCTACCGCGAGGCCGGCGGCCGGATCGACCACGACCTGTTCTCCGACGAAGACGATGCCGGGGCGATCCTGATCGACCCCGAACTGCTCGACCGCCTCGCCGGCGACAGGCTCCAGCAGGCCGCCGACGCCCTGGCCGGCGAGGACTGGAAGTGGACCGAGACCCATCTGGAAACCGAGTGGGACGCCCTCCACAAGTACGGCCGCATCAGCGGCGTCCCGCTCGGCCCCGACGAGGGACAGCGCGCCGAGCTCGAACGGATCGACGCACGCCTCGACGAGATCGACACGGCGCTGAAGACGCACGAGGCCGAGACCGAGGATCCGGCCAACGTCCCGAACGACCATCCCGCCTACGCGCTCGCGGACGAACGCGAGGAACTGGAGAGCAGACGCAACGAGCTGTGCGTGCGGATCGACCAGCGGATGGAGTTCACGCCGGAGCAGAAAGCCTGCGCCGGCTGTATCGTGACCATCGGGTTCGGGAAGCTCGAAGTCCACACCGGCCTGGTCCGGGCCGAGGACGCCGGCGAGGTCCCGCAGCCGGCCGCGCCCGAGCCGGGCGACGGCGAGACCCCGCAGACGCCTGCCGCCGGCGGCGGAGACGGCTACGTTCCCAATCCGGCCGGATACCGGCCGCCCATCAAGCACGCGACGCCCGAGAAGATGGCCACCGATGCCGTCAAGGCCGCCGGGCTGACCAACAGCCTCGCCGAGGAGCTCCGCCTGACGCGCAACGCGATGGTGAAGGCGCACCTGGCCGACGACTTCGACGCCGCCTTCGACCTGGCCGCCTGCCAGATGGCCGTCAGCGCCTTCGACCGAACGGCCTACGGCCAGAAGGCGCTGTCGATGACGCTGAACGAGACCAGCAACTTCCCGCTCGGCTCGCCCGAAGAGCGCAAGGCGTTCGAGACCGCCAGCCCCGGGATCGAGCTGCTCGCGCGCAACCGCGCCGACCTGCCCCTGGAGTGGCTGAAGGAGACCGACCCGGGCAAGCGCTTCGTCGCCTTCATCGAGCTGCCGCTCGAGGACCGCCGGCGCCTGTTCACGGCCGCGGTGGCCGCGGCGCTCAACCCGCAGCTGTCCTTCGACCACCAGGCACGCCCCGAGGTCGAGGCGACGGTCGCCAGGCTGGAGATCCCCTTCGCAGCGATCTGGCGGCCCGAGACCGAGCGGTTCTGGAGCAGGATGCGCAAGGGCGAGATGCTCGACATCGCCCGCCGCACCCTGGGCGCCGAGTGGACCGAGGCCCACGCGAAGGACAAGAAGAACGAGCTCGCTGAGGCGATGGGAGCCGCGTTCGGACGCGAAGGCGCAGCTGAAACACTGGGGCTGACCCCGGCCGCGCGCGCCGCCGCGCTGTCGTGGACGCCCGCCGGCTTCGCCGCCTTCGACCCGCCACGGCCACCGGCCGAGGATGGACCCGGCGTCGGCGACAACGACGCCAGCGACAACGCCTCCACGGGCGAGACGGAGGTCGCGACCACCGGAGCTCCCGGCGTCAAGCCGGCGGACCCTCCCACCCACAAGAAGAACACGACGACAGAGCATGTCAACGGGACGGTGATCCAGCACCCCTCGGCAGCAAGCGCGAGGGAGCCCGAAGACACAGAGGACTCGGTCAGCGACCAGTGCGGGGCGACGGACAACGAAGCCGACGACGACGACGCGTTCGACCCAACGCCCGCCGACGCAGTGCCGGCCTTCATGCGCAAGTAGCGCCTCCTTACCGCGCGCGCGGATCACCCCGCCCCACCCGCAGGGCCAGATGAGCCCTTCCGCGCACGCGGATCACTCCGTCTCCGTCGCCCAATCCGGCGGTCTGAATCCAGCCCGCTTCCACGCACCCGCGGATCAGCCGCCCCACACTTGCAGCCGCCGAAGCGCCCCAGCAGCAGCACGTAACCACGGCGGCGCACCGAATCGCACGGTCGCACGAGATTGAGCCCAACGCAACCCTCGTTCCGCACACGCGCGGATCACCCGACCCGGCATACAACCGCCATGCAAGCAACATCCGCCACGACGTCCGACCTCTTCGGCCCGCTCGACACGCCCCCGCAGGCCGGCGCCGCGATCCGCGTCCAGACGCCGGGACGCGGAACCGCACGGCGGCTGTTCTCGGCCGCGCTGCGCCTGCTCCCGGCCTTCGAGGCGGGCGAGAAGATCGACCGCCAGCGCCTGCGCGCCGTGATGACAGACGCCTTCGGCGCTTCCGACGCCGCCGGGGCGTGGCAGTGGAAGCAGGCCTACGAGGCGGCCGAGACCGCGGTCGTGATGCTGCTGATCCGCTACGGCCGCGCCCTGCTGCGCGACGCCCCGCAGCCGCAGGCGATGCTGCCGCTGATCGACTCGATCGCCGCGCTCGAGCCGCCCCAGACCCGCCGCAGCCACGAGCAGGTCCGCCTCCAGCAGTTCTCCACGCCGCTGCCCATGGCCTGGGCCGCGGCCACCGCCGCCGCGATCCGCCCCGGCGACATCGTCCTCGAGCCTTCAGCCGGCACCGGCATGCTGGCCGCGCTGGCCAACCTGCGCCTCGACCAGAAGGCCGGCGGACGCCTGCACCTGAACGAGCTCGCCGCCGTGCGGGCCGGCCTGCTGGACCGGCTGTTCCCCGACACCGAAGTCACCCGCCACGACGCCGAGAGCATCGCCGACCTGCTCCCCGACATCCGTCCGGGCATCGTGCTCATGAACCCGCCCTTCTCGCGCAGCCCCCACATCGGGCGCATGCGCCACGACGCCGACCTGCGCCACGTGCTGGCCGCCTACCAGGCGCTGCGCCCCGGAGGGCGCCTGGTCGCCATCACCTCGGCCGGCTGCATCCCCGCCGGAGGCGACTGGCGCGCCGCCTTCGAGAAGGCGGACCCGGGACCCGAGGTCCTCTTCACGACCGCCATCGACGGCAGGCTGTACCAGGGCCGGGGCACCACCTACGACACCAGGCTCACCGTGCTGGAGAAGCCGCTGCCCGGCGAGCCCGCACCCGCGGCCGAGCCCCGCACGGCGATGGTCCGCCCGATGCCGACGGCGGACCACCTGCTGGGGGCCATCCTCGACCGGCTGCCGCCCCGGCGGGAGCCGGCAGAGCCCGCACGACGGCCGGCGCCGGCGCTAGGACCAGCCCCGGTCCGCCGGAAGCGCCCGCGCAAGAGCGCGCCGCTCACCGACCAGCTGCCCCGCGAGTGGGGCGAGACGGCGCCACTGGCCTACCGCAGCGAGGCGCCGACCGCAGACGCCGCCGGCAGCCCCGGCGACCGCCCGTACCACCCCTGGCGGCCCGCCGCGGTCATGGTCGACGGCGCCACCGCGCACCCGACCACCCTGGTGCAGTCGGCGGCAATGGCCGCCGTGCCCCACCCGCGGCCGAGCGCCGAACCGCTGCTGCCCACCAGGCTCGTCGCTGACGGAGCGCTGTCCGACGCGCAGCTCGAGAGCGTCGTCCTGGCCGCGCACGCGCACGAGCAGCACCTGCCGGCGTTCTTCCGCATCAGCGCCGACCACGAGCTGGTCCGCCGGGTAACCGCAACCGACGACACCATCGAGGACGAGGACGACGCCGGAACCGTCGGCGACCAGCCCCGGTTCGGGTCCACGATCAGGTTCCGCCAGGGCTGGATGCTCGGCGACGGCACCGGCTGCGGCAAGGGCCGCCAGGTGGCCGCCATCATCCTCGACCGCTGGCTGCGGGGCCGCCGCCGCGCACTGTGGCTGTCGCAGTCCGACAAGCTCATCGAGGACGCCCGCCGCGACTGGCAGGCTGTTGGCGGATCCGCCGGCGACGTCATCCCGCTCTCGCGCTTCCGCCAGAAGGACGACATCCCGCAGGCCGAGGGGATCCTTTTCGCCACCTACGCGACGCTGCGCTCGCCGTCCCGCAACGGCAACCGGCCGCGCCTCGACCAGATCGTCGAGTGGCTGGCCGGCGGCGCCGGCGAAGCCGACCGCCACGCCTTCGACGGCGTCGTCGTCTTCGACGAGGCGCACGCGATGGCCAACGCCGCCGGCGGCCAGGGCAGCCGGGGCAGGATCGCCCCGAGCCAGCAGGGACGCGCCGGCATGCGCCTGCAGAACGCGCTGCCCGACGCCCGCATCCTGTACGTCTCGGCCACAGGCGCCAGCACCATCCAGGGCCTCGCCTACGCCGTCCGCCTCGGCCTGTGGGCGACCGACCGCACCCCGTTCGACGACCGCGACAAGTTCATGCAGGCGATGGAGGCCGGCGGCGTCGCCGCCCTCGAGGTGGTCGCCCGGGACCTCAAGGCCCTCGGGCTCTACCAGGCCCGCGCCCTCAGCTACACCGGGGTCGAGATCGACATCCTCGAACACTCCATCACCCCGGCGCAGCGCGAGATATACGACGCCTACGCCGACGCGTTCAAGATCATCCACGCCAACCTGCAGGAGGCGCTCGAAGCCACCCGCATCACGAGCATGGGCGAAACCAACAACCCCCAGGCCAAGGCCGCCGCGATGAGCGCCTTCGAGGGCGCCAAGCAGCGCTTCTTCGGCCACCTGCTCACCTCGATGAAGTGCCCGACGCTGCTGCGCGCCGTGCAGCAGGACCTCGACCAGGGACGCTCGGCCGTCGTCCAGCTGGTCTCCACCGGCGAGGCGCTCACCGAGCGCCGGCTCGCCGAGATCCCGCCCGCCGAGTGGGACGACCTGAGCGTCGACCTGACCCCGCGCGAGTACGTGCTCGACTTCCTCAACCACGCCTTCCCCACCACGCTGCACGAGGAGTACGCCGACGACGACGGCGAAATCCGCTCCCGTCCGGTGTACGACGAGGAGGGCCATCCCGTGCAGTCGCTCGAGGCCGTCCGGTTGCGCGACGAGCTCGTCGAACGCCTCGGGCTGCTCGATCCGGTAGGCTCGGCCCTCGACCAGATCCTCCACCACTTCGGCGACGCGCAAGTCGCCGAGATCACCGGCCGCTCGAGACGCATCCTGCGCATCGCCGACGAGAAGGGCGAGCGCCACGCGCTTCGCCCACGGGCCGGCTCGGCCAACACCCACGAGACGCACGCGTTCATGAACGGCGAGAAGAGGATCCTCGTCTTCTCGATGGCCGGCAACACCGGCCGCAGCTACCACGCCGACCTCGGCTGCGGCAACACGGACCGCCGGGTCCACTACCTGCTCGAGGCTGGCTGGCGGGCCGACCAGGCCATCCAGGGGCTCGGGCGCACCCACCGCACCCACCAGAAGTCGGCGCCGCTGTTCCGCCCGGTCACCACCGACGTGAAGGGCGAGCGCCGCTTCATCTCCACCATCGCCCGCCGCCTCGACAGCCTCGGGGCCATCACCCGAGGACAACGCGACTCGCAGACGGCGATGGGCGACGACGACAGCGCCCTGTTCCGGGCCACCGACAACTTCGAGTCGTTGTACGCGAAGACGGCGCTCCGGCAGTTCTACATGGGCCTGTGCCGGGGACGGATCCCCCACTGGCCGCTCTCCCGCTTCGAGGAGTCCACGGGCCTGCGCCTGACCGACTCGGAAGGAGCGCTCAAGGAGCAGCTGCCGCCGATGCACACCTTCCTCAACCGCCTGCTGGCCCTGCCCATCGCCGAGCAGAACGAGCTGTTCGAGGCGCTCGAGACGCGCCTGGAGGCCAACGTGCAGGAGGCCATCGACGCCGGCACCTTCAACCAGGGCGTCGAGCGCATCAGCGCCGAACACCTCGCGGTCGCAAGCCGCGAGACCGCCGTCGTGCACGCCGGAGCCGGCGCCGACACCGAGATCGTCGAGATCCTCCGGCGCGACCGGGCGCGGCCGCTGACGGCCGACGAGGCGCTGGCGATCCGCAACTCGGACCTGGCCATCGGCCGGCCCGCCGAGATGATGCTCAACCAGCGGTCGAAGCGCCCCGGCCTGTGCGTGCAGGCCCCGGTCCGGATCCTCGAGGACGGGTCCATCGAGAAGCGCGTGCGCATCCTCCGCCCACTCGGCCGCGAGGGCATGAGCGCCGCCGCGCTGAGACACTCGCACTGGACGAAGATCCCCGAGAGGTACTGGCGCAAGCTGTGGGACGAGGAGACCGCGCAGACGCCGCCCTACCGCGAGTCCCGCTTCTGGCTCGTCACGGGGCTCCTGCTCCCGGTCTGGAACCGCCTGGACGACAGCGACGTGACGGTCTACCGCCTGACCACCAGCGACGGCGAGGACCTGATCGGGCGCGTGCTCACCGCCGGGGAGGTCGAAGGGTTCCGGACGTCGCTCGGCCTCGATGCGGCCGGCGGCCCGCAGCTGAACGCGAGCGAGATCTTCGAGGAGACCACACGCCGCAACGCCGCCTACCGGCTCGCCCCCGGCTGGCGGCTGCGCGGCCGGCGCCACATGGACGTGGTGCGGGCCGAGATCCATGGCCCCGGGTTCGACGACCTCCCGCTGCTCAAGCGGCTCGGCTGCCTGTCCGAGATCGTCTCCTACCGGACCGTCATCTACGCCCCCAACGCCGACGTGCTCGGCGAGGTGATCGAGCAGTTCCCGATCGTGCCGGGAGCAGCGTGAGGCCAGCCCCGGAGGGCTGAACCCATGCCGGCTTGACTCGACAACGGTCACCGGCACGATCACGCACGACGGCCTGTCGCACCTGACCGGAGGACCCATCATGCCCGAGACGCCATTCACCAACGGCCTCAGCGCCGCCGAGACCGAGAGGCTTGCGCTGCTCGGCGAAGAGTGCGCCGAAGTCTGCAAGACCATCGGAAAGATCCAGCGGCACGGCTACGCCAGCCGGAACCCCGACATCGTCGGCAGCGCCACCAACAGAGAGGACCTCGAGCACGAGGTCGGAGACGTGCTCTGGGCCATCGACCTGATGGCCCACTGCGGAGACATCTCGATGTTGCGGAGCCGGGCCGACACCGGACGCCACGCCAGGAAGAAGAGGTACCTGCACCACCAGGATGCCGAAGGCATCTCCTGATTGACAACAGCAGGCATCGCCCAGGAAATTCCATGCACAACAAACCCATCCTGAACCTGATCCGGGACCCCTGGCTCCGGGTCCGCCGCCGCAGCGGCCGGATCGACAGCATCCAGCCGTGGCGCATCACCGAGGACATCCGCACCGACCCGGTCGTCGCCTGCGCCTGGCCCCGGCCCGACTTCAACGGCGCCGCCGTCGAGCTGCTCATCGGCATGCTGTCGACCGCCGGCGCCGCCACCAACGAGGACGAATGGTCCTGGGGCTGGATCCAGCCGCCCGGCCCCGAGAAGCTGGAGACGACGCTGGGCCCGATGGCCCCCCACTTCGAACTGGTCGCCGACGGCCCCGCGTTCCTGCAGGACCTCGACCCGCTCGAGGACGCCCGAATCGACAGCCCCGCCCGGCTCCTCTTCGATACTCCCGCGAGGGACACCGAGCGGCGGAACACCGACCTGTTCCGCAAGCGCGTCCCCGACGACGCCGTGCTGTCGCTGCCTGCGGCGGCGATGGCGCTCTACGCGCTGATGAGCTGGTGCCCGTCGGGCGGCAAGGGACACCGGGTGGCGCTGCGCGGCGGCGGACCGCTGGTCACCCTCCCCGTGCTCGCACACCGCGAGCTGGGAGACACGCTGTGGGGCCGGGTATGGCCGTCGGTCCACCACCCCGGAACGAAGAGTCCCGACAACAAGGACCGCGCTTTCGCCACCAGGGTCAGGGGCCGGCCGGATCCGCCGGACCACCCGGCCGAACCGTTCCCCTGGCTCGAACCCACGCGCACCTCCAGCCCCGGCGACGAGCACGAGGTCATCCGACCCGAAGACATGCACCCGCTGCACGCGCACTGGGGCATGCCCCGCCGCATCCGCCTGCTGACCGGCCCCGGCGCCGGGCGCGCCTGCGCCGTCACCGGCGAACGCCCGGCGACGGCCGTCGTCGGCATGCGCGTGCGCAACTACGGCATGAACTACGCCTCCGGCTACCCGCACCCGCACGCCGCCGGGTACCGGACGAAGAAGGATGCCCGGCCGCTGCCGGTCCTGACCACGACGCGCAGCGGCGCCTGCGACCGCATCCCCGGACTGGTCCGCCCGTCGAGCGACGGACTGCGGACCCCTGCCCCCACCGTCCGGCGTTTCCGGGAACGGGCCGCAAACCCGCAGGTCATCCGGCCCCGGCTGCTCTGTTTCGGCATCGACGCCGACCAGGCGAAGATCCGCGCCTGGATCGAAAGGACGATCCCGCTGCCCCGAGCCGGCGAGTGGGTCGGAGAGCTGGCCATAGACGACTGCGTCCACCCGCTGGCCGAAGCGGTGACCACCGCGGCCGGATGGCTGAACGCCGCACTGAAAAAGGCCGCGCCTGCGGTCGCCGGCCAGACGGCCGCAACGCGGCTGAACACAACGGTCGAACCCGCGTTCCACCGGGCCTGGTCCGAAGCGGCCGAGGCCGAGGCAGCCGGCAGCCGGCCGAAGGACCTGAGCTGGCAGGTCCGCGCACGCTTCGCCGGGACGCTCCAGACGGCCGCGCTCGCCCTGTTCGACGAGCTGGCCCCCGCCGCCGGGGTCGAGCACCGCAACCCGTGGAACCGGGCCGAGGCCCGGCACCTGCTGTTGCTCCACCTGAGCGGGCGCACGAAGCGCGGGCGCAAGCTCTACGCCGAAACCCTGCGGGTCCCGATCCCGGCCGACACGGCCCCCGAGCCCGAATGCCCGCGCATGCCCAAGCCGCCGGCGGCCGATGACGCTTCGCTGCCCGCCATCGCCTGGCGCTGGCGGGCCGAGCTCGACACCTCGGCCGGCTCGGACGACCTGGCGCGCCTCAACCACGCCCACAGCATCGAGCAGGCCCTGCGCACCAAGGCCGCGGCCAGCCTCGCCAGGAAATTGAAGAAGCACACCGACCCGACGACCGCCGCCCTGATCGCGGTGGCGCTGGCAATGACCCGGGACGACAGCGCGTTCAGCGCGGCGAGCGCCGCAGGCCGGCACCGCGCCGGGGAAAACCCCGCGGTACCGGAGACCGCGTTCCGCGCCCTGTTGCAGGCCCCGCTGAACGGACGGCTCGCCCCGCTGCGGCGCCTGCTGGCCGCCATCCCCGACCGGCGAGCGAACCGGCAGGCACTGGCAGCCGACCTGGCGGCGTGGACGCCCGAGATGCGGCTGCGCTGGACCACCGACTACTGCGGGCACCGCACCGAACCGGACCCGGCGGACGCGCACACGCTCCAAGGCACCGCACGATAAGGCGGATTCACCGTTCACGAAGCGACCTGCCTGTCACGAACACGAAACGCCCCGCACGGATCCAATCCGCCGGAGCTTCCCCCTTCCGCGCGCGCGGATCACCCTACCTGCGCAGCCCCGGTGCAGGAACAACCCCCGGCACGCCGGCCCATCACCTCACACCACCAAGCACAGGAGACACCAGAGATGTCCAACCACCCGTTCCTCCAACTCCACCTGCTGACGGCCCACGCGCCGTCGAACCTGAACCGCGACGACGCCAACCGCCCGAAGACCGCCGTCTTCGGCGGCGAGCCCCGCCTGCGCATCTCGTCGCAGTCTCTCAAGCGCGCCTGGCGCACCTCGGCCACCTTCGCCGAGCACCTGGCCGGCCACCTGGCCGAGCGCACCCAGCGGCTCGGGCGGCTCATCGTCGAGCGCCTCACCGGCAACGGCGTCGAGCCGGACCGCGCGATGGAGATCGCCCGCCAGATCGCAGGCGCCGTCGGCAAGATCAAGCCCGAGTCGGCCGCCGACCCCGACTTCACCGAACAGCTCGTGTTCCTCTCGCCCGAGGAGAAGAAGCGCGCCTTCGCGCTGGCCGACCGCTGGGCGAAGGGCCAGAGCCCCGGCAAGGTACAGGCGGCCGACGTCGCCGGCGCCCCGCACGCCGCCGCCGATATCGCCATGTTCGGCCGCATGCTCGCCAATGCGAGCAGTCAGAACGTCGAGGCCGCCGTGCAGGTCTCGCACGCGCTGACCACCCACCGGGCCGTCCCCGAGGACGACTACTACACCGCGGTCGACGACCTGAAGCGGCCGGACGAGGACGCCGGCGCCGGGTTCCTCGGCACCCTGGAGTTCGCCGCCGGCGTCTTCTACCTGTACGTCTGCATCGACCGGGGGCTGCTCGCCCGCAACCTCCGGAACGACAAGGCGCTGCAGCGCGCGACGATCTCCGCCCTGGTCACCGCCGCTGCGACCGTCTCCCCGACCGGCAAGCAGAACGCGTTCGCCAGCCGCAGCCGGGCCTTCTACGTCATGGCCGAGAAGGGCTCCGCGCAGCCCCGCAGCCTCGCCCCGGCGTTCCTCGCGCCGATCGCCGACCAGGGCGAGCACGGCCCGGACTCGATCAAGGCGCTCGTCTCCTTCCGCAACAGCCTCGACGACGCCTACGGCCCCTGCGCCGACGAGCGGCGGACGATGGACTGCCTGTCCGGCAACGGCACGCTGAACGAGATCATCGCCTTCTCGACCAACTGACAACCGCCCTGCCGCACGTGCACGTGGGTCACCATCCACTCGCACGTGATTGAGCCGACACCGATGCCGAACCCACGCACACGCTTCCTCGTCTTCACCCTCTACGCCCCGCTGGCCGCGCTCGGATCCGGGGCCAGCGGGACGGTGCGCCCCGGCTGGACACGGCCCGGACGAGCCGCCGTGCTCGGCCTGGCGGCCGGCGCCCTGGGCATCCTCCGCAGCGAAGAGGCCGCCCACGCCGACCTCGAGCAGGACCTGCACTACGCCGTTCGCATCGACGCCGCCGGACGGCCGATGCTCGACTACCACACCACCCAGGTCCCGGGGCGGCGCCGGGACCGCACCTTCGACACCCGCCGGGAGGAGCTCGGCCCGGCAGAGCTGAACACCATCCTGTCCACCCGCGAGTACCGCACCGACTGCCTGTTCACCGCGATGCTGTGGAAGCGCGCCGGTGCCGGCGCGGGTACCGACCTCGGCGCCATCGCCCGGGCGATGCGGCGCCCGAGGTTCACGCCGTACCTCGGCCGCAAGGCGGCGCCGCTCGGCCTGCCGCTCGACCCGCAGATCATCAGGGCGCCAAGCATCCGCCACGCGCTGGCCGACTACCGGCGCACCGAACCGGCCGAGGCCGTGCTGGCCGCAATCGGGCCCGCAGACCCGGTCCTGATCGCCGCCGACGCCGACGCTCCGGACATCCCGGCCGCCAGCATTCGCGAACTCCGCTGCGACCGCCTGGCCAGCCGCAAGCGCTGGCAGTTCCACGACCGGGACGAAGCAATCTTCGCGGCATCCACCGCGTAAGTATCACTCCCTCATTCCGCGCACGCGCGGAGCACCCCGGAACCGCCCATGCAACATCCCCCTTCCGCGCACGCGCGGAGCACCCCGCTGCTCTCCCGCATCCGCCTGCGGCGCAACCCGGCCACCAGGACCCTGGCGCCGCTGCTCACCGGCGCCGCAGGCCTCGGCCGCAACGCCGGACAACGCGGACACCACCTGATCTGGTCGCTGTTCGCGGACCACCCGCAACGCCGACGCGACTTCCTCTGGACCCACACCGGACAGGACTCGTTCCTCACACTGTCGGCCCGCCCGCCGGTGGACACGCACGAGCTGTTCGAGATCGACGAGCCGAAGCCGTTCACGCCGGCACTCGAACCCGGCGAGCGGCTGAGGTTCCGACTGCACGCCAACCCGGTCATCAGCCGGGCACACCCGCTACGCCGCAGAGTCGTCAAGCACGACGTCGTGACCCACACGCTGCGCGACTACCCGCGAGCCGAACGACAAGCGCGGCGCAGCGCAGCCATCCGTCACGGCGGAATCGAGTGGCTGATCCGCCAGGGACGCAACAACGGCTTCGCGATCGACGCGGACGAAGTCGAAGTGGGCAACTACCAGCGCCACGAGGTCACAAGTACACGCAACAGCGCTACTGCCCGCACCCAGAATCAACCACGGCACCGGCCACGCTACGCCACGCTCGACTTCGAAGGCGTGCTCAGGGTGGTCGACCCAGCCCGGCTCGTCGAGGCCGTAGCCCAGGGGTTCGGAAGCTCCCGAGCCTACGGCTGCGGCCTGATGCTGCTGCGCCGCGCATGACGACACCCCGGAAAGGAGGACAGAGCCCAGCGTCGCCACGACAGCGCGGACGCCGGAGTATCCATGTTGTCAAGTGCGATCCCCCAGGTGCGTGTGGAAGCTCATGCAGCGACGAGCGGTGCCTCTCCGGTGGATGGTGTCCTGTCCTGTCCTGGCCGCTCTGGCTGCCAAGTGCGGTCCTGTTCGAGCAGCGCGTTGGCGAGGACGAGCAGCTTGCGCATGACGGCGACCAGAGCGACCTTTCCCGGTTTTCCCTGGGCGACGAGTTGCCGGTACTTCGCCCGCAGGTCCGGATTGCAGCGCATTGCCGTCACGGCCGGCATGTAGAGGATTCGCCGCACCTGCGCCCGGCCGGCCTGGATGAAGCTTCGGCCTTGCCAGGTGCCGGACTGTCGCGTGACGGGGGCGAGCCCCGCGAGGCTGGCGACCGCCTTGGCGTCGAGTCGGCCGAGTTCCGGCATCTGGATGAGCAGGCCTGTGGCGGTGATACGGGACACGCCCGGAATGGAGGTCAGGATCTCGGCCCGTCGGGTGAGTGCTGCGTCTTCGGCGAGCCGCTTTCCGATCTCGGCATCAATGGCGGCCAGATGCCGGTCGAGCTGCGCCAGCTGCGTCTTGTTCTGCTGCTTGAGCAGGCGCTGTCGAGTGTGCTTTTGGCGGTTGAGTGCAGCGGTGCGGTCCCTGATCAGTGCGTCACGCGCCACTCGGAGTTCCTCGAGGGCGCGCCACGCGGGTGATGACCTCTCGGTTGGCCGCAGATCCAGCGCGGCTCCCATCTGTGCCAGGACCCGGGCGTCGACGACATCGGTCTTCGCCCGTTGTCCGATGGCCTGCGCGAACCGTCGCGCCTGCAACGGGTTGACCCGCGCCAGGGGCAACTTGGCTGTGAGCAGCGCTTCCTCGAACGCTCGGTGCCAGTGCCCTGTCGGCTCGTAGGTGACGGCCCGCACCGGGCACTCGATCCAGGCGATCAGCGCCTTGAATCCCGCGGCGTCGTTGGTGAATCGCGCGGCCTTGCCGTCGGGTGCCCTGTAGGCGTCGAGATGGGCCTTCGAGATGTCAACGCCTACGGTAAAATCTGGCATCTTTTCCTGCTCCTGTGCTTGTTTGCGAGCCCTCACGCTCAGGTATCCATTCAGGCCGTGGGAAAAGACGGTGGCGACCAAACTCCGGCGCGGCCCCTGATCGGCCAAGCGACTCATACGGTCCGACCACCGCCACCCCCGGCGCTCTGCACGGGGCGCCAGGGGGTGGAACCTTCCGCGGTCGGCGTCCCCTCCCCCGAGCCCCCTCCCGGGTCTACGACGCGCTGCGCGGACACTCTTCAATTCTCCCCCGCCGTCCGGCTGAAGCTGCCAGAGTCCACAGCGGTGAAGCTAACAAACAAGCCGTCAGGGTCCGACTCGAGAACGAGCCGGATCAGGTTCTCACGCTCCCACGTCCGAATCCACACCAGCACGACACGGACAAGCCAGGATGTCCATCCCGCAGTTCTGGCAGAACGGACACCGAAACCCATCGCGCTGCAACAGACCGAAATAGAACCGCGGTCGAACAGCAACTCGGTGCACGTGCCGCACCCGCACGGGATCACCAGCGCACGCACCTCGTCAACAGAAGCAGCATGGCCGCGCGAGCACTAACAACGCGCGGCTCCACCCCCACTACCACGACCGGAGAAACACCCACCATGCGCACGCACACCATCGTCCTCACCCTGCTCGCCCTCGCGATGAGCGCTCTGCCGTTCACCGGCGCCAGTCCGGCCGCCGCCCAGCACACGATCGGGTTCCAGTACGACCTGATGACCGCTTCGCAGGTCGGCAAGAACCTGAACGGCGTCGCCGTGGACTTCGACAAGCCAGTCTACGGCGACCTGTTCACCCTCGCCGCCGGCGGCGCCTTCGTCACCACCAGTGACTACGGCGCCACGATCACGCAGACATTCTTCGGAGCCGGACCCGGCATCCGCCACGACGCCAGCCGGTTCGAGGTCTACGCACATGCGCTGTTCGGTTACCGCCGAGATTCAGGAAGAGGAGCGATCCACGGCAGCGACAGCGGGTTCGACGGCCGCTTCGGAGCCGGCCTCGACTACCCGCTCGGCCGCCGCTACCGCTTCCGCGCCGGAGCCGCCTACGGCGGCAACACGCACGTAACCCTCGGCATGGCCGTGCGGTTCTGAGCTGAGCTACGCCCCCTTCCGCGCGCACCGGATCAACCGTCGTCGATACGCCAGACGGGGCGGGGGCGTCCAAGTCCCCCTTCCGCGCGCGCGCGGATCAACCGACCGCCGCCTCGGGCGACGGGCGTTCTTTGTGCCCCCTTCCGCGCGCGCGCGGATCAACCCTTACCTTCTCGGAATCGGTCGAAGAATTCCACCCCCCTTCCGCGCGCGCGCGGATCAACCCGAGGCCGCCGTTGCGGTAGGATTGGCGTACGTCCCCCTTCCGCGCGCGCGCGGATCAACCGCGACGCACCGGAACACCGCACGATGAATCTCCCCCCTTCCGCGCGCGCGGATCGACCGCGCCCAAAACGGCTCGGGGAACCGACGCGGTGCCCCTTCCGCGCGCGCGCAGATCAACCCTGTGCAGGGGAGGTCGGCGCGGTCATGGCGGACCCCCTTCCGCGCGCGCGCGGATCAACCGCGGTACAGGAGCCGCTCGACCGGTTCGTCTGCCCCCCCTTCCGCGCGCGCGCGGATCAACCGACGCGCCGGCCGGCGCGGTCGAGGTTGCGCCTGCCCCCTTCCGCGCACGCGCGGATCAACCCGTCGGCGCCGAAGGCGGCTCCGAAGGGAAACGCCCCCTTCCGCGCGCGCCGCGCGCGCGGATCAACCGCGTGCTGCGACTGAGGCCGGTCCGCTGCTCCACCCCCTTCCGCGCGCGCGCGGATCAACCCTCGACTCGACCTCGACTGCGGCGAATTGTGCCCCCCCTTCCGCGCGCGCGGATCAACCGTGCTCAACCCGGCGCAGCACCACCGCTTCCGCCCCCCTTCCGCGCGCGCGGATCAACCCGGTGCGGCTGACGGCCGAATGCCGGCACTGGTCCCCCCTTCCGCGCGCGCGCCGATCAACACCCGGCCGACTGCAGCGGCTGCCGGCGCCGGCACCCCCCTTCCGCGCGCGCGGATCAACCCAGTCCACGACGACGCCCACACTAGCGGCCACACTATGAAGAAACCGAAGCGGCAAGAGATACACGCCGCAGACCTCTTCTGCGGAGCCGGCGGCACCACAAAGGGGCTCAGCCGCGCCTGCAAGCAACTCGGCCGCCAGCTCCGGCTGACCGCCATCAACCATTGGCCCACCGCCATCGACACGCACCGGACCAACGAGCCCGACGCCCGGCACATCTGCGAACGCCTCGAGCGCGTCGACCCGAAGCACGTCGTGCCCGGCGGACGGCTCGACCTGCTGATGGCGAGCCCCGAGTGCACGCACCACAGCAACGCGAGAGGCGGCCGGCCGGTCTCGGACCAGCAGCGGGCCTCGGCCTGGATCGTGCTGCGCTGGGCCGAAGCGCTCTACATCCGCAGCATCCTGATCGAGAACGTCCCCGAGTTCGCCACCTGGGGGCCGCTCGGAACCAACGGCCGGCCCCTAAAGCGCAAGGCAGGCAAGACCTACCGCGCCTTCCTCGACGCGCTGCGCTCGCTCGGTTACCACGTCGACGCGCGCGTGCTGACCGCCGCCGACTACGGCGATCCGACCACCCGCCGCCGGCTGTTCATCCTGGCCGACCGGCGCCGCCGACCGCGCTGGCCGATTCCCACCCACGCACCGCGCCGGATCGCGGCCGAAAAGGGCCTGCCCGCCTGGCGAAGCGCACGCGACATCATCGACTGGTCAATCCCGGGGCAGAGCATCTTCACGCGGCAGAGACCACTGGCGCCGGCCACCCTGCGGCGGATCCAAGCTGGGCTGCGCAAGTTCGGGGGAGCGACGGCCGAGCCGTTCATCGTCATCCTCCGCAACCACTCCACCGCCCGGGGCCTCGACGAGCCCGCACCCACGATTACCACCAGCGGCGCCCACCTGGCGCTGTGCGAGCCGTTCCTGCTCGGACAACAGTCCGGCGCCGCCACCCGGGCGATCGACGACCCCGCGCCGACGATCGCCACCGGCGGGGCGGTCAGCCTGATCGAGCCGTTCATCTTCGCGAACCGGACGAACAACGCGCCCAAGGGCGTCGAAGAGCCGGTGCCGACGCTGTGCACCGGGAACCACGTCGCACTGATCGAGCCGTTCATCGTCAAGTTCTACGGCACGGCCGGAGCGGCCCGGCTCGACAGGCCGCTCGACGCGGTGACCACCCGCGACCGGTTCGGCCTCGTAACCGTCGACGGCAAGCAGTACCAGCTCGACATCCGGTTCCGGATGCTGGCACCGCACGAACTCGCCCAGGCGCAGGGATTCGCCCGCGAACACCACTTCTGCGGAACCAGAACCGAGCAGGTGCGCCAGATCGGCAACGCAGTGCCGGTCAACACGGCGCAGGCGCTATGCGAAGCCGTACTCAGCCACATGACATAGCGGCAAGCTCCGAATCTCCGAAGAGGAGATCATCCGAGGGGGACCGCTGTAGTGGAGGTGGTTCTACAGTGTCGCTGACCCGATGGTTCAACTCGATGGCGTCCCGGGACCGCCGTCGCTAGCCCCATTGGAGGACGCCCGCATAAACGACCGCGTGCGGGAGGAACCACCCGCAGCCACGTCAGGCACGACGCCTCCGCGCCGGAGCCCGGGCGCGCGTGCGACCCGCACGGCCCACCTCGACCACCGCGCCACCGCAGGCCGGCCAAGCCGCGCACAGGTGCAGGTAGCCCCCGGCCGACATCTTCCAGCGCTGCTGCGCGCCGCCGCATGCCGGGCAGCGCGCCTGCATCCGCTGGTCCGCCGCAGCCTGCTCGGAAGCCGCCTTCTCGGCCGACTCCGCACGCGCCGCGCGCCGCCTGGCCTTCTTCGGCGCCCAGCTCAGCTCCACCGGGTCCGGACACATGCGACAGGCAACCACGAGCTGGCCGCGCTCGATGAGCACCGCGCAGCCCTGACCGCACGACGGACACGGCCAGTCGACCAGGGTCGGCTTCGGCGGCACGAACTCCGCATCCTGCTCGGCGCCTGCCAGCTCGCCCTTCAGCTCCCCGTAGAAGGCATCGAGCAAGCCGTACATCCCGGCACGGCCGGCCGCGACCGCGTCGAGAGACTTCTCGAGAGCCGCGGTGAAGCCGACGTCGGTCACCTTCGGGAAGTGCCGGCTCAGCCGGCCGCACACGAGCCGCCCGAGCGGCGTCACCACAAACACGCGCCCGTCGAGGAGCACGTACGCCCGGTCGACGAGCGTCTTGAGCGTGTTCGCATAAGTGGACGGCCGACCCACTCCGGCCGATTCGAGCTCGGCCACCAACGAGGCCTCCGTGTAGCGCGGCGGCGGCTTGGTCCAGGAGGAAGAGACCTGCGCCGCCGCGCTCCCCGGCGCCCACACCGTCCCGGCCTCCAGGTCGGGAACCGCCGGCGGCTCATCGGCCGCCGAGGCCGGCGGCAGCACCCGGTGAAACCCCGGATCGACCACGACCCGGCCCTTCGCCACCAGGCGCACAGGAGCAGCCCCGGAAGCGCGCGGCGCCGTCAGCTTCCAGGTCGTCCTGCGGATCCGGGCCGGGGTCATCTGCGAGGCGAGCAAGCGTCGGCGCACCAGGTCGTAGACCCGCGCCTGATCCGGCTCGAGCCCCTTGGAACCAGCCGCCGGGTTCGTCGGCCGGACGGCCTCGTGCGCTTCCTGCGCACCGTCCTGCGACTTGTACTGCGGAGCCTGCTCGGGAACCACGCCCTCCCCGAAGGCCGCACTCAGCCACTCGCGCGCCGCCGCCTGCGCCTCGGGCGCGACGAACACCGCATCCGAACGCATGTAGGTGATCTTGCCGCCCTCGTACAACTTCTGCGCGATGGCCATCGTGTCCGACACCGACAGCTTCAGCAGCGACGAGGCGGCCTGCTGCAGCGTCGAGGTCGTGAACGGCGGCTTCGGATTCTGCGAGGCGTCCACGGTCGCAACGTCGTCGAGCGTGACCGGCGCCGACGCCAGATGGGCGACCAAAGCGTCGGCATCCGACCGCTGGTCGAAGCGGGCCACGTTCCCGTCGGCATCGACAACCTGCGCGGTCACCGGCTCGCCGTCGTCGATCGGGAGCTCGACGTCGACCCCGAAGAACTCGGCGGGCATGAAAACCCGGATCTTCTCGTCGCGCTCCGCGAGGATACGCAACGCCGCCGACTGCACCCGGCCGGCCGACAGCCCGGCGCGCAGACGGCGGCTCAACAGCGGGGAGACCGTGAAACCGACCACGCGGTCGAGGAACCGGCGCGCCTGCTGCGCATGCACGAGGTCGTAGTCGATCCCGCGCGGACGCTCGAAAGCGGCCTGCACCGCAGCCGGAGTGATCTCGGAGAAGGTGACCCGACGGAAGCGCTCTTCGGCCCCCCCGAGCAGCTCGCGCAGGTGCCAGGCGATGGCCTCACCCTCGCGATCAAGGTCGGTGGCAAGGTAGACGGTGCCGTTCCGGCCGAGCCCTTGCAATTCACGTACCACTTTCGACTTCGAGTCAATGACTTCCCACGTCGGCTTCCAACCGGCCTCGACGTCGAGCCCAAGAGACACGGACGAGCGCGGCTGGGACCGAGCGTTCCCGCGCGAACCGGCGGAACGCCTTGATGGAGGCTGCGGCAGATCCCGCACGTGGCCCAGAGACGCGCGAACGATGAACCCTCGGCCGAGAATCTCGTTGATCTTGCGGGTCTTGCCGGGCGACTCGACGATGACTAGGTCAGGCATGACTGTTGCCCGCAAATGTAACCGACGGCAACCAACCGACAACCAGTCCGGCCCTCCGGCCTACGTGAATGCATGGTTTCACTTTCGCCTTCTTTTTCCCGGAACGCGTTCCGGTTTTCCGTTTCTTCGCCTCCTACCTAAAGAAAGCTGAAGGGCCACTGCAAATATCGCGCCATCGGCAGGAGCCCCTGCAATACAACGTTTAGCCGCGCCTGAAAGACCCTGACGCTGCACACTCTACCGAGCCGCGGGCAGTCGCCAGCCGTCCACTTGCGCCCCGGAGCCGGCGCTGGGAGCGTGCGCCATTCCTCCACGCACGCCGTCGGCCGACCGGGCCGGGCGGCGGCTGGCGACCGTCGGCCGCTCGACGCGATACCCGCAGCAGCGAACCCGCAAGGAAAGACCCCCGCATGAACAACAAGCCCCACGACGAGAGCCAACCCCGGCGCCCCGAGGACCCGGCGACCACCCACGCGCGCCTGAGCGCCGCCGCCTTCGCCACCCACCTGAACGCCTGCGCCGCCGCCGACGCATTCCTCCGCGGGGGCGTCGCGAACCTGGAGGAACGCCCCGACCTGCGCCTCGGCACAACGCCCAAAGGCGACCGGGAAGCCGTCATCGACCCCGAGACGTCAGACGAGCGCCGGTTCGACACCGTCGACGCCCTGCGCGACTACGCACGCACCGAAGTCGCAGTCGCGCTCACCGTGCGGCGCGAGGGATGGACGGTTCCCGACCCGAAACGCCCCCGCATCGAACCCGACAGCGCGCGCCTGCTCCTGCACGGCGGCAACCCCGTGGTCGACGTCGTCGCCGCCGTCGCGATGGACGGCAGTCTCGACGAGCCCCACCTGCGCCACAACGACGCGGAAGACCGCATGCGAACCTTCGACCACGAAGCGCACGAGCTGCCCAACGACGGAATCCGCTACCTGGCCAGCCTGTTCGAGGTCCCCGTTCCTCGCGCATGAACGCGAAGGTCGCGCACCTTCCGCGCACCTCGAGAGAAAGGACAAACGTCCGCCCGCCGATCGCGCAAGCGCCTACAACGACAAAGGTGAAGCGCATCCGGCCGCGCACCCTCTCCACCCCTCGCCGGACCGGACAAACGTCCTGCCGGCCGCACCCGACCGCCCACACTCCCATCATGCACTCCGACGCCGTTCCGTCCCTGCCGCCCGCCACCCATCCGGAGCCTCCACCCACCGCCGCGGCCCGCCGGCGCGCCCTGCGGCGCCCCCGGCACCCCGGCCCCCGGCCCACCTGCGACCCGCCGACCGAATGGCGCAACCGCCCGACCACCTGGACCACCCTGCCGTGGCCGGCGCTGGAGGCGGCACTGCCCGGAGCCGTCCCGATCCCGTTCACCGACAAGTCCGGAGAAGTGCACCCCTTCGAGACCGCCGTGGCGCTGTCCTGGCCCGCCAACGGCCTGCTGTCCACCCCGCAGCGCCAGGCCTGGAACGGTCGCGCGATGACGACCGGTCCCGCAGCCGGGCTGCTCCAGCCGCGCCAGATCGCACAGGCGCTCCACAACACCCTGAACAACAGCCGCCTGGGCGACCCCGGGTACTGGGACGCCGGAGCCACCACCCACGGCGAGTGGTGGGCCCTGCGCGCCCGCTACCCGAGACCGGCCGGCCACCCGGCAGCAGGCGAGCCGGTCGAGACCGTCATCACCGTACGGCACCGGATCGGATCATCCGAGCTGCGCCTTCAGTCCGGCTGGCGCCTGCCCGGCACCGGAGCCGAGATCCTCACCGGCGACTACCCCGTCCGGATCCGCCGCGGGCGCATCACCCTCCAGCAGAGCCCGCAGTACAACCTGCTGTCCGGCATCGCCGACGAACTCGACGCCTCCAGCAGACTGCTGACCGCCTGGAGCACCGAGGCCGTCACCCGCAACGCGCTCACGTCATGGGCGACGGCAGTGATCAGCCCAGAGACGACCCACACGATCGCCGCCACGCTGATCGCGCTCTACGACCGCCGCCGGCACTCGACGACGCTGCCCGAACGGCAACGCCCCGCGCCGCTCGACACCGCGCGGGACGTCACCTGGACCATAGCCGAGCTGCTCGGCACGATCCCCGACATCGAACGGCGCACCACGCTGCAGGACCGGATCCTCGACGCCGTCAGCGAGCTCACCTGGTGGCAGGACCCGGCCCAGCCCGGCGAGGGGACGCCCGGCCCCGGGATCGACCGCATCCACTGAAACCGGCACTCCGTACACTCCCGACCCTTGAAAGGAAGCCCCGCATGCGCCAGCCGCCCAGCATCTACCAGCAACGTCAGACCACAAGCCGCGCCGAACGACGCCGGCTGCGCCACGCCAAGGCCCTGAAGGCGAACGAGAACACCACCGAGGTCAACGGCAACGTCGGCACGCCCGACACGCTCACGCCCCGGCGCACCGACTCGCCCACCCACGGCTGGCTGCTGGCCGAAGCACCCCGCCTGCATCCCCTGGCCGCCTGAGCAAGCGCACCGCACAACCACGAGAAGATCACGCGAAGGCAATCATCATGCTGCTCGACACCCTGCCGGTCCACGCCCCGATCACCAACGCCGCCAGCGGCGAGGAGCGGCAGGTCGCCGCCGTGCTGCTGCTGATGAACGACCCGGCCGACGACGGCCTGACCACCGGCTGGTACTGGGCCGCAGTCCCCCGCAACCCCGAGCCCGAGGACCTGAAGTCCAAGCGCCGCTGGCGCGAAGCGGTCACCAACCGCCAGGGTCCGTTCCGGGACGCCAACGCAGCGCTGGCCGCCGCCGAGAACCACACGCCCGACGGCGCAGCGCTGGCCGCGCGCCTCGAGCAGGCCGCCGCGCTGCTCGCCGCCGGGGAGATCGACGCCTCCCCGGCGGCCATCGCCGCATGGCTGCAAACCGCCTCCGACGAAGACCGCGTGAAAGGACGCTCGGCCGCCAGCCCGGTCGGCCCCGACCCCGAGGCCACGCCACCCCGCAACGACCCCACCGAGCTCGACCAGATCCTGGCGACGGGCACCGTCCCGGACGACGGCGACGAAGACGGCGGCGACCGGAGCGACGACCAGCTCGGAACGCGCCGCGCCGAGGCGGTAGAGACCGCCGGGGACCGATGAGGACGGGTCCGGAACGGATACCCTGGGTCGATGCGCTGCGCGGAACGGCCGTGCTGGCGATCATCCCGCTGAACGCGCGCTGGCTCCTGCACCCGGTGGACGCCTATCACGACCCGTCGCTGCAGGGTCCACCCGATGCGATCGCCTGGACCTTCTGGGCAATCCCCGAGCTGCTCTTCGACCACTCCACGCTGTTCACCCTGGCCGCCGTCTTCGGCATCTCGCTGTCGGCAGCCCGCGCAGCCGACTCCGACCCGGGCTGGACCCGCCGCCACCGGGCCAGGCTCCTGCTGCTCGGCACGCTCGGCTTCGCCCACGGCGCGCTGATCTGGCCGGGGGACATCCTCTACCCCTACGCGCTGACCGCGCTGCTGCTGACCGGCGCAGTGCGCGACACGAACCCGACCTCGAACGCACTGGCCTGGATCGCGCTGGCCTGTGCCGCGATCCCCCCGGCGATCTCGCTGTCGAACCTGCACCTGACCCTGAGCGGCTACGCTGCCGCAGGCGTGGACCCGGCCGGCGCCTACACGCTGGCGACGCCCGACTACCGCGCCTGGGAATCCGGGCTCTACAGCAGCTCCTTCACCGCCTCGCTGGAAGTGAAGTGGCAGCAGTGGGTCGACCAGATCACCGACGGATTCGTCTTCGCCAACCTCTGGCACGTCGCCGGCGGGATGCTGGCCGGCATCTGGTGGCACCGGCGCGGACACCGGCTGAAGCTGAACCCGGCGATACCCGAGGCGCTGGCGACGGCCGGACTCGCGCTCACCGGAACCGCGCTCGTGCTCGCCACCCGCGCCGGCTACGACGCCATCACCCTGACGGCAACCAACTGGATCACCTACGCAGGCGGCGCACTGCTGACCGCCGGAGCCGTGACGGCGTTCACCAGAGCCCGGCCCGGCTGCTGGACCACACCCGTGGGCGCGTGGCTGTGCGCCTGCGGGCGCTCGAGCCTGTCGATCTACCTGCTCGCGAGCCTGCTGCTGGCCGCCATCGCCCAGGGCTGGGGCCTCGGGCTGCACGGACAGCTCGACCCGCGCCAGACGGCCGCGATCACCGTGTGCGTGATGGCCGTTGCGGCCTGGTTCGGGTCGACCCGAATGCGGCGCACCCACCAGGCGCCTCCACTCGAGCAGGCCTGCCGCCTGGGAACGCGACTGCTCTCCGGAGGCCGTGCCCGGCCTGACACTCCGCCACCGGGGCCGTCGAGTGCCGAGCGCAGGCGCACGACGCGCCGAGGACGCTGAAGCCTGCGCCAAGTACACTCCCGCGGATCGAGACCACGGCCGCAAGGACGGCCGCACAACGAGGGCGCCGATGAAGCGCAAGGGCGACAACGAACCGGAAATCTGGATCTGCCCAGGTCCGG
Organism: Vicinamibacterales bacterium; assembly: GCA_965116825.1. Taxonomy (GTDB): domain Bacteria; phylum Acidobacteriota; class Vicinamibacteria; order Vicinamibacterales; family UBA8438; genus WTFV01. Next base: position 48,382 of record OZ220736.1, read on the forward strand.
AGTGGCCTCCCGACGAAGAGACGTGCGGAAAAATCCTCCATCACGACGGACGGTGCGACGGCTGCACCCGACGCCGGACCATGCTGCGCAAGGAGGCCGCCCGGATCAGGCGCGCACTGGCCAATCCGGGCACCGCAACGACAGGGGCGAAGGAAAGCGCCGCATGACACCGGACCCGGACCGGGCCCGGAGCGCCCGGCAATCATCTCGGAACGCGTTCTTCCCGCCGTTCAACAACAACAGCCTGCCCCCGCATCAAGCCGCTGCTGCAGACAGCGCGGGACCCCTTTACCCAATGTACAAAGGGAAGTAGAGTGGCCTTGATGGAACCGACCCCGAAACCGGAACCGCAGCCTGCGACGGCACCGGTCGAACCGGAGCCGGTAGTTCCACCTACGGTCAGCAAGACTGCCATGACAACAGCAAAGTGATTGTGTTCACCAGCAACGCAGTCGCCATCACGGGAATCATTCTCACGATCGTACTGGCGGTCGGTACCGCGACATGGAATCTGCGCGGGTTCATCACATCCGAAATCGAAGACGCCACAGCGGCGACGAATGCGCGCCTCGAAAGCCGGCTGAACGCCGCTATCGCGGACATCCGACAAGAGATTCGCGCCGGTCGGGACAGCGCAGACCGCCAGATGGCTGAAATCCGTCAGTTCATCTTCGACCTTTATGGCCAGGACGACGAGAACGGCGACGACGCAAGCGACGAAGACCACGAAGACACCCGCGACTGAGCAATCCCCGGCCGCCGTCAGTCGCCGTCCCAGGGCAACCTTCTTTCCCCACACACGGGGATCGACCCGGATAACCTGGACTCCCAGCGGCCGGCACGCCCTTTCCCCAGACATTTATCGGTTCCGCGCGATCAAGGCAACATGGCGGGCCAGACTGACGCGACAGGTCCACCCCACCAGACACGACCGACCTGCTCGGACCTCCTCCAGCTCTCGATCCGCCCTCAAGTCCCGGCAAGGCACACCCAACCGTCCCGCCAGCGCGGGAACTACCCAGGACCCACCCTCGATGCCCATCTTCCGATTCCGCACGTACAGCGCCGCATACGCCGCCCAGCAGCTGGCGCTCGGCATGATCCGTTACGCTGGCCACCTCAGCGAACCCGATCGCGCAGCCTGCCTGCACAAGGCGGACCCCGAACGCCCCTGCATCCTCGAGCTCGCCATCGACGCCGACTCCGAGCTGAGCCGACAGATCGGGCAGCGGCTCGAAGACGCACCAGACCCGGCTCCCGTCGAGGTCGCCCGGCGCACGCTGCAGGTCATCCGCCGCGGGTGGCGGCGCTACGGCGACGACGACCCGCCCCGGCAGGTCGACCCGTACGACGACGAGGCGGCCAGCCGTACGCTGACCGAAGCGTTCGAACGCGCCTGGTGCGAGCTGACCGCCTACGCGCCGGCCAACACCCACTGGCTCCCGTCGGCCGGCGCCGCATTCGCCGAGATCGAGAAGCGATGCGACACGTCCGCCTACCACTACGAGGACACCAACGTCACCTCGCTCTTCGACGCGTGGAACGAGGACCCGGCCACCCGGCGCGAGGATGTCGAGCGCATCCTCGAAGCCGTGATCGACCGGCTCGAGCGCGACCCTGGCGCGGATCCGTAACCCGCACGCAACCCGTTACACTCCGGCCCATGCCGGAGACGCAACCAGCCCGGAACCGACGAGAGTCCATCCACCCGGCGATCGCCGCCCCGCGGGCCGGCGACTGGACGCTGCCCGCAGAACCGATACGCCGCAGGCCGGCCCACGGCCACCAGCCGGTGCTCTTCAAGCGCCGGACCGGCCAGCCGCGACCGCCCGCAACCGCCACCGCAGGCAACGCGGACGCAACCGGCCCAGACGACCGAAGAGCGCACCCGCGCCAGAGCCCGCACGCCGGGCTCCCCCACGAGACGACACGATGCAGAACGACACCGCCGGGCAAGACCCCGGCAACCCCGCGAGCGCCGCTCCCGCGGCAGACACCGGACCACAGACCGCGCAGCAGTTGACCAACGCCGACATCGCGAGCCTGTCGCGCGAAAGGCTCGAGACCCTGCTCTCCATACTGCCCCCCAACGTGGTGGGGATCCTCGTCACGAACCGGCCGCCTCAGCCGCCCCACGTCGAGTACGAGGCGCACAAGAAGCTGGTCGGCGCCCTCGCCCGGGCCCGCAAGCAGATCCCGTCGATCCCGATGGACAAGACGATCGACTACGTCTCCAAGCGGACCGGCGAGCACGTCCACTCCACCTTCGCGAGCCTCGACTCCATCCACAAGACGATCACCGGGCCGCTGTCCGACCAGGGGCTCGTGCTCGAGTGCGTCTTCAACGGCGACGTCATCGTGGTGCTCCTGAGCCACAACGAAGGCGGGATCCACCTGTCCTGGCTGCCGCTGCCCGACACCCCGGACATCAAGGACCTGGCGACGCAAATCACGCTGCGTCGGCGGTACCTTACGAACCAGCTGATCTGCACCGTCGGGGACGAAGACACCGGCGAACGGGACATCCCCGAGAAGACGGCCCAGCGCCGCACCCCGCCGCCGCAGAGGAAACCGCAGGGCAGGCCCGCCGCAGCCGGAGGCGGCAAGCCCCCGGGCGGGCCCGCCCGGGCCGGGGACCGGCCCGGGGACACGCCCGCCGCGCCCCAGGGTGGACCCGAGGACCGTCCCGCCGCCCCCGCAGGCGGATAAAGGCGCCCCCGCCGGCCAGCAGCAGCACAACCGCGGCACGCAGCCGGCGAACCGGACCGCAGGGGACAACGAGCTCGCCAACCGGCTCGACAGCGTCATCGCCATGCTGCCTCCGGAGACCGGACGCAACCTCCGGCGCCGCTACCACGACCCGAAGGAACTGCTGCGCCACGCCACCGACGAGCTCAACCGGCGAAACGCCGCCGCGGCCAGAACCACGCCAGAGGCGCAGACGCCCGAGAACGACTAGCAGCCCGCCGCGGGCGGCAACTGAAGCTCACGACCGACGAGCAGACCGACCTGCGGCGGCAGTACCACGGCAGACCCGAAGCCCTGCTCAAGCACATCACCGCGGTCTGGACCGCGCAGCGGAAAAAGGCGCCCCGAGAGTAGACCGCCGACGGGTTCAACGGACCGGAAACCCGGCCCGCAGGCGGATGTAACCGAGAACGACCGAGCGCACGTACGCCCGAGTCTCACCGAACGGCGGGATACCGCCATGCCGGCGGACCGCCGCCGGCCCGGCATTGTACGCCGCCAGCCCCAGAACCGTCCCGAACTCGTCAGCCAGACGGCGCAGGTAGGCCACGCCGGCATCGACGTTCTCACGCGGATCGAAGGGATCGGAGACCCCCAGGTCCCGAGCCGTTCCCGGCATCAGCTGCATCAGCCCCGAGGCGCCGGCGGACGACCGCGCATCCGCGCGATGCCCGGACTCGACCGCGATGACCGCATGCACCAGCAACGGGTCCACCCGATGACGGGCCGCCGCCTCGAAAACGACGTCCCCGTAGGGGAAACCCGCCGCGCCCGCCTGCGCGGAGAGAGAAACCGGCGCAAGAAGCGCGAAACCGCAAAGAACACAGACCACCAGATCCCGCCACAGTCTGAACGTCATCAACCTCGGCGCCTCCGGCGCCACCGGGAAAGAACGACTCGAAGAAAACTGCTGTTCCCCACCCACGCGGGGATCACCCGCGCGCGCGGAAGTATTATGGACAGACCACCGGAACAGTCGAATCGATCAACGGTCTCGCGACCTCGACGATCGTCGCCCCTTTCCCCGCCCGCACGCGGATCACCCCACCCCACCCCGATTTCCACCGACCGGGGGAAACCCCTGCCACTCACTTCCGCGCACGCGCGGATCAACCCAACCCAGTCCAGAGTGTCGGCCGCATGCGAGCCCCACTCCCGCGCGCGCGGATCACCCCACCCCACCCCGCTCTACGCCGCCAAGCTCGCCCCTCTTCCGCACACGCGCGGATCAACCGGCCATACCCGCTTCCGCACAATCGCGGATCAACGGCGCGCCCTTACACTCCAGAACACCAATGGCAAGACCCACGACCTGGTTCACGCCACTCGACCGCGCCCCGTTCGTAGCGGAGTACCACGACCCGGCAGGACCGCCGACGAAGCTGCGGGTCCTCGAGATCAGCAGCCGCAGCGGCGAGATGTTCGGCCGGACCCTGAGCGCGATGAACCTGCGCGCCCCCGGCCGGTACGGCGACCGGGGCATCTCCGTCGAGAGCGTCTACCAGGCCGCCAAGTGCTACGGGGCCGGCGGCCCGGCCGAACCGCCGTCGCCCAACGGCTACGAGGCAAAGCGCATCGACCGCCAACGCCGCACCGCCGGACCCCTACGAGGCTTCCAGCACGAGGCGACCTTCTGGCCGGCCGCTTCCGGCAGCGCCTTCTACGACCGCCTGTGGATCAAGGCGGTGATGACCATCCATGCAGACCGGATCGAGGACCTGAAGAGCTACGACGCCTACAGCGACCAGTTCCACCGGCCGGGCCGCTCCGTCGCCTGCCAGGCGCGCTCGGCCGCGATGCTCGTCGGGCTCGACCGCGCCCGCCAGCTCGACCGGATCGACCAGCCGGCACAGTGGGCCGACACGGTCGGCCTGCAAGGAGACGCCCGCCCACGCGAGGCCAACGCAAGCGACATGCACGACACCGACCGGAGACGAACCACCGAGCCCGCTGGGGACAACAAGGCGCCCGCGCCGACAATCGAGGCCCGCGTCCTGGTCTGCGGCAGCCGCAACTTCAACGACTACGACCTGCTGGCCGCCAAGCTCGACGAGGTCCGCAACCGCCTCGACGACATTCCCATGCGGGTAGTATCGGGCGCGGCCCGAGGCGCCGACAGCCTCGCGGCGAAGTGGGCGCACCGGCAAGGCGTCCCCTGCGACGAGTACCCCGCCGACTGGGACCGCTACGGAAAATCCGCCGGCTACCGCCGCAACGAGCAGATGCTCACCCAAGGCGACCCGCATCTGGTCGTCGCCTTCCCACAGGGAGAATCCCGAGGCACCCGCCAGATGATGGACATCGCCTCGAAGGCGCGGGTCGCCGTCGAGGAGGTCGACTGCCAGTCCCGGTCCACGCTGACGGACACGGGAGCCCTGTACGACATCGCAGCCATCGCGAAGCGCGCGCACGCTGCCGGGCGGGCGGCCGGCCCCGTCGCAGCGCCGGGAATCAGCGAGATCGCCAGGCTGCCCAACGGCGACCCGCACACCGACGGCGAAGCACGCGTGGTCGTCGGAGGCCGCAAGGCCGGCGCCGACGCCAGGCTCGTCCACGCCAAGCTGGACGAAGTCCTCGCACGCGCTCACCCGGCCGCGGTCCGCATCGCTGTCGAGATGCAGCCCGGCCGGGACGACCTGTCCACCGCCGCCAGCGCCTGGGCCCGCCAGCGGGGCGTGCACTGCGACCAGTACCGCACCGACGACCCCGCCGAGAGCAAGACCATCGGCCGGCGGATGATCGCCGAGCAGAAACCGCACGTGGTGGTGACCTTCCCCCGAGGCGAGCAGTCCGTCGAGAGACTGACCGCCGCCGCCGCCCGGGCCGGCGTCCCCACCGAGACAGTCGACGCAAAGGGGATCAACCGCACGGCAACCGGCGAGCTGACCGACCTGTCCGAGACCCGGCGAAGCCGCGAGCGGGCCGAGCCGAACCCCGGCTGCGTCATCCCCGTCGAGGGACACAGCGCGAAACAGAACGCACGCCGCCTCGGACAGCTGGCCAGAGACGCCGAATGGGCCACGCCGAACCACGAAGGAGACGGCCGGGGCCGGATCCTGAACCTGCGCGACCGGACCGCCTTCGACGCCGTGCGTTCCGGAGCCGCGGTGCGCATCGACCGCAAGACCGACTGGGGCAACCCCTTCCCCCTGCGCAGGGACGCCGGTCCGGCCGAACGCCGAGAGGTCATCGAGCAATACCGCGAGTACCTGGCCGACGCCATCGACTCGGGCAAGGTCGACCCCGGCCGGCTCGCCAGGCTCGACGGCAAGGCCCTGGCCTGCCACTGCGCACCCCAGCCCTGCCACGGCGACGTGCTCTCGCAGGCCGCCTCCTGGACCGCCGGCATCGAGCGCAAGCGCAAGCAGGAGCAGGAACGCAGCCAGGCCGCCGAGGCGCAACCCGAAAAGCAAGCCCGGCCCGGCGGAAACACGCACGTCTTCGACGCCGGCGACGAGGACTGGGACGATACGCGGGCCGCGGACCAGGAAGAGACCCGGATCGAGCGCCCGCCGCTCGACAAGCCGCAGCACCCCGACGACGTCGCCGCCGACCTGCTGGAACGCTACCGCGAGAAGATCGCCGAAGCCGGAGCCACCGAGCGGCAGCTCGAGGCGCTCGGCGCCGACATCGCCTCGCTGCGGGAGAGCGCCGAGCGCAGCCGCATCGAGCAACACCTGCGGCCCGATGCCGACCGCACCGACCCGGCGCCCGGCAGCATCCGCAAGGTGCTCGAAGAACAACGCGACAAGCGCGAAGCGCAGAAGAAAGCAGAGCTCAGCAACCTCATCAGCGGTCCCAACCCGATGAACGCGGATGACGTCGAGGAGATCGCCAAGGTGCTCGGCCCGTCGGTGGCGGCCACACTCTCCAGTGCCGGAACGGCGCCGGTCGACAAGAGCAAGCCGCAGCGCGCCGCCGGGCAGCCGCCCGAGCCGCCGCCGCCGCCCGCGCCGGCCCCGCCGCCAGCCGACGAACCGACCCGCGAGGTGCGCGTGCTGGTCACCGGCTCCTGGCGCCACGACGAGCCGACCGACGTCTACCGCAAGCTCGACGAGGTCCGCCAGCGGATCGACGGCGCGCCGATGCGCATCGCCACCGGCGACGGACGAGGCGCCCACCACAGCGCCGCCGCCTGGGCCGCCGAGGCCGGCGTCCCCTGCGACGTCTACCCCACCGACTGGGACGCCGTCGGCGACGAGGCCGGAGAATCACCGAGCAGGATGCGCGACGAGCGGATGTTCCACGAGTCGAACCCGCACGCCGTGGTCGCGTTCACCAAACCCGGCGACGGTGGCGGCAAGGTCATCATGACGATGGCCGAAGACCGGGACGTGCCGGTAGAGCACGTCGACCACACGGGCCGCACGGTCACCCCCGAAGACGAACGTGCAGACCTGAGAGCCATCGGCCGGCGCACGAGCGACCCCCAGCCGGAAGGCCCGGAACAACCGCCAGGCAGCCTGGGGGACTTCGAAGCCAGAATGGAAGCCATCAGCAGGGCCCACGACGAACAACCGGCGGCGACGCGATGACGAACCCGCTGGCGCTGAACGAGCACCCGCACGCCGACCTCGGCCACACGCTGGACCCGACAGACCCGCTCTGCGAGGAGCTGTGCGAGCTGCTGACCGACGACGGGCATCAGCTGGCCGAGCTCGGAGACCCGATCACCGGGCAGTTCGCCTGGCTCAACCCCGAACAGATCGACCGGTTCGGGCTCCCGCCCGAAACGGCAGCGGCCGTCTACTGGACCAACGGGTGCGCCGAGGTCGACCGGGCCGAATGGCGCGTGCAGGCGCTCACGCCGACCGATGCGGTCCGCGTCCTGACCGAGACGATGAGCATCGCGCTCGACCACATCATCGCGACGTGCGAAGCCAGCGGCGAGCAGGACCACCCGGTGCGCCACCTGCTCGCACTCGACGCGTCGCGCCGGAACACGATCGACGCGCTACGTCGGCTCGCAGAGAACTGAAGGTAGAGAAGCACGCGGATCACCGCTTCTCAAGCACCTGAACCACCTTCCGCGCGCGCGGATCACCCGCTCCCGGACGGCTCTTGAGGAGCAGCCTCTTCCGCGCACGCGCGGATCACCCGGCCGAGGCCACCGCCAAAGCGACCCTTGCGGCTCCGCCCCGCGGCGAAGAGCACCGGACACGAGCGGGCCACGCCCCTGGGCGGAAACAGGTCCGCGTGCTACGCTCCCGAATTGTGGAACCAAGCGATCATCAGCGGCGGGGCGAACACCCCGGCTCGGACACGGGAGGATGGCGAGCGCCGAAGAAGGCCGGATTCCACCTGACGAGTGGTACCCAGCCAAGGAGCACGCCCATGGCCACCACGACGCAAGGCACCGTCATACGGACCTACAAGGACTACTGCGCAACACCGGACGACGAGCGCTACGAGCTGCTCAACGGCAATCTGATGATGGTTCCCGCACCCAACAGGAAGCACCAGAAAGTGCTATCCAGGCTCCACCTGAAACTGGGCAACTTCGCCGAGAAACACGGGCTGGGCGAGGTGTACATCGCACCGTTCGACGTCGTTCTGTCGGACACCGACGTCGTGCAGCCCGACCTGCTGTTCATCTCGCGAGCACGCGAGCACACGCTCACCGACGAGAACGTGCGGAGAGCGCCCGACCTCGTGATCGAGATACTCTTGCCCTCCACCGCCGACCGCGACCTGGGCTACAAGCACGAGCTGTACGGCAGGCACGGCGTGCTCGAATACTGGATCGTCGATCCGATGGGCGAGACCATCGCCGTGCATCGGCAACGGGACGGCAAACTCCAGCTGGCCGAGACCCTCAAGCGCCGGGACACCCTGCGCAGTAGGGTGCTTGAGGGACTGCACCTCAAGCTCGACGACATCTTCGCGAGCTGAGTAATCCCCGACACGCTCGGAGAGGTCGGGTACGGCCTGCCCGTGGGGACCCCGGTCCGTGGGAAGACCGTTCGAGAGCGCAAACACCGCGGGGCTTCGGACGAGCCGCCGCGGATCAGCCAGAGTAATCCGTCAAGCTCCCAAACCGGCTTCCGCGCACGCCCCCTTCCGCGCGCGGATCAACCGCTCCCGGACGGCTCTTGAAGAGCAGGCCTCTTCCGCGCACGCGCGGATCAACCCGGCACACAGAAACCGCCTTCCGCACGCGCGGATCACCCACAAGGTCGGTGAGACCGTCTGCCTTCCGCGCACGCGCGGATCAACCCCGGCTGACACTGAGCACGTCGGCAGCGCCCCCGCCGAGCATCCGGCTGCAGATCCACACCAACCTCCTTCCGCGCGCGCGGATCAACCCCACTCTGTAACCTCCTTCCGCTCGCCCGCGGATCACCCCCCATCGATCACCCCACCACAACACCCGAGCAGAGCGTTCGCGCCTGCGCAAACTCCCGGACCACCGCCATGCCCACAAAGCCGCTCACCAACCGCGAGGACCCGCCCGAAGCGGACCTGCAGACCCGCGGACGAGAGCGACCCGCCGCCGCGTTCCTCAGACCCGAGGCCGACGAACCCGACGCACGCGACACCGACTTCATCCCCCACTGGCATCGCCCGCCCACGGACTGGCGGAAGGAACATGACATCATCGTCGGGGCACAACTCCGCGGCCTGACCGCTCCGAGAGCCCCGACCACCGACAACCCCTGCGCGCTCCGACTGCGCCTGCCCGGCGACGGCCTGGCGGCCACGCCCGTCCCGTCCGGAACAACGCACCACGACCGCGCCTGGACCAGACGCCCGTACCTCTTCGCCCCCAACGCCTCCGGCGACACCTGGAAGGTCCTGCTCCAGAACACCAGCCGCCAGCTCGGCGCACTGGCCGAGGTCGACGGCCGGCTCGGGATCCGCCGGCGAGACCACTGGTCCACCCTGCTCTCCTTCGTGCCCAGCCACCACGGCCGCCGGCTGCTCGAACCGCCGCTGCTCGCGCTCAGCCTGGGCGCGGCCGCCATCGTCTTCAGCGCACGCTGACCCGCCGGCCCGCCGACCATGCGCCTGCCCGACGAGTACCGCCGGCCGAGAAAGGAGCGACCATGAACCAGCTCACCGGCCAACAACCGATCATCCGCTACGGGACCGTGATCGACGCGATCAGCACGCCCGACGGGGCAAAGACCCCAATTAACGAGGACACCGCGCTGCTCGTCGACGCACCCGACGAGGACACGGCGGCCCGGCTCGCGGCCACCACCTACGTCGAGCGGGCGCACCGCCTCCCGCCGGTAGGCTCTACGATCCACGTGCATGTGCTGCGGCATCCGCAGCAGATGCCGCGGATGAACGCGCGCCAGTGGACGATCGACGTGTACGTCGACACTCAGACCCCGACGCTGCACTGACAGCGAGCCGGAGGCCACCAGATGCGCTACCCAACAAGACCACCCGAACGGCTCTCCGACCTGATCGACCTCGCCATCACCGATGCGGGACGACTCGACCGGACGGCGTACACGCCACATCCAGGTCACTGGCACGAACCGACCGACAACGGACGCTGCGCAATCTGCCTCGCCGGCAGCGTCATCGCCGGAACGCTGAAGTGCCCGCAGGACAAGAGCGCGGAGGTCCTCTACGACCACGACGATCCGGACTCCGATCAGGTCAACATCGTCGACAGAAAATGGCAACTGGCGCTCTGGGCGCTCGACGACGCCCGACAGGGCCTCTGGGTACACGCATACGACATCCTGACCACCGACGACGCGCCGGCGCCAACGGAAGACATCCTCCACGGACTCGACCGGATCCCAGTACCGGAACGCCCGGAGTTCAAGGACTGGACCGACTTCGACATCCACCTGAAGTCGCTGGCCTCATGCGCAGACGAGCTGCGCAAGCTCGGCCTGTGAGCCCCTCTCGAGCCGAAACGCGAAGGAGAAGACTCCGATGAAAGAAGCCGACGACCGGATGCGGAACGAACGGCGGGAAGCCAAGCGCGCGGAGTGCTTCGGCCGACTGGTGCTCCGCAACCTGAGCGACGAGGACGAACGCAGGCTTCTCGACCACGCCGAGCGCACGGCCGGACGCCTGGCCATGCACTGGGAGAAGGAGATCGCGTGGCTGGCCGCAGCGCTCGACGCCGACGGCGTGGACGAGACCACACTGACCGGGCTCGGCTTCGACCACACCGAAGTGCGGCACGCAACGATCGTGCGCCCGCGCGAGGGCGAGACCGCCACGAACTACGCCGAACGGATCACCGCGTACAACCAGCCGGAGGCCTTCGAGGTCGCCGCAGCGATGCTGGCGGACCCCGCCTCGAAGAACCCGTCCATCCCGCAGGACACCACCGAGAACGAGCGCGAAGAGGCCATCGAACGGCTGCAGAAGGGCATGCAGGACTGGCGCAACCAGGGAGGAGCAGGCGCCCGGCCGCCGGCTGGCGGCGTGGCCGACGACCGGCCGACCGCTCCGGGCCTGAGTCAGGCGCTCGACCGGCTCGAGCACCACAACGCGATGAGCAAGAAGAGCCTCGGAGAAATGCTCGAAGGCCCGGGCAAGACCAACTGGGGCATCATCGAACGGCTGTCCGACTACGACATCGGAAGGTTCCTGGTCATCGGAGCCGAAGCACTGCGGCTGACGGGGGCCATCATTGTCGAGACCGCAACGCTGGCGAAGGAACCCGCGACGAAGGAAGAGCGCGACCTCATCAGCAAGGCAGAGCTCGCCGGCGAGTACATGGTGAAGGCCATCGCGATCAGAGCCGGGGTAATCGCGCAAATAGCCAATCGGTGGGCCAATGAAGAACCGGAGAATACCGACAGGGTCCACTGAACGAACGAAGCAGGCCGCTGCCCCAAGGGCCGTAGACTCCCGGAGCATGCTCTACACGCCCGGGCTCCTCGACCTGCTGCCCGCACCATCCGTGCTCAGAGCAATCGGCGCCACGCTGACGATCCTCCTCGTGATCCTGACCATCAAGTGGATCTTCAACGTTCACACAGCTCCGCGGCGGGACAAGAGCCGCCAGATCCGCAAGCGAAGTGAAAGACGGCCGCAGAACCCGGACACGATGACCATCTCCCAAGTGGAGACGAGCACCGACTACCAGGCCGCCACCCCGGAACAGCGCGCCGCGCTCGACGAACTCGATCCCGCGACCGAGCTCGTCCACGAGGACGACTTCCGCGAACACGCCGCCTCGATCGCGCGCGACGTGATCGGCAACGAGCGCTGCAACCAGTGGCCCTACCGCAACATCGACCTCGAAGACGCCACCGAGGACCTGCGCGCCTCCTGCGCGAGGATCCGGATCGGCCGGTCCACCTACTACTACTCGCCAAGCGAAACCGAATGACCCGGCAGGCAGCCTTCGAGGTCTCCATCGCCGACGCCGACGAACAGGCAGGACCGCGTGGCGGCCCCGACCTCGAGGAGATCACCCGAGCGACGCGCGCCGCCTGCCACGAGCTGCTCGACTCCGACGACTCGGGCAGGACCAGAATGGATCCCGAGGCGACGCACACTATCCTGGCCATGATCGCGACCTGGGGTATCCCGGTGCTCCGCATCGACGACACGGACCCTGAACGCACCTGGCTGTGGGCCGACCTGCATCTGCGCGACACCGCCTCGGTCCCCTACCTCCACCGCCCCTTCTGGTACTGGCGCACGCACGACCGCGCACTGAAACGGCACTGGCGCCGCACGGTGGCCCCGGGGGACACCATCATCCACGTCGGCGACTTCGCACCCGAATCGGTAGGCGAGAAATACCGGCGCAGGATGCTCGACGCGCTCCCGGGGCGGAAGATCAACATCCTCGGCAACCACGACGTGGCGGCACTGCACGCCCCGCTGACCGACGGCTGGAACGACACGCACGGCGCCCTCGTCGTCGCGTCGAGCCCACCGCTGGTCCTCACGCACTGCCCGCTGCGGACGGTCCCGGCGGGGACCGTCAACGTCCACGGCCACATGCACCGCCGGCGTGACCGCAGATTCGATCCGCACATCAACGTCGCCGTGGACCAGATCGGCTACCGCCCGGTATCGGCATCGACGGTCATCAGCGAAGCCGCTCGACGCCTCGCCGGCGAGGTCCCAAGACCACTCAAGCTGTAGGCAGGATCGCAAGTGTTACGAACACTGGGGGCGAAAAGACCCCGCCGCGGCCAAGTCTGAACCTGGAGCGACTCCCCACCACAACGCCGGCGAAGACCCGGCAGCCGAGGCAGAGCCGCACCGGCGGCACAACGGCGAACCCGGCTCCGGCCGACACCCGCCGACGCCCTCCCGGACCCGGCAGCCCATCGGGAAGACTTGCGCATGCCGCCGAGCCCGGCAGCCGACTTCGCCGAGCACCGCACGACCGGGCGCGCCGCACCGGCGCGCTGAATCCGGCCCGACACAGATGGACGCCCACGACCACCGGACGCGCATCCTGCGCCTGCTCCACCACGAACGCGACGAGATCGAGACCGCGCTCGCCGAGCTGTACCGTCAACGGCTGCTGCCCGAGCTGCACACCGAACGAGACCGCCTCGTCAGAGCACTCGCCGACACCCGAGAGCAGATGCAGCGAGTCAAGACGCGCCCAACACGCGAGAAGTACAAACGATGACCCATCCCGCAGAGATCCCCGCCGAGACCTTCACCGCCGGCGAGACAGCCCGCATCGAGCCCCGGTTCACCAACCTCGACCGGCGCTGTTTCGCGCTGCGCAACCTGCCCGAAACCGTCAAGGGAGCGCTCTTCGCCCGCTACTCCCGCTCCGCCAAGTCGCTCCGCCGCCTCTACCTCGACGAGTTCGACGCCGGCCTGCCGGCGGCCGGGACGACCCGCACCGACGGCGAGGCCGACGAGCGCGCCGTCCAGCTCTACGACCGCGTGCTCGGCCAGTACGGCGACGACTCGGTCGCCCAGCTCGGCAGCGCCCATGTGGCCTGCGAGGGCGTCTCCAACGTGCTGACCAAGGTCCTCGAGCGCGGGCGGCTGATGTCGTACCTGGAGCAGTCCACCCGCTACGTCCCCTACACCGAACGGCCCGGCGGCCACTGGAAGTACGTCACGCCGGCCGAGATCGACAACCCGGCCGACCGGCGCCGCTACCGCGAGGTCCTCGACAACGCGTTCAAGACCTACAGCCGCTGGCTCGAACCCGCCGAGAAGCACTTCGCCAGGCTCCACCCGCAAGCCTCCGGCGACTCGCCCGCCGCGTGGAAGCGCGCCATCCGGGCCAAGGCCCTCGACACGCTGCGCGGCCTGCTCCCCGCGGCCACCCGCAGCAACCTCGGGATCCACGGCTCCGGCCAAGCATTCGAGGCCCTGCTGCTGCGCCTCGGCGCCCACGAGCTGCAAGAAGCGCGGAGCATGGGCGCGGCCATGCTCGACCAGCTCCAGCAGGTGATCCCCGCCTTCGTGCAACGCGTCGGACGCGAGGACCGGGGCGGCCTCTGGCGCGAGTACCTGCGCCAGCGGACGCTGACTGCGCAAATCACGGCCGGCAGCCTCACGCCGGACACGAACGGATCGAACGGCACGAACGAGGTCCGCCTGGTCGACTGGACGAACGACGGAGAGACCGCGGTGCTGGCCGCCGCGCTGCATCCCTGGACCGAGTCGACGCTGGCCAGCCTGCGGCGGCTGGTCGAGCAGATGCCCGACAGCGAACGCGCCGAGACGATCCGCAAGCTGGTCGGCCGGCGCGACAACCGCCGCCACCGCCCCGGCAGGGCATTCGAGCACGCCGACTACACCTTCGAGATCACCGCCGACTACGGCGCGTTCCGCGACCTGCAGCGCCACCGCATGCTGACCATCGACTGGCAGCCGCTGACCACCCGCCACGGCGTCGCCGGACCTGCAGCCCTCGACGACATCGGCAATCTGAGCGCCGAGTGGCGCCGGGTCATGGAAGAGTCCGAGTGGCTGCACGAACGCCTGCGGCGCCACTACGGCACAGCCGTCGCCCAGTACGCCGTCCCGATGGCGTTCCGGATCCGTTTCACGATGCGCATGAACGCCCGCGAGGCGATGCACGTCATCGAGCTGCGGACGCAGCCGGCCGGACATCCCTCCTACCGGCGGATCTGCCAGCAGATGCACGACCTCATCCGGGAGCGGGCCGGCCACAGGGCCATCGCCGAAGCGATCCGCTTCGCCAACCACGACGCCGTCGGGCTCGAGCGCATCGCCGCCGAGAACCGCGGGCAGGAACGCCGGGCACAGACTTCCCCATGACCGACATCCTGACCACCACCGACATCCTGATCACGGCCGTGCTGGCCGCCCCCATCATCGCCGGCGCCGGATACCTGCTGCGCCGCTACCCGCGGGAAGCCGTAATCGTCGCAACCGAAGGCGGGGGATGGACCGCGGTCGCGGGCAGCTACATGGCCACGTTCTGGCTCGTTCCCCTCGACAGCCCGATGTGGCAACAGGTGCTCTCCATACTGTCCTTCACGGCCGTCGCCCTCGCGCTGGGGCACATATGCGCCAGACGAATGCTCAGACGCCTGAACGGGCTCGGGAAAACGCACGAGCCGGAACCGACCCTGAACAACAGGAACACCGAACACGGCAATGACCCGTGAACCGCGCAGCAGAGGCGAACGTAGAGAAACAAGCCATTGTCCGAGATCCTGAAAGCAGCAATACTGACCGCACCGATCATCCTGACGGGCTGGTGCGCCATTCGGCGCTGCCCCGAAGCACGAACCCGCATCAGCGGGATCGCAACGTGCCTCCGGCGCTGCCCCGAAGCACGAATCTACGTCACCGAGATCGGGATGTTCCTCACCGCGACGACCAGTTACACGGTCATCGCATTCAGCCTGGTAACGCACGAGTCGCCGAACTGGCTGCCAGCGCTTGCGATCCTGTCAATCTCAACGCTAGGCATCAGCCTGTCGTTGCTCATGGGAAGACGTGTCGAACGCCGGCTGAGAGCGAGTCACGAGCACCAAGATGACCGCCAATGAACGCCGCGCGGTCGACAACCTGAAGGCCGAGATCGACAAGGAGCGCCTGCGCGCCGAGTGCCCCTGCATCCGGTCGCTCCTCGTCATCCTCCCCAAAGGGCCTCGACGCAATCGCGCAGGCCGACGACCAGCGGCCACGGCTCGCCGCCTGACGTCTCGCTCAACGGCAAGCCGCAGCCGGCCGCGCGTCCTGCGCGAGACCCGAACGCCCCACGTCACCACGCCGGCGCCCCGGCGCTTCCACAGCCCGTCCCGGCGCCGTCAGCACGGCCCGAGAAACCGCCATGAGCAGAAACGACCGCGGTCCTCGCTACCAGCAGCTCGTCAACGAGGAATCTGTCATCCTCGACGTCACCGAAGCGCTCTGCGAGCGCATGAACGAAAGCAGAATGACCCGGGAAGAGGTCGCCGCCGCAGCCGGTATCCATCCCGGGGCGCTCAAGCGCGAACTCGAAGGAGCCGCACGCATCCCGCTACGCGACCTCATCCGCATCGCCGCTGTACTGGGCCTGCGACTCAAGCTCACGCCTGCACGCCGATGATCATCCTGCTCCATGCGACCGACCTGCGACAACACCTCCACCGCAAGCTGCTCGCCGCCTGGTGGGAGATCCACCAAACGCAGGTGCGGATGACTCCGGAGACGGCCTGCGAGCTGGCGCCGCTGGCCGCGGGCACGACGCCAGGCAAGCACACGAGCGCCGCCGAGACGCTGCTGGAAACCGAGCATGCCAAGCTGCCGAAGCGGCGGAAGGCAGCGCTCGCGCGAGAGGCATGGTGGGCACGCAGGTGGCGAGACCCCAAGAGCCCCTACGCCATCGTACCGCTCACGCTCGAACAGGAAGTGCTCAAGAGCAGGCTCCTGCGCGAGATCGACCCTCGGTGCTTCCCGTCGGCCGACGCCGGCCAGATCGGGGTCTGCCCCGACGCAATAATCGTCTGCGAAGTCATCGCGCTGGGCGCGCAGATGCTGACCACGGCCAGCCTGCGGACCCTCGACCGGATCGAGATCAACCGCTGGGCCACGGCCAACGCGGACCGGCTCGGTTTCAAGAAACAGGGAGCCGTCTTCTCCACCGACACGACGATAACCGAGTGGACCACCTCGCCCGACGACCTCGAGCGCTGGATCCAGGCCGGCCTGCTCGCCTGCTGGCCGGCCTGGGACCACTCCCCGGCCCGGAAGGTCATCCGCAGCACGCTCGCCGAGATGAAGGCGATGCTCACCGCGAGGAGCTGCAAGCTGCCCACAGCCGGCGCGAGGCTCGTCAACGGGCTCGAAAACCATCCGGACCCGGTCGGGCTGATCGAGCAGACCCGAAGACTACTGCCGAGCAGGACCATCTCGTGCGAACGCGCGCACCCGGCTTGCTCCCCGGCGGATCCGTGGGCCGCTCACACACCCGACGCTGGGAGCGCCCGCCAGCCACCGCACCAGGGCGGCACACCCCGCCGCAGTGCTACCACGACGTAAACGGCACGCCCGGCCCCCGCTGAAGCGGCCGCGCCAGGACGCCCTTCCACCGCCCCATACCCGAAGGACCACCCGATGCCCGAGACCGCCACGCTGCCGACGATCATCCACGCCCGCGTCCACGAGGACGCCATCGGGCGCGTCACGCGCTTCTTCAACGCCACGAGCACCGAGACGCTCAACGAACTGTTCCAGAACGCGCGCCGCGCCGGCGCCACCCGCGTCGACGTGCGGATCGCCGACGGCTCCGTCACCGTCAGGGACGACGGCGGCGGGATCGCCGACCCGGCCGCGCTGCTCGCCTTCGGGCAGACCGGATGGGGCGCCAGCACCACCCGGCGCGAGGATCCCGCCGGCATGGGCGTCTACGCGCTCGCCCGCTGCCCGCAGGTCACCGTCCGCTCCCGCCGGCGGCCCGCCGCCGACGAGCCGGCCGCCCCGGGCTGGCAGGTATGCCTGACGCCGGCGCACTTCCTCGGCCAGGAGACGGCCACCGTCGAGACCGTCGCCGACGACCGGATGCTGTTCGGGACCGAGGTGACCTTCGACGACTCGAAGGCCTGCTGCGGCGACGTCGAGAGAGCGGCGCGGTACTTCCCGCTGCCGGTCACCTGCAAGGGAGAGGAGCTCCGCCGGCAGGACTTCCTGCACGAGGCGCTATACACCGAGGAGTGGCGCGGCGTCCGGATCGGGGTCTACGCGTTCGGCGGCCGCCAGCACTGGCTCCACCCCAGGCTGAACTTCCACGGGACCCTGGTGGAAGAGCTCCACCTGCCGGTGACCGCCTCGATGGACACGTACTGGCACGTGAAGGTCGACGTCATCGACTGCCCGCAGCTCGAGCTGGTCCTGCCCGCCCGCAAGGAGGTCGTCGAGACGCCCTTCGTCGACCAGCTGCGCACCGCCTGCCGCCGGGCCGCCTACCGCGCGATGCTCGCGCGCGACCCCGACATCGACGTCGCAGCCTCGGTGCGCGCCGACGCGCTCGCGCACGGCATAGAGCTGCCGGTGGCCAGCGAGCAGCTCGTGCCGTGGAGGCCTGCGTACGCCGACGAGTACTCCCACAGGAACGAGAACCCCGGCCGGGGCCCCTTCCCCGCCGACACGATCGCGATCGACGCCGACCTCCCGACCTGCGACCAGCAGGCCCTCTGGCGGGCCGCCGACAGGACCGGAATCACGCACCGGCTGTTCCGGGCCGACGAGCGGTTGAAGGGCTACCACTGGTACGACCGGCTGGCCCGCGCGACCGCACTCACCACGACGTTCACCGTCGACGGCATGACCGAGACCGTCGAGAAGCTGCGCGACAGCAGGGACGCGCCCGACACCTGCCGGCCCGAGGCGATCACCTTCACCCTGCACACCGTCGACGTCGACGGCGCAACGGCGCAGGTCGAGATCCCGGGCGACGTCGCGTTCGGCGACGACGAGCTGGCCTGGGCAGAAGACCTCGGCCTGCTGGTCACCAGGGGCAGCGACATCACGCCCCACGAGCTGGCCCAGCTGATGCACGACGCGTGCTTCTCGGCATCCGACGACTGCGAAGCCGACAGCTACGAGACCCTGTCGAACGACTACCGGCAGGCCGCCGAATCCACGGCGTTGCGACTGCTGGTCTCCGCAGAAGAAGCGAGGCTCGCGGACCTGCGCAACGCCGTCCACCAGCACATCAGGCCACACGTCCCGCGAGACCACGAGATGACCATCCGGATCCGGGGCGACGAAGCGACCGAAATCGGGATCACGCCGCTGCGAGCAGAGAACCAGGCGTAGAAAACAACGCCAAGTCGACCGGACCGACCGCGAGTCGGCACTGGCGGCCGCGGAAATCGGAATGAAGAACGTGCCACCGGGGACCGTGAACATGCACGGCGGGGCCGAAAGGGACCAGAGCCACCTGAGCGAAAGAGACGTCGCGGCCCGCGACCGCGATCGGTAACACTCTCCGGCGCACCGATGCCGACACAGACCACACCCAAGAGCCGAAGCGAGAACGCAAAGCCCGACGACGAGAGGCGGCGGGTCCTCGAACGCAGGTTCCCCAGCGCCTCGAGCGCCAACCACGAGTTGCGTATAGAGCTGGCCCCGAAGGTATCGCTGCTCGGCAGCATCGTCGAGATGGTGGAAGCCTTCGGCGAGGCCAACGGCATACCCGAGCAGCAGATCTTCCTCATCAACCTCGAGATCGACGAGTTGATGACCAACTACGTCCGCCACAGCGTGCGCAAGGTCCCGCAGCCGCGGATGGAGCTGACGGTGCAGGAGCACGACGGGAAGGTGATCCTCACCGTGCTCGACACCGGCCCGCCCTTCAACCCGCTGACCGCGCCGCCGCCCGACCTGTCCGACGACATCAACCAGCGCAGGATGGGCGGAATGGGCCTCCATCTGGTCCGCAGCTACTGCGACCGCATGCACTACGAGCTGGTCGGCGGCTACAACCGGCTGACTCTCGAGCACGACCTGCAAGCAGATCCATGAGCAAGCAACTCGAATACCACGTCGACCGGCGCGACGGCGTCATGCTGATCCAGCCCATCGGACGGCTCGACTCGTCGCAGATAGCACGCTTCCAAGAAGTCGTCATGGGCCAGGTGCAGACCGGACGCCACGACGTCATCCTCGACTTCGAGCAGCTGACGTTCCTGTCGAGCTCCGCGCTGCGGATCCTGCTCGGCGCGGGCCGCGAGGCGAAGAAGAAGAAGAACGCGTTCCTGCTCTGCGGGCTCAGACCGCACATCACGGACCTGATGAAGACAGCCGGCTTCGACCGGCTCCTGCAGATCCGCGCCACCACCGCCGAAGCCATCCGGTACGTGGCCGAGACGCGCGGAACGAACGCATCGGTCGCACCGGCCGACAGCACCGACGAGGGCGACGGCGCCGCCCCGGCTCCGGCAGCGGGCCCGGAAGGACAGGACCGCCGACCGCAGCCGGACAGTCCTCCTGGCCCCCACGCCGGCGCCGACGGCACGGGCACCCGACGCAGGGTGGGATTCTGGAGACGACTGCTCGACAGGCTTGCGAGAGCCCTCTACCGGCAGCGCGGACGGCTCGAAGACCATCAGGGAGAACGCTGAGCCGGGGCCGCGCCGGTTCCAACACAAGCCTGGCGAACACGATCTCCTGGCCTTGCACACAGCCCGGCGAACGTGTCGGCAGGCATCAACCGACGTCGCGATCGCCTGCGTCGGCGTCCGGGCCGAATGCGCGAGAGCTCCCCATGACGGAGTACGCGATTGCGTGCATCGCCCGGATGTCCCGACGCCTCGCCACAAGCACTCTGTGGGCCGGATTGTACGGCTGGAGCAGGTAACCGCGCCCGGGCATGTACAGCAGCCTGACCAGACGCTCGCCCGACGCCAAGTGAGCATAGACCTCGTCGCCGTCGCGCACCGCCAGCGCAGGAGACACGATGGCGATCATGTTCGGTCGGTACGCCGGGACCATCGAATCGCCCCGTATCTCGATCCCGTAGGCTCTCGGATCGCCGAGGCCTCCAGGCCGGGGCACCCGCCGCAACACCTTTGGCCGCTCCCGCTCGCGTTCGTTCCACGTGATTCCATCCGAGAGTGCGTCGCCCTCCGCAACCACCGCGATAGCGGACGACGCCGCGTCCGAGAGCACCACCGCTCCGCCGCTCCGCCGGATTCGGTCGTAGTCCGGATCGACACCAGCGAGCAGGTCTTCCACCGAGCAATGGAGCGTCTTGGCGAGCCTGACGAGGCTCGAGATTCGGGGGAAAACGTAGCGGTCGGTCTCCCATTCCGACAACTGGGACGGCGAGATGCCGACCAGATGGGCCAACTCGGCCTGCCGGAAGCCCGCCACCGTCCGCAACCGCTTGATGTTCGTCCCCAGTGACACCAGATGCAGCCCGAAATATCCAAAGCCGAACAAACGCGACAGATCGTCGACCTGACGCAGCCAGAGGGTCGATGGGCCCTCACACGAGCCGCAACAGCGATCCGCCGCAGGTCCGGCAAGTCAGCGGCTCCGCGAATCGGCCGGCGAGGATCGACCGTTCCCCGTAGCGGCCGCACGTCGCCACGTTCGCAGCCAGCGCCCGGCCGGGCTCGTCTCCGGAAGCATCACCATGAGCGCCGGCAATTCCCGCGTGTCCACGTCACGCATTCAGGCCGCCCTGCCGAGTCCGCCACGCAAGCACCGCACGTAGCCGGTCTTGCCGGGGAGCATTCTATACATTCTCCGAATTCGCCACCAACAGGTGGTCAGCCAGCAGCACCGAAAACGACAAGCGAAACCGGCTTCGCCTGCGCCTCGACTCCGTCACATTCCGTAGCACGGTCCCGAGTCCCAGCAATCCTGCACGAGACCGACGCGCCATGAGCTGACGTCCCCGAACTTCCCTACCAAGACTCCACAAAGCGGTCGTTCCCGCCGGGACTGGCCGAGTGATAGGATCGGAATGCAGAATCCATGAGCGAGAGCAGAGCAATCGTAATCACCATCATCGGCACGGGGGTAGCGCTCGGAGCGCTGCTCATCAGCCTCGTGATGAACCAGAACCTGCGAATCGACGACCTGCGCCGCGACCTGACCGGCCAAGTCAACGACCTACGCAGCGACCTGACAAGCCAGATCGACGACGTCAAGACCGACATGCGCGATATGCGAACACGCCTGCGAAACGTCGAAATCGCCTTCGGAAAGGTCGATCAACGGCTACTGACGCTCGAGCGCGTGATCATACCGGCAGCAGAACCTCCCGAATAGCCGGTCAGGCGCAGAACCCGATCGTTCTGCATATCGAACGGCCTGTCCCCGCCAACCACCGCAAGAAGACCGGCAGCAGCGCACGACAAGAGCGGCCGGCCCCGACGCAGCCGGCCGCACGTTCGATGCGGACATCCTGATCCCGCCCGCGCAGGTCACGCCCCCGCAGGGTCAGCGCCCCCACCGAACGCCGAGGCGCGCATACGCGTACGCCCCATCGAAACCGAACGGCGAGAACTGCCCGTAGCGATTGCCCACCGTCAGCGCCGCATACGGGTTCTGCGCCGGCCAGGTCGACAGCGCGTTGTGCACGCCCACGGCCAGATCCGCACGCTCGGACAGCGCCAGCGACGCCTCCACGTCGAGCACCCCGCGGCCCGGATACGCCGGATACGCCGACAGGGCCGGCACCGCCCCGATGCCCTCCGCGTTGCGCGCATCCTCGCTGTCCCAGTAGGCCCCGTACCAGTTGTAGCGGCCCAGCAGGGTCCAGCGCCCGTACCCGGTGCGCGCCCACAGCTGCCAGCGGTGGCCCGGCAGGCCCCGTTCGAGGGTCGCCACCCGGTAGTCGTCGATGACACGCCCGGCGACCGAATGCACGCGGGTGACGGTGCGGCTGAATGCGCCGCCGAGCGTCGCCGGCCCCGCACGCACCGACCACGTCAGGTCCAGCCCCTGCGTGCTGGTGGCGAAGTCGTTGACGAAGAAGCGGAACACCGGGAAGTTGCCGGCCTCGACGATGCCCTCCGACAGCAGCACGCCGACCTCGCCGGGAGTCAGCGAGATCTCGCGCGACAGCGCCAACCGCTCGGATACATCCACCGAGTAGGCGTCGGCCGCCAGGCTCATGCGCGGCGTCTGGCGCACGAGGCCGGCCGCATAGTGCGTCGAGCGCTCCGGCCGCAGCTGCCTCCCGCCATGCACCGCCGCCACGGCCGAGGTCGGGGGCACGACCCCGCGGTTGACCAGGCGCCCGCCTATGAACGCCGTCGTCACGTTGAACGCGTGCTGCTGCCCGGGAGTGGGGGCCCGAAAACCCGTCGACGCGGCGGCGCGCACCGACAACCCCGCCGGCAGGGCGTAGCGCCCCGCGGCCTTCCCGTTAACCGTCGCGCCGAAGTCGGCGAAACGCTCCAGCCGCAACGCGCCCGCCACGCTCCAGCGGCCCAGCGGATCGCGGCGCTCCAGGTCCGCGTAGGCGGCGACGTTCGCCCGGCTCCAGCGCCCCACCGCGGTGTCCGGCCGATAGCCGGTGAAGCCGTTCGAGCCCGACGAGAAGCCCTGCGCGGCGTAGGGACCGATCGCCCACGAGGCCGGATCGCCTGCACCCAGGGCGAAGGTCTCGTTGCGCCACTCCGCGCCCGCCGCAGCGTGGAACCCGCCGCGCAACGGGACCGCGAGGTCGAAGTTGACGTTCACGTCGAGCTGCTCGGCCGACCCCGGACGGAAGACGGTCGGCGTGTCCCAGCCCAGCGAGGCGTTGACCGTATGCGTCATGTAGTGGTCGATGAACGAACGGCCCACACCCACCGACGCGTCCCACGCGAAGCCGTCCGCCTGCAGGTAGCGCACACCGCCGACGGCGGACGCATCCGTCACCCGCCCCCCGAACTGCGGCGCGAAGCCCCCGGGGAAGCGGCTGTAGAGCGTGAAGCAGTCCGGGTCCGCCTCGACGGCCGCCAGCGAGCCGGCATCGGGGACCCCGCCGGCCACCGGCACGACCGAACACCCGGCCGAGACGGCGCCGTCGCTGGCCGCCGCCAGCCGGTCCCCGACGAGCAGTCCGGGAGCGCCGTCCACGGCCGGTCCCTCGAAGACCCCGCCCCGGGTGTACGGATGGCGGTAGTAGAAGCCGCCCGTCACCTCCCGCACCGCGTAGCCGGCGTGCCCGTACGGGCGCAGGAATCCGAGCTGGCCGCCGACGTTGGCGAACACCTTCAGGTCGCCGTCCACCCGCGGGGCGCCCCACACCTGCGCCGTATCGCGCACGAAGCGGTTCCCGGCCCCGACGAGCGCAGCCGCATCGGCGCGCTGCACCGCGCGGTTGGTCGGCTCGGCCGTCCCGTACTCGAGGCTCAGGTTCGCGAAGCCGGCCGCACCGACCGGCAGCCCCACGTTGGCTGCCAGCGAGTAGTCCCCCGCCCGCCCGCCGATGCCGTCGCACGAGTGCGCCGGCCGGCCGGCGCCGGCCAAGCCCCCGCAGGTGGCCGCATCCCCCGCGTTGGGCGTCAGGAACGACCCGGTCGAGACGACCACCGAGGCCCCCTCCCGAGCGTCCCGCAGCTCGAAGTTGACGACGCCGGCGATGGCGTCCGAGCCGTACTGCGCGGCGGCGCCGTCACGCAGCAGCTCCACCTGGCGCACCGCGATCGACGGGACCACCGACACGTCCGGACCCTGCGAGCCGTCCGAGATGCCGTTGCCCAGCCAGGCTATGACCGCGCTGCGGTGCCGCCGCTTCCCGTTGACGAGCACGAGCAGGTGGTCGGAAGCGAGATTGCGGAAGTTGACCGGCCGCACCACCGTCGCCGCATCCGAGATCGGCTGCGTGTTCACGTTGAACGACGGCGCGAGCGTGCGCAGCAGCTGCGCCATGTCCGCATGCGGCTGCGACGCCAGCTCCTCGGCGCCGAGCACGTCCACAGGCACCGGCGAGTCCGAGACACTGCGCCGCCCGGCCTGCCGCCTCGAGCCGACGACGACGACCTCCTCGGCCAGCGCGTAGTCGAGCGCCAGCGACAGCGAGACCTCGGCGGCCTCACCGAACGAGACATCGGCGCCGATGCGTTCGGTGACGAAGCCGGCAAGACTGGCCGCCAGGCTCCACGCGCCCGGCCGCGCCGGACGGATGGCGAACCGGCCCGCCTCGTCGGTGATGCGGACCACCGGCGCCGCGCCCGGCGAGACCGCCTCGACTCTCGCCCCGGGCAGCGCCAGCCCCTGCTGGTCGACCACCACGCCGGACAGCGACGCCGGCACGACCGGGACCAGCGAGACGGGAAGCGTGGACGACGCCCCGGCCCGGACCGTAACGCGCTGCGCGTGCGGGAGGTAGCCCTCAAGCGAGAACGACACGCTGTAGGCGCCAGCGACGAGTCCGGCCAGCTCATACCAGCCCCCGGCCGAGGTGCGCACCTCGACGCGGTAGCCCGACACCGAGACCGCCTCGACGACCACACCCCCCAGCGGGTCGCCGAAGTCATCGGCCACACGGCCGCCGAGCGAGCCCCGGTCCTGCGCCGCAGACACGCCCGTTGCGAAAAGCACGAACGCAGCCGCGACAAGTGACGCGAGACCGCCACGGACACCACAATGCATGACCACCCTCCTCCGCAAAGACGCCGGACCCCGCAGTTACCGGAGGCGGAGTGTAAAGAGGCGAGGCCTGCGGGCCCGCCGCCGGCCGGGAGCCGCCATCAAGCACACTTCGCCCGGAAGGGACGAAGCAGATGCCGACGACACCACCGCAGGCCGCAACCGACCAGCGAAGCACCAGAACCGCCGCCGACCTGGTCGACCCCACGGTCCGACACCGCGTAGGCGCCAGGGCGGCAGCGGGGCTGACCGCGATCCTGGCCGCCGCGATCGGAGCGACCACCGCCGGCGGCCTGTGGATATCGACCAACGGCGTGCGCACGCAGGCCGAAGACGCCGGACGCCAGTCCGCGATGACCGCCGCCACCGCCTTCGCGACACTCGCCGAGCCCTCCGCGGCCAACGTCGCGCGCACCCTCGACATCGTGCTCGACGAGCAGCTGCAGGCACAGGCCGCAGCGACCGCGTTGCTGATCGAGGCGGCCGAGACCGCCGGGCACGAAGCCGCCTACATCGAGGACGCGCTGCGGCAGATCGCCGCACGCTCCCCCGTCCGGCGCATCGACGTGACGGCCCGGACCGGAGCCAGCTACTCGACCGAGCCGGTCGCCCTCGAGCCAAACGGTCTGGAACCCGCGTTCGCAGCACTCGCCGCAACGCGAGCCGAAGGACGCACGGCCGCGACCCCGGCGATTCAGACGCCGGCGGGCCTGACCAAGGCCGCGGCGGCACAGCCGATGCACCGGCCGGCCGCCGTGCGGGTCGAGCAGGAGCTCGACAGCCTCGCCGCCGCACGCACGTACGGCGGCCCCGACGACATCGAAGCCAGAGACTTGGCCGACCGGCAGACCGCTGCCATCGCACGTCTGATCACCCACGCGGTCGAACTGGCCGAGGATGCCGGCTGGGGACGGGCGCGAATCCAGGAGCGGCTCGACCAACTGGTGCGCACCACGTCCATCGAACGCATCCTGGCGACAGCCGCCGACGGGCGCGCGGTCTACGAGGCCGGGGCTCTGGACGCCACCGAGGGTGAGCAGCACCAGGACGAACCCGGAATGCAAGCACTGAGCGGCGAAGGCCACCAGGCCCGGCCGCTGCCGGGCCGCTACGACAGCCGCCGGCGGTGGATCGCCAGCGCGATGGCGACCCGCTCCAACGGACGGCTGAGCGCAACCGTCGACGTGGCGACCCGCGCGGGAGAAGGAAGCCTGGTCGAGAGCGCGTGGCAGGCCGAGGCGAACCGTCTCGCCGATGTCGACGGCGTCACCGCCGTGTGGGTGGCCGAGACGCTCCGGGCAGGCGACTCCGACGGCAGGCTCATGCGGCTCGTAGCGTCCGCGCCCGGCCCCGACGGCGCAGGCGCCGACCGGTCCGCCGCTTCGACCCGCTGGAGACAGCCGCAGATCGACATCGCGACACGAGCAGCCAATGCGTCGATGCCCATCAGCGCGGCCCGAATAAGCCTGACAGGTGAGGACGCCGCAACGGTGGTCAGCGCCGCCCCGGCCGGGCTCGACGACGGCAGGCGGACCATCGCCGTCGTCATCCAGACCCGGGCAGAAGGAGTCGTCGGCCTCATGCGGCGGGAGGCCACCACGGGACTGGCGGTCGCCGCCGCGCTGATCGCCGTGATGGCGGTCCTGACGACCTGGACGGCCCGGCGCTGGCTGACCGGGCCGGTCGAGGCCATCGCCGGCGCGGCGCGCTGCCTTCAGGCCGGCGAGCGCCCCCCGGCCGGCCTGACCGCCCGGCTGCAACGGCGCAAGGACGAGATCGGCGGCCTCGCCCGGACCTTCGAGGAGATGACCGGGCACGTGCTCGCACGCCACGAAGAGATGGCGGCGCGGGTCGCCGACCGCACACGCTGGCTACAGGACGCCAACAAGAAGCTGACCGACACGCAGCAGCGGATCGACCGCGAGATCGGACTCGCCAAGATCGTGCAAGAAGCCCTCGTGCCGGTAGGAACCCTGGCGACCGGAGACGTGACGGTGGCCTCCCGCATGACGCCCGCCCGCGAACTCGGCGGCGACTTCGTCGACATGCGCCAGCGCGAGCAGCACGAACTGTTCGTCGCCGTCTGCGATGTCTCCGGCAAGGGCGTCGCCGCCGCGCTGTTCATGGCCGTCGCGCAGGCCGCGCTCACCAGCGCAGCGGCCGCCAACCGGGACGTACGCGACATCGCCGAAGACGCCAACCGCCGGCTCTGCACGAGCAACCCGCTGGGGATGTTCGTGACCGCCTTCATCGGCCGGCTCGACACCATCAGCGGGCGTCTCGAGTACGTCTGCGCAGGCCACGAGCCGCCCATCACGGTCCGCAGCGACGGGGCGCTGCGCAAGCTGGAGGGCACCGGCGCGATCCCCTTCGGACTCGAACCGGGCGAGCAGTATAGGAAACGGGAGCACCGGATGCAGCCCGGCGAGACGATCGTCGCCTACACGGACGGTGTGACCGATGCGTGCAACCGCAACGAGGAAGCCTTCGGCGAACGACGCCTCGAGGAGCTGGCGACCCAGACCCGCGCCGATCCGCCCGAGCGCGTCCTGACGCAACTGTGGACCGCGACCGAAGTGTTCTCCGGACCGACGGCAGCGACCGACGACAAGACCTGCATGGTCGTCAGGAGACACTCCGGAGCGGAACCGCACGACGATGCCGGCCACGCCGCGGCACGAATAGTCGTGGACCCCAGAAACAACCGGTGACGACACGACACCCGAACCAGGGAATGCTGCCATGAAGAAGCTGAACATGCTGTGGTTGGCAACCATCGCCATCTTCCCGCCGCCCGACGCCGGCGTCTCCTAAACGCCACGACTGCATGAATGGCAGACCCTCCAGGCAGCGCTGAGAGCCGGCAATGTTCATCAACGACCGCTTCGCCGCCAGAGCCCGCATGCGCAGGGTCCTCCACGGCGACATCGCCCGGATGCTCCAGACCGCGCATGACGCGCTGAGCAACGAGCCGCGCTACGTCAGCGTCGCCCGCGAACGCATCAACCGCACGCTGGATCTGATCGCCGGCGAGTGCGCGAAGCTCGACCAGGAGGACGCCGCAGAGCACGAGCGCCGGTGACTGGCAAGCAGCCCGATGCGCACGCTCGGTTTTCAGTCTGACTCTCTCAAGTCAGCAAGCCACGTCCAGCCGGCTGAACCCACGTCAGATAGCAGCAGTACCATCGATCCACGAAACGCACGCCGGGGTAGCGAACCGGACGCCTCATACGGCCAGCTCCGGCCTCTGCATCCTGCCGCGGATGACAGCGCCGGGAACCGCTCCCGGCGGACCATCACGGGCCCGAGCCGACCGAACCCCCTGCCCGGTACAGTCGAGCACACCCAACGAGGTCCCCGATGATGAACTTCCGAGCACCCCCCTGACCGGCCGTGGTACCGTGAACGCGTACTGCGGCTTGGCATGCATCCCTCTACTTCTTGCCCTCCCTTCCCCCTCTACCTCGCTGTCGCCACCACGTTTTTCCTCATGTCGGCGCCGGCCGCCGCTCAGTCCCCCGGCGTGACGGTGTCGACCACCAGCTTGGGCTTTCCCGAAGGTGAGACCCGTACCTACACGGTTGTGCTGGACACGCCGCCGTCCGGGGACGTCACGATCACGGTGACAGCCAGCGACGACCCTTCCAGGTGCCAAACCGCCCACGGTCCCTCGTGTACCCGCAAGTCGGTGGCAACCGTCGACAAGACCAGCCTGACGTTCACGACATCGGACTGGAACAACGCCCAGACGGTGACTGTGACCGCGGTTGACGAGGACATGGCTGGCGTCTTCAAGTTCGCACGGATTGCGCACCAGGCCAGCGGAGGAGGCTACGACGGCGTGTCCGTCCCGGAGGTCGCCGTCTCTGTCGCTGATGACGACACACGGGATGTTCGGTACTACAACGCCACGAGGGACGGATCGCTTGGAACCTCGACCGGTAACGTAGCCTTCTGGGAACACCAGGGCCGGCTTCTTCCCGGATCCATGAGGTTCTACGCGTCGCTGAATTCGGAGCCGACCGCTACCGCGACCGTGATGCTCGAGAGCCCCGATACGGACTTGGTGAAGCTGACGGGCGCGACCCTGACATTCTCGACATCAGACTGGAACATGCCGCAACCCGTGGACGTCGAGGTGATCGACGATCAGATCGACGAGGGTGGTCCGATTCGCGCGCACCGTCTGCTTCTCGAGGTTACGGTGGCCGGCACGGGCTCCGACTACGACGGGTTCGTTCCCAACGACTTCTTCATCGACGTCTGGAACAACGATCGGGCCGGTCTGGTCTTCTCGCCGACCTCGCTGGGGGTGACCGAGGGCGACGACGCCAGCTACACCGTCAAGCTCGCCACCGAGCCCACGAACACGGTGGCGGTGGCGATCTCGGGCCATTCCGGCACCGACCTGACGCTGGACAAGACGAGCCTGACCTTCACGACCTCGACCTGGAACGACGCGCAGACGGTGACGGTGACGGCGGGCGAGGACCCGGACACGGCGAACGACACGGCGACACTGACGCACGCTGCCTCGGGGGGCGGCTACGAGGTATCCGCAGATCTTGCGGTGACGGTGACCGACAACGACACGCCGCTGGTCTCGTTCGCGTCGTCATCGTCGAGCGCGGACGAGGCGGCCGGCACGCGCAATGTGACGGTGAACCTGTCGCCGCCGCCTACCGCCGCGACCACGGTGAGCTACACGGTGAGCGGGTCGGCGACGGCAGGCAGCGACTTCAGCATCAGCAGCTCGGGGACGCTGTCGGTCTCGTCGGGGGCGGCGACGGCGACTATCCCGGTGGCGATCACCGACGACACGGCGGCGGAAGAGAACGACGAGACCGTCGTCCTGGAGCTGACGGCGGGCAGCGGCTACAGGGTAGGAAGTCCGCGTACGCACACCCTGACGATCCGCGACGACGACGGGACGACCGAGCCGCCGGAGCCGCCAGAGCCGCCGGTGAACAGTCCGCCCACGGCGACGGCGTCGTGCGACCCGTGCTCTGTGGCGCCGAGCGGCGAGGCGCGCCTGACGGCGACGGCGTCCGACCCGGACGGCGACCGGCTGACCTACCGCTGGAGCGCGACGGCGGGCCGCTTCACCGGCCCCACCGACGGGTCGTCCGCCCGCTGGACGGCGCCCGCCGAGACGGGGCGCGTGACGATCACCGTGCGGGTCTCGGACGGCGAGGACTCGGCCTCGGCCACCGTCACCGTGGAAGTGGTCAACCAGGCGCCGGCGTTCGAGGAGCCGGTCTACCGCTTCGAGCTGGCGGAAAACCTCGACGGCAGCCGGCAGTCGATCCATCTCGGCCGGGTGAAGGCGGCGGACCCCGATGGCGACGAGTTGACCTACGACGTGTCGGGCGGCGACCGGGAGCACTTCCGGGTCGGGTCTCGGGACGGCGTCGTGAAGTATGTCGGCCCGGGCGAGGACTTCGAGTCGGAGCCGAACCGGTACGAGCTGACGGTCCAGGCGCAGGACCCGCACGGCGCGGCGGCCGAGACGCAGGTGGTGGTCACGGTGACCAACGTCAACGAGCGGCCGGAGGCGGAGGACGACGCGGCCGAGACGCCGGAGGACGAGGCGGTGACGGTCGACGTGCTGGCGAACGACACGGACCCGGACGGCGACAGCCTGCGGGTCGAGTCGGTGTCGGCGCCGGAGCACGGGACGACGCGCATCGCGGCGGGCGGGGGCGTGCTCTACACGCCGGAGGCGAACTACCACGGCGCGGACCGGTTCACCTACGTGGTCACGGACCCGGAGGGCGAGACGGCCAGCGCGGCCGTCGAGGTGACGGTGCTGTCGGTCAACGACGCGCCGGCCGCGGTCGGGACCATCCCGGACCAGCCGCTCGACGAGGGCGGCGGCTCGGTGGACGTGGAGCTGGCGCCGTACTTCGAAGATGTCGACGGGGACGAGCTGGCCTACCGCGCGGCGTCGTCGGACACGGACGTGGCGACGGTACGGGTCGCCGGGGCGGTGCTGACGGTGACGCCGGTGGTCTACGGGTCGGCGATGGTGACGGTGACGGCGGAGGACCCTGAGGGTCTGACGGCGACGCAGACGTTCACCGTGGGGGTGGACGACCGTCTGGTGCGGGCGGTGCTGGGGAACACGCTGGCGGCGATGGCGCGGTCGCATCTGGCGAGCGCGCGGATGACGCTGGGGCGGCGCGTGGAAGCGGGCGGCAGCGACGAGTCGCACCTGACGGTGATGGGCCGGGCGGTGCCGCTGAGGAAGGCGGCGGCGCGGCAGGCGGCCGAGCAGATGGTCATGGGCTTGCTGTCGAGCGGCGCGTGTTCCGGCTCGTCGGCGCTCGGCCTCGGCGGGTCTCCGTTCGGAACGGCGGGCGCAGCGCCGGGGCTCGGCGGGTATCCGGCAGGCGGATGCGGCGGGCCGGCGACGGGCGGGCCGGCCCTGGGAGCCTCCGCCTTCGGCGGGCCGGGGCTCGGAGGCCCGATGTCGGTCGGGATGCCGCCGGGCTCGATCGGGGGCCTGTACGGCTTCGGGGGCTTCGGCGGCGGTCCCGACGCGCTGCTGCACGGGACGGAGTTCGAGTTGGCGCTGGGTAGCGACGAGGATGGCGGCGGCGGGTGGCTGCGCCGACGCTTGAGCGTCTGGGGTCAAGGCGACATCCAGACCTTCCACGGCACGCCGACCGTGTACCGCTACGACGCCCGCTACGACGGCGACATGCGGACCGGCTACGTGGGGATCGACGCGCGGCTGACCGAGCGCTGGCTGGCGGGCGTGGCGGTCTCGCGCAGCGGGGGCCGGAGCGACTGGCAGGTGGGGGCATCGCGCGGGCATCTGAAGACGAAGCTGACGGCGTTGCACCCCTACGCGCAGTGGTCGGACGGGACCACATCGGTGTGGACGATGGCCGGCGGCGGCTGGGGCGACGGCGAAGCGGAGAACGTGCGGGAGGCGACCGGCCTGTTGGGCACCAGCACCATCGGCCTGCGTCTGGGCCTTGTGGAGTTGCGGCGGGAGCTGGATGCGGTGCGCGGCGGCGCCGAGTTCGGGTTGCGGGCCGACGCGGCGTGGGCGGAGCTGTGGACCGGGGACGGCCGCGAGACCGTCGACGGGCTTGCGGCGGCGGTCAACCAGCAGCGGGTCGGCGCGGAGGTGGCGCGTCCGTTGCGACTGGGCGTGCTGGGCCTCCAGCCGTTCGGCGCGGCGCACCTGCGGCGGGACGGCGGCGCGGGCCAGACCGGGACCGGCGTCGAGGTGGCCTTCGGGCTCGGGCTGACGGGCGGCATCGTGCGGCTCGACGTGCAGGCGCGGACGCTGGCCGTGCACTCGGCGTCCGGCTACGGCGAGCGCGGCGCCGGGTTGATGCTGACCGTAGGCGGCCAGAAGCGCGAGGGGCTGTCGCTGTCGGTGTCGCCGAGCTGGGGCGACGCCGCCTCGGGGACCGGCGCGCTGTGGCAGGAGGAGGTCTATCGCCACTACCTGCCCGAGAAGGAGCAGGACACCTTCGCGGTGGACGCGCGTGGGGACTACGGCATGCGGCTGCCGAACGGCGGCCTGCTGACGTGGTTCGGCAGCTACAGCCACTCGCCCTACGGCCGCGGCTTCCTCGTCGGCGGCAGCATCGGCGGGCTCGCCGATGCGCTCCTGCCCGGCCGGTAGGTCGGCCCTCGAGAATCACACTGAGACTACCCGCAGTTCCGCAGACGCTACGGCGGCGATCTCAGCCGCGAGTCACACTTCCTCGACAAGATCTACTCGGACAACCGGGGGAAGGACGACCCGACCCCGGACGATCAGATAACGTAGGATATCGCTCCGACGAACCACCACCACCGGAGCACACTGCTGGTGCTCGGCGACGACAGAACACCAAGCCAATGAGCCAACTGAACGACGAACGACAAGACTCCCCCGACGCCTCGTCGACGCCCGACGAGCTCCCCTCAGTCGCGATGACCGCACGCTTCCTGGCCCTGTGCAACGCCTACGGCGCCCAGCGGCTCGCCATCGCTATCGTGAGCGCGGGCCGCGCCGCCGGCGTGACCGGGCTGCCCCCGCACGACGACTGGCCCGAGTGGAACGCAAGCCAGATGCGCGCCGCCGTCGAGTACCTCGAATACAAGCGCGGCATACCTGTGACGCTGACCACCATCACAATCCCCGCCCGCAAGTAGATGAAGAGCCCGCCGGGAGGACCGTACCTCGCCTGAAGGCGCCCCAAGGCAGCCAACGACCGCTCCCTGAACGAACCCGACGGCAAGCCGGCGCCGACGCCAGTCCGCAGAGAGAGACGATGCGAAAAATATCGACGCTCTTCGTACGCAATCCGGAGACACACAACATCGAGCCGGTCCTCTCCGCGGGATGCGAATGGGTGCTGCGGGGCGAGGGAACGGCTACCCGCAAGGTCGACGGCGCCGCGGTGCTTGTCCGCGACGGCCACGTCTACAAGCGACGCGAGATCAAGCCGGGGCGCACGCCGCCGCCCGATTTCGAACACGTCGAGACCGACGAGACGACCGGCAAGCAGGTCGGGTGGGTTCCCATCCACCTGACCGACCCAGGCGACCAGTACTTCGTCAAGGGCATCCGCGCAACCGCGATCGCCATCCCGCCGCCGCACGGAAAGACCTACGAACTGGTCGGGCCGAAAGTCCAGGGCAACCCGGAAGACCTCGACCGGCACACGTTGATCGCGCACGACAGCAACCGGCTGCACATCCAAGAGCCGCCGCGGATCGCCGGGAACACGGCCGAGAGCGCGTTCGACATCCTCGCAACGTACCTGCGCGACTACCCGCACGAGGGAATCGTGTGGCACCACCCCGACGGGCGGCGGGCGAAGATCAAGCGCCGCGACTTCGGCCACCCGTGGCCACTGAACGAACAGAAGCCAGGGCGCACACGCTAAAGGCAGATCACCCAACCCACGACGACTTTCCTCGTCCCCCCTTCCGCGCCCGCGCCGGATCGCCCGATGCATGAAATGTGCGTTCCCCTTCATCCGCGCGCGCGGATCACCCAACCCACACGACGACCGACACACGAGCCGTTCCTTCCGCACACGTGCGGATCACCGCCGCCTGCAAGCGCTACCTTGACCGCCTTCCCGCACACACGGGACAACCCGTCACCGCGCCTCTCAGACATCGGCGCGGGAACGGACGAACACCACGGGAGGGGAGAGCGGAAAGGCGAGAATGGGAGTTAGACGGACGGGAGGGGCGACGGGGTAGCCCGGCGGAGCAATCCGCCTTCGGCTGCCTTCCCCACGCGGGGACCGGCATAGCCGGCCGCGACGCCACGCCGCCGGCCACCGGCCCCGATCCGTCCACGCCCCCAGCCTGTCCCAGGCCACCCGGAAAGGACACCGCGATGCGCTAACCACGCACCACTCGGCCAATCGGCACGGCCGGCGCCCCCCGCAGCCCAAGGGGACGCCGGCCACAATACCAACGCTCCCCCGCAGTCTGCCGGCCACCCCGGCCGGAACGCCACGCCGACCGGATGCCTCCGGCCCCGATCCGACCACGCGCCTGAACACGTTCTTGCTTGCAGGAGAGAGCCCATGTCCGCCCTCGATCCGTCGCCCGTAGTCTGCATCGGCCCCGCAATCGCCTGGCACGGCGAGACCGGCGCCTGCCCGCACGCCGCCGTCCTCGCCTGGGACGGCGCCACGGCGCGACGCCGCAGCTCCAAGCTCAAGCGTTGCGCCGACTGCAAACGCGAGCGCAAACGCCGCCTGATGGCCTACAGCCGGGTCGGCTGGGACCGCGCCCAGGCGGGGACCTTCTTCTGCCCCGGTCCAGAGACTCCCGACGACCCGCACTACTGGTGCGGCATGGAGATCGACTTCCGCACCCGCCTGACCCGCTGCAACGCGTGCCAGGAACGCCGCCTGCTCTGGAAGGCCGAGTACGGCTCGATCGCTGAAGCGCACGCCTACGCGCGGGCCGTGGTCGCGCTGCGCCTCGAGCAGACCGTCATCTACGACGCGATGCGCCGGCGGCGGGAACGGGCCGCAAGCCGGGACGGATTCGTCCTCCTGTGAGACCTGCGGGATTCATGCTCGCGTGGTAGTGCCTCGGTTCAAACTGAGACACTACCCCGCCGTTGCACGAACAGCTCGGCGTCTTCGGCGTCACCGCGGACGAGGCCGAGCCGCTGCAGATCGACGCCGACGCCATCGTCCGGCTCAGCGTCCGCGGCCTGCTCAACGAGGCTGAGAAGACCCGCGCATGCAAGATGCTCGCACGAAAGATCCAGGGATTCATCAACGAGCGCGACCAGGACGCCGGCGCACCGGCGCCCGGAACGGGCGCGGAAGCCACCCGCCCGTAGCTGGACGTGGTCCCTCCTGCCCACACACGTGGCGGGCTGAACGTCTCTCGAGTAATCGCCGAAGGAGTGCCCCACCACCGGCACGTTGTTCGGCACGGCGTTCATGCCGCGCTCTGGTTGGACGTGTCGCGAGTCTTCAGGTTCTCCTCTACGCGCGTCATGCGTTCCCGAAGGTCTGCGATGTCGTGGCTGATCGTGTCGAAGCGGCGGTTCATCTCCGTGTTGGCCTGGTCAAAGCGGCGGTTCATCTCCGTGCGGAACTGGTTCATCTCCTGACGCATGCTCTCGATGCGCTCACCGGTCTCCGTGCGGATCCCGTCAAAGCGCTCGTTGGTGTCCTTCCGGAATTCCTCCAAGTGCTGGTTCGTTTCCTTTCGCATCTGTTCCATGTGGCCCATCAACGTCACGGTGTTCCGGTTCATGATGAACGCCAAACCCATGAAACCGACAATCAGCGCGAACAGCTCGTAGTTCATCTTGTCGTCCTCCCGTACCGTGCCCTGATTTGCGCCCGTGGCCTACTTGTGCGAGAAGGGTACGGCATGCTTGACATACGAATCCGGTTGACGTTTTCCGGCGCGCAGCCATCCACGCCCACCGACATCACCGTCCGCAAAGAGGCGGAGGAAGACAGCGAATGCAGGCAAGCATGCTGGTGCTGCGGCTCGCCGTGGCGGCGCGCCGCCACGACCAGGGCACGGCTGCGGCGCCTGATCCCGCGGGCCGGAGCCGACGGCACGGACGACAGGGCGCTCGGGTACCTTGCGGAGACCACGCCGCAGATATCGCTTCACGACCTGCAACTCCAGCCCGCCGTACGCCGCGCCTGCGAGGAGCTGATCCTCGAACAGCAGAACGCCGACCTGCTCGCCAGCGCAAGCATGAAACCGCGGAACCGGATCCTGCTGACCGGACCGCCCGGCAACGGCAAGACCTCGGTGGCCGAGGCGATCGCGGCAGCGCTCGGCCGGCCGTTCTACGCCGTGACCTACGACACTCTGGCCGGAGACCTGCTCGGGCAGACCGGCAACCGCCTGCGGAAGGTCTTCGAGTATGTGACGTCGCATGACTGCGTCGTCCTTTTCGACGAGTTCGAAGCCATCGGCAAGGAACGCGACGACAGGCACGAGGTGGGCGAGATGAAGCGCGTGGTCGCCTCGATGCTCCTTCAGATGGACCAGACGCCAGCCGGAACGGTCATCGCCGCGGCGACGAACCATCCCGAGATGCTCGACCGCGCCACCTGGCGCCGGTTCCAGATCAAGCTGGAGCTCGAACGGCCGAGCACGAACGAGCTGACCCGGTACTTCGAGGCGCGCTGCCGAAAGGCGCCCCACCTGCGCCTCGACGCCTCCACCACCGCAGACGCGCTGGCCGGAACGAGTTACGCCGAAGCCGCTGAGTTCTGCGACGATGTCGCACGCCAGCAGGTGCTGCATCCCGACGAGGACCCGGCCAGCCAGTTCCGGCAACGGCTGGCCCATGCTATCGTGAGGAGCACATGAGCGAGCTGAGCGACACGACCACGATCGTGACGTCAATCATCGGGACCGGCTTCGCGATTACCGGGATCCTCGCAGTGATGCTGCGCATCCTGATCACCAACGTCACGAAGCGGATCGACGATCTGAAGACCGACACGGCCAAGCAGTTCGACGAGCTCAAGACCGACATCAGCAGCCGGTTCACCGAGACGAACAGCCGCTTGCAGCACATCGAGACCCGGATCGACGACACCAACAAGCGGATCGACGCCGTCGGGCACGACGTCGCCGACCTGCGCGACCGTACCGGCGCGCTCGAAGGCACCCTCTCGACATTCATGAACGAGCGGCGCAACACGAACGCCGCCTGAAACCGCTGCCGGCGCCATAGCCCGGCCCCCTTCCGCGCACGCGGATCACCCGCTCTCAGGCCAGACGCCCCCCTTCCGCGCACGCGCGGATCACCCCACCTCATCCCGACGAGGACCCGGCCAGCCAGTTCCGGCAACGGCTGGCCCATGCTATCGTGAGGAGCACATGAGCGAACTGAGCGACACGACCACGATCGTGACGTCAATCATCGGGACCGGCTTCGCGATTACCGGGATCCTCGCAGTAATGCTGCGCATCCTGATCACCAACGTCACGAAGCGGATCGACGATCTGAAGACCGACACGACCAAGCAGTTCGACGAGCTCAAGACCGACACGGCCAAGCAGTTCGACGAGCTCAAGACCGACACGGCCAAGCAATTCGACGAGCTCAAGACCGACATGAACAGCCGGTTCACCGAGACGAACAGCCGCTTGCAGCACATCGAGACCCGGATCGACGACACGAACAAGCGCATCGACGCCGTCGGGCACGACGTCGCCGACCTGCGCGACCGTACCGGCGCGCTCGAAGGCACCCTCTCGACATTCATGAACGAGCGGCGCAACACGAACGCCGCCTGAAACCGCTGCCGGCGCCATAGCCCGACCCCTTCCGCTCACGCGGGTCACCCGCAACGGGTACTCTCGGGGCAGACGATTTCCGCTTCCG
Source organism: Vicinamibacterales bacterium (assembly GCA_965116825.1). GTDB lineage: Bacteria > Acidobacteriota > Vicinamibacteria > Vicinamibacterales > UBA8438 > WTFV01. The sequence continues at coordinate 86,453 of OZ220736.1, forward strand.
CGCACGCGCGGGTCACCCGGACATCCCCATGACCATTCCCGAAGCGTGCATCACTCCACTGACCCGAATCCACGCGCTGCTGACGAAGACAGAACACCGGGACGTCTGGCCCACCGGCCGGTCGAAGCTTGCAGCGAAGCTCGCCTGCGAACGAGGCGACATCAACGGAGTGCGCCACCTGGCCGACCTGCTCGAAAAAGGAGCAGCCGACGGCGACCAGCCAGAGCAGGAACGAGAAGCCGCACGCGAGCTCGGAAAGGAACTCCGACAGCTCGAAGCCGGACTCGGCAAGGCGGTCATCGAGCAAACCCGCAAGAGCGCCACACGGCCACCGGAGGAGACCGGCAGCTGATTCCTACACTTCGCGACCCGGCTGTTCGCCATCCTCGAACCGATGAGCTGGCGAACCGCAAACACCGCCACACGGATCCACGCCACCGAAGGCGCCCCCGCCCGCCGCCTGCGCCAGAGGCGGGGCGCAGGCGCCGCGCTCTCCATCGGGTGGTGACGCAATAGCGGCCCGCGGGCCCACACCCGCCGGCGGGACGGACCGGCGGCTACACGCGCCAGGCTCGACGAATCAGACCTCCAGCGCACGAGTACAATCCGCGGCCTCACCCACCGGAGCCTTGCCCTGACCACCGACGACACGACGAAGCACGCGCAAGAAGCCCCGCGAGTCGCCCTCAGCGTCCGCCAGCCCTGGGCGTGGGCGCTGCTCTTCGGCGGCAAGGACGTCGAGAACCGGACCTGGTCGACCCGCCACCGCGGCCGCATCTGGATCCACGCCTCGAAGCGCGAGATCGCCGAAGACGTCGACTGCGCCGTCCGGCTCGTCGCCAAGGGCTGGAACTCCGATCCCGACCGGGCGCTGCAGCACTACCGGGAGCACGACCAGCGAGGGGCGATCCTCGGCTCGCTGAACCTCACCGGATGCCGCCTCATCGACGAGGTGCCCGCCAACGACCCGCTGCACGACAACCACTGGGTGCAGGGCCGCTGGCTCTGGCTCCTTGAAGACCCGGTCGCCTGCGACCCCTGGCCGATGCCGGGGAGGCTCGGCCTGTGGACGCCGCCGGCGCGGTGACCCGAGGCACGCGTACAATCCCAACCCATCATGAGCGCGACCACTACAGGGACGGTCCACGTCGAGAACAACGAAGCACGGTTCGTTTTCCCCGAGAGCCACGAGAGGACAACCGAGGTCCTCTTCGACCTCATGGAAGCCGCAGACGCCGGCACGATCACCGTCCACGAACTGATCGACCGGATCCAGGCGCTCACGCAAGACGAACCCCACCACATCGACGCACACGCGCACTTCGGCGCGATCCTGCTGGAGAACGACCGGACGGACGAGGCCAAGAAGGCCTACGTACGCGCGTTCGACATGGGCGCGGCACTGCTGCCCCGAGGGTTCAGGGGCACGATCGCCTGGTCCGTACTCGAGAACCGGCCGTTCCTCCGAGCCTCCCACGGAGTGGTGCTCACACGGCTGGCCACGGAGGAACGAGCCAAGGCGATCGCGCTGATGGAGAAGATGCTCGCCTGGAACCCCAACGACAACCAGGGCGTCCGCTTCATGCTCGGGCCCGAGTACCTGCGGCACGGCAAGCGCACCGCCGCCAGAAGAATCCTGAGCGCCCACGCAGCCGAATACCCGCCGTACCGGTACGAGCTCGGGCTGCTCCACATCCAGAGGAAGGAGTGGACGGAGGCGGCGACCAGCCTCCGGCTCGGGTTCATCGAGAACCCGTACATCGCCGAGGCGCTGTGCGGAAGCATCGAACCGATGCCACTGTCGATCTGGCACAGCTCCAACTACCACGAGCCCGGCACCGCGCTGGACTACAACGTCCAGTTCGGACCCTTGTGGGAGGACACGCCCGACGCGCTGCCTTTCCTGCGCTGGCTGCACACCCACCCGAAGGTGATGATGGAACGCGCGGCCATTCTCGTATGCCGGCAGGAACTTCTCTGGGAGCACGACTTCGAGGCCCGGCGCCGGATCCTCGACCGCGAACGGGACGCCGTCGACCGGATAGACGACAGGCTGTCGGCCGAACTCGTCGTCGACCGCATGGCGGACGGCAAGCGGACTCGTCCCTGGGCCCATCCCCGACTCCCACGCTGAGAACCTTCCAGGCGAGTCCGCAAGTCGGATGACGGACCTCTCCCGGCGCAAGCCGCCTGGTCGGCGATGAAGGATCGGAGTCAACCGGAATGACGAGAAGAAACCTCCCTGCCGCACTGCCCAGGCGACCGGTTCCCGCCGACCCCGCCGAGATCCAGAGACGAAGCTTCGGCCGACTGAGCCGACTGAGCCGACTGTCGCCACAGGACCCGGCCGAGGCGGCGCAGAAGCACCAGGCCGACTCGCTCAGGCGACTCGCCCTCAGTCTCGAAATGCAGTCCAACCGGCGCACGACGCCAGAGCAGTAGACCACCCGTGTCCAACCCGACCGACTGGCCCCGCTTCACCGACAGCGTCCTCGAAGGCCGTCGGCGCCCGCTCGCCGACTACGTTCGCGGACCGGTCACGCGACCGCCATGCGATGTGGAAGTCCGGCCCGGCGACGGAAGTCGATAGCGAGCGACGGCCACAACATGTTCCTGGAGACCGCCACCACACCGGGATAGACCAACAACCCGATCAGGCGGATCAAGAACGCCGCGCACGAGCACTTCGACGCCGCCTGCTCCGGACGGGCGCCAACCCCGCTGGGTTGGTCGAGCTTCGCCCGGTCCGCGCATAGAAGCCCACAACATCCCGGACCACGCCGCCATCAGGAGCAAAGCACCAGCCGGGAGACGAACCACCACCTCCTCCCGAGACCTGCGCGCGCCGGCCGGCCCGCCGTACGTAGACTCCCGCAAGACGACGACCATGCCCGACCATCCAACCCGACGCGACTGCCACTACTGCCACGCCACGGCCGACGAGGCGGCGCTGAAACTGCGCGACGGCTGCGCCCGCTGCCACCGGCGAATCGACGAACAGCGCCTCTACTTCCAGATCCCGAAACCGTTCACGCTCGACGGGCTGCGCACGCAGGCCCGAGGCCTCGGAAACGTCCTCCGCGCGGCAGCGCTCTCCATCAGGGGCCAGACGCCGCACGCGCGCTCCCACGGACGGCTGCGCTCGCTGCAGCTCACCATTACTGTCTGGATCAACCAGTGGTACGTGCTCAAGCCCGAAGGCTGGCGCCGCTAGAAGCAACTCCGTCATGCGCCGATCGCCGAGATCGACCACCAGAACAAGCGGCGGCGCCACGCGCCCCAGCACGCGCAGGCGCACGCGGACCTGAGTAAACCTCAGCGCATCTCGGACATCGGCGCAAGAATGCACGGACCATGGAAGGGGAAGCGAACCGGGCGACAATGGGAGGTACGAACGAAAACAGCGGACCAGGCGCCCGCGCACGAACGGCGCACAGCGCCCCCACTCCACGCCCCACGCGCTTGCGCGCCCCACGCCTCCCGCAAGGGCCGCAAGGCGGCCTGACGGAGACACTACGATGACGTCACCGATGCCCGACCGGATCCGCGCCGAGCTCTCCGGACGGATCACCACGCTGCTCGCCCCCGAGGCCGACCTGCCCGCCCTCGCACGCGAGATGGACGATGCGGCAGTCGGCCTGCGCACCCGCAGCTGGCATCACATCCGCGCCGTCACACCGGAGCAGCTCCGGCAGGTCCTCGACATCGCCAACGAAGCGAGGGACTACCGGCCCGACCTGGTGCTGCGCACAGCCGGGGCCGACAGCCCGGTCTACATGAGCCGCTGGTGGCTCCGGCGCGAGATGGTGAGCGAGACCGAAGGCCAGTACGGCCTGTACGTGCACGTCTTCGAGAACGACGACCCCGACGCCTTCCACGACCACCCGTGGCCGTCGGCCTCACTGCTGCTCGACGGCGGCCCCATCTTCGACCAGACCCCACGCCGGACGAGCGTCATCCACAACGGCGACCTCTTCCTGCGCCCGGCCACCCACCGCCACCGCGTCCGGCTGTCGCCCAACCCTTCCGGTGCGGCCGGCGCGAACAACCGTCAGCAGGCGGTCACCCTGATCGCCACGGGCCGCCGCGCCAAGCCCTGGGGCTTCGAACGGCCCGACGGGTCGATCGAACACGTCGCCAGCGTGCCTGACGACGGCGGTGAACCACGCCACCGACGGTGAACCGACAGCGTTGCGGACACCCGCCGGCAAGAAGTACAGTGGAGACGCGATGACGCACGAGACGAAGATCATCCTCGGATCGACAATCGCAACGATCCTGACCACGGCAATCGGACTGGCCGTCCTGATCACGACCCTCTTCCTGAACCTGGGCGCCCGAATCGACACGGTCGAGGGTCGCCTCGAGAACCGCATCGACACGGTCGAGAGCCGCCTGAATAGCCGCATGGACACATTCGAGAGCCGCTTGACGAACCGCATCGAGGACCTCCGCAACGACATGCGCGAGAACTACCAGCAGCTCGACGAGCGAATGCGGACCATCGAGCAGGGCTTCGCGAAAATCGACCAACGGCTCCTGACACTCGAGCGGATACTGATCCCCACGCCCGCCCCCGCCGAATAGCCGCGGATCACGCTCGAAGCAACACACTCGCACCGCAAGCGCCGCCGGGCCACTTCGACCGAGCCAGCGACGCCCCCACGCCTCCCCACGCCCCCATCTCCTCCTCTCCACATCGCACGAGCCCGCCGCAGGGCTCCGCGACCTTGAACGGTCAAGATGCCGGACATCATTCACAGCACCGACAATTACGACATCCGCCAGCCGGCGGACGGCTCCTTCCTCATCGTCCCCCGCACCGCCGATGCGCGAGAGGTCCTCGCCGAGATCCTCCACGAGAACGAGTTCGACCTCGCCCACGATCCGATCCGCGATGACGGCTCGTACCAGATACACCGCGACAACCCGTTCGGGCTGGTGCGGACCATCGACGAGTGCGAAGCCCGGATGACCATCGGCGAGACGCTCCGCCACGCAGGAAGCGCACCGACCGGCGCAGGTAATACTTCGCCAGAACCGAACGGAAGCGCACCGGGCGCTTGACACAAGGGACCGAATGACCCGACACGAGAAACTCGAAGCGCTGTGGACCGAGGCAAACAGGAAGCACGCCTACTTCAGCAAGCGGGCCAAGCGCGCCGAGGCCATCAACCACGGACTCAACATAGCCATCGCCACCACGGCCGTAGCCATAGCAGCCACCTCCGGCGCTGAACTGGCGAGGATGGTAAGCATCACCCTGGGGGTGGTCCTCTTCGCCCTCCTCGGCTTCAATCTCCTGCTGAAGGACCGCAACCGCGACACCGGCCTGCGCAGCCTGATCGGCGCATGGCGCCAGCACCGCATCGACACCGCGAGGCTGATCCAGCGCAATAACGCCGCCACGGCCGACGGGGCCGGCGCAGACTGAGATCGACAAGGAGATCGCGCAGCTCGAACACCGAATCGAGCACACCCGCATCGACGAGACGCTTTACCAGCCGACTCGCCGACGCGAACCGGGAGTAGCCGGACCGAACGCGTCGGAACGCACAACGACTTCCGGATCGTGAGAGAAATGGAGCCTCGGCGACATCACCGCCGGCGGAACTCAGTTCCCCGCTCGCCCGAGCCGGGCCACATCGCCACCAGACACCGGCGACGGCCGGAAGACAGCCGGCCGGCACGCCGGCGTCGGGGCGCCGCGGGCCGACGCGCAACGCCATACGCGGCCCTCCCAGCGGTCGAGGACGTAGACGCCGTCCCCCGCGGCCCCCGCCACCGCATAGCGCCAGTACCCGGCGCCGGCCCACAGGCAGGCGGCAGCAGCGACGACCACCGCCACCACCAACAATGCCCCCCACCGCGCACGCCGTTGCGCACGCCGATAGCGGCCGAAGCCGGAACGCGACGGCTCCGCATTCCATCCCGCGGACCGGCGGATGCCCCGAGCGTTCAGTCTCCGGCGCACGACCGGCAGCGAAGCGGCGCCCTCCCCCGGCGGCTCCGGCGCAGATTCACCGACCACCCCGGCAGCCCGAGATACGGTGGCCGCCGGGTCGTCATCCGCGCCACCGCCGACGTACCCGCCAGGAATCGCCCGTGGCAAGTCCGCCGCCACCGCATCAGCCTGCGCCGCAGGGGAATCCACCGGAGCAGCATGGGACGCCTCGCCGGCGTCGTCCTCCCGCTCGACCGCCTTGCGGGCCACCTCCTCGAGAACGAACCGGCACAGCGACTCCCGGGTCATCCCCAGACGGCCGGCCTCGACGTCGAGCGCGGCACTCACCACCGGGCGCAAACGCACCCGCTCGCGAACCGAGCCGGACGGCGGATCGACCACCTCGCCCACGCCGTTGACCGCCCGCACGACAGGCTCGGTGCGCTCGGGCGCAACCTCTGCAGCGTCCGCCGGACCCGGATCCGGGACCTGCGCAGCAGCACCGCCGGCACGCTCCGACCGCACCGCCGCCCTGCGCTCCGCACGCGCGCCCTGGCCCCGCCGCCGTCGGCGCGCACCGGGTCCCAGACCCCGCTCGGCCAGCTTCTCCCGGGTCTTCGCCTTCACGCTGCCTCCTTCTTCCACAACTCCACCGGCTGCGGCGACCCGCCGGCGTCGACCGCATCGACCACCGCGGCCCGACGCCCAAAGCCCGTTCCGGCAACCCAGCCGCCCACCACGACCAGCCGGAAGCCCGCCGGGGCCTTCGACCGCAGCCAGCCGCCGAGCGAAGCCCCCGCGAACGGCAGCAGGTTCGCCAACCCCGCCGTCATCCCGGCCGGAGAGGTCCAGCCGATCGGCTCGTTGAGAACCCGCCACGCGCCACGCACCCGACCAGCCGCCTGAGCGGCATGCAGCCGGTCGCACGCCCGGCGGGCAAGGCCCGGATCGACCTCGACCCCGACAGCCAGCCCCGCCCACACGGCCGCGGCCTCGACCACCGCGCCGTCGCCGCAGCCGAGGTCCACGAAGCGGTCCTGCGGACCGAGCCGCAGCAACCCGAAGGCCACCGCGAGGACGGCCGGATCGATCCGCCGGAACGGCGCATACGACTGCGGCAAGGCCCCGTCCCGGCCGGGAGCCCAACGGATCAGATGCCCCGCAGACGCCGCCGCGCCCTGCCCGACACGAACACCGAGGACGTCCCGCACACCGGTACGATACGGGATGCCGGCCGGACGAGAGCCACGAGGCGCGCACCGCGCGCGGCAACGCAGCGGCGCTACAATCGAGGACGCAAGAACGCGACGATGAGCTACGCGACAACGAGCTGCCCGGTGCAACTGGTGCCGACGACACCTCGGCGCCACATCACCGAAAGCACGGCGCTCAACATCCCGGCGACGTACCGGGTAGACGGCGATTGGCACCAGCACAGCACATGGTTCTCGCACCGCCCGGAGAGTCTCGACGATCGGGATCTGACGGGCGAGCAAACGCACGGGCGACTACTGAACCGGCTCGGACAATGGGGTCTTCACGACGCGCGCAAGGGCCTCGCAGAGCTGGGACATCCGGGAGCCGACTACCGCGAGAAGGCCTGGGCCGCAACCCATGACCGAGCCGTGCTCGAAGAGAGCTGGAAACTGCTCACCCGGCGGGTCAGAACCGGAGAGACACCCAGCCTTCGACCAGTACGAACTCCAGAAGCTCCTGCTGTACCCCGACCAGTGGATCCGCCTGCGATGGTGGGGTTGGCGACTGCGGGCACTGATGACACCAGCGGAACGCGAGCTGTGGGACCAATGGCGCAAGGAATGGTGGCCGTGGTGGCCGTGGGACAGAAAGACGAGAGGTACCCGGCAATCGCACTGAAGCCCGACGAGCGAGAACGCGAAGAGCTGATGAAGCGTCTCGGGAACAGCTTCCATGACGCGATGGATGCCCCAAGACAACGCATGCGCGCGAAAGGGCGGAATGGCCATGGATCTGTGCATGGATCTGCCTCCACGCTTACGAGCGAAGCCACCGCGGGTACAATCGACCGAAGGCGGAAATCCGATGACGTGGACCGAGACACGGGCAGCAGTACGCGCACGTGATAGAGACGCCGAGCCTGACATACTCGCCCCGCCCGACGCGTTCCCGAAGGCGACAGGAACGGCAACACTGCGGGAACGGTTCCTGCCGGGACACGACGCGAAAGCGGTGCGCGAGCAGAGCAGCACAGTCGTGCGACGCCTCGCCAGCAGTTGCGCAGGTTGGGTACGCAAACCGACCGCGCCAGAGTTCTACAGGGCGATCCGGGCACAGAAGCCAACAGCGCGACAGAAAGCGCTCGTCCGACTCTGGATAAGCGAAGCAACCAACGAGGAAATCACACTGGCCTGGCTCGAGAACGCCTACAGCTACCAGGAACTGGCCGCGGCAATTCACCGAAACGGGGTGAACTACCCGGATCGCAACCGCGAACTGAACCGCCTGGTGCCCGGATGAACGAACCCGAGGAACTGCACCTCCCAAGTCCCGCACGCTGGCTCCTGCGTCGGGCGCGCGAGATACTCGACACCCACGTCACGCCAGAGACGCCAGACGCATATGGCTGGACAATAGGCGGAGGAACGATCCTCGCCGCCCGCTGGGAACACCGGCAGAGCGAGGACATGGACCTACTAATCCCGCCGGACACGCGCACGCTCGCGCTCGCCCCCGACGCGAATCCAGACTTCCACCACAGCCTGACGAAGGCGGGAGCCAAAGAGATCGACATCGGACGCTTCAGCACCATTCGCTTCCGGGGCGGCCGCATCGAAATGCTGGCAGCCAATCCAGAACCGCAAAACGGCGCAATCACAGCGAAAATAGACGGACTCAAGACCAGAGTGCTGTCGACGACCCAGATACTGAGCGGCAAGTTCCGCAACCGTTCTCTGCGACCACCGGTCCGCGACCTCTACGACTTGGCCGTCGCGGCCGAGGAGGCACCGGCCGCGCTCGCCGCGGCAGTCAACAGCCTGACACCGGCAGCCGCGAGAGTGCGACTAACGCGCTGGGAAGCACAGAGGGAAGATTACGCTGAAAGCGGGCATCGGGAGATCAAGGGCGCGCCGCGCCAGTACCGCAACATACGAAGCGACCCCGCGGGCCACGCCACCGACGCGGTAAGCCAAGCCCTCTACATGCACCTGCGCATCCGCGTCAACGAAGGGCTCGCAACGATCGACACGAAAAGCCGGAGGGGACCACTACAGCGAACGTATCGAGACCCTACCCGGCTTGAGAACGAGTTCGAGCGCGACGGAATCAGCGCCCTGCTCGAACGGACAGGAGCAGGCGCGCGCGAGACAGTCAAGGCGGCAGTCCAGGCGATGCAGATAGGTATCAAAAGCACGATCCTAGAGCTAGAAAGCGAGGGCGGAAACTGGAAGATCCGACCAGCCGAGAACGCCTACCCCAACTCGATCAAGGGCGGTAAAACGCAACCGAAGTTGGGCGAAACCCCGCCGAACCCTGAAACACCACCAGCACGCGCCGAAGGAACGGCTGCCGCGCGAGCACGGCAGCGAGGACACGGGCACAGCCGCTACTAGAGCCGCACCCAACCACACCACGGATCGTGGGCGTTCACCGAAGAACACCCGCGGCACGCCCTTCACCGTCCACTTCCTCTCCAAGCGCGACCGAATCCGCCGGCGGCAGCAGCCGCCACCCACAACAAGCCGCGGAACCGCCCAACCGACCCGCCGCCCACCAACCCGTACGCTGGAGCCGTCATGCAGATCACCGCGAACCTGCGCACCTTCCGCGCCCCCTGGGCCGTCGTCGTTGCCTACGTGCGCGGCGGCCTCGACCGAGACGCCTTCGTCGGCAAGAAGCTGACCGGCGCCGACCGGCAGATCGGCGCCGCAGCCATCGTGGTCACCGGCGCGCCCGGCCGCAGCACCGCGCCGAGACTGGCACTGCACTTGGCCGCGGCCACGCCCGAGGCGACCGTCCTGCCGGTGCGCGTGGCCGGCAACGCGTCCGAGTGCCCGATCGACTTCCTGGAAACCGTCGACCGCTACGCGAACGCGGATCCGTGCACCAGGGTGCGCATGGCCATCACCGAATCGAAGCCGCCCCATCCCAACCGCCTCGCGGACCTCGAGCGCGAGCTGACGCGGCTGCCCGATCACGCAGGGGCGAAGCGCAAGGGAGCACCCCCTGACTGCCTCCTGGCGCCGAGCTGGACTCTGGCCCAGGCCGAGCAGAAAGAGCTGGTGCGCCGCAGAAACGCCCGGGCCGCGCTGGAGTACACGCTCGGGATGCTGCTGCGCGAGCTCGGCCACAGCCCACGCTACTCGATGGCGACGCTGCTCGACCGCGCGGCCGAGGAGAACACCGCAGGCGAGGTGTCCGAAGCCACCCGGGGACAGCTGGCCGAGCTGCTGCGGCCGGGCAGCGGCGGGGACAGCGCTCCGGAGCGCCCGAGCTGGGAGCGGAACGCAAGCGACCCGGCGCCGCAGTCCAGCGTCCACGAGCCGGAGCGGCACCGGCACCACCCCCTCATCCGGCTGCGTCACCCGGCCGCCGCCTGGGCGAAGATGGTCTCGGCCATCGAGCCGAAGATCGGCCGGGGCGGCTTCGCTTTCGAGGGCCCCTTCCTCCAGAAGGCCGCACAGAACGACCTGCCGCTGGCCTCGATCCTGCTCACCGGCCACGACGTCGGCTCGCGCCGGCACCCGCGCCGCGAGCGCATCGCCTCACTCGTGTGCATCGACGCCGACGAGCAGGCCATCCGGATCCCGATGGCGAGCGACGCCAACCGGACCGACCTCGACTTCCGCGACTACGTCGCCCTCTACGTGGCGATGCCGCCGGGCAAGCGCGCCCACCGCCTGCTCGACGCGCTGCTCGGAGCCGACCCCGGCCCGCACGGGGCCATCGCGGCCGCTCCGGCCGACGAACGCCGGCTGACGACGCAGTACGCCGAGGCGCTGCGCGCGACGATCAGCGGCCTGGAGATGGCCGGCGCCGCCGACGGCGCGCCACCCCCCGGACTCGACGAGAACCCCGTGTACCCGAACGACGCAATGACCGTCGCCAGGTGAACGCTGCTTCCAGCCGAAACCGATGACCCACACCACAGAACACGATGCCGCAATCGAAAGGCACGTCGCAATGCAGACCGCCACGACGATCGACGCCGCACTCGAAAGCATCCGGCCGCCTGGACGCGGAGCGATCGGACTCGCGTCGATCGCGCGCCTGCTGCGGCAACGCAAGCTGATCTGCTTCGACGGCCAGCGCCAGCACGGCAAGGACATCCTGACCACGCCGGCGGCATTCCTCGAAGAGCACGGACACGGCGTCGACCGGATCCTCAACGCATCGAAGGGCAACAGCGCCGTCTACGACGACGCGCTCGGCAGGCGCGACTTCGACACGATCCGGCACGCGCTCAAGAGCCAGACCGCAGAGATCGACCCCGAGGCCCGCCGCCAAGGCCAGGGGCCGCTCGACGAGTGGTACGCCATCGAGTGGTGCGAGATCGACGTCAAGGACCCGCAGACCGAAGAGACCGTGCACCGGAAGACTGCCCTGATCATCGGCCTCGACGGCTACGCCGAAACGGACAACGCGGCCGAGCGCATCCGGAACGAGCTCGACCACGAGCTCGACACGCGGTCGGGCCCATGGTCTCGCAGGATCATTCCCGGCACCGGCGTCATGCCGGTCGACAACGCCGGGAACAGGCTCGTCGACGCCGTCTCCCGCACGAGGTTCCTCATCGAACGTCCCGGCCGCCGGGTCGCATGGATCCGGCCCGCCAACGTGTGCATCGCCCTCCCCGACGCGGCGCTCGTCATGATGGACACCTGCAGCGGCGTCGCCCGAGACATGCGCAGGAGTTACCCGGCCGGACACCGGAGAATCTGAACATTACCCAAGACCCGCGGGTGGTAGTGTCTCACTTTGGTTTCGGTCGAGGTGAAACGCTATCCAGCCGACTGAACCAACCGTCAAGGAACAGTAGCAGTGGCATCGATCCATGAAACGCACGCCGGGGTGGCGAGGGTGACGCCTCATGCCAGCTCCAACCCCTGCATCGCGCGGCGGATGACGAGACCCGGACCGACAGGCCCGGGCGGGCGACCGCCCCGCGCCCGGGTCCCAGCCCGGTACGGTCGATCACACGCGGCGAGGCCGAGGACCCGGCAACGGGTCCGGGGTCCAACGGACCCGCGGCGCGTAAGCGCCAGCACCCACCGGCGCGCAACAACCGCGTCTTCGTCATCGGCAGCGACGGCGCCCCGCTCATGCCCTGCACCGTCCGCCGAGCCCGCCAGCTCATCGACGCCGGACGCGTCGAGAAACGCGACTACCGACCGTTCACCATCCACCTGAAGGACCGCCAGGCCGGCGACGGGAAGACCATCGTGCAGCCCACCGAGACACGCTGCACCCCGGGACGCCCACCGGACCGGCATCGCCGTCGTCATCTCCGTAGTTCGATGAAAACCGTATCAATCTGCGGGCGAGTGCCGCCGCCCCACATCCACCCCTTATTCTGGAGCGTCGTCCGCAGATCGACGTGGGAGAAGACGCCGTCCGGGATATTGATGGTCTGCTGAGCCATCGGCCTACCGGCAGAGGTCCACGATCGGGTCGAGTACCACGACTTGCGGCGGGTTGAGGTGCCGCGCATGCGATCCAGCGATGGCGCTAAATGTCGCCGTGGCGTCGCCTTCTGTGCAGTCCAAAGGGACGTTGAATTGTCGGGCGGTAACGCTGTCACCTGGACTGAACGTCTGCGGCCACGTGACAGAGCCACCCGTCATTCCTGGACCGGACAGAGCGACCTGAATCGTGAAGAACGTTTTGGATGCTGGAGTGCCGTACACCCGCATGTCTATGTTGAGGGTGTGGTCCCCGACCGCGCCCGTCAGCTTTGGGCCCAACGGCTTGAGCCGCAACACGTCGTCGTCGGTGACGTGGAACTGGACAGTGGCGCTTTCGCCCGGAGACGACAGCGTCTTTCCCGTCGCATGGTCCAGGCTGATCTCGTAGGTGCGCGGCGGGCCAACGAGGTTGTCGTCGTTGTGCGAGCCCAGTAGACGCACCTTACGGTTCCCGTAAGGGTAGGCGGCTCTGTCGGCCCTGGGGATACGGTTGCTCGGCTTGGGGAAGTCAATGCAGCCGTTGCCCTTGTCGCCGTTGATGGCAACGCGGAAGTCGTCGTTCATGCCCGAGGTATCGAAGCAAAATAGGCCAAAGCCCTGCCTGTAGGCGTTGAGTTCAATGCCGACGAAGTTGGCCCCCTCGTCCTCCATGCGAACGACGCCTGTGTGTTCCGTGCCATTCTCGACGACCCGCATGTGCGCCCGGAAGTCATCCTCAAGGATGACGACGCGCCAGCGTTCGCCGCGGAACGTCTGGTAAGCGCTGTAGCGGTCGCCGGTGTGGACCGTATCGCTGGCAGGACTATTGATCGGGCTATACGTGAACCCGACCGGCCGCGTGCCGGCTGCGTACAGATTCGCCGTAAGCCAGCCGCCGAAGGAGTGCTGGGTGGTGCCCACCGCTGTTCCGCCGATGTCCCACGGTAGCGAGTGGCAGTTCTGCGAATTCCAGCTCCCCCCGTTCTCCGGAACCAGGATGTCCCAACCGGTGCCGCTTCCCGTCGTTTACACGACCCTGAGCGGCCCCGCGTCCCTGTTGTTGTCCGCGCCAGGCTCCGGGCACGACCACCCGGTGATCGCCGGGAACCCCTGCTGCTGCTGAGGCTCTGGCGGATCCTGCTGTGTCGACGACGTCCCCCGGCACGACTCCAACTGGTCCAGCATCGCATACGCCGCTTCCCAGTCCACCGTGTGCCCGGTCGTCCCGCACCACGGCCTCGCATCGCCCAAGTGCTGCCGCGCTAACTCGCACACGCCAGCCCGAGTCAGCGTGTCCGTCCCGTTGAACGTCGCCTCAATGCGGTTCCGGATGATGCCCACGCCGCCCGACCGCGGCCTGCCCGCGATCTGGTTCCAGTGGTGCCCTGTCGCCGGCGCCGTGCAACTCGACTGCTGCCCTGCGTACGCCACTGGTGCGCCTGCCGACACAGGCGCAAGACTGCGGCCCCCGTCGAAAGTGGCTGGCGCAGACGAGCTTCCGCTCCACGTTGCCGTGTCAGGCGGCGACATCATGGCCGACGGTGCGACCGGGTTCTTGTTGTCGTCGCCGCAGGCGGCAGCGAGCAGGAGTGCAATCAAGATGCTACCGAACCAAACATTGGGCGCTGGTCTGCCGTTCTGCTCAAACATCCTGACCTCCTCCGCACGGCGTGTTCCCGAACGACCGAGCCGCGCAACGCCGGGAGTGTAAGAGACAGAGGCCACGGAACGACCCGCCACAATCGCGGCTACCGCACCATGCCTGCAGTCTTACCTGCTCCTGGCCATCCGCCTGACCCGCGAGCGCAACATGCGCATCAACGACCGCTTCCCCGCCAGAACCCGCATGCGGAAGCTCCTGGACGGCAACGTGGTGAACCTGATCGGCGGTACGACTACGCAGGGCGGTTTGGCCATCCGGTCGGCGTTGGACGAGGCCGACTACCCAACCGGTCGGGCGGTCACGGACGAACAGATGGACAGGCTGTCCATCAAACGCGACGCGTTCCATGGTGAGTGGAACTACAGATTGCTCCCCAGATCCGACGTGAACGGTTAATTTATTTTGGCGGGAGTCCTAAGGGACCGGGTACCAGCACGGACCGCTCTACCGGCGCCCGCACGCTGCGGATTTCGGTTTCGACGTTTCCCGATCCGGTTGATCACGAGGGTGCCGCGCGTGTCCAGGGCAGGGTATTGCCCGCGATCGGATCGACCGCCTACGCGACGAGATACTGGAGAACTACCACCGCCTCGACACGCGCATGCGGACCATCGAGCACGGCTTCGCTCGGATCGACCAGCGCCTCGACACGCTGGAGCGGGCCATCATTCCTTCGGCCAAACCCGCACAGTAGCGGCCCGCGCCGCATACCCGCCCACCCGGACCAGCAGCTTCGACACCGGCCCATCCAGCACCCGAGACCCATCCGGCCGACTGAACGACACCGACATGCGCCCGCGTGCCGGCCGGGAAGGCGGAAGCCGTACACTCCCGCCGCCATGCCCATCCATCCGACCGCCAAGGTCCACCCCAAAGCCGTCATCCACCCGACGGCCGCCGTCGGCCCCGAGGCGATCATCGGCGACGGCGTCCGCCTCGGACCCGGCACGAAAGTCGGAGAAGGAGCCCGCCTGCGCAACCAGGCGCACGTCGCCCAGGGAGCGCAGATCGGCGCCGGCACCGACGTCAGCGCCTTCTACGTCGGCCGCAACGCCCAGGTCGGCGACAACGCCAGGCTCGACGCCGGCAGCGGCGTCGGCGACAACGCCCGCGTCGGAAACAACGTGCACCTCGAACAGGAATCGAGAGTCGGTCAGAACGCCGAAGTCGGCGACGGCTGCCACCTCGGCACGCGCACCTGGATCGAGGCCGCCGCGAAGCTGGCCCCAAACGTCGGCACGGGAAAGAACGTGCGGATCGCCCCGAGCGTCGAGATCGGCGCAGACGCCGGACTCGCCGACGAAGTCCGCATAGCCCCCAACTGCAAGGTCGGAGAGCGCACCTCGATCGCCGAAAACACGCACGTCGGCATGGACGGCGGCGTGAGCATCATCCCTCCGGCGACAGTGGGCGACGACTGCACGATCGAGAACGGCGTGTACATGGCCGGCGGCGTCAGCGTCGGCGACCGCTGCAACGTGGACTCGAACACGTCGCTCGGCGACGGAGCCGTCCTCGAACCCGGAACGACAGTCGGCGCCGGCTGCAGGATCGAGCCGGACACGGTGGTCAGAAGCGACGATGTCCTTCCGCCCTTCACCCGAGTGACGCCCGACGGCCGACGCGAGGACGTGGAAATCGAGATCGACGACTTCAACTTCAGGGACGGAGACGACCGGGAGGTCATCACCCGTCCCGACGGCCACAACTGGCCACAGGCCCCCGATCCCCACCCCAGCCCCAGCCGGGCCGCAGGCTGCGCCGAAGCAGCCGCCGCACACGAGCGCGAAGGACCCGCCCGCTGAACCATCTCTCGCCAGCACGAGGTCACACAAGCCGACCCATGACGACAGCACCTCACTCCACGCCCGCAACCTCCATCCTGCTCGACGAAGACCGCAACGGCTGCCACATCACGTGGAGAGCCGACGGCTTCCGGACAGCCGACGGCCCCGGCGTCGCAGCACTCGACGGCCGCATCATCTTCTACTCGATCGCCGACGCGATCGCCTCGATCCGGCGCGAGCTGCCCGAAGCAGGCATCCTCCTCTGCCCGCTCACCGCGCGGGGCATGAAGCTCGCTCATGAGACCAGCCCGTATCACGACAACGTCCTCGTCTCCGACTACCAGGTCTGGCTCGAAGAGCTGACCGGCCACCGCCACTGCTGGCTGATCCACTGGCACGGCAATCCCACCGGCCGGCGCCACACCACCACCGCGGCCACCGCGGCGAGAGCGGTCACCCGGATCCGCAGCCAGCGCCCCGGCGCCGCCATCCGCGCCATCAAGCGCACCGCGGCCGGACACCACGACCTCGAACCGCTGATCGACCACCACGCAATCGGAATCCGAGACCGGATGCCCGCCGACACGTAGGCCCGCGGTCCGACGCCCGCGGCCACCGACCACACGTCGAGAACCCAACGCGCCACGCCGGCGGCGACCGCACCAACCCACGCCGCGGTCCGCGCCCCGGACCGGCAAGGAGAACACGACCATGAACGCCACGACGACCCCGGTCCATGCTGATGTCACGTTCGACCGGCTCGAGGACGCGATGCGCGACGGCGACGCCGGCTTCTGCATCGCCTGCGGCGCCGAGACCGACGGCGTCGAGCCGGACGCGAGCGAGTACCGCTGCGACGAGTGCGGCGAGCCGAAGGTCTTCGGCGCCGAAGAGCTCCTCCTGCGCAACCTGCTCCACGACGAGCCGGCCACCGCCGGCTGAGACGCCGCGGCCCGCCGCCGGCACGATCCGCCGCAAGGACGGTACGCTTCGGTACCGAAGGATCAAAAACAGCCGGCCCCGAGGCCCGGCCGGAGAGGAAGACACCCGATGCCGGAAACCGCCACGCTGCCCCTCTGGAACCCCACGGAAAGATCCGGCTACCGGGAGATCGACCCGCGGGCGCAGGAACTCGACGAACTGCTGCTGGTCAGCCTCCCGGACGACCCGGGCGGAGTCGCCAGACACGACCGCATCACCCTGCACCGCGCCGCCACGCTCAACAAAATCGCGGACAACCTGCTCGAGGAGAAGCCGAACCTCGACGGCGAACCCTGGTACGACCAGCTCGGCCGCATCGAGAACATGCGGATCGACGTCACGATCGACGGCGAGACGATCACGCTGAGGTGTCCGCGCAACGAGAAGGACAACGACGGCCAGATCCTCGGGAGCCGGAGAGCCGACCGGATCGTCGTCCGGCTCGATGTCCGCCGCGGAGAGACGGTGACCTCCCTGGAGCTGCCGGCCGACCTGGCCATCGACGGCGACCAGTGGGGACTCAGCCTCGAGGCGGCCGGCGTAGTCACCACCGCGGACTCCGCGCTGGAGGTCCCGGAGCTGCAGGCCCTGCTCGAAGAAGCCTTCTTCACACCCAGCTACGACGAGAAGGAAGACTCGGTCCAGACGCAGGCGCACGTCTTCCACATGGCCGCCCACGTCGTGGCCTGCGATGCCCTGCTCGACCAGGAGGACCACGCGATCGAGGAAGCGATCCGCTACGCGGTCGAGCAGGAGATCGGAGACCTGCTCCCGGACGAGCAGGGAGTCGACATCCGCTACCGGCCCGGCGCCGGCGGCGAAGAGGCCCGCATCGACGTACAGCTCCAGCCTCCCACCCAGTCGGAATCGACTGCCACGCCGGCCGAATAACGACCATGCATGGTCGATTCTCCTTGGTCACACGACTGCCAGAAACCGTTCAATGAACGATTCCGTCACAACCCTGCACGCCGGGGCGCTGCCCTTCTCCGCGCCCGAACCGCGGACGAGCGAGCGACCACCGGAATGGAACGTCACCGCCGGCGACGCCCTGCGCGTCCTGCGCACGCTGAAGCCGGCCAGCGTCGAGGCGGTCATCACCGACCCGCCCTACGGCATCGGGTTCATGGGGCGCAGGTGGGACACGTTCGAGCCGGACGACGGCGCGCCGAGCGGGCCGGCCGCATTCCAGGAATGGACCCGGCGCTGGGCCAGCGCGGCGCTGCTGGCCTCGAAGCCGGGCGCCAACTGGCTGGTCGCCGCCGCGCCACGCACGGCGCACCGGGTCGCCTGCGGCCTCGAGGACGCCGGCCTGCGCATCGTGACAACGGTCATCTGGCTCTACGGCCAGGGCTTCGCGAAGGGACGCCGCCTGGCGACAGGCATCCACACCGAGCTCAAGCCGGCCTGGGAGCCGATCATCCTCGCGCGCGCCCCCTCGGCCGACACGGCGACGGCCACCTACGCCCGGTACCGGACCGGAGGCCTCGACATCGACGCCTGCCTGCTCGACACTCCGGCCGGAAACGGGCACTGGAGCGGAGACGACGGGTCCGACCGGACGTCCCGCCCGGGCTACGAAGGCGGGTTCACCACCGGCGGGACCCGCCGCGACGGCCGCTGGCCGCCCAACGTGGCGATGGACGCCGAGACCGCCTGCGCACTCGACGAGCAGGCCGGAAAACGCCGCAGCGGCGGCTTCCCGGCACGGCGCGGAGCACCGAAGTTCAACCTCGTCTACGACCGGCTCGACGGACAGGACGACGTCCCCGCGGGACGAGGGCGCACCACCGGCGGCGCCAGCCGGTTCTTCTACTGCCCGAAGGCCAGCCGGTCAGAACGCGACTTCGGCCTGCGGCCCGACAGCAAAGCGACGGGAAGCGAGACTGGCGAGCTCATCAACGACCACGAGGCCGTCAAGCCCGTCGAGCTGATGCGCTGGCTCGTGCGGCTCGCAGCACCGCGCGACGGCGTCGTCCTCGACCCGTTCGCAGGCTCCGGCAGTACCGGCGTCGCCTGCCTGCTCGAAGGACGCTCGTTCCGCGGGATCGAGCAGGACGCGAAGTACGCCGCGATCGCCCGCGCGCGCATCCACGCCGCAAGCAGCGTCGAGCCTCGTCCGCCGCGGCCCACATGCCCCACTCGAAAGGAACCCGGATCGAGCCGATGCCGAGCAACGACACATCCGACCGACCCGTCCTGACACTGATCGCCGGGGCGCCGTTCTCCGGGCGCAACCGCTGGCGCAAAGCGCAGGCGGACAGGCTCCCCGCAACCGTGTACGGAGCCGGTGCCGTCGGCGACCCGCACGCCGTCGACGAACAGGGCTTGGCGAACTGGACCCGGAGATCCATCGTCACCGACGCGCTCGGGAGCACCGATGCCGGGATCCGGGCCTGGGCATACAGGAGCCTGACCGGCGGGATGGAAGAGCACCTGCGGGCAGGCCGCTCCTTCGGACTGCGCACGACACTGGCCAACGACCCACTGGCCGAAAAGGCGGTCACCGACGCCCGCGCAACCGACTACCGGGTGCACTGCCACTTCATCGGCACCGGCAGCGCACACCTCAACGCAGGCCGCGCACGAACCAGCACAACGGACATCGCGAACGACGCCGCCGCGCTCTGGCACATGGCCCGCGAACGACTCGCGGCCACGGCCGACCAGTACGACGTGATCGAGCTGGTCCACAGCGAGAACGACGATCAGGTGACGACGCACCGCTTCGAGGGCCGGACAGAGACGTTCGCAGCTGAAGCAGACCAGCGCTCTGACGCCGACGATGCCCTCGCGGCCGCGATCACCAAAGGCGGCCGAAGATTGAACGATAACCTGGTCGCTGACCTCGACCGCCAGATCACCGAGCTGCAGGAGCAGCGGCGTGCGTTCGTCGAGGAACTGCCGGTGCGCGAGGAGCGCCGGGAGCAGCTGGCGGGAAAGGCGCTGATGAAGGCTTTCCGGGACGGCAACACAGCGGCCGCCAGTTGGCTGGAGCTGATCGTCGAGGCAGCGAACCAAAGCGATGAAGCTTGGCTTTTCGAGCCCGAGTACCTCGAGGCGGACGGATACGAGCAGTTCGAGACCGACGGCAAGACGGCCTGGAAGCGTAGCCGGAACCGGAGAGCCTGCGGATCGAAGACAACCCACCGGAAGGACGGCAAAGCCGAGCAGAAGCCGGCAACCGCAACCGCGGAACCCGGCACACCGCCGGACTCGAGCACGAAGGACGCCACGCCCAGCGTCTACCGCGCGATGCTGCACGAGGAACCTGCGCCCCCGCCCAAGCTGCACGCGCTGCTGCGCTACCTTGCCGACGCCTTCACCGCGGTGGACCGCTGGCTGCTCGAGGAAGACAGGAACGAGCACGCGCTGCGCCTCGACGAACGGCTCCACCTGAAGGCAGCCAACATCGTCGACGACGAGGCCGCGGGAACCGGGATCCCAACCGTCACGATCACCCACCTGCCGCCGGACGACAGGCCACCTGCGACGGACACCTACCGGGCCGATCAGGCCAAGGAACTACTGCAGGACATCGCCAGCTGGACGATAGAGCGCGTCGACGGCCGCTCAGTCTGGCGCACCTGGACCAGCGCAGCGCAAGCAGCCGAAGAGATCCGGATCGCCCTGCGCGGGCACGAAGGCTGGTACGTGCACGTCCCGCTCGACAGCGACGGCATGCCCTACGGTATCGTGGCCTCCCTCCGGCAGTCCGAGGCCGAACCGGACGCCGAGTCGAACGTCGAGGTCCCGCTCAACCTGGAGGCGACAGTAATGCTGGAGCAGTTCTGCCGTTGCGTGCGGAAGCCCGGATAGGGCGCAACATCCAGACACGAACGACGCGGCCGTGGTATCCGCAACCCATCCACGCTGCACGACCAGGGTGCCGTACCCTTCCGAGCGACCCGCACGGAAGGAGCCCGAACATGCCCAGCACGCCACTGACGACCGCCACCGCAGCGATGCTGCTCGCATCGGCGATCGGCGCCGCCCCCGCCGCCCGGCAATACGCCACGCCCGAGATCCGCGAAGTCGAGGAGGTCGAGGCCAACGGCCGACACGCCTATATCCTGCGCGGCGAGCTGGGAAACACCGGCTGGCACGTCGGATTCACCGCCACCTGCAACAACCGCCAGCTCGAAGTAACCATCTTCTTCGGGAGCTTCCCGACCCAAGGGACACCGGTCCAGCTCGTGATACGGACAGCCCGCGGCGGAATCGAACGATTCGGTCCGGTCGTACGAGCGAGCGGCCCCCAGTCCGGGTTCCACAGCCCGCGACTCACCGACCCGCGGGAAGTCGCCCGGTTCCTCGACAACGCACTCGAGACAGGGGCGCTGGTGTCCAACGGCTACCGCTCGTTCTGGAACCGGGTGCCGCCGGCGCGCAACCAACGAGTCCGCGAGCAGTTGCGCGCGTGCAGGAGATTCTGAGGTCCCTGGCAAGAGCGATGACCAACCTGAAGGGACGCCTGACGGCGAGCACGGCAGCCTGCCTGCTGATCGGGATCGGCGCTCTGATAGGAGCATGGCGGCAGCCTGACAACGACGTTCTCACGATACTGGCCACCGCCGCCGGCTGGCCCTGGGCTCTGGCCATGCTCGAAGGCGGGCTCGTGTGGTGGCGCGGCAAGGCCATGCAGGCCTCCGGGCTCGAACACGCCCTGTTCGTCTATGCCACCGGCGGTGCCGCAGCCGCACTGCTCGGAGCGCTGGCCCTGGGTGCAGCCAACGTGGAGCTCCCGGCAGGAGCCCACCTGCCCTGCGGGCCGCTGAACCCGCTCTGCGACGCAGTGACGTACATGGCAATCGCATGCGTGGCCTGCGGCTTGACGCTCGGGTTCGTCTTCCCCGCGCTGCTACCGCCGGCAGCCGCCTGGACCAGCAGCAGGCTGTTGGGCGAGAAACCACCCAGCATGCCGTGGCTCCGGACGGCCATCGCCCTCGTCACGCTATGCTGGCTCGGAGCCCTGCTGACCGGGCTCGCACTGGCGTTCGCCTGACCACCGGCGCTCTGGCGGGGATGACCCGACGAGCCCGTCCCGGTCGAACTCGACCGTTGAAAACGCCCCGCACGCACGGGGATGTTCCGTGCTGATAGTGGACGCAAGAACGCAATGCTGGACATCGAGACAATCCGCCAGGAGTGGGAGAGCAGGCGCGAGGCGGAAGGGCGCCGGCGGCCGAGCGTGCCGACCGTGACGAGCCCGCCGGAGAAGACCTGGATCTGGTCCGACCTGCACCTGAGCGACCGCAACGCCCTCGAGGCGTTCGACCGCGGGTTCGCCGACATCGTCGCGATGAACCGCGAGCTGCTCGCCGCGTGGCGGCGGAAGGTGCGCCACGACCACACGATCATCTGCCTCGGCGACGTGGCGCACACCGACATCTGGCGCGACCGGGGGCTGCTCGCCGACCTGCAGTGCTGCCCCGGCGAGCGGGTGCTGATCGTCGGCAACCACGACATCACGCGGGAGGCGCTCAAGGACGTGGGCTTCACCACGCAGCACGTCGTGGCGCTCTACGAGTCCAACCCGCCGCTCGCGCTGACCCACCGGCCGCTGGCGAACGTGCCGGCCGGAGCGATCAACGTCCACGGCCACCACCACGACGGCTGGGAGCCAACCGTGCGACACATCAACATGACCGTCGAGAAGTGGAGCTACAAACCGGTCGCGATGACCGACATCATCGCAATGGCTCGACAGCGCCGGCAGCAGGGAGGAGAGCCGTGAAAGTCACCGAAATCGAGGGCGTCAAGGTCGTGCACGAGTTCGAAGTGCTGTGGCACGAATGGGAGTGCGACGACTACGGCTGGGTGACCGAGGACGGCCGAACTTGGCTCACGCCGCGAAGCTGCTCGAACGAATGGACGCGTCATTGTCCTCGGCGCAAGGGATCCGGAAGGCGCTCGCGCTCATGGCCGAGGCGCAAGAGAGCACCGAGGAAGATGGTCCCCAGACCACATCGAGGCGCTGAAGGCCGGCGCCGCCCCCCGCGTGCTACCCTCCCCTGATTGTGGAACCAAGCCATCATCAGCGACGGGGCGAACACCCCGGGTCGGACTCGGCAGGATGGCGAGCACCGAAGAAGGCCGGATTCCATCTGACGAGTGGTACCCAGCCGAGGAGCACGCCCATGGCCACCACGACTCAAGGCACCGTCATACGGACCTACAAGGACTACTGCGCAACACCGGACGACGAGCGCTACGAACTGCTCAACGGCAATCTGATGATGGTTCCCGCACCGAACAGGAAGCACCAAGAGGTGCTAGGCACGCTCTACCTGGAACTGGGCAATTTCGCCAAGGAGCACGGCCTGGGCAAGGTGTACGTCGCACCGTTCGACGTCGTGCTGTCGGAGACGGACGTCGTGCAGCCCGACCTGCTGTTCATCTCGCGGGCGCGCGAGCACACGCTCACCGACGAGAACGTGCGGGGAGCGCCCGACCTCGTGATCGAGATACTCTCGCCGTCCACCGCCGAGCGCGACATGGGCTACAAGCACGAGCTGTACGGCAGACACGGCGTGCTCGAGTACTGGATCGTCGATCCGATGGGCGAGACCATCGCCATGCATCGGCAACGGGACGGCAGACTCGAGCTGGCCGAGACCTTCGGGCGCCGGGACACCCTGCACAGCGAGGTGCTTGAGGGGCTGCGCCTCAAGCTCGACGACATCTTCGCAAGCTGAGCAATCCCCGACACGCTCGGAGAGGTCAGGTGCGGCCCGCGCGCGGGCGGACACCCCGCTTTCACCTGTCGGGAGTGCCTTGTCACCACCGCTGATCATGTCGGCGCTGGCCACGATCAGCGGATCCGGCCGCCCCACGCCGCGGGCGTCCTTGTTCGTGTAGGGCAACGCGGCCAGGAAATGCCGCATGCAGTTCAGACGGGCGCGCTTCTTGTCGTCGGACTTGACGATGGTCCACGGTGCGTCAGCAGTGTCCGTGTAGAAGAACATCGCCTCCTTGGCCGCCGTGTACTCGTCCCACTTGTCGAACGACTGCCGGTCAACCGGCGACAGCTTCCACTGCTTCAGAACGTCCTTCTCGCGAGCCTCGAAGCGGCGCTTCTGCTCCTCTCGGGTAACCGAGAACCAGTACTTGAACAGCAGAATCCCGCTCCGGACGAACATGCGCTCCAGCTCGGGAGCCTGGCGCATGAACTCCAAGTACTCCTTGCCGTCGCAGAACCCCATGACGCGCTCGACACCGCTGCGGTTGTACCACGAGCGGTCGAACAGCACGATCTCGCCACCCCGCGGCAGATGGCGAATGTAGCGCTGGAAGAACCACTCGGTCCGCTCGTCGTTGGTCGGCTTGTCGAGCGCCACGACCCGCGCACTCCGCGGATTGAGATGCTCCGTGAACCGCTTGATGGTCCCACCCTTGCCGGCGGCATCTCTGCCCTCGAACAGGACAACGACCTTCCGGTTCGTTGCCTTCACCCAGTCCTGCACCTTCAGCAGTTCCACCTGAAGTGCAGCCTTCGCCCGCTCGTAGGGCTTACGGGCGAGCTTCCGTTCGTAGGGATACTTGCCCGTCTCGAACAGATGTCGGATAACGTCACGATCTCGGTCGGCCACGCCGGAGGCCGATAGCGCAACCTCGGCCTCACCGGCGCTGACGCGCGCATCGTCCACAACTACCTCCGGCCGTCCCGCTTCGTGCCCCCGTGCCACGGTAGGCAGGCTACCACGGCTCGTCGTCCGCCACCGGCGTTTCGCCCCCGCCCGCGGGCGGGTTCGGAGCTTCTACAACGCCGCCTCCAACGGGCACCAAGCGGCATCGACTGGCCCCTTCACATCCGCAGCGCGCGGATCACCCCACCCGTCGCGAGCCGCCAGCAGACCGGTCCAGGTACTCCACTTCCGCGCGCGCGGACCACCACCCCACGCCACCCCACACCACCGGAGCCACAAATGAGCCAGCGACTGGAGAACTACGCCCGCACCTTCGCCGACCGCATCATCAAGGCGCTGAAATCCGGCGCCGCCCCCTGGCAGAAACCGTGGAAGCCCGGCGAGCTCAGCGGCCCCGTCAACTTCACCACCCAGCGCAGGTACCGCGGCAACAACTGGATCCTGCTGATGGTCACAGCCGCCATGCGCGGCTACGCCGACAGCCGCTGGGCCGGGTTCGGCCAGATCCGGACCGCCGGCGGCATGGTCCGCAAGGGCGAGAAGGGCACGCCCATCCTGGTCTGGCGCAACCGGGCCGCAACCACGACCCAGCCCGACCCGGACACCGACGAGGAGACACGGCCATCGTTCTACGCCACCGTCCACAACGTCTTCAACGTCGAGCAGGCCGACGGCCTGTCCCTCGAAACGCTCGAACCCGACGCCCCCGCCGCCGAGCCGCAGGCGGCCGTGCGCCGGGTGGCCGACGACGCGCACGTCAGCATCGTCCACGTCCCCGGCGACCGCGCCTGCTACTCGCCGTCCGGCGACGTGATCACCATGCCGGAGCCGGCACAGTTCATCGGGCAAGGCAGCTACGAGCACACGCTCCTGCACGAGCTCGCGCACGCCACATCGCACCCGTCACGTCTCGACCGCCCGGCTCACAGGATCACCCACCACGGCGGCGCCGACTACGCGCTCGAAGAGCTGCGGGCCGAGATCGCGGCGATGATGCTCGGCGAGCAGCTGCACGTCGGCCACGAGCCGCAGCACGGCCACGCCTACGTGGCCGGATGGATCAAGGCGCTCGACAACGACCCGAACGCCGTCCGCAAGGCCGCGGCCGACTCCCAGCGGATCGCCGACTGGCTGACCCGCAACGTCCCCGACGAGTCGTCGGCCGCACAGCCAATCGCAGCCTGACCGCCGGCCCGAATACTAGGGCCAACCCAACACCGCCCGGGCGGTCGTCGTCGACCGCGACCGCGGCGGCTTCGACTGCAACCGCGGGAGATCGCTGGCGCGCAATCGGCGGCGAGCCGGTAACGCAACGCGGATGGAAGCAACGACATGAACTACGGACCGATAACACTGGCCAACCTCGCCGTCGAACGGGTCCTCGAACGCGCGGTCCACGGCAACCGGCCCGCGCAGCACACCCTGGTGATGGGCGGAAGCGCTAAGGAGCGGCGCGGAGTCCTCGACCGCATCGAGGCCCGGCTCAGGTATGGCTCCTCCGGCACGCCGCCGCACATCGGCCGCCTGCGCGAGCCATACGGGCAGGCGACCGTCGAAGCCGCCAAACTATGGGACGAGGCAGCCGGCGCCGCCGGCCTCACCAAAGACGACAACGCCCACGCGAACGGCCTCGGCCGGATCCAGAACGCGGCCGGCGAACGCCTCTTCATCGCCGTCATCGACGACCTCGACACGGTGCTCGCCGGCTGGCGCGAGCCCGGCGAAGCGCTCAACCTGCGCTGGACGCTGCAAAACGTCAACGGCCTGATGGTCGTCGCCGGGACCGACGGCCCGATCGGCCGGAACGGACCGCACGAGCACTCCATTCTCGCGATGACCTTCACGACGCAGAGTCTCGAGACGCCGAAGCCGGAACGGCGCTGATCTCGGCTCCAGCGCCACCTGCCGGCGCTACGGCTCCGGGACCGCGCTCACCCTCGACGAGGGAGCCGTCCCACGCACCCACCCGGAAGCCGCCGGCGACTGGACCCGCGTCGACATCGACGAGTAGGCCGCGGGGCCGGACGATGCCGGTTTCCGCGCTACGATAGAGACGCCGTGACGAGAGCCACAGCGTCCGATGTCGCCATCTGCCACTACCGCCTAAGCCGCGTCGAGTACAACCGTGCCGTAGAAGCCGGCGCGTTCAAGCCAAACGCCAAGCTGGAACTGATCGACGGAGACCTGAACGCGATGACACCAGAGGGAGTCGGCCACGCAATCGGCATAGACCTCGTGGCCGACTGTCTGCGGCGGGTGTTCGGCCGCGGGTTCTACGTACGGATACAGCACCCGCTGGCGGCCGACGACTACTCGGAGCCCGAGCCGGACGTGGCCGTCGTGAAGGGCGCGATCCGCGACTACGACAAAGGCCATCCAACGTCGGCGGTGCTCGTCGTCGAGGTCTCAAACGAATCACTGCGGTACGACCGGACGGTCAAGCAGCGCCTGTACGCACGCTGTGGGATTCCCGATTACTGGATCCTCGCCCTCCCCGAGGCACGCCTCGAGATCTACCGCAACCCGGTTGGAGACCGCTACCACAGCGTCACCAACCATACAACCGACGACAAGGTCGCGCCGCTCTCACGCCCGGACGCACAGATCGTCGTTGGCGATCTGCTTCCCTGACTCCAAAGGGATAGCGCAGCTCGCGCCCGCACCCGGCACCAACGGTTGCTGGCGCGAGGCGATAACACACCAACGCTGGCCAAACGGCCAGGATTCGTGTGGCTGCACACGACGGTCGGCAAGCTGGCCGCGTCCATCGACATCCTCGATTCGCGGGAGACAGTGCACTGACCGCGGGCGCAGAACACGCGCCGAGCAGTACGCACTACCGGCAGGCACCGAGCGGGGCCGCCGCCCGAATGCGGCGTGCAGACCGCACGCGCCCACCGCAGTCCCGGCCGATCCGACCACACAGACTCATCACGCCGTCGCCGGTACACTTGTTCCACCAGAGGACGTTCCGGAAGCTGGCGCGCCCGATCACACATCATGACCGTACGCCGCAAACAGCCGCCGGAGCCGCCGAACCGCGAGGTCCTGGCCGGGCTGGTCGAGCACGTCAGCTTCCACAACCCGGACAACGGGTTCTGCGTCCTGCGGGTCAAGGCCAGAGGCCATCGGGATCAGACCACCGTCACCGGCCACGCCGCCACGGCCGCGGCCGGGGAATGGATCACGGCGACCGGCGAGTGGATCAGCCACCCGAAGCACGGCCCGCAGTTCAAGGCGCACTTCATCCGCAACTCGGCGCCCTCGTCCAGCGAGGGCATCGAGAAGTACCTGCGCTCCGGCACGATACGCGGCATCGGCAGAATCTACGCCGCCAAGCTGGTGAAGGCGTTCAGCAACAAGGTGCTCGACGTCATCGAGAACGAGCCCGAACGGCTCCGCGAGATCGACGGCATCGGCCCGGTCCGCGCCAAGCGCATCACCGACGCGTGGGCCGAGCAGAAGGCTGTGCGCGAGATCATGATCTTCCTGCACACCCACGGCGCGGGCACCGCACGCGCGGTGCGAATCTTCAAGACCTACCGCAACGACGCCGTCGAGGTCATGACGCGCAACCCGTACTGCCTCGCGCGCGACATCCACGGCATCGGGTTCAAGGTGGCCGACGAGATCGCCATGAAGCTCGGCATCGAGAAGACCGCCGAGATCCGCGTGCGCGCCGGCATCGGCTACGCGCTCGACGAAGCGAAGAAGAAGGGCCACTGCGGACTGCCGAACGACGAGTTACGCCCGCTGGCATCCCGGTTGCTCGAAGTCCCCGACGAGCTGATCGGAAACGCTCTCGACCTCGAGATCACCGAAGGCGCCGTCGTCGCCGACACCGTGGCGGACACGCCGTGCGCGTTCCTCGGCGGGTTGTACCGCGCCGAGCGGACCATCGCCGAGCGGATCGCCGAGCTGATGGCGGGCCGGCCCCCCTGGCCGAACATCGACGCCGACCGGGCGCTGCCCCGGGTCGAGAACGAAACCGGACTGTCGCTGGCGCCGCGCCAGGCCGAAGCACTCCGGCTGGCGCTGGCGTCGAAAGCCACCCTCATCACCGGAGGACCCGGCGTGGGCAAGACGACGCTGCTCGACGCCATCCTGCGCATCCTGACCGCCGCCGGCGTCAAGCTCAAGCTGTGCGCGCCGACCGGGCGCGCCGCACGGAGGATGACCAAAGCGACCAGGATCGAAGCCCGGACGATCCACCGGCTCCTCGAGGTCGACCCTGCGAACGGCGGCTTCAAGCGAAATGCCGGCAATCCGCTCGACTGCGACCTGGTGGTCGTCGACGAAGCCTCGATGGTCGACATCCTGCTCATGCGCGCGCTGCTCGCCGCGGTCCCCGACAGGGCCGCCCTGCTGATCGTGGGCGACATCGACCAGCTCCCCTCGGTGGGACCCGGGCAGGTGCTCGCCGACATCATCGGCTCGGGCACGGTCCCCGTCGTGCGGCTGACCGAGGTCTTCCGCCAGTCGGCACAGAGCCGGATCATCACCAGCGCGCACCGGATCAACCACGGGGCGATCCCCAACCTGTCCCGGCCGGACGGCCACAGCGACTTCTACTTCGTGCCGGCCGCAGACCCCGAGACGGCCGCCGTCCGGATCGTCGATCTGGTCAGGAACCGGATACCGACGCGCTTCGGCCTCGACCCGGTCCGCGATATCCAGGTGCTGTGCCCGATGAACCGGGGCGCCGCCGGGGCGCGGTCGCTGAACATCGAGCTGCAGGCCGCGCTGAACCCGACCCGCGAGCGCAAGGTCGAGCGCTTCGGGTGGACCTTCGCACCCGGCGACAAGGTGATGCAGATCGTCAACGACTACCACAAGGAGGTCTACAACGGCGACACCGGACACGTGGCCGACGTCAACGCAGAGACCGAAGAGCTGACCGCCCGGTTCCACGGCGCCGAGCACGTCTACGCCTTCGGCGAACTCGACACGCTGATGCCGGCCTACGCCGCGACGGTGCACAAGAGCCAGGGCTCGGAGTACCCGGCGGTCGTCATCCCGGTGCTCACCCAGCACTACGCGATGCTGCAGCGGAACCTGCTCTACACCGGGATCACCCGAGGCAAGCGCCTGGTGGTGCTCGTCGGCCAGAAGAAGGCGGTCGCCATCGCGGTCCGCAACGCCGCCGGACGCAGGCGATGGTCCAAGCTCGACGAGTGGCTCCGAGACTTCGCAGGCCGGAAGGCAGACGCCCGGACCAGCGCCGACGACAAGCTGCTCGCGGCACTCACCGAAAGGATGGACCCGACAGCCCCGGTCTTCGAGAACGCCGAGGAGTTCCTGAGCGCCAACGGCGACGACGAATCCACCAACGACAACCCCGGCAGCCCGGAGCCGGGCAATAGCCACGGTTCAGGTCGACCGCGACGGCGCCGCGAACCACATCCGGGATCACCGCAGGCTCGGGTTCTTCCAGCGTGACGCACAGCTGCACGCAACGGTTGCAACCCGAGGGAAACGCTGGATGGACCGCTGCGGCAATGGTGTGCGAGTTATTCTGGAGAACAGCGAGAACTTGCCGGGGAGGCGTCCGATCTACGAGATGTTCGGCGACGAGTCGCGGTTGACGATCTACACCACCGACCCGGCCGCCGGGGCGTCCGAGGCGACCACGTAACGGCTGACGCGGGTCCGCGACATGGCGACATGGAAAGGAGCTCGACATGATTACGGCAGTGGAAGTGGCGCCGCGAGCCGGCTATCGAATCTGGCTGCGCTACTCGGACGGTGTTTCGGGCGAAGTCGACCTGTTCGACCTGGCCGGCCGGGGGATCTTCAGAGCCTGGCGCAACCGGTCATTCTTCGAGAAGGTCCACATATCCCCGTACGGGTCAATTGCGTGGAGCAACGAAGTCGAGCTCTGCGAAGATGCACTCTATCTCCGCCTTACCGGCAAATCGGTCGAGGAGGTGATGCCCGCTGCGCGTCTGGTGAAAGTCCGTGCCTGAGCTGTGCAGGTTCTTCGGGATCATCATTCGGATGCAGTGTGGAGACCACCCGCCGCCGCACTTCCATGCCGTGTACGGTGACGCTCGCGCGAGCATCGACATCGAAGGATTGGTCGTGATCAAGGGGGCGCTGCCGCCGCGTGCGCTCGGGCTGGTTGTGGAATGGGCGTCACGCCATCAGAACGAATTGCGGAACGCCTGGTCCCGCGCCGAGCGTCTGGAGACGCCGGGGAAAATCGCCCCGCTGGAATGAGCGGATCACCCGAACACTGCTCAGCCTGAAGGGCACCAGCCCCCCCTTGCCGCGCGCGCGGCTAAGGGCTCTGATCGATACAACTTTGCCAAGTTCCGCGACGCGCCTGCCCATGCCTGCGACGTCATCGTCCAAGAAGGCGGCAACGTTATTTCCGTCAGTGTCCTAAGGGGGAGATCTCGACAGCCGGCGTCGTCGGCTCCGCCCCCTTCCGCGCGCGCGGATCAACCCCGGAAACCGCGGCGTCGAGTCCCTACTGAGACCGCCGTATCTGCACGGACGCAAGCAAGCGGGGAACGTGCCGCGCCAGATACGCTGCCACGCTTCGCGGGGCTGCAGGCCCTGGGAACCGACGTAGCCAGCAACACACCCGACCAGCGACCAGCCCACCTCACCACCCGATCACACGGCCCCACCCCGGCCGCAGGAGCCTGCACGACCATGACCACCACCGACCTGACAGCCTTCGCCCGCGGCATCGCCGAACGCCTGGTCGACATGATGGCCGACGACGTCGACGCCTTCGTCATCGCCACGCACCAGGCCGAACAGGGGCAGCCCCACAACCCGGAAGCGACCCGGCAACGCATCAGCGATGCACGCGAGAAGCTCGCCCGCAGCGCGGTCAACGGCATCGACGGCATCGACGTGCGCACCGGCTTCATCGACCTGCGGACCGCGCAGGACGGCGAGGCCCGCATCAGCAACCACGTCGCCGAAGCCTGCATCCGCGTGATTGGACCGAACCGGATCCGGATCCACTGCACCCGCGAAGGCGAACGCTTCCGCGTAACCCACGTCACCGCCCGCGAGTACGGACACGTCGCCGAGGTCGAGCCCACCCCGGCCAGAGCAGCCCAGGCCGACGTCTACGCCAACGCCATCCTCGACGCCTACGGCCTCTGAGCGGCACAGCGGACCCACGCACGTAGCGACGAAACCAACCGCGGAGAACCATGATGCGAACGAAGACGATGCACATCCAGGGCTTCAACGACTCCCGCCCGGTCTGCGGCGCCCGAGGACGCGTCTGGAGCGCGCCGAACTGGAACGAGACCGACGACGACCCCGGCTTCAAGCGCTGCGCCAGCTGCGAGAAGAAGCTGGGTCCAGGCGGCCTCGAGCGGCTCGAGCAGGCGCGCGAGAAGCTCGCCAGCGCCCCCGCCGCGCACCGGGCCGGGAAGAACGACGCAGAGAAAAAGGCGCCGAGCCGGGTCACCACCTACCCCGCCGACAGCGTCGAAGCCGCCGAGTACACGCGAGGCTACGACGCCGGCATGATCGAGCGGCTCCCGCCCAAGTTCGCCGTCCCGACCGCCCCGCCGAGGCTCGCCGAGTTCCTGATGACCCTGGAAGCAGCCAAGAGCCGCGCCCACGACTACAGCGACGAAGAGCGGGCCATCATCACCCGCGCGATCAACCGCGCGAACCGGAGCCTGGGGAATCGGCCCGCCCCCTGCGGCCGCAGCTCAGGCCCCGTCACCGAGCGAAAGGGGCTCAACGGCCCGATCACCCGCGAGTTCACCGCGACGTGCACGCTGCCGGCCGGACACGCCAGCTGCCACGAAGACGAGAACGAACCCACGTCCATCGGCCGCCCGTTCAGTTGGGGCGACCCGTTCCGCAGAGCGGGCGCCGCCGACTGAGCACGCAACACCCGCCGGCGCCGAGCCACGCGCCCGCGCACCGAGCGAACCGGAGCACGACGACGATGACTTTCACGTAGAAGCACTCGGCCGGGACACCTGCAACCTATGGGTCGAGGGAAAGCACTCGACCATCGCCGACGGCCGCGTACAGCCGATGCCGCCGCTGCCGGTTCACCAACGTCAGCGGCCGGCGGATCCGCCCGCGCTGCGAACTCTGCGAACGCTTCGTAAGCGACGCCGAAGCGATGAGCTGGCCACCGGTCCTGACCTGGGAGAGCCACCACCGGCCTGCTTCCGTTGCAAGGAAACCACCACGGTCAACTGAGCAGCAACAGAACGCCGGCCACGCGCAGCACCACACCCCGCACGGCACCGGCCAGGCCGCAAGTAGTCGACTCCCCCGACGAGTCGACTACCTCGATCCGTTCACCAGGCGATTTCCGCCCGAAAGAGAACACCTGCATGTATGCACGCAACAAGCACAGCGGCTCACCGATCGTCGGCACGCTCGAAGTCATCCACGGACGCTGCGGCATCGCGAACGACTCGTTCACCAAAGGAGGTGACGGCCGCATCGAGTTCGAGGACGACGGGAACGGAACCGACGTGTTCTGGGGACTCGGCCAAGACCGCAACTGACGACCACGGACGCATCTTCCTCGACGGGGACGGCGAAGAGGTCGCCGAAGCCGATGTCGAGCTGGTCACCTGCTCAGAGCTGCGCCACGCTGGCCTGAAGCCCGACGAGATCAGGAACCGCCCGTAGCAGGCCCGCGGCCACGACAGTCGCCACGCCCGGCGACGCCCTCCCCTCCCTGCTCGTCAGCTTTCGACCAGCTCCCCGATCCGGCCACGCCGGCGCCGCCTGCGCAGAACCGGAAGTGCACCCAACCAGCCGGCGCCGGCCCAATGACCTCCGCCCCGAATACTCGCCACGACGAATCGCAACACGCCCCCCAGGACAGCGACATGAGCAGCAGCAGATCCGAAACCAGCGAACGACGCCCCGCCCCGGCCGGCAAGACGGGCCTGACCTTCCAGCGGGTGCTGACCAGCCCCGGCGACAACGGCTTCAATGGCTTCGAGTGGCGCTCCCACGACGCGCACATCGACAGCGCCGAAGGCCGCGCCGTCTTCGCCCAGAAGAACGTCGAGGCCCCTTCGACATGGTCCGAGCAGGCCGTCAACCTGGTCGCCGCGAAGTACTTCCGCGGCCGGGTCGGCGAGCCCGACCGCGAGCGCTCCGTGCGCCAGCTCATAAGCCGCGTGAGCGACACCATCGCCGAGTGGGGCCGGAACGACGGGTACTTCCGCACGCCCGAGGACGCCGACACGTTCCACGCCGAGCTGACCTTCATGCTGGCCACACAGATGGCGAGCTTCAACAGCCCCGTCTGGTTCAACGTCGGCATCGACGAGAAGCCGCAGTGCTCGGCGTGCTTCATCAACGCGGTCGACGACACCATGTCGTCCATCCTCGACCTGGCCAAGACCGAAGGCCTGCTGTTCAAGCGCGGGTCGGGAGCCGGCTCGAACCTGTCGGCGCTGCGCTCGTCGCACGAGCCGCTCTCGAGCGGGGGAACCGCGAGCGGACCCGTCTCGTTCATGCGCGGGTTCGACGCCTTCGCAGGCATCATCAAGTCCGGCGGGCGCACGCGCCGCGCGGCCAAGCTGGTCTGCCTCGACGTCGACCACCCCGACATCTGCGAGTTCATCGACTGCAAGGCCGACGAAGAGCGCAAGGCGTGGGCACTGATCGACGCCGGCTACGACGGCTCGTTCAACGGCGAGGCGTACGCGTCGATCTCCTTCCAGAACGCGAACAACTCGGTCCGGGTCCCCGACGCGTTCATGCAGGCGTGCGAGCAGGACGGGCCCTGGACGACACTGCGCCGGACCGACGGCGCCGAAGCCGAGACGCTCCAAGCCCGGGCGCTGCTGCGCCGGATGGCCGAGGCGTGCCACGTCTGCGGCGACCCCGGAATGCAGTTCGACACGACGATCAACCGCTGGCACACGTGCAAGAAACACAGCCGGATCCGCGCCTCGAACCCGTGTTCGGAATACATGTTCGTCGACGACTCGGCCTGCAACCTGGCCTCGATCAACCTCCTGCGCTGCACACGCAAACAAGGCGACGACCGCACGGTCGGCGACTTCGACCCCGAGATCTACGCGCACGTGGCGCGCGTGATGATCACGGCGATGGAGATCATCGTCGGCAACTCCAGCTACCCGCGCGAGAGCATCGAGGTGAACAGCCACCGCCTGCGGCCGCTCGGCCTCGGCTACACGAACCTGGGCGCCCTGTTGATGACGCAGGGCGTACCGTACGACTCGGACGCCGGACGCGACATCGGGGCAGCCTTGGCGGCCCTGCTCACGGGCGAGGCCTACGCGCAGTCGGCCATCATCGCACGCGACTGCGGCGGACCGTTCACCGAGTGGGACGCCAACGGCGACAGCATGCTCGAAGTGATCGGCGCACACCGCGAAGCCGCGGAGAAACTCGCCAAGACCCGGGACCCTGACATCCAACCAGACGGTCCAGCCGAGCTTGCGCAACGCGCCCTCGAAGCCTGGAACCGCGCCGAAGCGCTGGAAGCCGAGCACGGGTACCGCAACGCGCAGGCGAGCGTCATCGCGCCCACCGGCACCATCAGCTTCATGATGGACTGCGAGACCACCGGCATCGAGCCGGACGTCGCCCTGATGAAGTACAAGCGCCTGGTCGGCGGCGGCGAGATCGAGATGGTCAACCGCGCCGTGGCGCCGGCGCTCGCCAACCTCGGCTACCCGCAGGACGAAATCGACCGGATCACCGAACACATCGCCGCCAACGGCACCATCGAGGGCAGCGCGCTGCTGGACGCGCACCTGCCGGTATTCGACTGCGCGCTGCAGCCCAAGGGCGGGCAACGGTCCATCAGCGCCGACGGACACCTCCGCATGGTCGCCGCGGTCCAGCCGTTCGTCTCCGGCGGGATCTCGAAGACGATCAACATGCCCAACGACGCCACCGTCGACCAGATCGAGGAGGCCTACAAGGAGGCGTGGAAGCTCGGCCTGAAGTCGATCTCGGTGTACCGGGACGGCAGCAAGCGGACCCAGCCGCTGTCGACGTCGAAGGCCGACACCGGCGCCGGCAGGACGCCGGCGGCCCCGAAACGCCGCAAGCTCCCCGACACCCGCTCCGCCCTCACGCACAAGTTCGACATCGCCGGCCACAAGGGCTACATCACCGTCGGGATGTACGAGGACGGATCGCCCGGCGAGCTCTTCCTCGTCATGGCGAAGGAAGGGTCGACGATCTCCGGATTCGGCGACAGCTTCGCGCAGGCAGTCTCCTACGCGCTGCAGTACGGCGTCCCGCTGCAAGTCCTGGTCGACAAGTTCAGCCACGTCCGGTTCGAGCCCTCGGGCATGACACGCAACCCCGACGTGCGGATCGCCAAGTCGATCGTCGACTACGTGTTCCGCTGGCTCGCCAGCCAGTTCCTCGACAGAGAGCACCAGTACGAAGCCGGCGTCAACGTCCACGACCCGGACGGCGTCCAGACCGCCGCGACGGCCGCCGCCAGCGACCAGCACACCGAAGAAGCGAGCCCCCCGGTGGACAACGACCAGGACGCTCCGCCCTGCGCGACATGCGGAGCCATCATGGTGCGGACCGGAGTCTGCTACGCCTGCACCGTGTGCGGCGCCACGAGCGGCTGCGGATAGGCAACCAGTACCCCCACCGGGGCGAGAGCATCCCGTGCTTCCGGCTCACCCGCCCCACCCTTCCGCCACGGTGAGTCCACCACCAACAGCGTGTTCCCGACACCGGGCTCCACCATCACACCGCCCTCCCATGTTGAGCCTCGCCAAAGCCGCCGCAACCACCGAGAACTGACACAGGCGCAGGAGGAGATCAGGACCCTCCGGCGCCTCCGGCAGCCACCGGGCGGCCTGCCTGCCGGCATGCAGTCATGGCAGACCGCCGTACAGAAACTCGCGGCGCCAGACCGCAAGCAGATCCTCGACACGGTCATCCGGGCGCGGAACCTGTTCCGCTGGGCGCGGCGCCGCAACCGCCTGCAGAACATCCGGTGGCAACGGGGCGACCGGCAGACCGAGCTGCGCACGCTGGCGGCCCGAACGGACAGAACCCGCCCAGCGCAGGCGACCGCACAACGGACGGAGATCCAATCCTGATCCCCTTCCGCATATTCGGATCAGGCCGTTCCCGCCCACACGCCAAACGCGACCGAATCGCCTTCCGCGCACGTGCGGATCACCCGCTGATCCGCGCACGCGGATCAGCCGAAGCCGGACACCGGCATCGAACAGAAGAACGTCAACCGGAAACGCCGCCAGTGTGAAACCGGTAAGCGCCCGAAAGTCGTCCAGCAGGACACCTGAGCACATCAAGCAGCGCCCTCCTCCAGTACCCGGTCCCACACGCCGCGCCGGCGCACCTTGCCGCCAGAACCGCCTTCCACGGGCATCCAGCGAGGCACGTCAACCGAACACCGAACGCCAGGGCACGCACAACGAAACGCCGCCCACCGCATCCAGCAGAAGGCCGCTGCACGCCCGTCGAGCCCCGCGCCAAACCTGCGTATGAAGCAAGACGCCCGGATTACCGCAACGCCGCGATTCCGGAGCGCATCGAGCAGTCGGACACGGACGCTCGAATACGTCCCGAACACGAACCGCCAACGAGGCGTACAGCAAAACGCACAACCCGCGCCCGTCAAGCGAACCACGGCCACCCTCCACAGGCTCACGCGTCACCGGGCGGGAGCATCGAGCAGGACGCCAAACCAGCAGGCATCGAGCAACGCCGCGCCCCACGAAC
Organism: Vicinamibacterales bacterium; assembly: GCA_965116825.1. GTDB lineage: Bacteria > Acidobacteriota > Vicinamibacteria > Vicinamibacterales > UBA8438 > WTFV01. The sequence goes on from OZ220736.1 coordinate 123,829, forward strand.
CGACGACGATCGGAGAGACTCCAACAGACAACGCCAATGACGCCCATCAACGCGCTACGAGACACCTGGAAGGCCCAACTGCAAGACGGTGAACCGTTCCTGAGCGCGCTGATGCGAGGCCGGAGCATTCCCATCATTACCGCGCCGCCGGAGACCACCTGGATCTGGTCCGACCTGCACCTGTCCGACCACACGGTCCTCGAAGCCTGGAACCGCCCGTTCCGGAACACCGACGAGATGGACCGTCACCTGCTCCAGACGTGGCAGCGCAAGATACAGCCGAACAACACCATCGTCTGCCTGGGCGACGTCGCGCATCCCGACGCCTGGCGCAGACGCCGCACGCTGCTCGACCTGCGGAACTGTCCCGGACACCGCCTGCTGGTGCTCGGGAACCATGACGTGCTGAACACCGAACACCTCCGCGACGCGGGGTTCGAGGACCAGTATCCAGCGGCACTGTGCGCGACGGATCCACGGCTCGCACTGACGCACATGCCGCTGCGCGAACCGCCGCCGGGCGCCGTCAACGTGCACGGCCACCTGCACGACCGGGATGCACCGAGCGAGAGACACTTCAACGTCAGCGTCGAACGCACCGATTACGCGCCCGTACGGCTCGACGGTCTGATCGAGATATGGCGCAGGCGACAGGAGAAACCGGCAACATTCCGCTTGTCGCGGATGACCAGCGGATGACCCCAGCTCGATTCCAAACGCATCGAGGAACACCGTTCCGCTATCGCGGATCACCCGACCCGACCCGGCGGGTCACCGACCACCGGCTCATCGCCTTCCGCTCACACGCGGATCACCCGCCACCTTCCTCGCGATACTCCGTATCCGGAGTGCGACTCCCCTCGACCGAACCACCCTTCCGATGAACCCATCTGTCGGTGCGCACGCCGTCCGAACGGGGACCACGCCGGGGAGACGACGCTCCAGGATTCACGTACTCCCCACGGGTCACGAACCCGGCCTTGCGCTTCAGCCGCAACTCGGTAACGAGCGCCGGAAACCCACGCGCGAGGGCCTCGCGCAACAACCACGCACGCGACATCGAGAACTCCTTCACGGCCAGATCGAGCGCGTGCAACTGCCGCCTCGAGACGCGCATCTTCACGACCCGGTCCAGAGGCTCAGCATCCGGAGCCCACACCGATTTCAGAGCCACGAAACACCCCCTCGGGTATCGAGCAAAAGCCATCGACAACAGTCGTCGAGCAACGCGGCCGACCGCAAGAACAAGTATCTGGACGAACGTCGAGCAACCCGCGACCCGCACCCCTTCCGCACACCTGTTGGCACCCCTTTTGGCACCCCTCGGATCCGGCCGCTGTTCATCGGACACGCGCCACCAGTAGACGCGCTCGCACGCAGCTTCCAAGCTACTCGGGAGGAACCGTCGGGTCAGCCACCGGCAAGACATCGGTACCACCGAAGAGTTCGCCGATGGCCCCATCCACGGCATCCTCAACGTCGTCCGGAAGCACACCGACGATCTGCGCTTGCGTCGCAATCATGACGCGAAGTTCTGACGGATCCAGGCCTGGACGTACCCGTCGAGCAGAACGGGCATATTCGACCAGTCGAGGGACAGCCGCCTCGGCGTCGAGCGGAACGACCCCAGCCGAGGGAGATGCAACGCCACGGTCAAGCCGCTTCCCACCACCGCGACCGGACCCGGATGCCCCTGCCAACTCGGCAATTCGGACCCCCTGCAGCTTGGCGAGAACAGGACGAACATGCTTCAGGCCCTCTCCGACAGCAAGCCGCAGAACCTCGGACCGGTTTGAAGCGTACCGCGCAGAAAGCGCTTCAGCCGCCTTCACCGTCTGCGGTGGCAAGAAGAAAACGATGCGCTTCATCTCCATGAGACCCCTCCCGAAAACACTCCACCAGAGCACGGACGCCGGCCCGACCGGACACCACGAGGCGGACGCCACTTGTCCCGATTGACACGTTGACACACTTTTCGCCGGATCCGTGCATTGGCACGCTGCATTGTCATGGTGGACATGGACACCGTTGCAATTCAACCCACCCGCTCGGCCAAAACAGAACTGGGGCGACAAATCGGTCTGTTGGCGGGCCCTCGGAGGGCTCCACGGATGCAGGTTGGCCGGACACGCCCCACATGACCACATGACCACAATGTCCACGTCAGCAGCATCCCGCCTCCCACATGACCACGTTGCATTGCAACCGGCCGATAGAAGCATACGGGATCCCACTCCCAAGAGAACCTGACCACGCGAAGACGCACCGGCCTTCAACGCTCTACACGCATCTGAGCCGAGGAATCAACGGCCAGACACGCACACGTTGCCATACAACATGACCACGGTTGACACATTGGCCGGGACCGGCAGGACAATGCAGCATGCACACGTTGACGTGCCACCCCGGAAACGCTGGCAACGTTGCACTGTTCCGCACACCTCCAGAAACGGACGTACCAGAGGGTGAGCGACCCCAGTTCTGGCGTCGCTCACCCAGTATTTTTCCCTGCGGGAAGGCTTGATCCGGTGGTCACGTTGACACGTGGCATTGCCATGTACCTGATCGGGCCGTTTCCGCGGCCCCAGTTTTCCAGAGGGCCATGGCCCCAGGTATTGCCTCTCCGCGGCCCCAGTTCTTCATCGAGGGGTGCTATCTCCCCCTCGAACCCGTCCTCGGGCACCGCGGAGCGCCGCGCAGAGCCAACGCATCGAGCAGCACGCCACGACTCCCGGCAGTCGATCGAGACGACAAGAGCGCCGCTATCAACACGGAAATCAACACGACACCGACCAACCCGGAATCAAGAAACTGAACAGCCAACCCGGAGTCCCGCCGCACACCGAACAGAGCCCGTGGCTCGACCCGGCCGGTTGCCGACCCGGCGCAACGGACCGCCTCGATGGCCGCGAGCAACGCGAGCCGACGCATCGCGTCCCCATGACACACCCAGCGGTGCGGGCCACCGACAACCCCACCCGAACGCAGGGACGAGGTCAGTCCCGAAGAGCGCTCAACCCCGGCACGACGTCCACCGGACAACGGTCCGGCCGAGCTGCCGAGAGGCGTCGGCCGACGAGAGAACGGGAGCTCGGACGCAGTTGGAGAACCGGATCAGAGACCAGGATCGAGACCACGCCGGACGCGCCGGCGAACAGCTTGAGCAACGGCCACCAACGATCCGGCCGGCGCCGCAGACGACCCGAACGACATCCAGCGGCCAGACTTCAACGACACGAGGAACAGCACCGGAAGGCGCGCGGAACACGCACGACAAGCCGCCTCCGAAGCGGACATCGAGCAGGACATTCGTCCGGCGCAAAGTCGATCGGAATCGTCGAAATTCCGACCGCACGACCGCAAATGCGGAGGACCCGAACGACCGAGATCAAGCACGATCGGAACACGCCTGCACGACGGGAAACCACCATCCGGGAAGCGCCCCAAGCGGGACGAGATCCACCCATGACGAACCATGAAACGGGCATCCGAGAGCAGCTCGACGCCGCGATCGAACGCATCCGGAAAACGCTCCGGGAGTACCCCTGGTACATCGGCCGGAGCGGCCGGATACGCGCAACCCTGCTCGAAGAGACGCACGAGCAGAACGAGAAGACGGCATGCCCGATCGCGATGCTGAGCATGCACGCCAGCGACCAGCAGATCGCAACCGTCCTCGCCAACCCGGAGCACCAGCAATGTTCCGAGCGAGTCGAAGAGACCGTGCGAACCGAGGTCGTAGAGCAGGTCGACGAGATCGCCGCAGAGAACGACAACGCACCACCCGCCGACAGGAACGAGCTGCGACGGTACGCAGCCGCGCTCCTAATCAACGACGAACCGGAGAGCGACGCCGGTGCGGAACTGGTCGGCCTCGAACCGGAGACGGTCCGGCTGCTCGCCGACGCGGCCGACGACGTCTCAAGCCCGCTCGGCGTCAGACTCGCGCGAGCACTCGCCTCCGGCGACAACGAACTCGAAGCCGAGTACGCGGCGGTGTACGAACCGCTACCCCCGGACTGAACGGCCGAACCGACAACCCGGCCCACCCGAATCCAAGAGACCCCACATGCACGAGCAACGCGAGCTTCCCGGCGGAGCGCTGGGCGACGCCATCACGACGTTGAACCAGAACGAGCGACACTGGTTTCGTCCTGGAACGATCGGCCACGACGCCGACCCCGAGCTCAAGCACACGACCGTGCGCTGGCACACCGGCCCCAACGGCGCCGAAGACCCTACGACCGGCTGGTACATCCTGAGCCACGAGAACGACGACGAACCGAAGATCGCGGCCCGCACCGGCCCGGTGCGCACAGCAGACAATCTCTACCGGAGGCTGTTGGAACTCCACGGCGCCGACCTCGACAGCTGCAACCTGCTGACTCCTGCGTTCGACGAGCGCGACGACCAGGTCAACCGAATCATCGAGGAAGGGCAGCTTCAGCGACTCCACGAAGCGGCCACCCGCTGGAACATCGAGGTCCGCGAAAGCATCGCCGACGACAACGGGAAGGGCGTCGACGTACCCGACACGCGCTTCCACTGGCAGTTCAGCTTCGACGCAATGTGCAAGCACTACGCCCTCCGATGCAGCTTCGAGCAACTGCGAAGCGCCGCCGCCGCACTCGAGGCATGGACCCGGTCGTGAACGCTTGCAGAGCGAGCGGGCCAGAGCGGTCTACCGGGACCGAGCCGATGAACGGCCCGGCACGCCACTACGACAGCCGCACGTCGAACCCTGTCACGCACCGCGACACGCAACGACGGCCGACCGCACGGATCAGCGCCGAAACCGAGAACACACGATGCGCATCGAGCAGCGGATGAAGCAGGCGGAGCACATGCACGAGCACCTCGACCAGGACCTCACGGCAACCGGGGTCGAAGCGACCGCCGGCGGCGGAATCGTCACCGTCGCCATGAACGGCCTCAAGCAGAGGCGCGCGATCACGATCGAGCCCGAGATCGTCTCGAGAGACGACGTCGAGTTTCTGCAGGACCTGGTCGTCGTCGCCGTCATCAACGACGCGCACCGGAAGGTCCACGAGGAAACCGGCGAGAAGATGGGCGCGCTGCTACGCAGTCCGTTGCTGCCCCGTATGGCGCAATGAGCCGGGAGACCAAGAGCGCGGCCCGCGCCGAGTACCGCTACCTCCTCACGCGCGACCTCGGGTCGCTGCTCACACTGGAGGCGCCGCGCCGGGTGCTCTTCTGCATGCTCAACCCGTCGACCGCGACCGCAGAGACCGACGACCCGACGATACGCCGCGTCATCCGGTTCGCCGGACGCGAAGACGCGACCGAGCTCGCAGTCGTCAACCTGTTCGCGGCCCGCGCGACCGACCGACGGAGGCTCCCTGCGTTCGACGACCCGGTAGGACCGGAGAACGACACCGTCATAGAACAGCAGGCCGCCGCCGCCGACCTCATCATCGCAGCGTGGGGAGTGCTACCCGCGAAGGCGCCGAAAGGACGTGCCCAGGCAGTCCTCGACAAGCTCACCCGGCACGGCGACGTCCACCGCCTGGGCGAACCCACGGCCGCAGGCCACCCGCGCCACCCGCTCTTCCTGCCGGCCAACACGGCCCGGGTCCTTCACGCCGCACAACAATGCTGACCGCGCTCCTCAGCGTTCTTGACTACAATCCAGAGAACCTGAATGACCATCAACGAATGGCGCGCACTGCGCAAGGAAATCAAACGTCGAGATCGAGACGCAGAACCGGCGATCCTTGCGCCCCCCGAAGCGTTCAGCGACGAGAAGCCCGACAAGGACATCCTGGAGCGCTTCCACTCCAGGCACGACCCGAGCCAACTCGGACGACACAGCCGAGCAGTTCACGCGCGCCTCAGCAGCAGCTGCGCCGGCTGGCGCACAAGACCGACGGCCCCAGAGTTCTACGACGCACTCCGGACCACGGACCCCACGCCGCGCCAAAGACAGCTCATCCACACGTGGCTGCAGGAAGCGACGCGAGAGGATTTCCTTTACGCGTGGGCCGAGGGCGTCTACACATGGCACCAACTGGCCGGGGCGATCCATGCTGCGCAACACCATCGGTCTCCACGCTGCGCAGACATCAACACGCTGATCCCGCGATGACCAACACACCCGACAAGATCGAGGTGCTGGACCTCCCGGAACCCGCACGAACTCTGTTCAGGAAGACACGAAACGCACTCGACACATACGTGAGCCCGTACACGGCCGATGGCGAAGGCTACAAGCTCGGCGGAGGCACCGTGCTCGCTGCGCGTTGGATACACCGAAACAGCGAGGACATCGACCTGATATGCCACCCAGACACGGAAAGCGCCCACTTCCAGACAGACCTTGCCGACGCCCTGAAGAGAGCTGGGGGGGCACCCATTGCCTGGGGAGAATGGAGCCGGATCAACTTCGGCAAGAATCACCTGGATCTGGCGAAGCGTCAACCGGTACCAGCGGTCGGTCACAAGACTGCGATCGTGGACGGTAAGCCCGCCACCGTCCTGACAAACGTACAGATCCTGAACGGAAAACTGCTCAACCGCGCACTCGACCCGCCGGTGCGGGATGTATACGACGTAGCCGTGTGCGGCATCGAGGACTCCATGAGCCTCGAGATCGCCGTCAACGGAATATACGAAGCCGCGATCGACAGCAGGATCCTCGGCTGGAAGATGAACCGCGAGAAGCACGCCGAATATGCCGCGGAACAAGTCCTGGACGTCCCGACCAGGCTGCAAACCGTCAAGACCAAACCCGCACAGTACGCGATCCGCGCCGCCGAACGCGCGTTGTACTACCGGGTGACCATTGCCGCCGATCGAGGGATAGTGCACGTACGCACCAACTGCGCCGAGGCGTCCCGAACACGCAGCTACAGGAATGTTTCCGAGCTGGAGGTCGGGTTCGAAACAGCAGGAATCAACAACTTCCTCCGCGCACACGGCAAGAACCCACAAGTCATCCGGCAAGAAGCAACAGCCGCACTGAAGCGGGACGACACCGCAGTTCTGTTGGAACTCAAGCCAAGGCTACCGCCAACGAGACAAGAAGACCTGCGAATCATCCCAAGGATGCCGCAACCAGGAGACCAGGCGCCAGAGCCAGCAGTCAGCCCTTCCCGGGCATCGGGAAGCGGCTCCACCAACCGATGTCGCAGCAACGACCGAACCCGATAACACAAGACCGTCGCCGCGCCCGACCAAACCGCACGAGCGCCTGCGCTCTCCACCGCCTCGGCGAAGCCACGGCCGCAGGCCACCCACGCCACCCGGTCTACCTGCCGGCCAACACGGCCCGGGTCCTTCACGCCGCACGGCGGCGCGCCAACTGGTGGACCGCGGCCCCGGCCCGGCAGAACGACCAAGGAACGTACAATACGCCCACCGCGAACCGTAGCCCCACACGCCCCACACACCGACCCCCGCGACGCGGACATCGCCCCACGCAACGCCGAACCCGACGCCACCCACTGCAGCCGACATGACGAAGGCGCTCCGAACGGCGACGACGCACCTGAGGGTCGTCCAGCCGCCGACATTCACGGCGTTGACCAGCGAACACAGAAAACACGGGATGGTCGAGACCGCCTGCGGTAAAGTGGTTCGCCGCGACCACAGCTCGACAACCGCCGCCCGAATCACCTGCCGCGCCTGCATCCGCAGCCAGCACTACGCGACAGCAACCCGCGACGCCTGACCGATCGACACAAACCGCACGGCGTACGCTGGAACCAGCCCCCCCCCAACGGCTTCCGCTCGTTCTGGAACCAAGCCCCGAACAGCGTCAACGCGACCACGCTGGCCTGCCCCAGGCGACGCTGGACGGGCACCTGCGGCCGATGATCATCGACCGGGCCGCAGCCGAGGGGCCCGAGATCGACGTGGACACCGAAGGGGCGCGGACAACAGGCGAGGTCGCAGACCACGACGACGCCTGAGCACGCGGTACGCTGAGGCCAGCACCACCGAACGCGCACCGATCCACGCAACCTGAACCAATGCCGATAACACGATCAGGAAGACCTCCCGAGACCGCCGCACACGGGCATTACCCCTGGAGCGCCGTGTTCACCTACAACAACCTGCCGCCCGTTCCCGGGCCGGAAGCGCTCGCAACCCCGAAGGTGCTAGCGCGCTGCGAGTTGGCGCGGACCGCGCTGGACACACTGCGCGACACCGCGGCGAAGCTCAGCGACCGCGAGGCGCTGCTGCACATCCTGCCGATGGTCGAGGCGCAGGCGAGCTCCGCCATCGAGAACGTCGTCACCACCGTGCCCGAGATGGTCCGCTACCTGGGACGGCCGGACGACGCCGACCCCGACACCGCCGAAGCCCTGCGGCACCACGGCAGCATCATCGACGCGTACGAACGGCGCGCGGGCGAGCCGACCGGAACCGCACCGGCCACCAGAGCGTGCTCGCACACGAAGGGCCACCGAATGCCGATCCGCCGCGAACGCGGGACCGTCATCGCCGGACCGCGCGGAATCGTCTACACGCCGCCCACCGGGGAGGCGCGCATCCGAGGCATGCTCGACCAGCTGTGGAGCTTCATGCACGACCGGAGCGGCGTCGACCCGCTGATCCGAATGGCCGCAGGCCACCACCAGTTCGAGGCGATACACCCGTTCGCCGACGGCAACGGCCGAACCGGCCGGCTCATCAACACCGTGTACCTGGCCGAGCAAGAAGCTCACCGACCTGCCGATCCTCTGCCACAGCCGGTACATCCTCCGCCACCGGCAGGAGTACTACCGCCTGCTGCAGCACACGAGGAAGACCAACGACTGGGAGCCCTGGATCGCATAGATGCTGGACGGCGTCGGCGACACCGCCGAGTGGATCGTACGGACACTGCACCGCCAAGACGCGATGGCGCAGGACACCGTCGAGCGGTACGCCGAAAAGCAGAGACGGTCTCCCGTCCGAAGCGAAATCGTCCGGTTCGTCTGCACGCGCCCGTACTGCTTCTCCACCGACCTGGTGGGAGCCGGACTCGCAGCGAAACCAGCATCCGCACTCGCAACACTCCGCCGCCTCGGAAATGCAACGATCCGCGAGGAACAGCCACGGCACACCCCCACGCTGTTCGTCAACCGGCGGACCATCGCACTCTGGAGCGGACAGGATGGCTGAGACGCTCGACCTCCCGCCCGTCGGACACATCATCATGTGCGAACCGGCAACAGAAGCAGCGCCGGGCATGACGGCGGAGAAGGCCTTCGGAATCATCCTCAACGAAGGCGACCACCTGCACCGGCTGCACGGCAACGCCACGCCGATGACCCGCCGCGACTATATTCGCGGCCGCCTCCTTCTGCGGATCGCGAAGAACGCAGTACACCGCGCCGAGTACGAAGCGCCGGAGGAGCCGGAATGACAGCGACCGACAAGAGGGCGCCCAGCCGGGTCGGCAATGTCGATCACCGGCCCGACGGCAGCGCCCGCTGCGCACTCCACATCCCGCTCGGCCATCCCGCGTCCCGCATGCTCACCGTCAACGACAACGTCATCGAGGTCGAGAACGCACGGGTCTATGTCGTCGGGCCCGGACTAACCGCGGTGCGGGCCATCGACCCGCAGACCAGACGCGCAGAGCCGGTGGGCATCGACCTGCTGCCCGCCGGGCGAGGACGAGCCGCGCTAACCACCAGCCCGGAGCATCTGCAAAGCACGTTGCGCCGCTGGGCGCCCGTGTTCGACCACTGCGCGCACACCCCGGAAGCCGAAGCGCCGGACCCGCTTCCGTAAGCTCGCTCCGACCGAAACACACCGAAAATACGGCCCGTCGTCAAGAACGACAGCCGTAAATTCGCCGTCGAGCGGATCGGCGTGAACAGTGCCCAACGTGTCCCGGAAGGACACCTGCTCAGCAGTAGACACGCCACACGGGACGCTGTACGATCCAGACAAGGAAGAACACCGGTGTCACACCGAACCACCAACACCACTCACCTCAGGGAAGTCCACCTCTCCACGACTGAAGCTTCCATCTACAGCCACAAGAACCCGAACCACAAGCGCTGTCAGTTGGCGCCCCCCGAGGCTTTCAGCAACAAACTCGCACCAAACAACTTGGCCATCGAACTCCGTCCGTGGCTCAATCCGCACCGAGTTGGCCCCAACAGCCAGACTGTGACCGGTGTATTCGCATCACGATGCTGCGGCTACCCGACACCCCCCTCATCACGCGAGCTCTACGACGGCATTAGGCGCGCAAAACCAACCAGTCGCGATCTCGACGTTCTGTCCGCCTGGATCATCGAATCCACAGAACAACAACAATGGGACGCTTGGACCGAACAAGCCTACAGTTGGCGAATGCTCGCAAGAGCAATGCATCTGGTCCAGTACCCCTGCTGGGAGCGATACCGGAATCTGAACGTGTTCACGATCCGACCCGAATTGATTCCACCCAACTCGGTACCCATCTGGTGAAAATGCCAACCATGCACAGCGTCTCCCTGCCTGAACCAGCCGCGGAGCTATGGCGCCGCCTCCGAACACCTCTACGTACAGCAATGCTCCCAGTGCTGCCCGAGAACCGCACCTGGGCAATCGGCGGAGGCACCATACTGGCTGCGCAATGGCAACACCGCAAGAGCACCGACATCGACCTGAAGGTGCCAAAATCAACAGGCCTAACAGGACTCCGTCCCGAGTACAACCCCGATTTTGAACGGCAAATGAAGCAGCAGGGAGCAAAAGAGATCACGCCGCTGACCGATCAAATCATCATCGACTTCCACACCGGAAAAATCGATATCTTCCAGAGCAGACCCACTCCTGTGGTCGGAGCTTACAAGGCAAGAATCGAAAACCATGCCGAGATCATCCTCGGGAACGCGCAAATTCTCGCCGGCAAGCTGCTGGGCCGAGCCCTTGCAAGCCCAACACGAGATCTGTTCGACCTCGCCGTCGCACAAAGAAACGACACAACGGCCCTGGAAGTCGCCGTAAACTGCATGTCCCAGTCCCTGTTCAAGGAAACGATCTCGCGTTGGCGCGAAGGTGCACACTTCTACCAACACGACGCCACCAGAGCGCTGCTTGGTGTTCCAAACCAATTCAAGGACATCCAGGAAGATCCCGCGGGCGCCGCCACCGAGGCGCTCTTGGAAGCCCGCTACTCGGACCTCAGTATTCACTGGCGAGAAGAACAACTGATCGTAACCACAAGTTGCACATCGCGCGAACCGCGGGCATTCGCAATCGAAAGCGGCGATATCGATAGGACTCGGTCCGCACTCGAAAGAACCGGCGTCAACGAATACCTCAAAGTGTCACCAGGGGTAGACCCGGAAATCATCCTGGATCGGATCAAGAGGACCCGCGGCGCGGGAATCACAACAGTCTACGACGCAGCACGAGAACCGCGCCCCGGCAGAACACCTCCCAACCCCGCCACACCTCCCGCAGCGGCAGGAGCCACAGAACTGACCACGACCAAATCGAGGTCACAATCCCGATGAGCGGGCCAGCCTGAACCAAACCAGGACCCGAAACAAGGTCCCCAACTAACCGATCCCGAGCACGGGCTGGCACGGGCCGCGCTGACCACCACCCCGGAGGGTCTGCAGAGCACCCTGCGCCGCTAGGCGCCCATGTTCGACCGCTGCGCGTACACCCCCGGAAGCCGAAGCGCCGAACCTGCTTCCGTAAACTCCCGCCGAACAGACAGCCTGGCGACACCGGTGCCGCAACCACGAAAGGAAGGTCTCGATGAGCACCCACATCCCCGGCGCAGTCCCCCGCGCGTGCGACGCCACCTACCGCGGCAACCTGGCCGACAAGCCGCGGCTGGTCGAGAACGAGAACCGCAAGTTCGCCGTCGGCCGCATAGGCGTCAACATGGCCGCCCCCGACGTGCCCCCGGAAGAGCGCGACCAGCTAACCGAGTGGGTCGACGTCATCGCCTTCTCCGAAGCCATGCAGGCACGGCTGCTCGCCTGCGAGAAGGGTGAGACGATCGCGGTGTCCGGCAACGTCACGAAGAAGTTCTACCAGCGGCGGAACGGCGAGACCGCCCAGGGCCGCACCATCGTCGCCGACTACATCCGGGCCGCCGGCGCCAGCATCGCCGCACCCGGCTCCAGAGGCCGAGCAAACGACAAGCCGGAGCCGGCTCCCAACCCCAACGCGCCTCCCGAGTAGCGCCGGGATAACGACACAGACCGACCCAGCACCGGAGCAGCGATCACTGCGGACGGTACGAGCGGTGGTAATCCTCGATCCCGCCGGCGTGACCGACACATCCCCGGAGAAGGAGTTCAATGAACTCCTTCTCGTCTACGAACAGGACGACGACCTGAAGCTCGACGCCAGACGAGCCGACGTCTTCGCCCCCCCCGAAGCGGACCGCACCGAGTTGATCGTCTTCGACTGGGACGGGATGGCGCTGGGCAACGACCTGCTGGGCCATCGGCTGCGCGCGCTGATCCGCTGGGACGATGATCACCCGTCGCACTGGTGATCATCCGCTCGATGCTGTCCTGGCGGTACCTGCAGAACGAGGTCGAAGACGAGCAGCTGCCGGCGCTCCCCAACGTCATCTACGACGACGGGCGCATGCAGATCCCTCCTGGTGGCTCGCCACCGGGACAGGCGAACCGACACCGGCCCGGCAAAGACCCGCAACGCACGCAACACCGACCAACCCGCCAGACAGCGCAAGGCGCAAACGCGCGCCTGAAACCGCGAGGAGCCGCCAGGAGAGGCGGCTCGCCCGTCCCTCATAGGTCGGCACCACCCATCCACGGCGCGCCGTAGAACGCATCCAAGTGCGGGCGCGCCGGCAACATGCGGAGAGGAATCCGTCGTGATGACCACGCTCGCGAATCCCGACAACGCGACCTACTACCAGGACACCGCGTTCGAAGCGATCCCGCACATCCGGCTCGGGACACGAGTCGACGAGGAACACCCGGCGTACCTCGACCTGACGGTCAACCCGCCGATCAACAACATCGCACTGGCCGAACTGGGCCAGGGATGGCGCGGTCTGCTGATCGAGTTCGACGAGGACAACATCGCCCAGTACCGCGAGAACGGCATCATCACCGACCCACAGTTCACCGGCGCCGTCGTCTGCGAATGCCCCGACGACCTGCGGGCCGTCCACCTGCTGACAGCCCACGAGCACCGCCGGCGCCTGCGCGACACGCTGAGCGCGGTCCTCGACCGCGTGATCGAGCACTAGGACGCCGACAAGCGGCTGGCCGCCGCCGCGCCCGACGACCCGCTGCGCGACCTGATCGACCTCGCCCGCCGCCGCCGGCCGCAGCCAGGCGCTGATCGCCCGAACCGACGAGCGCACGCACTGCACCGAGGACCGTTGCAATCAACCGCCAGGCTGCCCGTCAGAAGCCAGGACCATCACCAACCGCACCGCCGAGCGGCTCGTCATCCTCCCGACCACCCACGCCTTCCATCTGACCCTCCACGTAGCACTCCCGCAGGACGATCTCGTCGCCCACCCAGGTCCCGGTGAGGCACACGATGCCCAGCCCCTGCGCCATCGCGATCTCGACCGCGCTGACGTTGACCCCGAACCCGAGGAACGCCCGCTCCACCGGCGCCGGCAGGTCCAGAAAGACCTCGCCGTACTCCACCCCGAAGCGCTCGAGACCCTCGCGGATCGGCGTCGACACATACGACGCCAGCACCTCGGCGCGCTCGGCCTCGAGCAACTCCGCCTGCCCGAGACGCTCGGCGCGCTCCGCCTCATCCGCATCAAGGATCCAGCCGCACGCCTCCGATACCACCAGCAGGTTCTGGTAGGCCAGCGCCGAGACGACGAACTCGGCGAACACCGCGGTCCCGCGCGCCGAGACCGTCTGCACGACGAGCGCATCGGTCCCGACCAGCTCCCGCAGGAACGCCAGTGGGCGGTCGACGATCAGCGAGCGTCCCGACGACCCCACCTCATAGACCAGCGGACGCAGGTCCGCGGGCACGAACCGCACCAGGACGCGCTTGGTGCGCACATCGCCGTCGGAGATGACGTCATCCCCCAAGAACACGCCCATGTCGATCTCGACCTCGGTCCGGTCGCCCAAACAGCGGGCATAGAACACCACGTCGGCCGCCCCCGACACGGCGTCGGCAGCACGGTAGACCACGACGTTCTCCAACCCGTCGAGTGCGCGGCGACCGCGCGAGACGTACCACTGCACATCACGGCCGGCTGACAGCACACCGGCAGAGGCCGGCGCCACGCCCGGACCAGCGTCGCTCACGGGCCCGGCCGCCACGACCTCCGGATCGGGAACCGTCAACCCGGCGGACTCGTCACCCCCGCCTCCGCAGGCCGCCGCGAAGGCAGCCACCGCCGACAGCCGCCACGCCACCAGTTTCAACCGCATCATTTCTTCTCCCCGGCGGCCGCGCGACCGCCACGCCGCGCTCGCGGCAACGGATCCGCCGGCCGACCGAGCCGGGACCCGTCCCCGATCCATTCCAGGGTGCGGATCACTGCGTCCGGCCCCTCGACGCGCGCGGTGACCACCACCGGCCGCACGCCGCCGTCTCCCCCGCCGGCTTCGCCCGCCGCCATCCTGTCGAGCAACGCCCGCGCGGCCCGCTTCGTGAGCCGGCACGGCGCAAGCGCGTCCGGATCCGAGACGAGCCACACCTTGCGCGCCTTGTCCACCACGCGCTTGACACCGTCCACCCCGGCCACCGTCTCTGCCGGATCCAGCACGTCCGCCACGCCGCGTTCGTCTTCAGCCATCGCTTCGCGGCCTCCATCCTGTCGGCCCGCACCGGACCCACATGTCCGCCACATCACGCCCGTCGGGCGCATCCGAGACCCACACGGTCCGGGCCTGCGCGCACAACGTCTCCGCCAGACGGGCAACCGCACGCCGGCCGTCCCGGTCGCCATCGGGAAACAAGACCACCTCAACCGCCCCTGCGCACGCCGCCGGCGTGAACCCCGCCCAGCCGGCCACCCCGCACACCCGCCAGCCGTCCTCGGCCACGAACGGAAACCGCAACGGGACAGCCAACGCCGACACCGGCCCCTCGGCCAGAGCAACCCGAGAGGCTCCCTGCACGCCGGCCGCGGCCTCGAACACCCGGGCGCCGCCCGCGAACAGGCTGCCGGCGGCCGATACCCGCATCACTTGTCGGTGCCCGAACCCGAGCCGGCGGCCATCGGCCCGCACAGCCTCGAGCTGCACCGCATCGCAGCGACCTTCGCCCGCGCCCAGGAACGCGTAGACGAGGACACCGGCACAGCCCACGGGCGGTCGCGGGCGGACCGCAAGACGCAGCGCATCACCTACGCGCATGAAGCGCACCGCCGGGGGCCAGCCCCCCGCAGGCAGCACACGGCGCACTTCGACCAGGTAGCGCTCCCCCACCGTCCCGGCCAGCGGCTCGGCCGCCTCCCAGAGCCGGGACGGCCGGCAGACGTCAGTCCCCGGCGCCGACCACGCACCGCTCGACGGCGATCGGAAGGAAACGCCTCCGGGAAAGGGAGCCGATCCGACAGCCCCGGCGCACGCCCCCGGCGCCAGCGCCTCGAGGTGCTCCGCAAAACCGCGCCGGCCGAGCGGATGGCACCGCCGGCAACTGCCGCGAACGGTGTCGCCCGGGCCCGGGTGGAAGAAACAACAGTCCCGGCCCGACCCGGTGACCGGACACGGCCCCGCCCACACCCGGCCACGGCGCCGCCACCCGGCGACACCGGCCTGCAGCGCCGCCTCGACCGCCGACCAAGTCACCTGCACGCAGCAAGCGTACGCCCCGCGTCCCATCCGCCCGCACGCCGGCTCCCGCCCCTCGCGGCAACGTTGCCGTCCACGTCAGCAGGTTGAAGGGCTCTGCGACCAGGACCACAGCGCCACCACCCACGATGGTCAGCTGAAGCCGAGCCGCGACCGCGCACGCCTCGGTATTCAAGACCGGAAGGACCAAGGCCGCCCCCTTCGAAGCACGTGAGCTCGGGGAAAGCCGGCCGAGAGGCGGAACGCTGACGGCGTTCCGCCGATACGTGTAGACGTGCAGCAGATCGAGATCGCCATTGAGCACAACACGCGGGAGCTGTTCGTGATCGAGGCGCGAAAAGCGGACTACGTCGACGGCGTCTGAACATTGCGCCCGCCAGCCGGGAGGGCGCGAGGTGAGAATTCCGCCACCGAGGTCGAGCGCTTCGGCCAGTTCCGGCCGGCGATGGAGTGATGCGACATCCGCGCCGTGCGGCGGCGTGAAGTCGTCGGCGACAGTCTGTTCGTGGCAGCCCTGACATGGGCGACAGCCGGCAAACTGCGCCGGGGCCGGAACGGGCGCAGGCGCTGGTCGACCGGACGGATCGCCGGCTCAGCCTGCTGGCAAAACCGCAGAGATCATGGAGGAACGGTCAGGCCTGAAACCCAAGCCCGTCTTGCGGACTCCCCCGGGGCCGGTGGTGTAACCGGAGGGACCGTTTCGACACCGAGCACCTCCGCCGCCTGCAAGATGGCCAATGTTTGGCCGTCGGCATCCTGGAACACCAGCCGCCCGTTGGCAGCCACGAGCGTTGCAGCCTCGATGACGAGCATCGTCTGACGCCCGTACCGCTTCACCGAGAATAGCGCCATCAAGGCATTCTAACCGGTTTCGCGAGGGGGACCTTGCGAGCCTCGACAGCAACTTTGCACCAACCGAGGGCGGGCGGCGAGAGCCTCAGAAGCCCGCAGACCACCAGCCACGCCCCGAACAGGGAACAAGCCCATGGTCGCCCGTCCCTCCCCGTTCCGGATAACCGGTTCAGGAAACCTTGGGGTAGAGCCGATTCTCCGGTACGGCCGCGGCGTCGGCGTTGCCGTCCTGCGCCCAGGCGCGTCCCCGCGCATCGCCGGGCAGCAGCGCATCTATCGCACACACGTCCGCGGTGGGGAGCGTCGCGATCGGACGGTCGTCGGCGGTCCGGAAGACCCACCACCCGTCGGCCGCGACGGCGACCGCCGCCTCGATGAAGAGCGCCGCGTCGTCGTCGTCGGCCTGCTGAACGGCGAACAGTGACATCAACACAAGGTATCGGCCGCAACGTGCCCCGCCATCAGGCCGTCGCGACACTCCACGCGCAGCCACCGGCAACGCTGGCGCCACAAGCGGCGTACACACGAAGGGCGGACACGACCGGACCGCAACCCGGACGCCGTCCGCCCCCCGACGCCATCCGCACGCCGGGGTCTACGCGAGTTCCCGGAGCCCATCCTCCTGGCGCCGCTGCCTCTTCCGGTAACCCTCGACGATCAGAGGCAGGCCCTTGCACAGGGCCTCGCGCGCCAGCTCGCCCTGCGTCCGGCCCGTGCGCCGCACCCAGCGATCCAGCAACTCGGCAGTCTCCTCGGTGATGTTCAACGACAACCGAACAGGGAAACGGGCCCTCCGCCACACGTTCTCATCAGCCATCACGCACCACCATCGCCCGATCTGAAAGCTCGCCGCCTACGGCAGGTTCTCTCCCGGGCACTTGCCGTCGGGCCCGACATCAGTGGGCAGCAGGCAGACAATGCGCTGGGTCGGCAGCATCACCGAGCCCTGCGGCGGCTTGTTGTCGAGGGCCGTGCCCCCCTCGATGTCGAGAATGCAGCCACCGGTGCCGCCCAGCGTCCCCGCCCCGTACCAGCGCACCTGCCCCTGATGCTCCAGCCCACCCCAATCCATCGGGGCATCTCTCGGATCACACGTTCCGCCAGCACACCAGGCGGGAGACACTCCCTCGAACGCCTCTCCGGAACGGAGCCAAGACGAACGCTGGCTGTTCGACCAACCACCGTAGCCAAACCAGATTGACCGGCGCTCCACGTCCAGGCTGCGGTACCCGAGAAGCCTCTGGAAGAAGCTGGTGCGCAAGTTCAGCTCCAACCTCTCCGACCCATCGATCATCCGATACGACGCCGGCCTCAGCTCGCCAACCGAACCGCTCCTGCCGGTGTCGCTGGACCCGTCGCCGCTGTATTCGAGCATGTAGTACGCACCATCCGCGCTGGGATGATCGGCAGTGCTGTACGCCCCAAGGCCTGCCGCAGGATCGAAGCAACGGCGGGTGCCGTCGGCGCCGAGCGCGTCGTACACCGCATCGCCCACGCAAGGAGTCCCGCTGGAGTACTGCGTGCTGGTTATATCCCCGAGGATGATGTTCGGATCCGGGTTCAGCCACGCCTGGTCCGGATGCTCGCGATGATCGAGGGTCGGCGTGCCGACACGGGTGAGCCCCATGCCGTAGTAGCCATTGTGCGCCGTATAGCAGGCGAAATCCCGCCACACCGTCGATCCGAGACGGTTGTTGTTGTAGTTCGAATAGGCCCGGAGTTCCTCCGGATACTCCGACCCCGGATTGATCACCGCCTCGGAGTACGGCGTCGTGCGGCCGACGACGTCGGCGAACTGCGTATAGTGGTCCCCCTGCTCCCCGGCGGCATGCGCGCCATAGCCGTCGAACGCCTGGCCGTACCACATGGGCCCGCCCTGGCCGGGGACGGAGCTCTGTCCCGTGTACCCGATACCGGTAACCATCGCCGGAGTCGACGGTACGAGTGCCTCGTTGTACCCGCCGCCCATGTTGGTCACACACGCCTTGCCGCCGTGCCCGAGGACCCGGCCGTTGGCCCTCAGCACACCGCTCGGAGAGTCGTACCCGTAGGGAGCCGCCGCGCCCAACGCATCCACCATCTCCGGGAGGTACTCCACGCGGTAGTCCCGGACAAGCTCCCACCCGTACGCGATACGGAACGCCCGTCTGGCCAGCCGACGCGCAACGAACGCGTCGAGCCACTGCCCGCGGGCGAGCGCAAGGAGGAACAGAGCGTTCTGGTCGTCCATCTCCTCCACCCACTCCAACCGGGCCTGCTCCGCGTCGTACGCCAGACCGAACGCACCGAAAGAACCGGACCCCGGATTCGCCGCCGGATCGTAAGCCACGTCCGCCTCGAGAAAGAGGCACCCGAGCGTCGCGTTGCGATGCTCGAACCAGCCGAAACCCGCCGGCGGAGACCAGAACCCGGCATGCCGGCGCGCAAGCCCGCGTCCGCCATACCCCCGCGAGTTGTCGACCGGACCCGCCTCCCGCGTACGCTCCGCGGTGCCGTGTCCCATCACCGCACGGTTGACCCGGCCCGTGTTGGGGCTGTTCTCGCGGCCGTGGGCGCAATCGACGTTCAGGGTTCCGGTCGCCGCATCCCAGCCGGACTCGCCCATCTCCAGGCACTCGGTGGCGTTCAGATCCGAGTTGTACAACTCAACGGTCCCGGCTCCGTAGGTCGCGCCGCCGAACGGATCCACCCGGCTCGAATCCAGAAACCGCGAGGGCATGGCGCCGCGCGTCGTGCCGATGCCCACACCCGGGTCCGGGTACGACAGGTTCGTCCACGGCACGGCCGGAGGCGACGCCGACGCAAGCTCATCAGCCGTGAACGCAGCGACCTCGCCCCGGCGCGCCATCACGTACGGCGCCGAGTAGTCCGGGGGGAACTCCGGCAGGTGACTCCCACCGATCCACGCCGGAGCAGGCAGCGGCGGCGCCGCGTCGAACCCCGTCCAGAAACGGTCCGTATACGGGTAGCGCTCCGCCAGATTCGGCTCGCAACGCGCCTCCGAGTTCGCCCGCAGCACCAGCGGCCGCGCGTTCGACCAGCACTCCCCACCGTCGGCCCCGACCGGCGTCGGCGGCCAGACCTTCTCGCCGCCCCCCCGGTTGACGCCATGCATCTGCACCATCGAGATGCCCAGGCACGGCATGGTGAACCCGCCGCCGCCCCAGAGCTGCCAGTGCGAGTACAGCGGGTTGATCCACATCACGGAGTGGCCTCCGTCGTAGAGAGGCGGACGCTGCACGGTGCCCGCGCCATCCTTCATGCGGACATCGAACCAGCCGAAGACATCGGGATCGTACGCCGCGGTCGAACCGCTGAAGTGCTCCGCCCGGGCGGCTGCATTCTCGTAGTACCCGCGGTACTTCATCCCCTGCCACCACTCCCCGATGTGCATGGATATCTGCAAGCCGGCAAAGCCGCCGACTCCCGAAGGCGTCCGCGCGGTACGCGGGATCGGGTTCCCGTCCTCCGGATACGGCGGGCCGACGTTGACCAGCTCCGTCCCGTTCTGCACATCGCACGCGCTGTTCTCCGGCGCCCCGGAAACGTTGGAGACCCAGACGACCTCGCCCGGAATCGTCGGGAACGAGGTGGCGACCGTCCAGTCGTCGTTCAACGCCTCGAAGTACGACATGTGCCACACGTCGTGATGCCGCGAGTACGAACCGTCGTTGACCGGAAACCACCACAACGGCCCGCCCGACCCGATCGCGTTGTACGACTGCGCCGCGACCGAAACGCCCATCGCCGCCGCGAGCACGGCCGCCGCCGCCACCCTCCGCCACACGCTTCCGTTCCCCATCGTCAGCCTCCATGCTCCGGACACCACGCTCAATGCACGTGCGCCGGCTCTTCCCGCTCCCGCTCCACACGGTCACGATCCGCACTTCTGGGCGCCCCCTGTGCACGCTCGTGAACCGTCTCCACGCCCCGGGCATGCAGCCGCTCCTTCGCCCCGTCGGCCACCCACGAACTGACGCGGTCGACCTCCCTGCCGAGACGTTCACGAACAGGCTGGCGCTTGAGCATCTGCGCGAACTTCGCCCGCTCGTCCGCGGTCACCGGCGGGGACGTCCTGTACGCCACACCGATGCGCGCAGCCACCCGGTCAGCCGCCATCACCTCGACCAGCCGCTGCTCGTACTTCCTCTTGTCCGCATCCTCGGAGTACGTCCCGTTGGGCGGGGCCGCAAGGCGCGCGTCGTTCTCGTCCCGGTTGGGCGACACCGTTGCCCGCACGGCCGCGCCCACGAGCCGGCCGTTGCGCTCGCCCACCGACTCGCCGGCATCGGCGCCGATGGCGATCGTGTCGCTCGGGATGTCGAGCTCGGGCGTCTTCGGCTGAAACTCGCTGCGGCCCTTCTGGCCCACCGACAGGGTGCGCACTCCGACCGCCTCGCACAGGTCCTCGGCCGTCATCTCCGGCACCGGCGACTGCAAGGCCTGCCTGGGAACCTGCCCGCGTTCGAGGTCGGTGGCCGTCGCCACGTGGTACACCACCACCGGCGTCTTCACCTTGTAGTCGACCGGATCGGCCTTCGCATCGACCTTGCCGTCCTTGCCGAACGGCTGTGCCGACACCGACACCTCGCGCATGACGACCACGCCCTCGGCCTCCCGGCCCTGCTCGTCCTTCCGGACATGGCCGCCGGCCTCCTCGATCTGCGCACGGGTGGCGAAACGCAGGTCGTCCCCTCGCCCCTCGCGGATCGCCTTCGCCCGCAGCAGGTCCCCGTCGAGACCGCCTACAGGCTCCTGGCTGAACGCCTCGGTCGCCTGGGTCGGCGACCAGCTGGCACGCTCGACGTCGAACGGCGCACGGCCGTGCTCGACCGCATCGGCCAGCGTCTCCTGCGCCGCGCGCTCCAGCTCCAGCGTCTTCCCGGTACGCTCGTTCTGGCGCTCGACCAGCTCCGGGGCCGTGCGCCGCTTGTGCGTCTCCGACGCCGCATCCTCGGCACGCCCCTCGGGCAGCGCGACCACGCCGGGCTTGAACTTCACCTCGTAGGAGCCGTCCTCGAGCGGGATCACGCGGTCGACGAGATCGTCGTCGTGCACCTTCCACGATCCGTTGGGCGGCGGCTCCGCCTCCTGGGTCATCTTCGGCAGGTCCTCCTCGCTGACCTCGACGTCGCGCAACGCCTCGGGAGGAATCACTACGCTCACGCCGGGGACCTTGGACGGATCTGCAGGACCCGCCGAAGGAGAAACATCACCAGGGGAAAGAGAGGGATGATCGCGGGACTCCCCCGATTCGGTCAACGGCAAGGAATCGGACGGCGCATCCTCCGAAGCGCGCACCGGAGGAACAGGCTCACGGGGAACAACAGGCGCCGAGCCGACCGGCTGTGACTCCGCAACAGGCGGCGCGGCGCCCGACCGCCGGTCCGCCTCACCCTGCAACCAGTCGGCATCCCCGCCCGCACGGTCCCGCGCGACCTCCCCTCGTGCGGCGGCGAGGTCCTCGCGGTCAGCCCCGAAACGCTGCTGCAGCTCCGAAGCGCCGACGCCCTCGACCACCGCCTCGCGCCGGGCCCGCCACGCATCGTAGACGCTGCCGGTGACATGCCCCTGCTCGAACTGCTCGCCCAACGCGCTGTCGGCGCTCCAGCCGGCGCCCTGCCCGCCGACACGGGTATCCCCACGCCACACCTTGTCCACGAAGCGGGCGCTCGCATCCCGCATCCCCTTGTCCGACGCCAGCCCGCCGTCGAGCGCATCCCGCTGCGCGGCCGGGTCCGGCGCGTTCCCCGCCGGCGCATCCGGCCGCAACGACCGGACGTCCTCCAGACGCGCCACGTCCCGCTTGTGCAGCTCCTGCTGCAGGCGGCCGAGCGGACCCGGCGCCTGCACCGGCCTGCCGGCCAGCATCCCCTCGATGGCCCCGCGCCCGAGAGCCGCGGCCACCACCATCGGATCCAGCCTCGAGCGCAACGCCGCAGCGGCCCGGCGCGGGTTCGAGGCCACCGAGGTGAGGAACCGCCGGGTGGCCGCCGGCCCCTTGGCCATCGCGCGCTTGAGGCGATACTGGAAGGCGATGCGGCTGACCGCCATGCGCACAGAGAAGCGCGAGTCGGCAAGCTGCTGCACACGACCCGCCCCCCGCGCGACAAAGCGCGCCCGGGGACGATCGCGGGGGACGTTGCCCTGGCGCGGACGCCAGTCCGCCGGCGCCTCGGTCTCGGCCACAGCCTCAGCGCGCATCCGGTTCCAGCGCGGCGAGCCGTACCCGGCAAGCCTGCCCGCATGCGCCCCGGCAGGGTTCCACGACGCCGGCGGGACCGTCGAGACCAGACGCCCCTGGGCCGCTTCCCGCTCGGCCGAACAGGCAGCGCCGAAGGTCGCCTCCATCGCAGCCAGAGGCGCGCCCATATAGCCCGAGCGCATCGTCGCGCGGCCGGCCGCCCACTTCGCCTCCAGCCGCTTCGCCTTCTCCGGCTCCGTGCGACAGAGCTCCCAGTGCTCCTGCACCCGGCGGGCGGCAAGGGATTCGAGAACCGTCGGACGAGCCTGCGACCGACCGCCGGCCGGCGCGACGCCGGCGAGGTCCTGCATCGAGCGGCGGCCCGCCAGCGCGCACAGGAGCATCGGGTCGTGATCGCCCGACATCAGACCGGCCAGCCGCGTCGGACTCGACGTCACCCGGCGCGCGAGGGAATCGAAGTGGTCGTCGCCGGTATGGGCCGCCGAACGCAGCGCCCAGGCGGTAACCCGAGCCGACGCGCGGGCGGCGACCGTCCCCTGCTGCTCCTGGGTCCGTTCGATGAATTCCTGGGACAGGCGCGCCATCGGGAACCTCCCTTCCGGCGCCGACCCACCGCAGGCGCCTGGAACAGGCGCAAGCATACGGACCCGAAGCCCGTTACCGGACCACCCGGCCAGGACGCCGCCGATCAGCCCGCTGCGCCGCCGCCGTCCACCTCGAGACCGCCGAAGACCAGCCGACCGTCCCGAAACGAAGTCCCCTCCAACCAGGGCGCCAACGGCCCGCAACGCGCCGCGGCGGACGCCACCGGCTCCGCCGTCAAGCGCATCCACGCGCGACCGCCGCCGGCCGCCCCCCAGCCGGCGCGCAGCCTCTGCAGACGCTGCGCCGCCGCAGCCGACGAGTACACGGTCAGCACGAGATCACCAGAATCCTCACCGGAGACACCGACAGGAACCCCCACGACCAGATCCGCGAGCGGCACATCCACCAGGATGTCCGCCGCACGGCGAGCCACGGCCACCGAACGCAAACCGTCGGCGGGTGACACCACCACCAGCGGCAGGCTGTCGGCGGCCGCGACGCCGAGAACCTCGGCCGCCACCTGCCGCAGCAGCTGCGCGGAACCGGGCAGCGGCCACAGACGCACCCGCAGGCACGCACGCCGCGCCTGCACGCCGGCACTGACCTGTTGAACTTCAGGCATCCCGCCCCCCGGGCCGCACCTACCCGCCGGTGGCCGCCCACAGCAGCAACATCACCACGAACGCGAAGAAGCCGCCCACCGCCGAGCCGATGACCCCGCCGAGCAGCGCGAGCCGCTTGACCGCGAAACCGGACTCGGCCACCTGGCGCAGATCCCGGATCACCTGCGACGCCTCCTGCCCGATCGCGCTCACCCCCGCGCCGGCGCTCCGCACCTGGTCGTTGACCTCACGCACCTGAACCCCATACGACTTGAGGTGGCCACCGAACCCGTCGACCTGACCCTGCACTTCCCCGAGCTTCGCCTTGAGCTCCTTGTGAGCCTCAGCGGCGAGGCGTTTCGGCTCAACGTCGAGCAGACCGCGAATCTTCTCCCGCTCCGTCTCCGCCATCTCGCGGGCCTGGTTCAGGAGAGCATCGATGCCGGCAATCTGCTCTTCGAGCTTCGCCTTGAACCCACCCACCAGGGCCTCGACCTCCGCCTGCTGCGTCTCGACGAGCAGGCGGATCCCGGCGGTCACCTTTAACTGCGCCGCGGCCTGATCGTCGAAGGCGCGCATGCGGTGCGTAAGGCGCGTCGACGCCTTCGCAACGTAGTCCCTGACGGTGTCGATGGTCCGCAGAAACGCCTGCTGCACCTCGAAAGTGCTGAACTCCCGGCGCTCCGCCTTCGAGAGGCTCTCGTACCGCAGGTCCACGGCCTTCAGACTGACTCCGGCAGACTCGAGTTCCGTCCGCAACTCCTTCTCGAGCTCGGGGTTGACAGGCTCCCCATCCGGCGTCATGCCGATCAGGTGCTGAACACTCTCGGCCTCGACGCCCTCATCCTCGGCGAGCTGGTCGGCCCGCTTGCGGAACACGCATCCCACGTGCGCATCCGGAGGCGAGACAAGACCGGCATGCATCTTCTTGAAATCCGAATCCGGGACATCCGCAGTCCGTACGGAAAGCTGCTCGTCTCCCTGACCGGCAGCGCCCGGACCAGAAGCCGGGGACACGTTCGACGAAGAAGTCTCGGAACGCTGGACACCCGGACCCGCGGGCGGAACATCTCCCGGTGCATCGGTTCCCGAAAAGGCCGACTCCTCCTCCGCTTCAGGGTCCGTGCCGTCGGTCCCGTCACCACCACCGCCGCCCCCGGCAGTATCGGAAGAAACGTCGGAAACCGGCCCATCGCCGGCAACACCCGGCTCCGCCACGGCGCTCGGCTTCGAACCACCACCCGGCGGCACAGCCGCCCCGTCCGTTCCGTCCCGCCCGTCGAGCACCATCAGTCACTCCCCTCATCCGCCGCCCGCGGCACCGGCTTGCCGTCCGGGTACCCCACCACACGGGTGTCCGCGGCGTCCTCCGGCGCGTCCGCAGCCGGCGCCTCCGACGGCGGCACCGTGACGACCTTGCGCCCGCCCCACTCGCCGGTCACCGCCGGCGAGGGCAGCCCCAGCACACCGCGCGGCGCCACCGTGGACGGGTCTTCCGGATCGACCGCCACCGCACCGTGCCCCGGCTTCGTCCCGGCAGGCACCGCCACCACGGACCCGTCGGCCGAGCGACCCGACGCCAGCGGCGGCAGCACCCGCTCGAGACCGGACGCGCCGCCCTTCCACTTGGTGCGCCAGATCGAGTCGCCCCTCCACTCACCGGACGCGGCGTCGTAACCAGTCACCCGGAAGAGCTCGTTCACCCCCCTCGAGCCATCCGGCCGCCGGCTCTGGTGCACCACCAGGTTGAAGGCGCTCGCCACCCCCCGGCACAGCACGTCCCACGGCAGCCGGTCCTCGGCCTGCATCGCGCACGCGGCGATCCGCGACAGCGCGTCCTTCGCCGTGTTCGCGTGGATGGTCGTCAGGCTCCCCCCGTGCCCGGTGTTGAGCGCCTGCAGCACGTCCTGCGCCTCGGCGCCCCGGATCTCGCCCACCACGATGTGGTCCGGACGCTGCCGCAACGCGTGCTTGACCATGTCCCGGATCGTCAGGTCGAACTCGGACAGCTGCCGGGCCTCCAGCCGCAGCACGTTCTTCTGCTCCACGCGCAGCTCCAGCGTGTCCTCGATGACCACGATCCGGTGATCCTGCGGAAACATCTTGATGAGCGCGTTCAGCAGCGTCGTCTTCCCCGACCCGGTGCCCCCGGCCACGAGCACGTTGCCGCCCTCGGCCAGCGTGGCCCCCAGCAGGTTCAGCACCTGCTGCGGCAGCGAGCCGCGCGCGACCAGCTCCGCACCGGTCATCACCACCTTCGAGAAGCGCCGGATGGTGACCGCGGGCGCCGAAGCCGCCGGCTCCAGACAGATCGCGACCCGGCTGCCGTCGGCCAGCCTGGCGTCGGCCAAGGGCGTCTTGGTCGGATCCACCCCCAGCGGCCGGCCCACCGAGTAGACCAGCCGCTCGACGTCCCGCCGGGTCACGCCGCGGGCCTCCATCTCGTGCAGCACGCCCTGCTTCTCGAAGAAGACCGTCACCGCGCGCCGGTTGCAGACGACCATGATCTCGGTGACTGTCTCGTCGTCGGTCAGGTCCCCGATAACCGGAAAGATGCTCTTGAGCGAGCCCAGGGACAGCTCGCGGGTCGCTACGCCTGAAGGCATCGGTCCCTCCCCCGCACGCAACGTTCACGCAGCCGATTCACGTTCCATCTCCTCGTACCACCGCCAGTACGGCTCGTCCCGCGGCCGGTAGTCCGGCTTCAGGTACACCCGGGTGGCGTCCCGCATCTTGTTTCCATCGAAGATCTGCGCGATGGCCTGGCAGGTGCCCAGCAGGTTGATGTCCCGCTGGTGGAACAGCGGCTCGCGCTTCTCCGCATACGACTTCGACAGCCCCGCCGAAGCCGACCCGCCGCCGATGCGGCCCGAGAAGATCGACGCCGCCGCGCGGCCCGTGTTCTCCGACAGCGAGTACGACGCCTTCATCCGGTTGACCTGGCCGAGCAGGTCGCTCGCCGTCTTCAGGCTGAAGTCGTCGGCCAGCGACAGGAAGATGCGCGAGCGCAGCGTCTGCAGCAAGGCCCGCCACGAATCGCCGTCGCCGAGCACCGACTTGAGCGACGCGATGCTCTGCGTCGCCACGATCGGGATGCACCGCGACTGCCGGGTCAGCGCGAACGCCTTCTCGTCACCCGCCGGGTCCTCCTCGCCGCAGGTCGCGAAGCTCTGGTACTCGTCGCAGATGAAGACCGCCGGCCGGAAGAACTTCTTCGGGTTCTTCTTCATCGCCTTGGGACGAAGAAGCAGCGTCGACAGCCACGACTGCTTCAGCATGACCCCGGCCGCGCGCGACAGCGCCGGGTTCGCCCCCGCCGGCATGTTCAGCGCCAACACCTTCCCCCTCTCGATCACGTCGAGCAGGTTCGGCATCAGCATCGCCTTCTCCGCATCGGTCATCAGAGCCGGATTCTTGGGACAGAAGACCCGCGCGATCGGCGGATCGATGAAGATGCCCAGGAACACCGACATGCCCTGCACGATGGACGAGCGCAGCTTCTCGTCCATGCTCAGCCACTCGTTCTTGTACCAGTTGTCGATCTGCTTGTTGAGCTTGAGGTCCTCCGGATGCGGGCGTCGCAGGCACGAAGCGCCGAACTTCACGGCCATCTCGTCCTTGCGCATGCGCCAGGCGAGCACGTTGTAGCCGACATCGTCGACCTCGATGACCGAACGCTCCCCGTAACGCGTCCACTCGAAGGCATGCGTGCGCGCCGTGAGCTGACCGTCGACGCGCGGCCCGAGGCACCGGTCGGTCAGGCACCCGCGCTTGCCGCCCTGGGGCGCCTCGGTCCCCGCCGCGGCCACCGAGGCCGCCAGGTCCTCGGGAGTCACCGTGATCCTGGTCAGCCGCTCGCCGAACCTGTCGAGGTCTTCGGTCTCAAGATGCATCTCGTAGTGGTACTGGCCGTAGACGTAGTCGGTGTGCCGGTCGATGACGTCCTCGAGGTGCTTCTTGTCGAGCATGCAGTTGTAGAGGTCATCGAAAGTCACCCACCCACCGGGCAGCGATCGGTAGGCCGACAGGATCCAGCGCACGAGGCTCGTGTAGGCCTGCTGCCAGAACGGCTCCTTCGACTTCCCGAACAGCTGGTTGATCAGGCTGCCCAGCGTGAAGGCCAGCGAGTAGGTGTCAAGCCACGGCGCGTTCAGCGGGTTCCACTGCCAGACCTCCTTCGGCTCCTTGCCCTCCTCGCGCGGCTCGGGAAGCGACAGCTCCATGTAGTCGTCCATGCGGCCGTACTCCTGAAGCATCTCCTGCACGTCGTAGCAGAAGTCCCCCTTCACCTCGAGCACCAGAGCGGCCACCCGCTTCTCCGGATCGTCGGCCTGCCACTCGAGCAGCTGCCGGCAGAACGGCCGCATGCAGCTGGTGGTCTTGCCCGTGCCGATGGCGCCGAAGATGATGAGCCCCGTATACAGGCCCTTCTCGGGCATCTTCAACCACTTCGGACGGACCGCTTCCCGCAGCTCCGTCTTGTGGTGCACCTCCCCGATGACCAGCGCCGGGGCCTTGTCGGTCCTCCTCAACGGCCACGCCGGCAGCTTCCCCTGGAAACGCCAGTCCATCAGCCGTCCCGCGAAGACCCGCACGACCGACTCGGCCACCGACGAGAGGACGAAGAAGAGCAGCCCCGGGGCGAAGAACGACGTCCACACGAACCACTGGTACGTGCGCGGCGAGCGGGCCGCCACGGCCACCAGCAGCGGGTCCACGTCCGGGTCCGCCCCGGCGCCGAAGAAACGCACTTCCGCATCCATGCGCCACGCCGCGATCCGGTCGGCCGGCCGCCGGTCCATCAGCTCCTTCGCGCCGCCCTCGCCGATCGACAGCGGAAGGGCGAAGAAGCACCCGATGCACACCAGGACCGACAGCATGAAACGCTGCATCCCCGTCATGACCCCACCCCCACCGCTGAGACCGCGCCGCCCGGGGCCCACGCGCCCTGCGACAGCCGCTCCGAGAACCACAACTCCACCGCCATCGCCCCGCCTCCGCCCGACTTGACGCCCAGGCTCCGCTCCAGCTCGCGCGCCCGCTCGGTCGCTCCCGACGCCCCGCCGTAGGCCCGCAGCACCGGCCCGAGCCCGTCCGCCTCGAAACGCTCGATGAGATACCGCTCGACCTGATCCACCAGGCGGCCCCGGTCCGCTCCGCTCGGCGGGTCCACGTACGGAGCCAGCCGGCGCTCCCAGTCGCCCCGGTCGCCACAACGCCCGACGATGACGGTCTGCACCCACAGGCCCAGCGCACGCAGCGCCGCCCACAACGGGCGGTACGGCTCCAGCCGCGCCACCCCCGCCTCTACCGTCCGGTCCTCGTAGAAGACGAACGGGAAGCACACCTTCCAGCCGCCGACGGCAACCGGCAGGTGGTCGGGGAAATAGCGCGTGGTAGTCCCCACGTCATCCCTCGGATCCCCGTAGGCGCGCGCCGGCAGCACGTCGCGCCCGACCCCGAGCGCATCGAACAGGGCCACCTTCTGCTCGGTCGAGCCGTACCAGGTCCAGCGGCCCATGGTCTCGAGCGCGTAGTCGTGCAGCAACAACCGCTGCATCGCCGTCCCCAGCGGTGGAACGCGCCGGTAGCGGGAGTTCTCCACACCCACCGCGGCGTACGCCGGCTTCGACCCGACATGCGCGAACTGGCCGCCGCCCCGCATCTGCCGGGTCACCGCAAGGCGCGTCGGACGCTGCCTGGCGCCGTACTCCCGGAACAGGCTCTGCAGGAAGCGGGTGCGCCCGTTGCGCCGTATGGCGGCCGGGTCCCCCTCGCCGGCGTCCCAATCGGGACTCTCGACATCGAGCCACGCCGCGGCCTGATCGGCGGTGAACACCCCGCCGATGTGCATCACCCACGCCGCGAACTTCGCCTGGCTGCGGTCGAGACCGCCTTCGCACAACGCCAGCAGACGGTCGATGTGCTCGCCGGCCACCGCCGGCGGGCGGCGCTTCGGATCGAAGTAGTCTGCGCCAGTCCCCGAAACCCTGCTCGACATGGCGCTAGTCCCCGAAGCCGTCGACGCCCACCAGCTGGCGCTGCACGTCCATGAAGGTGATGACCAGCCCCAGCGGGTTGACCAGCAGCGCCGCCGGCGGAACCGAGTCGGCGAAGACGAACTGCAGCGACAGCGTCATCCGCTCGCGCGCGATCTCCATCACCTCGTTGAGCCCGAACTGCTCGACCCGGTCGAAGATGACCTCCGCGCGGTAGGGCGGCTCCGGCTGCGGGATGACGCGCACGACCACGTTCTCGACCAGGAACTCCGGCGCGTCCGGCGTGGAGACGAACACGGTCAGCTCGTCCACGTTCTCCTGGTAGATCCGCCGCTGCAGCTGCACGGTCATGAACGCCAGCGACCGCTGCCAGCGCTCGGCCCGCAGCGCGTGCCGGCGCTCGAAGTGATCGCGCACGAAGCTGTTGAGGAAGTAGCCGACCACCGGGTCGTTCTGGTCCAGTGACGCGCGCTCGACCTGGTAGTCGACGACCTCGGCACGGCCGACCTCGTCCACCCGCACCACCAGCGGCATCGGCGCCGGACGCGACGCCTGCACCATGACCACGCCGATCAGCACCACCACCACGACCGCGAGGAACACCGTCAGCGAGCGGTACCAGCGCGCCGAGTGGATCAGCTCGCCCCACAGATCCGAGAACTCCTCCGCCTTTGCCTGCGACTCCGCCACTGGCGCAACCTCCGCTTGAACGCCCCACGGACCCCGAACGCGGGACGCGCCCGGAATCGGCGGAGTGTACGGAACGGCGGCCAGCCGGCCCCGACGAACGAGACGACCGGAGCCCTCAGCCGGGCCGCCGCGCCTCTCGGACATCGGCGCGGGAAACGGACGACGACCACGGGAGGGGGAGCGGGCGGACGATAATGGGAGTAACGGATCGGGCGAACGACGGACGGACCCGCCGCCACGCTACCGGGCTTCGTCCCCGGCTCCCACGCTGGACGGCCACGGCCGATCGGACCGCCACGCCGGCGGGCTTCCGCCCCGAAACGAACCACGCACGATCTTTCCCGGGAAGGACGGTCCAATGCGCATCTACGCCGGCATCGGCTCACGACGCACGCCCCCGGGCGTCCTCGTCAACATGCGACGGCTCGCGGCCGGCCTGTCCGACCTCGGCTGGCGCCTCGCCACCGGCGGGGCGGACGGCGCAGACGCCGCCTTCGCTGCCGGAGCCGGCCCGCAGCGGACGACGATCTACCTGCCCTGGCCGGGCTACAACGGCATCGCCGGCGACATCGCCGTGGTGCTCGACTACCAGGCCCGCCAGGCCGCCGAGCGGTATGCCGCACGCTTCCATCCCGCCTGGGAGCGCTGCGGCCCCGGCGCCCGCAAACTGCACGCCCGCAACGCCGCGATCCTGCTCGGGCCCGCACTCGACGAACCCGTCGACGCGGTCGTCTGCTGGACGCCCGGCGGCCAGCCCGCCGGCGGAACCGCCACCGGGATCCGGATCGCCGAAGCGCTCGGGATCCCCGTCCTCAACCTGGCGCTGCTGCGGCCCGACGCCGCGCTCGAACGCCTCGCCGGAATCGGCACATAGACCCCGGCACCGCATCCGGATCGCGCGAACGTTGCGCCCACAGGCGCCAGAAACCATAATGCACATAGGTAAGGCCATGCCCAAGGAACAGCTCCCCATCATGATCGGTATCGGGGCGATCATCGTCACGATCGCTACCGGGACCTGCTCGACCAACACCCGCATCACCGATGGATTCGTCTCCATCAACCAACGGGTCGATGACGCGGTCGTCTCCATCAACCAGCGGATGGACGACGGCTTCGACAACGTCAACCGGCGGATCGACGACACCAACCGACGGATGGACGACGGGTTCAACAACCTGCAACGGCAGATCAACGACACCAACCGGCGGATCGATGATGTCCAGAGCGACGTCCGGGAGATACGGTCGATGCTCTTCGAGACCCTGAAGGACCAGACCCCCG
Source organism: Vicinamibacterales bacterium (assembly GCA_965116825.1). Classification (GTDB taxonomy): domain Bacteria; phylum Acidobacteriota; class Vicinamibacteria; order Vicinamibacterales; family UBA8438; genus WTFV01. The sequence continues at coordinate 155,771 of OZ220736.1, forward strand.
TCAACTAGACGCACCACCCGCGTCAACCGCCACCCGGACCGCTCCCACGCTCCACGGAACCACCCCGGAAGTCAACTGGCTGAATCGCCTCGCCAGTTCCATCTGGTAGTCGGTTCACCGTTGGGGAAAGCAACCACCCGGAATCGTGAACGAGTCGATTCCGGCCGATCCGATTTCCGCCTGTGCACGCAGGCCTGCTCACAACGGAGAAAGACCGATGATCAGACTCATCATCCTCGCGATCGTGCTCTCGATGTTCAGCGGAACCCTGGGGGCCGGACTCGCCGCCTGCCGCAACTGGACTATCGGCCCGGCGACCGGAGCCGACACGACCGCGACCGCATCAGCGGACCGCGCCGCCCGACACGACGCCCCGCCGAGCGAGACCGACCGGCTGTGGGCAGCGCTGGAACGCGAGCGCGCAGCCAGGAGCGCCGCCGAGCGGCGCATCGAGCGGACGGCCCAGCCGCAGGCGACGCACACCGGTCCGGAACCGCAGGAGCCCCTTGCCACGCCGGCCCCGGCCGCGACACCCCAACCGCCACTCGACGAACCGGTCCCGGTCCCAACGCCCGCGCCGGTCCCGGCGCCGCACGCGATGCCGATCACCATCCCGGCCGGAACGACCATCGCGGTACGAACCGCAGCCGCGGTCACGAGCGCGACGACGCAAATCGAGGACACGGTCTCGGCGACGACCACCGGCGACGTCACCGTCGACGGGCGGACGGCCATACTCGCGGGCAGCCGCATTCTCGGCTCGGTCACCGCCGTCGAGCGCGCCAGCCGCATGAGCGGGTCCGACCGGATCACGATCCGGTTCCACACGCTTGTATACGACGGCATCGAGACGCCCCTGGCGACAGCCCCGGTAACCCGCGCCGGCCCGGGACAGACCTCGCAGAACGCGACCCGAATCGGCGGCGGCGCCGCCGTGGGAACCATCCTCGGGGCCGTCCTCGGGGGCCGCAAGGGCGCGGTTATCGGCGGCGCGATCGGCACCGCAGGAGGCAGCGCCGCCGCCGCGGCCCAGCACGCCGCCCCGGCGGTCCTCGAAGCCGGAGAGACGCTGACGCTGCGGACCACGCACCGGGCGACCATCGAGACACCCTGACCCGACACTGACGTCTCGCTCGAAGAGAAACACGGCCTGCCGGACATCGACAGCCGGCAAGCGAGAAACCACGCACATGCAGAGCATCTTCACCGAGGGCGCGCTCCTCCGCCACGACGTCATCACCAGCACGGAGGAGGACACCATCCTCCAGGCCATCAACGCCGGACCGTGGTCCCACGACATCGGCCGCCGGGTCCAGCACTACGGGTACCGGTACGATTACCGCGCCCGCGCGGCCGCACGCGCCACCCCGGCCCCGCCGTTCCCACCCTGGGCCGACCTGCTCGCGGAACGCCTTGCGGACCACTTCGACGGAGCCCGGCCCGAACAGTGCATCGTCAACGAGTACGCTCCGGGCGAAGGCATCGGCATGCACGCCGACGCCGGCTCGTTCGGCCCGGTCGTCGTCTCCGTCTCCCTGGCCGACGAGTGGCCCATGCGGTTCCGCCCGGCAAGCGTCCGCCCCTATCGGCGCGACGGCATGCGCCACGACGAGGTGGTACTGCTGCCGCGCCGCTCCGCCATCGTGCTTCGCGGCCGGGCCCGCACGCACTGGATGCACGGCATCTGCCGCAACGACAGCCGCACTCGGATCGCCACCCGCATCTCCGCCACCTTCCGGACGATGGCCGGGTGAGACCGGCCCCGCCCCGTCGGCCACACCCACCAGTCCACGCTCGCCGACGTACGCCGGCCCCGGCGCACGCCAGCCGCGCCGCGGCGCCGCATCCGGATTGCGCGAACATTGCGCCCACAGACGCCAGGAACCATAATCCATGCAGGCAAGACCAATGCCCAAGGACCAAATCCCCATGCTGATCGGGATCGGGGCGATCATCGTCACGCTCGCCACCGGCACCTGCTCGACCAACACCCGCATCACCGACGCGGTCGTCTCCATCAACCAACGGATGGACGACGCGGTCGTCTCCACCAACCAACGGATGGACGACGCGGTCGTCTCCATCAACCAACGGATGGACGACGCGGTCGTCTCCATCAACCAGCGGATGGACGACGGGTTCGAGAACGTCAACCGGCGATTCGACGACATGAACCTTCGGTTCAACGACATGAACAAGCGGATCGACGACACGAACGACCGAATCGACGACCTTCAGACCGACGTCCGCGAACTGCGGAACCTCTTCATCGAAGCGATCGGGAGCGAGACGGCAGAGAACTGAACACCCCGCCACCCGCGACGCCACGCCGGCGTCCGTCCACCACCCCCTCTGCAACGTGCGTGCGGCAAGACCAGGCCGCACGGGACCCCCACACCGGGCTCATACCGGTCAACCCGCGCACCCACCAACCCCCGGCCAAGCCGGAGCGGCAACCCGCCTGTACGCTCCCAACCCGAGAGGACACCCCGATGAACGAACAGAACCGTCCCGCCTCCGGCGACGGCAGCCGCAAGACCGTGACCACCGGCAGCTTCCGCTTCGCCCAGGCCCACCTGCGCGGCGTCGTCGTCCGCGACGGCCCCGTCACCCGCTACTCGCAGGCCGGGTCCCCCTGGACCGAGTGCACCCTGCTCGTCGGCCTCTACGACGGCCGCCAGAAGTGCGAGCGCGAGCGGCCCGCCTTCGTCCGCGTCAAGGCCTTCGGCGACCGCTCCGCCCTGCTCGACGGGCTCCAGAAGCGCGACCACGTCAGCGTGGCCGGCGCCCTGGCCATCGACGTGTGGGAAGACCGCGACGGACGCCTGCGCGAGAGCTACGAGTTGTACGCCGACGCCGTCAGCCGCGAGGCTTTCCCGCCGATGGCCGAGCTGCTCCGGAAAACGCCCCCCGCAGACGAACCCGGAGCCGAAGAGCCCGCCGTCGCCGACGCCTGGAACGACGCCGCCGACCCGAACGCCGAGCGCGGCTGGGAAGACGCGCCTGCCGAGGACGGCAGTGCGCAGAAAGGTCCGAGCGACCTCACCGAGGACGACATCCCCTTCTGAGGCCGTCCCCGCAGGCAGGAGCCCCGACGATGGACCTCGACATCCTCGACCGCTACGACAGCCGCAGCGACAACCTGCGCCACGCCGCCGTCCTCTGGGCCGGCGGCGCCGTAACCCCCCGGACCTCGGTCGAGGAGCTGCCCAAAGCGAGGCTCCCGACGCGGATCGACCTGCGCGGCCTGGTCTCGACATCACTCGCCGTCCGCGCGTTGCTGCGCGAAGCCGCAACGCGAATCGAGGAGCGCCGGAACGAGGTCCTCGCAAGCGGGAACGACGGCTGCGCCGGGAGCGTGCTCGTCGACCAGCTCGCCGAGCTCGCCAAGCGGTACCAGGACGCCGCGTTCGACGCCGGCGACCACCACCGCACGTGGCTCGCCGAACCCGGCTGCCGCCCGCCCCTCTATCCGCAGCGCCAGCACGAGCCGGACGTCCCCCAGGTCGCGATCCGTCCGGACGGCATGGTCCACTGCTTCCAGGTCGACCAAGGGGTCCCCAACGTATCGCTCCCGCTCGTCCTCGGCCGCATCGACGGCTACCGCCGCGGCCATCCGACACCTTGCTTCTGGCCCGCCGTCGACGGGCCCGAGCCCACCGACTCGGACGAACCCGTCATCGAGCGGCGCCGCCCAACGATCGACCACCCGGTCGTACGCGACGCCTTCGAGGACCAGTGGCACGACCACGTCTCGGCATGGCTCAGAGACGCCTGGAACGCCGGGCGGATCCGCCTGACGCCACACGCGGCCGTCTACCTCGACGCGAGGCCCGGCATGCAGCGCAGCGCATGAGCACCCGCGATGGAGCAACGCGATCTGTTCGAGACCGAAACCGGCAACGCGCCGCGCAGCGGTAGACACAACGACGAGAGCGGACTCGTCGCATGCGCCGGAGACGGCTGCCCGCGCAACACCTCGCGGGCATTCGCCGCGCTGAGCGGCGGGCTGTGCACTGTGTGCGCGAAGTCACCGGAGACGACGCGGTGGCTGCGCAAGCTGTACGGACCGTAAACGAGCAACGTCGGAATCGACTCACCTGCTTCCCCGGAGATCGTTACAAGTGGTCGATTCACCAAGGGAAACGACTACCTGAAATCGTCGCCGAGGCGATTTATCGCCAGCCACCCGCTCACACGGGCAACGACCATGAAGAACACCATCCGCGCCCGGGCCCCGGAACTGCTGTTCGCTCTGACCGCCGCGACCTGCTGGGCGGCCGGCATCTCGCACGCCGTCGGCCACCGCACGCTCACGATCGGGCACGAGGCCGCCCTCGAGAGCGTCTCGCCATTCGACGGTCTCTGGTTCGCCTTCGGCATCCTCGGAATCCTCGGCAGCCACGAACTCGGGCACTGGTGGACCGCACGCCGCTACGGACTGCGGATCTCGAAGCCCTACTTCATCCCCGGGCCGACGTTCGCCGGCACCTTCGGCGCCTTCCTGCACCTGCGGGACCCGCCGCCGACGCGGCACTGCGCCTTCGACGTCGCCGCGGCGGGTCCGCTCGCCGGACTCGCGGCGACTCTTCCGGTGCTGTGGATCGGCGTCACGCTGTCCACGCCGGTGCCGACCGAAGCTGCGGCCGAGACGGTCCGCGCCCTGGGACAGCCGGCGCTGCTGCAGGCCGCCAGCGCACTGGTCCACGGCCCGCTGCCGGACGGCTACGGCCTCGCGCTGCACCCGCTGGGGGTCGCGGCATGGATCGGCATGCTGCTGACCGCCCTGAACCTGTTCCCGGCCGGCCAACTCGACGGCGGACGCATCGCGAACGCGCTGCTGCCACGCCGCGGAGCCAGGGCCGCCGGCCTGTTGGCGACAACCGCCGCCGCCGTGTTGAGCACACAGTCGAATGTATGGTTCGCCTGGACGATCGTCACCAGCGTGATGACCTTCACCAGCTGGAACACCAGAGGTTGGCCGGAGACGCCCGCCACGCTCGGCACACCCCGCTGGACCGCCGCCGCCGCCCTGACCGCCGCGCTCGCGCTCTGCTTCACGCCGGTCCCGCTGGGCCCGGCGCACTGACGCCAACCCACCGCGCCCGCGACAAAGACTCACGTCACCCACCAGGAGGAAGCCGTTGCACGAACCGATCCGCCGCCGCTACCTGCGGCACCGAGACGCGCCGGTCCCCGCGCGCGCCTGCGGCCGCCTCGCCCGCATCCGCCAGATGCGGCACGCCCTCTTCGAGGCGCTGCGCGAACACCTGAACGAGACCGGCGCCGCCCGGTCGGCCGTCGAGAGCAGCGTGCAGGCCACCAGCCTCCTCACCGGCATCAACCCGGCATGGCCCGCCATCCGACCCGCCGTCAAGCTCGACCACTGCCTGCAGAGGAGCGCCCGATGAGCACTCCAGCGTCCGCACTGCAAGCTGCTCGCCGCAAGCGCTGCGACCGGTCGAGCGTCCGCTTCACAATCACCCGGTGGGGAACACCGCGCATGATCGACTACCGGCGCAAGCGCCGCTACCGCGAGCTGCTCGAACAAACGCCGCACTGGAGCGCACCGCTGTCCTGCGAGCAGGACGACGACGGCGACTGGATCATCGTCGCCCGGCTCGACCCCGAGCTCACCCACGGACACCACTCGCGGCGGGAGAACATCCTGGCTGGAGGACAGTACTGGGACAGCGAAGAAGAAGCGCAGCGCCAACTCGACGAGCACGAGGACGAGCTGCGCCTCGAGCTGACCGAGGACCTGTTCACGATGGGCCTGTGCATGCGCTGCGAGGAGGTCGTCCCCGTCTTCGGCGACTACGTCGCCTACGCGCCCGCCGGGGAACTGGTCTGCGGCCCGTGCCTGACCGACGACGAGTGCGAACCGGCGGGACCCGCCATTCTGCATCCGTAACGGAGGACCGAGCATGCGCAACCTGACCACATCGACCATCGTGCTATTCCCCGCCGGCGGGGCGACGCCGATCATCCTGCCGCCGACACGCGGCGTCGCGACCATGCGCATGAAGGAAATGCTCATCCTCAACGGCGAGACGATCGACGTCGGCTGTGCTTCCACCTGAATTCCGTCCTGAAAACACAGGAATTCAGGCCGCGACAACGGCCGACGAAGCGCCAAGCCGCCACGCGAACACACGAATCCCGGCCGGTTTGGCCGAGAACACAGGAATCCTGACCAGATCAACCACCGAGCCGTGAGAGAATCACCCCGCTGTCGAAGAACACGCGAAAACAGGGGACATTAGTCAACACGACCACACGGCTGTACCTCCCCCGATCATCCGTGCGCCCGGCGACTACGCCTTCCGGCTAGCCGCCAGGATGGTGCGCCGATTGGCGCCCTCCGCTGTACTGAACGCATGAGCGAACCCGAAACACGCTATGATGCGGGTGCTGACCATACAGGACACAAGGAGACCGACCAATGTCAATAAGAGGGACTGCAGAAGGGACGATACGGGAAACGCCAGCACCGAAGCAGGATCTCGGAGAGATTAACTGGAACGAGTGTCCTGGAATAGAGCGGGATCCCGAAAGGATGAGCGGTGCTTGGTGCTTCGAAGGGACCAGGCTGCCGGTACACGCGCTGTTCATGAACCTGTCGTCAGGACTGACCATACGCGAGTTCCTCAAGGTGTTTCCAGCGGCGAACGAGGAACAGATAAAGTCGGTACTCGACTTCCTGTCCGACCGGCTCGAGGAAACGAGCACAGAATGAAGGTGCTGTTTGACCAGTGTACACCCGAACCGCTACGAGAAGCGCTACCGGAACACGACGTACAGACCGCGGACGAAGCGGGAATGGGAGAGCTCAAGAACGGCAAACTAATAGATGAAGCGGTCAGGAGAGGTTACGACCTGCTGGTAACAGCGGACCGGCGAATGCGGAAACAGCAGGAAATCGAGGGCAAACCATTACGGATAGTGGTCCTAACGCGACCAGACTGGCTGAAGACGAAGAAACAGATTAACGAAATACAACGAGCCATCGCCACGGCGGAGCCTGGACAGTTCACGCGGGTAATAGCACCAAGAACTCAGCCGGAACCGCAGATGACGTTCCAGGAGCGCGACGATGGCCTGTTCGACATCACCGAAAGGCTCGGTAGCCGGGGACAGAGCAGAACGCTGCGGTCTGGAGTGACAATCCGCACCGGACTAGCTAGAATGGCTAGCGAACACGAAGCGGATTGCGAAGCATGAAGTTCCCCAATGGGAACGGAGCCTGCTGGACGACCTCACGCGGGAACGGCAAAGGGGGCGAGGGCGCTGAGTGTGCTTCCACATGAATAGTGGCGACCGAAACAACGGAACAGCGGCCGCCAAAGGTGAGGAGCCGCTGCGCCGCAATCCGGGCGCGGATGAACGCGTGCCGGGAAGATAGACCCCATCTTTTCAGAGAAGCCGCCGCTGTACGGAGAACCAGCGTCAGTAGCAGTCTCGGCGCACCAAAGACTACCGGCAACACACGAATCCCGGCCGGAAACAGAAACACAGGAATCGTGGCCGAACGGCCAGGATTCGTGAGGATCCACATCGGCGCCGGAGCGATGGACAGCGCCACCCTGAAGACGCACACGCCCGCCTCGATCACCGCGTTCAACCGCATCCTCGAAACGCAGATCGCGGAGGACCGCGCCGCCAACGGAGGCGACGGCCTCGTCCTGATCCGGAAGGACCTGCTGCGCTACGTCCAACCGAAGCTGGCGCGCCACGTCGCCGCTCCGCAGCCCGACGCCGGACTCAACACCGAAGATCAGCCGAGGATCACGACATCGACGCTGATCCGGCCGCCCGAACCTACCCGACAGGGAGAGCGGAAGCAGCGAGTGTCGACAGACTGAACGCGCGGCTACCACGCGCGTCAAGAGACCTGCCGACATGAACCACGACAAGCCCGTACTGAGCGTCGAGATCGACCGCGGCTACTGGAACCGGGGCGCCAGAGGCCACGCGGCGCTGCGCATCCCGCAGTCCCGGAACCTGTGCGCGTCCGGATTCCTCTGCCGGGCCGCCGGGATGCCCGCGGCGCGGCTCGACAACATCCGCGCGGTAGACCACCTGACCGGCAACGAAGTCCCCAAGGCCCTGGTCCCGTTCCTCACGCCGCTCGACGGCCCCAAGGTCCCCGACGAGAGAGCCCCGCAAGGTTTCGAATGGCCGGTCCCGTCGCTCTTCTACGCCGTCAACGACGACCCGCTGGTCGAGGACGGCAAACGCGAGGCGATGCTCACCCGGATCGCCGCGATGCTGCGCATCGAGCTGCGCTTCACGGGCGAAGCGCTGCCCCGGCACACCCACAGTTTCCACACGACCTGGAGGCCCGAGGAAGACAGAATCCCGAGCGAGGACTGGCTTCTCGACGTCCGCTCCCTGCAACTCGACCCGCAGACCCGCGCCTGGAACACCTTCGACCGGACCAGGCTCCACCTGACCATGACGCCGGCCGACTTGCAGCGGCGCATGCGCGAGCTGCTGATGTCGCACGCCGCGACCAGCCAACGAGCCGTGCGCGTCACGGCGACGGCGAACAACTCCGGCGAGCCGGTGTTCGACGCCTACAGCGAGGCGCGGGTATAGCCACGGCCCACACCGATATGGAGAGAGCAACATGAACCGCCACTGCTACTACGTCGCCGCCGACCGGCGCGGCGGCCCCCGCCCGAGCGTTCCCATCGAGCACCCCGCCCGCGTCTACCGCAGCGAGACCAGGGCGCGCCAGGCGGCGCAAATCGCCGAAGAGGACAACCACGGGCACCGGTTCGACGTCGGCTCGCTCACCGACATCCCCGAATGGGCCACCGAGGTCGAGGAGCTCGACCACGAGGTCCTCCATCCCGACGCCGTCCCCGACGACGACGCCGACGTCTACGCGATGCGCTTCCGGCCCGCCACCCAGTTCGGCACGCTACCGAAGAACGTGACCGTCGCCCGCTGGACCCGCGTACCCCGCGAGCTGGCCGGCCGCTTCCCGAACCATCCGGTCTCGAGACGCCCCTTCGGCGAGTTCGTCGCCAGCCGCCGGGTGACCGAGCAGGAGCTGCGCGATTACCAGATCGAACAGGTCAACTGAACCCGCCCGGACCGAAACACGCCCGGCGGTCGGGACGCTTGCGACCATCCCGGCCCACTCGACGGGCTGACACCCGCGAACACACCATGCCCCGATATCCCGGCTACCGCTTCGCCGCCGAGTTCCACCGCGACGGCCGCCCCGTCGACAGCAACATCGAAACCACGTTCCTGCGAGTCTTCCCCAACGGCAACGGCCACCGGCTGGCCGGCCTCTACCCGACCGCCGAACCCGGCCCGGACGACCACTGGACCAACGCGGAGACCCTGACCGACGAAGCCGACGCGCTGCGCGCCGTGACCGACCACCCGGCCGACGAAGCGCTGCAGCGCGAGCAACTGCTGGTAGTCGCCTACCTGCGGCTCGACCACGACAGGACCAAGCCGCTCAACGTCTACGTCCCGGCCGAGCTGCGCCCGTGGGCCGCGCGCTTCACCATCCAGAGGCAGCCGGTCCTGCTCTACGTGCAGGCGGCGACCGACACCGGCGCACGCTACGCAGCCAGCGAAGAGACCCGGCTCATCATCCGCGACCAGGAGGAAGCGACCTTCAACCGCATGGAATAGGCAGGGACTCGAACCACCCACCGCGGCATGCCGCCTCCCGGCAGCCGCAACACCGGCGACCGCTGGCCGCGAAGGACACGCCCATGTGCGCCCGCATCATCCAGAACGTCGAGGTCCACGCACTCGGACGGATCTACCGGGTCCAGACCGACAACACCGACCCGCAGATCCCGATCCGCTGGAACGGACCGCCCGGCGGGCGGTACGCCGTCTGCCGGGTGCAAAACGAAGAGCGCGAGATCGCCCCCATCAAGTGGGGCCTGGTCCCCGCCTGGGCGCGCAGCGACGACTTCGCGCCCCACAACGCCCGGGCCGAAACGGCCGCCACCAAACCGACCTTCCGCGACGCCTGGCGGCGGCGGCGCTGCATCCTGCCGGTCAACGGCTGGTACGAGTGGCGCCGGCAGACCGGCAGGAGACGCATGCCCTGCCTCATCGCCGGCGCAGAGCACGAGGTCCTGCACCTGGCCGCACTCTGGGACCGCTGGAACGGACCGCAAGGCCCGAAGGACAGCTTCGCAGTGCTCACCACGATCCCGCGGTTGGATCTGGCGGCCATCCACCACCGACAGCCGGCCGTCCTCGACACCTCAAGCGAGATCGACGACTGGCTCGATCCGCGTACGCCGGCCAACCGCATCCAGACCCTGGCGCGCCAGTCCGGAACACAGCCGTTGCGGATCCACGAGGTCTCCACCGCGGTCAACGACCCGAAGAACGACGGGCCGTTCCTGTCGAACGCAACAACCTCGCGCCGCTCTCGCCGTTCCACGTCAACGTCTGCGTCGAGCAACTCCGCTACCGCTCGGTTGATCTGAACCGCGTGCTGGCACTCGCCCGCGCACTGCTCGCAGGAGCCCGCCCCCTCGAAGAGACCACGGCCGAGCAGATCAACACGATAGCCGGCCCGGAGGCATAGCAGCGAAACGGCAGCCCAGGAAAGACCACGAACTCAGGAGAGGAATGCAATGCCCGGAAGCTACGAGAACGTCGTACTGCCCGCAATGATGCTGGCCGGCCTCGGCGCCGGACTGATGCACGCCCCCAACCCGGGCGCGAAACGGCAGGCCCGCCGCCGGACGACGAAGCCCTCCCGCCGGACGAAGATGACGAAGACCAGCCGGCGCAAGAACCGCAAGCGCTGAACCGGGTAGGACCTCAGTCGAGAATCCAACTGAGACACTACCGAACCGAGACGACACATGAACACCACCGCAGCACCTGCAACGGCAACGCGCACTACGCAGCCGATCTGCGAACCGGCGATCGCCGTCAACTGGCACTCGCCCGCCGTCTGGCACGAAGAGCCGGGCGCGGCCCCGGTACGCCAGACGTGCCCCATCGAGGTCGACGTCCCGCCGGTCACCAGCACCGCGCCGCTGGACCGCGGGCCGTACCCGATGACGATCATCGAACCGGCCGCCAAAGCGGCGTCGATCGACGTCGGAACGATGATCCTGCTAGAACGGGACCGGCAGGCCGCCAGGCGCAAGGACGCCGCCCCCGTCCGCTTCGCACGCGTCGACTACGTCGGCACCACCCGCAACGGACGGCGCCTCCTCCACGTCCGGTGGTTCCGGACGAGACACCTCGGGGGCACGTTCTTCCAGGAAACCACGCCGCCGCCGGACACCCTGGCGCGCTGACGCACTCCGCACCGGCTCCAGGCCGTCATCGCCGACGGCCCTCGCGATCCCACCCGCAGTCCATCCGAGGCCGGCGACGGCTCCCGGACCCACTCGCACGCCCGCCGGGCGGCACCGCCCGGCCGGGGCGGCAGTCCACGACCGCTCCCATGTTCAGAAAAGGCCGCCAGTTCAACTGCTGCGCGAAGGACCGCTACGTGTACGACTTCAACCTCTGCGAGGCGACCCCCTGCTGGGCGCCGCTGCGCACCGGACAGGATAGCCCCCGCTTCGGACGCTGGGCGAACCCGTTCAGCTGGACGATCCTCAGCTACGCCGACCGCAACGTCGAACGGCTCGACTGCGACAGCCGTGCCGAGTTCAAGGACCTGCTCGAACAGTTCGCGATGTTCCACACCATGAACGACGAGTGGAAGGGAATCGGACCCGCACCCCAAGGGTTGCGCGACCGCTTCATCGCCACCGGCGCGGGGAAGCTGCTGTATCCACCGGACGCTGACCGTCACGAGGCAAACGCGATGCCCGTGGCCCAGGCCGCATGAACCACAACACGACGAACACCAACGCCTGCCATGATCAAGACCACCAACACCTACGTCCGCGACTCCATCGAGAACCGCTACGCCTACGACTTCGGCCTCTGCAGCACGACCGGCGACTGGGCCCAGATGGACACCGCGCAGGACGCGCCCTGGTTCGGGCAGTGGGCCAACCCGTTCGAGCGCAAGATCCTCCGCTACGCCGAGGGCGACCGCACCCTGATCGAGTGCGGCGACGACGCCGAGTTCACGGCCGAGCTCGAACTGATCGCCGAGTTCCACACCGAGAACGACGAGTGGAAGGGCATCGACACCTGGAGCACGCGGCTCTGCGACCGCTTCGTCGCTGCGGGCGCCGGCCACCTCGTGCACCCGTCGTGCTCCACCGCCGCCGAAGAAGACCGCGTCGGCGGAGCAACAGGCGCCGCGAGTGCCCCAGCAACGGCCGAGACGTAGTATTTCTATACCAATGACGCCGACACGCGCTCAGGCGCTGAGATGGGGACGCCGAGAAACGGCGCGCAGATATCGTACAGCACGCGCTGAACCGACACTGACACTCCTTCCCCCCGAAAGCTTCAGCAACGAGTACGCCCCGCCTGAACCCGAGGTGTCGAGAAGCCGCGGGCCGCATTCGGCCACGATCCGCTCTCTGCTGTGGGGTTCATGCAGCGGATGGGCGAACCCACCCGACGAGCGGGAGTTCTACTACGCCATGCGTGCCACCGAGCCCACCCGGCGCCAGGAAGCAATCGCCGGCGTCTTGATCTCGGAAGGAAGCCTCGACGAAATCCTGCTCGGCCAACTCGAGGGAGCGTTCACTTGGCGGCAGCTGGTGCGGATGATGCACCGGCGCGGAGACTACGATGTCGAACTGGCGCGCTACGTCAACCTTCGAGCGGAGCCGCAATGACCCTACCTGAACCTGCACGTTCCGCATGGCTGCAACACAGAGACACCATCAAGCGCCTCAGCGGCGAGGGAAACCAACCCGGACACCTGATGCTCGGCGGCGGAACGATCCTCGCGGCACGCTGGAAACACCGCCTAAGCACCGACATCGACGTGCTCCTTCCCGACCGCGAGACACTGAACGACGCGCTTCCGAACGGCCCAAACGATCTCGCCGCGGCGACCGGGGGCCAGATCGACGAAGTCTGGAGAGACCGGATCAAGGTGCGCCTCGACGCAGGGATGCTCGACGTCTGCGCAATGAAACCGCAACTTCCGGGACTCGAGGAAGAAGAACAAATCGAAGGCCGCACAGAAACGATTCTGTCGAGCGCGCAGATCCTTCGCGGGAAGCTGTACCGCACACACCGGGGCATCGTGCGAGACGCATTCGACCTGACAACTGCGGCAAAAGCCGAACCACGCGCCCTCCAGCTGGCGGTAAACGCCCTGACCAAGAGGGAGACACTGACCGTATGCAAGAACCTGATGAGCGCCAACGAACGCATGGCGGCCGAGGCCGAAGAAGCGTTGTACGGCGTCGCGAAGGAATACCAGACCGACCTCGGACGCCTCGGACACACGGCCGCGATGAGCGTATTGGAGCATCGCTACACACACGTCCTGATCTCCACCGAACAGGAATCGATATCCATCGAAACGCAAACCAAAGGTGGTAGCACCCACACCACGTCGTACACCGATGAGGACTCGAGACACGCACTGACCATGTCGGGAATCAACTGGTACCTGTCTGCCAACACGACGGTCCCGAAACATGTGGCAGCCGACGCACTAGAGGAGCTGAGGAAACGAAAATGGTCGGTGGTCGTATTGGATAGCCGCGACTCCAAACCGACAGACCGGCTAAGAGACGCCCTCGCCATGGCGAGACGCGCCGCGAATCTGGAACAGCCACCGGACCCTCCGGCGGCCCCATCACGCGCCGCGGGAGAAGCGGCCATGCGAGCCCGACACCAGCAACGAAGCGGCCAAGACCGCTGACCAGCGCCGATACCGACGCGGAGTGCAAACGCAACCTTGCCTACCTCGTGCACTCGTCCTACCTGGCCGCGGCCGAACGAAACCGCGCCGCCGGTGCAGAGTCTGCAAGACACCGCAGAAGCCACGCGATGTGCCACATCTACGGAAGCGGCAAGAACACCTGGACGCGGCTCTGCTACCGCACCGGCCAACCCGGCGCCCGCATCCCCGGAGACGCCAGAGACCCGAACGGTCATGTGCCCGCCAGCCGGCGAAAGGGACGCGCGGGCCCGACGCCGAAACGCCGGCGAGCACGCGAACCGGTATGCGCACTGTGCGCCGCCCCGCACCAGCGCCTGAACGAGGCGCAGCATTGCCCGCTCTGCCTTCTCGAAATCGCCCGCGGCGACCGACCCGACCCGGACGCGCCGGCGGCTGATGTCGTCGACGCCGACACGCCGCTGCCGGGGTTCGGCCCCGAAGACCCGCACGAACCTCGAACGGAAAGGTGAACAACTCCATGACGAGCCCCACCGCGGAGACGATCCCCCCCGAACCCGGGGCTGACAGCACAACGCCGGAAATGAAGGAGCTGCAGGTCAACGCAGACGAGCTCGCAGCGAGTCTGCCTTCCACGCTGACCGCAACGCTCGAGCTGGCGTGCAACGACGCCGAAAGCGCCGCCGCTTCGAACTGCTGCGAGACGCCCGCGACACTGGCGACCCATGCCCGCCGACACTGAGCAACACCGACAACCTCCGGCCGCAGCCGCCCCACCGCTCGCCGACGGCCCGTCACCCCCTACGCTTCCGCCATGCACGAGCCAAACCACGACACCCCCCTCGACGCCCGCATCAGCGCCATCGAACGCACCTTGGAGAAGCTGCGCCGCGACACCGGCCGGCTGTCCACGATGAGCGCCCGCAACCGGCAGGACCTCGACCACGCGCTGGCCGACCTCGACGACCTGCTCTACGCCACCCTGGCCGTCGGCCGCGAACTTCCGCCCGCCGGCCCGCCGAACGAGAGTCAAGACAACTCCGCTCCTGAAGCCACAGGGCCCGCCGACGCACCGCGCTGCACCGACCCGCGGCATGACGAGGAGCCGCCTGAGAGCCGCCCGCCGGCATCCCACCTGATCACGCTTCGACCGCGGGGCAAGTCCCGAGAACAACCGCAGACGGAGCCGCTACCCCGCTGCATCGACTGCGCCAACCGCACGCTGGCCAGCTCGGCCGGCCAGCGCATCACCGTCACGCGGATCCCTGACGAGAAGAGAGCAAAGGGGCTGTACTGCGCAACCCCGATCCACGCCAACGGCCGCCAGCGGCACGCCACGACCATCATCGTGACCGCCGGAGTCCGCCCCGGCATCCGCTACTGCGACGCCTGCGCCACGGCGGCACGCGCCATTCTTGAGCGCCACAGCATTCCCTACGAGAGCGCCCGACTCGTCCGGGCGCGCCGAGCCGGAAAACCACCCACGTCCGCAAGCCGCGGATAGACGCCCCGCGGCCGAACCGCAACCCGCACAACTACAAGCCGCGTCGAGGGCGAGATGACCAGATTCGAGCAACTGCACCAGGAGTTCGACCAACGGGGGCAAAAGCTGCGCGCCGCAACGGCCGAGACCCGCAGGACGGCGCCGGCCCCCTGCTCCGATTGCGGCGGCACCGGATGGAGAATCCGCAAGCAGGAGGGGCACCGGGGCCGACTACGGCCAAGCCGGACGGTGGCCAACCGAAGACACCCTGCGCGAGCAGTGGAAGACGCGAACGCGACAGCACGCGACGCCAGCCTCGAAACAGCGCTTCCCGTCCCGGAACACTGTCCCATGATCAGATGCTGCAACTGCGGCGCCGAACTGAGCCCACGCGAAGCCGAATCCTTCGACGGACTGCCGCTGTCGGAGTCCGGGATGCTTGGTCACCGGGAGCCGGAAATCTGCCGCGCCGTCAACCGAGCGATCTCCGCCGAGATCATGCTGGCGATCAAAGAGCTGGAGGCGGAAGGTCTGTGGGAAACCGTAGCCAAAGCCCCCGAATCGGGAGGAGATCAGGACTAAACGCGGTCTCGCTCATCCTGACGGCCACGACATCCTCGGCGACGGAAAACCGACGCCAGCCAGCGTCAATCCGCGATGGACTCAGACAGAAGCAGGTCCATCTTGACCTGCATCCCCGCGATCGCCTTCTCCACGTCATCCAGACGAGCGTCGAGGCGATCCGCCCGGTCTCGGATCTGTCGCAGGTCAGCGCGGACATCGCTGATCTGCGCGGTCACGTTGCCGACGACCAGCGTGGCCACTGCCACGCCGGTGCCGACGACGGCAAGAACCACCGTCAGAACCGCAGCGCCGATCCACAACTTCAGCTCCCTGTCCATCAGTCACCATCCGGCGCCGGGAGCCCCACCCGCTCGATTGTGGCAAGTCGCTGGTCGACCTTCCCGAAAGCAACTTCGACGGCGCGCAACCGCGCGCCCAGTCCGTCCACGTCCTCGTCCACGTCGCTCCGGAGAGCGGAGACCTCATTCCGGACGCCAGAGACCTCATTCCGGACGTCGTCGATGGGCCGATGCAGTCCGGCGATCTGCGTGCTCAAGGCGATCTTGGCAGCGACGATGACGCCGATGACCCACTGGACATCTCGACTCGGCACATCGGAACCGTACCACAAACCGCTGCGCCCTCGCGCCTCACTTCGAGAGTCACCTCGGCGCAGCGTCTCGGCGCCTCGCGGTCCGGTTCGCCGCCGAGCGGCGCCACGGCGCGGCACTTTGGCGGCTCTCCCTCGCGCATCGCCTGCTCACGCCGACCTGCATTTCGGTTACTGGAATGTACGTTCTTGGTAACCAAGGCGCCTCAACGCGTAGGCTCGCGCATCACCCGGCGCATCAAGCTCCGTAGCGCCTGGGCGCCGCTCCCCGGCCATTACAGAGGCACCGCGCGCAAACGCCTCACCAGCGCCCGCGCCGGGGCAACGCGCGGACGCGCCTCACATTCGGCGTGGGGATGGCGCTGCACCGCCACCGCTCGCCGCGGCAACCCCGATGGCGCCGCACGCGGCTTCATTCGACAGCCGTCGCGTCCGAGCACACCAGTACCGACTGCTCGGCCGCAACGACAGAGGCGCTCCCAAGTCAACAATACGGTCACGACCGCCCACGCATCCACTCGCACCCGTCTCGCGCACACTCGCGCACCCCAATCGGCTGGACCAAGACCGAAGGGACCCGGCAGCGTCAGTGCGGGGCGCGGTTTGTGCAACAATGCCGACACCGTTGCCGCGACCGGGGTCGCGACGACCCGGACAAAGAGGAACGCGCTGAGATGGAGCGAGCAGATTCAAGAAACCCGTGGACTTGGCGCTAGTGTGGCGCCGGATAAATGCCTTTACATAATTGCGAGTGGTCGGGTGACCCTTTTCTGGCGCGAGAGGCGCGATACCGCCCGAAAAACGGTGGCGGTTCCCTGCCGTGCTGCGACCACGGGGCCGCAAACTGCGTAAACGCAATTGTCGGGCAGGACACTAGATGCGTCTGCTCGACGAACAGCGACAACGCGGCCGCCGAACCGGAAGCGGACCCGACGGCCAACTGACACTGAAAGAATGGCGAGAGGCCAAAGCAGAAGAAGACAGAATCTACCGCGATTCGAAACCTCTTGAGCTCGCTCCCCCGGACGCCTTCCGCCACAACACAACACTGCAGGTCCACGAAGTACGAGCGCGTGCAGCCCGGGGTGAAGAAATAGGCCCGAGAAGCGGCATCGTGACAATACGGCTGCTGCGCAGCACGGCCGGGTGGAAGACGAAACCGACAAGCGAAGAATTCTACGAAGCCGTACGAGCGGAAGAGCCCAGCCCGCGGCAGCGCAGCCTGATCCGCATGTGGGCCAAGGAAGCCACCGACTTCGAACTCGTAAGGGCGGAACACGAACATGTCTACACTCCTCGAATGCTCGCAGAGGCGATGCACAAGGCGGGAATGACATACGGAGCCAGCGCGTGCAGAATGAACGAGTGGGCCAGATGAAGAATACATCAGGCAGACCGCTCACACTCCCGGAACCGGGAAGGAACATCCTGAGAGCCACGCGGGCAATCCTGAACAGATGGTCATTGCAAGACACGCGCGACGTCCCTCTCACTCCCCGGGCATCGCCTCCGTCTGCGCGCCCGAGACATCAGAAGTCGCAACGGGCAGCGCCTCAACATCCGCCTCGCGCTCGGATGGGTCGAAACCAAGCGCGTCGGCCACCTGCCCAAGCGCATCAGCGGGCAGAACGCCCTCGTCACGCTCCACGATGCCGCTCCGCAGCACGGCCGGGTCCGCGGCGCGAGCCGCCTCCAGCAGGCACTCGATGGCGTAGTGCACCACCCGGGCCACCGGCACGCCGTTGGCAGCCGCCAGCGCCTGCAGATCGGTGAACTCGGACAGGTAAACGCGCGCCTGCACCTGCCGCCGCTTCTCCACTTCGACCTTCGGGATTCTCATGCGCAAAGCGTAAAGGACGCACGCCAAAGCGTAGCGCCGAACTGCCGCGCCGAACTGCCGCGCCGGACTCCCGCGCCCAACTCCCGCTCCGCGGCACAGCGTTCCGTACACTCCCCGCCGCGCCGCTCCACGATGAGTCAACCACACGAAACCGCCGATCCGACGCTGCCCCCCGGACACGTTCCGACCCTGCGCGTCCGAATGCACGAGCCGCATACCGCGAAGCGCCACATCCTCATCACCGGCGGCTGGCCCGGCTACCACATAGCCGCCTGCATGGTCGACCTGCCGAAGAAGGTCTGCGAGACGGGAACCGCGCCCGTGGACGAGATCGAGTGCCCCCGCTGCCGGAAGACGCCCGAGTTCGAGAGAGCGACCGCCGAGGCGGAAGACGCTCGAAAGAAACCCGAGGCAACACCCCGGCGCCACGCGCCCCGACCGGACCCGAAGACGGCCGCGAGCGGCCGTCCGGGAGCCGGGAAGAAGAAGCCGACCGGCACGCCTGCCCCCGAACCGCAAGACTCGCTGTTCTGAGGACGACCCATGACGAACCCGCAACCAGCCGACACCCGCTGCCGGAGAGCACCAGACGCGCCGCCGCCCGGAGATCGCATGAACGGCGAACATCTCCTCCGCGCACACCCCCGGACAGCACCAGGTGAACCGCTGCCCGGCGGCCGAATCGACGGCGCACCGGAACCACTCCAGAACGGAGTCTGGCGATGGACGGCCGGCAATGCCCAGGACGGCAAGACGTCGCCGGACGACACGACCATCCAGACGATCATCGACTGGCACGAAGCCGACGACGGGCAGGACGGCTGGTACATCGTGACCTGCAACTCCAACGGGGATCCGCTCGTCCGGACCGGCCCCTACTCGGACGGACCATTCGACCTCGAACGAGCACTCGAGCAGACGTTTCCGCCGCCCTACGACACCGAGCCCGGGCTCGTCGAAGCTTACTCCGAAGAGATCGCGGAGATGTTCCACGACTCACTCCGAGTGGAATTGCGCGAGGCGGCCGTACGGCTCGCCGACGACGACGACACGGACGACGACGGGAACAGCGAGAACATCGAGCGCCTGCAACGCACGTGCGACTCCAGGCGCATCTGGATGAGCCGATGAACACGACGACGCGCGCAGACGCGCCTGCGCCCACGGCCGAACCACGACGGCTGCTGCCGATCTCGGCGACGCCGCCGCCGAAGCTTGAGTCCCACCCGGCGGCGCTGTACCTCGCCTCGCTGAGCACCAGCGCCAGCCGGGAGTCGATGCAGTGGGCCCTGGCCACCGCAGCTTGGCTGCTCGGAGAGGACAACCCCCGGGTCACGCCCTGGCACCTGATCCGCTACCCCCACATGACGGCCCTGCGGACCCTGGTCGCCGAGCGCTACGCGCCCCACACCGCGAACCGGATAATGTCGGCCGTCCGGGGCGTGCTCCGCCGCGCCTGGCTCCTCGACCAGATCGACACCGAGAGCTACCAGCGCGCCCTCGAGGTCCCGGTCATCCGCGGCGAACGCCTCCCCGCCGGCCGCGCCCTCGACGAAGGCGAAGTCCACGCGCTGTTCTCCGCATGCGCCGACGCCAACCCGGTGGCCGTACGGGACGCGGCGCTCATCGCCATCCTCCTCGGGTGCGGGCTGCGGCGAGCAGAGGCCGCCCAGCTCGATCTCGCCCACCTCGACCGGACCGCGGCCACGTTGCGGGTCCTCGGCAAGGGCAACCGGGAGCGGATCAACCACCTGAACGCCGGCGCGCGATCCGCGCTCGACGCCTGGCTGAAGCTGCGCGGGGACCGACCCGGCCCCCTGCTCTGCCCGGTGATGCGAAACGGGAAGATCTTCTACCGCCGCCTGCGGACCCAGACCATCCGCAAGGCGGTGGAACGCTGCGCGAGAAAAGCCCGGATCGAGCACTGCAGCCCGCACGACCTGCGGCGGACGTTCGTCACGACGCTGCTCGAGAAGGGAAACGACATCGCCGTGACCTCGCGGATGGCCGGCCACCGGAACATCTCGACCACGACCCGCTACGACCGGCGCGGCGAGGCCGCCGAGCGATCCGCCGCGGCGACCATCCACATCCCCTACCAGGCGCCGAAGACGCCGGCAGAACCCCTGTTGGAGCCATGACGAACCGAGCCGACGTCAACCACGCGATGGAGCACTTCGCCCAGGGCAACCTCTCCGAGAGCAGCATGTCATGATGGGCGTTGATGGGTACAGGGGCTCCGAAGCCAGAATCGGGACCGCCGTGGCAGAGGATTGACCGATGCACCGCACACAGGCGCGCGAACAGGAAGCCATGAGAGCCTGGGTGCAGGCAGAACTGGCACGCCGCGAACAGGTAGAGGGACCACACCCAACCGGCGTGGTCTTGCGACCGCCGGAAGAGTTCAGCGACGAGTACGCACCCGCGGACCCGAACTTCGACGAAGGGCGCGGGCCCGAAGCGGACGCCATCGCCGGACTGCTGTGCGGATGTTGCTCCGGATGGCCGCAGTCGCCCACCGCGGACGAATTCTACGAAGCGATGCGTGCAACGGAACCAACCCCCCGGCAAAGGGCAATCGCCGACGTCCTGATCACCGAAGGCGGCACGAACGTGGTCGCGCTCGCATACCTGCAGGGCGCATTCACGTGGCGGCAGCTCGCGACGGCAATGCACCGCCGCGGGCACTACAGCGCCGCATTGGCGCGCTACGTAAACCTTCACGCAGAGCCAGCACGATGAAGCTTCCTGAACCAGCCCGAACACTGTGGGCAAGACACCACGAAGCAATCAAGCGAATTGCCCAAGCCCAAGGCGGCGAGAGCCGCGTGATGCTCGGGGGCGGATCGGTGCTCGCCGCGCGCTGGGACCACCGCGGCAGCACCGACAACGACGTGCTGCTGCCTGACCGCGAAACGCTCAACGACGCCGGCGAGAACGGCCCACTCGAC
Source organism: Vicinamibacterales bacterium (assembly GCA_965116825.1). GTDB lineage: Bacteria > Acidobacteriota > Vicinamibacteria > Vicinamibacterales > UBA8438 > WTFV01. The sequence continues at coordinate 176,999 of OZ220736.1, forward strand.
CTCGCAGCCGCAACGGGAGGAACCCAGAAGGGGCAATGGCGCAACCGGCTCAAAATCGAGCTCGCAGACGGCAAGCTGGACATCGCCGCGATGAAGCCGCAGTTGCCAGAGCTCGAAGAGCAAACCAAGGTGAACGGACGCACCGAAACGGTGCTAGCGAGCGCACAGATCCTGCGCGGCAAGTTCTACCGCACCGACCAATCGGTCACCCGCGACGCCTTCGACGTCACAGTAGCGGCACAGGCCGAGCCGAAAGCGCTCGAGATTGCAGTCAACAGCCTGGACAAGGTCGAAACACGAATCATCTGCAACAACCTGATCGTGTCGAACGATCAGATGGCCAAAGAAGCGCGAACGGTGCTGAAGGGAGTGACGGACAAGTACAGGATCGACCTCGAACGGCTTGGCAACAGCGCCGCAGACGCCGTGCTCGCGCACCGCTACGCACACGTGCAAATCCGGGTCGCAGACGCGGAAACCGTCATCGAGACGCGAACGAACGGCGCAAGACCCCGCAACGATCCACTCACGGGAGATAAAGCCGCCGCCGCACTGACGCGCTCGGGTGTCGGAGCGTACCTGGCGGCGAACACCACGCTGCGACCGGCGAGCGTCATCGCAACGATCGAGCAGCTGACGGCGGCCGGGTGGACAGGAACGGTCTTCGACAGCGATGACACGAACCCGAACGACCGGCTCAAAGCCACACGACAGGCGGCGGGGATAAGAGAACCAACCCAGATCACGGACCGGGCCGGCCCGGCGACCACCGACAACACACCACCGCGCTGGAAGGCAAAGGGGTACCCCGAGCACATAAGAGGGGAACCCACCTGGGAGGAACCCCACCAGCCGCCAGGACGGGCCGCCGGGTACGCCGAGTCCCGGGAACGAACGCAAGAGCGCGAACCGCCCGCACGGTCGCGGTGGAACCACTGACGGGGGAGGTGACGATTCCCCCCGAGTACCCAACCGCTCGTCGCCGACCGCGAGGACGCGATGCCTGAGCCCGGCGCCTTGGGTCGACATGTCATGATGGGCGTTGACACGGTTGACAGGCGCAGGGGCTCCGAAGCCGGAACCCAGCACCCGACAGTGGAACGCCCCGACCGACGTGCACGAGCTGATCGCCGCCGGCCCGTGCATCGCGCTCGCAGTCTACCAGCCGTCCCTGCGGTACTTCCTGCTGGATCACGGCCGCGTCCAGAGCGCCGGCCTGCCGCCCGACAATCTGATCTCGGCGCTGGTCGCGCTGGAGACGAGCAAGAACCCGGCCGAAACGGCGGCGGCGACCGACCGCCTGATCGACCTGCTCGCGCGATACGATGACCGCGCCCTGACGGCAGCATTCAGCGCCTGGGTCGACGCGTTGCTGCTCCCGCGGACACGCACCGAAACGGCGGCGGACCCGCTGACGAGAATCAAGGAGGCACGCACAATGCTGGCTGAGAGAGTGCAGGAATGGACACGCGAGTGGCTGGAGCAAAGCCGCACCGAGGGCCGAGAGCAGGGCCGCACCGAGGGCCGAGAGCAGGGCCGCACCGAGGGCCGAGAGCAGGCCCTCGCTGAAAGCCGCCAGCAGGCCCTCGCCGCCGAACGGACACTCCTTCGCCGCCAAGCAACCCGGAAGTTCGAGGCCACAACCGCCGACCAGCTCGCTGGCGCCATCGCCGACCTGAATGACCCGGAACGGCTGGCCGAGGTCGGAGAGGCCATCATCGACTGCAACACCGCGAGCGCCTTGATCGAACGCATCCGCGTCATCTGCCAGCAGGACGCCGCAGAAGACGAACACTGACGATGTAATCCGAGGCGCCCGCGCAGGGCTGCTATCCTGCACATGCGGCAGACGACGATAGCCCGCACGTCCGACACTGACGCCCGGACACGACGACGGAGAGGACGATGGCGACGGAGCAGCTGGAACAGAGAACGGAAGACCTCGAGCGTCGGGTCAGCCGAATCGAGCAGGTTCTGCCAACGCTGGCGACCAAAGAGGATCTGAGAACCACCGAGGAAGGTCTGCGCACCGAGATCAACGGCACGGAACAGCGGCTGCGCACCGAGATCACGCAGGCCGAACAGCGGATGCGAAACTACTTCGACATCGTGACCGAAAGCCTGCGCGACGACATCCGCCTGGTCGCCGAAGCGATCGCCACGCTCACGAACCGCCAGCAGTAGCCCTCCTTCAACCGCCCGCGGCAACAGCGAAGGCGTCCGGCCCGAGAAAGTCCCGCAGGGGCTCCGCGTGCGCCGACGCCTGGAGCTTCTTCAAGGCCCGCACCTCCAGCCGCCGCACGCGCTCACGCGTCAGCCGCTGCAGCATCCGAGCACCGTCCGGGTCCTCCAGCTCCGCCAGACCAAACCGCCGGCACAGCGCCGCCTGCTCGACCTCGGCCAGCTCCAGCCGCATCACCCTCCGCAGCATCTTCCGGAACTCGCGACCGCGCGCCTCCCGCTCCGGATCGAGCGCGTCGGCATCGCGCAGCCGCGCCCCCCAGGCCTCGCTCTCCTCGTCCGACGACCACACCGGCTGGTCCAGCGACACCGACTGCCGGGGCATCGTCCGCAGCCGTTCGACGACGTCGGGGTCCACACCCATCTTCCCTGCCACCTCGGCCGCCGCCGGCCGCCATCCGCCCTGACGCGACAACTCCGACTCGATCGCCAGCACGTCGGCCAGCCGCTCCTGCACGTGCACCGGAATGCGGACCGTGCGGCCCGTCTCGGACACCGCCCGCTTCATCGCCTGCCGGATCCACCACGCCGCATACGTCGAGAAGCGCCCCTGCGCCGGATCGAAGCGCTCCACCGCCTTCATCAGCCCCAGATTGCCTTCCTGGACCAGATCAGGGAACGAGACACCCAGATCCGGCCGGTACATCCGCTTCGCGAAGGAGATGACCAGCCGGAGGTTCATCTCGATGAGCTTGCGGCGGGCGACTTCGGCGCCGGCCGCTCCCTGCTCGGCGCGCCGCTCGGCCGCCTCGAGAAAGGCGGCGCTGTCCAGGCCCTGCAACAGCCGGCTGAACGAAGCGCGCCGACGACTGCAGCGCCGTCCTCCCGGCCCGACCCGCAGCAAACGCTGCCCCTCGAACACACGCGCAGCATGGAGCGCCCGCTTGACCGCGAGCACCATCTGGTCAATGCCGGCAACCGACAGGCCCAGCGCCTGCACGGCCTGCGACATCCGGACGCGCGCCCTCCCGCTCACCACGGAGCGGGAACCCGCCCGGCACGCCAGCTTCGTCTCGGCCAGAACGCACGCATCGATGGCCGCCTGCGCGCGGCCGGCCGCCACCGCCAGCGCGGGGCGGCCGCGCTTGCCCACCTCATCGACCACCACGTCGGAGACCGGACATTGCCCGGCCGCCGCCGCCCGGCACACGGCGACCGCCGCGTCCGCGCCGGCCACCGTGCGCGACACGGCGCGCACCCGGCGCATCACCCCCTGGCGCTGGCGCCGTGCCAGAATGCGCTCGCCGGCGGCATCGAGGAGCTTCCCCTGGCCGATGTCCCGGTAGTACCGACTGAGGACGGAAGCGCCCGCGGGTCCGTACCGGTCACCCTCCTCGATGGTGATCTCCACGCCCGCCGCGGACAGTTCCGCAATCAGATCCCGCAGGTCGAGCTCGGCCGCGCCATCGGGAACCACCGACTCCACGTCCTCGACACCGACCACGCCCCGGCGGTTCCACAACGCAACCAACACGGAAAGAGCCTCGGCGCGCCACTCGGCGCCGGGGGAAAGAGAAGGCGCGGAAGATTCACTGCTGGCGGACATGGAGCCCACTCCTTGAATGGGAACAGGTACGAGAAGCGCGGATAACGCGTTCTGCGCGGATCAAATCGGAAAGTCTCCCGGCGCGGGGATGCCGAACAATCTACCTGAAAACTCCGCAGTGTCCAAATGGCAACGCAACAGGCTGTCGATTATTATTTCTGCTTAACACCGAGTTACAACCCGGGCCACCAGGACGCGCCGCCGAGAGAAGAGCAGACCGAGGTGTCAATAATTATTTCTGTTTGACGCCACAACACAGGAAGGTAGTGTCTCAATTTGACTTTCGAATCGAAGCGAGACACGTCCAGCCGGCTGAACCCAAGTCAAGGAACAGCAGCAGTGGCATCGATCCTACCGGGACCTACCCGAACCCGAAGAACCACCGGAAGACCCGCGCCCACGCGGACGCGGACCCCCACCAGCCCGACGCCAGCCCTCCTCATACGCTTTCTGCGGACTCGGGCCGCCACCGGTGGACTGCGAGAATGGCACGACCTCCCTGCGAGCACGCGGCGCCCCGTAGCGCCCACCCAGCGTCCTCATGCCCGACTCCGCCTTGCTGAGCGCCGAGCCGAGCCCGGATCCCGGTGGAGTGCCACCGGCGACAATCATCCCGGAGAGGGCATTGACCTTCAGCGCCGCAAAGAGGCACATGACGACCATCGGCACGTACTCGAAGAAGAGCCTCATGAACAACTCGAGAACGCCGAGGATCGACCCGGGGTCGCCGGGAAGAGGCGCCTGCGCGACCCGCTGCAGCGGAGCGACCAGTAGCATCGCAACCGCGGCGTACAGCGCCGACGCCGTCAGCATGTAAATCACGCCGTTGATCAAGGCCTTGAACCACCCCCAGAAGAGGAAGTCGAGCTGCTGGATCATCATGAAGGGAATAAACAACGGACCGACCACCGTCAGGACAGCAAGCGTGAAGAAGCCCCACACATACTGCGCATAGATCATCCAGCCGACCAGCCACAACACGACGGCCATGCCCCTCTTCATGAACGACATCCCGGCGAGTCGCACCTGCAACGCAAACCAGCGCATCAACCCGCCAGAAACCTCCGCAGGCTCCGCCTCCTGCGCGCTCAGCGCATCCGCGTAGATCCCATCCGGATCACCCGCGATCCGCGACGTGCCGGCCAAGTACGTCTCCGCCGCCGCCGCCTGGGCCTCGGTGAACGCCCGCTGAAACTGCTCGTCGGCATCCCCCATGATGAGGTCGCCCCAGATGACCGCCTGATCGGGAAACATGGCCACGAAGCCATTGGTGGTTGTCCCGGCCGGCAACCACGGGACCACGGCGGGGCTCGCCGAGAAGTAGTTGTCGAGGATCACGAACCCGAACCCGGCGAGGAACACCGTGCCCAGCAGCGACCCGAAATCGAGCCGCCCCGAGAACATGAAGCCGATGCCGGTCCAGATGATCATGATGGTCACCAGACCGCCGAGCATCGCCTGCCCGATGGGAACAATCCGCAGGTCCGCGTAGTGCCCCGCACACACCCACACGGCATGGAGCAGCGTATCCGGATCCTCGAAGAAATTGCGCTCCTGCGGCCCCGGAGCGGCCGCCGCGCGGGCGGTCACCTGCCCCTCGATACACTCGGGAAAGTTGCCGGCATTGGCCGGCGTCGGAACAACGCTCTGCGCCCAGAGCGAAACAGACCACGGTGCAGCGAGCCAGAACGCCACAACGCCGAGCGTCAGCGCAGCGCGCCACTTCCAGACCCCGCGCCGACGCCGAAGCCCTCTGCGCATCCCGTCCCTACGACTTCTTGGTCGCCTGCGACAGCACCATCGAGCCGGCAACGACCGCCGCCCCCACGGCTGGACCACCCGCCAGGGACGCGCCCGCAGACGCCAACGCACGCCCGCCGCCGCCAACCATCGCCATCCCGCGCCCGAGCGACGCCGCCGAGCGGCCCACGCCGCCCATGCTCCTGAACGAACGCATCCGGTCGCCGATCCCGGACGCCGGCATCGGACCCCCGTTCATGATCATCGCCGTGATCTCGCCAATCTTGAATGCGCCGAGGAACCCGACAACTATCAAGGGCGCCGACTCCACAAGCACGACAAGCGCGGGGCTCTGCGCCGCGAGAAACGTCCCCACAGTCGGCTCCAGAGCGGCCTGCGCCATCAGCTCGCCGAAGCGAATCAACGGGATCATGAGGATGTTCGCAACTACCGCGAAGCACGCCCCGGCCACCATCATGTGTACGCCGGCCCCCAACAAGGTCCGAAACCAGCCCCACGCAAGGAACTGCAGCTGCGGCACCAGAATCCACGGAATCAACAGCGGTCCAAGGATGATCGCCACAAGCAGGGACAAGTACCCCCACAGGTACGAGCAATAGGCCACCAACACCGGAATAACCAAGACGAGGAACATCACGACTACGACAAGGAAGAACATGATGTTCCGGACAAGAGTCCAAACCATAGTGACGGGATTGAACGCCTTGATCCCCTCCCACGCGGCACGGACCCCCGCGCCCAGGGTGGCCACAAGACCCTCAGCTTCACGGAGCTCGGAAATGCTGCTACTCACAGCCGTCGTCTGAGCGCTCCAGATCCTTCCCCAGGCGCTCGTGAAGGTATTCCCGAACTCTACGAGAACGCCGTCGACCAGCTGGGAGGAAACCACCTGCCCCATGCCCGAGACCATGTAGGAGAACGTCATGTCCCCCCACGGAGTTCCGACGCCGGTGTTGTAGAAGGTCAGCACCGCGAAAGGAAAGCCCAGGAGCAGAACGAGCGAAACGACCTCGCCGATGGCGAAGCCGCCACCGAACATCATCTGGACGCCGGTCCACACGGTGATGATGATCGCCAGACCCTGCCAGATATTCATGCCGATGGGCACCATCGTCGTCGCCGCGAACGACTCCGCGCATTCAACGGCCGCACGGACCAACGAAGTCGGAGGAATGAAGCCAGGTTCCCGAGGCGGGCCATCGGGAGCCAGCTGGCCGCTCGAAGAAAACGCGCCCGCGGCCGGGCTGGCGCGCATGCAGACACCCATGGGTTGCCCCTGCGCCCCGACAGAGACCGTGAACACCGGCAGGACCGCCGCCAAGGCCAGCGCCACCGCCAGACGGCCGGCCAGACGCCGCGCCCACTCGCCGAACGAGACGCAGCCACCCTGGCGCCCCCTCAAACGGCGGAACACTCCCCCACGAACCCGCCGGTGCAGCTTGACCGAACCCATCATGACCCGCTAAAACAGCACCATCGAATCGTCCTGCGCAGCGCGGCGTTGCCGACTCGCAGCCGGCGACAACACCGCAACGCACGCTCCAGTCGAGTCCACGTAGGCGAACGACCCGGTCGACCCAACACAGGCGAGCCGCTGCCGCTGCCGGGACAGCTCCTGCCGCAACTGCTCCTCCGCCCGCTCGGCCGAAGCGAGCTCGGCCTCTTCACGCGCGACCTCCTGCTCGACCTCCAGGGCCGCCATCTCGACAATGCCGGCCATGCTCGCCGCCCGCAGGGTCTTCGCCTCCATCTCCGACAGATGCGCCTGCTCGGTCAACGGTTCGTCGAGATGCGAAGCGGCATCGAGACAGTCCGCGTTCAGCGCCTGATCCAGGATCGTCGGATCGTCGTGCGTACCTGAAACCCCGTCCGGGCCCAGCGGGTCCGAAACATCCAACGCGGAACAGCCCGTCGTCGTACTGACCGCGCGCGCGGTCCCACCCCAACGCTGGAAGTTGCGCGCCGCGTACCGCCCGCGGTTGGCAATGGTCCGCATCCGCCGCAGTTGCCACCGGTTGCGCTGCACGTTGCGCTCGACACGCGCCTGCGTCTGCGCCACTTCGGCCGCCGCCTGCGGCTGGTACATCCCGAGCAGCGTCATCGCCGCTTCCTGCACGGTGTCGATGCCCGGCCGGTCGAACACCTCTCCTTCGAGACGCTCAAGCGTGTACATGCCGTCGGCAACCGCCAGCCGCGCACTCATCTCCACCTCGTGCAGCTCGGGCGGCGTGAAGTCGCGCTGCAAGTGACAATTCGCGACGATGTTGTTGTAGAGGGGATTGAAGCACCGCGGATCGCTGACCGACGCCCGGTAGGCGTCAGCCATCCGATAGACCCCACGAAGCGCATTCAGATCCGTCAACTCCTTGACGCCCGCATGGATCTCGCTGAACGGCTGCATCACCCCGGTCACCTTGTCGAGATGGTCCTCGAGGATCCGCGAGTACTTCTCCCACTCGTCGATCAGGATGTTCAAGTAGACCTTGGTCTGGGCGAGAATCGCCACGAAGCCGGCCTCGGACTGGCGAACACCGCCGGCCGGGGTCAGCGAGAACAGCAGCACCAGCACGCCGGCGGCGCTCCACCGCAGACCGAAACGCCGCTTGCGCGTTCCCGCAGCTGAATCGAACTCCGGCATCTGCCGCCTCCCCTGCCACCGGGCCGTCACAGGCAACGGCCCACCATCAGACAGCTGGACGCGGCCCCGGCCATCGCCGCGGCCGAAACGTCCCGCACGCGCAGGCATCGGCCCCGAGGCGGCGTCTGCGCCGGCTTGCGCTCGATGAAGTACGAATACACACCGAACTGCGCCTTGCAGTTCAGGTCGCGCTCGGCCAACTGCGCATTGCGCCGACGAGCCGCCTCTGCGACCATCCGGGCCTCCTGCTCCTCCTCGAGCGCAACCGCCTCGCGCTCGATACGCGCAGCCTGCAAACGCCCGAGCATCACGGTCATCTGCGTCTGCATCGTGTCGAGCTGCACCTTCGAGACATCGCCGTCCTGGTACGCCTCGAGCGCGTCGAGCTTCGCCACCAGGTCCGACTGCGCACCCTGGGTGCCGCCCCCCGTATCGTTGCGACCGAGACCATCGTTGGTCATGCACGGCAACCGGTCGTCCACCGACGGCGCAGGCGGCGACCACGCCCCAACCGGCGCCTCCTGGCAACCGCGCCAATCCTCGACGATCGCCATCTGCTCCTCGATCAGCGCACGAGAGACCGCCCGCTTGGCCTCGTCGCGGCGAGCAGCAGCCTCCTGGCGCACGATCGACGCCCGAACACCACGCTGGACATTGTTCACCGCAGCGACGAGAGCCGCGTCACTACCGCTGTAGGCCCGGGCAACAGCGCTGGCTGAGTTGCCCGACCTCATGGCCCGCCGAGCCTGACGGCCAACACCTGCGACCACCGAGGTCGGCAGCGCCGCAGCCGTAATCGGCGGCATGCACGGGTCCGCGCCGGCAACAGCGCCGGGGACGCACTCGTCCATCGGCCGGTTGAACTCCGGCAGCGAGTCCGCCGGCAGGAGCACGGCGTAGCTGGCCGGGTTGTACACGCTCACGCCCGCCTTCGACCGCGCGTTGCGAATCGTATTGGCCACCGGCCGCAGCTTCCCGGTCAGCGGCGCGAGCTTGCCGAAGAACTCGGCCCGCGCCTGGTTCCGCACGTTCTCCACCTGCCGCTTGATCGCAATGGCCTGCGAGACAATCGCCGCCATCTGCGCCACCACGGCCCAGCCGGCCGGATCGAGCGCCGAGAGGAACGCGCCCGCCGGAGTCGCCTTGCCGACCACCATGACCCCCGCCAGAGCCAGGGCCACCGCCAACCGCCGCACACCGTTGCGTCTCATCGTCCCCCTCCACATCACCGACCGCTGCAAGTATGGGGAACCGCGGCCACGAAGCTGCCACGGGCAAACCCACCGGCCGGAAACACAGGCTGCAGTCCAGAAGCGCAACCAGCCGGAAGGCCGTCAAGGCGCCGGCAGCGGGTGAAGGGCGCCCGCCGACCACGGATCGTTCGCAAGCAGAGTCGTGTCCCCGCCCAAGCGGGGACGAAACCGTGATCGCCCTGCGCATCCGGTTGGGGATCACGTCCGCCCCGCCCGGGCGAAGGACGAAAACCGGCACGCGCACCGACGCGTAGACCCACGCGGCATGGACCGTGGCATCCAGCTCCGAACAATGCACAGAAAATCCGCGCGAGCACGGATTCCCAACAAGCATGTACGCCGCGTAGAATAAGGGAGAGACGATGGCCACGACAGCACCACCCGACGTCCCGGTGCGGAGCTTGCAGGACATCCTGACCGCACTCCAGCGGCACCCGGAATGGCGCACCGCGCTGCGGCAACAGCTCCTCGGAGAGGAGCTGCTCGAACTGCCCGCCCTGTTCGCGAAGTTCGCCGCCGAGACGACCAGGCGACTCGACCTCCTGACGCAGGACCTAGCAGCGACGAACAAGCGACTCGACCGCCTGGCCGCCGACGTCGGCACGCTCAAGAACGACGTCGGCACGCTCAAGAACGACGTCGGCAGCCTGAAAGGCGCCCACGCCGAAACGAAGGCCCGCGCCAACATCGCGGTCATCGCCGACGAACTCGATCTCGAGTACCGACGGATCGTTCCGGGAGTCGAACTCAGGCGGGTCGCCAGAGACAACGGAGCCGACCTGCGGGACGACAAGATCAAGAGCTTCGTCGCCAGCGACATCATGGCGGAGGCCGTAGACACGGAGGGAAACACAACCTACCTCGCGGTCGAAGCGTCCTACACCGGCGACCTCCACAACGCCGACCGGGCGCGAAGCCACGCGGCACTGATGCAGCGCCTCACGAACAGACCCTGCCACGCAGTCATCGCCAGCGCCCGCAACAACGGCCGCCTCCTCGAACTGATCGACAGCGGAAAGGTCGCGTGGCACCAGCTGCAGGTCCGGATCCAGCCAGCCAGCTAAAGGCAACACCGGCCGGTGCGCATCCGAGCCCGCACCGGCGAACAACCCGGGGGACCGCCTCCGGAACCCGTATACGTCACCAACACGGCGCGAGGCCCCGAAGACCGGCACGCCATCGACGCCTGACGACCGAACGCGAGCGAGAACAACAAGGACGGGCGGATGGCAGCACCGTAGCCGGCGGCGCAAGCCGCATCCTCTGCGATCACTGCGGGCGAACCCGCCGGCCACCGCCCGAAGGTCCGGGGCGTCGCTCCGGCCTCCGGACCCCGCCGGGCAGCCCCGGACGCCCAGCAGCCGGCGGCGGCGCCGAGAACCCCGGCCGCCCGAGATCGCCGTCGACGAGACGCTCAAGCCGCACCATCGCCCGGCCGAGCGAATCCGAATAGACCACCCAGACCTCGTCGTCGAGAGCGACGCGCGCGTACAGGACGTCGTTGACCACCGAGAGCACCACCACTACGTCCGGCCGGCCGCGGACCGTGCCCGTGTAGACGAGCGAGGCGGCCGGAACGAGGCCCGCCTGCGCGCCCTCGAGATCGATGTCCTCCGCCTGCACGTTCTCGACCACCAGATCCACGACCCGCCCGGCCGGGCCGGCCCCCGGCAGGATCATCCGGAACACCGGCCCCAGTCCACCGCGGATCGCAGCGGCATCGACGCCGATCGGCAGCTCCATCCCGTAGGCCAGCGACTGGCGCCACGGCGCCCCCGACAACGGACCGAGGACGACCCGCGCCACCCCCGGGTCGACCCGCCGCCCGAAACGGTCGTACTGCGCGGCCTCGGCTGCCGCCGACCACGCGAGGACGCACGCGCCGACCAACGCCGCAACCAGTGCCTTGCTCCTCACTAGTCGACCTCCCAGGCCGCGCCGGCCGGCACCAGCAGGTCCTCCATCACGCGGATGTTCACGCGGTGCCCGGCCCGGATCGTCACCTCCGGCAGCCGGTTGAGGAACTGCGAAACGATCTGCAGCGACGAGCTCGCCATCTGCTCGGACACCGCCGAGCGGAACTGTCCCTGCCCGCCCGACTGCGCGAAGCCGGCCAGCACGCCCACGGCGCCGGCCGCCCCGAACATCTGCAGGTAGTGCCGGTTGACCTGGTCGCGCAGCGACGTCTCGCCCAACCCGTTCATTCCCGCAAACTCCATGCGCACCCAGCGCCCGTCGGGGAAGATGAGCCGGTGAAAGCCGATCGCCAGCCGGCCCTGCCACAGGTCCGACACGCCCTCGGAGACACCCAGCGCGACCGTGCCCCGGGGTACGAGCACCCGCTGGCGGTCCGCCGAGTAGACGTGCCTGCTCACCTGCGCCGACAGCGGCCCCGAGAACGTCCCGTCGAGCTGCGTCTGCAGCACCGCCGGCAGCATCGTCCCCTCGTAGAGCCGGTAGTCCCGGCCGTCGTTCGGGGTCACCACAACCCCGGTCGGCCCGGCGCCCTCGGTGCCGCCGTCCGCGCGCCGACCGGCGGTAAACGTCCCCGGCCCCGACCCGCCGCCCGGCACCCGAACGCGCCCGCCGCCGCCCGCAGGCTGGCCGGCCCGCCCGGACCACTGCGGCGCAGGGTCCTGGTCGTAGAACGACCCGCCGCCGCGCGGCGCCTCCTGCACCGGCGCCGGAACCGCTGGCGGCTGCGGCGAGAAGCTCGGCTGCAGCCCCAGGGTCGCCGGATCGGGCGAGGTCGCCGCCGCCGAAACCGCGGGCGGGGCAGCGAAGCCCGGCTGCAGGCTCCCGGATGCCGACGGCTGGACCGCGGCCACCACCGGCGTGCGCAACTGATGCTGCCGCTCGCCGATCCCGCGGGCCGAGGAGACGACCATCGGCGAACGCAGCGCCTCGGCTCGGCGGGCGATGTCCTCGAGGCGCAGGGTCTCCAGCAGGTCCGCCTCGTCGGAGGTCCGCGCGAGCAGCTCCATCGGCGTCTCGGGGTCGGGACCCTGCTCGGGCTGCATCTGACGCGCCCGCAACGCCGACAGCTGCTCCTCCGCCCTTGCCAGCTGCGCCGCCCGGGCCCGAGACTCCTCGGCCGCCTCGCGCCGGATGCGATCGGCTTCGGCGCGCCGCTGCCGCTCCAGCTCCACCGCCTCAGCGCGCCGGCGGTCCGCCTCGGCGTCGATCTCGTCGGAGCCGATCAGCGAGCGCGGATCCACCGCCTCGATGTCGCCCAACTCGGCCGGCCCGACGTCGAGCGGATCCACCACCGGCGCGACTTCCTCGCCGGTGATGAGCAGACCGATCAGCACGGACACGCTGAGGACCACGCCCAACAGCACCGGCCAGTTCGACGGGATCGCACCCGCCGGCAACCGCACGTCCTTGAACCGCGGAATCTTCATGGCCCCTCCAGCTCCCGGCGCCGCCGGAAATACAGCTCCCGCACCTGCGGGTCGTGAGACAGCCGCACCAGCACCACGCCGTGCTCGACCACCCGGTTGAAGCGATACAAGAAATCGTCGATCTGCTCGACCGCCAGCGGCTCTCCCGACTCGACGTCACGGAACAGCGGATCGGGAGCGAGCATCCGCCAGTACGTCCGGTCCCCGTCGTGCCACACGCCGAAGTGCCACAACGGCTCGGTGTAGGGCGCCAGCGGCGGGTCGAGCACGTAGCTGAACTGCGTCCGCAGCGGATACTCCTCGCGCAGAGCCTCGAGGTCGGCCTCCAGCCCGAGCTGCGCCGCCGCGATCCGGTCCCCGGCCGCACGCCGGGCCGTCTCGACACGTCCCTGCGCCTGGCGCAGCCGACCCTCGAGCTCCGCCACGTCGGTTCCCGACACGTACACGCCGTCCCCGGCGCCGGAACGCCCGGTGGCCGGTTCGGCGAAACGGGACTGCGCGGCGGACCGCCGCGGGGCCGACGGCCCGAACGCGCCGGCGCGCCCAGGCTGCGGGGACGCGACCGCCGCCCCCGAGCCGCCCGGCCCGGAAATCGGCCGCGAACGAGCCGGAGGCGCCGCCTCGACGACCCGGGACTCGCCGAGCGGGTTGGGCACCGCGCCGGTGCCGCCGTACAGCCCCACCACGGCGACCGGGTCGGCGAGCAGCTGCGCGACGGTCGCCGGCGAGTCCACCACCCGGCGGCGGACCTCGGCCGGGAGCATCGAGAAGATCCGGTCGACCAGCCACGACTCGGGACCGACGTAGACCCGGCCGATGCGCCGGGCGCCGGCCAGCCCGGTGACCTCTTCGAGGTCCATCTGCAGCACCTCGCCGGTGGCGAGCACCGCGGTCAGGTTCGTGCGCGCGCCGGCCTCGCCCGGCTTGAGCACCACGATGGGGCCCGAGTGGGTCACCGCCCAGCGCATCGGATCGCCGACGAAGACCTGCACCAGACGCCACTCGACGGGGAAGATCAGCGTCACGTCGTGGTGCACCTGCGCCTGCACGACGTAGGGAATCGACCCTGCGACCGGCGCGGCGAAGACCGCCCTGGCGAGCGACTGCGCCAGGTCGGCCGCGCCCCCGCCGACGGGAACGAGACGCCGCCGCTCAGCCGCCGGGTCCAGGATCCCGCCCAGCAGCGCCGCCGCCCGACGGGCCAGCGACAGGTCCGACTCGGCGCCCACCACCGGAGGGGCCGGGCCCGGGTCCGAAACGGCCGCATCCGACCTCGACTGGTCGGCGTCCGCCCCCGCGGCCGCAGCATCCACCGCGCCGGAAACCGCCGTCGGCGGCACTGGAACCCCAGCAGCACCGGGTCCCGCGGGCTCCTCTCCCCCGAACGCTCCCGCCTCCCGGTCCGCAGCTTCCGGGTCCTGGCCGTCAACGTCCTGCTCAAGGTGGGCCGAGATCGGCCCCACGAAGGGCTCCTCGGCAGGCTGGGCAGCCCGGGGCCCGGCAGCCGGCCGCGCCCGCAACGCCTCCGGCAGCTCCGGAATGCTGACCGTCGCCGGCTGCCCCGCCGCAAGGGCCGCCCACGACAGCGCCAGCAGGCAAGCGAAGCCGCCCGCGCGCCACCGAGCCTGGTTCTCCATCCGTCTCCTCATCCCGCTCACCGCGCCCTCTCCGGCCCCGCCCCGCGGGGTCACCGCAGCACCTTCCACGACACCACCGCCCCGGCGCCAGCCACCCCGAGCCAGGTCAGCAGCTTCCCGCGCCGCTGCACGAAGGGCTTCGACGTGCGCGTCCGCACCCACGACGGCTCGCCGGCGCCGCGCGGCAACGGCACTTCCGGCAACGCCGACAGCGGCGGCACGTCCCAGAGGTGCCACTCCCCGCGCGCCCCCTGCAGCTGCGCGAACCCGGCCGCGAGCACGTGGTCCACCACGTACAGCCCGTTGGGCGACAACGTGTAGTTGACGAACACCGGCTCCTCGCCCTCCGCCCCGGTCAGCGAGTAGAGCGCCGGCGACTCCTCCGAACGGCTCCGCAGGTAGGTGAACTGCCCGTCGGTCCAGATCTGCGTGACCAGCAGCGGCGCGTTGCGCAGCTGTTCCGAGAGCCGGTAGCGCATCTGCACCCGCCGGGGATACGCCCGCAGATACTCCTCGAAACGGGCCGCGCCGAGCTCGCGGATCCGGATCTCCTCGCGGGCCGCCTCCTCCTCGATGCGGTAGACGTCCTCCTCGGCCGCGCGGATCCGAGCCTCGTAGCCGGAGACCACGCCCGCCGGGGCGAAGTCGAGCACCAGCCCTTCGGGGTCGAAGCCCGGCACCAGCGTCGACGGGTCGTCGCCGGCCTCGGCGCCGTCGCCGGCCCACCACTCGACGACCAGCACTTCGTCGGGCCGGTACTGGTCGGTGGCGAACACGTCGAACGAGTACGTCCGGCTGGCGGCCGTCACCAGCGACACCCGGGTCCGGCGCCCGGTGGCCATCGCCTTGACGAAGGCGACGTTATCCGTCCCGCGCACGTCGAAGTAGATCGAGTCCCCCACCACGAAGTCGACGATCGACTCGTCGGAGCCGAGCTGGATCGTCGTGTGCCGCAAGGTCGCCGTCAACACCGGCACCGACTGGTTGCGAGGATGCACCACGGTGCGGATCGGCGGCAGCTCGGCCACCCCGCTCAGGTCCGGCCACCCCGGCGGCGTTCCGGCCCCCTGCCCGGCGTCCGGACCGCCCAGAAGTTCGATCTCGGCCTGCACCTCGGCCAGGCGCTGGCGCACCTGCTCGTCCTCGAGCTCCTCGCCGGGCATCGGCAGGTCCGGGATCTCGACCGCGACCTCCCCGCCCGCGCCGCCGGGCAGAACCGGCAACTCGGCCCCGGGCTGCGCCCGTACCGGAGCCGCAAGGACCGCCAGCGCCAATGCCGCCTGCGCCGCCCGCCACGACCACCCGCTCGCCGCTACCGTCATGAAACCATCTCCCGCATCCCCGTCTCGTCGCCGGGCCGCTGACCCGCCGCCAGCCGCGCCAGCGCGCCCGGCAGCCCGTACTGCTTGACCATCTCCGCCCGCAGAGCGCTCTCGGAGGCGTCCGACGTCGACAGCCAGTAGGTCTCCTGGTCAACCGTCAGCCG
Organism: Vicinamibacterales bacterium; assembly: GCA_965116825.1. Taxonomy (GTDB): domain Bacteria; phylum Acidobacteriota; class Vicinamibacteria; order Vicinamibacterales; family UBA8438; genus WTFV01. Next base: position 192,965 of record OZ220736.1, read on the forward strand.
CAGGACCACCTTCTCCTCCGAGCGGTGGAGGAAGATCTCCTGCTTCGGCCTCAGGTTCCGGACCGTATCGAACTCGGACTCGCTCAGCTGCAGCGCCTCGGCCGCCTCGGACGGAAACGCCGGATTGGCCAGCAGCAGCTTCGTCGGCAGCATCTCCAGCAGCCCCTTCGCCTGCGCGGACCCGGTCAGGTCAACCGCCGACTGCGTCGCCATGACGAGCGCCGCGTTCCGTTTGCGCCACGTCTTGGCGGCCTCGGACAGCACCGTCAGCACGGCCGGGTCCGCCAGGTAGCGCCACGCCTCGTCGACCACCATCAGCTTCAGCCGCCCGAGCTCGGCGTCGTCCTCGACGACCAGGCGCAACCGCTCGAACAGGTAGAAGAGCGCCGCCGCGCACCAGTCCGGATGCTCCTGCGCGCCCTCGAGATCGATCACCTGCCAGTCGTCCCGGCCCACCTGCATCTTCTCGTCCGGAGGGCCGTCGAAGGTCGGCGCCCACGGCCCGTCCCCGACCCAGCGCGACAGCGGCGCCCACATCCGGTCCGGCAGCTGCCGCACCAGCGTCCCCAGCGTCCGCTCCTGCACCGGATACTTGTAGGTGTCGGCGATGCGCTGCCGGATGTCGTCGGCGTCCTGCGGCCCGCACTCGTACTGGCCGATGGTCAGCAGCCGCTGGACCCAGGTGGAGAGGAACTGGTAGGTCCTCTCGTTCGGCGCCAGCGAGAACGGCCGCAGCCCCGGCTGCTCGCCGTCCCCACCGGCCTCGGCCTTCATCGACAGGTAGCTGCCGCCGAGGAACTTCGTGATCGAGCGGTACGACCCGCCGAGGTCGAGGATCATCACCCGCGGCTGGTACTGCAGCGCCTGGAGCAGGAAGAAGTTGAGCAGGAAGCTCTTGCCCGAGCCGGTCGCTCCGAGCACCAGGGTGTGCCCGACATCGCCCCCGCCGAACAGATCGTACCCGTAGGGCGTGCCCCAGCGCGTCTCGAACTGCGTCATCGCCGGCTTGCCGAGGTGCTCCGAGCGCTCGTAGCCCCGGGCGCCGCCGAACAGCGGAGCGAGCGCGGCGGCCTGCCCCGACGAGATCATGATGGGCCTTGGCAGCGGCTGCACCCGCTGGCCGGGGAAGCGCCCGAACCAGATCGCCGACTGCCCGTAGCGCTCCTTGACCGCCTTGCCGTCGGCCTGCGTGAACACCCGCTGCACCAGTCCGCCCACCTGGTCGAGCGCCGAGTGGTCCCAGCCGCTGGTAGCCACCGACAGGTTCAGCTCCCCGTAGGGCACGTTGACCGTGTCCACCTCGAGCGACGCCCGGTAGAGCTGATCGACGGCCGCCCCCGACGGCGCGTCGTCGAGCGCGACGTTGGTCCCCTCGGTCTGGGTCATCGCGGCCCAGAACGACCAGCGCTGCGTGTTGTAGTGCTTCTGCACCGAACGGATGCGAGACAGCGCCGCCGTCTTGTCGAGGCCGCGCCACTCGAGGACCACCGTGAAATCGTAGGGCAGCGAGTAGAGCTCGCCCAGCGCGTTGGCCGCCGACTTCGGCGGCGGCAGCGCCATCGAGAACAGCGACACGAACCGGTCGCCCACCAGCATGTGCTTGCGCTCGAAGGCGACCGTCTCGCCCGCCACGCGCCAGTTGAGACCGCAGCGCAGCGAGCGGTCCATCGGGGTCCACTCGCCCTGTCCCTGGTTGACGAGCCGGAAGAGCATCGCCCCGATCTCGTCTCCGTGCATCTGCCGGAGCGGCGTCACGTTGTCGACCAGGGTCTCCAGCTCCGCATACAGGGCGCGGCACTCGATCAGCGCCCGGTCGACCACCTCGCGAAGGAAGAAGGTCACGTGCTCCTGGCGCTTGCGCTTGCCGACCCAGGTCTTCACGTAGTCGAGCCACCAGCGCGACTGGTCGCGCCGCACGTGCTCCTTCAGGCCCGGCTGGCACGCCAGCACCAGATAGACCCGCATGTGGCGGACCCGGCCGGCGACCCACGAACGCCGCTTGCGCTGCGCAAGCATGCCGACCGTGTCGCCCTCGAAGCGCGCCGTGTCGAGCTGCGCGGCGGGCCGCTCGAAGACCAGGAACGCGCGGTGCGGATGCACGACCGAGCCGAGCAGCTTCTGCCACCCCTGGGTGGTCGCATCCAGCTCCTCGGGGGCGCGGCCGTCGACCGTGTTCGGCGTCACCTCCGCGAAGAAGAGGATCTGCCCGTCGGTGGTCAGCACCGCTTCGTCGGAGATGAACCCCCAGTAGGGGACGTACGTCGCCAGGCTGCCTTCCTTCGGCTTGAACAGGTCGATCACGCCGCACCCTCCCCGCCGCCGCCGGGCGCATCGTCCGCCTCGTCGGCCGCCTCGTCATCCGCAAGCCGATCCAGCGACACGTCGAGCACGCAGGCACCGAAACGGGCCGGGACCCCGCCCGGGTCGCACCACGCCACGTCGTAGCGCGAGGTCACCCGCAGCAGCTCGAACCAGTGCGGGTCTGCATGCCCCATGCGCCGGAAGAGGATGAACGCCCCGACGGTCAGAGCCAGCCCGATCAGGAACGAGCCGATGACCTGCCAGATCACCATGAAGACGATCGCCAGCAGGCCGAACAACCGGCGATCGAGACCGGCCACCTCCGGGGCCTTGCACAGCACGTGGAACCCCTCCCACTGCTGCTGCCCCCGCAACGAAACGCTCATCGTCGACCATCCTCCCCATGCCGAACGGCCCGCCTACGAGTGGTAGTCACCCGAGTCCTCGCGCCCGAGCGCCTCGGACAGCTCGCGGTCCCCGCCCCGGCCCTCGCGGATCGACCGGTCAAGGACCTGAATGCGCGTGCCCACGTCGCCGAGGAACAGCTTGCGCGCCACCTGGTAGTAGAGCGTCGCCATCAGCACGACGGAGGCCAGCGGCACGGTCACCAGATGGAAGCCGTAGTGCTGCCGCGCGATGTGCCAGAGCCCGTCGAGGTACCGGATGTCCTCCCACACGAAGTAGCCGAGCGGGAACACCGTCGCCAGCGACAACCCGAACGCCACCTGCCAGGGATGCATCTACGCCGCCCTCCGCAGCGGACCGCCGGCCTCAGCGCCCGCCCCACGACAGGGGGAACTCCTCGACCCGCAGCGCCCGCGCCCGCTTGTTCCTGTCCGTCCTGAAGCCATACACCCGAAACCCCGCGCGCTCCTTCTCGGCAACTTGCGCGTGAGTGTACGACCCGCTGGCCACTTCGACCGCCCGGGTGACCACCCGCCCGGACCGCTCCTCGATCTCTACCAGCGCGTCGGGCAGCGGCACGCCCTCGTCGAAGACGCGCAGGCCGACGCCGGCGGCAGCCTCGGCGCGCTTGCGCTTCGCCTCGGCCGGACCGCCCTGCCTCCGGCCCGCGTCGTCGGCCGCAGCCAACAGTCCGCGCAGCTCCGACTCCAGCCGCACCCGGCGCACCCGCCCCCCGGAGGCCGCCACATCGGCCGCATCCTGCGCCACCGCCTCGAAGACCTGATGGTCGTGCCGCAGCTGCCGCTGGTCGGCCAGGCCCTGCCAGAAGCGCTGGTCGTCACAGACCACCGAGCGCGCCCCCACGCCCCGACGGCGCCGCTCCGCGGCCTGGTCGCGCCCCTTCCCCGTGAGCGTGAACACCTGGTAGCCGTACCGCCCCTGCTCCACGCGGCGGGAGGCGATCAGCCCGTCGCGCTCGAGCTGGCGCAACGCCTTGTTGGCGACGAACGGATGCCCGTCGAAGCAGTGGGCGATCAACGCCTTGCGCGTCACCACCCGGAAGATGCCGATGGCCTCCAGAGTGAGCGCGACGCGCTCGGCATACGCCACCTTCGGACCCTCCCGGCGATCCTCACGCCGGCCTGCGTGCGTCTCGGCCCTGCGCAGCTCGCGCATCTTCGAGACCTTCATCGGCTCGGGAAGGGGGACGGGAGACGGATCGGCGACCGGAGAAGGCAACGGCCGGTCCCTCCCCGGAGCCTCACGGCCCCGCGCGTCGCCGCCGGGACGCTCCGTCCCGGGGCGGTCCGGCGCCTCCCGAGTGTCGGGGCCGTAGACGCTCCACACCGCCCGCTACCTCGCCCGCGCCCGATGCAGGGCGCGCACCCGCTCCAGCACCGCAGGGTCGAGAGCCCACAGGTCCCAGCCGCCTGCAGCGCCGTCGGCGTCGATCCACACCCTGCGCACCGACTCCACGCTGGCGCGCGAGTCCAACATCGCCCTGAGGAGCCGCTCGAGCAGATCGCCGGCCGCCCCCGGCGCCACGATCCGATCGTCGGCGGCCGAAGAAGAGCCTGAGCGCGCACGACCATCGCGAGCCAGCCGCCCGGAACCGGCCCGGCTGGGCGAAACCGCAGGATCCACCGGAGCACCGTTGACAACCGCCGTCGTAGTCGAAGGAACCGACCCAAGCGGAGGACGCCCGCCAAGATCCTCACCAACCGGGCGCTCCTGCTGAACCCGCTGCTGCTCCCCACCGGCGTCGGGTATCTCGTCAGCCGCCGCGTCCACCGTCCCTTCCAGCACCACGTCGGGCGCGGCGGCAACAGGTTGCACATCGGCGTCATGCACCGCAGCGACACCGGCCGGAGTGGGACGATGCACGGGAGCGACCGGGATGCCGGCGACCGGCGCCGACGCGGGACGCGCACGCGCCCTTGGACTCACCGCGCGCGAAGGAACGGCGCGGCCCGGAGCTTCACCGCGGGAAGCGCGTTCCGGATACGGGCGGGCCACCGCGCCCGACCCACCCGAGCCGCCCGACGAGACGGCACGACGCCACCAGGAGCGCTGCTCGCGCCACACCTTCTCGACATCGACCCAGTCGGCCGGGTACGCCTGCTGAAAGCGACGGTACTGCGCCCGCAAGGGAACCACCCACGCCGGGGCAAGCTGCGGCCCGACGACAACGGCGAGCAGTTCCGGATCCACCGCCTGGAGCACCAGCCGGCGCAGGCTGCTGGCCGGATCCATCCCCTCGAACTCTGAACGCACCCTGGCCAGCCGCCCGCCGTCGGCGCACACCGCGCCGATCAGCACCTCGACCAGACGCGCCCGCGTCCCGCCCGCTCTCTCGCCTCCCGGCATGCCGGCGAGAGTGTACGGAGCGGCGCCCACGCCGCCCTGCGACCCGGCACGACGGGACCACCACCCATCCGACACGCCGAGGCCACCACAAGCACGGTCTCCACCGACACCCCGCAAGGACACCGACACGATGACCGAAACCCACACTCCGCATGCTCGCACCGCGCACGATGTCGCCCGCAAGGGCCCCAACGCCGTCCTCCACGAGGACGTCCCCGCCTGCTGGCTCCCCTACCTGCAGGACGGCAACCCGGAAGGGCTCGAGGACGACGGCCCCTGGAGCGCCGCCGCCTGCCAAACCTGGGCCGAACACCGGGCCGCCGAAGGCTACATCTGCTCCGGCCCCGCCCCCCATGCGGGAGAGCCCGAGTGGGGAAACTTCGGAGGCCTCTGCGGCAACCTCGCCCGCGTCTGCCTGGTCAACCAGGACGTCCTCGACTCCGACACCGACGCGGACCTCTTCTCGGTCAGCGGAACCGACGAGCTGCCCTCGGAGTACGTCCTGCGCCGGGACGTCGACGGCGTCGTCCGGCTGCCGATCAACTTCGAACCGCGCATCGCGGATCCGAGCGAGCCGGTGGACGACCCGCGCCATGCCGAGACCCCGCCGATGAGACCGTTCCGCAACGCCGAAGACGCGCGCCACGCGCCGGAGCGCATCGAACCGGACGAAGCGACCGACGTCGACGAGGCATGGACGACGCCGGCGTGCGACCTCGCGCTCCTGCACCTGAAGGTGGACGGCTGGCGGATCGAGTGCGAGCTGCCCGGCTGCGAACGAGACGGCTGGTACGCCGGGCGCTACGGACGCACGAGCCTGTGGCTGGTAACCCGAAACACCACGCCGGCCGAGACGGCGCCGAGACAAGAGCACGAGCGGCCGCACGCCTACACGCTCCACGGCACCACGCTGCGCGCGAGAACGGCACGCGGCGAAACGATTGGACCCAAGCCGAGGAATGCGAGGACCTTCGAGGAAACGATCGACGATGCGGTCCGGCGCCTCCCCGGCGCAACACGCCCGGAGGACGTCGACGTCCGCGCCTGGACCGCCGACTTCAGCGACGCCAGCCTCGGATTCGGCGGACCCGCCGGCCAGACCACCACGACAGCGCTGGTGGTCGCGGTGACCGACCACCGCCACATCGAGGTCTACGTCGCCGGCCGGCACGCCTACACCGCCTGCACCGGAGCCGACGAGACCGTGCTCGGGCGGATGTTCCACTGCTGCCTGCCCGGCCGGGCCGAAGCACGGCGCACCCTCGCGCCCGCGCTGCGCTGCGCCTGCAAGCCGGCGCGCCACCCCTGAGCGGCACCCGCTACCACGGCAGGCCCGGCCACGGGAAATCTACGGGCCGGGCAGGTCCGGTGCCCGGACGCCGCCCCGCGCGAAGCCCCGCGGCCCGCTCCTCCCAGTGACCGCGCACCGCATCCATCCGAACGCGGTACTGCTCGGCCAGCTCCTCGGGCACCAGAGCCGCCGCCATCTCGGCGCCGACCGTCACGTACGGAGCCAGGTGCGACGCAGCCAGCAGCTCGTCCCCGGCCGGCGCATACGAGATGACCGGGACCACGAACGACCCGGCGATCACCACCGCCCCGGCGATCCCCGCCGCACCGCCGGCCAGCCGGTCCGCCCAGCCCGACATGGCGATGCGCACCACCGCCCGCACCAGCGGAGCGGCGACCGCCCCGAGAAGCATCACGCCAAGGAACACGACGACGTAGCCGATGACGTTCGCCAGCAGGTCCGACATCGAGAAACGCGCAAGCAACACGGCGCCGGCATCGGCATGCTTGCCCGCCGCCAGCACGAAGGCGACGACCAACGCCGTCATCCCGACGAACAGGCGCGTGAACCCCTTGAGGAGCCCGACGAACAACAGCAAGCCGGCCAGCGCCAGAAAACCGGCGTCGAACACATTCATCCCCCCGATGCCGTAGTCCATGGCGCAAGCATACGGACCACCGCTGCGTAGACTCCCGCGATGAATCCCCCGGACCGCCAACGCCCACACGGTGACCCCACGACGCACGCGCTGCGCCACGCCATCGCATTCACTGCGGCGCTGCCCATCGCGCTGCTCGCACACGAAACGGGACTCGAACCCGTGCACGCCGCAGCAGCCGCGGCCCTGCTGCCCGGCGCCCACGCCGCCATCGACCTGGTGGTCCACGGCTCCGACCTCAGCTTCCGCCAGCTCGGGGCATTGACAGCGTTCCACTGCGGCGCAATCCTGATTCTGGCGGTCACCGTGACGGGGATCCTCGAAATGCGCACGCTCGAATGACTCCCGCAGCACCGAACTGCAGAAACCCACTATGCCGGACCCCCACCCCCGCCGCGCAGCTGGCGACGCCCAGCGTCATCACGTTCGCGAGACCATCGTCCGCGACCATCCCCGAACGACCGGGATCAGGGTCACCGAGCTGGCATGGTGAACGCCCGCCGAGGTCGCCGCGATTGGACGCCGCCCGGAGTCTGGCGCCCGAAGAACCCGCACCGTACGTACAAGGTGCTGACCGGCGTATGCGGATTCCACACGTTCATGAAACGAATCGGCCCGCGACTCGAGCAATCGCTGACAGCGGAGGCAACATGGAACCGCTCACCAAGCGTCAGCAAGAGATCCTGAAGTACCTGACGAGCTTCATCGACGAGCACGGGCACGGCCCGACCCTCAACGAGATCTGCCGGAACTTCGGACTCGCGTCAGCCTCCACGGCGCACAAGCATCTCAAACGCCTGCAGACCCGAGGCCGGATCAAGCGCGAGAAGAACCACGCCAGATCCATCAGGGTCGTCCCCGCAACGGAACAACGCCCCGGAATCGGGATTCCGCTACGGGGCGACATTTCCGAGAGCAAAGCGACCCCAACGCAAGACGCCCGCGAGACCATCACCGTCCCCGAGGACCTTGTGGCCGGAGACGAGACCTACGCGCTACGCGTCCACGGCGACAAGATGCTCGACGAGCAGTTGCACGACGGCGACATCATCATCGTCGAGAACCGCGCCACGGCCAACAACGGCGAGACCGTGCTCGCCCTGATCGACGGATCGACGACAACCGTAACGACCTTCCACAAGGAGGACGGCCAGGTCCGCCTGCAACCCCACGATCCTGGGACGAAACCGGTGGTGGTCCACGCAAACCGCGTGCAGGTGCAGGGCATCGCGGTCGGGATGATCAGAAACTACTCAAGGCGGGCCAACCAGGCCACGATCCTCCCGCCCAGAAGGTCAAGCCCAAGCAAGAACAAAGGCCCGCGAGCGCCATCGCGCCCGTAACCCGTAGACACAGCCGTCAGGAACCGCTGCAGCCCTACTTCCGCCGCTGCGACCGCTGCGGGGTCCGCCGCTTCTGGGACTCGGCCGTGCCGGCCGCGCGCGACGGTGGAGTCTCCGGGTCCGGCGGGGTCTCACCCAGCGCAACCACGACCTTGACCTTGTCCTTCCAGCTACCGGGCTGCTGCACCGCGGAAGCCTCCTGCGGCTTCGCCGGCGCCTGCTTCCCACGGGCCTCGATCGCCGCGTCGTCGAACGATTTGCCGGTTACTTCCGTATCACCGTAGATTCGGGTGTACTCACCGAACTTCCCGCGGGCTTCTTCCGCCTGCTCCCGAATCCCCCGAACCCCTCTCCCAGCCGATCGCTGATCGGCCAGGTACCCATTCAGGCCCAGCCGGTCGAAAGCGTCCTCACTGTTCCCAGCAATGATGACCGGTTCCTCGTCACCGAATCCGGTTCTTCCGCGCACCACGATATGGTTTCTTTCAACGCCGATCTCGAGCCGGGTGTAGATCGCCTTTCGAAGTGCATCGGCCGCGTCGACGCCCAGTCCTTGAGGCTGCTCCAGTGGTGTGACCGTGTCGAGGACCGCTGCCCGGGCGGCTATCCTCGTGTTCGCCGCCTCCCATATTCCGGCTATGGTCCTCGTCCAGACGCAACCCGCGCCATTCGCAGCCGCGACCAGACTCTTTCGGTCGAGTCTTCCTGCTATTAGGACGTCGTACACGTCACGTACCAGGCAATCCTCGCCTCGCTCGAGTTTTCCCCGCAGGATCTGCACCGTCGACAGGAGCGTTTCTCTCTTGCCGTCAACGATGGCCGTTCCGGCGCCGCTTGCCGGTATCGGTACCGTCGCCCAGATGTCAATCTTCTGCTCTTCCCATTCCGCGCTGACCAGTTTCCCCCGCGCCTTGCGCCTCACACTCGCGCCCAACGCTTCAATCTCGCGTCTGAAACTACTGTCCGAGTCTCCCAGGGCTTCTCCTGGATTCGTCTGTTCAGCTACGACGATGTCGATATCCTTACTGCTGCGATGCTTCCACCTTGCCGCCAGAATTGTTCCTCCGCCGATCGCATAGCTCGAACTTCCGCCGGTCAGTTCCGCAATTCCCCGACGGGTAATATCCCGCGTGGCGCGCCACAGCGCACGGGCGTTATCCGGTAGCGCGAGCTGCTCACTCTCGTTCGTCATCCGGGCTCTTGGTCAAATTTGTTGAGAAACCTGGCAGCCTTCGACACATGCAGTCCGGCACGGTGCAGCGCCGCGGCCAATACGCGGGGGGTATAGACTCCCTCGGCCCATGCCCGAAAGACCTCTTCCGGCGTAGCTTCCGTCGCCCAAACGTCGAGAATGTTGGTCTGCCGGCTGTCCGGCTGTTCCGCACGCAGTGCCTGATCGAACTCCACCTCGGTAGCTGGCTTCTTCCACCCGCAGGTTGCACGGCACAGCCGCGACCGAAGCGTAGAGCTGTTTGCGCCGGCTACCCCTCTACGGACAATTCCAATACTCTTGACAGTGTCGTCGCTGATTGCGGCGTTGGACAGACGCGCAGCAGGCAGCAGCTCCTCGTATGTTCCCAACTCCTCGGCTCGCATTTCCTGCTCCGCTGGTCGATCCGTCCTTCCAGGCTCGATTCCCATCTCGGTCTTCCGAATTACCGACTCTGCTCCCGCATGTCGGTTGCCGGGAATCCGACCACGAGTATCGCGAAATCGGTTGGGGAAAATGGACCCGCAACGAGACACCTCCTCACGGTTACCACGCTCGCTCTCCCCAGTTCCGCAGCTTACGCCCAGGCACACCGGACGTCAAACAGCAAGGGGGCCGCGAGCGCCCTGGCGCCCGCGGCCCCCCGAATCCAGCCGTCAGCAACGGCTGCGGCCCTACTTCTGCGGCTGCGACCGCTGCGGAGACCGCCGCTGCTGCGCCTCGGCCGACCCGGCCGCGCGCGAGGGCGGCGTCTCCGGGTTCGGCGGCGTCTCGCCGAGCCCGACCGCGCTCTTGACCTTGTCCTTCCAGCTGCCGGCCGGCTGCGCCGCGGGCGCCTCCTGCGCCTTCGCCGGCGCCGGCTTCCCGCGGGCCTCGGTCACCACGTCGTCGAACGACTTGCCCTGGTCGAGCTGCTGGCCCACCGGACGCTCCGGCTGCGCCTCGTTGAGCGCTTTCAGCTTCGCCTGCAACTGCTCCCTGGTCGGCGTCTCGCCGCCCCGGGCGGCCAGCTGCTCCATGGTCTTGTCGGTCACGTTCTTGCGGTTGCTGTCGTAGAGCTCGGCCGCAGCGCGCTCGGCCGGGTCCGGCTTCTGCTCGCGCGCCGGGGTCCCCGCCACCGGCGCCGCAACGCGCCGCTCGGTGTCCGTCCGCTCGGCCGCATCGCCCGGGACGCGCTCACCGCCCGCACCGGCCAGGGCGCGGCGGGTCTGCTCAGCGCCCATCGCCCGGTCCTGGTTGCGCTGCTGCTGCTCGTAGGTCGTCGCCGCCCGGCCCGCCGACAGCCGGTACGTCCGGTTGGCCTGCTGCCCGACCTCGTCGAGCCCGCCCGGCTTCTCCAGCTGCGCCGCCTGCGCCTCGCGGATGTCGCGCCGATTCTCGGGCGAGTACTGCGGCGGGTGCCACTTGTACCCGACCTCGGTCATCCGGTCCATCGTCGCCGCCGAGGCGGCCAACTCCGAGCGCCCGAACTCGGGCATCTTCTCCCGCTCGCCCGGCGCCGCCTTCGCGACCGCGATGGCGTCGGGGTTGCCGTCCCGGCACATGTGAAACCGGTTCGTCTCGTGGATCAACGCGCCGGCGTGGTGCTCCTTCGACGGGAACGAGTCCTCCGGCCCCGCCCGCAGCACGTACGCCTCCGGCACGGTCTTGCCGTTGCCGATGTCGACGTTCTGCTCCAGGCTCAGCTCCGCCCGACCCGGCAGGTCCTTGGTCTCGCGCACCTGCAGCGGCTGGTGCGCCGGGTCGGCCGAATCGGCCGGCGCGCCCTGCACCGGACGCCGGGCCTTCGCCATCACGTCGGCGAGCAGGTAGTCGCGGCGGTTCTGCGGCGCCTCGGACCGGGGCTCGCGCGACGGCAGCTTCAGATCGTCGACGTTGTAGTAGTCGACCGTCCCCTGGCCCCGCCGCTGGCCCTCCATCGTGACCAGCTTCTCGACGATCGCCCCGTTGGAGTCGCGACGGATGTCACCCTTCTGGCCGTCGACCTGGTTCCCGCGCACGTCGAAGTTGGGACCGTCCTCGGTCAGCCGGTCCTTCACCGTGACCATCCGCGGCTCGTCGGCGCCCTTCTGGCCCGGCACCGGGATGACCACGTCCTGCTTGCGGCCCTGGACGACGCTGCCCCGGACCTTCTCCCCGTCGCCGTGCATCTCGTTGTAGTCGCGCGCGGTGCGCTCGGTCGCGAAGCGGGTGTCCTCGTACCCCTTCTGGGCGGCCATCGTGCGCAGCACCAGCCCGCGCGTGCCGCCGAAGTTGTTCGGGCCCTGCTTCTGCCCGTCACGCTCGTAGGGCAGCCCCTGCGGAGGCGGGGACGCCTGCGGGTGCTGCAGCACGTTCTGCCCCCTCCGCACCTCGTTCGCGATCGTCTTGCCCCACGCCTGAACCGCCGCCGCCCGGGTCGGCCCCGTGGTCACGCCGCGCGAGCGCTGCCCCCGGAACCCGCCGCCGCCGCTGGTTGCTCCATCCGCCATCTCGACCTCCTCGTCAACGGTTACCGCCAACCGCGGGAGAACGGCCAACAGGGAACGCGTCCCGGACCCGGCCTCCCAGAAACGGCGCAAGGGTAAGGGAGCGGCCCCCCGGATCCACCTCTCCCGGACGAAAAAAATCCCCGGACGGCGGAAAAAGCCGGCAACGGGCCGGCCCAACCCTCAACACGCACCCGAGTGGCGCATGCTTTACGGATACCAAAGACCATGCAGCACGTAGTCTCCTTCTCCGGCGGCGTCACCTCCTGGGCGGCGGCGCGCCTGGTGCGCGACCGCATCATGCGGCCCGCCGACCACCTCGTCCTCCTCTTCGCCGACACACGGGCCGAAGCGCCCGACGTGTACCGCTTCCTCGAAGCCGCCGCCGCCAACATCGGCTCCCCGATCACCCGCCTGTGCGACGGCCGCACGCCCTGGCAGGTCTTCGCCGACGAACGCTTCCTGGGCAACTCGCAGTTCGACCCGTGCTCGAAAGTGCTCAAGCGCAAGATCATCGACCGCTGGCGCAAGGAGAACCGCGACCCGGCAGCCAGCCGGCATCACGTCGGGCTCGATTTCACCGAGATCGACCGCTTCGAGCGCCACCAGCAGGTGCTGGCCACCCGCGGCTAGACGGCGCAAGCGCCCCTGATCGACTTCCGCATCGCCAAGCCGACGGCCATCGAATGGGCCCGCCGCGAAGGGCTCCGGGTCCCCGACGCCTACGGCGAGGGTTTCAGCCACGCCAACTGCGCAGGCCAGTGCGTGAAGGCGGGCCAGCATCACTTGGGCGCGGCTCTACCGCACCCACCCGGACCGCTACCTCGAGGCCGAGGGCGAAGAAGACAACCTGCGGGACCTGCTGGGCAACGTGTCCATCCTCACGGACCGTAGCGGAGGAAAGAAGCAGCCGTTGCCGCTGTCCGAGTTCCGCGAACGCCTCGAGAAACGCTGCTCCCTGCCGTTCGAGGACGACGGCGGCGGGTGCGGCTGCGCGCTGGAGACCGAAGGCGAAGCGGACGAAGCGCCATCGCCAGGGACCGACGTCCCGACTACCGGGCCTGCTGCTGATACGAAGCTTCCCGGTCCCGCGCCTCGGCGGTACCGTGCGCGGGAGACGGCGGCGTGGCCGGATTCTCCGGCACCGCAGCCGGCGCACCCTCGCGCCCCGCGCGCCGGGCCAGCTTCTCCACCTGACCCACCGAACGGCCGATGTCCTCGGCGAGGCGCTTGCCGTCACGCTCCAGAACGGACTGCACCCGGCAGGGAGCGCCGAGCGCCGCCAGGCAGGCCGGATCGACCTCGACCTTCCCGCCCACCCGCTCGACCCGCCGGGGCGTGCTCTCTCGCCGCTCGCGAGGCCACGCACGCTTCATCTGCTCGGTCGCAAACCCGTCCGCCCGCACCTGCTCGCGCACCGCGGCGGCATATGCCCTCGCGTTGCCCAAAGCGGCGTACTGGGCCGAGTCCGCGGCACACGAGACCGCGCCCACGGCAACGGCACCGCCCGGCGCTCCGGTCGAAGCGACGGCGCCGTACACCTTCGACCAGTCCTCGCCCCGCCCCTCCCGGTCCACCGAGCCGAGCGCACGGCCGACGGCCACATACGCCTCGCCGTGGCCGGCGGCCAGCTCCTGGTTCGACAGCCACGGGTCCCCGGCGGCGTAACGCGCATCGACCACAACGGTCCCCGCCAACCGGCCGGAGTCCCGGTCACGCGCGACCCGGTACTCGGCAGCCCGACCCGAATGAGCAGGGGGCGGCTCGCGCACCGCCACGGCGACCGAACCGCCCACGCCGTCGAGCACCTGCTCGAAGCGCTCCAGCCCCGCCGCACGCGCTGCGGATCGCTCCTCACGCCGCCGGGCGGCGTCTGCTGCATCGACACCGAGTTCGAGAGCCAGACGCGCGGCGGCAGCCTCAGCGGCGCTGGAAACGCGTTCAGGCACCGGCAACGCCTCATCGAACACCCGTGCCGCCATGCGCGCCCCGAAACGCTCCGCCGCACCGGAGACAAGCTCCGGCTCGAAACCCTCCCCAGGCGTCAACGCTCGGCTCACGCCCCGCATGGCGCCGGCGACCGCCTCCCGGCGCTCGTCGAGCGAGCCCACCGGCAGGGGAACGACCTTGCGCTCGCCATCCACCCGGCGCTGCTCGACCCCGAACGCCTCCACGGACAGCTCCACCACGGCTCCCGATCCGGACGGCCGGACGATGCCGGTCTCCCAGGAATCGACCTCGAACCGCACGTCCCGCGCCTCGAGCGCCACGACCAGGTCCTCGAACCGGACGTCGGCCTGCGCGAACCGCTCCTCCAGCCGCCGCTCATCGGCAGCCGCCGAAGCATCCGCACGCTGCACCGGAGCGGACGAGCTCCGCTCGGAGCCCCGCTCCGGCGCGCGCTCGAGCGCCTCGACGGCCTCGGCGACCGCCACGCTCACACGCGCGCGAATCATCCCCGACCCCAGAGTGACACCCGACTCGCGCCCGTCCACCACCAACGGCCGCGCAGCGTCGAGCGCCCGCTCGAGCAGTCGTTCGTACCCGGGGCCGGCCCCGGCCGGCGCCACGCACAGCGAAGAGTCCGGATCGACCGCGCGGATTCCCTCCACCAGGTCCGGATACCGGTCGAGCGCCCGGTCGAGCGCATCGGCCTCGATCGGCGACGACTCCGGATCGCGGCCCACCGCCGTGTGCAGCCGCGCCACGTAGCCGACGCCCCTGCCCGTCTCGGTCAGCTCGGCGGCGTACTCCCGCATGCCCTCTACCAGCAGACGCGCCTCCTCCGGCACCGGCGACCCGGAGGCCGCCTCCCACAACACCTCGCGCTCGCGCTCCCAGCGTCGCTCGACGGCCGCCGCCCCGCCCGGATCGTCCCGCCAGCGCGCAGCGTGCGCCGCCTCGACGTCATCGAGTGCGCGTTCGATCGCATCCACCGAATCGATCGCCACATCCGCCCGGCCCGCACCCTGCAGCCACTCCTCGCGCAACGGAGGTTCCAGTTCCGCCCCCGGATAGCGGCCCGCCGCCAGGGCCACCAGCGCCGGGTCCGCCTCGACGTGGGCCAACGCCCGTCCCAACGGCGGCGCCAGGGGTAACCCGTCGGCGACCACCGCCGCACGGTCCCGCCGGTTCGCGCGCCTGCCGTCGTCTTCCTGCCGGGGCTGACCCTCGAGGCGCGCCATCTCCGCCGCACTCGCGGTGAAGCGGTCCGCCAGCACGACGCTGCGCACCCGCACGAGCTCGGCGAGACCGCCCCGCACCGCCTTGCGCAGCTCCGACACCGCCGCCTCGCCCTCGTTCGTCAGGCGCTCGGCGTCCCGCTCCTCCCAGGACTCGCGGTAGTACCCCGCGCGGCTGTCCTGCACCCAGACCGAGGAGGACTCGCCGCGCATGGCCTTGGCGGCGTTGCGCCGCTCCTCCGCCGGATCGCCCCCGAACGGAGAGCGGGGCTCCTGGCCGGTCTCACGGGTCTTGAAGGGGGAACGCCCCTCGGAGACGTGATGGCGCTCGAGCCGCAGGTCCGCCTCGTCCTGGCGGGCCATCCGGTCCGAGCGCCGCTTCGCCGACAGGGCATCCGCAGCATCCTGCCGGGCCGCCTCCTCAGGAGTCAGCTGCTCGTCGGGTCCCGACTCGGGCGGAGCCGAGGTCTTCGTCCCCAGGCGCCAGCCTCCGGCCGGCTCCACCCGGCCGCCCCGGTGCCCCCGCCCCTGCGCGGTCACCACACCTTCAGATGCCACGGCGATGCCCCTCCCGCACCGGGATCACCCACCACCACCGCGCGTCACACGGATGCGGCCGCCGCGACCCCGCGGACTTCCCCTTCCGGATCCAGACCGCCGCCGCCGGCCGGCTCCGACGAACGCCGCATCTCCCGCACGGTGATGGTGGTATCGAGGCGCCGCTCGCGCTCGGCAATCCGCTCCATCGCCGCATCGTCCGGCGCCTTGGCCGCCGCAGCGTCCCAGTTCGGGTCCGAATAGCACTCCTCGTCGAGCTCGTCGAGGATCGGATCCCCCGGCTCGGCGAACAGCACGCGCAACGCCTGCTCCTGCGAGAGCACCCGCACGTCGTCGGCCGGCTGCAGGCCCCACGCGATCCGCTGCTCGGGGGTCGTCGCCACCTGGTACCCCTGATCGAAGAACTCGCGAAACTCCGCGAAGTTCCGCGGATACGCCAGAGTGACCATCCGCTGCTCCAGATCCGCAGCGCCATTGCCTTCGTGCTGATCGACCATGCTCGCAACTCCTCCGCACGGCTTGTTGGACTCGGTTACCCGCGCCGCGCAACGGCACAAGCTTACGGAACGCGGGTCGGCGATCGACACCGAACGAAACCGGCGCCGGGATCGCCACCCGAACGATCACCGCCCGAACGTCTGGGTCGGCCGGGACGGCGCGTCCGCCGCCCGGGTCGAGCCGGCCCTTGAAGGCGACACCTCCGGATCCACCGGAACATCGGCAGGGCGGCCGGCGCGCAGCAACGCCGCATCCTGCCACGCCGGGCCGGAAACCTCTCCAGCAGGCTCGCAAGTGACCGGCTCGGCGGCAACCTCGCCGCGCTCGGCGGCCTTCTCCCCGAGACGCTTGAGCGCACGCCCGACCGTCTTGCGGGCATAGCCGAGCGGGTCCGCCTTCGCGCCGTCGCCGGCCGAACGCACCCTGGCGAGCGCCTTGACGATCTCGGCCGGGACCTGGCCGTTCTCCAGCGCCTGGAGCACACGCCCCCAGTCCTGCTTGTCGTACTCCGAGGGCTTGCGCCCATCCTTGGAGACCGGACCGGAGCCCGCCCCTGCCCGGATCCACCCCTCGGCGACGCCCACACGCCGCAGCCGGGCCACGCGCGATTCCCGCTCGGGAACGAACGTCGGCACCCCGCGGCGGTTCACCCAGCGACCTCCCGACGCCGCCGGCGCCGCACGGTCCGCACCCGCAACCGCAGCAGCCCCCCGGTCGGCAGACGCCGGCCCCGAGGGCGCCGCGCCATCAGGGCCTGCCTCCCCCACACGGACCGGCCGCGACACGGGCTGGACGGCAACCTTGACCGCGCCGCGGGGCAGATCGACCGCCCGGCCGGGCCAGCCGTTCGAGAAACGCGCGTGGGGAACCTCCGGCACCGTACCCCGCATGCGCGCCGGCAGCACCACCCCGGCTGCGGCGGCAGCGGTCCGCAAGCGCAACCGCCAGCCCTCGTTCTCGCGAGCCATCTCGGCCGACAGCCGCGGAGCTGCGTCCACCTGCGACCAGGAGACGCCGAGCGCCTGGTCCGCCTTGACCCACTTCTCGAGGCCCTTGCGCAGCTCCGGGATCGGCACCACGCCCTCCAGCGGCCGGAAAGACTCGACAGTGCAACCCGCAGCCCGCCGCAACGGCCAGAGTTTCGACGACAGCTCGACCTGCTCGACCACCGGAGAGCCGTCCTGCCCGCGGTACTCGACTTTCGCGTTGCGGAAGCCCGGCACCCGCATGACCTGCGTCGCCGGAGTCACGACCTCGTCGCCCCCGTAGCGCACCGCCAGCAGGTGGCTGTAGAGCTCCGCCTGCCCTGCGGTCCACTCATCGCCGTCAACGCTCCACAGCACCTGGTACTTCTCCGGGGACGAGCGCAGGACGAACGTGGGCGCGGGAACGAGGCCGTCGATGGCGTCCTCGCGCATCAGCTCCAAAGCCCCTGCGTTCTCCGCGAGTGACCCGTCGAGATCGAGCTGTACCCGCAGCACGCTTCCGAGGTGCTCTCGGGTGCGGCCAAGGGCATCTCCACCACCCGCACGATCCAGCGGCCGGAACGTGTTCACGCCGACGAAAACGTCCCAACCGCGCGCATTGACGTGCTCGAAGACGCGCTCGAGGTAGTCCGTCCGGGACCTGCGCCACCCCTCCACAGAACGCCCGACAGGCGTGCCGGCAACCTCAGCCACACGCGGAAACATCTGCATCTGCACATCACGGCCCGGCTTCCCGACGTCCTCCGGATTACGGCTGCGGCAGAAGACGCACACACGCTCTGCATGCGCCCGAGACGAGTCCACTGCGACCGGCTCGAACAACTCCTCGAGAAACATGCTCGCGGTGCGCATGCGCCGCCGGCGCTCACCCGCCGTCTCGCCGACCGCAGCTATCCAGCCCAACGCCACACCTCCAAAAGGAGTATTGGCGATGGAACGCACGCAACCGCCGGTTCGACCCCGAAGAAGCGCCGAAAGCCCCCCAAGGGGCAACCGCGCCTCTCGGACATCGGCGCGGGAACGGACGAGCACCACGGGAGGGGTGAGCGGAAAGGCGAGAATGGGAGTGGACGGACGGGAGGGGCGACGGGGTAGCCCGGCGGAGCAATCCGCCTTCGGCTGCCTTCCCCACGCGGGGACCGGCATAGCCGGCCGGGACGCCACGCCGCCGGCCACCGGCCTCCGGGCGGATCCCAAGAGACCGCCTGCCGCGCGCGGACCAACCGGTCCAGCCGCACATTTCCGTACACTCGCGCCGGCTCGCAGCACGCGGACCACCTGAAGGAGACGAAATGAGAATCACAGCCGAGACCCTCGGCCACGTGACCGCCGCGATCGACCGCATGGTCGCCGTCAGCGACTTCGCCAGGCACGGCGCCGTCACCGACGAGGGCGTCGCCGCCGCGGGGTTCTACACCGACGAGAGCCTCGGTTCCCCCGAGACGCTGCTCTTCGGCCCGGAAGGCGATTTCGAGCATGGCTGCGACGTCGCCGGCGCCTGGCAGGCGCACACCGAGCTGTGCAGCGGCGACGTCGAGTACCACGTCGGCGCCGGCAACGACGGCGCGATGACGATGGTTATGCGCGTGCCGGCCGCGGACCCCCACACACCACCTGTCGAGCTCACCGTCGGCATGAACGACCGCATCGGGCTGCACGGTGACCCGGTGACCATCACCGCGCTGGGCGGCACGCCGTCTCACGCGGTCACCGGGATCGCATCCTCCGAGTTCGACCACGACACGGGCATGGCGGTCGACCTCCAGAACCTGAACGCCGCTGGCGTCAGCGCCGCAGACCGCGACCGACTCTGGACGGCACTCAACGAGGCCAGCCACTCGCACCCACACGCACAGCTCGTGCGCCACTACGTTCACGACGGGGACACACGCGACCTTCCGGACCACGAACAGATCGACCGAACGCTGCTCGGAATCGAACAGCTGGCCCCGCCACCGGGCGCCGTCAGCCCGCCACGGGCCGGATCGCCGCAATCCGCGGACCGGAACCGGGAAGCGCCGACGTTCGAGACCGAGACGCCCGCCCACTCCTGGTAGAACACGAGCAGGACCTTCCGCACGCCGGCGCGCTGCACCCCGGCGCACCCGGGATCATCCCAACCGATCCGATCCGATCCGACCCACCCCGCCCCACCCCTACTTCCCTCACAGAAGGGATCACCCGGATCACCCGGATCACCGGACCCGTGCTACCGTACGACCTGAAGAACATGACCAGCGACACGAAAGCCATCATCGGCACGATCATCGGCACCGGCCTAGTCGTAGGCGGCCTGCTGAACACCAGCATCAACACGCGCATCGACGACGCACGCAACGACCTGACGCGCCGCATCGACGACGTCCGAACAGACCTGAGCACTCGGATCGACGACGTCCGAACAGACCTGACGCGCCGCATCGACGACGTCCGAACAGACCTGAGCACTCGGATCGACAGCAACGGCGCCGCCATCGGGAGGAATCGCGCCGCCATCGAGAGCCTGCGAGACGACATGCGCGAGGACCACCAGAACCTCGACACCCGCCTTCGGGCCGTGGAGATCGGCTTCGGCAAGGTCGACCAGAGGCTCCTGACCCTCGAACGCATCCTGCTGCCACCAGCAGAACCTCCCGCTCGGTAACCGCCCACCATGAGAAAACCACCACGGGATCACTCGACCAGGCCGCTCCGGAAGACCGACGAACCCATCCTCACAGGTGCGTTCCTGCTCACCCTGCGCGGGATGGGCGTCCCCGACCACCGCGTCGGCGAACTCGCCGCCGCACACAAGATGGACACGTCGATGACGCCGGCCGAAGTAATCGCCGGCATCAACAACATCACCATCGACGGGCACAAGCCCTTCACGATGACCGTCGACGGCGCGAGAGTGAACTTCACCTGCGACCCCACGCCGTTCCGCGATGGCATCGCCACGCTGGGCGCCGCCATCATGAGCGCCCTGCACGACCTGTGCGACGAACCGCTGGCAACAACCGACAACGCCGGACATCGCCTGACCTTGGACGACCTGTGGCCCACCGGCGACCACGCCGAGATCCGCCGCCTCGCCGCGACCGTCACGATCCACCCGTGACGCCGGCGACCGCGAGCCGCAGCAAACCGACCACTCCACACCGGCGAGTTGCGCCGCCGAGAACCACTCATTCCGCCGAGGACTCATTCCGAGGACCGCCCGCAGGATTTCCCGGATTCGGCTCCTTGCAGATCCGCGCCGGCGGCGACCCGCCCCTCAAGGGCGGGATCGCCGGCAACGCCGGAATCGAGCAGTACCCGTACGTGCCAGATCGACGTATCGACTCTAAAAGAGTCGAACGTCGACTGTCGAATGTCGACGGCGGCGAAAAAGCCCGGAAACATTGAGGAAAACGACACAAAACGCACCATTAAGCGTCAGAAACCGCACCATTAAGCGTCAGAAACCGCACCATTAAGCGTCAGAAACCGCACCATTAAGCGTCAGAAACCGCACCATTAAGCGTCATTTCGGAAAACACAAAAACGTCCCCGCACGCCCGCCGACGGCGAGCTCTGCAGGGGCCTGAAAACCACCCGCACCATTAAGCGTCATTCCTCCCACCGGAGGATGAGGCCGCCCCTCTACATGAGTTTCACGGCGAGATCCTCCAGCGGCGGCAGGATGCGTTTCCCCACGATCCGGACGTCCCCGGCCGCTTCAAGCGTCCGAACCACACGCCAGGACCGCGCCACCAATTCGCGCCGCCGGCCGTAGGTCGACGTCGGGTAAACGAGCCCAACAATGCGCTCGGACGAGTACGGCTCATACACGCAGGGATCCTGGCTCTGCACCCACCCATGGCCACCAGGCCCAGGAACGCGCGTGACACCGGGACGAAACCACTGATAGGCCAGTGCAAGAAGCGCGCGGTACGCCGGCGCCGACTTCGCGCCCCAGTACCGCAGGCGCCCACGGTTGATCTGCGGCCCGGTGGTAGACCCCGGCGGCAGGTGCACGACGAGGCTGATCTCGTCATCCAGAGCCCGAGGACGCGTCGGAATGTCCCCGAACGACACGACTCTGCGAAGCCCGGACCGGCCAGTCTCCGGATCACGCCACGGAATCCGAGCCTCCGGCCGATCAAGAGCCGCAGACGCGGCCATCAGGCGCGGCCAGTACTCATTGGGGCGGGGCGTCCGCCCTGGATAGAACCAGCGCAGGAAATCCCGAAGCGTGGTCGAGACCGACACGGGAAACCGCTCCGCCGAGCGCCAGTTGCGGCGCATCACCGAGCAAAGGCCCTCGACGAAAATCCGCAGGTGCAGTTCCGCAACACCCCTGCCTCTGGCGCTCCCGGGCTCCCGATCCAGCAGATTGCAGAGCGCGAGCGGCAGCATCGGACCCTGAAGGTCACGCTCCAGGCCCGGCAGCAGCCCCATCCGCACACCGCTGTCCAGACGCGCCTCCACGGCGAACAGACCGGCGTGATAGAGCGACGAGCCCGGTCCCACGACCGCCACCGATGTCGGCAGCAGAGGATCGAGCCGATCGTTGATAGGAACCGGCTCCGGCAGATTGCCAGCCTCGACCACCACGGTGAGAGCCGTCAGGCCGTCGTTGACCGGAAGTTCTCCGAGCAGGCGAGAAACGACCCGGCACGCCGCGTCCCCGCCGGCGCCCTTCTCTCCCGGCGCGCGGACCGGGAGCACCCCCTTGTCGACCGAGACCGGAGCCGCCGTCCAACCGCGATCGAACGCGCCGACCCCACCATCCCGCATCTCCTCGAGGACGGATATGAAGGCCTCGACGCGACCCTTGGCCAGCAACCGGCGGTCGCGTCCCACTTCACCACGCATCCCGGCCATGATGCGGTACGCCGCATGCCTCAGCGCGCCGCATCCCGTTTCGGACACTGCGGCGTTGAACACGCCCGGAAAACCACTACGGGCGTCGGCGACGCGCCACGCGCGTGCGTTGCGGTCGAGGATATCGTCACCCAGACATCACCCCCTCATCTGAACCGTCCGCCTCGCCAAGCCGATATCGGGTTCCCGAGTACTCGAGACGGACCACGTCCTGCGGCCAGCGACCCAGGTACGACAGCCGCCGGTGCGACGAATTGCGCAACGGACACCGCTCGCCCACCTCATCCACCGCATCGAACGAGATCACCTGATCAACAGCTGCGCTCAGGTCTCGCGAGTCAGCCAGCTCGCCGTCCGAACGGCGGCCGTGATGCACGACCAGAACACCAGACCCGGCGTCGGCCACAGCCCGCAGAGCATCCATCACCCGGCGCATGCCGGCCGGGTCGCTGAGCGAGTCGGCTCCGGCGGCCAGCGCCCACGGAGTGAAGGAATCGACAATCAACACTGCCGGACAGAAACGGCCCACCGCAGCGAACACGCGGTCAACGCCGTGACCCGGCGCTGCGACCCACACGGCGCCCGCATGGGTATCGTTGAGTCCGTAGGCGCGCAATCGCTGCGCCAACAGGCCCAGAGGCTCCTCGGTAACGATGGCCACCGAACCAGCGCGCGGCACGCACTGGCCGGCGAACGCCTCACCGCTCAAACGGCACCCGATGGCCTGCGCAATCATCGTGGACTTGCCGGCCTTCGGCGGCCCCGCGACGATCGAGAGCCGACCGCTCCAGGCGAGACCCGCCAACACACACGGCGGCGTTTCCGGAGACGCCTCGACGGCAAGCGCATCGACGAAGGGCGACCAGCCTTCATCGCCCTCCGGCTCGGACCGCCCCGCACGATTGCGGAGCTTCGAGACGACCTCCTTCACCGCGGCGTTCAGATCGCCGTCGGACATGTCGTCCAGCCACCGGCCGTCGTCAGTACTCACGGATCCCGTCCCTCTCCATCGCGCTCTCGCGCGCCAGGTCGGACCAGTCGAGGCCACGAGGCGCCCACCGGGACATGTGCGGACGGCCAACACGCTCCAGGCACACACAAAGACGCGCAGCGGCATCCACGCCGGCCGTATCCCTATCGGCGGCCACCCACACCGGCCCCGGCGCCCAACACGCGCGCGGCGTGAATCCAGCCGGGACCCCCGCCGCGCCGAAGACCGCAGCGCCATCTAGAGCGATCACGCCGAGCGCGTCGAGACGCACCAGCGCCAACGCGTCCAGCGGCCCTTCGACGAGCCAGCAACCCCGGCCCGGCACACCCGGCGCGGCCTCGAAGACACGCCGGCCGGCAGCAAGAAACGAACCGCAGACCGACGGCCGCTTGACCGCAGCGCTCCCGGTACGGCACGAAACGCGGCGGCCGAGCTCGTCGATCGGCTCGAACTGCACGGCCCAGGTGTCCACATCGCCGGGACCGGCGAAACGATAGATCAAGATGCCCGCGGCCTCTTCCGGCAGCCGGGGCCGGCAGCCGGCCGCCCGAGCCGCCGACGCCTGAACCCACCGCACGGATGCGGGGAGCACGTCACCCGGGCCGATCACGCCCCGGCGCTCGCACAGGTACCGGAACCCGAGAGAATCAGCGGTAACAGACACGCCAGCCGCCCACACGCGACCCGGCAACGGGTCAATGGACCGCTCCTCTGCAACACGCGGCGCCGCAGGATCCGCAGAGAGGACAAACGAGCCGAGACCTCCGGCGAGAGCTTCCAGGTGCGCGCGAAAGTCCGGGCCCGACAACCGGCCGCCGCAACGGCGGCAGCCGCCGGCGACAGCAGTGCGCGAGCCGGGCCGAAACCAACAGGTGTTCTTGCCGGCATCCACCGAACGCAGCGGACACGGCCCGTGCCACTCGCGGCCTGTCCGCCGCCATCGGGGCCGAGCGCTCAGGACACGCTCCAGCGCCGCCCACGAGAGCGGAGAACACGACGCCGTCAACGGCCCGAACTCCCTCCGCGGACGAACCCGAGCTCGACCGCGGCCCGTTCACGTTCCTGCTGTGCAGCGACTTCACCGGCGCGGCGGGCGCGAGCCTCTATCTGCAACACGACGTGGACGTCCCTCTCCAGGCTCGGTGTCAACGGCCGGCGGCCGTGAAGAACCGCACTGAGCTCGGAGGGATGCAAACCCAGGCGCCGCGCAAGCTCGCCCTTCGGAATACCGATCTCTGCAATCCGGCCCCGCAACGACGCGAGATCGGGATCTCGGGAGACATCGGCGGGAACCGACGGACGCTCCAGCGATTCACTCAACGCAGTCATGACGCCCGAGTATTCGGGATCGGTCCCGGCAGCCGTACCGGCGGCGCCATCAACCGCTCCCAGTCAGCCGAGTCGTAGAGCGCACGCTTGCCCACCATCACGTGCGGGATGCCGCGCCGTCTGGCGAACATCCGCACGGCATCCAGCGACGGAAAGTCATAAGCCTCCATGACCCCGCGCCGGCTGACGAGCCGTCCCGAAGCAGGCAACCGGACCCGAACCGCGCCAGGACGAACCAAGCTCATACAGCCCCCGCCTCGTCAAGCACGCGGCGTCGAGCCTCATCGGCCTCCGCCTTCGCCGTTGCGAGCACCCGGCGTCGAGCCTCAACGGCCGCAGCCTCCGCCCGCGCAAGCACATCGATTGCCATCAACACGCGCTGCTCGAGGCCCGGCGGAAAACGGCGACTGCCATTCAGGTACATGTTGAGCGCCGACGGCTCGAACCCGAGGTATCGCGCGACCTGATGCTGCCGCAGGCCCCGCCGGACGATCTCCGCCTTCAGGTCGTTCCTCCGCATGAAGCCCAAAATATATTCACGGAGTGAATCCGTCAAGGGAGATCGACGTCCAAGCAGACCGATTGACGAAAAAAAAGCGCCGAGAGTATCCTGATGACCACGTGCGCACCGACGGAAAACCATGATCGGAGAACGGCTCGCGGCTGCCCGCAAGCTGAAGGGACTCAAGCAGAGCGAACTGGCTGCCGCAATCGGGAACCGATACAACCAGTCGGTGATCTCGAAGGCCGAGGCCGGCCTGACCGACCTGCTCTTCGACGGAGCCACGGCCGTGGCGCGCAAACTGGACGTGTCGCTCGACTGGCTGGCTGGTCTGACCAGCACGTCAACGCCGCCGGCCGTGCTCGAGCGCGAGCACAGGGAACTGGTCACCGAGTTGGCCAGGGCGCACGCCCTCTCAGGGCGGCACGAAGAAGCTGCAAGCGACAGTCCACTGACGGAAACGACAGCACCGGACGGCAACAGCCTGCCCTTCGCACGCACGGGAATCACCCCGGTGCCTCTGATCGAGAACGCGGCCATCGCCGCAGGCGCCGGAAGCAATGCGGACGACGAGTACGTGTTGAGCTACGTCCCGTTCCGCGACGACTGGATGCGGAGCCACAACCTGAACGCAAAGCTTTGCTGCGTCGTCGAGGTCGTCGGCGACTCGATGGAGCCGACCCTGGAGAACCGCGGGAGCATTCTCGTGGACTTCGACCGCACCACGCGCCAGACGAACCGCATCTTCGCGGTACGCACCGAGGACGGGCCGATCGTCAAGCGCCTGATTTGCGACGACGCGGGAACGTGGTCGCTGACCAGCGACAACCCGGCCTACCCGCCGCTGCCGTGGCCGCCCGAGGCCAGCCTGATCGGTCAAGTCATGTGGACGGGAAAGACCCTGTGAAGCCCAGCCGGCCGAACCGCAACGAAACCTGCTGAGCGCATGCGCCCATGCCAGGAGCCACAAAGCGCCGCGAACCCGGCCAACGCCGCCTGCCATCCGGCAAGTGGCAGGTCAACGTCCAGGTCCGGGTGCCGGGCGAGAAGACCCAGTTCATTTCGAAGACCTTCCCGGGCGATTCCCTGCTCAGCGACCGCCGCGCATGGCGCGAGCGAACGCGCGTCGAAGCCCGCGCCGGGAAACTGGCAATACCGGAAAGGTCCACGTTCGCGGACGACGCCAAGCAGTACCTGGCCGCGGTCGCCGCGCTGCCCACCATCGAGCAACGCCGGCAGCACATCGAAGAGTGGGTGGCCCTGTTCGGCGACCGACGGCGCGTCTCGATCAAACCGCACGAGATCAGAGCGCAACGCGACCGGTGGCTCACCGAACCACGCACCGACCGGAACGGGAACAAGCGAGCGCCCTACGCGCCGAGCAGCATCAATCACCGGCTCCGCGCCCTGAGCAACCTCTGGCGAGTTCTCGACGGACGACACGCACCGAACCCTGTTCGGGAAGTGCCAGAAGCGGAAGAAGAGGAAGACAGGCCCCGGGCTCTCCCGTACGAGATCATCAAGGCCATCCTCGACGCGATGCCGAACCGGAGCCGTCCGGTAAAGGGCCAACCCAACACCGGCGGGAACCGGACCCGCGCACGACTGGCAGTCATAGCGTGGACGGGACTGGCGCACTCTCAGATCGCGCACCTGCGGCCGGAAGACGTTGACTGGACCGGTCGCTCAGTCTGGGTGCAGGCCAGACGCAAAGGGCTGACAGGAAGGAAGCGGGCCGGAAAACGGAAGCCACTGACCGAAGAGGGGATCGAGGCCCTCCGGCAATTCGACGCTCTCGACTGCTGGGGGCCTTTCTCAAACGCCTCGATGCGCAAGAGCTTCCGAGTAGCGTGCCGCAAGGTGGAACTCCAGTTCCGTGCGGACGGGGCCGAGATCGACCTGAGTCGGGTCCGCCCCTACGACCTGCGCCACTCCTACGCAACAGAACTTCTGGCCGCGACCGGCGATCTGAAGACCACGCAGATGTTGATGCTTCACGGCTCGACAACCACGACCGAACGGTACGCACGAGCGGCCATCGACCCGATGCTCGTCAACGCGCTGGACCGACTCAGCGCGCGGCTGCGCGGCCAGTGAACGCATGCACCGTGCATATTTTTCCGTTCGGTTCCGTTCGGATGGGTTCAGGTAGACGAACAACAGGAACCGCGACCGTCAGCCGCGACTCCTGCAAAACAGGCCGTAAAACCCTGGAAACATCGACGATTGAATGGCGGGGCCGACGAGACTCGAACTCGCGACCTCCGGCGTGACAGGCCGGCGTTCTAACCAACTGAACTACGACCCCGCAAGGTCGGCGCGCCGCACGGGCGCACAGAAGCACGATTATATCGCATTCCGGCGCCGTTCGCGATGCCGCCCGATTCCGGCAACGCGTCGCGTCACTCCCGGTGTGGTGTTCGGAGCGCCTGGTCAAGCCTGCTCGACGTCGAACGCCGCCAGGTTGCGGGCCTCCCTGCTGAACTCCACCCCGATCAGGTGGATCGGTTCGCCCCGATCGCGGTACTTGTCCGCGTAGCCGCGCGCTTTCAACTGCGCCATCGCCGCGCCCTCGGGCGCCAGCTCCACCACCTTGAACTCGAACAGGTAGACGTTGGCGTTGAAGCGCAACGCCATGTCCAGACGGCCGTGGCTGCTGCAGTCCTCGACCACCACGTCCAGCCCCAGCCCCGCGAAGTACGAGTAGAAGACGCTGGCGTAGAAGCCCTCGTAGCTCGCGATGTCGTTGTTCGTGTACCACTCGTACGGAATGCTGGCGAAGAACGACTCGACCAGCGCCGCGAGCCCCGGGAAGTCGTTGACCAGCAGCAGGTCGTAGAGCCGTGCGCTGTGCGCCACCGGCCGCGATGCATCCCCCGTCATGCGGTTCAGCAGGCTCCGGTTCAAACTCTGCCGCACCTCCCGATTCGGATACCCCAGCCGATAGAACATCTCCGCGCCCCGCGGCTCCGGGCGCTCTATGGTCAGGTAGCCGGTCTGGAACAGCAGCGCCTCGGTCGGCATGTCGTCGACGTCGAAGGTCGACAACAGCTCGGCCGTGCTCAGCATGCCGTCCAGCGCCAGCGAGCTCACCCGGCGGTTGAACAGCGTGTCCACCAGAAAGGTGGGCGTACCGGTCTCGAACCAGTGGGCGGCGAACTCGCGCGAGTCGAACAGCAGCAGGATGTCGAACGGGTTGTAGACCTTGTCCTCGCCCCGCCAACTGTAGCCGTTGTACCAGTCCCGGACCTGGTCTCGATCCAGGCCGCCGAGTTCCGGCGCGAACACGGTGTCGAGGTCCACCTCCGTGTAGCCGCAGATGGCCGAGTAGCGCGGATTCAGCGTGATGTCCTTGAGGTTGTTGAGACCGGAGAACAGGCTGACCTTGGAGAACTTGCTCACGCCGGTGATGAAGCTGAACCGGATGTGGGCGTCGCAGTCCTTGACGACCGCGTAGAGGCCGCGGAGGTAGTCGCGGTTGGCGCGGGCGACCGCCGGCGCGTCCAGGGCGTCGAGAATCGGCTTGTCGTACTCGTCGACCAGGATCGCGACCGGCCGGCCAGTGCGCTGGTGCAGCGTCCTTATCAGGTGTCGGAAACGGGCCGGCGCGGCGTCATGGTGAGCGACGACCTCCGATTCCTCTTCCAGGATCTGCAACTGGTCCATCACTTCCTCGTGCAGGTAGCCAGGTTCCCTGAAGTGGCCACTGCCGAAGCTGAGGCGCAGCACGGGATGCCGCACCGACCAGTCCCACCGGTCGTGGATGGCGAGCCCCGCGAACAGCGGCTCGTTGCCCTCGAACAGCTCCTTGCAGGTGTCGAGGAACAGGCTCTTGCCGAAGCGCCGCGGGCGCGACAGGAAGTAGTGCTTGCCCTCGTCGAGCAGCCGCCCGATGTAGGCGGTCTTGTCGACGTAATAGCAGTTGCTCTCCCGGATGTCCCGGAAGGTCTGCATGCCGATGGGCAGCTTGCGTCGAGTCATGGACACGCACCCGGGTCGTGGCCGCCAGCGTACATTGTCGTATCCGCTGGCTGCTGTCGAGTGCCGCCACTGGCTCGGGAGACCAGGGACCGGCTCGCAGGGCGCTGAACCCGCGCCCCGCTGCCGGCCGCGGCGATTGGTGGGCGGTACAGGATTTGAACCTGTGACAACCGGCGTGTAAAACCGGCGCTCTACCCCTGAGCTAACCGCCCCCCGGCGCAGGCCGCGCCCGGCGGCGCGGATGCCTGGAATTGTCGTCCCATCCGTCGGTCCGCGGCAACCCCAACATCCTGGGACTGTCGCACTTCTAGGCGGGTGTCACGTTCTCGGCGCGGGGGCCCTTCGGGCCCTGGCCGAGCGTAAACGTCACGCTATCGCCTTCCCGCATGGAGTCGAACGGCGTGCTCGTGCACGCGGACTGATGGAAGAAGTACTCGACGCCGTCTGGCGCGGCGATGAAGCCGAAGCCCCTGTCCGTGATGCGCTTGATCGTGCCGGTCGTAGCTGCCATGCGTGAGTCCTCTGAGTGTGGTCGGCCGAAACAGGCCGCGAACGCGCCGACGATGTCTCTCGTCGATGCACGGTCGGGTTGACGATGGCCACGCGCTCGGCCTCCTCATGAGGCCGCGCGCCGTCTTGTAGCTGCTTTGCTGCGGATTGGAGCTTCAGGTTCGGCGGAACGCCGAGAGGGTCAGTGCAAATCTCATAAACTAGCTGCTGAAGCTTGGCACATTCCCGCCACCTTGGCAAGGGCGAAGCGGACGAAAGACCGCCTCATGCGTTTCGAGACTCAGCAGTCGCCGTGTCCGTGAGATCGTCGAGTGGTCGGGTGGCGACGCTGGCGGCGCCAGACGCAGAAACGACCGCAGGCTCAGCGAATCGGCGGTGCGCCAAGCTATGGCCCGCTCCGAATCCAGCCCCTCGAAGTAGCCGACCAGCAGCAGCCGAACTTTCACCACGGCCAGTTCTGGAAGCCGCACGGCCCGGCGCCGGGCTATGGCCGCCCCGTCAGCCACGCCCGCACGCACAGCAGCGCCACCACCGCGGCCAGACCGAGCACGGCCAGGTGCTCGCCGTTGCCCCGGGCGCGGCGCAGGCTGAACCGCCGGGGCGGGGCGGTCGCGGCGCCCGCCGCGTAGCGCGCGTAGGCGTCGCCGAAGTCCGCCCGCAGGGTCGCCTCCTCCAGCCGGATCGCCGCCGGGATCATGACCGCGAGGTACGCGAGCACGACGCCCGCCACGAGCGGCGAGGCGGCGGCCACCGCGAAGCCGGCGCCGATGACGGCCGATCCGGCGTACAGCGGGTGGCGGGTCAGCCGGTACGGCCCGGACATGGTGACCTCGCGCGCCTTGACGAGATGGCCGGCCGCCCAGATCCGCAGGCCCTCTCCCAGCAGCGCGATCGGGACGCCGGCCGCAAGCGAGTGCCACGAGGGGCGGGCGCCGGCGAACGCCACCGCCGCGACGGCGAAGCCGGCGATCACGCGGCGGCGCGCGACGTGGAACAGGAAGCGCAAGAACGGGTTGGCGTCGAGATCAAGCATGGCGCGATCCCGCGGGGCGCTCCCCCCGGCTTTCGATGCGCCGCAGGCGCCGGTCGACGGCGGCGCAGACCTGCTCGACCGTGATCGCGTCGAGGCAGCCGGCCGCGGCGCGGCAGCGGCGCACCATGTGCACGGCGCGCCCGCGGCGGGCTTGCGCGGCGGCGCAGGCGCAGTCGGCGAACGCGGAGACGACCTCGTCGTCCGGCGACCAGGGCCCGTTGCGGGCCGGATCGCTCGGCCCGTACAGGCCCACCACCGGGGTCCCGAGCGCCGCGGCCAGGTGCAGCGGCCCGGTATCGCCCGACACCAGCAGCGCGCCGGCCCGCAGCAGCGCGGCCAGCGCGGCGAGGCCGGTCGGCGGCGCCAGCGCCGCGGCGCCGCCGGACGCGGCCGCCGCCCGGGCGGCGCGGGCCTCGTCCCCCGGCCCCCAGACGATCACGCACGGGCGGCCGTGCGCGCGGGCGACGTGCGCCGCGACGGCGCCGTAGCGCTCCGGCGGCCAGCGCTTGGTGGGCCACGCGGCGTTGGGGTTGATCAGGACCCAGCCGCCCGGCGCATCGCGGGCGCCCCGCGGCGCGTCCACGGCGGGCGGCGCGCCCACCCGGATCGGGAACGACCAGTCGCGGTCGGCCACCCCGAGGGCGCCCAGGATGCCCAGGTTGCGGTCGACGACGTGCCGCGGGCGCCCCGGGTCGGCGGTCTCCGTGTAGAGCCAGCGCGCCCAGGGCTCGCGCAGGAACGGCGCGCCGAAGCCGACGACGCGCCGCGCGCCGCTGAGCCGCGCCGCGAGGGCCGACTTGCCGAGCCCCTGCACGTCGAGGGCGACGTCGTAGGCGACCTCCCGGAGCGCCCGGCGGAGCGCCGTCCAGGCGGCCAGGGCGGACCGGCCGCGGGTGCGCAGCACGACGCGGCGGCCGAGCCCCGGCACCAGGTCCAGCAGGGGCGCGCAGCGCTCGTCGACCACCCAGTCGACGACCGCGTCCGGAAGCCGGCGGCCGATGGCGGCGGCCACCGGAATCGTGTGCACGACGTCGCCGAGCGCCCCGAGTCGGACGATGAGGACACGCATCTGGTCGGGCCGGCTCATGCGGGCCGCGCGCCGGCCATCCGCCGCAGCAGGTCGCGCGTCGAGTGGTCCTTCGGATCGCCGACGATGGCGGTCCGTCCGCCGTAGGCGCGCACCACGTCGCGCTCGGGGACCGTGTCGGCGGTGTAGTCGGTCCCCTTGCAGTGGACGTCGGGGCGCAGCCGCTCGAGCAGGCCGGCGACGGTGGCCTCGTCGAATACCACGACGTAGTCGACCATCTCGAACGCGGCGAGCAGCTCCGCCCGCTCGGCGGCCGACTGCAGCGGCCGGCCGCTCCCCTTCAGCGCCGCCACCGAGCGGTCGGCGTTGACGGCGACGAGCAGGCGGTCGGCCTCCGCCGCGGCCCCGCGCAGATAGCGGACGTGCCCGACGTGCAGCAGATCGAAGCACCCGTTGGCGAGCGCGACGGTGCGCCCGGCGGCCCGGTCCGCCGCCACCAGCGCCGCGGCCCGATCGTGCGAGACGACGACCCCCACCGCGCTCAGCGCTCCTCTCCCGGATCGGCGTCGCGATCGGCGCGGATGGCCTGGCGCAGCTCGGCGCCGCTGACCGTCGCCGTGCCGCGCTTCATCACCACCACGCCGCCCGCGTAGTTGGCGAGGCGCGCCGCCTCGTACAGCGACGCGCCGGCCGCGAGGGCGAGCGCGAGGGTCGCGATGACGGTGTCGCCCGCCCCGGTCACGTCGGCCACCTCGTCGGATCCGAAGATGCCGATGTGGTCGGTCTCGAGCCCGGGCACGAACACCGCCATCCCCCGGCTGCCGCGGGTCAGGACCACGCCGCCCGCCTGCGTCCGCTCCAGCAGCTCCCTGCCGGCCCGCTCGATACGCGCCGGATCGTCGCCGATCGGCCCGCCGAGCGCCTGCTCCGCCTCCGACTGGTTCGGCGTGCACGCCGTGCAGCCGCGGAAGGCGGCCAGGTTGCGGCGCGAATCGACGAGCATGGGAATCGGCGGCCGGCCGCCGCCGCCCGCGAGGCGCTCGCGGAGCCGGTCGAACAGCGCCGGCGTCGCGAGCCCCGACCCGTAGTCCGAGAAGAGCACCGCGTCGCAGCCGTCGAGCGCGTCGAGCGCCGCCCGCCCGAAGTCGGCGGCGGCCGCGGACCCGTCGCCGCCCGGTCCGCGATCGATCCGCACGATCTGCTGGCGCGCCGTGTGCAGGCCGCCGGCGAGGACGCGCGTCTTGACCGGCGCCCGATAGCCCGCCGGGCGCAGCACCCGCGAGACGTCGACCACCGCCCGCAGCGCATCCAGCAGCTCCCCGTCTCCGGGGCCGACGAGGCCGACGAGCCGGGCCTCGCCCCCGAGGGCGCCGGCGTTGGCCGCCGCGTTGCCGGCGCCGCCGGGCACCACGGTGGTGCGATCGTGCTCGAGAATGAGGACCGGGGCCTCGCGCGAGACGCGGGCCGGCCGCCCGTACAGGAACTCGTCGGCGATGACGTCGCCGATCACCGCGATGCGCCGGCCGGCGAACCGCTCGACCAGACCGCCGAGCCGGGTGGCAAGCTTGGCTTCACGCCGCCGCGGGTACGCGCCTGACGGTGGATTCACGGTAGGGCGCTCGGATCTTAGCGCATCGCCGCCGCGGATCCTCGGGACGGCGGGGACTCGGGTGCGCGCCAGCGGCGGTGCATCCACAGCCACAGGTGCGGATCGCGCCGGACGTAGCGCTCGAGCAGATGCGTGCAGCGCTGCGTGTAGGTGCGGACCGCCTCCGGGTCGTCCGGGTCCGGCGGGGCGATCGGCGCCTCGTAGATCAGGCGGTAGCGGTTGTCCGGCAGCGGGAGCGCGAAGACCGGCACGACGGCGGCCCCGGTGTGCAGCGCCAGCGACGCGATGGCCGACGTCGTCGAGGCGGGGCGCCCGAAGAAGTCGACGACGACGGCGCTGCGATCCTGGATGTGCTGGTCGATCATCATGCCGACCGAGCCGCCGCGGCGCAGCTCGCGCAGCAGCTCGCGCAGCGCGCCCTGCCGCGGCAGGACCCGCGTGCCGACGCGGGTGCGGATCCGCTCTATCAGCCGCTCGAGCAGCGGGTTGTCGAGGGTGCGGGCGACCATGACGATGGGCTGGAAGCGCATCGCGTGCACGAGAATCTGCAGCTCCCAGCTTCCGAAGTGACCGGCGAAGTACATCACGCCGCGGCCGCGCGCCAGCGCCTGCCGGACGTGCTCGGCGCCCTCGATCTCGACCAGCGGCAGCATCTGCTCGAGGCGCATCGCGTCGAAGCAGAGAAAATCGACGACATGGCGGCCGAGCTGCGCGAACGTCGCGCGCAGCACGGCCCGGCAGTCGGCCTCGGTCCGCTCCGGGAACGCCGCGCGCAGGTTGGCCACCGCCAGCTCGCGGCGGGAGCCGTGCAGGCGATGGAAGAGGGCCCCGAGCGCCCCGCCCGCGGCCAGGCTGATCCGCCGCGGGAGGGTCCTGGCCAGCGCCCGGAGCGCCAGGACCGCGGCGTACTCCAACCGGTGGCGGATCGAGGCGCTCATCGGCGGCCTCCCGCCGCGGCGGCGCGCTCGAGCAGCCACGCCCGGAAGCCGTCGGCCGGCTCCACCTCCACGTGCAGCGGCACCGCGGCGGCGGCGAAGTCGAACGGCGCGAGGGGTGCGAGGCGCACGGCGTCCTTCTCGGTGGTCAGCACCAGGCCCGCGCCGGCCGCGGCGGCCGCGGCCGCTATCCGGCGCACGTCGCCCGGCGTGAACCGATGGTGATCGGCGAACGCGAGCATGCCGGCAACCTCGAACCCGGCCCCGGCCAGCGCGTCCCGGAAGCGTTCCGGCGCGGCGATGCCGGCCACCGCGAGCACCGGACCCGCGACCCGCCCGATTCCGCCGGCCGCCGCCCCGGGGCCGCTCGTCTCACCACCCACGCCCGCCGCGGCCGCGGTCCCGTCCGCTGGCCGACTCGCGACAAGGCGGGGAGCACCGAGCGACCGGCGCAAGCGGAACCAGGTGCGCGCGCCGATGCGGGCGGCCACGGCCCCGGCCGCGTCCTCGTCCGCCGCGTCGACGACGAGCGCGTCGGCCAGCCGCGCCGTCGCCGGGTGTTCGCGCAGGCGCCCGGCGGGAAACGTCGGTTGATCGAGATCCGCATCGCGCACCAGCACCAGATCCAGGTCGCGGGCGAGCGACAGGTGCTGGAACCCGTCGTCGAGCACGTGCACGGTCGCGCCGAGGCGCGTCTCGGCCAGACGTCCGGCCCGGTAGCGATCGCGGCTCACCACCACCGCCACGCCGTCGAGGCGCTCGGCGAGCATGCGCGGCTCGTCGCCGGCGACGTCGATGCCGGCGCGCACCGCTTCCGCGTCGCGCACGACGACGACGCCGCGGGTACGGACCCGGCGACCGTAGCCGCGGCTCAGAATCGCCGGCCGCTCGCCGGCGTCGCGCAGCAGCTCGGCCACCCGGGCCGCCGCCGGTGTCTTGCCGCTGCCGCCGGCGGCCAGCGCGCCGACGCTGACGACGGGCCGCGACAACCGCCGCCGCGCGCCCGGCCGCTCGTACCACCGCCGGCGCCACGCCGCGCCGCGCGCGTAGAGGGCGCTCAGCATGCTCGGCACACGGGAATTCTGACCGATGGAGTGCTGTTCGCGACAACTCGCGGACCACGACACACGACAATCGGAGAAACACGCAGTGTCAACGACTCACGTGGACCCGCGCTCTTCGCGGCCGGGACCGGGACCGGGGCCGGCGTCCGAAGCCGCGCGCGCCTGATCGGTGGCCGGGTCCGTTCGTGCGCGGGCCTCCGGCGGCAGCAGCTCGGCCACCATCTCGATCGTGCGCCGCGTCGCGCCGCGATTGGCGTCGACCACGGACCGCGCCGCGTCTCCGAGCCGCGACCGCCGCCCGCCGTCCCGCATCAGATCCGCCAGCGTCTCCTCGAGCGCGCCGGCGTCGCGCAACTGGATCGCCGCGCCGCGCGCCACGAGCTCGCGCGCCACGTCGGCGAAGTTCTCCATGTGGGGGCCGACGACGATCGCCCGGCCGAACGCGGCCGGCTCGATCGGATTGTGGCCCCCGGCGGGGACGAGGCTGCCGCCCACGAAGACCGCCGACGCGATGGGGAACAGCCGCCCGAGCTCTCCCAGCGTGTTCAGTATCACGACGTCGGCGCCGGGGTCGCGCCCCGGTTCGAGGGCGCTCCGCATCCGCACGCGATACCCGGCGCGTTCGGCAATCCCGCGCGCCTCGTCGAAGCGCTCCGGATGGCGCGGCGCGATCACCAGCAGTGCAGAAGGCGACGCCTGCCGCACGCGGCCGAACGCCCGCAGCACCGGCTCCTCCTCCCCCCGCAGCGTGCTCGCGGCGATGACGACCGGCCGTGAGCGCGCGAAGTCGAACGCCGCGCGCAACCCGTCGCCCCGCTCGGTGTCGGGCGAAGGCCCTGCCGGGCCGACCGCGTCGAACTTCAGGCTGCCGGTGACCGTGACGCGGTCCGGGTCGGCCCCGACGGCCACGAACCGGCGCGCCCATTCCTCGGTCTGGGCGCAGACGCGCCCCACGTCGGCCAGCACCCGCCGCATGCCGCCGCGGACGAGACGATAGCGCCGGAACGAGCGGTCGGACAACCGGCCGTTGACGATGAGCGCGCCCACCCCGCGCCGCCGGCAGGCCCGCAGCAGGTTGGGCCAGATCTCGGTGTCCACCACCAGGAGCAGCGCCGGCGCGATGCGGTCGAGGGCGCGGTTCACGAACCACGGGAAGTCGAACGGCGCGTAGCAGACCGCGTCGACGTCGCCGCCGAAGCCGCAGGCCACCCGCTGGCCGGTCGCGGTGGTCGTGGACACGATCAGCCGGTGCTCCGGGTACGCCGCCCGCAGCGCCCGCAGCAGCGGCCGGGCCGCGAGCGCCTCGCCGACGGAAACGGCGTGCACCCAGATCGACGGCCGGCGGTCGGGGTTGACCGCGGCCGGCAGGCGACCGAACCGCTCGCGCAGACTGCCGGGCTCCTTGCGGCGGCGCCATATGCCGTACGCCGTCGCGGGCAGCACCGCCAGGAAGTAGACGAACAGCAGGATGGTGTAGATGAGGTGGATCGGTCTGCAATCTGACGGACCGCTGACCGTTGACGCCGGTGCCCGAGTCGGCACGGGCTTGCTAGCCGGACCGGGACTGGGACCGCCCAGTCAGGATGCCCTCGATCCGCCCCACCGCTTCCAGCAGCTTCTTGACGGCGCCACGAAGCTCGGCGTGCGCCGCATCGTTGTTGTCGACCTCACGGCGGAGGAACCAGGCAACGAAGGCGGTCAGGCCGCCGATGGCCGCGAGCAGGGCGGCGACGACCCAGGCCGCGGCCGAGACGGCGGTCGGCAACTTTATCGTGATGGGCGCAGCCTGGGCCGCGAGGAATGGGTTGAACATCGCCAAGTTCCACGCAAGTCCATAGCGGATCGCGGGGCCTATGGCCGGAATAGTAGCACGGCCAACGTGACAGACCGTGACAGGCTCGGCCACGATCGCGCTCGCAGTCGCCCCGACTGCCGCGCCCGG
Organism: Vicinamibacterales bacterium; assembly: GCA_965116825.1. Classification (GTDB taxonomy): domain Bacteria; phylum Acidobacteriota; class Vicinamibacteria; order Vicinamibacterales; family UBA8438; genus WTFV01. The sequence continues at coordinate 230,003 of OZ220736.1, forward strand.
CGGCGCGCGACGGCGAGGTGGTTTGACCGGCTTCGGCGCCCGTCGGTACAATCGTTCGTTTTGCTTCCGCGCGGGAGGCCGCACCGGGGGCAGTGGCACGAAGTAACGGCCGGCTGTCACATTATCGAACCAACAGGAACGTCGAGACGCCAGCGTCTCACGGAGGAAAGCAATGGCAATCAAGGTGGGCATCAACGGGTTCGGACGGATCGGGCGCAACATCATGCGGGCCGCCCTGCAGAGCGGCGCGCAGGATATCGATTTCGTCGCCGTCAACGACATCACGAGCCCGGAGACGCTGGCCCACCTGTTCAAGTACGACTCGGTGCTCGGCAACCTGTCCGACGACGTGGCGGTCGAGGGCGGCGGACTGCGCGTCGGCGCGCGCCACTTCCAGGTGCTGTCCGAGCGCGACCCGGCGGCCCTGCCGTGGGGCGACCTCGGCGTCGACATCGTGGTGGAGTCGACCGGCCTGTTCACGAAGCGCGACGACGCCGCGAAGCACCTCGCCGCGGGCGCGAAGACCGTGATCATCAGCGCGCCGGCCAAGGGCCCCGACCTGACCCTGGTGCTCGGCGTCAACGACGACAGCTACGATCCGGCCCGGCACCGGATCATCTCCAACGCCTCGTGCACCACCAACTGCCTGGCCCCGGTGGCCAAGGTGCTGCACGAGCGCTTCGGCCTGCGCCGCGGCTGGATGACGACCATCCACTCGTACACGAACGACCAGAAGCTGCTCGATCTGCCGCACAAGGACCTGCGGCGCGCGCGGGCGGCCGGCGTCTCGATGATCCCGACCACCACCGGCGCCGCGTCCGCGGTCGGGCAGGTGCTGCCCGAGCTGCAGGGCCGGCTCGACGGCATCGCGATGCGCGTGCCGACGCCCAACGTGTCGGTGGTCGATCTGGTCGCCGAGGTGGACCGGAAGGCCGGCGCCGACGAGATCAACGCCGCGTTCGAGGCGGCGGCCGGCGGGCCGCTCGCCGGCATCCTGCAGTTGTCGCAGGAACCGCTCGTCTCGATCGATTTCAAGGGCAACCCCCACTCGTCGATCGTCGACGCGTCGTACACGAAGGTGATGGAGGGCGACTTCGTCAAGGTGCTGTCGTGGTACGACAACGAGTGGGGCTACTCGTCCCGCTGCGTCGACCTGGTGAAGCTGATCGCGGCGAAGACGGCATAGAGGCGGACCGCGTGGCCAAGCGCTCCATCCGCGACCTCGACCTCGCCGGCCGGCGCGTGTTCGTGCGCGTCGACTTCAACGTGCCGCTGGCCGACGGCGCGGTGGCCGACGACACCCGCATCCGGGCGGCGCTGCCGACGCTGCGGCACGCCCTGGAACGGGGCGCGTCGCTCGTGCTGGCGTCGCACCTCGGCCGGCCGAAGGGCAGTCCGCGGCCCGCGCTCGGCCTGCGGCCGGTCGCGTCACGGCTGGCGGCGCTGCTCGGCCGGCCGGTGCGCTTCGCCGCCGACTGCATCGGCGAGCCGGCGCGGGCGGCGATGGCCGAAGCCGGGCCCGGCGGCGCGACCCTGCTCGAGAACCTGCGCTTCCACGCCGAGGAGGAGGCGAACGACGCGGACTTCGCCGCGGCGCTGGCGGCGCTGGCCGACGTCTACGTCAACGACGCGTTCGGCTCGGCGCACCGCGCCCACGCCTCGACCGCCGGCATCGTCGCCCACGTCGCCGACGCGGCGGCGGGACTGCTGCTGGACCGCGAGCTCGAGCACCTCGGGGCCCTGCTGGCCTCCCCGGCGCGCCCGTTCGTGGCGGTGCTCGGCGGGGCGAAGGTGTCGGGCAAGCTGGAGGTCATCGAGAACCTGCTGCCGCGGGTCGACGCGCTGCTCGTCGGCGGCGCCATGGCCTACACCTTCTTCCGGGCGCGCGGGCTGCCGGTGGGCCGCTCGCTGGTCGAGCCCGATCGGATCGAGACCACGCGGCGCGTCGAACGCAGCGCGGCCGAGCACCGGGTGCGGCTCGAGCTGCCCGCCGATCACCTGGTCGCCGCCGGGCTCGAGGCCGGCGCCGCCTGCGAGTACCTGGCGGTGGACGACCCGGCCATCGGCGAGCGGCTGGGCGTCGACATCGGCCCGCGGACGCGGAAGACCTACGCCGACATCATCGGCGGGGCCCGGACCGTGGTCTGGAACGGACCCATGGGCGTGTTCGAAGTGGATGCGTTCGGCGGCGGCACGCTGGCCCTCGCGCGGGCCGTGGCCGCCTCGAACGGCACCACCGTCGTCGGCGGGGGCGATTCGGTAGCGGCAATCGCCCGGGCCGGGGTCGGCGCGCAGGTAACGCACATCTCGACCGGCGGCGGGGCGTCACTGGAGTTTCTGGGAGGCCGCATGCTGCCGGGCGTGGCGGCGCTGCCGGATCGCGGCTGAGCCGCGCGGCGTCGCCGGCCGCACCGGCGGCGGCGCGGTTCGCAACCGAGGGGAATCACCATGCGCACGCCTGTCCTGGCCGCCAACTGGAAGATGCACAAGACGGTCGCCGAGGCGACCGCGTTCACGACGGCGTTCCTGCCCCTGGTGGCCGACGTCGCCGACGCCGAGATCGTGCTGGCGCCCCCGGCCACGGCCCTCGCGGCGGTGGCCGGCGCGTGCCGCGGCAGCAACGTCGCCGCCGCCGCGCAGAACGTCCACTGGGAGGTGCAGGGCGCCTTCACCGGCGAGGTGAGCCCGGCCATGGTGCAGGACGCCGGGGCGAGCCACGTCATCGTGGGCCACTCCGAGCGGCGCCACCTGTTCGGCGAGGACGACGCTGCGGTCAACCGCAAGACGCGGGCCGTGCTCGCGGCCGGCCTGACGCCGATCGTCTGCATCGGCGAGACGCTGGCCGAGCGCGAGGCCGACCAGACCGCGGCGGTGCTCGACCGGCAGCTCGACGGCGGGCTGGCCGGACTGACGGCGGGCGAGGTCGCCTCGATCATCGTCGCCTACGAGCCGGTCTGGGCCATCGGCACCGGCCGCACCGCAACGCCCGAGCAGGCCCAGGCGGCCCACGCGCACGTCCGCCGGCGCCTCACGGCGCTGGCCGGCCAGACGGCCGCGGACCGCTGCCGCCTGCTGTACGGCGGCAGCGTCAAGCCCGCCAACGCCGCCGACCTGTCCGCGCAGCCGGACGTCGACGGGGCGCTCGTCGGCGGCGCCAGCCTCGACCCGCACGGCTTCGCCGCGATCGTCGCCGCCGGCCGGCCCCGCTGACGCCCGCCCGGCCTCCCCGCGGTCGAACGTCCGGGAGGCCGGGAGCGCCTCCGCGGGACGCCACTTGGAGTATCATTAGTGGCTGTGCTGAGCATGATCCTGTCCGGCGTCTACATAGTCGCGTGCCTGCTGCTGATACTCGTCGTGCTACTCCAGCAGGGCAAGGGGGGCGACATCGCCGCCGCGTTCGGCGGCGGGGGCACCCAGGCCGCGTTCGGCGCCCGCGCCGGCGCCTCGCTGCTGACCCGCGTGACGACGGTGCTCGGCGCCCTCTTCATGGCCGGCTCGCTGCTGCTGGCGATCATCGGCCAACGGGGGCCGGGGTCGGTGCTCGGCGGCCTCGACGCGCCCGAGGCGGCGCCGGTCGAGGTCGAGGAGCCGGCGACCCTGCCGGCGTCGGCCGCGACGGACGACGACGCCGAGAGCGGGGACCCGGCGACGACCGAGGATCCGCAGTAGCCGCGCCGGAACGCCCGGCCCGGACGCCCGCCCACGAACGCGGAAGTGGCGGAACGGCAGACGCGCCAGCTTGAGGGGCTGGTGAGCCAATGGCTCGTGGGGGTTCAAATCCCCCCTTCCGCACCAATCTCCTGCCGGACAGCGGCAACCCGGTCTCAACGCTCCGGCGTATCATGGCGGCCAACCAGGTCGCACACGGAGTTTCCGACGGTGAGTCACCTCAGTTCGTTCCACGCGATCCGTTACCGGGGCATCGATGATGTCCGCCTGGAGCGCCTCGCAGAGGTGAACCTCATCACCGGGCCGAACGGCGCCGGCAAGACGTCGCTGGCCGAGGCGATCTGGCTTTTCAACGGCCGTTTCTCACGCGCCCTGCCGTGGCATCCGCACGTTCAGCGCTCAATGCGCAGCGTTGTCGATCCCATCGCCGGTCTGGTCCGCGGCGCTGCCGTCGAATTGGCGGGCACCGAACGGGCCAAACCGCACCGCTGGAAGGCCACGTTCGAACCGATGCCGACGGCCGGTGGAGCAGCAAGGCGAATCCCGGACGACAGGGGCGCATCTGTCATGCCGGCGTCAGGGGACGCGCCAGGGCTGCCGATTCCGCCGCGGGGTCGGCTGCGGATCTGGCTCGACGGTACGGAGGTGGGTGGGAAACGCAGCGTCCTGGTCCAGGTGCCTGGCGAGGGCGCTTTCTTCATTCCGGCCACCGAGCCGCCGGCCGATCACAGGTCAGCGGACATTCACCTGCCCTCGTCCTCGATGGACATGGATGAAGACACCATCAACCGATTCTCGAAGCTGGTCGCACAGGGCCGCAAGCGCTATGTGAAGGAAACGCTCCGACTGCTCCTTCCGCTCCTGGCCGACGTCGAGGTCATCACGGATCACAACGGCAAGCCATTCATCCTCGCGACAACCACCGAGAACGAACGGTTGCCGCTGCAGGCCCTGGGCGGCGGCTTTGCGCGATTGTTTCGCTTGTTCGTCGGGTTCCACGACGTCACGGGCGGGCTCGTCGTGGTCGACGAGATCGAGAACGGCCTGCACTATCGCGTCCTGCCGGAGTTGTGGCGTCGGGTAGAGGCAATGATCCGCGAATTCGACATCCAGATGTTCGCGACGACCCACAGCCGGGAGTGCATCGACGCGGCGCTCGATGCTTTCTCGAGCCGGTCCGACGCCCTCGCGGTCCATGCGCTCTCTAGCCATGACGACGGGGTGCATGCCGTGACCTATGCCGGCGAGACACTGGAAGCGGCACGCGACATCAACCTGGATCTGCGATGACGCCGGCCGGCCGCGGACAGGTTCGGGTGGAGAGCGAACACCTCCTGCTCGTGGAGGGCAAGGACGAGTACAACCTCCTCACCGAGTTGACGAAGCACCGCCTTGCCGAATCGGCAGGCGGCGTGCAGATCGTAGAGGCCGGCGGACGAACGCTGTTGGAGGCGCGCATCCGCGCCATCCTCCAGGACGCCGCCAGACGCCGGGTCACGTTGCGCGCCGTGGGCGTCATACGGGACGCCGACACGAATGCGCACGCCGCCTGGGACAGCGTCCATGGCGCCTTGACGAGGGCAGGCCTTCAGGCTCCAGGCACGCACGGAGACTTCTCGGATGGGCCTCCCCGAGCTGGCATCTTCATCGTTCCCGACGGCCGGGCGCAGGGCGCGCTGGAGACGTTGTGCAAAGAGGCAGTTTCGGAAACGCCCGGCGGCCGTTGTGTCGAACGGTATCTGACGTGCCTGGAGAACGCCGACGAATTGATGTCCGGGAACCGGGACAAGTCGTTCGCGCATGCCTGGCTCGCGAGCCGGCGAGATCCGGTTGCCCGCGTCGGGGAAGCCGCCAGACAGGGTGAATGGAACTTCGACCATCCAGCCTTCGGGCCGCTCGTCCGGTTCATCGAACGCCTCATCAACGTCAACCCTTGAGGGGCACGTTCAGAAGCTCGCCCACGTGCTCGGCCCCGTCCCGCTTGAACACGTCGACGGACGCGCCGACGAAGGGTCGACCGGCCTCGTACTCGACGGCTCGGCCTTCCATGGTCGAGCAGAGATTGTTGATGGCGGGAACGTAGAGCAGGCCGGACTGCGGACTGAACGCTTCGGGCCGCCACTGCCGGCCTCCCGTCAACGAGGGGCAGAACTCCACGCGCTTTCCGATGCCGGGGATGCGCGCGCTGTCGTACTCCGGGCGGCCGGTGAGCGGATCCACGCCTTCCCGGCCTTTACGCGGGCCGGCAAAACCGGCATGATGCGGGGCGTGAGCCGTTACTCCCCCGCTGCGCTGCAACTCGCGCGCACGCTCCTCGGCGCCCTCGCCGCGATCGCCCTGCTCGCGGGCGCCGCCGTCGCCGCCGAGGACGAGCCCGGCCTCGGGCCGCCGCCGCTGTACGACGAGCTGCGCGAGGCCGAGCCGGAGCCGGCCGGCCACATCCGGGGCGGACGGCTGTGGATCGACCGCTTCGAGATCGAGTTCGAGCGCGGCGACCTCTACTTGACGCCGCCGGTCGCTGGGCATTCTCCGGTCGCGGTCTTTCTCGGCCGCGGCACGCTGCGCGCGTGGCCGCCGGACGGCGTGGAGCAGCAACAGCTCCGCAAGCTGATCGACGAGGACCGCCTCGAGGAGGAGTTCGAACGCTTCGTCTTCTGGTTCACCGGCGACCTCGACGAACGGCTGCGGGCGCTGGTGACCGAGCCGCCCGCGGCCGGCGGCGGGCGCCGGGCGCGCCGGCAGCACGAGCGCGCGGCGGACCTGCTGGAAGACCGGCGCGAGGCGCTGCTCGAGGATCGGCTCAGGAATCCGGACGCCCGCGTCGCGCTCGACCGCTGGCGCGCGGCGGCGGGGCTCGCGACGCCCGACCGGCCCTACTTCTTCGGCGACCTGGACGGGCGCGAGCACGACTGGTTCTCGATCGAGATCGAGCCGCGCGACCTGGAGGAGGTCACCATCTGGGAGTTCGATCGGCGCCGGAAGGTGACCGACGTCTGGATGGGCTTCCACGCCCTCGACGAGTTCGAGGCCGCGACGGTCGAGCCGACGCTCGGCCGCTTCCCCCGCGATCCCGAGGCCGCTGGGCCCGTCGATCCGGAGGCCGAGCGCGACGGCGACGAGTGGAGCTTCCGCGACTACGGCCTGTCGCCCCGCCTCGTCGTCCCCGACGACGAGCGCTGGTTTCCGCGCGCCCGGGTCTCGCGGACCGACGTCGACATGGCCATCGAGGGCAACGGCGACGTCCGGGCGAGCGTGGCCCTGGTGATGGAGCCGCTCGTGCCGCTGGCCGCGCTGCGGCTGGGCGTCTCGCCGTTCGCCGACGTCACCGACGTGCGCTGGCGGACCGACCTTCCGCCGGACGTCGACGACGCGACGCGCGTGGCGCTGCTCGCCCCGGACCGGGCGCCGCCGGAGCTGGTTGCGGAACGCGACCCGGACGAGGCGGACGACGGGCCGCCCGGCCCGGACGAGCCGGCCCCCATCGCCGGCGAGCAGCTCCACTACGTGCAGGCCACCCACGACCGGCGCTTCGACGAGGACCTGCACGATCCGTGGCTTTCCGTGCTGCTGCCGCGCCCGGTCGCCGCCGGCGAGCGCTTCGTGCTGGAGGTCGCCTACGAGGCTGAGTTGTTCGAGCGCCTGCGCGACGCCTCCGGGTACCTGCTGAAGGACACCAGCGCGTGGATTCCCCGGCATCCGGACAACCGGAAGCGGCGCTTCGATCTGACCTTCCGCGTGCCCGAGCGATTCCGGATCGCAAGCGGCGGCCTGCTGGCCGACGAACGCGTCGAGGACGACACGCGCATCATGCGCTGGGTGACGAACCGGCCGGTCCGCGGCACGATGTCGTTCCACATGGGGCGCTTCGAGGTCGACGAGGTGACCCACGACGGCCTGCCCCCGATCGCCGTGTACGCCGACCGCAACCACATCGGCTTCGCCCCCGGCAACCGCGAGAAGACGCTGGAAGACCTGGTCGGCTCGCTCCGCACCTACATCGACTACTTCGGGCCCTATCCGTTCGATTCGCTGCTCGTCACCGAGACGCGGGGATCGGGGGGACAGGCGTTTCCCGGCCTCGTCCTGCTGACCTTCCACGTGTTCGGCGCCCTGCACACCGGCGAGTCCGAGCTGTTCCGCGCCCACGAGGTCGCGCACCAGTGGTGGGGCGCCGGCGCCGACTGGGAGTCGTACCGGGACCAGTGGATCACGGAAGGCTTCGCCAACTACTCGGCCGCGCTCTACGTGCTCGCCGGCCTCGGCGAGGAGGACCAGTTCCGGGACATGCTCGACGCGTGGCGGCTGGACGCGCTCGGCGAGGTCAACGTCGGCCAGAGCTTCGGCAAGCGCTACGGCTTCGTGCCGGCCGTGATCCGCGAGAGCGACGGCAACGAGTCGGGACCGCTGGTGGCCGGCTTCCGGCTGCGCACCACCGACACGCCGTTCGACTACCGGCTGATCGTCTACGAGAAGGGCGCGTTCGTCCTGCACATGCTCCGCATGCTGCTGATGGACCTCGAGACGGGCGACGACGCGCGGTTCCGCGACCTGATGCGCGGGTTCATGGACGCCCACGTCGGCCGCGTCGCGAGCACGCGCTCGTTCGAGGCGGCGGTGGCCGAGGCCTTCGGCGAGCCGATGGACTGGTTCTTCGACCAGTGGGTCTACGGCGTCGACGTGCCCACGTACCGCCCGGACCTCGACGTGTCGCCGCTGCGCGACGCGCGGGAGCCGTTCGTCCTGCACGGCCGCGTGCGGCAGGAGGACGTGCCGCCCGGCTTCCGGATGGCCGTTCCCATCCGTCTCGAGTTCCGCGACCGCGAACCGATCGTCCGGCGGATCCTTGTCGACCGGCCGGAGGTCGAAGTGGAGCTCCCGATCCCCGCCGAGCCGACCCGCATCGAGTTCAACTACCTGCACGGGGTCCTCGCCCGCGTGCGCTAGCGCCATGGCGCCGGGACCGGTGGGGTACAATGAATTCCCCGCTGCGCCGGCATACGGATCCTGCGACGGGCATCCGCGATGCGTGACAAACGAGAGGTACGCACCTACATCGACGCCCACCGGCGCCGACGGCAGAGCAACAAGGTTCTGCACGGTCATCCGTCCCCCGTCTTCTGGCTCGATCGGGACGTCTCCGTGCCGGCCGTCATGCAGAACCGGCGGCGCGCGGCGCGCGGCGTCCACAAGCGCATCAACCTGTACGTCGGCACGCCGTACTGCCTGCCGACCAATCCGGGGCGCTGCGGATTCTGCCTGTTTCCGACCGAGATCTACCGCGACCGGCAGCAGCTCGACACCTATCTGGACTACCTGACGCGCGAAGGGGAGATGTTCCGGCCCCACCTCGAGGGGGCGGAGCTGGCGAGCATCTACTTCGGCGGCGGCACCTCCAACCTCTACCGGGCCGACCAGTACGCCACCCTGATGGACGTCGTGCGCGGCGTCTTCGACGTGCCGCCCGACATCGAGGTGACGCTGGAGGGCATTCCGCAGACGTTCAGCCACGAGAAGCTGGCCGCCATGCAGGCATGCGGCATCAACCGCATCAGCATGGGCGCGCAGCAGCTCGACGACGAGCTGATCAAGGCGAGCGGGCGCAGGCAGACGGCCGAGCAGGTCTTCCGGACGCTCGACTCGTGCCGCGCCCTCGGCCTGCCGGTCAGCGTCGACCTGATCTTCGGCTGGCCGAACCAGACGACCACCCACATGCTGCGCGACCTGAAGGCGCTGGTCGACGCCGGCATCACGCACCTGACGCACTACGAGCTGAACGTGGCCGGCCGCACCGACTTCGCACGCAATCGCCGCGACGCCCTGCCGTCGACCGAGCAGAATCTGGAGATGTACCGGATCGGCCGCGACTATCTCGTCTCGGAAGGCTTCACGCAGGTGACCCCCTACGACTTCGAGCGCCGCGGGCCGGCGCCGAGCAGCTACCTGTACGAGGAGCTGTTCCGCCAGCCCTTTCGCGAGGACCACGGGCAGCTCGTCGGCTACGACGCCTGGGGCTGGGGATTCGCCGGCATTTCGTTCTTCTTCGGCACGCCGCAGGACCCCGGCTGGGCCTACATGAACCAGATCCGGGTCGACGACTACTTCCGCGACCTGGACGCGGGGCGTTTCCCGGTGATGCGGGGCTACCGCTACTCGCCGCCCGACCTGCGCCTGCACCTGCTGTTCCAGGAGCTGCAGAGCCTGGAGGTCGATCGCCGGCGCTACCTGGCGCTGGTCGGCAGCGACGCGGTGGCGGAGCACCGTCCGGTGTGGGACGCGCTGGCCGACCTGGGTTGGGCGACGGTCGACGAGGACCTGATCGCCATCGAGGGGGACGGCGCCTTCTACCTGCCGCTGATCCAGAACGCGCTGGCCCAGGACCGGCTGGACGCGATGCGCAAGGAACGGCGGACCACCGTGGACGTCGCCGCCATGCCGGCGGCCCGGGCGAGCTGATCGGCGGCGGCTCGACACCGCTCGTCCGTCCGGCCCCGCCAGTGCCGAGAGAGGATCGGCGAAAGCGTCCCGTTCGGCCGGTGAACCAGGACGTCTACATCTCCTGTCGAAGACTACCCGGCGGGCTCGGCCGACTCCACCGCCGCCGCGACCGCCAGCGTCCGCCGGGCCGACGCGATGACGGGCCGCTCGATCAGCTTGCCGTCGACGAGCAGCACCCCGCCCCGGTTGCGGTCGTAGGCCTCGACGATGCGCCGCGCCCACGCCACCTCGGCCGCCGCCGGCGAGAACGCCGCCTGGATCACCGCGACCTGCGTGGGGTGGATCGCGGCCTTGCCGCTGAAGCCGAGCCCCCGCGTGCGGCGGCTCTCGGCGGCCAGCCCGTCGAGGGCGGGGACGTCCATGAACGGCGAGTCGAGGGCGCCGGCCCCGGCGACGGCGGCCGCGACCACCACGCGCGAGCGCGCGTAGAGCGCGGCGTCCCAGCCCACCTCGCACCCGACGTCGGCCGCGAAGTCGATGGCGCCGAAGAAGACCGCGGACACGGTGGGCGTCGCAGCGGCAATCGCCTCGGCGGCGGCCACGCCCTGCGCCGTCTCGACCATCACGATGAGGGGCAGGTCGGGCAGGGCGTCGCCGAGCACCCGCGCCACATCGCGGATCTCCTCCGGGCCGCCGCACTTCGGCAGCATCAACGCGTCGGGACGGATGCCGGACTGCCGCACCGCCTCCAGATCGCGCTGTCCGAGGTCGGTCTTCGGGTCGTTGATGCGCAGGCTGACCTCGGCGCGCACCGGCTCGCGGCCGGCGAACAGGGCCAGCGCCTTGTCCCGCGCCTCGTCCTTGGCGGCGAACGAGACGCCGTCCTCCAGGTCGATGCAGACCGCGTCGGCCCCGGTCGCCAGCGCCTTGGGATAGCGGTCGGGGCGAACCGCGGGGACGAACAGCAGGCTGCGGCGCACGCGGAACGCTGGCTTCTCGGGCATCGCGTCAGACCGGCTGCGGCTCTGCGGACCCGACGGCGAGCCGGGCGCCGAGATCGCGCACCGACGCCGCGCTGTCGAGCGCCCGCAGAAAGTCGAGCGCCGCCGCCGCCGCTTCCGCGGGCACCGCGCGCCGCGCGCACGTGGTGAACTTGCCGTCCAGCTCGTCCCGCGACGCCGGGCGGGCGGGATAGCCGCGCGCGCCCCGGACGAAACGCTCCAGCGTCCGCCCGCCGGCCAGACGCACCTTCACGCGCGCCTCGGTGAGCGGCGGCGACTCGCGGCCGAGGCGGTCGTCGGCCCGCATGGTCACGCGCGGCACGAGCCGCACCGCCGCCGGCGCCCGCAGCGCCTCGTCCTCGAAGGTGTCCATGCCGACCCGCCCGAACGCCAGCGCGGCAGCGGCGCAGTAGTGCAGACTGAACTTCCCTTCGAGCCCGGTCGCCGGCCGGTCGTGAATGAGCACGGTGGGGGTCACCGGATCGACGTCGATCTCCACGGCATCGACCGCCGCCGGAACGATGCCGTGCTCGCGGCGCAGGTCGATCAGCGTGTCGATGGTCGGATGGGTCGCCGCGCACGACGGATAGAGCTTGACGGTGATGCCGCCCTCGACGATCTCCCAACGGCGGCCGAGCGGATCGCTGGCCTTCTCCGCATCCCGCCCCGCGCTCCCCATCGCGACCAGGAACCCCTGCGGGCCGTCGATGGCGTGCTCCGACGCGGTGAACCCCTCGCACGCGAGCAGCGCCGCCAGGACGCCGTTGCGGGCGGCGAGCCCGCCCTGCAGCGGCTTGACCATCGTCCCGAAGCTCTCCTTCAGGCCGCACGCCTCGGACGCCGCGATCGACAGCGCCCGCCCCGTCGCCCCGGCGTCCAGTCCCATGACGCGGGCCGCGGCGGCGGCGGCGCCGATGGCGCCGATGGTGGACGTGCAGTGCCAGCCCTGTTCGTAGTGGGCGGGGTTCATCACGACGCCGAGGGCGCATTCCACCTCGAAGCCGACGACGTAGGCTTCGAGCAGGGCCCGGCCGGACGCGCCGGACGCCTCGCCGGCGGCCAAGCCCGCGGCGACGAGCGGCGCGCTCGGATGCGCCAGCGACACCCAGCACATGTCGTCGAAGTCGAGCGCGTGGGCGGCGGTGCCGTTGGCGAGCGCGGCGTGGGTGGGACCGGCGGTACGGTCCGTCCCGAGCACGCTGCACGCGCCGGGCCCGCCGTCGGCCTGCGCCACGCGCTGCACGATGCGGGCGGCCGGCTCGCCCGCGCCGGCCAGGGCGACGCCCACGGTGTCCTGCACCGCGTTGCGGGCCGCGCCGCGGGCCGCGGCGGGAACATCGACCGACGAGACGAACTCGGCGAAGCGCGAGATGGCGGTCATCGGATGCTTCCTCCAGCGTCTGCGGACCCGGCGGCCCGCGCCGCCGACTGCCCTCCACTCGTTGCCGCGGAACCGGGCGGCCGGTCTATTCGTTGCCGTAGAAGCGCGCGATCCGCGTCAGGCGCTCCTCGATCTCCGCCGCCGGGATCCAGCGGCCGCCGATCATGACGCCGGCCGGACTGCGCACGTTGGCGACGTCGTCGAGCGGATTCTCCGACAGCAGGATCAGGTCGGCGCGCCGCCCCACCGCGACCGTGCCGAACTCGTCCGTCGCGTCGAAGTACTCGGCCGGCCGCCGCGTGCCGATCTCCAGCACCTCGTAGGGCGTCATCCCCACGTCGACGTACAGCGCCATCTCGTGGTGCATGGCGAAGCCGGGCACGCTGAAGATCTGCGGCGAGTCGGTCCCGAGCGCGATGTTGGCGCCGCCGGCGTGCAGGGCCGCCAGGATGCGGCGCCGCAGCGCGGCCACCCGCCGGTTGGTCTCGACGTCGGTGGCCCCCAGCCGCGTGTCCACCGCCTGCCGCCAGCGATCGACCGTCTCCGGCGGCATGTAGCGCACCTCCGGCCGCTCGGGCAGCACGTCCACCGAGCCGCGGTCGTTGTAGAAGGCGGTCTCCCAGAGCACCATCGTCGGCACCACCCAGGCGCCGGCGTCGACCGTCGCCTGCACCAGGTCGGGAATCATCGACTCGTCGACCTGATCGACGAGCGCCCCGGCCGCGGCCAGCCCGCGCTGGTCGTCCGGCCGCGTGTCCTCGGGCACCAGCGCCTCGACATAGTTGTCCAGGTGGTCGATGGACACCTGCCCGAGCTCAAGCGCCCGGCGCAGCCCGACGAAATCGGACACGTGCCCGCCGAAGGGAATCCCCACCTCGGCCGCCGTGGCGGCCAGCGCGTCGAAGACCTCCGGGCTCAGCCCCTCGTGCGTCTTGATCAGGTCGTAGCCGTCCGCCCGGTAGCGGCGCGCGAGCTGCTCGGCCTCCTCCGGGGTGGTCACCCGCGCACCGCTCATCGAGACGCTGGACAGGTATAGGTGCGGCCCCAGCAGCCGCCCGCGCTCGATGGAGGCGCGCAGGTCGAACTGCGACGGGTCGCCCTGCATGCCGCGGACGGTCGTCACCCCGTTGGCCAGGTAGAGGAACAGCAGGTTGCGGATGTCCTCGTCGCTCATGCGGGGGTTGGGCAGGTGCCCGTGCATCTCGGCCAGCCCCGGCATCAGGTAGTGCCCGTCCGCCTCGATGACCTCGACCCCTGCGGCCGGCTCGACGCGGCCGCTCGAATCGATGGACGCGATCCGCCCGTCGTCGACCACCACCGTCTGGTGCTCGAGGACCCGCTCGGCGTCCATCGGCAGGACGTTGACGCCGACGAAGGCCAGATCGCCGTCCACCACCGTCGCCGGCTCGCCGCCGCAGGCGCCCGCCGCGACGATGGCGAGCGCGGCGGCAGCCGGCACGGCCGCCCTGGCCGCCCCGAACGCGCTGCCCCGAACCCCGGGTCTGCGCCCCGCCCGCGTGCTGCCGCCGGTCTCACTGTCCCGAACCTCGCGCATGCGCCGCTGCTCGGCGCCGCCGGGGGTCATGCCTTCACCTCCGGACGCGCACTGGCGTACTCCGGCACGTGGCCGCGCCGGTAGACCATGAAGGTCCGCTTGTAGGTGATGACGACGGTGCCGTCCTGCTTGAAGCCGCGCGTCTTCACGGTGACGATGCCGACGTTGGGCCGCGACTTCGACTCGCGCTTGTCGAGCACCTCGCTCTCCGAGTAGATCGTGTCCCCCTCGAAGACCGGGGCCGGCAGCCGCACCTCGTCCCACCCGAGGTTGGCCATCACGTTGACCGACAGGTCCATCGTCGACTGCCCGGTGACCAGGGCCAGGGTGAACGTCGAGTCGACCAGCCGCTGGCCGAACTCGGTCTTCTCGGCGTACGCCGAATCGAAGTGGATCTTGTTGACGTTCTGCGACAGCAGCGTGAACCAGACGTTGTCGGCGGCCAGCACGGTGCGGCCGAGCGGGTGCTTGTAGACGTCGCCGACCTCGAAGTCCTCGTAGACGCGGCCGGTCCAACCTTGCTTGACGGGCATTGCGATCTCTCCTGTAGACTGGCGCTCGCCCGACGGACTCGCGGGCGCCCCGAACAGGAGATTGTAAATCAGCGGCCGTCAGACGATGCCGGCGTCCCGCCAGGCGGCGACCGTGTCCGGGGCGTAGCCGAGCTCGGCGAGAATCGCCGCCGTGTGCTCGCCTACCTCGGGGATGGCGTCCATGCGGGGCGCGGCGCCGTCCAGGGTGGCGGGCGGCAGGGTGGCCTGTAGCGGACCGGCGCTCGACGGCACCTCGCGCCAGCGGTCGCGCGCCCGGAGCTGCGGATGCTCGCCGAGCTGCGCGACGGAGTTCATGCGGCCGTTGGCGATCTGCGCCGCGTCGAGGCGGGCGACGATCTGCTCGGCCGTCAGGGTCGCGAAGACGTCGTGGATGGCCGCCTCCAGCGCCTCGCGGTTGGCCACCCGCTTCGCGTTGGCGTCGAAGCGCGAGTCGGTGGCGAGCTCGGGGCGTTGCAGCACCTCGGCGCAGAAGCGCACCCACTCGCGCTCGTTCTGCAGCCCGAGGAACACCGTCTCGCCATCCGCACCCTCGAACGGGCCGTAGGGCGCGATGGCCGCGTGCCGCGCGCCGCTGCGGGGCGGCGGCGTGCCGCCGTACAGGGTGTAGTAGAGGGGAAAGCCCATCCATTCAGCGAGCGCCTCCAGCATCGAGACCTCGATGGTGGCCCCTTCCCCGCTGCGCTCGCGACGGAACAGGGCCGTCAGCACCCCCGAGTAGGCGTACATCCCGGCCGCGATGTCGGCCACCGAGATGGACGACTTCACCACCTGGTCCGCGGTGCCGGTGATGGACACCAGCCCCGCCTCGGCCTGCACCAGCAGGTCGTAGGCCTTCTTGTCGCGGTAGGGCCCGGTGGAGCCATAGCCGGAAACGTTGCAGACGACGAGCCGGGGGCGGCGGGCCCGCAGGGTGCCGGCGTCGAGCCCGAGCCGATCGGCCGCGCCGGGCGCGAGGTTCTGGACGAAGACGTCGGCCCCGTCGATCAGCCTGCCCACCACCTCGCGCGCCGCGGGCCGCTTCAGGTCGAGCGCCAGCGACTCCTTCGAGCGGTTGAGCCAGACGAAGTGGCTCGACAGCCCATTAACTGTCGCGTCGTAGCCGCGGGCGAAGTCGCCCACCACCGGGCGCTCCACCTTGATCACCCGCGCGCCGAGATCGGCGAGCTGCCGGGTGGCGAACGGCGCCGCCACCGCCTGCTCGAGGGTGACCACCGTCACCCCGTCGAGGGGCCGGCGCGGCCCTGCGGGCTCCGGCGCGGCCGGCGGCGTCATCAGAAGGAGCGCGGCAGGCCGAGCACGTGCTCGGCGATGTAGGAGAGGATGAGGTTCGTCGAGATCGGCGCCACCTGGTAGAGCCGGGTCTCGCGGAACTTCCGCTCGATGTCGTAGTCCTCGGCGAAGCCGAATCCGCCGAACGTCTGCAGCGCCGCGTTGGCCGCCTCCCAGGACGCGTCGGCGGCGAGCAGCTTGGCCATGTTGGCCTCGGCCCCGCACGGCTTCCCGGCGTCGAACAGCTCGGCCGCGCGCGCCCGCATCAGGTCCGCCGCCTCGACGTTGACATGCGCGCGGGCAATCGGGAACTGCACGCCCTGGTTCTTGCCGATCGGCCGGTTGAACACGACCCGCTCGTTGGCGTACCCGACCGCGCGCTCGGTGAACCAGCGCCCGTCGCCCACGCACTCGGCGGCAATCAGGATGCGCTCGGCGTTGAGCCCGTCGAGCAGGTAGCGGAAGCCGCGCCCCTCCTCGCCGACGCGGTTCTCGGCCGGCACCTCGAGGTTGTCGAAGAACACCTCGGTCGTGGCGTGGTTCATCATCGCGCGCAGCGGGCGGATCGTGACGCCGTTGCCGACCGCCGCGCGCAGATCCACGAGAAACACCGACAGCCCGTCCGTCTTCTTCCGGACGTCCTCGCGCGGCGTCGTGCGCGCGATCAGCAGCATCAGGTCGGAGTACTCGGCCCGCGAAATCCACACCTTCTGGCCGTTGACGATGTAACGGTCCCCGTCGCGCACCGCCATGGTCTGGAGCTGCGTGGTGTCGGTGCCGGTGGTCGGCTCGGTCACCCCGAACGCCTGCAGCCGCAGCTCGCCGCTGGCGATCTTCGGCAGGTACTGGCGCTTCTGCTCCTCGGAGCCGTGCCGCAGCAGCGTCCCCATGATGTACATCTGCGCGTGGCACGCGGCGGCGTTGCCGCCCGAGCGGTTGACCTCTTCCAGGATGATCGCGGCCTCGGTGATCCCCAGCCCCGAACCGCCGTATTCCTCGGGTATCAGCGCCGCCAGGTAGCCCGCCTCGGTGAGCGTCTGCACGAACTGGTCGGGATAGGCCTCCTCGCGGTCGAGATCCCGCCAGTAGGAATCGGGAAACCGCCGGCACAGCTCGCCGACGGCGCTTCGCAGGTCCTGGTGCAACTCGACGTCGGGTTCAGGTACGGTCACGGTCCTCCTTCTTGCTCGGTGCATTCTCGCGTCCCGGCCGCGCCGAAGGCAAACGCCGCCCGAAACGCCCGACGGCGGACGACGGATCAGGAATCGACCGCCCCGCCCGTAGTGGATCCCGCACCCGCACGGTCCGGGAGGCACTCCGCGGGGCGCTCCGGGCCCTGCTACAATCGGGGCGGCATGCTGACACGCATCCACATCGACAATTACAAGTGCCTGACGAACTTCGACCTGCGCCTGGATAACCTCACGCTGCTTGCCGGAGCGAATGGCTGCGGCAAGTCGGCCGTATTCGAGGTGATGGGCAAGCTGTGCGATCTCGCCTGCGATTCGCGTGTCGACAGTCTGTTCTTCGCGGACGACCTCACCAGATGGACTACCAAACGGGAGCAGCGCTTCGAGCTCGAGTTCTCCACGGACCGCGGTGCGTTCCTGTACGAGCTCGTCATCGAGCACCAGCCTGACGACAGAGGTGTCGGTCTTCATTTAGCGGATCCGGGCAAGAAATCCGCGTGTTGGGGGTAAAGGTCTTGCTGCGCGGTGCCGATAGGAAAGGGGCGTGGGCCTGCTGCGCCGCATACGCGCCATCCTGGAACAATCCCCATCCGAGCGGGATCCTCGGGACGTTGTCATCGAGCAACAGGACCAGGAAATCTCGCGGCTGCGTGACGAACTGGCGCGCCACAAGGGCGTGCATCGTCAGAACGGCGGCTTGCAGCGTCAGATCGAGCGGCTGGAGCGCGAGAACGAGCACCTGAAACAGCAGTTGGGAGCCGAGCGCCGCGCGGGACGCCGGCAAGCCGCACCTTTCGCCAAGAAGCGGCCACAGGGTCGCGGCGGCCGTCCCGGCCGGCGGCCCGGTGCGCGCTATGGCCGGCAGGGGCGCCGCCCGTGTCCGGCGCGGGTCGACGAGACCATCGCGGCGCCGGCGCCGACGAGCTGTCCGGACTGCGGCGGCGCGGTCGAAGTGACCGGCGCGGCGTCGCAGTATCAGGAAGACCTACCCCCGGTGCGCCCGCTGGTGCGCCGCTTCGACATCGAGGTCGGCCACTGCTCGCAGTGTCGGCGGCGTATCCAGGGCCGCCACGCCCTGCAGACCTCCGACGCGTTGGGGGCGGCCCGCGCACAGCTCGGTCCCGGTGTGGTCGCGCTGGTCGTGGAGTTGCACACCCACGGCGGCCTGCCGCTGGCCAAGGTCGCCGACCTGCTGCAGACCCGCTTCGGCCTGCAGGTGACGCCGGGGGGCCTCGCGAATCTGCTGCATCGTGCGGCACGCGACGCGCGGCCGGCCTACGAGGCGTTGCGCGAGCAGGTTCGCAACGCTCCGGTGGTCACGGCCGATGAAACCGGTTGGCGCGTCGGCGCCCGCAGCCACTGGTTGTGGGCGGCCGTCACCCCGACGACGACCGTCTACGCCATCTGTGCGGGCCGCGGATTCGAAGACGCGCAAGCGGTCCTGGGAGCCGACTTCGACGGCGTGCTCGTGCGCGACGGATGGGTGGTCTACCGCCGCTACATCAACGGCGAGCACCAAACTTGTCTGGCCCACCTGCTTCGACGCTGTGAGCATCTGCTCGAGGACCATCCCCGCTGCGGGTGGGCCGCTCAGGTGCAGGCCACCTTGCAGGCCGGCCTCGCGCTGCGCGACCGGCGCGATGCCGGCGGTCTGAGCGACCACGGCCTGGCCACCGCCCGCGGCCGACTGCTCGCCCGGCTCAGCCGGCTGATCGACAACCCGCCGCCGCTGGACGAGGCCGAGTGCTTCGCCAACCATCTGGCCAACGAATTCGGCGCCATCTTCACGTTCCTGTGGAACCCGTCGGTCGACGCCACCAACTGGCGCGCCGAACAAGCCATCCGGCCCGCCGTCGTCATCCGCAAGGTGTGCGGCGGCAACCGCACCCGCAAGGGCGCCGACACCCAGCAGGTCCTCGCCAGCGTCGTACGTACCGCACGCCAACGAAACCTCGACCTGCCTGCGCTATTCGCCACGATGTTGCGCGCCCCCGACTCGATCGTCCCCGACGGATTCAACCTTCCGCCGCCGTCCGCGTGAGCGGCAGCGCGACACTACCGAGCCGATGCACGACCGCGAACCGGCGGCTGACCGCCGCGCCGGGTGAATGCCGAGAACGTTGACACCCAAGGCGCAGCAACCCGATGCCCGGGTCGGGTGCTTCCAGCCGTAGCTGGCCTCCGCAACCAGCAGACCTACCCCTTCGTGCCCGGGCAGCCGACGCACGCACCCCGTCCTCGGCTTCCGGCTGCGGCGTGGGTAACAGTGCAGCCACCTCGGCCTCCCGCGCAAGTCGCAACGCCCGCCAAAGGAAACCTCGGCGTCGCTCGAACTTCGACGTGCCAGGCCCATTCCACGCCCGTGTCTATTGACGAATCACCCGGTAAACGAAGACAGGTGTCGAAATCAAGGGCGAGCGTCTTGCGCAGGACGGCAAGCCGGCGTTGTCACTCTGCGACCGGAAGCTGCAACTCTACCGCGACGACGGAAGCGAGGGACACGCCTATCCCTTTGGGCCGCATCGTTCCGCACTTGCGACGGAATCCGATGAACACCTCTATTCGCGTCTGCACCGCTTTCGCGATCTCCTGTCCAATTTCCAGACGCTGTCTCTGGCGCCAAGCGGGATAGAAAGTGGATCCGAGGGTGAGTCCGACGTGCTGATTGCAGACGGCAAGAACTTCGCCGCCTGGTACCGCGGCCAGATTCTGAACGATCCGCGCCAGCTCCAGCAGGCTACGAGTTGCCTGGCGGAGATACTGCCGGGATTCACCGGCTTGAAGCTGTCGGCGAGAGTCGGCGACTATCGAGACCTCCTGGCCACGTTCTCGTCAGGAGCTGACGGGCCCTCCCACTCCTACAGCTTCGACCAGCTCTCCGACGGTCAACGGGCCCTCATAGTGCTCTACTCACTGGTTTTCGCCACGATTCCCGACTCCCGTTCCCCGGATGATGCCCGCAACCTCCCACGTACGCTCTTCTTCGACGAGCCCGACAACTATGTGACGCTGCCCGAGCTGCAGCCGTGGCTTGCCGAACTCGAGGACGGCGCCGGAGATACGCTGCCGCAAGTAGTGCTGATATCACACCATCCGGAGGCCATCGATTTCCTGGCGGACAACACGGTGTGGCTCGCGCGCGAACCGGAGAGCCACACGCGCATCATCGAACCCAAGAACGGCACCGGCCTGCGAATGTCCGAAGCGTACGCCAGGGGTTGGGCGCCATGAAGCCGGCGCAGGTGATTGTGCTTTGCGAAGACAAACAGCAGCAGGCCTTCGTTCGTCGCTTCATGAAGCCAAGAACGAACCATCCGATCCGCGTCGTGTCGGCGCCTCCGGGTAAGGGCTCGGGCGAGCAGTTCGTGCGTGAGCAATATCCGAACGCTCCGCGCGGGCCACGAGGATGCAGGAGGACGACGAGGCTGTCTGGGCGCGCCGTCCGTGCCACGGTCGTCGCAATCGTGCGATCGAAGGTGACGAGGCGACCGCCGTGGTGCGCCGCCAGGCCCACCCCGTGCTAGGATGTCCCGTCGTCCGCACCACCATCCCGATGGGCTCGGCTCCGCAACTCGCCTCCGGCGTCCACGCATCCTCGACGGCCGCCTCGAAGCGTGCCGGCGTGCAACGGGCCGGCGGCGATCCGCGCGCGCGGCCGTTCCTGAAATGGGCCGGCGGCAAGCGGCAGCTTCTGCCCCGGCTCCGGGAGTTCTATCCGGCAGAGTTCGGCGCCTACCACGAGCCGTTCCTGGGCAGCGCGGCCGTCTTCTTCGACCTCGCCCACGGCGGGGCGCTGCAGCACGGCAGGGTCAGACTCACCGACGTCAACGCCGACCTGATCGGCTGCTGCCTCCGCCTGCGCGACGATCCGCGGGCGGTGATCGGATGTCTCCGGAGACTCGAGGCGGGCCATGCGGCAGCGCCCGAAGAGCACTACTATCGGATCCGGGACGAGGTCTTCAACCCGGAGCGCGCCGCCATCACGAACGGTCGTCACCCGCGGCCGGAGGCGTACTCGCCCGAGCTCGCCGGGATGCTCATCTACCTCAACCGCACGGGCTACAACGGGCTGTTCCGCCTGAACTCCAGCGGGCTGTTCAACGTCCCCCGCGGGAGGTACAAGAACCCCAGGATCTGCGACGAGGAGAACCTCCGGCGGGTGTCGTCCACCCTGTCGGCACTCTCCGTGAAGATAGAACACGCCGCGTTCGATACGGTGCTGCGGTACGCGCGCGCGGGCGACTTCATCTACTTCGATCCGCCGTACGCCCCAATGAGCACGACGGCGCACTTCACCTCCTATACGTCGGACGGTTTCGGAGTGGATGACCAGCGGCATCTGCAGAGGGTGTCGATCGAGCTGGCAAAGCGGAAGTGCCACGTGGTGCTCAGCAATTCGACCGCGCCGGAGATCGCCATGCTGTACGACGGCAACGCGGACGCGGAGAGGGTCGGCCTCCAGGCGCACAAGGTCCCCGCCCGGCGCGCAATCAACTCCAACGCCTCCCGCAGAGGCCACGTTCTCGAGTACATCATCACCAACCTGCCGAGGCGTGCGGCGTAGATGTCCGGCGGGCGCGCGGCAATATCGAGCGGTACCGACCTGGAGCGGGAAGTCGCCGCCCACGCCGAACGGCTGGGGCTTCGCGTCGGCCGCCAGATCAGGGTCGGCCGCCGGCTCTGGGGTGCGGAACGCCGCATCGATCTGGTGCTGCGCCACGCCGATTCCGGCCGCAGCCTCGGCATCGAATGCAAGTACCAGGGCGTCGGCGGCTCCGCGGAGGAGAAGATCCCGGCGACGATTCAGGACATCGCGGCGTGGCCGATACCGGGCATCGTGGTCTTCGCGGGACAGGGATTCTCGAACAACATGCGCGCCTATCTGCATTCGACCGGCAAGGCCGTGGCCCATGAGGACCTGCAAGGATGGCTGACACTCTTCTTCGGCCTTCCCGACGACATCTCCGGGCAGGAGGAGTGAACCGGTGGCGGTGACCCTCGGCATCGAACGCCTCCTCGCCTCCGGCCTGCTGACCGGCTGGCGGGTCGGCGTCGTCTCGAACCCTGCGTCGGTCGACGGTGCCTTCCGCCACGTCGTGGACCGGATCGCCGCCGAGCCGGGCGCGACCCTGGCCGCGATCTTCGGACCGCAGCACGGCTTCCACGCCGACGTGCAGGACAACATGGTGGAGACCGGCCACGCGCGGCATCCGCGGCTGGACGTGCCGATCCACTCGCTCTACAGCGACACGCGCGAGCCGACGGCCGAGATGCTCGACGGGCTCGACCTGCTGGTGATCGACCTGCAGGACGTCGGCACGCGGGTCTACACGTACATCTACACGATGGCCAACTGCCTGCGGGCGGCGCGGCGGTGCGGGCTGCCGGTCGTCGTGTGCGACCGGCCCAACCCGATCGGCGGGGAGGCGGTCGAAGGCCCCGTGCTCGATCCGGCGTTCGCCTCCTTCGTCGGGCAGTTCCCCATCCCGCTGCGCCACGGGATGACGATCGGCGAGTTGGCGCGGCTGTTCAACGAGCGCTTCGGGATCGGCGCCGATCTGCGGGTCATGCCCCTGGATGGATGGTCGCGGGCGATGCACCAGGACGAGGCCGCCGCGCCCTGGGTCATCCCGTCGCCCAACCTGCCGACGCTCGACAGCGCGCTCGTCTACCCCGGCGCGGTGCTGCTGGAGGGCACGCTGCTGTCGGAGGGGCGCGGCACCACCCGCCCGTTCGAGTTGCTGGGCGCGCCGGGCATCAATCCGGAGGCGCTGGCCGGCCGGCTCGATGCGCTCGACCTGCCCGGCGTCCACTTCCGGCCGGTCACCTTCGAGCCGACGTTCCAGAAGCACGCGGGACGACCCTGCGGCGGCTGCCAGATCCACGTCACCGACCGGCGCGCGTTCCGGCCCGTCCTGACCGGGGTAGCGGCGATTGCGGCGTGCCGGGAGGCGCTCGGCGACGGCTTCGGCTGGCGCGAGCCGCCGTACGAGTACGAGCACGACCGGATGCCGATCGACATTCTCGCCGGCTCCCCCGCGCTTCGGCGCGACGTGGACGCGGGGCTGCCGGCGCGTGACATCGCCGCGAGTTGGGAGCGCGACATCGAGGCGTTCACGGCGATCAGGCGCGACTTCCTCCTGTATTGAGCCCTTGGCCCGATCGGCTCGCGGCCTTGCGAAACTGCACCCCGGCGTTCCGATGATAGGATTATCGATTCGGATCATGGCGAGAAACAAGGGGCTGCGCGTCGATGGTGCCGTCCGCATCGTCGGGGCGCCGACCCGTGTGCTGGCGGCCTTCTTCGATGCGCGGGCCCTGACTGCCTGGTGGGGCGTCCTTCGTTCGGTCACCACGCCGCGTCCGCTCGGCGTGTACGCCCTGGAATGGGGCGACGCGAACGGCCTGACCGGCGGCGTGTTCCACGGCACGGTAATGGAGTATCGCCCGGGCCGCGAGCTGTTCGTGGCCAATGCCTACTGGCTGCCCGCCACAGGAGAGGCACTCGGCCCGATGGGGCTGGAGGTCACCTGCAGCGTCGACGGGCCTGCCACGCAGGTTCGGGTCCGGCAGAGCGGTACGGAAGGCGGAGCCCACTGGGAGCGTTACCGGGACGACATGACCTCGGGATGGAAGGTGTCGCTCGACGCCCTGAAGCAGTACATCGAGGACGGCGCCGCCCTGCGTCGGCCGCCGGGCAAGCGTCCGCCGCGCGACGCCGGCAAGCGTCCGCGACCCAACGCGGGCATGCGTTTGCGACGCACGTAGCGCCGCGTACGGTCACCCCCGCAGTGACTCATGTCCCCTGACCGCATCGTCATCGTCGGCGGCGGCGTCGTCGGCTCCAGCATCGCCTGGCACCTGCGGACGGGCGGCTTCGACGGCGAGGTCGTCGTCGTCGAGCGCGACCCGACGTATCGGCGCGCCTCGTCGTTTCTCGCCATGGGCGGCGTGCGCCAGCAGTTCGGCTCGGCCGCCAACATCCGGCTCGCACA
This sequence comes from Vicinamibacterales bacterium, assembly GCA_965116825.1. GTDB lineage: Bacteria > Acidobacteriota > Vicinamibacteria > Vicinamibacterales > UBA8438 > WTFV01. The sequence continues at coordinate 254,052 of OZ220736.1, forward strand.
GCACAGCGTCCGCTTCTACGAACGCTTCGACGTTGCGATGCGGACGCCCCGGCATCGGCCGCGCGCCTGGTTCCGCCAGCGCGGCTACCTGTTCCTGGCCGACGACGAGAACGCCGACCGCTTCGAGCGCCGTTACGAGCGGCAGCGCGCGCTCGGGGCGCGCGTCGAGCGCCTGGACGTCGACGCGATTCGCCGCCGCGTGCCCGATCTGGCCCTCGACGACGTCCGCTTCGGCATCTTCGGGCCGGACGACGGCTATGCGAACCCGCGCGAGGTGCTGGCCGGCTTCCGGCACGCCGCCGCGGCGGCCGGGGCGGCGTACGTCACCGGAGAGGTCGTGCGCCTGCAGACGGCTGGCGGACGCGTCCGCGGCGTCACGCTCGACGGCGGCGCCACGCTCGACGCCCGCGCGGTGGTCAATGCCGCCGGCCCGTTCGCCGCGAAGCTCGCGGCGCTGGCCGATCTCGATCTGCCGGTGACGCCGGTCCGCCAGCACCTCTTCCGCTGCGCCCTGCCGCGGCTCTGGCCCTACCGGTTCCCGGTGGTGATCGACCCGGGCGGCGTCCACTGGCGCCATGACGATCCGGTCGCGCCCGGCGATCCGGATCGCATCGTCGTCGCCTGCACGAGGCTCGACGAACCGGCGGGCGAGAACTTCGCGTGCGACGCGGACCGCTGGACCACCGACTTCCGGCCGCCGCTCGTGGCGCGCCTGCCGGCCTTCGAGACGGCGGAACTGGTCGAGGGATGGGCGGGCCTGTACGAGATGACGCCCGACCACAACCCGCTGCTCGGCGAGCACCCGGAGCTGGCCGGCTTCCACCTCGCCAACGGCTTCAGCGGACACGGCCTGATGATGGCCCCGGCGACCGGGGCGGCGCTGGCCGATCTGCTGCTGACCGGCGCGTCGGCGCGTCTCGACGTCGCCGCGTTCGACCCGGGGCGCTTCGCGCGCGGCGAGCAGTTCCGGGACGAAGCGATGATCTGATCGCGGGACCCCATGCAACTGGACGACTGGCGCGAGCAGGCGCGGCGGGACGCGGCGCGGCGCGGCCTCCCCGACCTCGATCCGCTGCTGGACATGCTGTTCCGGGCCACCCGTGCGCTGCGCGCGGCCGACTGGGCGCGCGACGACCCGGCCAGCCCGGCCGGGGGCGCCGCCGGGTCCGGCCGACCCGGCGAAGAACGGCCGGAGGGCAGGCGATGATCCTCTCACCCGGGACGACCATCGCCGAGGCGGGGGCCGCCCTGCGGCGCGGGTCGGTCACCGCGACGCGGCTCGCGGACGAGTGCCTCGCGGCCATCGCCGAGCGCGACCCGGTCCTCAACGCCTTCATCACCGTCTCGGCGGACGACGCGCGGCGGCAGGCGCGGGCGCTGGACGCGGAGCTGGCGCGCGGCCTCGACCGCGGTCCCCTGCACGGCATCCCCGTCTCGCTGAAGGACATCGTCGATCTGGCCGGCGCGCCGACCACCGCCGCCTCCCGGCTGCGGGCCGGACACCGCGCGGCCGCGGACGCGCCCGTCGCCGCGCGCCTGCGGGCCGCCGGCGCGATCCTCGTCGGCAAGTGCAACCTGCACGAGTTCGCGTTCGGCACCACCGGCGAGGAGTCGGCCTACGGTCCGACCCGCAATCCGCACGCGCCGGAGCACGTGCCCGGCGGGTCGAGCAGCGGCTCGGCGGTCTCGGTCGCCGCGGGCATGGCGCTGGCCTCGATCGGGACCGACACCGGCGGCTCCATCCGCATCCCGGCGGCCTGCTGCGGCGTCGTCGGCCTGAAGCCGACGCACGGCGAAGTGAGCGTCGCCGGGGTCGTGCCGCTGGCGCCGTCGCTCGATCACGTCGGCCCCATCGCGCGCTCGGTCGGCGACGCGGCGCTGCTGTACCGCATCGTGCGCGACGCACCGCCCCCCGCCGCGGACGCCGGCGATCCCGGCGTGCCGGCGGCTGCCCGGCCGCGCCTCGGGGTGCCCCGCCGGTACTTCCTCGACCTGCTGGAGCCGGCGGTGGAGCGCGCTTTCGCCGGCGCCATGGAACGGCTCGCGCATGCCGGGTGCCGGATCGACGACGTGGACATCCCGCACGCCGCCGACACGGGACCGGTCTACCTGCATACGCAGCTCGCCGAGGCGGCGGACCGGCATCGGGCGGACCTGGACGACCGCCCGGACGAGTACGGCCGCGGCGTGCGGCTGCGGCTCGAGCTGGGCCGCTACGTCCTCGCCGAGGACTACGTGCGGGCCCAGCGGGGACGGCGGATCCTGAGCGCCGAGGTGGACGCGGCGCTCGAAGGCCGCGCGGCGCTGTTGCTGCCCACGCTGCCGGTCGTGCCGCCGCGTCTCGGCACCGCGTCGATCGCGATCGGGGATACGACCGAGACCACCCGGGCCCTGACGCTGCGGCTGACGCAGCTCTTCGACGTCACGGGCCACCCGGCGATCTCCATCCCGTGCGGGTCCGCGGGCGGGCTACCGGCAGGCATTCAGCTCGCCGGGCGGCGCGGAGAAACAGAGCGGCTGCTCGCCGTGGCCGCGGCCTGCGAGGAGGCCATCCGCTAGCTCTTCGCCTTCGCCTGCAGCTCGTCGTAGCTGCCGCCGGGAGCCGCCTCGGTCTCCACCGGCAGCCCGGCCTCCGCCCAGCCCTCGTGCACCACCGCGCCGGTGGCCCGGTCGCGCGCCCCGCCGAAGCCGCCGAGCACGTTGCTGACGTCGGTGTAGCCGGCGGCCACGAGGATCTCGGCCGCGCGTTGCGAGCGGCCGCCCATCTGGCAACCGATCAACAGCTTCGCGTCCGCCGCCTGCGTCGCCTTGAAGACCGCGAGGAAGTCGAGGTTCGGCTGCATCTGGCGGGTGGCCGGGTCGAGGTTCAGCAGCGGCACGTTGAGGGCGCCCGCCGGATGCCCGCCGTCGTACTCGGGCGTCGAGCGGACGTCGACGTAGGTGTAGCCTTCGTCGGTCTGCAGGTTGCGGGCGTCCTTGACGCCGACGTGTTTCACGCTCATGACCCGCGCATAGTAGCATTGCCGGCTGGTTACGGACTTGATCGCACGGCTTTTTCACGAGTGGGAACGCCGTCTGGTCGCGGCGACGACAGACCGGGTCGTGCGGCCTTTCGAGTGGGGCCTCGACTGGATTCCAAAGGCCGAGCGGGCGGCCGTTGCGCGGACGGGCCACGGCGCCGCTGACGGGGGCTCGCCGGAGGATACGCTGCGCGGATGGGCGGCGCACGCCACCGCTCACAGCGAGCGCTTCTATGCGGCGCCGCCGGGCCGCGACTTTCGCTTCGACGGTCGCCGCGTGCGCTTCCCGAGCGCGTTCCGGACGCCGCATCCGGACAACGACACCGTCCAGGGCCGGTACTTTCCCGCGTCCTTCCGCCCCGGCGAGTCCCGCCGCGCCGTCGTCGTGCTCCCCCACTGGAACGCGGACCCGAACAGCCACGTCGCCCTCGCCGGCCTGCTCGCGCGATTCGGGATCAGCGCGGTCCGCCTGAGCCTGCCGTACCACGACGCCCGCATGCCCCCGGAACTGCACCGGGCCGACTACATCGTGAGCGCCAACGTCGGCCGCACGGTCCAGGTCTGCCGCCAGGCGGTTCTCGACACGCGGCGCGCCGTCGACTGGCTCGAGTCGCGGGGCTACGAGCGGATCGGCGTTCTCGGCACCAGCCTGGGCTCGTGCCTGGCGATGCTGGCCGCGGCGCACGATTCCCGAATCTCGGCCGCGGCGCTGAACCACATCTCGCCGTACTTCGCCGACGTCGTCTGGGAGGGGCTGTCGACGGCGCACGTGCGCGCCGGACTCGAAGGCGCCATCGAGCTGGAGGCGTTGCGCGACGCCTGGCTGCCGATCAGCCCGGCGCCCTTCCTCGACCGCATGCGCGGCACGCGCACCCTGCTGGTCTACGCGCGCTACGACCTCTCGTTCCCGGTACGCCTCTCGCGGCAACTGGTCGCGGGGTTCCGCCGGCGCGGGCTGGACCCCGAGGTCTTCGTGCTGCCCTGCGGGCACTACAGCACCGGGGTGGCGCCGTTCAACTGGCTGGACGGATTCGTGCTCGTCCGCTTCCTGCGGCGGGCTCTGGGGCCGCTCCGCCGCTGATCGCGGACTCTACAAGCGGATGTGCAGATAGCGCAGCAGGTTCCAGACGGCCTCGTAGAGCAACGCGGCGAGCTCGCGGACCAGCGGCGACACGTCGCCTTCGTTCACGGCATCGGCCACCGTCACGGGCTCGGTGAACAGCAGCCAGATCGTGGCCGCGGCCAGTACGGCGGCCAGCAGGCCGGCGATGCCGACCAGGCTCATGCTCAAACGGGCCAGTGACATGCTCGGGGCGCCTTCAGGTATATAACGAACGACAACGCCTGCCGGTTGCACGGTCAGCGAAAAAACTCGTCCACCGTCGCTTCGACCGGCTCCCCCAGGCCCAGCGACGCGAGCGACGGCCCGACCTCCGGCGGTCCGACCACCACCACGCGGAGGGCGTCGGGATCGAGGCGGCGTCTGGCCGCTTCCGCCGCGGCGCCGGCGTCGACCGCCGCCACCCGTGCGACGAAGGTCGTGTACTCGTCGTCGGGCAGCTCGTACAGCGCGAGCCGCAGCGCGGCGTGCGCCACCTGCCCGGCGGTCTCGAAATTGCGCGCGAAGCCGCTGGTGAGCACCGGCCTTGCCGCCGCGAGCTCTGCCCCGGTCACCGGCCGGGCGGCGCGGATGTCCCGGATCTCCCGCAGCGCCTCGCGGATCGCGTCGCCGGTCACCGCGGCATCGACCGCCGTCTGCAGCGCGAACGGCCCCGGACGCCGGCGGCCGTCGAATCCCGTCCGCACCCCGTAGGTGTATCCCCTCGCCTCGCGGAGATTCAGATTGAGCCGGCTGACGAACTGCCCGCCGAGCACCATGTTCATGACCATGACGGCGGGGTAGTCCGGGGCGCGCCGCACGATGCCCGCATGCCCGATCCGCAACTCGGACTGGACCGCGCCGGCGCGCGGCACGAAGGCGAGCCGGCCCGCCGGGGGGGCGCCCGGCGCGCCGGGCGCCTCGGCGGGCGCGGGGTCCGCGGCAAGCGCCGCGTGCGGAATGCTCGCCACGAGAGACGCCAGCTCCGCGCCCGGCGCGCACCCTCGACCGCCCGCCCGGATCAGGGTCCAGCGCGCCGGGGCGTAGTGGGCGGCATGGAACGCCCGCACGTCGTCGAGCGTCGTGCGCGCAAGCGCCGTCTCGGTGCCGGCCGGCGTGTGGCCGTAGGGGTGCGTGCCATAGACCGACCGCAGGAACGCCCGTTCGGCGACCGCCGCCGCCGCGTGGCGCATCTGCGCCAGGCGGCTGATCCGCAGCGTCCGGATCCGTTCGACCTCTTGCGGGTCGAAGCGCGGCTCGGTCGCCAGCTCGATCAACAGCCCCAGGGCCTCCCGGGCGTGGCGCGCGAGCGCCGTGATGGACAGTACGGTGGCGTCGCTCGTGACGTCGGTTCCGAGGCGGCCCCCGATCCGGCCGAGCGCTTCGTACAGCTCGATGCCCGACCGCCGGCGCGTGCCGTCGTCCAGCAGGTCCGCCGTAAAGGCGGCGAGTCCCTCGCGCCCCGGCGGATCCGCCGCCGAGCCGGACGGAACGAGCAGCACGAAGCCGATCAGGTCCGTCTCGTGGTGATCGACGCTCCACAGCCGGACGCCGTTCGACAAGGTCTCGCGCTCGATGGCGGGAAACCGCAGCGGCACCGCCGCGCCGACGGGCGGCAGCCCGCTCCTGTCGACCGGCACTACCGCGACTCCACCGGCGTCGAGCCGGCCAGCGCGGCGGCGCCGCGGCCGGCGGGGACGACGCTGAGGGCGATCCGCGAGTCCGCCCCGAGCTCGGCCGAGACGGCGGCGGCCACGCTCTCGGGCGTGGCCTGCAGGTAGCGGTCGAAGTCCGCCGGCGCGTAGGCGGGCGTGCCGGTATAGACGTTGTACGTGTTCAGCAGGTCGGACCTGCCGCCGAAGCCGCCGACGGACTGCCGCTGCCACGCGTGGTCCGCCTCCGCCAGGTTGCGGGCGCGCTCGAGCTCCGCGCCGGTCGGGCCGTCCGCCGCGAGCCGGTCGATCTCCGCGCGGATGACGGCCTCGATCTCGTCCAGCCCGCGGCCCGGGGCCGCGGTCGCGACCACGCCGAAGTGGCCGGAGATCTCGAGGGAGGACTGGTGCGCGGTCACGTCGGTGGCGAGCCGCCGATCCTGGAGCAGAGCCCGATTCAGCCGCGAGGACTTGCCGCCGGCGAGCACCATCGCGGCCAGATCCAGCTCGGCGTCCCGCGGCCCGAAGAGCCGCGGCGTGACCCAGCCGAGGTACAGCCGGGGCGCCCCGACGCGATCCTCCAGCAGCAGGGCGCGGTGCGGGTCGCAGGCCGCCGGCGGGGGCAAGGTGACCGGCGGCGGCGCCGGTCCCGGGGGGATCTCCTCGAAGTACGCGCGGGCGGCCCGGATCGCGTCGTCGGTGCGCACGTCGCCGGCGATCGCCAGCGACGCGTTGGCCGGGTGGTAGTACGTCGCGAAGAAATCGCGAACGTCGTCGAGGGTGGCCGCGCGCACGTCCTCGGGCCAGCCGATGACGGGCCAGTGGTACGGATGCTCCGGCGGCAGGTGGGCCGCCGTCAGCGTCATCGACGCGAGCCCGTAGGGCCGGTTCTCGTAGCTCTGCCGCCGCTCGTTCAGCACGACCTCGCGCTGCGTGTCCAGCTTCTCGGGCGTCAGCGCGGGCAGCAGGTACCCCATCCGGTCCGACTCCATCCACAGCGCACGCTCGAATGCGCCGCGCGGCACGACCTCCCAGTAGTTGGTACGGTCCGCGCTGGTCGATCCGTTCAGCGTCCCGCCCGCCTCCTGCAGCGGCCGGAAGTACCCGCTGTCGTGGTGCTCGGAGCCCTCGAACATCAGGTGCTCGAAGAGATGCGCGAAGCCGGTCCGGCCCGGCCGCTCGTTCTTGGAGCCGACGTGGTACCAGACGTTGACGGCGACGATCGGGCAGTGGCGATCCTCGTGCACGATCACGTCGAGCCCGTTGTCGAGCGTCACCTTGACGTGCGGGATGTCGGCAGGCAGCGTGCTCCCCCTATTCCCCGAGGATCTGGACGACCACCTGGCGCGTCCGCGGGCGCGTATCGAGCTCGGCGAGCACGATCTGCTGCCAGGTGCCGAGGCACACGCGCCGGTCCTGGAACGGCAGGGTCAGCGACGGCCCGAGCAGCGCGGCGCGCGCGTGGCTCGACCCGTTGTCGTCGCCCCAGCGCTCGTGGTGCCGGTACGCGCCGCTACGCGGGGCCAGGCGTTCGAACATCGCGTCGAAGTCGGCCACCGCGCCCGGCTCGAACTCGATGGTCGTGACGCCGGCGGTCGATCCGACGACGGCGACGGTCACGATGCCGGCCGCCAACCCGGAGGCGGACACCGCCGCGGCCACCGGCCCGGTGATGTCGCGCAGGTCGCCCTGACCCGACGTCCGCTCCTCGTGGGTAGCCGTGTGCACCATGATCCTGGTTCGGAACCGTTCATCTTAGCAGCCTGTAAGCGCCCGCACCGGCGGGATAGAATCCAGGGGCGAAGAGGGCCCCATGATGACCATCCCGAGACGAATATTCGCCGCGCTCCCGATTGCGCCGGCCGTCTGCCTCGCCGTTCTGCTGATTGCGACCGGGAAGGCGCAGGAGCCGGCGCTGACCTTCGATCCGCCGGCGGCATGGATCGCCGTGCCGGCCTCGTCGCCGATGCGCGTGGCCCAGTTCGTCCTGCCGAAGGCCGCCGGCGACGCCGAGGACGCCGAGCTCGCCGTCTTCTACTTCGGCGGGGCCGGCGGCACGGTGGAGGCCAACCTGGAACGGTGGACCGGCCAGATGCTGCAGCCGGACGGACGCCGCTCGGCCGACGTCGCAACGACCACCACCTTCATGACCGGGGACCTGGCGGTGACCACGCTCGACGTGCCGGGCATCTACGCGGCCGAGGTACGCCCCGGCTCGGGGATGCGCTTCCACAAGCCGGAGTTCCGGCTCCGGGCGGCGGTGGTCGAGACTCCCGCCGGGCCGTACTTCTTCCGGCTCACCGGCCCCGCGGGGACCGTCGAGGCGTGGGACGACGGCTTCGTGTCGCTGCTCGAGTCCGTCCGCTTCGAGTAGGGTCGCGCGCGAGACGGCGCGTCTCCCGGCGTGCGCGCCTCAAACCCCCTCCCGATTCGCCGGCGGCACGGCTTCCGAAGCTGGTGGCGGTATGGGAACCGGCGGCGCGGGAACCGGCGGCGCGGGAAGGCCCGCGCCCGGGGCCGGCGGCGCGGGAAGGCCCGGGGCCGGCGCCGACGGCGAGAACCGGTTCAGGATGAAGGCGCCGAGCCCCGCCGTCCACGCCGCGTACTCCAGCGCCAGGCCGAACAGCGCCAGCAGCACACCCAGCCCCCGGAAGAGCCCGCCGAAGACCCCCAGAGCCTCTCCCGCCAAGGTCGGCAGGAGGATCAGCGCCACGCCGGCCCAGACGCTCGCGTAGACGGCCGCGTTCGAGACGCCCAGCCGGCTCCGTACCAGCTCGCCGGCGCCCAGCACGGCGCCGCTGAACCCCACCAGCATGACGAGTCCGGCGGCCAGGACGACGAAGGGCAGCAGCAGCAGCAACGGTATGCCCACGATGGAGATCACCGCGATCAGTATCCCGGACACCAGCAACGGCAGCGCCAGCACCTGGGCGACGACGCCGACCACGCCGGCCTTGAGGGGTTCGGCGCGCGCGCGCCCGGCGGTGCGTTCGACGGGGCCGCGGGCCACGAGCAGGACGCCGGACGCGAGCAGGGCCAGCAGGAGCAGCCGCATGGCCGTCCCGAACAGATCCCCGCGCCCCGGCCAGCCGCCGGGCCAACCGATCTGCCACCAGCGGCCGGCATCCATGCCGCGGATGCCGCTCACGCCGACCTGCGTCACCGCGCCCCGCAGCTCGGCGGCCGGCGCGCGCTGCAACGTCCCGACGACCACCGTGACGTCGCCGCGCACCACCGCCTCGGGACCGAGGCGCAGCGGCCCGGCAATCACCACGACGTCGCCCGTCACCTCCCCGTCGACGAAGAGCGGGCCCATGATCACCGTCGCGTCTCCCCGGACCCGCTCGTCGCGCTCGATCGTGACCGGTCCACCGAGGCGGAACACGTCGCGGCGGGTGATTGTCCGGCGCACCGGCGCAGCGTCCGCTTCACCGGCGGACTCCGCTGCGTTCCGCCCGGCGGCGGCAGAAGCTGCGGCCGCCGGGGCCGTGGCGGCGGATTGCTCCGTACCGGCCGCTTCGCCGGCAGTCGGCGCCTCGGGCTGCGCCTCCTGCTCCATCGCCGCGGCCGGGTCTGCGGGGTCGCCTTCATCGCCGCCGAACAGCGCCTGCCGGGCCGCGTCGCCGAGATACGTGACCCGCAGCACCAGGTCGGCGTCGTCGCCGAACGCGCGCCGCAGTTCCAGCCCGGACACCGGCACGCCGTCCACGGCGACCACGCCGTCGCCGAGCGTGATCACGCGCGCCGCACCGTCGGCCGCGGTGGACGTCAACGCCAGACCGTCGGGCCGCAGGTCCACCTGGAATCGCTCGCGGACAGCGCCGGCCAGCGACTCCTCCTGAGCGGTGGGCTCCGCCTGGCCGGCGACGGCGCCGGTCGGCGCCGTCGAGAGCACGAGCAGTCCGATCCAGTACGCGGCGACGGCGGCTCCGGTGCGGCGGCGATTGGCATGACTGACCACTGTTCCCTCCCCTGCTGCGACCCTCATCAAGTGTCTACGCAGGCGGGGAGCCGCCGGTTTCAACGCTCGACCTGGCGAGGCTGGCGGGCTGGCGGCCCCGGAGGCCGAGGGCGTGCTCGGCGATGACCCTGCGGTGCAGCTCGCTCGTGCCTTCGCCCACCTCCAGCGTCTTGGCCTCGAGCAGCAGCCGGCCGACCTCGTACTCCGCCGAGAAGCCGTAGCCGCCGTGGATCTGGATGGCGTCGAGCGCGTTGGCGGTGGCCGCCTCGCTCGCGGTCAGCTTCGCCATCGACGCCTCCACGGAGCAGCGCTCGACGCCGGCGTCCTTCATGCGGCCGAGGCGGTAGACGAGCGCGCGCGCCGACTCCGTCCGGCAGATCATGTCGGCGATCTTCTGCTGGATCATCTGGAACTCGCCGATCCGCCGGCCGAACGCCTCCCGCCCGGCGGCGTACGGCACGCTCAGGTCGATGGCCCGCTGCGCCTGCCCCACGCAGCGCGCGGCCACCGAGAAGCGCCCCATGTCCAGCGCAGCCCCGAGGATCGGGAACCCGCGCCCCACCTCTCCGAGCACGGCGTCGTCGCCCACGGCGACCCGATCGAAGTGGATGGTGGCCAGGTTGTCGCGTTTCAGGGTGCGCATCGGCAGGTCGCCGATCTCGACGCCCGCGGCGCGCGGGTCGACCAGGAAGACGGTGACGCCCCGGTGGCGCGCGGCGGGATCGACCGTCGCCGCCACCAGCAGCAGGCCGGCGTGCGCGGCGTGCGAGATGAACACCTTCGAGCCGCTGAGCGACCAGCCGCCGGCGGTCCGCTCCGCCCGGGTGCGCACCGCGGCCAGGTCGCTGCCCCCTCCCGGCTCGGTGAGGGCCGCCGCGGTCAACACCGACCCGTCGCAGATTCCCGGCAGCCAGCGGTCGCGTTGGGCGTCCGTTCCGAAACGCACGATCGAGCCGGCGACGAGCGAGTTGGTGACCGAGACCACCGACGCGACGACCCAGTCGATGCGCGCCAGCTCCTCGCAGATCACGCCGTAGGTGACGACGTCGCAGCCGCCGCCGCCGTACTCCTCCGGCAGCAGCGGGGCCAGGTACCCGAGCGGCACCAGCTTGCGGATCGGCTCCGCCGGGTACCGCTCCGCGCGCTCGTGCTCCTCGACGAACGGCAGGATCTCGCGTTCGGCGAACTCCCGGACGGCGGCCCGCACCTGGCGCTGCTCCGGCGTGAGATCGAAATCGGCGGTACGGCTCGGGGCGCTCGCGGCCGCGGCGGTCGTGACCGGCATCAGGTTCCTCCGTTGCGCCGGCCCGCCGCCCAGCGCAGCGCCGCGGCCAGATCGACCGCGGCCCGCGCGAGCTGCCGTATGCGGCCGGCGAGATCCGCCGATGCCGCGTGCCCCGCCGTGAAGTCGTCCTTGGTGGCGTAGACGTAGCGCGGAACGATGTGGCAGCGGAAATCGAACATCAGGCTGTTGGCGAGCCCGATCGGCGACATGTAGCTCCGGTGCCCGCCGGCGGCGCACAGAAACCCGACCGGCTTCTCCCCCCAGGCCTGTCCGGTCAGCTCGACGAAGTTCTTCGCGGCGGCGTTCAGGTCGTAGTTGTAGACCGGCGACGCAATCAGGATGGCGCCGGCGCCGGCGACCTTCTCCGTCACCGGCCGGATCGCAGGGTGCTCGTAGCAGGCCTTGCCGTCGCAGATCGGCAGGTCCCACTCGCGCAGATCGAGCACCTCGTGCGGCGCGCCGATCGCCTGCAGCGCTTCTGCGGCACCAAGGGCCAGCGCGTGCGAGCGGCTGGCGGGGTTGAGCGAGCAGGACACAACAAGCACGGGATCGGCGGCTTCGTCGACCAGGGGATTCATCGCGGGAGAGTATAGTGGCCGGCCCGCCGCGGTGGGACGAGTGAGGCCCCCGTTCAGACGACGCCGCGTTCGCGCAGCGCCGCGACCGCCGGGCGCGAGTAGCCGAGGTCGGCCAGGATGGCCGCGGTGTGCTCGCCGAGCGACGGCGCGCGCCCGCGGATGCCGGCCGGCGCCGCCGACAGCGAAAACGGCGTCTGTGCCACCGGCGCCTGCGCCTCGGATCCCGGGGCGGCCACCGAGCGCAGCAACCCGATGGCCTGCACGTGCGCGTCGTCGAGCACCTGTTGCGGCGAGAGCACCGGCCCGGCCGGGATGCGCGCCGCATCGAGAGCGGCCAGCGCCTCGTCCGTGGTCCGTTCGCCGCACCATGCGGCCATCCGTTCGCTGATGGCCGCCCCGTTGTCGCCGCGGGACCGGTCGTCGGCGAAACGCGGGTCGTCGAGCCAGTGCGGCTCTCCGACGAGCGCCGTCCAGCGCCGGAAGAGCGGCTGGCCGATGCACTGCACCAGCACCCAGCCGTCGCGCGTGCGAAAGGCGTCCGACGGCGCCTGCGTCTGGCTGCGGTTGCCGGTGGCCACCCGGTCCGGCCGGATCATCGCCTGCTCCATCAGCATGCCGTTGGCGATGGTGAGCGCCGAGGCGAGCAGCGACGCCCGCACCTGCTGCCCCTGCCCGGTCTCCCGCCGCACCAGCAGCGCCGCCAGCGTGCCCACCGTGGCGACCAGTGCGGTCGTGAAGTCGACGTACGGGCAGTAGGCCCGGGTGGGCTCGCCGGGGCGGCCCGACAGGTACATGATGCCGGACATCGCCTGGCCGATGCCGTCGAACCCGAGCCGGTGGGACGACGGCCCGCCGCTGCCGAACGCCGAGACGCTGGTCAGGATTACGTCCGGCCTGATCGCCGCGAGCGCGTCGTAGTCCAACCCGAGCGCCTCGAGCGCCGCATCCGGCAGGTTCGCCACGACCACGTCGGTCTGCGCCACCAGCCGCTGCAGCACGTGCCGCCCCTCGGGCGTGCGCGGGTCGAGGGTCATCCCCCGCTTGCCGCGATTCACCTGCAGGTAGAAGGCGCCGTCGCCGGCCTCGGTGACCGGCACGAGCCAACGATCTTCCCCGCCGCGCACCTTCTCCACGCGGATCACGTCGGCGCCGAGATCGGCGAGCAGCGCCGCGCAGAACGGGCCGGCGATGAAGCGGCCGAAGTCGAGGACGCGGAGGCCGTGCAAGGGGTCGGGCATGATTCGGGAAGAATCTACACCGGCCGGGTCGCCCGGCGTCTCCGGAGACGGCACGCGCCCGGTTGCGCCCCGCGAACCGAACGATCTAGAGTCCACTGCACTTCGGCTCCCGCGCTCCGGGTGCACCGCATACCTGCAGTTGACGAAGACCATGCCCGGCTCGGGGCCGCGGGGCCGACGACGGGCAGCCAGGAGGAGAGCATGGACAGCAAGGCATCGGCCGTCTGGAAGGGCGACCTGAAGGGCGGCAACGGCACGATCTCGGCCAACAGCGGCGTCCTGTCCGGCGCCGCGTTCACGTTCGCGACACGGTTCGAGGGCAGCCCGGGGACGAATCCGGAGGAGCTCGTCGCGGCGGCGCACGCCGGCTGCTTCTCGATGGCGCTGTCGAACGAGCTCGCCAAGGGCGGCAACACGCCGGATCACGTCAGCACCACCGCCACGGTGACCCTCGAGCCGGTCGAGGGCGGGGTCGCGGTCACGAAGATCCACCTCGAGTGCTCGGCCAAGGTGCCCGGCATCAGCCAGGCCGCGTTCGACGAGACGGCGAACGGCGCGAAGACCGGCTGTCCGATCTCGAAGCTGATGAACGCCGAGATCTCGCTGAACGCCGTCCTCGAGGCCTAGCGCGACTTGGCGGTCGCGTTGGAGCTTGCTGGCGCGACACTTCTGCGGCGCAAACTTCCGGCCCGTCAATCGCCGCGGGTCTCGGAACGCGGCCGGTCCGGTCCCCGCAGCACGCTGCGGCGGCGCCCGGGTCCGGCCGCGTATACTCTCTGGTGATGCATACGCGTCGCGCGGTTGCCTGGATCGTTGCCGGCGGCCTGGGGCCGATTCTCGCGATTGCCGGCGCACCGGCGGGGGCCGCCGCTTCCGCTGCTCTCGGCGCCCAGCCGGCCGCGGCGGCCCTGTACCGTTGCGTAGCCGCGACGACGGTGGCGGTGGCGAGCCTGGGCATCGACCTGTGCGACGCGGAGCCGACGCCGCTGCTGGCCGCACGCGCCGAGCCGGACAATCTGCAGACCCGGGCCGGCGCGCTGGTCGCCGCGGTCGACGACGGCGGCATCGCGGCCGTGGCCGGCGTGCAGCCGGGCGACATGATCTACCGCGTCGCGGGCGTCGACGTGGCCGCGGCCGACGAAGGCGTGCCGGGCCTGACGCGCGTCGGGACCGACAGCGACACGCAGATCAACTTCCTGCGGCGGGGCCGGCCCTACCGCATCAAGCTGCGCCGCTGACCGCGTCCCGCTTCCGACACGGCCAGTTGCCAGCGCCCCGCAACGCCGCGCGGGCCCGGTGTTCTAGAATGGGGCATGCCTGCCGGTTCGCCCCGCCTTGATCGCCGGGCCTTCCTGTCGCTCACCGGCGCCGCGCTGAGCGCCGCGCCGTTTCACGCGCTCGCCGGGCGCGCCGCCGCGGCGGCGCGCGGTCAGGAGCCGGCCGGCGCACGGATCCGGGGCGAGGTCGGCTACGGCCCGCTGCAACCCGTCCGGGACGAGACGACGGGCCTGCCGCTGCTGCACCTCCCCGCGGGCTTCCGCTACCTGACGTTCGGTTGGACCGGGGACCCGCTGGCCGACGGGCGGCCGACGCCCGGACTGCACGACGGCATGGCCGCGTTCGCCGCAACCGGCAGCCGCATACGCCTCGTCCGCAACCACGAGATTCGGACCGGCGGGGCGTTCGCCGACCGTCCGCTGTACGACGCCGGCGGCGGGGGCGGCACGACGACGGTCGAGTTCGATACCGCGGCCGGGGCGGCGCACGATGCCTGGACCAGCCTCGCCGGCACGGCCGTCAACTGCGCCGGCGGCCCCACCCCGTGGGGCTCGTGGCTCACCTGCGAGGAGACCGTGCTCGGCCCGGGCGCCGACCCTTCGTTCCTGGAATCGGCGCGCCGGCGGTTCGCGACCCCCGACTACGAGCGGCCGCACGGGTACGTCTTCGAGGTCCCGGCCGACGGCGCCGCGTCGGCGGAGCCGTACCGGGCGATGGGCCGGTTCGTCCACGAGGCGGTGTCCATCGATCCCGCGACCGGCATCGTGTACGAGACCGAGGACCAGGCAACCTCCGGGTTCTACCGGTTCCTGCCGCACGAGGCCGGCGTGCTCTCGGCCGGCGGGCGCCTCGAGATGCTCGGCATCGCGGATACGCCCCGCGCCGATCTTCGCAGCGGCCAGTCGGCGGCGGCCTGGCGGCCGGTGTCCTGGACCCCGATCGACGATCCGGACCCGGCCGCGGTCGACGAGGGCAGCGTGTTCAGGCAGGGCGTCGCCGGGGACGGTGCGACGTTCGCGCGGCTCGAAGGCACGTGGTACGGCGGCGGCCGAATCTACATCGTGTCGACCACCGGCGGCGAGGCCCAGGCGGGCCAGGTCTGGGAGTACGATCCGCGGGGCGAGCGGTTGCGGCTGATCTTCGAGTCGCCGGGAAAGAACGTGCTCGACATGCCCGACAACCTCTGCGTGAGCCCGCGCGGCGGCCTCGTGCTCTGCGAGGACGGCGCTACGGACAACTTCGTTCGCGGCCTCACCCTCGACGGCAGGATCTTCTCGTTCGCGAAGAACAGCATCGTCCTCGACGGCGAGAGGAACGGCCTGGCCGGCGACTTCCGCGCCCGCGAGTTCGCCGGCGCCGACTACAGCCCCGACGGCCGCTGGCTCTTCTTCAACGCGCAGTCGCCGGGAATCACCTTCGCGGTGACGGGTCCGTGGGCCGACGGGCCGCTCTGATCCCGTGCGCCGCATGCGACCCCCGATCGCCCCGGCCGCCCTGCTCGCGAGCATCCTGCTGCTGACCGGGGCCACGGGGGCGCCCGCCCATCCGCTGACCTTCACGGAAGTGACGCTCGCGTTGCGCGGCGGCGACGCGTTCGAGGCGGACCTGATCTACGACCTCGACGCCCTCGCGCTCGGCGCTCCCCTCGCCACCGACGACGCGGAGCTGGCGGCGGCCCTCGCAGGGCTCTCGCCGGACGAGCTCGCAACGCGCCTCGGCCGCCTGCGCCGGCTGTTCGAGCGGCGGGTGCGAATCCGCTTCGACGGCGACCCCGTCCCGTTCGACGTCTCCTTTCCCGACCACGGCACCGTCCGGGCGACCGCAGCCGAGATCCCCACCGTGCTCGGGCTGACGGCACGGCTCAGCGGCGCGATTCCCGAGGGCGCGGCCACCGTCGGGTTCTTCGCCTCGCGCGCGTTCGGCGAGGTGCACCTGACGATCCTCGACCCGGCGCGCGGCATCGAAGCGCGCTCGGTGCTCGAGGCCGGCGCCCGCAGCGACCCGCTCGAGCTGAGCGTTCCGGCCGCGCCGCCGGGCCGCGCCGCGGTGGCGGCGAGCTACCTGCGCCTCGGGTTCCTCCACATCGTGCCCGAGGGACTCGACCACATCCTGTTCGTGCTGGGGCTGTTCCTGCTGAGCGCGCGGCTCCGGCCGCTGGTCTGGCAGGTGACGGCGTTCACCGTGGCCCACGCGGTGACGCTGACCCTCGCGGCGCTCGAGGTCGTGTCGCTGTCGGCACGGCTCGTCGAGCCCCTGATCGCCTTGTCCATCGTCTACGTGGCGATCGAGAACGTGTTGACGGATCGGATGACCCGCTGGCGGCCGCCCGTCGTCTTCGGGTTCGGCCTGCTGCACGGGCTCGGCTTCGCCGGGGTGCTCGGCGAGCTGGGACTCCCCGAGCAGGAGCGCCTGCTCGCGCTGGTCAGCTTCAACGCCGGCATCGAGCTGGGCCAGCTCGCGGTGATCGGGGGCGCCGTGCTGGCGTGCGGCTGGTTCCGGTCGGCGCCCTGGTACCGGTCGCGGCTCGTGGTGCCGGCGTCGGCCGGCATCGCGCTGATCGGTCTCGTGTGGGCCGTCGAGCGCGTGCTCTCGTGAGCGGCTGCCGCCGCTTCGCGAGGCGCCCGCCGCAGCCGATCAGCCGGACGCGCTGGCCGGCCGGCGGCTGATCAGGCGGCCCACCGCCTTCATCTTGCTCCAGAAGAAGTCGAACTGGCCGAGGAGCGTCCCGTAGCCGAGCAGCAGCACCTGGTAGACGGGGAGCATCACGACGAGATACACCGCCCACTGCACCCAGCCGGGCGCGGTCACGGGCATGATGAACGCCATCACCGGGCCCTTCAACCGCAGCGTGGTCATACCGGCGAGCGAGAAAGCCAGCAGGATGGCGACCATGCCCCAGAAACCGACGCCCCAACGGGCCTTCATGCGATCGAAGACGCTCACCGGCCCGGTCCCCCGGAATCCGGCGTCCGCGGCGCCCGGTAAAAATCAATCGTCCGTAACACTGCGTGCAAGGCGTGCAACCTCTCTCGTGGCCGAGTAGCGTCCGATCCCGCGTCGGAACTGCACGATCTTACGGTACGGACGCTTGCGGCACGAACGGAACCGCGCCGCGGCCGATGGAGCGCCGCCAAAACGCGGTCCGCCCGGCGCGGGCGAGGCGGCGTGATAAAATTTTCCGCCGCAGATCGAACACTCCATGTCAATGAAGGATTGCTGGATGACCAAGACTGCTCACGGCGCGCTGCGCGTGGCCGTCATCGTTCCGTGCCTCGTGCTCCTCGCGTCGGCCGCCGCGGTGGCCCAGGACTGGCCGAGCTGGCGGGGCCGGCTGCAGACGGGCGTATCGGATCAGACCGGACTCGTCTCGAACTGGTCGGTCGACGGCGAGAACCTGATCTGGTTCCAGGAGTACACAGCCCGCTCCACCCCCGCCGTCTTCGACGGGCGCGTCTGCGCCAACGGGCGCATCGGCGACGGGGTCGAGAAGAAGGAAATCGTCACCTGCTGGAACGCCGAGAACGGCTCGAAGCTGTGGGAGCACACCTTCAGCGTTCTGAACACCACCGTCCCCTTCAACCGGGTCGGCTGGGGCAGCGTGACCGGGGATCCGGAGACCGGGCACCTCTACGCGCTGAACGTCGACGGGCACCTGCACTGCTTCGACCGCGACGGCGACGTCGTGTGGAGCTGGCGCCTGTCGGAGGATCTCGGGCGCGCGTCAGGTTACGGCGGGCGGACCTCGTCGCCGATCATCGACGAGGACCGGCTGATTCTGGGCGTGATCGGCTCGGCCTGGGGCAGCCTCGGCGGTCCCCCGCGGCACCGCTACGCGGCGTTCGACAAGCTGACCGGCCGCGTCCGCTGGGTCTCGACGCCGGGCGGGCAGCCAGCCGACCTGAACACGCAGTCGGTTCCCATCGTCGCCGTCGTCGACGGCCGGCGGCTGATCATCGACGGCAACGCCGACGGGCACATCTACGCCATGCAGGCGCGCACCGGCGTCAAGGTCTGGGGGTTCCGCCTGAGCCAGCGCGGCATCAACGTGTCGCCGGTCATCGACGGCACGACCGTCTACGTCGCGCACAGCGAGGAGAACATCGACCAGGGCACGATGGGCCGGGTGGTGGCGATCGACGCGACGGGCAGCGGCGACATCACCTCCACCGGCGAGCTGTGGCGGGTCGATGACCTGGCCGTCGGGTTCTCGTCGCCGCTGATTCACGACGGGACGCTGTACGTCATCGACAACTCGCGAACCTGGTCGCCCTCGACGCCGCCAGCGGGGCCGTCCAGTGGGAGTACAGCATCGGCAACGTCGGCAAGTCCTCGCCGGTCTGGGCGGACGGAAAGCTCTACCTGACCGAGACCAACGGCAACGTGCACATCCTGCGGGTGGGCCCGGACGGTCCAACGGCTCTCGATCACGACGAGCTCGAAGTGTCCGACGGCCGCTACGCGGAGATCTACGGCTCGTTCGCACCGGCCTACGGCCGGCTCTACGTCACCGCCGAGTCGGGCATCTACTGCATCGGCGATCCGGACGCGGCGTTCTCCGCGACACCGGCCGCCAGTCCCGATCTCGGCGCCGAGGCCGCGTCGACGGGCACGGTCGCGAACCTGCAGGTGGTGCCGGCGGAAGTCATCGCCGCCGCCGGCGAGACCATCAACTTCCGCCTGCTGGCGTTCGACGACAACGGGCAGCCGGTGGACACGCCGTCGGCCACCTGGGCGCTCGACGGGCTGACCGGCTCGCGGCTGCGCGTCAACGGCGAGTTCCAGTCGAGCCCGCAATCGACCAACCAGGCGGGGCAGGTGGTCGCGACGGCCGGCGGCGTCTCCGCCGCGGCGCGCGTGCGGATATTCTCTCCGCTGCCCTGGACCGAGAACTTCGAAAACGGCCGCCCGCCCCACTGGATCGGCGGCGGCGGCAGCCTGGCCGCGGTCGAGCTCGACGGCGACCAGGTGTTCCGCAAGGGCGCGTCGCGCACCGGCATCCACCGGCACGCCATCTACGTCGGCCCGTCCTACCTGTCGAACTACACGGTGCAGGTGGACGCGATGTCGACCCAGCGGGGGCGCCGCCGGCCGGACATCGGGCTGATCAACAGCGGCTACACCATGGACATGCAGGGCAACCACCAGCGGATCGAGGTCCGTTCGTGGGCGGCCGAGCTGCGCATGGCCGAGCGCTTCCCGTTCGCGTGGGAGCCGAACGTCTGGTACACCCTGAAGCTGCGCGTCGACACCGACGACGAGCGGGCGCTGGTCCGCGGGAAGGTCTGGCCGCGCGGCGAGGCCGAGCCCGACGACTGGACCGTGACCGTGGAGGACCCCGAACCGGTGCGCGCGGGAAGCCCCGGTCTCATCGGCTACTCGCCGATCGACATCTACTTCGACAACGTCCGCGTGATGGAGAACCCATGACTCGACAGGCCCTGATTCTCGCCACCGCCTTCCTGCTCGCCGTCACCGCCGCCGCCTCGGCGCAGGACGTCGCGATGTTCGGCAACACTCCGTCCCGGAACATGGTGTCGGACGACACCGGCATCCTGAGCGAATGGGACGTCGACACCGGCATGAACGTGCTCTGGTCGCAGCCGGTCGGCTCGCAGGCCTACGGCGGCCCGGTCGTCGCCAACGGCCGCGTCTACGTCGGCACCAACAACGAGGGGCGCCGCGATCCGTCGATCGAGGGCGACAAGGGCGTCGTGATGGCGTTCGACGCCGCGAGCGGCGACTTCATCTGGCAGATGGTCCATCCCAAGCTGTCGTCCGGTCGCGTGAACGACTGGCCGCTGCAGGGCGTCTGCTCGACCGCCTTCATGGAGGGCGACCGCATCTACTACATCTCGAACGAGGCGCACATCGTCTGCCTCGACGCGAAGGGACTGGCCGACGGCAACGACGGGCCGTTCATGGACGAGATCGAGACCGGGCCCATGGCGGGCGACATCATCTGGTCCTACGACATGATCAACGAGCTCGACGTCTTCCCGCACAACCTCGCCACGGGCTCGCCGCTCATCATCGGCGACGTCCTCTACACGGTGACCAGCAACGGCGTCGACGAGGGGCACGTCAACATCCCGTCGCCCTTCTCGCCCGACTTCATCGCGCTGGACAAGAACACCGGCGAGCTGCTGTGGGAGAGCAACCCGGTCGGCGAGAACGTCCTGCACGGCGCCTGGACGAACCCCGCCTACGCGGAGATCGACGGCCGCGGGCAGGTCATCTTCCCGGGCGGCAACGGCGTGCTCTACAGCCTCGACGCCGAGACCGGCGAGCTGATCTGGGAGTTCGATTGCAATCCCGAGGATTCGGAGTGGATCCTCGGCGGGCGCGGCACGCGCAACAACATCCTCGCGACGCCGGTGGTCTACGACGACAAGGTCTACATCGGGGTCGGGCAGGACCCGGAGCACGGCGAGGCGCCCGGCCACTTCTACGCGATCGACGCCACCGGGACGGGCGACGTGACCGATACGCACGTGGTCTGGCACCGCGGCGGCGAGGACTTCTACCGCACCATGTCGACCGCGGCCATCGCCGACGGCGTGCTCTACATCTCCAGCCTCTCGGGCTTCCTGCATGCTCTGGACCCGCAGACCGGCGAGCACTTCTGGACCTACGACACCTTCGCCGCCGTCTGGGGCTCGCCCTACGTGGTCGACGGCAAGGTCTTCCTCGGCGACGAGGACGGCGACGTGGTGGTCCTGCGGGCCGGACGGGAGATGGAGTTGCTCGGGGAGTACAACCTCGGCGCCGCCGTCTACTGCACGCCGGTCACCAGCGACGGGGTGCTGTACATCCTGACCCGCAACCGCATCTGGGCGTTCCAGGAAGGCGCGCAGTCGGAGCCGTTCTGAGCCGATGGTGCTGACGCCGTCGACGATGCTCGAGCTCGGGACGCGGGCGCCCGACTTCACGCTGCCCGACGCCAGCGGGAACCCGGTGGCACTGGCGGAGTTCGCCGGCGCGCCGGCCACCGTGGCCGTCTTCATGTGCAACCACTGCCCGTACGTGAAGCACCTGAAGACGGCGCTGGCGGAGTTCGCGCACGAGTACGCGACCCGCGAGGTCGCCGTCATCGGCATCAACGCGAACGACGCCGAGGCGCACCCCGCGGACGGCCCCGAAGCGATGATCGCCGACATCGCCGCGTTCGGCTACGTCTTCCCCTACCTGATCGACGCCGCGCAGGAGGTCGCCAAGGCGTACCGCGCGGCGTGCACGCCGGACTTCTACGTCTTCGACGCGGACCTGCGCCTGGTCTACCGGGGGCGATTCGACGAGAGCCGGCCCGAGAGCGACGTTCCGGTGACCGGCAGAGACCTGCGCGCGGCGGTCGACACCGTCCTCGCCGGCCAAGCCCCCGCCGGCGAGCAGAAGCCGAGCATCGGCTGCAACATCAAGTGGAAGCCGGGCAACGAGCCCGACTACTTCGGATAGTCAGTCCCGCACCCTCGGGATCATTTCGGTGGTCATTCGCTCGCCGGCGCGCAGGAAGACCACCTCGGCCGGCTCGTCCACCTTCAGCAGGTCGAGCGCGTACATGTAGTCGTAGATGTTCGTGACGCTCTGCCCGGCGAGACCGACGATGACGTCCCCGCCCTGCAGGCCGGCCGCCTCGGCCGGGCCGCCGCCGATGACGCCCGAGAGCGACAGCCCCTCGACCTCCTGCGTGTAGTCGGGAATGGTGCCGGTGAAGATGCGCATCGTCGCGCCGCCGCCCCGCTGCTGCACCCGCTCCACCCGGATGAAGTCGGGCGCGTCCGGCCGGTTCGCGAGATTCGCGGTCACGGCCGTCGCGAGGTCGACGACGCGGTCGAGACCCGCGTAGTCGAGCGTGTCGGCGTCGTCGGTCGGCCGGTGGTAGTCCTCGTGGCTGCCGGTGAAGAAGTTCAGGCTGGGCACGTTGGCGGCGTTGAGGCTCCCGACGTCGGTCGGCAGGTAGGGATCGGCGACGAACGTGAGGTCGAGCCCGACCGGCGCGTTCAGCTCCTCGGCCAGATCGGTCCAGATGGAGCTGCTGCCGACCGCCTGCAGATTGAGCGGGTCGTCCTCCAGCCGGCCAACCATGTCGAAGTTCAGATACGCGGCGATCCCGTCCAGCGGCACCGGCGCCTGCGCGACGAAGTCCGCGGACCCCAGCAGCCCCAGCTCCTCCCCGGACCAGAACGCGAGGGCTACCCCCCGGCCGCGCTCGGCGGCGGCCAGCCGGGCGCCCACCGACAGCACGGCGGCCACGCCGGAGGCGTTGTCGTCGGCGCCGTTGTGGATCTGCCCCGCCTCGTCGCCGCGGGCCAGCGAGTCGCCCGCGCGCCCCCGGCCGAGGTGGTCGTAGTGGGCGCCGAGCAGCACGTACGGCTCGTCCAGCGCCTCGGTTCCGGTCGGCGGCAGGTAGCCGATGACGTTGTATCCGGTAGCATCCTGCTTGTCGAGCCGCACGTCGAGGGAACCCTCGAGCGGGAGGTCGAAGCCCGTGACGTGCGGGTTGGCGGTATCGAGCGAGGCCTGCACCTCCTCGATGGAATCCCCGGCGCTCTCGATGATCGCCGCCCCGATCTCGCCGTCCACCGTGGCGGCGACGATGCCCGAGTCGCTGACCGCGGTGTCGAAGGTCAGCGGGACCAGCGCCCCGGCGTTGGGCGACCGCGGCCCGGTGACGACGATGAGCCCCGCGGCGCCCCGCTCGCGGGCCGCGAGCGCCTTGTAGCGGAGCCCCGCGTAGCGCGCCAGCGTCGCGCGCAACTCTCCCTCGGTGTCCTCCGGGAAGTAGCGGAACACGACAACAATCTTGTCGGTGACGTCCAGCGTCGCGTAGCTGTCGTAGCCGAAGTCGTCCGTCTCGGGCACCGAAAGGCCGTAGCCGGCGAAGATGAACTCTCCCTCCGCCCTGCCCGTGTCCGAGAACGACAGCGCTCTGATGGACGGCGCTCCGGAGTCCCCGTTCGACGATCCCGTGGAGCTGGACGACACGGTAATGCTGGTCGTCGCTCCGCCGTCGGCGCCCTCGACATGGAGAGTCGTACCGCTGTCGGTCACGCCCGCCGTATAGGAGAACGCCTGCCGGAAACCGCCCACGCCCGGCAGCGGCTCCGCCCCGATGGCCTCGAGCCGCTCGATGATGTAGTCGGCCGCCATGCGGATGCCCGGCGAGCCCGTGAGCCGCCCTTCGAGCTCGTCGTCGGCCAGGTACTCGACGATCGCCCGCGTGTCGAACGACGCCGGCTCCTGCCCGGCGGCAAGCCCCGGGGCGCCGAGCGATACGAGCAGCAGCAACAGGAAAGGGTGCGTCTTGGTCGATGGCATCTGTGTTCCTCGCCGCCGGCTGCCGGCGGCCCAACGGCTCATGGGAGCCGCACCACGCGTGATCCGAAGCGCAGGGAGCGCGAGTCGGCTTCCCACGCGAACGCATCGGTCTCCAGGTCGGACAGGTAACGCCGCACGCCGGTGCGCGCGTCGACCGCCTCCACCCACGTCGTCCGGTCGTTCGAGACGACGAACGCCAGGGCCGAAGCATCCGGCGACCACGCGGGTCCGCTCAGCGTGCGGTGCTCGAAGCCGTTCGGCGATCCGTCGAGGTGCCGCAGGTCGACCAGATGCGTCGTCCGCCGGAGGTCGGCCGACAACACCCAGAGACCGTCCCGCGCGACCACGGCCAATCTGCCCCCGTCCGGCGACCAGGCCGGGTCGCAGGCTCCCGGACCGAGCGCCGCCTGCCGCGTGGTCGACCCGTCCCGTACCCAGACGTGCGTGGGCGGAATCGAACGTCCCGCCCGCTCGATGGCCAGACCCGGCACCTCGGCGCAGATGGCCACGCGTCCCTTGTGCCACGCGGCCGTGACGACCCGCAACGCGCCCGGCGGCACGGCCGGCGTGCGGGGCGAGCCGTCCGGCAGCCCCCCGCGGTGAGCCGGGGGCTGCACGGACCGCGCCGGGACCGGCGCCGTCGCGATCAGCAGCAGGAGCGCGGCCACTACCGAGCGAGCCGCGGTCGGAACGAGCGGACGCATGCTGCCCACTCTACCCGATGCGCTCCCGCCTTGCCGTCCCGGCAACGCATCACGACCCGGCCGCGCCGGCCAGGGCTGCCGCCGGCTGGAGCAACTCGACCGCCGCGCCCGACAGCGCGCTGACCCGCGGCCCCGGCGTCACGATGCCGGCCAGGTTCAGCGGATCCGCCGCGGCGACCCGCACACCCTGCTCGCGGTCCCCGTCGCGGCGCACGATCCGGAGCAGCTCGACGGCGTCCGGCCGCGCGAACTGCTCGCCGACAAAGCCGGAGACGAACCGGCCGCCGCGCACCTCGCCGCGCGCCTCCATGCGCCGCAGCGCGCCGAGCACGTCACGCCACGGCGGCATGAGCGACTCGCGCCGCACGAGGTCGCGGAACACCACCCCCCAGCGCTCCAGCAACTGGCGCGCGAACGCATCCGCCCGCTCCCGCACGGCATCCCCCTCGACCGGCGCGCCCTCGGCGCGCTCCGCGCGGGCCGGCGCCAGCAGGGCCCAGCGCCCGGCCGCGTGACGCGGGCGCGCGGCGCGGAACCGGCCCTCGCCCCGGCGCCGCTTCGGATCGATCAGGGCGCGCAGGTTATCGAAGCCATCGGCCGTGACCAGCCCCGCCGCCACGAGCTCCCACAGGCCGTCCTCCACCTCGCTCGGCAGCCGGCCGGTGGCGGAGACCAGCTCGCGCAGGAAGGACGCCCCCCGGCGGCGGAGGGCATCGAGCACCGCCTCGGCCGGATGCGACAGCACGCCGCCCGGACCCTCGTCCGGGCCGTCATCGTCCCCGGCCGGGCCGTCATCGTCCCCGGCCGGCGCCGTCAACCACTCCAGGTCCTCCCGCAGGAAGAGCGCGACGGGAGCAACCCGCGTCGGCCGAACCCGCCGCCGCCGGGCCGGCGGACGGGCGGACTCGGCGTCGGCCTCCGCCACGTCGAAAGCGGGATGCGGCGACAGGCGGCCCCACATCACCTCGCCCGAGAGGCAGAGCTGATCCAGCAGATCCGGGTCGTAACCCTTGATGCGCGCGGGCAGGACGTGGCGTTCCCAGGCGCCCGCGGACACCTCGCAACCCTGGAGCTGACGGACGACCTGCAGCAACCCACTCGCCCCGTGCAGGCGGGTGCCGGATGCGAGGCGCTGCCAGCGGGCGAGAAACCGCACGAGGTCCGCGGTCGACACCGGCGCGATCTCCCGCCGCAGCCGTCCCAGCGTCAACCGATGGATGCGGGCCAGCACGCGCCGGTTGCACCACTCGATCTCGGCCCCCTCGTCGCGGGCCGCGGCGGTGAAGCGCCCGCGCAGCACCTGCCCTTCGCCCTCCAGGCGGGCCAGCCCGGCGGCCACGCGTTCGGCCGGCACGGCGAGCAGCGCCGCCAGGTCCGACTCCCGCAGCGGCCCGCTCGAATCCAGCCAGCCGCGCAGCACCTCGGTCACCGCCGCGTCGGAACCGTCCGGCGTCGGCTGATCGACCTCCGGCACGATGGGGTCGAGCCGGGCGTCCGCGTGCACGAGCAGCGCGGTGCGGGAGCGCTCGGTCGCCACCCAGAAGACCGCGTCGCCGACATGCAGGGACGTCGCGCGATGCGTCTCGACCAGCCGCCCGAACCAGACCCGCCACTCCTCGCGGGGCGGCGCCAGCCCCAGCGTCAGGAGCGCATCGTGCAGCTCCTCGGGATCGCGCACCACCGGCCACGACTCGGCCGCGACCTCGGCGATCGCCGCGGCGTCGAGCGCCCCGATCTCGCCGCCGTCGCCCCCCAGCGTGCGGCGGAGCTGCACCGCGCGCGCCCGCCGCTCCTCCAGCGGCGCGTCGTCGAGAAAGGCATACGGATTGGCGTTGAGGATCTCGTGCCCGAGCGGCGACGGCTCGGCGGTGTCGACGGCCCGCGTCGCGATCGTGCCCTGCTCGATGCCCGCGATCACGGCCCGCAGCCCGTCCAGGTTCATCGCCTCGTGCAGGCAGTCGCGGATGGTCTCGTCCACGAGCGGATGTTCGGGAATCCGGATGTCGCCGGTCAGGTTCTCCTGGCACGCCACCTGGTCCGGAAAGACCGCGGCCAGCAGGTCGTCCGAGCGCATCCGCAGGAGCGGCGGCGGCACCTTGCGCCCGCCCGCGAACCGCAGCACGGCCAGCGCCCGCGACGCGTTCCAGCGCCAGCGCGCCCCGAACATCGGCGCCGGCAGCATCGCCTGCGTCAGCACCTCCTCGAGCGTTTCCGGATGCAGGAACCGAAACACGACCTCGAGCGGAAAGCTGTGCTGCTCCGACAAGGAGATCACGATGCCGTTGTCGGTCGCGGCGGCCTGCAGCTCGACGTTGAAGCTGCGGCAGAAGCGCTTGCGCAGCGCCAGGCCCCAGGCGCGGTTGACGGCCGCCCCGAGCGGCGCGTGCAGCACGAGCTGCATGCCGCCCCCCTCGTCGAAGAAGCGCTCGGCCACCAGGGTCCGGATGGACGGCACGGCCCCGAGCGCGGCGGCGCCGGCGCGGACGTAGGCCGCGGCCTGCTCCGCGCCGGACTGGTCGAGTCCGCACTCGCGGATCAGGAACTGCACCGCGTCGCTGCCGCCGCGGCTCGCGTCGTCGGGCGCGGCCAGCCGCTCGCGGACGTCCGACACCTCCGCGGAAAGCTCCGGCGTCCGCCCGGGCGCCTCGCCGAGCCAGAACGGCACCGACGGGGCCGCGCCGTGCGCGTCCTCCACCCGCAGGCGCCCGGACTCGACGCGGCGGATGCGCCACGACGTCGTCCCCAGCAGGAAGATGTCGCCGGCCATGCTCTCGACCGCAAAGTCCTCGTCGACCGTGCCCACCGTCGTCCCTTCCGGCTCGGCGACGACCAGGTAGTTGGCGTTGTCCGGAATCGCGCCGCCCGACGTGATGGCGGCCAGCCGCGCCCCCCGCCGCCCGCGCACGACGCCGTTCACCCGGTCGCGGTGCAGCCACGTCCCGTGCCGCCCGCGGGGCGACGCGATGCCGTCCGACAGCATCGCCACCACCGCGTCGAACTCCGCGCGGGGCAGGTCGCGATAGGGCGCCGTGCTCCGCGCCAGCGCGAACAGGTCGTCCTCCTGCCAGTCCGCGGTCGCGGCGGCGGCCACGATCTGCTGGGCGAGCACGTCGCGCGGCCACGGCCGCAGCCGGCGCTCGTCGAGCAGACCGCGGCGGATCGCGCGCACGAGCGCCGCGCACTCGACCAGCTCGTCGCGGGTGGTCGCGAAGAAGCGGCCCTTCGGCACGAAGCTCCGGTCCACCTTGTGGCCCGACCGCCCGATCCGCTGCAGCGAGACGGCAATCGAGCGCGGCGTGCCGATCTGGCACACCAGGTCGACCGAGCCCACGTCGATCCCCAGCTCCAGCGACGCGGTCGCGACCACCGCGCGGAGGCGGCCCTCTTTGAGCGCAGCCTCCGCCGCCTGGCGAAGCTGGCGCGACAGGCTGCCGTGATGGGCCAGCACCGCGTCCTCGCCGAGCCGTTCGGCGAGCTGATGGGCGACGAGCTCCGACAGCCGCCGGGTGTTGACGAAGACGATGGTCGTCCGGTGGGCGCGGGCCAGATCGGAAATGCGGTCGTAGATCTCGCCCCACATCTCGTTGGTGGCGACCACGCCGAGCTCGTCCTGCGGCACCTCCACGGCCAGGTCGAGCGTGCGGCGGTGACCGGAGTCGACAATCGCCGGCGGCATGCGCGACGGGCCGGTCAGGAAGCGGGCCACCTCGCCGATCGGCTTGACCGTCGCGGACAGCCCGATGCGCTGCGGCTTCTCCCCGCCGGACTTGACGACCAGGTCGTCGAGCCGCGCCAGGCTCAACGCGAGGTGGGAACCGCGCTTGTCGTCGATCAGCGCGTGGATCTCGTCGACGATGACCGTCTCGGCCGTGGACAGCATCCGCCGGCTCCGCTCGGCGGTCAGCAGGATGAACAGCGACTCCGGCGTGGTGACGACGATGTGCGGCGGCCGGCGCACCATCTGCTCGCGATCCCAGGCCGGCGTGTCGCCGGTCCGGATCGCGGTGCGGATCTCCGGATGCGGCCGTCCCTCGGCGGCGGCCAGTTCGGCGATCTCTCCCAGCGGCTCCTGCAGATTGCGGTGGATGTCGGTGCTGAGCGCCTTGAGCGGCGAGACGTAGACGACCGCCGTGCGGTCCTCCAGCCCGCCGCCCGCGGCGAGCGCCACGAGCCGGTCGAGGCAACTCAGGAACGCCGCGAGCGTCTTGCCGGACCCGGTCGGCGCGGAGATGAGCACGTCGCCGCCGGCCCGGATCCGCGGCCACGCCTCGAGCTGCGCGGGGGTTGCGGCGGCGAACCGCTGCTCGAACCACTTCGCGGTCAGGGGATGGAAACCGTGCATTCTGCGCCAGTCCTTCGAAGCCGGACGTTCAGATACTTCCGCAGCCTGAACATGCGTCCAGCGTCGCCGCACCGACATCGACCATCAGATAGTACCCCGCAACGGCCGGGACCCTCGACACCGGCCAGTCGAGGCGGACCCGCCCGCTGGTTGCACGACGTCGTTGTGAGATGAGCGTCCGGCGAGCGCTAGGCGGCGCCAGGCAGCACTTGCGGCTCCGTCGCTCCCGCGCAGCACCGAGCGCGGCGAGGCGCCCGCGTGGCAAGGCGCGACGAGGCGCGGCCCACGCAAGTCCTCATTTTCCTGTCGTGCACCCCGCCCACTCATCGCACCGCGACGTAGCGCCGCCGGGGATCGTGCGGTCCCGTGCCCAGTTCGCGGACCATTCCGCGCGCGGCGAGGCGGGCGAGGCGCATGCGGGTGGCGCGCGGCGAAAGCCCGATCGCCGCGGCGATGTCACGCGTGCCGCACCCGACAGCGTGCCCCCCGACGGGTGGCGGCCCCTTCGCCCGGTCCGCCGTCCCCGGCTCCAGCAGGTCGAGGATGGCCTGGTCGGTCGGATCGACGGTCGCCGTTCCCACCCGGTCGGTACGGATCGTCACCCGCAGGCGGAAGCCGAGCTCCTCCCAGGTCGGCGGGGCCAGACCCGCCTCTCGGCAGGCAGCCATCATGCGCTGGACGCCGCTGCCCCATTGCTCGACCAGTCCGAGCTCGTGGAAGACCCGGCCGATGGCCCGGTTGCGCAGTTTCGAGACGCCGAGCGGCAGGTCGGCCAGCGTGAGACCAAATGGCAGCAACCCCGGATTCTCCACCTCCAGCCGGTCGTCGAAGATCGCGACGCGGATGGGCGCGCCCCGCTGGGAGTAGTCCGCGTGCGCTACCGCGTTGACGACCGCCTCGCGGACCGCGACCGGCGGCAGGTTCCAGCTTTCCCGACGCCGTAGCCGACCGATCGCCACGCCATGCAGCGCGTGCTTCTCCACGAACGCCACGGCCTGGTCGACGGCTCCGACCAGCGGCGCCTTGATGTCCGCGTGGTCCAGGATGACCGCCTTGTCGGTTCCCCCGAAGCGGCCCGCCTGAATCCAGGCGTCGGGGAAGTGCGCGAGACGGTCGCGGCCGAAGAGCAGCACACCACCCACCGTCGGCACCAGCCGCCCCTGGTGGAGCGTCAGGAGTCTGAGCGTTTCCAGATTCGGCCGCGTCAGTGTCCGCACTGCTGCGAAACACTCGGCCGCGAGCTGGTTGTCCACCGCTTCCGGGCCGAGGGCCGGTAGAGGTCCTTCGTCGAAGGACTCGCCCCCCGCGAAGCGCCGCATTTCGGCGAGGAGCGCCGCATCCGCCCGCCGGTTGGTGGATCCGACGCGCACGTAGGCGCCGGCTTCGAGTCCCGCCCGGGCGATGAAGTGCGGGCGCGCCGGACTTGGATAGACCTGCACGGCGAGCACCTGCGTCTGCCGGTACTTCAGGATCTCCACGTCCGGGAGCAGGCGGGGCCTGATCGTGTCGCTGATCAGATTCGCCACCCGTTCTTCCAGGGGCAACGGATCGGTGACGCCGAGAACGCGCCCGGAGCGGTCTTCGACCCCGATGAGGATGACGCCGCCGGAGGTGTTGGCGAAGGCGACGACGGTGCGCAGGAACCGGTCCGGCGAGGACAGGTCCCGCTTGAACTCCAAGGTCTTGCCCTCCGGGCTGCGCAGCGTGTCGGCAAGATCCATTACTCGGAAGTGTAACTCTGAAGCAGCCCGGCGCGCCGGGCTTCCGAGCTCGTTTCCGGGCCGATCCCGCGGTAGGCGTCGCGCACGACACCCGTCGCCTCCGCTCGGACGCGGCGTCGCCGCGCGATCCAGACACCGAAATGCCCCGACGACGCACCGTCCCCGCGGTCGGGTTGACGTAACGAGCCGGCGTGCTACGCTGCACGTATGGCCGGCCGCACGCCGCCCGAGGCTATCTGGCGCCCGATCGAGGATCTGCCGCCCGAGGCGGAACGGTGGGGCTCCGCCCACTACCGCGAGTGCGCCAACCGCTGGCGTGACCTCCGCGACCGCCTTCAGGATCCTTCCGTCGACCGCACCCTGCTCGACATCTGGCTGCACGAGCGCAACCGCGCGTTCGCCATCGAGACCGGCCAGATCGAGGGCCTCTACACCCTCCGGCGCGGCGTCACCGAGCAACTGATCGCGGAGGGGTTCGCCGGCGTGCGCGCCGTTAACGCGGTCGAGCCCGGCCTGTCGGACGAGACGCTGAGGGGATTGCTGCAGGACCAGCATGGTGCCGTCGAGCTGGTCTTCGAGGCGGCGAGCGGTCGCCGGCCCCTGTCTCACCATGCGCTGAAGAGTTGGCACCAGCTTCTGACCCGGCACCAGCAGTACGCCCCCGCCGTGCGCGAGGGCCTGCGGGTGGGCGTCCCGTTGTTGCGCGGGGACTACAAGATGCGCCCCAACAACCCGCACCGGCGCGACGGCGTGGTCCACGAGTACTGCCCACCCGTGCAGACCGGCAGCGAAATGGACCGCCTTCTGGAAATGCACCGCGCCCACCGCGACCGGGCCCTCCCGACCGAGGTGGAAGCCGCGTGGCTGCATCATCGATTCGTCCGGATCCACCCGTTCCAGGACGGCAACGGCCGCGCAGCGCGGCTGCTGGTGGCCTACGTGTTCGCGCGCGCCGGCGAGTGTCCCCCGGTCATCTCCCTGGAGCGGCGCCGGCACTACCTCCGGAGCCTGGAGGCGGCGGACCGCGGCGACCTGCGTCCTTTCATCGAGTTCCTGGCCGTTCTCGCGGCAGCGAACACCCTCGAAGCCATCGGCACGGCGGACGACGTGTTGCAGCAGTGGCCCCGCAGACGCCACGGCAACGGCGGCATAACGGCACGGGACCGGGACGGAACGTGGCGCTATCGCCCCCCCGACACTACGCCGCGGGAGCTGCTGATCCTCGAAGGCCGCGCAGTCCCCGCCCCGGGTGAAGATCGACCCGCTTGGGCAGGGGACGTCACATGAGCCAGGAAGAGCACTACCTCAAGAAAGAGCTCTACGAGCTGGTCCGCAGCGATCCGGCGATCTTCGAGTTCCTCCAGGCCGGCTCGCTCGACGGCATCTGGTACTGGGATGTCGAGAGGCAGGATCAGGAGTGGATGAGCCCCCGCTTCAAGGAGCTCTTCGGCTACCGCGACGACGAGATCCCCAACACGTCCGAGTGGTGGCAGGCCAACATCTTTCCCGAGGACCGCGACGTCGCGCTCGACAACTTCGCCAAGCACCTGGCCGACCCCAACCATCCGTACGACCAGATCGTGCGCTACCGCCACCGCGACGGCAGCAGCGTGTGGGTCCGCTGCCGCGGCCTCGCGGTCAGGAACGAGCGCGGCGAGCCGATCCGGCTGCTGGGATGCCACACCGACGTCACGGCGCTCAAGCGCGCGGAGGAGGACCTGCGGCATCAGGCGGCCGAGCTGCGCGACGCCCGGGACGCCGCCGAGCGGGCCAACCAGGCCAAGAGCATCTTCCTGGCCAACGTCAGCCACGAGATCCGCACGCCCCTCAACGCGGTGATCGGCACGACGGAGCTGCTCGGCGACACGGACCTGACGCCGATGCAGCGCGACCATCTGGACGCCGTACGGGAATCGGCCGAGGCGCTGCTCGACATCATCAACGACATTCTCGACTTCTCGAAGATCGAGGCGGGCAAGCTGACGAGCGAGCAGCGCCCGTTCCATCTGCGCGACCGCCTCGACACGCTGCTGAAGTCGCTGGCGCCCCGCCTGCACGGGAAACCGGTCGTCATGACGAGCGACATCGCCCCGGACGTCCCCGACGTGCTCGTCGGCGACGCCCGCCTGCTGCGGCAGGTGCTGGCCAACCTGCTGTCGAACGCGATGAAGTTCACCGCGCAAGGCGACATCGCGCTGCGCGTGCGCGGGCGGGAGCTGACCGGCGACACGGTCACGCTGGCGTTCGAGGTCGCCGACACCGGCATCGGCATCCCACCGGACAAGCAACAGGTGATCTTCGAGGAGTTCGTCCAGGCGGACGTCTCGACGACGCGCGAATACGGAGGGACGGGGTTGGGGCTGGCAATCGCGTCCCGGCTGGTGAGCGCGCTCGGAGGCGGCATCGGCCTGCACAGCGAGCCGGGACAGGGCAGCACGTTCCACTTCACGGCCCGGTTCGGTCGCGGCACGGCCGGCGAGGCGCCGCGCGAGCGCGCGCCGGTCGTCGAGCTCCCGCCGCTCCGCGTGCTGCTGGTCGAGGACAGCGTCGCCAACCAGCGGGTGGCCGCCGGCGTGCTCGAGAAGGCGCAGCATACCGTCAGCATCGTGTCCAACGGTGCGGCGGCAGTGGAGGCCTGCGCCGCCGAGCGCTTCGACGTCGTGCTCATGGACCTCCAGATGCCCGGAATGGACGGCTACGAGGCGACCCGCGCCATCCGGCGGTACGAGCGCGAGCTGGGCGCCCGCGGCACGCCGATCGTGGCCCTTACCGCGCGGGCGTCGATGGGCAACGAGGCGCACTGCCTGTCGGTGGGTTTCGACGGCTATCTGTCCAAGCCGTACCGTTCGCGCGAGCTGCTCGACGCGATCGCCGCCGTCGCCGGGGAAACGAACCCGGCCGGAGCGCCCGAAGAGCCCGCGGAAGCAGGCGAAGCGCAGGACGCGGAAGCAGGCGAAGCGCAGGACGCGGAAGCAGGCGAAGCGCAGGACGCCCCGCCGCCGGATGCGCGCCTCGACTGGAACGCCGCGCTCGACGCCGTCGACGGCGACCGCGAGTTGCTCGACAAGGTGATAGAGGGGTTTCTGGGCCAGCAACCGGCCCTGCTCGCCGAGCTGCGCGACGCGCTCCCGGCAGGCGACCTGCAGGTGGTGAAGCGGGTGGCGCACACCATCGGCGGGTCGCTGCGCCTGTTCGACGGCGCCCGGGTCGTCGCCCTTGCGAACGAGCTCGAGGATCGCTGTCAGTCGGGATCGTCCGGCGCAGTGGAGGCCGCTTGGCGCACGCTCGATCCGGAGCTCGCGGCGTGCGTGACCGAGCTCCGGAGCTGGCTCGGAAGCCGGACGTAGTCGCGAACAGCGGAAGCGTGATGCGTATCCTCGTCGTGGACGACTCGGCGGCCGATCGCGAGCAGGCGGGGCACCTGCTGGCGAAGAACTCGTGGAGCGTGATCTACGCGGAGGATGGCCGGCAGGCGCTGGCCCTGATGCAGGAGCACGACGTGGACCTGGTGCTCACGGATCTCGTCATGCCCAATCTCGACGGGCTGGCCTTCGTCGAGCAGGCGAAGATCGACCACCCGCTCGTGCCGGTGGTCCTGATGACCGCCCGCGGCAGCGAAGAGATCGCGGTGCGGGCGCTGGAGGCCGGCGCCTCGAGCTACGTCCCCAAGAAAGGGCTGGTGAGAAACCTCGTCGAGGTCGTCCACCGCATCCTGGACGCCTCCAGGGAGCACAAGAGCTACACGCGCCTGCTCCGGCGGCTGCAGGCCGCGTCGTTCACGCTGGAGAACGACCTGGAGCTGATCTCGTCGCTCGTCAGCTACCTGACGCAGGTGCTGCGGGATTCAGGCATGTTCGGCGAATCCGACTGCCACGGAATCAGCACCGCCCTCGACGAGGCGCTGACGAACGCCTGCTACCACGGCAACCTGGAGGTGCGCTCGGAGGTCCGCGAGCACGACACGCGAGCCTACCGCGCGCTGGCCGAGCAGCGCCGGCGCACCGCCCCGTACCGCGATCGCCGGATTCGCGTCAACGCGAACCTCACATCCGACGAGGTGCGCTTCGTCATCGCGGACGAGGGACGCGGTTTCGAGGTCGGCGCCGTTCCCGATCCGACCGCGCCGGAGAACCTGGCGCGGCCGAGCGGGCGCGGCATCTTCCTGATGAAGACCTTCCTCGACGAGGTGCGCTACAACGACGCCGGCAACGAGGTGACGCTGCTGAAACGGCGCCCGGAGAAAGCCGGAAACTGATCGCCCTGTCCGAGCTCAGCACGCACGGACGACGACGACCGTCTTGTCGTCACCGGGGTCGGGGCTCCCGCGCTCGAACTCCTCGGCGGCGTGGCAGAGATCGCGCGCCAGCTCGACGGCCGGACGGTCCGGGCATTCGGTCATCACCGCGCGGACGCCCTCCAGATCGAAGAACCGCTCGGCGGCGTCCTGGGCCTCGGTGACCCCATCGCTGTAGATGACGAGCCGCGCCCCGGCGCGCAGCGTCACCGTCTTCTCTTCCCAGGCGGCGTCGGCGAAGAGCCGGACGGGCGGTCCGGTCGACACCAGCGCCGATTCGGTCGCGCCATCCAGCAGCAGGGCCCGGGGATGCCCGGCGTTCACGAACGTGAACCGGCCGGTCGGAAAGGCCAGCACGCCATAGAAGAGCGTGACGAACCGATCCTGGTCCTGATCGTGCAGCAGGGCCCGGTTGAGCGTACGCACGAGCTCGAGGGGCGTGGCGCACGACGCGGCTTCCGCCCGCAGGACGCCCTGCGTCTCCGCCATGAGGATGGCGCCGGGAATCCCCTTGCCGGAGGCGTCGCCCAGCGCGATCGCCACGCGGTCCGGCGGCAGATCGATGAAGTCGTAGAAGTCGCCGCCCACCTGGCCGCTGCTGTGCAGATGCGCGCCGATGTCGTGCCCGGGAACCTCCGGCACCCGCCCGGGCAGGAAGGACTGCTGGACGAACGCGGCGATCTTCAACTCGTGCTCGAGCCGCCGGTTCTGCTCCGCGAGCAGGCGATGCCGCTCGCGCGCGTACCGGATGCTCCGAACCAGCAGGTCTACCGTCAAGCGATCCTTGACGAGGTAGTCCTGCGCGCCGCGCTGCACCGCCTTGACGGCGATGTCCTCGTCGTCCAGGCGGCTGAGCACGATGACGGGCGCGGTCTTTCCCAGCCGTCGGATCGCCTCGAAGCCGTCACCGTCCCCGATCTCCGCGCGCGCCAGCCCCAGCAGGACCAAGTCGTACGAACGCGCGCCGAGCTCCGTCGCCGCGGCTCGCACTTCGGGCACCGCCCTGACCGTGAACGACGAGGCGGCCTGCTCCAGCACGCCGTTGACGCGCGCAAGGTCGTTCGCTTCGTCCTCGACGAGCAACACGCGCACCGGCCGCGATTCGATTCGAGTCGGCAACGGTTCCCAACCTTACCCGCCGCTCAACGCGACGCGAAACCCTCCAGAGCGTCCGCCTCCGAGCTGAACGTCTCGAACACCAGCTCGAGCTTGGTCGTCACCATCAGGTCCCAGACCCGCTCGGTCAGATTGAGGAGCCTGAGCTGGCCTCCCGCGTTCATGACCGCCGCCCGCTTGGACAGCAGCGTGCCCAGGGCCGCGCTGTCGATGAACGCCACGCCACGGAGATTCAGAATCAGACTGGTGCGTCCGGTGTCGATGAGATCGTCGATGCGATCCGCGAGCGTGTCGCCCGCCTCGCCGGCCAGCTTTCCGGTGAGATCGAGAATCGTGACGGGACCCACGTCCCGCAGGCCGATCCGCAGCGCCATCGACAACCCCCCGCTGCATGCTGACCGAAACCGCGCTGGAACGCAACCGGCGGGATTCGTCCGTCCGCGGAACAGGACGCCCGCGGGACTTGCGTCGTGTCCCGGTCGAGCGCCCCGCCATCGAAGGTTACGTCGTCGTGGCGCGGTCAGGCGGGATTCTCGCGAAAGACCCGGTCGCAGGCGCGCTGGAACCGCGCCTGCAGCGCATCCGCCTCGGAGCCGGTCAACGTGCCGAGCCGGCGGCGCTCCACCTGCAGCCGCTTGACGTCCTCGCGGGCGGCCCGACGCTTCGCCTCCTCGTCGACGCGCGCCCCCATCGTGTTGGCGGCCAACTGCGCACGCCACTTCCGGGCCAGCAGCTCCGCGGGCGACACGCCGGCCGCGCCGCTCGGCGCGGTGGCAACGAGCGCCTCGGCCCGCTTGCACAGCCGCTCGAACCGCTTGAGACGCTGCGCGGGATCGTAGTCGGTACCGCGAAACTGCTCCGCGTGCCTCTCGACGACGCGCTCCATGGCGCGGCCGAAACGGGCCGCGAGCTTCCGCTTGACGTCGGGCGGCACCTCGGGTGCGCGCCGCCACTTGTCCTGAAGCTCGCGAACGGTCTTGACCACGTCTTCGGGAGCGGCAGGACGAGGCGCGGCTTCCGCGCCCGGCGCAACTGCCGTCTCGGCGACCGCCCCTGCGGCAGGCGCGTCGCCGGCCGTGTCGGCAGGTGCGTCGCCGGCCGTGTCGGCAGGTGCGTCGCCGGCCGTGTCGGCAGGTGCGTCGCCGGTCGCGCTGCTCCCGGCCTCGGCCGGCGCCGGTGCGAGGGCCTCGAGCTCGGCGCAGAGCGCCTCGCGTGCCGCGATACGGTCTGCCACGGCACGGCGCGCGCCCTCGTTGAGTCGATCGAACACGCCGTCGCACGCCTGACGAAACCGATGCCAGATCGCGTCCGACCGATTCCGCCGCACCGGACCGATGTTCTTCCACTCGCGCTGGACCTGTTTGACCTCTTCAATCGCCGCCTTCAGATCCTCGGCCTCGAGCAACGCCTCGACGCGCACGCACAGCGCCTCCTTCTTCTCGTAATTGGCGGACCACTCCTGCTTGCGTCCGGCGAGGTCGGCCTTCCGGCGCGTGAAGAAACGGCTGCATGCCTGCCGGAGGCGCCCCCACAACGCCTGCTGATCCCTGCGCGGCGCCGGCCCGAGCGTCTTCCACTCCGCCTGCAGGGCGGTCAGACGCTGCGCCGTCTTCAGCCAGTCGGTCGATTCGCTGAGCCGCTCCGCCTCCTCCACCAGCGCCGCGCGACGGGTCAGGCTCTGCTCCCGCTCCTGACGCTGCGCCGCGAAGAACGGCTCGCAACGCGGATAGACGACGTCGTGCGCCTTCTTGAAGCGCTCCCACAGCGCCTGTCCCTTCTCCTGCGGGACGTCGGCGGCCTGACGCCAGCGCCGCATGAGATCGGTGAACGTGCGGAAGACGTCCTCGTCGGTGGACTCCGGCGCCCCCTCCGGCGGAGAAGCCAGCGCCTCCATCGCCTGGCAGAGCTCCTCCTGAACCCCGAGATTCGCCCAGCGTTGCCAGTCGGCGAAGTCCCGCAGCTCGCGCACCCTGCCGAGCAGCGTGCCGGCGCCCTCCTTGAGCCGCCGCGTCAGTTGGTCGTGATCCCGCCGCGAGGGCAGCGGCGGCGATTTCTCCAGCGTCTGACGCACGACCCGCAGTTGCTTCTCGGCCTCGGCGAGCGTCAGCTTCTCGTTCGCGATGGACGCCTCGACGCCGTCCGCCAGCTTGCCGACGCGGGCGAGGTTCTTCTGGCGCTCCTTGTCGCGCGAGGCCTTCAGACCGAGTTCGAGATCGCGATTCCGGCCGTCGGCGGCCGCCTTGCGCTGGGTGAGCGCGGCCAGCGCCACGGTCGTATCGGGGTCCGGTGGTGCGCCATCGCCGGTCACCGCCGAAATCTCGCGCCGCCACGCCGCATCCAGCGCCCGCCACCGCCCGCGCCGTTCCGGTTGGTCCTCTCCGGCGACGATCTGTTCGATCTCGGTCGCCAGGGCCTCGAGCTGGTGCAGCCTGCCGTGCCGCCGCTCCAGCGCGGCGTGGCGAGCCTCGCACGCCGCCGCGGCCCGCTCGAACCGAGCACCGAGCGCCTCGATCACCGCCCGCGCCTCCTCGCTCGCGTCGGGATCGACGGCCAGCGCCTCCCATTCCGCCCGCGCCTGCCGCAACCCGTCGAGTGCGGCGGCTCCCTCCAGCCCTTCGACCCGCTCGCACAGGGCGGCCCGCGACGACTCCGCCGCGGTCCGCTCGGCGGCAGCGCGCTGCGCCTCGACCGCCGTGGCGTCGAGAGCGAGCAGCCGGTCCTCGAGCGCCCGGCGGGCGGCAGTGAACCGCTCGGCCACCGCCGGATCGATCGGTCCGTCGACGGCGGCCCAGCGCTGCACCGCGTCGTCGAGCGCCTTGCGGCCCTCTTCCAACGAAGCGACCTTCGCCGCCCTTGCCTCGAGAGCGGCGCACAGGTCGACGCCCGGGTCCGCCGCCACTTCGGATGCGCGGTCCTCGGAGCGCGCCGCCAGCGCCGCACGCGCCCGCCGCGCCACGCCTTTGTGGCGGGCCTGCCGGGACATCGTCTCGAGCGCGGCGGCGTCGAGGTCGCCGCCGGCCACCAGCCGCTCGCAGGCTGCGAGGGCCGCCGCCTTGTCGTCCGCCTTGACGGCCACCGAGAGCAGCTCGTCCTGCTCGGTCACGCGCTCGACGGCCTCCAGGGCGATTGCGCCGCACCCGGCCCGCCGCGCGACCGCTCCCAGCATCTTGTCGCTCGACAGCCGCTCCAGCGCGGCGCGGGCCACCGCCTCGAGCTCCGCCGCGCGGGCCACGGCAGCCAGATCGCGCTCGTCGGCTAGCACCTCCAGCGCACCGACGGCGGCCGCCGCGTCGGCCGCCTCGATGAGGGTGTCGCGCACGGCGGCGACCGCCTCGACGCGCGCGGCGTCCTGGTCGCCGCCGGCCTCGCCGGCGTCCTGGAGAAAGGCGACCAGGGTTGCCAGATCCGGCATCCGCTCGACCGCCGCGCGGCGCACCCCGGCATCGGGGTCGCCTCTGGCGATCTCCAACAACACGTCGCGCGCGTCCTCGGGAAGGTCACGCACGGCGCCGACCCGCACCGCCGGGTCTTCGCTCTGCCAAGCCGGTTGAGCACGCAGTCGTTCGAGCAGTTTCATGACTCGGATGGGTGGACAGGCTTTTGTGGATTATGCATACTCGGGACCGGAATCGTTGCAGCGAGCCGGATCCCGGAAAATACCCGCATTCAGCCGCTCAGCGCTACGCTTCGTCACAGCGAGCACCGGTCTGGATCCCGATTGTTGGATCCAGAATCCCAGATCCTGGAAACCACTGCGCGGTCGGGAGCGATCGCAAGGAGCAAGGGCGATGTCCTTTCGCATGCTGGCCGGCATTCTTGGAATGGTAGGAATCATGACGCCAGGCACACTCGGCGCGTCGGCGCAGGATAACCCGGTCGTGGTCATGGAGACCACCCAGGGGAACATCACGATCGAGCTGCTGCAGGATGCGGCCCCGATCACGGTGGAGAACTTCCTCCAGTACGCGAACGACGGGTTCTTCGCGGGAACCGTCTTCCACCGCGTAATCCCGGGGTTCATGATCCAGGGCGGCGGCCTGACGGCGAACCTCTCGGAGAAGGCCACCCGCCCACCGATCCGGAACGAGGCCGACAACGGGGTGACCAACGCGCGGGGCACGCTCTCGATGGCGCGGACGAGCGTCGTCGACAGCGCCACCGCCCAGTTCTTCATCAACACCGTGGACAACGCGCGCAGCCTCGACCACCGGGGCACGTCGCCCCGCGACTACGGCTACGCCGTCTTCGGCCGCGTGACCGCCGGGATGGACGTGGTCGACGCGATCTCCGGGGTTTCGACCACCCGCCAGGGACCGCACCAGAACGTGCCGGTCGAGCCGGTCGTCATCAACGCCGTGACGGTCCAGTAGAGCAGGAGACGCCATGCTGCGATCATTCGTCGCCGCCGGAGCCGTCGTCGCCCTGCTGGCCGCGCCCGGCGCGGTCCATGCACAGGATCCACCACCCAATCCCCACGCCGTCATCGAGACGTCGATGGGCGACATCACGGTCGAGTTGTTCCGCTCGCGGGCGACGGTCTCGGTCGTCAACTTCCTGACCTACGCCCAGGCCGGATTCTACGACGGCACTATCTTCCACCGGGTGATCCGCAACCTGATCATCCAGGGGGGCGGGCTCGAGGAGAACCACACCCCGCGCTTCGAGGGACTCCGCGGCCCCATCCTGAACGAGGCGACCAACCGCCTGCAGAACCGGCGCGGCACCATCGCCATGGCGCGTCTCGGCGAGCCGAACACCGCGCGGGCGCAGTTCTTCATCAACGTCGGCCACAACGACATGTTCAACCACCGCAACACGACGCCGCAGGGCTACGGCTACGCCGTCTTCGGCCGGGTCGTGGACGGCATGGACGTGGTCGACGACATCTCGCGCGTCCGCACCACGCGGGTGGACCGCATGAACGACGTGCCGCGCGAGAACGTCGTCATCCGTACGATTCGCCGCGCCGATCCGTAGCGCTCTTCCTTGCGGCGTCCGGCAGCGGAGCCTTCGCCGCGGTCTGCTCGGGCCGCCGGACGATCCGGGCGACAATAGGGGGCGATGCCGCATCCGCCCCCCCCGCCGCCCCCCGGCGCGAGCGTCGAGCAGCAGGTGCTCGACGTCGTCGCCGAGCTCGTGACCGAGCTGCGGGGCGGCGTCCCGGCGGCGGTGGCGCGCGGCGACTCGCTCGAGGCGGACCTCGGCATCAGCAGCCTGGAACGCGTCGAGCTGCTCATCCGTCTCGAACGCGCGTTCGCGGTCAGGCTGGGGGATGCGGCCATGTCGGGCGCGGAGACCCCGGCGGACCTCGCCGCGGCGATCGCCGAAGCCGACGCCGCCCCGGAGGAGCGGCGCCCGGAACGACGCGCCGCCGGCGGGGCCGGAATCGCGTCCGCGGCGAACGCGCGAACGGTCGTCGAAGCGCTGGCCTGGCACGCCGAACGCACGCCCGAACGCATCCACATCCACCTGCGCGAGGACGACGGGAACGAGACGCCGCTCACCTACGGCTGGCTGTGGCGCGAGGCGCAGGCCGTCGCGGGGGGCCTCGCCGAACGGGGGCTCGGCCGCGGCGACACCGTCGCCATCATGCTGCGGACCGAGGAGCGGTTCTTCCCGACCTTCGCCGGCACGCTGATGGCCGGCTGCGTGCCGGTCCCCCTGTATCCGCCGTTCCGCCCCGACCGCATCGAGGAGTACGTGGGCCGCCAGGTGGCCATCCTGCGCAACGCGGGCGCGCGCGTGCTCGTGACGTTCCGCGAGGTGGCCCGCGTCGCCGGCCTGCTCGTGCGGCAGGTGCCGTCGCTCGAGGCCGTGGTGGCGGCCGAGGACGCGATCGGCGAGCCGCGCCGTCCCGTGCCGGCCACCGCGGGCGACCCGGCCCTCATCCAGTACACCTCCGGCAGCACCGGGCAGCCGAAGGGGGTCCTGCTCTCGCACGACAATCTGCTCGCCAATATCCGGGCGCTGGAGCGGCGGTTCGCCATCACCGCCCAAGACGTCGGGGTGAGCTGGCTGCCGCTCTACCACGACATGGGGCTCATCGGCGCCTGGCTCGGGCCGCTCTACTTCGGCGCCCCGCTGGCCCTGATGTCGCCGCTCGCGTTTCTGGCCCGACCGGTCCGCTGGCTGCAGGCGCTCGACGCGCACCGCGGCACGTTGTCGCCGGCGCCCAACTTCGCGTTCGACCTGTGCACGACCCGCATCGCGGACGAAGAGCTCGACGGGCTCGACCTGAGCGCCGCCCGCGTGCTGCTGAACGGCTCCGAGCCGGTGTCTCCCGAGACCCTTCGCCGCTTTCTCGATCGCTTCGCTCCCTGCGGCCTCGATCCCGGCGCGGTCTACCCGGTCTACGGGCTGGCGGAGTGCTCGCTGGGACTCTCGACGCCGGCCCTGGGAAGCGCCATCAGAATCGACCGCGTGCGTCGCTCGACGTTCCAGGCGTCGGGCCGGGCCGAGCCCGCCGCCGACGACGATCCCGGGGCGTTGCGGTTCGTCTCGTGCGGGCGGGCGCTGCCCGATCACGAGCTGGCGGTGTTCGGTCCCGACGGAAACCCGGCGCCCGACCGCGTCCAGGGACGCGTCCGCTTCCGCGGTCCCTCGACGACGCGCGGCTACTACCGCAACGCCGAGGCCACCCGCGGCCTCGTCGGCGCGGACGGCTGGCTGGACAGCGGCGACCTGGGCTATCTCGCCGGCGGCGACCTCTTCCTCACCGGCCGCGCCAAGGACCTGATCATCAAGGCGGGCCGCAACTTCTACCCGCACGAGGCCGAGGCCCTCGCGGGCGGCGTCGCGGGCATCCGCACCGGCTGCGTGGCGGCGTTCGGGGCGGCCGACGCCGAGCGCGGCACCGAACAGTTCGTCATCGTGGCGGAGACGCGGACGGCGAACGACGCGGCGCGCGGCGCCCTGGTCCAGGCCGTCACCCGCGAGGTCGGCCTGGCCCTCGGGGTGGCGCCCGATCGGGTGGTGCTGGCGCCGCCCGGGTCGGTCGCCAAGACCTCGAGCGGCAAGATCCGGCGCGGCGCTACCCGCGACGCCTGGCTCGCGGGGCGCATCGGACGCACGCGGGCCGGCGTGGCCGCGCAGTGGCTGCGGCTCGGCGCGGCAGCGGCCGCCGCGACGGCGGCGGCGTGGACGTCGCGCGCCGCGCGGGCGCTCTTCACCGGCTACGTGCTGGCCGCCGTGCTCGCGACCGCGCCGATCGGCTGGGGACTGCTCCTTCTGGTTCCCCGCGGCCGAGGCGCCGACCGTATCGTCGGGGGCTGGAACCGGCTGGTGATGCGGCTCTCCGGCTGCCCGCTCGAAATCGTCGGTCGAGAGTCGGTGCCGACCGGCGGCCCGGTCGTCTTCGTCGCCAACCACGCAAGCTTCATCGACTCGCCGGTGATGATGAGCGCGCTGCCGGTCGCCGTCCGTTTCGCCGTCAAGGCGCGCCTGGGCGCCTACCCGCTCATCGGCCTGGCCATCCGCAAGGGGAACCACATCCGGCTCGGAAAGCGCGACCAGTCCGAGCGGGTGGAGAACGCCGCCACCATCCGGGCGCCGCTCGACGCCGGCACCCCGCTGTTCGTCTTCCCGGAGGGAACCTTCGAGGCGGCGCCCCGGCTGCTCCCCTTCCGGCTCGGCGCCTTCCGGGCGGCGGTGGACGCCGGCTGCCCCGTGGTGCCGGTGGCGATCCGCGGCACCCGGCACATCTGGCCCGCCGAGACGTGGCTTCTGCGCCGGGGCCGCGTGAGAGTGACCTTCGGGGCGCCCCTGCGCGCCGCGGGTTCCGACTGGTCGGAGATCGTCCGCCTGCGCGACGCGGCGCGGGCGTT
This sequence comes from Vicinamibacterales bacterium, assembly GCA_965116825.1. Lineage (GTDB taxonomy): Bacteria > Acidobacteriota > Vicinamibacteria > Vicinamibacterales > UBA8438 > WTFV01. Next base: position 297,478 of record OZ220736.1, read on the forward strand.
CATTGCGGAGCACTGCGGCGAGTCGTAGCGGGTAGCGCCAGGGCGCTGCCGGGTAGCACCGAGCCCGAGCGGCAGCGCGGCTACCGCCCGGACGCGCGCTGCCGGCGGAACGAGCTCAGGTCCGGAGGACCACGCGGCCGATCACCCGGCCCGCTCGCAGGTCGTCGAGCGCCGCCTGCGCCGCGGAGAGCGGGCGTTCGTCGATCGGCAGGTCGGGAATCGATCCGGCTCGGCCCAGCGCCAGCAGCTCCCCCATCTCCGCCGGGCTGCCGACGTAGGAGCCGCGGATCGTCAAGTGCTTGAGCGGCAGCAGCGGCAACGAGACCCGCAGGGCGCCGCCGAACAGTCCCACCACGATGAGCGTGCCGCCCGGCGCGAGCGTCCCGAGGGCGAAGGCGGCGGACCGCTCCGATCCCACGAAATCGATGGCCGCCGCCACGCCGCCGCCGGTCCGGCGCCGAACCTGCCGGGCGGCATCGGGCGCGGCCGCGTCGACGGTCTCGGCCGCACCCCGCGTGCGGGCAACCTCCAGCCGCGCCGCGTCGACGTCGGCGCAGAGCACTCTCCCCTCCGCCACCGCGGAAGCGAGCCCCACCGCGGCCATCCCTACCCCGCCGAGTCCGACGATCAGCCGCTCTCCGGACGCGGCGCCGGCGGCCGCCTTGCGCAGCGCGCCGTACGCCGTGAGGCCCGAGCAGGCGTACGTCGCCGCGACCGCCTCGCCCAGCGGCGCGTACTCGAACAGGCAGCGCGGATGGGGCAGCAGGACGTGGTCCGCGAAGCCCCCGGCGCGCCCGACGCCCACCGGCTGGCCGGCCGCACAGAGATGCTCGTCGCCGGCCGCGCACCGCGGGCAGTCGCCGCACCCGAGCCACGGGTAGACGACGCGCCGGTCGCCCTCGGCGACGCCGGCCGCCTCGGGACCGGCCGCCACCACCTGACCGGCAATCTCGTGACCGAGGGTGTGCGGCAGATCCCGGCCCTGCGTCAGATCGAGCCGCTTGCCGTCGCCGAGATCGAACGCCCCCTCCCACAGGTGGATGTCGCTGTGGCAGACGCCGCACGCGCCGACCCGCAGCAGCACCTCCTCGCCCCGCGGCTCCGGCAGCGCCGCTTCCGTCCGCTCCAGCCGCCGGCCGTACTCCGCCACCTGGTAGCTCAGCATGGCTGCCGTCCCACCGGCGCGGCCTCCGCCGTCGAGTCGGCGCGCATCGCGAGACCGTGCAGAAAGAAGTTCCGGGTGCCGTGCACGATCACGCGCCAGCCCAGCGTGCGCAACTGCGCCTCCAGCTCGTCCGGCCGGTGGAAGATCTTCACGATCTCGAACTCGCGGCCATCCCGCAGGCGGCGGCGGCTGCGGGCCGGCGGCGCGGCGGGCGCCCGGGCGTCGAAGCCCCCTTCGCGGGCGGCCGGATGATTGCGGCTGTCGACGAAGAAGACCCGCCCGCCGGGGGCCAGCGCCCGCGCCACCAGGTTCCAGAACGGGATGAACGCTCCCGCCGGCACGTGCGACAGCCAGAAGCCGAAGAAGACGAAGTCGTACCGCCGGGCCGGCTCCCACGCGAACAGATCGGCGCAGACGTAGTCCACGTGCTGCGCGTCCACCCGCGCCCGGTTGCGGGCGATGACCTCCGGCGAGGCGTCGACGCAGGTCAGCGCCGCCGCGTACGGCGCGAGCCGCTCGGTCCACAGCCCCGTGCCGCAGGCCAGCTCCAGCACCCGGCCGGACGGCTGCGCCGCGTCGAGGGCCCGCCGCACGACGGCGACCTCTTCGCGCCAGCGCCGATTCCAGTCCGGGCCGTGATCGTAGTCCCCGCGGCGAAAGAACCAGTCGTCGTACTCCGGCGCCCGCGCCCGGTAGTAGGCGACCTGCTCGGCGATGACCCGTTGCTCCTCGCCGGCGTCCGGCGCACTCACGGCGCGCCCGCCTCCGCCGCCAGCGCCCGCAACGGCTCCCCGGCCAGGCGGTACACCGTCCACTCGTCCATCGGCACGGCGCCGGCGCGCCGGTACGACGCGATCGCGAGCTCGTTCCAGTCGAGCACCGACCACTCGAAGCGCCCGCAACGCCGCTCGACCGCCACGCGCGCCAGGTGCGCGAGCAGGCGCCGCCCGATGCCGCGCCCGCGGTGCGCCGGCCGCACGTACAGATCCTCCAGGTAGAGGCCCGGACGCCCGACGAAGGTGGAGAAGCTCTGGAAGAACAGGGCGAAACCGACCGCTTCGTCACCGGCCCGCGCAATCACCGCCTCGGCGCAGGGGCGCTCCCCGAACAGCGCCCGCTCGACGTCCGCCTCGGTGGCGACCACCTGGTCGGCCATCCGCTCGTAGTCGGCCAGCTCCCGGATCAGCGCCAGGACGAGCGGCACGTCGGCGGGCTTTGCGGCGGCGATCCGCGGGGGATTGGGCGCAGTCGTCATCGTTCGGTACAGGGTACCGCATGGCCAGTCGGAGTGCCGGAAAACGAGAGCTTGCCGCACGGCTTGCCAAGTGGCCTCGCGCCCTCCGAATGGGCAATACTGCCACTGCGGCTGCGAGGCAGGGCTCTCCCTGGAGCGCACTGCAAGTCCGCTACGCTCGCGTGCAATGACGATGGACGTTCAAGCTCTCCTGTCCTCCATTCGGGCCGGTGAAGACACGGAGCTGGAGTTGAAGGAGGTGGTTTTCCGGGGAGACCGGATCGCGTTCGGATCCGAGACCGGCCGCGCGGCGGCGAAGCTCGCCGAGGTCTTCGTCAGCATGGCGAATACCCGCGGCGGGACCCTCGTCATGGGGGTCCGCGACACCGACCGGGTCGTGGTCGGCGTCGATCCTCGAAAACGCGATCTCCTGGAGCAGTTCGTGGTCAACGTGGCGGCCACCAACTGCAATCCCCTCATCGTCCCCGCGCTGAACTGGGAGTACCTGCCGGGAGAGGGCGACGAACCGAAGCTGTGCCTGATCATCGACGTCCCGGCGTCGCGATTCGACGTCCACCAGACCGGCGACGGGCGATTCCTGCAACGCATCGGCAGCCACCGCCACCTGATTCCCGCCGAACGACTCGCGCGGATGTTCAGCGCACGGCGGATGACCAGCCCTGTGGAGGAAAGACCCGTGTCCGGCGGCAGTCTGGATGCGCTGGACCCGATCCTCCTGAAGCAGTATTTTCGCTCGCGCTTCAAGGACTGGTCTCCGCCGGATGACTGGGCGTCCATGCTCGTGGCCCACAAGCTCGCCGCCGTCACCGATTCCGGTGTGGCGCCCACGTACCTCGGGATACTTCTCTTCGCCGAGCGACCGGAGCGGTACGTTCGCGGGGCCTATATCGACGTCGCTGCCTACAAGCAGGACATGCTCGACGGCGCCGCGGCGGACAGGCAACAGATCATCGGGCCGTTGCCGTCGCAGATCGTGCAGGCGTTGACGTACGTTCAGGTCTCTCCCCTGAATCCCACCGCCTCGCGCAAGGACGGATGGGGTCGCCACGACTATCCGAGTTACGTCGATCGGGCGCTCCAGGAAGCCATCGTGAACGCCGTCGTCCACCGGGACTACGAAGTGCAGGGATCGCAGATCATCATCCGGCTGTTCCCGGACCGCATCGAGTTCCAGAACCCGGGAGCGCTCTACAACAGCCTGACCGTGGAGAACCTGTATGCCGGCTGCCAGCCCTTCCGTCGCAACCAGCTCCTCGCCGGTTTCATGCGCGGCTACAAGAGCACCGTGACCGGCGGCCACTTCATGGAAGCGATGGGCGAGGGATTTCTGAATCTCGTCAAGGACAGCGAGCAGCTTTCCGGCCGGCGCCCCGAGCTGGAACAGATCGGACAGGCGACGAAGTTGACGATCTACGCCGCGACGTACGAGGACGACCACGGCGCGGATGACGGGAGCGCCCCATGATGGCCTGCACAGGGAGCAAGTTTCCCTGGACTCGTCGATCCTCCTCCGCCGCCCGTGCCTCCTGTCAACTGGGCGCTACTCGAGGGCTCCCAGATCAGGAGTTCGCCGTCCGCTCCCCGCCCCGCGGCACAACCGCGTCGAGCGCCTGCCGCAGGTCGGCGATGAGGTCGCCGGCATCCTCGATCCCGATGGACAGGCGGACCAGGTCGTCGGGCACCGGCGAGCCCGGCCCCTCCTCCAGGCCGCGGGCTTCCGCCAGACTCTCGACCCCGCCGAGCGACGTCGCGTCGTGGAACAGGCGCAGCGCCCGGACCACCTGCCGCGCCGCGCCGGCCCCACCCTTCAGCCGGAGCGACACGACCGCCCCGAAGCCGCCGTCCATCTGCCGGCGCGCGACCTCGTGACCGGGATACCGCGGGAGTCCCGGGTAGAGGACGACGGATACGGCGGGATGCCCGTCGAGCGCCTCGGCGATTCGTTGCGCGTTGCGCGCGGAGGCGGCGACCCGCAGGCAGACGGTGCGCATGCCGCGCAGCAGCAGCCAGCTCTCGAACGGTCCGAGCACGGCGCCGCGGAACGCGCGCGCGCGGCGGCAGCGCTTCCAGAGGTCGTCCTCGCGGGCCGTGACCAGCGCGCCGGCCAGCACGTCCGAGTGCCCGTTGAGCTGCTTGGTCGCCGAGTGCATGACCAGGTCGGCGCCATGCTCCAGGGGCCGGCAGAGCACGGGCGTCGGCACGGTGTTGTCGACGACGAGGCGGGCGCCCGCCTCGTGGGCGGCGGCGGCCGTGGCGGCGAGGTCGGTGATCGCCCCGCCCGGGTTGGCCGGCGTCTCGACCCAGACGATTTTCGTCGCGCCGGGCCGGAGCGCCGCGCGCAGCGCCGCCGTGTCGCCGTTCGGCACCAGATCGAGGGCGATCCTGCCCCGCCCCGCTTCGTCCTGCAGCCAACGGCGGAGCATCCAGTACATCTGCTCGGGCGCGACGACGTGATCGCCGACGTCGAGGGTCTCGAACACGGTGGTGGCCGCCGCCATCCCCGCGCTGAACAGCATCGCCGCCCGCCCGCCCTCCAGGGACGCGAGCAGCGCCTCGGCCTGCTCGTAGGTCGGATTCTGGTCGCGCGTGTAGACGCGCCCGCCGGTCGGGGCGCCCTCGGCCGTGCGCTCGTACTGCACCGCAGGGTGCACGGGCGGCACGAGGGCGCCGGTCGCCGGATCGACCCAGCCGAGCGCCTGCGCGGCGCGGGTGGACGGTTTCTGATCGAGCGGGAAGCGGGACATGGACAACCTCCGGGGCGCGACGACTGTCTGCAGATTATGCGGCGCTCGGGTGCGGGGATGTCAGGCGCGCGCCGGGCCGATGTCGACCGCAATGTGGCGCCACTTGCCCTGGCGAAAGCGCATCACGCTGAGGCTGGCGCGGGCGACGTGGCCGAGCACGATGGCCAGCCAGATGTCGGGCGCCTCGAGCCCCCGGGTCATCTGCAGGTAGCTGCACAGGCCGATGGGAATGACGACCTGCGAGATTATCGAGATGTAGAGCGGGCTCCGGGTGTCTCCGGTCCCCTGCAGGCCGCCCGTGTAGACCAGGGCCACGGTGACGAACAACCCGGACACGGCCAGATAGGCGAGCAGTTGCCGCCCCAGCTCGAACTGGATCCCGTCGCCCATGCCGAAGACCCCGAGCAGGGCCCGCGGCACGGTGACGAACGCCAGGCCGATGACGCAGGCCACGCCGACGCCGATCGCCGCCGCCACCAGCGCGGCGCGCCGGCACCGCTCGGGCCGGCCGGCGCCCAGATTCTGACCGGCGACCGCGGCGGTGGCGCCCATCAGGCCGACCGACGTCCAGGTGATCAGCGCGAACAGCTCGGAATAGCCCACCGCGTAGGCGGCCTGCGCCTCGGCGCTCTGCTCCAGCGATCCGACGAACCGCAGCAGGAACACGCCGGCCAGATTCATCACGATGCCCTGAAAGCCGGTCGGCAGCCCGAAGCGGAACAGCTCGCGGATGATCCCCAGTCGGGGGCGAAGGACATGCCCCACGAGAGCCGGACGACCAACCGTCCGGAGAAGAGCAGCCAGAGGAACGCGGCGGCGGTCAGCCCGCTGGCGATCGCCGTGCCCATCGCCGCGCCGACCGTGCCGAAGGCCGGGATCGGCCCCAGCCCGCGGATCAGGATGACGTTCAGCACCACGTTCAGCACCGTCATCGCGATGCCGAGCCGCAACGGGGTCGTGGCGTCGCCGGCCGCCCGCAGCGCCCCGCTCATCATGAAGAAGATCAGCATGCCGATGCTGAAGACGAACATGACGCGGAGGTAGGCCAGCGCCTCGCCCTGCACTTCCGGCGCCGCGTTGATCATGTCCAGCAGCGTCGGGGCGAACACGTAGCCGAGCGGCGCCAGGATGCCGAGGGACATGAATACCGCGGTCAGGAACGCCTGGTAGACCGTCCGGTTGACCTTGTCCGGGTCGTTCGCCCCGGCGAAGCGCGCCACGAGCACGCCCATGCCGCTGAAGACGGAAACGACGAAGACGATGACCAGGATGAAGATCTGGACGCTGACGCCGATCGCCGCGTTGCCGATGTGGCCGACGTAGTTGCCGACCATCGCCTGGTCGACGATGCCCTGGATGCCGCCGAAGACGTTCTGCAGCATCGTCGGCCACGCGAGCTTCCACACCGCGCGGCCGAGCGGCCCGTCGACGATCGCGCGATCAAACGTCTTGACGGGGCGGTCCTTGGCGCTCATGGAAAGGGGAGCTCGGCGCGGACCGCAGTAAGATCGAAGGCCTTACGGTGCCGGTCGAATCTCCGAGACTCTATCAGATTGAAGCCAGGCTCCGGTCGGCGTGCCGGGCGCCGCTGCCCGGCGCGGACGCGCACCGGCTGCTCGCGCCGCAGCCGCGCCCCGGCTGGCGGCCCGGCGTGGTACCGGAACACGCCACCCCCGCCGCCGCCCTCGTGCTCATCTACCCTCTAGACGACGCGCCGCACGTTCTGTTGACCGTGCGGGCCGGACGGCTGGGTAAACACGCCGGCCAGGTGTCGTTCCCCGGCGGCCTGATCGACGCCGGCGAGTCGGTCCGCGAGGCGGCGCTGCGCGAGGCTTTCGAGGAGGTCGGACTCGATCCGGCGGCGGTGCGGGTGGCCGGAACCCTGTCGCCCCTCTACATCACCGTCAGCAACTTCGCGATCCACCCGGTCGCCGGCGTCGCGGACGCGCCGGCGCCGCTGCGGCCGTCGGCCGCCGAGGTGGCGCGCCTGCTGCCGGTACCGCTGGACGCGCTGGCGGATCCCGGAAACCTGCGGCGCGGGACACGCTGGCGCGGCGCCCTCCACTGCGACGTGCCGTACTTCGAGGTGCGCAACGAGCGCGTGTGGGGCGCAACGGCGATGGTGCTGGCCGAGCTGCTCACGATGCTCGGACGCGGCCCCCGCGACCCGTGGTAAATTGACGGCGGCCCTGCGCGGCCCCCGCCACCACGCATCCCGCCATCGGCGGCGCGCTCCCGGACGCCGCCCCGCAGCAACGCGTCGTTCACGAGGAGAGCGGATCCGATGGCGAAACGGACCACCAGGCGCACCGGGAAGGAAAAACGCGGGATGCGCGACGCGCCGCTGCTCGACGCCGCGGGCGACGACCTCGACGTGCTGGCGCGGCGCGGTGACGGGGACGCGGTCGTCGGGCTGCACGAGGCGGCCCAGGCCCGCTATCTCAACTACGCGCTGTCGGTCATCACGTCGCGGGCGCTGCCCGACGTGCGCGACGGCCTGAAGCCGGTGCAGCGGCGCATCCTCTACACGATGTGGCAGCAGCGGCTGCGCGCCGACGCCAAGCCGCGCAAGTGCGCGAAGGTGGTCGGCGACGTCATGGGCAGCTACCACCCGCACGGCGACGCGGCCATCTACGACACGCTCGTGCGCATGGCGCAGCCCTTCACACTCCGGGCGCCGCTCGTCGACGGGTCCGGCAACTTCGGCTCCCTCGACGGCGACGGCGCCGCGGCGATGCGCTATACCGAGTGCCGGCTGGCGGCGATCAGCGCCGAGCTGCTGCGCGAGATCGACGAGGAGACCGTCGCCTTCCAGCCGAACTACGACGGCACGCGCCAGGAGCCGGTGGTGCTGCCGGCCCGCATGCCGAACCTGCTCGTCAACGGCGCCACGGGGATCGCGGTGGGCATGGCGACCAACATCCCGCCCCACAACCTGGGCGAGGTCGCCACGGCGCTCGTCAACCTGCTCGACGACCCGGATCTGAACAGCGCCCGGCTGGCCCGCGACGTCCGCGGCCCGGATTTCCCGACCGGCGGGCAGTTGGTGAACACCGCCGAGGAGCTGACGCAGATCTACACCACCGGAAGCGGCACGGTGCGCGTCCGGGCCACGTGGGAGGGCGGCGACACGCGGCGGACATCGAAGACCGTCCACGTCACCAGCGTCCCCTACGGGGTGAACAAGGCGCAGCTCGTCGAACGCATCGCCGAGGTCGTCATCGGGCGCAAGCTGCCGCCGCTGCTCGACGTCAAGGACGTCTCGACCGACGACGTCCGCATCGAGCTGGAGCTGAAGGCCGACGCCGACGAGCGGATGGTGATGGCCTACCTGTTCAAGCACACCCCGCTGCAGACGACCTTCCCGGTCAACCTCACCTGCCTGGTGCCGACCGATCAGCCGGGCGTCGGGCGTCCGGAGCGCCTCGACCTGCAGCAGGTCCTGCGGCACTTCCTGCTCTTCCGCCTCGACGTCGTCACCCGGCGCCTGGAGCACGAGCGCGCCGCCCTCGGCAAGCGGATCCATATCCTGGAGGGGTTCGAGAAGGTCTTCGACGCGCTCGACGCCATCATCGCGCTGATTCGGCAGTCGGACGGCAAGGCCGACGCGGCCGCGAAGATCATGCAGATCTTCGGGCTCGACGCCGAGCAGACGGACGCGATTCTCGAGCTGAAGATCTACCGGCTGGCGCGGCTCGAGATCCTGATCATCCGCAAGGAGCTGAAGGAGAAGCGCGAGCGGGCCCGGCAGATCGACACCGAGCTCGGCGACGAGGACCGGCGTTGGCAGATCGTGCGCGACGAGATCCTCGCGGTGCGGGAGACCTACGGCGAGCCGCGGCGAACGGCCATCGACGGGCCCGCCGACGACGAGCTGGTGTTCAGCGCAGACGACTTCATCGTCGACGAGGACGCCGTGGTGCTGGTCTCCCGGGACGGCTGGATCAAGCGGCAGCGGGAAGTGCGCGACCCGGCCGCGACGAGGCTGCGCGAAGGCGACGCCCTGCTCGCCGCGGTGGCCGGCAGCACCCGCGCGGCCGTGGCGTTCTTCACCAACTTCGGCGTCGCCTACAGTTGCCGGCTTATCGACGTCCCCGCCACGACCGGCTACGGCGAGCCGATCCAGCGGCTGTTCAAGCTGAAGGACGGCGAACGGGTGGTAGCCGTTCTCAGTCTCGACCCGCGCGTCACGGGCGATATCGCGGCCACGCCGTCGCGGCCGGAGCCGCCGGTCCACGCGGTGGCGGTGTCGAACGACGGCTACAGCCTGCGGTTCGGCCTCGAGGCGTTCAACGAGCCGAGCACGCGCGCCGGCCGCCGGTTCGCACGGCCGGCCAGGGGCGCGGAGATCGTCGGCGTGGCCGCAATCTCCGGCGACGAGACGCTAATCGCGGCGACCCGCGCGGCGCGCGCCATGCTCTGCCCGGCGCGGGAGGTCAACTTCCTGTCCGGCCCCGGCAAGGGCGTGCTGCTCATCAAGCTGGCGAAGGACCGCGACCACGTCATCGGCTTCATCGCCTCGCGCGGCGACCGCGACCTGCTGACGGTGGAAACGAGCCGCGGCGCCGAGCAGAACATCAGCACGGCGAAGTACGATCCGGTAGGCCGCGGCGGCAAGGGCCGCGAGCTGCTGCAGCGCGGTCAGCTCACTCGCATCGTCCCGAAGCCGATCGCGACGCCCGAGATCGAAGGGCGCTGAACCCGGGGCGGCGGTGCCGGGAACCTCGGAGGACGCCTGCCTCATGGGCATCGACCAACTGATCGACCGGATCATGCGCCCGGTGGCCGACGCCGTGTCCGGCTTCGTCTTCTTCCCCATCCCGCTCTTCGGGGCCGAGATGCCGCTCATCGTGCTGTGGCTGGTGGCCGGCGGTCTCTTCTTTACGTGCTACCTGAACTTCATCAACGTGCGGGGTTTCGCACAGGCGCTGCGCATCGTCTCGGGGCGCTACGCGCGCGAGGGCGACCCGGGCGAGATCTCGCAGTTCAGCGCGCTGACCACCGCGGTCTCCGGCACCGTCGGCATCGGGAACATGGCCGGCGTGGCCGTCGCCATCTCCACCGGCGGGCCCGGCGCCACGTTCTGGCTGCTGGCCGCCGGGCTGCTCGGCATGTCGTCCAAGTTCGCCGAGTGCACGCTCGGAGTGCTGTACCGGCGGCGCAATCCCGACGGCTCGGTCTCCGGCGGGCCGATGCACTACCTCGAGCGCGGGCTCGGCGAGCGCGGCTGGCCGGCGCTCGGCCGGCGTCTCGGACTGTTCTACGCCGCCGCCATGGTATTCGGCTGCCTCGGCATCGGAAACATGTTCCAGTCGAATCAGGCCGCCGCCATCTTCATCGACATCACCGGCGCCGACGCCAGCGTCTTCGCGGGCCGGGGCTGGCTGTTCGGGCTGCTGCTCGCCGCGATCGTCGCGCTGGTGATCATCGGCGGCATCCAGTCCATCGCCCGCACGACGGTCCGGCTGGTGCCGGCGATGGCGCTGCTCTACGTGTCGCTGGCCCTGCTGACCATCGCCCTCAACGCGGACCGGCTGCCGGGGGCCGTTGCGGCCATCTGGCACGGCGCGTTCACCTCGGAGGGGATGGCCGGCGGCGGCCTGGGCGCGCTGGTCATCGGTTTCCGGCGCGCCGTCTTCTCCAACGAGGCGGGGCTGGGCAGCGCCGCCATCGCGCACGCCACGGCGCGCACGCCACAACCGGCGAGCGAGGGCTTCGTCGCCCTCCTCGAGCCGTTCATCGACACCGTGGTGATCTGCACGTTGTCGGCTCTCGTCATCACCACCACGGTCTACGATCCGGCGCTCGCCACGGGCGACATCACCGGCATCGAGCTGACGACCCGGGCGTTCGCCTCGACCCTGCCCTGGTCTCCGGTCCCGCTGGCCGTCGCGGCCATCCTGTTCGCCTTCTCGACGATGATCGCCTGGGCCTACTACGGCCTGAAGGCCTTCACCTATCTGGCCGGGGAAGGCCGCCCGCAGCAACTCGGCTTCAACGCCTTCTTCTGCGCGTTCGTCGTCGTGGGGGCGAGCATCAATCTCGAAGCGCTCATAGACCTGTCCGACGCCCTGGTCTTCGTGATCGCCATCCCGAACCTGATCGGGCTCTACCTGATGGCGCCGGTGGTCCGGCGCGAGCTCGCCCGCTACCGGTGGTGAGATGCGGGGCCTATTTCGTCCGGAAGCCTGCTGCCTCGAGCGCCGTGCGCGCTTCGTCGAGGAGCGCCGCCACCTCGCGCGGCGCGGCCGGGTCCAGGCGCGTCAACTGGCGCGTGAGGCCGTACATCCGGAAGCGGATCGCCTCCATGTGGAACGCCTGCACGGCGCTCAGCAGGTGCCCGCACTCCTCGACGAGCGGTTCGAGATCCGCCGCGTTCGGCTGCGCGCCCAGCAGGCGGCGCAAGGCCAGGATCCGGTCGATTGCCGTCGTGCGTTGCTCTGCTGACACGTGCTGTCTCCCCGCGGCGCGCACCCCGGCCGGCGGCCCGTGGCCCATGCTACACTGAGGCTTCCTCCCCTGTGAGGCTCGCTGCAACCGCCGTCACCGCGGTGCGCGGCGGGTCGTACGCCGGCCTGGAGCCCAGCCGGGTCGCCCGGAAGACGCCATGGCGAGTTCATATTCGGCAAAGGACATCACCGTCCTCGAGGGCCTGGAGCCGGTGCGCAAGCGTCCCGGCATGTACATCGGGGGCGTCGGCTCGGCCGGCCTGCATCACCTCGTCTGGGAGATCCTCGACAACGCGGTCGACGAGGCCATGAACGGCCATGCCGCGAACGTTCAGGTGACGCTCCACGGCGACGGATCGACGGTAACCGTCGTGGACGACGGCCGCGGCATGCCGGTCGACCGGCACCCGAAGACCGGCCGGAACGCGCTGGAGGTGATATTCACCACGTTGCATGCGGGTGGAAAATTCGAGAATCGGACCTACCGCACGGCCGGCGGGCTGCACGGCGTCGGCGCCAGCGTGGTCAACGCCCTGTCGCAGGAGCTGGTCGCCACGTCGAAGCGGGACGGCTTCCTCTGGCAGCAGACCTTCCGGCGCGGGAAGCCGGTGGCCGCACTTCAGAAGCTGAAGCCGGCGCGCGGCACCGGCACCACCATCCGCTTCCACCCTGATCCGCGAATCTTCCCCAGGACCACGTTCGATGCCGGGCTCATTCGGCAGCGGCTCGAAATCGCCAGCTACGTCCACGGCGGGGTGCGGTTCGTGTTCACGGACGAGGCCCAGGACGCCAGGGAGGAGTTCCGCCACGAGCACGGCCTGCCGGACTACCTCGCCCGGCTGGTGAAGGAACGCGGCGCCGACCCGGTGCACGACGCGCCGTTCCTTCTCGCGCGGGAGCACGCGGACTCGGGCTCGCGGATCGAGGTCGTGCTGCAGTGGACGGAGGCTACCGACGAGCACCTGCGCAGCTACGTCAACGGCATCCCGACCGCGTCCGGCGGCACGCACGAGAACGGTGTGCGGGCCGGCCTCGGCAAGGCCGTCCGCAACTTCATCGAGACGCACAACCTCACCCCGAAGGGGGTCTCGCTTACCGCGGACGACATACGGGAGGGACTTGCCGGCGTCATTTCGCTCTTCGTCCCGAACCCGCAGTTCCAGGGACAGACCAAGGACCGGCTGAACAATCCCGAGCTCGCACCGGTCCTCGACGGCGCGGTGCGGCCCGCCCTCGAACACTGGCTGAACCACAACATCAGCGTGGCCGAGGCGATCGTCGCGCGGATCATACTGGCCGCCCGTGCGCGCGAGGCGAGCCGTGCCGCACAACAGGCGGTATCGCGCAAGAGCGCGACGTCGAACCGGCTGAATCTGCCCGGCAAGCTGAGCGACTGCACCGGCAATGCCCGCGGCGACAGCGAGCTCTTCATCGTGGAGGGCGATTCTGCGGGCGGCTCCGCCAAGCAGGGACGCGACCGGACCCGGCAGGCAATCCTCCCGCTGCGCGGCAAGGTGCTCAACGTCGAGAGCGCCCCGACATCGAAGGTGCTGGCCAACAAGGAGCTGTCCGACGTCGTGACCGCGCTCGGCTGCGGCCTCGGAAAGAACTTCGACATCACGAAGCTGCGCTATGACCGGATCATCATCCTCGCCGATGCGGATTCGGACGGCAACCACATCGCCACGCTGCTGCTGACCTTCTTCTACCGTTTCCTGCCGAAGCTGATCGCCCACGGGAAGGTCTTTCTGGCGCAGCCGCCGCTCTATCGCATCGACGTCGGCAAGGAAACCTTCTGGGCGCTCGACGACGGCCACCGCGACACCATCGTCAAGGCGCACACCAACGGTCGCGGCGCTCCCGAGATCACACGCTTCAAGGGCCTTGGGGAAATGATGCCGAAGGTGCTGTGGGAGACCACTCTGAATCCCCTCACGCGGCGCCTGCTGCGGGTGGCGGTCAGCGATCAGCTCCTGACCGACAGAGTCATCACGGACCTGATGGGCAAGGACGCCTCGGCGCGGTTCCGTTTCATCATGGAGCGGGCCGACGAAGCTCTGGATCTGGACGTGTAGGAACCCGGAGGCAGTTTCTTGTTCTTACTCGCCGGCGACGACTGTGACGACACGCCGGCCAATCGCGCGGCTTCGGTGTCTGTGCGGAAACGAAAGTCCCGCGGCGCCACTCGATAGCAGAAATTGCCTACCCGGGGAGCGACGATTCGGCATGCACATTACGTGCGACCACGCTATCGGGCAACCACAAGACCCTCTACATCCAAGCGCGGAGGCAGTAGACCTGCCGCGCACTCTCGACTTGACATTCCGCCGGACACGGCGCATTGTAGTGACGCGCTGCGCTCCAGAAAAACGGTCGGGACGTCCGACGTGTGTTTCTGCTCGCCCAGCGGACCCTGCATCGATCGGAATGACGGAAGTATCCGTGACGCAATCGACTCGCGCTCCTAGCGGTCCGTACGGGCCGCGCGAAGATTCGTTCGCCCAACCCGCAGCCCGGCCCGGCAGGAAGGCCGTCACCTCCACGAACCCATCGCGAGAAACACCAGGATCTGACAGTGCATTGGTATCCAAGCTACGTACCTGTCGATGAGCAGCGGGCACGAACCGTATCGGAGATGCTCGAGCTGCGAGCACGCGGCGTGCGGGTGCAGCCGATCGAGATCAGGGGACGCACCATCGCGCAGGGCTTCTGGGGCCGCCGTTGGTGCGAACACCTGGAATCGTTTTCGGAACATGCGGCCCGTCTCGCGCACGGGCGCGCCTACGTGCGCAACGGCTCCGTCTGTCATCTGGCGATAGACGCCGGCGGCATCGACGCGATGGTGGTCGGATCGACGCTCTACCACGTCGCCATTCGCATACGGCAACTCGATAGAGCGACCTGGACCGCCATCTCGAGCGCGTGCGCCGGAGAGATCGGCTCGGTAGACGAGTTGCGCGAGGGCCGATTGCCCGATCGAGTCGTCGAAGTCCTCACCGATCGCGACGCCGGCCTGTTCCCGGGTCCTGGCGAGATCGTGCCGGAATGCGAGTGCTCCGACCGGGCGACCATGTGCAAGCATGCAGCCGCCGCGCTGGCCGGCGTCGGCAGCCGGCTCGACGACCACCCGGAGCTGCTCTTCCTGCTGCGCGGTATCGACGAGACGGAGCTGACTGGAACGGTCGCGTCGCCGCCACACGGGAACACGGAAATCGAACCGTTGGCCAACGGCAATCCCGGAACGTTCTTCGACGTCGGTCTCGCCGCCGGCGGCGCAGCGGCGCCAGAGTCCACAGCGACACTGAACCTCGCGGGACCGGAAACGCCGGGCGCGCCCGCCTTCAGAGACTCCATCCCGACCCCGGCGGCGCCTCGCAAGGTCAAGAAGACGCTCACGTATCGACCTCCGACCTCGATCACCCACCGCGCGGCACTCCCGCAGACGGGCGGAAACGATGCAACCGATGGATTCCAGCCTACGGGCGAGCTGGTCGCGAGCCTGCGCGAGCGCTGCGGCTGCTCGGTCGTCGAGTTCGCGGATCTGATTCAGGTCACCGCGACGACGGTGCGCCGCTGGGAAACCACGTCCGGACGGCTCAACCTGCACGCCCGCCCGTGGGAGGCCCTGCTGGCGCTGCACCTGGAAATCGAGAAACACGAGGCCTGATGTACAGGAGGCACCTGATGACGCAGCGGTCCGCAGCTCCCCTCGGCGTCATGGTCCTGGTCTTCGCAATCCTCGCGTTCTTGCCGGCCGCGGCGGCAGGCCAGGACGGCGCCCTCTGGACGCCGGACGGGCAGCCCGACCTGCAGGGCGTCTGGAACTTCTCTACCGCCACGCCGCTGGAACGGCCCCCGGAACTGGCCGACAAGGCGACGCTCACGGCCGAGGAAGCGGCCGAGTGGGAGACGCAGGTCGCCGAGCAGCGAGCCAGCTTCGAATCCGAGCTCGAGGACGCCCCGCTGGAGGCGCGCCTCGGCTACAGCGTGCGCGTCTGGTTCGAGTGGAGCGATGCGCTCGAAGCGCGTCGGACGTCGCTCGTGATCGATCCGCCGAACGGACGCATCCCGGCCGTGCGGCCTGAGGTCGAGGTGCGGCGCGAGATCGGGCGGATCCTGCGCGGCCGGCATGCGCACGGCCCCGAGGACCGGGGCATCTCCGAGCGTTGCCTGCTCGGTTTCAACTCCGGGCCGCCGATGACGCCGAGCGCCTACAACAACAACATGCAGTTGTTCCAGACCGCCGACCACGTGGTCATCCTCAACGAGATGGTCCACAACGCCCGCGTCGTTCCGCTCGACGGGCGCCGCCACCTGCCGGCCGGCCTGCGCCAGTGGGTCGGCGACTCGCGGGCGAGCTGGGACGACGACACGCTGGTGGTCGAGACGCGCAACTTCCTGCGCGAGACATCCCTCGGCGGGTCGAGCGCCGGCATGCGCCTGGTCGAGCGCTTCACCCGCCTGGACGCCGACACCCTGCGCTACGAGTTCACGGTCAGCGACCCGACCACCTGGACGGGGCCCTGGACGGCGCAAGTGCGGATGACGCGCACCGACGAGCCGCTCTACGAGTACGCCTGCCACGAGGGCAACTACTCCATGCCCAGCTCGCTCTCGGGCGCCCGCGCGATGGAGGCGAGGGAAGCGGCGGCGGGCGCTGACCAGCAGCCGTAGGGTCAAGGGAAACACCGAGCGGCTTCGCGTCTACGTAGACCGGACCTCCCTCCCATGGCCGCGCTCGACTGGATCACCATAGAGGGGTTCAAGAGCATCAAGCGCATCGAGCGCTTGCACCTGAACCCCATCAATGTCCTGATCGGGTCCAACGGCTCCGGAAAGTCGAACTTCATCGGCTTGTTCTCGTTCCTTCGCGAGATCCGCGCCGGGCGGCTGCAGGAGTACGTGAGGCGGTCCGGCGGCGCGGACAAGGTCCTGCATTTCGGGACCCGAAACACGTCGCGGTTGGACGTCCATGCATCGTTGGGCGACGAGGTGAACCAATACGTACTCACACTGGCCTCGAATGCAGAGGACAGTCTCTTTCCGCTACGGGAAGAGTGTCACGGACGTGGACAAAGACACATCCTCTCGACATCGGGACCGGAAACCTGGATCAGCGAACGCGACCTGCACATTTGCGATCGCGATGCGGCGATCCAGGACGTCCGCATGCACCTCGATAGTTGGCGTGTCTACCACCTGCACGACCGTGGACGGCGGAACGCAGCTCATCAGGCTGTTGCTGCGGAACTCGAAGAATGGCTGCAAGACGACAGCCTCGGCCAGTTGTGGGAAAAGAACCAGTTCGGCGGCCGGCCCGGCCGTATCGGTGCCGAGCGGCAGTAGAAACGATGTCCCGGCTGCTGGTTCACGTCGAGGGCCAGACCGAAGAGCGATTGTGGGGCAGCGGGTGGAACGCCTCGTCCGTGGAGACCAGAAACCCCTGCTGGGCACGCTTGCCGCATTGGAGATCGGGCTCGGAACCATGCGGCTTGAATGCCCTCACTTCGGGGGCTGGCCGAATCGCCTGGAGGAGTTGCCGCAAATCCAGGCCTGAGCCGAGGAGTGCGAGGGCCACTGGATTCGGGCGTCGGTGAGCGCGGACGAGAGGCTCACCGTCACGAACGACCGCAACGGCTTCAGCCGGACGTACACCGCGCGCTGAGCGCGGGGAGCCGCCCGAGACGGCGCACGATTTCGTCGCGCGGCAGCGGCGCGTTGGTCAGGAACTCGCGGTGGGTCCGCCGCCCGCGCCAGGCCGGGCGGCGCGGCGGCTCCGGCAGCAGCGCGTCGATCAGGGCGAGATCGAAGTCGTAGAGCAGCACCCCGTGGTGGAGGAGGGCGCCGCGCACCCGCCGCTGAGCGTGCCCGGCGAACTTCCGCTCGCGAACGGCGAGGTCGGTCGACCGGGTCGCGACGCCGTCGACGGCCAGGACGCCGGCCAGCCCGCTGAGCACCCACGCGTAGCTGCGTTCGACGTCGGCCAGCCAGGGGCGCGTGCCGAGCGACAGCACCAGCGCGACGTTCAGGCAGCCGGGACCGACGACGACCGCGCCGCCGCCCGATTCCCGGTGCAGCAGCGGAATGCCCCGCGCGGCGCAGGCCGGCCGGTGCGCCCACG
Source organism: Vicinamibacterales bacterium (assembly GCA_965116825.1). Taxonomy (GTDB): domain Bacteria; phylum Acidobacteriota; class Vicinamibacteria; order Vicinamibacterales; family UBA8438; genus WTFV01. Next base: position 315,212 of record OZ220736.1, read on the forward strand.
CCTCGGGATCGCCGCGCCGGGGCAATATCACGGCAGTCCGGGTGGACTCCCAGATGAGCAGCCGCTCGCCCGCATCCGCCGGGGCGGCCGTGCCGACCCGCGGGACCGGCGCCCGCCCGGGGGCATCCGCACGCAGAGCCGTCCGCCGTGCCACGGCCTGTTCCAGGCGCCGCAACGCCTCGATTTCGAGCGCGAGCCCGCGCCCCGGCGGCAGCGGCCCGTGATCTTCGAGGTGCATGGAATGGCGCGGCTCCCGCGACGGCGCCCGGACGTCGACACGCGGTCGCATCGCCGAAACGGGCGCGCCCCGGCGGCCGTACCGCGGCAGCGTGCGCCAGCGTTCCAGGTACAATCCAGATCCACCGTGCCATCACCTGAGCGCTCCGGGCCAGTGTATCTGGATTGCGCGGCCACCTGTCCCATCGACCCGCGCGTGCAAGCCGAGCTGCGGCGCTTCAGCGAAGTGGACTTCGGCAACGCCGGTAGCCGCACGCACGCCCACGGGCGGGTCGCGCGGCAGGCGGTGGAACGCGCGCGCGCACACGTCGCGCGGGTGGCGGGCGTGCGCCGCAACGAGGTGGTCTTCACGAGCGGCGCCACCGAGTCGAACAACCTGGCCCTGCTCGGCCTCGAGACCTTCGGGCGCGCCGAGGGCCGCACGCACCTCGTCGGCACGACGATCGAGCACCACGCGGTGCTGGAGCCGTTGCGCGTGCTCGCCGCGCGCGGCTTCGAGCTGACCCTGGTGGATCCGGAGCCCGGCGGCCGGGTCGACGCGGACCGCGTGGCCGCCGCGGTGCGGTCCGACACGCTGCTCGTCTCGGTGATGCAGGTCAACAACGAGACCGGCGTCCAGCAACCGATCGCCGGGATTGCGGACCGGCTTTCCGGATCGGAAGCCTTCCTGCACGTCGACGCGGCGCAGGGATTCGGGAAGGCGCTCGCGGCGCTGCGGCATCCCCGCGTCGATCTGATCAGCGTCAGCGGCCACAAGATCTGCGGCCCGAAGGGCATCGGGGCCCTGCTCGCCCGGCATCGGGCCGGCGCGCGCCCCCCGCTGGCGCCTTTGCTCCACGGCGGCGGACAGGAGCTGGGACTGCGCCCCGGCACGCTCCCGGTCGCGCCGATCGCGGCGTTCGGCAGGGCGGCCGAGCTGGCTCTCGACGAGCACGGCGCCCGCCGCGCGGCGGCGGCCGCGTTCGAGCAGCGCCTGCTCGCGGGACTGGCGCCCCTCGGGCCGCGAGTGCACGGCGACCCCGACCATCGGCTGCCGTACATCCTCAATCTCTCGATTCCGGGCTGGGACAAGGAGGCGCTCATCGAGGCCTGGGCCGATCTGGCCGCCATCTCCGACGGTGCCGCCTGCACCTCGCAGTCCTATACCTGCAGCCATGTGCTGGCCGCGATGGGACTGTCGGCGGCCGAGGAAGCCGGCGCCGTGCGGCTCTCGTGGTGTCATCTGTCCGAGCTGCCGGACCTCGCGGCGATGACCGGCGCGCTGCTCGCCGGCGCCGTCTCAGGAGCGCCGCGGTCATCATGACGACGCCCTCCGCGAGCTTCATCCGCTACAAGCGCTCCCGGTTCGCGACGCGCCTGCCGGCCGGCCACCGCTACACCCGGTCGCACTACTGGCTGGATCGGGACGCTTCCGGAGGCTGGCGGATCGGATTGACGACATTCGCCACCCGGATGCTGGGCGACCTAGTAGAATGCACGTTTGCGGTAGGGCCGGGCGACACGGTGGAGGTGGGCCAGCCGATCGGCTCGATAGAGGGGTTCAAGGCAATCTCCGACATCTACGCGGTGGCGTCGGGCCGCTTCGTCGGGGCGAACGCAGCCCTCGACAGCGACATCACGCTGGTCGAATCGGCGCCGTACGGCGACGGCTGGCTCTACGTCGTGGACGGGACCGCGGATCCGGAGAACCTCGGCGTCGGCGAGTACGTGCACGTGCTCGACGCGACGGTCGACAGGATGCTGGCAAGCCGCCGCGAAGGTGACAAGGATGTCTGACCTCGAACCGGGACCGAAGACGACGGCGGATGCCCGGGCCCGCTATGTCATGGTCGGCGGCTTCCTCGGCGCCGGCAAGACGACGGCGATCCTCCGGCTCGCGCGGTTTCTGACCGGGCAGGGACAGCGGGTCGGGTTGATCACCAACGATCAGAGCGTCGGCCTCGTCGACACGACGCTCGCCCGCGCGCAGGGATTCCCGGTGGAGGAGATCACCGGCGGCTGCTTCTGCTGCCGGTTCAACACGTTGATGGACGCGGCCGACCGGCTGAACGCCGAGGCCCGGCCCGACGTCTTCATCGCCGAGCCGGTGGGAAGCTGCACGGACCTGCGGGCCGCGGTCAGCTATCCGTTGCGGCGGATGTACGGCGACGCGTTCGAGATCGCGCCGCTGAGCGTGCTCGTCGATCCGCTTCGCGCGCTGCGGGTGCTCGGGCTGGAAGCGGGCCGCTCGTTCTCCAGGAAGGTGCTGTACGTCTACGACCGGCAGCTCGCCGAGGCGGACGCCATCGTGGTGAACAAGGTCGACCTGCTCGACGAGGCGCGGCTGGAACGGCTGCGCAACGCGCTGGCGGCGCGCTATCCGCGGGCAGACGTGCTCGCCATGTCGGCGCGCGAGGGAGACGGGGCGGCCTCCTGGTTCGAGCGGGTGACGCGCGGTGCTATGGGTCTCGGGACGTCACCGGACGTAGACTACGAGGTGTACGCCGAGGGCGAGGCGCTGCTCGGCTGGCTGAACGCGACGGCGCGCGTCTCCTGCGACACGCCGTTCGACGGCAATGCGCTGCTGCGCGGCCTCGCCGGACACATGGCGGAGGCCATCGGCACGGCGGAGATCGCGCACCTGAAGATGACGCTGACCGCGGAGGAGCTGCCGTCGGACATCGCCGTGCTGAATCTGGTGGCGGGCGACCGCGGCGCCGAGCTGGCCCACACGCTGAAGGCGCCGGTCGACGCGGGCGAGCTGATCGTCAACCTGCGGGCCGAGGATGACCCGGAGCGCCTGCACGACGCGGCGCTGGCGGCCATCGCGGCATGGGAGGCGGCCGGCGCCGGACGCCGGGCCGCCATCGAGCACATCGAGCACTTCCGGCCGGCCAAGCCGACTCCGACCTGGCGCATGGCGACGGCGTGATGAGCGAGAACGAGGCATCGACGACGACGGCGGCCCCCAACCTGGTCTACTGCCGCTGCACCTACGCCCGGGTGGTGCCGCGCAAGGTGAAGGACGGCGTCCTCGAGGCGCTGTCGGCCTCCGGCGTAGACTTCGACGCGGTGCCCGACCTGTGCGAGATGTCGGCGCGCCGGGATCCGCGGCTGGCGGAGATCGCCGGCGGCAAGGCGGTGACCATCGCCGCCTGCTATCCGCGGGCCGTGCGCTGGCTGTTCTCCTCTGCCGGCTCGCCGCTGGACAAGGAACGGGTCGAGATTCTCAACATGCGCGAGGAGACGGCCGAGGCCGTGGCTGCCTCGATGCTCACGCCGAACGGCGACGACGGAGGCGACCGATGAGCCGCACCAGCACCCTCTCGCTACCCGTGCTGCGGGTGGCGCTGTACGAAGGCCGCGGCGCGAAGCCGCTGGACGGCGAGCGCCGCTTCGCCCTGATGCAGACGCTGCTCGACAAGGGCTATCGCGTGACGCGGGTCGGGTCGGGCGCCGCGACCGCCGCCGCGGCCCGCGCCGACGACGGCAACGCGCTGGCCGTGCTCGGCCGCTTCACAGAGCGCCAGCCGGCCGAGGCGGTCGGGGCCGAGTCCGGGGGCCGGGTCTGGTTCCGCGACATCGGCGACGAGACGCCCGACGGCGTGGCGGCGCTGGTCGAGGCCATCCGCGCCGAAGGCGAGGTCCACGAGCCGGGCAAGTGGAAGCCGTGGTTTCCGGTCATCGACTTCGATCGCTGCACGAACTGCATGCAGTGCCTGAGCTTCTGCCTCTTCGACGTCTACGGCGTCTCGAAGGCCGGCCAGATCCAGGTCCAGAACCACGACAACTGCAAGACCGACTGCCCCGCGTGCTCGCGGGTCTGCCCCGAGGTCGCCATCCTGTTCCCGAAGTACCGCCACGGGCCGATCCACGGCGGCGAGATCCAGGCCGACGACGTGCGCCGCGAGGCGATGAAGGTCGACATCTCGGCCCTGCTCGGCGGCGACATCTACGCCGCGCTGCGCGACCGGAGCGCGAAGGCGAAGTCGCGTTTCTCGAAGGAACGCGACGAGGAACGGGCGCTCAAGGAGCGCCAGAAATGCCTGGTCAAGCTGCAGCAGAATCTCGACATACCGGCCGAGGTGCTGGCGAGCCTGCCTACGCTCGACGAGATCCAGGCCAAGGCCGAGACCGCCAAGGTCCGGGCGCAGGCCGCCATCGACGCCGCCGCGGCGCGGCAGGAGGGCTGACAACGTGGTGCTGGGATTGGCCAAACGGATGCTCACCGAGCCGGACCCGCGCGCATTGCGGAAGCTGGTCTGGAACATGGGCGTCAAGGGCGTCCGCTCGGTCCAACGCTACAAGCAGCGGCTGAAGCGGGGCGAGCACTTCCCGCCGTTCCTGTTCATCTCGGTGATCTCGGGCTGCCAGTTGCGCTGCCAGGGGTGCTGGGTCGACGTCGAGGCGCCGAGCCGGAAGATCGAGATCGACGAGCTGAGCCGCATCGTCGGGGACGCCAAGCGGCACGGCAACAGCTACTTCGGCATCCTGGGGGGCGAACCGCTGCTGCACCCGGATCTGTTCGAGCTGTTCGCCGAGCACCAGGACTGCTACTTCCAGCTCTTCACCAACGGGCATCTGATCGACGACGCGCGGGCGGCCGAGCTGCGCCGGCTCGGGAACGTGACGCCGCTGGTCAGCATCGAGGGCACGTCGGTGGTGAGCGACGAGCGCCGCGGCCGGAGCGACGTCCTCGACAAGTCCCTGGCCGGACTCGAAGCCTGCACCCGGAACCGGCTCGTCACCGGGGTGGCCACCAGCGTCTGCAAGACCAACATCGACGATCTGGTCCAGGAATCGTGGCTGCGCCGGCTCATCGAGATGGGCGTGCACTATGCTTGGTTCCACACCTACCGGGTCATCGGACCGAAGCCGGCGGAAGAGATCGCCCTGACGCCGGAGGAGGTGCTTCGCGTGCGCCGGTTCATCGTCCGCATGCGGGCGCGGTTGCCGATCGCCATCGTCGACGCCTACTGGGACGACGAGGGGCAGGCGCTGTGCCCGATGGCGACCGGGGCGAGCCACCACATCAGTCCGTACGGCGACATCGAGCCGTGCCCGATCATCCAGTTCGCGACCGAAACGGTCTATGATCGGCCGAGCGTCTACGAGACCATGACGAATTCGTCGTTCCTCAAGGACTTCCGCGAGACTGCGGCACGGACCACGCGCGGCTGCATCGTGCTGGAACGGCCCGATCTGGTGCGCGAGCTCGTGGAGCGGCACGGGGCGCGGGACACGACGCAGCGGCAGACGGCGTCCGCGGAGCTGGCGCAGCTCACCGGCCGCAGCAGCCAGCACAACCCCGGAAACGAGATCCCGGAGGAGCACTGGGCCTACGCCTTCGCGAAGAAGCACTGGTTCTTCGGGTTCGGCGCGTACAGCTAGGAGCCTGCGCCGCGGAACCGGCCTCCGATCGAGCGAGTCGCCAAGCAAGAACGCTGGATCTCACAAACGCTGGATATCAACGGAAGACGCCTGTGAGTTATCAACTACCGGTCGTTTCGCTCCCGCGCGCGGTGCCGCCGACGGTCATGCGGCCGCCGCAGGAGAACATTCCGCAGACCCGCGCGGAGCGCGAGGTGATGCTGCGGCAGGTCCAGGACTACGTCGCGGCGCGCCGCAGCGAGATCACGCCGCCGCTGGTCATGGGCGAGTTGCAGGCGCGGTCCGACGAGCTCCTGCGCGGCCACGGCATCGACAGCAGGTATCGCGACTACGTGGGCGTGATCCTCGGCAACGAGGTGTGGCGCGAGCACCTGGCCGCCGTCCCGTACGACAAGCGCCTGCTGCTGCTGCCCAAGTGCCTGCGGGTCGAGGACCGTTGCCCCGCCCCGTTCGACGAGTTCGGCCTGCTTTGCAAGCAGTGCGGCCTGTGCACGATCCAGGACCTGCAGGAAGAAGCGGAGAAGCTCGGCTACGCGGTGCTCGTCGCCGAGGGCTCGGCCCTCGTGATGGCGCTGATCCAGACCGGCAAGATCGAGGCGATCGTCGGCGTGAGCTGCCTCTCCGTTCTCGAACGGGCCTTCCCGTACATGGAGGCGGCGGCGATCCCCGGCGTGGCGATCCCCCTGCTGCAGGACGACTGCAAGGACACCGGGGTCGACGTCGAGTGGGTCTGGGATTTCATTCACGCGACCAGCGACGACCGCACCCGGCGGCTGGACCTCGACGCGCTGCGGCAGGACGTCGAGAGCTGGTTCACGCCCGACGCACTCGACGGCGTGTTCGGCGGGCCGCCGGCCGGCGAGACGGAAACGCTCGCGCGCGCCGAGCTGACCCGGGCGGGCAAGCGCTGGCGGCCGTTCCTCAGCGTATGCGTCTACCAGGCGCTGCAGGACGACCCGCACGCGGCGCCCCCGGACGCGCTGCGCAAGGTCGCGGTGGCGGTGGAGTGCTTCCACAAGGCGTCGCTGGTCCACGACGACATCGAGGACGGCGACGCCCGCCGCTACGGCGAGCCGACGCTGCACGCCTCGCACGGCATTCCGGCGGCGCTGAACGCCGGCGACTACCTGATCGGCGAGGGTTACCGGCTGCTCGCGGAGAGCGACTTCGCACCCGAGATCCGGGCGCAGATGACGGCCATCGCAGCGCGCGGCCATCGGACGCTCTGCCTCGGCCAGGGCGAGGAGCTGGCCTGGGCGCGCAACCCGCGGCCGCTCACTTCGCAGCAGGTGCTGCAGATCTTCCGGCAGAAGACCGCGCCCGCGTTCGGCGTGGCGCTCGAGTTGGGGGCGGCCTGCGCCCGCGCCGACACGGAGGTCTTCGAGAAGCTGCGGGCGTACAGCGACGCACTGGGCATCGCGTACCAGATCCGGGACGACGTCGACGACTTCGAGCCTTCCGCGGATGCGCCGGACGACGTGACGGCGCTCCGCCCGTCGCTGCCGCTCGCCGTCGGCTACGAGCAGGCCAAGTCCGAGGCCGACGCCCGGTCCACCCTCGAGGCGGCGTGGCGCCGCGAGCGGGCCGTCGACGGCCGGTCGGGCGAGGTGCGCGAGCTGCTCGGCCGATTCGACGCCGCCGACCGCAGCCGGCGCCTGATGGAAGGCTACAAGGAAGAGGCGATCCGCTGCCTGCCCGGCCTGACCAACCCGAGCCTCAAGGGGTTGCTGCGCCGCGTCATCGGCAAGATCTTCAGCGTCGAGATTCAAGGCTGGTGCAGTGAGTTTGAGGCTCGAAATGCTGCAGGTAGCCAGGCTGTCGCCGACGCTGCTCGGTGACGCGGCGGACCTGACGGCACGGTTCCTCTCATCCCGGTTGAATCCCGACGGCGGCTTCCAGGATCGCGACGGCGCGAGCGACCTCTACTACACCGTCTTCGGCCTGGAGTCGTTGATCGCCCTCCGCCGCGACCTGCCGGCCGGCGAGGTCCGGCCGTTCCTGGAGCGGCACGACCCGGCCTTGTTGGACTTCGTGCATACCGCCTGCCTGGCGCGCTGCTGGGCCGACATCGGCGCCGCAGCCGAGGCGCCGACCGAGGTGTTGACCGAACGTCTGGAGACCTACCGCACGCCGGACGGCGGATACAGCCCGACCGGCGGGGCCGAGCACGGCACCGCGTACGGCTGCTTCCTGGCCCTGGGCGCGTACGAGGACCTCGGCGCCGCGGTGGTCGACTCGGACCGCTTCGTGCAGTGCCTGGCCGGACTGCGGGCCGCCGACGGCGGATACGGCAACCAGCCGGGCGTGCCGGTGGGGCTGACGCCGCCGACCGCCGCCGCGGTGACGATCCAGCGACGCCTCTCCCGGCCGGCGGACCGCGAGGCCTCCGAGTGGCTTCGGGCGCGCCACCTGCCGGGGGGCGGCTTCTGCGCGTCGCCGTCGACGCCGGTGCCCGATCTGCTCTCCACCGCCACCGCCCTGCATGCGCTGGCCGGCGCGCACGTCCCGCTCGAGTCGATCAAGGAGCCGTGCCTCGATTTCGTCGACAGCCTATGGAGCAACACAGGCGGCTTCTACGGAAGCTGGGGCGACGACGTGCAGGACTGCGAGTACACCTTCTACGCCCTGCTCGCCCTGGGGCACCTGAGCCTGTGAGCGACACGCTCGACCGACTGACCGACGGTCTGCTCGCCGCGCGCACCGCGGACGGCCACTGGACCGGCGAGCTGTCGTCGTCCGCGCTCTCCACCGCCACGGCGGTCATCGCTCTCACGCTGGTCGGGCGCCACGCTCCGCGGGCTGCGCTCGACGCGCACGTCCGCGGCGGGGTCGCGTGGCTGGTCCGGACCCAGAACCGCGACGGCGGCTGGGGCGACACCACCGACAGCCCCGGCAACGTCAGCACGACCGCCCTGTGCTGGGCGGCGCTTACGATTGCCGGGGTCCACGATGCCCCTGCCGCGGCGGCGCTGGAACGGGTGCGCGACCGGATGCGGTGCGCGGCCGGCGACCTGGGTCCGCGGGCACTCGCCGAGACGATCAGCCGGCGCTACGGCAAGGACCGCACATTCTCGGTGCCGATCCTGACCGTGCTCGCGCTGGCCGGACTCCTGGACTGGCGCCACGTTCCGCAACTCCCGTTCGAGCTGGCCGCGGTGCCGCCGTCCTGGTACCGCTGGCTGCGGCTTCCGGTCGTCAGCTACGCCCTGCCGGCCCTGATCGCCATCGGGCAGGCCCGCCACCGGCAGCGCCCCACCCGCAATCCCCTGACGCGGCTCGTGCGCCTGGCGGCCCGCAAGCACACCCTGCGCCGTCTGGAGGCGATCCAGCCGCGCGGCGGGGGGTTCCTCGAGGCGACGCCGCTGACGAGCTTCGTCGTCATGAGCCTGGTGGCAGCCGGCGCATCGACGCACCCCGTGGTGGAGCGCGGCGTGGCGTTCCTCGAACGGTCGGTGCGCGCCGACGGGAGCTGGCCCATCGACACCAACCTGGCCACCTGGGTGACGACGCTCAGCATCAACGCGCTGGCGCGCCGGCCGGACTGGCGGGATCGACTCGGGTCCACCGAGCGCGCGGCGCTGAGCCGCTGGCTGCTGGACCAGCAGTACCGCGAGCGCCACGTCTACACGGACGCCGACCCGGGGGGGTGGGCCTGGACTGACCTGCCGGGCGGGGTTCCCGATGCCGACGACACCCCCGGCGCGCTGCTCGCACTCCATGCCCTGGACGCCGTTGCCCCCGCGCACCGGGACGCCGCCTGCGCCGGCGTCGGCTGGCTGCTCGATCTGCAGAACGCCGACGGCGGGATACCGACGTTCTGCCGCGGCTGGGGCGCGTTGCCTTTCGACCGCAGCAGCCCCGACCTGACCGCCCACACGCTACGGGCCTGGACGGCGTGGCGGCCGGCGCTGCCCGATGCGCTGCGGATTCGAACCGAGCGCGCCACCACGCGCGCCGTCCGTTTCCTGGAGCGGGCGCAGGATCCGGACGGATTCTGGATCCCCCTCTGGTTCGGGAACCAGGACGCCCCGGCCGACAACAACCCGGTCTACGGCACGGCGCGCGTGCTCGAGGGACTCGGCATGCTCGCAGACGCCGAGTCGGTCCCGGCGACCGAGCACCGCGCGGCCCGCTGGCTCGTCGGCGCACAGGGAAAAGACGGCGGCTGGGGCGGCGCGCCCGGCGTCCCGCCGTCCATCGAGGAGACCGCCGTGGCGATCTCGGCCCTGGCGACGTTTGGGCGGCTGCCGCGAGCCGCCCCGGTTCGCGGCATCGACGCCGCCGTCAACCGCGGCGCGCAGTGGCTGGCCGCCGCGACCGACGGCGGGCGGCGAGTCGAAACCACCCCCATTGGGCTGTACTTCGCCAAGCTGTGGTATTCCGAGAAGCTGTACCCCTGGACCTTCGGGCTTGCGGCGCTGGCCGCCGCGGAGAGCGCCGATGGGACCTTCGCCGCGCGTCCCGGCTAGTCGAGTCGCTCATCCTCGGCCTGCCGGTGCCGCAGTTGTTCCTGTACGAAGAAAATCGCTGCTGCTCGCCGCCGCGAGAGCTGCTTCGCGCCGGGCGATACTACATGTAGTATCATTCACCCGTGAGTAAGGCCACTCGGCTCCTCGAGTCGATGAAGGCCAACCCGAGGGGGGATTGGACCGCCGATAACGTCAAGATCCTGGTCCGGGCGAACAACCTGAAGCTCCGCCAGCGTGGTACCAGCCACGCCGTCATCACCAACATCCGTGGACAACACCTGACGGTTCCCATGCGCAAGCCCATCAAGCCGTTCTACATCAGACGGTTGACAGCTCTCCTAGAGGAGGCGGCGACATGAGGTTCGAGGACTACCCGATCACGCTCAGCCCCATTCCCGAAGACGAGGGCGGCGGCTATATGGTGGCCATCCCCGACCTGCCTGGATGCGTCGCTGACGGCGAAACGGTCGAGCAGGCCATCGTGGAAGCCCGGGACGCTTTCGAGGCATGGACGATCGCGGAACGGGAGGACGCCGGCACGTTGCCCGCGCCGAAGACCTATAGCGGACAGTTCGTGCAACGTATCCCCAAGACTCTGCATATGCGACTTGCCAGACGGGCCGAGAGCGAGGGCGTCAGCTTGAATCACCTCGCTGCAACGCTACTTGCGGAAGGGCTTGCCGGCCGCTGAGCCCGGCGCCGCGGGTGCTGCACGGCACACCAGAGCTTGATCGTGTCCCCGCGACGTCAGGGTATATTCGAGTGGCAGACAGTGCTCGACGAGCGATGACCCCCTTCGATTTTCACGTGCCGACGCGCCTCGTGTTCGGGACCGGCGCCATCGACCGCCTCGGGGCGCTGGCGCACGAACTCGGCTTCGCGCGTCCGCTGCTGGTCTCGGACCGCGGCCTGGAGGAAGCGGGCCACGTCGACCACGCGCTCGGCCTGCTGCGGAGCACCGGGCTGGAGGTGGACGTCTTCGACGACTTCGACGTGAACCCGGATTCCGCGATGGTCGCACGGGGCGTCGCGTTCGCCCGGGAACGCCGGCCGGACTCGGTCATCGGCCTGGGGGGCGGCAGCTCGCTGGACTGCGCCAAGGGGATCAACCTGCTGCTGACGAACGGCGGCGCCATGGCCGACTACCGCGGCTACGGGCACGCCCACGAGCCGCTGCTGCCGATGATCGCCGTCCCGACCACCGCCGGCACCGGCTCGGAAGCGCAGAGCTACGCGGTCATCGCCGACGCCGAGACGCACATGAAGATGGCGTGCGGCGATCCGCAGCTCGCCTTCCGGGTGGCCGTCCTCGACCCGGATCTCACCCTGTCGCAGCCGGCCGCGGTCACCGCCGCCGGCGGCTTCGATGCGATCGCGCATGCGGTGGAGACCGCGGTGACGAAGCGCCGGAACGCGGTCTCGACGCTCTTCTCCCGCGAGGCGTTCCGCCTGCTGAACGCCAACTACGAGCGGGTGCTCGACCACCCGGACGACGTCTCGGCGCGCGGCGCGATGCAGCTCGGCGCGTTCTACGCCGGCGTGGCCATCGAACAGTCGATGCTCGGCGCCGCCCACGCGTGCGCCAACCCGCTGACGGCGCGCTACGACATGACGCACGGGGTGGCGCTGGCGATCCTGCTGCCGCACGTCGTGCGCTGGAACGCGCAGGCCGCGGACGATCTCTACCGCGACCTGGTCAACGGCACGCCGCAGCCCGCCTCGGCCCGGGCCGCCGGCGACCATCTGGCGGATCGTCTCGTCGCAATAGGCAGGTCCGGCGGATTCCCGGCCGACCTGCGGACAACCGGCGTGCCGGAGCAGGACCTGTCCGACCTCGCCGAGGCCGCGGCCACGCAATGGACCGGCACGTTCAATCCCCGGCACTTTGGCGCGCGCGAAGCGTTGGAGGTATATCAATGCGCCTACTGAATCATCCGCACCGCACGTCGTCCGCCGCGCCCATCGCGGCCCTGGCCGTTCTCTTCCTGCTCGGCGGCGCCGGCGCCGTGCTGGCCCAGGCCGCGGCCCCGGCCGACGCCTGGACCCAGTTCCGCGGCACCGCGAGCCTGACCGGCGTCTCGTCGGCCAGCGTGCCGGAACAACCGGAGCTCCTCTGGTCGTTCGAGGCGGGAGAGTCGATCGATTCTTCGGCCGCCATCGCGGACGGGACGGTCTACGTCGGCACCTACACCGGCGAGCTCATCGCGCTCGACCTGGACTCCGGCGAGCTGAAGTGGCGCTACCGGGCAAGCGAACGGATGGGCATCGGCGAGTCGTCGCCGGCCGTCGGACACGGCCTGGTGTTCGTCGGCGACCTCGCCGGCGTGCTGCACGCCGTCGACGCCGAGACCGGCGAGGAGGTCTGGACCTACGCGACGCAGGGCGAGATCAAGTCGTCGCCGGTGCTGGCCGAGGGTCGCGTGATGATCGGCTCGTACGACGGCTACCTGTACGGCCTGGACGCGGTCACCGGCGAGCTCGCCTGGCAGGCCGAGACGCAGAACTACGTCCATGCCACGCCGGCCGTCACCGAGGGCATCGCCTACTTCGGGGGCTGCGACGAGACGTTCCACGGCGTCCGGATCGCCGACGGCGAAGAGGTCACCAGCGTGTCGGCAGGCGCCTACACCGCGGCTTCCTCGGCCATCCGGGACGGAAGGGCCTACTTCGGCACGTTCGACAACGAGGTCGTCAGCCTCGATCTGGGGACCGGCGACATCGTGTGGCGCTACGAGCATCCGCGGCGGCACTTCCCCTTCTACTCGTCGGCGCTCAACGTGGACGGCACCGTCGTCATCGGCGGCCGCGACCGCATGGTCCACGGCATCGACGCCGAGACGGGCGGGATGCGCTGGACGTTCATGACCCGCGCGCGCGTCGACTCGTCACCCGCCGCCGCCGACGGGCGCGTCTACATCGGCTCGGGCGACGGGCGGTTCTACATTCTCGACCTCGAGAGCGGCGAGAAGCTCTGGGAGTTCGACACCGGCGCGCCGCTGTCGGCGTCCCCCGCGATCGCCGACGGCAAGGTGGTGATCGGTTCGCAGGACGGCGTCCTGTACTGCTTCGGGTGACGGCCAAATCCAGCATCGCCCTATCGCGGATGCCGGTGTCGAAAGCGGCACGCTGCGCTGGTGCTGATCCCGCTCGGTTTAGCGCTCATGGCGTTGTCCCGGTGTTTCGAGGGCCGGCACCGACGCGATTGACGGGATAGTGCGGCAGTTCACGGTTCCACGATTGGAGATTGAAGACCCCACACACGCGCACAATCTCGCGAGGCCAGGGCTGGTCATCCGGTCCATGCTGCGGCAGATTCCGCGCCAGAGCTTCCGTCCTGGTCAACAACTGCGTTTCGTCCAACGTGTCCAGGGCAATCAGCACCAGGTAGTCGATTGGCTTGCCGGCGCGCCCCGATGCCCATTCATAGAGGAATGAGTCCCGGTACTTGTACTTGAGGTCTTCGTCGAGTTGGCCGGCGTCCAGCCTCCGGATGAACTGGTCGCGGCTCTCCGGAGTTGCATGCGGATGCTGAGGATCCTTGAACTCGATGAAAAGATACCGATCGGCAAGCTCGACCACGAAGTCCACTGCCTTCATGCAACGATTCAGCCCATGGCGGCCGCCATCGAACTTCCCACCGCGCACCACGTCTGGGATGTCCATCTCCAGGTCGCCTTCCGCGAACTTCATCTTGCCGCGCCTTGCAGACTGCGCCTAATCTCGCGGTTGTAGAGGTCGGTGAAGGTATCCGCGATCGCGTTCGGGGCGATGTCCCGGTAGTTGTACGTCGTATCACAACGGACCTCGCCCGCCTCCGCCTTCTGGTAGAAGGCGTGGAAAGCCACCTTGTCGGCAGCCGTCGTGCGGAGGTCGAGCTCCTTGAGGATGACGTAGTCATGGGTCGCCAGGAAGACCTGCACGCCTTCGCGCTGCAGCTCCAGAAGCACGTCCATCACGACGCCGAACAACTTCGGGTTCAGGTTGGTTTCCGGTTCGTCCCAAAACAGGATGGAGTCAGGCTGCAGCGTGCCGTTCCGTATCAGAAGCCACAGCAGCGCCAGCTTGCGGACTCCCTCGGCCAGCAGAGAAAATTCGAGATCCCCCTGTTTGCTCCGCAGGAAGAACTCCTCTCCCTTGACTGCGACATCACCGCCAATAGCCTCCCGGAGTTTCGCCAGTGCCCCTTCGCGCCGGGCATCCATCGGTCCGCGCAGCGCGGGCACGTACGCCCGATCCAGGATGTCCCTGTACACCTCCTCGAAGTGTATTTCGCGCTTCGAGTAGAGCGATCGGAAGCCAGGCGCATTGGAGAGCATCTCCTTGACGGGAACGTAGACGCTCTCGATCCTGTCGCGCGCCCATGTTCCTTCAAGTTCCGACGGCGAGGAGAACTTCAGTGCTCCACTTGAATCGAGGTGACTCACGAATGACGCGTCCAACTTCCGAGCCCCGCGCGCCAAGTGTATCGATGCTTTTCCGCCTGCACCCTGGTGACGTCTGACGAGACGCCCCAGGTCGCGGGCTGATGGCAGGAAAACCGCGACCAGCTTGTGAATGAAGGCATGGATGTGTCTCTCGGATACGTCGCATGCCGCGTAGCACACCTTCATCAGGTGCGTCTTCCCGGTGCCGTTCGGGCCGACAAGGACGTTGATGCCGGGACAGAGGTCCAGCTTCAGGCTCCTGAACGCCGTGAAGTTCTCGAGCTCGATGCGCGTCAGCGCCATGGCGGCTCCGTTCCCCAGGGTTGGGAGGGCACACCCCGGCTACGGCGTCTTCACCGGCGGCGCCGGACGCTCGGGCAGCGCCTTCGGGTCTTCCCGCATCATCCGCAGCACCTCCTCGACCGCGCGTTCGAGCTGCGGGTCGCGGCCGGCGATGACCGAGCGCGGGTCGTTCTCGACCTCGATGTCCGGCTCGACGCCGACGTTCTCGACGACCCAGCTTCCGTCGGCGCCGTTGGTGCCGAACTGCGGGACGTTGACCGAGCCGCCGTCGAGGAGCGGGCCGTGGCTGGTGATGCCGATGACGCCGCCCCACGAGCGCTTGCCGATCAGCGGCCCCAGGCCCGCCTCGCGGAAGCGGTAGGGGAAGATGTCGCCGTCGGAGGCGGAGTCCTCGTCAAGGATGCAGACCAGGTGGCCGTGGAAGGCGACGGCCGGATAGGTGCCCGGCGTGTCGTAGGTCCGCGCGAAGCTGGTGCCGAGGACGCGGCGGCCGAGGCGCTCGATGAGCATCTGCGAGACGTTGCCGCCGCCGTTGCCGCGCACGTCGATCACCAGGCCCTCCTTGCGGACCTGCCCGTAGAACCACTTGACGAACTCCTGGATGCCCTGCGCCCCCATGTCCGGGACGTGCAGGTAGCCGACGCGCCCGTCGGTCAGCTCCGACACCTTGCGGCGGTTGGCCTCGACCTCGGCCAGGTAGCGCAGGCTGCGCTCCTCGGTGACGGGGGTGAACGCGACCTCGCGCGCCCCGTCGAACGCCGGCTCGGCGTTCAGGGTGAGACGCACGGGCCGGTCGGCTCGATGCAGCAGCATCCGGTAGGGATTGTCGGTCCCGAGCAGCTCCTCGCCGTCGATGGCGAGCACGTAGTCGCCCACGTTGGCGTCGACGCCGATCTCGGTGAGCGGCGCGCGGTAGCGCGGCTCCTCGTTGTGGCCCGCGAAGATCTCGGCGATGCGGTAGCGCCCGGACGCAGCGTCGAACTCGAAGACGGCCCCCGGCAGGGCGACGGCCGGCCGGTCGGGGGTCTCCCAGTCGCCGCCCGCGATGTAGGCGTGGCTGACGTTCAGCTCCGCCACCATCTCGCCGATGACGTAGTTCAGGTCGGAGCGGTGGGCGACGTGCTCCAGCAACGGGCGATAGCGGTCGCGCAATGCCTTCCAGTCGTAGCCGTGCATGTTCTCGACGTAGAAGAAGTCGCGGAACCGCCGCCAGACCTCGTCGAAGATCTGCGCCCATTCCGCGGCCGGCACCCGGTCGACCATCAGGCCGCGGGTCGACACCGCGGCGGCGTCGCCGCCGCCCGCCGGGTAGACGTTCCAGCCGCCCCCTTCGCGCACCAGCACCTTCTCGCCGTCGCGCGACACCGCGTAGCCGCCGATCCCCTCGGCAATGGTCGCCGTCTCGCGGTCCCCGAACGTGAAGCGCTGCAGCGCCGCCCGCACATCCCCGGCGCGGCCGTAGTACTGCGCGCCGCCGCGGATGAAGAACACACCGTCGTCCGCCCCGCTCAGTCCGACGTAGTTGTCGAAGGTCACGGGCAGGCGCACGACGCGCCGGGAGAGGCCGTCGAACTCGATGGTGAGGGGCGCTTCCCCGCCGCCGCCGCCAGCGTCACCGCCGTCGTCGCCAGCCGCCTCGCCCGATTCCGATTCCTCGGCGCCGGCGTCCGAATCCTCCTCTGCATCGTCGCTCCCGGTCACCTCCACCTCGTCGCTCTCCGGCGGCAGCGGATGCTCCACGTCCTTCCGCAGCGCCAGGGCGTAGATGCCGGTCTCGCGATCGACCAGGTAGTTCCACTCGAACGAGCCGAGTTGCGGCGCGAACTGCCGGTCCGAGAGGTAGTAGAGGTAGTCGCCGTCGGGATCCCACGCCGGATTCCACTCGTGGAAGAGCTCGTCGGTAATCCGGTGCAGCGATCGGTCGGCCAGGCTCCAGACCCAGATGGATCTGAACTCGGTCGGATCGGTCATCGAGAACGCCAGGTAGCCGCCGCGGGGCGACCAGACGTAGTCGCGCAGCGGACCGCGCGCCTCGTCGGCGACGTCGATCACGTCCTTCGACTCCACGTCGATGACGCGCAGCCTGCCCTCCTTGTCGCCGAACGCCAGGTGCTCGCCGGTCGGCGACCACTCGGGCGCGTACAGCATCGCCTGGCCGCCGCTGGTGAGCCGCTCCGGCTCGCCGGAGCCGTCCTGGGCGATCAGGTAGATCTCGTCCTCGCCGGTCGCATCCGACACGTACGCGATGCGGCGGCCGTCGGGCGACCAGCGCGCCCGCTTGTCGTGCGCCGACGAGCTGCGCGTCAGGTTGCGGGTCGGGCCGTTCTCGATCGGCGCCGTGAAAACGTCGCCGCGGGCCACGAAGAGCGCCCGCTCGCCCTGCGGGCTCAGCTGCGCATCCTCGATGAGGTTCGCCGCCGACACGCGCGACGGGCGCATCGCCAGACCGTCGTCCGGCACCGTGATGGAGATCGACCGCGACGTTCCCGAGTCGATCGCGTAGATCTCCAGCTCGCCGTTCAGCTCGTAGACGATGCGGTTGGCGCCGTCGTCGCCGGGCCAGCGCACGTCCCAGGTATCGCTGTCGGTGAGCTGCGTCGTCTCGCGCGAGGCGAGGTCGTAGCTGTACAGGTTCAGCGTCCCGTCCCGATCCGAGGTGAAGTAGATGGCGTCGCCGATCCACATCGGGTCGCGGTCGGCGCGGCGATGCGTCGTCACCCGCTCGACCACGTGGGTCTCGCGGTCGAAGATGTAGAGCTCCTGCGCCCAGCCCCCCTCGTACCTCTTCCAGGTCCGGAAGTCGCGGAACAGGGGGGAGTAGACGACGCGCGTCCCGTCCGGCGACAGGTCTCCCGCCCCGGACTCGGGCATCGGCAGCGGCACGGGCAGTCCCCCGTCGGCGGACGCGAGGAACAGCCGGCTGTCCGACAGGTCCGTGCTGTAGCGCAGCGACCGGAAGAGGACCGCCCGCCCGTCGGGCGACCAGTCGTAGACCTGGTTGTCGTAACCCCACCGCGGGGCCAGCGGCCCACGCGCCGGATAGTAGGTGAGCTGTCGCGGCACGCCGCCCGACGCGGAAATCACGTAGACCTGCTCGTCGCCGTCGTACTGCCCCGTGAAGGCAATGCGGGAACCGTCGGGAGAGAAGCGCGGGAACAGCTCCAGGCCGGGATGGGCGGTCAGCCGGGCTGCCAGGCCCCCGTCGGTCGCAGCGAGCCACAGGTCGCCGGCGTAGCTGAAGACCACCCGGTCGCCGTGGATATCCGGGAACCGCAGCAGTTTCGTCTGGGCGGACGCGGTCGCCGCGACCGCCGCCAGCACGGCGAGGCACATCATCGGAATCAGATATCGCCGGAGCATCTTGCCTCCTCGGTAACGGCCGGGAACGGACGATCCGCACCCTGCCTCGAACGAAACGTGTCACACGTCGTTTCGGTCGCGACGCGCCCAATCTTCACGAGGATCTCACGGCCCGGTAGCCCCCGCTCCGCGGAATGAACGAAAACAGAGGCTCCAGGCGCCGCTGCCGGCTTCCGGAGAGATGAACCCGGACGCCTGACGGACTCGCGGGGACTGCTACTTCCGGAGCGTTCGCTCGACGTACGCGCGCACGGCATCCTGCACCGGCGCGGACATCCACGCCTCCTGCACTTCCTCGTCCACCGACCGCATGCTGCGCACCACGCGGTCCCGGCTGGGCTGGCGGATGATGCGCTTCGTGAGCGAGAACGAGGCGCTGGGCAGCGAGCCGAGATGTGCGGCGACCTCCACGGCGCGGCCGAGGAGCGCGTCCGGGGCGGCCAGCTCGTCGACGAAGCCGTTCGCGAGGGCGTCATCCGGCGCGCAGGTGAGCCCGCGATAGATGACCGACTGCAGGCGGTGCGGGGGCACCACGAGCCGCAGAATCTCCAGCGCCATGCTCGGGAACGGCACGCCGACCGACAGCTCGGGCGTTCCGATCCGGCCCTTGCCCTCGGCCATCACGCGGTAGTCGCAGGCGCAGGCCAGGACGCAGCCGCCGGCGATGGCGTGCCCGTTGACGGCGGCAACGAGCGGCTTCGGGAAGGTGAACGTCTTGAAGAAGGCGTCGCCGAGCAGCGGCAGGAACGCCTTGACGTAGTCGCGGCCTCCGTCCGTCAGCCGCCGCAGCTCCACGCCGGCCGAGAAGACCGTGCCGGTCCCGGTGAGAACCACGGCCCGCGTGTCGGCCTGCTCGAGCCGTGAGAGCTCGGAGACCCAGCCTCTCATCAGCTCGATGTCGAAGGCGTTGACCTTGCCGTGCTCCAGCCGAACGACCGTAACGTGATCGCGAGACTCGGTGGTGATCATTCGAGAACTCCGTGTCCTGCTTCCGGCCCGCCCCGTGCCTGCCGCGGCGCCGCAGCGCGCCTGCGGAAACAGGTCGGTCCCGCCTCCAATATACATCGCACGATGAACCCGGCCGCGGCGCATCACGCCGGACCGCGACGCTACTCGGCGCGCAGCGACGCGAGGAGCGGGGACCGCACGGCCGCGACGGTTGCGGCCAGCGACGCGGCCAGGCCGGTGGCGACGACCAGGAAGAGCAGGCCGCCGAGGGAGAGCAGCGGTACGCCGCCGCCCCGCTCGAGCCACGCCGGCGCGATCGCGACGATCGCGCACCCGGCCCCGATGGCCAGTCCGGCGAAGAGCAGGAACGCGTTCTCCGCCAGCACCATCACCGACAGGTGGCCGGCGTTGTAGCCGACCGCCCGCATCAGGGCGAGCTCGCGGCGCCGCTCCAGCACGTTGCGCAGCAGCACCGCGCCCAGGCCGAACGTGCCGAGGACGAGTCCGAGTCCGCCCAGCGTCTGGAACGTCGCGAGATAGGTGTTCTCGACGCGGTGAAACGCCGCGAGGCGTTCCGCGGCCGAGACGACGTCGAAGCCGAAGTCGGCCAGCCGGTCCTCGAGCGCCGCGCTCACCTCGCCGGTGCGCTCGGGCGGCGCGTCGACGAGAAAGAAGCGATAGCCGTCGTAGTCGGGGAACACGCGCTGGAAGTTGCGCTCGCCGATCAGCAGCTCGCGCTGGAAGATGCTGTCGGAGAGCGCGGCGACGATGCGCAGCGTGATCGGCCGGTCGGTGTCGCGGTTGAGCACGAAGTCGTCGCCGATCGACAGGTGCAGCGCGTAGGCCAGCGACGTCGCGTCGGCGATGGCGGGAATGGCGCCGTCGTCGAACTCGCGCTCGAGCAGCAGCCACGGGTTCGCTTCCTCCTCCGGGGTCTCGGCGGCGGTGGCGCCGAACCCGAACCGGCCCTCGGCCACGAACGCCGGCGACGGGGCCAGCACCCGCGGATCCTTCGCCTGGTACAGGTTGAGACAGCTCGCATCCTCGCCGGGGCGCAGGCGGAACCGGTTCAGGGTCACCCCGGCCAGCACCTCGCCTTCCTCGAAGAGATCGCCGATGAACAGCTCGTCCCGCCCCGCGGCGGTCGACGGATCGTGCACCACCGGCAGGAGCGTGTCCGCCAGCAGCGTGTAGCCGCCGGTCCCCGACGCCCGGTCGAGCACGTCTGCCGCACCCTCGCGGCGGAACGCATCGACGGCGACGATGATGAACGCGGCGAACGCGATCAGCGCAATGCAGAGCACGCTGCGCCCCGGCCGGTACGACGCGTTGCGGAATCCGACCGCGGACACCGACCACGCCCCGTCCGCGCGACGGCTCGGACGCCGGCTCAGCCACGCCCACGCCAGCACGAGCAGCGCGGCCAGCAGCGTGAGCCCGCCGCCGAAGAACCCGCCGGTGGCGCCGACCAGCCCCGCCGCCGACACCGCGACCAACGCCGCGCCGACGCCGATCAGGGCGAAACCGAGGCGCCATGCACGCGGGCCGTCACGGCGGGCCGGCGCCGACGCCGCCTCGACTCCCGTGACCTCGGCCACCGCGCCGGTGAGCAGGCTGCGGGGAGAAGCCGGAGCCAGCGCGCGCAACGTCCAGGCAATCGAACCGAGCGCGGCCAGCACGCCGCCGGCCGCCCCCGCGGCCAGCATCGCCGGCGAGACGTCGAGGGCCAGCCGCGTCGTCCCGACCGCGTCGACCCACCAGGTTCGCAACCCCCACATGATGAGGCCGGCGTAGAGCACCGCCCCGGCGGCCCCGAGCGCGCTCCCGATGACCGACAGGATGCCCGCCTCGGTCAGGAACACCCGCCGGATGGCAGGTGCGGGGAATCCGGCGGCGCGCAGCAGGCCCAGCTCGCGCAGGCGCTGCTCCACGCCGAGGCGGAAGAAGAGGCTCGCCAGCAGCAGCGCCGACACCACGAGGAAGAAGCTGAAGTAGATGAAGTACAGCCCGAAGTCGGTCACCCCGGCCGACGCTTCCAGGGCCAGCGAGCGGGCCGGGTAGACGACGAAGCCGAGCGACAGCGGGTCGAGCGACTCGCGGAGCGCGGCGGCGACCCGATCCGCGGTTGCCGCCGAGTCCTCGCCCGGCGGCGGGGTCACGCGGACCGACGTGACCTGTCCCCAGCGCGACGCCCACATCCGTTGCCCGGCCGCGAGCGGGATGAACGCCTTGGGCGTCGTGCGGTGATCGTCCCAGTAGGTCTCGTCCGCCGGCCGGATCAGGTCCAGGTCGACCGGGAACGGCGGATCCCAGTCGATGACGTTGGTCGCCTCGGTGATCCCGGGGTAGTCGGGCGTGAGGTCGGGATCGTCGGCGGCACCGGCGATCGGCACGACGCCGGCCACCCGCAGCTCGGCTTCGTGCGTGGTCAGCCGCCCCTCGTCGGCCCACAGGTAGTACTCGATCGTCAGCGGATCGCCCGGGACGGCGCCGAGATCGTCGGCCGTCCACTGGTTCAGGATGACCGGCGCGGGTCCGCCGGGGTCGGGAGGCGCATCCGCGCCGCTCACCGCCGACAGATCGCGCGCGGTGATCACCGAGTAGGGGGTGATTCGATCCCCGCTGCGGATCCGGTTGGCCAGGTAGGAGAGCACCGGCTCGGCGCGCAGGCCGAGGCTTGCGGCCGCCCGCCCCACCGCCGCCACCGTCTCGTCGGTCAGCAGGCCTGCCGCCGACTCCACGGCGACCGTGCCGTGCGCGGGAATCGCCCGCACCCGCAGGCCGAGATCCGCAAGCGTCGCCTCGCCCCGAACCGCCGCCTCGGCCGCCGCCTGCCGCGCCGCGTCCTCTGCCGCCCCGGGTTCGTCTCCGCCGCGCCCCGCCCCGGCCGCGTGGCCCAGCAGCAGCGTGTTGACGCGGCCCTCCTGCTCCAGCTCGCCCTGCAGCCGCGGCAGGGGCACGAACACCGAGCGCGCCAACCCCTGCTGGGGCCGGAACGAGAACTCGCCCAGCTCCGCCGCATCGAGCACGCGGGCGATGCCCAGCCGCAGCGTGCGGCCCACGTCGTCGCGCCGGCCGTGCAGCGAGCTGAGCG
Organism: Vicinamibacterales bacterium; assembly: GCA_965116825.1. Lineage (GTDB taxonomy): Bacteria > Acidobacteriota > Vicinamibacteria > Vicinamibacterales > UBA8438 > WTFV01. The sequence goes on from OZ220736.1 coordinate 337,417, forward strand.
GCACCGCCGACGGCTTCTCGACGCGCACCAGGAGGGCGTCGTCCGGCGCGGCCTCCAGCTCGCCGGCGAGGCCGCCGCTGACGAACACGGTGTTCCGCTGCAGCCCGAAGGCCTCCGGGTCGAGACCGTGGAACGTCCAGAAGCGCTCGTCGACGCCGTAGACCTGCACTCCCGACGCGCGCCGGCCGCTCGCCTGGTGCGTCACGAAGCCTTCGACCGCCAGAAGCGGCGCAGCGTTGGCGAACTGCCCGTCCAGCGCAGCGGCCCCCAGCACGCCGGCGGCGAACGACTCCGGCACGAAGCGGGCGCTCGTCACGACGCGGTCGACGGCGCCGAGACGCTCGAGCGCCAGCGCGCGCAGGCTCGAGCGCACCGACGCCCCGACGAGCAGTGCGCCGGCCAGCACCGCCACCGCCACGGCGACCCCGGCGACGACGGCGAGATTCGTGCGCCAGTAGTGAAGGACGTTTCGCCGGATGAGATCGAGCAGGCTCATGCGTGCGCCTCCCCGTCCGCGTCTCAATCGGACGCGATCGCGAGCTTCCGGTTGTCGAGGCGGTACCGGATGGGGCAACGGTTTCCCAGCTCCGGATTGTGCGTCACGACGAGGAGCACGTTGTTCTGCCGCTCGTGCAGCGTGAACAGCAGCGACGTGATGACCTCCGCCGATTGCCGATCGAGGTTTCCCGTCGGCTCGTCGCAGACGACGAGGGGCGGCTCCTGAACGAGCGCCCGCGCAAGGGCCGCGCGCTGCCGCTCGCCGCCGGAGAGCTCGGCCGGCCGATGCTCCAGCCGATCCTCGAGGCCGACCTGCTCGAGCAGCGATACGGCGCGCTTCGTCACCGCCGGATCGGGCCTGCCGACCAGCGTCGGGACCAGCACGTTCTCCAGCACCGTGCACTGCGGCAGCAGCAGGTGGTCCTGAAAGACGAAGCCGACCTGCGAGTTCCGGAAGGCCGCCTGCTTCTGCTCGTCGAGTGCGAAAGGATCCGCGCCGTCCAGCGTCACCCTCCCGCTGGTCGGCGGCTCGAGCGCGCCGAGGATATAGAGGAGCGTGCTCTTCCCGCTGCCCGAGGGACCCATGATCGACGCCGCGTCCCCGCGCGACAGCGAGAACGAGACGTCGGTCAGGATGGGCAACGGCCCGCGGGCCGTCGGATACGTCTTGGTGAGCTGACTGACGTCGAGCAAGGCAGCCCCCCGTTCCCTGCCGCGGCTACGACGCGCGCTGGAACGCGCGCGGCCGGAAGAGGAAATCGACGATGTTGCCCTCGTGCGGCTGAAGCCAGTTGAGCTTGATCGTCGGAATCGGCCCCAGATTCAGCCGATCTATGTTCCGCGCGTCGAGCAACTGCTGCTCGAACGCCGCGTCCTTCGTCAGCGCCGTGGCGACCAGCGTCGGCCCGATCTCCGCGATCATCTTGCGCTGCTCGCACTCGACCACGGTGACGAACGGGAACATGTACTCCTTCTTCGCCATCGCCGCGTCGGACGATGGGCAGAAGACCACCGTCGGCCGCAGGTAGTCGCACCGCTCGCGCGACACGAGACGGCCGTCCGGGTGGTGCGCGGCCGTCACCTCGACGACCCCCGACTCCCCGAGCGCGGCATCGATGTCGGCCGAGATGGCCGGCGCCTGTCCCGGCACCGTGAACGCGGCGAGCGCGGCTTCCGGATCCGCGGGCGGCAGCGGCGCGACCGGCCCGAGCCGCTCGGCCAATGCGTCGGCGATGGCCCGGCCGTTGCGCGGGGTCCAGATGCCGGAGCAGTTGATGCACCCCCGGCCGCTGTTGATGAGCACGCTGTCGACCATCAGATCGAGATGCTGCTCCCAGTTGTCCGCCTCGTCGTCGCCGATGAGGATCTTGCTGAAGCCCGGCCCGTGCACCTGCACGCCGGGGTTCGCGGCGTACTGCTCGACCGTGGCCGTGCCGCCGAAGATCAGGCTTCGCCCGGTGTTGTTGAGCACCGCCGCGCCCACCTCGCCGAGCCCCGGATAGAGCGCCACCGCCTCGCGCGGCACCCCCGCCTCGAAGAACGCCTGCGTCATCCGCCACGGCGTCCAGGGCTCCTGGGGTCCCGGCTTGAGCACCAGCCCGATCTGGAGCGGGATGATCGGCAGCCACAGGCTGTGCACGCCCGGCGAGTTCGAGGGCAGCACGATCCCCAGCACCGGCGTGGTGGCCTGGTAGCTGCGCATCACGCCCGCCTCTTCCCCGTAGCCCCGCGCCAGGATGCCGGGGTCGAGATGGCGCGTCAGCGAGGCCAGGATCTCGTCGATGTGGTCGAGCACGTACCGGAGCTTCTCCATGTTCATCCGGCACATGTGCTCCGGCAACCCGGTCGTGGCCGACTGTTGCCGGACGAACTCGTCCGGCGTCTGCGTACCGTCGCCGAGCGGCAGCTCGGCCGTGGAGAACAGCTCCCCGGCCTTCTTCACCATCTGCAGGAGATCGGCCGGGTGCAGCTCGCGCAGCACATGCCGGGCGCGGGCCGCCTTGCGCATGTCGCGCGCGACGATGCCCGGATTGGCCTGGCTCACCTCGGCCACCGCCTCGCCGGTATCGAAATGGGATACCTTGTCGATTTCTAGGCTCCGGTAGGGCGTGCCCCACCGGAGCGCTGGGAAATGAATCACGGTGCTCTCCGCTCCCGGCAGCCCGTCGGCTGGCCGCCGGCTCATGACTCTACCGCGCAGACTCCTAGTCGGTCACATCGATGCTGATCGTCGCGCAGAGACCCTCCTGCGTCCGGTGCTGATCGTCGCCGATCTGCACGGTCAGCTCGTAGGTGCCGGCCGGCGCGTTCTCCAGCGTCGTCGTGCTCGAGCCGTCGCCGAAGTGCTGCCACCCCTCGCCCTGCGGAATGATCTCGCCCACCGGCAGGCAGCCCGTGTTGTAGCCCAGGTGGTAGTGCCCCACGCCCTCGCGCGGCGTGCCGGTCTCCTGGTCGAAACCCTCCGGAATCGCGGAAATCGGATAGTTCTCGGCCCCGAACTCGATGCTGATCACGTCTTCCGCATGCTGCGAGCCGTCGTCCGGCGACACGAAGAAGACGCGCGCCTCCTGGGCCGCCGCGCCAGCGGCGCCCGCCAGCAGCAACGCGAATGCACCGACCACCACCACGCTCAATCTCATCCCGGCACCGTCAATCCGCATCACTCTCGCTCCTTCTACGACCCGCACGGGACGGCCATCCCGCCGCCACGTCCGGAAGTCCCGAATCGTCGTCAGGCGGATCGGCCTAGATGCCGTCCGCGATCTCGATGCTGATGGTCTCGCAGAGGCCTTCCTGCGTGACGTGCAGGTCGTCGCCGATCTGCAGCGTCAGTTCGTAGGCCGCAGGCTCGACCTGCAGCGTGAACACGTTCGAGCCGTCTCCGAAGTGGACCCACCCCTGGCCCTCCGGAATGATCTCGCCGGGCGGCAGGCAGCCGGTATCGATGCCCAGGTGGTAATGCCCCATGTCGGCCCGCGGCTCGCCGGCCTCCGGATCGAATCCTTCCGGAATGGCCGAGATCATGTAGTTCTCGGCGCCGAACTCGATCTCGACATCGTGGTCGCTCGATATCTGGTCGCCGTCCAGAGGGGCGACGAAGAAGACCCGCGGCGGTCCGCTCGGCGCCGGCGCGGCCTCTTCCATCGGCTCGGCGGCCATCTCGGGCTCGGCTTCCATGCCGCCGCCGCCGCCGCCGCAGCCGAAGGCCGCGAGCGCCGGCACCAGGACCAGACCGGCCATGATCTTCCAGTTCATGCGGAGAAGTTCGGTTCGCATCGTTGACACCCGCTCCTTCACTGGACTCCTCGTCCGATGTTCACTATCGAAAGACGACGCGCCCGCGCGCCGTCACCATTCTCACCGCTCGGCGAGCCAGGACCGGATCGCGACTAGTAGACGCCGACTGTGGTCGAGGACGCCAGCGCGCTGAACGGCCGCACGCCGCTGACCCCGTCCCACGGGTACTGCTCGCACGGCGGCTCGCGCTCGCCCTCGTCGCGCTCCAGGAAGCGCGGCACGAAGAACTCCTTCGTCAGCGTGGTCAGCATGACGCGCCCCGTGCCGCCGTAGTCGACGATCCGGTCCGCGTCGTCGGGGTCGACCACCTGCAGCACCGCGCGCGGTTGCGGCGCATGATACGTGATCTTGTAGCCTTCGGCCGCCCCGCTCGGCGGGCTCGCCGCCAGCCCCATCAGCGTGTTGCCGTAGGTCGGGGTCATGTAGACGCCGTCGAGCAGCTCCTCGTTGGCGAACCGGTTCCATTGCGGCGTGAACTCGGTGCCGCCGGCGAAGATGCCGGTGATGCCGGTCTCGCGGATGCTCGAGCCCTCTTCCTCCAGGCGGTTCGCCAGCGCCTCGATCAGCTTCGGCGTCGAGAACAGGCACTTGATGTCGTGCCCGGCGGACAGCACCGCGATCGCCTGATCGATCACGTGGGCCTGGTAGGCTTTCAGGTGATCCATCCAGCCCTTCTTGATCAGCTTGATCACCCAGCGCGGGTCGAGGTCGACGCAGAAGCAGATGCCGCCGCGATGCTGCGCGAGATGCTCCACCGCAAGGCGCAGGCGGCGCGGGCCGCTCGGCCCGAGCATCAGCCAGTTGGCCCCCCGCGGAAAGCACTCGTCCGGCAGCGTGGCGGAGAACAGCTCGTAATCGGTGCGGAAGTCGTCGATGGCCACGCGGCTCTTCGGGATCCCCGTCGTGCCGCCGGTCTCGAACACGAAGATCGGCTTGTCCGCGTAGGCGCGCGGAACCCAGCGACGCACCGGCCCTCCCCGCAGCCACTCGTCCTCGAAGTGCCCGAACTTCCGGAGATCGTCGAAGCCCCGAACCTCGCTGCGTGGATCCCAACCCGCCTTCTCCGCCCACTCCAGCCAGAACGGAGAGCCGGTCGCCGGGTCGAAATGCCACGCGACCACCTCGCGCACCCAGGCGTCGAGCGCCGTGCGCGAGGCATCGGCCCTCCCCTGTAGATCGGTCGTCAGCGTACTCATCAACCAATGATCTTACACTAGGAAGATCGCGCTACCGGCCACCACCGAGATCGGCCGGCGCCCTGCCGCGGCTTCGCGCGGTCAGGCGTCATGCCGGTCGCAACCAGGACCGTGAACGATGACGGGACGACTCGAGCGACTGTGGATCAAGCGGTTTCACCGGGGCCCGATGGACCCGGTCGAGCGCGCCGACCTGCGCGCCGGGCGGGGGCTTGCGGGCAACGCGGATCAGGGCGGCAAGCGCCAGGTGACGATCATCTCCCGCCGGCGCTGGGACGGCATCAACGAGACGCTCACCGACGACGTCGATCCGGCGCTGCGCCGCGCGAACATGCTGGTGGAGGGCATCGACCTCGACAACACGCGGGGCCGGATCCTGCGCGTCGGTTCGTGCCGTCTGCTGATCCACGGCGAGACCCGGCCCTGCGCGCACATGGACGCCGCACGCCCGGGCCTGCGCGGTGCGCTGGATCCGGCGTGGGCCGGCGGCGCGTTCGCCGAGGTGCTCGACGACGGGGAGATCGCCGTGGGCGACCCGGTGAGCTGGGACGATTCGGACACCGCCGCTCAACCCTGAATGGGCTGCAATGCGCCGACCGCAGCTCAGCGCCGGATCACGCCGTAACGTTCGAGCACGTCCATCACCGCCTCGACGGGCAGCGCCTCTCGCGTCCCCCAGCGGCTGCTCACCGTGGTCGCCCTGAACAGGGAGTTGTAGATCGCCTCTTCGGTCGCTTCCACCGTGGCCTGGAAGAGGGCCGACACGTTGCCGTTCGACAGGTCCTCCACGGTCCGCACCCGGTCGCCCGGCCGCCGCCGCACGCCCGGTGCGGTCGAGAAGCCGATCACGTAGTCGCCCGATCCGTTGCCCGCGAACGACCCGGTCCGCGCCAGCCCCATCACGGCGCGGCGCGCCACCCGCTCCAGGTTGCGCTCGGAGAGCGGTGCATCGGTGGCTACCACCATCATGATCGATCCCTGCGACTGGCCCCCGCTCTCTTCCCGTCCGGGATCCGGGGCGTCGCCGTCACCGTTCCCGGCGACCTGGGCGCTGAACGCATAGCGGCCCAGCGCCCGACCGACCGGCGCGCCCAGAATCTGCAGGATGCCGCCGAAGTTGGACTGCACCAGCACGCCTACCGTGTAGCCGCCCAGCGACGCCGGGAGCACGCGCGAGCTGGTGCCGATCCCGCCCTTCCAGCCGAACGCCGACGTGCCGGTCCCGGCCCCTACCGCGCCCTCCTCCACGAGCCCCGATGCCGCCCCCTCAAGCGCCGCCCGCACGTCGGCGGCCGTCACCGGCCGGGCGCGAATGTCGTTGAGGCCGCCGTCGTTGGTCTCGCCGACGACGGGGTTGATCGACCGCACGCCCTGCATGCCCGGCGCGTCGAGGGCCCATTGGACCAGGCCGTCGGCCGCCTTCCAGACGCACAACGTACAGGTCAGGAGCACGGGAGTCTCCAGCTCGCCCAGCTCGCGGACCTGGGTTACCCCGAGCAGCTTGCCGAACCCGTTGGCGGTGTAGATCGCGGCAGGCACGCGATCGAAGAAGAGGTTGCCGCCGTGCGGGCGAATCGCGGTGACGCCGGTGCGGACGCCCTCACCCCGAACGATGGTGGCATGGCCCACCAGGACGCCTTCCACGTCTGTGATGGCGTTGAACTCGCCGGGCGGAAAGACGCCGACCTCGATGCCCAGGTCGCGGGCCCGCGGCCGCGGGGGGTCCTGCGGTGCGGCCGATTGCGCGCTCGGGATCGACCCCGGTGCCGCCGCCGGTCGCGGCATGGTCGTCTGCGGCGCGGCCTGAATGGTGGCGGTCAACGCGGTGGGCGGCGACGCCGGCGAGATCGAAGCCCCCAGAAGGCCGCCGACGAACAGCAACGAGAACGGTGCGGTCATCGCAACGCGTCCGCCTTCGCCGCGAAGACGAAGTCGCTCCCGGTCAGGCCGTCGATCTTGTGCGTCCAGATCGTGACCCTCACCCGGCCCCACGTCAGATAGATGTCCGGGTGGTGGTCCTGCTCCTCCGCCATCTCGCCCACCCGGATCGTGAAGTCGAGCGCCTGCCGAAAGTCGTCGAACTTGTAAATCTTCTCCAGGTGATGTTGCTCGACGACGTTCCAGCCGCCGCCCAACCGGGCCTGGAAGTCCTCCAGCTCCGCGCCGGACAGCGGCGGTACGCCGCCCCGGCAGGGCACGCACTGCTGCTTCGCCAGTTCACTCATCGTCTGCGTCTCCTTGCATCGACAACCCCGGGGCTGCAACGCGCCCCGTTGCAGCTATAGTGAGATGCTCATCGTCGGGACGGCCGGAGATGGGCCGCGATCCCTGGTTCGGCGTCCGGCCCGCAGGCTCCCGGGAGATCAATCATGTCCGAAGAACGCCCCCAGACCTACGCGAACCACGTGAAGTGGGTGCCGCTGTTCCATTATGTGGCGCTGCCGCTGCTGGGAATCAACCTCGTCCTGGCCCTGGTCGGGCTGCTCGACGGCATCACGGTCGAGACCTTGAATCGCGTCGGGGCGGCGGTCGGCCTGATGCTCGCCTTGCTCTTCGCCCGCGTCTCCGCGCTGAAGGCCCAGGACCGCGTCATCCGCCTCGAGGAACGCCTGCGCATGGAGCGGCTGCTGCCGGACGACCTGAAGCCGCGCATCGACGAAGTGTCGACCGCGCAGTTGGTCGCGCTGCGGTTCGCCGGCGATGACGAGCTGGCGGGCCTGGTCCGCCGGGCGCTGGACGAGAAGGCGGATCAGAAGACGATCAAGCAGGCGATCGAGAACTGGAGGCCCGACTACCAGCGGGTATAGCGCCCGCTGTCTCGAGACGGCCGCGGCGACGGGACGGCCCCACCCCCCGGCCGGCGGCGGGCGGCGCGGCCCTCCGGCTACGGCTGGTTCTTCGCGGCCGCGACGGCGGCGTCCCACGCCTCCGCCATCCGGCTCGACGTCAGCCAGAGCCCGCCGTCCACCACCAGGGTGACGCCGCTGACGAACGACGCGAGGTCCGAGCAGAGATAGAGCGCCGCCTTCGAGACGTCGTCGATGGCGCCGAGACGGCGGAGCGGCGTCATCTCCACCACGCGGTCCTTCGCCGGTCCGACGAGCAGCCGTCGCACGCCTTCGGTGTCGGCGATCGGCCCCGGCGCGATGCCGTTCACGCGGATGCCGTACTCGCCCCATTCGACGGCCAGGACGCGGGTCAGCGCGTCGACGCCTGCCTTGGCGGCCGAGACGTGGAGCTGGGCGGCGGTGCCGAAATAGTGCAGCGTGGCGCTGATGTTCAGCACCACCCCGCCCTGCTTCTTCAGGTGCGGCAGCGCCGCGCGGCACATGTGGAACGTGCCCTTGAGGTCGATGTCCACCACCGCACCGAACGCGTTGGGCGAGAGGTCCTCCGCCCGGCAGAGGAAGTTGCCCGCCGCGCCGTTGACCAGGATGTCGAGCCGCCCGAAGGCGCCGACCGTTTGCGCCACCGCCGCGTCGACCGCCGCCGGATCGCGAACGTCGCCGGCCACCGCCAGCGCCCGGACCCCGAGCGCCTCGATTTCGCGTCGCGTCGGCTCCAGGTGCTCCGCCTTGCGGCTGGTGATGGCCACGTCGCAGCCGTGCGCGGCCAGCGACAGCGACAGGCCGCGGCAGATCCCGGTGCCGCCGCCGGTCACGAGCACCGCCTTGCCTCTCAAGAGATCCGGTTGAAAGCTCATCGAGAAACCATACAATGCGCGAGTTGTCGGTGCTGACCCTCCTCACCAACGCCTTTCCCTTCTGGCTGCTCCTCGCCAGCGGCATCGCGCTCGTCCGGCCGGAGCTGTTCACGTGGTTCAGCGGGCCGTTCATAACCGTGGGCCTCGGCGTCATCATGCTGAGCATGGGAATGACGGTCGGTTTCGAGGACTTCCGCCGCATCGCCCGCGAGCGGACCAGCGTCCTGCCCGGTGTCGTCCTGCAGTACACGCTGATGCCGCTGCTCGGGTGGAGCATCGGCTGGCTGCTGGATCTGCCGACGCCGTTCGCCGTCGGCCTGATCCTCGTCTCCTGCTGTCCCGGCGGGACCGCCTCGAACGTCATCGCGTTCCTGGCCCGCGCCGACGTCGCCCTGTCGGTGACGATGACGACGGCCTCGACGCTGCTGGCAGTGTTGATGACGCCGACCCTGACCGCCCTGCTCGCGGGCAACCGCATCGACGTGCCGGCCGGGGGATTGCTGCTCGACACCGTGCAGGTGGTCGTGCTGCCCGTGCTGGCCGGCGCCGTGCTCAAGGCGCGCTTCCCCGTCGCCTGCCGCCGCGTGCTGCCGGTGGCGCCGCTGGTGGCGGTGGCGACGATCGTGCTGATCGCCGCCTCGGTGATCGGCGGCGGGCGCGAGCAGGTGATCGAGGCGGGCGCCCGTCTGCTGCTGGCGGTCCTGTCCCTGCACGCCGGCGGTTTCGTGCTCGGCTACACCGTGGCCCGCCTCTGGATCGGCCGCGAGCAGGCGGCGCGCACCGCGGCGATCGAGGTGGGGATGCAGAACTCGGGGTTGGGCGTGGTGCTGGCGCGGCAGAACTTCGCGAATCCGCTGGTGGCCATCCCGAGCGCGATGTCCGCCGTGATGCACTCGGTCGTCGGCAGCGTCGCCGCCGCGATCTGGCGCATGAGAACCGAGGCTGCGGCAAGACCCCGGCGCCGGCGGTCGTGATGCAGCAGGAGTGCCGGCTCCGCCGCCCCGAGGAGATCCGATCGCGGTCTGTTGAAGGTGTCAGAATGGGGGACCGAAGGCGGCGGAGGCCGGTTCGGCGAGAGCTGTCCGTACAAGGAGTGGCGGCGATGAAGAGAATCGTTACGGTGGCGGTCGGCGCTCTCCTGCTGCTTTCCGTCGCGTCGCTGGCGCCCGCGCAGTCGCGCAAGGCGACGGGGATCGTGTCCATCCTGGCCGGGGCGGGCCTCGTGATCGCGGCCTTCGACTACGAGACCGACGTCTGCCCCGAGGGCTACGGCACGCACACGTATCAGCACCAGCCGACGCAGTGCGTCTACGTCAGCCCGGACTGGCCGTTCGACACGGACGTCCGCGAAGCGACGACCGAAGCCACGTTCACGCGCCCCAAGCTGGCCTGGGCCGGTATCGGCGCCGTCGGCCTCGGCGCGGTGCTGCTGACGCTGCCGGACAATCGCGTCACGCGGGATCTCGACGTGCAGGTGTCGCCGGAACGGGTCGCGGTCCGGCGGAAGTTCGGCTGGTAGACGGTCGCGGGCGACGGGCCGGATGGGACCCTCGGTGCTGCAGAAGCGCCGGGCGCGACCTTGCGCTGCAGCCGCGCCGCGCATCAATCAACAGGCTCGCGCCACCAGCGCCCGCAACTCCGGCGCGAGCTCCAGCTCGAGCGCCGCCGCCCGGCCCCGTTCCGACATCTTGCGCCACGTTTTCCGCAAGATGCCGACGACCTTCTCCTCCTCGTGCCGGGCCGCGAACGGCGCCAAGTAGTGGCTGAGGAACACGAGGCAGACGACGTCCTCGAGAAGCTGCACCTCGGGGTCGGCCTTCAGCCGCTCCTTGCGCAGAAGCGCCTGCACGCGCCCGACCGTGCCGTCCTCGTAGCCGACCTCGCGCAGGACGGCGCCCGCGGTTTCTGCGTGGAAGAGGCCCAGATCGCTCCGCCAGCGGCGGTAGCCGTCGCGCCCTTCCGGGTAAGAGCCGCGCGGCACGGTCCAGCGCCGGATGTGCTGGCAGCGCACGGCCAGCCGGACGACCTCGGAGGCGTCCGGGGCGAAGCGCTCCAATGCATCCGACAGGCGTTGCGCGTAGCGCAGCGCCTTCGGATGCGATACGCCGTCCGCCGTCTCGGTGTTGGGATCTTCGGCGTTGGCGCGGTCGAAGCGGACGATGGCTTCGCGGAAACGCTCGGACGGCTCGACTGTCGGACTCATTGCACCCGAGCATCGACGCACCCGCCCGTGCTCGTCAAGCCCATGCGCCGCCAACCCGTCTTCACCAGCCGGCGGGTCCCTCTCCGCCGGGTCGGGACGCCGCTGCTTGACGCACGGCCCCGCGGCCGGTCTACAATTTCCGAGGTGCCCATCGCGATGACGACCCGGTTGAACGTCTGCGCCTGTTGTTGCTGTTGTTGCATGGAGCCGCGAGGGCTCCCCCGCGCCGACGGTCGTACCGCATTGCGCTCCGCCACGTAGACGAGACAGAGCAAGAGCAAGAGACGCACGACGCGAAGGCCCGGGGGGCAGACGCCCTCCGGGCTTTTTTTGTGCCCGTGAACCTGAGCAGGACCTGACGTGACGGATTCCGCACCCGCCACCATCGTCGACGCCCTCGGCGATCGTGAAGATCGACCCGCTCGCCGGCTGGACGAAGCAGGAGATCCGGCGACACCTCATCGAGCACGACGTGCCGTACAATCCGCTGCACGAGCTCGGCTGTCCGAGCATCGGCTGCCGAACGCGCACGAGCCCGGTGGCGCGTGGGGAGAACGATCGGGCCGGCCGCGGGCGGGGCGGCGCGAAGACCGAGCGCGTACTGCGCGGCGCGGCGACCATCCCGGACGAAGGAGCAGTGGCGGCATGCACCTCTACCCCGCCTTCCTGAAGCTCGACGGCCGACGGGTCGTGGTGGTCGGCGGCGGGCCGGTCGCGGCTTCGAAGCTGCGCGGGCTCCGCGAGGCGGGGGCCCACGTCACGGTAGTGACGCCGGCCTGCGTCGACGAGGTCGCCGCGGCGGACGTGAACCGCATCGAGCGCGAGTTCCGGCCCTCCGATCTGGACGGCGCATGGCTGGTGGTGGCGGCGGCGACCCCGGCCGTCAACCGGCAGGTCGCCCGGGCGGCCGAGGCACGCCGCGTGTTCGTAAACGCGGTCGACGATCCGCCGAACGCCAGCCTCTACCTGGGGGGCGTGGTACGGCGTGCGGGCGTGACCTTCGCGGTCTCCACGGACGGGCGCGCGCCGGCCCTGGCCGGCCTGCTGCGCGAGGGTCTCGAGGCGGTGCTGCCGGCCGATGAGCTGGAACGCTGGATGACCGAGGCCACCCGGATGCGGGAACGGTGGCGGGCCGGGCAGGTGGCGATGGAAGCGCGGCGCCCCGCCCTGCTCGACGCCCTGCTGAGGCTGTACACGAGTGGGAGGGGCAGCGCCGGCAACGAGGACGAGAGCCTGCCCGGAGGAACATCGACGCCATGACCGTCGGCGCACCATCACGTGCCGCAGCGGACAGAGTGGGCTTCGTATCGCTGGTCGGCGCCGGCCCCGGGGACCCGGAGCTGCTGACGCTGAAGGCGGCGCGGCGGCTCGCCGAGGCCGATCTGCTGCTGTACGACGGACTGGTTCCGGCCGAGGTCACCGCCCTGGCCACCCACGCGCAGCACTTCTGCGTGAGCAAGCGCGCGGGACGCCCGTCGGTGGACCAGGAGACGATCCAGCAGGTGATGATCCGCGGCGCGCGGCGCGGCAAGCGCGTGGTCAGGCTGAAGAACGGGGACCCGTTCCTCCTCGGGCGCGGCGGCGAGGAGGCGCTGGCGCTGGGTGCGGCCGGCATCCCCTTCGAGGTGATCCCGGGCATCACCGCGGCGGTGGCCGCCCCCGCGTTGGCCGGCATCCCGGTGACGCACCGCGGGCTGGCGGCCGGGTTCACCGTGGTCTCCGGGCACGCCCCCGCTGCCTTCGAGCCGCTTCTGGCCGCGGTCACGCCCGGATCGATGACGGTGATCGTCCTGATGGGCCTGCGGAACCGGGGGCGGATCGCCGACACACTGCTCGAGCGGGGCTGGCCCGCGCATACGCCTGCCGCCGTCGTGCTGGCGGCGTCCACGCCCCGGATGCGCATCTGGACGGGCCGGCTCGACGAGCTGGGAACCGCTCCGCTGGATATCCCGGCAGGCGCGCCGGGCACCATCGTCGCCGGCGAGGTGGCGAGCCTGAACACACTGGTTGGCGGCACGGCGTCACCGGCGCGCACGGCCGCCGCCGCCGCCGCACCGGCGCCGGACACCCGCGACGAACGCGGGCGAGCGAGGAACCTGTGACATGACCTGGAAAAAAGCACTCGGCGATCGTATTCCGGCCGATCTCGGCGCCGAGATCGACACCTTCGAGCGCCAGATCGCCCTGCGGCGGCAGGGAAAGATCGACGAGAAGGTGTTCGCCGAGACGCGCCTCCGGCGCGGCGCCTACGGTCAGCGCTACGACAACGGCCAGCGCAACGACGGCACCGGTCCGCAGGCGCTGCCGTACCCCTCCGACGGCCTGACCAAGGGCCCCGAGACGGTCTGGGACGCGCCCGGGATGCAACGGATCAAGATCCCGATGGGCCGGCTGACGCCGGATCAGATGGACACGCTGGCCGACATCGCCGAGGAGTACAGCGACGGGATCTGCCACATCACCACCCGGCAGGACATCCAGCTCCACTTCGTCCATATCGACGACACGCCCGACCTCATGCGCCGGCTCGCCGCGGTGGGCATCACCACGCGCGAGGCGTGCGGCAACACCGTCCGCAACGTGACCGCCTGTCCGCTGGCCGGGGTGTGCCGCGACGAGACGTTCGACGTGACGCCGCACGCCGAGGCGTGCATGCGCTTCCTGCTCGGCCATCCCGACGCGCAGGACTTCGGGCGCAAGTTCAAGGTGGCGTTCTCGGGTTGCCGGCAGCACGCCTGCGGGCTCGTCGCGATGCACGACCTGGGCCTGATCGCGGTCACGCGCACCGCGAACGGCGTCGAACGCCAGGGCTTCGAGGCCTACGTCGGCGGGGGACTCGGGGCTGTGCCGCACCAGGCGAAGCTGTTCGACGAGTTCCTGCCGGTGGAGGAGCTGCTGCCCACCGCGCAGGCCATCTCGAGGGTGTTCGCCCGGCTCGGCGAGAAGCGCAACCGCGCGCGGGCGCGCATCAAGTTCCTGGTGGCCCACCTGGGTCTGGACGAGTTCAAGCGGCTCGTCCTGGAAGAGCGGGCCGCGCTGCCGCACGACCCCCGCTGGACCGCGCACCTGGCAGGGGAACCCGCGGCTCCCGAGCAACCGCTCAGGCCGGCGTCCGCGGCGAACGGCGGCGGGGCGAACGGCTTCGCCGGCTGGCTCCGCACCAACGTCTACCGGCAGCGGCAGAGCGGCTACGCCGCCGTCACCGTGGCGCTGCCCCTCGGAGACCTGACCGCCCAGCAGACGCGCCGCCTCGCCGATCTCGCCCGGCAGTACGTCGGCGGCGCCGTGCGGGCGACGGTCGAGCAGAACATCGTGCTGCGCTGGGTCAGCGAGGCGGATCTGCCCGCCCTGTACCGCGAGCTGTCGGCCGCCGGCCTCGGCCGGGCGGGCGCCGGCACATTGGCCGACATCACGGCGTGCCCGGGCACGGACACCTGCAAGCTCGGCATCGCTTCGTCGCGCGGGCTCGCGGCGGAGCTCACCTCGCGGCTTGCGGAACGCGCCGGCGCCGGCGCGTTCGACCCGGCCGTCGAGGGGCTGCGCATCAAGACCAGCGGGTGCTTCAACTCGTGCGGCCAGCACCACGTCGCGGACCTCGGCTTCTACGGGGTCAGCCGCAACATCGGCGGCTACGCGGTACCGCACTTCCAGGTGGTGCTCGGCGGCCAGTGGCTGGAGAACGCGGGCGCCTACGGGCTGGCCTCCGGGGCCGTGCCGTCGAAGCGCATTCCGGAGGTCATCGAGCGCATCACCGGGCGCTTCGTCGCCGAACGGCGCCAGGAGGAGTCATTCCAGGACTACACGCGACGCATCGGCAAGCGCGCGCTGCGGGAGATGTTCGCGGACCTGGCCACGGTCCCGACCCACGACGAGGATCCGTCGTTCTATTCCGACTGGGGCGATCCCCGCGAGTTCACCCTCGGCGACATGGGCGTCGGCGAGTGCGCCGGCGAGGTGGTCTCGCTGGCCGAGTTCGATTTCGCGGCGGCCGAGGCGCGGATCTTCGAGGCGCAGTCGCAGCTCGAGGAGCACGCCGTCGCGGCGGCGGACGATCTGGCCTACGGCGCCATGCTGCTTGGCGCGCGGGGGCTGATCAAGACCGAGTTCATCGACATCTCCGACGATCCGGACGTCATCGTGCGGGAGTTCCGCACCCGCTTCTTCGACACGCAGGTCTTCTTCGACAAGTACGCGGGCGGCAAGTTCGCCATGTACCTCTTCCGGCGGCATGAATCGGGCCCGAAGCTGGCGCCCGAAGCGGTCCACCACCTGATCGAGGAGGCGCAGCTCTTCCTCGAGGCGTGCCACGCGTGCCAGGCACGCCTCGCCGCGCGGCCCGCCGCCGGCCTTCCGGCCGCAGCCGAGGGACGGGCGCAGTAGATGGGATACGACACCGCCGCACTGCAACGCTTCGGCCTGAAGATCTTCGCGGATCCCGTATCGGCGGGTGCCCCGAGCACGATCATCCCCGTCTTCCACGCGTGGATTCAGGAACACGCCGTGCCCGGGCTGCTGATCGACGTGGCCGACTACACGCACCTCGTCGCTGGCCCGAGCGTGCTGCTCGTCGCACACGAGGCCAACTACGCGCTCGACGAGACCGGCGGGCGTCCCGGCCTGTCGTACACGCGCAAGCAACCGATCGACGGAACGTTCAGCGAGCGACTGACGGTCGCGGCAGCCGCTCTGATTGCGGCGGCCCGGCGCCTCGAGCAGGACACTACCCGCATGACCGGCGGCGGCATCGCCTTCCTGGCCAACGAGATCGAGTTCGCGGCCAACGACCGCCTCGCCGCGCCGAGGAGCGTGGACGCCGAGGCCGTGCTGCACGAGGAGCTCGCCGCGTTCGGCGGCCGGCTTTTCGGCGGCGCGGATGTCGAGGTTCAGCCGCTGGACGATCCCGCCCGCCTCGGCTTCGCCCTGAAGACGACCGCTGTCGTGACGCTCGACAAGCTGCTGTCCAGCGTAGAGTGAACGTCGGGGCCCGCAGGACCGCAGGCCGGCCCGGGAAGAACCGCGGAAGTTCCCGCCCACCCGCCGACACGGCGGGATGGCCGTCGGCGCGCCCCGGCGCCCGCGCGCCGACCTGAATCATCATTGCTAATACAACGAACCCTTGCCATTAGCGTCAGACCTGGGTACAGTGGCGGGTTCATGCATCTGGAGGCGCTGAACATCTTCTGCGACGTGGTGCGGCACCAGAGCTTCTCGCGGGGTGCGCTGGCCAACTCGGTCAGCCAGTCCGCGGCGAGTCAGGCGGTGCGCCAGATCGAGCGGCGGCTCGGCGCGCAGTTGATCGATCGGTCGCGGCGGCCATGGCAACTGACGCCCGAGGGCAAGCTGTTCTTCCAGGGCTGCCAGGAGATCGTGGACCGCTACCACGAGCTCGAGGAGGCGGTTCAGCGCAGGCAGGATCCATCCGGGTACACGGTACGGGTGGCGTCCATCTATTCCGTGGGCCTGCACGACCTGAGCCAGTACGTCGACCGGTTTCGCGAGGCGGTGCCCGGCGCCCACGTCGACATCGAATACATGCATCCGGACGAGATCCCGATCCGCATCCAGAACGATCGGTCGGACGTCGGCCTGTTGGCGTTCGCCACGCCCGGCCGCGATCTGACGGTGGTGCCGTGGCGGCAGCAGGCGATGGCCGTCGCGTGCCCGACCGAGCACCGGTTCGCCGTCCGGACGACGGCGATCGGACCGCGGGAGCTTGCCGGCTCGGCGTTCGTCACGTTCGATCGCGGCCTGCCGGTACGCCGCGAGCTCGACCGCTACCTGCGGCGCCACGGCGCCGAGGTCGATGTCGTCGCCGAGTTCGACACCATCGAGAACATCAAGCAGGCGGTGGAAGACGGCGCCGGAGTGGCGATCCTGCCGGAGCCGACCCTGCGGCGCGAAGTGGAACGGCGGACTCTGGTGGCGGTGCCGCTGGACCAGCTCGACGGCGAAGCGGCTTTCGTACGCCCCCTGAGCATCGTGCACCGGCGACGGCGGCGGCTCAATCCGGCCGTGACCGAGTTCATCCGACTGCTGCAGCTCGAAGTCGCCGAGCACGCCGATGACGATGCGTCGGCAACACGAGCCGCCGCTGCCGCGACCCGGACTCTGGACGCCGCGACCACCGCCGGACACGTCGCCGCCGCAACGGCCACGCCGTAGCCGGCGATCGTCTCCGGATCCCGAACGATGAAGGCGACCATGCAGAATTCACGCCCCAACGTCCGCCCCGCCGGCACGCCGCCGCGCGCCGAGGGGCTGTACGACCCGCGCTTCGAGCACGACTCGTGCGGCGTCGGGTTCGTCGTGAACATCAAGGGCGAGCGCTCGCACAAACTCGTCCGGCAGGCGTTCGAAGTGTCCGTGAACCTCCTGCACCGCGGCGCGTGCGGTTGCGAGGTGAACACGGGGGACGGCGCCGGCATGCTGCTGCAGCTTCCGCACAAGTTCTTCCGGAAGGCCGCCGGTGCGGCCGGTTTCCAGGTGCCGGAGCCGGGAGCCTACGGGGTCGGCATGGTGTTCCTGCCGCGCGCTCCCCACGAACGCCGGCGGGTGGAGGAGACGTTCGGCCGCATCGTCGACGAGGAGGGCCAGCATCTGCTCGGCTGGCGCGACGTGCCGACGGACAGCGAACACCTCGGCGCCACCGCGCGGAGCGGCGAGCCGGTAATCCGCCAGATCTTCATCGGCCGCGGCCCGGCGCTCGACGATGCTCCCGACGCGGCGGCCCGCTTCGAACGGAAGCTGTACGTCATCCGCAACCGGGCGGCGCACGAGGCCGACAGCCTGCAACTGGCCGAGCGCGAGTTGTTCTACGTCGCCAGCCTCTCGTCGAACACCATCGTCTACAAGGGAATGCTGATCGCCGACCAGGTGGAACGGATGTTCCCGGACCTCGCGGATCCGGACGTCGAGTCGGCGCTGGCGCTGGTGCATTCCCGGTTCAGCACGAACACGTTCCCGTCGTGGCCGCTGGCCCATCCGTACCGCTACTGCGCCCACAACGGCGAGATCAACACGCTGCGCGGCAACATCAACTGGATGCGGGCGCGCGAGGCGCTCTGTCGATCGAACCTCTTCGGCGACGATCTGCAGAAGGTGTTTCCGCTGATCCGCGAGGGCCAGAGCGATACCGCGACCTTCGACAACGTGCTGGAGTTCCTGGCCCTGACCGGCCGGCCGCTCGCCCACGCGGTCCTGATGATGATTCCGGAACCCTGGAGCAACCACGAGTCGATGAGCGCGGAGCGCAAGGCGTTCTACGCGTACCACGCCTCGCTCATGGAGCCCTGGGACGGTCCGGCGTCGATTGCCTTCACCGACGGCACCGTCATCGGGGCGGTCCTCGATCGCAACGGGTTGCGGCCCTCGCGCTACTACGTCACGAAGGACGACATGGTGATCATGGCGTCCGAGGTGGGCGTCCTCGACATCCCGCCGGAGAACGTGCTGGTCAAGGAGCGGCTGCATCCGGGCCGCATCTTCCTGGTCGACACGGCGCAGGGACGCATCGTCGAGGACGAGGAGATCAAGCGCGACCTCGCGCGAGAGCAGCCGTACGCGGCCTGGCTGCAGGGGGAGCTGGTCCACATCGACGACCTGCCCCCGGCCCCGGCGGCCCCGGCCGCGCCGCAGGAGGCCGTGCGCACGCAACAGCGCGCCTTCGGCTTCACCGAAGAGGACCTGCGGATAATCCTCGCGCCGATGGCCCAGAACGGCGCCGAGCCGATCGGCTCGATGGGCACGGACACGGCGCTCGCGGTGCTCTCGGATCGCTCGCGGCTGCTCTACGACTATTTCAAGCAGCTATTCGCCCAGGTGACCAATCCGCCGCTCGACGCCATCCGCGAGGAGCTGGTCACCGACATGGGCTCGACGCTGGGCGCCGAGGCCAACCTGCTGGCGCCGGACGCACGATCCTGCCACCACGTCAAGGTCGACGCGCCGGTGATCACGAACGACGAGCTGGCCAGGCTCCGGCACATCGACGACCCCGCGTTCCGTTCCGCGACGCTGTCCATGCTGTTCGATCCGCGCAAGGGCGCGGCGGGCCTCGAGCAGGCCATGGACGAGCTGTGCCGCCGGGCGAGCGAGGCGGTCGCCGGCGGCGCGACACTGCTGGTGCTCTCGGACCGCGGAATCGATCGCGAGCACGCGCCGGTCCCGGCCCTGCTCGCCACCGCCGGCGTCCACCACCATCTCGTGCGCGAAGGCACCCGCACGCGCTGCTCGCTGATCGTCGAGACCGGCGAGGCCCGCGAGTGCCACCACATGGCGCTGCTCGTGGGGTACGGCGCGGCGGTCATCAATCCGTACCTGGCGTTCGAGACCATCGAGGAACTGCTGGCCGAGGGCGAGGTGCAGGACGTAGACCCGCAGCACGCCGTTCGGAACTACATCAAGGCCTGCACGAAGGGCGTGCTCAAGGTGATGTCCAAGATGGGCATCTCCACGCTGCAGAGCTACCGGGGCGCGCAGATCTTCGAGGCGGTCGGCCTCGACAAGGCGTTCGTGGACCGCTGCTTCACCTGGACCGCCTCGCGCATCGGCGGCATCGGCATCGACACGGTGGCCGAGGAGGTCGTCCGGCGGCACGCGAAGGCCTTCATCGACCGCGGCCGCGAGGACGACGAGCTCGACTCGGGCGGCGAGTACCAGTGGCGCCGCGACGGCGAGTACCACCTGTTCAATCCGGAGACGGTCTTCAAGCTGCAGCACGCCAGCCGCAGCAACCAGGCGGCCGTCTACCGGGAGTACGCCCACCTCGTCAACGACCAGAGCCGGCAGCGGGCGACGTTGCGCGGCCTGCTCGAGCTGAAGCCGGCGGCCGCGGCGATTCCGATCGAGGAGGTGGAGCCGGCCGCGGCGATCTTCAAGCGCTTCTCCACCGGGGCGATGTCGTACGGCTCGATCGGCGCCGAGGCGCACGAGACGCTGGCCATCGCCATGAACCGCCTCGGCGGCAAGTCGAACACCGGCGAGGGGGGGGAGGATCCGTCCCGTTTCACCCCGGACGAGAACGGCGACCTGCGCCGCAGCGCCGTCAAGCAGGTGGCGTCGGGCCGCTTCGGGGTCACGAGCGAGTACCTCGTCAACGCCGACGACCTGCAGATCAAGATGGCCCAGGGCGCCAAGCCGGGAGAGGGCGGCCAGCTACCCGGCTTCAAGGTCTACCCGTGGATCGCGAAGGTGCGCTACTCGACCCCCGGCGTGGGGCTGATCTCGCCGCCGCCGCACCACGACATCTACTCGATCGAGGACCTGGCCCAGCTCATCCACGATCTGAAGAACTCGAACCCGGACGCGCGGGTACACGTGAAGCTGGTCGCCGAGGTCGGCGTCGGCACGGTCGCCGCCGGCGTCTCGAAGGCGCACGCCGACGTCGTGCTCATTTCCGGACACGACGGCGGCACCGGCGCCTCGCCGCAGACGAGCATCAAGCACGCTGGCGTGCCGTGGGAACTCGGCCTCGCCGAAACGCAGCAGGTGCTGGTCATGAACGATCTGCGCGATCGCATCGTCGTGCAGGTCGACGGGCAGATGAAGACCGGACGCGACGTGGTCATCGCCGCGCTGCTCGGCGCCGAGGAGTACGGTTTCTCGACCGCCCCGCTGGTGGTCTCCGGCTGCATCATGATGCGGGTCTGCCACCTCGACACCTGTCCGGTCGGCATCGCCACCCAGAATCCGGAGCTGCGCGAACGCTATTCCGGCAAGGCGGAGTTCGTCGAGAACTACTTCCGCTTCGTGGCCGAGGAGATCCGCGGGCTGATGGCCGAGCTCGGCTTCCGCACCATGGACGAGATGATTGGCCGGGCCGACCGGCTGGATGTCCGCAAGGCGGTGGACCACTGGAAGGCGCGCGGCGTCGACCTGTCGACGATCCTGCACCAGCCGGAAGTCTCCGAGGCCGTGGGCCGCCGCTGCGTGCAACCCCAGGACCACGGCCTCGACCGCGCGCTCGACAACACGCTCATCGAGCGCTGCGCCGACGCCATCGAGCACCGCCGTCCGGTCGAGGTCGCTCTGCCGATCCGCAACGTGAACCGGACGGTGGGCACCATGCTCGGCTCGAGGATCAGCCGCCGGTGGGGCGCGGCGGGGCTGCCCGACGACACCATCCGCATCGCGTTCACCGGCTCTGCCGGGCAGAGCTTCGGAGCCTTCGTCCCGCGCGGCGTCTCGATGACGGTCGAGGGGGATGCGAACGACTACTTCGGCAAGGGGTTGTCCGGGGGCCGGCTCGTGATCCATCCGCCCGCGGGCTCGACCTTCACACCGGAGAGGAACATCATCATCGGCAACGTGGCGCTGTACGGCGCCACCGGCGGCGAGGCGTTCGTCCGCGGCATCGCCGGTGAGCGCTTTGCGGTCCGCAACAGCGGCGCGCACGCCGTCGTGGAAGCCGTCGGCGACCACGGCTGCGAGTACATGACCGGCGGCCGCGTTGTCGTCATCGGGTCGACCGGCCGCAATTTCGCCGCCGGCATGAGCGGCGGCATCGCCTACGTGCTGGACCCGGCCGGCGACTTCGAACGCCGCTGCAATCCGGGCATGGTCGACCTCGAAGCGCTGCTGGACGACGACATGCTGCTCGTCCAGGATCTGCTGACCCGGCACGTCGAGACGACCGGCAGCACCGTGGCCGGGCGCCTGCTCGCGGAATGGGATTCCGCGCGCCGGCGATTCGTGAGGGTGATGCCGCGAGATTACAAGCGCGTGCTGCAGGCCGAGGCGCGGGCACGCGCCGAATCGCGGCAGCCGCAGTTCGCCGAGCTGATCGGTGCGCAGTGACACACCACAGACCATGGGCAAGCTGAAGGGTTTCCTCGAAATCGAACGGCAGGCGGCGCCGAAGCGGCCGACCGACCAGCGGCTCTCCGACTGGAACGAGGTCTACCTGCCGTACGCGACGCCGGACATGCAGGCGCAGGGCGCCCGGTGCATGGACTGCGGCATTCCGTTCTGCCACCAGGGGTGTCCGCTGGGCAACCTGATCCCCGACTGGAACGACCTCGTCTACCGCGACAAGTGGCGCGGCGCCATCGATCGACTGCACAAGACGAACAACTTTCCCGAATGGACCGGGCGCCTCTGTCCGGCGCCGTGCGAGGGATCGTGCGTGCTGGCGATCGACAGCGACGCGGTGACCATCAAGGCGGTCGAGCTCTCCATCGTGGAGCGCGCCTTCGACGAAGGGTGGATCGCGCCGGCGCCGCCCGCGTCGCGCACCGGCAAGTCGGTGGCCGTCGTCGGATCGGGACCGGCGGGACTGGCGGCGGCCGACCAGCTCAACCGGGCGGGGCACGCCGTCACCGTCTTCGAGAAGGCGGACCGCGTCGGCGGCCTGCTGCGCTACGGCATCCCCGAGTTCAAGATGGAGAAGCGCTTCCTCGATCGGCGGCTCGCCATCATGGAAGCCGAAGGGGTGCGTTTCCGAACCGGTGTCAATGTCGGCCTGGACACGTCCGCCGAGACGCTCCGCGGCGAGCACGACGCGCTGCTGCTCGCCGGCGGCGCCGGCTGGCCCCGCGATCTGAAGGTCCCTGGGCGCGAGTTGCGCGGTATCCACTTCGCCATGGAGTATCTGACGCAGCAGAACCGCCGCAACGAAGGCGACGTCGTCCCCGCTGCCGAGACGCTCACCGCGAAGGGCAAGCGGGTCGTCATCATCGGCGGCGGCGACACCGGCGCCGACTGCCTGGGCACCGTGCACCGGCAGGGAGCGGCGTCCGTGGCGCAGTTCGAGCTGCTGCCGCGGCCGCCCGACCAGCGGAGCCCCGACAACCCGTGGCCGAACTGGCCGAACATCTTCCGCGTCTCGGCCGCGCACGAGGAAGGCGGCGACCGCATCTACTCCGTATCGACCGAGCGCTTCTCGGGAACCGACGACGGCCGGGTCGCCAGGCTCCACGGGACCAAGGTCGAGATGACGCGTCAGGACGGACGCATGGCGTTCGAGCCGCTGCCGGGGACCGCCTTCGAGATGGAGATCGACCTCGTGCTCCTGGCCATGGGCTTCCTGGGACCCGAGCGGGAGGGACTGCTGACCGAGCTCGGCGTGCGGCTGACCGAGCGCGGCAACGTCTGGCGCGACGAGAACTGGATGACCAGCGTGCCGTCCGTTTTCACCGCCGGCGACATGCAGCGCGGCCAGTCGCTGATCGTCTGGGCCATCGCCGAGGGTCGCAGCGCCGCGCGGGGCATCGACGCCTGGCTGATGGGAACGTCCGACCTGCCGGCTCCCGTGTAGGCGCGACCCTTGCGGTCGCGTTGGAAGTCTCGCTGGCGCGAGACTTCTCAGCGCAACTCCCGGCCGGACATCGCCGAACGATTCCCACCGGTAGCCGCACCCGTATTGGCACGTTCTTTGAATTGCCATACGGGGATGGCTACCCGAACACGCACCGCACGCGCTGCAACGTCCCGTGGAAGGTCGGAATCCCCGGCCGCCGGCGACTCACGTCCGATGTCGAAGACGAAACTCAAGGGCCTGTCGAGCGACGCGAAGCCGCTCGTGATGCTTGCCGAGGTCAACCAGGCTCTCAGCGTCGGAAGAACGCCGCGCGCCGGCCTGCAGCGGGCCTTGGAGATCCTCGATCACGACTACGGCGTAATCCGGAGCGCGGTCGTCCTCGCCAACGCGAACACGGGACGCCTGCGGGTTGAAAACTCCGCCGGCGTGCCCGATGAAGGACGACACGCCGAATGGGAGATGGGCGAAGGGATCACCGGCCGCGTCGTCGCCAGCGGCAAGCCGGTGGTCATCCCCCAGATCAGCCGGGAGCCGGCTTTCCTGCACCGGACCGGCCGCCGGCCGCAGGGCGCCCGCGCCGAGATCACCTTCATGTGCGTCCCGATCCCCGGGGCGCACAAGGCCCTGGGCGCGCTCAACATCGACTTCCCGTTCGAGCGCGCGCGTCACTACGATCGCGACCTGCACCTCTGCCGCGTGGTGGCCAGCATGTTCGGGCAGGCGATCCGCCTGAAAGAGGCGGCCGAGGTCGAGCGCCAGCGCCTCCTCGCCGAGAACACGCATCTGAAGGCGGAGTTGAAGGAGCGCTACGACTTCTCGCAAATCATAGGCACCAGCGGGCCGATGCGGCAGGTGTACGAACAGATCGCGCAGGTCGCCGGCACCAACACGACGGTACTGGTCCGCGGCGAGTCAGGCACCGGCAAGGAGCTGATCGCACACGCCATCCACTACAACTCGCCGCGACAGAAGAAGCCGTTCATCAAGGTGAGCTGCGCCGCCCTGCCCGATTCCCTTATCGAGGCCGAGCTCTTCGGCCACGAGAAGGGTGCGTTCACCGGCGCCGCGGCCCGCAAGAAAGGACGCTTCGAGCTGGCCGACGGCGGCACGCTGTTCCTCGACGAGATTGGCGACATCAACCTGTCCACTCAGGTAAAGCTGCTGCGCGTGCTGCAGGAGAAGGAGTTCGAGCGGCTCGGCGGCGTCACCCCGGTCAAGACCAACGTGCGCCTGATCGCCGCCACCAACGCCGACCTCGAGAAGGCCATCGCGGCCGGCACTTTCCGGGAGGATCTGCACTACCGGCTCAACGTCTTCACCATTTTCGTGCCGCCGCTCCGCGAACGGAAGACCGACATCCTCCTGCTCGCCGACAACTTCCTGGACAAGTACGCGGTGGAGCACGGCAAGAGCGTCAAGCGCATCTCGACGCCGGCCATCGACATGCTGATGGCATACCACTGGCCGGGCAACGTCCGCGAGCTCGAGAACAGCATCGAGCGGGCGCTGCTGGTCTGCGACGGCAACGTCATCCACGCCCACCACCTCCCGCCGAGCCTGCAGACCAGCGAGGCGTCGGGCACGGTCACGCGCGTCTCGCTGTCGGATGCGGTCGGCGCCTACGAAAAGGACCTGATCCAGGACGCCCTGAAAACGACCCGAGGGAACCGGGTCAAGGCGGCGAGACTCCTCGACTCGACCGAGCGCATCATCAGCTACAAGGTCAAGAAGTACGAGATCGATTGCCGACGATTTCGGTAGAATCAGAAAACTACAATAATGTAGCACCGTAAAATACACCTACATTATTGTCACACCCTGCCTCGCGCAGCGCTGCGCTGCACGGGCGCGCCACAGTCCCTGCCTGTCGCAAGAACCCTCTGAAACACGGCAGAAAAACGCTCAGGTGGTGGCGCACCGCATCCGCCCCATGGATCCGACTAATTCGTTCCATTCTGTAATACAACAAAAATGTCAATGGATGGAGTTCTTGCGACATTTTAGTAGATGCCGCTCCGCCGAGCGGCTCGGACGGCCCGCGGATTCAGCGGACCCTTGCGAAGAGATCCGTATCCCTTCCGACTTGGCCCGCATTTTGCTTCTTGTCCGCGCATCGCACGCTTGGACCTGATCGAACCCTGGAGACAGCTCATGAAACTCATCACGGCCATCATCAAGCCACACATGCTCGACGGGGTGCGCGATGCACTCTCGAAGTCGGGGATCAAGGGACTGACCGTCACCGAAGTCAAGGGCTTCGGGCGCCAGAAGGGTCACACCGAGGTCTACCGCGGCGTCGAGTACTCCGTCGACTTCGTGCCCAAGGTGAAGATCGAGATCGTCTCCGACGACGAGCATGTCGCCTCGGCCATCGAGTCGATCACGGAGTCGGCCCGCACCGGGGAGATCGGCGACGGAAAGATCTTCGTCAGCGACATCGGCCAGGCAATCCGCATCCGCACGGGCGAGTCGGACTCGGCGGCGCTCTAGCAGAACCACGAACGACCTACCAAGGACAACGACATGAAACATACACCTCGCCGCTCATTGGGCCGCCTGTTCCTGTTCGCGCTGTTCGGCGTCGTGCTGCTGCCGCACGCCGCGCTCGCGCAGGACGTGTCGGACGAGATGTTCGCCGTCAACAACACCTGGATGCTCGTGGCGACGTTTCTCGTCTTCATCATGCACCTCGGCTTCGCGTGCCTCGAATCGGGCCTCACGCAGGCGAAGAACGCCGTCAACATCCTGTTCAAGAACACCGGTGTCATCTCCATCGGCCTGATCACCTATGCCTACGTGGGCTTCAACCTGATGTATCCGGGCGACTTCAACGGTTTCGTCGGGTTTGCCGGCTTCGGCATCGACGCGGGCCCGGAAGGCGTAACGAGCGCCTACAACACCGGGTACACGTACTGGACGGACTTCATCTTCCAGGCGATGTTTGCCGCAACGGCCGCGACGATCGTGTCCGGGGCCGTCGCCGAACGCATCAAGCTGAATTCGTTCCTGATCTTCACGACAATCTACGTCGCGGTCTTCTACACGATCGCCGGGTCGTGGAAGTGGGGCGGCGGCTGGCTCGACCAGATGGGGTTCTACGACTTCGCCGGCTCCACCCTCGTGCACTCGGTCGGCGGCTGGGGCGCACTGGCCGGCGTCATCGTGCTCGGTCCGCGGCTCGGAAAGTACGGACCGCATGCGAAGCCGATCGCCGGACACAGCATGCCGCTGGCCACCATCGGCGTGTTCCTGCTCTGGCTCGGCTGGTTCGGTTTCAACGGCGGCTCGGTGCTCAGCGCCGACCCCGGCCTGGTCTCGCTGGTCTTCGTCACGACCTCTCTGGCCGCCGCGGCCGGCGTCATCGGCGCCATGATCATGTCGTGGTCCGTGCAGCACAAACCGGACCTGTCGATGGTCCTCAACGGCGCGCTCGCCGGCCTCGTCGGCATCACCGCCGGGGCGGACGTGATCAGCGTCAACTTCTCGATGCTGGTCGGCCTCGTCGCCGGCATCATCGTCGTCGGCTCCGTGCTCTACATAGACCGCTTCAAGCTCGACGACCCGGTCGGCGCCATCTCGGTCCACCTGGTCTGCGGGATCTGGGGCACCCTGGCGGTCGGAATCTTCAGCGCGGACCACTCGTTCGTCACGCAGTTGATCGGCGTCCTCGCGTATGGCGCCTTCGCGTTCCTCGGCGCGCTGCTCATCTTCTTCGCCCTGCACAAGACCATCGGTCTGCGCGTCAGCGAGGAAGAGGAGCGCATGGGTCTCGACGTCGGCGAGCACGGTATGGAGGCCTACGGCGGGTTCCAGATTTCACACTAGACGCTCCCGAGGAACCGGAGCGGGCGCCGGGGGCTCCCGAGCGCCCGCAACCCGGCCGCGGGTCGCAGAACCAAGATCCAGGGGCCGCTTGCGGCGGCTCCGCCCATGTAGAGGAGAGCGTCAACGTCATGCACAGAACAGCACATCGCTTCATCGTTCTCGCGTTCACCTGCGCCGCGGCGGTCGGCCCCGCCGCCACTCCCGCGGCGGCCCAGGGCAACACCGGCAACGTGAGCCTCTCGAGCGGCGTGGACATCGTCAACCAGTACTACTTCCGCGGAATCGTGCAGGAGACCGGCGGCTTCATCGCGCAGCCGTTCCTCGACGGCAGCATCAGCTTCGGAGCCGCGTCGATCACCGCCGGCACCTGGAGCAGCCTGCACTCCAGGAGCGACCAGGGATTCGAGGGCGCGCCGGGCAGCTTCTACGAAACCGACTTCTACGCCGGCATCGGCGGCGCGGCCGGCCCGGTAGGTGTCGACGTGACGTACACGGCCTACATGAGCCCGCGCGGGAGTTGGGGAACCGTCAAGGAGCTCGCACTCGGCTTCAGCCTCGACAACGTCGCCGCTCCGTATGCGACGGTCGCGGTCGAGCTCTCCGGCAACGCCGCGGGAGACAGCGGGGGCACCTATTTCGAGTTGGGTATCGAGCCATCCGCTCCGCTCGATGACGCGCCGGTCAGCTTGTCGTTTCCGGTGGCCATCGGCATGAGCCCGAGCAACTACTACAATCCCGGCGGCGTCAACCACGCCTTCGGCTTCTTCAGCGCCGGGGCGTCGATCGGCATCCCGCTCAATGTTCCCGAGCAGTACGGCGCCTGGGAACTGGGCCTCGGCGTAAGCGCCCTCGTGTTCGGTGAAGGCCTCAAGCAAATCAACGGAGACGACGGCGGCGCGAAGATCATCGCGCTGTTCGGACTCGGCCTCGGCTACTAGCCGCCGGCCTGTGGCATTGCGACCCTGCTTCCTCCTCGGCGGGGTCACAACGTGGGAGTCGGAGGGTGCGCCAGCCCTCCGGCTGCCACCCTTTCGGCGGCGGGGCCGCCATCGACAGGCAGACCCAACCGCCCGTCGCACGGCCGGAATCGCGGCGGCCCGACGCGGGCGCAAGGCGGTCCGCGCGCCGATCTTGATAAGATACGCCGGTTGGGGCAGCCACAGGTACATCAAGCCGTCGAGGGACGTTGCGAGGGGAGGGACGTTTCGATGATCGAGCGACGAGGTCGCGTCGCGGTGAGCATTTGCGCCTATGCACTCTTGATCGCGGGCTGGATGGCGGTGACGCCCCTCGACGCGGCCGCGCAGGCGAACAACGGACGGATCGGCTTCAACATGGGACTCGACACCGGTCACGCCTATTTCTTTCGGGGCATCAGGCAGGAGCGGGACGGAGTCATCCTGCAACCATATGCCGACGCTTCGATCCTGCTTTACGACGGCGGCGAGGGCCTCAACTCCATCGGGCTGACGATCGGCCAGTGGAACAGTTTTCACTCCTCCGGCCGGGGCACGACGACCGGTCCGCACACGTGGTACGAATCGGACGTCTTTGCCGGCTTCACTCTCGAACTCGAAAACTGGGAGGCCGCCGTCTCGTACACGGCATACATGAGTCCGAGCCACTCCTTCGGCACGGTCCAGGAGATCGGAATCAACCTGAGCCTCGACGACACCGGCGTGACCATGCTTCCGTTGCTTCTGCAGCCGCATCTCGCCCTCGCGATAGAGCTGAGCGGGCAGGCCGACGGCGGCGCGAGCGAGGGAGTGTATTTCGAGCTCGGCATCGAGCCGGGACTCGACCTCGCGGAAGGCTCCCTGAGGCTGAACGTCCCGCTCACCCTGGGTATGAGCCTCAACAACTACTACGAGGACGGGGGGCTTACCAACGACGCGTTCGGCTACCTCGATCTGGGCCTCGTCCTCGGCATGCCCTTGAACGTGCCGGCGGCGTACGGGAGTTGGGAGCTGACCGGGGGCGCGCACGTGCTGCTGCTCGGACGCTATCTCGAAGCGCTCAACGGCGGCAACCAGTTTCAGGCCATCGCCTCTCTCGGCCTCTCCATCGGCTACTAGTTCTCGCAGGTCCGAGGGCTGACATGCTGCAATCCGATCCCGCGACCACGCCTGACGACGACCGGCCGCGCGGGACGCTGCCCGATCTCTCCGCCCGGCTGGCCGCGGCACGCGAGGAGCTCCGCGGCCAGGCAGCCCTGGCCTGCGCCGGAGTCCGGACCCTGCGGCGCTATGCGACCCGCCTCGACGACATCCTGAAGGACATCTACGCGGCCGGCCGCGGGTTGACGGACAAGCCGACCGCCCTGATTCCGATCGGTGGGTACGGGCGGCGCCATCTTTGTCAGTACTCCGACATCGACCTGCTCATCGTCGTCGACGGGCAGATAGGCGCACCGGAAGAACGGTTTCTGCGGGCGATCCTGCATCCGCTCTGGGATCTCGGCCTGGAAGTCGGGCACCAGGTGCGGCAGACGGCCGAGTTCGGCAAACCCGAGACGGACAACCCGGAGTACCTCGCGGCGTTGCTGGACGCCCGGTTTCTCGTCGGCGACCCGAACGTCTTCGAGCGCTCCGTCAAGGCCTGCCTGACCGCGGCATCGCCCTGGCGCGCCCCGATGCGGGCGGCTTTGATCGAACTGGCCCGGAAACGCCACGGGCAGTTCAACCACACGGTTTTCCAGCTCGAGCCGGACATCAAGGACGCCCCCGGCGGGCTGCGCGACGCGACCGCCATCCGGCTGTTGGCCCGCATGGCCCAAGGTGCGCCGGGAGAGCCGTACACCGACGTCGGGCGCCTGGACGAGGCGGAGGACTTCATGTTGCGCGTCCGCTCCATCGTCCACATGGAACGGGGACACAACGTCAACGTCCTCGACCATGGAATGCAGGAGGTCGTCGCGCAGCGCTTCGAATCGCCGGGCGAGCAGAAGCGGCGGCAGGTCGAGCTGCTGATGAGCACCTACTACCACCATGCGCGGCGGATAGACCGCTCCATGATGACGGTGCTCAAGTCGTCTCAGGCGCCCCCGGACAAGAACCACACCCTCAAGCCGATCGGCGACGACCTCGAGAGCGCCTGGGACGGCATCCGGTTCGTCGACGGCACCCTGGCCTCGATCCATCCGCAGAGCTGGCTGCGCCCGTTCGAGGCGGCGCTGAACGAAGACGTGGAAGTGTCCGAACAGGTGCTCACCTGCATCGAGCGCCACGGGGAGCGCTACGCGCCGGAGAGCTTCTTCCCCACCGACGCGGAACGCGACCGGCTGCTGCGCGTGCTGCAACCGCGGCCGGGTCTGTATGCGCGGCTCTCCGACATGCACGGGCGCGGCCTGCTGGGCAGGATGTTCCCCGAGTTCCAGAAGGTCTACTGCCTCGTCGTGCGCGACTTCTACCACAAGTACACGGTCGACGAGCACACGCTGCGCACCATCCGCAACGTGGAGCACCTGTGCACGCCGCGCACGGACAGCCGGAAGCGTTTCGCCGGGGTGCTCCGCGAGCTCGAGCAGCCGGAGCTGCTGGTGCTGGCGCTTCTGTTCCACGACGTCGGCAAGTGGACCAACAAGAACCACTCGGAAGAAGGGGTGCGCATGGCGATCGGCGCGTTGCGCCGCCTCCGGCTCCCCGAGAAGTCGATCGCCACGGTCGAGTTCCTCATCCGGCACCACCTGCAGATGTCCGTGCTGGCGTTCCGGCGCGACGTGGAGGATCCCGAGACCGCGACGCAGTTCGCCCGACTGGTGGGCACCGAGGAGCGGCTGAAGCTGCTCTGCCTGCTGACCCTCGCCGACGTCGATGCCGTCAGTCCCGGCGTCATGACGCCGTGGAAGGAGGAGATGCTGTGGCGTCTCTACGTCGACACCTACAACCGTCTGACGCTCGGCTACGGTGACGACGCGATCGAGGACGCGGACGCGGTCCGGGGCGAGCTGAGCGCACAGCGGCCCGCCGACGTGTCGGCTGAGGATTTCGATGCGTTCATCGAGGGACTCCCCCAACGCTACCTGCGCGTGGTCGACCGGCCGCGCGTCTACGAGCACGTCCGCCTCGCGCGCGGGCTGGAGCCGCGGGAGGTACGGTCGCTGCTCGAACAGAAGGATGCCGCCTGGGAGCTCAGCACGATTGCGTTGGATCAACCCGGCCTGTTCGCGAACGTGTGCGGCGTCCTGTCCTACTTCGGCATGGACATTCTGCGCGGACAGGCGATGACCAACCGGCACGGCCTCGTGCTGGACATCTTTCAGTTCGCGGACCAGGAAGGGTATCTGCGCCTGAACCGGGTGGCCCGCGACGAGTTGACCGCGCTGCTCGAGGACGTCATCGGCGGAAACGTCGACATCGCCGACAAGCTGCGCGGGCGCTGGGGCTCGCGGTCGACCAGCCGCCCGCAGCAACGGGCGAGGCCGACCGTCCGTTTCAACAATCACTACTCCCGGCGGTTCACGGTCCTCGAAGTGGTGGCCGCGAACGCCTGGGGCCTGCTCTATCGTCTCAGCCACGTCCTGTCGGCCGGCGGCTGCAACATCGACCTCGTGCTGATCTCGACCGAGGGCACGCTGGCCATCGACGTCTTCCACATCACGAAGGATCGCGCCAAGCTGTCGGACGAGGAACAGCGGACGCTGACGAACGAGTTGCAGGAGGCTCTGGCCAGTTCGTGAACCGCTTACAGATATCGCCATGAAGATGATCGAGGCCATCGTCCGCCCCAACCGGGTCGACACCATCAAGGACGCGCTCTCCAAGCAGGACATCTCGGGCATCACGGTCAGCGAGGTGCGCGGCCACGGCCGCCAGCGCGGCCATACGACCGTGTACCGGGGCCGGGAGTACGACATCAGCCTGCTGCCCAAGGCCAAGATCGAGGTCGTGGTGGCCGACGACATGGTCGAGGCCGCGATCGACGCCATCATGGATGCGGCGCGGACGGGTGAAATCGGGGACGGAAGGGTCTTCGTGCTGCCGGTCGAGCAGAGCCGGATAATTCGGACGGGTGAGCGGGACGTCGTGTAGGGGGCGGGCCGTGCCTGCAACGGCTCGGCGTCTCGGCGCAAGGTAGGCACCATTTCGCAGAACGAGAGGTAACCGAATGACAGCGAACGACGTGATGGCAAAGATCAAGGACGAGGGGATCCGGGTCGTCGACCTGCGCTTCGTCGACCTGCCCGGGCTGTGGCAGCACTTTACCGTGTCGGCGAAGGAGTTCTCCGCGGACATCTTCGAGGAGGGAATCGGGTTCGACGGATCGAGCATCCGCGGGTTCCAGCAGATCCAGGAGAGCGACATGCTGCTGTTTCCGGATCCGTCGACCGCGTTCGTCGATCCGTTCGCAGCCGAGACCACGCTGGTTCTCATCTGCAACATCAAGGACCCGATCACCGGCGAGTCCTATTCGCGGGACCCGCGCCACATCGCCCAGAAAGCCGAGGCGTACCTGAAGTCGACCGGCATCGGCGACACCGCCTACTTCGGTCCCGAGCCCGAGTTCTTCATCTTCGACGACATCCGCTTCGGGCAGACCTACAACGAGGGCTACTACCACATCGACGCGGGTGAAGGTTTCTGGAACGCCGGCCGCGCGGAGAACCCGGACGCCGCCGGCAACTCGCGCAACCTCGGCTACAAGCCGCGGTACAAGGAAGGCTACTTCCCGGTGCCGCCCATGGACAGCCACCAGGACCTGCGCACCGAAATGCTGCTCACCCTGGAGCAGATCGGCGTCGAGATCGAGGTCCATCACCACGAGGTCGGCACCGCCGGGCAGGCCGAGATCGACATGCGCTTCGACTCGCTGGTCAGCATGGCCGACAAGCTGCTGAAGTACAAGTACGCCGTCAAGAACGTGGCCCGGCGCCACGGCAAGACGGTGACGCTGATGCCGAAGCCCATCTTCCAGGACAACGGGTCCGGCATGCACGTGCACCAGAGCGTCTGGAAGGACGGCAGGAACCAGTTCTTCGAGGCGGGCACCTACGGCGACCTCAGCGACGCGGCGCTCCACTACATCGGCGGCATCCTCAAGCACGCCCCGGCGCTGCTCGCGCTGACCAACCCGACCACCAACTCCTACCGGCGGCTGGTGCCGGGCTACGAGGCGCCGATCAACCTGATCTACTCGATGCGCAACCGCAGCGCCGCGGTCCGCATCCCGGTCTATTCGAGCAGCGAGAAGGCGAAGCGCATCGAGACCCGCTTCCCCGACCCGACCTGCAACGGCTACATCGCGTTCAGCGCGCTGCTGATGGCGGGCCTCGACGGCATCCAGAACAAGATCACGCCGCCGGGACCGCTCGACAAGGACCTGTACGACCTCCCGCCGGAGGAGAAGGCCCAGATCGACAGCACGCCGGCCGATCTGTCCGAGGCGCTCGACGCCCTGGAGAAGGACCACGAGTTCCTGCTCAAGGGCGACGTCTTCACGAAGGACGTGGTGGAGACCTGGCTCTCCTACAAGCGGGAGAACGAGATCGACGCGATCCGCCTGCGGCCGCACCCGTGGGAGTTCGCGCTCTACTTCGACATCTAGTCGTCGCAGCTTCCTGCTCGGCGGCGTCCCGGTGCGTTGGGCTCTGGGACGCCGCCGGCGCCTGGTCCTCCTTCCGTCGACAGCACAACCCGCGTTGTTCACCTCCCCCGCCGCCTGGCACTCCCACTGATACTCCCCGCGGCAGGGGGTTCTCTCCTGATACTCCCCGCGGCAGGGGGTTCTCTCCGTCGGCTCCAGGAGCGTGTAACGAAACGTACTTCAGAATGCGCTACGATACGTGCGAGGCATGGCCATTCTGAGCATTCGGCTCTCGCAGGATCTCGACACGCGCCTGAGCGAAGAATCCCGCGCCGCCAGGCAGCCCAAGTCGTTGCTGGCGCGCACGGCCCTGGAGCAGTTCCTGGCGCGCCAACGTCGCGAGCGCCTCCGCGAGCGCCTTGCGCGGGCCGCGGGCGCGATTGACGGCCGCGCGGCCGCCGTGTTGGCGGCCGAAGCCTTGCCGCTGGACAACGAGGCACTGGAGTTGGTGGAACGGCAAGCTCCGGCCGACGAACCGCCGGCGAAACCCGGCACGCCATGAACGCTGCAATCCGGCGGGGGCAGGTCTGGACGGCCAACCTGAATCCCGATCGCGGTCACGAAGTGGGCAAGATCCGTCCCGTGCTCGTCGTGCAGGGCGACTGGTTGACCGCCGCCCAATCCCGCACGGTGATCGTCCTGCCGCTCACCGCTGCTGTCCGTCCGGACACGGAACCGCTTCGCGTCACGATTCGCGCCCGCGACCGCCTGCGGATGGACTCTCAGGTCACCGTCGATCAGCCGCGCACCCTCGATCGCCGGCGGCTCGGCGACGGACCGTTGACGGAGCTGTCGGCCGAAGAAATGGCGCGCGTGGAGCAGAGCCTGCTCGCTGCACTGGGCGTGTTCACCTGACCACCTGACCCGATGGACCGCTGCCGCCATCCGCTTGTACATGACGTCGTCATTTCTAATGTACTTTTGACGACCCGACCCCTTCCAACGCTGACATGGACACCCTGACGCCGCGGGACATCTTTCTCGCCAAGGAGCTGTCGCCGGACGCCGCGGCGCGCTTCCTCGAACGCTTCGGCCCGCGCGACGGCGCGGCGGCCGACCAGCACCTGCAACAGCTCGCCGACGACCTGCCCGGCCGACTGGCGCTGGGCGACCTGGCCCCCACGCTGCTCGACATCCTCTCGACGACACCCGATCCCGACGCCGCGCTGGTCGGCTTCTGCCGCTACGTGGGCGCGCGCACGCCCAGGGCCGGGTTCGTTCGCGAGCTGGCCGCCGACCCGCGCCTGCTCGACATCCTGATGCAGATCCTCGGTACCTCGCCGTTCCTGAGCGAGATCCTGATCCGCAACCCGGAGTACCTCTACTGGCTGCGGCAACGGCTCGACGCCGCACCGCCCGACCGCGTCGACTACGAGACCGAGCTGGACCGGCTGGTGGACAACGCGGAGACCGTCGAACAGCAGGTGAACGTCCTCAAGCGCTTCCAGCGGCGAGAGATGCTGCGCGTGGCGGCGCGCGATCTCTTCGGGATGCTGAACCGGGAGTCGCTGACGACGACCACCACGCAGTTGTCCAACCTGGCCGACGCCATCGTCGACCGGACGCTGCGTATCGTCGCCGCGGAGGCGGCCGGCAGGCAGGGTCCGCTCCCGGGGCGGTTCGCGGTCATCGGCATGGGCAAGCTCGGGGGCCGCGACCTGAACTACAGCTCCGACATCGACCTCATCTACCTCTACGACGCCTCGGCCGAGGAGGCCGGCGCGGCCCACGGACGCTACCAGAAGCTCGGGCGGCGTCTCACCAGCCTGCTGGCCGACCACACCGCCGAGGGCTACCTCTACCGCGTCGACATGCGCCTGCGGCCGATGGGCGGGGGCGGCAACCTCGTCTACTCGCTGAAGCAGTCGGCGCAGTACTACGAGAGCCTCGGAGAGACGTTCGAGCGGTTCGCGATGCTGAAGGCGCGGCCGATCGCCGGCGACCTGGAGCTCGGCCGGCGGTTCGTCGACATGGTCACGCCGTTCGTCTACCGCAAGTACCTCGATCACGCCGCGATCGAGGAGCTCGCGCGCTACAAGGCGCGCGCCGACCGCGAACATGCGCGTCACGGCGACCTCGACCTCAACATCAAGGAGGGCCGCGGCGGCATCCGCGAGGTGGAGCTGTTCGCGCAGGTGTTCCAGTTGATCTACGGCGGCGACCAGCCGGCGTTGCGAACCGGCCACACGCTGACCGCCCTGGACCAGCTCGGCGCCCACGACTTCATCGAGCCGGAGGTGCAGGCCGACCTCTCGACCGCCTACATCTTCCTGCGCAACATCGAGCACGGTCTGCAGGCGGCCGAGGGCCAGCAGACACACAGCCTCTCGGCCAGCGCCCGCGGCCTGCGGGCCCTGGCGCGGCGGCTCGGATTCGACGAGATCGAGACGCTCACCGCCGTGCTCGACCGCCACCGGGAGCGGGTGCACGCCGTCTACGCCAACCTCTTCCACGACGAGACGGGCGAGGAAGGGCTGGCCGGGCGCGAGCTGTTCCGGCTGCTGGCCGGCGAGATCGACGACGACCAGGGACGAACGCGGCTCGCCGAGGCCGGCGTCGAAAACCCGGACGGGGCGCTGCAGGCGATCAGGGCGCTCGACGCGGCGCCGTCGCAGGGCCGGTCGTCCTCGCGCAACCTCCTGGCGAACCTGCTGGCGTCGATCCTTGCGAGCGAGACGCCGCTGTGCGCGCCGGGGCAGGTCCTGATCCGCCTCGAGAGGGTCGTCGCCCGTGGAGGGGCGCCCGCGGCGCTCTATCGCACGCTGCTCGAGAACGACGCGCTGCGGCGCCGGCTGCTGATCGGCCTCGACGCCGGCGACCTGTTCGCCGCGCGGCTCGCCGCCTACCCCGAGCTGCTCGATTTCCTGACCGCCGTGGACCTGGATCGGGATGCCTTTCGCACCGCGGTGATCGCGGCCTTCGACGAGGTGATCGCGAACGGCGACGACCTGCCGTCGCGCTTCGATCCCTTCCGCCGCATCAAGGCGATAGAAGAGTTCAAGGTGCTCGCCGAGTGGCTGACCGGCCGGCGCCTGAGCCTGCTGAACGACAAGCTGTCGCTCGTCGCCGACTGCGCCATCGAGGCCGCCGCGCGGGCGGTGGCCAGGAACCTCCCGCCCACCCCGGACGCAACGGACCCGAACGCGGGCTGGACCGTCTTCGCCCTCGGCAAGCTCGGCAGCCGCGAGCTGACCGTGCACTCGGATCTCGATCTCGTGTTCGTCTACGCCGGCGAGACGACCGATGCCGGCCGGTTCCAGGGCCACCAGAAGTTCGTGCGGGCCATCTACGACCTGCTCTCCAAGAGGACGGCGGCCGGATCGGCGTACGAGATCGACACGCGGCTGCGCCCCGAGGGCAAGATGGGGGCGCTGGCGATTCCCTTCCCCGCCTTTCAACGCTACCTGCGGGAACGGGCCGAGACCTGGGAGCGCATGGCCTGGACCCGCTGCCGTCACGTCGGGGGCGACGCGACCCTCGCCGCGCAGGTCCGCGAGACCGTCGACGCCTTCGTCTACCGGCCGTGGGCGCCCGATATTCCCGGCTACGCCCGGCACGTCCGCTCCCGCATCGAGCACGAGCTGGCCCGCGAGGCGGCCGGCGACCACCTGGACCTGAAGCGCGGCCGCGGCGGGCTCGCCGACATCGACTTCCTGCTGCAGGTGCTGCAACTCCGGGAAGGGCCGGCGCGCAACGGATTCCGCGTCGCCGGCACCCGCTGGCTGCTGGAGACGCTGCCCGAGACCGATTACCTCCGCCCGGTGGAGGCCGACACGCTCCGCGACGCCTACTGGTTCCTGCGCGAGCTGGAGACGGTGCTGCGCATCCACACCGACACGGGCGGCGGCGCGATCTCGACAGACCCCGACGCGGCCGAGCCGCTCGCGAGACGGTTACGGAAGCCGATGTCGGGTGCGGACCTGCTGGCGCGGTACCGCGAGGTCACCGGGCAGGTGCGGGCGATCTACGAAGCCGGGATGGAGCGGCTGGAACGGGATTCGGCATAACGACCGTATCGACGTTCCCCAGGTCAGCCGATCCGCGTTGGTCGGCTGACGCCGCCGCCTATTGGTGTCCCAGCACGGGATGCGGCACGTAGGGCTCCTCGAGCCGCAGACATTCGTCGTCGCCCAGCGTGACCTCGAGAGCCGCGACGGCGTCGTCCAA
This sequence comes from Vicinamibacterales bacterium, assembly GCA_965116825.1. GTDB lineage: Bacteria > Acidobacteriota > Vicinamibacteria > Vicinamibacterales > UBA8438 > WTFV01. The sequence goes on from OZ220736.1 coordinate 375,144, forward strand.
CTGCTCGGTCTTCGTCACCCCGATGATCGGCGCCGTCACTCCCGGCTGGCGGAGGATCCAGGCGAGTGCAACCTGCGCCGGGGTGACCCCGCGCCCTCGTGCGATCTCAACGACCGCATCGACGACGCGGAAGTCCGAATCGGCGTAGTAGAGCGACCGGGCGTACTCGTCGGTCTGCGCCCGCAACGTCTCGCCGCCCTTTTTCTCCTCCGCACCGGAAGCACGATCGCGGTTGCCGGCCAGGAAACCGCGCGCCAACGGGCTCCACGGAATGATGCCGACTCCCTCGGCGCGGCACAGCGGGAGCATCTCCCGCTCCTCCTCGCGGTAGACGAGGTTGTAGTGGTTCTGCATCGACACGAAGCGCGCCCAGCCGTGGCGCTCCGCCACCTGCAGCATCTGCGCGAACTGCCACGCGTACATGCTCGACGCGCCGATGTAGCGCGCCTTGCCCGCGCGGACGATGTCGTTCAGCGCCTCCAGCGTCTCCTCGATCGGGGTGTGCGGGTCGAACCGGTGGATCTGGTAGAGGTCGACGTAGTCGGTCCCGAGCCGCCGCAGCGAGGCGTCGATGGCGTCGAACAGGTGCTTTCTCGACAGGCCGCGGTCGTTCGGCCCGTCGCCCATGGGGAAGAACGCCTTGGTGGCGATCACGACCTGGTCGCGCGTCGTGAAGTCGTTCAGCGCGCGGCCGACGATCTGTTCGCTGACGCCGCGCGAGTACATGTCCGCGGTGTCGAAGAAGTTGATGCCGGCGTCGAGCGCGCGCCGGATGAACGGGCGGCCGGCATCCTCGGGGAGTATCCAGGGGCGCCACGCGGTCGACCCGAAGGTCATCGTGCCGAGGCAGAGGCGCGAGACGCGCAGGCCGGTGCGGCCCAGGTTGACGTATTCCATGTCCTGTCTCGTGAGGTCCGGCCCCCGGGGCGGCGCCCCGGACACACTGCGGCCGCCGTGGCGTCGGCCCCGCGCGGGGCGGCTGCGTCACGCCGTGGCCCCGCCGGTTCAGGGCACCGTGTGGTAGTGGCCGTGCACCGGGTCCCACACCTGCCGCGAGCCGGATCCGCCGTCCGCGGTGAAGGTGTAGACGAGCACTCCCGCGATCGCCACGAGGACCGCGATGAGCGCGTAGGTGCCGAACTTGTTTCCGCCGTCCTGCTTGACGGCGCAGCACTGCTTGTACTTGCGCCCGCTGCCGCACGGACAGGGGTCGTTCCGGCCGGCCTTGGCTGCTGCCATTGTCTCGACTCCGCGGCCAGTATACTGCCGCACGACGACCGGAGAAACCAACCTGCGTCGACCGCCCGCAGCTTCGGCGGCACTCCGGCGAGGACACCATGACGGCACCCGATTCCGCGCGACTCGACGACGCGCATTGTCACTTCTTCTCGGCGGCTTTCTTCACCGCGCTGGCCCGGGATCCGGCGGCCCCGCGCGCGGCGGACCCGGCCGTCGATCTGCCGGCGGCGCTCGGTTGGGATCCGCCCGGCGACCCGGCGCAACTGGCCGACCGCTGGGTGGCCGAGCTCGACCGCCACGGCGTCGGGCGCGCAGCACTCATGGCCAGCGTCCCCGGCGACGAGGCATCCGTCGCCGCCGCGGTGGCGCGGCATCCCTCCCGCTTCGCCGGCCTGTTCATGGTGAACCCGGCGGCGCCGGGCGCCGAGGCGGGGGTTCGGCGAGGCTTCGGGGAGCACGGCCTGCGCTGCGCCTGCCTGTTCCCCGCGATGCACCGCTTCGCCCTCGACGACGAGTGCGTCACGGCGGTCTTTCGAGCGGCGGCCGACCACGGCCGCGCCGTCTTCGTCCACTGCGGCGTGTTATCGGTCGGCGTCCGCCGCAAGCTCGGTCTGGCGTCGCGCTTCGACGTCCGGCTCGGCGATCCGCTCGCGGTCGCGCAGGTCGCTTCCGCTTTTCCGAGCGTCCCGGTGATCGTCCCGCACTTCGGAGCAGGCTTCCTCCGCGAGACGCTGATGGCCGCCGACCTGGCGGCGAACATCCACGTCGATACGTCGAGCTCGAACGGCTGGATGAAGTACACGCCCGGGTTGAGCCTGACCGACGTGTTCCGCCAGGCCCTGGCGGTGCTGGGTCCCGAGCGCATCCTGTTCGGGTCCGACTCGTCGTTCTTTCCACGAGGCTGGCAGCGGCCGGTTCACGAAGCGCAACGGGCCGCGCTGGACGCAATCGGTCTCGATGCCGAAGGCCGCGCGGCGATCTTCGCCGACAACTTCGACCGCCTGTTCGGCTAGGGGACCAGCAGCAGCTTGCCGGTGTGGACGCTCGACTCCATGACCCGGTGCGCCTCGGCCGCGTCGGCCAGCGGATAGGCGGCGTGCACGATCGGCCGCAACTCCTCGGAGGCGAACCGCGGCCAGACGCGGGCGCGCAGGGCCATCATTATCTCCGCCTTCTGCGCGATCGATCGGGCTCGCAGGGTCGCCCCGGTAACGGTCAGGCGGCGCGACATCAGCCGCGCCAGATCGAGCTCCGCCGTCGCCCCTTCCATGAGAGCGATGACCACCAGCCGGCCTTCGATGGCGAGAGACGCGAGATTGCGCTGCAGGTAGGCGCCGCCGACCATGTCGAGGATGAGGTCGACGCCCCGGCCGCCGGTCGCCTCGCCCAGGACCGCGGCGAAGTCCTCCGCACGGTAGTCGATGGCGCGCTCGGCGCCCAGCTCGACACAGGCCGCGCACTTGGCCGGCGTCCCGGCGGTGGCGAATATGCGCGCCCCGAACAGCCGTGCGAGCTGAATGGCCACCGTGCCGATCCCGCTCGACCCGCCGTGCACGAGCAGCGATTCGCCCGCCTCGAGCCGGCCGCGGTCGATGACGTTGGTCCAGACCGTAGCGTATGCCTCCGGGAGCGCCGCGGCGTCGACGAGCGAAACACCCGCGGGAATCGGCAGACACTGGGGGGCCGGCGCGAGGCAGTACTCGGCGTACCCGCCGCCGGTGAGCAGCGCGCACACCTCGTCGCCCACGCCCAGGTCGGAGACGCCCTCCCCCACCGCCGCGACCGTCCCCGAGACTTCGAGCCCCGGAATGTCGGAAGCGCCGGGAGGCGGCGGGTAATTTCCCTTGCGCTGCATCGTGTCGGCCCGGTTGACACCTGCCGCAGCTACCCGGATCGACACTTCGCCCGCGCCGGGGACGGGTACCGGCCGGGTCCTGATCCGTAGCGCGTCCGGCGGACCGGGCTCGGTTATCTCGACGACGCGCATGGTCTCGGGAATCGCCATCTGCATGCTCCTCGATGTCGCGACGCGCCACGACGCCGGATGGCGCCGCGTCCGGGCCGGCGGGGCTCGGCGCGCGAGTATAATTCGTGTCGAATGTACCGGTTCCAGTTTCACCGCGCGCTCGTCTCGCGGAGCCGCCGATCATGGCCGTGACCATCAAGCGGGTCATTCGGACGCCGGCGGAGCGCAGGAAGGGCGCGTCGCTGATTCGCCGGGTGGCGAACGACGCGGAAGCGTCCGCGTTCGGGGAAGCAGCGCCGCAATGAGCGTGCGCATCGTCCTGGTCGGCTACGGCCGGATGGGCAAGGCCATAGACGCGCTGAGCGCCGGCTACGGCTGTGAGGTCGTGGAGCGCCTCGACGTCCACAACAACCTGCACGGCGAGGGCATCGACTCGCCCTCGCTGCCCGACGCCGACGTGGCGATCGAGTTCTCGCTGGCCGATTCGGTCGGTTCCAACGTCGCGAAGTTGGCGGCGCGCGGCATCGACGTCGTCATCGGCACCACCGGCTGGGAAGCGCAGGAAGCAGAGACCAGGCGGATCGCAGCCCAAGCGGAAATCGGCGTGGTGCACGCCGCGAACTTCTCGCTCGGGGTCAACCTGTTCCAGGCCGTCGTCGAGCGGAGCGCGGCGTTGCTCGCACGCTACGAGGACTTCGGAAGCTGGATCCACGAGGGGCACCACGACGCCAAGCAGGACGCTCCCTCGGGTACCGCCCTCGCCCTGCGGAACGCGATGCAGGCGGCGGGGTACACCCGGAAAATCGACGTGGCGTCGACGCGCGCCGGCCGCATGCCGGGCATGCACACCGTCGGGTACGACGGTCCGTTCGACACGATCACCCTGACCCACACGGCCCGCGACCGGGCGACGTTCGCGCGGGGCGCGCTGGAGGCGGCGCGCTGGGTGCGCGGCAGACGCGGCTGGTTCTCGATGCGCGACGTGCTCGGCATCGACTGATTCGCGGGGGGCGTCATGCAGACACGCTGGGCGGGATGCGGCACGGCCCTCGTCACGCCGTTCACGGCGAGCGGCGCCGTCGACGAGGCAGCGGTCAGGCGGCTGGCGCGGCGGCAGATCGACGGCGGCGTGCACTTCCTCGTCCCCTGCGGGACCACCGGGGAGAGCCCTACACTCTCACACGCCGAGAAGCTGCGCGTCGTCGAGCTCGTGGTCGATGAAGCAAACGGCGCCGCACCGGTGCTGGCCGGGGCGGGCGGCTACGACACGCGGGCCGCCGTCGAGCTCGTGCGCGACCTCGCACGGGCCGGCGCGACCGGCATCCTTTCCGTCACGCCGTACTACAACAAGCCCACCCCGGAGGGGCTCTTTCGGCACTACGGCGCCATCGCCGACGCCACCGACCTGCCGATCGTGCTGTACAACGTGCCGGGTCGGACGGCCTGCAACATCGCCCCGGCCACGCTGCTGCGGCTCGCGGAGATCGCCAACGTCGTCGGCGTGAAGGAAGCCTCCGGCGACCTCGGCCAGATCTGCGAGATCTGCCGCGCGGTGCCCGACGAGTTCTGCGTCCTCTCCGGAGACGACGCGTTCACGCTGGCGGTGATGGTGCTCGGCGGCACGGGGGTGATCTCGGTGATCTCGAACGAGGCGCCGGCCGCCATGGCGGCCCTCGTCGATCAGGCGGCGGCGGGCGACTTCGCGGCGGCGCGCGCCACCCACGAGCGGCTGCTGCCGCTGATGCAGGTCAACTTCGTCGAGTCGAATCCGATCCCGGTCAAGGCCGCGATGGCCGAGCTCGGGCTCCTCGACCTGCACTACCGTCTGCCCATGGCGCCGCCGGCGCCCGCCGCGCACGCGCGCATCGCCGCGGTGCTGGCGGCGACCGGGGTGTCGAAAGCGGACCGTTCACCGGCGCGGCAGGCCTCACCGGCATGAGATCGCGTGGCGCCGCGCCGGCGGCCACGACCTGAACACGTCGCCCCAGGCGGGGCATCGAGACCGCGGAGTCGAAACGGACATGGAACTCGCCGAACGCATACAGCAACTCCATGCCCAGGCGGCCGAGGCCGACCGGGAAGAAGCCCGCGCCGCGTTCGCGGCGCTCAGGAGGGAGCTCGCCGCAGGCCGCGTGCGCGCGGCCGAGCCCGATCCGTCGTCGCCGACTGGCTGGCGCGTCAACGCCTGGGTCAAGCAGGGCATCCTGGTCGGATTCCGCTGCGGCGACGTCGTGGCGTTCGACTCGCCCAGCGCCGACTCGCCCTGGCTGGACAAGGACACGTTGCCGCTTCGCCCCTTGTCGACCGCGTCGAACGTGCGGCTCGTACCGGGCGGCTCCTCGGTGCGCGACGGGGCCTTTCTCGGCAGCGGGGTCATCTGCATGCCGCCGATGTACATCAACATCGGCGCCTGGGTGGGTGACGGCAGCCTGATCGATTCCCATGCCCTGGTCGGGTCCTGCGCGCAGGTCGGCAGCGGCGTCCACGTCAGCGCCGGGGCGCAGATCGGCGGCGTGCTCGAGCCGGTCGGCGCCCTGCCGGTAATCGTGGAAGACGACGCGCTGGTGGGCGGCAACACCGGTCTCTACGAGGGCGCGGTGGTCAAGCGCCGGGCGGTCATCGGCGCCGGCACCGTGCTGACCGGCTCCACGCCGATCTACGATCTGCCGCTGGGACGCATCATCCGGCCGGCCGCGGGCGAGCCGACGGTGGTGCCGGAGGGTGCGGTCGTCGTCCCCGGCGCGCGCGCCGTCACCAGCGGCGCGGGACCCGCCTGGGGGTTGTCGCTCGCCACACCGGTCATCGTCAAGTACCGCGACGACCGCACCGACACGCGCACGGAGCTCGAAGCATGGATCCGCTAGCCGCCCGGGCCGCTTCCACTGCCCCCGCGCGGGCGACCTACCAGGACGTGCTCGACGCACCGCCGCACCGAGTGGCCGAGATCATCGACGGGACGCTCTACACGCAGCCGCGGCCGGCCGCACCCCATGCGCTCGCGAGCTCGTCTCTCGGATCCGACCTCTCGAACCCTTTCCAGTTCGGCCGCGGCGGCCCGGGCGGGTGGTGGATCATCGACGAGCCGGAGTTCCACTTCGGCGAGGACATTCTCGTGCCCGATCTGGCGGGCTGGCTCCGCGAACGCATGCCGGAATATCCCGACGCGGCATACTTCACACAGACCCCGGACTGGGTGTGCGAGGTGCTCTCGGCCTCGACCCGCAAGCTCGACCTGCACGGCAAGCGCCCGATCTACGCGCGGGAGGGAGTGCAGCATCTGTGGCTCGTCGACCCGGTGGACCGCACCCTCGAGGCTTTCGAGCTGCGGGACGGAGACTGGGTGCTGATCGCCACCGCCAAGGACGAAGACCCGGTCGCCATCCGCCCCTTCGACGCTGTCACCTTCAGCCTCGCCGACCTGTGGCCGTGAGCGCCGGAGGGCCCCCGGCATTCTCCCCGGTCGCGCACGGCAGGTCACGGCGACCCGCGGTGGCGTGTATGATGCCGCCCGACACCGACGGCCACTATCCCACGGACACGCGCACGGAGCTCGAAGCATGGATCCGCTAGCCGCCCCGCTCGTCGACCTCGCCCGCAATCTCATCGATATCGACTCGACCAGCGGCGGGGAAGCCGCGGTGACCACCTGGCTCGCCCGCGACCTGCGCGAACGGGGATACCAGGTCACCGAGCAGCCGGTGGTCGACGACCGCGTCAACGTCATCGCCACGGTGGGCGCGACCGAGCCGGAAACCGTGTATTCGACGCACATCGATTGCGTCCCGCCCTTCTTTCCGAGCCGGCTTGAGGGCGGCACGTTGTACGGCCGGGGCGCCTGCGACGCCAAGGGGATCCTGGCCGCCAAGATCATGGCCCTCGACCGGCTCCGCGAGTCGGGCGAGAACCGCGTCGGGTTGCTCGTCGTGGTGGGCGAGGAGAATGGCAGCCACGGCGCCCGCGCCGCCAACCGGCTCTCGAACCGCTCGCGTTACCTGATCAACGGCGAGCCGACCGACAACCGCCTCGGCGCCGCCACCAAGGGCGCGTACCGGGTGCGCCTGTCGGCGACTGGACGCGCCGTCCACTCCGCCTATCCCGAGCTGGGCGAATCGGCTGTCGAGAAGCTCCTCGACGCCCTCGTCGCCCTCCGCGCTCTCGACCTGCCGGTCGATCCGGTACTCGGCGCCACCACCTACACCGTCGGCGTGCTGTCGGGCGGCGTGGCCCCCAACGTCGTCCCGCCGGTGGCCGAGGCCGACGTGAACTTCCGCACCGTCGAGCCGGCGGCGCGGGTGCGCGAGCGGCTCGATGCATCGATGCCCGGCTCGGTATCCATCGACGACGTCATGATCGTCCCACCCGTCAGACTGACGACCCTGCCCGGGTTCGAGACCGCCCCCTTCTCGTTCACCACCGACATCCCGTTCCTGACGTCGTGGGGGAAGCCGCTGCTGGTCGGCCCCGGCTCCATCCACGTGGCGCACACGGCGGAGGAGCACGTCAGGATCGACGAGCTGGTCGAAGCGGTCGATCTGTACGAGAGGCTCGCCCGGGACCTGCTGGCCGCCGAGAGCTGACTCAAGACCGGCTTCCAGCGCAACCCAACTGGTCGCGTTGGGAGTTTGCCGGCGCGATTCCTGCGGCGCAAACTCCTACCGGCCGTCACTGCGGATGGTTGGGGCGCCGGCGCTACGGTCCTGCCAACCCGTGATACGGCCTTCCAGGTGCGCCAGTCGTTCGCCAAGGGTCCGAATCTCGCGCACAATCCAGAGGGCAGCCGCGAGAATCATCGCCAGCGTGACCCAAGGCGGCCATTCCATCGGCCCAGTATAGTGGGAACAGGTAACGTGCCGTGTCCCCTCATCGACCGGCGCATCGCCACACGGGCTACCCGGGGGACAGGGTTACGATTAGAGTTCCGACTTGGGACGGCACGGGCGATTCGGACGCAGCGACCAACTGCGCGAACGGGACCGACCCGACGTACCCCTACTCGCCATGCAGGGCCACGCTCACGTCGCCGGTCACCGGAAACGCCTCCGCGAACGATTCCTGCGGTCGGGTATCGAGGGCTTCGCCGACTACGAGGTGGTCGAGCTGCTGCTGACCCTGGCGATTCCGCGCGGCGACGTCAAGCCGCCGGCCAAGGCCCTGATCGCGCGCTTCGGCAATCTCCGCGGCATCCTGGACGCTCCGGTCGAGGAGCTACGGTCCGTCCGCGGCATCGGAACCGTGACTCCAGTCGCGCTGCGGATCATCAAGGCCGCGGCAACCCTCTATCTGCGCCAGGGGAGCGAGGGACGCGACGCGCTCGCGGATCCCTCCCGCCTCGAGGATTTCTGGCGCATGCGGCTCGGGGAACTCCGGATCGAAGTCTTCGAGGTCGCGTACCTGGACTCCGCGTACCGGCTGCTGCCTGACGACCGCGAGGGTCACGAGGCCGTCGAACGACTCGAAGAGGGCACGATCGACCGGGCGGCAGTCTACCCCCGTCGGGTGATCGAAACGGCACTGAAACGGGGCGCGGCAGCGATCGTCCTGGCGCACAACCACCCCAACGGAGACGTGACGCCGAGCCGGCACGACAAGATCCTGACGCGGGCCATCGTGTTGGCGGCCGAGACGGTCCAACTTCGCGTGCTGGACCATCTTGTCGTCTCGGCGCAGCAGGTCTTCAGCTTTCGGAAAGAACGCCTCCTGTGACGGTCGCTCCCCGCATTCTGGCGCACTTCCCGAAGCTCGACGACGCCCAGCGCGCGGTCGTCGGCCATCGTGACGGGCCGCTGCTGGTCGTCGCCGGGCCGGGCTCCGGCAAGACGCACTGCATCGTCCTGCGGGCGTTGAACCTCCTGCTGCTGGAGGAGGCGCAGCCGAAGGAGATCGTGCTGTGCACCTTCACCCAGAAAGCCGCCCTCGAGATGCGCGACCGGCTGGCCGCGGCGGCCCGAACAGTTCAGTACGAGGGCGATCTATCCGATCTGACGATCTCGACCATCCACGGCTACTGCCATCGAGTGCTCACCCGGTACCGCCACCGGACCGGGCTCGGGCACGACTACGAGACGCTGGACGATTTGACGCAGCTTCTGTTCATCCTCGAGCACTTCGATGAGATCATCGGCCTGCCCGAGGACGACCTTTACGTCACCCGCTGGAGAACCCGCTGGACGGCGATCGAGGGCGCGCGCGGTTACTTCGACAAGATGACCGAGGAATTGATCGATCTCGATCGGCTCGTGTCTGCCGGTGACCCCTTCCTCAATCACATCGGCGTCGCCTGCCGGCGGTACGAGCAGGCCCTGCTCGACGCCAATCGTATCGACTTCGCCCACTTGCAGCGGATGGTGCACGACCTGCTGACTGATCCGGAGGTCGCCGCTGCCGTCACCCGAGATCTCCGTTACGTTCTGGTTGACGAGTACCAGGACACCAACTACGTTCAAGAACAGCTCTTGCTGAAGCTGGCGGGAGCGCGCGGCAACCTATGTGTGGTCGGCGACGAGGATCAGAGCCTCTATCGTTTCCGCGGCGCCACGGTCCGCAACATCCTGGAGTTCCCACAACGGGTCCCTGCGTGCGTCACCGTCAGACTGACCACCAACTACCGCTCCCACCGCTCGATCGTGGAGCGTTGCGCCCGCTGGATGGCCTCGGCCGACTGGTCCAGTCCGCGAGGCGACTCGTTTCGCCATGACAAGACGATCGAGGCCGACGCGCAGGGGGCGCATCCGGACTACCCGGCCGTCATCGGCATCTGGGGGCGCGACCGTCGCGACGAGGCCGGCCGTTTCGCTGACCTGGTCGCGTTTCTGAGGGAGAACGGCGTCATCGCCGACTACGCCCAGGTGGCCCTCCTGCTGCACAGCGTCCGCGAGGATCACAGCGCCCCGTATCTGGAGGCTCTGGAGGCGAAGGGCATCCCCGCGTTCTGCCCGCGCGCCCGGGCTTTCTTCGAGATACCGACGGTCCGTCGCCTGGTTGCCTGTTACGCGGTCCTGTTTGGCTGGCACGGTAGCGGGCGCGGGCAGGTCGGCGGCGCGGTAGCGCATCTGGCGCGGTACGTCGACGATGCCATCGTCCACCTGGGCCGGGAGTTCGGCACTCCGCACCCGCTGGCCCACGCGCTCCAACGGTGGACCGGCGAGATCGCGGCCCTGCGGGAGGGCGAGACGCTGGACACGCGCCCGGCCGACTACTTCTATCGCCTGCTGGCGCTCGATCCCTTTCGCAGCGCCCTTCGCCACGAGAACACCGCGCGCAATCTGGCGGTCTTCTCGCAACTTCTGAACGTCTTCCAGAGCTACTACCACTACACCGTGGTCACGCACCGCAACCGCGAGTTCATCCGCTTCCACTTCTTCGCCAGCTTCCTGCGACTCCTCCACGACGGCGGCATCAACGAGTACGAGGATCCGGACCGTCCCTTCCCGGCCGGGCACGTGCAGGTGATGACGATCCATCAGGCCAAGGGGCTGGAGTTTCCCGTCGTCGTCGTCGGCTCGCTCGCCACGCAAATCTCCAGCCCCAAGCGAATCGACCGGGATCTCGGCCCGTTCCATCGCCGGCCGCCGTTCGAGCCCGAAAGCCGGGTCACCCTCTTCGACCGGATGCGGCTGCACTATGTGGCCTTCTCGAGACCGCGCAACGTGCTGGTGCTCACCGCGCACGAGCCGCCCCGGAAGCACTTCGCCGCGATCTGGCAGGGGCTCCCTCAGTGGCCCTACGCCCAGCGGGAACGGCTGGCCGCCCAGTGCTTCGTGAGGCACGAACGCGCACCGGTCAAGAAGACCTACAGCTTCACCGGCGACCTCCGGATCTACGAGACCTGCCCGCGGCAGTACCAGTTCTTCCGCGAGTACGATTTCACCCCTTCGCGATCCGCGGTGATCTTCTTCGGTCTGCTCGTGCACCAGTCCATCGAGGAAATCCACCGTTTCGCACTCGACGGCCGGCTCGACGCGCTCGACGAGGCGCAGGTCCAAGAGCTGTTCGAGCGGACGTTCCAGGTCCTTTGCCTCTCGGACGTCCGCCCCATCGGCGGCCGGGCGAAGGAATCGGCGTTTGCGCAGGTGCTCCACTACTTCCGGCAGAACCAGGACGAGATGCGTCGAGTCGTCGAGACCGAGGTAGATGTCTCGCTCGAGAAGAACGACTATATTCTCAGCGGCAAGGTGGATCTGCTGCTCGGCGGAGACGGCAAGCTCGAGCTGCTGGACTTCAAGACGTCGCCGCGGCCGAGGGCCAACCCGGACGTGGTCGCCGCCTACGAGCGGCAACTCTGTACCTACGCGCACATTCTGGAGCGCCGGCGCGGCCAGCGCGTGGATCGGCTCCTCCTCTACTGGACTTCGGAGCCGCGCAAGGAGGACGCTCTGATGACCCTGCCGTACCGCCCCGAACGGGTCGAGGAGGCGGGCCGGCACTTCGACGACACCGTCCGTCGCATCCGGGCCGGCGAGTACGCCGTCGCGACGCCCCCCGACGCGGCGATCTGCCGGGAGTGCGACATGCGGACGCTGTGCCGCGCCGAGGGCATCATCCGGGAACCAGGAGCGATTGCGTGACCCGTCTGGATCTCGAAGTCCTGATCCAGCAGGGCGAAGGCACGACGCTGGAGTTCAAGGAGTCCCTGTCGTCCTCGTTCGCACGGGAGCTCGTGGCGTTGGCGAACACCATCGGCGGGAAGATCCTCCTGGGGGTACGTGACGACGGCACCGTGACCGGGGTCAGAGATTCCAATCTCCTGCGTGCCCGCGTCCAGGACATCGCCCGCAACTGCGATCCGCCGGTGAATGTGTTCGCGGAACCGGTGGGGGAGGTCTTCGCAGTCCACGTCCGCGAGAGCGACGCCAAGCCTGTCCAATGCAGCGACGGCTTCTTCTGGCGCCAGGGAGCGGTGACGCAGAAGCTGAGCCGCGACGAGATCCGCGACTTCTTTCGTGCCGAGGGCGTGATCCGGTTCGACCTCGCCCCCTGTCCGCGCTTCCGGTACCCGGAGGACTTCGACCGCGAAAAATTCGACACCTGGCTCCGCTACTCGAACATCACCGGCGGGCTGCCGGTGGAGGACGTGCTGGTAAACATCGAAGCGGCCGAGCGAACGGATGAGCGCCTGCTGTTCCGCAACGCCGGCGTGCTCTTCTTCGCTCGAAACGTACGCCATTTTTTTCCCGAAGCATACGTCACCTGCCTGCTGGGGCGAGGCATGGACAAGGTCCACATTCTGGACCGCAAGGACTTCGACGGCGGAATCGTGGCCGACATAGGGTCGGCGCAAAAATAACTTCCTAGAAGCGCCTGTAGTCTCGCTATAGAGCACACCGGTCCCGCAACGGTCGTGGCGTCGACCCGCCCCGCCAAGGCAAAGGTTCTCTGGATTCCGGGAGCAGAGGCCTGTCCAGATTTATGGCATAATTACGGAAACATAGATACGTAATGGTGCCACAATGAGACCAACCGCGTTCTCCGCCGACACGATCAACGCCTTGCTCCGCAAGCAGACCGTCGCCACGCTGCCCGAGGTAATGGCGGCCCTCGGCCCCCGCGCCAGCAGGCGCACCGCGTTTCGCAAGCTCAAGGACCTCAACGCCCGCACCAGCTACTCGCATCGCGGCAGCTACTACACCCTCGACGCACTCGCCGACTTCGACGAGCACGGCCTGTGGTCCTTCGCCGGGGTCCGCTTCTCCCGCGCCGGCACCCTGATCGCGACCGCCGAGTCGTTCGTCAACCACGCCGAAGCCGGACACTTCGTCGACGAGTTGGACAACCTGCTCGGTGTCGGCACCCAGGACCCGCTACGCAAGCTCGTCGCCGACGGGCGGCTGACGCGGCACAAGCTCGCCGGCCAGTTCCTCTACTGCGCGGCCGACCGCGCGCACCAAGCCCACCAACTGCGCGCGCGGCGCCTGTTGATGGCCACGCCCGGACTCGTGCGGCCCCTGCCCGAGGCCGACCTGATGCCGGAGGAGCTGCGCGCCGCGATCGTGTTGTTCGCCAGCCTGCTCGACGAGAGGCAGCGGCGTCTGTTCGCCGGACTCGAAGCGCTCAAGTGCGGGTGGGGCGGCGACCGGCGCATCGCCCAACTGCTGGGCATCGACCCGTCGACGGTCGCCGCCGGCCGGCGGCAACTCGTCGAGCGCGACGTCGAGATCGACCGGGTGCGGCGCGCGGGCGGAGGGCGTCCGCGGACGGAAAAAAAACGCCGGAAGTCATCGCCCACATCGAAGCGCTGATGGACCACGAGACGGCCGGCGACCCGGTCCGCGGCCTGAAGTGGACACGCCGTACGACCGCCAAGGTCGCCGCCGAACTGTGCAAGCTCGGCACCGACATCTGCGCGCGCACCGTCGCCCGGCTCCTCAAGAAGATGGGATTCTCGCTGCGCGTCAACCACAAGAAGCGTGCCGGCGCCTCGCATCCGAACCGCGACGACCAGTTCCAGCACATCGCCGAACTGCGCGAGCGTTGCGCCGTCGACAACACGCCGGTCATCAGCGTCGACACCAAGAAGAAGGAACTCGTCGGCGCGTTCAAGAACGCCGGCGCCAAGTGGGACCACAGCCCCGAACTGGTCAACGACCACGACTTTCCATCCGCGGCCGAGGGCCGCGCCATCCCCTACGGCATCTACGACGTGCGCGCCAATGCCGGCACCGTCTTCGTCGGCCAAACCGCCGACACCCCGGCGTTCGCCGTCGACTGCATCGAGAAGTGGTGGCGCACCGAAGGGCACAAGCACTATCCCGAGGCTGAAGCCCTCCAGATCCTAGCCGATGGGGGCGGCAGCAACAGTTGCACCGCGCGCGCCTGGAAGTTCAACCTGCAGCATCGCCTCTGCAACCGGCACCGCTTGCGCGTGACCGTGGCCCATTATCCGCCGGCCACGTCGAAATGGAACCCCATCGAACACCGCCTCTTCTGTGCGGTCAGCAAGAACTGGGCAGGCCGCCCGCTGGACAGCTACGAGACCATCCTGAAGTACCTGCGCACCACACGCACCGCCACCGGACTGCGCGTGCGCGCGCACCTGGTGCGCAAGACCTACAAGACCGGCGTCAAGGTCACCGACGCGCAGATGCGAGAGCTACGCATGACACCGAGCAGCTTTCTCCCCAAGTGGAACTACACCATCGAACCCATGTAACGAAAAACGGAAGTTATTCTTGCTCCGGCCCATAGAGGCCACCATCCGCTTCATCGAGCGCAACACGCGCACCGCCTACCGGATCGAGGGCTTGCGACGGCAGAACGTCCCGGAGTACCCCATGAAAGCCCTCCGCGAGGCGATCACGAACGCGGTCATGCACCGCGACTGGTTCTTCGAGGGCGCTAACGTCTTCGTCGAGCTCTACGCCGATCGCATCGAAGTGAGCAGCCCCGGCGGCCTGCCCAGCGGGCTCACACTGAACGACCTTGGCCGCAGGAGCATCCGCCGGAACGCGTTGATCTCCGACCTGCTGCACCGCATCGAGTTCATCGAGAAGGCGGGAACAGGCATCCGCCGGATCCGCGAGGAGGCGAGAGAGCTGCACTGCCCGGAACCCGAGTTCGAGGCCAACGACTTCGTGACCGTCACCTTCCGACCCAACCCTGACGTGCGGGCGGCGGCCGGACTTCCTGAGGCTACCGGGGAAGTCACCGGGGAAGTCACCGGGGAAGTTCGGCTGCTGCAAGCGCTGTCCGGCGCAATGACCAGGCAACAACTCCAGCAGGCCCTCCGCCTGAAGCACGCGGACCATTTCCGCACATCTCTTTTGATCCCGGCCCTGCAGGCCGGCTTGATCGAAATGACAATCCCCGACAAGCCGCGCAGCAGCAGGCAGCGTTACCGCTTGACTCCAATCGGACGGAAGTACCTCGAACAGGCGCGGGAGACGCGATAGATGGCGAAGATCGACATCACGAAGACTGAACTGGTCTGGCCCGGCAAGTACAACGACGACGGAACGCTCAAGGAGACCCCGCACGTCAATCTCCCGTTCCAGGTCATCGAAACCGTCAACGAGAGCCGGGCCGCACGCGAGGCGATAAAGGACGGCTCACAGCAGTCCCTCTTCAATACTTACGAGGGCAACGAAGGAGACACGTTCGAGGAGGGGTTGGAAGAACAAGCTCATCTGGGGCGACAACCTGCTGGTCATGGGGGTCATGGGGTCGCTGCTGGAGAAGTTCGCTGGGAAGATCGACCTGATCTATCTATATCGATCCGCCGTTTGCGACGGGCAGTGATTTTTCTTTTACGGCCCATATTGGCGAGACCGGCCAAGAGGTAAAGAAGGAGCAGTCGGCAATTGAGGAAAGAGCTTACCGGGACACATGGGGCCGTGGTACGGATTCGTACTTGGAAATGATGAGAGTACGCCTCACGCTGCTTCGCGATTTGCTCGCTCCGGACGGAACTATGTATGTCCATATTGACTGGACTGTCGGACATTATCTGAAGATCGTTCTGGATGTGTCTGGGAGGGCACTCGCGAAAAGGACACCGCGATGCAGGAGTGGTGTCGCCGTGTGAGCGCCGCCACCAGTGTGTCGTGGAGGTACATCCGGGTCAACCAGAACGAGTTTCGCCACGACTTCGCTTCACTCCGGGAGCTCGTCGTCAAGCTCGTCGGTGATTCCATGTTCAAGGACCGCAACCTGAGACCGGGCACCCTGTCGCGTGAGGAAGTCCGTCGAGCTCGCGATGAGGGCCGGAGCTGATGGCGATAGTCGTCGACGCATCGGTGGCGGCCGCGTGGTGCCTGCGGGACGAAGAGGGCAGCGCGCAGGCTGACGCGGTGATGGATCGGCTGTCCGATGAGCCCGGCGTCGTGCCAGGGATCTTCTGGCACGAGATACGCAACGTCCTGATCGTCGCTGAGCGTAGGGGGCGCATCGATCCGGACGCTGCGGAGCATCACGTGAACCGCCTCCGCATCCTCCCACTCGTCACCGACCACGACCAGGACGATGCGCGGACCTTGGCCTTGGCGCGGCGTCACGCACTCAGTAGCTACGACGTCGCGTACCTCGAGACTGCGAAACGCCGCGGCGCAACGATCGCGACCCTCGACGCGAAGCTGGCGACCGCGGCCGCCGCGGAGGGCATCATCAATCGGACGGATTGACGGAAGCCGCGACCATTGCCCTCGTCGCGTCTTCGCCAGGACGACGCCTCCCGCCTCCGTCACGGTCCTTCGCGCTATCGCCGCACTACCTCCGCAGCGACGATCTCGACCCGCTCGACCGGCGTCTCTCCCTCCGTCGGCACCGCCTCGATCCGGTCGACCACGTCGAGGCCCTCCACGACTACCCCGAACACCGTGTAGACGCCGTCGAGCGCCGGGGCCGCGGCGGTCACGATGAAGAACGACGTCGACGCGCTCGCCGGATCGTCGAGGCGCGCCATGGACACGATGCCGCGCACGTGCCGCGTGGCGTTGAACTCCGGCTGCATGTTCTGCACGAACCGCTGCTGCCGGTCGGTGAGCGGCTGGCGGCGGGTCGGCAGGTGGCCGCTCTGGATGACGAAGCCGGGCACGACCCGGTGGAAGGCGATGCCGTCGTAGACCCCGGAGTCGACCAGCCGCAGGAAGTTGCGGACGTGGTTCGGCGCGCGGTCCGGATACATGTCGATGGCGATGCGGCCGTGGGTGGTGTTCAGGACCGCCCGAAAGGCGGCGAGCTCGGCGTCCGTCTCGGTCGTGAACGGCGGGATCTCGGGCGGCGGCTTGTCGCGGATCGTCACCGTGTGCACCGCGACCCGCTCGGCGGCGCGGCCCGCGGCGTCGACCGGCGTCTGGGAGATGCGGGTGACGGCGTCCATGCCGTCGGCCACCTGGCCCCAGATGGTGTGCTGCCCGTCGAGCCCCGGCTGGTCGACGACGCAGATGAGGAACTGCGAACCCCCGCTGCCGGGCTGTCCGGGAACCAGCACCGCCGAGACCGTGCCCCGCACGTGCCGGGCGTCGCTGAACTCGGCGTCGACGAGGCCGAGTCCGCCCTGGCCGTACTCCGCGGCGCGTTCCGGATCGACCGTGAACGGGTCGCCGCCCTGGACGATGCCGTGGGCCACCATGCGGTGGAAGGTGGTGCCGTCGAAGTGCCCCTCCCCGGCGAGCTGCATTATCAGGCCGACGTGATTGGGGGCCAGGTCCGGCCGCAGATCGATGGCGATCGTGCCGCGATCGGTCTCGAAGACGGCCTGCTTCCCGCTCATCTCCTCGAGCGTGAGCGGAGCGACGAACGGTTCACCGGCCTGCCCGGCGAACGCCGGGGCCGCGGCCAGACAGACCAGGATCGGGAGTCCGTACCTGACCCCCCTCTGCGTTCGAAGCAACACGCGGGATTTCATCTGCACACCTCGCCCTGATCTAATAGCATGATCGGATGCCTCTGCTGAACGAACCCGAACCAGCACCCCTCTCGTCGGGCCGGGGATGGCTGTACATGCTCGTCGTGCTCGCCCTGGCCGCCGGCGCCGGCTACTACGTGTACGTCTCGGGGATTCTGACACCGGCCGAGGACGCCGACCGGCGCGCCGCGGCCGAGGCGCCGGCCCCGGCCCGCCCCGCCCCCGCCGCACCGGCCGCGCCGGAGCCCGAACCGGCCGCGGCGCCGGCTCCGGACCCCGAGCCGGAGCCCGAACCCGCACCGGAGCCCGAGCCCGAACCGGCCGCGGCGCCCCCGCCCGCCGTCGTATTGCGCGTCACCAGCGACGTGGACGGCGCGGAGGTGTTCATCGACCGCCGCTACGCGGGCACGACGCCGTTCGAGTCGTACGAGGTCGAGCCCGGACGCCACCGCATCAACGTCTCGGCCCCCGGCTACGAGGGCCATGCCGAAGACGTGGAGATCACCGCCGCGCTGACCTCCGTCGACGTGCGCTTCCGGCAGATCCGGCTCGACCAGCGCATCCGTGTCGTCCACAAGCACCGTTTCGGCGACTGCGAGGGCCACCTGGTGGCCACGACGCGCGGGATCGCCTACGAGACCGACGACGACGACGCGTTCGAGGTGCGCCTGGACGGACTCGAGGAGTTCGCCGTCGACTACATGGCGCACAACCTGCGGCTCAAGGTGCGGGGCGGACGGACCTACAACTTCACGGACGGCGCGGAGAACGCCGACGCCCTCTTCGTGTTCCACCGGGCGGTGGAGGCAGCCAGGGACCGGCTCGCCCGCGGCGAGTCGCCGGCAGCTCCATGAGCCCGAGGCCGCCCGCCCGCTGCCCGTGGGGCGCGTCGGACCCGCTCTACGTCCCCTATCACGACGAAGAGTGGGGGGTGCCGTTGCACGACGACCGGCGCCTCTTCGAGATGCTGGTGCTGGAAGGTGCGCAGGCGGGCCTGAGCTGGCTGACGATTCTTCGCCGGCGGGAGGGCTACCGCCGCGCCTTCGAGCGCTTCGATCCGCAGGCCGTGGCCCGCTACGATGCGCGAGACGTGGAACGCCTGCTGGCCGACGACGGAATCATCCGGAATCGGCTGAAGATCGACTCGGCCATCAACAACGCCCGCGCGTTCCTCGCCGTACAGGAGGAGTTCGGCAGCTTCGACCGCTACGTCTGGGGCTTCGTCGACGGCCGGCCGACGCAGAACGCCTGGACGACGCTGGAGGAGGTGCCGGCGCAGACGTCGGTGTCGAACGCGATGAGCCGCGACCTGCGGAAACGGGGCTTCACCTTCGTCGGCCCCACCATCTGCTACGCCCACATGCAGGCCACCGGCATGGTCAACGACCACCTGGTGGGCTGCTTCCGGCATCGCGAGGTCCGGCTCCTGACCTGAGCGCCGGTGGGCTGCTTCCGGCATGCGAGGTCCGGCTCCTGCGCTGAGCGCCGGTGGAGCTCGACGCGGCTCCGAGAAGCCCGGGAAGTTCACGGCAGGCTCGCGGTGACGGCACGGATGCGCTGCAGGGCTATCGCCGCGGCGTGCGCCACGTTCAACGAATCGACGGCCGGCTCGATGTCGATCCTGACGCGCTCGTCGCAGAGATCGAGCGCCGTCCGGCTCACGCCGTCGCCCTCGTTGCCGAACAGCAGGGCGAGTCCCGTAGCGGCGCCGCGGACGCGGCGGACGAACGCCTCGATCTCGGTCGCCGGTTCCAGAGGAGTCAGAGCGATCACGCGCGCGCCCGCGGCCCGGACCCGCGCCAGCACGGCCGGCCACTCGCCCGCCACCCGAAACGGAAGCTGCAGCGTCGTCCCCATCGACGTCCGGATCGCCTTGCGATAGAGCGGGTCCGCACAGGTCGGCGACAGCACCACCCCGGCCGCGCCGAACGCAGCCGCGTTGCGGAAGATGGAGCCGACGTTGTCCGGGTCGGATACGCCCTCGAGGGCGACGAGCGGGCGTCCCGGCGCGGCGCGCGGCAGCTCGGCATCCTGTGTCTCCGCCCGCGGACGCTCCCCCAGGGCCAGGCAGCCGCGATGGAACCGGAAGCCGGTCACGAGCCGCAACTGCGCGGAGTCGGCGACGTAGACGTCGGGCCGGCGTTCGTCCCCGCCGGCGGCCAGGGCCGGCGCCAGCCCATCCAGCGCGGTGTCGATGACCAGCAGCGACCGCACGCGGAAACGAGACGCCAGCAGGCGCTCCACGGCCAGCCTCCCTTCGGCAACGAAGAGCCCGCGGCCGCGCATCAGCGCCGGGTCCGAGACGATGCGGAAGTCGTCCAGGCGGGGATCGTCGACGGAGGCGACCGGGATGCGATGGATCGGCACTGCTACGCCGACCGCACCACCTGCCGCCGGCTGCGGTGGCGGTCGAGCACCTCCAGGCCGATGCGCTTGCTCAGATAGACCTTCGACTCGCGGCTGTCGTCGGCGTCCGGCTCGAACTTGATCACGTTGAACTCGAACTGGTCCAGGGTGCTGCGCATGTCGTAGAAGCAGTTCTTCGTCTTGACGACGATCTCGCTGAACCCGTTGTCGTGGGCCCAGGCCTCCTGCTCCTCGGTGAGCGCCCGGAAGAAGCCCCGCCCCCGCCAGTCGCGGCGCGTCCCGCCGAGCCAGTTGTAGAGCACCTTGCGATCCCGGAACTCGACGGTCGGCTGGAGCCGCGCTACCAGATCGGCCAGCTTCGGCTCCGTCTCGTGCATGCGGACCTCGTGGGAGACCTTGTAGGCGACCGGCACCACCGTGGCGGGATCGTCGGGCAGGGGCGCCTCGGCCATCAGGATCTGGTGATCGCGCTCGTCCAGCCGCCGGACCACCTCGGTAGCCGTCTTCTTGCTCGGGAACTCGCCGAAGTACTCCTCGATGTACTCGATTTCCAGTGCGCCCTGCTGCAACCCGTACTCGCGGATCCGGTACTCCATGGTGATTGGCGCGAGCATCATACACTGCAGCACATGCCGGAGCTTCCCGATGTGGAGGTCTACGTCGAGTGCCTCGCGGCGCGCCTCGTCGGAGAACGGATCGAGCGCGTCCGGCTGCTGCGTCCGTTCGTTCTCCGCTCCGTCGCGCCGCCCCTCGACGCCGTCGAAGGACGGACCGTGCGCACCGTCGAGCGCCTCGGCAAACGCGTCGTCATCGGCCTGTCCGGCAAGCTGTTCCTCGTCCTGCACCTGATGATCGCCGGCCGCCTCCGGTGGCGCGACCGCGGGACGCGGATCCCGCAGAAGCTCGGCCTCGCCGCGTTCGACGTCTCCAGCGGCACCCTGCTGCTGACCGAGGCCGGATCCATCAAGCGCGCCGCGCTGCACGTAGTTGCAGGACGCGCCGGCCTGCGCGAACATGACCGTGGCGGCCTCGAGGTGCTCGCCTGCAATCTCGCCGCCTTCCGGGACGCGCTCGTGCGCGAGAACCACACGCTCAAGCGCAGCCTGACCGACCCGCGCCTCTTCTCGGGCATCGGCAACGCCTACTCCGACGAGATTCTGCACGCCGCCGGACTCTCGCCGGTCAAGCTGACGCACCGCCTGACCGACGCGGAGATCGCCCGGCTGCACGACGCGGCGCGGACGACCCTGCGGGCCTGGACGGAGCGGCTACGGGAGGAGACCGGCGACCGGTTCCCGGAGCAGGTGACGGCGTTCCATCCCGAAATGGCCGTCCACGGCCGCTACGGCAAGCCGTGCCCTGCGTGCGGGTCGCCCGTGCAGCGCATCGTCTATGCGAACAACGAGTCGAACTACTGCCCCGCCTGTCAGACCGGCGGCAAGCTGCTCGCCGACCGCGCGCTGTCGCGGCTGCTCAAGGGCGACTGGCCCCGGTCGCTCGACGAGTGGGAGGCGATGAAGGAGGAGCGCAGCGTTTCCCGCGGTGCGACGTGAATCCGGCCCGATATCCCTGATCTGCCGATCCTCGTACTTCGTCTTTTTCGCCGCGTGCGCCAAGTACGGGATTTCATCGGCGGCGGCTACTTCGAAGAACCGGGCCAATTGCTCTTCCATCAAAGATGTGTCTGTGCGCGCCAGCCAGCCTCTCCTGACCATCTCCCAACGGACACGGTGCTGCAACTCTCAAGGGTCGTTGCGGGACACCCGATGTGAGGCCACGCGTCAGCGGGCGACCGCACGGAAGAACGCCGCAGCCGCGTTCAGCGCCTCCCGGTCGCCCACCAGGATCGCGGTGTCGCCCGGCACGTAGCGGAACGCGTCGTCGCGCCGGTAGATCGGCGTGCCGTCTCGCACCACGGCCACCTGGATGGCGCCCGTTCGCCGCCGGAGGTCCAGCGTCCGCGCGTTCTCGCCAATGGCCGGCGAACCCACCTCCACCTCCACCAGCTCCAGCGCGTTGTGGATGCCGAGGTGCTGGAGTGCGTCCAGCGCCAGGTCCGGGGCGGCGGTCCCGCGCAGGAGCCCGTAGTGCTCGCTGCGTACCGCATCCAGCTCGTGCGCGATTCGGCCGGCGGGAATCTCGTAGCCCTCGAGCGCGCGCTTGAACAGCTCCAGCGACGCCTCGAACTCCTCGACCACGACGGCGTCGGCGCCGAGCCGCTGGAGCTCGTCGATGGCGCGCACGTAGCGGGTGCGAACGACGATACGCGCGGCAGGCGCCAGCTCGCGCGCCGCGGCCACGCCCCGACGCTCCTCCATCGAGGAGGGAATGGCGAAGACGATGATGCGGGCGTGGGCTCCCGCGACGCGCTCGAGCAGCGCGTGCCGCGTGCCGTCGCCGTAGACGGCCGGCACCCCGTCGGCGCGCGCCTGGTGCACGAGTTCCAGGTTCTGGTCGATGACGGCGCACCGAATTCCCGCCGCTCGAAGCATGCGCGCGAGGTAGCGTCCCGCCAGGCCGTAGCCGATGACGACGGCGTGGTCTCGGAAGCCGGCGGCTGGCGACTCGTTCTCGTGCTCCGTCCGGCGGCCGGGCGCGCGCCGCGCCGCGCCCGAGAGCCGCGTTGCGACGGACTCTGCCACGCCGCGGGCCGCTCCGATGAGGAACGGTGTCGCCATGAGCGAGAGCGCGGCCACCGACAGGAAGGTCTGGTAGTCGTCGCCGGCGAACAGGCCCAGCGGGAGTCCGGCGGCGGCCAGCACGAAAGAGAACTCGCCGACCTGCGCCAGCCCCAGGCCGCTCCGGAGGGAGATGTCGAGCGGCCGGCCGCGGAGCATGATCGCGCCGGTCGCGACGACGGTCTTCAGGGCGACGATCAAGACCGCCGCGCCAACGACGAGCAGCGGCTGCTCGACGAGCAGCGACAGGTCGAGCAGCATGCCGATCGACGTGAAGAAGACACCGCTGAACAACACGCGGAACGGAATGACGTCGGAGAGCGCCTGCTGGCCGTACTCCGACTCGGAGATGATCAGCCCCGCCAGAAACGCGCCGATGGCGAGCGAGAAACCGGCCGCGGCGCTCACCAGCGCGGTGCCGATCGCAAAGAAACCGACGCAGAGCGTGAAGAGATCGCGGTTCCGCTCCGACACCACCCGATCGAACGTCCAGCGCACCGCGAGCCGCCCCCCGACCACCAGCGCGACCATCGCGCCCAGGCTGACCAGCAGTTGCATCCCCACCGACGGCGCGCCCGGCTGGCCCCCGGCCCCGGCGAGCAGCGGGAGCAGCGCCATGATCGGGACGATGCAGAGGTCCTGGAAGAGCAGGATCGACACCGCCTCCCGCCCGTGGGGCGTGTCGAGCTCGCCCCGGTCCGCGTACAGCTTCGTCACCGCCGCGGTGGATGACACCGCAACCAGGGCGCCGTAGAAGAGCACCCGCCCGAGCGGGATGTCCAGGGCCGTCCCGGCGGCGACCGCCAGCGCCAGCATGCCGGCCATCTGCGCCCCGCCGGCGATCGCGACCGACCGTCCCCAGCGCAGCACGTCGGAGAGCGACAGCTCGAGGCCGATCTCGAACAGCAGCAGCACGACGCCGATCTCGGACAGCGCCGCGACCGCCTCCGGATCAGGAATCAGGGCGGTGCCGGACGGACCGATGAGAACGCCCACGACGAGAAAGCCCGCGAGCGGCGGCAGATGCAGGCGATGCGCGAGCGCCACGACCGGCAGGGCCAGCCCGGCGATGATCGCCAGGTCGCGCAGGACGCCGAGGTCGTGCATGGGAAAGCTCTTGAGATGCGGTGCGAGTGTAGCACCGCATCCTCGACCGCTCCGGAGCGGGTGTTATGATTCGGGTGATGAGAAAGTTCGTTGCCGTCGTGGCGCTGATGACCCTGGTCTTCTTACTGCAGACGTCCCGCGCGGCTGCCCAGGACGATGGCGCGGAAGAAGCCGAGCGCATCACGCGCGCGGCCGCCGTGCTCGACGCCATCATGGCCGCCGACGACAGCGCCATCCCGGACGCCATCCTGGAACGCGCCCAGGGCGTTGCGGTGTTTCCCGGAACCACGCGCGCCGGTTTCGGTTTCGGCGGCATGCGCGGCAGGGGCATCCTGAGCGCGCGCGATGGCGACGGTTGGTCGGCCCCGGCCTTCCTCACCCTCACGGGCGGGAGCTTCGGGTTGCAGATCGGGGTTCAGCGCAGCGACATCGTCCTGGTCATCATGGTACCGGAGGGGCTCGACAACCTCGTCAGCAACCAGTTCTCCATCGGCGTCGACGCCGGATTGGCCGCCGGCCCGGTGGGCCGCAACGCCGCGGCGGCGACCGACATCCAGTTGAGCGCCCAGATCCTCAGCTACTCGCGAGCGCGGGGCGTGTTTGCCGGTATCACCATCAACGGCAGCACCATCCGCCAGGACGTGGACGCGAACGAGCGCTTCTACGGCTCGCGCCTCGAGACACGCCCGATTGTCTTCGAGAACGCCGCCGGCGCCCGCGAGCCCGTGGGGCTCTGGCGTCAGACACTGGCCCGCCACGTCGACTAGAGCGGGCCGGCGGCGCGGCGGTGCTTCGAGCGCCGCCTTCGGCCTCGGCGGCACCGCGCCCTGCGCATGGCTCCTGGCCGTTGCGCCGTGCGGGGGCGTACCCGGTCCGGCATCTGGCGCGACCCGCGTCCAGTTCCCGCAGCTTCAGCAACCGCGTGGAGGAAGACCCGAATGCGAACGGATTGGCGGACGGTACCGCTGCTGCTGGCCTGGCTGGCGACGATGGTGGCCGGCGGCGGCGCACAGGAATCCGACACGGCTGCGGAAGAGAACGGCTGGTCGAACGCAACGGAACTGAGTGTCGTCCGAGCCGGTGGGAATGCCGATACCCAGACGTTCGGATTCAAGAACACCCTGCGCCGCAACTGGACCGCGGCGCGGGCGCGGTTGCGCGTGGACGGCGTGCGCGCGCGAACGGGCGGCGACCGAGTTCTCGTCGTCGAGCCGGGGCTGCGCTTTCCGCCCGGCGAGTTGCCGGACGAGTTCGAGACGGCTGTCGCCCAGACGGCCGGCACGCCGGATGTCGAGCAGTACTTCGTCGAGGGACGCCTCGAGGTGAACATCAGCGACCGGTTCTTCTGGAATACGGGCACGAGTTGGGATCGCAACAACGACGCCGGCATCCGAAACCGCTACATCGCATTCGGCGGTGTCGGCAACGTCTGGGCCGACACCGACGACCTGTCGTTCTCCACCGGCTACGGGATCAGCTACACCGCGCGGGAGGAGATCGAACCGGACGCCGCGAAGGACGACCGGTTCGGAGGCTTCCGGCTGGACAGCGACTATCATCACCGGCTTGGCGCCGCAGTGGAGTTGGACAGCGACCTGGCGCTGAACGTGAATCTCCTGTCGGCCTCCGACTACTCCCTGAACGTTACCAACGCGGTCGGCGTTGCCATGAGCGATCACTTGTCGTTGCGGATCAGCCTCCAGCATCTGTACGAGCATCGGCCGGCGCTGGAGGATGCCGCCATCCGTGCGCACGTCACGCTGAGCGACCCCGATGGTACGCCGGGCAGCGGGGACGAAGTGTTCGAAACGGCCATGGCGGGCGGAACGGTACTCGACCTCGGCACGGGTCGGATCCGCAAGGCCGGCGTGGACGCGATCCTCCGGACCGCGCTTGTGATCAGCTTCTGAAGCGACGCCAGAAGCCGCCGAGAGCAGAGCACCGGCCAACCGCGTCCCACAAGCCCGAATACGTTCACGTTCATCGACGCGGCCGCGACGGACGAGTTGAATCGCGATGGAGTGACGCGCTACCCGGCGGCGACCGCGGCGGTGGCCGGGGCCGGGTCGTAGGCGAGATTCGCCGCCAGCCAGCGCTCGACCTCGTCGACCGGCCGCCCCTTGCGGGCCGCGTACGCCGCCACCTGGTCCGCGCCAATCCGGCCGACGGTGAAGTACCGCGACGCCGGATGCGCGAAGTAGAGACCGCTGACGCTGGCCGCCGGCGTCATCGCGGCGCTCTCGGTCAGGTCCAGACCGGCGGCGCGGGCGTCGAGCAGATCGAAGAGCTTGAACTTCTCGCTGTGGTCCGGGCAGGCCGGGTAGCCGAAGGCGGGGCGGATGCCGCGGTAGCGCTCGGCGATGAGGTCGTCGTTCGAGGGGGCCTCCCCGGGCTCGTATCCCCACTCGCGGCGCACGCGCGCGTGCAGCATCTCCGCGAACGCCTCGGCTAGCCGGTCGGCCAGCGCCTTGACCATGATCGCGCGGTAGTCGTCGTGGTCCCGCTCGTAGCGTTCCACGAGATCGTCGACGCCGATGCCGGCGGTCACCGCGAACGCCCCTGCGTAGTCGGTCAGCCCGAGGCCGGCGGGAGCGACGAAGTCCGCCAGCGAACGGTGCGGCCGGTCGTCGCCGAGCGACTCCTGCTGGCGCAGCATCGGGAAACGAACGAGCTCCGCGCCACCCCCGGCCGCCGCGGACGTCTCCGGGTCGTGGAGGACCACGTCGTCCCCGTCGGCGCTCGCGGGCCAGAAGCCGTAGACGCCGCGCGCGGTCAGGCTGCGCGCGACGACGATTTCCGCGAGCAGCTCCCGCGCATGGTCGTGGAGCTCGCGCGCCGCCGCGCCCTGCGCCGGGTCGTCGAGAATCGCCGGAAAGCGGCCCTTCAGCTCCCACGCGGCGAAGAAGAAGGTCCAGTCGATGAACGGCGTCAGCTCGTCGAGGGCCGGCTCGATCGACCGCCGGCCGGTGAACGCCGGGACCGGCAGGTCCGCCGCGTCCCAGTCCGCGCGGAACGGGTTGGCCCGCGCCTCCGCGTAGGTCGCCAGCTTCCGTTGCCCTCGCCGGGCGAACTGCTCGCGCAACCGGGCCTGGTCGGCGCGGTTGTGCGCGTCGAACCCCGGCCGGCGCTCCGGGTTGAGAAGACCGGAGACCACGTCGACGACCCGCGAGGCGTCCGCCACGTGGACGGTGCTCCCGTCGAACGCCGGCGCGATCTTCACCGCGGTGTGCTGCCGCGATGTCGTGGCCCCGCCGATGAGCAGCGGCGTGCGCATCTTGCGGCGCTTCATCTCGCCGGCGACGAACACCATCTCGTCGAGCGACGGCGTGATGAGCCCGCTCAACCCGACCAGATCCGCGCCCTCGTCCACCGCGGTCTGCAGGATCCGGTCGCAGGGGACCATGACGCCGAGGTCGATCACGTCGTAGCTGTTGCAGCGCAGGACCACGCCGACGATGTTCTTGCCGATGTCGTGCACGTCGCCCTTGACCGTGGCGAGCACGATCCGGCCCTGGGCCGAGCCGGCGAGCTGGTCCGCCTCCATGTAGGGCTGCAGCCAGGCCACCGCCTTCTTCATGGCGCGGGCGCTCTTGACCACCTGCGGCAGGAACATCTTGCCGGCGCCGAACAGGTCGCCGACGACCTTCATCCCGTTCATCAGCGGGCCTTCGATGACGTCGAGCGGGCGTGCGGACTGCTGGCGAGCCTCCTCCACGTCGGCCTCGATGAAGTCGACGATGCCGTGCACGAGGGCGTGGGCCAGGCGCTCGGCGACGCCCGCCTCGCGCCAGCTCAGATCGACCTCGCGGGCCCGCGCGGTTCCCCTCACTCCCTCGGCGAAACGCACGAGCCGTTCGGTGGCGTCGGGGCGGCGGTTGAAGATCACGTCCTCGACGTGTGTCAGCAGATCCGCCGGGATGTCCTCGTAGACCGCGAGCTGGCCGGCGTTGACGATGCCCATGTCCATGCCGGCGCGCACCGCGTGGTAGAGGAACGCCGCGTGCATCGCCTCGCGTACGACGTCGTTGCCCCGGAACGAGAACGACAGGTTGCTGACCCCGCCGCTGACCTTGGCGCCGGGACAACGTTCCTTGATGCGTCGCGTCGCCTCGATGAAGTTGACCGCGTAGCCGGCGTGCTCCTCGAGACCGGTGGCGACCGCGAGGATGTTCGGGTCGAAGATGATGTCCTCGGGCGCCACCCCGGCCTGCCCGGTGAGCAGCCGGTAGGCGCGCGCGCAGATCTCCACCTTCCGCTCGATCGTGTCCGCCTGCCCGGTCTCGTCGAACGCCATCACGACCATCGCAGCGCCGTAGCTCCGGATGCGGCGGGCCTGGTCGAGAAACGCGGCCTCGCCCTCCTTGAGGCTGATGGAGTTGACGATGCCCTTGCCCTGCACGCATTTCAGACCCGCCTCGAGGACCGACCACTTCGAGCTGTCGACCATGATCGGGACGCGGGCGATCTCCGGCTCGGTGGCGATCAGGCTCAGGAAACGCGTCATGCACGCCTCCGAGTCGAGCATCCCCTCGTCCATGTTGACGTCGACGACGTTGGCGCCCCCGCGCACCTGCTCGAGGGCGACGTCGGCCGCCGCGGCGTAGTCCTCCTCGCGAATCAGTCGCGCGAAACGGCGCGAGCCGGTCACGTTGGTCCGCTCGCCGATCATCAGGAAATTGCTGTCCGGACGCACCGTGAGCCGCTCGAGCCCGCTCAGCTCGGTGACCAGCGGCGCATCGGAAGCGGGGAGCCGGCGCGGGGGCACGTCCGACACCGCGTCCGCGACCGCCCGGATATGGTCCGGCGTGGTGCCGCAGCAACCGCCGAGCAGGTTGACGAAGCCGCTCGTCGCGAACTCGCGCAACAACTCCGCCGTCTCCGCGGGCTGCTCGTCGTACCCGCCGAACGCGTTCGGCAGGCCCGCGTTGGGATAGCAACTGATCCAGGTGTCGGCGACGCGGGCCAGCTCCGCGAGGTACGGGCGCATGTCGCGTGCGCCGAGCGCGCAGTTGATGCCGACGGAGAAAGGCCGGGCGTGGGCCACCGAGACCCAGAACGCGTCGATGGTCTGGCCCGACAGGGTCCGGCCGCTGCGGTCGGTGATCGTCACCGACAGCATCAGGGGCAGCTCGCTCCCCTGCTCGTCGAACACCTGCCGGACGGCGCCGATCGCCGCTTTGGCATTGAGCGTGTCGAAGATCGTCTCGACCAGCAGCAGGTCGCACCCGCCCTCGATCAGGGCGCGGGCCTGCTCGGCGTAGGCGTCGCGGAGCGCGTCGAAGGTGGACGCGCGAAACGTCTGATCGTTGACGTCGGGCGAAATGGACAGCGTCCGGTTGGTCGGCCCGATCGCACCGGCGACATAGCGGGGGCGATCGGGCGTGCGGGCGGTCCAGCGCGCGGCGGCCCGCCCGGCGATGCGCGCCGCCTCGACGTTGAGCTCGTGGACGATGGACTCGAGCCCGTAGTCCCCCTGCGCGATGGAGGTGCCGCTGAACGTGTTGGTCTCGACGATGTCGGCGCCGGCGGCGAAATACTCGTCGGCGATTTCCTCGATCACGTCCGGGCGCGTCAGCACCAGCAGGTCGTTGTCGCCCTTCAGGTCCTGCGGATGGTCCGCGAAGCGCGACCCGCGGAAGTCCGCCTCGCCGAGCCCGCGCCGCTGGATCATCGTCCCCATCGCGCCGTCGAGAATGAGGATCCGCTGGCGCAGGGCGTCGTCGAGTGTCTGTCGAACGCTGTCAGGCATTTCCACCGTGACGCTGTGAAGGGCGCGCGCGCGCCCTACCGGAACTCGCCGCAGGTCAGCATCATCGAGCCGTAGAAGGGATTGCGGATCTCGCTCGTCGCCTGGAGCCACTCCTTGTCGACCATCGGGCAGTAGGCGAGGCGCAGCTCGCCGAACCCGACGTCCCTGCCGTACACGATGAGAGCGTCGCTCAAGGGACCGAACGCCTCGCGCGCGGCCTCGAGATCGGTAGCATCCGCAAGCGCCTCGGCCGCCGCGCCGATGGCCTCCGCCTGCTCCCCCATGCCGGCCGCCTCGGCAGCGATCGCGCGAGCCGCCTCGGCCACCCCGTCCGTCGAATCGTTGGCGAGCGCCACCTGGATGTGCAGGTACGGCGCGGCCAGGCCGTCGGCCACCGCCGCGGACGCCGGAACCGCAAACGCCGCCAACGCCGCCGCGATCACTGCCATCCTGGTCATGGTCTTCCTCCCTCGACTCATGTGTTCCCCCGAGCCGGTCACCGGGCACGTTCTGTCTAACGTACTCTCCCGGCGCGGGTCCTGACAACGAGCGGCCGGGACCCTGGTGGCCGGATTGCCGGAACGCTCGACCGGCCGCGCGCCATCCGCGACGGGACACTGCACCCGGCCGCCAATCAGTTGTACATTCGTTGCACTCGCGGTCAGTCGGCGGTAAGCTGCGCCCATGCCTTCTACACGAATGTGCGCGGTTCTGGCGGTCCTGGCCGGAGTGCTCCTGGCGGGCGCGGGCGTCACGGCGCAGCAGCAGCCCCTGTTCCGGAGCGGCACGCAACTGGTCGACCTGTTCGTCACGGTCACCGACCGCAACGGCCGCCTCGTACCGGACCTGCTCCGCGAGGACTTCGCGGTCTTCGACGACGGGCAGCCGGCGGAGATCGTGCTGTTCGAGAACGACGTGCGGCCGATCACGGTCGTCGTCATGCTCGACACCAGCGCGAGCATGGACCTGAACCGCAGGCGCCTGATGGCCGGCGCCGAGCAGTTCCTGATCCGCA
This sequence comes from Vicinamibacterales bacterium, assembly GCA_965116825.1. Classification (GTDB taxonomy): domain Bacteria; phylum Acidobacteriota; class Vicinamibacteria; order Vicinamibacterales; family UBA8438; genus WTFV01. The sequence goes on from OZ220736.1 coordinate 405,603, forward strand.
TGCTGCCGTTCGACAGAGCGCGGGTCGGCGCCTTCAACGACAAGGTGGAGATCGAGCCGGCCGAGTTCATCGGTGACCGCGACGAGTTGATCCGCTGGCTGCCCCGTCTCGACTTCGGCAACGCGACGCGCGTCTACGACGCCGCCGCCACAGCGCTCGAGGCGCTCTCGGACGTGCCCGGCCGACGCGTCGTGCTGCTGTTCACCGACGGCGACGACACGGACAGCAACGCCGGCTCGCGCGACGTGCTCAACCGCGCGATCGCCGACGAGGTGATGATCTACTCCATCGGGTTCGAGAGCAACTACTTCAACGGCGCCCGCTACGTGACGACCCGCCCGGACCGCAACCTGCGGCGGTTCGCGGAGGAGACCGGCGGCGGCTACTTCGAGTTGACCGAGGCCGCCGACCTGGGGCCGACCTTCACGCGCGTCGCGCAGGAGCTGCACAGCCAGTACGTCATCGGCTTCACGCCGCGGCGCGACGGCCGCCTGCACGAGATCGAAGTGCGCATCAGGCAGCGGGGCATGGAAGCGCGGGCGCGGCGCAGCTACGCGGCGCCGGCCGCCACCAACGACGGTCCCTGACCACCCGATGTACTCCGCCCGGATCGAGCGCGCCGTCACCACGATGCTCGAGGCGCACGGCCTGCGGCGGCGCAAGGCGGGCCGCGGCTTCGAAGCCTCTCACGCGCTGGCGGTGGCGTTCATCGCCGCCGACTTCGGGTTCGACGAAGACACGATGATCGCCGCGCTGCTGCACGACACGCTCGAGGACACCGATCTCGACCCGCGGGTCATCGCGGAGCGCTTCGGCGAACCGGTGCTCAGGATGGTGGAGGACGTCTCGGAACCGCCGCGGCCGGCGCGCTGGAAGATGCGGAAGCTCGCCTACATCGAGCAGCTTCGAACGACGCCGCGGACCGGCTCGCTCGCCGTCGCCTCGGCCGACAAGATTCACAACCTGACGACCATGGCGGCCGGCATCGAGAAGCACGGCCGCGCCTTTCTCGATGCGTTCACGGCCGAACCGCGGGAGATGCTGTGGTACCAGAACGCGGTCTACGACCTGGCCGCCGGGCGCTGGAGCCACACCATTCTCAAGGAGCATGGACGGCGTCTCGCCGTCTTCGCGAGAGCCGCCGGAGCGCCGGCGCGACAGTAGCCGGACGCGGGTCCGACCCGCCTCGTGCGAATCGTCGGCACCGGTCCCGCCACCCCGTCGCCGTCAGTGGATCGTCACGGTCGGATCCGGGACCGCGTTTCGCCCCGGCGCGGTGGGGCGGCCGCTTCCCTCCGACGCGCATTCGTCGCCGCAGCCGTGACAGGACGCCGCGCCTCCCCCGCGTTTCGGCGCCGCGAAGATGCCGTGCAGGTGCCGGTAGAGCGAGACCACGGCGGTCCCCACGATGACCGCCACCGCCGCTTCCTGCCAGCCCATCACACCCCCCACCCCAGCAAGGATCCCACCTGGTACACGAGGAGCGACGCCCCGTAGGCGAGCACCGACATGTAGGCGAACATGAACACCGGCCAACCCCACGAGCCCGACTCGCGCCGGACGACGCCGATCGTGCTCATGCACTGGCAGGCCAGTACGAAGAAGACCATCAGCGATATGCCCGCCAGCGGTGTCATCAGCGGCGAGCCGTCCGCGTGCGTCGCCTCCTGCAGCGACGTCCGCAAGGACTGGCTCTCCTCGTCGGCGTCCGCGATGCCGAAGACGATGCCGAGGGTCGAGACGAACACCTCCCGCGCGGCGAACGCGCCGAGAATGCCGACGCCGATGCGCCAGTCGAAGCCGAGCGGCTCCATGGTCGGCTCGAACAGGCGCCCGACCCGTCCGGCGATGCTGTACTCCAGGCTCTCGCCCGCCTCGCGGCCGTCCAGCAGCCCGATCTGCTCCGCGCGGACCTCCGGGTCGGCCTCGGTCGCCTCCACCTCGGCACGCAGTTGCCCGTACCGCTCGGCGATCTCCGCGCTGCGCGGATAGGACAGCAGCGCCCAGAGGATGATGGTCATCGTCAGGATGATGGTCCCGGCGTCGACCAGGAACTTCCGCAGCCCGCGCCACGCCACCAGCACGACGTTGCGCCAGAGCGGAACGCGATAGGGCGGCAGCTCCAGGACCAGCGGCAGCCGCGGTCCCTTGAGCACGGTCCGGCGCAGCACCGCGGCGGCCCCCAGCGTCGCGCCGACCGAGAGCGCGTACATGGAGAACAGGACCGCGGCGCCGGCGCTGAAGAGGCCCAGTACGCGTGCGTCGCCCGCGAACACGACAGCCGTCACCAGCGCAAAGACCGGCAGCCGTGCACTGCAGGAAATCATCGGCAGGGTGAGCATCGTGATCAGCCGGTCGCGGCGGCTCTCGATGGTCCGCGTGGCCATCACCGCCGGAATCGCGCAGGCGAACCCGGACAGCATCGGCACGAACGCCTTGCCGTGCAGGCCGACGCGGCCCATCAAGCGATCGATGACGAACGCGACGCGCGCCAGGTAGCCCAGGTCCTCGAGCACCGCGATGAAGAGAAAGAGCATCGCGATCTGCGGCACGAACACCACGACGTTGCCCACCCCCGCGATCACGCCGTTGACCATCAGGTCCTGCAGCGGTCCTTCCGGCAGGACGGACGTGACGCCGGTCTGCAACGCGGCGGTAGCCGACTCGATGGCGCCGATGAAGGGCTCGGACCAGGCGAACAGCGCCTCGAAGAGGAGCGCCATCACGACGGCGAAGACCGCCATGCCGTAGAAGCGATGGGTGAGGATGCCGTCGATGCGATCGGTCCAGCCGCGGTTTCCGGCCCCGGCCGGCGACACCCGGCGCACGTCCGTCACGACGTCCTCTATCCAACGGTAGCGCGCCGCGATCACCTCCTGGTCGAGGTTCACCTGATCGCCGGCGGCCCGCAGGCGCAGGTCGTCGACGGTCTTGCGCGCGGCGGGCGGCAACCCCTCGACGTCGTCCTCGTCGGTGGTGTGCGACAGCAGCGACCAGACCGCCCAGGACCGGCGGGCGGCCGGCGTCCGGTCGAACGCCCCGCCCTGCAGGGTCCCCTCCACCTCGGAAACCGCCTTCTCCACCACGGCGGGAAATCCCGTCCACTCGACGCCGCCGCGCGGCGCCAGCTCGATGGCGCCGCCGATGGCGCTCCGCAGGTCGTCCAGTCCCTCGCCCGTCGAGCCGACCGTCGGTACGACCGTCACGCCCAGCCAGTCGCCGAGCCTGCCGGCGTCGACCGTGACTCCGGCCGCGGCCGCCTCGTCGACCATGTTCAGCGCCACCACCACCGGCACCCCGGTCTCGACAATCTGCAGCACGAGATAGAGGCCGCGCTCGATAGTCCCCGCGTCGACGACCACGACGACCGCATCGGGTGTCTCCCCGCGCCGGCCCAGCACCTCGTCCACCGCGACCTGCTCGTCGGGCGAGTGGGTGCTGAGGCTGTAGGTGCCCGGCAGATCGACGACCTCGACGCGGGCGTCGCCGGGGAGCGTGATCTCCCGCGAAGATCGGGTCACGGTGACGCCGGGATAGTTGCCGACCTTGGCGCGCGCCCCGGTCAGGGCGTTGAAGATGGTCGTCTTGCCCGAGTTGGCGTTGCCGGCGAGGAGCACGCGCGGCGCCCGCGCTCTCGGGGACGCTTCACGCGGTGGATGCGCATCGAAGCGGGACGACGTGCCGGACGCCTCGCCATCGCCCCCGGGATCCACCTGGTCGAGAGGCGCCAGCGAGACCTCCGCGGCGTCGGCCGACCGCAGGCTCAGCAGGAAGCCCCGCAGCCGGATCTCGAGGGGATCGCCGAACGGGGCGCGGCGGACCATCTCGATCCGCGTACCCGGCAGCAGGCCCATCTCCATGAGCCGGCCGCCGACGCGGCGCTCGCAGTCGATGCCGTGTACGACGGCGCTCTCGCCGATCGGCAGTTGATCGAGCGTACGGAGGCCCTGGTGCACGTTGACGCCTCCCGAACATGCCTGGGGACCGCGGCCCCACCCCGGGCGTCCCCCGGAATGCGACCCGATCTCATTTTCGCCTAGTCTACAGCAGGAAGCCGTCGCGGAGCGGATCCTCGTCGTCCAGCACGAACTCGTGGTGTCCGGTGATCCACGCCCTCCCCTCGATCCGGGGCACGATCGCGGGCAGATCGCCTATCGCTGTCCGATCCTCGACCGTTCCCGAGAACGTGGTGCCGATGAGGCTCTCGTGCACGAAGCGCCCGCCCGGATCCAGCAGGCCCATCGCGTCGACGACCGCCATGACCGCCGACGTGCCGGTGCCGCACGGGGAACGGTCCACCTGCGCATCGGCGAAGACCGTCACGTTCCGCAGGTGGGCGCCCTCGGCGTCGGGCGGTCCGGTGAAGATCGTCCCGTAGATGCCGTGCAGGCGGGCGTCCGCGGGATGCACGACGTCGACCGCCTTGTCGATGCGGTCGCGGATCATGCCGCCGAGCACGCGCAGCCTGCCCAGCTCTTCGGCGCGGATCGGCACGCCGGCCGCCTCCGCGTCGACGATGGCGTAGAAGGCGCCCCCGAACGCCACGTCGACCGGTACGGCGCGGCCGTCCACCTCGATGGGCGTCCCCGCCCGCAGCACGAACGACGGCACGTTGACGAACGACACCGCCTCTACCCCGCCGTCCCCGCGGAGGAGCGCGCGCGCCCGCACGGTTCCCGCCGGGGTGTCGAGCACGATGTCCGCCGCCGGGTCCGGCAGTTGCAGCAGCCGCTGCTCGATGGCGATCTTCACGACCGCCATGACGCCGTGCCCGCACATCGTGCTGTAACCCTCGTTGTGCATGAACAGCACGCCGGCGTGGGCGCCGGGCGACACCGGCTCGGTCAGCACGGCGCCGTACATGTCGGCGTGCCCGCGCGGCTCGCGCATCAGGGCCCGGCGGAGGCGATCGTGGCGCCGGCGGACCCACGCGCGCTTGTCGAGCATCGACGCCCCGACCGGGGCGGGAAAACCGTCGACCACGAGGCGCAACGGCTCGCCCCCCGCGTGCGCGTCTATCGTTCTGACACGTTGGGTCATGTGCCGTCCGGCAACGCTACCTGCCGGTGAGCACGCCGAGGGCGTTGCGCTGGATGGCCACTGTGCGGCGCGAATGCAGACGCCTGGAGGAAAGGGATGGTAGCGGTACGGGGAATCGAACCCCGGTCCCGTGGCTGAGAACCACGTATCCTAACCCCTAGACGATACCGCCACGTCAGACTGCCCGATCATTTTAGCAACGGCCGTGTCGACCGTCAACGAAGGACGCTATCATAGGTTCGTGATTCGCGCCGCCCTCGGGCTCGCGGCCGGTCTGCTGCTGGGCGCCGCCGTCGCCGCTTGGCTCTCGGCGGGGCAGGTCGCCGGGCCGGCCCTCGCGATCGTGCAGCCCGGCGAGCTCGTCGGACGCAGCGCGTCCTTCGTCGCGACGGCCGAGACCCCCGGCGCCGCATTTCTGACGCTCACCGCGCACATCGAGCAGGACGGAACCGCCTACCCGCTCTTCGCCCTCGACGATCCGGCCGGCGCGGCACTGGAACAGGAATCCGACGACCGCCTGCGCATCGCGCGCACCTTCGACCGCGAGACGCACCCCGAGCTGACGGAGGGCCCGGCGCGCATCGTCGTCGCGGCCACCAGGCCGGTGCTGTTCGGGCTGCGCGAGAGCGGGTCGGAGACCGCCCTCGACGTCACGATTCGCCTCACCCCGCCCCGCATGGCGCCGCTGTCGACGCTGCACTACGTCACGCACGGCGGCTCGGAGCTCGTCGTCTACCGGGTGACGCCGGCCGACGCCGAGTCGGGAGTCCGCGTCGGCGACGTCGAGTACCCCGGTTATCCGGCGTCCGGGGCGGGCATCGACGGACGCGAAGACCTGCGGGTCGCGTTCTTCGCCCTGCTGCACGATCAGGACCTCGGTACGCCGATCGAGCTGTATGCGCGGGATCGGGCCGGCAACGAAGCGACTGCCAGCTTCGCGCACCGGATCTTCGAACGGCGCTTTCGCCGCTCGCGACTCTCGCTGAGCGACGGCTTTCTGCGCCGCGTCGTGCCCGGCATCGTGGCGCAGACGCCGGAGCTGGCCGACGAGCAGGCCGACAATTCCACCCCGCCCACCGAGTTGCTCCAGACCTATCTGCTCATCAACGGGCAGCTCCGGGAGAGCAACCGCGGCGCCATCAGGGCGCTGGCCGCCGAGACGGCTCCCCGCCAGCTCTGGAGCGGTCCGTTCCGGCAGCTCGCCAACTCGCAGGTCGAATCGGGCTTCGCCGACCATCGGACGTACCTCCATGACGGGAACGAGGTCGATCAGCAGGTGCATCTCGGGTTCGATCTCGCGTCGACCGCGAACGCACCGGTACGTGCCGCGAACGCCGGTACGGTCGTCTTCGCCGAGTACCTGGGCATCTTCGGCCGCTGCGTCGTGATCGACCACGGCATGGGACTCCAATCGCTCTATGCCCACCTGTCGTCGGTCGACGTCGCCGCCGGAATGCCGGTCGAGCGCGACCAGCAGATCGGCCTGAGCGGGCAGACCGGCCTCGCCGGGGGGGATCACCTGCACTTCGCGATGCTGCTGCAGGGCCGGCCGGTGACTCCGATGGAGTGGTGGGACGAGCACTGGATCGAGGACCGCGTGCTGCGCAAGCTGCGCGAGGCGGCCGACCAGCCTCCCGCCGGGTGACCGCCGCGCCCGGCTGCCGCCGGCTTTCGACCGGGGAGCAACGCAGTCCAGGCGGAACGCATCGCCCCTCGAGTGCAGCGGGGCTTTCGTCACGGGCTGTTATAATTACGTGGTTTGCAAGGCACCCGGGAGCGCGCCACACCGCGCGGTCCCGGTTCTTTCGTATCCACATCCGCGCAGGAGAAGCTCGATGCGACACCGCACATTCTGGATCCTCGTCTCGCTCGCCGCGATCGTGGTCGCCGGCGCGTGCAATTCCCGCTCCGACGTACCGCCCGTGTCCATCGTCCCCGACGGAGGGGGCGGCGCGGCGGCCAACGCGGTAGGGGCCACCGGCACCAGCACCGTCAGCGGCTCGATCACGCTCGAGGGCGAACCGCCCGCGGCCGAGACCATTCGGATGAACTCCGATCCGGTCTGCGTCAAGGCGGCCACGAGTACCGAGACGGAGTACTACGTCGTCGGCGACGGCGGCGGGCTCGGCAACGTGTTCGTGTACGTGAAGGAAGGCCTGTCGGGGTCGTATCCGGCGTCCGGCGAGACCATCGTCCTCGACCAGCAGGGCTGCCGCTACACGCCGCACGTCTTCGGCGTGCAGGTCGGCCAGACGGTGCAGATCACCAACTCCGATCCGACGCTGCACAACATCCACGCCACGCCCGCGGTCAACGCCGAATTCAACACGGGCCAGCCGATCCAGGGCATGTCGATGGAGCGCACCTTCGACTCCGCCGAAGTGATGGTGCCCTTCAAGTGCGACGTGCACGGCTGGATGAACGCCTACGTCGGCGTGCTGGACCACCCGTACTTCGCAACGACCGGCCCCGACGGCGCGTTCGACCTCAGCAATCTGCCGGCCGGCAACTACGTCATCGAGGCGTGGCACGAAATGCTCGGCGTGCAGACCCGGAACGTGACGGTCGGCGACGGGGCGACCGCCAACGTTTCGTTCACGTTCACGGTTGGCTAGACGACACCCGCGGGCTCGATCGGGTCGAGGCATGCCCTGACAGACAGGGGATGTCTCGAGCCCGTTGCGCCTTCCGCCGCGGCCCGCGCGGCCGCCGCTCATGCGCTGGCTACATTTCTATCTTCGATTCGTCGCCGCGGCGTCGCTGCTGCTCATCGTGGCCGGCGGCCTGGTCACCAGCACCGGCTCGGGGCTCGCGGTCCCGGACTGGCCGAACACCTACGGCACCTTCATGTTCGCCTTCCCGCTCTCGAAGATGGTGGGCGGCATCTTCTACGAGCACGGCCATCGTCTCATCGCGAGCATCGTCGGCCTGTTGACGATCGGACTGGCCGTCTGGTTGGCGCGCATCGAGCCGCGCCGCTGGGTCCGCCGCCTGGGGTGGACCGCGCTCGCCGCCGTCGTCGCGCAAGGGCTGCTCGGCGGCATTACTGTCCTGTACTTCCTGCCTGCTCCCATCTCCATCAGCCACGCGGGACTGGCGCAGATCTTCTTCGCACTCGTCGTGAGCCTGACGCTGTTCACTTCGCCGGGCTGGCGCACGGGTCATGGCCCTGGAGGCTCCGGTGCACACGCCGATCCGGTCCTGGCGCGGCTCGCGCTGGCCACGCCGGCCGTCATCTACGGACAGATTCTGCTCGGCGCGACGATGCGCCATACCGGGGCCGGCCTCGCGATTCCCGATTTTCCGCTCGCCTTCGGACACCTGGTTCCGCCGCAGTGGACCACCGGCATCGGCGTTCACTTCGCCCATCGCGTGGGCGCGCTGGCGGTGACGGCGATCGTGATGGCGACGGCGGGACACCTGCTGTTCCGGCATCCCGCGCGGCGTGAGCTGACGCGGCCCGCGCTCCTGCTCGCGGCGCTCGTGGTCGTGCAGGTGGGCCTGGGAGCCTGGACGGTGCTGAGCGGCCGGCAGGTGGCGGTGAACACCGCCCACGTAGCCGTCGGAGCAGCCACCTTCGCCGCATCGGTCGTGCTGGCGTTGCGCGTGCATCGGGCGCGGTTTACGGACGCCGTCGCCGACGTCCCCCCGGCGACGGACGCGGCGGCGGAGTCGATAGACGGAGGAGCGGAGGCGCGGGCGTGAAGAGCGAAGCGGCGACGATGCCGGCGACGTCGAACCGCGTGGCGGACTTCCTGGCGCTCACCAAGCCGCGGCTCAATTCGCTCGTGGTGGTGACGGCCGGCGTCGGCTACTACCTCGGCGCCGCGGCGCCCGATTTCGCGGTCGCGCTGCACGTGCTGGTCGGGTCGGCGCTGGTGGCCGGCGGCGCCGCGGCGTTCAACCAGATCGCGGAGCGGGACATCGACGAGGTCATGCTGCGCACGCGGCTGCGCCCCATGGCCGCGGGCCGCCTCACCCCGACCGAGGGCCGGCTCTTCGCCGCGACGCTCAGCGTGGCCGGCCTGATCGAGCTCGCGCTGCGTGTCAACGCACTCACCGCCCTGGTCGCCCTGGCCACGCTGGTCAGCTACGCCGGCATCTACACGCCGCTCAAACGGCGTACCGCCTGGGCGACGCTGGTCGGCGCCGTGCCCGGCGCGCTGCCGCCCGTGATCGGGTGGACCGCGGCCCGCGGGGCCCTGACGGTGGAGGCGTGGATCCTGTTCGGCATCGTGTTCCTCTGGCAACTGCCGCATTTTCACGCGCTGTCCTGGCTCTACCGGGAAGACTTCGGCCGCGCCGGCCTGCCCCTGGTGGCCACTCGGGACCCCGCGGGGCGGCGCACGGCGTTGCACGCGCTTCTGTTTGCCGCGGCGCTCGTCCCCCTGAGCCTGGCCCCAACGATGATCGGCATGGCCGGGCCGCGGCATGCGGTGGCCGCCGGGCTCCTGGGCACGCTCTTCGTGGCCCTGGCCATCCGTTTTCTCGCACGGCCCTGCGAGGCGCGGGCGCGCGCCCTCTTCGTCGGCTCGCTGGTGTACCTGCCGCTGTTCTGGATCTCGTTGCTCGCAAGCTCCCCCGCACCCTGAGGCCGCCGCGTGATGGACGTCACGGACCTGCCGGGTGTGAATGCCACGCTGAACACCATCTCGGCCGCGCTGCTGGTGGCAGGATACGTCCTGATCAGGGCCGGCCGGATCAGGCAGCACCGCGCGTGCATGCTCGCCGCCTGCGCCACGTCGACCCTCTTCCTCGCCTCCTACGTCGTCTACCACCTCAACGTCGGCTCGGTCGCGTTCACCGGACAGGGGCCGGTCCGCATCGTCTACTTCACGGTGCTGATCAGCCACATCGTGCTCGCGGCGCTCATCCTGCCGCTGGCCCTCGTGACCCTGTTCCGGGCGCTGCGCGAGCGCTTCGCGGCCCATGCGGCGATCGCCCGCTGGACGTTGCCCATCTGGCTCTACGTCTCGGTGACCGGCGTGATCGTCTACTGGATGCTGTACCGGATGTGAGCGGCCCGGCCGACTGCTCCGCTCCCGCGGCACAGACCTAACGCACCACGCTGACTGCCGCGGCGGCCAGGGTGGCCACGAGGCCGCGCAGGCGGACCACGTTGCCGCCTCCGTCCGGATGCACCCGACTCGAGAGGAAGACGACGACGGTCTCCGTCTGCGGATCGATCCAGATCGAGGTTCCGGTGAACCCCGTGTGGCCGAAGGAACCGCGGGCGAAGAGATCGCCGCGGTTGCTCGAGTATCGCGAGTCGATGTCCCACCCGAGCCCGCGCACGTCCGGCAGGCGGGCGGGCGTCGACGGCCGCGTCATGCGTGCGACGGTCAGCGGCGACAGCAGCGCCGCGCCGGACGGCATCCGGCCGCCCGCGAGCAGCAGGGCCCCGAAGCGAGCCAAGTCGTCGGCCGTGCCGAACAGTCCGGCGTGGCCCGCCACGCCCCCCATGCGCCGCGCCGTCGGATCGTGCACGGTGCCCCGCAGCATGGCGGCCTCGGGTCCGCCGCACGGCCACCCGAGGGGCGTGCAGGCCTCGGTGGGCGCGATCCGCCCGGCGCGATCCGCACTCGGACGAAACGACGTGTCGCGCATGCCGAGCGGGTTGAAGAGTCGCTCCGCCGCGAAGACGTCGAGCGGCATCCCGCTAACCCGCCGGACGATCTCTCCGAGCAGGAGAAAGTTGAGATCGCTGTAGATGAACGCCTCGCCCGGCTGCGCCTCGAGGCGTTCGGCGAACACCCGCCGCAACGCCTCGCCGGTACCCTGAAACTCCTCCTCGAGGGGCAGATCGGGGCGCAACCCGGACACGTGCGTCAGAAGATGCTCGATGGTCACGGCGTCCTTGCCGTGACGCTCGAATCCGGGCAGGTAGCGGCCGACACGGTCCCGCAGCCGGATGGCCCCCTCCTCCACGAGGACCATCACGCTCGGCGCGGTCGCGATGGCTTTCGTCAGCGAGGCGAGGTCGAAGATGGTGTCGACCGTCATCGGCTCGCGCACCGGACTCACCGCCCGCAGACCGAACGCCTGCCGCAAGACGGTCCGGCCGCGATGTGCGACCAGCACGACCGCGCCGGGGAGCTCCCCGGCCGTGATCGCCTCGCGGACGACGACCTCGATCCGCGCCAGGCGGTTCGAATCGACGGCCGGCGCCGAGCCCGCACGGGCCTGCCCGGCGGCCGGCGCCCCCGGCGCGAGCAGCGTGGCCACGAGCGCTCCGAACAGCGCGAGATGGCGGCTGATTGCGTGCATCGGTCACACCGGATCCGAGTGTATACTGTTGGCTCGCTCCGGGCGGACGCGGGGCGTCAAAGGTCCCGTCGTCCCCGCCGGAGCCGTCCACCAGGCTCAGAGGAATAGCCATGCCACGTTCCCCAGTCATCGTGACGGTGCCGGTCGTTGCCTCCCTGGTCTTTGCCTCGCTCGTCTCGGTCGCGGCCGCCCAGACCGGCGTCGTCACCGGCGCGGTGCGCGACATCGAAGGCGAGCCGATCGTCGGCGCGGAGGTGGTGGGAGAGAACACCGAGTGGCAGCGCCGCATCGAGACGACGACCAACGACTCCGGCCGCTTCTCCTTCATCGGCCTGCAGCGGGGACGCTGGCTGTTCCTGATCCGGCAGCGGGGCTACGAGCCGGTGCAGGGATTCGCCAACGTGCGGGGCTCGGGCACGGGGCGCGTGAACTTCGTCATGGAGACCGATCCGCTCCATCCGCCCGCGCCGTCGACCGGCGTGCTGGCCAACCTCCGGGGCGACGAGCTGGAGGAAGCGCTCGACGCCGCCGACGCGCTGTACGACCGCGGCGACTACGACGCCGCCATCGACGCGTACGAGGCGGTCCTGGTCAGCGTTCCCGGGCTCACCGGTCTGCACGTCCAGATAGGGCATGCGTACCGCGCGAAGAACGACTTCGACCGGGCCTTCGCGGCGTATCGCGCCGTGCCGGCCGACGATCCCGCCAGCGTCGAGGCACAGGGAGCAATCGCGGCGCTGCAGGCCGGCCAGGACCGGTAGCGCGGGTCGTAACCGAACACCGGAGGACGACGGAGCGCGTCCACCATACTCTGCGAGCAATCTCCCGGCAGGATTTCGAGACACACAGGAGCACCACATGAGCCCGCGGCTACGTCAGATCATCCGTTCCACAATCGGCACCCTCTTCGCCCTGGCGATCGCCGTTTCGACGGCTCAGGCCCAGGGGCGCGTGGTCGGCCAGGTCACCGACGACGGCGGCAACCCGCTGGCCGGCGTCCAGATCACGGCGACGAACCCGGCCGGAAATCCTCCGGAGGTCAGCACGACCACCGAGAACGACGGCCGTTTCGCGATCCTCGGGCTGTCGAGCGGCCAATGGATGTTCCGGGCCGACTGCACCGGCGCCTGCGGCGACGCCAACGGCTCGCCCCGCGGGTACGGTCCGAGCGAAGGCGGATCGAACATCACCCAGACACGGAATCCGCCCATCGACTTCACGCTGCTGCGCATCCGCCACCCGCTGGCGGAGATGCTCGGCGACGACGCGGTCGCCGGGATCGATCTCGACGCCATAGATGCGCAGACGACCGCGGCGGACACCGCCTTCAACGGCGGGCGCTACCAGGACGCGATCGCCGGCTACGAAGCCATCCTGGCGCAGCTTCCGGCGCTGAGCAACCTCTATTTCAACATCGGCAACGCCTACTCTCAGATGCAGGACTACGGCGGCGCGATCGCGGCCTACGAGACCGCGCTGGCGACCAATCCGCAGAATCAGGATCTGCAGGTCGCCCGCGCCCGGGCCCGGCTCGCCGCCGGCACGGCCGACGCGGCGGATCAGCAGTTGCTCGAGCAGGCCGCATCCAGCCTCTCCGCCTCGCGCGAGGATCTCTACAACCAGGGCGAGCAGGCCTTCGCGCGCGGCGCCACCGAAGAAGCCGCCCAGTGGTACGAACGCGCGACCATGGTGGACCCGACCTGGGCCAAGCCGCTGTTCAAGCTCGCGCTCGTGGCGCTCAATACGGGCGACATCGCGACCGCGAAGGACTACTTCCAGCGGGTGGTCGACGCCAACGACCCCACGTCGGCAACAGAGACGGCGCAGGCCCAGGCTACGCTGATCGCGCTGCCCTGACCCGTTCCCCGGCTCCGTACATTCAGCATGTCGCCCGGTTTGCGGTCGGCGACATCGCCCGTGCGGTCGGCGCCCGCGGTGCCGCAAGCCGGCATCGCGGACGCATCCGGGTCAATCCCCCGCTGACACGGCTCCGGTCGTTGCCCCTTGACATCTCTTCCGGCGCTGTTTCACAATGAAGACTGAATGAACGTTCATTCAGGTGCATCGCCGCGCGCAACGACCGTGCAACGCAGGCTGCCGGCCCGCTCGCAACCCGGCGGCGGCGACAAGCGGACAACGATTCTGGACGCCGCCACGCGCGTGTTCGCCCGGCGCGGCTTCTTCAACGCCCAGGTCGCGGACGTGGCGCGGGAGGCCGGGGTGGCCGCCGGCACGGTCTATCTCTACTTCCGGAGCAAGGACGACCTGCTGACGTCGATCTTCGAGAAATCGATGACGCGCGCGCTCGAGGAGACGGATCGAGCACTTGCCGGCGTCACCGATCCGGTCGAGCGGCTGCGGCGCCTCGCGCGCGTGCATCTCGGCGGCCTCGGCAGCCGGCGCGACCTGGCGATCGTGTTCCAGGTCGAGCTGCGGCAGTCCACGAAGTTCATGGAGCGCTTCTCCGCCGCCCAGCTCCGGACGTATCTCGATCACCTGCGGGACGCCGTCCGCGCGGCGCAGGATGCCGGCGTGTTCCGGGCCGACCTCAACGCCACGCTGGCGGCCAAGGCCATCTTCGGCGCACTCGACGAGATGGTGACGAACTGGGTGCTGAGCAACCGCGACCACCGGCTGGTCGACGACGCGGACCCGGTCATCGATCTTCTGGTCAATGGAATGAAGGCGCAAGCAACGGTCTGACACATGCAGCGGATACACTCGATCGCCGTGCTCGGCGCGGGCGCGATGGGCGCCCAGATCGCCGCCCATGCCGCCAACGCCGGCCTCTCCGTGCTCCTGCTCGATCTCGACGCCGCGACCGCTCGCGAGGGACTGAAGCGTGCGCGCAAGCTGAAGCCCGACCCGTTCTTCACGCCGGAGACGGCGCGGCGCATCGCCGTGGGCGGGTTCGACACCGATCTGGCGCGCGTCGGCGAGCACGACTGGATCCTCGAAGCCGTCGTCGAACGGCTGGACGTGAAGCAGGAGCTGCTGGCGAGGATCGAGCCTCACCGGGCGGCGCACGCGGTCGTCAGCTCCAACACGTCGGGCATCCCGATCGCCAGCCTGGCGGCCGGGCGCGGCGAGGCGTTCCGGCGCCACTGGCTCGGCACCCACTTCTTCAACCCGCCGCGGTACCTGCCGCTGCTCGAGGTCATTCCCACGGCCGACACGGACCCGGCGGTGGTCGACGGCATGGTGCAGTTCGGCGATCACGCGCTGGGCAAGGGCGTGGTGGTCGCAAAGGACACGCCCAACTTCATCGGCAACCGCATCGGCATGTTCGGCGTGATGCGGGTGCTGGAGCAGCTCGCCGACGGCGCGTTCACGATCGAGGAAATCGACGCGATGACCGGCCCCGCCATCGGCCGGCCCCGCTCGGCGACGTTCCGCACGCTGGACCTTGCGGGTCTGGACATCCTGGCCCACGTGGCGGCCAACCTGGCCGAGCGCCTCGCGGACGCGGACGAGCGCGCCGCCTTCGCGCTGCCCCCGTTGATCGCCGGCATGGTCGAGCGGGGCTGGGTCGGATCGAAGGCGGGCGGCGGCTTCTACCGCAAACGTAAGACGGGCGGCGGCAGCGAGATTCTGACCCTGGACCCGGGCACGATGGACTACCGCGCCCGCCGGTCGCCGCGACTGCCGGCGCTGGAAGCCGCCGCCGCGACGGACGATCACGGCGAGCGGATTCGGACCCTGTTCCAGGGGCGCGATCGCGTCGGGGAGTTCCTGCGCGCCACGCTTGCCCCGACGCTGGTGTACGCGGCGCAGGTCGCCCCCGCGATCGCGCATTCCATCGACGACGTCGACCGCGCCATGCGCTGGGGCTTCGGCTGGGAGCTCGGGCCCTTCGAGCTCTGGGACGCGATCGGGGTGGACAGGGTGCTGGAGGCGGCCGGGCGAGCGGAGCCGCCGGACATCGTGCGCGCCCTGCGACACTCGGCCCCGCCGGCGAGCGCCGCCCGGTTCCGGGAAGGACCGGTTCCCCCGCGCACGCCCGACCTGCAGGTTCTGCGACGGGCGAAGGAGCAGCGGCCGCCGGTCAAGCAGAACCCGGGCGCGAGCCTCGTCGACCTCGGCGACGGGGTGCTCGGCCTGGAATTCCACTCGAAGATGAACGCCATCGGCGGCGACACCGTCGCGATGATGACCGCCGGCGTGGAGGAAGCGTCCCGTAACTTCGACGCGCTGGTGATCGGCAACGACGCCCCGGCGTTCTCCGCCGGCGCCAACCTGATGCTGCTGCTGCTCGAGGCGCAGGAGGAGAACTGGGACGAGATCGACCTGATGGTGCGCACGTTCCAGTCTGCCGTGCTCGGGCTCCGGTACGCCGGCGTGCCGGTGGTCGTCGCGCCGGCCGGGCCGGCCCTCGGCGGCGGCTGCGAGATCGTGCTCCACGGGGACCGCGTGCAGGCGGCGGCCGAGACCTACATGGGACAGGTGGAGGTGGGCGCCGGCCTGATCCCCGCCGGATGCGGCACGAAGGAGCTGCTCGTCCGGTTCACGGCCCGCGTCCCGTCCGGTGCGGCCGACCCGCTGCCGTGCGTCCAGCAGGCGTTCGAGCTCATCGGGTTCGGCAAGGTCTCGACGAGCGGCGCGGACGCGCGGCGCCTCGGACTGCTGCGCGACACCGACGCCGTGACCATGAACCGGGAGCGGCTGCTGGCCGATGCGAAGTCGACGGCGCTGGAGCTGGCCCGAGCCGGCTACCAGCCGCCGGCCCCGCGCCACGACATCGCCGTCGGCGGGGCCGGGGTCCGCGCGGCGCTGGATCTCGGAGTGCATCTCGCGTGGCGGGGCGGACACATCAGCGACTACGACGCCCACCTCGGCCGGACCCTCTCGCGCATCCTCGCGGGGGGCGACCTGCCGCACGCCACGACGGTGTCGGAGCAGCGGTTGCTGGATCTGGAACGCGAAGCGTTCCTGAGCCTGTGCGGCGAGCCGAAGACGCAGGAACGCATGGCCCACGTGCTCAAGACCGGCAAACCCCTGAGGAACTGATGACGGACCGAGGCGCCGGCGTGCCGCTCGTGCTCGTCCCCGGAATCCAGGGCCGCTGGGAGTGGATGGGCCCCGCGGTGGATGCCCTCGCGGCGCGCTGCCGCGTGATCAGCGGATCGCTGCCGGGCGATTACGGCTCCATCGCCGACACCGATCCGGCGGTGGGATTCGAGCGCTACACCGCATGGATGGACGCCCTGCTCGACCGCGCCGGCGTGCGCGGCCCGGTGTCGCTGTGCGGCGTGTCCTACGGCGGCTGGATCGCGCTGCACTACGCCGCCGGCCGCCCGCACCGCGTGCGCACCCTGACCCTCGTCTCCACGCCGTCGCCCTCGTGGCGGCCGGGATGCAGGGTGGAGTGGTACCTGGCGGCCCCGCGACTGATGGCCCCGGCCTTCGCGGCCGGCTCGTGTTTCCGGCTCTACCCCGAGATCGCGGCGGCCTTTCCGTCGCTCGTACCGCGCACCCGCTTCATCGCCAATCACCTGTGGAGGGTCGCGCGGTATCCCGCCGCGCCGACCTGCATGGCCGAGCGTGCGCGCTTCGCCGACCGCGTCGACTTCGCGGCCGACTGCGCGCGAATCGCGGCTCCCACGCAGGTCGTGACCGGCGAGCCGGGTCTCGATCGCGTCGTGGCGGTCCCGAGCACGCGGGAGTACCTGCGGGCAATCCCGGGCTCGCGCTACGATCGGATCGACCGGACGGGCCACCTGGGGCTCGTCACGCGTTCCGGGCGCTTCGCCGACGCCGTGATGCAGTTCGTCCAGTCGCACGCCGCCGAAGCCGCGGCTCCCTTGCGGATGCCCGCGTGACGCACGAGTACCACGCCAAGCGAGTCAAGACCATGAGAGAAGCAGTCATCGCATCCGCCGTCCGCACTCCTGCCGGCAAGGCGCCGAAGGGCACGCTGCGCACCACGCGCCCCGACGAGTTGGCCGCCCTCACGATTCGCGAGGCGCTGCGGCGCGCCGAGGGTATCGAGCCCGAGACGGTCGACGACGTCATCCTCGGCTGCGCGATGCCCGAGGCGGAACAGGGGATGAACGTGGCCCGCATCGCCAGCCTGCGGGCCGGGATTCCGGTCGCCGCGTCGGCCGTCACCATCAACCGCTTCTGCTCGTCGGGGCTGCAGTCCATCGCCTTCGCGGCAGAGAAGATCATGGTGGGCTGGGCCGACACGATAGTGGCGGGCGGCACCGAGTCGATGAGCCTGGTGCCGATGGGCGGGCACAAGATCGCCCCGAACCCGGAGCTCGTGGCGCACTACCCGGACGTCTATCTCAGCACCGGCCTGGTCGCCGAGAACCATGCGCGTGAGTCGTCGATCGGCCGCGACGAGCAGGACGCCTACGCGCTGCGGAGCCATCAGCGCGCGCTCGCGGCCCTGGAAGCCGGCCGTTTCGACGCGGAGACCGTACCGGTCACGGTCCGTGTCGCCGAGCCCGCCAACGGCAACACAGAGGCGCCGGCGGTGCGCGACGTTGCGTTCGAGCAGGACGAGGGACCGCGCGCGGACACCTCGCTGGAGGCGCTCGGCAAGCTGCGCCCGGTGTTTCTCGCGGGCGGATCGGTCACCGCGGGCAACTCGTCGCAGATGAGCGACGGCGCGGCCGCGGTCGTCGTGACCACCGCGGAGCGGGCCGCGCGGGCGGGACTGAAGCCGCTGGCGCGCTTCGTCGCCTACGCGACGGCGGGCGTCGAGCCCGAGCTGTTCGGCATCGGCCCCGTCCCGGCGATTCGCAAGGCGCTGAAGACGGCCGGATTGACGATCGACGACATCGACCTGGTGGAGCTGAACGAGGCGTTCGCGGCCCAGATCCTGGCCTGCCTGCGCGAGCTGCCGATCGATCCCGACAGGCTCAACGTCAACGGCGGCGCCATCGCGCTCGGCCATCCGCTCGGCTGCACCGGCGCGAAGCTGACGGCCACGCTGCTCCATGAGCTCGAACGGCGGAACGGACGCTACGGCATGGTCACCATGTGCGTGGGCGGCGGGATGGGAGCCGCCGGCATCTTCGAGAGACTCTGACCGGCCGCATGGCGCGAGCGCGTCGCCCCGGCATCTCAAAGAGACGAGGGACAGCATGACCACCAGCGCAATCGAGACCGTTCCGCGCGGGGGAGAGTGGCTCCTGGAGGCGGCACCGACCGACACCGTCTTCACCCCCGAGCGCATGACCGAGGAGCACCGGCTGATTCAGCAGACGGCGCAGGAGTTCACGAACGAGGTCGCCGGGCACACCGAGCAACTCGAGACGAAGGACTGGGACCTGACCCGCGAGCTGCTGCGCCGCGCCGGCGAGCTCGGCCTGCTCGCCACCGACGTGCCGGAGACCTACGGCGGTCTGGCCCTCGACAAGGCCAGCGCCGCCATCATCGCCGGCTGCCTCGGGCAGTGCGGGTCGTTCAGCGCCACCTACGGGGCGCACGCCAACCTCGCCATCCTGCCCATCCGCATGTTCGGCACCGACGAGCAGAAGCAGCGCTACCTGCCGGACCTGGTGACCGGGGAGACCGTCGGCGCCTACTGCCTGAGCGAGTCCGGCTCGGGCTCGGACGCCCTCGGCGCCAAGGCGCGCGCGACGCGCCAGGCCGACGGCAGCTTCGTGCTGAGCGGCGAGAAGATGTGGATCACCAACGGCGGGTTCGCCGACCTCTACATCGTCTTCGCCAAGGTCGACGGCGAGCACTTCACGGCGTTCATCGTGGAGCGCGGGTTCGACGGCGTCTCCACCGGCAAGGAAGAGCACAAGATGGGCCTGCACGGCTCGTCCACGACGCCGGTGATCCTGCAGGACGTGCGGGTTCCGGCCAACAATCTGCTCGGCGAGATCGGCAAGGGCCACAAGGTCGCCTTCAACGTCCTGAACTACGGCCGCTTCAAGCTGGGGGCGTCCACGGCGGGCGGCGCACGCGGCGCCATCGGCGAATCGGCCCGCTACGCGGCCAGCCGGCGGCAGTTCGGGCAGCCGATCGCGAGCTTCGGGGCGGTCAGGCACAAGATCGGCGGAATGGTCGCCCGGACCTACGCACTGGAATCGATGGTGTTCCGCACGGTGGGTCTCATCGACGGGAGCCTCGAGGGCGTCGATCCCGGGGACGGCGGCGCCTTTCTCCGCGCGCTGGAGGAGTACGCCGTCGAGTCGTCGATCCTCAAGGTGGCCGGCAGCGAGACGCTGCACGAGGTCCTCGACGAGAACGTGCAGATTCACGGCGGCAACGGCTTCGTGCGGGACTACCCGGCCGAGCGCCACTACCGCGACTCGCGGGTGAACCGCATCTTCGAGGGCACGAACGAGATCAACCGGCTGCTCATCCCCGGCATGCTCGTCAAGCGCGCCGTCAAGGGCGATCTGCCGCTGATACCGGCCGCGAAGAAGCTGCAGGACGAGATCCTGGCCCCGTCGGGAGCGGCAGCCGCACCCGACGGCCCGCTCGAGGCCGCGGCGGCCGCGGTCGGCATGTTCCGCAAGGTCGGGCTGGCCGTCATCGGCCTCGCCATGCAGACCTACGGGCAGAAGCTCGGCGAGCAGCAGGAGGTGCTCTCGTTCGCGGCGGACGTCGTGATCGACACCTACGCGGCGGACAGCGCCGTCGCCCGCGCACGGGCCGCCGCGGCGGCCGGAGCGGCCGGAGCGGACCTGCAGGCCGACGCGGCCGCGTCGTACGCCGACGGGGCGGCCATGCGCATCGAGACGACGGCGCGTTCCGCGTTCGCCGCGATGGCCGAAGGCGACGAGCTGCGGACGCGCCTCGCGGGGCTGCGCCGGCTTCTGAAGGTGACGCCGATCAACGACGTGCGCGTCCGGCGGCGACTCTCGGACGCGGCGGTGGAACGGGGCGCGTACCCCTTGTAGGGGCCGCGGCCGGTCGCGCCGCCGAACTCGCCGCTGCCCGGATGCTTGCTTCCCCGGGCATCGGGGATATATTTGTAGGGACCGGCATCGAGGATTCGAGAATTCGTGACCAGAAGCAGCGATCGGCACGCGGCGGGCGACGGAAGACGGCTGGTCATCGCCGTCGCGGCGGGCGCGCTCCTGCTGTCGGCGGCCTGCGGGCCGCCGGAACCGGATGAGGACAGCTACCTGGAGCAGCTTCGCGAAGCCCGCGCCTACAAGGACGAGTTCCTCACGAGCGACCCCGAGTCGTTCGTGCCGCTCGATCGCCGCTCGTGGATGGTGCCGCTGCGCTACTACGACCCGGATCCGTCGTACCGCGTGCCGGCCCGGCTCGACATCGCCGACGATCAGCCGATCTACGACGTGCCCACGTCGACCGGGCAGTTCCGGCGCATGCAGCGCATCGGCCACCTGGAGTTCGTGCTGCACGGCGAGACCCATCGGCTGACGGCGCTGCTGTCCGAAGAAGAGGGCCTCTTCGTGCCGTTCCGCGACGAGACCAGCCGCAGCGAGACCTATCCGGCCGGACGCTACATCGATCTGCCGTTCAGCTCGACCGGCGTCTACGACCTCGACTTCAACCGCGCCTACCACCCGACCTGCTACTTCGACGAGCAGTACGACTGCCCGTTCCCGCCGCCGGAGAACCGCCTCCCGCAGCCCATTCACGCCGGCGAGAAGCTGCCGCCCGAGGACGAACGCCGGCTGCCGGTGTTCGCGCCGGTCGAGCCGGCCGCCGCACCGGGGCCATGAGCGCGTCCGGCGCCGGCAACCCCGACTCGCGGATGGTCGCCGCCGATCCCCTCCTCGGCGTCGTCTTCGACTTCGACGGCGTCATCGCGGACACCGAGCGCCTGCACCTGCAGGCGTACCAGGATGTCCTGCGCAACCGGGGGATGCCCCTCTCCGGGGAGGACTACGAAGCCCGCTACCTCGGATTCGACGACGTCGGCGTGTTCACGACGATCGCGGCCGACCTGGGATTCGCCCTCGACCGCGGCGAGCTGGAACGCCTGATCGAGGTGAAGGGGCGGCGCTACACGGAGCTGGTCGCCGCGGGCGACGTCGTGTTTCCCGACGCTCCCGCGTGCATCGAGCGGCTCGCCGGCGATCTCGTCCTCGGAATCGCGTCCGGCGCGTTGCATCAGGAGATCGAGGACATTCTGAGCGCCGCCGGGCTCCGCGGGCATTTCTCGGCCATCGTCGCGGCCGACGACGTCGAGCGCGCCAAGCCGGCCCCGGACGGCTATGCGCGGGCGGTGGAGCTGTTGAGCGCCGAGCTCGGGCGCTCCCCGTCGCCCGCCGGTTTCGTGGCGATAGAGGACTCCCGCTGGGGCATCGAGGCGGCCGTCGCCGCCGGACTCCCCTGCGTCGGCGTCACGACGACCTACGACGCCGGCGCACTGACCGGAGCCGCGGCCATCGTATCCCGTCTCGCCGACATCGACCACCGCTCGCTGGCCGCGCTGTGCCCGCCGCGCGGCGCGGCCGGGGCTCGGGAGTGAATTCACGTACTCCCGGGGTCGACGTACGCACGCGGCCGGTGCAGAATGGACAACAGTGACGAGCGTGGTCTCAGCGGACTTCATCCGGCGCTTCGCCGAGGTCGCCAAGGCCCCGTCGCCCGACCTCGCGCCGGCCGCGCTCGCCATTGCCCGCATCGAGTACCCGCAGCTCGACGCGTCGCGCTACCTGCAGGCACTCGACCGGATGGGCGGCGCGGCGGCGAATCGGATCGCGGCCCTCGGCGAGGACGCCGACCTGTTGCGGCGCGTCGCCGGCATCAGCGCCTATCTGTTCAAGGAGCAGGGATTCGCGGGTAACCGGAAGCACTACGACGACCCGCGGAACAGCTTCCTCAACAACGTCATCGACCGCCGCACCGGCATCCCGATCACCCTGGCTCTCGTCTACATCGAAGTGTCCCGGCGGGCCGGTCTGCAAATCGACGGCGTGAACTTCCCCGGTCACTTTCTGCTCCGCGTGCAGCCGGGCGGTGCGGACGCGTCGTTCGACGAGGACCAGGCCATCGTGGATCCCTTCCACGGCGGGGCCATCCTCTCCGAGCTCGACTGCCGCAAGCTGCTGCGCTCCCACGCGGGGGACGAGGTCCCGTTCGACCGCCGGATGCTGATGCGCGCCACCAAGCCGGAAATCATCGTCCGCATGCTGGTCAACCTGAAGCGCGTCTACGTGCGCATGCGCTCGTTTCCGCAGGCGCATGCGACCACCGAGCTGCTGCTGGCCCTCGACCCCTCGGCCACCACGGAGCTGCGCGATCGCGGCCTGCTGGCCTATCACCTGAACGACTACCCCGCGGCGTTGCGGGACCTGGAAGCGTATCTCCGGTTCTCGTCGCGTGGACGGATCGGAGACAGAGAGAGAAGCGAGGACGATTCGAGCGAGAACGACGAGCACAAGGAGATCTGGGAGCATGTGAAGGCGCTGCGGCGCCGCGTAGCCAACCTGAACTGAACTAGGAATCTGCGCCGTGAACGGCGCGGAGTCCGCGACGACTACCCTGAAGTCGAGCGTTCGTGCGGCGGGAACTCCGTTTCTGATGGGGAGGTACCCATGCGAAGAACGTGGAAGCTCGCTTGTGTCACTCTGCTCGCTCTGAGTCTGGCGCCCGACGCGCACGCCCAGACCACCACCGGCGGGTTCTCCGGGAACGTCGTCGACGACAGCGGCCTGGTCCTGCCGGGCGCGACGGTCACCCTCCTGCAGCAGGAGACCGGCGCCCTCAGAAACACGGTGACGAACGAGGTCGGCGTCTTCAACTTCGCCGCGGTCCAGCCCGGGCCGTACACGGTCCGGATCGAGCTGCCCGGCTTCGGAACCTACGAGCTGACCGGCGCCCAGTTGTCGACCAACCAGCAGTACAACGTCGGCACGGTGGAGCTGTCGATCGCCGCCCTGCAGGAGACCATCCAGGTCACCGCGCAACGGATCGTCGAGACGATCAGCTCGGACCGCTCGGCGCTGATCACCGAGGAGACGATCGACGCCATCACGGTCCGCGGCCGAGACGTCACCTCGATGCTGCGGATCCTCCCCGGCGTCGGCTACCAGCCCGACCCGGACGCGATCGGCGAGATCGTCATCGGCTCGTGGCTGCCCAACGTCGGCGGCACCCGCCAGGGCTGGAGCACCGTCACCATCGACGGGATCCCCGGCAACGACATCGGCCTGCCGGAGGTCTCCAGCCACTCGATGAACCCGGACGCGGTCGGCGAGGTGAACGTGCAGCTCACCAACTTCACCGCCGACACGGGACGCAACGGCGGCGCGCAGATCAACCTCGTCACCAAGGCGGGGACGAACGACTTCTCCGGCACCGCCTACACCTACGGCCGCAGCGAGCAGTTCCGCAGCGAGGACTACTTCGACAAGCAGGCCGGAATCCCGAAGCCGGAGTACCGCTACTGGACGCTCGGCGCCAACGCCGGCGGCCCGATCGTGCAGGACAAGGTGTTCTTCTTCTACAGCTACGAGCAGTGGGGCGTCAGGACGCCGCAGAGCCTCGCCCAGCTCACCGTGCCGAGCCTGGCGGAGCGGATGGGCGACTTCTCGCGGAGCTTCGATCAGTCGGGGAACCTGATTCCCGTGATCGATCCGTTGACCGGCATGCCGTTCCCGGGCAATGTCGTGCCGGCCGGCCGTATCAACCCGCACGGGCAGGCGCTGCTGAACTGGTACCCCGATCCGAACGTCGACGGGCAGTCGAACTACAACTACCAGTTCCAGGGGCAGCAGCGCGCCCCGCGGATCAACAACGTCACCCGGGTCGACGTCCGGCCGAGCGCGAACGACGCGATCTACGCCCGCTTCTCGCACTGGCTGCAGCCGACCAGTTCCTGGCGGGGCAACTGGGAGAGCCTGGAGCGGACGTTCACCTACAACGACTTCGCCGTCGCCACCAACTACACGCGCGTCATCGGCGACAACATGGTGAACGAGTTCAACTTCGGCTGGCGCCACTCGTCCGAGCACAACCCGTGGGCGAGCTCGTTCGACATCAACCGGAACCGGCGCACCGATTCCGCCACCGCCTTTCCCGGCGACGACGGCCGCGACAACGGGGGCGACGGGTCCAACACGCCAGGCGTGGTGCCCTACACGCTCGCGCAGTGGTATCCGAACAACAACCTGTACGGGATCATTCCGGCGATGAGCTTCGGCGCGCCGATCCCGAACGCGGCGAACCCGAGCTGGGACTCGCGCTTCATCAACTACGGCAACGACGATCTGTTCAACTTCTACAACGGGCTGTCGTGGACCTCGGGACGCCACAACTTCAAGGTCGGCGCCTACGTCGAGCACCTGACGAACATCGAGGGCAAGGGCGCCAGCGCCTTGGCCGGGAACTACGACTTCAACCGCGACCCGGCGAACCCGTTCGGCACCGGCCACCCGTACGCGAACGCCCTGGTCGGATCGTTCCGGTCGTACCAGGAGAACACCGCCCGGCTGGGGCAACTCGCCAGCCAGTGGATCGGCAACGTCTTCGTGCAGGACAAGTGGCAGCCGATCGACCGCCTGACGCTGGACATCGGGATGCGCTTCAGCAAGTACACGGTGTTCGAGCAGGCGAACCCCTCGGCGTCGTTCCTCCCGTCGCGCTTCGACCACACGAACGCCGCGCAACTGTACGTGCCCACCATGGTCGACGGCGTGCGGATGGCGATGAACCCGAACGATCCGACCGACATCCGGCCCGAGGTCGTCATCGGCGCGCTCGTGCCGGGATCGCCCCGCGACAACGGCATGGTGCGCCACGACGACCCGCAGGTGCCGGCCCCGTTCCAGGACCTGCCGACGATCCTGCTCGAGCCGCGGATCGGCTTCGCCTACGACCTGTTCGGCAACGGCCGCACGGCGCTGCGGGCGAACTTCGGCGTGTTCCACAACACGCAGCAGGCCGGCGCGCTCAGTTGGCGGCAGGCGCTCAACCCGCCGCTCGTGGCGACGCCGCAGGTCTGGTACAACACGATGTACAACTGGGAGACCATCCGCCAGGGCGTGATCGCCGGCACCGGCGGCATCGTCTATCCGACGGGCACGGTCTACGGCGTGGTGACCGATCACCGGGCGCCGACGCTCTACAGCTACACGGCCGGCGTGCAGACCGAGATCGGCTGGCAGACGGTGCTCGACATCGCCTACGTCGGGACGCGCGCCACCAACCTCCCGCAGCTCTGGGACGAGAACACGATCGAGCGGGGCGCCCGGTTCCTGCCGCAGAACCAGGACCCGACGACGGGCCGTCCGCTGCCCGACAACTTCATGCGCCCCTATCCCGGCTACGCCAGCATCATCATGACGGAGAACGCCGGCAGGTCGCAGTACAACGCGCTGCAGACGCAGGTCAACCGCCGGTTCACGGGCGGCCTGGAGTTCTCGGTCTCCTACACGCTGTCGCAATCGAAGGACCACACGTCGGCCGACATCCTCTACGGCGTCCGCTCGCGCGTGCCGAAGTACGAGAACCGCGACACCTGGTCCTGGGGCCTGTCGGACTTCGACCGGACCCACCTGCTGACGATCAACTACACGTGGGACATGCCGGACCCCGGGGGCGCGGCCGGCTTCCTGCTGGACGACTGGGTGCTCTCCGGCATCACGCAGATGGTGAGCGGCGCGCCGGCCATGGTCGCCTTCAGCACCACCGACAACCAGGACATCCTCGGCGGCGGCGACCTGATGCGCCGGTCCACGAACCCCGACGGGCTGGCGAGCATCGACCTGGTGGTGCCGGCCAACATCGATCGCGGCTGCGATCTGTCGGCGGGCGGCGGCTCGATCGACCGCTGGTTCAACACGGACTGCTTCAGCCGCCCCGCGGAGGGGGAGGTGGGCAACGTGCGCAAGGACGACCTGCGGCTGCCGGGCTTCTACGACACCGGTGTCCGCCTCGGCAAGCGGATGCCGGTCGGCGACGGGCGGTTCTTCGAGCTCGGCTGGGAGATCTACAACCTGTTCAACCAGGTGCAGTTCCGCAACGTCGACCTCAATGCGCAGTTCGACGAGAACGGCAACCAGGTGGACTCGCGCTTCGGGCAGGTGATCTCCGCCCGGCCGCCGCGCACGATGGTCTTCTCTGCCCGCTATCTCTGGTAGCGGCTCGCTACCTCTGGTAGCGGCGGCTGCCTGTGGCAGCCCACGTCCGGGATCGATTGACTCGCGGTGGAAGGGCGGGACCTCGTGGTCCCGCCCTTCCACCGCCTTCGCTTCGATGCGTTGCGTCAGCCCGTTCGGCCACCCGACTGAGCGCTGCTGGACTCAGCGCGCGGGCGTCTCTATCGGCAGGTCCTCGCGGTCGCCCCACTCACCCACCGAGCATCTCGCCTCGTCCCCGGAATTCGCAGGTCCGCCGCTCCACCGCCCACGCCCTGCCCATCATCCGCCCCCTCCGAACGGCGACTCCACTGTGTCCCCCCCAAGCAAAGCGACCCTCCCTGACCACACCACCCGCCACACCGCCGCCCCGCACCCGCCACTACCGCCTCCCCAAAACATCGCCCAAAGACGTTCATTCGGCTATCATGAGCCACACACGATGCCTCAAACGTCGACAGTCCATTCCCCCTCTCCACGCGTCGCTGAATTAATCAAGGCCTTCCGCCATACACCTCCGGTCACCCCGCCCACTATTCTCACACCATTTCGGGATGACGACGGCCGCGTTGGCCCTCGTGACGCCGCCACCCATTGGATCCACTGGTACCCCGCCAAGATGTTCCACCGCATTCCTGCACAGATTCTTTCATCCGCATCGAGTCGCCCCCTCACCGTTCTCGACCCCTTTTGCGGCTCAGGTACGGTACTTCTTGAGGCCGCCCTTCGCGGCCACCTCGCCATCGGAATTGACGTAAATCCCCTCGCCCGCCTCATCGCTCGCGTCAAGACCACCCGCCTAAACGTCGATTCTCTTTCCGCGCGCGCCGCCGCCAGCCTACGCCACCCCAGCGCTGACCGCGACACCCACAACATCGACACTCTACCTACGTACTGGTTCTTGCCAGGTGCGCGACAGGCTCTCCTGCAAGCACACCAAGACATCCACAGAATACCCTATAGACCTCATCGTGACTTCCTCCGAGTAAGCCTCAGCGCGATCGTACGCCGTTCTTCACTCGCTGACCCTTCCATTCCGCCGCCCGTCCGCCTCTCTGTCGACCGCTCCAAGCGCGCTTCCACCCGTTATGCCCGCGACCTAACGAATGCACTCGCAGTCTCTCCCGAAACAATCCACGACGCCTTTCGAAAAAGAGTGGAGTCAAACACCCTCAGAATGGCCCAACTCCTTCGCTGCCCCCGATACGGACGTGCACGGGTCTTGCCCACCTCTGCCGAAGCTGCCGCCACCGGCCTGCCTCCCGACTCGGTTGACCTAATCATCACGTCCCCACCATACTGCGGATCCCAAAAATACGTCCGCAGCCTCAAGCTCGAGATGCTCTTGCTCGGGTTCCCCTCGTCTACTATCGCCGAGGCCGACCGCCGCACTCTCGGAACCGAACGGCTCAGTATCCGCAACGCACGCGCACGTCTCACAACACCCTTTCTCGACGCCAACGCCTTCATCCGCCTCGTTTCCGAAACAAATTTGACGCGCGCACTCATGGCTGCCGATTACATCCACTACCTCTCCCGGTTCGCCGTTGAATGCGCCCGCGTCCTAAAGCCCGGCGGCGAGGCGTTCGTTACGTTCGGAACCAGTCGCGTCGCCGGTGTACCCGCCCCTTGGGACAGACTCTTCCGGACTGTCGCCGAACACGCTGGCCTCCGGCTTGTCGCCGTACTCGTTGACCGAATCCCGAGTCGCGGCCTAATGACGTCTCGACACCGTACCTCCTCCACAATCAACGACGAACGGATCGTCTGGCTGAAGCGTGACCTATGACTAGGAATCCATTCGACGTCATCAAGGCTGAAGAATTCAATCACGGCCTTGACCAACTCGCTAGCTTAATGCACTTCAACGCCGGCCTCGCGGGGGCCCTGCTAAGCGGCAGCAACGTATTCCTCGACGGCAGTCGCGGCTCCGGCAAATCTATGTACCTACGCTTGCTTTCCATTCAAGCCAAGACCATCTACGAAACCCTCGCCGCTCAAGGGCGCGTAGAACCTCTTCCAAACCACAAGCCCTTCCTCGGCGTCTACATGAAGTTACCGCCAACTCTTTTCGGACCGCACGAGTACGAGCATGAGTCCGGCTTCCAAGACGCGTTCCAAGAGTTCTTCAACACATACGCAATGGAGTGTATGCTCCAGGCTGTAACCGAAGTCTCTATCGAAGCGGAACCCCCGACCGCTCAAGAACTCTGCGACCTCGCCCTCTGCAGCGCAGCGGACATCACAGGACTGCGCAGCCTACTTCAGAGCGAGCGACGTTCCCTCCGCCAGCGCCTAAATGCGCTGCCATACACCTCTACCCAACGGGCACAACCGGACGTGCTCTGGGAGTTCGCGGATGTCCTCTCCCGCACATCCAGATTCCGCGGTCAACGCGTACACTTGCTCGTCGATGAGTACGACAATCTTTCCGAACATCAACAACGTATTCTGAATACCTACCTGCGACGACGCGATTTTCCTCTGACTTTCAAGATCGCCTGCAGAAAGCACAGACTCATAA
Source organism: Vicinamibacterales bacterium (assembly GCA_965116825.1). GTDB lineage: Bacteria > Acidobacteriota > Vicinamibacteria > Vicinamibacterales > UBA8438 > WTFV01. Next base: position 434,457 of record OZ220736.1, read on the forward strand.
CTCACGATATCCACGGCCGGCCACTCAACGACTCTGCTGATTACACCCGCGTACAGCTCGACGACGAGGATCTTGGCCTCGGCGAGAGTTTCTCCGCTTACGTCGAAGCTATTGGCAACAAGCGGCTTCACAACGCCGGCATCAATACGACGATCCGCGACTTCCTCGGAAGAAGGGCCCGTGCACCGCGCCCGAAGGGACAACGCCGCTATGGAGGCTTCGAACCGATCGTCGTCCTCTCGTCTGGAATCGTGAGGACATTCCTGGAAATGTGTCGGGATATCTACGCTCAGGAACCTGATCCCGAGTCGTGGCCTGTGCGTATTCCCGCACAGAACGCGGTCATTACCAAGTATGCTACAAATCGTTGGAACGCTCTATCCACCGACCAATCCGCACGACCCGAATTGCAGCGTCTGGTTGAGCAGGTGGCAACACTGTTCAAGAGAAAGACTAGCACGGGGAAAGAAGACCAGATTATCAGACTCGACATTGTTGACTTCGACAAGTCAACCCGATTCCTTCGGAGTTTACTCAATGATGCACTCGATTACGAGGCCCTAATCAAGCCCAATCGGGAACGTTCTTCCAAGAACAGCGGTCTTCCAACTAGGGGCTACTTGCTTCATCGCCTTCTTTGCGTGCACTTTCGCCTAGAACCTGAAAGCCGATGGGACTTCGAGATTACATCTGACAACCTCCAACGCCTTGTTACACAATCCGACAATACCACTATCTCCGATATTCTTCGACACCCGGCCCGGCGTACAGCCACGAGGCCCACGGCGCTGAACACCCCGTTATTGGCCCCGCACTGCCCGATTTTGGACTCTTCCTGCCCCATCCGACAGCCCGCCAGGGGCACGGGTTTCTTGTCATGTCGCTTGCCTGAGGCCGGCGTCATTCGGGACGCGACCAGGTTAATTCGAGAAGCTTTTACAGCTGCGGAAGCGGCGGCGAATTACACTCTGTTGACGGCAGAAGACTATCCTCCCACTGGCGATATTTCGTGCAAAGTCTGTGCGGCAACGGCAGGAACGCAGTTCGTGTTGGTTGAGCTCAGTCGTTTTTCCCCCAGTGTGGCGATGGAGCTAGGCTTTTGTTTGGCACGAGATATCCCCGCTTACCTTCTATTCAACAGGGAAGAACAGAGGCAGGTCGATGCACCATTTTCGAGTCTTGAGTATTTCCGCTATTCGGTTACCCCCCAAAGCATCAAGAAACTAGTCGAAGAGCAGATTATACCGTTCATAGAAGGCGGAGACGGCCAGAAGACGATCAGACTTGGTCCAACAGGGGCTGGGATTTCGGGCTCGGAGACGGGTGTCTTCGTGGCGCTACCAGAGGACCCGTACAGCCAACAAACCCTACTTCCTGCTCTCGAAGCGCACTTGGCCCGGAAGGGCCTCATCGTGCAAACACAGCGGGATGGCAGAGCTCTTCAGGAACTTCAACGCGCAACGATGGCGATTGCAAACTCTAAGTACTGCCTTGTCGACACAACGCTCGGCAATCCCGTGAGAGCGATGTACCTCGGTATGTCTTTGGGCTATGGGAAGATATTCGCGAACCTAGTCAATCGGTCGAGGGACGAGCAAGCAGCAATCTTTACGAATGCAAAGGCCAAGTCAGTTTTCGAATATCGAGACGAGCCCGAACTGATCCGAGCACTCGACGAGTTCTTTGAAAGGGTTGGTGTGTAGATGACACTGTACATCACGAGCGTTAGCTTTGAGGACCGCTGCTTGGCACTCGCCGGGGACCTTACGGAGGACGACCGGCAGGGGTTGGTCGCGGTGCTGGATTTCGGTGGCTACGAGAACGTCGATCCTTACCTTGTCAATCGGGCTCGGTTGCGGCAACGCCTCACGGAGGCGGGCGTTAGGATGGTACCGTTACTGGTCGATCTGGATGCGCCGCTCGACGGCGAGTCCAAGCTGCGGACGATGCTAGCGCGAGCCGGGACGGCTAAAGTCGTGTTGGACATATCCACATTACCCCGCAACTATCTCTTTACTATATGTCGGTTGCTCTGCGAGCTGAGGATTAGCACGATGGTTCGCTACTACAAGCCACTTACCTATGGAGGGCAATTGAGCCGCGGGGTTCGGCACGTGCAGTCAATTCCAGGCTTTGAGGGAACGGCCGTTGGAAGTGGCAATTCTGTTCTGATTGTAGTTCTTGGGTTCGAGGGCTATAAATCGCTGTACGCTTGGGAGGAATTAGGGGCGTCGAGAGCCATTCTATTGCTTGGAGACCCTCCGTATAGGCGTGATTTCTTGGAGACGGCGCGTGACAGCAACCAGGAACTATTTAGACAACTCGGGTCGCGAGGGACAGTTGGACGGCTACATACCCATGACATGGTAGCCGCAAAAACACAGCTACAGGAACTGTACGAGGAACTTCGACGACAGGACCCGAACGTTGAGGTTACTCTGTGCCCGCTCGGGACTAAGCCGCAGTCGGTAGCAGCGTTTGCGTTTGCTTATTCGCACCGAGAGGTTGCGATTGCCTATGTTTCCTCTCTCATGTACTACACCGGAGACTACTCTCGGGGCCATGACCCGGACTACGTGCAGACATCGTTGCAGGCATTGGTTACTCATCGATGAGGGTCGCGGCGGCCCGCAGCCAGACGACTAGCTAGTGTCAGCCAGAAAACCCCGTTTCGGGCAGAGATCTGCGCCAAGTCGTGGCATCCTGGGCGTGATTTCGGGACGAAATCCGGCCGCGACGACGGCGCCTGACGAGCTGCGGATGGGCGAAGGTCGGCAAGTCAGACCGATGTCCTGTTTCCAAGGACAGTAAGACCGTGCCGTCTGTTGCCGGCTCCGAGTCCGGCCTGATTACGATGACAGGTGGTCAGGCGATACGTTGCTGTCGCTTGCGCTCCCGCTTCTGCAGAAGCAACCCGATGCGATGCAGGTTGGCCGCCAGCACCGACAGGGCGACCGTTCGCGCGAAGCCCTCCGCGCCATGGCTGCGAACGCGGTCGAGTCCTCGATGCTCCAACCCGTTGATGGCAGACTCGACCGCCGGATGTGCACGCCGCGCCGCCGCAAACGATTCCTCCTCTTCCCGTTCCCGGTCGACTTTCGAAAGATACCCTTTCCGCGGCAACGCATTGACGTCGAGCAGTGCATCGAGGCGCACCCGGTTGGCGGGGCTGTGAAAGCCGCGGTCGAAACTGCACGCCCGTAACTCCGGATACAATTCCTGCGCTTCCCGCACCAGCGGCACTGGCACGTCCACGTCCTCGCCCTCCCACAGGATCTTGTGGTGAAGGATGAATTGATACTGATCCTCGATAAGAGCGACAGGAACCCCGAGTTCGACCGGCGTGCCCGCCTTGCCTTTGGAAACCCAGCGCGTATGTTCCTCGAAAATCGAAAAGACCTTCTCCTCGTGAGGAATTGTCTCGCCACCCAGAAGACGACGCTCCACTTGGTCAATCTGCCGCCGCGCGTGAGCGACGAGGTCTGCGATCGAGCGGCAGCGCAATTCCCCCACGCCCTCGTCCCGCAAAACGTCGAGCGTGGCCTCTGCGCGCTCCACCAGCGCCCGGCAGCGCGCCAAATACGCCTCCACCCGCTCCGGATGCCGCTGCGCTCGCCGCGTCGAGCGCACCTTGTTGAACAGCTTCTTGACCTCCCGCGACAGATGGCGCCACTGACGCCAGCCGCGCACCGCGTACTGCTCAGCCGTCCGCCCCGTCTCCCGCAGCAGGCAACGCACCGCGTCCCACAACAGGTTGACGTCCGTCGGATAATGCACGTCCGTCTCGACGACGAACGAGTCACACCGCCCGCGTAATGGTTCGCCAGGCTTTTTTTTGCTACCTTGTGCCCGCTCTCCACCACCAGGCGCCCGACCGCCGACAGCAACTCCGGCGTCAACAACGACACGTTGTCGACCACCGTCTGGTACTCGTAATGCGTCTTGTCACCGAAGTCGCTGTGGCCCAGGAACGCGCGTATCGTATCGTGATGGTTCGTCAATTCGTGAAGACGGTCGAAGTCGCAGCCCAGCCCCTGCTTCAGAATGCCCAGGACCAGAATCTGCCACAAATCCATCCCCGGACGCCCGACCGTGCGGTCGGCCTCCGGCAGGATGTGCTCGTCCAGCAGCGCAAACAGCTGCTCACGCAACGCCTCGTCGCACCAGATGTGCTGAAGCCCCTTCAACACCGCGGGAATGTCATCCCGCGATTTCGGGTTTATCCAGATCTCCTCAATGGGCACCTGGCCGAGTTGAAACTGTGACCTGTGCACTTCTCTCATGATGTCAATGTCGCGAAGATACTCCCGAAATGGGCCGATTCCTCATGGATCGCCCCCAAGAATACGACATTCGGACGATCTTTGCCACTTGAAATCCACGGTATCTCCGGTAGAATCAACAACTTATGGGGTTTTCTGCCGAACACTAGCTAGCAGCCTGTTGTGGGCAATCCGGCATGAGTTGGTGCCTACATTAGTATCGGTCGGACACGTGGCGCTGAAGACAGGGGGAGCATAAAGACAGGTCACTTGTCCGCGGGCGTCTCTATCGGCAGGTCCTCGCGGTCGCCCCACTCCTTCCACGAGCCGATGTAGTTCCGCACCCGCGGGTAGCCCAGCAGACGCAGCGCGAAGTAGCCGTGCGCCGCGCGGTAGCCGCCCTGGCAGTAGGAGACGACCTCCTTGTCGGGAGTGACGCCCGCGGTCTCGTACATCACCCGCAGATCGGCGGCCGGCTTGAACCCGCCCGCCTCGTCCAGGTTGCGCGTCCACTCGATGTGGACGGCGCCCGGAATGGCCCCGCCGCGCCTGGCGCGTACCAGCGTGCCGCAGTACTCGGCGTCGCTACGGGTATCGAGGATCGCGACGTCCGGCCGATCGAGGCGCTCGCTGACCTGCCGCCAGGTCGCCAGGCGTGCGTCGTCGCCCCCGACCTCCCACGCTCCCTTCGCCGGCGCCTCCGCCGCCCGGGTGGCCGGAAGCCCGGCCCGCTCCCAGGCCCCGAAGCCGCCGTCGAGCAGGCGCGCATCTGGATGGCCGAAGAACTCGAGAAACCAGAAGGCGCGGGCGGCCCGGATACCCGACTGCTCGTCGTAGACCACCACCGGACGCGAGGCGTCGACGCCGCGCGACGTGAGCAGGTGCGCGATCGTCCACAGGAACGCCCGGAGCGGCGCCGGGTCGGTGTCGATCAGGCTCAGCCCGAAGAGATCGAGATGCGCGGCGCCGGGGATGTGACCAGCGGCGAACGCCTCGGCAGGACGCAGATCCAGAAGAACGGGGCCCGCGCCCTCCGCGCCGGTCCCCGTTGCGCCTGCCACGGCGCGCCCCAGCCGGCCGGCCAGATCCGAAGGCTCGATCAGCAGCTCCGGGTTGGCGTACCCCTTCGGATTCTCCATGTCGATACTCCCGCCGCAACCCGCGCCCCTGCGGTCAGACCGGCTCCCACGCCTCGGCGTGCCGCCGGACGGCGCCCTCTTCTTCCAGCTTGACCAGGTGCGCGAGCACGCTCTCTCCCGCCGCCCCCTGCAGCTCCACGGCGAGATGCGGATAGACCACGCCGACGATGGCCTCCCGCGTCGTGTGCCCCTCCCGCAACGCGGCCAGAATCTCGCCGTCGCGGCGGCGCCGGTGGGCGACATATTGGTCGATGAGCGCCGTCACGTCGTCGATCTCGGGTCCGTGCGCCGGCAGGACGCGGTTCGGCCGCAGCTCGCGGATGCGTGCGAGCGAGGCCAGGTACTGCGTCAGGCTGCCCCCGAGGCTGGCGGGCACGACCACCGTGCCTCCCTGGATGAGCATGTCGCCGCAGAAGAGCGTGCCGTCCGTCTCGTCGAGAAGGCAGACGTGATCCGGGGCATGGCCGGGCGTGTGCAGGACGCGCAACACGCGGTCCCCGGCGTCCACCGTGTCCCCATCCGCCAACGGCCGCCAGTCGACTCGATACTCCCCGTCGCCCTCCGGCCAGGGCAGCTTGAAGAACGCCGCGCCCGCCCAGCGGGCCGCCACGTCGGGAGCACCGGACGCGTGATCCGGATGCGCGTGGGTCACGAGCACCCGCGCGAGCGACATCCCGCCGAGCGCCTCGGCGAGCGCGTCTAGGTGCCGCGGCTCTCCGGTGGCGGCGTCGATCAACGCCGGCTCGCGGCCGGCCAGCAGCCACGTGTTGTTGCCGGCCCCGGTATAGGGGCCCGGGTTGAAGCCCGGAATCAGGGTGACCTTCACGAGGCGGCAACGACCGACCCGGTCATCAGCGCCTCGAGCTTCGCGCGGAGACCGTCCGGGATGGGAGTGGTCAGGTTGACGTCGTAGTCGAACACCGCCTGGACCGACCTGCCGACCGCCACGACCGCCTCGTCGCGCACGCGCCGCGCCTCGAACTCGGAAGTGAAGCTGGTCCGGCCGAGGGCGACCATTCGTACTCCCACGTCGATCTGATCGCCGAAGACGACCTGCTCCTTGTAGTCGCAGGAGGTGTGGGCCAGGATGACCCCCAGGCCCGCCTGGGCCAGCTCGCGGCGCAGTCCCAGCGTCTCGGCCATCACGGCTCGCGCCTGCTCGAAGTAGGTGAAGTAGACCGCGTTGTTGACGTGCCCCATCGCGTCGCAGTCGCGAAAGCGGACCTCGATGCGATGCGTGAAGGCCGAAGTCACGGCGTATGATACCGCGTGCGTAGCCATCAGGCCCTTCACAAATAGAGTAGGAAGGCTTAGCGCCGAGGGTCGCCACGCACGCGATCCGCCCAATTCTCGGCGAGCCAGACATCAACGGAGCGTGCGTCGCTGCCGGGATCGCTGACGATGCCCTGCCAGGGAAGCCTTGCTCTGGACGACCTGCGCAGGCTCGTCTCCAGCGATTGTCGAACCACCGTCGAGAGACTGATCCCGCGCCATCGGGCTTCGTTCCGCACAAGAAGACCCAGGTCGTCAGGCAGGGAGACCGTGACCCTCATCGGTTGTATCCTACCGCGTGCACTCGACGCTGGCGGTTCCGGAAGCCTTCACCGCCGAGGAGGCCGCCGCGCTGGCGCCGTACTTCGGCAACACCAACCAGCCGGTCTTTGTTCTGACCAACCTGCCCGAAGCGGTCAAGGGAGCGCTCTTCGCACGGTACTCGCGGTCGCCCAAGTCGATACGCCGCCTCTTCCTGGACGAATTCTCCGACGGGGTGGAACGGGGAAGCGACGCCGCCGGCACGGCCGCCGCGCCGGGCAGCGAGCGCGCGGAGCGCCTGTACCGCCGGGTGTTCGATCAATACGGCGACGACTCGGTGGCGCAGCTCGGCGGGGCGCACATCGCGTGCGAAGGCGTATCCAACATCCTGACGAAGGTGCTCGAGCGCGGCCGGCTGATGTCGTACCTGGAGCAGTCGACCCGCTACGTCCCGTACACCGACCGGCCGGGCGGACGGTGGAAGTACGTCGTTCCTGCCGAGCTCGAGGACGCCGCCGACCGCCGTGTGTTCGAGGAAACGCTCGACCGGGCGTTCGAGACCTACGCGCGCTGGATCGAGCCCGTGCAGGAGTACTTCCGGGCGCGGCACCCGCAATCCGCGACCGACTCGGACGCGGTCTACCGGGCCGTGATCCGCGCCAAGGCGCTGGACACGCTGCGCGGTCTCCTGCCGGCCGCGACCCGGTCCAACGTCGGTATCTACGGGTCCGGTCAGGCCTACGAGATGTTGCTGCTGAGGATGCGGGCACACCCGCTCGCCGAAACCCGAGAGGTGGCCGGACTGATGCTTCCGGAACTGAGAAGGGTGATTCCCGCGTTCCTGCAGCGGGTGGATCGGCCGGACCGCGGCGTCCGTTGGAGCGACTATCTCAAGGCGTGCGACCGGCAGATCCGAACACTCGCGGAGACCATGACGAGCAGCCCGGACACCGCGTCGGGCGACGAGGTCACGCTCAGCGACTTCGAACCCGACGGTGAAGTCAAGGTCGTGGCCGCCGCGCTCTACCCAGCCTCCGACCAGCCCCTCGACCGTCTACTCGACGTTGCCCGCGGCATGACGACCGAGGACCGGCTTCTCGTGCTCCAGAGGTATTCCGGAACCCGCGAGAACCGCCGGCACCGTCCCGGCCGAGCACTGGAGCATGCCGTCTACACCTTCGACATCGTGTCGGACTACGGGGCGTTCCGGGATCTGCAGCGCCACCGGATGCTGACGCTGGACTGGCAGGATCTCACTACGCAACACGGCTGCATACCGCCTCCCCGCGCAATCGCCGATGTCGGCGCAATCGCCGATTGGCGACGCATCATGGACGACTCCGCCGCGTTGTACGAGCGCCTAGCGAGCCGCTGCGCACCGGCGGTCGCGCAGTATGCCGTCTCGATGGCCTACCGCATCCGCTTCTACATGCGGATGAACGCCCGCGAGGCGATGCACGTCATCGAGCTCCGCACGACCCCGCAGGGACACCCCGCGTACCGCCGCGTCTGCCAGCGGATGCACCGGCTCATCGCCGAGCAGGCAGGACACACTGCCATTGCGGCGGCGATGACCTTCGTGAATCATTCGGCAGTCGAGTTGGAGCGGCTCGCGTCCGAGCGCGCCTTGGACCGGAAGCGCACCGCACGACGCCCGGACCCGGAGCGCGACGACCGCTGAGTTGCAGGATCCGCGCCCTCGAAGACAGAACAGGACCTCATCGGACGGTGCCGATCCCCTCGGCGACGCCTTCTCGTCGTTCGCGGTCCAACCTGCAAGGAGGGTGCGCTCACGTCGAACGGCCGGCGCGGTCGATGGCCGTGCGTCACGAGTCCGACTTGCCGTCCTCGTGCCAGTAGCGGTCGTACTCGGTGAGGAAGGTCAGGCTGTCGAACGAGCGCATGCGGTCGAGAAACAGCACGCCGTCGAGGTGATCGGTCTCGTGCTGGAGCACGCGGGCGGCGAAGCCGTTGGCGGTCAGGCGCTGCGGCGCGCCGTGACGATCTAGCGACCGGACCCGAATCTCCACCGGGCGCGGCACGCGGCCCCGGATGTCCGGGATGCTCAGGCACCCCTCCCAATCGTCCTCCTCGGCCGTGCCGAGGGGCTCGATCTCCGGGTTGATCATCACCACCGGGGGCAGGCCGCCGTCCGGGTCGTCGACCCCCGCGACGAACAGCCGCAGGCTCTGGTGCACCTGCGGTGCGGCCAGCCCGATGCCGGCGTACTCGTTCATCGTCTCGAACATGTCGTCGATGAGCTGCTGCACGGTCCGGGAGGCGATGTCGGCGGGGTCGAGGGGCGGCGTGCGGCGGCGGAGCACCGGGTGCCCCATCCGCGCCACCTTCAGAATGGACATCGATTCACATTATATTCGCCCGGTGATTGACCCGCATGTCCATGTCCACGACCCCGCACTCCGGTTCTGCTCGTCCTGCGGCGGCCCCCTCGCACCGAAGACGATCAAGGAGGGCGAGCCGGTGCGGCCCGTCTGCACGCGCTGCGGGCAGGTCGTCTACCTGGATCCGAAGGTGGCCGTCGGGACCGTGATCACCGGCGAAGACGGCCGCATCGCGCTCGTGCGGCGGTCGATAGAGCCGGGCTACGGCAAGTGGGTCTTCCCCGGCGGCTACGTCGACCGCGGCGAGGCGCCTGTCGTCGCCGCGGTGCGCGAGGCGCGCGAGGAGGCCTGCCTCGACATCCGGCTCGACGGACTGATCAACATCTACGCGTACGCGGGCGCGGTGCCGATCGTCATCGTCTACAAGGCGTCGGTGGTGGACGGAACGCTGGACGCGGCTGACGAGTCGCTGGAGGCGGCGTGGTTCGCGCCGGACGACCTCCCGTGGTCCGACCTCGCCTTCCGGAGCACCCGCGACGCGCTACGCGACCACCGGCGGGGACTGCTGCACCCCGACCTGATCTGAGCGGGTCGGAAACAGGAAGTCCTGCCGCTCGACCTCCGCCACCGCCTTGTCGACCAGCTCCGCGACGGGCAGGTTGCGCTCGGCGCGCTTCACGTCCTCCGGCCGCGCCCGGGTCGCCGGCCGGCGCGGCACGAACAGGGTGCAGCAGTCCTGGTCGGGAATGATCGAGATTGGATACGTGCCGAGGCGGCGCGCCTCCTGCGTGATCTCCTCCTTGTCGGAGCCGATCAGCGGCCGCAGCACCGGCAGGCCGACGACGTCGTTGATCACCGCCAGGTTCTCGATGGTCTGCGATGCCACCTGCCCCACCGCCTCGCCGGTGACGAGCGCCTTCGCGCCGCAGACGCCGGCCAGACGCTCGGCGATCCGCATCATCATCCGCCGGTAGAGCACGACCCGCAGCGGCGGCGGCGCCGAGAGCACGATCGTCTGCTGGATCTCCCCGAAGCGCACGGAGTACAGCCGCGACCGCAACTGGTGACGCGTCAGCAGCTCGGCGATCTCCCGCGTCTTGTCGAGCGATGCCCGCGACAGTATCGGGTACGCGTGGAAGTGGACGAAGCGCACGCGGCAGCCGCGCTTCATCAGGCGGTAGGCGGCGACCGGCGAGTCGATGCCGCCCGAGAGCAGGCAGAGCACGGCGCCGCTGGTGCCGGTCGGCAACCCGCCGCGGCCCGGTTCCTTCCCCAGCGCGTAGAACACGCGGTCGGGCAGCACCTCGATCGTGATGGGGAGATCGGGAGACGCGAGGTCGACGCGCCAGCCCCGCGCCGCCTTGATCCGCCCCCCGACCTCGCGCTCGATCTGCGGCGACGTCAGCGGATAGGTCTTGTCCGCCCGCGTGGCCCGCACCCGGAAGCTCGCCACCCCTTCCGCGGCGACGGCGTCGGGCTCGGCCAGATGCCCGAGGACCGCGCCGGCGATCTCGTCGACCTCCCGGCCCACGCTCCGGGACCGCGCGAAGTTCGCCACGCCGAAGACCCGGCCGAGGCGCTCGCGCACCGCCGACCAGTCGGCCGCCGGCCCCAACCCCACTTCGATGCGTCCCATGAGCGGGCGCACGTGGGTCACGTCGAGGTCGGCCGTCGCGGCGCGCAGGTTGCTCGCGAGCCGGTCGATGAACCAAGGTCGGTTCCGACCCTTGAGCGCGATCTCCTGGTAGTGAACGATGACCGACTGCATCTGCTGTCTCCCGGCGCCGACCTCGCCTCCGATCGTACCCGGCGGACCGCTCGCGAGCCAGCCGGCCACTCCCGGTCACGCTTTGCCGGCAGGCGTTACCATGGTCGCATGCGCGACATGCTGGCGGCCGTGGTCGCGATCCTGCTCGTCTTCTTCGCCCTGCGGATGGCGACGGCGCTGACCCGCGACCGGCGCAAGCGCCACGGCGAACGCGCGTCCATCGAGGCGCACGGGCGGACGATACTGGCCGAGATACCGTCGGAATCGGGCCTCGTCTTCTTCACCGAGGACGCGGAGGCCTTCTACCACGGCGACCGGCCGATCCCGAAAGCGGCCATAACGGCGGCCCGCGTGCTGATCAACGGCGCCCCCATCGCCGTTGCGGCGCGGCCCGGCCGACAGGCCGCAGCGATTCCGAGCGACCTCGTCCAGCAGCGTCCGGAAGGGCTTGCGCGCGATCGGTGGGACGTCGCCATCGACACCGAGGACGACACCGTCATCGTCCCCTGCGGCGCGATCCGGGAACAGATCTCGCAGGAGCTCGCCCGCGGCATCTTCGACGCGGTGAAGCGGACCTTCGAAGCCGGGGGCTGAGACGCAGCGGCGCGGCCGGACCGGCCCCGCGTCACCACTCGATCTCGGCGACCTCGGACCGGTGGTTGACACTGCGCGCGAGCGCAAACAGCAGATCGGAGAGCCGGTTCACGTAGCGCAAGAGCTCGGGTTCGACCGCGTCGACGCCGAGTCCGACAATGCGGCGCTCGGCCCGGCGGCAGACGGCGCGGGCCTGGTGCAACGCCGCGCCGGCCGGACCGCCGCCCGGCAGGATGAAGCTGCGCAGCGGCGGCAGCGCCCCGTCCACCCGGTCGATCCACGCCTCCAGGCGCCCGACGTCGGCGTCGGCGATCTGCGCCTTGGTCACCCGCGCCGAGATGCGCGACCGGGGATCGGCCAGACGCGCCCCGATCGCGAACAGATCGCGCTGCACCGCGACGACCATCTCGTCGAGGTCGTCCGGAAGCCCGGCCGCGCGGGCGAGACCGACCACCGCGTTCAGCTCGTCCACGTCGCCGTAGACGGCGACGCGCGCATCGTCCTTCGGCACGGTCGTCCCGTCGAACAGCGCGGTGGTGCCGCGGTCGCCGACCCCGGTGTAGAGAGGCATGGCCGGATTATCCCACGGTGCCGCCGGAGGGCGGCACGAACGGCAGCGACGTGACGACCGCCGGCACGCGCCTCGTGCCGGACGAGACCTCGACCGCGGCTCCCCCCGCGTCGGCCAGGTCCCGGCGGACGTATCCCAGCGCGATGATCCCGTCCAGGGCCGGCGAGCGGATGGCGCTCGTCACGCGCCCCACCTCGTCGCCGCCACTGAGGATCGCCGCGCCGCGGGGCGGCGGCACCGGTTCCGCGGCGGCGGGCGTCCCGAGCGTCAGCCCGACCAGCCTGCGTGCGATGCGGCCCTGACCGCGGTGCAGGATGCGGATGATGACCTCCTGCCCCACGTAGCATCCCTTGTCGAAGCTGATGGCGCGGTCGGCGATCCCCGCCTCCAGTGGAATCGTGTCGCGATCCATGTCGATCGGAAACGCGGGTTGGCCCGATTCCACCCGCACCGCTTCGCCGGCGGCGCGTTCGACCGCGACGGCGCCGGCCGCCGCGAGCGCACGCCGCAACCCCTCGACCGCCGGCCGTTCCACCACGAACCGGTAGCCCTCGATGCCGAGGTCGTCCGTCCGCCCCACCCAGCCGGCGCCCGCGCCGGTTTCGAAGGCGTGATGCCCGCCGAACGCCAGCGCACCGGCCGGCGCCCCCGCCAGCGCCGCGGCCGCCTCGCGGGCGCGCGGGCCGTGAACGCCGAACCCCGCCCACCCGGCGGTCAGGTCCTCGATGCGCACGTCCTCGGTGAAGACGAGATCGTCGAGGCGCTCCCGAAGCCCATCCTTCACGCCGCGGTCGACGTCCAGCAGCAGCCGTTCGCGTTGGGCGAAGACGTACATGTCGGCCGTCATGCGCCCCTGCGGCGTCAGGCAGGTCGCATAACAGCCGTGCCCCGGCGACAGGGCGACGACGTCGTTGCTCAGCAGCCCTTGCAGGAAGTCGGCCCGGTCCTGCCCGGCGACCGCGATCCAGCCGCGGTCCTCCGACGCCATGCACCCGGCGCCGGTGCGTAGAATCCGATAGTCGGCAACGTTCATGGGCATTCCGTACGGCGGGTCGATGATATGCTGATTCTCGTGCGACGACGACTTCGCGCTTGCCTGCACTTGGCCATTTGCCTGTCCGCGGTCGCCGCGACGGCAGCCTCGGGCCGCGCCCAGCCGCCGCCCGTGACGGGCGCCGGCGAGGCCCTCTTCAACATCTTCGTCCGCTCGATGCCGGCCGGCTTCGAACGCGTGCGCCTGGTACGCACGGGGGACGGCTGGCTTCTGCAGGCGAGCGGGCAGATGACGGCGCCCGTCCCCGTCGACACGCGGATCTTCGAAGCCGCCTACGACACGGAGTGGCGCCCCCGGCAGCTCACCCTCGAAGGCTCGCAGGGGGACATTCCCTTCCGTCTCGAGAGTACCTTCGCGGACGGCGCCGCGACGAACACCTTGCAGGATGGCGATCGGCAGACGACGACCGAGGCCCGGATCGACCCGGCGTCGGTCGTGCTGCCCAACTCGGTCTTCGCCAGCTACGAGGCGCTGGCCATGCGGCTCGGCCGCTCCCAACCCGGCGCCGAGCTGCCGATCTACGTGCCTCCCCGCGGCAACGTCTCGGCTCGCGTCGATGCGGTCGGCCTCCAGCACATCGAGACCGCCGCCCGGATCATCGCGGCGCGAACCTATCGCCTCACGTTCATCGACCCCGCCCAACCGCTCGAAGCGGAAGTGTGGATCGACGAGAACGATCGGTTGCTGCGGGTCAGCCTGCCGTACGCCGCGCTCGAGGTCGCCCGGCGCGACATAGCATCGGTCTCGGCGCGGCTGACCACCGATCCGCCGCATCCGGGCAGCGAGCGTGTGCGCGTGCCGGCGGCCGGGTTCAGCCTGGCGACCACGGTGACCGCACCGGTCGACCTGACGCCGCCCGCGGACGGCCGCTGGCCGGCGGTGCTGCTGGTGCCCGGCACCGGTCCGCTCGACCGCGACGAGATCGTCTCCGGCGTGCCCATCTTCCGCCAGCTCGCCTGGACGCTCACGGACCGGGGTTTCGTCGTCGCCCGCTACGACAAGCGGGGCTTCGGACAAAGCGGCGGCCGGGCCGAATCGGCCACGCTCGACGACTACGCCGGGGACGTGCGCGAGATGGTGCGCTATCTCCAGCGGCGCGAGGACGTCGACCGCGATCGCATCGTCGCCGTCGGCTACGGCGAGGGCGGCTGGATCGGACTGTTGGCCGCGCGCCGCGAGAACCGGATCAAGGGACTCGCGCTGGTGGCCACTCCAGGCACGACCGGCGCCACGTTCGTGCTCGAGCAGCAACGGGACGAGCTCCGCGGTACCGGCACGACGGGCGACCAGCGCCGGGAGCGCATCGAGTTGCAGACGCGCATCCACCGCGCCGTGCTGGGGGACGGCGGGTGGGACGGCATTCCCGACGACCTGCGCAGGCAGGCCGACACGCCGCTGTTTCGCAGCTTCCTCGCGTTCGACCCGACGGACGCGGTGCGCCGCGTGCGGCAGCCGCTGCTGCTGATTCAGGGCGCGCAGGACCGGCTCGTCCCGCCTTATCACGCGCAGCGTCTCGAGAGCGTCGCGCGCCTGCGCGGACGGCGGGAATCGACGGTGGAGCTGGTCACACTCGACGGCGTGAACCACCTGCTGCTGGCGGCGAGCGGCGCGGAAGCACAGGGCGCGTCGCCGGTAAATCGGGAGATCACCCCCCGGGTCGCCGAGATCCTGATCGACTGGATCGAGCGGACGGTGCCCACCGAATAGGCGCGGCCGGGTTCTCGCGGATCACGCTGAACTCCACCTGCCCCACCCGGACCCGGTCGCCGTTCTCGAGGGTGGAGAGGCTGACGCGGGCCTCGTTGACGAAAGTCCCGTTCGTGCTCTTGAGGTCCTCTATCGCGAGACTCTCTTCGGTCGCGGTCAGCCGGCAGTGAATGCGGGAGAGCAGCGCGTCGTCGACGACGAAGTCGGCGTGCGGGCCCCTGCCCAGCGTACGCCCCATGCCCGGCAGCAGCCGCAGGGTCCGCGTCCGCTCATCGACGGTCGCCCGAAGAATCCACATGGCTCGGCGTTCAGCCCTTCCGCGGCTGCGATGGACGAATCTCGACCCGGCTCGGCAGACTCCGCGCGTCATGGCTCAACAGATCGACGACCACCTGCGCGACGTCGGAGGCAGTCAGCTTCCACGGCGCCGCGGCGTGCCGATCGTCGCTGCCGGCGAACGCCGTCCCCACGGACCCGGGTGCGACCGCGGTCACCCGGATGCCGTCGAATCGCACCTCCTGCATCAGGGCGGCGGTGAACGCGTCGAGGCCCGCCTTCGACGCGCAGTAGGCCGCGCCGTTCGCGAACGGATAGCTGCCGGCCAGGCTGCTCACGTTGACGATCCACCCGCCGCCGCGACGGCGCAGAACCGGGATCGCGGCCCGGCAGCAGTAGAAGACGCCGTTCAGGTTGGTCTCTATCACCTGCGCCCAGTCGTCGACAGTCTGCTCCGCAACCGCCTCGAAACAGCCGACGCCGGCATTGTTGACCAGGATGTCGAGCCCGCCGCAACGATCGACCGCGGCCG
The DNA here is from genome assembly GCA_965116825.1 of Vicinamibacterales bacterium. Classification (GTDB taxonomy): domain Bacteria; phylum Acidobacteriota; class Vicinamibacteria; order Vicinamibacterales; family UBA8438; genus WTFV01. The sequence continues at coordinate 450,235 of OZ220736.1, forward strand.
CGATCAGCCGTTCCGCATCCGCCGGCCGCCGCACATCGGCCGCCACGGTTTCGATGCGTCCGGCGCCGGCGGTTCCGGTGACCTCCGCCAGCCCGGCGGCCGCCTCTTCGAGCGACCGGACCGACCGCCCCGCCAGCAGGACGTCGGCGCCGCGCCGCACCAGACTCGCCGCCACCGCACGCCCAATCCCCTTCGAGCCTCCGGTCACGATGGCCACCGAGCCCGCGAAACGGGCATCCCGCTCTTCCGCCGCCGGCCTTGTATCGACTGTCATCGCCACTAGAATACCGCGAGCATCGCGGGTAACGCCGCCGTCCACTCACCATGTCGGTTCTCGCCATCCTCGGCGCCGGAACGCTCGGCGGCGCGCTCGCGCACGTAGCGGCCGGGCACGACATCCACCGCGAAGTGCGGCTGATCGACGACGATGGCGACATCGCGGCCGGCAAGGCGCTCGACATCCGGCAGGCAGGGCCTGTCGAGGGGTTCGGCACGGCGGTCGTCGCCGACGGCAACCCTTCGGCGGCGGTGGGAGCGGACCTGCTGGTCCTGGCCGGCCCGGCGAAGGGGCACGACTCCGAGTGGGATGCGGATGCCGGCCTGGACCGCCTGCGCCAGGTGACGGCCTTCGCTCGAGGCGCCATCGTCATCTGCGCGGGCGCCGGGCAGCGCCGACTCGTCGAACGCGGCGTATCCGAGGCGGGGCTCGACAGGCGACGGTTGCTCGGCTCCGCCCCGGAAGCCCTCCGGGGCGCTCTGCGCGCCATCGTCGCACTCGAAGTCGGCTGCGAGGCCTCCGAGGTGGCTCTCACCGTGCTCGGCGTCCCCCCGGAGCGCGTCGTCGTCCCGTGGAGCCAGGCGACGGTCGGCGGCCTGTCGCTCGAGGCGCTGCTCCCGCCAGCGCGGTACAGGCGCCTGCGCGCCCGGGCGCAGGCACTGTGGCCGCCGGGCCCCTACGCGCTCGCGGCGGCGGCCGGACGAGTCGCGGCGTCACTCGCCACCGGCAGCAGCCGCCAGACGTGCTGTTTCGTCACGGTCGACGGGGAATTCGGGACGCGCCGGCAGGCGCTGGCCGCGCCGGTCCAGCTCGGCGCCGGCGGCGTAGCGCGCATCGTCGAGCCGGTGCTGAACGCCGGCGAGCGCGGCCGGCTCGAAGCCGCCCGCGCCGGATGACGGCTACGATTCCCGGTCCAGGAGACCGCGCCGCAGGAGTCTCGCGCCAGCGAGACTCCACCGCATCCGTCGGGACGCGCTGCATCCGTCGGGACGCGCTGCGTCCGTCAGGACGCGCCGGATGCGGGGCCGGCCACGATCTCCCGGTCGAACACCTCGGCGAACTGCCTGACCAGGCAGTCGGCGACCGCAACCTCCGAGACCTCGTCCCCGGTGACCCGGGCGAGCGAGGTCACGCCGCGGTCCGCGAGGCCGCACGGCCGTATCAGCGCGAACTCGTCGAGGTCGGTGGTCACGTTCAGGGCGAATCCGTGACTGGTGACCCAGCGCGACAGGCGCACCCCGATCGCGGCCAGCTTGTCGTTGCCGACCCAGACGCCGGTCAGCCCCTGGATCCGCGCCGCGCGCACGCCGAACTTCGCCACCGCGCGAATGATCACTTCCTCGAGATCGCGCACGTACCGGTGCACGTCGCAGCGGTCGGGCTTCAGCAACAGGATGGGGTATCCCACGAGCTGCCCCGGACCGTGGTAGGTCACGTCGCCGCCCCGCCGCGCGTCGTGGACCTCGACGCCGCGCCGGCGCAGCACGGCGGGCGACGCCAGCACGTTGTCCGCGCCGGCGCGCACGCCCCGGGTTATGACGGGCGGATGCTCGAGCAGCAGCAACTGGTCGGCTATCGCGTCCCGCTGGCGCTCGGACACGAGCGTCCTCTGCAGCTCGACGGCATCGGCGTACCGTACGAGCCCGAGCCGCCGAACCTGAAGAGCCCGCGCTGGACGCATGGAGAGGCGGGTGAAAGCTACAGGCTGCCGCTGTCGAATCGCTCGAGGCCGGACTTTATCCGGGCCATGAACCGGTCGGCGACCGCGCCGTCGATGAGCCGGTGATCGAAGCCGAGCGTGAGGTAGGCGCGCGGGCGCGCCGCGATCGTCCCCGCGTCGTCGATCACCACGGGCCGGCGCTCCACCGCTCCCAGGCAGAGTATCGCCACCTGCGGCTGGTTGATGATCGGCATCCCGAACAGGGACCCGAACGCCCCGGGATTGGTGATCGTGAAGGTCCCGCCCTGCGCCTCCTCCGGTGCGAGGCGCTTCGACCGGGCGCGCGCGGCCACATCCGCGATCGCTGCGGTCAACTCCGGCAGGCTCTTCCCGGCCGCGCGCCGGATCACCGGCACGATCAGGCCCCCGTCGTCCTCGAGGGCCACGGCGATGCCCAGATTGACGTCAGGCGCATGGACGATTCCGCCACCGTCGCTCGTGAGCGACGCGTTGAGCACCGGCATCTCGACCAGCGCGTCGATCGCCGCCTTCGCGACGAACGACAGGAACGTCAGAGGAACGCCACGCCGCGCGTACGAGTCCCTGTGGGCCTCCCTGAGCGACGCCACCCGCGAGAAATCGACGTCGAATACCGTGTGCACGTGCGCCGACGTGCGGCGGCTGCGAAGCATGTGCTCCGCGATCCCCCGCCGCATGGCAGACAGGGGCTCGATGCGCCGGTCGTCCGCCGCCGCCGGAGCCTGGGCGGCGGCCGGCGATGCCGCCGCGACGTGCTTCAGGAAGTCGTCCTTCGTGACGCGACCGTCCGCACCGGTGCCCGCTACATCGGTGGGGTCGACGCCGTGCTCGCGCGCCAGCCGGCGAACGACGGGAGAGACATGGGCACTCCGGCGCCCCTCCGACGGCGGCGCCGATGCCGGCGCGGGGCCGTCAGTCTCCGGCGCCTCTGCGGGCAGTTCCGGCGCGCGCGCACCGCCGCTCTCGACCACGGTCTCCCCGGGCGCACCGATGACGGCGACGATGCTGTCGACGGGCACGGTCTCGCCCGCCTCCGCGCGCACTTCCGCCAGGAAGCCCCCGGCCGGTGACGGCACCTCCGCGTCGACCTTGTCCGTGGAAACCTCGAACAGCGGCTCGTCCCGGTCGACCCGGTCGCCCACGCGTTTGTTCCACCGCACGATCGTGCCCTCGGCGATGGATTCGCCGAGCTGCGGCATGAGCACGTCGGTCGCCATTGGTTCGTTGCAGAGCGGCGGAAGGAAGGGCAGTGCTCCTGAGATCACTCGGACCGGCCGCCAACACTGGTCCGGAGGGGTGCAGCGAGAGGTCGGGAAGCCCACCCCGACCTGGCGCACTTCGCGCTGGCCGCCGGCGCGGGCCGGCGACCGGCACAGGGAACGCTACGCGTCGGTGAGCACGGCGTCCTTGAGCTGCTTGGCGATCCGGGCCTTGACCACCTGCTTCGCCGGGATCTCGATGGCTTCACCCGTCGCCGGGTTGCGACCCATCCGCGCTTCACGGTTCTGCAGCACGAGCTTCGCGATGCCGGGTAGCGTGAACTCGCCGGAATCCTGAAGCTGCTCCTCGCACAGTCGCTGCAACTCTTCGAAGAACACGCGCACGTCAGCGCGCTTGAGAGTGATGTCGTAGTTGGACATGTGCTCGACGAAGTGCGTGAACAACTCGGTCTTGCCCATCTTGCGGGCTGCGGCCATCAGCGCTCCCCCTAGTGTGAGCGCGCGATTGTGGACGCCTCGAAGACCGCGCGCGCCGACGGTCATCAGGACGGAAAAACCCAATAAAAGTGAGAGAATCCTAGCGTGGGGGTTCTCGCGTGTCAATCCGTTGCGTACCGACTCGGGGTCCGGTCGGGCTAAACTCATCGGATGCCGGACTCGCCGCTCGAGACGTTTCCCAACCCCAGACGCGAGCGCGACTACGAGATCGCCATCCGCTGCCCCGAGTTCACGTCGGTCTGCCCGAAAACCGGACTCCCCGACTTCGGCGAGATCCGCATCACGTACGTGCCCGGCGAACGCTGCATCGAGCTCAAGGCGCTGAAGTACTACCTGATTGAATTCCGTGACCAGGGCATCTTTTACGAGGACGTGACCAACCGGATCCTGGACGACCTCGTCGCGGCGTGCCGCCCGCGGCGAATGACCGTCGTCGGCGACTTCTCGGTGCGCGGCGGCATCACCACCCAGGTCACGGCTACCTATGTGTCTGCGCCGCAGAACGACGCAGATCATCCTGGCCATGAGCAGCGATGAGCCTCCACACAGCGTGCCCATCGAGGCGGAGCTCGATCTGCACCCCTTCGCGCCGCGCGACATCCGGTCCGTGGTCACGGAGTACGTGCACGCGGCGTCGGCCGCGGGGCTGCAGGAGGTTCGCATCGTGCACGGCCGGGGAACCGGGGTCCAGCGCGGCAACGTGCAGGCCGCCCTCGAGCGGCATCCCCTGGTCACGGCCTTCTGGGACGATCCGCGCTCCCACCTCGGCGCGACGGTCGCGTCGATCCGTCCCGGCGCCTCGGACTCTGCCTGACGATCCTCTGCTCACCGGGACCCGCCGGTTCCGCGCGCGGGTGCGGACCGCAGCGGCGTTGCGACTGGTCGGCTGCCTCACGCTGGCCTGCGTCGCACCGGCGAGCGCCCAGCCGCGCCTTCCCGAGCTGGCGATAGAAGCCCCCGAGCGGCTCCGCGCCGTCGCCGGCCAGGTCCGGCGGCTCGACGCCGGCCGCCTGCAAGCGGTGATGCGCCTGGTCGGCCTGAGCGATCCGGGCAACCGGATTCGTGTCGTGCTCGTGCCGGAGGACTCGCGCATCGCGCGCGAGACCGCCCCGTGGGTCGGCGCGTTCGCCGATGCGGCGAACGATCTCATCGTCCTGTTCCCCGACCGCATCGGAAGCTACCCGCACGACTCGCTGGAGGTGGTGCTCCACCACGAGGTGACCCACATTCTGGCCGCGCGGGCGGCCGGCGGCGGACGCCTGCCCCGCTGGTTCAACGAAGGACTCGCCAGCGTCGCGGAACGTAGCTGGGGCATCGGCAACCGGTCCCGGTTCCTGTGGGCCACCGTCATGGCCGGCCAGCCGACGGTCACCGCCCTCGAAGGTCTCTTCTACGGGGATGGACGGGACGCCGCGCGCGCCTACATCATCTCGCACGCCATCGTCCGCGACGTCATCCGCCGGCACGGCGCCGCCGTAGTGCCGCGCATACTGTCCGGGGTCGCGGCCGGAGCCACCTTCGACAACGCCTTCATCGGCGCCACCGGAACGACCGTGCGCGGCGCGACCCGCCTCTTCTGGCGCAGCTCGGGCGGTTGGGAGGAGTGGATCACCTTCCTGGCCAGCCCCTTCACCCTCTGGACCCTCATCACGAGCCTGGCCCTGGCCGCGATCTGGCGCCATCGCCTGCGGCGCGCCGAGCGCCGGCGGCGCTGGGAGGCGGAGGAGGCGCTCGACACGGATCCCTGGGACGAACAGCGGCCCGACTATCGGGTGCACTGAGGCTCACGGCGCATCCCGAACCCCGAACAGCGCCGCCCGCGACGTTCGCGGCCGGTCGCGCCGCCGCGGCCGATCCGTCTACCAGGGATCGAGCCCCAGCAGCCGCGCCGGGTTGCGCCGGATCATCGTGTCGATCTCATCCGCGGTGATGCCCGCGTCCAGCATCGCGCGAACGTAGGCGCGCAGGCCGTCGGCGTGCACGGGGTTGCCCTGCTGTCCGAGGTCGGACGACATGAAGAAGGCGTCGGCGCCCAGGTCGCGGATCGCGGACACGTAGTCGTCGATGGTGCGGTTGCCGCCGTACACGGCCAGCCAATCGATCTCCATGATCGCGTCATCCTCGGCCATCTGCCGCATCTGCTCCCGGGTCGCCCCCTGGCTGAACACGTGCGTCACGAGAATCCGCGGCACCCCCAGGCGCCTGGCCTCGGGAATCAGGCGCAGCACCTCACCCGGCGCGGAATGCCCCATGGCGAGCGTCAGGTCGTGCTCGGCGAGCAGCTCGAAGACCTCCAGCACCGCCGGCACCGGCTCGCCGTCCTCCAGGATCGACACGTACGGCCCGTCGCCGCCCGACGACGTCGCGGCGTACTCGGAATCGAAGGTGGGCAGCCACACGACCTTGCCGCGGCCGCCGGAAAAGGCAGCCATCTGACGCACCGCCTCCGGGTTGATCCCGCCCACGGCGCGGTTCAGCACGAGCCCGCCGAAGATCTCCAGTCCGTCCACCTGCGCCATCGCGATGGCCGCACGATCCGCGGTCATCGTGAAGTGGTTCTTCAGCAGGATGGCGCGCATGCCGGCCTCCGCCGCCAGTCGCGATGCCTCGATGTCGTCCACCGACCGCGGGCGAGAATCGGGTCCGGTATGGAAATGCAGATCGACGACGCCCTCCAGGGAGATCTCCGGCTCCTGACCCTCGGCCAGGGCGGCCGCACCGGCGCCCGCCACGCCGACCGCGACGACCAGCAGCACGGCAACTCGCTTCATTCGCTCCATCGAAACCCTCCTGTCGTCACGACGACCGGCAGCGGCCCGGCCCCAATCCCGAGCCGCACGGCACTATCATAGGGCCACCGGGCCGGGACTCGGTGCGGACGCGGCCGGCAGTCGGCCGTGCGGCCCGGCGTCGGTCCGGAGGAAGCATGCCGGCCCCGCCCGAACCCCAAGCGGCCCGTGGCAAGAGCCCCGCGGGGTCTCGCCACGAACCGCTGGAGCCACGGTCTCGCCCCTGGATCTGGGTCGTGTACGCCTTCCTGTTCACCGCCTCGGTGCCCTGGTACCTACCGCCCGGCAGCCCCGCGCAGCTCTGGTTCGGGCTCCCGCACTGGGTCGTCATCTCGCTGTCGGCCTACCTGGCCGTCGCCGTCTTCACCGCGTACGTGGTGGCGCGCTACTGGTCCGTAGCGCCGGCCGCCGAGGATCCGGACGACGGGGAAGGCGAGCCGTGAGCCCGTCGCTCGCGTTCGGCGCCGGCGCGGCCATCGGCCTCTATCTGCTGGTGCTGATCTCGGTCGGCTACGCGACCCGGCGCCGCGGCGCCCGAACCGGCCTCGGCGACTTCTACCTGGCCGGCCGCAACCTGGGCGGCTTCGTGCTGCTGCTGACCCTGTACGCGACGCAGTACAGCGGCAACACGCTGCTCGGCTATCCCGGGGAGGCGTTCCGCATCGGCTACGCATGGGTGATGAGCGTCGGCTTCATGATGGCGATCATCGTCGTCTACCTGATCTTCGCGCCGCGGCTGCAGCGCATCGCCCGCCGACATGCGTTCGTCACCCCCGGGGACTGGATCACCCACCGCTTCGGCTCGCCCCGCCTGACGCTGCTCGCCAACGTGCTGCTGGTCCTGGCGATCTCCAACTACCTGCTGGCCCAGCTCATGGCGATGGGCCACGTCACGGAGGGACTGTCGGGCGGCGCCGTGCCCTACTGGGTCGGCGTCGTGCTGCTGACGCTGGTCGTCATCGTCTACGAGACGGTCGGCGGCATGCGCGCCGTCGCCTGGACCGACTGCGTGCAGGGCGTCATGCTGCTGGTGGGGCTGGCCGGGCTGCTGCTGGCCGTGGTGCCGACCCCGACCCACCTGACCGAGCTGACCCTGGCGGTCGCGGCGGAGGCGCCCGAGAAGGTCGCCGTCCCGGCGTGGGAGGTCTCGCGCAACTGGCTGAGCACGCTGCTGCTGATCGGCTTCTCCGGCGCCGTCTATCCCCACGCGATCCAGCGCATCTACGCCGCCCGCGACGCCGCGACGCTCAAGCGGGCCTTCAGCGTGATGGTCTTCCTGCCGCTGGTCACGACCGGGGTCATGTTCATGGTGGGCATCCTGGCCATCCGCGAGCTGTCCGCCGCCAGCGACGCCGACCAGGTGATGCCGGCGCTGCTGACCGCCTGGAGCGGGCGGTCCGTGCTGCTCTATCTCCTCTGCGTAACGGTCATCACCGCCGTCGTCGCCGCCGTCATGTCGACCGCCGACTCGGTGCTCCTGAGCCTCTCGTCGATCCTCGCCAAGGACGTCGTCGGCGCCACCCTGCTCGAGGACGCCTCCGAGGAACGGCTGACGCGCATCGGCAAGCTGCTCTCGTGGGCGGTCGTCGGCGTGCTGGTGATCGTCGCGCTGTCGCCGCGGGTGACGTTGTGGGGCCTGACCGAGATCAAGATGGAGATCCTGGCCCAGGTGGCGCCGCTGTTCGTCCTCGGCGTGACGTGGCGGCGCCTGACGACGGCCGCCGCGTCCAGCGGGATGCTGGCCGGCTGTGCGATCTATGCAGGGCTGCTGCTCGCGGGACTGCCGACGGTGTGGAACGTCCACGCCGGCGTCGTCGGGCTCGGCGTCAACGTGGCGATGTGCGTAACGGTGACGCTGTTCGCAGGGCGGCGCGCCGCGGCGCCGGCCGGTGCGCCACCCGTCGGACGCTGACGGCGCGCCGATGGGGCTGCAACGCAGGCCTGACTGGCGCACGCAGTTATAGTGTACAGCTATAATCGGGGATGGTTCACACCACGCCTCTCGCACGCGCGGCCCGGTCCACGAGCGACAGGGATACCCCGGCCTCCGCTCCCGTCCGCTACCGCCGCACGCCGGCCGGACTGCAGTTTCCCGGGTGTCGGCCGATAGCCCTGCGCCGGGACCGGCTCGCCGACTTCGACGGTCGTCTCGAGTACTGGGAGGCGCGCACTGAAACCGCCTGGGTTCTCGCCGAGCCGACCGGAGGCATCCACGAATCGACGTCACGCCGGCTGGCGGAGCTCGCGCGGCTGATCGCGGCCGTGCGCGGCGCGCCGATCCGGGCGTTCGGGTCGGTCGACCTGCGGGTGAACGACGACGCCGGCCGGGCGGATCGGATCATGCAGGCGGACGAGACCCATGTCGTCCCGGAGAGCGTTGCGTTTCCGGGCTGGACGGCTCCGGAGATTCACGTGGCGCTCACCGAACCGTTGACGACGAAGCGTACTTGCGAGGTGCTCGAGCGCGTCGGTCGGACGTTGGGCGCGCGGGAGGGCACCGGCCCGCAGGACGACCCGCTGCTGCGCGTGCTGGGCAGTCGCGAGCGGGCGGAGGGCAAGGCCGAAGGACGGGCGAAGGGTCAGGCCGACCTCGTCCGCGCGCTGCTCGCGGAGCGCGGGATCACCGTCTCCGAGTCGTTCACCGCTCGGGCCGCGAAGGACATCGATTCCCCCGGGGGCACACGGATAGCCGCCGCGGCGCTGGCCTGTACCGATGAGGCGGACTTCTGGCGGCGCCTCGATCAGCCCTGACGCCGACGGCGTTCGGACCGCGGAGCCACCGACGGCAGCGGCATTCTGGAACGGCCGGTGACCGCACCTGCCCAGTGCTCCTTGGCTATCGCGGATTCATCCGGGTGCTCTGCGACGCCACGCACTGCCACCGGCCGTCTCGCACCACCCAGACGTCCGTGTAGCGCAGCGCGATCTCGGCCTCCTGCCCCTGCCGGATACCGACCACGCGGAGCGTGAACCAGACCACCGCGGCATCTTCGTAGACCTGCACGGTGAAGTCTTCCTGCGTGGCCGAGATCACGCGCTGGTTGAATGTCGCTGCGAGTTGCAGCTCGCGGGCCTTGTCGCCCCGCGCGCCGTCGTCGTACGTCACGATGAAATCGTCGGCGAGAATGCTCTCGAGGAACTCCACGTCCCGGGCGTAGAACGCCTCGTTCCAGCCCCGCTCGAGCGCGATGAGAGCCTCCTCGGTCGAGACATCCGGCAGTTGGGACGCGAAGGCGCCCGCCGTCCAGACGAACGCGAGCGTGCAACACAGGAGATATCGCGGCCATCGTCTTCGCATCGTCACCTCCGCTGCCGAATCGTGGCCCATTATTCCACGTGCGCCGATCCGCTCATGTGCTACGCTGTGCGTCACCATGGCCGAGACATCGACCGGCACATCCAGGGTCGGGATTCGCGAGCTGCGCCAGAACCTGAGCGTCTACGTGCGACGCATTCACCGCGGCGAGCGTTTCGAGGTCACCGAGCGCGGCAGGCCCGTCGCCCTGCTGGTACCCCTCGCCGACGCCATGTCGCCGCTGGCGAGGCTCGTCGCGACAGGGCGCGCACGCATGCCGGAGGGAGACCTCCTGGATCTCCCCCCGCTCGCCGGTGAGCCCTCGACGACGGCGAGCTCCGCGATAGCCGCCGACCGCGAAGACCGGCTCTGAAGCCGTATGGTCTATCTGGACTCGTCCGCACTCGTCAAGCTCGTCGTCACCGAGCCGGAATCGACGGCCCTGCGCGAATACCTGCGAGACCACCCCGAGCGCGTATCGAGCGCGTTGGCGCGCGTGGAGGTGTGGCGCGCATTGCGCCGCACGGGTGCGCCGAAGGCGGCGTTGCAGCGCGCGGATCAGGTGCTGGCGCGAGTCGCCCTGGTGGCAATGGACGATCCCTTGCTGCGGGCTGCCGCCGGGGTTGCGCAGCCGGGGTTGCGCAGCCTGGACGCCCTGCATCTCGCCACTGCGCTCTCCCTGGATGACCTGGACGCGGTCGTCACGTACGACCGGCGGCTCGACGCCGCCGCGGCGCATGCAGGCCTTGCAGTGGCTTCGCCCGCATGAGGTGGGCCGATGCGCTTCTTCAACACCGAGGGTCCCGTACGGCCGGAAGACCACTACTGCATCCCGCCGCTCGAGCGCATCGATCTCGAGACCGTCCTCGGTCTCGTCCGCGACAAGAAGTACTTCGTGCTGCACGCGCCGCGACAGACGGGCAAGACGTCGGCCCTGCTGGCGCTGCGCGACCTGCTGAACGGCGGCGGCGACTACCGTTGCGTGTACGCCGACTTCGAGGTCGGGCAGGCCGCGCGCGAGGACACCGCGCGGGCGATGCGCGCCCTGCTCGGGGAGCTCGCTCGCCGGTCCCGCCTGACGCTGGGCGACGACACGCCGGACGCCCTCCGGGGCGCGGCGCTGGAGAAGGAAGGCGCCGACGGTGCGCTGGTCGACGTGCTCTCGCGCTGGGCCGCGGCCGACCCGCGGCCGCTGGTGCTCCTGATCGACGAGATCGACACGCTCGTCGGCGACACGCTCATCTCGGTGCTCCGGCAGTTGCGGGCCGGCTACGATCAGCGGCCCGCCGGCTTTCCCCACAGCGTGGTCCTGTGCGGCGTGGTCGACGTGCGCGACTACCGCATCGAGTCGAGCGCCGCGAACGCGCTGATTCTCGGAGGCAGCGCCTTCAACGTCAAGTCGAAATCGCTGCGGCTCGGCGACTTCACCGCGGCGGAGGTGCACGCGCTGCTCGCCCAGCACACGGCGGAGACGGGACAGACGTTCACCGAGGATGCATTGCAGATGGTCCGGACCCGCACCGCCGGCCAACCCTGGCTGGTGAACGCGCTGTGCTACGACGCCTGCTTCGACGACAGGGCCGGCCGCGATCGGTCGCGTCCGGTCACCGGCGACGACGTTCTCGCGGCCCAGGAACGGTTGATCCTGCGGCGCGACACGCACATCGACCAGTTGGCGCACAAGCTGCGCGAGGAGCGGGTACGGCGAGTGATCGAGCCGATCCTGGCCGGCGCGGACGAGCAGGCGTGGTCGGAGGAGGACCTCCTCTACCTCCGCGACCTGGGACTGATCGCGCAGGACGCCGGCGGCGCGCCGCGCATCGCCAACCCGATCTACGCCGAGGTCGTGCCGCGCCACCTGAACGCCGCGGTGCAGGCGGGCCTGCCGCACGAGCGGGCCTGGTACGTGGATGCCGATGGCGCCCTGAACGTGGAGGGGCTGATGGCGGACTTCCAGACATTCTTCCGGGAGCACTCCGAGCACTGGGTGCAGCGCTTCGAGCAGTATCGGGAGGCAGGTCCGCAGCTCCTGCTCCAGTCGCATCTGCAGCGGGTGGTGAACGGCGGCGGGGTCATCGAGCGGGAGTACGCGCTCGGCCGCGGCCGCACCGACCTGCTGATCCGCTGGCCGCACGGCGGGCGGACGCGGAAGTTCGTGATCGAGTGCAAGCTGCGCCGCGGGGACCTGGAGCGCACCATCGCGGAGGGCCTGACGCAGACGCGCGGCTACATGGACCGCTGCGGGGCCGAGGCGGGCCACCTGATCGTGTTCGACCGCGCGCCGGAACGGACGTGGGCGGAGAAGATCTTCCGCCGCGAACCGGCGGCGGACGCCGCGCCGGTCACCGTGTGGGGCATGTGACGACATCGAACGGGACATCGCACGTCGGCTATGATGGCTCGATAGCGGCTCCGAGCGACAGGCTCCGGCATGCGCATCGCCAACCCCATGTACGACGCCGTCTTCAAACATCTTCTGGAGGATCCGGCGTCCGCGAAACCGATCGTCGGCGCGATCCTCGGCGAGGAGATCTGGAGAAGCTGCTGAGCGTGTTCGATCAGGATCTGCGCGCGGCGGACAGCCGGCACACGCTGGAGCTGGACGCCGCGACGATGCCGGAACGCTACCCGCCCGTGCAGCGCCGCCTGCAGCTCGCGACGGCGAGTCCCGAGTTGCGCCACTCGATGCTCACGGAGGACGAAATCGTGGGCGCGTGGGAGCGGGTGCACCGGGAGCACCGGGAGCAGCAGGAGGCCATCGCGAATAACCGAAGGGTCCTCGCGGAGCAGTAGGAGGCCATCGCCGCGCGGGACGCGACCATCGAATCGCAACGCGCGGAAATCGAAGCTCTGCGGCGCCGGCTCGGCGACGGCGGATAGCTCCGGCAGCGCCGACTGCCTGGAATTGGCGCGCGACCGGGCGAATCCGACGGCACACCCGCCGAATCCGCTTGCCGCACGGCGGGCGCATGTGCACGATCCTGCCCTGCCGTAGCCCTGCCGCCGTTCCGCTTGCCGGCGCACGATGCGACCACGCCCGGCGACGCGCTCCCGTCGGCGCCGCCAAGTGTGCTACGGTGGGTTCAAACGGTTCGCCTGCACGTCGCCGGGCGAGGATGGACAACCGCGAATGGAAGCCTTGAGCGACAAACCGGTTTCGGACCTGCTGTCCCTTCACGTTTCGATTCTGGAAGAGTTGCGCGAGCGCGGCGTAACGCGCAGCGCCAACAACGTCACCGGTGAGCTTGCCGAGTACCTGTTCTTCCGCGCTTTCGGCTGGGATCCCGCGCACAAGTCTCACAAGGGGTTCGATGCCAGGGACAGCGACGGTCGTCGCTATGAGATCAAGGGGCGCCGGCTGGACGGCCGCAACCAGTCCCGGCAGTTGTCTGCAATTCGCTCTCTCGACGAGTTCGACTTCCTCGCCACCGCCCTTTTCGACGACAGGTATCGCGTCGTGCGCGCGGCCTTGATTCCATCCGCCGTCGTCGCCGATCGTTCGACTTACGTCGAGCACACCAACAGCTACAAGTTCATGCTGCAGGACAACGTATGGAACGCGCCGGAAGTTCGTGACGTTACGACTGATCTCAAGGGTGCCTGGGATGCCCTGGTCGCAGAGACGGGAAATGCCCGCCACAGGCAGGTCACCATCGTCGTGGATCGGGATGAAGACGGTATTTGGATCGCAGAATGCCCGTCCATACCTGGTTGCGTCAGTCAGGGATCCACGGAAGAAAAGGCCATGTCCAATATCCTGGAAGCCATCCGGTTGTGTTTGGAAGTCAGGGCCGAGCGCGGCATGCCGTTGACTGTATGAAGTCCTACCGCCTGGAACGAAGGTCCGATATTTGAGCCTGCCTGCACTCAGCGGTCGTCGGACCGTCAAGGTCTTCGAGTCGCTTGGGTGGTCAGTGGTCAGAAACGGGGAAGCCACATCGTTCTGATCAAGGAGAATCACCGAGCCACGCTCTCCGTCCCCGACCACAAGGAAGTGGCCAAGGGCACGTTGCGCGCCCTCATCAGGTCGAGTGGGATAACCGTCGACGAGTTCATTCGGGCATGCCCATGACTGACGGTGCAGTAGCGCAAAGGGCGCAGGAGGGAGCTCCACAGGCACGTAGCGCGACTTTCTTGAGGCAGGCCCTCTGAACGTATTCGACCACGCGCCGTAACGGGACATGGGCACAAAGGTTCTTCCGCCGCGACGCAGGTGGCGGATCGCGACCCGGTCACCGTGTGGGGCATGTGACGGCCTCGAACGCCGACAGCAATCGAATCGGTTGCGGCGCAGGCCAACAAGAGGAGCGGCGTACGAGCGGTTCCGGCGGCCCGTGTATTGGCACATGACCGAGGTGAACCCGCGGCAGGCACGTCGCGCCCACCCGGTCGCGGTCACGGATGGAATCTATGGCGGCGGCATCGGTAGATGGACACCGACGTAGCCAATCTCAATCTCCCGCACCCGCGCATCGAACCGCAGGTGGATCCGCGCCCCTCCACCGAAGCGGGCATGCCACTCAAACAATACCCGTTCACCGCTGGCAGCCCGAAATCGCCGCGCCTCCAGAAGCTTCCCCTTCTTGTAGTCTCTCACCGATTGACTCTCGGGGGTGACTTTGCACTGCATCCGCAGAATCGGCTGCGCAGCCCCTCCATTGACGAGAGCTGCCATGCCACTCGCCACACCGCGTAGCGAGTCCACTGCCTCGTGCCACCCGGCCGGGACGAAGCTCGCGTGGTTCAGAATCATCTCGCGCATGTCTGACCGCCCGGTTCAAGGCTTCGGTGCGAGCAGGCGCGCGAGGTTGTCCTCGTGCTGATCGAAGAAACCGGCAGGCCAGTGCGACAACCGTCCGTCGGCGTTGCGGCCGGCGAAGAGACGGTCGCGCGGCCGTCTTGCTGCCGCTCGAAGTAGTGGAACGTCGTCTCGTCGGGCGCGATCAGGCCGTCGCGAACGGCGATCCGGACGCCGTCGATGAAGTGGTCGCTGTGGGTCTCGACGACGACCTGCACCCCGGCCATCGCTGCCCGACCGGCGAGTTCCGCCAGCTTTGTCTGCCCGCGCGGATGCAGGTGCGCCTCGGGGTTCTCGATCAGGCAGAGCGTACCCGGCGGCGCGAGCAGGCCAAGTACCACAGGCAGCACGTACGACAGACCGAAGCCGACGTTGGTAGCTCTGTAGCGCCGCGTTGCGGCATCGCCTGCCCGGTCGAACGTGAATCCCGCGTTGACCGTATCAGCGTCGGACACCGCTCGGAGCTGCAGATGTGCGCCGGGACTGACGTCCTGCAGCCAATGGTCCACGACGTCTCTCAGGCGGCGCCCGGCCGAGCCCGCACATCGCGAATCGTGGTCGGGCAGAACGTCCTTCTGTCGCTCGTTGAGGTAGCTCCAGGCGTACTCACCGCTGGCTCCGAAGTCGCCGCGACGCGCCAGGATCTCGGCCAGCGGATACGACTTGCGTGGACCAACCCGCTCCGCCGGCACGTGAACGACGCGCCCGCCGAACGGCGGGACACCGCGCCACGGCTTGGCGACCCACGCTCTCGGGTACCGGCTCTGCTCGTCGCGCGTGACGGCCGTCAACTGATCTCCGGCCTTCGCACGCTCGAATGCCCACGCCCAGGGGGCGTCGCTCTCCGCCGTTTCGTCGCCGAAGAGCACGAACCCGACGAGCGCGTCGTTCTTCCCTTCGAACACCACTTCGGAGCCGACGCCGAGGTCGGTCAGCGTGCCGCCCAGGATCAGCCGCGGAGATCGAGACGCTCGAAGCACTTGAAGTTGAGCAGGCCGATCCGCCGCAGCATCAGAGCATCGCCTTCGACAGATCACGCATCTCTCAATCGCTCCGGGGTTGCCGACGTGGTCCCTCGCCGAGGTCGCCCGCCACGCCCGCCGCAGCGCCGTTCATCAACACTACCAACGGCAGGCCTCCAGACGGTTCGAGGGACTCGCATCGTGGCCTCCGCGGCCCGCACAAGCCGGTCGAAGGCTACGAGCGGAAGACGCGCAGCAGCCGGCTCAGCGGATCGTAGAGCTTGTCGACCACCCGCTCCTTGAGCGGAATGATGGCGTTGTCGGTGATGGTGATCTCTTCCGGGCAGACCTTGGTGCAGCACTTGGTGATGTTGCAGTAGCCGACCCCGAAGTCGTTCGCCAAATCCTCGCTGCGGTGCTCGGTGTCGAGGGGGTTCATCTCGAGCGCGGCGGTGTAGACGAAGAAGCGCGGGCCGATGAACTCGTGGTGCAGCCGGTGGTCGCGCAGCACGTGGCAGACGTCCTGGCAGAGGAAGCACTCGATGCACTTGCGGAACTCCTGCACGCGTTCCGCGTCGGACTGCTGCATGCGCCACGTGCCGTCCTCGGCGTCCGGCGGGCGCGGCTTGAACGGCTTGATCCGCTTCTTGACCTCGTAGTTCCACGACACGTCGGTGACCAGGTCGCGGATGGTCGGGAACGCCTTCATCGGCTCGATGGTGACCGGCTCGTCGAGGTTCAGGCTGTTGAGCCGCGTCATGCACATCAGCTTGGGATGGCCGTTCACCTCGGCGGAGCACGAGCCGCACTTGCCTGCCTTGCAGTTCCAGCGGCAGGCGAGGTCGTTGGCCGACTCGGCCTGGATCTGGTGCACGGCGTCGAGCACCACCATCCCCTCGGTCACCTCGGTGCTGTAGTCCTGGTAGTCGCCGCCCTCGGCGTCGCCGCGCCAGATCTTGAACGTCGCGCTCGCCATCGGTCTCCCCCGCTTCGTCAGCTCTTCTGGCTCTCTTCGATGATGCGCTGCAGGTCCTCGCGCGGCGGCGCGATGGCCTCGCGGCGGATCTCCATCGCGCCGTCGGCCGCCTGCCGGATGACGAGCGTGGTCTTGCCCCACTTCTCGTCCTTCCCGAGGTAGTCCTCGCGGAAGTGCGCGCCGCGGCTCTCCTGCCGCTCGATGGCCGCGCGCGTCACGGCCTCGGCCACCGGCATCAGGTTGCGCAGGTCGAGCGCGGTGTGCCACCCCGAGTTGTACTCCCGGTTGCCCTGCGCCTCGACCCGCTTGACCCGCTCCTGCAGGCGCTGCAGCGAATCGAGGGCCTGCCGCAGCTCGCCGTCGTTGCGGACGATGCCGACCTGGCTCTGCATCAGGTCCTGCAGCTCGTACTGCACCTGGTAGGGCGCCTCGCCGCTGCCCTGCCGGTCGAGCGGCTCGAGCGCGGTGCGCGCCACCGCATCGAGCTGCCCCTCGTCGATCGCGCCGGACTGGTGGTCGCGGGCGAACGCCGCGGCGTACTCCCCGGCCCGCTTGCCGAAGACGAGCAGGTCGGAGAGCGAGTTGCCGCCGAGCCGGTTGGCGCCGTTGAGGCCGCCCGCCACCTCGCCGGCCGCGAACAGGCCGGGCACGGTCGACATCTGCGAGTCGGCGTCCACGCGGACGCCGCCCATGACGTAGTGGGTCGTCGGACCGACCTCCATCGGGGTCTCGGTGATGTCGATGCCGGCGAGCTGCTTGAACTGGTGATACATGCTCGGCAGCTTCTTGCGGATGTGCTCGGCGCCGTTCGGCAGCTTCGACTTGATCCAGGCGATGTCGAGGAAGACGCCGCCGTGCGGGCTGCCGCGGCCCTCCTTGATCTCGCGCACGATGCAGCGCGCGACGTGGTCGCGGGTGAGCAGCTCGGGCGGCCGGCGGGCGTTCTTGTCGCCCTGCGTGTAGATCCAGCCCTCTTCCTCGCTGTCCGCGGTCTGGTGCTTGTACAGGTCGGGGATGTCGTCGAACATGAAGCGGCGGCCCTCGCTGTTGCGCAGCACGCCGCCCTCGCCCCGCACCCCCTCGGTGACGAGGATGCCTTTTACCGACGGCGGCCAGACCATGCCGGTCGGGTGGAACTGGACGAACTCCATGTCGATGAGCTCGGCGCCGGCCCGGTAGGCCAGGGCCTGCCCGTCGCCGGTGTACTCCCAACTGTTGCTGGTCACCTTGAACGCGCGCCCGATGCCGCCCGAGGCCAGGACCACCGCCTTGGCCTTGAAGAGCCGGAAACGGCCCCGCTCGCGGTCGTAGCCGAAGGCGCCGACGACGCGGTCGCCGTCCTTGAGCAGCTCGACGACCGTGCACTCCATGTGCACGTCGATGCCCTGGTGCACGCCGTGGTCCTGCAGCGTGCGGATCATCTCCAGGCCGGTCCGGTCGCCGACGTGGGCCAGCCGCGGGTACTTGTGACCGCCGAAGTTGCGCTGCAGGATGCGCCCGTCGCGGGTCCGGTCGAAGACGGCGCCCCACGCCTCGAGCTCGCGCACCCGGGCCGGCGCCTCCTTGGCGTGCAGCTCGGCCATGCGCCAGTTGTTGAGGTACTGGCCGCCCCGCATGGTGTCGGCGAAGTGCGTCTGCCAACTGTCGCGGTCGTCGACGTTGCCGAGCGCCGCCGCCATGCCGCCCTCGGCCATGACCGTGTGCGCCTTGCCGAGCAGCGACTTGCAGACGAGGCCGACCGATACCCCGGCCGCCGAGGCCTCCACCGCGGCCCGCAGCCCCGCCCCGCCGGCGCCGATCACCAGGACGTCGTGTTCGAATGTCTGGTAGTCCATCCTGCCTTGCTTCAGTGCTCTTCGCTTCGATGAGTCGCTTCAACGCGGGCGAGCCCGCCGATGCTCGGCCCGCCGAGCTAGAGAATGCGGAAGTCGGTCCAGATGCCCATGGCGCAGAGCCGCACGTACACGTCGGCGAAACAGACCCAGACGAGGCTCAGCCAGGCGAAGAGCATGTGGCGGCGGTTCAGGCAGCTCACGCAGTCGTAGGCGCGCTGCTGCACCGGGTTCGCCGAGATGCAGTCGTGCCGGCCGCCGACGAGATGCCGGAGCGAGTGGCAACTGAACGTGTAGCCGCCGAGCAGCACGGTGTTGAGCCCGAGCACCAGGGTCCCGACACCGAGGCCGAACGAGACGCCGCCCGCGGCGTCCTCGAACCAGAGCGCGGCCCAGACGTCGTAGCTCAGGATGACGACGAAGCCGAGCGCGAGATACAGGAAGTAGCGGTGGACGTTCTGCAGGATCAACGGGAACGAGTTCTCGCCGCGGAACGCGTTGCGCGGCTCGCCGACCGCGCACGACGGCGGGTCGGCCCAGAACGCCTTGTAGTACGCGCCCCGGTAGTAGTAGCACGTGACCCGGAAGCCGGCCGGCGCCCAGAGAATGAGGAACGCGGGCGAGAACGGCAGCCACGCCGGCCACCAGCCGGGCCGCGGCCCGAACAGGCTGTGCGACGAATCGCCGAACAGCTCCGGCGAGTACAGAGGCGACAGGTAGTTGCCGAACGCGTAGTGCTCGCCCTGGAACGCAGCCCAGTTCAGGTAGACGAGGGCCGCCGCCAGGCCGGCGAAAACGGCGGCCGGCTGCACCCACCAGGCGTCGCGCCGGGAGGTCTCGCCGAACCCCTGCACCGGTATTGCAATCTGTACCCGATCCATCTCCCTGCTCCGTTAGGCGACGTGAAAACGGGCCTGAACACGGCCCACGACCGCCGGATCCGCGTATAGGATATCACCTTGGTCCGCGCCGCCGGCCGCCGGCGCGGCCTATAATTTGCACCGGCACGGTTCCACGATCGAACGATCGTCATGAGGAGGCGGCCGTAGCCGCCCACGAGGGAGAGCAAAGAGATGTCACTGCGAATCAACGATGTCGCGCCCGACTTCACGGCCGAGACGACCGAGGGCACGATCGGCTTCCACGACTGGATCGGCGACGGCTGGGCGATCCTGTTCTCGCATCCCAAGGACTTCACCCCGGTCTGCACGACCGAACTGGGCACCGTGGCCGGGCTCCAGCCGGAGTTCGCGAAGCGCAACTGCAAGGTGCTGGGCATCAGCGTCGACGGCGTCAGCGATCACCAGCGGTGGTCGAAGGACATCGAGGCGTCGCAGGGGCACGCGCTCAACTACCCGCTCGTCGGCGACCCGGAACTGCGGGTCGTCAAGGCCTACGACATGCTCCCGGCCGACGCCGGCGACACGTCGGCAGGACGCACGCCGGCCGACAACGCCACCGCGCGCTCGGTCTTCGTGATCGGCCCGGACAAGCGCATCAAGGCGACGCTGACCTATCCGATGAGCACGGGGCGCAACTTCGACGAGCTTCTGCGGCTGCTCGACTCGTGCCAGCTCACCGCGGCGAAGAAGGTGGCGACGCCGGCGAACTGGAACCAGGGCGAGGACGTCATCATCCTGCCCGCGGTCTCGGACGCGGAAGCGCGCGAGAAGTACCCGGACGGCTGGCAGTCGCCGCTGCCCTATATCCGCATCGTCCCCCAGCCGAAGTAGGCGGGGGACCGGCGCTCCAAGCGTTCTTCACTGCCCGCTTGCCGCTCGTGCCCGGCGTGGCCGAGCACGAGCGGCAAGCGCAGCCGCCGGCGACGCGTTCGGGCTAGTGGATGACGGTGTCGTCGCCCATCTCGTCGAGCAGCTCGAGATGCGGAATCTCCAGCTCGCGCACGGCCTGGATGGCGGCGTCGAGCGCGTCCTCCGCGCTGCAGGACTCAACCTCGTCCCGCAATCGTTTGCGCGTGTCGCGCAGGGTGCGGAGCACCTGGGCCCGATCGAATCGTTGACCTGCGCAGTGCTCGCAGAAGCTCATGATGGGTCTTCCTGCATGTGCGGGTAACGGTAGTCGCTCGGGGGCACGAAATTCTCCTTCGTGGTGCGCGGGCTGACCCAGCGGATCATGTTGAGGAGGCTGCCCGCCTTGTCGTTCGTGCCCGAAGCGCGGGCACCCCCGAACGGCTGCTGGCCGACCACCGCGCCGGTCGGCTTGTCGTTGATGTAGAAGTTCCCCGCCGCGTTGGCGAGCTTGCGGTGAGCGAGGTTGATCGCCTTGCGGTCGGTCCCGAAGATCGCGCCGGTCAGCCCGTAGGGCGACGTCTTGTCGCACAGCTCCAGCGTCGCCTCGTACGCGTCGTCGTCGTAGACGTACACGGTCAGCACCGGCCCGAACAGCTCGACCTCCATCGTCCGGTAGCGCGGATCGTGGGCACGGATGAGCGTCGGAGAGACGAAGTAGCCCCGGCTGTCGTCGCAGTGTCCACCGCAGACGACATCGGCGCCGGCATCGGCGCGGGCGCCGTCGATCGCCGACTTCAGCGTGCGATAGGACGCGGGATCGATGACCGCGCCCATGAAGTTCGTCAGGTCGGCGGGGTCGCCGTACTTGATCGCCTCGATCTCGTGGCACCACTCGTCGCCGTACCGGTCCCACAGGCTCTTCGGAATGTAGGCCCGGCTCGCGGCGCTGCACTTCTGTCCCTGGTACTCGTAGGCGCCGCGGATCAGTCCCGCCGCCAACGCGTCGGGGTCGGCGGAGGCGTGCGCGAAGACGAAGTCCTTGCCGCCGGTCTCGCCGACGATGCGCGGATAGCCGCGGTAGCCCGCGATGTTGGCGCCGACCGTCTTCCACATTCCCTGGAACACCGCGGTGCTCCCGGTGAAGTGCACACCGCCGAGATCCGGGTTGTTCATCGCCGGGTCGCCGATCTGCCCGCCACTGCCCGGCACCAGGTTGATGACGCCGTCGGGCAGGCCCGCCTCCTTGAACATCTCCATCAGCCGGTAGGCGGCGAGGACCGCGGTCGACGCCGGCTTCCAGATGACGGTGTTGCCCATCATCGCGGGGCTGGTCGGCAGGTTGCCGGCGATCGAGGTGAAGTTGAAGGGCGTGATCGCCAGCACGAAGCCCTCGAGCGGCCGGTACTCGACGTAGTCCCAAATCGCCGGCGCGCTCCCCGGTTGCTCGGCGAAGATCTGCGGCATGTACGAGACGTTGTAGCGCAGGAAGTCGATCAGCTCGCAGGCGGCGTCGATCTCGGCCTGCAAGACCGTCTTGCTCTGGTTCAGCATCGTCGCCGCGTTGATGATCGGGCGGTACTTGCCGGCGAGCAACTCGGCCGCCTTCAGGAAGACGGACGCGCGGGCCTCCCACGGCATCGCCGCCCATTCGGGCCGCGCGGCCGCCGCGGCGGCCACCGCCTGCCGCACCGAGTCGGCGTTCCCCTTGTGGAACGACGCCAGCACGTGCCGGTGGTCGTGCGGCATGACGCACTGGCCGAGATCGCCGGTCCTGACCTCGGCGCCGCCGATGATCAGCGGGATCTCGATCTGCTGCCCGGCCACCTCGGC
This sequence comes from Vicinamibacterales bacterium, assembly GCA_965116825.1. Taxonomy (GTDB): domain Bacteria; phylum Acidobacteriota; class Vicinamibacteria; order Vicinamibacterales; family UBA8438; genus WTFV01. The sequence continues at coordinate 472,162 of OZ220736.1, forward strand.
GAGATGGCTGGTCAGCACTCCCCGTTCCGGAGACCCCGGCGCGTAGCCGAGCACGGGCTCGTTGACGGGTGTGGGCACTTGCACTCGAGCGTTGATCATCGCGACGACTCCTTACAGTCTGCGACAGAGATTACTGCATCGGGCAACGCAGTTGCCCGCCCCGCCCCCCCTCAGCACGCGCCGAATCGGGACGGACTCGTGACGTCGAGCGCGCCGTCGAGGCGCCGGTCGACCACCAGATCCCCGACCAGGGCCGCTGTCAACGGCGCCAGCAGTATGCCGTTGCGGAAGTGGCCACAGGCATACACGAGGCCGGGCACGACCGCCGACGGCCCGATGATCGGCAACTCGTCCGGCGTTGCCGGCCTGAGGCCGACGCGGGCTTCCTGGAACGACGCGCTGCCTGCCGCGGGCGTGACCCGCCGCATCGCGTCGATCAGCTCCCGGACGCCGGCCACCGTCGCGCGCTCGTCGAAACCGACCTCTTCGCTCGTCGCACCGGCGAGTACCGAGCCGTCGCTCCACGGCACGAGGTAGCAGTCCGGAGCCCAGATCACCCGCCGGAGGGGCGGCGCCGGCCAGCCCAGGTACAAGAGCTGCCCGCGCACGGGTCGAATCGGAACCGGCGTGGCCCCCTCGATCTCCACGTGCCCGGCCCAGCTTCCTGCCGCCATGATTGCCGATTCGCAGACGAGCGCGTCGCCGGCCGTGTCGACGCGGATTCCGGCGCCGTTGCGCACGACGCGCGTCGCCGCGGCAGAGGTCTGGAACGACACCCCGTGCGCCGCCGCGGCCCTCCGCAGCGCGGCGGTCAGCTCGGACGCCCCGATGAAGCCGTGCGACTCGACGATCAGTCCCCCCTCCACGGCCGGCGCCAGTTGCGGCTCGACCTGCCGTACCCCCTCTGCGTCGAGGAGCTCCGCGCCGATACCGCGTGCCTCGCACGCGGCATGGATGCGCGCGAGACGCTCCACGTCCGCCGGACCGGTGGCGATCTCCAACGTGCCGGTGCGCACGTACTGCACCGCGGTACCCGAATCCTCGACGACGCGCGCGACGAACTCGTCGTAGAGATCCAGGCTGCGGGTGGTCAGCTCCAGAAGCGGGCGGCGATCGTGCGCCTCGATGTACGGCGCCAGCACGCCGGCCGAGGCCTGGGTCGCGCCCTGGCCCACGTCGCGGCGTTCGATGACCCGCACGCTCAGCCCACGCCGCGCCAGCTCGTAAGCAATCGCGCACCCGACGATTCCGGCTCCGATGACGACGACTTGCGATGTCTGGTTCACGGTCTGACGCCCCGCCCAACCGCTCAGTGTACTACGGTCGCGGAAGCGGCAGCGTCCTCCGCCGGGCTATTCGAACAGGCGCCCCACCGCGACGCAGAGCGCGGGCAGGCCGTAAAAGAGAAGGGCGACCCCCAAGACGGTGAGCTTGCGTGATCGGAGCGCGAGCCTCGTCACCTGCCGCGCCGCCTCCAGCGGCAGGCGACGAACCGCCTTCAGCGGGTAGATCAGCAGCAGGCCGCTCATATTGAACAGGAGGTGCACCAGGGCGATCTCGAGGCCGGCCGCCGCGTTCGGTCCCGACACCGCGAGTGCGGCCAGAAGCGCCGTCACCGTGGTGCCGACGTTGGCCCCGATGGTGACCGGGAACGCCTGCTCGAGCCGCAGCAGGCCGGCGCCGCCCAACGGCACGAGCAGCGACGTCGTTATCGAGCTCGACTGCACCATGACCGTCACGATCACGCCGACCAGCATGGCGATGACCGCGCTCGAGCTGAGCGCCCGGTCGATGATGCCTTCGACTCGCGAAGTCACCGCCGCCCGCATGACCTTGACGAGCAGGAACAGCGCGAAGAAGATGAACGCGCCGCTGATTCCGATGAGGAAGACGGCCTGCCCGCCCTCGGCCGCGAAGAGCGCCTCGGCCGTTGCGACGATCGGGGCGAATCCGGCGCTCAGCGCTGTGCTCAACGGGCTCTCGTATTCGACCCCGTCCACCTGTCCCAACGCCTCGGCCAGCATGCTGGCGGTGCGTCCGAGGTAGCCGGTGGCCATCTCGACCGGCAGCAGCACGAGCACCGCCAAGTAGTTGAAGATGTCATGGCAGATCGCGATGGGAAACGCGCGCTCGAACTCGTCCCGGCGTCCGATGTGGGCCAGCGACACGATGGTCGCGGTCACCGTAGTTCCGATGTTGGCCCCCATCACCATCGGAATCGCGTTGGCCAGGGGCAGCGGATTCTCCGGCGCCGCGACGAGAGCGACGACCATGGACGTGGTCACCGATGAGCTCTGCATGACCGTGGTGGCCAGCAGGCCGACGATGAGGCCGATAAACGGATTGGAGGTCGCCGCGAAAAAGCTCTCGATGAAGTCCTGCCCGATCAGCTCGAAGCCGTCACCGAGTCCCTTGACGCCGAGGAGAAACACGAACAGCAGGACCACCACGCTCAGCGCGCGCTGGACGATGGGCGACCCGGAACGTTCAGGGCTGGGGGTCGTGGCGGGCAAAGCGATCCGGACGATGCTCGGTGTCCTGCCTTTCTTCAACCGGGCTGCCGGTTCGGCCCCCCAACCAAACCGGCGATTCATTCTACACGCTCGCGCCTCGCGCGGGCGAGCACGGACACCCGCGGTAGACAGCCGGTCATCCCGCGGTGACACAATTCCTCGCGTCGACTATGCTTCGTACGGGCCCCGGCGCGCGCAGAACCGCTTGCAACCCCATGGAAACGCGGCATAATCGCCTTGTGACACCAACGGCACGGCTCTTGCTTTTCTCTTCGGCGAGTGAGGAGTCTTCTGCATGGGCATGACACGCGCAACCTTCTTTGTCGCCGCCGCCCTCGTCGTCGCGCTGGTCGTCGGGGCAGCCGGCATCGGCGCGTACCTCGCGGTTCGCCACAGCGCACGGCCGACGGACGGGGCGATAGCGGATCAGGCGGCGGCGGGCCGAATGGGTCTGGCCATCCACGAGCCGGGTGGACCGTCCGCCGCGAGCGTCTCGGGACCGGCAGCGGGGATCGCCGTCGAGACCACCGAGCAGACCATCGAGCCGGCGCTCGTCGCCGAGTCGGGCGTGGACCAGCCGGCGACCGAAGAACAGCCGGCGCTCGAGACTCCGCGCGCCCGTCGGGCGCCGACTTCGCCCCGGCGGCGCCCGGCGGCCCGCCCGCCCGCTCCGGCGCCCGCCCCGCCGCCACCGCCCCGACCCGCGCGCGGGGATGCCGACCGACCGGCGCCACGGCCCGCACCGGCGGCCGCGCCGCCGCGAGCAGAGCCGGAACCGGCGCCCGATGCTCCCGTTCCACGGCCGCCGGCCCGCGCGGACCGCGACCTGCCCGTGGTCGATGGCTGGCGACCGGCCGATCCGGAGGTAGTGGACAGCGGAGCCCAGGCGCGCAGTGGCGCGCTCGCCCGCAACCTGCCGCCGCTGCCGGCCGTGAACCCCGATCCGTCGACTTCCGGAAGGGACGCCGAGCCACCGCTGCCGGCAACCGAGGAACTCGTCGTGCCGGCCGATTCCGTGATCGGACTGCAAATCGATTCGTTCGTCACCACGGACCGCGCACAGGTGGAGGACGACGTGCAGGCTCGCGTCACGCGCGACGTCATGGTGTCGCGTCGGATCGCCATCCCCGCCGGCAGCGTGGTCAGCGGTTCGGTGGTCATGGTGGAGCGCGCCGGACAGCTGAGGGGGACCGCACGTCTCGGCGTCCGCTTCCATACGGTCGTGTTCGACGACGGGGTCGAGGTGCCCATCGTGACCGAGACCGTCTATCGCGAGGGAGGCTCCCGCGGGCGCGACAACGCGGCCAAGATCGGCGGCGGCGCGGTAGCCGGAGCCATCCTCGGCGCGATCTTCGGCGGCGGCCGCGGCGCGGCGATCGGCGGTGCCGCCGGGGCCGCGGGCGGCACCGCGGCCGCCGCGGCGGGCGATGCGGAACCGGCGACGCTGGCAGCCGGCACGACGCTGACGATTCGCCTCTCACGGCCCGTCAGCGTGACCGTGGAGCAATAGCCCGGGGAGCCGGAGGCCGGTCGTCCCCGTGCTATAGTGCTGGCCGTGGCGCAGGACGAGATCACGCAAGCCGTGCTCGCCCGCGACGAAGTGGTCAGGTATCTCGAAGGTCGCGGAGGACAGACGCGGGATCAGGCGCACGCCGCCATTCACGGCTACCTCGAAGAGCTCCGAACCACGCAGCGCTACCGGATGTACCGCGCGCTGCAGCACCCGCTCTACCCCCTGCTCCGCAAGATCAATCGCATCAGCGAGGGAATCGACATCGTCCGTTCGGCGACCCGGACCAAGCGTGTGGTCTACGCGTCGAATCACAAGAGCCACACCGACTGGATGGTCCAGCCGCTCGTGATGGACGATGTCGGCATCCGTCCGCCGGTCATCGCCGCCGGCAGCAATCTCTACGGCGGTGCGCTCGGGCTCATCCAGAAGCACGTCACCGGCGCCATCCCGATTCGCCGGGAGATGAAGGACCCGGCCTACCTCGTCACGCTGAAGGCGTACGTCGCCGAGCTGCTGCGCAGGACCGATCTCCTTCTGTACCTGGAGGGCGGACGCAGCTACAGCGGCGAACTCAAACCGTTCAAGACCGGGCTGCTGCATGCCGCGGCGCAGGCGGACCGGAGCGAGAAGGAGCTGGTCATAATACCGACCGCCATCGCCTACGACCTGGTCATCGAGGACTTCGTGCTTTCCCGCCAGCGGGTCAAGCGCGCCCAGCGTCCTTTTCACCAGGAGCTCGCAGAGATGCTGAGATACACCGTCGGCTACCAGTCGCGGAGCATCGTCACCTTCGGACCGCCGATTCGCGTCGACGGTTACGACCCCGACAATCGCCGTGACATGGTGCGCCTGAAGCGCCGCGTGCGCGACGCCATCGGCCGCCTGTACAAGGTGGTTCCCACGGCCCTCGTGGCGGCCGCAATTCGGCCCTCCGTCGAACGCGCGGAGCTCGAGGACAGAATCGACAGGCTAATCGAGGTCCTGCGCTCCGCAGGCGCGAATCTGGACGTCGATACCGGCCGCGCCGCCGTCGAATCGGCCACGGGTCCGCTGGCGGCCCGCGGCATCGTGGTGGTGGAGGGAGCACGCTTCCGCGTCCGCGAGCGGGTGGTCCTGCGCTACTATGCGCGGTCGCTCGACCACCTGCTCAACCATCGCGGAGAATCGACCCTGACGCACTAGTGCCTCTGACTCCCTCGACCGTGCTGGATGCCGTCTCGCGCCGGCTGTTCCTCGCGCTGGCGGGAAGTCGTACGCTCAAGGCGGCCGCCTCCCGGTACGGCATGCGCGGCACGCACGGCGTCGCGCGACGTTTCATCGGCGGCCGGAACGTCAAGGAGGCCATCGACGCCGCCCGCCGGCTGGAACAACGCGGCCTGCTCCACACGTTCAACTACCTGGGCGAGCACGTGCGCAGCCCGGAAGCGGCCGAGGCGGCCACGATCGCCTACCTGTGGGTGATCGAGTCGGTCAGCCTGGCCGGCATGAACTGCAACCTGTCGGTGAAGCTCACGCAGCTCGGGATCGAGCTCGACACCGGACTGTGCCGCGACAACCTGAAGCGCATCCTGACCCACACCGACGCCCGCCGCTGCTTCGTCCGGGTCGACATGGAGGGCTCGCCGCTGATCGACCGCACGCTGGACGTGGTGGCGGCGATGCGCACGGAGGGATACCGGCATCTCGGCGTCGTATTGCAGTCCGCTCTCCGGCGTACGCCGGACGATCTGACCCGCGCCACCGAGCTCGGCGTTCCGGTCCGACTGGTGAAGGGCGCCTACAAGGAGCCGGCGGACGTGGCCTTCCCGGCCAAGCGGGACGTCGACCGCGCCTTCGTGCAGTTGGCGAAGACGCTGCTCGAGACCGGCGTCCACCCGGCGTTCGCCACCCATGATCCCCGAATGATCCGCGCCGTCCGGGCGGCCGCCGGCGCGCGTGACATCGGGCGCGATCGGTTCGAGTTCCAGATGCTGTACGGGGTTCGGCGCGACCTCCAGGCAGCGCTGGAAGCGCAGGGCTACGCCGTGCGGATCTACCTGCCGTTCGGCGGCGACTGGTTCCCCTACTTCATGCGCCGGCTCGCCGAGCGTCCCGCGAACGTCCTGTTCATGGCACGGAGTCTGCTGCACGAGCAGCTCGGCGATCAGCGGGGTTACTCCGAGTAGCACCGCCGTGGTCCGCAACAGCCCCCGAGGGTCCGCTCGGACCGGCAAGCGCCCACATACGGCTCCCGGGCCTCGTCAGTCCACCCAGTCGGCGATGAAGATGTTCGTGTCGCCCTCGGCCGCCGCGTTGCGGTTGGAAGCGAAGATCAGCTTCGTGCCGTCGGGCGAGAACATCGGGAAGCCGTCGAACACGTCGGTGAACGTGATCTGCTCCAGGCCCGTGCCGTCGAGGTTGATCATGAACAGGTCGAAGTTGCGGCCGTCCGGGTTGTGCAGGTTCGACGAGAAGATGATGCGTTCGCCGTCCGGGTGCCAGTAGGGGGCGAAGCTCGCGCCGCCGAAGTCGGTCACCTGCCGCGGGTTGCTGCCATCGGCGTCCATCACGAAAACCTCGACCGCGGTGGGCCGCCACAGCCCCTGGTCGAGCAGCCGCTTGAAGTCGTCGTACTCCGGGCCGTCGGGGATCTCCCGGCCGCGGAAGATGATCTTCGAGCCGTCGGGCGAGAAGAACGGCCCGCCGTCAGGACCCTGCCGGTGGGTGAGCCGGCGCACGTCCGAGCCGTCGCCGTTCATGGAGTAGATCTCCATGTCGCCGTCGCGCACGCTGGTGAAGACGACGCGGCCGTCCGGACCGATCGTAGCCTCGGCGTCGTAGCCGGGCTCGTCGGTCAGGCGGGTCAGCCCGCTGCCGTCGGAATTCGCGCGGAAGATGTCGAAGCTGTCGTAGATCGCCCACACGTAGCCCATCCGGAAGCTCGGGGGCGGCGGGCACTCGGCGCCGCCCAGGTGCGTCGACGCGTAGATGATCGAATCGCCGCCCGGATAGAAGTAGCCGCAGGTGGTGCGCCCGTCGCTGGTGCTCACCATCCGCTGGTCCGAGCCGTCCGGATTCATCGTGAAGATCTGGTCGCACGGCACGCCTTCGCGGGTCGACTGGAAGATGATCCGCTGCCCGTCGGACGAGAAGTAGGCCTCGGCGTTCTCGCCGCCGAAGGTGAGCTGGCGGATGTTGGCCAGGTGCGACTCGGCGCCCGAACCCTCGGCCGCCTGCGCCGCGGAGCTCTCCGCAGCCGGCTCTCCCGCGAGCGCGCCGCCCGCGAGTGGAACCGCCAGGACCGCCGCCAGCGGCAGGGCGATCAACCGCGAACGAACATGGAGATGGTTCTGCACAACGCACTCTCCCGGAAGGAATCGCCGCGCTCCGGAACGCACCGGAGACGCGCTATTGCCGGCCCACGAGCTCCAGCAGCCCGAGGGTTAGCCATGGTACATAAGTGATGACGAGCACGCCAATGCCGAGGATCACGAGCAGCGGCACCGACGCGCGGTAGACCTCCAGCAGCGGACGGTCGAAGCGGTAGGAGGCGAGAAACAGGTTCAATCCGACCGGCGGGGTCAGGTAGCCCAGCTCAAGGTTGGCGATGAAGATGATGCCGAGGTGGACCGGGTCGATGCCGTACGCGGCCCCGATGGTGCTGATGAGCGGGACCACGACCACGATGGCCGAGAAGATGTCCATCACGCAGCCGACGATCAGCAGGAAGACGTTGAGGGCGAGCAGGAACAGCAGCGGCGACTCGATGCGCGCCTGCGTCCACTCCAGCAGCCGGAACGGGATGTCGACGTCGACCATGTAGGCGGTGAATCCCTTGGCCACCCCGAGAATGATCAGCACGCCGCCGATCAGCACCACGCACTCCCGGAACGCCTGCTGCAGCCCGGGCAAGAGCCGGAAGTCGCGGTGCACCAGCCCGGTAACGATCGCCGCGTAGAGGGCGGTCAGCGCAGAAGTCTCGACCAGGGTCGCGCGCCCGCTGAAGAGCGCGCCCAGCACGACCAGCGGCAGGGCCAGCTCCCACTTGGCCGTCCACAGCGCGGCGCGCGCCTCCCGCCAGGCAAAGGCGTGACGGCCGGCGCCGGTGACGATGCCCTCGCGCATGCCCCAGGCGGCGACCAGCGCGATGAGCAGCACGCCGGGCAGGATGCCGCCGATGAACAGATTCTCCGGCGCGGTCTGCGCGACGATGGCGTAGAGGATGAGCGGCATCGCCGGCGGCAGCAGCAACCCGAGCGAGCCGGAAGCCGTCAGCAGGCCGACCGAGAACCGGTCGCGGTAGCCGTCGGCCAGCAGCGCCGGCAGCAGCAGTCCGCCCAGGGCCAGGATCGTGACGCCGGAGCCGCCGGTGAAGATGGTGAAGAACGCGCAGACGACGGCGCAGACCACCGCGGTGCCGCCCGGCATCCAGCCGACCAGCGCCCGAAACAACCGCAGCAGCCGCTCGGACGACTGCCCCTGGGCCAGGATGAACCCGGCCAGCGTGAAGAGCGGAATGGCCGGCAGGTGCGGCTCGGTCGCCAGGTCGTAGGCATACAGCGGCACGGTGGCCGGATCGAACGCGTCGACCATGTACAGGAAGACCGCGGCGCCGGCCAGTACCGTGAAGATCGGCGCCCCGGCCAGGGCCGCCAGCACCACCAGCAGCACCCACGGCCAGCCGGGACCGCCGGACAGCACGCACGACGCCTCGTCCACGTTCGCACAGGCCGCCCCGGTCCCGCTCAGCCAGATGCCGATCAGAATGCCTGCCGCCGCGACGGCGCGGGCGCCCCAGCCGCCGGCGCGCCATCCCAGACGCACGGCGATGACGCCGAACGCGAACGGCAGCACCAACTGGAAGACCCACGACGGCACCCCGAGCGCGATTTCACCGCCCACCTCCATCTCGATGACGACAATGTCGATGGCCGACCAGGCCAGTATCGCGGAGACCACGGCACCGACCGTCGCGGCGAAAGCCTGCGCGACCTGCCGCGCCGCGCCCTCGGGAATGAAGGTGGCCGTGGCCAGCGCGATCAGCTTGTTCTGCCGCGCGGCGAGGCCGGCCCCCAGGAAGCCGACCCACAGCGTCAGGTGCTGGACGAACGGAATGGAGCCGGGAATGCCGCCGGTGACGATGGGGCGGACGACGATCTCGGCCAGCGGCAGCAACGCCATCGCCGCCAGCGCGCCGGCGGCGAGCAGTTCTTCCGCGCGGTGGAGGAATCCGAGCGCGGGCTCCATACGGCGTGCAACGGCGGCGCGCAGCGCGTACATCAGATCGATCATCGCTTGTCCCGCAACAACGTCGGCTGTCCGCCCTGGATGCGCATCGACTCGTAGCGCACCGGTCTCGCCAGCTTCCGCAGACGCTTCTCTTCCATGCCTCTCTTGAGCCAGACGGCAACCTGCGCCTTCTGCAGGTCCAGCCGACTGGCAATGGCATCAGCGTCGATGGCCTCCGAGCCGGTCGTGCTGTCCATCCACTCCAGGAACAGGCGATAGAAGTCGGTACGGCCCCGGCTGGAACCGTGCTCGTCCGGACTCCGCGCGCCATCTGCAGGATCAGGCGGCGTCAGTGCCACTGCGATGCTGCGATCCGCGGAACGCTCGTCTTCGGCGGTCGATGGTCGCGTTCGATCCCCGACTTCGGTCCCCGCCGATACCGCCAAGAGGTCGCCCGGCCCGGCGCGGGGCGGAAGCCAGCGTGCGCCACGCTCCACGAGTCGAGGGTTTCCGGAACCCGCATTGTCGCTTCGCTTGACCCACAGCGGCACCCAAGCGGCTCTCAGGTTCTCGATGGCTCCGTTCCAGGTGCCACCTCGTTCCGGCTTGCTGCACACGGCCACGCCCGCGTCGGCGAGGCAGTAGATGTACTTGTTGCGCGACATCGCGTTGCCCACGTGGAAGCGCGCTTCCGGATTGAACGGCGTGACGAGCGCCAGAGCGTTCGACACGAGGTACTTGCGATACTTCGCCGAGGTGGCGGACCTCAGCAGGCTGTCGGCCAGTACGCCAACCGCCGTTCCCTCGCTCTCGAGGGCGCCCAGCATGGCGCCCTGGTCGACGCCTCTGGCGCCGCCCGAGACAACGGTCCTCCCCTGCTCCGCTGCCTGCCTCCCCAGATCCTCCGCAAGACGCAGGTCTTCGTCATCGGCCTCGCGGGATCCCACTACCGCGATGCCGCCGGCGTTCAGAAGGCTCCGGTTCCCGCACCCGAACAGCGCGGCCGGCGCCTTCGCGCGAAGACGTTTCTTCAACCGCTCCGGGTAGTCCGCATCCGAACGCGTCAGGACCCATAGACCCGCTCGCTGCCACTTCTCGAGTGCCAGTCCGAGCGCGGCGCCGCGATTCAACAGCGCTTCAAGTCGCACGAGCGGAACGGCGGGATCCGTCCAGCCCGCGATGACGCCCCGCCACCCGTTCTGGAGCAGGGAGGCCGGGGCGAGTCCATGGTCCTTCAACCAGATGGCAAACCGGGCCCACTCGCTGTCGGACAGCGGGCGGGCGTCTCCCGGATCGACTTTGCCCAACGACGCCGTCAGGAGAAGGATGGCCTGGGCCTGCTGGGTCAAGGGCATGTCAGGCGCCTGGGTTGGATGCAGCAAGCGACAGCGGCCAGACGACGTCGCAACCGGCGCCACGCAGCAGCGCAGCGACGACCGTCAGCGTCCATCCCGAATCGACCACGTCGTCCACGAGCAGCACCGGACCATCCGGCAGGTCGCCACGCACCGCGAAAGCACCGTCCAGATTGCGGCACTGATGCGCTCCGTTCTGCTGATCTTTCTGCGGAGCGTTCTGCTTGGCCTTCTCCACAACCGGCGCAAACGGCAACGCCAACGCCGTCGCAAGGCGCTCGGCGAAGTCCGGGACCAGCGTCGGGCGATTGTACGACGGCACGCAAGCAACCCACAGCGGTGGAGGATCCGGTCGCCACCGGTCGCGAATCAACTCGGCCGCGGCGGTGACCAGCGCGTCACTGAATCGGCCATTGCCCTTGTCGCGCGCGACGACTCCGCCCCAACCGGCATCGCCCCACCGCGAGAGAATCCGGCCCGTCCCGGCGTCCAACGTGCCCGTGAGATTTCCCGAGAAACCGTATTCGGGAAGCAGACCGCGTTGCACCCGCTTCCTGCATTCCAGGGGGATGTCGGCCTGACGCAGAAAACGTGTCGCCGCAACCACCCGCTCGCTGGAATACGTCGTTGCGAGAATGGGACCATCCTGGCACGAAGCGCACCTTCCACAGGCACCGGGATCGGGGTCGTCGAGGGCTCCGGCCAGGAACGCCATCAGACACCCCCGCTCCTCGATGTAGCACTGGACTTCCCGCCACTCCGTCTCGCGCTGCCGGGTCAGTCGTCGAACGCGTTCATGATCCATCCGAAAGGCAATGGGCGTTCGCCGCCACTTGGCGCCATCTTTCGTGATCGGAGCCGGATTGTCGACGGAAAGCACCTTCAGAACCTTCTCTATCTGCCCGTAGCGCAGGTTCAACGACGACTCGAGCTCGCGGATGCTGAGGCCATCGCTGGCATCGAGCGCATCGAGGACGGCCGTCACCCATTCCTCTCTGGGGAACGCGGTGTTCCGGAAGTACTCATGGATCTCTGCGTCTTCCGTACCCGACAGGAGTATCCCGAGCGCGCGCTCGACGCCGCGTCCGGCGCGGCCGACCTGCTGGTAGTAGGCGACGATGGACGCCGGCGCCTGGTAGTGCACGACGAACCCGAGGTCGGGCTTGTCGTAGCCCATTCCGAGGGCCGTCGTCGCCACCAGAGCCTTCAGTTCGTTGCGGCCGAGGGCGAGCTCCAGACGGCGGCGGTACGCGTCGGAACCCTCGAAGCGCTCATGGGTGACACCACTGTAGTAGGGCCGCGCGATGACCCCACCCTGACCATGCCCGCACAGGTTCAGCCAGGCCGCAACCTGTTCCGCGTCGCGCCTGGTCAGCGTATAGATGATCCCGGTCCCCGGAAGCTCGTCGATATGGTCCGCGAGCCACGCCAGGCGTTCCGCCTGCGTCGGCAGGCGCATGGTCTGCAGGAGAAGCGTCTCCCGCATCAGCGGGCCGCGCTGGACGACCGTCCGGCCGAGCTGCGCCTGCGCATCCGCTACCACACGGTCGTTGGCGGTCGCTGTCGTGCCGAGCATCGGCATGTTGTCCGGCATCCGTTGCAGGACGTTGACGAGACGTCGATAGTCAGGACGGAAATCGTGACCCCAATCGGAGATGCAGTGCACTTCGTCCACAACCAGCAGTCCCATCCGTGGCGAAACAGGCAGCAGCACGTCCGCGACGAATTCATCGTTCGCCAGCCGCTCCGGTGAAACCAGCATGAGGTCCGCCTCGTCGTCCAGCACCGCGCGCTGAGCGGCATGCCACTCGTCCTTGTTCGTGGAATTGACGGTGACCGCCCGAATCCCGAGACGCTCGGCAGCCTCGATCTGATTCCGCATGAGGGCCAGCAGAGGCGACACGATCAGAGTCGGTCCGCGACCAAGGTCTCTGAGCATGCGCGTCGCAATGAAATAGACCGAGCTCTTGCCCCACCCGGTTCGCTGCACGACGAGCAGCCGCGCCCTGTCGTTCACGATCGCATCGATGGCCTCCCACTGCCCGTCGCGGAAGAGAGCGCTGTCGTCGTCGAGCTGGCGCCTGAGGAGAGCGAGCGCCGTCGACCGGTCGGTCATCGCGGGCAGGCGATTCGACACGGTCTTTCAGATCGAATCGAATCACGCCGCATGGCAACACGGATCGGATGCCACTTGTGGCCGCCGCTCATCTACTCCGTCCCCAAGCCCGATCAACCGTCAGTTGGCCCGGAACGCGTCGCGGGCGGCGATGGCCGCGTCGTAGATGTCGGCCGGCACCCGGCTGCCGCGCCAGGTCGCCGTCAGCCGCTCGGCCACGGACCGGAACTCGGCCGAGGCGGCCTCGCCGACCGCCGCCACCGTGAGGCCGCGCTTCTGCATCTCGGCCACCGCGTCGAGGTCCTGGCGGGGAACCTCCTCGAACAGGAAGGCCTGCATCTCGGCCGCGGCTTCGAGCAACGCTTCGCGATCGTCCTCGCCGATGCGGGCCCAGGCCCGCTCGGTCATGACCGTGGCCCCGAAGACCGGACTCAGGGGAATGTCGAGCATGTGGGACGTCTGCCGGTACCACTGGAAGACCAGGGCGCCGTACGGCGGGCTCGGATAGGCGTCGATAAGCCCCGTGTTCAGCCCCATGAGCACGTCGGTCAGCTCGAGCGGCACGGGCTCGAAACCGTTCTCGCGGTACCAGCGCACCATGTCGTCGTCGCCGGCCGTGGTGAAGAGCTTCGCCCCCTGCAGGTCGCTCATGTCGCGTATCGGCTGCGCGGAGAAGATGTGCGCCCAGCCGCCGTGGCCCCAGTTGAGCAGGACGAGACCGTTGTCGGCGAGCGACGCGCGCAACCGCGGCGTGAGCGCCTCGAGCACGTGCAGCGCCTCTTCGTCCGACTCGAAGAAGAACGGAATGCCGAACACGTTGAACGTCTCGTCGATCTCGGTCAGCCCCGGCAGCGTCAATGCCGCCACCTGCGGGTTGTTCAGCCGCATGCGGCGGATGATGGTCGACTCGTCGCCGGTGGTGCCCCGCACCTGCAGGCGCACGCGGCCGTCTGTGGACCGCTGCCACGCCGAGGCCATCTGCCGCAGCGAGCGGTCCCAGACCGAGTTCGCCGGCAGGATCGTGCCGAGCCGCAGGTTGGCGCGCTGGGCTTCGAGCAGGACGGGGCTCAGCAGCAGCACGACGGCGACGGCGAGACGGAACGCTCTCATGGTCGGTTCTCCAGCTCCTCGTCCAGCTCGTCGAACGGCTCGAAGAAGAGATCGTCGATATGGTCCAGCAGCACGCGGGCGCGCTTCTGCGCGATCAGGTTCAGCAGCCTGTTCGCCGGCGCCTCGTCCGGGTCGATTTCCAACGCGGTCTCCAGCAGGTCGCGGAACTCCTCGCGGTTCTCCTCGGCCACGGAGACCCCGGTGGCCAGCGCCACGTAGGGCCCCGCGTCCTGCCCCTCGGACAGCTCGACGGCTCGGGCGAAGTGCTCGCGCGCCCGGCTGTACGACCCGCCCAATGCCTCGCCAGCCGATTCGAGGGTGACGAAGGCCGAGTGCAGCGCGCCGCGCTCGAAGTCCTCGTCGAGCTCCAGCGCCCGGTCGAGCAGGGCGCGCGCGGCCGGCAGGTCGGCGACCAGCGCCGGCCGGTCCAGGCCGAGCGAGATGGCCAGCATCCAGGCGCCGCCGAGGTAGTACAGGCTCTCGACGTCCTCCGACTCGAAGACCGCGACCGCCGCCTCGGGATCCGACTGCAGCCGCGCGGTGATGCCGGGATGACCGACCTCGACGTTGCGCAGCCCGTAGTCTCGCGCCCGCAGGTACATCCGGCGCGCCCGCTCGTTCAGCTCCAGCGCCAGGTCGTAGTCGTCCCACTCCGCGATGGCCGCGTCCGCCTGCAGGAAGGCGTTGGCGTAGAGCACGAACCCGGTGTTCGCGAACAGCAGCACGTCCTGCCGCGCGGGGTCGGCATCGATGATCGATTCGATCGTCTTGAGCAGGAACGGGAGCGAATCGCGGACCAGCTCCGGATCCTCCTCCGAAAGATAGACGGCAGGGTTCACCAGCGTCGGCAGCACGGCGTTGACCGCCATGGTGCGGAGCGAGCAGCCCGCAAGAACCATCGCCGCGACGACGATGAAGCAGGTGCGGACGCCGAGCCGTGATGCTTGTTCGGCCAACTGGGAACCGCTCGACCGGAAATCATATCAGGCCCGCTTATCCGAACGCGCCAAGCCGGAGGCCGTGGCGGGCGACCGCCCGGAACGGATCCCCGTCGGAGTCGTCGATCCCGTGTCATCATTTCCGAATGGGCGCGTTCAAGTCCATCCCCAGCGGGTGGTTCGTCATGGGCAGCGCCGCCGGCCAGCGCGACGAGGCGCCGGTGCACCGGGTCTGGGTGGACGCCTTCGAGCTGGCCGTCGATCCGGTGACCCGCGCCGAGTACGCCCGCTTCCGCGAGGCGACCGGGCGGGCGGCGCCTCGCGAGTGGAACAACCCGCGGTTCGCCGACCCCGAGCTGCCGGTGGTGGGCGTGAGTTGGAACGACGCCGTCGTATATTGCATCTGGCGGTCGTCCCTGGGGGGGACTGCGGTGCGGCTCCCGACCGAGGCGGAGTGGGAGCGGGCGGCGCGGGCCGGGCGCGAGGATGGGAACTATCCCTGGGGCGACGCGATCCCCGCCTGGATTCCGGACGGCGGCCGGGGGCCGCTCGACGGACCGTGGACGGTCGGCCTCGGTCCGCCCAACGCCTTCGGCATCCGCGGCATCGCCGCCAACATCCACGAGTGGTGCGCCGACTGGCACGCGAGGGACTTCTACGCACACTCGCCGGCGCGCAACCCCGCCGGGCCGCCGGGCGGCAAGCGGCGCGCGTCGCGGGGTGGCTCGTGGCGCCACGCGGTGACCATCAGTCGGGTGGCGGCCCGCAGCAAGCTCGACCCGTCGTACCGCTACACCGACTACGGCTTCCGGGTCGCACGCGATGTCTGAGGAGCTGGAGCTCGCGCGCCGCGTGGCCCGCTCGGTGCGCGATGCGGGCGGGCGAGCGCTGATCGTCGGCGGGTGGGTCCGCGACGACCTGCTGGACCGCGCGTCGAACGGCAGCGCATCTGCCGGCCGCGCGGCGAAGGACGGCGAAGGGAGAGATATCGACGTCGAGGTCTTCGGCCTTTCTGCGGATCGGCTGCGGGCCGTGCTCTCGACACTGGGACCGGTCAACAGCGTCGGGGCCAGCTTCGCGGTCTTCAAGCTCGGTCCCCTGGACATCTCGCTTCCGCGCACGGAATCGAAGACGGGCCGCGGCCACCGCGGATTTCTCGTCACGGGCGATCCGTATCTGCCGTTGGAGGAAGCCGCCCGGCGCCGCGACTTCACGGTCAACGCCATCGCCTGGGACCCGCTCCGCGGCGAGCACCTCGATCCCCACGGGGGACGCGACGACCTGCGAAGCAAGCGCCTGCGCATGGTCGATCCGGCCACCTTCGGCGACGACAGCCTGCGCGTGCTCCGCGCGGTCCAGCTCGCGGCGCGCCTCGAGTTCGAGGTCGACGAGCCGACGCGGGCCCTCTGCCGCACGATCGCGCTCGACGACCTGCCGGCCGAACGGGTATGGGGAGAGATGGAGAAGCTGCTCCTCCTGGCCGAACGTCCGTCCCCCGGCTTCGCCCTGGCGCGTGAGATCGGCGTCGTCGACCGGCTCTTTCCGGAGCTGGCGGCGCTCGTCGACTGCCCGCAGGAACCCGAATGGCACCCGGAGGGCGACGTCTGGGTCCATACCCTTCTCGTGATCGACGAGGCCCGCCTCCGCGTAGACGGCCTGCCTCGCCCGCAGCAAGTCGCCGTGATGCTCGGCGCCGTCTGCCACGACTTCGGCAAGCCGCTGACCACGGCGTACATCGACGGCCGGATCCGCTCGCTGGATCACGAGGAGCAGGGCGTGCCGCCCGCCACCGCGTTCCTCGACCGGCTCAACGTCCACACCTTCGACGGCTACGACGTACGGAGCCAGGTGCTCGGGCTGGTGGCGCACCACCTGAAGCCGGGCATGTGGCGGGCCGCGCCGAAGGTCGGCGACGGCGCGTTCCGGCGGCTGGCGCGGAAGGTGGACCTGGAGCTGCTGGCCCGGCTCGCGAAGGCCGACTGCCGGGGACGCACCGGCGACTTCGACTGCTCGGCGATGGACTGGTTCCTGGAACGGGCTCGGGCGCTGGGCGTCGAGCACGCCCCGCCGGCGCCGATCCTCATGGGCCGGCACCTGCTGGCGTTGGGCGTGCCGCCCGGGCCGGGCGTCGGGTCGATCCTGAAGCAGGTGTACGAGCGCCAGCTCGACGGCGGGATCACGACGCTGGAGGAAGCGACCGACGCGGCCAGGGCGCTGCTGAGGGAGCGGAACTGAATCCGCCGCGCTCCGGTCGCCCGCGGCAGCCGCACCGCCCGGTGACGGGGCGCGCCGACCACCACGGGTTCGGCGGAGCCGAGCGCGAGCGCCGCCAAACCCGTCGCACTACCGACTCTCGCGCAGTCGGCGGAGCTGGATCTCGTTCGCCATGCGCTGCGCGGCAGGCGAACCCGGGTCCACGGCGATCAGTTGCCGGGCGTAGTCCTGCGCCCGCTCCAGCTCTCCCTGCCGCAGCAGGATCCGGGCCAGAGCGAGCAGCACGTCGGGATCTTCCGCGTCCCGGCGGCTTGCCTCCAGGAACGCCGCCTCGGCCGCGGCGAGGCGTCCCAGGGTCTCGAGCGCCAGCCCGTGGTTGTAGGCGACGCGCACCCGGTCCGGGATCAGCGCGGCGGCCCGGCCGAGGCTTTCGGCGGCCTCGTCGAGACGCTGCTCCTCGGCGAGCAGCAACCCCAGCGAATAGCGCAACTCTCCAACGTCGGGCGCGCGGTCGACGCCCTCGCGCAGGACGGTTTCGGCCTCGGCGTTGCGCCCCTGCCGATTGAGCAGGGTGGCCAGGTTGAACCGCGCCGGCAGGAAGAAGGGGTCGAGCCGGATCGCGGTCCGGTAGGCGGCCTCGGCGTCCTCCGGTCGATCCTCGGCGGCGGCCAGGACACCCAGGTTGAGGTGCGCGGCGGGCTGGTCGGCCGCCGCCATCTGCGCGTCGACGAGCTCGGCCCGCGCGGCGTCGAATGCCGACCGTTGCGCTTGCGTGAGGACCGAACGGGGCACGGCGGCGAGCCCGCGGGCCGCCTCCACGCGGACCGCCCGGATTGCATCCTCGAGCAGCGGCGCGAGCACGGCGGCCCGCCGCGACGGCGGCAACCGGTCGAGCCCGCCCGCCGCGGAAGCGCGCACCAGCGGCTCGGGATCGGCGGCGGCGGCCTCGATGGCCCGCAGCGCCTCCGTCCCGTAGCCGCGCAGCGCCTCGATCGCCGTCGCCCGCACGATGGCCGGCAGAGCGCGGTCGCCGGCGACGGCCAGCAACGGCGCCTCCGCGTCCCGATCGCCGGCGCGGGCCGCGACGAACGCCGCGGCGAAGTGTGGCTCGGCCGGCGCCCCCCACCACTCGGCGGCCCGGTCCGCCGCCCATGCGGCCGGCCGATCGTCGTGGCACCGGGTGCAGGCGTTCGGCGTACCCAGGCTGGCCGACAGGTCCGGGCGCGGAATGCGGAAGCCGTGATCGCGGCGGGGGTCGACCTGCATGTAGGTCTGCGCGGGCATGTGGCAGCTCGCGCAGCGCGCCCCGGCCGAGTCCGGCGGGTGGAAGTGGTGGTCGGGCGTGTCGTAACGACCGGGCGAGAGCATCGGAAACCGCTCGACCGGCGCCTCCCGGTGGCACTGGAGGCAGACCGCGTCGCCTGCGGCGCGCGGCCCGAGCCCGTGCGGGTCGTGGCAGTCCGAGCAGCGAACCCCCGCGGCATGCATTCGGCTCTGGACGAACGAGCCCCAGACGTACACCTCGTCCTGTATCTGCCCATCGGGGTGGTACAGCCCCTCGTCCAGCTTCGCCGGCAGGAAGTCGTCGAGGAACGGGCGCGCGTGACGATCGACCGCGGCGAGGCGCCGGCGCCGGGAATGGCAGCCGGCGCAGGCCCGGATCTCGGCGTCGGCCTCGCCGGCCGGAAAGTCGACGAGCAGGCCGAGGCGCGCCGCCGTGCCGTCCGCCCCCTCCGGGGCGCTGCTCCCCGGGGCGGCCGCGCGCGCCCGGTCGACGTGCGCCGAGCCGGGACCGTGACACGCCTGGCAGCCGACGTCCATCGCCGCCCAGGTGGTGCGGTAGGTATCGCTCTCGACGTCGTAGTTCGGCCGCAGGTGGGTCGAGTGGCACTCCGCGCACATGACGTTCCAGCGCTGGTAGCGGCCGGTCCAGTGCAGCGGGTCGTCCGGCGGGATCTCCTGGTCGGGGTACAGGTGGAACCACTCGCCGCGCTCCGTATCCCACGCGATCGTCAGGCTCTGGAGGCGGCCCCCGGGAAACGCCGCCAGGTACTGCTGAAGCGGTTCGACGCCGAAGGTATAGGCCAGCTCGAAGTCGGCGAGTCGCCCGTCGGGTCCTTCCGTGTTGACGAAGAACCGGCCGTCCCGCTCGAAGAAGCGGGAGGTCACGCCGAAGTGGGTGAACGTGGCGTCGTCGAAGTCGCCCAGCACGGTCTCGGCCGTGGCTTCCTGCATGGCGAGGTCGTGGTGCGAGCCGGACCACGCCTCGTGCTCCCGCGCGTGGCAGTCGGCGCAGTCCGCATCGTCGACGTAGGCGACGCCCGCCGCGCCGGCGCCCAGCTCCCGCCGCGGCGGCGCGCCGCCGCCGGGCCCGTCGGCGCACGCGGCGAGGACCGCGGCGCACGCGGCAATCGACGCGACACGAACGATGGGCACGGATCGAACGTCGGCCATGGGGCTCCAGGCGAGTCTGCCACAAAACGCCGGGGCTCAACGCCGAACGGCACCTGCCCGATCGATGCCGTGGCGCCGCTCACCGCGCAGCCGTAGGTAGTAGAGCGCCGGGGCTCGACGCCGAAACGGCACACGCCGGGTGAACGGGCTCTGTCGCTATAGTTACGGGCAGGAGAACGATGGGACGACGCACAACCCAGCGGCGCCGCGCGCACCGCGAGAAGAGCGGCCGCAGTGCCGCGGCGCGGGGCCCGGCGCCCGTCGCGCGTCCGGCCGTCGGAACGCCCGCCCTCGCCGCCATCTTCGCCGTGGCGCTGCTCGTCCGCCTCGTCCACGTCTGGCAGCTCGGCAGCTCCCCCTTCGGCGACCTCCTGCTCGGCGACTCCGCGGGGTACGACCGCTGGGCGCGGGAGCTCGCGGCCGGCGACTGGCTCGGCTCGGAGGTCTTCTACCAGGCGCCGCTCTACCCCTATCTCCTCGGCGCGGTGTATGCCGCGCTGGGATCGGACGTTTCCGTCGTGCGCGTCTGCCAGGCGGTGCTGGGATCGGCCTCCGCCGTCCTGCTCGCAGCGGCCGGCGGCCGGTTCTTCCCGCCGCGGGTGGGCATCGCCGCCGGGGTCGTCCTGGCCCTCTATGCGCCGGCGATCTTCGTCGACGCGACCCTGCAGAAGTCGGTGGTCGACGTCTTCCTGCTGACGGGACTCCTCTGGCTTCTCGGCCGCACCCTGGACGGCACGCCTCCCGCCCGGCGCTGGATCGGCATCGGCGCCCTGCTCGGCGCGCTCTGCCTGACCCGCGAGAACGCGCTGATCCTGGTGGCGGCCCTGGGTGCCTGGCTCTGGCTGGAACGGCGCGAGCGCCGTGACTGGCTGCGGCGGGCAACCCTGGTTGCGGCCGGGGTGGCGCTGATACTCGCGCCGGTGGCCCTGCGCAACGGCGCGGTCGGCGGGGAATGGCACCTGACGACGTCCCAGTTCGGGCCGAACTTCTACATCGGGAACGGTGCGGAAGCCGACGGCGCCTATCGCCCGCTGCGGTACGGCCGGGGCGATGCGGCGTTCGAGCGCGACGACGCGACCGCCCTGGCCGAGGCGGCGGCGGGGCGCGACCTCACACCGGCCGGCGTCTCGCGCTACTGGGTCGGACAGGCGTTCGACGACATCGCGGCGGCGCCGGGGCGCTGGCTGCGCCTGATGTTCCGCAAGGGCGCGCTCACCTTCAACGCGGTCGAGGCGGTGGATACCGAGAGCCAGTACGCCCACGCCGAGCACTCCCTCCCGCTGGCCGCGACCGGATGGCTCACCCACTTCGGGCTCCTCGTGCCGCTGGCCGCGGTCGGTATCGCGGTCACGTGGCCGCAGCGGCGGCGGCTCCTCCCGCTGTACCTGATGCTCGGCCTGTACGCGGCGAGCGTGATCGCGTTCTATGTCTTCGCCCGCTACCGCTATCCCCTGGCGCCGTTCCTCGTGCTGTTCGCGGCGGCCGGTGGAGAGCACCTCGCGCGCGTCGCGCGGGGCGCCGCGACCGTTTCGCACGCGCCCGTCCTCGCCGGGGTCGTCCTCGCCTGCATCGTCGGCGCCAACTGGCCGCTGCTGTCGAAGGACCACATGCGCGCCGCGTCCTACAACAACCTGGCCACTGCCTACCGCGAGCAGGGCGACCTGCCGCGGGCCATCCAGCTCTACGAGACCGCCCTGACCCTGGACGAGCACTACGCGCAGGCCCACAGCAACCTGGGAAGTGCGCTCGCCGCCAACGGCGAGCCGGAACGCGCCATCGAACACTACCGGCAGGCGATCGCCGCCGACCCAAGCACCGGCGACCTGCGCTTCAACTACGGCAACGCGCTGCTCGCCGCGAACCTGTACGCGGAGGCGGCCGAGCAGTTCCGGCTCGCGGTGGAAGCGTGGCCCGAGGACGCCGAGGCGCACAACAACCTGGGGATCGCACTCGCCTCGGCAGGTCGCATGGCCGAAGCGGCGGAGGCCTTCCGGAAGGCGGTCCGACTCGATCCGGCGGGCGCGCGCGCGCACCGCAACCTGGGCATCGCGCTCGAGGAGCTGGGCGACCCGGACGGGGCGCAACGCCACTACGCGGAGGCGCAAAGGCTGGAAGCCGCGGCGCCCGCTGCACCATGATGGGCCGCGCGCCGAGCGCCCGGCACGCGCTGATCGAAGACGATCGGCAGGGATCCGCGGCCGGCGGCGGTCCTCACTCCGCCAGCCGCCCGTTCCCCGACACGACGTAGCGGAGTCCCAGCCGGAGGACATCGACCTGAATCCGGCCGAGCGGCCCCTCGCCGGCGCGTTCGAAGCGCACGATGTGCTGTCTCGACAACTCGCGGTTCCGTCCGGCGATGCGAGTCGCAATCTCACCGAGCGGTTGCTCGAGGCGCGAGCCGAGAAAGATGGTCGCCTGGGATCCCCCGGTGAACTCTTCCAGGTCGCGGCCGACCGCCTCGGCAACCGACAGCCGCCGCTGCAGCGAGCCCGGCGCGGGCGGCAACATCAACAACGTATGCGCGGTCACGCCCTGACGCAGCAACCGCTCGACGGTATCCAGGAATCTCTCGTTGCGATCCGCGCTCCGGTCGCGCCCGGACGACGCGACGAGAACGATCACGGGACGGTGCGGTCCATCGTCTTCGGCTATCCAGTCGGCAGCCTCCACCAGGCCGTCGATCAGTCGCATCGACCGCCCCCCGAGCTCCATCCCGCGCAGGCCGACCTCGATCTCCTCCGCTCCGATGGCGCCCTGCACCAGCCAGCGGGGCCGCGGCGACAGGGACAGCAGCGACACCTCCTGGTTGGGCAGCCGGCCGAAGAGACTGCGCAGTCCGTCGCGGACTCGATCGAACGCGCGCGCGGCGGTGCGGCTGTTGTCCACCAGAACCACCAGCTTGGTCGGCAGATTGGCCGGCCGCACGTCGGTTACCGGCAGGACGATGCCGTCCTCGCGGACGATCACCTCCGCTACCCCGAGATCGGTGACGATGGCGCCGGTCCCCCGCTCGAACGCCTGCACATAGAGGCGCCACTGGGCGTCCACCGGCGTCGCACAGAGCCCCCAGACGGCGAGCGCGGCAAGGACGGTGACGTAGCGCGTCCGGCGCCGCGCGGAACGCGAGGATGCGGCGTGCCACGGTGTCGCGAAACCCATGGCCCCATCCTACTCCCATCGCTTGCCGTTGTCTCTGCCAATGCAGCGCCGGCGCCGCCCCCGCGTCGAGCCCGGTGGAGCCGCACGGCAGCCGTTCGCCCCGTCACGGATCTCGAACCGGGGCTGCGTCCTCGTCGACCGCCTGCCCCGGGCCGATCCCGCCGTATCCTCCGGCGAGCAGGCCCGGAAGCTCGGCCAGGGTCCTGATCACCGGCACGCCGTCCTCCGTCTCCGGCGCCTGCCCGGATCTGACCAGCAGTACCGCGGCCATGCCCACCTCGCGGGCCCCCGCGACGTCGTGGGTCATGCTGTCGCCCACCATGACCCCGCCCGCCGCGGACGTTCCGATGCGATCGAGGGCGGCGCGAAAGATGCTGGGGTGGGGCTTCAGATAGCCGTGATCGGACGACGACACGGCGGCGGTGATGAACGGCTCCAGCTCGAAGTGCGCCTGGAACGAGTCCAGGCAGCGGTGGGTGTTGGAGATGAGGCCGATGCGGTAGCCGGCCCCGTGCAGGGCGGCGAGCGTCGGCGGGACGTCGTCGTAGAGCATAAAGTGGTGACACAGGGCCCACTCGTCGTAGATCTCGAGCGAGCACGCCTCGATGCCGTCTCCCACCGCCCCCATCCGCTTCAGCACACGGGACACGTAACGCAGGAACGGCTCGGGCCGGTACACGCCGTCCTGCAGCCGCTCGAGCTCCACCGACGCCTCCCGCACCGCGTCCTCGAAGCACGACGCATCGACCCGCAGCCCGTGACGGGCGGCGAAAGCCCGGTAGCCCTTGCCGTCGAAGGCCGGTCCCGGATGAATCAGGGTGAAGTCGACGTCGAAGAAAACCGCGTCGATGCGTCGCGCGGAGCCGGTACGGCGGCGGGCGGCGCGCGGCGCGGCGGGCGTCCCGACCGGCATGAACCCCATTATATTTGCACTACAATTGAGGCGAGTGGCGTCGTCGGCGCCACATCGGTTTTGCCGCGTGCTGCCTCGCCATGCCCGACTGGAAAGAGACACTGAACCTGCCGCGGACCGGCTTTCGGATGAAGGCCGGCCTGCCCGCCACCGAGCCCGCCGCAATCGCCCGCTGGGAGGAGACGGATCTGTACGGCCGGATCCGCGAGCGGCGGCGCGGCGCGCCGCGCTACGTGCTCCACGACGGCCCGCCGTACGCCAACGGCGAGATCCACGTCGGCACCGCGCTGAACAAGATCCTGAAGGACTTCATCGTCCGAGCCCGCACGATGGCCGGCTACGACGCGCCGTACGTGCCGGGCTGGGACTGCCACGGGCTGCCGATCGAGCTGCGCGTGGACCGCGAGCTGGGCAAGCGCAAGCGCGAGATGCACGTGGCCGACGTGCGCCGGGAGTGCCGGCGGTACGCGGAGCGCTACGTCGACATCCAGCGCGCCGGGTTCAAGCGCCTCGGCGTGCTCGGCGACTGGGGCGCGCCGTACCTGACGATGCGCTACGCCTACCAGGCGACCATCGTGCGCGCGCTCGGGCGCTTCGTCGAGCAGGAGCTGGTCTATCGCGGCAAGAAGCCGGTGCACTGGTGCATCAAGTGCCGCACCGCGCTGGCCGAGGCCGAGGTGGAGTACGAGCCGCACCGGTCTCCGTCCATCTTCGTGGAGTTCCCGCTCGGCGCCGAGAGCGCGGAGGCGTGGCGGGCGCTGGCGCCGGATCTGGCGGCGCGGTCCGCGTCGGTCCTCATCTGGACCACGACGCCCTGGACCATACCGTCGAATCTGGCCATCGCGTTTCATCCCGAGGTGACCTACGCGGCGTACGAGACCGCGACGGCGGACGGGAAACCGGGAGCCGTCATCGTGGCCGAGCCGCTGGCCGGCCGCGTCGCCGAGGAGACGGGCCGCCCGCTCGGGACTCCGCTGGCGACGTTTCGCGGCGCCGATCTGGAAGGGCTGCGGTTCCGGCATCCGCTGTACGAGCGCGACTCGGTCGCGGTGCTCGCCGACTACGTCACCCTGGATCAGGGCACCGGCGCCGTCCACACCGCGCCGGGGCACGGCGCCGACGACTTCCGCACGGGCGTGAAGTACGACCTGGACGTGTACGCCCCGGTGGGGCCTGGCGGCCGCTTCGCGGACGACGTCGAGCGGTTCGGCGGGATGGGCGTCTTCGAGGCGAATCCGCACGTGGAGGCGGCGCTTGCCGAACGCGGCCGGCTCTGGAAGCGGTCCGACGTCGAGCATTCGTACCCGCACTGCTGGCGCTGTCACCATCCGGTCATCTTCCTCGCCACGTCGCAGTGGTTCATCGCGCTCGACCGCGGCGACCTTCGCCGGCGCGCGCTGGACGCCATCGCCGGCGTGAAGTGGTTTCCCGCCTGGGGCGAGGAGCGGATCCACAACATGGTCGCCAACCGGCCCGACTGGTGCATCTCGCGCCAGCGGTCGTGGGGCGTGCCGATCCCGGCCCTCTACTGCACGTCGTGCGGCGAGGCCACGTTGACCACGGCGCTCGTCGAGCGGGCGGCGACGGTCTTCGAGGAGCACGGCGCCGACGCCTGGTACGAACGCGACCTCGACGAGTTCCTGCCGCCGGACTTCGCCTGCCCGTCGTGCGGCAACCGGGCGTTCGAGCGCGAGCGCGACATCCTGGACGTCTGGTTCGACTCGGGCTCGAGCCACGAGGCGGTACTCGGCCCGCGGCCGGACCTGGGCTGGCCGGCGACGCTCTATCTGGAGGGTTCGGATCAGCACCGGGGCTGGTTCCACAGCTCGCTCCTCGTGGGCCTGGGAACGCGCGGCGCGGCGCCGTTCCGCGAAGTGCTCACGCACGGCTTCGTCGTCGACGCGACGGGCCGCAAGATGTCGAAGTCGATCGGCAACAGCATCGACCCGCAGACCATCATCAAGCGCAACGGCGCCGAGATTCTGCGCCTCTGGGTGGCGATGGTCGACTACCGCGAGGAGGTGCGCCTGGGCGACGAGATTCTCGCCCGGGTGGTCGAGGCGTACCGCAAGATCCGCAACACGCTGCGGATTCTCGTGGCCAACCTGTTCGATTTCGATCCGGCGGCGGACCGACTGCCGGTCGCCGAGCTCGAAGAGGTGGACCGTTACGCCCTCGCCCGCTACGGCGAGATCGCCACCGCGATCCTGGCCGCCTACGAGCGCTACGAGTTCCAGCCGATCTCGCACGCGGTGAACCACTTCCTGACCGTCGACCTGAGCGCCTTCTACGTCGACATCTCGAAGGATCGGCTCTACACGTTCGCGGCCGCGTCGAAGGCCCGGCGCTCGGCGCAGACGGCAATCTTCACGATGACCGACGGCCTGGCGCGCCTGCTCGCGCCGATCCTGCCGGTCACCACGGACGACCTGTGGCGCTTTCTGCCGGGCGCGCGGGAGGACAGCGTGCATCTGGCGGATCTGCCCGCGGACTGCGACGCGCTGGTGGACCGCGATCTGCTCGACCGCTGGCAGCGGTTGCTTGCCCTGCGCGACGCCGTCAACGTCGAGCTCGAACGGCTTCGCGAGCGGAAGACGGTCGGCACCTCGCTGGAGGCCGCCGTCTCGATACGCGCGAGCGGATCGACGGCCGAGCTGGCCGAACGATACGCCGCCGATCTGGCCACGTTGTTCATCACGTCCGACGTCTCGGTCGCACAGGATCCGGGGCTGCCGCCGGATGCCGCTCCGGCCGCCGTCGCCGGCGCGCAGTTCACCGAGCCGGAGGGCGCGGCGATCATCGAGGTGCAGCGGGCGGCGGGCGTCAAGTGCGGCCGCTGCTGGCGCTACGTCCCGTCGGTGAGCCACGGCGACCCGGCCGGCCTGTGCGGCCGCTGCGTCGACGCATTGTCGGAGGCCCTGGAGAGTGTCGGCTGAACCGCCGCCCGCCGCCCCCCCGCTTGACGCTGGACGCCCATCCGGCCAGGAAGGGACGCCTGCGCCCGCGTTCCCGTCGCGCGGCCTGATGCTGGGCATCGTCGCCGGGATCGTGCTTGTCGATCAGCTCTCGAAGGCGATGGTGCACGCTTGGCTGCCGCTGTACTCCAGCGTCACCATCATCCCCGGACTGCTCGACTTCAGCTACGTCCGCAACACGGGCGCGGCCTTCGGACTGCTCAACTCCGTCGACATCCCCTTCAAGCGCGCGTTGATGACCGCGATCGGGCTCTTCGCCCTGATCGCCATCGCCCTGTACGCGAGCCGGGTCCCGCCGAATCAGCCGCTGGCCCGGCTGGGACTGGCTGCGATCATCGGCGGCGCCATCGGCAACCTGATCGACCGCATCGCCGCGGGCTACGTCGTCGACTTCGTCGACGTCTACTGGGGAAGCTGGCACTTCTGGGCCTTCAACGTCGCCGACGCCGGAATCACCGTCGGCGCCTGTTGCCTCATCCTCGACATGGTCTTCCTGAACGCCCATGTATCCGAAGCTGCTTGAACTCGGTCCGATCGGCATCTACTCGTACGGCCTGCTGCTGGTGTCGGCATACCTGCTCGGACTGCAGGTGGCGGTCGCCCGCGGGCGGGCGCGCGGCCTGGACGGGCAGCGGGTCATGGACCTCGGAATCGCAATCATCATCAGCGCCCTGGTGGGCGCCAAGCTGATGCTGTTCGTGGTGGAGTTCGACCACTTCACGCGCAATCCAGCCGAGCTGTGGACCCTCGTCCGTTCGGGCGGCGTCTTCTACGGCGGCCTGCTCCTCTCGGTGGCGGTGGCGTTCTGGTACATGCGGCGGCACGCCCTGCCGCTGTGGGCGACCTGCGACGCGTTCGCCCCCGGAATCGCGGCCGGGCAGGCGGTGGGCCGCCTCGGCTGCCTCCTCGCGGGCTGCTGCTACGGCCACCCCACGGATCTCCCCTGGGGCATCACGTTCAGCAACCCGTTGGCCGCGGCCAACGTGGGCACGCCGCTGGACGTCAGTCTGCACCCGACGCAGCTCTACGAATCGGTTGCGGCCCTGGTCATCCTCGGCGTCCTGCTTGCGTTCGAGCGGCGCGGACGCCTCTTCGCGGGCCGGACCTTCTGGACCTATCTGCTGCTCTATCCGGCCGTGCGTTTCGTCATCGAGTTCTACCGCGGCGACCCCCGGGGCACCGTCTTCGACCTGGTCTCGACCTCGCAGTTCGTTTCGCTGCTGCTGGTGCCGCTGAGCATCGTCATGCTCGTGCTGCTCGCCCGCGCCGGCGGATCGACGCCGCGGCGCGCGCCGGCGCGGGCCGGCGCTTGAGCGGCCGCGGACCGCGGGACCCGGCATGATCACCCGCGAGAGCGGCGGGCCGCCAGGGGCCGAACACGTCGACCTCGAGGTGCAGCCCGACGACGCGGGCGCGCGACTGGATCAGTTTCTGGCGAGCCATCTGGGGAGCCGAACCCGATCGCAGATCCAGCGGCTGATCCGGGAGGGACGGGTCGCACTCGACCGCCCCGGCACCCGGGCGGGCATGGCCGTCCGCGCCGGCGACGTCGTGCACGTGGACATCCCGGCGCCGGTTCCGGCAACGCCGCGCCCCGAGGCGCTGCCTCTCGACATCGTTTACGACGACGCGGACCTGATCGTCGTCGACAAGCCGGCCGGCATGGTCGTGCACCCGGCCGCCGGCCACGCGGACGGCACGCTGGTAAACGCGCTGCTGCACCACGTACCGGACCTGAGCGGCATCGGCGGCGAGTTGCGCCCCGGCATCGTGCACCGCCTCGACCGCGGCACCTCCGGCCTACTGGTGGTGGCCAAGCACGACCGGGCGCACGCCGAGCTGGCGCGGCAGTTCGCGGACCGCGAGGTGGAAAAGGAGTATGTCGCGCTCGTCTGGGGCCTGGTGCGGCGGGGACACCGCATCGACCAACCGCTCGGACGGGACCCGATCGACCGCAAGCGCATCTCGGTCCGGTCCCGCCGGGCGCGCGAGGCGGTCACCCGCGTGGTCATGGCCGAGCCGCTCGACGGCGTCACCCTGGTCCGGGTGGCAATCGCGACCGGCCGCACACACCAGATACGCGTCCACCTGAGCGCCATCGGACATCCGGTGGTCGGCGACTCCCTCTACGGCGGGCGCCGGCGGCATCCACCGCCGCACCTGCGAGTGGTGCAGCGGCTGGACCGCCCCTTTCTCCACGCCGCGCGGCTCGCGTTCACGCACCCGCGGGACGGGCGGCGGGTAGTGATGAAGTGTGAGCTGCCGGACGATCTGATGCGCCTGACCGATGCCATCCGCGTCGTCACGCGGAAGCGAGCCGCCGGCCGCTACGATCCCGCACCCTTCCCCCCGGAGCCGGAGGAACAGGTATGAGCGAACGCGCAGCCACCGTGCTCGACAGCCGCGCCGTCCAGCGGGGTCGGGCCTTCAACACCCACCAGGACCGCGTGCGGCTGCCGAACGGTCGCGAGGCGACGATGGATGTCGTGAGGCACCCGGCGTCCGTGATCCTCCTGCCGCTGCCCGACGCCGGGCGGGTGATCCTCGTCCACCAGTACCGCTACGCCGTCGACGGCTGGATCTGGGAGCTGCCCGCGGGCAACGTCGAGCCGGGCGAGGACCCGGAGGCGGCGGCGCGCCGGGAATGCGCGGAGGAAACCGGCTGGACGGCTGGGCGCATCGAGCGGATCGGCGCCTTCTATCCGAGCCCCGGGTACTGCGACGAGGTGATGATCTTCTACCGCCTCACCGGGCTCACGGCCTCGACCCGTCTCGCACTCGACCCCGACGAGGTGCTCGAACCGCGGATCTTCACCCTGGAGGAGGCGCGGCGGCTCGTCGCCGGCGGCCCGGTGGCCGACATGAAGACCGCGCTGGGCCTGCGACTGCTGCAAGCCCGCTGATTGCGCGGAGAGACTACTGGACGGTCTCGTGAACCGGGGCGCGGCCGGCCGCGCCCTCCGTGCGGGGCGCCTTCGCCGGGGCCGGGAGGAGCGCCAGATCGAGCACCTCGTCGATCATCGACACGTAGTGCACGCCGATCTCGCGGCGCAGGTCTTCGCTGAGATCCTCGTTGACGTGCTTCTCGTTCTGTTTCGGGAGGATGACCTCCACGATCCCGAGCCGGCGCGCGGCCAGCACCTTCTCCTTGATGCCGCCGACCGGGAGCACGTTCCCGGAAAGCGTGATCTCGCCGGTCATGGCCAGATCGCCCCGCACCGGGCGGCCGGTGAGCTCCGAGACCAGGGCGGTGACCATCGTGACGCCGGCCGAGGGGCCGTCCTTCGGGATGGCGCCCGACGGTACGTGCAGGTGTACCTCGGCCTCGCCGTAGAAGGCCGGGTCGACGTCGTAGCGGGAGGCGTTGGCCCGCAGCCAGGACAGCGCCGCGCGCGCAGACTCTTTCATCACCTCGCCCAGGTGGCCGGTCAGGGTGAGGGTGCCGCCGCCGCGCATCCGGCGAGACTCGACGAACAGCACGTCGCCGCCCACCGGCGTCCACGCCAGCCCGATGGCCACGCCGGGACGCCTGGTGCGCTCCGCCACCTCCTCGTCGAGATGCTTCGGCGCACCCAGCATCTCGACGACGGTCTCGGCGCCAATCTCGACCGGCGACTCGTCCCCCTCGGCCCGCCGCCGCGCCACCTTGCGGCAGAGGGCGCCGATCTCGCGTTCGAGGTTGCGCACGCCGGCCTCGCGCGTATAGCCGCGAATGACGGCGCGGAGGGCCGCCTCCGTGAAGCTGACCTGCTCCGTCGTCAGGCCGTGGTTCTCGATCTGACGTCCGAGCAGGTGCTCGGTGGCGATGACCAGCTTCTCCTCCTCGGTGTACCCGGGCAGCTCGAGGACCTCCATCCGGTCGCGCAGCGCCGGCGGGATCGGATCGAGGACGTTGGCCGTCGTGATGAAGAGCACTTCCGAGAGGTCGAAAGGCAGGTCGACGTAGTGGTCCCGGAACGTCGAGTTCTGCTCCGGATCGAGCACCTCCAGGAGCGCGGACGCCGGGTCGCCCCGGAAGTCCATCCCCAGCTTGTCGATCTCGTCGAGGATGAACACCGGGTTCTTCGATTCGGCGCGGCGGAGCCCCTGCATGATCTGCCCGGGCAACGCGCCGATGTAGGTCCGGCGGTGGCCGCGGATCTCGGCCTCGTCCCGCATGCCCCCCAGCGAGACGCGCACCAACTTGCGGTCGATGGACGCGGCGATGCCCTTGGCCAACGACGTCTTCCCGACCCCGGGGGAAACAGTCCCATACTGCCCGCTACCAACGTTCCGACGCGACGATCCACTACCGATTCCATCCGCGGAGCGGGGAGCGCGTGGAGATCGTGCGCCGCCATCAGCGTGCTGGCAGGAGCGTGCTCGTCATTCGACAACCGGACGGCACGTTGGCGCAGGTCCCGACCTGGATGTGCGACCCCGCGGCCGCCGCGCTGTCGGTGAAGGACCCTCCGCGCATCGCGTT
Source organism: Vicinamibacterales bacterium (assembly GCA_965116825.1). Lineage (GTDB taxonomy): Bacteria > Acidobacteriota > Vicinamibacteria > Vicinamibacterales > UBA8438 > WTFV01. The sequence goes on from OZ220736.1 coordinate 503,095, forward strand.
GACCGGTCTGCTCGACCTCCGTCTCACTGTTGACGCGGCGCTATCGTCGTTCTCCGGCATGGAGGAAGGAGAGCGGCTTGAGACGGATCCAGGTAGTCCAGCAAGGCAATCTGTTGGTGGAGACGCAGCCGGGACCGGCGCTGAGGGCACGGACACGGGCGACGGTGCTCCCGTTGGTGGCAACTCTGCTGCTCGAAGCGACAGCGACAGCACCAGCGACCGTGACCAGGCCGGGGGACGCCCAGGAGATGGAGGGAAACGATGAGCAAGATCACACCTGACCATCTCAATCGTCAGGCCTTCGTCTATGTCCGGCAATCGACGCGGGACCAACTGCGCCAGCATCACGAGAGCCGGCGGCGGCAGTATGGTCTGGCGGACCGTGCCCGCAAGCTCGGTTGGAGCGAACCGGTGATGGTGGACGACGACCTCGGTCGGTCGGGCGGCGGCATTGCCCGTCCTGGATTCGAACGCCTGCTGGTAGCGATCTGCGAGGGACGCGTCGGCATCGTGTTGGCGGCCGAGGCGTCGCGACTCGCGCGCAACGGCCGCGACTGGCACACGCTGCTCGAGTTCTGCGGCCTGGTGAACTGTCTGCTCGCCGACGAGCAGGCGATCTACGACCCGCGCCTGCCGAACGACCGGTTGTTGCTCGGCATGCAAGGGTCAATGTCGGAACTGGAGCTGTCGCTGCTGCGCCAGCGCTCGTTCGAAGCGCTGCGTCAGAAGGCGCAGCGCGGTGAGTTGTTCCTCAACGTCGCGGTCGGCTACGTGAAGGTCCGGCACGACCGCATCGCCAAGGACCCGGACCGGCGGGTGCAGGAGGCGATCGGGCTGGTGTTCCGGAAGTTCGCCGCGTTGCAGAGCATCCGGCAGGTGCATCTGTGGCTGCGCCAGGAGGAGGTGCGACTGCCGGCGGTCGAGGACATCGGCGAAGGCCGGCGCGTGGTGTGGAAGCTGCCCGTGTACAGCACGATCCACAAGCTGCTGACCAATCCGGTCTACGGCGGCGCCTACGCCTTCGGTCGCACGGGGAGCCGCATCACCGTCGAGAATGGGCGCAAGCGCGTCAGGCGTGGGTTGCTCCGGGACCGTGAGCAGTGGGATGTATTGATCGTCGATCACCACGAGGGCTATGTTTCCTGGGCGGAGTATGAAAGGAACCAGCGCGTGATCGCCGACAACGCCACGCGGGTGGGCGCGGTGGCCCGCGGCGCGGTTCGCCGCGGGGACGGGCTGCTGGCCGGCCTGCTGCGCTGCGGGCATTGCGGACGGCGGCTCCACGTCAGCTACAACGGCAACCAGGGCGTGTGCGTTCGCTACAGCTGCCGCGGTGCGCATCTGAACCACGGGACGCGCGCGTGCATCGCGTTCGGCGGCGTGCGCGTCGACGCGGCGGTGGCCACCGAGGTATTGCGGTTGTTGCAGCCGCTGGGCATCGAAGCGGCCCTCGAGGCGGTCGCGATGCGCGAACAAGAGCACGCCGAAACGCGCCGCCAGGCGGAGCTGGCGCTGACCCAGGCGCGGTACGAAGCGGACCTGGCGCGCCGCCAGTACGACGCCGTCGACCCGGCGAACCGGCTGGTGGCCGGCGAGCTCGAATGCCGATGGAACGCGCGGCTCGCCGACGTGCAACAACAGGAAAAGAAGCTCGAAGGCCTGACGGCTGCCCGCCCCGAGACGCTGTCCGAGGCGGAGCATGAGCGCCTGCTGGCGTTGGGAGCCGATCTGGAGACGGCCTGGACCCATCCGAACGCGACCGCGCAGACGCGCAAGCGTATCGTGCGGGCCGTGCTCGAAGAGGTCGTCGTCAAGCTCGCCGATGATCGGATCGACCTGCTGCTGCACTGGCGGGGCGGCGACCACACTCGCCTGTCGGTCCCGCGCAACGGACCGGGACGGCATCGCTGGTGCACGGACGCAACGGTCGGCGACTTGATCCGGGGACTGGCCCGCCAGCTGCCGGACAGCGCCATCGCCAAGACGCTGAATCGGCTCGGCAAGAAGACCGGACGGGGCAATGCCTGGACCGAGGCGCGGGTGTGTTCTTTCCGCCGCCGGCACGGCGTGCCGATCTATCGACCCGGCGAGATGGCGGAACGTGGGGAACTGACGCTGAAGGAGGCGTCCGCTCGGCTCGGCGTGAGCGCCATGACCGTGCTGCGGCTCATCGGCGACGGCACGATCTCCGCCCGGCAGGTCTGCAAGAGCGCGCCCTGGGCCATTCGAGAGGAGGAGATCGTCGCGCTCGATGGCGCGATCCCGCCCAGGCGTCGCCCGCTAACATCGAGCTCGGCCCAGAAAGTGCTGGATTTTCAGTGAAATAGCGAGGTGTGCATTATGAAACCGGACTCGGCGGGCCGACGAAGCAGAGGATCGGTCCCTTCACGTCGGGATTCAGCTTCCGCACGGCCAGGTACTCGAGGATGCGGTCCTTCGCCTTCTCGAGTCCGGAGTGGTCGCCGTCGAGGGTCTTCCGCGTCCGGGCGAGATCGATCTTCTCGTCGGTCCGCCGATTCCAGGGCAGGGCGATCAGCCAGTCGATATAGGTGCGCGACACGGTGTACTCGGCCGCCGCGACCGGCATGCGCGAGAGCCGGTCGAGCTCGCGCAACGCCTCTTTCAGTGAGCTCTCCGGCATGCCTGCCGCCTGGATCTTCTCCCGCAGCTCCTCGATCTCCTTGGCCTGGTCGTCGTTCTCGCCCAACTCCTTCCGAATCGCCTTGAGCTGCTCGCGCAGAAGATATTCGCGCTGGCTCTTGCCCATCTCCGACTGCACCTCCGACTGGATCTTCGAACCGAGCTCAAGCACCTCGATCTCCTTGACCAGGATGCGGTTCAGATGATCCATGCGGGCGCGAACGTCGAGCGTGTCCAGAACCTGCTGCCTGGCGGCAGTGGCCAGCGTCGTCAGGCTGGACGCGATGAAGTCGGCCAGCTTGCCCGGTTCGGAGATGTTCCCGGACAGCGCCTGCAGCTCGTCGGAGAGCAGGGGCGAAAGGGACACCACCTGCTGGAAGTTGTTCTTGATGTTCCGCTGCAGCGCGTCGACCTCGAGTCGATCGTCCTCGGATACGACCTCCTCCGCGGCGCGCACGGCCGCACGCAGGAAGGGCTCCGAAGCGGTGACCGCGTCCAGCGTGACGCGGGCGAGGCCCTGGACGATGAGCCGCAGGCTGCCGTCCGGCAGCTTGAACATCTTGTGGATGTGCGTGATGGTTCCGATGCTGTAGAGATCGTCCCGTCCGGGCTCTTCGACCGACGCCTCGCGCTGCGTGACGACCCCGACGAGCTGCTCGCCCTCGACCGCGGCCTCGACGAGCCGTACGGAACTCTCCCTGGCGACCGCCAGCGGCATGAACGCGCTGGGAAACAGCACCGTGTCGCGGAGCGGCAGGATCGGCAGCTCCGCCGGAACCGACAGCTCGCGCTCCTCCGGCGGAGTCCCCGGCGCGTCCGTACGCGTTGGCTCATCGTTCATCGTGCACCGCTCGGCGACGGCAGCGCTCCGGGGAGCCAGCCGTCCAGCACCATGTCAACCGACGACGTCGGCAAACAATGATACCGCCCCGCGCCGGGCGATATGGACCTCGCGGTCCAGCTCGACCTCCCGGATCGTCTCGCAATCCGTGCACCGCACCGCGAACGGCAACGCACGCAGCCGGCGGCTGGAGATCTCCTTCCCGCACTCGTAGCAGTAGCCGAACGTCCCCTCGTCGAGGCGCGACAACGCCTCGGTGATCTTGTTCAGGGTCTCCGCCTTCATCTGCAGCAGGGCGAACTCTATATCGTCCTGGATGTCGGCCTCGGACGTCTCGGCGTCGTCGCGCACGTCATGCAGGGGCGCCGCGGCCCCTTCGGCGCGCACGTCGCGCATCTTGTGCTGGACTTCCCCGATGATCTCGAGGCGCCGCGCCTCGAGGATGCACCTGAGCTCGTCGTAGCGGGCCCTGTCCATACGGTTCTTCGTCTTCGTGCTCATGATGACGGCTCCTTCCGCCACTCCGAAAAGCAAACTGCGTGCCGGTCTCGCACCGGCCACAATCACTTAGACGACCGGGACCGCTTTTCGGTTTCGCGCAATCGGTCGCCCTCTCCAGTGGACAAGGCGTCCGCTGCTGGTCCAACCGGCGCAGGCGACGACGACCGCCCGACGTTGATCCAGGGGCTGAGCTTGTGCCAAGCTGAGCCGCGAAGCCATGGCGAAGCCTGTCTGTCCGCTCTGCCGCCGACGACGAGGGCGCCGCGCCTGCCCCGCCTTGGGGGAGCGGATCTGCTCCGCGTGTTGCGGCGCCAAGCGACGAAAGCAGATCGCCTGCCCGCCGGACTGCGTGTACCTGGAATCCGCGACGACGCATCCTCCGGCCGTCGTGCAGCGACAGCGCGAACGGGACGGAGGATTCCTCGTCGCCCTGCTGCACGGCCTGAACGGACCGCAGCAGCAGCTTGCCGCGATGCTGCTCGAGTTTCTCGCCGGGGACCGGCCGGATGCACCCGGTCTCGTCGATGCGGACGTGGAACAGGCGGCGATCGCGCTCGCGCAGACCTACGAGACGGCGAGCCGCGGCATCGTTTACGAGCACCCCGCCGGCACTGCGGCCGCGCAGAGGCTGGTTCTGGAGATGAAGCAGCTCATCGAGGCGAACCACGCCAACGGCGCCCGCCTCTCCGATCACGACACCGCCGGTATCCTGCGGCGCGTCGAGGCCGGAGCGCATGAGGCGCGACGCGCGCTGGACGAGGGCGACAACGAGCGCGCCTGGCTGTCGATGCTCAAGCGCGTCTGGAAACGGGCCGGTGACGATGCGGACCGCGCTCCGGATGGCGACCGCGCGGGCCGGACGACGTCAGGCGGGCTGATCGTTCCCCCGTAGCGCTCCGGTGGTGGTAGAATTCCCGTTTCGGCTCCGGGAGACAGTCAATACCATGGCGAAACGCTGCGAACTCTGTGGAAAGGGACCCGTCGTGGGACGCAACGTCAGTCACGCCCACAACGTCACGCCCCGGCGGTTCCAGGCCAACGTCCAGTCGGTTCGCGCGGTCGTCGGCGGCCGGGTCAAGCGCCTGCGCGTCTGCACGCGCTGCATCCGCTCGAACCGGATCACGAAGGCCGCCTGACCGGACCAGACGTGGCGCGGACCCCCATCACGTCCACCGGTGCACCGACTGCGATAGGCCCCTACTCGCAGGCCATCAGGGCCGGCGGCTTCCTGTTCGTCTCCGGGCAGGTGCCGATCGATCCCGAGACGGGGGAGCTGATTCACGGCGACGTGGCGGCGCAGACCCACCGCGCGCTCCGGAGCCTCGACGCGATCGTCCGCGCGGCCGGCGCGACGCTCGACGATGTCGTGAGAACGACCGTGTATCTCGCCGACATGAACGACTTCGTGGCGATGAATCGCGCCTACGCCACCTGGTTCGCAAATCCGGCCCCGGCTCGCGCCGCCGTCCAGGCGGCGCGTCTGCCGAAGGACGCACAGATCGAGATCGACGCCATCGTCCGGCTTCCGGACTGAACCTGCGGTCCCGGCCAGGCGACCACCGCGGCGGCTAAGGCTTGCGGTGAACGCGCTCGACGTCGAGGACGCCGGCCACGGCACGCACGACCTTGATGACGCGCTGCAGGTGCTGCATGTCGCTGATATCGAACGTCACGTTGATCTGGCCGTGCTGATCCTCGTTGGCGGACGCTTCCACCTTGAGGATGTTGATCCGCCGGTCCGCGAGGCGTGACGTCACGTCGGCAATCATGCCGCGGCGATCCTCGACCTGAATGGTGAGGCAGACCGTGAACGTCGACTCCGCCTTCGCCTTGTCCCAGACTACGTCGATCCGCCGCTCCGGATCGTAGAAGAGGTTCACGACGTTCGGACAGCTCGCCGCGTGGACCGAGACCCCCTTGCCGCGGGTGACGTAACCGACGATTCGCTCCCCGCGGATCGGACTGCAGCAACCGGCCCGGAACACCATCAGGTCGTCGAAGCCCCGTACCTTGATGGTCTCCTGGTTCGGACGAAGCACGCGGCGAACCACCGACGCAATCGACGCTTCGGACTTCGCGGACTCGCGCTGTTCGCGAGGAACCAGGGCGTCCAGCACGGCGCGGGACGAGACCTTGCCGTAGCCGACGGACGCATAGAGGTCGTCCGGCTTCGACGCGCCGAACGTGGCGCAGACCCTGCCGACCGCGTCCGGATCCAGCACCGTCCTGGGCTTGAGATCGAAGCGGCGCACCTCCTTCTCGATCAGCTTGCGGCCGAGCTCGACGGCGCGCAGCTTCTCCTCCAGGTGGATGAAGTGCTTGATCTTGTTGCGCGCACGCGTCGTGGCGACGATGTTCAGCCAGTCGCGGTTCGGCCTGTTGCCGGCGCGGGTGACCACCTCGACGATGTCTCCGCTCTGCAACGGCGTCCGCAATGGAACCATCCGGCCGTTGACGCGCGCTCCGACGCACGTATGGCCGACGTCGGTGTGAATCGCGTAGGCGAAGTCTATCGGCGTCGCGCCGCGGGGCAGCGCCTTGACCTCGCCCTTCGGCGTGAAGGTGTATACCTCCTCCGGATAGAGATCGAGCTTGAGGCTGTGGATGAACTCGCTCGGGTCCGGCACCTCCTGCTGCCACTCCAGGAGCTGCCGCAACCAGAGGAAGTACTTCTCGTCCGGTTCCGCTCCCACCCGGCCTTCCTTGTACTTCCAGTGGGCGGCAATCCCGTGCTCGGCGATGCGGTGCATATCCTGGGAGCGGATCTGCACCTCGAACGGCAGCCCGAGATCGCTGATGACCGCCGTGTGCAGCGACTGATAGCCGTTCGGACGGGGCATGGCCACGAAATCCTTGAACCGGCCGTGCACCGGCGCCCAAATCTGATGAATGATGCCGAGCGCGGCGTAGCAGTCGCGCTCCGACGCCGTGATGACGCGGACCGCGAGAAGGTCGTAGACCTCGTCCAAAGAGATCTTCTGCCGCCTGATCTTCTTCCAGACGCTGAAGATGCTCTTGATCCGTCCCTCCAGAGCGACGATCGGCACGCCGGCGTCCTTCAACTTGTCGGCAAGCGTGCTCTTGAGACTGTCGACGGTCCGTTCGGTCGCGCGCCGGCGTGCTTCCACGCCCGCCCGCAACGCCTCGTAGCCCGGACGGTCGAGATGGCGGAACGCAAGATCCTCCAGCTCGTTCTTCACCTTGTTCATGCCGAGGCGGTGAGCGATGGGCGCGTAGATGTCGATGGTCTCCTGCGAGATCTTCAGCCTGCGATCTTCGCGAAGATGATCGAGCGTGCGCATGTTGTGAAGGCGGTCCGCCAGCTTCACGAGGATGACGCGCACGTCGTCCACCATGGCCAGCAGCATCTTCCGGAAGTTCTCGGCCTGCCGCTCCTCGCTCGACGAGAATGGAATGGTGCTTATCTTCGTGACCCCCTCGACGACATGGGCGATCTCCGGACCGAAGAGCCCGCGCACGTTCTCGATGGTGGTCAGCGTGTCTTCGACGACATCGTGCAGCAGGCTGGACGCGATCGTCACGTCGTCGAGGTGCATCTCGGCGACGAGGTGCGCAACCTCGAGCGGATGCGTGATGTACTGCTCGCCCGACCGCCGAACCTGCCCGGCGTGCTCCAGAGCCGAGAACTCGTAGGCTCGATGCAGCAGATCCGCGTCCGTCTCCGGGTTGTACGACCGGACCGAGCCGAGCAGGTTCTCGAAGCTGATCATGGGAAACGGCGTGCGAACACGAAGATACGAGGAGCGCGCAGGAGGGTCAAGAACGCCCCTCCCGGCGGTTGACTTGCTATTCCTTTTGCTTCACTATAGCGATTCGCTTCTGGGGGGAACAGGTCGCCGGCGCCTGCCGCCGCGCGAGATGCGTATCGCGCGCGCTTGGCTGAGCGCCACCCAACCGGGTGGCCGGGCGAAGCGGCCGCGGACGGGAGTTTCTCACGTGATGAGGGAGAAGATCATGCAGACGGGACGGACCTTGTTGAGACTGGGCCTCGTTGTGGCGATGGTGATGCCGCTGGTCTCGTGTGGCTTCTTCGACCAGCTCGGCGCGATGCGCACGTTCAAGGAAGCCAACCTCTTCTACGGACGCGGCGACTACGAGGCTGCGATCGAGGAGTACCAGCACGTGGTCGACGTCGTCAACGACGACCCCGGCAGCGAGCTGTCGCAGGCGATGAGCGTGGCGTACTTCTACATCGCCAACTGCTACGACAATCTCTACACGCCGGCGTTCCGGGGAGAGCCGGAGAACGACGCGTTGCTGGACCGGGCGGTGGAGTACTACCGGCTGGCCGCCGACAACATCCCGAACCGGGAGTTCCAGACGCTGTCGATGCAGTACCTCGTTGCGGCCTACGGCCCCGACAAGATGAACGATCCCACGAACCGGGCGCTGCTGCTGCAGGAGATGATCCAGCTCGATCCCGGCAATCCGGACAACTACTTCGTGCTGGCCCAGCTCTTCGAGGAATCCGGCCTCTTCGAGGACGCCGAGACGATCTATCTCGAGGTCCGCAACATGCTCTCCGACGATCCGACGGTCTACCTCCAGCTTGCGGGGTTCTACAACCGCGCGGGCGATTTCGATCAGACCATCGACGCGTTGCGGCAACGGGCCGCCATCGAGCCGGACAACCCCGAGGCGTTCTACACCATCTCCACCTTCTACTGGGAAAAGGCATTCCGCGATTTCCGAATCACCCAGGAAGAGAAGGCCGAGTACGTTCTGGCCGGCATCGTGGCGGCCGATCAGGCTATCGCACTGAACGATCGCTACGTCGACGCGCTGGTCTACAAGAACATCCTGCTGCGGATGCAGGCCAACATGAGCGAGGACCAGGACGAGCAGGACGCACTCATCGCCGAGGCCGATGAACTGCGCGACCTTGCCCAGCAGATTCAGGACGAGGCACGGGGTGGCGGCGACGCAGGCGCCGGCCAGTAGGGACAGGTAACAGCGCGCCGCCCCACGGGTTCGGACGTGTACGGGAGGCCGGGTGCCACGGCAGTGGTACCCGGCCTTTTCTGTCTCTGTCGCCCCGCATTCCCTCCCAGGCCGTCCGTAGAGACCTCGGACTCGCTGGAGACCTCGGACTCGCTGGACTGGTCTAGCGGACCTGTGAGCCTCGGGGGCGACGGCGGGCCGGCGGGTGGAAGCGACGTGAAGAGGGGGACTTGCGCGCTGACCGGCGAGAGGCCTTGCGAGTAGGGGAGAAGCGGGCCGTGCCCGCGCCACGGGCGACGGACTTGCGCGCTGACCGGCGAGAGGCCTTGCGAATAGGGGAGAAGCGGGCCGTGCCGCGCCACGGGCGACGGGACTTGCGTGCTGACCGGCGAGAGGCCTTGCGAGAGACCCGTACAGGGCAGGGGGCCGGAACCGCCGCGGCGGTGTCCGGCCCCCTGGCCGTCGTTCTCCTCGGCCTGCGCTGCGAGCTTCGCGCCAGCGAAACTCCCCAACGCAACCGTAAGGTCGCGCCTAGCCTACGGGTGCCGCGCCAGCCGCGCGCCGCATGCCCTCGGTGACGATGCCGACCTTCTCGACACCAGCCCCCCGGGCCGCGTCGATCACGTCGATGATCTCGCCGTAGGTCAGGGACCCGGCACCGGCGATGAACATCGTCTTCTCGCGGCGGGTCTCGAAGATCGAGCGGAGCTCGGACTCGAGCGTCGCCATCTGCATCGGCTGCTGGTTCACGGAGATACGCCGATCCGCCGTGTACTCGAGCAGAATCTGACTACTGTCGGTCGCCGCCTGTTGCGCGCCCTGGGTCTCGAGCGGAAGGTTGATGTCCAACCCCCGCTGACCGAGGGGGAGCGCCGCCAGGAAGATGACGATCAGAACCAGCAACACGTCGATGAACGGCGTGATGTTGATCTCCGAATTCGCGTGAGGATTCGTCGCCTCCGCGATGGCGTCGGCGCCGTGGTGCTTCTTTTTCGCCATGTCTATTCACCTCCCCCGCCGCCGACCTGACGCTCGGTGATGAGCCCGACGTTCTCGATGCCGGCCCGTTGCAACTGGTCCATCAACTCCATCACCGACGAGTACTGCGCGTTGACGTCTGCCTTGACGAGGAGGATCCGTTCCAGCTTGCGATCCAGCGCGCTGTTGATCGCGTTGAGCAACTCCTGCTGCGTCGTCTGAACATTGTCCACGAAGTACCGGCCGTCGGAGGTCACCGCGACGGTGGTGTTGTTGTCGTTGTCGGGCTTGTCGCCCGTGTTGGTCGCCTCAGGCAGGTTCAGCGTCACGCCCGCCGTCAACAGGGGCGCGATGAGCATGACGATGATGAGCAGGACCAGCATCACGTCGGCCAGCGGCGTGATGTTGATCTCCGAGTTCAAGCCACCGCTTTTTTCGCCGACTGACATTCCCATGATGAACGCTCCTTGAGCAGAAATACCGCCGGGCGCCCTGTGCGCCCGGCGGTGAGCCCGATCGGATCCCTGAACAGGAACCCGTCTAGGACTTCTTGATGAAGTAGTCGACGAGCTCCGACGAAGAGTTGTCCATCTCGACGGCGAAGTACTCCAGGCGGCCGGTCAGGAAATTGAAGAACCAGACGGCCGGAATCGCCACGAAGAGGCCGATCGCCGTGCCGACCAGCGCCTCGGAGATGCCGCCGGACACCGCGCCCAGACCGCCGGAACCCGTGGCCGCGATGCCCTGGAACGCGTTGATGACGCCGAGCGTCGTCGCGAGCAGGCCGACGAACACGGCGGTGGAGCCGATGGTGGCCAGAATGCCCATGCCCCGCTTCAGGTCGGACGAGGTGAGCGCCGCCGCCCGCTGAATCGCGCGGTGGACGCTGTCGACCACGTCGTCCTTGTGCAGGTCCACGCCGCTGTCCTGCTGGAACTGGTACTCCTGCAACCCGGCCAGGACGACCTTGCCGAGGTGGCTGTACCGGTAGTCCTTGGACTGCGAGACGCTGATGGCTTCCTTGAGCTTGCCGTCCTTGAGATGCTTCGCAACCTGCGGCGCGAACAGCTTCGACTGGTTCGTCGCCTGGATGAACGTGAAGAGCCGCTCGAAGAAGACGCCGACCGACGCCATCGACATGATCACCAGCACGAACATCAGAAGCTTGACGGATATCCCCATCTGTTCCCACAACTCAAGAAAGTCCATCTGTTCCTCCTACGGCGAGACGTGAGTTCGTCGCCGCCATTCCATTCGACCGATTCACGAATCCCCGGGCTTACGACAACTGGAAGTTGACCGTCACGGTCATGATGACCGGAACGGGCACGCCGTTCAGCAGCGTCGGCGTGTACTGCCACTGCCTCACGGCGTTGATCGCCGCCTCGTCGAGCAACGGCACCGAGCGGAGCACCTTGACGTCGGCGACCGCACCGGTCGGACCGATCACCGCTTCGAGAATCACGACACCCTGGACGCGCGCCTGCTGCGCCACGGGCGGATAGGTCGGCGGCACGTCCCGGATCTTGGTCGGCGGGCTGATGTTGCCGCCAACGCGGACCGGCTCCGGCGGAGGCGGAGGCGGAGGCGGAGCGGTCGGCAGTCCGCCGACGATACCGGCCACGACACCGCCCGCCAAGCCACCTTCGACGCCCTGCACGCGGTTGATGTCGAAGCCGGTTTCCTCGACGATCTGCTCCGGCGCGACAATCGGGGCCGCGTTCGGATTGACGTCAAGCACCGGCGGGGGCGCGGCCTCGGCGGCGGCCGGCGGCGGAGGCGGCGGAGGCGGCGGAGGCGGAGGCGGAGGCGCCGCCACGAACGCCATCATCGACGCAGGCGTCGGCAATGCGTCCATGGCCATCAGCGGGACGATCACGATCGCGCCGATCGCGCCCACGTGCGCGAGGACCGACAGCGGCAGCGTGTACCACTTCCGCGCACCGACCATGATGGATGGGTTCGAGATTTCCCCGAACATCGCCGGCTCGGCCTTCTTGGCCGGTGCCGGTGCCCTCTTCGCCGGGTTGCTCTGCTTTCTCGTGTCAGCCACAGCACGCCTCCTGGCCTGCTCGATTGCTCGGACGCCGCTTCAGAAGCGCCGATTATAGCAGGCCGCTACTCCGTGTCAACGAGCCGAACAACATGCCCCTCACCGGATGTTAGACACCGGAAGAACCGAAACGGACCATCCAACATTCCACCGCGCGAGCCCTCTCGGAAACCCGGGTGCCGGGCTCGCGCTACGCGCCGTCCGACGACCCCGCCGCGCAAGGTGCGGCATCTTAACCGCCCGGCAAGGGAGCGTCAACCCCGGCGGTCCGTGGTGGAACCCGCGTAGCGCCGCATCGCCGCTCGATGGCGCGGGCTGCCGGCGCGAGCTGCCGGCTATTGCATCCACCCGACCACGAGCGGCGCGAAAATCACCGCGACGATGGTCATCAGCTTGATGAGAATGTTGAGACTCGGCCCCGACGTGTCCTTGAAGGGGTCACCGACGGTGTCGCCGATGACCGCCGCCTTGTGTGGCTCCGACCCCTTGCCGCCGTGATGCCCCTCCTCGATGTACTTCTTGGCGTTGTCCCACACGCCGCCCGCGTTCGCCATCATCAGGGCCATCAGCACGCCGGTGACGAGGGCGCCGGCCAGCAGCCCCCCGAGTCCCGACACGCCCAGCAGAAAGCCGGTCAGCACGGGCGCCAGGACCGCAATGAACCCGGGCGCGACCATCTCCCGAATCGCGGAGCGGGTGGAAATCTCGACGCAGCGCGCCGAATCGGGCTCGGCTTCGCCCTCCAGCAACCCCTTGATCTCGCGGAACTGCCGGCGGACCTCCTCGATCATGTCGTTGGCCGAACGTCCGACCGCGTTCATCGTGAGCGCGGAGAAGAGGAAGGGCAGCATGCCGCCCAGCAGCATGCCGAGAAGCACGTTGGGATTGTCGAGGGCGAGGCTCAGGAGACGCGGATCGAAGGCGGCGGCTCCTCCTGCTTCCGCGACCGCGGCGTCCGCTGTCGCACGGAACGTGCTGAACAGCGCGAGTGCGGTCAGCGCCGCGGACCCGATGGCGAAGCCCTTCCCCATGGCGGCGGTCGTGTTCCCGACCGCGTCGAGGGCGTCCGTCCGCTCGCGCACGAAAGCCTCCTGCCCGCTCATCTCCGCAATGCCCCCGGCGTTGTCCGCCACCGGCCCGTAGGCGTCGACGCCCAGGCTGATCCCGAGCGTCGAGAGCATTCCTACCGCGGCGATCGCGATCCCGTAGAGCGCCGCCAGCGCGAAGCTGACGTAAATCGCCAGGCAGATGATCAGGATGGGGATCGCACACGACATCATCCCGACGCCGAGGCCGGCGATGATGTTGGTGGCCGGTCCGGTCTCGGACTGCTGCGCGATCCTGTGGGCCGGCGGCTTGTCCTTGCCGGTGTAGTACTCCGTCACGTGCCCGATCGCGACGCCGGAGATGACGCCTGCCACTACGCACCAGAGAACCGCCAGCGGGATATCGAGGATCGAGACGAGGCCGCCCGCTCCCAGGAAGACGAGAACCGACGCCACGAGCAAGCCCCTCTGCAGGGCGCTGCCGATCTTCGTCTCGTCGTCGGTGTTCACCACGAACGTGCCGAGCATGGAGGAGAGAATGCCGACCCCCGCCAGCAGGATCGGGAAGACGACGAGCGTCGACTGCAGGGCGCCGAACCCTGCCTCGTCCACTCCCCACAGCGCGCTCGCGGACGGCGCCGTGAGCGCCCAGGCGAGCGCTATGGAAGAGATGATGCTGCCGACGTACGACTCGAACAGGTCCGCCCCCATGCCGGCGACGTCGCCCACGTTGTCCCCCACGTTGTCGGCAATCGTGGCGGGGTTGCGGGGGTCGTCCTCGGGTATCCCCGCCTCTACCTTGCCGGACAGGTCACCCGCCACGTCGGCCGCCTTCGTATAGATTCCGCCGCCCACGCGGGCGAACAGCGCGATCGACGAGGCGCCCAGCGAGAAGCCGAACAGCGACTCAACGGCGCTGGCTCCCGCCCCGCTCAACCCCCCGTACAGGTAGTAGAGGAAGGCGATGCCGAACGTGCCGAGCGCGACGACGGTCAGCCCCATCACGGCGCCGCTCGAGAACGCGACGCGCAACGCGCTGGAAAGGCTCGTCGTGGCCGCGTGCGTCGTGCGAACCGCGGCGCTGGTGGCGGTCTGCATGCCGATCCACCCCGCCGTCGCCGAGAGCACGGCGCCGGCGAGAAACGCCACCCCGGTCAACAGCGCGTTGCCCGGCAGCAACAGCACGAGCGCCAGGAACATGACGCCCACGAAGCCGGCCAGCACCGTGTACTCCGTCTTCAAGAAGGCCATCGCGCCGCTGCGAATCAGCGCGGCAATGCGCTGCATCCGCTCGGTTCCCGGCTCGAGGCGGTTGATCCGACCAATCAGAAGGAACGCGAAGGCCGCCGCCGCGACCGGCATCCCGAACCCGAGCACGTAGTACAGTTGCTGCTCCATTCACCCCTCTGCCGCACGGTGGCGTCCCTGCGCCGCCGTTCAAGACCCATCGACCAGGCAGGCGCTCGACCGACGCCTCAGGCCTGCCGCTTCTCCTGTTCCACCTGCAGGCGTCCGGCCAGCGCCATGCCGCCGGTGAGGAACACCTGCAACCCTTCCTGCACCGTCAGCGCGGGGAACGAGACGACCGACCGCGGATAGATGTGCACGTCCCCGAAGTAGACGTGGTTCGTCGGTACGTAGACGGCGACGTGCGCGCCCGCCTCTTCCCGGCCCTCGATGGTGAACTCCTTCGTCAGGAATCCGAGCACCAGCCCCCGCTTCGGGTCGTCCACGAGGACGACCCGCTTGAAGCCGAGCTGATTGTCCGGCGAGAAGGCCTCGACCAGTTGCTTGACCGGCGAGTAGATCCCGCGGAACACGGGCAGCCTCATCAGGTAGGCTTCGCCGCGGCGAAGCAGCCGCTCCCCGAGCACGTTGGTCGCGAACGCCCCGACCGCTACCACCAGCAGCAGGAGGGTCGCGAGGCCGAAGCCCGGAATCTCCCTGCCGATCCACCGCACGTACACCGGCCCCATCACGCCGTCGATGAACTGGAACAGCCAGACGAACGCCGCCACGCTGATCACCAGCGGCACTATCACGACGAAACCCGCGATCAGACTGCGGCGCAGCCACTGCATCGGTCTATGTCTCGACGACCGTCAGGATCCGCAGACCCACACCAGGGCCAGGCACCCGAGCACGAGGCGATAGGCGGCGAACGGATCGAGCGAATGACGCGCTACGTACTGCATGAAGTAATTCACCGCGGCGTACCCGACTCCCGCCGAAGAAATCACGCCCACCGCCAACAGAGTCAGGTCGCCGGACGGCATCCCCTGTCCCGCAACGTCGAGCGCCGCCTTGGCTCCCGCCGCGAGAATGGCCGGGATGCCGAGAAGAAAGGCGAAGCGGGCCGCCCGTTCGCGACGCAGGCCGAGCAGCATCGCCACGATGAGAACGGCACCCGACCTGGAAACCCCCGGGATCAGTGCAGCCGCCTGGGCACAGCCGAGCCCGAGAGCCTCCAACGGCCCGAGTGTCGTTTCGTCGCGTGTCCGCGACCGGACCCGCTCGGCGGCCAGCATCATCACGGCACCGACCGCCAGACTCACCCCCGCGACCGTCACGGTCCGCAGAGCGCCGGTCACCAGATCGGCGAGTGCGATACCGACGACGGCAATCGGCACGGTCCCGATGGCGATCGAGCGAACGAGGGCGCCCGTCTCGCCCGTCTCGCCCAGCCACGTACGCGGAACCAGCGCGGCGCGCGTCAATTCAACCACGTCCCGGCGATAGTAGACCGTGACGGCGAGCAACGTGCCGACGTGACATGCGACATCGAACGCCAAGCCGAAACGGGCCTCCGTCTCCCAGCCGAAGAAGGCCCGGGCGAGCAGCAGATGCGCCGAGCTCGAAATCGGCAGGAATTCCGTCAACCCCTGCACCGTTCCAAGCAACGCGGCTTCCAGCGCGGTCACGGTCGCGGCGCCCGAACATCCTGTCCCGGTCCTCTACGAAGCCCGGGCGCGCCGCGAGCGGCGTCTGGATCGCTGCGGCGTCTCCTGCTTTGGTTCCTCGTCCGCCACCGCGCGCACCGTCCGCCGGACCCTGGCGCTGCGCCGCTCCGTAATCGCGAGGGCGATCATCGCCGCCACGAAAATCGTCGAGTACGTGCCGCTCAGAACGCCGACCAGCATCGTGAAGGCGAATCCGCGCAGCACCTCGCCGCCGAGCACGTACAGCGCCAGAACCGCGAACCCGGTCGTGCCCGACGTGATGACGGTGCGCGCCAGGGTCTGGTTGATGCTGGTGTTCACGAGATGGCCGAACGTGTCGCGCCGCATCAGCCGGAGATTCTCTCGCACGCGGTCGAAGACCACGATCGAGTCGTTGACCGAATACCCCGTAATCGTGAGCATCGCCGCCACCACGTTCAGCGACAGCTCGTAGCCGACGAACGTCAGCAGCGAGAGCGTGACGGCAATGTCGTGCACGACGGCGACGACCGCCCCGACGGCAAAACTGAAGCGGAACCGCAGGCCGATGTAGACGAGAATGCCGGCCATCGCGAAGACGAACGCGTTGAGGCCCCGGCGCTGCAGCTCCTGTCCGATGACGGGACCGACCAGCTCCTGGCTGAGGACCTCGAACTCGCCGAGGTTGCCGGCGCGAAGCGCGTCGACGACCTCGTTCGCGCCTGCCTCCAGGCTCGCGCCGACCTCCGGGCCGGACAGGGGCAGGCGCACGAGAACCTCGTTGTCCCCCGCATCCCCGTACTGCTGGACGACCTTCTCCTCGACGCTGTCGAGGGCGTCGCGGACGGCCCCCTCACCGGTCGCCTGCTCGAACTGCAGAACGATCAGGGACCCGCCCGAGAAATCGATCCCGAGGGGCAGCCCCCCCCGCAGGAACAGCACCACGATGCCCGCCACGACCACCAGGGCGGACAGGCCGAACGCCTGCCAGCGGAGGCCTACGAAGTCGATGCGGGGCGTATTGAACAGCGCCATCTCAGATGCTCAGCGTCGCGACGCGGCGACGCGACAGAACGGCTTCGAACAGCGATCGCGAAACGAAAACGGCCGTGAACACGTTCGACACCAAGCCGAAGAACAAGGTGGTCGCGAACCCCTTGATGGGCCCGGACCCGAACTGGAACAGGAAAGCCGCCGCGATCAGGGACGCGACGTGGGTGTCGATGATGGTCAACAGCACGCGGTCGAACCCGGCCGCCACCGCCGACCGGACGCTCTTCGCCGAGCGCAGCTCTTCCTTGATGCGCTCGAAGATCAGCACGTTGGAGTCGACGCCGATGCCGATCGTCAGGATCAACCCGGCGATGCCCGGCAGCGTCAGCACCGCCTCGATGTAGGCCATGCACGCCATCAGGATCAGCAGGTTCAACACCACGGCGACCACGGCGTTGATTCCCGCCAGCTTGTAGTACGCGAGCATGAAGAACGCCACGAGCACGAGCCCGGCGATGGAAGCGGCGACCCCCGCTTGAATCGAATCGGCGCCGAGAGTCGGGCCGACGGTCCGTTCCTCCAGGTACGTGAGCGACGCGGGCAGCGCGCCGGACCGCAGCGTGATCTGCAGGTCCTCGGCCTCCTGCTGCGAGACGCCCGTGATCTGGCCGCTGTCGGTGATTCGACCCTGGATGGTCGGCGCCGACCGCACCTGCCCGTCGAGGATGATCGCCAGCCCGCGGCCGAGGTTGGCGCTGGTGATGTCGCCCATCTTGACGGCGCCCTCGCGGTTGAGAGTGAAGCTCACCGCGGGCTGGTTGAACTCGTCGAGCGACGGCCGCGCATTGCGCAGGTCGCGGCCCGTCACCGCGGCCACCCGCCGCACGAGATAGTAGAACGGCTCGGCACCGGCGGCGGACGGCTGGGTCGCGATCTCCATGTCCGGCGGCACCACCCCGTTCCTCGCCTGCAACAGCGCCTCGCGGCTCGGTGAGGGACCCTCCTCGACGAGCTTGAGCTCTAGCAGCGAGGTGGATCGGATGAGCGCCTTTGCCCGCGCCACGTCGGAGACGCCAGGCAGTTGCACGAGGATCTGGTCGCCCCCGATGCCGTGCGGCGCGACGATCGGCTCGGAGACGCCCAACTCGTTGACCCGGCGCTCGATGGTCTGGAGCGCCTGGCGCACGGCCTCCTCGCGCAGGGACGAGGCCACCGGACCCCGCATCCGGAACGTGTAGGAGCCGCCCGCGCCCGGCTCGCGATCGTAGGACGCGGCCAGCCGCTCGTCCGACAACTGGCGGAAGGCCGGATCCCGTTCACCCGGCACGCCCTCCACCCGGATGGTCGTGGCATCGACGGGAATCACCGTCGCCGCGTCCATTCCCTGAACGGACATCTGCTCGCCGAGCTGCTCGGCGGCCGTCTCCGTCTCCACCTGCAGCGCGTCGCCGGTCTCCACGCGCAGCACCAGATGCGCGCCACCGCTCAGATCGAGGCCGAGCCGGATCTGATCGCCGGGCGGATAGACGCCCCAGGCGGCCAGCGCGGTGACCGCCACGATTGCGAGCAGCTTCCACTGCAGGTTCTTCTGCATGGCGTCCCCTACGAGCCGCTCCCGTCCTGCACCACGGGATCCTGGCCCTGATAACCGCCGATGGCACTGCGTGCGATCTCGATCCGCACCCGGTCGGCGATCTGCACCTGCACGGACTTGTCGTGCAGCTTCGTGATGGAACCGTAGATGCCGCTGGTCGTGACGATCTTCTCGCCGACCTTCAGCGCGGCCTGGAACTCCCGGATCTTGTTCTGCCGCCGCTTCATCGGCAACCAGATGATCACGTAGAAGATCCCGAGGATCAGAATCAGCGGCAGGAACTGGATGAACGGGCTCGGCTGTTGGCCGGCCGGCTGGGCCATGGCGAACAGCGCGTCGATGTCGTGCAGGCTCATTGGTGCGTCGGAGCTTCCGGGGTTTCCGATCTCTGCCGGCGGCGGTATGCGTGGTGGAAGGCTTGCCGGAACCGCTCGAAACCGCCCGACTGGATAGCGTCCCTGATCCGTCGCATCGTGTCAAGGTAGAAGTGCAGATTGTGCACGGTGTTGAGCACCGCGCCGGTCATCTCCTTCGCCACGTGCAGGTGCCGCAGGTAGGCCCGCGAGAAGTGGGTGCAGGTGTAGCACGTGCAGTCCGGGTCGAGCGGGCGGTCGTCCTCGGCGTGGGCGGCGGCCTTGATCGAGATCGGCCCCCTGCCCGTGAAGAGCTGCCCGTTGCGCGCGTTGCGGGTCGGCAGCACGCAGTCGAACAGGTCGATTCCGCGGGCCACCGACTCGACCAGATCGTCCGGCATGCCGACGCCCATCAGGTACCGCGGCCGGTCGGCCGGCAGGAGGGCTGCCGTAGCCCCTCCCACGTCGTACATCACCCGCGTCGGCTCCCCCACGCTCAGCCCCCCTATCGCATACGCGTGGAAGCCGAGCTCGATGGTTTCGCGCGCGCTGCGCGCGCGCAGCGCCGGATACATGCCGCCCTGCACGACGCCGAACTGCAACTGACCCGGGGTCGTCACCGCGGCGCCGGCGCCGAGCGGCGATCCGCACAGCCTGTCGTGGTGCTCCCGGGAGCGCCGCGCCCAGCGCAGGGTCCGCTCCATGGAGAGGCGCGCCTCCTCCTCCGACGCCGGCCAGGGCGTGCATTCGTCGAACGCCATCGCGATGTCGCTGCCGAGCCGGGCCTGGATGGCGGTGGCCGTCTCCGGCGTCAGCTCGTGCTCGCTGCCGTCGAGGTGCGAGCGAAACCGGACGCCTTCCTCGCCGATGACGCGGCGGGCGGCCAGACTGAACACCTGGTACCCGCCGCTGTCGGTCAGGATCGGCCCGGACCACGCCATGAAGCGGTGCAACCCACCCCGCCGGGCGATGAGCTCGTCGCCCGGCCGCAGGTGCAGATGGTAGGTGTTGGCCAGCACGATGCCCGCGCCGGCCGCGACGAGATCCCGCGGCGTCACACCCTTGACCGCGCCGGCCGTCCCGACCGGCATGAACGCCGGCGTCTCGACCGCGCCGTGCGGGGTCAGCAGCCGGCCGCGGCGCGCCAAGCCGTCACGCGCCTCCACCTCGAACACGGCCTTCTGCGGCATCCCGGTCACGTATACTACAGGCCACCTGTGGGACGGCTTCGCGTTGGCGTCATCTACGGTGGCCGATCGAGCGAGCATGAAGTGTCGCTCGCGTCCGCGGCAGCCATCTTCCGGCACATCGACCGCGACCGTTACGAGCCGGTCCCCCTCTTCATCGACAAGTCCGGACGCTGGACGGTTGCGGGCCGCCCGCCGGAGATCGAGTCGGCGGGCGAGGTCATAGACGGCGCCCGCGGGGCTTCGAGCCGGCCGGCGCGACCGCACACCGAGGTACATCTGGTCGCCCACCCGGCGCCGAACTCCCTTCTGAGCATCGACCGGGATCCGGCCCCACGGGGGCCCGCGGCAGCTCGCGCCGCACGCCGCGCGAGCGTGGCCGAGCTCACGCTCGACGTCGTCTTCCCGATCGTCCACGGACCCTTCGGCGAGGACGGCACGCTGCAAGGGCTGCTGGAGCTGGCGAACGTGCCCTACGTCGGCGCCGGCGTGCTGGCCTCGGCCGTCGCCATGGACAAGGCGGTGGCGAAGGTGGTCTTCAAGGCGCATGGACTGCCGGTGGTCCCGGGACACGTGGTCGGCGGGGTCGAATGGGAAACCGATCCGGACACGGTCCTCGCGCGGCTCGAAACCGGCCTCGGATACCCGCTGTTCGTCAAGCCCGCCAATCTCGGATCGAGCGTCGGCGTCTCGCGTGCGACCGACGTGGCAACGTTGCGCGCGGCGCTGGACAAGGCCTGGACTTTCGACGACAAGCTCCTCGTCGAGACCGCGGTGCCGGCGGCGCGGGAGATCGAGGTGTCCGTCCTCGGCAACGAGGCTCCCGAGGCGTCCGTACCGGGCGAGGTCATCCCGCCTCCCGGCGGGTTCTACGACTACGACGCGAAGTACCTGGACGACCGGGCCAGGATCGTCATTCCGGCGCCGCTCTCCGCTGAGCGTACCGCGCAGGTGCGTACGCTGGCCCTCGACGCGTACCGCGCCCTCGACTGCGCCGGCCTGGCGCGCGTCGACTTCCTGCTGGACGAATCCGGCGACCGGCTGTTCGTCAACGAGGCGAACACGCTGCCCGGCTTCACCGCGATCAGCCAGTACGCCAAGCTGTGGGAAGCGTCGGGATTGTCGTACCCGGCATTGATCGACCGCCTGATCGATCTGGCAATCGCGCGTCATCGGCGCCGGCAGCGACTGCGCTCCAGCCTGACGGAGACCTGAGGTCGCGCTGAATCAACGTTGGCCGGCGCCCGTGAGGGGTTGGACGCCGTCCCACACGAGGACCCGGTCCACCCGGTCCCCGGTCTGCAGCGCATCGACCACGTCCATCCCCGCGACCACACGGCCGAACGCGGTATGGCGACCGTCGAGCCGGGGCTGCGGCTTGAGGGTGATGAAGAAACGGCTGCCGCCCGTGTCCGGCCGATCACGCGCCAGGCCCACCGTGCCGCGCAGAAACGGCAACTGGTTCGGCTCGTCGCGGAGCGTGAACCCGGCTCCGCCATTGTCGTCGCTCCTGGGATCCCCGCTGTACGCCGCTTCCCCCGGCACGACCCGGTGAAAGGTCAACCCGTCGAAGAAGCCCTGCCGTGCAAGAACGGTGAAGCTGTCCGCGGTCAGCGGCGCGTCCAGCACGGCAAGCTGGATCTCGATGGTGCCGCGGGCCGTCTCGATGTAGACACGCGGCGACACCTGGGGATTCGTCAGATGCGGTGCGGCGTGATCCACGCGGCGCAGCCCCCGCGCCGGACGGATTGCCACGGCCGCGTTCGACTCGGGATCCAGGCGTGCAAGATGCTCCGCCGCGCGGACGCGAACCGGCCAGTCCCGGTCTTCGAGCGCGAGACCGAGCGTCTCCAACGCCGTGTCGCCGCCGTACGCGGCCAGCGCATCCACGATCGCCGCACGCGCCAGAAACGACGCATCCGGCTCGGCCGCTTCGTAGGCGGCGGCCAGCGCGGCCTCGCCATCCGGCGGACGCAGCGTCCCCAGCAGGCGCGCGGCGGTCCCGCGAACGACGACGTCGGGCGCCTCCAGCCGGTCGAGCAGCAGGCTCGCATCCTCTGTCGCCCCGCCGGCGACGAGCGCCTCGAGCACCGCGGGGACAACCCGCTGATCGGCGTCCTCGAGCATCGCCTCCAGCGTCGCCCGTGCCGCCCCCGGACCGGCGTGGCGGAAGCCCTCGGCGGCTGCCGCCCGGACGCGCCAATCGGGATCCGAGCCGAGTCCGGACAGGACCAGCAGGAATCGTTCCGGATCCGTCCGCGAGAGCGCCCGGACCGACGCGGCGCGCAACGGCGGCCACGGGTGTCCCAGCAACTCGACGAACACCTCGATAGACGCCTGGCTCGCGTGATTCGCCAGCGCATCCACCGCCGCCCGCCGGAGTTGGCGGTCGAGCCCCGCGATGCGGACGAAGCGGTCGAGTTCCTCGGTGGCGCGCGGATCGTCAATCTCACCGAGCGCCCGGAGAGCGCTGAGCACCACCACCCGATCCCGGCGCTCCAGGCTGAGCAGGTCGGTGAGCGCCTCTATTCCGTCGGGATCGGCCAACCTGCCGAGCCCCTCGGCAGCGAACGCCACGCCGACGCCGCCCCGGACGCCCGCGAGCGTCACGAGCGCCGGCAGGGCCCGCGGGTCGCCCGTCCTCCCCAACGCGCCGGCGACCGGCCACCACCACAGAATCGGCCGCGCATCCTCGCCGAGCACCGCCTCGGCCAACGGCTCGAACGCCTTCAGCTCGCCGAGCGCGTGGAGACCGAGCCTGAAGGCCTCGACCGAATCGCTCTGCGGATACGTCATGTCGTCCGGGTCGAGGTCGTACGCCGACGTCACATGGCGTCGAACCATGGCCCCGATCGCGGGAGCTTCGGAGTCGGCGCCGAGCCGGGCCAGCGCCTGCGCCGCGCGACCCTGGACGGCGGGCGCGGGATCGTCGAGGGCATCGACGAGCACCTCCCCGGCGCCCGGATCGCCGATCAGGCCGAGGCCGAACGCCGCCATCTGGCGCACTTCCGGCTCCGGATCCGCCAACAGCCCGACCAGGGCGTCGACGCCGTCCGGGAGCCCGACGCGCCCGACGGCCAGCGCGGCCCGGCGACGCAGGTGCGCTTCCGGCGCCTCGAGCAAGGCCAGCAGATCCGCGCGGGGCGGAACGGGGACGGCCGACGGCGGCGCAACGCCCGCGCCGGCAGAGGACCCCGGCGCCGGATCTGCGAGCCGGCGCTCATCCTCCAGCCTCAGGATCCAGGACATCAGATCCGGGGGGTCGGGAGCGCGCGGGGCAGCGACGGGCGGCGAGGACGCGCACCCCGCGACGAGAACGAGACAGGCGGCCAGCGATGCGCGCTGCATGGGAACGAGTATGGCGAGTGGCGCCATCATAGCACGCGCATTGTCTATACTCGCGAGAGGTGGACTTCCGGCATATCGCGATCGAGGGCCCGATAGCCGTCGGCAAGTGCGCTCTCACCGAGCGTCTCGGGGCTCGGCTCGACGCCGGCGTGGTTCTGGACGACACGGAGAACCCGTTTCTCGCCGACTTCTACAAGGGCCGCGCGGGCGCGGCCTTCCAGGCCCAGCTCTTCTCCCTGCTCGCGCGCCATCGGCAGCAGGTCGGGCTGCGGCAGTCCGACCTCTTCAACCACCTGACCATCTCCGACTACCTGTTCGACAAGGACAAGATCTACGCGTACCTGAACCTCGACGACAACGAACTCTTCATCTATCAGCGACTGTACGACCTGCTGGCTCCGGACGTCGTCACGCCGGACCTCGTGATCTATCTCCAGACCCCCACGGAGCTCCTGAGCAAGCGGGCGCGAGCCCAGGGAGGGGGCGACCGGGCCGCTGCCGCGCCGGACGACCGTTATCTGGGCGAGCTCAACGAGGCCTACAACCACTTTTTCTTCCACTACACGGCTACGCCCCTGCTGGTGGTGGAGATGTCCGAATCCGATCTCGGCTGGGGCGAGCGGGCGCTCGACGACCTGCTGAAGCAGATCGAGAGCATGGGCAGCCGCACGCGGTACTACGTGCCGCGCACCGCCTTCTAAGCAGGCGCCTCTTGCCACGGAAGCGGCGTGCCCCATGGTCATCCCCTCGCCCACCGACCCGCAGCCCGAGGATCCGCTCGCCTATCTCTTCGGCCTGCAGCGGTTCGGCATCAAGCTCGGCCTTGAGAACATGCGCGCGCTCACCGCGGCGCTCGCGCATCCGGAACGGCGCTTCCGGTCGGTGCTGATCGCGGGCACCAACGGCAAGGGCTCGGTTGCCGCCATGGTGGAGCGGGGACTGCGGGCGGCCGGATACTCCACCGGCCTCTACACGTCGCCGCACCTGATCGATCTCGGCGAACGGTTCGCCGTCGACGGCCGTGCGGTGGAGGGCGTTGTCCTCCAGCAAGAAGCCGCGCGCATCCGGAAGACGATCGAGCGGCTCCGCGCAACAGGGCGGCCGGCCCATCCGCCGACGTTCTTCGAGGCGACGACGGCTCTGGCGTTCTCGCTCTTCCGGCGCCGGGAAATCGACGTCGCGGTCCTCGAGGTGGGCATGGGAGGCCGCTTCGACGCAACGAACGTGGTCCGTCCACAGGCGGTCGGCATCCCGTCCGTCGATCTCGATCATCAACGGTACCTGGGTGCGACGCTTGCCGAGATCGCCTTCGAGAAGGCGGGAGTCATCAAGTCGAACACGGTGGTCGTGAGCGCGGAAGAGAAGGCGGAGGCCCGCGACGTGCTGCTGCGGGCGGCGGCCGCGCGGGGCGCCCGGTTCGTCGACGCCGGGGCGGAGGTCGAGACGCGCTGGCGCATGGATGCCGGGGTCACCCGGATCGAGACCCTGAACACCCCCCACGCACGCTACGGCCCCCTGCGCTTCGCGCTGCGCGGACGGCACCAGCTCCGGAACGCTGCCGTGGCCGTGCGCTTGCTGGAAGAGCTGTCGCCGGCCGGGCTCCCGGTGCCCCACGACGCGATCGAGCAGTCCCTGGCGAACGTGCGCTGGCGCGGGCGCCTGGAGTGGGTCGACTGCACGGCCGGCAGGCGCATGCTCCTCGACCCGGCGCACAACGTGGCCGCCGCCGAGGCCCTCGGCGCCTACGTGGCCGAGATCTGCCCCGGCGGCCTGCCGTTCGTGTTCGGCACGCTCGCCGACAAGGACGGAGCCGGCATGCTGGCAGCGCTTGGAAGCGCCGTGAGCCGGGTCATCTGCACCCCGATCGCCAGCCCGCGGGCGAGACCCGTGCGGGATCTGGCCGCGGCGGCCCGCGCCACCCGGCCCGACGTGCCGGTGGAAGCCGCCGCCTCGCCGGTGGCAGGGCTCGCCTCCGCCTGGCGGACCGGGCCCGTGGCGGTGGTCGCCGGCTCCATGTATCTCGTGGGCGAGGTTCTGCAGGCGCACGAGCGGGGCCGGCTCCGCCCGCGGCCCGCTCCGGCGCTGGGGTAGAATGGATTTTCGGATGTACGCAGTCCCGGGAGCCGGCGGCTTCTCCCGCTTTCCCGCCGGCCGCAGCGCACGGCGGGCCTCGCAGGTACCACTTCGCCTGATCGGCCTGCTGGCGATCGTGCTGCTGCCGGAGCCGGGGTGGGCGCAACTGTTCCCCAGCCTGCCCTTCGACCATCGGCAGTTCAATATGCAGATGATCAGCGCCGACCATCTGCGCCTGATTGGGGAGGTGGAGCTCGACGGCGACAACTACGACTTCTACGCCGACCAGGTCGACATCTACTTGGAAACCTCGGAAGAAGCTGTCGAGGACTCTGCAGACGAGGCACCACCCGCCGTTGCCGGCGCCGTTCCGGACGGCGCGGATCCGGCCGGCGGCGACACGGCCGACGACGGCACCGAGCTACCCTCGCTCCGCCTCGTCGCCTCGGGCAATGTCGTCTTTTCCGCGCCCGAGGTCCGCCTCTCCGCCGAGCGGGTGGAGTACTGGACGGACGATGAGCGGGCGGTGTTCCACGAGGCGCACGGCTGGATCGACCTGGGCCAGGAGGTCGAACGCAGCATGTTCGGCACCCAGGAACCGGACCTGCTGTTCCACGGCCAGATGATCGAGCGGATCGGCCCCCGGAGCTACCGGATCACGAAGGGCGCCTTCACGAGCTGTCTCCAGCCGACGCCGCGGTGGCAGCTCGTCGCGACGTCGCTGACCCTCAACCTCGACAGCTACGCGTGGATCGTTCACCCGGTGCTCAAGGTCAAGGGCGTGCCGGTGTTCTACCTGCCGGGCCTGCTCTACCCGATTCAGGAGGACGGCCGCGCGACCGGATTCCTGATGCCGACGTTCGGGGCCTCGACCTACCAGGGCTCGAGCCTCAGCAACGCCTTTTTCTGGGCGCTGGACCGGAGCCAGGACGCGACGTTCTATTACGACTGGTTCACGCAGCACGGCGGCGACGGTCGCGGCGCCGAGTACCGCTACACACGCGGCGGAGGGTCCCAGGGCGACTTTCGCATGTATCGCCTCAACGAGCCGGAGGCCGAGATCAACTATCGGGGCGACACCCGCACCCGTCCGGAGCGGCGGAGCTACGAGCTCAGGGGCAACGCGCGCCAGGGGCTCCCCGGCGAATGGAACGCGCGGGCCCAGGTGGACTATTTCACCGACATCACCGTGCGACAGACCTATAACACGAACGTTTTCGACGCCTCGAACTCACGGCGGACCGCGTCGGGCAACCTGAGCGGCCCCGTCGGCGACTTCGAGCTGAGCGGCACCTACGACCTCAGCGAGACCTTCTTCGGCGGCACCGACTCGGCGCTGAACGGCGCAGGTCCGCGCATCGCGTTCGGCAGGGGCAAGACCGAGCTGTTCGGAACGCCGCTGTACTTCTCCTTCGACGCGGAGTACGCGCGTCTGCTGAGACAGTCGACCCGGGTGCGAAACGATGTAGTCCGCGAGGTCGATTCCGGACTCGGCCGGTTCGACCTCTACCCGGTGCTGCAGATCCCGTTCAACCGCTGGCCGTTCCTGAAGATCGACTCGACCGCGGCCTGGCGCGGCACCTACTGGAACGAGAGCATCGCCACAAGAGAGACCACCGCCGGGACAGAAAGAGAGCAGGTCGAGGTCGGGGTGGGTCGTCACTTCTACGAGCTGGCGACGCGCGCGACCGGTCCCTCGTTCGTCAAGATCTGGGACACGCCGGACAGCGGCTACTCGGAACGGATGAAGCACCTCATCGAGCCGTGGGCGGGCCTCTCGCGCGTCAGCGCCATCGACGACTTCGAGCGCATCGTCCGCATCGAGGGCATCGATTCCATCGTCGGCAACGTCTGGCGGGTGCAGTACGGACTCGACACCCGCCTGTACGCGAGGGTCTACGAGGGAGGGAGGGAAACGGTCGCGCGAGAGATCCTCTCCGCGTCCGTGACCCAGAGCTACTACACCGACGAGAACGCGGCGCAATACGACCGCAGCTTCCGGACCAGCTTCAGCGGCACGCCGCCCAGCAACTTCTCGCCGCTGTCGGTCATCGTGCGGACCGAGCCCACGCCCGAAATCGGCGGCACGCTGCGCGTGGAGTTCGACCCGGGGCGGGAGGCTTCCCTGCTCGGTGAGGACTCGGCCCTGGGGCGCGTGCCCTACCTGCCGTTCTTCCGCATGGGCCCGATGCGGACGGTATCGGCGGAGGGAAGCTACGAGTTCGGCGGGTGGGTCTCCACGAGCGGGGGTTGGAGCCAGCGCCGCTTCATCGAAGGACTCCGCGGATTCGACAACCCTTCTCGACTGGACAACTACATCAACTCCGAGACGTCGTTTCAGACGTCGGACAACAAGCTGGGCGGGCTGTACAACTTCAACTACGACATCCGGCGCGGGCGGTTCCTGGCGCAGATGATCCGCCTGTACTACAACGCGCAGTGCTGTGGTCTGCGCATCGACTACCAGGTCTTCAACTTCGAAGGCCTCGGCACCCGGGCCCTCATCGAGCAGGACCGCCGCGTCACGCTGTCGTTCACGCTCGCCGGCCTGGGAACGTTCACCAACAACTTCGGCGGCGCCGGAGGCCGCTACCGCTAGCGTGCCGTCGCGATGCGATGACTACCCGGCGCGTGCTGGTGACCGGGGCGGCCGGCTTCGTCGGCAGCCATCTCATCGCGTTGCTCCGCAACGAACGGCCGACTCCGGACGTGGTCGGGTGGCGGCGTCCGGGCCCCGACCGCAAGCCGCGGCGCGCCGCTCCCGACACACCGCCGCAGCTCCCCTCGATGGAGGTCGACATCCTTGACGCCGGCGCCGTCGGCCGCGCCGTCGAGGATTTGCAGCCCGAACAGGTCTACCACTGCGCCGGCGCCGCCGCCGTCGCCGGGTCGTGGAACGACCGCGTCTCGACACTGCGGACCAACGTCATGGGTACCGAGCACCTGCTCGCGGCGATTGCACGCGCCGCCCCATCGGCCCGGATCCTGGTCCCCGGCTCGGCGTTCGTCTACCGTCCCGGGCGCGGCGCGCTCGCCGAGAACGCCGGGATCGGTCCCCTGAGCCCCTACGGCCTGAGCAAGCTGGCGCAGGAGATGCTGGCCGCGCGCTACGCCGCCGATGGCCTCGGAGTCGTTCGGACACGCTCCTTCACCCACATCGGCCCCGGCCAGGATCCGTCGTACGCCGCCTCGAGCTTCGCGCGACAGATCGCGGTCATCGAAGCAGGCCGCTCCGAGCCCGCCATCCAGGTGGGAGACCTGAACGCTCGGCGCGACCTGCTCGACGTTCGCGACACGGTCCGCGCCTATCGTGCGCTCATGGACCACGGCGCCGCGGGCGCCGTCTACAACGTCTGTTCGGGCGCCGCTCACCCCATGCGCGAAGTGCTCGATGGGCTCGTCTCCCTGACCGGCGTCCCGATCGAGGTCCGCGTCGACCCCGCACGCCTGCGCCCGAGCGATTACCCGGTACTGTGCGGCGACCGCACGCGAATCACGGCGGACGCCGGCTGGGAGCCTCGCATCCCCCTGTCCGAGACGCTCCGCGATCTCCTCGACTACTGGCGCGCAACGGTCGACTGATCCCGCGACGTGGCTCGCCGGGCGGGCACGTTGACAGGTGCAGGCTCGCGTGCCACGATCAAGGCGAACAAAATACGAATGTGCACATCCCGAGCCAGCCGAGCCTCTTCGAGCTCGCGGGACGGCCGACGACTCGTGCCCTGGCCCGCGGTGTTCGCGAAGCCGGGGCCGCTGGCCTCCCCGACGGCGTGCGCCGGGGAGGCAACACCGTCTACCAGGAAATCGCCTGCCGCTCGGCCCTCAACCGGGTGGACGGCATGCCGTTTCGGTGGACGCTGAACCCGTACCGCGGATGCACGCACGGCTGCCACTATTGCTTTGCACGCCGCTACCAGTCGCACCTGGAGCTCGGCGCGGGCGACGACTTCTCGTCGGTGGTGCTCGTCAAGACCAATTTCGCGGAGGTGCTGGCGCGCGAGCTGTCCCGACGCTCGCTGGACGGCGAGATGGTCGCCCTCGGCACCGCCACCGACCCTTATCAGCCCATCGAAGGCCGTCACCGGCTCACGCGGAGGACCCTCTCGATCCTGATTCGCCACTCGACGCCGGTCGGACTGATCACGAAAGGAACGCTGGTCGTCCGCGACACCGACCTGCTGGTGGAGCTCTCCCGCCGGGCACGGTGCACGGTGACGTTCAGCCTGCCGACGGTGGACATCGATGCATGGCGGTCTCTCGAGCCGGGCACCGCGCACCCGCTGCAGAGACTCCGCGCCGTGCGCCGGCTGCGGGACGCCGGCGTCGACGCCGGTGTGCTGATGGCGCCGATCGTGCCCGGCATCAGCTCGCACCCGGCCAAGATCGAGCGGACGCTGAAGGCGATCGCGGACAGCGGAGCGAGCTATGTCGGTGCGCTCCTGCTGCATCTGGAGGGAGACACCCGCCGGCACTTTCTCCAGTTCCTGTCGCACGAGTACCCGCAACTCGTCGCCGGCTACGACCGACTCTACGCCGGCAAGCACGCGTCCGCTTCCTACACCACCCGCTTCCGGACCGTCATGGGTGTGCTGCAGGCGAAACACGGTCTGCGGAGAGAGCTCGCGCCGGCTGCCGGGCCGCGGCCTGCCGGCGCAACGAAGCCTGACCGGCCCGGTCCGTACCAGGGCAGCCTGGGCCTCTAGGAGTTTGCGCCGCAGGGAGTCGCGCCAGCAAACTCCCAACGCGACCAACAGGTCGCGCCGGCTCGGCTCAGACGGTTCCCCCCAACAGGGCGCGGATGCGCTGCTCCGTCGGCGGATGGGTACTGAAGAGCGACAGCATCCCGCGGCCCGACAGCGGCATCATGATGAACATGTGCGCCGTCGCCGGATTCGCGTCGAGCGGAATCCGCTGCTGGGCGGCGTCGATCTTCTTCAGCGCGCCGGCCAGGCCGTAGGGGTTGCCGGCGATGGCGACCGCGCCGCGATCCGCCGCGAACTCCCGGGAACGGGAAATCGCCGCCTGGATGAGCATCGCCGCCAGCGGCGCAACGATGATCGTCGCCAGCAGCGCCAGCGGGTTGGAGCCCTCGCCGTCTGAGGTGGCCCCGCTTTTTCGGACCACCGGCTAAGGTGTATTCCAGAGCCTGGAGGAGGCACTGGGATGACGACGAAACGACGGCGGCAGTTCACCGCGAACTTCAAGAAACGCGTGGCGCTCGAGGCGCTGCGCGGGGACCGCACGGTGCAGGCGATCGCGGCCAAGCACGAGGTTCATCCGAACCAGGTGGGCGCGTGGAAGCGCCAGGCGGTCGACGGGCTGGAGGATGTTTTCGCTGGCGGTAGAGCATCGCGCGACTCCGAGCACGAGGCGACGATCCGGGACTTGCACGCGAAGATCGGCGAGTTGACGGTGAACGGGATTTTTTTCTGCGCGGCTTGCAACGCTGAGCCGCGCCGCACGCCTGGAGCTGGTCGAGCGGGGCGGCGAGTTGAGCATCCGGCGCCAGTGCGCGTTGCTCGGCATCAACCGCTCGGCGGTGTACTACACGCCGCGGGAAGAGCGCGCGGAGAACTTGGCCTTGATGCGGCGGATGGACGAATTGTCGCTGCAGTACCCGTTCTACGGCAGCCGGCAGATGGCGCGCCACCTGGGACGCGAGGGCGTGTCGGTGGGGCGGCGCCGGGTCCGCCGGCTGATGCGTCTGATGGGGCTGGAAGCGGTCTACCGCAAGCCGCGCACGAGCGCCGCGCAGCCGGGTCACCGCATCTATCCGTATCTGCTTCGAGAGCTGACGATAGAGCGCCCGGACCAGGTATGGTGCGCCGACATCACCTACATCCCGGTGACGGCGGGCTTCCTGTACCTGGTCGCGGTCATGGACTGGGCCAGCCGTCACGTGCTGGCTTGGCGACTGTCGAACACGATGGACACCGGCTTCTGCATCGAGGCGCTGGAAGCGGCGCTTCGGACGGGCACGCCCGAGATCTTCAACACGGATCAAGGGGCGCAGTTCACGAGCACGACGTTCACCGAGCGGGTGCTGGCGGCGGGGGCGCGATGCTCGATGGACGGCCGCGGGCGGTGCCTGGACAACGTCTTCATCGAGCGGCTGTGGCGGTCGCTGAAGTACGAAGCGGTGTATCTGCACGAGTTGGCCGATGGGTTCGAGGCCGAGCGGGTGATCGGGACCTGGATGACGTTCTACAGCGACGTACGTCCGCACTCGGCGCTCGGGGGTCGCACGCCGGCCGAGGCCTACGGCGAGGAGCAGGCAGCGTGAACATGTCAGCGGCGTGCAGCGCTTTGGACGCGCTCGACCGGCGGATGGTCCAGGTGACGCCGCTCGGCATCCAGGGCGAAGGCTGCCGGCTCGGCGAGAAAACGCACAGGGTGCTCGACCGCCGGCCTGGAGCTGACAAGCCTTCGCCGTCAGGCGGCGCTGCCAGCGTCCCGTTGCCGTTACGTTACGGTGCTACAAGGAGAGGGAGGCCTCCGAAGGCGACCCCCTTCGTGCACCGCATGTTCGGCATCGAGCAGGGGCTCAACGAGCTCGACCACGGCCGAGAACACGCTCGGCACGTCACCGCCGGAGTCGTGCTCGGTTTCGGACCGAAGACGCTCAGCAGCGCGAGGAGCGCGCGAAATTCGGTCGCGGCAGATCCGGTCGCAGTGGCTGGTTACGTAACCGCGGCACAATGCAATCGGGACGCCCCTGACCGCGGCGCAAATGCCGAAAAACAGTGCCGGTGGCGCGAGCGGCGCGCGGCCGGCGGTCGCTGAAGTACGAAGCTGTGTATCCGTACGAGTTGGTCGACGGGTTCGAGGCCGAGCGGGTGATCGGGACCTGGATGACGTTCTACAGCGACGTACGTCCGCACTCGGCGCTCGGGGGTCGCACGCCGGCCGAGGTCTACGGCGAGGAGCGGGCAGCGTGACGGCATCAACCTCGTCTACGCCGCGACCCACCACTGCGGGGACCCTCGTCGCGGGATTCCCGCGCGGCCGTTTCTACGCGTCTCCAGGGACGCGCGTGCTGTCATTCTCCAGAGCATCGTCGACCACCTTGCCCGCTGACGCGCTTCGCGGACCCGGCCCGCTCGGCGCGCGCGAGGGCGCGGGGGACGTCGCCGCCGGCCGCATCGAGCGCTCGGCGCGCCCGCTCCCAGTCGCCGGCGCAGGCCTTGACCAGGCGGCGCAACGCCTCGTCTGTGGCGCAGCGCCGCGCGCGGTCCTCTACGGCCACCTGATCGCACGTCAGGCAGATCGAGCGGTCGACGTGGCAGACGGGACAGGTCCGGCGTCGTCCAGGACGCCATACCCGACCGCACAGCAGGCAGGCCCGCAGGTGCTTCGTGCGCCAGTCGCCGCGGCGCTTTCGTCCCTGTACCCTTCTGAATGACTTCGGGGCGATGATGTCGCGGAGTCGGGCAGGCCGTCGGGAGCCACCATTCGTCCCCTGTGTTTCGAACACCTGGGAGGGACTTGTGCCCCGACGGTTCGCCATCGATGGACGCCCAGTGGGGAGTTTGCGCCGTAGAGCGCCAGTACAGGGACCGGCAGGCATCGTTGGCGCGCCCGTTCGATTCGCCTGGGAGGTTAAAGTTGAAGTTGGAATGGTTCGCGGGTGTGGACTGGGGCTCGCAACAACATCAGGTGTGCGTGCTCGACGCCGACGGGAAGGTGCTCGGAGAACGGGTGTTCGAGCATGGCGGTGCAGGGCTGCTGCAAATGGCGGACTGGCTGCTGTCGTTCGCAAAGGGCGACGCGAGCGAAGTCGGCGTGGCGGTCGAGACGCCACGCGGGCCGGTGGTCGAGAGCCTGATGGAACGCGGCTTCGCGGTCCACTCGATCAACCCGAAACAGCTCGACCGCTTCCGCGACCGGCTGTCGCCGGCAGGGGCGAAGGACGACCGGCGGGACGCCCGGGTGCTGGCCTCGGCGCTGCGTACCGACCCGCACTGTCTTCGGCGGCTGGAATCGACCGACCCGGCGATCGTCGAGTTGCGGGAGTGGTCGCGCCTCAACGAGGACCTGACTCGGGAACGGGTGCGTCTGGCCAACCGCATGCGGGATCAACTCTGGCGCTACTACCCACAGTTCCTCGACGCGGTTGACGACGACGTCGCGGCGCCGTGGGCGCTCGACCTGTGGCAGAGCCTGCCGACGCCGCGTGCCGGCCAACGCGTGCGCGAGGTGACGCTCACCAGAGTGTTGAAACAGCACCGCATCCGCCGGGTCGACGCCGCGACATTGCGCGCCAAGCTGCGTACGCCGGCCGTCAAGCTGGCGCCGGGCGCGGCCGAAGCCGCCACTACGCATGTGCGGCTCGTCGCTGAACGCCTCGCCCTGGTCAACCGCCAGCTCGATCAGGCTCGGCGCGAACTCGATGGGTTGGTACATCAGCTCGCCGAGGCAGCTCCGGCGGACGACCCGAACGCTTCGACGGAGGACGAACCCTCGTCGAAAGCGCTGCCGGATGCGGCGATCCTGCTGTCGCTGCCCGGCATCGGCGCCAAGGTGCTCGCCACGCTGCTTGGCGAAGGCAGCGACGCGGTGGAGCGGCGGGACTACAACGCGTTGCGCTGTTTGTGCGGGGTGGCTCCAGTCACCCGGCGTTCGGGCAAGAGCATGATCGTGACGCGGCGACAGGCGGCCCATGGCCGGCTGCGCGACGCCGCCTACCACTGGGCCCGCGTCGCTGCCCAACGCGACCCGGTCAGCCATGACAAGTACCGGTCGCTGCGCGCCCGCGGCCACGGGCACGCCCGCGCCCTGCGCTCGGTGGCCGACCGACTGCTGAACGTCGCCTGCGCGATGCTGCGTGACGGTGTCTGCTTCGACCCGCAGCGCGCCGGGACTGGCGCTGCCTGAGCGGATCGTCGACATGTAGCTCGTGGCGTCCCGGACCAGGCGCCGCGCATTCTGTTCGTGGAACGAGGGCCAGCCTTCTGGCTGGCCCGTAAGAACTTCCCGCACGGTCAGCCGCGGCAGTCACCGGAGGCCGTAGCGGAGCGAAGGAGCCGGGAAGCGGCTTGACGGCCGCGGCTGCCCGTGCGCGAGGTAAACGCGTTCCGAGCGCAGCGAGGGCATTCAGTTGCCTTCAAGCCGACCCACATCTGTGTCCAGAGGGCGGCATGATCGCGTCCTCGGACTCGATAGAAGGCGCCACCGAACGAACTCGAAAATCCGCTTGACAAACGGTGGGGAGTCCCTCCCCCGGACCCCCTCCCGGGGCTCGCCGCCGCGCTTCGCGGACTCACTCATGAGGCCGCACGATTCCCACAGCTCATCATCATCTATGATCAGATACCAGACAGACGACGAGGGCGTGGTTTCGCAACCGGAATACACCTTAACGAAGCCCTCGAATGGTCCAAACGACCGGGACCACCTCAGTCGTCCCGCCCGCCGAACCCGCCGAAGATGGCCGCGAACTGCGCCATCCGGGACACCATCATGATCGTGGCGGCCACCGTCGCGGCGACCGAGCTGATGAGGATGTCCCGGTGCTTCACGTGCGCCAGCTCGTGCGCGATGACGCCTTCAATCTCCGGCTCGTCGAGGAAGCGCAGCAGGCCGGTCGTCGCCGCGACCGCGGCGTGCTTCGGATTGCGGCCGGTGGCGAACGCGTTGGGAGAGTCGTCCGGGATGACGTATACCTTCGGCATCGGCAGGTTCGCGCTCTGCGCCAGGCGGGCGGTCATCCGGTGCAATGGATGGTCCGGGCCGACCGGCTCCGCGCGGTACATCCTCAGCACGATGCGGTCGGAGAACCAGTAGGAACCGAAGTTCATCGCCACGGCGAGTACGAACGCGAACATCAGCCCGCCGGCGCCACCCAGCCACTCGCCGAGCGCGAGCAGCAGGCCGCTGAGCAGACCAAGCAGCAGGACGGTCTTGACGGTGTTTCCCATGCGATCCTCCTGTATCGATTCTAGCGCCGCGACACCCGTCGCGGGGCTCCGTGTTCGGCCCCAGCCCCCAACCACCCCAGGACCTTGCGCCTCGGAACTCACTGCGTGGCGTTCTGCGGCGCAGCGTTCTGCACGGACCCGGAGCGCGCGATCAGTTCGGCCAGCAGCGCCGCGCGCCAGGTGAGATCGGCGGTGACGACGTGCTCGTCGAGCGCGTGCGCCCCGTCGCCCACTGCACCCAGGCCATCAAGAGTAGGGACGCCGAGCGCGCCGGTGAAGTTCCCGTCCGAGCCACCACCGGTCGCTCCTTCCCCGAGCTCCCGCCCCATCTCCACCGCAATGTTCCGGGCGACTTCATAGAGGCCGGCCACCTGCGCCGTCCGCTCGAACGGCGGCCGTGAGAATCCTCCGCCGACCTCGAGGCTCGTCCCTTCCAGCACCGGCCGCAGCGCCTGCATGCTGCGCTCGAGTCGGCGCGCGTCCTCCATCGTCGCCGCGCGGGCATCGATGACCGCCCGAGCGTGCTCGGCCACGACGTTGGGCCGATCCCCCCCCTCGACGACCCCCACGTTCAGCGTCAGCCCGCGACCGTGATCGCGAAGCGCCCCGACCGCTCGGATCTGCGCCGCCAGCTCGTCGATGGCGCTCGCGCCCCGCGCCGGATCGATGCCGGCGTGGGCCGCGATGCCGCGCACCCGCAACTCGAACTCGCCGCAGCCCTTGCGTCCGGTCTTGACCGCCCCGCCCGGCAACGCCGGCTCCAGCACAAAGACGGCGCTGCTCCGGCGGGCTTCCTCCTCGACCAGGCCCC
Organism: Vicinamibacterales bacterium; assembly: GCA_965116825.1. Classification (GTDB taxonomy): domain Bacteria; phylum Acidobacteriota; class Vicinamibacteria; order Vicinamibacterales; family UBA8438; genus WTFV01. The sequence continues at coordinate 539,310 of OZ220736.1, forward strand.
TGGACGACCGGCTGCCCCGCTCCTCGTCCGCCGTCCACAGCATGACGACGCGCACGTCGGACAATCGGCCCGCCGCGGCAAGGGCCATCACGGCCAGCATCCCGATGACGATGCCCGCCTTCATGTCGAAGACTCCCGGTCCGTACAGGCGGCCGCCCGACTCGCGCAGCGGCATTCGCTCGATCTGTCCGACCGGCCAGACCGTGTCGAAGTGCCCGAGGAGCATGATCTGCCGCGGCGCCGACCCGGAGCCGAAGGTCGCGCGCAGATGCGCGCCGCTGGTGGGCGACGGGATGCGCTCGACGGTGCCCTCCATCTCGCGGAGGCGCTCCGCCAGCCACCCCCCGCAGCGATCGACCGCGGCCGGATCGGTGGTGGGCGACTCCAGGCGCACGAGCTCGGTCAGTACGCGGACCAGCCAGTCGTAGCGGTCGTCGCAGAACTCACGCAGGGTCGTCGTCATGCGTCATAATACGGCCGTGAGGTACCCGAGCATTCCGACCGTTGCACTCGCGACGCTGCTGGTCACCGTGGCGGCGTCCCCGCTGGCGGCGCAGCGCCGGCCGGTCCCGCGTCCGTTTCCGACTCCGGAGACCGCGCCCGCGCGAGTTCCGTCCACGCCGGAGATCGACGCGGCGGCACCGGCCGCGGCGACGAGCGTCGAGGTCCCGACCGAGGCGACGCTGGGCGTGCCCGTCTACCCGAGCGCGCAGTACATCACATCGTACGACGCCGGACGCGGCCAGCGCTTCCACCTGTTTGGGACGAGCGCCAGGTTTGCCGACATGGTGCGCTACTACTCGGCGCGTCTCCGCGAACGCGGCCGGCGGGTGTACGACAGGCCGCCGATTCACCAGTTCGAGACGGCGCGGTTCCGCGACCGCGAGATGGATTTCCGGCCGAGCGTCACCATCAAGGACTACACCTGGAACGGAGCCGCCGGGTACATTCACGCGGCGCCCGGCGCGGACGCGGCGACCTTTCCGACGATCATCCAGATTACGACCCTGCCGGAGGGCGCGGACAACCGCTGACCGGGGAACGGCGGGTCCCGCGGCGACACGCGTCGCCTCAACAAGGGGCGCGTCGCCGCCTACTTGGCCGGGACGTAGATCTCCCGCCGCGCGCGAAACTCCGCCGACTTCTCGTCGAGACCGACTTCGACCGCCCGCCCTTCGCCCAGACCCCGCTCGGCCGCGAAGTCGCGAATCTGCTGCGTGATCTCCATGCTGCAGAATTTCGGCCCGCACATCGAGCAGAAATGGGCGACCTTGGCGCCGTCGGCCGGCAGCGTCTCGTCGTGGTAGGCGCGCGCCGTCACCGGATCGAGCGCGAGGTTGAACTGGTCCTCCCAGCGAAACTCGAAGCGGGCCTTCGAGAGCGCGTCGTCCCAGGCCTGGGCGCGTGGATGCCCCTTGGCCAGGTCGGCGGCGTGGGCGGCGATCTTGTAGGCGATGACCCCGGCCTTCACGTCGTCCCGGTTGGGCAGCCCGAGGTGCTCCTTGGGCGTTACATAGCAGAGCATCGCCGTGCCGTACCAGCCGATCATCGCGGCGCCGATGGCCGAGGTCAGGTGGTCGTAGCCGGGTGCGATGTCGGTGGTCAGCGGCCCGAGGGTGTAGAAAGGCGCCTCGTCGCACCACTCGAGCTGCTTCTCCATGTTCTCCCGAATCAGGTGCATCGGAACGTGCCCCGGCCCCTCGTTCATGACCTGCACGTCGTGCTCCCAGGCGATGCGGGTCAGCTCGCCCTGGGTGCGCAACTCCGCGAACTGCGCCTCGTCGTTGGCGTCGGCAATCGAGCCGGGCCGCAGGCCGTCCCCGAGCGAGAACGAGACGTCGTAGGCCTGCATGATCTCGCAGATCTCGCGGAAGTGGGTGTAGGCGAAGTTCTCCTGGTGATGGGCCAGGCACCACTTGGCGTGGATCGAGCCGCCCCGCGACACGATCCCGGTCATCCGCCCGGCCGTAAGCGGGACGTAGCGCAGCAACACGCCGGCGTGCACCGTGAAGTAGTCGACGCCCTGCTCCGCTTGTTCGATCAGGGTGTCGCGGTAGATCTCCCAGGTCAGCTCCTCGGGCCGCCCGTCGACCTTCTCCAGGGCCTGGTAGATGGGCACGGTGCCGACCGGCACCGGCGCGTTGCGGATGATCCACTCGCGCGTCTCGTGGATGTCGGCGCCGGTCGACAGGTCCATGATGGTGTCGGCGCCCCACAGCGTCGCCCAGCGCAGCTTCTCCACCTCCTCGTCGATCGACGAGCTGACCGCGGAGTTCCCGATGTTGGCGTTGATCTTCACCAGGAAGTTGCGGCCGATCGCCATCGGCTCGAGCTCCGGATGGTTGATGTTGGCCGGGATGATCGCCCTTCCGCGGGCTACCTCGGCGCGGACGAAATCCGGTTCGAAGCCCTCGCGCAGGGCGACGAACTCCATCTCCGGGGTCACCTCGCCCTTGCGCGCGTAGTGCATCTGCGTGACGGAGCGCGCGCCGCGCACGACCGGCCGCTGCAGCGAGGCCGGTATCTGCTCGGAGCCGTGCGCACTGCCCGCCGGCGCGACCTCGGCGACGTCCCCGCGGGCGGCCACCCACCCGCGGCGCAAGGGCGGCAGGCCGGCCCGCGCGTCCGTCGCGTGGGGACCGCTCGTGTCGTAGACCTGCAGGGGCGGCTCCCCGTCCGACAACGCAATCCGGCGCATCGGCACGCGGACGCGCTCGCTCTCGACGTGTACCTTGGTCGAGTTCGGAAACGCCTCGGCGAAACGGAATTCAAGTGAAGGCATGGAAGCGGCGGGGCTCGCCATGAATCGCTCCTTGATCTGAGAGTGCGAACGAATATAGCACGCGGCCCCGCCGCGCCGTCCGCGACGATGGCCGTTGCGCGGCTACATCCTGCACAGCACGACGCACTTCAGGTACGAGGTCTCGGGCACGGTCGCCAGCACCGGATGGTCGCGGCTCTGCAGCCGCTTCTCCACGACGCGGACGTCGGCCCGGGCGTCGGCCGCGGCCGCCGCGAGCATGCGTGTGAAGGCCGGCTCGTCGACGTGGTACGAGCAGCTCGACGTGATGAGGGCGCCTCCCGGCGACAGGATCCGGAGCGCGCGCAGGTTGATCTCCTTGTAGCCGGCCAGCGCCCGCGTCGTGGCTCCCCGGTTCTTCGCGAACGCCGGGGGATCCAGCACGATCGTGTCGAACCGCTCGCCCGCCCTGTCGTAGTCGCGCAACGCGTCGAAAACGTTGGCCGCGCGGGCCCGTACGTTGGCGATTCCGTTGATCTCGGCGTTCCGCTCGACGGAGGCCGCCGCGCCATCCGACACGTCGACCGCCTCCACTTCGTCGCAGGCCGGCGCCATCTGCAGGGCGAACGCGCCCGTATAGCTGAAGCCGTCGAGCACCCTGCCGCGCGCATGGCGGGCCGCGACGCGGCGGTTCTCGCGTTGATCGAGAAAGAGACCGGTCTTCTGACCCTGCCAGAGATCGACGACGAGTCGGACGGCTCCTTCCCGTACCTCCACCTCCTCCGGAACGCGGCCGTGGCGCAGCTCGACGCTGCGGTCGAGCCCTTCGAGCGCCCGCACCTGCGGGTCGTTGCGGGCCAGAATGCCGACCGGCTGCAGAAGCTCGACCAGCAGCTCACCGATCAGCGGCAGCAGCCGGTCGGTCGCCTGAGACAGGGCCTGCACCACCAGGGCGTCCCCGTAGCGATCCACGACCAGCCCGGGTAGTCGATCGCCTTCGCCGTGGACCAGCCGGTACGCCGTGGAGTCGATGTCCAGCGACTCGCGGTACCGGACGGCCGCCGCGAGCCGGGCGCGCCAGAACGCCGCGCCGGGACGCACGTCGCGCCGCGTCAGCATGCGCAGGGCGATCACCGAGCGACTGCTGTAGATTCCGTAGCCCAAGGTCCGGCGGTCGCCGCCGCTCACTCGCACGACATCGCCCGGGGCGGCGGCCACCCGCCGCAGATCCGAGCGATAGATCCAGGGGTGCCCGGTCCGCAGGCGGCGTTCCCCGCGCGCGGTCACCGCGACCGCGGGTTCCTTCGCCGGTTCCCGGACGGTCGGGCGCGCGGGGGACGGACGTCCCGCGGCGCCGGGTGGCGGCCTCGGCTCCGAGGCCTTCCTCGCCGCCGCGGGGCGGCGGGGCCGCGGGCGGGAGGCGCCCCCGCGCGCCTGCCTGCCCGAGCCGGCCGCACCGGCGCCGTCACGGATCGGTCGTCGTTCGTCCAGAACCGCTCTCCCAGGAGTTTGCGCCGCAGGAATCGCGCCAGCAGAACCCCAACGCGACCAACAGGTCGCTGCCACGCCGGCGCCGCGCGGCGCCGGACGGAGTACACAAGGCTCGTATAGTACAATTCCTGCATGCGGATCGCGCTGGGCGCCGACCACGCCGGCGTCGCGCTGAAGGCAACCATTCGTCGTGCCCTCGACGAGACGGCGCCGGCGGGCTCCTCCGGGCCGGCACACACTTATGTCGACTTCGGCGCCCATTCGGAGGAGCCCGCGGACTATCCCGAGTTCGCGCGGCCGGTGGCCGAGGGAGTCGCGTCCGGGGCGTTCCACCGCGGCGTGCTGATCTGCGGAACCGGCGTAGGCATGTCGATCGCCGCCAACAAGGTGCCCGGGGTGCGAGCCGCCCTCGTGCACGATTGCGACGGTGCGCGCCTCTGCCGCGAGCACAACGACGCCAACATCGTCACGCTCGCCGGCCGGTCCCTCGCCCCCGAGGTGGCGCTGGCCATCGTCACCGTCTTTCTCGACACGCCGTTCGCAGGGGGACGGCACGAACGACGCGTCGGCAAGATCTCCGAGATGGAGCGTCGCCTGGAAGAGGTCACGTGACCGAGACCCTCGACGCCGGCCGAGCCGGCACGCTCGCCGGCCTCACGGATCACATGCAGCCGCTCGCCGAGAGCGACCCCGAGATTTCCCGGGCGGTCCTCAAGGAGATCGAGCGGCAGAACGACGGACTCGAGCTGATAGCCTCCGAGAACTTCACGAGCGCCGCCGTGATCGAGGCCATGGGCTCGCCCCTGACCAACAAGTACGCGGAGGGCTATCCGGGCCGGCGGTACTATGGCGGCTGCGAATACGTCGACGTAGCCGAGTCGCTCGCCATCGACCGCGCGAAGGCCCTGTTCGGAGCCGAGCACGCCAACGTGCAGCCGCACTCGGGCGCCCAGGCGAACATGGCGGCGTACTTCGCCCTGCTCGATCCGGGCCAGACGGTGCTGGGCATGGATCTCGCCCACGGCGGGCATCTGACCCACGGGCATCCGCTGAACTTCTCCGGGCAGCTCTACGAGATCGTCCCCTACGGCGTCCGCCGGGACGACGAGCGCATCGACTACGACGCGCTCGAACGGCTCGCCCACGAGCATCGCCCGGCGCTGATCATGGTCGGCGCGAGCGCCTATCCGCGCACGATCGATTTCGCGCGCATCGCGGGGGTCGCGGCCGCCGTCGGAGCGGCGATGGTGACGGACATGGCGCACATCGCCGGTCTCGTCGCCGCCGGGCTTCATCCGAGCCCCGTGCCGCATTCCGATGTCGTTACCACGACGACCCACAAGACGCTGCGCGGGCCCCGAGGCGGCCTGATTCTCTGCCGGGAGGCACATCGCAAGGCCATCAACCGCTCGCTCTTTCCGGGCGTGCAGGGCGGACCGCTGATGCACGTCGTCGCCGCCAAGGCCGTCTGCCTCAAGGAAGCCGCCACCCCGGGCTTCGCCGACTATCAGCGTCAGGTGGTCCGGAACGCGCAACGCCTCGCCGGCGCGCTGGCGACTCAGGGCTTTCGCATCGTGAGCGGCGGCACCGACAATCACCTGCTCCTGGTCGACGTGTTCTCCCGCGGTCTCACCGGCACGGTCTGCGAGGCGGCCCTGGGACGGGCCGGCATCACGGTGAACAAGAACGCCATTCCATTCGACGAGCAGCCGCCGATGGTCGCCAGCGGCATTCGGCTCGGTACGCCGGCGCTGACCACCCGGGGCATGGCGGAGGTGGAGATGGACACCGTGGCGGAGTTCATCGGGCGGGTGCTGAGCGCCCCCGACGACGACCGCGGCGCCGCCAGGGTTCGAGGCGAGGTCGAAGCGCTGTGCCGGAAGTTCCCGCTGTACCCGACGCCTCCCCGCCACGACCGGATCTAGAACCGGGGCTCGAGACGCGGGTCGCGGAAGCGCTCGCCGACGACGGCGCGCTCGCGCGCGCGATGCCGGCGTTCGAGCCGCGGCCGGGCCAACGGCAGATGGCGGCCGCGGCGGCGCACGTGCTCGAGACCGGCGGGGTCCTGCTGGCCGAAGCCGGCACCGGGACAGGCAAGACCCTGGCCTACCTGGTCCCCGCCATCCTCAGCGGTCAGCGCGTGCTGATCTCGACCGGCACGAAGAACCTCCAGGACCAGATTTTCTACAAGGACCTCCCCGACCTGCGGCACGCGCTCGGGGTCGATTTCCGGGCCACCTACATGAAGGGCCGCGGCAATTACCTCTGCCTGCACCGGTTTGCGACGGCGCGGTCGGAAGCGGCGGCCTCGCTGCTGCCGCTGGCCGAACGCAGCGTGCTCGACCAGCTCGCCGCGTGGGCCGACCGGACCGAGACCGGCGACCGCGCCGAGATCGATGACCTCCCCGACAACCTCGCCGTCTGGAACGACGTCGCCGCCACCTCCGAGAACTGCATCGGCACGGAGTGCCCCGCCTACCAGGAGTGCTTCGTGACGACGATGCGGCAGCGCGCAGCGGAGTCGGACGTCGTCATCGTCAACCATCATCTGCTGTGCGCGGACGCCGCCGTGCGCCAGAGCGCGTACGGCGAGGTCATCCCCGCGTGCGCGGTCGCGGTGATCGACGAAGCGCATCAGCTCGAAGACGTGGCCACGCAGTACTTCGGCATCGCGGTCAGCAACCGCCGGCTCGACGAGCTGTACCACGACGGCCGGAGACTCCTCGCCGGCGAAACGCCTCCGGCCGTCGAGCTCGAGGAGGCGTCGGTGCTCGAGCTGCTGGATCTGCTCGATAGCGTGCGCAGCGACGCCCACCTCTTCTTCGGCGCGCTTGCGCCGGCTGCCGCCGGGGAGCGCAGCCGCGTGACTGCCGACACGCTCTCCGCGGTCGCCGAGCCGGCCCGCCGCCTCGGGCGGAGCCTGGGCGATCTCGCCGGCGCGCTTTCCAGGCTCGCCGGGCCGTCGGGGAGCACGGATCTGGCGGCGCTCGGCCGGCGGGCGGACGAGATCCGCACGCAGCTTGCGTTCCTCCTGGCCGCCGGCGACGCCGCGTACGTCTATTTCGTGGAACGGCGCGGCCGGGGCGTATTCCTGCGCGCCGCGCCGATCGACGTGTCGAACATCATCCGCGAGTTGCTGATCGAGCGGATGGAGAGCACGGTCCTGACCTCCGCCACCCTGACGGTCGACGCTTCCTTCGCGTACCTCCGGGGACGGCTGGGCATCGCCGACGCCACCGAGCTGCGGTTGCCGTCGGAGTTCGATTACCGCGAGCAGGCCATCCTGTACCTGCCGCGCGAGATGCCGCCGCCGCGCCATCCGGCCTTCACCGCCGCCGTGGCCCGCGAGGTCACGGCGCTGCTGCGGATCACGGCCGGCCGTGCGTTCGTGCTCTTCACGAGCTACGCGAACCTCCGCGACGTGCACGCCCGGCTCGATCCGACCCTCCCCTATCCGCTGCTGGTGCAGGGAACCTCGCCGCGCAGCGTCCTCCTCCGGGAGTTCCGCGCCACCAGCAACGCGGTCCTCCTGGCGACCTCCAGCTTCTGGCAGGGAGTGGACGTCGCCGGCGACGCGTTGAGCTGCGTGGTGATCGACAAGCTCCCGTTCGCCTCCCCCGGCGATCCGCTGACGGCCGCCCGCATGGAGCAGATCGACGCGGACGGCGGCAATCCGTTCTCCGACTACCAGATGCCGCTCGCCATCCTGACTCTGCTGCAGGGGCTGGGCCGGCTGCTCCGGCACCGCACGGACCGCGGCGTGCTCGCGCTGCTGGACCCGCGCCTGCGGACGAAAGGATACGGGCGCCGCTTTCTGGACTCCCTTCCGCCTGCACCGGTGACGCACGATCTCGCGTCGGTGGCCGGCTTCTTCGACGCGCGGGACGGGAATCCTCCCGCAGGCTGCTAGACTGACGAACATGGGGACGCGCGGCCCGCATGACCTGCACATCCCGGGGCGGTGGCGCCGCATCGTGCCCGTGGCGTGTCTCGCAGCCTTCGGCATCGCCGGAGCGGCCGGTATGGCAAGCGCGCAACCGGCCGGCGCCGTGCGGGGAGCCGTGGTGGAAGAACGGAGCCAGGCCGCGGTCGCCGGGGCGCTCATCGTCCTGCTGCCGCTCGACGGCGACGGCCCGTCGCTCGAGTTCGAAACCGGATCCGACGGCCGGTTCGTGCGGTCGGACGTGGCCCCGGGCCTCTATGCGGCAACGGCGGCGCTCGGCGCCCTGCAGAGCGAGGTCTACCGGGTGCGGGTCCGCGATCGGCGGGCGGTGGAGATCCGGTTCCTCCTGGGACCCGACCGGGGCGCCACCCCCTGGATCATCGCGGACGGCGCCCGCGACCGTTTGGACGAGCTGTTCGCGGCGGGCGTCGGAGCCAACCGCGAGGGCGCCCACAACGACGCCGTGACCTGGTTCACGCTCGCCGCGGGACTCGATCCGAACTGCGTCGAGTGCCACTACAACGTCGGCGTCGCCTACTCGGCCCTGGAGCGCTGGTCGGCCGCCGAACACGCGTTCCAGGACGCCCTCGCCATACGGCGGGACTACATCGCCGCCTACTATGGACTGGCTAACGTCTTCACGCGTTCGGGACGCCCCGTGGACGCCGCCGAGGCCCGCGGCGAGGCGACGCGGCTGACCCTGGCCGCACTCGAAGCGGGACGCCGGCAGGCGGCCGAGTACGTCGCGCGGGGCATCGCGTTTCGCGAGGCCGGGAACCTCGAGGACGCCCGGCAGCGCTTCGAGGACGCGGCCGACCGGAGCCCCGGCTACGCGCCGGCGTACTACTGGTTGGGAGTGGCGCTGGCCGAGATCGGCCGGGCCGGCCCCGCGCTGACCGCGCTCCGGCGGGCGGTCAGCCTGGATGGAGGCGGCGAGCACGCGGCCGACGCCAGATCGCGCATCGCCGCACTGGAGCGCTGAGCACTGAGTACGCCGCCAAGCCGGGAGGCCCTGGCCGCGAACGTCCGACGCGTCCACGAACGAATCGAACGCGCCGCGACGGCAGCCGGCCGAGGTCCGGATGCCGTCCGGCTCATAGCCGTCTCGAAGACGTTCCCGCTGGCAGCCGTCGAAGCCGGCGCGAGCGTCGGTCTCACCGACTTCGGCGAGAACCGCGTCCAGGAGGGGCTCGTCAAGCTCGAAAGGGGGTCCCGGCTGCGGGTCAAGTGGCACCTGATCGGCCACCTGCAGTCCAACAAGGCCCGCAGCGCCGCGGCCGCTTTCGACTGGATTCACTCCGTCGACAGCGTAAGGCTGCTACGGCGACTCGACCAGGCCGCGGCCGAGGCGGCGACCGCGCCCAACCTGCTCGTTCAGGCGGATCTCGCCGGCGAGGAGACCAAGCACGGAGCGCGGGCGGAAGAGCTCCGCCCGGTGTTGGAGGCGGCCCGGACATGCCGGGCCGCCCGCGTGCGCGGGCTGATGCTGATGCCGCCGTGGTCGGAGGATCCGGAGGCGGTCAGGCCCTGGTTCCGGAGGCTCCGAGAGCTTCGCGACACTCTGCTGGACGAGGGTTTCGATCCGGCGGCTCTCGGCGAGCTGTCCATGGGCATGAGCCGCGACTTCGAGGTCGCGATCGAGGAGGGCGCTACGATGGTGCGCGTCGGCACCGCAATCTTCGGGCGCCGCACCCCGCCGGCCGCCGGCTGACGGTATCAGCGCACCTGCCGCAGCATCCGGTCCCAGCGCGTGCGTGTGAAGAAGTGCGTGGCCATCGAACCGATCCGGCGCACCGCCGCGCCGATCCCGGGCTCGGGAATCACTACGGGACTTCCGGAGTCGTACGACCAGTAGAGGATCACCGCCCGGCCCTTGATGTGTTCGTGCGGCATAGGCCCCCAGACGCGGCTGTCCTCGGAGTTGCCCCGATTGTCGCCCATCATGAAGTAGTGGCCCGCCGGGATTGCAACCGGCCCGTGATTGTCGCGGCGGGGTATGACCGCCGCCCCGGCCGCCGACGCCGTCCCCGGCTGCCGCAGCCAGGGCTCGTCGAGCGCTTCGCCGTCGATGTGGACCTCGCCCCCGCGCACCTCGAGCGTCTCGCCCGGCAGGCCGATGACCCGCTTGATGAAGTCGCGCTCCGGATCCCGCGGAAACTTGAACACGATGATGTCGCCGCGCGAGACCTCCCCCTGGGGCAGGAGGAGCCGTTCGGCCCCCGAGAGCGTCGGGCCGTACACGAACTTGTTGACCAGCAGGTAGTCGCCGACGAGCAGGTTGTGCTCCATCGAGCCGGTCGGAATCGTGAAGGCCTGCACGACCCACGTGCGCACGAACAGGGCCAGGATGACGGCGATGACGATCGACTCGAAGTACTCGCGGGCCGTGGACTTGCGATACGGATCCGCTCCGGCCGCCGGCGTTCGCGCCCGTGTTTCGGCCGGCGTCCGGGTGCGCGTTCTCGTCCTAGTCATTGTCCACCTTGAGGACCGCGAGGAAGGCCTCCTGCGGGATCTCGACGCTGCCCACCCGCTTCATGCGCCGCTTGCCTTCCTTCTGCCGCTCGAGCAGCTTGCGCTTGCGGGTGATGTCGCCGCCGTAGCACTTGGCGGTGACGTTCTTCCGCAGCGCCTTCACGCTCTCGCGGGCGATGATGCGCGTGCCGACCGCCGCCTGGATGGCCACCTCGAACATCTGCCGCGGGATGAGCTGCCGCATCTTGCTGACCAGCGCCCGCCCGCGCGCGTAGGCCTTCTCCTTGTGCACGATGATGGACAGCGCGTCGACCGGGTCGCCGTTGACCAGCAGGTCGAGCTTGACGAGCGGCGACTCCCAGTACCCGCTCACATGATAGTCGAGCGACGCGTAGCCCCGCGACAGGGTCTTCAGCCGGTCGTAGAAGTCGAGCACCACCTCGTTGAACGGCAGCTCGTAGGAGATCAGCACGCGGTGCGCCGCGTGGTACTCGAGAGCCTTCTGGACGCCGCGCTTCTCCTGGCAGAGCTTCAGGATGCCCCCTACCTGATCCGCGGGGGTGAGAATCATCGCCGTGATGACCGGCTCCTCGACCCTCGCGATGTGGCCGGCGTCGGGCAGCTTGGCCGGGCTGTCGATGTCGAACACGTCACCGTCGGTGGTGGTCACGCGGTAGAGAACGCCGGGCGCGGTCGTCACCAGATCCATGTCGAACTCGCGCTCGAGCCGCTCCTGCACGATCTCCATGTGCAGCAGGCCGAGAAACCCGCAGCGGAACCCGAAGCCGAGCGCGGCCGACGTCTCCGGCTCGAAGAAGAACGCGGCGTCGTTGAGCCGCAGCTTCTCGAGCGCCTCGCGCAGATCCGAGTACTGGTGGCTCTCCACCGGGTAGAGACCTGCGAACACCATCGGCTTCGTTTCCTTGAAGCCGGGGAGCGGCCGCCCCGCCAAACGGGACGCCTCGGTGACCGTGTCCCCGATCCGCGCATCCGAGACGTTCTTGACATTGGCGATCAGGAAGCCGACCTCCCCCACGCCGAGCTGGTCCACGGCCTGCGGCTTGGGCGCGAAGACGCCCACCTGCTCCACCTCGAAGTCCTGCGCCGCCGCCATCAGACGCACCTTCATGCGCGACCGGACAACGCCCTCGACGACGCGGATCAACACGATGACACCGCGGTAGGCGTCGTACCACGAATCGAAGATCAGGGCTCGGAGCGGAGCATCCGGATCGCCGGCCGGGGGCGGCACACGCGTGACGACGGCCTCGAGAATCTCGCGCGCGCCGCTGCCCTCCTTCGCACTCGCGAGCAGCGCAAGCGAGGGGTCGAGCCCGACGAGGTCCTCGATTTGCACCGCGGTCTCGTCCGGCTGGGCCCCCGGCAGGTCGACCTTGTTGATGACCGGCACGATCTCCAGGTCGTTGTCGACCGCGAGATAGGCGTTCGCGACCGTCTGCGCCTCGACGCCCTGCGAGGCGTCGACCAGCAGCAGCGCGCCCTCGCAGGCCGCCAGAGAGCGGGTGACCTCGTAGGAGAAGTCGACGTGGCCGGGGGTGTCGATCAGGTTCAGCACATAGGATTCGCCGTCGTCCGCTATGTAGGACAGGCGTACCGCATGGGCCTTGATGGTGATGCCCCGCTCCCGCTCCAGGTCCATCGAATCGAGAACCTGGGCCTCCATCTCGCGGGGCCGCAGCGCACCCGTGATCTCGAGAAAGCGATCCGCGAGGGTCGACTTCCCGTGATCGATATGCGCGATGATGGAGAAATTGCGGATCTGGCGGTGATGCATCGAGCCGCGCGCGGGCGCGTTCCCAATTATAGAGGGAGCCGCGGTCTGCCATCCGGAGCGGCGGTCCGCCGGGCCGATCAGCGCCGGTCGAGCGGCGTGAACGGCTGCGGATACTCGGGCCCGACGTACTCCGCGCGGGGCCGGATGAGCCGGTTGTTCGCGTACTGCTCGAGTACGTGGGCGGTCCAACCGGCGATCCGGCTGACCGCGAAGACCGGCGTAAAGAGCTCGATCGGGATACCCAGCATGTAGTACGTCGACGCCGAGAAGAAGTCGACGTTGGCGTCGATCTTCGTCTCCTCCTTCATCACCGCCTCGATTCGCCGCGACATCTCGTACCAGCGGGTGCTGCCCGAGCGCTCGCCGATCTCCTGCGACATGCGGCGCAGGTGCGTGGCGCGCGGATCCTCCGTGCGGTACACGCGATGGCCGAAGCCGGGAACCTTGGCCTTGCGGGCCAGCATGTCGCGCACCGCCCGCTCGACACGCGCGTCGTCGGCGTCCTCGCCGATCGCCAGCAACATCCGCATCACCTCGGCGTTGGCCCCGCCGTGCAACGGCCCCTTGAGGGCGCCGATACCCGCCACCGCGGCCGAGTGCACGTCGCTGAGGGTCGCGGCGGTCACACGGGCGGCGAAGGTGGAGGCGTTCAGCTCGTGGTCCGCATGCAGAATGAGCGCGACGTCGAGCGCCCGCGCCTCCAGCCCGGACGGGCGCTCGCCGGTGAGCTGCAGGAGGAAGTTCGCGGCATGACCGAGCGCCGGATCGGGATCCAGCGGACCGCCGCCCGCGTTCAGCCGTCCCCAGGTCGCCACGAGGCTGCCGACTTGCGCGGTGAGCCGCACGGCCTTCCGGTAGGCCGCGGCGGGCGACTGGTCGTCCGCTTCCGGATCCGAATGGGCGAGGGCCGAGACCAGCGTGCGCAGCGTGTCCATCGCTTGACCGGCCGGCAGGCTGCGCATCAGCCGGAGCATCGCCTCCGGCAGCCGGCGGCCCGCGGCGAGCTCGGATTGCAGGTCGCCCAGCTCGGCGCGCGACGGCAGGCGCCGGTGCCAGAGCAGGTAGCAAACCTCCTCGAACTCCGCCTCGCGCGCAAGGTCGTGGATGTCGTGCCCGGCGTAGGCCAGAACCCCCCGCGCGCCATCGATGTGACAGATTGCGGACGAGGTTGCCACGACCCCTTCGAGGCCCGCCTTCGGAACCGCCCCGGATTGGGTCACGGGGCGCCTCCTGCGGCCGGACCCTCGCCGATCGGCCGCGTGTCGTAGCGCGGGGCACGCGAGGCGAATCCGGCGTAGAAGAACCCGACCTGAAAGAGCGCGAGGAACGGCACCGCACCGTACACGCCCTTGGCGATGGCGTACGCGATGGCCAGCGTGAACCAGGCCCCGAACGCGATCTCGACCACGGGCTGAACCGGCAGCGGGCGCCGGCGAACGTCGACCGCGAGGCGATCGCCCCCCGCCCGCACGCCGTACTTCGGGGTACGCCTGAACTCGCCGGTGCGTCCCGACAACGCCTCGACGACCGCCAACGCGTTGTTGACGGAAAGGCCGAGACCCAGCGCGATCATGGCCGGAAGGTCCCGCAGACGGACCCACCAGCGCCCTCCGATCTCGCGCTGGCTCACTGCGTAGAATGTGACGACCGATACCGCGGCCAGACTGAAGAGCGCCGCATCGACGAGCAGCAGACGGTGGCCGTCGACGGACGCGGTCCGGGCGACGAGCGCAGGCACGACCAGCACGCACAGCGCCAGGACCAGCAGGTAGTGAAAGTTGGCGGTCAGGTGCAGCACCGCCTCCGCCTTGACCCGCAACGGCACCTCGGCCCGCAGCACGGCCGGCAGGACCTTCCGGCAGGTCTGGATCGAGCCCTTGGCCCAACGGTGCTGCTGCGACTTGAACGCGCTCATCTCGACCGGCAGCTCGGCCGGCGCCACCACCTCGGGGAGAAAGACGAACCGCCAGCCGGCGAGTTGCGCCCGGTAGCTCAAATCGAGATCCTCGGTGAGCGTGTCGTGCTGCCAGCCGCCGGCCGACTCGATCGCGGCGCGCCGCCAGATCCCGGCCGTACCGTTGAAGTTGAAGAAGCAGCCGCCACGGTGGCGGCCTCCATGCTCCAGCACGAAATGGCCGTCGAGCAGCAACGCCTGCAGCCGCGTCAGCAGAGAGTAGCGGCGATTGGCATGTCCCCAACGCGCCTGGACCAGACCGACCTGCGGGTCGGCGAAGACGCCGACCGCGCGTTCGAGAAAGTCCGGAGGAGGCATGAAGTCGGCATCGAAGACCGCAATCAGCTCGCCGGTGGCGACGCGCAGCCCCGCGGCCAGCGCTCCCGCCTTGAAACCGGTCCGACGCGCGCGCCGGCGGTAGCTGATGGCGAGGCCCCGCGCCCGCCAGCGCTCGACCGACGCGCGCGCCACGCCGCTGGTCTCGTCCGTCGAGTCGTCCAGCACCTGCACTTCGAAACGGTCCCGCGGGTAGCGCAGGCGCGCCACGGCGTCGATCAGACGCTCGACGACGTACACCTCGTTGAACACGGGAAGCTGCACCGTGACGGAGGGCGGCACGGCCGGCGCCGACTCGCCCGGCGGGGAACGGCGGGGACGCCGGCCGTTCGTATAGAGATGACGCCGGCCGTTCGTATAGAGATACAGCAGGTACCCCCGGTGAGCACCGTACACGCTGAGGCCGATCAGCACCGCGAAGTACAGCCCCACCACGAGGACGTCCGGCGACGACATTGGCGGCGACGTTACAATCCCGGTGGCGCCAAGTCAACGCGACCGCCAGCGTGGGCGTGCGCCATCCGCGGACATGACGCCTGATCACGTACGTGCGATCCTGTCGGACTTCGAGGGCGGCGCGATCGGCCTGCGGGACGCCGAGGCGCGCATCCTCGATCTGGTGCGGCGCGAGCCGTTCGAGGACCTCGGGTTCGCACGCGTCGATCACCATCGCGGCGTCCGCCGGGGCTGCCCCGAGATCGTGTTCGGCGCCGGCAAGACGCCCGCGCAGACCGCGGCCATCGCCGAGCGCATCGTCGCGAACGGCGACACCCTCATCGTGACCCGGACCGGCCCCGACGCGTTCGAGGCGGTGCGTGCGCTCGTACCGGACGCGCAGTTCCACGCCGTCGCCCGCATCATCACCCGCCGGTCGGCCGCCGAGCCGACCGGCCGCGGTCTCGTTCTCGTCGTCGCGGCGGGCACGTCCGACCTGCCCGTGGCCGAGGAAGCGCGGGTCGCGGCCGAAGCCCTGGGCAACCGGGTCGAAACCGTGTACGACGCCGGCGTCGCCGGGCTGCACCGGCTGCTGGCCGAGCGCGAGCGCCTGGACGCCGCCCGCGTCATCATCGCCGTCGCCGGGATGGAGGGAGCGTTGCCCAGCGTGGTCGGCGGCCTGGTCCGCGCGCCGGTCATCGCGGTGCCGACCAGCATCGGATACGGCACCAGCTTCGGCGGACTGTCGGCGCTGCTCGGCATGCTGAACAGTTGCGCCACGGGCGTAGCCGTCGTCAACATCGACAACGGGCTCGGCGCGGCGACGATGGCGAGCCTCATCAATCACCTGCAGTAGCCGCAATCGACACGACGATGAACGACGGGACCCTCCAGGCGCTGGAATTCAATCGTATCGTGACCGCGGTTCGCAGCCTGGCGCTTACCCCGCTCGGAGCGGCGGCCCTCGACCGCCTCGTACCGGCGACCGATGCCGACACGGTCGCCGCCTCGCTCGCGGCCACCAGCGAGGGCCTCGCGTACATCGACGCGAATGCCCCGTTCGGCCTCGACGCCCCGGCCGATCTGGCCCAGACCGTCGCCGCGCTCGCCGTGGAGGGACGCGTCATCGAACCGCTCCAGCTCGTCGGACTGGCCCGCTTCCTGTCCTCGATGGACGCCGTCCGCGCGGCGTTCGGCAACGCCGCCGGCGGACCCTATCCGAAGCTGGAGGATGTCATCGGCGCCGTGCAGTCGTTCGAACGGGAAATACGCGCCATCCGCGCAGCCATCGATCCCGAGGGCGAGGTGCTCGACGACGCCAGCCCCAAGCTGCGCACGCTCCGAGATCGCTTGCGGCGGCAGCGCAACCGGCTGCGCGGGACGCTCGAGTCGTACCTGCGCGGGCGCGACACCGCGAAGTACCTGCAGGAGAGGGTGGTCACCGAGCGGGGAGGTCGGTTCGTGCTGGTCGTCCGATCCGAGCACCGCGCCGCGATCCCGGGCATAGTGCACGGCAGTTCCGGCAGCGGGGCAAGCCTGTTCCTCGAGCCGCTCAGCACCGTCGAGATCAACAACGACATCGTGGCCCTCGAGGAGCTCGAGAGCGAGGAGATCCACCGGATCCTTCTCGCCCTGGCCGACACGCTCCGCAAGCGCGCGTTCGATCTGCGGCGGACGCTGGCCGCGGCCGAAGAGCTCGACGTGATCCAGGCGCGGGCGAGCTTCTCGCGTCTCGTCGATGGAGTGGAGCCGCACATTTCCGCCGATGCCCGGATCGAGCTGCCGGAGGCGAGGCACCCGCTGCTCATCGCCGCGGTCCGCACGCGGGCCGCGGACGGCGAACGAGCGGACGAGACGGACTCGCCCCGCAACGGACCGGTACCGGTCGATCTGCGCATTGCGCCGCCCGTCGGCGCGCTGATCGTCACCGGACCCAATACGGGCGGCAAGACCGTCGCTCTGAAGACCGTCGGCCTGCTGGTCCTGATGGCCCAGGCCGGTCTCCATGTGCCGGCCGGCCGGGGAGCCGCGCTGCCGGTGTTTCAGGCGGTCTTCGCGGACATCGGCGACGAACAGTCGATCGCCGACAGCCTGTCGACCTTCTCCGGTCACATCACGAACATCGTGTCCATGGAGAGTCGACTGGCCCTGCCGGCCCTGGTGCTGCTCGACGAGGTCGGCGCCGGAACCGATCCGGTCGAAGGAGGCGCGCTGGGCGCCGCGATCATCGATCATTTCCGGCAGCGCGGCGCCCTCGTCGCCGCGACCACCCACGACGACATGCTGAAGTCGTACGCCTCGACGACCGACGGCGTCGCCTGCGCCGGATTCGGCTTCGATCCGGACACCTATGCACCGACCTACCAGCTGACGTACGGCTCGCCCGGCCGCAGTCTGGCGCTCGAGATCGCGGCGCGCCTCGGGGTCCCTCCCGCAATCGTCGACGACGCGCGCGGCCGGCGCAGCGCCCGCGAGGCGCAACTGGCCGAACACCTCGCCCGGGTGGAGCGCGACATGGCGCGGGTGAACGAGCAGCGCACCGAGCTGGAGGCCGGCCGCCGCCGGCTCGAGGAGGAGAGCGCGGCGCTGGAGCGGGCGCGGCAGGCGTTCGACGAGAAGGAGAAATCGGCGCGACAACGCCTTCGAACCGGCGTGGATGCGGAGATCAAGGCGGCGCGTGCTGTCGTCGAGGAGATCGTCAAGGATCTGCGGGCTCGTGCGGGAGCGCTCGTGAAACCGACCGGCGACGAGCCCCGGCAACGGATCACGACCGGCGCGGCCGGCGAGTTGAAGCGCGCGGCGGTCGATGCGCTCGAGACGATGCGCGACCGCTCCGCCGCGGCTCTGCCGGCGCCGCCGCAACCGCCTGCGCCCCACACCCCGCCCGCCGCGGGCAGCCGGGTTCGAGTCGAAAACCTGGGGCTGGAAGGAACACTCGTCGCGATGCACGGCGACGACGCGGAGATCGAAGCGCGGGGGAAGCGGCTGCACGTGCCGGCCGCGCAGCTTCGAACCGTCGCAGCGGCGGCCTCGGCGCGGGGGGGAGTGACGGTCGCCGTGGCGGCGGACGCAGCGGCTCCGGAGGAGCTCAACGTCATCGGATGCCGCGTCGACGACGCGCTGTCGCGCGTGGAAAAGTACGTGGACCAGGCGCTTCTCGGCGGGCTGGGGCAACTGCGGGTGATCCACGGTCACGGAACCGGACAGTTGCGGCGGGCCATAGCCGGTTTCCTCGACGAGCATCCCCTGGTCGCGAAGTTCCAGGCGGCCGCGCCGGAGCACGGCGGCCGGGGCGTGACGGTCATCGAGCTCAAGGACTGAGGTCGAGCATGGCACGCTTCCCGCCGGGGTTCGTCGCCGACCTCAAGGCCCAGGCCGACATCGTCCACGTAATCCAGGATGTCGTGCCCCTCAGGCAGGCGGGAGGCACGTTCAAGGGGCTCTGCCCCTTTCATCGCGAGAAGACCCCGAGCTTCAACGTCAACCGCGAGAAGGGCTTCTTCCACTGCTTCGGCTGCTCGACCGGCGGAGACGTCCTGAAGTTCATCGAGCTCTACGAGAAGCTCAGCTTTCCCGAGGCCGTGCAGTCGCTGGCCCAGCGCGTCGGGCTGGCCGTCCCGCAATCGGACGACCCGCAGCGCGACCGGGCCGAGGTCGCGGAACGGGAGGCTCTGCTGCATGTTCACGAGCTCGCCGATGCGTACTTCCGCGCGCAACTGCGCGCCGCTGCCGGCGCCGCCGCGCTGCGCTACCTCGAGCAGCGGGACATTCGGCCGGAGACGATCGAGCGGCTGGGTCTCGGCTACGCACCGCAAGGAAGCGGCCTGACCCGCCACCTGCGGGACCAGGGACAACCGCTCGACCTGCTTCTCAAGAGCGGACTCGTGGCGCAACGCGACGGGGGAGGACCGTACGACCGATTCCGCCAGCGGTTGATGATTCCCATCGCGCGCGAGACCGGATCGGTCATCGCGTTCGGCGGGCGGGCCCTCGCGGCCGATCAGCAGCCCAAGTACCTCAACTCGCCGGAGACGCCGCTGTACTCGAAGGGCAGGCTTCTGTACGGGCTGCACCTGACGAAGCAGGCCGTCCGCGAGGTCGGCTACGCCGTCCTCGTCGAAGGGTACTTCGACCTCGCCCAGGCGCTGCAAGCCGGTGTGAAACCGGTCGTCGCCACGTGCGGCACGGCGCTGACGGAGCGGCACGTACGGCTGCTGCGGCGATTCTGCTCCAGAACCCTGCTCAGCTTCGATCCCGACTCGGCCGGCCAGGGAGCCGCCGCCCGTTCGGGCGAGCTCCTGCTGGCGCAGGGATTTCAGGTCAACGTCGTCCAGCTTCCTCCCGGCGACGATCCCGACGGGTACATCCGGGAACGCGGCGGCGACGCCTACGCCGAACTCCTCCGGGCATCGCGGCCGTATCTGGACGATCTGCTCGATGGCGCGGCGGCGGGACGGGACTTCTCCCGCGCGCGGGAAAGCCGCGCCCTGCTCGAGCAAATGAAGTCCGTAGCGCAGGCCGTCCGCGATCCGGTGGCCCGCGATCGGTTCGTCGACCGGGTCGAACACCTCGCCCGCGTGCCCGAGGGGCTCTTCCGCGCCGAGCTGCGCGAGGGGGCCAAGCCGGAGCGGTCGGCCGTTCAGTCGGACATCCGCGCGGCGCAGACGGCGCTGCTGCCCGCCGAGAAGGGACTGATCTGGGCGCTGATCCACACGCCCGCGGCCGCGCAGGCGGTGCTCTCGGAGCTCGAGCCGGCCGATATCGAGGGACTGCAGACGGTTCGCATACTCGACCTCGCCGGGACGCTCGCTACCATCCCCTCGGCCGGGCTGCCCGAGACGCTCGTCGAGCGACTCGACGAGGAAGACGCGGAACGGGTGAAGACGATCGCCCGGGACCCCGTGGCGTCGGCGGATGTCGCCGACTGCGGGATGGAGTTGCGAAAGCGGCGCTACGACCGCGAGCGGGCCGCCCTGCAACAGGCCATCGATCGCCGGCAACAGGACGGCTCGCCGGACGCCCTCAAGGAGATCGACGACCTCTGGACGCGCAAGAAGGATCTTCTGCAACGCATCGAGGACCTCGCGGGATGACGCACGCGCCGCCTGCCGCGGTGCGAACCGTGCCGGATTCGCGGGCGCCGAGCACGATGCAGCGCCGCCATATACAATCTCCACCGTGGCGCGTCCCCCCGCGGCGAAGGCCCCGAGTGACGCGTTGATCCGCAACGGCAGGCCGACCGCACGAGGTAACGGGATGCCAGGCAAGCAGTTGTCGATCGAAGAGCGGTACGACGAGATCCAGCAACTGATCATCGTCGGCAAGGAGCGCGGCTATCTCCTCTTCGACGAGATCAACGAGTTGCTGCCAGCCGGAATGAGTTCGTCCGAAGAGCTCGACGAATTGTTCGCCTCGCTCGGAAACGCCGGCATCGACGTCGTCGAATCCGAAGACAAGTACAAGGAAAAGAAGCGCTTGGAGCGCGCCGCGGAGGGAACCGACGAGCCGGAGTTCGATCTCACGCCGAGCCCGATCGACAAGACCAGCGACCCCGTCCGCATGTATCTGCGCGAGATGGGAACGGTGCCGCTGCTGACGCGCGACGGCGAGGTGGAGATCGCCAAGCGCATCGAGCGCGGCAAGCTCTCCGTACTCAAGATCCTGTCTCGGACGCCCTCCGTCGCCCGCGCCATCATCGCGTTCGGCGACGAGTTGAAGGACGGCGATCGCACGCCGCGCGAGTTGGTGGTGGTGCAGGATGCAGCGCCTCAGGGAACGCCCGCGGGACATCGTGAGCAGCAGCTTCTCGACCGGCTCGACGCCATCCGCGTCGCGCAGTCCGAGGCGGACGAACGACAGGCCGCGCTGGACCGCGTACCGAAGCGGGACCGGCAACGCCGCCGAGCGTGCCAGCGGCAGGTGCTCCGAGCGCGCGTGCGGCTCGCACGTCTGATCCGCGGCATGGACTTCACCGAGCCGGTCAAGCAGCGCTGGATGGACGGCCTCCGGGCATCGGCGGCGACGGTGCAACGCGCGCAGGGCGATCTCGCGGCACTGAACCGGAGACTCGGTCCGGCTGCTCGACAGCGGCTCGCCGAAAAGGAGCTGGCGCGCCTGCGACGGCAGAGACGGGACCTGCGGACCGGACTGCGAAAATCCCTGGCGGACCTCGAGGAATCGCCCGGTTCATTGACGCGCATGCTGGCCACCATGGAACGCGGCGAGGCGTCGGCCGAGCGCGCCAAGAAGGAGCTGGTCGAGGCCAATCTCCGTCTCGTGGTCTCGATCGCCAAGAAGTACACCAACCGCGGCCTGCAGTTCCTCGACCTGATCCAGGAAGGCAACATCGGCCTGATGAAAGCCGTGGACAAGTTCGAGTACCGGCGCGGCTACAAGTTCTCGACGTACGCGACATGGTGGATCCGACAGGCGATCACCCGCGCGATCGCGGATCAGGCGCGAACCATCCGCATCCCGGTACACATGATCGAGACGATCAACAAGCTGCTGCGCACCTCGCGAGCCCTGGTGCAGGAGTTCGGGCGCGAGCCGTCGTCGGAAGAGATCGCCGAACGAATGGACATCCCCGTCACCAAGGTCCGCAAGGTGCTCAAGATTGCCCAGGAGCCCATTTCGCTGGAAACCCCGATCGGGGAGGAGGAGGACAGCCACCTCGGCGACTTCATCGAGGATCGGCAGGTCGTATCGCCGTCGGACGCCGTCATCAGCCTCAATCTGCGGGAACAGACGGCGTCGGTGCTGAAATCGCTGACGCCGCGCGAGGAAAAGGTGATCAAGATGCGGTTCGGCGTAGGGGACGGCAGCGAGCACACGCTCGAGGAAGTCGGACAGAACTTCGCCGTGACCCGCGAGCGGATTCGTCAGATCGAAGCCAAGGCGTTGCGCAAGCTGCGTCACCCGTCCCGCAGCCGCAAGCTGCGAGCGTTTCTCGAAGGAGGCACGTAGTGCCTGCCCGGGGGCCCATAGCTCAGCGGTCAGAGCCGCCGGCTCATAACCGGCCTGTCCCAGGTTCGAATCCTGGTGGGCCCACCACCATTTTCGCGCGACCGGCGTCTCGGCCGCGCGACCGGAGATACCAGGCCCCGCCCGTGCGGGGCTTTTTTCTTGCGTGACCCATGCTTCCCGACCTCGAACGACTGATTCGGCTGCAGGTATTGGAAACCGCCGTCGCCGCGGCCCGGCAAACCATCGGGTCGCTGCCCGCGCTGCGTGAGGAGCTCGAGGCCCGCGTCGCCGGGCATGCCGGCAGCCTCGAAGCCGCCGAGCAACGGCTCACGGCGAACAAGGCCGCCCGCCGGGACATCGAGAAGGAAACCGCCGCGCTCGAGAAGAAGCTGGCTACCTCCAGAGAACACTCGATGGCGGTCAAGACCAACAAGGAGCTCTGGGCGGTTCAGGCCGAAATCGAGCGCGCGACCACGGCCATCCGAGAACGCGAGGATCGCACACTCGAGATGATGATGGAGGCCGACGAACTGTCGTCCGACATCGAAGCCGCGCGGCAGGCCCTCGCGGAGGAGCGGGCCACGGTCGACGAAGAACAACGCCGTCTCGAACAGGAACGGGAACGCCTTCAGGCCCGGGTCGAGCACCACGCCGGTGACCGCGAGGAGATCGTGCGCGGCCTCTCTCCGCGCCTGCTGGAGACTTTCGACACCCTGATGCGCGGCCGCAAGGGAATCGCCGTCAGCGAGGTGCAAGACGGGCGCTGCCGATCGTGCCAGGTCCGTCTGCGACCGCAACTCCACAACGACGTGCGGCTGAACCAAAGGTTGATTCAGTGCGAGAGCTGCCAGCGCATCCTCTATTTCCCGATCGCCGCGGCGAACACGACAGCGCCGCCGGCGTGAGCCGCTACGCGGTGGTCGGAATCGGTATCGACATCGAAGAAGTCGCGCGGGTGCGCGATCTCGTGGCCCGCTACGGCGACCGCTTCATCACGAGAATCTTCACGGACGAAGAAGCCGACTACTGCCTGCGCCGCCGGGTGCCGGCACAGCACCTGGCCGCGAGATTCTCCGCCAAGGAGGCGGCGATGAAGGCGCTCGGCACGGGACGCGCACAGGGTGTGCTGTGGCGCGACGTCGAGGTCGTCCGCCGGGGCGGCCCCCCGCAACTGGCGTTGCATGGCGGAGCCCGCCGGCGCTTCGATGCGCTCGGCGCCACCGGCGCGCTGCTCACGATGACGCACTCGCGCGATCTGTCCATCGCCCAGGTCGCGTTGCTCGGCCGCTGACCCGACGCTCGAGCAACCGCGCTTGACGCCCAGGTGAACGGCGCCGGGCACGAACCCCTCTGACCAGCGGGGCGCCCCGAGCGCCGACGGCCCGCGGGATCCGCGACGCGCCCGGGTTGCCGCCCCCCACCAGGTGGTCTTGCCACGGGAACGGTCCGGGCGGAGGCAACGGCGGCGATGCTATTCGACCGGCCGCCGCAAGAAAGCGGGAAGCGGCGCCGGCCTCGATTCTTCTTCGGAGTCGAGTCCCTCGCCCGCCGGGTCGCCCGCAGCGGACGCATCGATCGAGTCCAGCGCCGGGGAGAACTCTATCGAGGCGCGCCGCGACATCGTGATGCCTCCCCCCCCGGCCGCCGCCACCGCCATCGGTGCCGCGTTTTCCTCCTCACGGCGATGCGCATACTGCTGCAGATCGACCGGCGTGTCGGAAAGCGTCGGCGATGCGCTTCTACCGGGCTCAAGCCCCTCGAAGTCGGTCGCGATGACGGTGATCTTCACCTTACCCTCCATGGAAGGATCGATGACCGCCCCGAAGATGATGTTGGCTTCCTCGTGCGCCGCCTCATGAATGATCGTGGTCGCCTGGCTGACCTCGAGCATGGACAGGTCGGAGCCGCCGGTGATGTTGACGATGATTCCGCGCGCGCCCTCGACCCGTGCTTCCTCGATCAGCGGACTCGCGATGGCCTTGTTCGCCGCGTCAACGCTACGGTCCTTGCCTTCACCGTAGCCCGTTCCCATGATGGCCATGCCCATACCGGACATGATGGTCTTCACGTCGGCGAAGTCCAGGTTGATCATCCCGGGTACGAGGATGAGATCGGAAATGCCCCGGATGGCCTGATGCAGGACATCGTCGGCGAGCAGGAACGCGTCGGTCAGGCTGGTCGTCTGCTCGATATGCCCGAGCAGCCGTTCGTTGGGGATGGCAATGACCGTATCGACCGACGCGCGAAGCTCGTCCAGGCCCCGCTCGGCCTGCACCGCCCGCCGCTTGCCCTCGAACTTGAAGGGCTTCGTCACCACCGCGATTGTCAGTGCGCCGAGCTCGCTGGCGAGCGCCGCAACCACCGGCGCAGCACCGGTCCCGGTCCCGCCCCCGAGGCCTGCCGTGACGAAGACCATGTCCGCGCCGCTCAGCGCAGCGATAAGCTGCTCGGTATCTTCCAGGGCCGCTTGACGGCCGACGTTGGGATCCGCGCCGGCGCCGAGGCCGCTCGTCACCTTCGCCCCGATCTGCAGGCGGACCGGCGCCTCGTTCTGCCCCAGCGCCTGGGCGTCGGTGTTGGCCACGATGAAGTCGACGCCCCTGACCCCTCCGACCACCATCCGGCCCACCGCGTTGCTCCCGCCGCCACCTACACCGACCACCTTGATCCGGGCCCCGGTTCGAACCGTGTCCTCCAGGGTCAGTCTGAGATCTCCGTCCGACGCAGGCTCGGACCCGGGCAGGATTCTGCCGCTTTCCGCCATGCCATCCTCCTTCGCCTCTAAAAGAACTCCTTGAACAGGAGACGCAGTCGCCCGGCAACCCTGCTCAAGGCGCCGCCGGTGTTGTGGTCCTGCTCGGACATCTGCCGCCGGCTCGCGTACATGATCAGCCCGACGGCGGTCGCAAATGCCGGATCGTTGACGTGATCCGTCAATCCGCCCACACCGACCGGACAGCCGCGGCGGATCGGCAGATCGAATATCTGATCCGCAATCTCCGGCATGCCGTCGAGGACGGAGCCGCCCCCGGTCAGCACGATGCCGGAGTTCAGCGCGCCCTCGTAGCCACGATGCTGAATCTCGTCCCAGAGCTGGTGAAAGACCTCCTCGGCGCGCGGCTGCAGCACGTCGGCCAGGATCCGGCGCGACATGATCCGCGGCTGGCGGCCGCCCACGCTGGCAATCTCCACCGTCTGCTCTTCATCGACGAGCGCCGTCAGGGCGCACCCACTGCGGCGCTTCGTCTTCTCCGCCTGCGGAATCGGGGTGCGCAGGCCGACGGCGATGTCGTTCGTGAAGTGGTCGCCGCCCAGCGCAATGGCGCCCGTGTGCCACAAGCTGCCTCGCTCGAACACCGCGAAGTCCGTCGTCCCGCCCCCGATGTCCACCAGAGCGACCCCGAGCTCCTTCTCGTCGGACGTCAGCACGGCCTCCGCCGCGGCGAGCTGGCCGAGCGCCGTGGCGGCCACGGTGACACCGGCCCGGTTGACGCAGGTAACCAGGTTCTGCGTCGTCGACCTGCTGCCGGTAACGATGTGGACGTTCACCTCCAGACGAGCCCCCGTCATCCCGATCGGGGCCCCGATGCCATCCTGC
The DNA here is from genome assembly GCA_965116825.1 of Vicinamibacterales bacterium. Classification (GTDB taxonomy): domain Bacteria; phylum Acidobacteriota; class Vicinamibacteria; order Vicinamibacterales; family UBA8438; genus WTFV01. The sequence goes on from OZ220736.1 coordinate 565,043, forward strand.
TCGTCCACCACGAAATCCTGCGGCAGCGTGTGCAGCACCTCGCGGCCGTTCGGCAGCGAAACGGCTTTCGCGGCGTCGATCGCGCGCCGAACGTCCTGGCGCGTGATCTCGCGGTTCTGTCCCGCGACCGCCACCACGCCCCGGCTGTTGAACGCCTTGACGTGACTGCCGGACAGCGCGAGATGCACGGTGTCGATCTCGACGCCGGCGGTGAGCTCGGCTTCCTCTATCGCCTTCTTTATCGACTCGACGGCCGCCTCGAGATTGACGACGACGCCGCGGCGAACACCGTGCGCGTCCGCGACGCCGATCCCGATGATGTCGACGCCGCCGTCCCGCATCGCCTCGCCGACGATGGCGGCGACCTTGGAAGTGCCCACGTCGAGGCCGACGACGTACTGCTCCCTACGTGCCACGCTGCCTCCGTTGGCCGCTCTCGGCGGCAAGCCCGACCCGGGCCGACTCCGCCAGTCTCCTCTGCAAAGCGATGCGGCGCGCCACGGCCGCGGCGTCCGCCGGACCGACGTACACTCTCTCGTCGAACCTCAAATCCACGTAGTCGATGTCCGGCACCGCCTGCCGGAGCGCCGGCGCGATTTCCAGGTAGGTTCGGAGCCGCGCAACGAAATGTTCGGCGCCAAGATGAACGCGGACCGGATCTCCGTTCAGCAGCACGACCGCGTCGTGCGGATTGGCGACGTCCACCTGCGAAACGCGTGCAGCAAGCTCCCGGTCCGCATCCATCTCCTCCATCAGACGTGCAGCGAGCGCCGCACGGCGCGTTTCGACCGCCGGGCCGCCTTCGCCCCCGCGGGCGGACAGCCCGTCGATGATCGGCAGGTCGAGGTCGGAGAACCGGGGTCCGAACTCATCGATGACATGCCCTGTGACGTCCACCAGATACAGGCTGGAACCGAACCTGCTCAACCCGACCGGCTCGCGCTCTTCCAACGTCACGTGCAGCGCCGAGGGCAGGACGCGGCGCAACGCCGCCTCCCGAATCCAGCCGGAAGCGAACAGGCCGGCGCGTCCCGCCTCGAGATCGGCGACCAGCAGATTCTCGCCTCGCAGCACCTCCACGAGACCGGCGACCTCGCCGGAAGACAGGCGTTCGTTGCCTTCGACCGTGATCCTGTCGATGCGGAGGACGTCTGCATGCCGCAGCCAGTCGAACGACCACGCAAGGCCGCCAGCCGCGGCCAGAACCAGGAACAGGTGCACACCGAGACCAAGCCGGCGAACGAACCACCGGCGGCCCATCGGCTGCACGTAGGCGCGTCGAAACCGTGGTTCGGGACGTACGTACACCGCCATCACGCGCCCCTCCCCCGGAGCAGCTCGACGAGGCGCGGGGCCAGTCTCCCAATCGATCCCGCCCCGAGCACGGCCACCAGATCGCCCGCCTCGACCATCGCCGTCACGCGCGACGCGGCGTCGTCGAGGCCGGCGGCGATCTCGATGGGTATCCTTGAATGGCGCCGCACGGCCCGCGCGACGGCGGCCGCGTCGATCCCCTCCAGCCGGGGCTCGCTCGCCGCATGGATCTCTGTGAGCAACAGGGCGTCCGCCTGCCCCAGCACCTGGCCGAAACGGTCCAGCAGACGCGCCGTCCGGGAGTACCGGTGCGGCTGGAACACCACGACCAGGCGGCGCGGAGCGCCGAGCCGGGCCGTCTTCAGGACCGCCCGAATCTCGGTCGGGTGGTGAGCGTAGTCGTCCACGATTTCGATGCCACCGGGAAGGTGGTGGCGAGCGTATCGACGAGCCGCCCCGGAGAAACGGCGCAGGGCGCCGGCCACGGTATCCGGAGCGACCCCCAGCCACGACGCCGCTCCGATTGCCGCCAGCGCGTTGAGCAGGTTGTGGCGACCCGGAACCGCAAGCTTCAGCTCCACCTCGGCGCACCGGTCGCGGATGCTCGTGGTCACCCGTGCCGTGGATCCGGACGGCCCGAGCTCGATTCGATCCGCGCGCACGCCCGCAGACGGGTTCTCGATCCCGTAGGTCACGACGGGACGCGGGCAACGCGCCGCCACCCGAGCGGCCTGCGGATCATCCGTGCACGCCACCAGGCAACCGCTCTGCGGCACGCTGGCCGCGAACGTCCCGACCGCACGCACGAGCGAATCGAATCCCTCGTACGCCTCCAGGTGCTCGTCGTCCACGTTCGTTACCACTGCAATCTCGGGAGCCAGATGCAAGAACGACCGGTCGCTCTCGTCGGCCTCGACGACCATGAAAGGCCCACTCCCCCGCCGGGCGTTGCCCCCCAGGGCGTCGACCACTCCGCCGATGACCACCGTCGGGTCCAGCCCGGCAGCGTCGAGAATCAGAGCCAGCATGGAGGTCGTGGTGGTCTTTCCATGGGACCCGGCCACGGCGACCGCCCGTTTCCGCTTCGTAAGCTCCGCCAGCATCGCGCCGCGCCCGACTATGGGAATGCGGCGGCGCTCCGCCTCGACAAGCTCCGGGTTGTCCGGCGGCACGGCCGACGACACCACGACGACATCCGGCGTCCCGACCTGTGCTGCCGCATGTCCTTTCGCAACCCGAATCCCCGCCGTACGCAATCGAGCGGTGGTCCGCGAGGTCTCGAGATCGGACCCGCTCACCTCGTAGCCCGCGCCGTGCAGCAACTCCGCGATGCCGCTCATCCCGATGCCACCGATGCCCACCATGTGGATCCGTCTGACTCGTTCGAGCACACGGTCCCTATCTCTCCGCGCCGGCAACCGGCCCGGCGCATCCCATGAGCTGCTCCGCCCGCTGCAGCACCCTGTCCACCGCATCCGGCTGCGCCAGGCGCCCTGCCGCCGCGGACATGGCCGCCCGTTGCGTCCGGTCCGCGGCGAGAGCAATCAGCCGGGGCGCGAGGCACCGCTCCAGATCGACCTCCTCGATGACATCCGCGGCGCCGGCCGCGGCGAACACCGCCGCGTTCCGGCGCTGGTGGTCGTTCGCCGCCAGGGGCAACGGAACGACCACCGCCGGCAGGCCGGCCGCCGCCACCTCGGCCAGCGTCGTCGCTCCCGCGCGGCATATCACCATATCGGCCGCTCGCATTTCTTCGTGTATGGTCTCGAAGAAAGCCGCCACCCGGGCATTCACACCTGCCTGACGGTAGGCCGTGCGCACGCGGTCGACATCGCACTCTCCTGTCTGGTGGATGATGCGCATGCCGCCGGGCGCCGCTGCCAGCACCCCGGCGGCGGCGGCCAGCGCGACGTTCAAGGCGCGCGCGCCCTGCGATCCGCCGAGGATCAGCACGGTCGGCGGGCCTGTCCGCCCGGCCCGCGCGACGCTCGCAGCGTCGAAGAACCCCTCGCGCACGGGGTTGCCGCTCAGAAACGCCTTCGCCCCGAAGCAGGGCAGGGTCGCCTCGAACGAGACGGCTGCCGCCTGCACCAGCGGCGCGAGCATCCGATTGGTGGTGCCCGGCACCGCGTTCTGTTCCAGCACCATCGTCGAGCGTCCCGCCAGAGCCGCAAGCAGCACCACCGGTCCGGCGCTGTACCCCCCCAGCCCGATGACCAGGTCCGGACGGGCGCGGCGCAGCACGCGCGCCGCGTCGCAGAGCGTGAGCGGCGCCAGCCCCAGGGTCCGGGCGATACCGCGCAACGACTTGCCCATCAGTCCCGCGCTGCGAATCGGTTCGAACGGGAACCCCTCGCGCGCCAGCGCCCGCTCCTCGATGCCCCGACCCGTTCCGACGAACACCACGCAGGCTTGCGGATAGCGCCGGACGAGCGCACGCGCCACGGCAATGCCGGGGAACAGATGGCCGCCGGTGCCGCCGCCCGCGAACACGACCCGCGGCGCTCCCGTTCCCGCATCCGGCTCCCCACGCGCCACAATCCGCCTCTCCTCTATCGCCCGGGTCAACGTCTGAACGCTGCATGCTGCGATATGTTCAGGAGGATTCCCATGCCGAGCAGCGCGATCAGGAGCGACGACCCGCCCGCGCTCACGAACGGCAGCGGAATCCCGGTTGTGGGCATCAGTCCCAGCACCACGCTCATGTTGATGAACGCCTGCATGGCGACCATCGTCGTGAGCCCGATCGCCAGGAACGCGCCGAACCGGTCCGGCGCATGGCAGGCGACGAGCAGACCGCGCCAGGTGATGACCGCGAAGCACAGCAGAATCACGGTCGCGCCAATCAGTCCGGTTTCCTCGGCGATGACGGCGTAGATGAAGTCGGTATGCGGCTCGGGCAGAAAATGCAGCTTCTGGAGCCCGCGCATCAGCCCCAGGCCCACCAGGCCGCCGGTGCCGACCGCGATCTGCGACTGGATGACCTGAAACCCGTCGCCCAGCGGGTCGGCCCACGGATCGAGGAACGCCAGCAACCGCCGCATGCGATACGGCGCGCTCGCCACCACGAGGTACAGGGCAGGCGCAAGCACGAGCGCCGCTCCGACCACGTAGCGGTAGCTGAGGCCCGCGGCGAAGACCATCGCCGCCACGATCACGACCGCAGCGAGCGCCGTGCTGAAGTCCGGCTGCATCAGGATGAGGGCGGCGAGGCCGGCCGTCAGGGCCCCTATCGGCAGCAACGCGTAGAAGATGTCGTTGACCCGCTCCATCCGCCGCTCGAGTTGCGCCGCGGCGAACATGATCAGGGCGATCTTCGCGAGCTCCGACGGCTGCACGCCGAACCCTGCGATGCCGAACCAGCGGCGGGTTCCGTTGATCGGATCGCTGAACAGCACGGCGACGAGAGCCAACGACGTGACGCCGACCGCCGTCGACAGGACGGCGGGCTTCTTCAACCGCCGGTAGTCGATCCGCATGACGCCCCAGAGCAGGCCGAACCCCATGACGGCCCACATCACCTGCCGGAACAGAAAGTGGTACGGCCGCGCGTAGCGATCCATGGCGAGCAGGGCCGAGGCGCTGTAGACCATGATGACGCTCGCGCTCAGGAGCGCGAGCGTCGCGAAGAAGAGCAGCTTGTCGGGCTTGAGTTTCCGCGCCATACTCGCCACCGGCGATTGTCTGGTCGTCGGGCCTAAAGTTCGCGCCCGGTCGACCCGAAACAGGGGTTACGCGATCACGTGAGCGGTCAGCAGTCATCAGTCAGACCCGGGTGGAGACACCAGCCTCGCAGGCAAGGGATAGCCTGCGCTCCCAGCGGCCAGCTCTTCACCGCGCAAACCGACTGATGACTGCTCACTGCTCACGTCCGTGACTCTCCGAGAACGAAGACCCGAGCGCCGCTACCGCGTCCCTGAACGCCACCCCTCGCGCGGCGTAGTCTCGGAACATGTCGAGGCTGGCGCAAGCCGGCGCCAGCAGCACGGCTCCGCCCGGACGCGACCACGCCGCGGCCAGTCGCACCGCTTCGTCCATCGTTTCCGCCTCCCGCACGTCGACCTCCGGCTCCAGCGCGCGGCGCACCCGCGCCCGCGCCTCGCCGATGGCCACCACCGAGGCCCCGCGCGATGCGAGCGCGGGCCGCAGATCTTCGAACCGCCCGCCCTTGAAGCGGCCGCCGAGGATCACCACCAGCCCCGGCCCGAAACACTCGATCGCCGCTCGCGCCGCGACGACGTTGGTCGCCTTCGAGTCGTTCACGAAGCGGACGCCGGCAATCTCCCCCACGAACTCCAGGGTGTGCTCGAGGCCGCTGAAGGACTGCACGGCCCGCGTCATCGCGCCGGCGTCGATGCCCGCCAGCGTGCCGACGGCCGCCGCCGCGGCGATGTCGCTGAGCAGGTGGCGCCCCGGGACTCGGACCGCCGACATCGGCACCAGGCACTCGTCACCGTCGGCCGAGCGGCGCGCGACGCCGTCCGCGGTGACCTGCACGCCCTCGGCCAGCGGCGTCTCCACGGCGAATCGGAGCGCCCGCGCGCGACCCGAGCGTGCAATCTGGAGCACGTGCGGGTCGTCGGCGTTGATCACCATCGCGTCGTCCGGCGTCTGGTTCGCGAACAGCCGCGCCTTCGCGCCGGCGTACTCCTCGAAGCTCGCGTGCCGATCGAGGTGATCCGGCGACAGGTTCAGGCACACCGCGATCCAGGGGCGGAACGTCTCGGTGAGCTCGAGCTGGAAGCTGCTGACTTCGACGACGTGCACCACGTCCGGCGTCGAGCTCTCGACCTGGCTGCTGAGCGCAACGCCGATATTGCCGCCGACGAGCGCGCGCCGCCCGCCGGCTTCCAGCATGCGACCGGTCACAACCACGGTCGTCGACTTCCCCTTCGTTCCGGTGACCGCCACGAGACGCCCGCGCAACCAGCGGGCCGCCAGCTCCACTTCGCTGATTACCGGGATGCCCCGGCGGCGCGCCGCTGCAATCTCCGTTACCCGCGGCGAAACGCCGGGGCTCAGCACGATCAGGTCGGCGGCGCGCAGCGTGGCGGCTCGATGTCCACCGGTCTCTAGCGCGATGCCGTCACCCGCCAGCACTTCGGCCTCTGCAATTCCCGGGCCGGCCTCGCTCAACGTGACCCGGGCGCCGCGACGGGCCAGCAGCCGAGCGGCGGCAAGGCCGCTGCGGCCGGCGCCGACCACGACGACACGCGAGTCCACGACCGAGAAATGCGGCGTCATCTCAGCTTCAACGTCGTCAGGCTGAACAGGGCGAAGACCACCGCGGCAATCAGGAACCGGTTGATGATCTTCGGCTCGCTCCACCCGATCTGCTCGAAGTGGTGATGGAGAGGCGCCATGCGGAACACGCGCCGGCCGGTGAGCTTGAACGAACCGACCTGGACGATCACGGACAGCACCTCGATCACGAACACGGCGCCCACGATCGGCAACAGCAGTTCCTGCTTGATGAGAAGCGCGACCGTCCCGAGGGCGCCGCCCAGGGCCAGCGCACCGACGTCGCCCATGAACACGTCGGCCGGGTACGAGTTGTACCAAAGGAACCCGAGGCCCGCGCCGACGAGGGACCCGCAGAAGATGGTGAGCTCGCCCGCCGGCGGAAAGCGCACCAGCAGCAGGAACTCGGCAATGGCAGCGTGGCCGCTGACGTAGGTCAGCGCGGTGAACGCGCCGGCCGCCACCGTGAAGATGCTGATGGCGAGGCCGTCGAGGCCGTCCGTCAGGTTGACGGCGTTCGACGAAGACACCAGCACGAACACCGCGAACGGGACGTACAGCCAGCCGATGTCCGGCGTGAACTGCTTGAAGAACGGGAAGATGATCTCGCTGCTGTAGAGGCCGCCTTCCGTCAATCGCAGCAGCGTCAGGCCCACCGCGGTCGCCACCATGCTCTGGGCGATCAGCTTCCCGCGCGCGGACAGGCCTCGGTGCGAGCGCCGCGAGATCTTCAACCAGTCGTCGGCGAACCCGATGGCGCCGAAGGCGGTGGTCGACAACAGGGCGATCTGCACGTAGACGTTGGTCAGGTCGGCCCAGAGCAGAGTCGGCACGAACGCCCCCGCGAGGAGCAGCAGCCCCCCCATCGTCGGTGTGCCTGCCTTGCCCTTGTGGGTCGGCGGTCCGTCGTGCCGGATGATCTGACCGATTTGCAGAGCCCGCAGCCGCCGGATCGTGACCGGGCCCAGCACGAGCGTCACCGTGAACGCCGTCAGGCTCGCGGCCGCGGTCCGGAAAGTGATGTACTGCACCACGTTCAGCAGGCTGAAGTCCGTGTGCAGCGGATAGAGCAGGTGATACAACATCACGCACGCTCCGTCTTCAGTCGGTCGACCACGCGATCGACACGGACGCCGCGCGACCCCTTGACGAGAACGAGATCGCCCGCCCGTACAAGTTCGGCGGTCAGAACCGCGGCTTCCTCGCTCGTGCCGCAGGTGATGGTGCTGTCCGCACCGAGCCCGGCGGCACGCGCGCCCTCGGCCAGCGCCCCCGCGGCCGGGCCGCCGATCGCCACGAGTAAATCGAACCCGGCCTCTGCCGCCAGACGACCGCAGGAACGATGGAGCGACGGCGCACGCGCGCCCAGCTCGAGCATCTCGCCCAGCACCGCGATGCGGCGCCGGTGCCCTCTGTCGCGCCCCAGAGATTGGAGCGCCTGCGCGAGCGCTGCCGGATTGGAGTTGTAGGAATCGTCGACCACCGTGACCTTCTGGGCCAGGCGCACGACCTCGCCGCGGCGAGGCGGCGGCGCGAAACCCGCCGCCGCGCGCAGCATGGCCTCCAATGGGACCTCGAACAGCAGGGCAACCGCGATCGCGGCGACCACGTTGGCACCTGACCCGCTCCGATCAGCCGCGTGCTGAGGCTGCCGCGGCCGGCGGGCGTCTCCACCGCCGCGCGCATGCCGTCGATTCCGCGGTCTTCGATGTCCGTGGCTCGCACGTCGGCCTCAGCACCGACTCCGAAAGTGGTCACGCTGCCTGGAAATCCACCGATTCGCTTCATGGCCAGCGGGTCGCCGGCGTTCACCACGAGGCGGTCCCGCGCGGTCGCGCCGTCCAGAATCTCCGCCTTGGCGTCGGCAATCCCCTCGATCGAGGCAAAGGACTCGGCATGGACTTCCGCCACGTTGGTCCAGACGCGGACGTTCGGCTCCGCGATGCCGACCAGGGTGTGAATCTCGCCGGCATGGTTCATGCCGAGCTCGACCACCGCCACGTCGGGGCGGCGCTTGAGCGCCAGCAGCGACAGCGGGAGGCCGATATGGTTGTTGAGGTTGCCGTCATTGCGGAGCACGTCATGCCGAGTGCCGATGAACGCCGCCGTCAACTCCTTGGTCGTCGTCTTGCCGACGCTTCCGGTAATCGCCACGACCTGCGCGCCGGAACGACGCCGTACGTTTCGCGCAATCGACTGGAGCGCATGGGTGGTGTCTCCGACGACGATGGTCGCCGGCGCGGTCCCATTCGCCCGGGTGACCGCCGCCGCCGTGTCGCTGACGATCACGCCCGCCGCTCCCTGGCGTACTGCCTCGGCGATGAAGTCGTGACCATCCAGCCGGTTGCCCCGAATCGCCAGGAAGACGTCGCCCGGCCGGATGCGCCGGCTGTCGATGGAGATGTCTCCCAACTCGACATCCGGGAGACCGGCGACCAGCCGCCCTCCGGCGGCAAGGGCCAGCTCCCCCGCCCGCACCCGCGCCGTCTTTCCAGCCGCCACTTGTCTGTCATCCCGCGGAAAACCGTCCGCGCCGCACGTTCAACGCCGCACGCGCCACGACGACGTCGTCGAAGGGCACAGTTCGCGACCCGATCACCTGCTGACGCTCGTGCCCCTTGCCCGCGATGACGATCACATCGCCCTCGGCGGCGTCGTCTATCACGCGGCCTATCGCCGCCGCACGCTCCACGATCGCCAGATGCGGGGTGCGCGAACCACTGATGCCGCGCTCGATGTCATCGATGATCGCCTTCGGATCCTCCGACCTCGGGTTGTCCGACGTGAGGACCACCGCGTCGCTCAGACGGGTTGCCACCACTCCCATCAGCGGGCGTTTCGTGGCGTCCCGATCGCCGCCGCAGCCGAAGACCGTGACGATCCGGCCCTCGGCGAACTGCCGCACGGCTTCGAGCAACCCCCGCAATGCATCGTCGGTGTGCGCGGAGTCGACGATGACCGTCACGTCGTCCGCGCGCGAGGACACCACCTGCATCCGGCCCGGCACCACGGCCAGCGCGCGCACTCCCGCCGCGATTCCGGAGAACGGCAGGTCGAGGGCTACGCCCGTGGCCGCCGCGGCGAGCACGTCGTACGCAGCGGCGCGACCCAGGAGCGGCGATTCGAGCAACAACGTTCCACGCGGCGTGCGCGCCTCGATCAGGGTCCCGTCGGCGCGCAACTCCAGGCGCACCGGCATGCAGTCGGCGGTCCGGTCCAGGGCGTAGGTCACCGGTCGCGACACCTGCCCGGCCAGGCGGGCGCCGCGCGGATCGTCGAGGTTGACGACGGCCGGAGCTCCCTCCGGCAGCAACTCGAAGAGCCGCCGCTTCGCGGCGAAGTACCCTTCCATGTCGCCGTGAAAATCGAGATGGTCGCGCGTCAGGTTGGTGAAGACCGCGGCCGCGAACCGCACGTGGTCGACCCGCCGCAAGACCGCGGCATGGGAAGAGACCTCCATGACGCAGGCCCGCGCCCCCCGGTCGCGCATCGCCGCGAGCAGCGCCTGCACCTGGGGGGCCTCGGGTGTGGTGTGCTCGGCCAGGTGCTCGGCATCCTCCCGGCAGACGCGGTTGGAAATGGAGCTGATGCGCCCTGTCGCCGTCCCGGCATGCTCGAAGATCGATTCGAGGAGCCAGGTGGTGGTCGTCTTGCCGTTGGTTCCGGTGACCCCGACGACGCGCAGGTCGTGACTTGGATCGCGGTGGAAGGCCGCGGCGAGCGCGGCCAGGGCGGCGCGCGCATCCGCCACGCGAATCCAGGGGCACGGCGGAGCGGCAGGCGGCGGAACCTCTGCGACGACGAGGGCCGCGCCCCGCTCGACGGCCTCGCCGACGAAGCCCACGCCGTCGAAGCGCTGACCGGGCACGGCTACGAAGACACCGCCCGGAGCGACGTCGCGCGAATCGAAGTGGACGCCGGTCGCCGGCGTCTCCCGCGCCCGCGCGTCCAGCGCCGCGGGACCGGTGACGCCGGATTGAGCGAGCAGAGTCGCGCAGCTCATGCCGCGACCGGCGCTCCGTACGGCAGCTCGCTCTTCGACCATGGTCATGGACCCAGCGACTCCGCCAGGTCGACCGGCGGCGCATAACGTTGCAGCCGGATGATGACGGTCGCGCCCGGATCTACGGACTCGCCCGCCGCCGGCAAGTGACCCGCCACCGCTCCATCGCCAGTGAATTCCGCTCGAAGGCCGATGCGGCCCAGAGCGTCGACGGCCTGCCTCGCGCTCAGGCCGCGCAGATCGGGCATCGATCCGTCGTCCCTCGCGACAACCGCGGGGCCGGTCGGTGCGCCGACGGTTTCCGACCACCCGACCGGCCGCACGTCCGCACCCGCCGGGGGCGCCCTGCGCACGACCAGTGGCAGTCGAGCCGCATCGCTCGTGCGCGGCACCCCGAGGTACCGCAGGGAAGCCTCGGCGATACGCTGAAAGATCGGCGCCGCGACCGCGCCGCCGGTGTACGCCCGCTGCCGGATGCCGTTGATCATGGCGGTGCGCGGCGTGTCCAGCATGACCATGATGACGAGCCGCGGGGCATCCGCCGGTACGAAACCGACGAACGAGGCGTTGTGGTCGGTGTGGGAGTAGCGTCCGTCGATGAGCTTCTCCGCGGTGCCCGTCTTGCCGGCGACCGCATAACCGGGCACCTGGGCGCGGCGCGCCGTTCCCCGCTCGGCGACCTGCGTCATGATCCGGGTCAGCTCGGCCGCCGTCTCTCGAGAGATGGAACGCCGGATCACCCGCCGCTCCGACTTCACTTGGCCGCCGTTGCGGGCCACCAGGCGGACGACGCGGGGCTCGAGCAGCTCTCCGCCGTTCGCGACCGCGGCGAACGCCGCGGCCATCTGCAGCGGCGTGACGGCGACCTGGTAGCCCATGGAAATGGACGCTATCGCCCGCTCGTTGAGCGTCTCGGCACTCCAGACGAGACCGCTGCTCTCGCCCGGAAAGTCCCGGGACAGTGCGCGTCCGAAACCGAACCGATCGACGTACCGACTGAGTCGCTCCGGTCCCAGGCGCAATCCGACCAGGATGGCCCCGACATTGCTGGACTTGACGATTACGTCGGTGAAGCTCAGCGGGCCGTAGGTGTGAAAATCCCGGATCCGGTTGCGGCCGATCCGGATGAAGCCGGCACTCACGTCGAACACTTCGTCCGCCTCGACGACGGCCTCCTCGAAGGCCGCCGCGGCGGTGACGATCTTGAACGTCGAGCCCGGCTCGTACACGTCCTGGACGGCGCGGTTGCGCCGCTGGGCCGCCGTTGCGTTCGAGAAGGCGTTCGGATTGAACGACGGCGCGCTGGCGAGAGCCAGCACTTCGCCGGTGCGCGGGTCTAGCATCACGACCGCACCCGCCTCCGCATCGTAGGTCCGAATTCCGGCCAGGAGCTCGCGCTCGACGATGTGCTGGAGATGCTTGTCGATGGTCAGCTCGACGGTCGCGCCGGCCGTCGGCGGCCGATCGATCCGACTGAACACGCGCCGCCGCGCATCGGTCTGGATCAGGACCTGCCCAGCCGTGCCGCCGATATCCGAGTCGTGGGTCGATTCGATTCCGCTCAAGCCCTGGTTGTCGACGCCGACGTAGCCGATGAGGTGCCCCGCGAGACCGCGGCCGGGATAGAAACGCCGGTCCTCGGTGAGAAACCCCACCCCGTCCAGGCCCAGAGCCGCCACCCGCCGCGCCTCTTCCGGCGACACCTTGCGTTGCACGTACGCGAAGTCCCTGGGGCGCCGGAGTCGGCCCACGAGATCGTCCCGGCCAGCCTCGGTGCAATCGTCGAGCGCACTGCAGATTGCACTCGCAGTCGCCTCGATCTGCGTGTCGTCGATCCGGGCCGGGACTGCGTAGACGTGGCCGGTATCCGGGTCGATTCCGGCGGCCGCCAGCCCCAGGGCCGCCACCCGCCGCGCCTCCTCGGAAGACGGGTCGGTCTTCACCAGGGCGAAGCTCCGGCGGCGCCCGAGACGACGCTCGAGCGCTTCGCGGTCCGCCGGCGTGCATTCGTTCAGGGCGTCGCAGAGCGCGCGGGCGGTGGCTGACGGATCATCGATGTCGGTCGGTACGGCGTAGACCGTATCCGCGTCCACGCTGTACGCGAGCACGCGTCCATTCCGATCCAGAATCTCGCCGCGCTTCGAATGCACTTCGATGGTGCGGCGCTGCTGGCTGCCCGCTCTCGCGACCAGACTCGCGTGCTGCACGACCTGCAGGTGCACCAGCCGTGCCTCGATCGCGGCGACCCAGACTGCGAACGCGCAGGACGCCACCAGGACCCGGCGCCTGAGCGTGGCGCGCCACTCCAGAGGGGACGCACCCGCCTCGGCGCGCCGGCGCCGAGTGCTCCGCCTGACCCGCGGCGCCCTGCTAGAGTCCCCGAGTCGGCTCACCCGACACCTCCTGCCGTGTCGCCAAGATAGACGAGTCCGGAGACGCTTCGTCCGCGCCGCGTTCCATGAGCAGCTCCTGCTCACCGGGCGGCGCGACCATGTGCAGTTGCCCGATGGCGACGCGCTCGATGCGGGCCGGTGAGCGCAGGGTCTCGATCTCCAATCGGAGATGACGGTTCAACTCCTGCTGCCTGGCGTACTCCTGCCGCATCTGTTCGATCCGGTAGCCGTGCTGCAACAGCTCGAAGTGCTGCCAGACGGAGAACAACAGGACCGCAACCAGCGGCACGGCCAGAATCAGCGACCCCCGGAGCTCCCGCTGCCGCACCCCGTCCAGCTCGTGCACGATCGGGGCGTTGCGGATCTCCGGGGAGACGAGATCCGCGAAGTCCTCGTGGGTCATGCGAGCCTCTCGGCGGCGCGCAGCTTGGCGCTGCGGGCACGCGGATTCCGGACGACCTCGGCCTCGGACGGCCGGAGCGGACGTTTGGTCAGCGACCTGATTGCAACGTCGGCTCCCTTTTCGAACCGGCGCAGCGCCTGCTTGACGATGCGGTCCTCCAGCGAGTGAAAGGTGATGACCGCCAGCCGCGCTCCGGCCCGCAAGCGCCGGCAAAGCGCCAGCAGCCATGCATCGAGCCCCTCGAGCTCGCGGTTGACCCAGATTCGCAAGGCCTGGAACGTGCGGGTGGCCGGGTGGATCCGCCGGCGGCCGCCATAGGGCACGGCACGGCGGACGGCGTCCGCCAGTTGGCCGGTGGACTCCAGCGGAGTCCGCCCGCGCGCGGCGACCAGCCGCCGTGAAATGCGGCGCGCGTACCGATCTTCCCCGTACTGGTAGATGACATCGGCAAGCTCCGACTCCGCCGCGTCGCGCAGCAGGTCGGCGGCCGTGGGGCCGGTCGAACGGTCCATTCGCATGTCGAGCGGTTCGTCGCGACGAAAGCTGAAGCCGCGTCCCGCGCCGTCGAGCTGCAGCGACGAGACTCCGAGGTCCGCGAGCGCGCCGCCGTCGATCTCCCCGATGCCGCGCTCGGCGAGCGCGCCGTCGAAGTTCCGGAAGTCGGTGTGCACGAGGTCGATACGGTCGGCCCAGTTCCGCAACGTCCCCGCCGCCGCCGCAAGCGCCTCGCCGTCCCGGTCGAGGCCCAGCACGCGATCGGCGCCGCCGTCGAGGAGCGCGCGGGCATGGCCGCCGCCGCCGACGGTGCAGTCGATGAACAGGCCCCCGCGCGACGGTTTCAGCACGGTCACCACTTCGGCCGTCATGACCGGCTCGTGCGCGACCATCGGTCTCTTCGTCATGCGGCCGCTCCGCTCAGATCCCGTAGTCCGCGAGCGTGCTGAAGTCCTCCTCGGTGAGAGGCTCCTGCTCCAGCTTCTTCGCGAACCGCTCGTGGTTCCAGACTTCGAGGTAGTTCAGGTTCCCGAAAACGTCCACCTCGCCGACCATCTCGGCCGACTCCCGCAGGCGACCGTGAATCGATACGCGCCCCTGCCGGTCGAACTCGGCCTGCTGGCCGAAATAGTTGACGCGGTCGAAGTACCGGCGTCGGGCCGGAAGCGACGCGGGCACTCCCTTGAGCTTTTCCTCGATGTCCTCCCAGACCGACATCGGATAGATGAGCACCGAGGCGCCGGACAGGCTCGTCACGTAGAGGACGTCGCCGTACTTCTCCGTGATCGCGGCGCGGAAGGCGGTCGGCACCTTCAGCCTCCCCTTGTCGTCGATCCTGGCGGCCTTGCCTCCCCTGAGCACCTTTTTGCTCCACTACAATCCAAAAAACTCCACACGCGAATCGTAGGCGACCACTCTGGCGTTGTCAACGGCGTTTTCGCGGCGGATGTGCGACACTCTCCGGCGACGATGCTGCGCGCCGGCCTGATTGGGCTCGCTTCGGCGGGCAAGTCGACCCTCTTCCAGCTCCTGACACGAGCCCCCGACACGGCCGGCCGCGCGTCCGGCCGCGACGATGCGACGATGGGGCTCGCGCGGGTGCCGGATCCCCGCCTCGACCGCCTGACCGCGATGTTCTCGCCACGGAAGCACACACCCGCCACGGTGACCTTCGTGGACATGGCGGCCCGCCGCGGCGCCGGCGCCGCCACGCTGGTGGACGTCGCGCCGTACCGCACCGCCGATGCGCTGCTCCACGTCGTCCGCGCGTTTCGGGACGACACCGTTCCGCATCCGGCGGAATCCGTCGATCCGGGCCGTGACGCCAGAACCCTGGAGGACGAGCTGATCCTGGCCGACCTCGGGGTGGCCGAGCGGCGCATCGAACGGATCGAGAAGGACCGCGGCAAGGGCGCCTGGAAGGGCGACGCCGCCGAGCTCGACGTCCTGCGGCGCTGCGCGGGCGCGCTCGAGGCCGGCACGCCGTTGCGAACGCTCGAGCTCGATGCCGCGGACGCCACGCGGCTCCGCGGCTTTCAGTTCCTTTCCGCCAAGCCACTCCTGCTCGTGGTCAACGTCGACGAGGAGGACGCGGCCGTCTCGACCGGGGACGCGGTGCGCGCCGCGGGCCTCGACGAACTCGTCCGGGGACCGGCGGTTCGGGCGTTGACCGTCTGTGCGAAGATCGAACTGGAAATCGCGGAGCTGGAGCCGGAGGACGCGGCGGCCTTCCTGGCCGATCTGGGCCTGCGCGAGACCGGGCTGGATCGCGTGATCCGCGCCGCCTATGATCTGCTCGGCTACCTGTCCTTCTTCACCGCCGGCGAGGACGAGTGCCGCGCGTGGTCCATCCCGGCGGGTACGGTCGCGCAGGACGCGGCCGGCGAGATCCACTCGGATCTGGCCCGGGGCTTCATCCGCGCCGAGGTGGTCGCCTACGAGCACCTGGTGGCCCGCGGCTCGCTTGCCGCCTGCCGCAAGCACGCCGAGGTGCGACTCGAAGGCAAGGACTACGTGGTCCGCGACGGCGACGTCATCAACGTCCGCTTCGCCACATGACTCCCCCGGAGTCGACGCCCGCATCCCCCCCGCCGTCCGAGCCGACCGCAGGCTCGGCCGCGACGCGGCTCGCCAGGTCCGCCGGCGTGGTGGGGGCGGCGACTCTGACCAGCCGCCTCCTCGGACTCGTCCGCGACCAGGTCCTCGCGTACCTGTTCGGCGCCGGCAACGCCATGGACGCCTTCAACGTGGCGACGCGGATCCCCAACCTGTTGCGGGACCTGTTCGCGGAAGGCGCAATGAGCGCCGCGTTCGTGCCCGCCTTCATGCGCCGCCTGACGCATGAGGGCCGGGCCGAGGCGTGGCGGCTGGGCAACCAGCTTCTGAACGCGCTGGTCGTGGTGACCGGCGCGTTCGTCCTCGCCGGCATGCTCTTCGCCGAACCGCTCGTGCGGCTGCTCGCCGGTTCCTACGCCGACGTGCCGGGGAAGCTGGAGCTGACGGTGTTCCTGACCCGCCTTCTGCTGCCGTTTCTGACGCTGGTGGCGGTCGCCGCGGCGCTGATGGGGATGCTGAACTCCCTCAACCGCTTCTTCACGCCCGCCCTCTCGCCCGCGATGTACAACGTCGGCATCATCCTGAGCGGCGCCCTGCTCGTTCCGCTGATGCCCGGTCTCGGCCTGGACCCGATCGTCGCCATAGCCGTCGGCGCGCTGCTGGGCGGGATGGGGCAGGTCGCGCTGCAGGTCCCCGCCCTCCTCCGCGAGGGATTCCGCTACCGTGCGACCCTCGACCCATCCGATCCCGGCCTGCGGCACATTCTCCGGCTGATGGGGCCCGGCACGCTGGCCGGCGCCGCCGTCAACATCAACCTGCTGGTGAACATGGTGCTGGCCACCGGACAGGGCACGGGAGCCGTCTCCTGGCTCGGCTACGCGTTTCGGGTGATGTACCTGCCCATCGCGTTGTTCGGCGTCTCGATAGCCTCCGCGACGCTTCCGGTCGTCTCGCGCCACGCTGCGCGCGAGGACATCGACGGCATCCGCGACGCCGTATCGCGGGCGCTCCGCCTCATGCTGGCGGTCAACGTGCCCGCCACGGTCGGTCTCATCGCGCTGGGCGTACCGGTCGTGCAGCTCATCTTCGAACGCGGCAGCTTCACGCCGGAAGACACGGCGGCCACCGCCGCCGCGCTGCTCTTCTACGCGCCCGGGCTCGCCGCCTACTCGGCCGTGCGCATCGCCGTTCCCTGCTTCTACGCGCTCGGCAGCAGCGTCACCCCCACCGCCATCAGCATGGCCGCCGTGACCCTGAACATCGTGCTCAATCTGCTGCTCGTGGAGCGCATGGGATACCGCGGGCTGGCGCTCGGCGCCTCGATCGCGGCCCTGGCCAACGCGGTCGCCCTCCTCACGGTGCTGCGGCGGCGGCTGCACGGTCTCGATCTGCGCCGGGTACTCACGGTCTTCGCCAAGATCACGGTCGCATCGGCGGCCATGGGAGCGGCGGCCTGCATGACGCACGCGCGGCTGCTGGAAGCCTGGCCCGGGGCGGAGCTCGTCACGCGCCTGGGCAGGGTCTCGACGAGCATCGCGCTCGGCGTCGCCGTGCTGGCCGCGGCGGCGCTGCTGCTCCGGATTCGGGAGCTCGAACAGGTGGGCCGCCAGGTTCTGGACCGACTCGTCCGCAGATAGCGCGACCTTGCGGTTGCGTCGGGAGTCTCGCCGGCGCGAAGCTCCTGCGCCACGGTCGCGTCGGGAGTTTGCGGGAATGGTACGATGGGCGCGATGCGACCGATGCACTACGGCGGCAGCCACTACTCTTTCGGACCCGGCCTGATGACGCCCGCGGTCAAGATGCTGCTCTGGGCCAACGTGGGCCTGTTCCTCCTGACCGCCCTCGCCCCGTCGTTGTTCTACTGGATCACGGGCGTCTTCGGGCTGACGCCGCATGCGGTACTCACCCGGTTCTGGATCTGGCAACCGGTCACCTACATGTTCCTGCACGGCGGCATCGGGCACGTGCTGCTCAACATGCTGGTGCTCTGGATGTTCGGCGTGCAGTTGGAGCGACTCTGGGGATCGCGGTTCTTCCTGCGCTACTACTTCGTCACCGGCATCGGGGCGGGTCTGTCGACCATCGCGGTGTCGCTGCTGCCGTTCGCTTTTGCCGATCCGACCTACACGGCGGTGACGATCGGCGCCTCCGGCGCGGTCTACGGGCTGCTGATGGCGTTCGCACTGTACTACCCCGAAACGCCCATCCTGATGTTCTTCCTCTTCCCCGTGCCCGCGAAGTACTTCGTGATGATCATCGGCGCCGTCGCGTTCCTGTCCGTGCCCCGCGGCGGTGGGGTCGCGCACATCGCCCATCTCGGCGGGCTGGTGGTCGGCTTCCTGTATCTGCGGATGCGGGGTGTCTCGGCCGGACGGATCGGGGGCGGCCGGATCGGGCTGGGACGGATTGGCATCATCGCCGACATCAAGTACCGCTACGTCAAGTGGAAGATGGCGCGCCTCCGGAAACGCTTCGACGTATACCAGGGCCGGGGCGGCCGGAACTGGGACGACCGTCCACGCGGGGACGGCAACTGGAACGACCGCGTGCACTAGCCCGACAATCGTCGCTGCGCGAGGCTCCTGCGGGGCGGGGGCTACTGCCGCGGATCGCCGGCAGGGTCGCTCCCGGTCGGCGCCAGCCACTCCGTCCGCACCGGACAGAACAGGTCGAGCGCGAAGGTATCGGCCAGCGCCTCGGCCTGGTGCCGCACCCCGGCCGGGATCACCAGCACTTCTCCCTCGTGCACGACAATCTCCTCGCCTCCGACTACGCAGCGAAGGGCGCCCTCGAGCACATACTGCAACTGTTCGCTCGCGTGCCGGTGCACCGGCACGTGGGCACCGCGCTTCAGATAGACCTGCACCAACATCTGCCGCTCTCCCGACACGACCTTCCGGGAGATCAACTCCGTGACCTTGTCGAGATCGAGCGCGGCCCAGCGATGAACGACGGCGTTCGGCGGCATTGGTTCCTCTCCGGCCCCGCGGCCTGGGTTACCTGATCGTAACTGTTGACAGACAACGGTTTACGCCGCCCTTGCGAAGGGTCGCCGGACCGTGATCGCGTGATATAATCGAGAGTCGTGCACGATACTCGATCGAGCCGACCATCGCCCGCATCCACCCACCGCAAGGACTCCGCACCATGAAGGGACCAGCGCTCACGAACGAGCCTGCCTCTCGCGCAGCCCTGGCGGTCGGGGGCCGCCTCGACGGGCTGTCGCGCGAGCAGTTCATCCTCTTCTATCGAACGATGCTGCTGTCGCGACGTCTCGACGACCGCGAGCTTCAGCTCAAGAATCAGAGCCTCAGCTACTTTCAGATCAGCGGAGCCGGGCACGAGGCCGTTCAGGTGGCCGCCGGGTTGGCCCTGCGCCCGGGCCGCGACTGGGTTTTTCCGTACTACCGCGACCGGGCGCTGTGCCTGACGCTCGGCCTGACGGCCTGCGGCATGCTGCTCAACGCCGTGGGCGCGAAGGACGACCCAAACTCCGGTGGTCGTCAGATGCCGACCCATTGGAGCTCGCCGACGCTGCGCATCGTGTCGCCCTCGAGCGCATGCACGACGCAATGCCTGCACGCCGTCGGCGCGGCGGAGGCGGGCGAGCTCCTGCCGCGACTCCTCGGCATCGCATCCGATTCGTCCTCCCGCGACGACGACGTCGTGCTGGTTTCGCTCGGCGACGGTCAGACCAGCGGAGGCGAGTTCTGGGAGTCGCTCAATACGGCCTGCACGGGAAGGCTTCCGGTGGTCTACCTCGTCGAGGACAACGGGTACGCAATCTCCGTTCCCGTCGAGGTGCAGACTCCCGGCGGCGACATCTCCAATCTGGTCGAGGCGTTCCCCGGCCTGCACGTCATCCGCGTCGACGGAACCGACGGCGTCGCCAGCTTCCGCGCAATGAGCGAAGCCGTCGCGTGGGCACGGGGCCGCTCGGGCCCGGCGCTGGTCCACGCGCACGTCACGCGCCCGTACTCGCACTCGATGTCGGACGACGAGCGTCACTACAGAAGCGCTGCCGAACGCGAGGCGGAGGCGGCGCGCGATCCGCTGCGCCGGTTCGCCAACTTCCTGGTAGCGGCCGGGCATGCGGCCGAGGTCGACCTCGACGCGGTCGCGGCCGACGTCGAACGTGAGGTGCAGGAGGCGTCGGACCGCGCCGTCGCCGCCCCGAAGCCGGATGCCTCGACCGCCGCGCTGTACGTTTACTCCCCAACGGTCGACCCGGCTTCCGCTGCGTTCGACGCGGCGCCCGCACCGGCCGCATCCGAGACGCCGGACACGATGGTCTCGGCCATCAATCGCACGCTCGCGGACGAGATGGCCCGCGACACGCGCATCGTCGTCTTCGGCGAGGACGTTGCGGACGCCAGCCGCTCGGAGATCCTGTCCGAGGTAACCGGCAAGGGGGGCGTCTTCAAGGCGACGCTCGGACTGCAGCGGACGTACGGCCCCGAGCGGGTCTTCAACTCTCCGCTCGCCGAGGCCAACATCGTCGGCCGGGCGATCGGCATGGCGGTGCGCGGCCTGAAGCCGGTGGTGGAGATCCAGTTCTTCGACTACATCTGGCCCGCGATGATGCAGATACGGGACGAGCTCTCCATGCTGCGCTACCGCTCGAACAACGACTGGTCCTGTCCGATCGTCATCCGCGTCCCGATCGGCGGCTACCTCAAGGGCGGCGCCCTGTACCACAGCCAGTCCGGCGAGAGCATCTTCGCGCACTGCCCGGGGCTGCGCATCGCCTTTCCGTCCACGGCCGAAGATGCGGCCGGCCTGCTCCGCACCTCCATCCGCGCCGACGACCCGGTCCTCTTCCTCGAGCACAAGCACCTCTATCGGCAGACCTACAACAAGAGCATCTACCCGGGAGCGGACTACACGCTGCCGTTCGCGCGGGCTGCCGTCCGCCGCAACGGCGCGGACGTCACCGTGCTGACCTGGGGCGCGCTCGTGCAGAGATCGCTGCTGGCCGCGGAGAGGGCGAGCCAGGAAGGGATCGACGTGCAGGTGATCGACCTGCGGACGATTGCCCCGTACGACTGGGACGGTATCGCCGAGGCCGTGCAGGCGACCAGCCGGGTCGTAATCGCCCACGAAGACCAGTTGACGTGCGGTTTCGGCGCCGAGCTCGCCGCCCGGATCGCCGACGAGCTGTTCGAGCACCTCGACGCCCCCGTCAAGCGCGTGGGGGCGCTGGACTGCCCGGTCGCCTACAGCCCCGTTCTCGAAGAAGCCATCCTGCCGCAGGCGGACGACGTGCTGGACACCATCAGAGCATCCGCACGGTACTGACGAAGGAGGTCCTCCTGAACCGTTCGGCTCGGACTCGCGCGATCGGCAGCGCTCACCGGCTTGCCGCGGCGACGGCCTTGGCGTTGACGATCGCGCCGCTGTTCACCCGAGCGCCGGAGGCCTCGCACCACGTCGAGGTTCTGCGATCGACCGGTGGCCTGCCCCCGCACATCGTCGGTACCTTCCGTGACCCGAGCGTCTTCCAGCAGGCGCCCGACGGTCGGTACTTCGTGTTCGACCGGCGCGGGCACGCGGTGCATCGGATCGCCCGTGACGGCACGGCGGCCACCCGGCTCGTCCAGGTCGGCCCCGAAGACGGCCGCATCCTGGGCGCGAGCACGTTCGATCTCGGGCCCGGCTCCCGCTTCGTCGTCGCGGACGCGCCCGGCGGTCGGGAACGCGTCCAGACCTTCGATCTCGATGGCCAACGCCTCGGCAGCTTCCGGCTGCCGGGCCGCGCCGCGCCGCGACTGACCCTCGGCCCCATCGTCCTGAACGGCATCGGCTCGCTGGAGTTCACCGGCCGGTCGATGCTGATGAACCAGCCGGAGATCGGCGGGCTGATCACCCGCTTCAGCCTGAACGGCCATCCCTACCAGACGTTCGGGTCCTTCCGTTCGACGGGTCACGAAGCCAATCGAGACCTGCATCTCGCCCTGAACAGCGGGCTGCCGCTGGCGGACCCGCACGGCGCCCACTACTTCGTCTTCCAGTCGGGCCGGCCGCTGTTCCGCAAGTACGACCGCGACGGGACGCTGCTCTTCGAGCGACACATCGAAGGCGTCGAGCTGGATCCACTGATCAACGCGCTGCCGACGGTCTGGCCCACTCGCCCGGACGACCGCGGCCGCGAATTGCCGCTGGTCCCGCCCACGGTCCGCACCGCCGCCGTCGACCGTGCCGGCAACCTGTGGATCGCCCTGTCGGTCCCGTTTCTCTACGTCTACGATCCGTCCGGCGAGAAGATCCGCACGGTCCGGCTGCAGGCGGCCGGCCTCGTGCACCCGTCGAGCCTGCACTTCCCGGACGACAAGCGAATGCTGGTCGCCCCCGGATGCTACGAGTTCAGCGTCTGGTAGCTGCACCACCCGGCACGGCAACGGCCGGACGCTCCACCCTGGTGAGCACCAGGCCCGTCAGAACCAGGGCGGCGCCGGCGATGCGGGCGGTCCCGAGCGGCTCGTGCAACCAGACCGCCCCGACCGCCATGGCGGCCACGGGCACGAGATTGGAGTAGACCGAGGTCCGGGCGCTGCCGAGTCTCTTGACCCCGGTGTACCAGATGATGTGAGCCACGGAAAGCGCCAGCAGCCCCGAGACGACGACCGCCCCCCATGCCCAGGCGCTGACGGCTCCCCAGTCGAGCGCCAGCAGATCGGGCACTCCGAACGGCAGGTAGCACAGCGTGCCGACCAGCGTGGCGTAGGCCGACAACTGCAGCGGCGAGTAGCGTTCCAGCAGAGCCCTCGAGCCGGTCGTGTACCAGGCCCAGCACCAGAGAGCGACCAGCGTCATGGCATCGCCGGTGAGCGTCGTCCGCGTGGCGCCGGCGCCCCGTCCGGCCACGAGGTAGACACCGGCCACGGCCAGAGCGACCCCCAGCCACTGCCGCCCTCCGACGGCTTCCCGCCGCCGGCTCAGCGCGTTGAGGGCCAGCACGGCTATCGGCATGCAGCCGAGGATCAGCGAGCTGTTGGCGACGGTCGTGCGCGCCAGTCCGCTGACGAAAGCCAACTGGTAGCCGCAGTGGCCGACGACGCCGAGGGCCGCCAGTGCCGGCCAGTCCCGGCGCGCGGGAACCGCTTCACCGGTCAGGCGCGAGACGCTCAGCAGCACGACGCACGCCGTCACTATCCGTAGCGCGTTGAAGGCGAAGGCCGGAATTTCCTGGATCGCGGTCTTGACGATCGAGAAGTTGCTGCCCCAGATCAGCACCAGGAGCAGGAGGAGCGCGTCGAGCGGGGTCAGCCCCAGGCGGCGCGTGCCGCGGCTCAGCACGGGTGCCGCCCCGACGGGCCGGGGGATCGGACCGCCCGGAAGCGTTGCCTCATCGGTGGCCCCTTGGTATCATTGGCTGTTTGTTCGGTCGCGGAGGGCGGCCGCCTTGTCAGCGCGCTTCGGCTGCGGGTCCGGCGGTGCGTGAAGCACGTCGGCGGGAGAGAGCATGCCCGGCGAGCGGGAGTCTTTCGTATCGGGTTCCCTGCGGCATCTGCAAGACAATATCCGCAGGGCCGGACCGGCTGCAACGGCCAGCTACTCGCTGATTGGAGCCATTGTCCTGCTCGGCGGCGGAGGACATCTGGTAGACCGCTGGCAGGGAACCGAACCCTGGGGACTTCTCGCGGGTCTGCTGGCCGGGCTCGTCGTCGGATTCTATGAACTCGCGAAGACGGTCTGGAAATCTTGACCGGTGGGGGGCCGTCGGAATCGCCGCCTCGATTCTGACGGCGGGCGGGGCACTCACCGCGCTCGTCGTGGCCGGCGCGGCGGTGGAGATCATGTTCGGGCTGCTCGCCCCACTGGTCGTGGCCCTCGGCTCTTGGAGACTGATGGAAAGCGCGTACCGACGGAGTCCGGAGCGGTTGTCGCGACTGATGGTCCGCGCGTTCCTGGCCAAGCTCGTATTCTTCGGCGTCTACCTCTTCGTCACCGTCGGCGCCTTGTCGCTCGACAGGACGTGGTTCATCGGCGCCTTCGCCATCTCGTTCGTGGTTCTGCACCTCGCCGAGGCGGTGCAACTGCAACGCCTGCTTGCCGGCTGATCGGACGGCGAACGGATCGGACTTCCACCTGACGCACAACTCAACATGCAGCAACCGGACCACACCGAAGCGACGGAACCAACTGCCGGGCACGCCGAAGCGGCGGAACACGCCGGGGAGGGGTTCAATGCCGGCGAGGTGATCATCGAGCATGTTGCAAACAGCTCGTTCGAGCACCCGATCCTGCACCTGCCCCCGATCTTCGGCATCGACTTCTCGGTGACCAAGCACGTTTTCATGCTGCTCCTCGTGGCAACGGCGGTCTTCGTGCTGATCACCACGGCAGTGCGGCGCTACCTGCGGCAGGACCGACTCGTGCCGGACGGCTTCATGAACGCCCTGGAGTTCATCGTCGAGTTCATCCGCGACTCGATCGTGCTGCCCAACGTCGGCGCGAAGTACGTCAAGACCTGGGCGCCGCTCGTGCTCACGTTCTTCTTCTTCATTCTGGCCGCGAACATGATCGGACTGATTCCGATCTTCGAAGTGGTCGGCCTCATCGACCACTACGTGCTGCACACCGGCGAACACTCGCTGGTGAAGAACATCACTCACGGCGGGACGACCGCGACCGGAAACTTCAACGTCACCGCGGCCCTCGCCACCATCACGTTCGTGTCGATCATCGTCGCCGGCAGCCTGGCCCACGGCTTCGTCAAGCACTGGATCAACCTGGTGCCCCACGGGCTCGCCTGGCCGCTCTACATCCTGCTGATCCCGATCGAGATCATGGGCATGTTCGTCAAGCCGTTCGCGCTCACCATGCGGCTGGCCGCCAACATGACCGGCGGGCACATCGCGATCCTGGCGATTCTGTCTTTCGTGTTCATCTTCACCGAACAATTCAGCGCCGCGGCCGGCATCGCGGTCGGCATCGGCGCCTCGATACCACTTGCGGTCGGCATCAACGCTCTGGAGATCATCATCGTCTTCGTCCAGGCGTACGTCTTCACGCTGCTGTCGGCCGTGTTCATCGGCATGGCCATCAACGTGCATCACTAGGGAACGGAGGTTACCTGTATGGAAGAGCTTCACCTGCTCGGTGCGGGATTGGGACTCGGCATGATCGTGATCGGCGCTGGCCTGGGCATCGGCAGGTTCGCGGCGGCCGCCGCCGAGGGAATCGCGAGGCAGCCTAACGCCGCGGCGCAGATCACCGGCGCCATCAACCTGCCTCTCTTTCTGCTCGAAGGCGTCGCGATTCTGGCCGAGGTCTTCATTCTGATCCTCATGCTGTAGGTACCGGAACATGGACAATCCGCTCGTCCAGCTCGATCCGGGGCTGTACTTCTGGACCATAGCGGTCTTCACGATACTGCTGTCTCTGCTGTGGAAGTTCGCGTGGGGCCCGCTCCTCGCTGCGCTCGAGGAACGGCAGGCGGGAATCCGCAAGTCGCTCGACGACGCCGACACCGCCAAGCGGGAGTTGGCGGAGTTGCAGTCGAAGACCAGCGCGCTCATCGGCAAGGCCCGCACCGAAGCCGACGCCATTCTGTCGGAGGCTCGGGCGGACGGTGCGAGAATCCGCCAGGAACTGCGCGACCTCGCACAACAGGAAGCGCAGGCGATCAAGCTCGACGCGCAGCAGCAGATTCAGCTGGAACGGGATCGCACCGTTTCCGAGCTTCGCCGGGAGGCAGTGGAACTCTCGGTGATGATCGCCTCGAAGCTCATCCGGCGCAATCTCACCCGGGAAGACAACGCGGCGCTCATCGACGAGGCGCTGCAGCAGGTCGACTCCAACCGTATTCAGTAGCGAGGCCTTTGCCCCGCCGCCCCGCATTGGGACAAGGGGGCGGCAGGGGCGCCTCCTTGCTGTTCGGCGCGCCCAACCAGCTCCATTCGGCGGTAGCCCGCCCCCCGTTCGCTTCTACTGGAGCGCCGCGATCGAGACGGCCGAGCCGAACAGCTCGGCCGCGCTCTGTGCGTGGTCGAACAGCACCTGCGGGTAGACGCCGAAGAGGAGGGAACCGACAACGGCGATGACGAGGGCGGTCGCCATGGCCGGGCTCATCGAAATGTCCGAGCCGGCGGTCTCGTCCTTCAGCCACATGAAGACGATGACCCGGTAGTAGTAGTAGAGCGAGATCACGCTGTTGACGACGAAAATGACGGCCAGCCAGACGAGGCCCGACTCGATGGCCGCGCTGAACAGCCACAACTTGCCCATGAAGCCGGCGGTCGGAGGAATGCCGCCGAGCGACAGCATGAAGATCAGCATGGCGACCGCGGCGAACGGCTTCCGAAGGTACAGTCCGCTCAGGTCCTTGAGCTCGTCTCCGACGACGTCCTGTCGCCGCAGCATGGTGACCACCGCGAACGCACCGAGCTGCATGAACACGTAGACCCCGAGATAGACCATCGCCGCGGCCACGCCGCGCTCGGTCCCGGCCACGACGCCGATCAGGATGTACCCGGCGTGCGCGATCGACGAGTACGCGAGCATCCGCTTGATGTTGCTCTGCGTAATCGCTGCGAGGTTGCCGACCGTCATCGTGACCGCGGCCAGCACCCAGAACAGCAGTTGCCAGTCGGCGACCAGACTCGGCAGCCCCTCGATGAAGATTCGCAGCAGCATCGCGAACGACGCCGCCTTCGAGCCGACCGACAAGTAGGCCGTCACCGGCGTGGGAGCCCCCTCGTAGACATCCGGCGCCCACATGTGGAACGGTACCGCGGCGATCTTGAATCCCATCCCGGCGACCAGCAGCACCAGCGCCAGCGACACCACGAGCGTCCGCTCGCCGCCGGCCAGCGCCTCGGCCATGCCGCTGAGACTGGTCGTACCCGTCGCGCCGTAGAACAGCGACATCCCGTAGAGCAGAATCCCGAGAGAGAACGCGCCGAGCAGGAAATACTTGACCGCCGCCTCGTTCGACCGCTGGCTGGGCTTCAGATACCCCGCCAGGATGTAGAACGAGATGGCCATCGTCTCGAGCCCGATGAAGAGCGTGATCAGGTCGAGGCCGCTCGCCATGAACAGCATGCCGAGCGTCGCGCAGAGAATGAGGAAGTAGTACTCGCCGGCGCGGACGGTCTCGACGCGAAGGTACGACGGCGACATCAGCACCGTCAACAGCGCCGATGCAATGATGATCACCTTGAAGAGCGTCGCGAAGCCGTCGACCGCCAGCAATCCGGCCGCGATGGTCGTGTCCACGCCGGTGAACCCGACGACCGCCGCGCCAGTCAGGGCCAGCGTGAGCAGGGTCATGCCCAGCGCCGCCTCCTCGCGCCGCGGCAGCAGGACGTCGACCATGAGGACGAGCAACGCCCCGCCCGTCAGCAGCAACTCGGGCAGCAGGTAGTAGAAGTCGGCGGCAGTGAACCCGGCAGGCATGCTTGTTCCTGATGCTCCTGGCGAAAAGGACTAGCGCCCGCCGCCTCGTACCGGCGCCTCGACCAGAACCGGCGTCCCGGCGTCGGCGCCCGTCCGTCCGTCCGCGTCCACGACGGCCGCGAAGCGCGGCGTGTAGTCGCTGTTGACGCGCATCATGACGTTGTCGACCGAGGTCTCCAGCCGGTCGAGAAACGGCTTCGGATAGAGCCCTATCCAGACCGCGAGCACCAGCAGGGGAGCGAACGTGACGAACTCCCGCATGCTCAGGTCCGGCAGGTTCTCGTTCTTGGGATTGTCCACCGTGCCGAACATCGTGCGCTGATACAGCCAGAGCATGTAGGCGGCGCCGAGCACGATGCCGGACGCCGCGAAGAACGCCCAGGTCTTCTGCACCACGAAGACCCCCTGCAGGATCAGGATCTCGCCGATGAACCCGTTGAGGGTCGGCAGCCCGATGGAGGACATCGTCATGACGAGAAAGACGGCCGCGTAGACCGGCATGATCTTCGACAACCCGCCGTACTCCGAGATCAGCCGCGTGTGACGGCGCTCGTACACGATGCCGACGATCAGGAAGAGCGCGCCGGTCGAGATGCCGTGGTTGAGCTGCTGCACGATGCTGCCGGTGATGCCCACCGGGGTCAGGGCGAACATGCCCAGCATCACCATCCCCATGTGGCTGACGCTGGAGTAGGCGACCAGCCGCTTCCAGTCCCGTTGCGCCATCGCCACAAGGGCCCCGTAGACGATTCCGATGATCGAGAGCGCCGCCACCAGGGGCACGAACGCGGCGGTCCCCTCCGGCAGGATCGGCAGGCTGAACCGGATGAAGCCGTACGTCCCCATCTTCAGGAGCACCGCGGCCAGGATGACCGAGCCGGCGGTCGGCGCGTCGGTGTGGGCGTCCGGCAGCCAGGTGTGGAACGGGAACATCGGCACCTTGACCGCGAAGCCCAGGAAGAACGCCAGGAAGATCCACCACTGCATGTCCGCCGGGATGCTCAACTGGTGGAACTGGGTGACGTCGAACGTGTACACCCCTGTCACGCTGTGGTTGTAGAAGTAGACCGCGAGGATGCCGAGCAGCATGACGACGCTGCCGACCAGCGTGAACAGGAAGAACTTGATCGCCGAGTACAGCCGGTTGTCGCTGCCCCAGATGCCGATGAGGAAGTACATCGGCACCAGCATCACTTCCCAGAACAGGAAGAACAGCAGGAAGTCGAGCGATACGAACGCGCCGATCATCCCGGTCTGCAGCATCAGCAGGAAGATGTAGTACTCCTTGACCCGCATCGTGATGGCGGTCCAGGACGACAGCACCGCGATGACGCCCATCAGCGTCGTCAACAGGATCAGCAGCACGCTGAACCCGTCTACGCCGAGGAAGTACTCGGCGCCGATGGACGGAATCCACGGCAGCCGCTCCACGAACTGGAACGCCGGATTCGCCGTGTCGTATCGGAACCAGAGGGGCAACGACACCAGGAAACCCACGGCGACCGTGAAGTTGGCGATCCCGCGGATCACGTCCTCCTGTCGCTTCGGCACGAAGAGCAGCACGAGCGCGCCGGCGAGCGGGGTGAACAGGATAAGCGACAGCAGGCTGGAGTCATTACTCATGACAGTGTCCGATTACCGGGCGACGAGAAACCAGGTCACGAGCGCGAACACGCCGAGCAGCGTGACGAACGCGTAGTTCTGAATCAGGCCGGTCTGCGCCCGGCGGAAGACGTAGCTGGCCTCGCCGCAGATCCAGGCGAGCAGGTTGACGAGACCGTCCACGACGTACTTGTCCAGGACGTGCGACACCCAGGACGCCGCGATGGTCGTCCAGCCGGTCCCGTTGACCGCGCCGTCCACCACCCTGCGATCGACGGTCCACAGGCCGTGGGCGCCGCCCATCGTCCCGCGCACGACGGTCGCGTCGTACAGCTCGTCGACGTAGTACTTGTTGGTCAGCACGCGGTGCGGGCCCGCGAGGCTTTCCGCCAAGCGCTCGGCTGCCTCGGGCCGCTCGACGTAGTTCCGATACGCGAACCAGATGCCGCCGAGCGCGATCAGCACCGAGAACGCCATCAGGCCCAGCTCGCCGAGCAGCGACATGTGGTGCGCCTCTTCCGCGGCGTGCGCGCCCTCCGCCACGAAGCTCGGATGCAGGAAATGCTCGATCGTCGCCGTCCAGGGCCAGACCGCCTCGAACGCGATCGGCACGCCCACGAAACCCGCCAGCATCGCGCCGCCGGCCAGCACGACGAGCGGAATGGTCATCCAGCGGGGCGACTCGTGCGGGCCGTGCCACGCATGCCCGTGCCCGTCGTCGTGGCCGTGATCATCGGCGCCAGCTCCCCACGCCGGACCGCGGTAGGCCCCGAAGAAGGTCATGTTGATCAGCCGGAACATGTAGAAGGCGGTAAGCATCGCGGTCACGACGCCCAGGCCCCACAGCACCTTGTCCGGCACGAACACCCCGTGGTGCAGGTACGTGCGGAACAGGATCTCGTCCTTGCTGAAGAACCCCGAGAACGGCGGAATGCCGGCGATGGCCACCGCGCCGATCGCCATCGTCAACGCCGTCACCGGCATGTACTGCCGCAGCCCGCCCATCCGACGCATGTCCTGCTCTTCGTTCATCCCGTGGATGACCGAGCCGCTTCCGAGGAAGAGCAGCGCCTTGAAGAAGGCGTGGGTCATCAGGTGAAAAGCGGCCGCGCCGAAAGCGCCCACGCCCGTGGCCAGAAACATGTAGCCGAGCTGCGAGACCGTCGAGTACGCCAGCACCCGCTTGATGTCGGTCTGTACCAGGCCGATCGTGGCGGCAACGAGCGCGGTAAGCACACCGACGATCGCGACGACCTCCATCACCATCGGCGCATGGGTGAACAGCACCGCGTTGCGGCAGACCATGTAGACGCCGGCGGTCACCATCGTCGCCGCGTGGATCAGGGCCGATACCGGGGTCGGGCCCTCCATCGCGTCGGGCAACCAGACGTACAGCGGAATCTGCGCGCTCTTGCCCGTCGCGCCGATGAACAGGAACAGGCAGATGGCCGAGATGACGCCGAATCCGACGGCGGCGGTCTCCACCGGCATGTGCGACGCGGCCTCGGCCACGGCGCGGAAATCGAGGGTGCCGAACGTGAAGAACACCAGGAAGACGCCGAGGACGAAGCCCCAGTCGCCGATCCGGTTGACGATGAACGCCTTCTTCCCCGCGTCCGACGCGCTCTTCTTCTGGTACCAGTAGCCGATCAGCAGGTACGAGCAGAGGCCGACGCCCTCCCAGCCGACGAACATGACCAGGAAGTTGCTCCCCAGGACGAGGGTGAGCATGAAGAAGCAGAACAGGTTGAGGTAGCAGAAGAATCGGGCGACGCCGCCCCGCGGCTCGTGCTCGATATAGCCGATCGAATAGATGTGGATCAGGAAGCCGATGCCGGTGACGACGAGGAGCATCATCGCCGACAGCGGATCGAGCGTGAACGACCAGTCGACCGAGAACGAGCCGATTCCGCCGACGGTCTCGAGAGGGATCGGCGGAATCCAGCTCGCCACCGTCACCTGGTGGAACCGCTCTTCCGTGCCGAGCAGCTCCCAGAAGGCCACGAGGCTCAGCCACAGGGCCCAGCCCATCATGAACGAGGCCAGAACGCCTGCCAATCGCTTGCCGAAGAAGCGAATCCCCACCAGGCCGTTGATGGCGGCACCGATGCCGGGCAGGAGCGGGATCAGCCAGATTGAATCCATGACAGCAGGCTCACCAGCGCATGATCTGGATCTCGTCGATGTTCACCGTCTCCTTGTTGCGGTAGAAGGCGATGATGATGCCCAGTCCGACGGCCGCCTCGGCCGCCGCCACCGCGATGACGAAGACGACGAACACCTGTCCGGCGAGATCCTGAAGCTGATCGGACAACGCGATCAGGTTGATGTTGACCGCGTTCAGAATGAGTTCGATCGACATGAAGATGATGATGACGTTGCGCCGCACCAGGACGCCGATCACGCCGATCATGAAGAGCGCGGCCGACAGCAGGCTGTAGTGCAGTGGTGTGATCTCGAGCACGCGCTTCCCTCTACAAGTGCCGCTTGGCCAGGACGATGGCCCCGATCATCGCCACCAGCAGCAGCATCGACGCCAGCTCGAACGGAATCAGGTAGCTCGTGTAGAGCACCCAGCCGAGCTGCTCGGTATTGCAGCTCACGAGCGATCCGCAGTCGGTGAACGGCGTATCCGCGCCCAACCCGCCTCCGGTCGCGACCTCCTCGCCGGCGCTCGAAGAGGCGGCGACGATGGCGATGACCTCGAGCAGAACCGCGCCGGCCAGGAGCGTGCCGGTCCACGCGAGGCGACGCGGATCGGCATAGCGCTCCGGCGCCTTCTTCAGGTTCACGAGCATGACCACGAACAGGTACAGGACGACGATGCCGCCCGCGTAGACGAGAACCTGGATGACCGCGACGAACTCCGCGTTCAGCATGACGTAGAGCACCGCCACGAGCAGGAAGTTCACCACCAGGAAGAGCACGCTGTGCACGGCGCTGCTGGCGGAGATCACCGCGATCCCCAGGCCCAGAATCAGCACCGCGAGCGTCCAGAACACTATCGCTTCGGCCATCGGTCAGTTCTCGCCTACAACGCGACCTTCAGGATGCCGGTTACCACCAGGTTGCCGATCGCGATCGGGATGAGCACCTTCCAGCCGAGCCCCATCAACTGGTCGTACCGATAGCGCGGCAGGGTGGCGCGGATCCAGATGAACACGTAGAGGAACAGGAAAATCTTGCCGATGAACCAGATCCAGGGCGGGACGAGGCCGAGGAACGCCAGCGCCGGCACGTTCGGAAACGGCTGCAGCCAGCCGCCGAAGAACATGATGACGACGATCGCCGAGATGACGATCATGTTGGCGTACTCGGCCAGGAAGAACAGCGAGAAGCGCATCCCGCTGTACTCGGTGTGGAACCCGCCGGTCAGCTCCGTCTCGGCCT
The DNA here is from genome assembly GCA_965116825.1 of Vicinamibacterales bacterium. Taxonomy (GTDB): domain Bacteria; phylum Acidobacteriota; class Vicinamibacteria; order Vicinamibacterales; family UBA8438; genus WTFV01. Next base: position 597,339 of record OZ220736.1, read on the forward strand.
CCGGCAGATCGAACGGCGCCCGGTTGGTCTCGGCCAGTCCCCCGATGAAGACCAGCATCAGCGCGACGGGCTGAACGAACGCGAACCAGAGCCCCCCCTCCCGCTGCGCCTCCACGATGCCGACCAGGCTGAGCGTGCCGGTGGTCAGGATCACGCTGACCAGCGTCATCGTGACCGCGATCTCGTAGCTGATGAGCTGCGCCGACGCGCGCAGGCTGGCCAGCAGCGGATACTTGCTGTTCGAGGCCCAGCCGCCGAGGATGATCCCGTAGACGCCGATCGAGGTCACCGAGATGACGAACAGCAGGCCGACGTTGATGTCGCTGATGTAGTAGAACGGGTCCGGCCCGAACGGCACCACCGCGAACACCACGAGGGCCGGCACCAGACTCATGATCGGCGCCAGCGTGAAGACGTACTTGTCCGCCTTCCGCGGGGTGATGTCTTCCTTCAGGATGAGCTTGATCGGGTCGGCGATCGCCTGCAGGATGCCGTAGGGTCCGACGCGCATCGGGCCGAGACGCGACTGCGCCCAGGCGATGACCTTGCGCTCCATCAGGACCAGGAAGGTCACCGCCACCAGCACCGCGTTCAGCAGCACGGCGATCTTCAGAAGCGGGACGACGATGGTATCCAGCATGGCTACCGATCCACCTCGCCCAGCACGATGTCGATCGTGCCGATCAGCGCGACCACGTCGGCCACCAGGTGCCCCGTCACGAGCCGCTTGAGCCCCTGCAGGTTGCAGAACGAGGGCGGCCGCACCCGGAACCGGTACGGGTTGGTGGACTTCCCGTCGCTGACGATGAAGTAGCCGAGCTCGCCCTTCGGCGACTCGATCGCGTGATACGTCTCGCCGGCCGGCGGCTTGATCAGACGCGGCACCTTGCCCATGATCGGGCCTTCGGGGATGCCTTCGACCGCCTGCCGGACGAGCCGGATCGATTCGCGGAACTCGTCCATCCGGATCAGATACCGGTCGTAGGTATCGCCCCGCGTCCCCAGCGGCACGTTGAACTCCAGCTCGTCGTAGGCGGCGTACGGCTCGTCCTTCCGCACGTCGCGCGGCACGCCGGAACCGCGCAGCGGCGGGCCGCACAGCCCCAGCCCGATCGCGTCTTCCCCGCTGATGACGCCCACGTCGCGGGTCCGCTTGAGCCAGATCCGGTTGTTGGTCAGCAGCATCTCGTAGTCGCTCAGCTTGCCTTCCATCAGGTCGCAGAACGACAGCACCTTCTTGTCCCAGCCGGGCGGGATGTCGAGCGGAAGCCCGCCGATGCGCATCGAGTTGTAGGTCAGCCGCGCGCCGCAGAACTCCTCGAACAGGTCGAGCACGAACTCGCGCTCCCGGAACGCATAGAGCAGCACGGTCATCGCGCCGATGTCCATCGCGTGCGTGCCGAGCCACAGGCAGTGGCTGGCGATCCGCTGCAGCTCCGCCAGCACCGTCCGGATGTAGCGGGCCCGGCGCGGGACCTCGATCTCCATCAGCTTCTCGACGGTCTGGCAGTAGCCGAGATTGTTCGTCGCCGCCGCGACGTAGTCCATCCGGTCGGTCAACAGGATGATCTGGGTCCAGTCGCGGTTTTCGGAGAGCTTCTCGATGCCCCGGTGGATGTAGCCGATCACGCAGTCGGCGTCGATCACCCGCTCCCCGTCCAGCTTGAGGACGACGCGCAGCACGCCGTGCGTGCTCGGGTGCTGCGGACCCATGTTGATGACGAGCTCGTCCGTGTCGAACTGCGTCGTGCCGGCGCGGGGGGCTTCGAGGGTCATCGGCTCGGATCCTGCGGTCTACTCGATCTCGGCATCGGAATCGGCGACCACGCCGGCCTCGGCCGGAAAATTGCGTACCCGGAGCCAGTCCTGCGGATTCTCCATCAGCAACTCGCCGGGGCCTTCGAGCGGGTAGTCCTTGCGCTGCGGATAGCCCTGCCACTGCTCCGGCATCAGGATCCGCCGCAGGTCGGGGTGATTCACGATATTGATGCCGAACTGGTCGTAGACCTCGCGCTCCAACCAGTCGGCCCCCGGCCAGAGCCCCGTCACCGACTCGACCGGATCCTCCTCGCCGACCCGCACCTTGACCCGCAGCCGGTGCCGGAGCCGCGTCGAGTAGAGGCAGTAGACCACGTCGAAGCGCTTCTCGCGCGGCGGCCAGTCGGCGGCGGTGACGTCCGAGCAGTAGTCGAACAACGTCGCGGCATCGTCCTTGAGAAACCGCAGCACATCGAGCAGGCGGTCCGCGGCGACGATGACCGTCCAGTCTCCGACCCAGTAGGAAACCTGCTGAACCGCCCCCGGCACGCCTCTCTGAACGGCGGTCACCGTCACGGGAAGCGCCGTGCCGTCCGGCGGCGCCTGATCCTCCGGGGCCTTCGGGGGCTCCGGGGGGGCCTTCGGCTTCGGTTTCGGCCGGGGCCTGGCCGCCGCGGCGGGCTTTGCAGGCGGCTTCTTCGCAGGAGCCTCGGACCCGGCTGCCGCCTTGCCGGCCGACGCCGCGGGCTTCTCCGCGACCTTGGACCCGCTTGCCTCCGCCTGCGGCGCGGAATCGGCGCCGACCCGGTTCGACTGCGACTTGGTTTCGTCCGCCATCTATCGATCCGGCCTGCCGTCAGGCCCAGTCCAGGGCGCCCTTGCGCCACGCGTAGACGTAGCCGACCACCAGGATGAACAGGAACACCAGCATCTCGATCAGGCCGAACAGCGCCAGCTCGTCCATGACGACGGCCCACGGGAACATGAAGACCGTCTCGACGTCGAAGATGACGAAGAGCATAGCCACCAAGTAGTAGCGCACGCTGTACCGGTCCCGGGCGTCGGTCTCCGGCTCGATGCCGCACTCGTACGGCTCGAACTTCACCCGGTTGTAGCGCTTCGTGTGGATGACCTGCGACACCATCAGGGTGAAGATGGCGAAGCCGATGGCCACCAGGATGAACAGGAAGACCGGAATGTAGGCGTCTAGCATGGTCGTCGCAAACCCTTCACGCGCTGCCGGCTCCGGCTCGTGGCTCCTCCCTGGCTCGTCGCAAGAACACGAGGCACCACGGCGGAACCATACGGACCGAAAGGGTGCGACGTGCGGCCGAAAATCCGCGCGAATTATTGCACGCGGCCGGAGGGCTGTCAAGAAACCCCGAACGGGCCGCGGAAGCCGGAACCGTCGTGCAACTCCCGTTTTTACAGGGTTTTTTGCACGGCAACGACCTTGACGGGGCGGGAAAGCAGCACCTATACTGCGGGTGCCGGATGCTCCCCTTGCGATACGCCTGCGTCACGCTCTCGCTCGCGCTCACGGCCTCGATCACCGCCGTCGCCGCGGCCGCGGCCCAGCCCGTGGAACGCCTCATGATCGTCTCCGTTCTCGACGGCGACGGGACGCCGGTCACGGATCTCGGGGCGGCCGATTTCGAGATCCGCGAGGACGACGCCGCCCGCGAGGTTCTGCGCGTCGATTCCGCCGGCGCGGGCCGGCAGATCGCCATTCTGGTCGACACGAGCGAGGCGGCGGTACGCGCGGCGTCCGACTTCCGCCGCGGGCTGTCCTCGTTCGTCGACGCCATGCACGGGGACAATCGGATCTCGATCATCTCCTTCGGCGGAGCGCCCCGCATTCTCGCCCCGGCGACGAGCGACGCCGAGCGGCTCCGCGACGGGATCGGCAGGGTCTTTCCACAGTCCGGCCAGGCGGCGTACATGCTCGACGCCGTGTACGAGGTCGCCGAGGGGTTCGCCCGCCGCAGGGCCGAGCGACCGGTCATGGTCGTGCTGACGGCGGAGGGCACCGACTACAGCAACCGCCGCGCCGGGCAGGTGCTCGAGCGCATCGACGAGAGCGGGGCCGCCGTCTACACGCTGTCCGTGGAAGCCCGCCGCGCGGCTTTCGAGATCGGTCGGCCCGCCGGCGGGTTCGGGGGAGCCTTCGAGGCGCGCCAGCAGCAGTTCGAGCGGGATCTGGTTCTGGCCCGCGGGACCGCCGACACCGGCGGACGCCATCGGGATCTGCTCGCAAGCTCGGCCGTCGAGCGGGCGATGCTGGACCTCGTCGCCGAGCTTCGCAACCAGTACCTGGTCGCCTATGCGCGGCCCGACTCCCTCATTCCGCCCGAGGAAGTCACGGTGAGCGTGGGCCGGCCCGGGCTCACGGCCCGCGGCATCGTGCTCAGTAGCCAAGAGACCCGTAACCGCTAGAACCCGGGTACCCACCCGGGAACAGCACGGAAGCCGACATGACTCTGCGCGCCACAGCAGCCGCCACGGGCATCGCCGTCGCATGCATCATCCGGTTCGGCGCGGCCGGCGCCCAACCACCCGACACGCAGGCTCAACCACCGTCGTTCCGGGCCGGGGTCGACGTGGTCTCCCTCAACGTGACGGTCACCGACCGCGCAGGCCGCTTCGTCACCGACCTGGAGGAATCCAGCTTCCGGATCTACGAGGACGGCGTCCAGCAGGACATCAACTTCTTCACGAGGACGCAGTTGCCGATCGCACTCGCACTGCTCATCGACACGAGCGCGAGCATGGACGAGAAGATGGCGACCGCGCAGGAGGCGGCCATCGGTTTCGCGCAACGGCTGCGCCCCGAGGACCTCGCCGAGATCGTCGACTTCGACGGCCGCGTCAACATCCTGCAGCCGTTCACCAACGACGTGGAGCAGCTCGAGCGCGCCATCCAGCGAACCGCGGCCGGCGGCTCGACCTCTCTCTACAACGCGATCTACATCGCGCTGCGCGAGCTGGCCAAGGCGCCGCTCCGGCAGGCCGACCTGCGCCGCGAGGCGATCATCGTGCTGTCGGACGGCGAGGACACCTCGAGCCTCGTGAGCTTCGAAGAGGTCCTGGAACTTTCGAAGCGCTCGAACACCGCCATCTTCTCCATCGGACTGCAGTCCGACGAGAGCCGCTCCCGCACCGGGTTCCGCGAAGCGGACTTCGTGCTGCGGCAACTGGCGCAGGAGACCGGCGGGCGGGCGTTCTTCCCGGAGCGGATCGAAGAGCTGCCCGAGATCTACCAGCAGATTTCGGACGAGCTCTCCAGCCAGTACTCCGTCGGCTACATCTCCGCGAACCCGCTCCGGAACGGCCAGTGGCGGCGGGTCATCGTGCGGGTCGATCGCGACGCCGTCTCGGCACGGACCAAGCAAGGCTACTACGCCCCCCGGGGCTGATGCGCCGGGCCTCCGGAGAGTACCCATGAACGCTGCGCCGCTCGCGCTCTACCTGGTGGCGGGCGTGGCCTACGCCGTACATTTCGGGACGCGCAGCCCCTCGTCCGGGCGCGTGGCCACGGTATCGCTGGTGTTCGGGGCCCTCGTGCACACCTTCATCATCGGCATGCAGACGATGCAGGTCGGCCACGTGCCGCTGGTCGGCACCACCGGCGCGATCTCGGCGTTCGTGTGGGTCCTCGCCCTCGCCTATCTCTACACCGAGATGACGACGGACGAACGGGCCATGGGCATCTTCATCGTGCCGCTGATGGTGGTCCTGCAGTTGATTCCGGCCATCAGCAACAACGTGGCGGCGCGGCCGCCGGTGCTCGAGAGCCGCTGGTTCGAGATCCACGTGTTCTCGCTGCTCGTGGCGTACGCCACCTTCGCGCTCGCGTGCGTGATCAGCGTCACCTACGTGCTCCTCTTCAAGGAGCTCAAGGGCAAGCACCTCGGGGTCTTCTACGCCCGCCTGCCGTCGCTGCAGGTGCTCGACGGCATGAACGGGCGCGCGGTGACGTTCGGCTGGGTGTTCCTGACCGTGGGGCTGACGGTCGGCGCCATCTGGCTGATCCAGGTGCAGCCGGGCGCCGCCGACCCGCGGGTGCAGGCGATGTCCCTGCTCGATCCGAAGATCTTCACGGTGCTGCTCTGCTGGCTGGTGTACACGTTCTCGCTGTACGCGCGCCGGGCGTTCGGCTGGGGCGGGCGGCGCGCCGCCTGGCTGTCGGCCGTCGGTTTCGCGATCCTGATGCTGAACTTCGTACCGATAGGGTACTTCGGCACCAGCAGCCACAATTTCTACTGAGGAGCGACTTCCGGCACGGGCCGGACACGGCATGCATCTGTTTCTGCTCGGGGCGAGCCATCACAGCGCACCGGTTGACGTGCGGGAACGGATCGACTTCGCCCGCCGCGGCATTCCGGAGGCGCTGTCGGAGGTCACGGACGCTACCGGGGTAGCCGAGGTCGTGGTGCTCTCGACCTGCAACCGCGCCGAGATCTACACGCATTCCGAGACTCCCGGGCCACTGGCCGACGCGCTGGGGAGGTTCATGAGCGCGTTTCACGACGTACCGGAGCCGGAGCTGGCCCCGCACCTCTACAACCGCCAGGGCAGCGACGCCGCCCGGCACCTGTTCCGGGTGGTCGCCGGACTGGATTCGCTGATGGTGGGCGAGCCCCAGATCCTGGGCCAGGTCAAGGACGCGTTCTCCATCGCCTCGGAAAGGGGATTCACCGGTGCGGCCCTGAACCGGCTGTTTCACACGTCGTTCACCGTCGGCAAGCGGGTGCGCAGCGAGACCGGGCTCGGCGAGGGCGCCGTCTCGGTCAGCTATGCTGCAATCTCGCTGGCGCGCAAGATTTTCGGCGACCTCGCCGGACGGCGCGCACTGGTGGTCGGCGCGGGCGAGATGGCGGAACTCACCGCGACGCATCTGCGTTCACAGAGCGTCGGGCGGATCGGCGTCGCCAACCGGAGTGCGGCGCGCGCCGCGGTCCTCGCCGCCAAGGTGGACGGTGTCGCGGTACCGTGGGAGCTCATCACGGCCGAGCTCACGACCACGGACATCGTGCTGACCGCCACCGGCGCCCCCCGCTGGCTGCTCACCCGCGCGCAGGTCGCCGACGCGATGCAGCCCCGGCGGGATCGGCCGCTGTTCATGATCGACATCGGCCTGCCGCGCGACGTCGAACCGTCGGCCAGCGACGTGGAGCAGGTCTTCCTGTACAACATCGACGATCTGCAGTCGATAATCCGCGAGAACCTCGCCCGGAGGCAGTCCCAGGTCGACCGGGCGGAGCTGATGGTGCGCGAGGAGGTCGACGGCTTCATGCGCTGGCTCCGCTCGCGCGGCGCCATTCCCACGGTGGTCGCTCTGCGGAGGCATTTCGAGCGGACGCGGCAGCAGGAGCTGGAGCGCCTCGCGCCCAGGCTCGCCTCGCTGCCGCCGGCCGCCAGGACCCGCGTGGAAGAGGTCACGCGGCTGCTCGTCGAAAAGCTGCTGTCGTCGCCGACCCAGCAACTCAAGTCCGCACCGGATGAAGAGGCCGTGGCCGCCGACGCAGATACCCTCAGCCGGCTGTTCGGACTCGACGAGGGAGCGGCGGAAGAGCGGCCGGGCGCACGGCGCGAGCGCGGGTCGGCGGGTGCCGCGGGGCGACGCGCGGCCCCGGGGAACCGGTGAGACGGCTGCGAATCGGCACGCGCGGCAGCCCCCTCGCCCGCTGGCAGGCGGAGGCCGTGGCGGAGGCTCTCGCACGCGCCGGGGGACCGCCCACCGAGTTGGTGCTCATCCGGACCAGCGGCGACCGCCTGTCCCGGAAGCCGATCTCCAGCGCCGGAGGCAAGCGGCTGTTCGTCAAGGAGATAGAAGAGGCGCTTCTCCACGGCGAGGTCGACCTCGCCGTGCACAGCGCCAAGGACTTGCCCGCCGAGCGCCTGGCGGGGCTGAGCGTGCAGGCGGTGCTCCCGCGCGAGGACCCGCGCGACGCGGTCGTGGCGCCACGGTCCCGCGCAAGCCCGGCCGCGGATCCGGCGGCGCTCTTCGCGACCGACCGGGCGCCGCGGGTGGGTACCGGCAGCGTGCGTCGAACCGCGCAACTGCGGCACGCCTATCCGCATCTGGACATCGCCCCGATCCGCGGCAACGTCGGTACGCGGTTGGACAAACTGGAGGCGGAGAGCTTCGACCTGCTGGTGCTGGCCGCGGCCGGACTGGTGCGTCTGAACCTGGCCTCGCGCATCGCGGTCCGGCTGCCGTTCGATCTCTGCGTCCCGGCCCCCGGCCAGGGGATCGTCTGCGCCGAGCACCGCAGCGACGACGGCGAGATGCGCGATCTTCTGGCGGCGATCGCGGATCGCAGCGCCGCGGCCGCCCTGAAGGCCGAGCGGGCGCTCGTCACCGCGCTGGGAGCGGACTGTCAGGTGCCGCTGGGAGCCGTGACGACCGTCGCCGGGGACGACCTGTTCCTGCGCGGCGTCGTCGCCGCGCCGGACGGCGCCAGGCTGGTGCGGCGCGAGGCAAGGGGCTCGACCGCGGCTTCCGCCGACCTGGGCGCGGAGGTCGCGGCGGGACTGCTGGCGGCGGGAGCCGGACCGCTGCTGGAAGAGGCCAGGGCGCGATGACGCGTGCGGCGCGGCCCCTGGCCGGGAAACGGATCCTGGTGACCCGCCCCCGTGCACAAGCGCCCGAGCTGGTCGACCGCCTCGCCGCACTGGGCGCCGAGGCAATCGAGGCGCCCGCGATCCGCATCGTGCCGCCGGACGACACCCGACCCCTGGACGATGCCCGTGCGGCCGCGCCGTCCTTCGACTGGATCGTCTTCACTTCCGCCAACGGCGTCGACGCCTTCCTGGAACGCCGGATCGCCCGCGACAGCCGCACACCGGACTTGGCCGGGGTCCGGATCTGCGCCATCGGACCGGCGACCGCCGCCCGGATCGCGCGATACGGGCTGACCATCGATCTGGCCCCGTCCGATCATCGGGGTGAAGGGGTCGGACGGGCGCTCACGGCGGGGCGCGACCTGCACGGTTCGCGCATCCTGCTGCCGCGGGCGGACATCGCCCGGCCGCTGCTGCCGGAAGCGCTGCGGGCCGCGGGAGCCGACGTGACGGAAGTGACCGCCTACCGCACGATACCCGTCGCGGGGTGGCCCGGAAACGCGGTACGCGAGATGATCATGCAGAAGAAGATCGACGTCACGACGTTCACGAGCGCGTCCGCGGTGCGCAGCGCGGCGCGTTCGCTCGGCGCGGAACGGGCCGTCGATCTGTTGGGCGAGACCGTCGTCGCGGCCATCGGCCCGATCACGGCCCGGGCCGCGCGGCAGCTCGGGCTGGAGACGACGGTGATGCCGTCCACCTACACTGCGCAGGCGCTCGCGCAAGCGCTCGCGGACCACTTCGCCGGCTCGCCGGCGGCTCACTCGGCGTGAATCGGGAACCGTTCCATGAGCATCACCGCTGCCTCGTCACCCGCTGCCGCCGCCCGCAAGACGGCGTCCACGGCGGCGCTGGACCTGCAACGCCGCCCCCGGCGCCTGCGTCGCTCCGCGGCAATCCGCGACCTCGTGCGCGAGACGCGCCTATCCGCGGACGCGCTGGTCTATCCCCTGTTCGTCTGCGAGGGGGAGGACGTGCGGCGGGAGGTGCCGTCGATGCCGGGCGTGCACCAGTTGTCGGTCGATCAGGCCGTCGCCGAGACGGCCGCCGCCGCCGGCGACGGCGTGCGGTCGGTCCTGCTGTTCGGCCTGCCGCGCAACGAGGACAAGGACGACGCCGGCAGCCCCGCGGACGACCCCGAGGCGCCGGTCCAGACCGCGATCCGGGCCATCAAGCGGGAGACGCCGGCCATGCTGGTGATGACCGACGTCTGCCTCTGCGAGTACACGTCGCACGGTCACTGCGGCATCGTGGACGACGACGTCATCGTCAACGACGCCACGGTCGATCGGCTCGCCACCGTGGCCGTCTCGCACGCGGAAGCGGGGGCCGACGTGGTCGCCCCGTCCGACATGATGGACGGCCGGGTCGGCGCGATCCGCGGAGCGCTCGACGCAGCGCGCTTCGAGGACGTCGCGATCATGAGCTACGCGGCGAAGTACTGCTCGGCCTACTACGGGCCGTTCCGCGACGCGGCCGACTCGACGCCCGCGTTCGGCGACCGGCGGACCCACCAGATGGATCCCGCCAACGCGGAGGAGGCGCTGCGCGAGGTCGCGCTCGACCTCGAGGAGGGCGCCGACATCGTCATGGTCAAGCCCGCGCTCCACTACCTGGACGTCATCGCGCGAATCAAGGAGGAGTTCGGCTACCCGACCGCGGCGTACCACGTCAGCGGCGAGTACGCGATGCTCAAGGCCGCCGCCCGCAACGGCTGGCTGGACGAGGAGCGGGCGATGCGCGAAGTGCTGACCGCAATCACGCGCGCCGGGGCGGACGTCGTCATCACCTACTACGCGCGGGAGGCGGCGCGCCTGCTGGGTTGATGGACGCTGCATGCCATCCGGCATAATCTGACCGCCGCTCCCGATGCATTCGACTTCCCGTCGCTGGGCGACCTGTTTCCTGCTGGCCGCGTTGCTGCCGGCCTGCGGGCCCGATTCGGCATCGCCGCGGGCTCCGGACCCGGAGCCCGCCGCGCCGGCCGGGCCCGCCGCGGAATGGTTCGTGGATCGGGCCGCCGAGACCGGCCTCGACTTTGCGCACTTCAACGGCATGACCGGCAGGTTCTACCAGCCCGAGATGGCGGGTCCCGGCGCGGGACTCTTCGACTACGACAACGACGGCGATCTCGACGTCTATCTCGTGCAGGGCGAGCTGCTCGGCGAGGGCAGGCCGCTGCTGCCGCCGCCCGCGGATCAGCCGCGCGGCGACCGGCTCTACCGCAACGACCTGGCGGTTGCCGGAGACGGCAGGCGCTCGCTCCGGTTCACCGACGTGACCGACGAGGCGGGCATCGTCGTGCACGGCTACGGCATGGGCGTGGCAGCCGGCGACGTGGACAACGACGGCTGGACCGACCTGTACCTTACCCGCTTCGGACGCAACCGGATGCTGCGCAACCAGGGCGACGGCACTTTCGCCGACGTCACCGAGCGTAGCGGAACGGGCGATCCGGCATGGGGAGTTCCGGCCTCGTTCCTCGACTACGACCGGGACGGCTGGCTCGATCTGTTCGTCGGCAACTACCTGAGCTACACGCTGGAGAGCCACACGCAGTGCTACGACCGGGCCGGAGCCCCCGATTACTGCGCACCGGAGACGAGCCGGCCGCACCCGGACATCCTGTACCGCAACCTGGGCGACGGCACCTTCGAGGACGTGACCGCCGCGGCGGGGCTCGGGCGCGAGTTCGGACCGGCCCTCGGCTCGGTCGCCGCCGACTTCGACAACGACGGGTGGATCGACCTCTTCGTCGCCAACGATCAACGCGAGAACCAGTTGTGGATGAACCAGCGCGACGGCACCTTTCTCAACCGCGCGCTGGCGTCGGGGGCGGCGCTCGGGGCGGGCGGCAACGCCAAGGCCGACATGGGGGTCGATGCCGGCGATTTCGACGACGACGGCGACGAGGACCTCTACATCACGGAGCTGTCGGGGCAGGGCAGCACCCTCTACGTGAACGACGGCGCCGGCCTGTTCCGCGATCGGAGCGCCGCCCTCGGCATCCGCGCGCCGAGCCTGCCGTACACCGGCTTCGGCACGGCCTGGATCGACATCGACAACGACGGCTGGCTGGACGTCGTCGCCGTGAACGGCGCGGTCGTCCTGAACTTCGAGACCTTCGGGCCCGACAACCCGTTCGCGCTCGACCAGCGCAATCAGGTGTTCCGCAACCTCGGCGGCAACGGCTTCGAGGCGGCCACCGGCCGCGCCGGCTCGGTCTTCGAGCTGTCGGAGGTGAGCCGCGGCGCCGCGTTCGGCGACGTCGACAACGACGGCGACACCGACGTGCTGGTCGCCAACGCGGCCGGCCCCGTGCGTCTGCTGCTGAACCAGGTCGGGAACCGCCGCCGCTGGCTCGGCCTGCGGCTCGTCGGCCGCGACGCGCCCAGAGACATGCCGGGCGCGCGGGTGGAGGCGACGCTGCCCGACGGTACGACGCGCTGGCGCCGCGCGCGCGCCGACGGCAGCTTCGCGTCCGCGAACGATCCCCGCGTGCTGCTCGGCCTCGGCGAGCCGGCCGGCACGCCGCTCGTCCGGGTGTTCTGGCCGGACGGCGAGGTCGAGGAATGGACCGGAGTGCCAATCGACCGCTATACGACGCTGAGACAGGGAGGAGGTCGGCCGCGATGAGCCGCACGCTGCGCAGATCACCGGCCGCCGCGTTCGCCCTCGCCGCAACGCTGAGCCTGTTCGCTCTGGGCGGCGGCTGCTCGCCCGCCGACGAGTCCGCATCCTCCACGCGCTCCGCCGGCGACAGTGTGCCGGCGCCGCCGCCGTTCGCCCTTCCCGACCTCGCCGGGCTTCCGGAACCGGTCCAGGCGCAGGTGCGGCAGCGGCACGCTGCCCTGCAGCGCGCCGAGGACACCGGCGCCACGGCCGCGGCGCGCGGCAACGCCTACGGCGAGCTCGGTCTCATCCTGATGGCTACCCGCTTCTACGAAGCGGCGGAGATCGCGTTCGGTCATGCCCAGATCCTCGCGCCGCGGCAGATGCGCTGGCCGTACTACCTCGCGCAGCTTCACCGGACCACCGGCGATCAGCCCCAGGCGGTAGAGCGCTTCGAACGCGCCGTCGAGCTCGATCCGACCTACGTTGCGGCGCTCGTTCGCCTGGGCGAGCTGTACCTCGACGAGGGCCGTGCGGCGGATGCCGAGCCGCTCTTCGAGCAGGCGCTGGCGGTGGACCCGGCCTCCGCCCCGGCGCTGTCCGGCATCGGCCGCGCGGCGCTGGCACGGGGTGCGACCGCGCGGGCCATCGAGTTTCTGGAACGCGCGCTGGCGGTCGGTCCCCCGGCCTGGGACATCCATTACAACCTGGCGACCGCCTACCGCGAAGCGGGGAATCCCGAGCGGGCGGACGAGCACCTGAGCCAACGAGGCGGCGACCCGCCGGAGCCGCCCGACCCGCTGATGCGGGCGTACGAGAGCCTGTTGCGGAGCCCGCGCGCCTACGAAACCCGCGGCGTGGCGGCGATGCAGGACGGACGGACGGCCGAAGCGGTGGAGATCTTTCGCGAGGGATTGGCGCAGACGCCCGACGACGCGTCGCTGCGCCGGCAACTGGGGACCGCGCTGTTCGCCACCGGCGACACCGGCGGGGCGGCCGAGCAGCTCGAAGAGGCTCTGCGGCTCGACCCCACCCAGGCGCGGGCGCATGCGGGCCTCGGGACGCTGGCGAGCATGGACGGACGGCCGCCCGACGCCGTCGAGCACTTCATCGCGGCCGTACAGCACGATCCCGATTACCTGGAGGCGCGGCTCGGGCTGGTGGACGCGTATCGCGCGGCCGGGCGCACGGAAGACGCGCTGGCCCAGCTCGACCGGGCGGTCGAGCTGGCGCCGGGCTTCGCCGACGTCTGGCTGGCGCGGGGCCTGATGCTCGTCCAGCTCGGCCGCTACCGGGAGGCGCGCGACCGCCTGGACGCAGCGCTATTGGTCCACCCCGCGCATCCCGGACTGACCGATCTGCTGGTTCGCGTCCTCGCTGCCGCCCCCGACCCCGGCGCACGCGACGGCCGCCGGGCGTTGGCTCTCGTCGAGCCGCTGCTCGGCGCGGCCCCCAACCCGACCCTCGACGAGACGGTCGCGATGGCGCTCGCCGAGGCGGGCCGCTACGCGGAGGCGGCCGAGCGGCAGCGCCGCGCCATCGCCGCGGCGGAACAGGCCGGCTACCCCGAGGCGGCCCGCGCCCTGACGTCCGTGCTCGCCCTGTACGAGCAGGGGCGCGCATCACGAGCGCCGCTGGGTGGCCCGCAACCCTGACGGCAAAGTGCCAAGGGAATCCAATCTTCTGGATCGAGAACCGAGAATCCGGACCCTCACGGGTCCCGAGTCGGATTCGCACATGTCGAGCCTCGACACGGATAGTGCCGCTGCGCGTGCTCCGACAGCGAAATGACGCCGGCCCGGCCAGCCTCGCCACAAACGGCATGGCGATTGCTATATACTGCTTCGTTTTGGTGCGCCAACGATCGGCATGCTGTCGGCACGCGCGCACCGCAGAGGAGGACACACTCGTTATGCGACTTGTGAAATCGTTGCTCGTCGGGACGGCCGTGGTGCTGTTGCCGGCGGGCGCTCTCGCCCAGAGCGCGTTGACGGGCGAAGTCACCGACAACACGGGCGGCGTCCTGCCGGGCGTCACCGTGGAAGCCTCCAGCCCCGTGCTGATCGAGGGGTCGCGCATCGCGATCACCGACGGCACCGGCCGCTACAACATCATCAACCTGCGGCCGGGCATCTACAGCGTCTCCATGACGCTGCCCGGTTTCTCGACCTTCGTACAGGAGGGCATCGAGGTCCAGGCCGCGACCAACGTCACCATCAACGGCGCGCTGTCGGTCGGCGCCCTCGAAGAGACCGTCACGGTCTCGGGCGAGGCGCCCATCGTCGACGTGCAGAGCGCGGCCCGTACGGAGGTCATCCAGCGCGACGTCATCGACGCGCTGCCGACCCCGCGCAACACGCAGTCCATCGGCTACCTCGCGCAGGGCGTGCGACTGACCCGGCCGGACGTCGGCGGGGCGCAGATGATGGAGCAGGTCCGCATGTCGGTGCACGGGGCCACCCCGCGCCACACCACGATGCAGGTCGACGGCATGATCGTCAACTCGCAGATGGGCGACGGCCTGATCATGAACTACAACAACCAGGCGCTGAGCCAGGAGATGGCGATGACCACCTCCGGCAACGACGCCGAGGTTGCGGCGGGCGGCCTGCGCCTGAACATGATCCCGAAGGACGGCGGCAACCAGCTCAGCGGAACGAACTACATGGGCTTCACGCTGAACGAGGGCTGGCAGGCGGACAACTTCACGCAGGAGATCCAGGACCTCGGGCTGGAGTCGAACCAGGGCGTCACCAACATCCACGACATCAACCCCGCCCTCGGCGGCCCGATCCTGCAGGACAAGCTGTGGTACTTCACGTCGGCCCGCGCCATCTCGGTCGACGAGCTCTTCGCGGGCGCGTTCCAGCCGACCCTGCGCACCGACGTGGGCCCGGAGGTCATCCAGGACTACTTCAGGCGCGGCGCGAAGATCACCTGCGACGACCCGAACAACAGCATCGGCTGCGTCGGCGACCACCCCGCGGTGGCCAGCGCGGAGCGGGCCGTCGCGGAGCAGCACGTCCGCAGCGTCCTGCTGCGCCTGACCTCGCAGGTCTCGCAGCGCAACAAGGTGAGCGCGTACCTCGACCGCATCTTCAAGTGGAAGAAGCGCGAGTTCTCGTCCACCCGCGAGCCGATCCAGGCGGCCGGCTTCCGCGACCCGGGCCAGGCCAACTACCACACGTTCCAGGCCAAGTGGACCTCGACCATCAGCAGCCGCGCGCTGCTCGAGGTGGGCTACTCGCAGGTCTACGAGCGGCTGCTCATCGCCAGCCAGCCGGAGTCGGCGCTGCGCGAGGTCTTCCCGGACAACATCCCGCTGCCGAACCTGCGGGCGGAGACGCCGAGCAACCTGCGGACCTGCATCCAGACCCCCTGCTTCTGGGACGCCGGCTACAACCAGACCGGTCCGTGGTTCCAGAACGCGGTCATCGGCGACCTGTCGACGGGCCTCCAGACCAACAACTACTGGGGCGACATCTGGATTACGCCGTCCGACCGGCGCTACCCGAACGCGTCGCTGTCGTACGTCACCGGCTCGCACAACTTCAAGGTCGGCGTGCAGTGGTCGTTCGGCAACGACGGCGACACCCGCAACCGGCTGGGCCACCTCAACATGCGCCCCTACGCCGGACTGCCGCAGCCCTGCGACCCCGACCCGTCCGTACCGTGCGAGGACCGGCACGGAGTCGACGCGCTCAACTACCCGACGAGCTGGAACACCACGGTGCGGGCGGATCGCGGCTTCTACGTGCAGGACACCTGGACGCTCGACCGGCTGACGGTCAACGCCGGCGTGCGCTACGACCACTTCGAGTCGATCATCAACACGTTCCGCCTCGGCGGCAACCTGCAGGGCGGCCGCTTCATCAGCCAGCGGGCGGCCCCGGAGATCCCGGCGACGCCCTACTGGAACGACATCGTGCCTCGCGTCAGCGCCACCTACGACCTGTTCGGCGATGCGCGGACGGCGCTGAAGTTCTCGATGAACAAGTACATGCGGCCGTACGCCAGCGGCCACGCCGAGCGCTACTCGCCCTACCGCGAGGTGAGCGACCGGCGCTCCTGGTTCGACTGCGTCATGAAGCCGTCGGTGCATGACACCGGCCTGGACAGCGACCCGCGCGCCGCCTGCGCCACGGCGGCCGATCTGGCCGGCCTGCCGGCGTCCCCGGACTTCTACCTGAGCACGAACTACGACGGTATCGTCCAGGACCACGAGATCGGCCTGCTGGGCAACAGCACCACGTTCAGAGAGGGCGGAGTCGCGATTCCGTCCTCCATGGCCGACCCCAACCTGCAGCGCGAGTACAACTGGGAGTACAACGCCGGCATCCAGCACGAGTTGCTGCCGCGCGTGTCGCTGAACGTCGGCTGGTACCGCCGCGTGTTCGGCGACATCGAGGCACGGAGCAACACGTTGCTTCAGACCTGCGACTTCCTGAACGCGCAGGCGGGCGTGCCGTGCGGAAGCTGGATCCCGTTCGCGGTGAACTTCGACGACCCGAACGGCCACGTCGCCCGTCTCCGCGGGCTCGGCCAGGACATCCAGCTCTCGCAGCAGCCCTTCCTGGCGTTCGACCTCGATCCGGCCTATCGCGGACTGGTCAACAACCTCGACGTCACCTCGGACATCAACCGCAACTACTACAACGGGTTCGAGGTCAGCCTGAACGCCCGCCTGCCGAACGGCGGCAACGTCTTCGGCGGGTGGACGGCGAGCCAGCACATCCAGGACACCTGCGGCCTGGTCGTGAACCCGAACGGGGTCAGCATCGAGGACCCGATCCGCGGGGCCGACGAAGGCATCATCCGGGGCGGCCGCTTCTGCAACCAGAGCGAGCTGGGCATGCCGTTCCGCAACGACTTCAAGCTGTTCGGCGCCTATCCGCTGCCGGGCGACTTCGAGTTCAGCGGCTCGATCCAGGCCTACTCGGGCGGCGAGCGTGAGCTGACCTGGTCCGTGCCGAACGCCTACATCCCGCACGGCGCGCCGACGTCGCGTCCCACCGTGCAGTTGTTCCAGCCGGGCACGAACTACCTGCCCTACTGGACGCAGGTGGACATCGCCCTGCGGCGGATCTTCCGCTTCGGCGGCCTCGAGTCGTCGGTGCAGGCGGACATCTACAACCTGATGAACTCCGCCGTCGTGGTCGACGAGACCGAGGGGTACGGCGGCGCCTGGGGCCGGCCGACCCGCCTGCTGCAGGGCCGCCTGCTGCGCATGGCGTTCCAGGTGAACTGGTAGATCGACCTTCGGCTCGCGGCTGAGCCATTCGTTTCAGGCCGGTGGGGGCGTCCCCACCGGCCTTTTTTCTTTGCCGAGATCGTGGCCGGCGCCGTGGCACGGTTACAGGTCGGAAATCGTACTGGACTGCGTCGAATCGTCACCGAAATCTACGATGCGTTCCGCGCCGGAGCATCAGGTCAGGCGGACGTGGTGCTCGTCGCGGACGTCGGTCCGGCTGACGACCAGGTAGCGATGCGACGCGGAGGCGAACGCAGTGACGGCGCGCGCCTTCTCCCGCAACCGCCGGACGACGCGCGCCACGTCGACGGTGCTTCCCCACTTGCACTCGACGAACGCGGCGCGTTCGCCGGCCTCGTCGACGGCGATCAGATCGATCTCGGTCCGCGCGTCCCAGTAGCGGCCAAGCCGCAGCGGCTGCCAGCCGAGAAGCCGTTGCCAGTTGTCGATCAGGTGCTGGCGGCAGATGTCCTCGTAGGGCGGGCCCATGAACGTGTCCAGGTCGGGGAGCACCACCGATTCGAGCACCTGCCGGCTCCGGCCGGCCTCCAGGGCAGAGCGGTTGGGATAGACATACCGGAACCAGAAGCGCAGGAACGGGTCGGCCAGGCGGTACAGGCTCCGGCGCGAGCGCTCCGGCCTGGACTCGGTCACCGGCGTCTCCCGGCGGACGAGGCGCAGGCGGCGCAG
Source organism: Vicinamibacterales bacterium (assembly GCA_965116825.1). GTDB lineage: Bacteria > Acidobacteriota > Vicinamibacteria > Vicinamibacterales > UBA8438 > WTFV01. Next base: position 615,277 of record OZ220736.1, read on the forward strand.
CGTGTCGAGGTACTTGCCGACGCTGGCGTGGGGGATCCCGGCGTCCTGGGCGATCTCGTTCGGGCGGGTCTTCCCCGCCGCCAGCGCGTGCAGGATGGCGAAGTACGCGCCCGGATCGCGGAGCTCCTCGCGAACGAGGAACTCGGGTTCGGCATACAGCGGCCCGGCCGGCGACAGCGCGAGGGCATGCGCCGCCGCGGCTGGCGACTCGTGACGCGCGACCTGCTCCGCATAGGCCGGCACGCCGCCGAAGAGACCGTAGGCGACGGCGCGGTGTTCGAACGACCAGTCCGGATGGAACTCGGCAACCTCGTCGAAGGACATCGGCTGCACTTCGAGCTGCGCCGTGCGGCGCCCGTAGAGCGGTGCGCGCGCATCCGCTACCGCGGCGTCCATGACCGAGAAGGAAGACCCGGTCAGGAAGAGCTTGACCGCACCCTCGTGGCCGTCCCAGGCGTGCTGCAGCAGCGAATCGATGCCGGGAACGCTGCGCTGGAGATACGGCAGCTCGTCGAGAACCAGCGGAATCCTCTCGCGACCGCAGCGCTCCACCGCGTACTCGACGGCTTCGCTCCAGCCGGAGAACCGGGTGCGCGCCAGCAGGGAATCGTCGAACGTCCGCGCCAGCTCGCGCGTGAACAACCGCAACGCCTCCGGCGCAGTGCTCAGCGGGCACGAGAAGAACGCGAGCGGCCTGCCGGCGCCGAACTGCCTCAGCAGCGCCGTCTTGCCGAGTCTGCGCCGCCCGTAGATGACGAGCAGCTCCCGCTGATCCGACGCCGCGAGCCGATCGAGCAGGACCAGCTCGCTCACGCGGTTGACGAATCGATCCACTGGGCAAGAATAACATGCCCATGATTAGCATTCTTACAAGTAAGATGCCTTAAAACAAGAGCCGCGGCCGGCGACGCTCCAACCGTGTATGACCCGATCGCGCGCCTCGTGCCGTTCGACGGTGACTCTGCAGGACTCGAGGTTCGGGAACCGACCGATGCCGGCGACCCGCCTGTCGCCCGCCGCATCACGCTCGGGAAGCAGATCGACGTCGTGGTGCTCCTGCGCGCGGACCGCGACCAGCGAATACCCGCCCGCACCCGACAAGAGGCTTGATCTTCCTCCGGCAGGTGCTACGCTTGGCCCGATAGCGCACCGTACGCCTCGGCGCCCGTCGTCGTCCGCACTCGTTGACGTTGTCGTCGTCGCATCCGTCGTTGTTCATGGCGGAGATCTCGACGTTCGCGCAACCGCATCCACGAGGAGGAAAGATGACTGCCGTCAAACGCACGCCCGGCGCGTTGGCCGCTTTGGCCTGCCTGACCCTGCTGCCCGCGGCCGCGCTCGCCCAGAGCTCGATCACGGGCGAGGTCAGCGACAACACCGGGGGCGTCCTGCCGGGCGTCACCGTGGAAGTCGCCAGCCCGGCGCTGATCGAAGGGAGCCGCGTCGCGGTCTCCGACGGCACCGGCCGCTACACCGTCATCGATCTGCGGCCCGGAACCTACAGCGTCACGATGAGTCTGCCGGGCTTCTCCACCTTCGTGCAGGAGGGGCTCGAGCTGCAGGCGAACTTCACGCTGACGGTCAACGGCGCGCTGTCGGTCGGCGCGCTCGAGGAGACCGTCACCGTCTCGGGCGCGGCCCCGGTGGTCGACGTGCAGAGCGCGGCCCGGACCGAGGTCCTGAACCGCGACACCATCGACGCGTTGCCGACGCCGCGCAACACGCAGTCGATCGGCTACCTGGCGCAGGGGGTCCGGCTGACCATCCCGGACGTCGGCGGCGCCCAGATGATGGAGCAGGTGCAGATGGTCTCGCACGGCGCCAACTCGGACCACTCGGTCATGCAGGTCGACGGGATGATGGTCAACGCCGAGCTGGGCGACGGCCGGATCATGAACTACAACAACCAGGCGCTGAGCCAGGAGATGGCGGTCAGCACCTCGGGCAGCCCGGCCGAGGTCTCGGCCGGCGGGCTCCGGCTGAACATGATCCCCAAGGACGGCGGGAACAACTTCAGCGGGTCCAACTACGTCGGTTTCACCGACGGGGGCTGGCAGGCGAAAAACCTGACCCCGACTCTGAACCAGCTCGGGCTCGAATCGACGCAGGGCGTCTCGAACATCCACGACGTCAATCCCGCCATCGGCGGCCCCATCCTGCGCGACAAGCTGTGGTACTTCACGTCGGTCCGCGGCATCTCGGTCGACGAGCTGTGGCCGAACGCGTTCGTCCCCACGTTCCGGCAGGGCGCCAGCCAGGAGGAGATCGAGGAGTACTTCCGTACCTTCGACAAGGACCATCCGGCCGTGGAGAGCCGGCAGGACGCCATCGTGGAGCAGTACGTCCGGAGCGCGCTGTTTCGCGTGACCTCCCAGGTCTCCCAGCGCAACAAGGTGAGCGCCTATCTCGACCGGATCTTCAAGTTCAAGGCGCGCGAATTCTACGGCAACACGGAGCCGATCCGGGCGTCGAGCCACCGCGATCCGGAGTTCGGGAACTACCACACGGCCCAGGCGAAATGGACGTCGACGATCAGCAGCCGCGCGCTGCTCGAGGTGGGCTACTCGCAGGTGTACGAGCGGCTGCGGCTCGGCTATCAGCCGAACACGCCGATCGAGGACGGCGGCGCCGGGAGGCAACTGGCGCATCCGAAGCCGGACGACCTGCAGACCTGCATCCTGACGCCCTGCTACCACCCGCTGAGCTACGACCAGACGCGCGGGTGGTTCGATGATGTCCGCTTCTACGACCGGGGCACGGGGCTCACGACCCATGCCTACAACTACGACATCCTGGTCACGCCGGCCGACCGGCGCTACCCGAACGCGTCTTTCTCGTACGTTACCGGCTCGCACAACTTCAAGGTCGGGATGCAGTGGTCGATGAGCAACGGCGGCGTCGGCTTCGACGGCAACGGCAGCCTGCTGGCGCGTTTCAACGAGGGCGCTCCCGAGGAGGTGAGCATCTACAACCTGCCCGCCTACTACAACACCTACGTACGGGCCGATCGGGGCATCTACGCCCAGGACACCTGGACGATAGACCGGCTCACCATCAACGCCGGGGTCCGCTTCGAGCAGTTCCAGTCCGGGAACGACACCTACCGCGCCGGGGCCGGCATCGGAGGCGGCCGGTTCATCGGCGGACGCCTGTTCAACGCGCAGGACCAGGCGCCGTACTGGAACGACATCGCGCCGCGGTTCAGCGTGGTTTACGACCTGTTCGGGGACGCGCGGACGGCGCTGAAGTTCTCCGTGAACCGCTTCATGAAACCGTGGACCAACGGCTTCGCACGCCGCTACCATCCCATCTCGCTGCAGTCGGACACCCGCGACTGGTTCGACTGCGCCCTGCACCCGGACATCCATAGCGGCGGCGCGGCGCGCTGCGCGACCGCGGCCGACCTCGCCGCGCTCGGCATGCCGGACTACACCGGGACCAACGGCGACTTCATCGCCCAGGACCACGAGATCGGGACCGTGGGCACCAACGCGGTCGTCTTCACCAGCGGCGAGCTGGCGCAGGTGGGCCAGCGCCCCGACCCCGACCTGCAGCGTGAGTACAACATCGAGTGGACGGGCAGCATCCAGCACGAGATCGCGCCGCGCGTCTCGCTGACCGCCGCCTACTATCGGCGGGTCTTCTACGACATCGAGCACGCCGAGAACCGCGCCCTAAGAAGCTGCGACGTCTCGACCGCCCAGGTAGGCGTCCCGTGCGGCGACTGGATCCCGTTCAACGTCACGTTCGACGATCCGGGCGGGCGGCTGGGCTACCTGAGCGGCATCGGTCAGGCGCCGACGCTGGCGGACACGTCATTCCTGGCGTTCAACCGGGACCCGGCGACGCGGACCCTCAAGGACATCGTCCACGTCAACTCCGATGTCAACCGCAACTACTACAACGGGCTTGAGCTGAGCCTGCAGGCGCGCCTGCCGAACGGCGGCACCCTGTTCGGCGGCTGGACGATGCACCAGCACGTGCAGGACACCTGCGGCCTCACCCAGAACCCGAACGGCGTGAGCGACCGGGACATGATCGACCGCAACCGGACGACGCTGCGCGGCGGCCGATTCTGCGATCAGAGCGCGCTGGGCATCCCGTTCCGCAACGACTTCAAGCTGTTCGGCGCCTACCCGCTGCCGGCCGACTTCGAGTTCAGCGGATCGATCCAGGCCTACTCGGGCAACGAGCGCGAGATGCGCTGGACGATCACCGACGCCTACTACCCCGGCGGAAACCTGACGGACAACCAGCCCGTGCAGATGTTCGCGCCGGGCATGAACTACTTCGGCTACTGGACGCAGGTCGACTTCGCCATCCGGCGGCTCTTCCGGGTCGGCAACTGGGAGTACTCGGCGCAGCTCGACGTGTACAACGCGCTTAACGCAAGCGCCATCATCAGCGACAACGACTCCTACGGCTCGGGCTACGCGACGCCGACGCGGCTGCTGCAGGGCCGTCTGGCGCGACTGGCCTTCCAGGTGAAGTGGTAGTCCTGCCTTCGGCTCGCGGCTGAGCCGTTGTCCTCGGGCCGGTGGGGCGATTCCCCACCGGCCGTTTTCTTTTCATGGGGAGCCGGCACCCGGTGACAGCCGCGCCGCTGGGCGCCGCTCGTCTGCGCCGGTCCGCGACGCGCTATGCTGATCCCAGCGGTCAAACGGCGCTGCAAGGGGACTCAACCACGTGGCCACGGCGCACCCAGCCTTCAAGTTCACCTACGAGGACTACCGGACCGCGCCGCCGGACAAGCGCTACGAACTGCTGGACGGAGAGCTGCTCTCGACGCCGGCCCCGAACCTGAAGCACCAGCGGCTCCAACTGCGGCTGGGTATGCGACTGGCCCGCTTCATCGAAGAGCGGGCGTTGGGAGAGCTCTTCTTCGCCCCCTGCGACGTGGTGCTGTCCGACACCGACGTCGTGCAGCCGGACCTGCTGTTCGTTTCCATCGAACGCAGCCACCTGCTGAGCGGCGGCGACAACGTGCGGGGAGCACCCGATCTGGTGGTCGAAATCCTGTCCCCCGCCACCGCCGACCGCGATCTCGGCTACAAGCGGGCGCTCTATGCGAGGCACGGGGTGAAGGAGTACTGGCTGGTCGACCCGGCAGCCGAGACCGTCTCGATTCTGATCCCGCGCGACGGCGCACTGGCGGCAGCCCACTCGTTCGGGCGGAACGAGACGTTGCGCTCGCCCCTCCTGGCCGGCTTCGAGATCGCCCTGGACGACGTCTTCTCGTCGTGAACGCACAACGAGACGCGGCGACGGCCGCGCCGCTCGACTGAGCCGGTTCGCGATACCCTATGATGGTGGTCGTGATCGTCCGGCACGGCAGGAGGGAGGACCACGCATGGCCACGGCGCAACCCGTCCTCAAGTTCACCTACGAAGACTACCGGACGGCCCCGCCCGACAAGCGCTACGAGCTGCTGGACGGAGATCTGCTCTTGAACCCGGCGCCGAACCTGAAGCACCAGGACATCGAGTCTCGCCTCGGAAGCAGACTGGCCCGGTTCATCGAGGCGCGGGGGTTGGGGAAATTCTACTTCGCTCCCTGCGACGTGGTGCTGTCCGACACCGACGTCGTGCAGCCGGACCTGCTGTTCGTCTCCCACGCTCGCGCACACCTGCTGAGCGGCGGCGACAACGTGCGGGGTGCTCCCGATCTGGTGGTCGAGATCCTGTCCCCCACCACCGCGGACCGCGACCGCGGCTACAAGCGCGCGCTCTACGCGAAGCACGGGGTCAAGGAGTACTGGCTGATCGATCCGACGGCCGAGACCGTGTGGATCCACGAGCTGCGCGACGGCGCGCTGACGGTAACGCAGACCATCGGCCGCGAGCAGACGCTGCGCTCGCCGTTGCTCGCCGGCTTCGAGGTGGACCTGGACGACGTCTTCTCGTCGTGAGAACGGACCCGGAATTCCCGAGACGCCCGCCTCTTCGACCCGGAACCGCACGCGCACGCCGACATCTCCACCGACGGCCGGTTCGCAGGTCCCGCCTGCGGACCGCAACGCAGAGGGAGCTCACCGGGCGCGACGCCAACCCGGCACCTGAAGTACCCTGTCGGACATGCACCGTGCTGCGTTGGCGGCGGCGTTGGCGGTGGCGAGCTTCATCGCGACCGGATGCCGGACGCCGTCCGCTCCCGGACCGCCGGCCTCGGACGGCCCGGCGGAAACGCTGCCGGCCGGTCCCATCACCTTCGCGCGCCATGTCGCGCCGATCGTCTTCGAGCACTGCGCGCCGTGTCACCGCCCCGGCGGCTCCGGCCCCTTCACGCTCCTGAGCTACGACGACGTCGCGCGGCGCGCCCGGCAGATCGCGGAGGTGACGGCCAGCCGCTTCATGCCGCCCTGGCTGCCGGAGCCCGGCCACGGCGAGTTCGTCGGCGAACGCCGGCTGACGGAGTCGCAGATCGCGACCCTGGCGGCGTGGGCCGAGTCGGGGACCGCCGAAGGCGACGCGGCGGAACTTCCCGAGCTGCCCGCCGCCGCCGACGGCTGGGCGCTGGGCGAGCCGGATCTGACGGTGACGCTGCCGGCGCCGTACACCCTGCCCGCCGACGGCCCCGACGTTTTTCGCAACCTCGTCATGCCGCTGCCGGTCGGCGAGACCCGCTGGGTCAAGACGGTCGAATTGCGCCCCGGCAATCCGCGGTTCGTCCACCACGCGATCATGGCGGTCGACGACACGTCGTCGTCACGACGCCGGGAAACCGAGGAGACCGAGCAGCCCGAGCAGCCCGGCTTCAGCGGCATGGAGATGGGCCTGGCCTTCATGCCGGACGGCCACCTGATGGGCTGGACCCCGGGCATGGCTCCCAACCCGGGGATTGACGGGCTCGCCTGGCGTCTCGACCCGGGCACCGACTTCGTGCTGCAGCTCCACATGCTGCCGTCCGGCCGTCCGGAGACTGTCGCACCGGTGGCCGGCTTCCACTTCGCGGACGCGCCCCCGTCCGGGCCGCCGCTGTACCTGATCCGCCTGGACGCCGACCACCTGCTCGACATCCCGCCCGGCGACTCCGGCTTCGTCGTCTCGGACGCCGTGCAGTTGCCGATCGACGTCGAGGTCCACGCCGTCTATCCCCACGCGCATTACTTGGCCCGGTCGATGGAAGGCAGGGCGACGCTCCCCGACGGAACCGAGCGCTGGCTCATCCGCATCGACGACTGGGACTTCGACTGGCAGGACGTCTACCGCGTGCGCGAGCCGTACATGCTGCCGGCCGGCACCACCCTGTCGATGCGCTTCACCTACGACAACTCGGCCGACAATCCGCGCAATCCCAACGATCCGCCCCGGCGGGTGGGAGCCGGCAATCGATCGTCGGACGAGATGGCGCACCTGCAGCTCCAGGTCCGCCCCCGGCGCGCCGCCGATCTGGTGCTTCTGCGCGAGTCGCTCTATCGGCATGCGATCCGCCGCAACCCGGCGAACCCGTGGTCGTACTACGAGCTCGGAAACGCCTTGCTGGAGCAGGATCGCCTGGACGAGGCGGCGCGGCAGTACCTGGCGGGGCTCGCGGCCGATCCGACGCACGTGCCGTCGCGCACCAGCCTCGGCGCGGTCCGTGAGCGGCAGGGGCGGCTGGACGAGGCGGCGGCGGAATTCCGAATCGTGGTGGAGCTGGATCCCGGCTACGCCGACGGACACTTCAACCTGGGCAGCGTGCGGCTCGCCCAGGGCCGGCTGGAGGACGCCGCCGGCCATCTCCGCGAGGCGCTCGCGCTGGAGCCCGACCACGCGGCGGCGCACACGAACCTGGGGTACGCGCTGCGCGAGCTCGGCCGTCTCGACGAGGCGGTGACCCACCACCGCGAGGCCCTGCGGCTGCGGCCCGGATCGGCCGAGGCCCACAACAACCTGGGCAGCGCCCTGGCGATGGGCGGCTTTCTGGACGAGGCGATCGACCAGTTCCAGCGCGCGCTGCGCGTGCAGCCCGACCACGTCCCGGCTCGCCAGAACCTGGAGCTGGCCCGCGAGATCGCGGCCGAGCTGGAGCGGGCCGGACTGCGCTGAGCGAGCAGGCTTCCCCCGCCCAGCCCGGAACCAACGTCTTGCGGCACCACCTTGCCGCACAGCCGGGCCTCGCCGGGAGTCTGCACCGTTCTACGACGCGGACTCCTACTCGATGCGGATGGGATCGCCCTGGTTCGCGAGATCGATCGCGAGCTCGTCCGCCCCGGCCGGATAGTCGTTGGACTGGAGAATGAACGCGATGACGTCGTTCAACTGCCGCGCCGTCAGCCGGCCCGGCGCGTCCTGCGGCATCGTCGCGTTCGTGAAGTCCGCGAACTCCCACAGCGTCGCGCCGCTCCACCCGCCGATGAAGCCGGAGCCCTTCAGGCCGGGCGCCATTTCTCCGCCGAACAGGTCGGCAGCGTGGCAGGCGGCGCACTGCTCGCGGTACGCGGTGCGGCCGCGGGTCGCCTGCTGGTCCGTGTAGACGCCGTCGTTGACGGTGCGGTCCTGCGCCGCCACCGGAACCGGCAGCGCCACGGCGACAACCGCTGCGGCACCAAGGACGAATGCAAACCGACGTGTGATCATGTCCTCAACTCCCGGCGCCCATTCTCTCATATTCGCCGTGAACCGGGGTTGGCGCCCGGCGGACTCAGCGTTTCTCGGCGAGCACGTCGAAGTCCCGGCCGAGGGCCAGGGAACCGGGCAGGGCGTCCAGCCGCTTCACGAGACGGCGATAGTGGTGGTAGGGCCGCCAGGCGCGGATGCGCCGCCGGCACGCGGCGATCTCGGCGTCGATCCGGGCCGCCTGCTCCTCACGCCGCTCCGGCGCGAGCCCTGCTCCACCGGCCTGCGCGGTCCCCGCGCCGGCGGTCAGCTCCGCCCGCCGCATCGCGCGCGCTCCATCCCTCCAGCCGGGAATCGCGCCGAGCGCGCGCAGACCCCGGCGTATTCCGATGGAGCGGACGCGCAGCACGCGGAACCCGACGTCCTCGAACAGCCGCAGGAGCTGCACCCGCGAGAAGAACGACAGATGCCCCTGATCGAGAACCGGCACGTCGCCGGGCGCCAGCCCCGCCGCGGCGCGTTGCAGCGGGCGCACGTCGGCCTCTCCGTTCGGGGTGACGACGCGCAGCCGGGCGCCCGGCCGCATGATCCGCCGGGTCTCCTCCAGGTGCCGGCGCGGGTGCGTCACGTGCTCCAGCAGATCCTTCTGCAGCACGTAGTCGAAGGCCGCCGCCGGCAGACGGGCCTCCTCCAGCGTGCCCCGGTGCACCCTGGCGTCGAACCGGTCGCGGGCGTACCAGGCGCCGAACTTCGAGATCTCGACGCCTTCCACCTCCCAGCGGGTGATGGGCATCAGCGCTGCGAGCAGGAAACCGAGGGCGCTGCCGACCTCGAGGAAGCGGCCCGCCGGGCGGAGCCGCCGCAGCTCGCGGGCGAGAAAGAACGCGTCGCGATCGTACCGTTGCCGCTGGCGGGCGTACCCCGCGAAGCCGTGCGTAGCGGTCGAATCGAAGTAGTCGGCGCCGTACAGGACGTCGAGCGCGGCCGGCGAGAGCCGCGGGCGTATCTGCCGCACCCCGCAGCCGCCGCACCGATGCAGCCAGACCGGACCGACGCCGGGCAGGCCGGCCTCCACGAACGGACTCATGCGGCCGGCCGCGCCGCAGATATCGCAAGGATCCGCCATTCCGGAGGCATGATATCTTTCGCTGGCCGATGCCGCAGTCCGAATCCGCTCGCCTGTTCAACCGCGCGCGCCGGGTCCTGCCCGGCGGCGTCAACAGCCCCGTGCGCGCCTTCGGCGCGGTCGGCGGCCAACCTCCCTTCATCGAGCGGGCGCGGGGCGCGCGCCTGTACGACGTCGACGGGCGAAGCTATGTCGACTACGTAATGTCCTGGGGCCCGCTCATCCACGGGCACGCCCCTCCCGAGTTGACGCGCGCGCTGCGGGCTGCGGCAGGCCGCGGCACGAGCTTCGGTGCGCCGACCGCGCGGGAGGTCGAGCTGGGCCGGCAGGTCTGCCGGCTCGTGCCCTCCATCGAGCGCGTGCGCTTCGTCAACTCGGGCACCGAGGCGACGATGAGCGCCGTCCGCGTCGCGCGCGCCGCCACCGGCCGCGACCGCATCGTCAAGTTCGCCGGCTGCTACCACGGCCACGGGGACGCCTTCCTGGTGCAGGCGGGTTCCGGAGCGACCACGCTCGGTGTGCCGACCAGCCCCGGCGTCGCCCGCGCCACAGCGGCCGACACGCTGATCGGGACCTACAACGACCTCGAGTCCGTCGACCGCCTCTGCTCCGCCCACCGCGACACCATCGCCGCCGTCATCGTCGAACCGATTGCCGGCAACATGGGGGTCGTGCCGCCGGCTTCGGGCTTCCTCGACGGACTGCGCGACCTGTGCGACCGGCACGGCATCGTGCTAATCTTCGACGAGGTCATCTCCGGCTTCCGCGCCTCGAAAGGCGGCGCACAGGCGATCTGCGGCGTGCTGCCGGATCTGACCTGCCTCGGCAAGATCATCGGCGGCGGCCTGCCGGTGGGCGCCTACGGCGGCCGGGCCGACCTGATGGAGCGCGTCTCCCCTGCCGGACCCGTCTACCAGGCCGGAACCCTGTCCGGCAATCCCCTCGCGATGACGGCCGGCCTCTGGTCGCTGTCGAAGCTGTCGGCGACGCTCTACCGCAGGCTGGACAAGCTCGGGCGCCGGCTCGCGGAGGGGCTGCGGGAGGCCGCCCGCGAGGCCGGGGCGCCCTTCACCGTCAACGCCGCCGGCTCGGTGCTCACTCCTTTCTTCAGCGCCGCACCGGTGACGGACTACGCCTCGGCAACGGCGGCCGACACGGACGCGTACGCCGCGTTCTTCCGCGGCATGCTGCAACGGGGAATCTACCCGCCGCCCTCGCAGTTCGAGGGCTGGTTCCTCTCTAGCGCGCACACCGAGCGCGACATCGACCGCACCGTGCGGGCAGCCCGGCAGGCGCTCGCCGGCATCGGGCCGGCCGCGTAGCCGGATGCGCGGCGCCACAACGAGATCGGGCTCTGCACAAGAACATGTACGGTCCACCCTGCCCGGCGCCGTCGCCTCGTCAGCCCGGCTTGGTATCATCCGGGCACGCATGAGTGAGGTTCGTCTGCATCGCACGACGCCGGTGCCGGTCGGCGGCCTGCAGATCGGCGGCGGCGCGCCGGTGGCGGTGCAATCGATGACGCTGACCGACACCGCCGACGCCGCGGCGACTGCCGCGCAGTGCATCGAGTTGGCCGACGCGGGTTCGGAGCTGGTGCGCGTCACCGTCAACGAGGAGAACGCGGCGCGCGCCGTACCCGAGATCAAGCAGCGGATGCTGGACGCCGGCTGCACCGCACCGCTCATCGGCGACTTCCACTACAACGGCCATCTGCTGCTGACCCGACACCCGGCGTGCGCAGCGGCGCTCGACAAGTACCGCATCAATCCGGGCAACGTCGGGACGGGCCGGCGCCGCGACGAGCGATTCTCGACGATCTGCGCGGTGGCCCGCGACCACGGCAAGCCGGTGCGCATCGGCGTCAACGGCGGCTCCCTGAACCAGGAGCTCGTCATGGCGAAGATGCAGGAGAACACCGACCGTAACCTGGGCAGGACGTCGGAGGAGATCATCAACGAGTGCATGGTGCTTTCCGCCCTCGAATCGACCGCGCTGGCCCTAGACAGCGGACTGCGCGAGAGCCAGATCATCATCTCGACGAAGGTGTCCCGACCCCGCGATCTGGTCGCCGTCTACCGCGCGCTGGCCGCGCAGACGTCGCAGCCGCTGCACCTCGGGCTGACCGAAGCGGGCATGGGCGTGAAGGGACTCGTGTGGTCGGCTTCGGCGATGGGCATCCTGCTGCACCAGGGGATCGGCGACACGATCCGGGTCTCGCTGACGCCCCGCCCGAACGGTGACCGCCGCGAGGAGGTCTACGCCGCGTGCGAGCTGCTGCAGGCGCTCGGACTGCGCTCGTTCGCCCCGAGCATCACCGCCTGCCCCGGGTGCGGCCGGACCACGAGCACCACTTTCCAGGAGCTGGCCGAACGGGTGCAGGGCTACGTGCGCGGCATGATGCCCGCCTGGAAGACCGAATACGAGGGCGTCGAGGAGATGACCGTCGCCGTCATGGGCTGCGTCGTCAACGGACCCGGCGAATCGAAGGCGGCCAACATCGGGATCAGCCTGCCGGGTACCGGCGAGGAACCGACCTGCCCGGTCTACGTGGACGGCAGGCACGCGACGACGCTGCGCGGCTCGTACGACGAGCTCTCCGAGGCGTTCCGCCGCCTGATCGACGACTACGTCGAGGAGAAGTACGCCCGGAGGCCGGTGGAGTCATCGTAGGCGCGCCGGCCGCCGGGCCTCGCTCCAAGGCCCCGCTCCAAGGCCCCGCGGCGATGGGGTCCCGTCGCCGCCCTCGGACCGCGACAGCAATCCGATCACCGCGCCCCATGCCGCCCGCCAGCCCCATCCGCCTCATCGCCATCGACATCGACGGCACGCTGCTCGACGGCCGCGGCGCGTTGCCGCCGCGCAACCGCCGGGCCGTCCACCGGGCCATCGAACAGGGGATCCGGGTCGTGCTGGTGACCGGCCGCGCTTTCCACCACGCGCGGCCGATCGCCGAGGCGCTCGCACCAGAGCATGCGCCCGACGCGCTTGCCCTCATCGTCAGCAACGGCGCATTGACCAAGCGGGCGGACGGAACCACCGTGGACCGCCGCCTCGTGCCGCGCGACACGGCGCGCGCCATCGTCGAGGCGATGCGCCCGCGCCATCGCGGGGTCGCGATCCTCTTCGACCGGCCCGACGCGCGGCAGTACGTCTACGAGCGCATCGACTGGAGCCATCCCCAGCGGCACTGGTACTACGAACGGAACCGCGCGTTCATCACCCGCGTCGAGCCGATCGAGGCGGCGCTCACGGAAGATCCGGCCCAGGTGGCGTTCACCGGCGGCGTCGAGCAGATGCGGGCGCTGGCCGCCGAGGTACGCGCGCTGCCGCAGGCGCCAGGGGTCACCGTCACCCTGACGGAGTACGCGGAGCGCGACTTCTCGCTGCTCGACCTGATCGCCGGCGGCTGGTCGAAGGGGGCGGCGCTGCGGGCGTGGACGCACGCCCTGGGGCTCGACCGCACCGCCGTCATGGCGATCGGCGACAATCTGAACGACCGCGAGATGCTCGCGTTCGCCGGCCGGCCCGTGGTAATGGGCAACGCGGTCGAGCCGCTCAAGCAACTCGGCTGGCCCATCACTGCAACGCATGACGAATGCGGCCTCGCGGATGCGATCGACGCGGTCATTCCCAACGGAACCGAGACACCCGGCCAGCCGCCGTCGGGTTGACGGCCGCCAGCTTCAGGGCGCCGGCTCGCCCGCGAGCGCCGCGGTCAACGCCCGCGCCCGGCGCCACCAGATCGCCAGCAGAAGGCTGCCGACCACCACGAGACCGGCCGAGACCCCGACCCAGAGCCCGATGACGCCCCAGCCGACCACGAAGCAGAGCAGGTAGCCGACCGGCAACCCGAACATCCAGTGGCCGGCCAGGTTCAGGAACATCGGGGTCCGCGTGTCCCCCAGGCCGCGCAGCGTGCCGGTGGCCACGCCCTGCAGCCCGTCGAAGATCTGGAACAGCGCCACTACCACGATCAGCGTGAGGCCCACCGCGACCACCTGCCCGTCGGTGGTGAAGATCCCGAGGATCGCGCGCGGCGCGATCAGGAACGCCGCCGCCGCGGACGCCATGAAGCCGGCGCCGAGCGCGATGGCGGTCCAGCCCGCCGCGGAAGCCCCCGCCGCGTCGCGCCGGCCGACCGCGTGCCCGACGCGAACGGCGCCGGCCGACGCGATACCGAGCGGCACCATGTAGCTCAGACCGGCGAGATTGATGACGATCTGGTGCGCAGCGAGCGTCGACGGTTCGAGTCGCGCCGCGAGCATCGTCACCGCCGCGAACGCGCCGTACTCGAGCATCGCCTGGGTCGCCGCGGGCCACCCGAGCCCCAGGATTCGCCGCAGCGCGGCGCTGCGCACCCCGGCGGCCAGCGTCCGGAGCCGCACGCCCCGGCGGGAGACGGCGACGGCCAGCACGACCACCATATAGGCGCGGGAGATGCACGTGGCCCAGCCCGCACCGTCGACGCCCAGGGCCGGCGCGCCCAGGTTGCCGAAGATCAGGATCCAGTTGGCGGCGGCGTTGACGACATTGGCGGTGACCAGGGCAACCATGATCGGCCGGACCACCGACACCGCCTGCAGGTAGCGCCGGAACGCGGCGTACAACAGCAGCAGCGGCAGGCTCCAGGCGACGATGGCGAAATAGGGGCGTACCAGCGCCAGAACGGCCGGATCGAAACCCCAGACATCGAGGCGGCTCCCGGCGAGCAGGGCGAGCAGGCCGAGCGGCGCGGTCAGCAACAGCGCCAGGAAGACCCCGTGCCGCAGCCAGGCGTCGCAGGCCGCCCGGTCGCCGGCCCCGAACGCCTGCGACACCAGCGTGTCGAGGCCAAGCAGCAGCCCCATGCCGAAGACGCTGAAGGCCAGGAACAACGCACTCCCCACGCCGACCGCCCCGATGGCCTCCGGTCCGAGCCGGCCGACCATGGCGATGTCGACGATCTGCATCGCCACCCAGCCGACCTCGGCAATCACGACCGGCGCCGCGAGCGACGCCGTCGGACGCATCTCCCGCCGGAGCTTCGAGAACAGGGACGTCGGCATGAGCTGGAACAGCGCAGGAACGGCCGGCATCCTCGGCGGAGACGGACGCAAGGGATGCCGTCAACGAAGGTCGCCGGCGAAACCGGCGACGGGCGGGATCACGGACCGCCGAGCGGGCGGCTCACGCCAGCGGTCAGCGCCAGGGCATCAGCCCTTCGATCCACTGGATGCGGGTCAGGTCGTTGTAGATCACGGTGACCATCAACATCATCAGCACGACGAAGCCGGCGAGCAGCATCCGCTCCTTGACCCGCATGCTGAAGTCGCGCCGCGCCACGCCCTCCATGCCCATGATGAAGATGTGGCCGCCGTCGAGGACCGGGATCGGCAACAGGTTCAGGATGCCGAGGTTGAGCGAGATCATGGCCATCAGACTGAAGAGCTGCACCCAACCCACCTGGGCGGCGCTGCCCGACAGTTGGGCGATGCCGACCGGACCGACGAGCTGCCGCGGCGAGGTCTCGGCGGTCAGCAGCCCCCAGAGGGTCTGGAAGATCAGTCCGGACCACTCGTAGTTCCGCTCCAGACTCATTCCGAACGCCTCGATGAAGTCCGGCTCGACGATGCGCGTCTCGAACGGCGCGACGGTCATGCCGGTCAGTCCGATGTCGCCGCGCAACGCCGGCGTGACGCGAACTTCCAGAGGCTCGCCGGAACGACGAACAGAGAGAGTCAGCGGCACGTCGGGGCTGGCGTTGATGCGCGCGATCAGCTCGGCATGGTCGACGCCCTCGCCGTCCACTGCCTCGATGACGTCGCGCGCCCGCAGTCCGGCCCGGTCCGCCGGCTCGTTCGGCATGACCTGCACGACCTGCGGGTGCACCGCGGGCCCGACGCCGAGATCGCCCATCTCGAAGCTCGTCTGGGCATCCGGGGTCACCTGCAGGGTCCGCTCCCGCCCCTCCACACCGCGCACCACGATGGGGATTTCCCGCTCCGCGCGGGGCAGAACCTCCATGAACAGGGCGTCCCAGGTGTCGACCGCGCGGCCCGCGACGCTCACGATCCGCTCGCCGGGGGCGATGCCGGCGCGCGCGGCGGGAGAATCCTCAACCACGCGCCCCACGACGGGCGGCTGCTCTTCGTACGCGGGCTCCTCGGCCCCCTGGTAGAGCACGAGCCACATGACGAGCACGGCGAGGACGAGATTCATCGCCGGCCCCATGATGAGCACCAGGAAGCGCTCCCACTTGGTCTTCGACATGAACTCGTCGGGGGCGCCGCTGCGGTTCTCCTCCCCGTGCTCGCCGGCCATCTTCACGTAGCCGCCGAGCGGTATCGCGCTGACGCAGTACTCGGTGTCTCCGCGCGTGGCCTTGAGAATCTTCGGCCCGAACCCGAGCGAGAACGTCAGGACCCGGACACCGAGCCGGCGGGCCATCAGAAAGTGCCCCAGCTCGTGCACGAAGACGAGCACGCCGAGGACGAACAGGAAGGCAAGCAGGGTGGTCAAGGTTGGGTACCCGATCTGTACGCGTTTCTTCGATTCTACCCGCCAGCGACCGACGACGAAAAGCGGCGCGCCCAGGCGTCCAGCTCCCGGACCTCGGCCAGCGCTGCCGGCTCGGCCGTCGCGCACCCCGCGGCGGCGTCGAGAGTGGTCTCGATCACGTGCGGAATGGCGGTGAACGGCAGCCGGCGCTCAAGGAACGCCGCCACCGCCACCTCGTTCGCCGCGTTGAGGACGGCCGGAAACGACGTCCCGGTACGCAACGCATGGTAGGCCAGCCCGAGGCACGGAAAGCGGGCGGTGTCGGGAGGCTGGAAGTCGAGCGGCCCGCAGGCCGCCAGATCGAGCGCGGGCAGCGGCGCCGGCCAGCGCTCCGGGTACGAAAAGGCGTACTGGATGGGCAGGCGCATGTCGGTGACGCCGAGCTGCGCGATCACCGATCCATCGCGCAGCTCGACCAGCGAATGCACGACCGATTGCGGATGGACCACGACGTCGATGCGATCGGGCGGCGCGTCGAAGAGCCAGCGCGCCTCGATCACCTCGAGCCCCTTGTTCATCAACGTCGCGGAGTCGATCGTGATCTTCGGGCCCATCGACCACGTCGGATGGCGCAGGGCGTCCTCCGGCGTCACCGCGGCCAGATCCGCAGCCGATCGGTCCCGGAACGGGCCGCCCGACGCGGTCAGGATGTAGCGGAGCACGTCGTCCGGCGCGCGCCCGTCGACGCACTGGTGAATCGCGTTGTGCTCGCTGTCGACCGGGAGAATCGCCACGCCCCGGCGCCGGGCCGCCTCGACCATGAGCCGGCCGGCCATCACCAGCACTTCCTTGTTGGCCAGGGCCACCGTCTTGCCCGCCTCGATGGCGGCCAGCGTGGCGCCGAGCGCCGCGGTCCCGGACGAGGCGCAGAGCACGAGATCCACGCGCGGGTGCGTGGCGACCCGCACGAGCCCGTCCTCGCCGCTTCCGGCGACGGCCGCGTCGGACAGCGCCCCGGAGGCCCGCAGCCGCTCCAGCGCCTCGTCGTCCGCCAGCGCGACCACCGCGGGCCGCAGGCTCGCGACCTGCTCGGCGAACCGCTCGACGTTGCGCCCGGCCGCGAGGCCGACGACCTCGAGACGCTCGGGATGCGCGGCGACCACCGAGAGCGCGCTCCGGCCGATGGAGCCGGTCGAGCCGAGGATCGCGATCCGCTTCACGGGAGGCGCCCCCCCCCGAAGATGACCACGGTGTAGTAGATCGGCGCGGCGAACAGGAACGCATCGATCCGGTCGAGCACGCCGCCGTGCCCGGGAATGAGAGCCGAGGAGTCCTTGACCCCGGACGCCCGCTTCAGGTGCGACTCGAAGAGATCGCCGGCCATGCCCGCCACCCCGAGCGTCATGCCGAGCACGACGCGGGCGGGAGTCTCCAGGCCGGGCAACCACCACGCGCCGGCGCAGGCGAAGGTCACCGCGGCGGCGACGAAGCCGCACACCGCCCCCTCGACCGTCTTGCCGGGGCTCACCGCGGGCGCGAGCCGTCGGCTCCCGAACCGGCGGCCGCCGTAGTACTGCGACGTGTCGCTCGCGGCGATCGTCGCAATCAGCAACAGCACCGCCTCGCGGCCCGCATCCACCGCAAGCGCCGCGATCGCGCCGATGGGGAGCCCCAGGTAGAGCAGGGGGAACGCAGCGGCCCCGGCGGCGGCCAGCGCACCCTCCCGGCGGGCCTCGGCGAGCGCTGCCACGGCGATCAGGAGCCCGCCGGCCATCACGACCACCACGAGCGCGCCGGGAGCCGCGACGACCGCCCCTGCAGTTGCCAGCGTCGCCGCTCCGCTGGGGGCCGGGGGGAACGCCGTCCCCGCGGATCGCGCCAGACCGACGTACTCCACGAAGGCGAGCAGCAGCACGCAACCGGCGAGCGCCACCGTGGCGGCGGGCGGCAGGAACCACAACCCGCCCAGAACGAGGACGGCCAGCGCGATCCCGCTGAGGACTCTGGTCACGCCTGGCGGCCGACGACCGCCGGCTCCCGCTCGATCCCGCCGTAGCGGCGGTTGCGCTTCTGGTAGTCGAGCACCGCCTCCAGAAGGTGCCGGCCGCGGAAGTCGGGCCAGTGGGTGTCGGTAACCCAGATCTCCGAGTAGGCAATCTGCCAGAGCAGGAAGTTGCTGATGCGCATCTCGCCGCTGGTCCGGATCAGCAGGTCCGGATCCGGCTGGCCGGACGTGTACAGCAGTCCGGCGAACCGTGCTTCATCCAGATCGTCCGGATCGACGCCGGCCTTCAACGCGCGGCGCACCGCCGCCACGATCTCGGCCCGGCCACCGTAGTTGAGTGCGATGTTGAAGACCATTCCGGCGTTGCCGCCGGTCCGCTCCTGCGCCGCCTCCAGCTCGGCCCGCACGTCCGGCGCGAGCTCCGCCTCGCTGCCGATGACGTTGAGCCGGATGTCGTTGGCCATCAGAGTGGCAATCTCCAGCCGCAGATACCGCTTGAGGAGCCCCATCAGCCCCCGCACCTCTGCGGGCGGACGCTTCCAGTTCTCTACCGAGAAGGCATAGAGGGTCAGGACGCCGATACCGAGGCGCGCCGACAACTCCACCGTTTCGCGCACCGAATCGATGCCGGCGCGATGCCCCTCGACGCGCGGCAGACGCCGACGGGCGGCCCAGCGGCCGTTGCCGTCCATGATGACCGCGACGTGCGCCGGCAGGCGCTCGAAGTCCACCTGCCGCGCGAGACGAGCCTCGACGGATCCGGCCGGCGCCCATACCAGTGCGTCGTGAAGGCTCATTCTCTCCCTATGATAATTCAGTAGTCCACGGCCACCAGAAACAGGCCGTGCGGCGGCGCCGTCGGCCCCGCACGCCCGCGCACCCCCGATGCCAGGATCGCCCCGACAGCGGTCTCCCCGACACGGCCGGCCCCGACCGCGACGAGCGTGCCGACCATGATCCGCACCATGTGCCTGAGGAATCCGTCTCCGACGACGGTTATCGTCAATCCCGGCGCCGCGGCGGGCGGCGGCACACCGAGCGCGGCGTCCGACGGCTCGACCGACACCGACTGTATCGTGCGCACCGAAGACGCCACCGCGGTCCCCACGGCCTGGAACGCCGCGAAGTCGTGCCTCCCCGTGAGAGCGACCGCGGCAGCCCGCATGGCGTCGAGGTCGAGCGCGTACCGGAAGTGCCAGGCGTAGCGCCGGCCGAACGGGTTCGCGACGGCTCCGCCGGTCAGGTTGTACCGGTAGGTCTTGCGGCGCGCCGCGTAGCGGGCGTGGAAACCGGCGGCCGCCACCTCGGCGGCGAGCAGACGAATATCGGGTGGCAGCTTCGCGTTGACCGCCCGGACGAGCGCCGACGTCTCGATTTCACGCGCGAGCTGGACGCTGGCCACCTGTCCGAGAGCGTGTACGCCGGCGTCCGTGCGTCCCGCACCGAGCACAGTCACCGCCCCCCCCTCGATCTCCGCGATCGCCTGCTCCACCTCGCCCTGGATCGAACGTCCGCGAGCCTGGCGCTGCCAGCCCACGTAGTCGGTTCCGTCGTAGGCGAGAGTGAGCTTGATGGTGCGCATCGGGCGGTCCGGCCGAAGGCTCATACCCGCATGTTCCGCGCCCGGCCGGGGAGTCTGCGGCGAAAGATCGGACTCCTAGACAGCCGAGCCGGGCCGCGAGCCCGGTTTCACGACCGGCAGGCCGCGCGCGCACTGCGGGCACGTTGCCGGTTCGTGCGCGGGCCACGAGACCTCCGCCAGAGCCCGGAAGGGCACGTCGAACGCGGCCTGCGATCCGCTGCGATCGATGACTGCGGCCGCCCCCACAACCGCCGCGCCGGCCGCACGCGCCAGCGAGCTCGTCTCGCGGGTCGAGCCGCCCGTGGTTACGACATCCTCAACGATGAGGACGCGCTCCCCGGCCGCGAGCCCGAAGCCGCGACGGAGCGTCAGGCGGCCGGCGCTCCGCTCGGCAAAGATGGCCCGCACACGGAGCGCGCGCGCCACCTCGTGACCGATTACCACACCGCCGAGCGCCGGCGAGAGGACGACAGCCGGCGACAGCTCACGCGCCCCCGCGGCAATCGCCGCGCCGAGAGCTCCCGCCTGCACCGGATCCTGAAGCACGAGCGCGCACTGCAGGTACCCGGGGCTGTGGAGGCCGGACGAGAGCTGAAAATGTCCTTCGAGCAGCGCACCGGCGGTGCGAAAGCGCTGAAGCAGGTCGTCGGGATGCATGGTCTGGAGCGGACCGCCGCCGGCCGGGCCTGAGACCGCGGTGCCCCGGCCAAGTATACAGAGGCGCTTCGTTGGCGCCGCAAGACCCGTCGCAAAGCTCCGGGTTCGGCCCCAGCCCCACCGCCCCGGGAATCTGCGCCGCAGTACTCACCGCGTTGCGTTCTGCGGCGCGGACTCCTAGACTCGGACCGTTCTCATGCCCCACCTCTCCGTGGTCGTGATCACCAGAAACGAAGCCCGCAACATCCGTGCGGCACTCCAATCGGTGCGCTGGGCCGACGAGTTGGTGGTGGTCGACTCCGGCAGCAGCGACGACACGATGCGCATCGCGCGCGAGATCGCCGACCGCGTCACGGGCCACGATTGGGCCGGCTACGGGGCCCAGAAAAACCATGCGACGGGACTTGCCGCACACGACTGGGTGCTGTCGCTCGACGCCGACGAGCGCGTCTCGCCGGCCCTGGCGCGCGAGATTCAGATGCTGCTGCGCCACGAGCCGGCGGCGCGCGCGTACTGCGTCCCCCGTGTGACGCGCTATCTCGGCCGCTGGATCCGTTCCACCGACTGGCACCCCGACTTCCAGTTGCGCCTCTACGACCGCCGCACGGCACGCTGGAACGACCGGCTGGTACACGAATCGGTCGCGGTCGACGGCCCCGTGGGCCGGTTGCAGGGCGAGCTGGAGCACCACGCCTACCGCGATGTCTCCCACCACCTGCAGACCATCGACCGCTACACCACCCTCGCGGCCCATCAGATGCACCGCGAGGGGCGCCGCGCGGGATGGGTCGATCTGACCGCCCGCCCCCTGGCGGCATTCCTGCGCAACTACGTCGTCCGACGCGGCGTGCGCGACGGCGTGCGCGGATTGATCATCTCGATCCTGAACGCCGGCTACGTCTTCCTCAAGTTCGTGAAGCTGTGGGAGCGTCGACGGGCCGGAAGCGGCGACCGCGGCTGATCCCCGCGCGGCGGAAACACGACCAGCGATGTTCTCCCTGCATGTCGACACGGCCCGGACGTGGCGCGGCGGACAGTACCAGGCCCTGCTGACGGTGCTCGGCCTGCGCCGTCGAGGCGAGCGCGCCGCGCTGGCCGCCCAACCGCGGGGCGAGCTGTTCCGGCGGGCGGCGGAAGGCGGCGACCTCCACCCGCTGGCGCTTCGGGGGGACCTGGACCTGCACGCCGCCTGGAGGCTCTCCCGACTGATCCGCGACCTCGCGCCCGACGTGCTCCACGCCCACGACGCACACGCGATCGCCGTGGCGTCGCTTGCCCGGGCGCTGGCGGGACGGCGCGCGGCGCCCCCCCTGGTCGCCTCCCGGCGGGTCGATTTCCACATCCGCGGCAACGCCTTCTCCCGCTGGAAGTACCGCCAGGTGGACCGCTTCATCTGCGCATCCTCCGCGATCCGGGACATGCTGGCCGCCGACGGGGTGCCGCCGAAGCGGACCACCATCGTGCACGAGGGCATCGACATCGACCGGATCGAACGGGCGCCGCGGCTGGATCTCCACCGCGAATTCGATCTGCCCCCTGGCTGCCCGCTCGCCGGCAACGTCGCCGCCCTCGTGCCCCACAAGGGCCAGCGCCATCTGATCGACGCCGCGGCGCTTCTCGTTCGCCGGGTTCCCGACGCGCGGGTGCTAATCGTCGGCGCGGGGGAGCTCGCCGGCGCGCTCGCGCGTCAGATCCGGCGCCTCGACCTGGACGGACGCGTGATCCTGACCGGGTTCCGCGCCGACGTGCCCTCCGTGCTGAAGGGGCTCGACCTCTTCGTCATGAGCTCGGTCACCGAGGGTCTCGGCACTTCCGTGCTGGACGCAATGGCGGCGGGGCTCGCCGTGGTCGGCACCCGTGCCGGAGGCATTCCCGAGAGCGTCCTGGATGGGCAAACGGGGCTGCTCGCGCCGCCGGGAGACGCCCCGGCACTGGCGCGGGCCATCGCACATCTGCTGCAGGACACCGTCCAGCGGCAGGCGTTCGGTGCAGCCGGACACCGACGCGCCCGGGCCGCGTTCAGCGCCGAGCGGATGGTCGACGAAACCGCGGCGACCTATGCCGCGCTGGCCGGAGCCCGCCCGAGCCCGGCGGCAAACCGTGCAGGCCCGCGGGGTAGGCCATGAATCCGCGGAGTCGGGACAACACCCGGCAGCCGGACGCAGCGGAAGGGCGCGCCCCGGCCTCAGGGCGCCGGCCACGCCAGCGCCGCCGCGCCGGGTATCGCCTCGTTGGTGTAGACGACACGCCCGCCAACGACGGTGGCGGCCACCGCGCCGCGCAACCGCCAGCCGTCGAACGGCGTGTTGCGCGCCTTCGAACGGAACCGGTCGGCCGCCACCTCCACCTCGGCGTCCGGCGCGAGCAACGTGATGTCGGCCATCGCGCCAGGCGTCAGCGTGCCGCCCTCGACGCCCAGAATCCGAGCCGGGTTCGGCCCGTACAACTCGACGAGCCGGCTCATGGAGAGCACGTCGCGATGGACGAGGCGGTCGAGCGACAGCGACACCGCCGTCTCCAGACCGATGATGCCGAACGGGGCCCGATCGAACTCCACCGCCTTCTCGTCGGCGTGATGGGGCGCGTGGTCGGTGGCGATGGCATCGATGCTGCCGTCCGCGAGCCCCTTCAGCATCGCATCGCGGTCCGCTGCGGCACGCAGCGGCGGGTTCATCTTGAAGTTGGTGTCGTAACGCAGGTCCTCGTCGGTCAGGATGAAGTGGTGCGGGGTCACCTCGCACGTCACTGCAATGTCGCGCTCCTTGCCCGAACGCACCGCCCGCAACGATTCCCGTGCGCTCATGTGCGCCACGTGCACCGCCCCGCCGGTCAGCCCGCTCAGGCTCACGTCCCGCTCCACCATGATCGATTCGGTCTCTCCGGGCTGGCCGCGCAGACCGAGGGCGGTCGCGCGATAGCCCTCGTGCACGACGCAGCCGGCCGCCAGCGTCGGCTCCTCGCAATGGTTGATGACCGGAATCCGGAACATCGACGCGTACTCGAGAGCCCGCCGCATGAGGAGCGCGTCGGCAACCGGATGACCGTCGTCGGAGATCCCGACGCAGCCGGCCTCGCGGAGCGCCCGGATCTCGGTCATCCTCTCTCCCCGCGAGCCCACCGACACCGCGCCGATCGGATGGACCCTGGCGAGCCCGGCGTCGGCCGCCTTGCGGACGATCTCCTCGGTGACGCCGACATGGTCGTTGACCGGATCGGTGTTCGGCATGCAGGCCGCGGCCACGAATCCGCCCGCCACCGCGGCGGCGACACCGCTTTCGATCGTCTCCTTGTGCTCCTGCCCCGGCTCTCGAAAGTGGACGTGCATGTCGATGAAGCCGGGGCAGACGACGAACCCGGCCGGCACCTCCACCGGCGTCGCGCCTTCGAGCGGTAGACCCGCGCCAACCGCGGCCACCCGCCCCCCGCCGTCGATCCGGATGTCCATCACACCGTTGATTCCCTGCACCGGGTCGACGACCTGTCCACCCTTGAGGACCACCGCCTGCATCGTCATTCTGCTCCCTCGTCCGCATCGAATCCGGCAAGCAGGTAGAGCACGGCCATCCGCACGGCGACGCCGTTCGCCACCTGCTCGAGAATGACGGACCCGGGACCGTCCGCCACGTCGGAGGCGATCTCGACCCCGCGGTTCATCGGACCCGGATGCATCACGATAACGTCGGGCCTGGCTCGCCGGAGCCGTTCAGTGGTCAGCCCGAACGTGGCGAAGTACTCGCGGCGCGAAGGAAAGAAGTGTCCGTGCATCCGTTCCGCCTGCACGCGCAGCAACATCACCACGTCCGCGTCCGCCAGCGCCTCGTCGAGCGACGTGGTCGCCCGCACATCGAAGCGCTCGACGCCGGGCGGCATCAGAGTACGTGGGCCGCAGACCCACACGTCGGCGCCGAGAACGGACAGCAGCAGCATGTTCGACCGCAGCACGCGGCTGTGCAGGAGGTCGCCGACGATGGCTATCTTCAGCCTCTCGAAGCGGGGCTTGTGCTCGCGGATCGTGAATGCGTCGAGCAGGGCCTGGGTGGGATGCTCGTGCATGCCGTCCCCGGCGTTGATGATCCGCGCGTCGCAGACGCCGGCCAGCAGGTGGCACGCGCCGGACGCGGCATGCCGCAGGACGACCATCTCCGGAGCCATCGCCTGCAGCGTCCGCGCCGTATCGACCAGCGTCTCGCCTTTCAGCAGGCTGGAGGCGCCGCCGGCGATGTTGAGGGTGTCGGCGCTCAGGCGCTTCTCGGCGATCTCGAAGGACGTGCGTGTTCGCGTGCTCGGCTCCAGGAACAGGTTCACGATGGTCGCGCCGCGCAGCGTCGGCACCTTCTTGATCCGCCGGGCGCCGACCTCCTTCATCGCCTCGGCCGAGTCGAGGATGAGCAGAATCTCTTCCCGGCTCAGGTCGCCGGCGCTCAGCAGGTGCTTCGACCGCAGTCTCCCCGCCGGCTCCACCTCCCCGCCCGCCACGGACTGATGCGCGTCGCGAGCGGCGCTCATGGCGCGACTCCGCCGGACGCCGGCGCGTGTCCCCCGTGTTCGCCGATCTCGTCAATCACCACCTCGTCCACACCGTCCAGTTCGAGCACCTTCACCTGCACGCTCTGTCGGGCCGAGGTCGGGACGTTCTTTCCCACGTAGTCGGCCTTGATCGGCAACTCCCGGTGACCCCGATCGACCATCACCACGAGCTGAATGCTCCGCGGGCGCCCGAAGTCGATCAGCGCGTCGAGCGCCGCGCGCGTCGTGCGGCCCGTATACAGCACGTCGTCGACCAGCAGGATGCGTCGATCGTCGATGGAGAAGGGGATCTCGGTGCGGCGCAGCACGGGCTGCGGCCCTACCGCGTGCCGCATCAGATCGTCGCGGTACAGCGTGATGTCGAGCGCGCCGGTCGGCACCTCGCAGCCGGATATCTCCAGCAGGCTGCGCGCCAGCCGCTGTGCGATGGGGACTCCGCGGCGTCGAATGCCGACGAGGGCGATGTCGCCGACGCCCCGGTTGCGCTCGACGATCTCGTGCGCGATGCGCAGCAGCGCGCGGCGAATCCCGCCTTCGTCCATCACCAGCGGCATAGGGCCAGCCCCGGAACCGCGGACGCCGAGCGGCAGAGGAAATGGACGAACGGACGTGAGGGAACTGCGATTGACACCTCTTTGCGACCTCACCGGGACGCGCTTAAAGAGTCGGCACGATCGTAGCTTGGCCGTGCCGCTCGCGCAAGATCGCGCCTCCTGGGCGGCGGGTCCGGCTCGGCGCCCCGGCACGCTCCGGTATACTGCGCCGGTGGCCTGCCCGGTCGACGTCGATGCCCGCATAGCAGCCAACCACCGCCTGTCCGACGCATACAACATCCTGGAGATCGAAGCGCCGGCCATCGCGCGGCAGACCCGGCCAGGCCAGTTCGTGATGGTCAAGCGGGCGCTCGGGCGCGAGCCTCTGCTCCGCCGGCCGTTCTCGGTCTTCGAGATCCTGCGGGACGCGCAGGGCGCCGTGACCGGCCTCTCGCTGCTCAGCAAGCAGGTCGGCGCCGTAACGCGCGAGCTCTTCGAGGTGGAACCGGGCGAGCGGATCCGCTGCCTCGGACCGCTCGGCACCCCGTTCTCGGTCGTCGAGCCACCGGCGCACGCCTGGATGGTGGCCGGCGGGGTCGGACTCGCGCCGTTCGCGACGCTGGCCGAGGCGCTGCATGGACGCGGTGTCGACACCACGCTGTTCTACGGCGGTCGGTCGAGCGAAGACCTGTATCGCGTACCGCTCTTCGAACGCCTCGGCGCCCGCGTCGTCCTGACGACCGAGGACGGCACGCGCGGCGAGGCGGGGCGGGTGACGGCTCCCCTGGAGCGGGAGTTGGCCGCGGCCGGGGACCGGCCGGTGATGGTGTACGCCTGCGGGCCGACTCCCATGATGCGCGCGGTGGCAGGGCTCGCGGCGGACGCGGGCCGACCGGCCCAGGTCTCGCTGGAACCGGTCATGGGTTGCGGGCTCGGCGGCTGCTACAGTTGCGTGGTGCGAATCCTCGACGGCGGCGCCCGTTTGGTCCGGGCCTGCCTGGATGGACCGGTCTTCGAGGGAAACCAGGTCTCGTGGGCCGACCTGACCTGAGCGTCGACATCGCCGGCCTGCGACTGGCGAACCCGCTCATCGCCGCGAGCGGCTGCTTCGGCTACGGCGTCGAGTACGCCAATCTCGTGGATCTGGCGGCGCTCGGGGCCGTCGCGGTCAAGGGCCTGTTTCTCGAGGCCCGCGAGGGGCACGCTCCACCCCGCATCGTCGAGACGCCGAGCGGGATGCTCAACGCGATCGGCCTGCAAGGCATCGGCGTGCGGACCTTCGTGGCAGAGAAGCTGCCCGAGCTGAAGGCGCGGCGCGCCGTTGTCATCGTCAACATCTGCGGCTCGACGGTCGAGGAGTACGCGGAGATCGCCCGGATTCTGTCTGACGCGGACGGCGTCGCGGCCATCGAGATCAACATCTCGTGCCCCAACATCGAGGAGGGGGGCCATACCTTCGGCTGCAGCCTGACCGGCGTGCGCGACGTGGTGCGCGCGGTGCGCGCGGCGACGACGCTGCCGATCTTTCCCAAGCTGACGCCGAACGTCACCGACATCGCGGCGATCGCGGTCGCCGCCGAGGAAGCCGGCGCCGATGCCGTCTCGCTCGTCAACACCTTTCTCGCTATGGCGATCGACGTGGAGACGCGGCGCCCGCGGCTGTCCAACGTCGTCGGCGGCCTGAGTGGTCCGGCCATCCGCCCCATCGCCGTGCGCATGGTGTACGAATGCCGCGCCGCCGTGCGCATCCCGATCATCGGCATGGGGGGCATAGCCTCCGCGCGCGACGTGCTGGAGTTCCTGATTGCCGGGGCCAACGCCGTGCAGATAGGCACGGCGAACTTCGAGGATCCCGGCATCTGGCCGAAGCTCCTCGGGGGGATGACCGACTACCTGGAGCGCCACGGCCACGCCACGGTCGGGGAGGTCGTCGGCACGGTGGACCTCGCCGCGCGCGAAACCGCGTGGATCAGCTCATGAAAGCGAGGACGCCATGCTGCGGCTCACGCTCTACACCCGGCCGGGCTGCCACCTGTGCGACACCATGAAGGACGTGGTCGACGCCATCGCGCAAGACGAGCCCGTCACGCTGCGTAAGGTCGACATCACCGGGAACATCGACCTCGAGCGGCGTTTCGGGGTTGAGATCCCGGTGTTGATGCGCGATGATGGGCAAGTGGTCGCGCGCGTCAGGACGACACGCGCGGCACTCCTCGAGTCGCTCCGGACCATCGACCACGGGCGACCCGAATCCACCCATCGGGACCAGTAGGCCACCGCGGGCACAGCAAAAACCGGGGACGCTCGCACGGAGGGCGCGTGCGCCCCCCGATCGGCCTTGGGCGTCCGATCCCGGTCTCTGCCGCGAGCTACTTGACGATGACGACGAAGTGCCCACGCCGGTTGCGCGACCAGCAACCCTCGTGGTCCTCCGCGCAGAAAGGCGATTCCTCGCCGCGGCTCACCGCCGTAATCCGACTGGCGTCGATGCCCAACGACACCAGGTAGTCGCGAGCCGCAGCAGCCCGCGAATCCCCGAGTGCAAGGTTGTACTCGTTGGTGCCCCGCTCGTCGCAGTGACCCTCCAGCCGTACCCGGGTGGACGGCCAGCGCCGCATCCACTCGGCGTTCTGCTGCAGCGTCGCCTGACCCGCGGGCAGGATCTCCGACTCGTCGTAGTTGAAGAAGACGGGCAGCAAAGGCGCCGTCGCGTTCAACTCGTCCAGCGTCATCCGCATGAAGAGCTCCTCCTCCGTGGGCGGAGGCGGCGGAGGCGGCGGAGGCGGCGGAGGCGGCGGAGGCGGCGGAGGCGGCGGCTCCGGGGCCGGCGGCGGAGGCGGAGGCGGCTCCGGCGGCGGATTGCCGCCGCAGGCCGCAACCCCGAGCACCATAACCACGGTCACGACAACAGCGAGAAGATTTCGCCACGCTGATTTCATAATGCGGATCTCCACATTCTGCCGGTACTCAGCCCGGGCGGATCGTCAGGACGACCTCCTAAAACCCATCCACATCAGACGCCGAGCTTACAGAGCCGGCCAAACCGTGTCAATGAAAAGGCTTAGTCCGCTCGTCAGCGTCCTGCGACGGCGCACTCGCTTCTTCGTCCCCAGGCACCGGATGGAGCGCGACCGGCGCGACCGCCGCAACCACGAGGTTGGACCCGCATTCCGGGCAACTGATCTCGTCGTCCCGGTCGACATCGAATTCGTCGACGTCGATATCCGCGTCGCACGCCGGGCAGCAGGACATGAACAGTTTCGGAGCCGCATTATAGCGAGAAGCGGTTGAGCGCCGCAACGCCCCGGCGCACGGCCTGTCCGCGAACGCGCAGCGACCGATAGATCCACCAATGGCCGCATCCGCCACGGCGTCCAAGACCGTAGTGGTCGCCGACGAGACATCCGACGTCCGGAACCGTTTCGCGGCGGCGCTCGAGGACGCGGGGCATACCGCGATCGGGGTCGGCACCGCGCCGGAGCTGCTCGCGTGCCTGCAAGCCCGGTCCGACGCCGTCGATCTGGTGGTGCTGAACCTGCAACTCGTGCCGTCCCCGCCGGTGGATCTGATTCGGGCTGTCCGCGAGTGCGGCGCCTGCCGGTTTCCCATCCTGATCTTCAGCGGTTCCATCACCAGAGCGCAGGAAATCCGGCAGCTCGCGGGACTGGGCGTGGCCGGCTACGTCAACGAGCACAGCGGTCCCGGTCACATCGTCCCGTCCCTGGCTCCCCACCTCTTCCCGGACAGCTTCAACCGCCGGCTCAGCCCGCGCGTCGCGCTCGGCATCCCGGTCGCCTGCCGGTTCGACGGCACCATCACCGCCGCCCGCACCCTGGACCTCGGCAAGGGGGGACTCGGCGTGTGGACCACGAACCCGCTTCCCACCGGCGCGCCGGTGCACGTGCGGTTCCGGCTGCCGGCCATGGAACGCGCCGTCGAGGCGCAGTCGCGCGTGGTCTGGAGCGACCGGCGCCGCGGCATGGGGCTCCGGTTCGAGCAGGTCGGCTCCGCGGATCAGGCGGCCATCGACGAGTTCGTGGACCGGCACGCGGTGGGGAACGGGCCGTGACCAGGTCGCGCACGGCAGGCGGTTGACACCCTTTCGGCCCGCTGATTACCATCTCCATCTGGACACTGGCTGAGATCCGTCTGGCCGCGTCCGGCCAACAGAAGCGCCGGGAGTTCATCCCGGCGAACCCGATTCAGGAGTTGCGCAGTGATTGAAGTGCAGCATGTCACGAAGCGCTACGGTCCGGTGGCTGCTGTCGACGACGTGAGCTTCCGGGTCGAAGCGGGGCAGATCCTCGGCTTCCTCGGCCCCAACGGCGCCGGGAAGACCACGACGATGCGCGTGCTGACCGGCTATCTGCCGCCGACCGAGGGCACCGCCACGATTGCCGGGTTCGACGTGCTCGAGGAGCCGATCGAAGTCAAGCGGCGTACCGGCTATCTGCCCGAGTCGCCGCCGCTCTACCCCGACATGACGGTGCGGGAGTACCTGACCTTCATCGCCCGCATCAACCGTCTGCCCGCGGCCGAACGCGGTTCGCGCATAGACCGGGTCATGGAGCGCACGAGCGTCGGCGACGTGGCCGACCGCCACTGCAGCAAGCTGTCGAAGGGCTACCGGCAACGCGTGGGCCTGGCCCAGGCCATCCTGCACAACCCGGACGTGCTGATCCTGGACGAGCCCACCGCGGGTCTGGATCCGAAGCAGATCATCGAGACCCGCGAGCTGATCAAGGAGCTCGCCGGCGACCACACGATCATCCTGAGCACGCACATCCTGCCCGAGGTGGCGCAGACGTGCGAGCGGGTGGTGATCATCAACAAGGGCCGCGTCGTCGCCGAGGACTCTCCGGACAACCTCACCGGAAGGCTGCACGGGGCGGTCACCATCCAGCTTCAGGTCGACACCCTCGGGGCGGACCCGACCGGTGCGCTGCAGGCCGTGCCGGGAGTCGCGTCCGTAAGCGTGGGCGAGCCCGGAATCGACGGCCGGCCGGTCGAGGTACAGAGCGCCCAGGACGTGGACATTCGCCGCGACATCGCCAACGCGGTCGTCTCGAACGGATGGGGCCTGCTGGAGATGCGCCGGGCGCGGCTCAGTCTCGAGGAGATATTCCTGCAGTTGACGACCGCCGAAGACGATGCCGGGGAGGAGGCCGACGCGGCCGGCGAAGCGCTCGAGCAGCCGGCCCCGGCCACGGAGAGCGCCGATGAGTAACATCCTCGCAATCGCCCACCGGGAGCTGCGCTCCTACTTCGTCTCGCCGATCGCCTACGTCGTGGTCGGTCTGTTCGCCCTGCTCTACGGCTACTTCTACGTCGCCAGCCTCGCCTTCATGGTGCAGTTCAGCGCGCAGGCCGGCATGTTCGGCGGCGGACCGCAGACCGTCAACGTCAACGAGTTCATGATCCGGCCGCTCCTCTCGAACACCGCGATCATCCTGCTGTTCATCCTGCCGTTCCTGACCGCGCGGGCCTACGCCGAGGAGAAGCGTTCCGGCACCATCGAGCTGCTGCTGACGTCGCCGCTCAGCGACCTGGAGATCATCCTCGGCAAGTTCTTCGGCGCGCTCGCGCTCTTCCTCCTGATGCTGGCGGTCACCGCCATGCACATGGGCATCCTCTTCTGGTACGGCGAGCCGGAGCTCGGCTCGATCCTGAGCGGCTACCTCGGGCTGGCGCTGATGGGCGGCTCGTTCATCGCCCTCGGACTGCTGGTGTCCAGCGCTACCCGCAACCAGGTGGTGGCGGGCGTCGGCACGTTTTCGCTGCTGCTGCTGTTCTGGGTCCTGAGCTGGATGTCCGACTCCGCCGGTCCGACGGCGGGGCCCATCCTGTCGTATCTCTCCATCCTGGAGCACTTCGACGACTTCTCGAAGGGCGTCATCGATACCGCGCACGTGACCTATTACCTCAGCTTCATCGCCTTCGGCCTGTTCCTGACAGCGAAGTCGGTCGACAGCGAAAGGTGGCGGGGGTAGGAGCGATGATGAACAGGGTCTTGCAGGCACTGGGATGGGTCGGCGTCGCGATCGTGTTCGGGGCGCTCGTGGTCCGCTTCACGCTCCCGGACCAACAGGAGCTCTGGTGGTGGCTCGCCGTGGCGGGTCTGGCGCTGGTCGCGGTGCACACGCTGAGCCAGTGGCGCGACATCCTCGCCTTCTTCAGCCGCCGGCAGGCGCGCGAGGGCGTGGTGGCGACGTCCGGGGTGGCGCTGGCGCTCGGCATTCTCGTCGCCGCCAACTACATCCTCTCGCGGCAGAACGTCCGCTGGGATCTGACCGCCGCACAGCAGTACTCGCTGTCCGATCAGACGCGGCGCGTGCTGGAAGCGCTCGACGCGCCGATCTCCGTGCTCGTCTTCGCGCAGGAGGCGCAGTTCCCGGGGTACCGCGACCGGCTCGACGAGTACGCCTACGTCTCCTCGCAGGTGAACGTGGAGTACATCGACGTCGACCGGAGCCCGGTACGCGCACGCCAGTACGAGGTGCAGGCCTACGGCACCATCGTCTTCGAGTACGAGGGCCGCATCGAGCGCACGACATCCAACAGCGAACAGGAGCTGACCAACGCGCTGATCAAGGCGGTGGAGGGCGAGGAGCGCACCGTCTACTTCGTGCAGGGCCACGGCGAGCGCGATCCCGAGGGCGACGATCGCGACGGCTACCGCGCGGTGCGCGACGCGCTCGGACGCGACAACTTCCGGGTCGAGACCGTCGTCCTGGCGCAGACCGGCGAGGTGCCGGCCGACGCCACGGTGATGGTCGTCGCGGGCCCGTCGACGGACCTGCTGCCGGCCGAGGCCGACCTGCTGGGCAACTACCTGGAGGGCGGCGGCAAGCTGCTGCTCATGCTCGACCCGCCGGACACCGAGAACGATCCGCCGCAACCCAACCTGGTCGCACTGGCCGGCGAGTGGGGCATCGAGCTGGGCGCAGACGTCGTCGTCGACGCCAGCGGCGTCGGCCAGTTGCTCGGGACGGACGCCTCGGTGCCGGTCGCGGCGACGTACCCTCCGCACGCCATCACCGACGACTTCAACCTGTTGACCGCCTTCCCGCTCGCGCGCTCGGTCCGGCCGGTAACCGGCGGCGTGTCGGGCCGGACCGGCGTGGTCGTCGTCGAAACCGGCGCCCGGAGCTGGGCGGAGGCCGACCTGAGCCAGCTCGCGACCGGCGAGGTCACCCTGGACGAGGATGCGGGCGACGTGCCCGGGCCGGTGCCGATCGCCACGGTCGTATCGCAGGCCATCGACGAGCCCGAACCCGCGGACGACGGCGCGGACGCCGCAGAGGGTGCGGACGAGTCAGCCGACGGCAGCGCCGACGCTGCCGGCACGGATGACGACGAACCCCCGCTGGAAGCGCGTCTCGCCGTCTTCGGCGACTCGGACTTCGCCTCGAACAGCGCGGTGGGGATTCAGGGCAACCGCGATCTCGCTCTCAATACCATCAACTGGCTGGCCCAGCAGGAGAACCTCATTGCAATCCGGCCTCGCGAGCCCGAGGACCGGCGGATCACGCTGACCGCCGACCAGCAGGCGCGCGTCTACTGGCTGTCGCTGCTGCTCCTGCCGGGGTTCATCGCCGGCGCCGGGATCTACACCTGGTGGGGCCGGCGGGGGTAGCGGCCATGAGACGCTTGCGCTCGACGCTCGTCCTGCTGGTGCTCTTCCTCGCGCTCGGCGGCTACGCCTGGTTCGTCGAGCGCGAGCGGCCGCCGGCGTCGGAAGCGGACGCCAACGAACAGGCGTTCGACGTCGCCGCCGGCCGGATCACGGATCTCACGGTGAACGCGGCGGGCGGCGACGTGACGGTGTTGACCCGCACGGAGAACGAGATCGACTGGATGGTCACCGCACCCGTCGACACGGAGGCGGACGACAACGCGGCAACCGCCATCGCCACCACCCTGGCCGCGCTGGAGATCCGCCGCGTCGTCGAGGAGGAGGCGGCCGACCTGACGCCGTTCGGATTGGCCGAGCCGCCGGTGAGCGTCACTTTCGCCACGCCCGACGGCGAACCGACAACCCTGTCGGTCGGCGACGAGTCGCCGACCGGCGGAGAGCGCTACGCGGCCATCGGCAGCCGGGTGATCCTCGTCGCCGCCTTTGTCGAATCGACGCTCAATCGCACCACGTTCGAGTTGCGCGACCGGTCCATTCTGGAGTTCACCGGCCCCGACGTCACGAGCCTCGCCGTCGCACAGGGCGATGACGTGCTGCGCTTCGCGAAAGCGGACAGCACCTGGCGCGTCGTGGAGCCGCTCGACGCACGGGCGGACTTCGGGCTGGTCGAAGCCATGGTCGGCCGGCTCGGCTCGGGCGAGATGGTCGCCATCGAGTCGGAGTCGACGGCTGGCGACGGGCTGGAGCCCTTCGGGCTCGACAGTCCCCGTCTCACCGCAACGGTCGAGGTGGGGGGCGAGGACTACACCCTGCTGGTCGGCGACGAGAACCCTGAGACCACGGTCTACGCCCGCGATGCGGCGCGCGACCTCGTATTCACCGTCGACGCCGCGCTGGTCGACGATCTGGCGCGCGGCGCGGACGTCTATCGCCAGAAGGACCTGTTCGACTTTCGCCCGTTCAACGCCGCCACACTCAGCGTGACACGGGGCGACCGGACGCTCCGATTCGAGAAGGGACCAGCCGCGGCGGGCGAAGACGCGGCGGCCGACACCGGCGCCGGCGAAGACGTCTGGCGCCGGGTCGAACCGGAGCCGGCCGACGTCGAGCGCCCGGAGATGGACGCCCTGCTGCGGGCGCTGTCGGATCTGCGCGCGGATACTTTCGTCGAGAGCCGTGGCGGAACCGGGCTGGATGCGCCGCTGGCCACGATCACCGCGACGTTCGGCGACGACGGTGAGCAGGAGCGCGTGCTCATCGGCCGGTCCGGAGACGCGACCTACGGCGTGCACGGCGACGAGCCCGGCGCCGCGGTCGTCGACACGGCAGCCGTCGACGACGCCCTCGAAGCGCTGGACGCGCTCGACCCGACAGCCTCAGCGGGTTGAGTTGCACCTTGCTTCGAGAGGGCGCGAATCACTCCGTCTTCGTTAACCGCGCGGCCCGCAAGACGTCGACGGTTCCCCGCCACAAGGAAATCAACGCCGGTCTCGCCAGAAAAGATCTGGCGGGACCTGGATGTTCCCGCACCTTCACGCCGATAGATCGTTGGGAGGCGTGCCCGGTCATGCCCATGTGGACACTCCGCATCGCACCGATTCTGCTCGCGGTCATGGTGACCGGCTGCGTGGCGCGCGCCGGCCCAACGGCTTCGTTTCCGGGCGCCATCGCACCTGCCGACGCCGGCGGTCGCCCGGCCGAGACTGCGCCGACGGTCGCCGCGGCGGAACGCCCCGTCGATTCCACTGCCGCGGGGGACGCCGACCGGCGACTACCGACTCCCCCCTCGGCTGCGAATCGTCCGCGCGCACCTGAGGAGCCGGGTCCGACCGGAGGCGTGCACCGTCGGGGCAATCCTCACCTGACCCGGCATCTCGATCGGCTACTCGACGCGAGCGGGGTCGGGCCCGCGGTCTGGGGCATGGATGTCCGGGCGCTCGACGGGAACGAGCGCCTCTATGCCCGCAATCCCGAGGTGCTGCTGACGCCCGCGTCGACGATGAAGCTCGTCACCCTCGCGGCCGCCGCCGAACGGCTCGGATGGGACGACCGCTTCGAGACGGCCCTGCTCGCCGCGGCGCCGATCCGTGAGGGAACGCTGTTGGGCGACCTCGTGGTCCGCGGCGCCGGCGATCCCACGATCAACGCCGCGGGCGCGCGAGACGTCTTCGCCGACTGGGCCGACGAGTTGCGGAGCCTCGGCGTGCGCCGCATCGCCGGGCGCATCATCGGCGACGACGACGTCCTGGACGACGGGGCCCTCGAGACCCCCGGCTTCGGGAGCGGATGGGCCTGGGACGACTTCGCGCGCGGGTTCGCGGCGCCGGCCGGAGCGCTGCAGCACCGCGGGAACGTGGTCGAGGTCGTGGTCGAACCGGGCGCCGCGGCAGGCCGACCCGCGAGCACACGTTTCCGCCACCCCGGATCCGACCTGATCCTGCGCAACGACGTCATCACCGTGCGCGCCGATCGTACGGCCGGCATCCGGTTGCGACGGCTGCCGGGGCGACCCGCGCTGGTCGTAGCCGGCCGGATCCCGGAGGGCTCGTCCCCGATCGTGCGGGCCGCGGCAGTCGGCAATCCGACCCTCTTCTTCGTGCAGGCGTTCAAGAACGCCCTGGAGCAGCATGGCATCGCGGTGGACGGCGAGGCGGTCGACGTCGACTCGCTCGCGGCGCGGGACAAGGCGCCCGCCCTGCTGGGACTGCGCCCGCTCGTCCGCCACCGGTCCGCACCGCTCGCCACGATCGGCGTCGACATGCTGAAGCAGAGCAGGAACCTCTACGCGGAGTCGCTGGTGCGCCACCTCGGCGTCGTCGCGGGCTCGGCCGCCCACGCGGGACGCTCGGTGGTGGGCAAGGTGCTGGCCGACTGGGGCATCGACGGGCGAGGCGCGGTGATCGCGGACGGGTCGGGCCTGTCGCGCTACACCTACCTGACGGCCGGCACGCTGGTGGAGGTCCTGGCCAGGCTCTACCGGGATCCGGATCACCGCGCGAGGATCATGGCGGCGCTGCCCGTCGCCGGCCGGGACGGCACCCTGCGCGGTCGGCTGGTCGGCACGGCGGCCGAGGGGATTGCCCGCGCCAAGACCGGCTCGATGAGCCGGGTTCGAGCGTTGGCGGGATATGTCGAGGCCGCCGGCGGCGAGCCGCTGGCCTTCGCGATCCTGGCCAACAACTTCAGCGCACCCGCCGCGGAGGTAACGCGCGTCATCGACGAAGCGGTGGCTACCCTCGCCGCGTTCGCACGCCGATAGCCGATCTGGCCGTTTCGCGATCAGCGGGCGTCCAGCGGGTCGGCCAGACCCGCCTCGGCGAAGCCGCGGGCACGCAGTCGGCAACTGTCGCAGCGGCGGCACGGGGCGCCGGCCGATGGCGGGTCGTAGCAACTGTGGGTGATGCCGTAGTCGAGGCCCAGCGCCGTCCCCCGGCGGATGATGTCGGCCTTCGTCATATCGAGAAGCGGGGCGTGAATTCGGAACCGGCCGCCTTCGACCCCCGCCTTCGTCGCCAGCGCCGCGAGCCGCTCGAAGGCGGCGATGTACTCCGGCCGACAGTCGGGGTAGCCCGAGTAGTCCACGGCGTTGACCCCGATGACGAGGGCGGCCGCACCCAGCACCTCGGCCCACGCGAGTGCGAGCGACAGCAGGACGGTGTTGCGGGCCGGCACGTAGGTCGGCGGAATCCCGCCGCCGTCCAGCTCCCTGTCCTTGGGCACGGCGCCGTCCCCGGTCAGCGCCGACCCGCCCAGCGCCGCGAGGTCGACCGACAGCTCCCGGTGGCGCTCGACACCGAGGGCGGCGGCTACCCGCCGCGCCGCGTCCATCTCCTCTGCGTGGACCTGCCCGTAGCGCACGGTGAGCGCGAAGAGGGCATGCCCCTCGGCCCGGACGAGGGCGGCGGCCGTGTAGGAGTCGAGCCCGCCGCTCAGCAGGACGACGGCGCGCCCGGCCGAGGGCGCTGCGTCAGCCATCGGTCGGCGCCAGGGAGAACGGCGTGAAGGAGGTTTCGCGGTCGTACACGTCGACCTCCTCGGCCGCCTTCAGCCGGTTCACCACCAGATAGGTCAGCGGCGTGGCGGCCACTTCGTAGAAGACCTTGAACAGGTAGCCGGACCAGATCGTGGTGAGGAGCACGGAGGCGGGCAGGAGGCCGCCGAAGGCGATGACGGTGAAGAGCACGGTGTCCACCCCCTGGCCCACCACCGTCGAGCCGATGGTGCGCATCCACAGGCGCTTCCCGCCGGTGGCGACC
This sequence comes from Vicinamibacterales bacterium, assembly GCA_965116825.1. Lineage (GTDB taxonomy): Bacteria > Acidobacteriota > Vicinamibacteria > Vicinamibacterales > UBA8438 > WTFV01. The sequence continues at coordinate 652,616 of OZ220736.1, forward strand.
TTGAGCTTGGCCAGGACGAAGGAGTTGGCGAACTCGCCGGCCCAGTAGCCGAGGATGGAGGCGACGACCACGCGGGGCACGAGACCGAGCGCGGATGCGAAGGCCTCCTGCAGCTCCCACCCGGGAGCCGGCGGCAGGGCGACCACGAGGCCGAGGAACGCCGCCATCAGCGCGTTGGCGCCGAACCCCACCCAGATGATCTGCCGCGTCCGCGCGTAGCCGTAGACCTCGGTCAGGACATCCCCGAACACGTAGGTGACCGGGAACAGCAGAATGCCTCCGGCGAAGACGAACGGGCCCAGCAGGATCAGCTTCTGCGCAGCGATGTTCGAGATCAGCAGCGTGGCCACGAACGCCGAACCGACGAATGCGAAGTACCGGTGACCCGGAGGTGCGCCGCGGCCTGCCATGGTGTCTAGTGGCCGTGCGACCGGCAGTATCCGGATCCGGTGCATTCGACGGACGGCTCGATCACGCAGCGGCCGTCCGGCGGATCGTCCGGCAGCGCCGCACGAAGAAAACGACCATGCGCGGGATCGCCCGCCGGCGACGGCGAGTCCCGCCGCGATCCGGCCGTCCGCGGCAGGGGCCGGCGCGCGTCCAGATGTCCGCGGATGGCCGCCTCGACGGCGGCACGCACGTCCGGCCGCGTCATCGCGCCCTCCCGGGCGCAGCATCCGTGCGCGCGGCCAACACCTCGCCCTCGACCCCGGCCACCTGGTCGACGATCCCGACTATCGCCGTGTCGGCGGGCGCCGCGGGACGGCGGATGGCGGCCACGGCGGCACGCCCCTCCTGAACCACCAGCACGTGCTCGCCGACGCCGGCCTGCACCGCGTCCACGGCCAGCAGCGGCATCCCGCTCGCCGTACCTCGAGCGTCGACCGGCTGGACGAGCAACAGCTTCGCCCCGAGCAGCTTCTCGTGCTTCTGGGTCGCCACGACGGTGCCGGTCACGCGCGCTAGCTGCATGGATGGCTCGTGTCAGGGTGACGGCTCCACCGTCCAGTGATCGACGATGCCGACCACGTTGGCGTCGGTCACCACCAGGTCCGGCAGGAACGGAAACGACGCCTCGCGTCCGCGTACGAAGAACACCGTCTCCCCGGCGCCGGCGCCCGCCGAGTCGACCGCCACGAGCGGCCGGCCGGACGCCGCACCCGCCGGCGTCATCGGCTGCAGGACGAGCAGCTTCTGGCCCTGCAGGCTGCGGTCCTTCATCGTCGAGACGACGTTGCCGATGACCCGGGCCAGTTGCATGGTCGACAGATTCCCCGCCGCTACCGGTGGCGTCGACGGATTCAACTCGGGTCCGCGGTGACCTCGATGGCGTCGACGATGCCGACGATGGCGGCGTCGACCGGCGTGTCCTTCAGATCCCCGGCCATCCGGGCGGAGCTGCCGCTGACGACGAGCACGGTCTCGCCCGCGCCGGCATCGACCGTGTCCACCGCCACGATGTGGCTGCCGCGCCGTGCGCCGTCGGGCTCTATCGGCTGCACCAGCAGCAGCTTGTTGCTGACGAGACGCTCGTCCTTGCGCGTCGCCACGACCGTGCCGACGATCTTGGCCAGGATCACGACTTACACGCCGGCCTTGCCGATCGGGAGGGCGTCCTCGAGATTCGCATGGGGTCTCGGGATCACATGCACGGACACCAACTCGCCGACCCGGCGCGCGGCCGCGGCGCCGGCGTCCGTCGCGGCCTTGACGGCCGCCACGTCGCCCCGCACGATCGCCGTCACGTAGCCGGCGCCAATCTTCTCCCAGCCGACCAGCGTCACCTTGGCGGCCTTGACCATCGCGTCGGCCGCCTCGATCATCGCCACGAGACCCTTGGTCTCGACCAGACCCAACGCTTCACCCATGGTGTCCTCAGTCGCGCAGACGGTTGACGGCATCCTCAACGATGGCCGCCAGTTCGCGGTATGTTAATCGAATTTCCGTGTCTTCGTGCGCTGGCTGCGGCGCGGCCCCGGGGGCGGCCGGCACGTCGTCCACGAGTTGCGCGCCCGGAGCGGACGGCGCCTCGATCGTCTGGCACGCGGCATCGTCGCCGGCGACGATGCCGTCGCTCCCCTCGGGGCAGATCGGGGCGGGGGCGGCGATACCGTACGTGCCCCGCAGCTCCTGCAGACGGTTGACCTCCTCGCGGGACAGCAGACGCTCGCGGCCCAGGATGCGGGCCACCACGCTGATGCGCGCGAAGTGCTCGATGGTCTCCATCTTGTAGTAGGCGGGCAGCAACCCGCCGGCCACCGTGATGGCGCCGTGGTTGGCCAGCAGAAGACCGTCGTGCGCCGCGATGTGCCTGTCCACCGCGTCGGCCAGCTCCTGCGTCGACGGCGTCCCGTACTCGGCGATGGGGATGCTCCCGAGCGTAGTCACCACCTCGGCCAGCACGGCGCGATCGAGCGGGATGCCGGCCACCGCGAAGCCCGTGGCGACGGGGGGATGGGCGTGAACGACGGCCGTGACGTCTGCCCGGCGGCGGTACACGGCCAGGTGCATCGGCAACTCCGAAGACGGGTCCCGCTCGCCGGCCAGCTTGCGCCCCGCGTAGTCCGTGATCACCAGCATGTCGGGGGACATGAAGCCCTTCGACACGCTCTTCGGGGTGGTCAGGAGGCGCTCGGCATCGAGGCGTACGCTGATGTTGCCGTCGTTCGAGGCGACGTAGGCGCGCTGGTGCAGGCGGCGGCCGATCTCGACGATGTCGGCGCGCTTGGCTTCTTCCGAGGTCATGGAATCCGTTGAGCGTCGTCTGGCGTCAAGCCGTCTTCACGAACGACCGTCGGCATTCCTTCGAACAGAAATAGTGCGTCATCCCGCCCGCACGGGTCCTGATGGCGCGCGACGGCTCGACGTAGGTGCCGCACACCGGATCCCGCACGAGGGCCACTCCGCGCTTCGCGCCGCGCGGCCGTGGAGCGGTAGCTCCGGAGACCGCGCCCGCGACGAGCTTCCAGATCAGGCGGATGACCAGCGCCGCGAGCAGCAGACGGAGCATGATCCACCCCATGACTCGACCCCGATCCCGGCGATGATACCCCCGGGCCGGCTCACGCAAGCTCGCGCCGCGCGCAGGCGGCGACGCCCTCCGCCAGCCTCTGCACGACACCTTGCTCCCGGCCTTCGATCATCACACGCAGCACGGGCTCGGTTCCCGAATAGCGTACCAGCACGCGACCGGCGCCGGCGAGGCGCGCCTCTGCGGATCGGATGGCCTTCCCGATCGCCGGCACCTCCTCGAGATTCGGCTTGCGCCCCACGCGCACGTTCAGCAGCGCCTGGGGAAAGATGCACAGGTCGCTCATCAGATCCGCGAGTTCGCACCCTGTCTCGGCAACGATCCGCAGCACGGACAGCGCGGTGCCGAGTCCGTCTCCGGTCGGCAGCAGGTCCGAGAAGATGACATGCCCCGACTGCTCGCCTCCGAGACAGACGCCGCGCCGCTCCATTTCCGCGCGTACGTGCGAGTCGCCTACCGGGCATCGGTGAAGTGCGATCCCGTGCTCGCCCAGCGCCGGCTCCAGCCCGAAGTTGCTCATGACCGTCGCCACGACGCCGCCGCCCGCCAGGCGCCCCGCGCGGTGCAGATGCCGGGCCGCCACGAAGAGCACGCCGTCGCCGTCGACGATACGGCCGCGGCCGTCCACCAGGATGACCCGATCGCCGTCGCCATCGAACGCGAAGCCAAGCCGGCAACGGTGCTCGAGCACCGCCGCGCGCAACCTCTCCGGATGCGTCGATCCGCTGTTCTCGTTGATGTTCCGGCCATTCGGCGCCGCGTGCAGCTCGACGACGGGAACACCCAACCGCTCCAGCACCCGGGACGCGACGCCGCTGGTCGCGCCGTGGGCGCAGTCGATGGCGATCGGCAGGCCCGCGACATCCGCATCCTCGACGATGCCGAGCAGGTGATCGATGTAGGCTTCCAGCAGATCCGCCGTGTCGAGAGGGAGCCCGGGATCGGCCGGCGCCGTGCCTGCCGCCCGGGCGTTCGCGACCCGCGCCTCGAGGCGGCGTTCCAGGTCGACCGACGCCTTCGCGCCGTTGGGCAGCAGGATCTTGATCCCGTTGTCCGGATGCCGATTGTGGGACGCGGAAACGGCGACGCCGGCATCGAACCCGTGACGGGCCGCGATGACCGCGACCCCTGGCGTGGGCACGACCCCGATGCCGACCGGCAGCCCGCCGCGCGCCCGCACCCCGGCGGCGAACCATTTCTCGACCCAGGCGCCCGAGTCCCGGGTATCGCGCCCGCAGACGATGCGGGGCGCTCCGCCCAGCTCCTCCGTCAGGGCCGCGCCGAGACACGCGATCGTGACTTCGTCCAGAGGAGGCTTACCCGGTACTCCGCGCACGCCATCGGTGCCGAACAGGACGCTCGCCATGAGATCCGCAACGCTCGGGAAGGTCACGCGCCACGGGGTCCAGCGCGACCATACGGTCGCATTGGGAGTCTCGCTGACACGAATACTCCTGCCGTGCAGACCCTTAGCGCACGATGACGGTTACGCGTGACGGGTCGATCCGGGTCACGCCGACCGCGGGGCTCGACTCCACGGTGACGGGGAGATTGTAGCGACCGGGCTGGAGCCCCGCAAGCTCGACGAACGCCTCGACCGCCGTCTCGTCGAGGACCTGCACCAGGTCCCGCGGGCCCAGCACGTCGACCCGCACCGCCTCGGGCTCGACCGAGACGGTCCGACGGCTCTCCCCCACGCGCACCGGCACCGCCGGCAGCGTCCGCTCGAGCGGCGCGGGCACGATATCCACCGTCACCTCGGCCGAACCCGGCGTCCGGAGCCTGACCACGGGGTCGGCTACGCCAACGGTGACCGTCTCCCGTACCGGTGCGGCGGCCCCTGCAATCGAAACGGGCTCGGTCAGTGCCTCGGTCAGGTCGACGAGCCGGCCCGCCGGCCCCACCACCTCGAAGGTGGCCGGCAACGCGGTGACGCCGCCGACGGCGAACCCCTCCGCGGGCCGGCCCTCGATATCCGGCACCACCCGCACCACGCGCGGCGCGCCGGCGGGCTCGAGCGACACCGAGATGGTGGCCGGCACGACCTGCACGATCTCGACGCCGAACGGAGCACGGACACGGCCCGCGAACATGTCGAACAGGCGCCGGCCGGCACGCTCCCCGTCCAGGTCGATCGCGGCAACGACGTCATCGGGCTGCAAGCCGCTCACGATGCTGGACGCCCCACGCACACGCACACGCACCGAATCCGGCGGATCGCCTCCCACATGCAGGAGCTGGGGCACGTTCTCGAAACCGAGCGGTACGTCGATGCCGCGCTCGACCACCGGCTGCCCCGCCACCTGGATCCAGAACGCAACAGCAAGAGCGAACGCGAGCAGCTTGAGACCGAGGTCTCGGGTGATGGCCTGCCGCAGCATCAGAATTCGCCCCCGGCCGAACGGCCACGGCGAGCCGGCCGAACGAGTGCCTCGAGTCTGGCCGTCAGGCGGCCCGCGTCGAGCTCGCGCTCGATCTGCCCGTCGACCGCCAGAGAAACCGCGCCAGTCTCCTCGGACACCACGAGCGCAACGGCGTCCGATTCCTCCGTCAAGCCGATCGCGGCGCGGTGGCGGGTTCCGAGCTCCGTGCTCTGGGGACTGACCGTCAGGGGCAAGAAGCAGGCCGCAGCCGCGATTCGCTCGTCCTGAAGGACGACGGCGCCGTCGTGCAGCGGTGATTCCGTCTGGAAAATGCTGACCAGCAGGTCGTAAGTCACCCGCGAGTCAAGCGGAATGCCGCTGTCGACGTAGTTCCGAAGCCCGATCGCCCGTTCGATCGCGATGAGCGCCCCGACCTTGCGGCTGGCCAGCAGTCCTGCCGCCGTGACGACCTCCTCGATCGTCTCGTCGGTGGTCGCCCGACGCGTAAAGTAGCGAAACGCGGGCGCGCGGCCGAGCCGCGACAACCCCCGGCGGATATCGGCCTGAAACAGCACGATGGCCGCGAACACGATGTAGCCGAACATGTCGCCGATGATCCAGTGCACCGTCCGGAGCATGGCGAGCTCGGAGGCGTAGTAGAGCCCGACGAGGAGGACGCCGCCGAAGACCACCTGCGCCGCGCGGGTGTGCCGGATCAGCGTGAGGAGCTCATAGAAGAGGAACGTGACCACGGCGACATCCAGCACGTCGCGCCAGCCGACGCGAATGCCCAGCATGCCGCCGATGGCATCGAACACCATCCCTCAGGTTCCCGCCCGGACCGCATGCGGCACGGCTCGCTCGGCGTGGTCGGTCGCGGCCGTGACCGCGGCCGTCCGAATCGCGTCCGCCACCCGGATCACGTCGCGCTGTGCGTCCACGCGGTGCGCGCGGACGATGTGCGCGCCGAACCACACCGCGGCGGCGACGGCCGCCGCCGTCCCCCACTCCCGCTCGGCCGGCGGGCGCTTCCCGAGCGCGGCGGTCAGGAACGACTTGCGGGAGGGTCCGACGAGTAGCGGGCGGTCCAGGTCCCGCAGAGACGGCAACGCCGCGAGCGCGGCCAACGTCGCGTCCGGCCTCTTCGCGAACCCGAGGCCCGGGTCGACCACGACCTGCTCGCGCGGCAGCCCGGCCGAGACCGCCCGGTCGACGACCGCGCCCAGCTCGGCGGCCACCTCGCCGCCGACGTCGCGATAGGAGGCATGCCGGTACATGTCCCGTGAACCGCCACGGTTGTGCATCAGCACCAGCGGTGCGCCGGCGGCCGCCGCCGCGCTCGCCAGGGCCGGTCCCGCGGCGAGTCCGGAAACGTCGTTGATCATCGCCGCGCCGTGATCCAGCGCGGCTTCCGCGACCTCGACCTTGTACGTGTCGACCGAGATCGGTGCGCGCACCCGCCCGGCGAGCCGGTCCAGTACCGGCAGGACCCGCCGCAGCTCCTCTTCCGCCGGCACGGGCGCCGCGCCCGGCCGCGTCGATTCGCCGCCGACATCGAGCAGGTCCGCCCCGCTCTCATCGAGGGCCACGGCCAGATCCGCGGCACGCGCGGGGTCGAGAAACTCGCCGCCGTCCGCGAACGAGTCCGGCGTGACGTTGACGATGCCCATCACCAGCGTGCGCTCCCCCAATTCCAGGGTGCGGCCCCCAGGCAGTGAGAGCGTGTAAGACGTCCGTGGGGTCATGCTCTTCCGAAACGCATCGACAGCCGCCCGGCCCGACGGCGCATTGCGCCGGGTGTGACGAACGGCCGGGGTCGAGCCCCTATTCCTGCGGGACGGCCTTGTCGAACGAAGGCACCGGCGGCACGAGCGAAGCGGGTTCCGACTCGTCGGACGTCGACACGGAGCCGGTGGGCGGCGTCGAATCGGGCGCCGGATCGGGCAGCGGGTCTTCGATGGGCAGCCCCTTGGCGAGCCGCCTGACCTGTTCGGCGTCGAGCACCTCGCGGATGAGCAACTCCTCGGCGATGCAGACGAGCTCTTCCTTGTGCGTGCTCAGCAGGTTGCGTGCGCGATCGTAATTCTCCGTCACGATCCGCTTGATCTCCTGGTCGATGCGAATCGCGGTGCCTTCGCTATAGTCCTGCGACTGCGCGAAATCCCGCCCCAGAAACACCTGCTCTTCCTTCTTGCCGTAGGTCAGCGGGCCGATCGACTCGCTCATGCCCCACTCGCACACCATCCGCCGCGCCATCTCGGTGGCGCGATCGAGGTCGTTGCCGGCGCCGGTGGTGATGTTGCCGTTCGTCAGCTCCTCGGCCAGTCGCCCGCCGAGCAGGATCGCGATCTGATCGTTGAGGTAATCCCGCGAATAGTTGTGCTTGTCGTCGACGGGAAGCTGCTGGGTGACGCCCAGCGCCATGCCGCGCGGAATGATGGTCACCTTGTGAATCGGGTCCGCGTGCGGCAGGAGCACCGCCAGCAGCGCATGCCCGCCCTCGTGCACCGCGGTGACCTTCTTCTCTTCGTCGCTGATGATCATCGAGCGCCGCTCCGAGCCCATCAGGACCTTGTCCTTGGCGAACTCGAAGTCCTGCATCTGGACGACCTTCTGGTTGTAACGCGCGGCGTTGAGCGCGGCCTCGTTCACCAGATTGGCCAGATCGGCGCCGGAAAACCCGGACGTGCCGCGGGCGAGCACGTGGACGTCGACGTCGTCCGACAGCGGGATCTTGCGCGTGTGGACGCCGAAAATGCCCTCGCGGCCCTTGACGTCGGGACGGTTGACGACGATGCGGCGGTCGAAGCGGCCGGGGCGCAGCAACGCCGGATCGAGGACGTCCGGGCGGTTGGTGGCGGCCACGAGGATCACGCCCTCGTTCGACTCGAACCCGTCCATCTCGACGAGCAACTGGTTCAGGGTCTGCTCCCGCTCGTCATGGCCTCCACCGAGCCCGGCGCCGCGGTGCCGGCCGACCGCGTCAATCTCGTCGATGAACACGATGCACGGTGCGTTCTTCTTGCCCTGCTCGAACAGATCGCGGACGCGGGAGGCGCCCACGCCCACGAACATCTCCACGAAATCGGAGCCGCTGATCGAAAAGAACGGTACGTTGGCCTCGCCGGCCACGGCGCGGGCCAGCAACGTCTTGCCGGTTCCGGGAGGCCCCATCAGCAGGACGCCCTTCGGGATACGACCGCCCAGCTTCTGGAACTTCTGCGGCTCCTTGAGGAACTCGATGATCTCCTGCAGCTCGTCTTTCGGCTCCTCGACGCCGGCCACGTCCTTGAACGTGACCTTCTTCTGCGAGCTCGACGAGAGCTTGGCGCGGCTCTTGCCGAACGAGAGCGCCTTGTTGCCCCCGCTCTGCACCTGCCGCATGAAGAAGATCCAGAAGCCGAGGATCAGCAGGATGGGAGCCCACGTGTAGAGCAGCGTCGCCCACGGACTGCCCGCGGCCTCGCGCGCGCTCACCGCCACGTCGCGCTCTACGAGCTGGTTCACCAACCCGTCGTACTGCGGGGGCGCGAACGAGCGGAACGACTCGCCGGAGGAGGTCGACCCGGTGACCTCGTTGCCGGTGAGCGTGACGCTCTCCACTTGGCCGCTGTCGACCATCCGGATGAACTCGCTGAACGAGACGGACTCGTCGCGGGACTGGAAGTCCGTGGAGAAATTCCAGATCAGCACCACCACGACGACGAGCACCATCCAGAAGGCGAAGCTTCTGACAGACGGATTCAAACGGAACCTCCCGTCTTCTTCACGATCTTCAAGACTATCACGCCTTCGTCCGAGTCGATCATTCTCGCTCCTTCGCCCAACGCGTGCCCCGCGACCCAGACGATCCCGAGCCGGTCGTCCACCACCAGCGGAACGGTTGCGCGCCGGTCGCGGGCAACCCTTCGATCCACGAAGAAGTCCTGCAGCTTCTTCCTGCGTCCGCCGAGCCCGAGCGGCTGGAACACGTCTCCGGGACGCCAACTCCGGACCGTCAGCGGCGACGTGATTCGCGCCGCCGGCAGCGCTGCGACGTCTCCGCGCGCGACGAGCCGGGCCGGCCGGTCACCGTGCTCGGCCGTGACGCGCAGGCCGGCTTCCGGGATCTCCACCTCGCCCGGCACGACCAGGCGATAATGGAAACAGGTACTGGCGGCAGGCTCCGCCCCGCGTCCGAATCGCCGCGTGAGCCTCAGCGCCGCTCCGCGCCGCTCGACCCGGCAGCCGGGGAAATCCGCCGCAACGGGCGCCGTCCCCTCGGCTTCCGCCAACCCCCGCAGGCGCTCCACGTGATCGAAGCCGACCCGCCGTCCACCGGCCCGCTCCAGGACTTGCAGGGCGACCCGCCGAGCCAGCGAGCGAGGCGCCGCCGCCAGTCGCGCCGCGTCGACCTCGAAGCGCCCCCCTCCGAAGTCTCCCCCCGCATCGATCATCCCCTCCTCGTATTGGACGATCTCCGCCGCCGCCGCGTTCGCCGCCCGGTCCAGCCAGTCGGCGTCGTCCCGGGCAATCGACGCATCGCGGGCCAGCACGTCCGTAATGGCGGGTGAGAAGTGCTCGGCGAGGAACGGAATCAGCCTGTGCCGCACGCGGTTGCGCAGGATGCGCTCGTCGCGGTTGCTCGGATCCTCGCGATGCGGCAGGCCCCGCAGGCGCAGGTAGCCGCGGAGCTCGTCCCGGTGGACGTCGAGCAGCGGGCGCACGACGGCGCCGATGCGGGGTCGGATGCCGGCCAGCCCGGCCGGCCCGGCGCCCCGGATCAGCCGCAACAGCACCGTCTCGGCCTGGTCGTCGCGGGTGTGCCCGGTGGCCACCAGATCGGCCCGCCCCTCCCGCACCGCCCGCTCGAACAGCGCGTAGCGAACCCGGTGTCCCGCCGCCTCGATGGAGATCCGCTCCGCACGGGCGCGTGCGGCCACGTCGACGCGCTCGACGGCGATGGGGACCCCGAGCGTTGTAGCGACGTCGCGGCAGAACGCCTCGTCCTGGTCGGATGCCGCCCGCAATCGATGATTGACGTGCAGCAGTCCGGCTACCGACCAGCGCTCCGCGGGCGCCAGCTCGCACAGGAGTGCGCCGAGCGCCACCGAGTCGCCGCCGCCGGAACAGGCCACCAGCACGCGCGCGCCGGGTGGAAGAAGCGCCTCGCGTTCGAGGGATTGCCGGACGCGCTGCACCAGCGGTGACACGGCTCTTTGCTCGAACCGCCGGCTCAGATGCCGGCGAGATCCCTTACGCCGTCCCGAAACACCCGGAAACTCGGCGACCGGTTCCCGTTCACGTCCATGTGCGGAGCGATTTGCCCGGCCCACTCGCACTTCGCCTTGCCCGCGGTCCAGTATCCGGCACGTTGAAGATGCACAGATCCTCCGGGGTGAACAGCATCCGCGAGGACCTCCCATGTACCGCAGATGCTGTCCTGCCTGTAGCCATGGAGAACGGTGTCCGTCGCGTTGGGATAGGCAGCCTTCACCGCACGACGATCGCCCAACAGCCACGCCTCACCTTCCTCGATTGCTATCCTGAACAGTGTTCTCGGACACGGATTGCACCCGTGCAGCACCCGGAGCAACTCCTGCTTGAATGTCCGACAATCCCGGTCGTCCAAGTCGACCACGACAACGACGCAGCCGAGCGGCGGCTCAAGACTTCGCCCGTATCCACGCAGAAGTCGCGGCAACTGATCGAGCAAGAGTCGTTTTCTCGGATCCGTTGCTGCATGAAGATTCTTGGGTATCCGGCCGATGCCCTTGTACGCGTGCATTCTCCAGGAATGATCCGCGCCATTCGCACCGAGAATCTTCTCCAGCACGACATCCAGCGCGATGCTACCAGACTGGTCCTCCACCAACACTTCAAAGTGCATCCGCTATTTCCGATCCAGATACTCGCTGTACCAAAGACCGCCGAGTGGCAGCCCCTCCTCGACCATGGCTCTGACGACGTCGTTGTCGCTGGCTCGGGAGACCCTTGCAAAGCCATCTGGCCGTTTCTCCAGAATCCAGGCTTCATCCGGCCTCAGCGCGTCGACGAAGTACGGCTGGTGTGTCGTAACGAAAACCTGCGGGGCGTTCTTTCCGGCCGTGGCGTGCGCGCGAAGCTCCTCGGCCAGCACCTCCAGCAACTTGTGATAGAGTCCGTTCTCGGGCTCCTCGATGCAGATGAAAGGCGGCGGTTGCGGATCCGCCAGCATGATCAAGTATGCAAAGACCTTCAACGTGCCGTCGGACATCTGTTGTGCGTAGAAGGGATCTCGGAATCCCTTGTCATTGAAGCGGAGCAGCAGTCGTCCGTCCGGACTCCGCTCGGTATCGATCCGGTCGATGCCGGGGATCCGGCCGGCAATACGCTTCAGGATGTCTCTGAATCGGTCGGGTTGCTCGCGCTCCATGAACTCCACGACATTGCCAAGGTTGTCGCCGCCGACGTTAAGATGTTTCTGTGGCCCAGCTAGCGGTAGACTCCTCGCCGCGTGCGGAGTGAAGTAGCTCAGGTACCACCCTTCAACGAACTGGCGAAAGGACGATATTCTCGGATGCGGCTTCAGGGCTCCGAGGGTCGCGATGCCGAGCTTGCGCCTGTCCTGCAGCTCCACGATCTCGGATTCCGCACTTTCCTCTCCAGCCGCTCTCTTCGCGATCTGAGCAATGATCGACTCCAGAACGACCTTCATCCCTTTGGCTTCATCGATCTGCTGTCCCTGGGCTTCGCCCTTCCAGGCCAGCCCTCGTCCATCGTTCATCATGAGGAACGAGAATGGCTGACCGTGCTTCTGCCCCTTGCGGCGCTGGCGAAGGCGTTCGCCGGAAACATAAGGCCGCCCCGTATCGTCCCTGTCAATCACCAGTTCGTACGTGATGGGCCGGGCCTTCGGTTCTTCCCTATAGTAGATCTCGAATTCAATCGGGCCGTAACTCCCCTGCGAGCGGATGCGCTCGAACCCTCCCCGTCCTCGGGCGTCGCACGCCTCCTCGACCCCCAACTTCAGACAGTCCGCCAGAAAACCGAAGGCGTCGAACAACGAGCTCTTGCCCACCCCGTTCTTCCCGATCACGACGGACAGCGGCGTCAACGGCTGGGCGCGCTGCGTGTTCCACAGCTTGCCAAGCGTCAGATCCTTCAGCACGCGGTAGTTCGCGATCCGGATTCCCTCGATCTTCGCCACAGCGTCGATTCCTCGCGTCGACCTGAGCGGGGTCGGTTCGCGCCCGGCCGCAACGCGCCCCTCTCACCGCCGGTCGAAGCGTACAGGTCAGGTTGAGCGTTCGCAAGGCGGACGCTTGAGACCGCCCGCGGGGCCGGACCGGGGTGAGGAAGAGAGGTGGTGCCGGTGCAGGGACTTGAACCCCGGACCTAGCGGATATGAGCCGCTTGCTCTAACCATCTGAGCTACACCGGCACGGGATCTGACAATTATACGCCAGCACAGTCCGGGCGCGTTGAGCGGGTCGAACCCGCAGGCCTACAGAATCAGCATCGCGTCCCCGTAGCTGTAGAACCGGTAGCGCCGCTCCACGGCGTCGCGGTACGCGGTCAGGATCGCCTCGCGGCCGGCGAACGCGCAGACCAGCAGCAGGAGCGACGAGCGGGGCAGGTGGAAGTTGGTCAGCAGGCCGTCGACCACCCGGAAGTCGAAGCCGCCGTGGATGTACAGGTCCGTCTTGCCGGAGCACGGCTCGAGTCGGCCGCCGTGGGCGCGCGCCACCGCCTCCAGGGTGCGGGTCGTGGTGGTGCCGACCGCGACGACCCGGCGTCCCTGGTCCAGGGCCTCGTTGACCGCGGCCGCCGTGGACGCCGGCACGGAATAGCGCTCGGTCGCCACCCGATGCGCCTCGACCTCCTCGGTCCGCACCGGCTCGAACGTGCCGTAGCCGACGTGCAGGGTGATCGCGTGCCGTTCGACGCCGCGCGCCCGCAACCGCTCCAGCAGCGCCGGGGTGAAGTGCAGTCCGGCGGTCGGCGCCGCCACCGAGCCGCGCGCCGCCGCGTAGACGGTCTGGTAGCGTTCCGCGTCGAGCGCCCGATCCGCCCGCCGGATGTAGGGCGGCAGCGGCACGTGCCCGATGGCGTCGACGGCGCCGTCGACGGCGCCGTCGTCCGCGGTCAGCCGGACCGTGCGCCGCCCATGGTAGCGACGGTCGAGCACCTGCAGTTCCAGGCGGCGCCCGCCCCCCTCGAACACCGCGCGGGATCCGACCTTCAGCTTCTGGCCGGGGTGGACGAGAGCGTCCCAGCGGTCGCCGTCGACCCGGCCCAACAGCAGGCACTCGACGGCGCCCCCGCTCGGCTCACGGCGGCCGAGCAGCCGCGCGGGCACCACCCGGGAGTCGTTGACCACCAGCACATCGCCCGGCGCCAGCAGCGTCGCCAGGTCGGAGACCCGGTGATGCGAGCGCACCCCCGTGACGCGGTCGAGCCGCATCAGGCGGGCCGCGTCGCGCACCGGCGCCGCCTCCTGTGCGATCAACCCCGCGGGCAGCTCGTAGTCGAAGTCCGACAGGCGCATGGAGGGGCCGGTGCTTCAGCTCGCCCAGCGCAGCAGCACGGCGCCGACGGTGAAGCCGGCGCCGACCGAGGCCAGGAGCACCCGCGCGCCCCGCGGCAGGCGGCCCTCGCGCCGCGCATCGGCGAGAGCGAGCGGAATGGTCGCCGCCGTGGTGTTCCCGAACCGCTCGATGTTGACGATCACCTTGTCGCGGTCGACGCCGAGGTGCTCGGCGGCGCTCATGATGATCCGCCGGTTCGCCTGGTGCGAGACGAACAGATCGACGTCGCCCGCGTCCAGCCCGTTCGCCTTGAGCACCCGCCGGCAGATCTCCGACATCTTGCGTACAGCGAACTTGAACACTGCGGGACCGTCCTGATGCACGTAGTGGAGCCGCGCGTCGACCGTCTCGTGCGTGGCCGGCCGCAGGCTGCCGCCGGCCGGCATGCAAAGCGCCGGACCGCCGCTGCCGTCTATCTCGTGGGCGAAGTCGATAATGCCCGGCTCGCCGTCCGCGGCCGGCGAGACGACGACGGCCCCGGCCCCGTCGCCGAACAGCACGCAAGTCGCACGATCCCGGAAGTCGATGATCGACGACATCACGTCCGCGCCGATGACCAGCGCGTGGTCGTGGGCGCCGCTGGCGACCATCTGGGCGCCGGTCGTCAGCGCGAACGTGAACCCGGAGCAGGCAGCCCCGAGGTCGAAGCCCCAGGCGTTCGAGGCGCCGATCTTGTGCTGTACGAGGCACGCCGTGCTGGGAAAGAACATGTCGGGCGTGGTCGTCGCCACGACGATGAAGCCGACCTGCTCGGGGCTCACCCCCGCCTCGGCCAGCGCCGCGATCGCGGCCTCCTTGCCGAGGTCCGACGACGCCACGCCCTCGTCGACGACGTGCCGCTCGCGGATGCCGGTGCGCTTCAGAATCCAGGCATCGGTCGTGTCGACCAGCTTCTCGAGATCGGCGTTCGTAAGCACCCGCGGCGGCACGTACGTGCCGAGCGACGTGACCTTGACACGCCGCCGCGGTCCGCCTGCTTCGAATCGCCCACCGGTTCCGTTCGCCACTCGTTTCGTCCTTGTCTCCGGCAGCCGCTGCCGGTGATGCCTGACCGCGCCGTCCTGCGGCGCAGACTCCTTCGACGGCGCGGACTGCTACAGCAGCCGGGGGTGCCGCTCCGGACTCGCGAGCCCGAAGTAGTCGTAGGCGCGGGCCGTCGCCATGCGCCCGCGCGGCGTCCGGTCGAGAAAGCCGGCCTGAATCAGGTACGGCTCGTAGATGTCCTCGATCGCGTCCTTCTCTTCGCTGATGGCGGCGGCGAGGCTGTTGAGCCCGACCGGCCCGCCCCCGAACTTGTCGATGATGGCATGCAGCAGCCGCCGGTCCGCCTCGTCGAAGCCCTGTTCGTCGACCTCCAGCAGGGCCAGCGCGTTGCGGGCGACGTCCAACGTGATGGCGCCGTCGGCCCGCACCTCGGCGTAGTCGCGCACGCGCCGCAGCAGCCGGTTGGCGACGCGCGGCGTCCCGCGGGAGCGGCGGGCGATCTCCGCCGTCGCCGCAGCGTCAATCGGCACCCCGAGAATACGCCCCGAGCGCGTCACGATCTCCACCAGGTCGCGTTCGGCATAGAAGTCGAGCCGGTGCACGATCCCGAACCGGGCCCGGAGCGGCGACGTCAGCAGCCCCGCGCGGGTCGTGGCGCCGATCAGCGTGAACCGCTGAAGGGGCACCTTCACCGAGCGCGCACTCGGCCCCTGCCCGATGACGATGTCGAGCTCGTAATCTTCCATCGCGGGATAGAGAATCTCTTCGATGGCGGGGCTCATGCGGTGGATCTCGTCGATGAACAGCACTTCCCGCGCCTTCAGGTTCGTCAGGATCGCCGCGAGATCGCCCGGCTTCTCCAGCACCGGGCCGGCCGTGCCCCGCACCGGCACGCCCAGCTCGTTGCCGATGACGTGGGCCAGGGTCGTCTTGCCGAGTCCGGGCGGCCCGTAGAGCAGCACGTGGTCGAGCGCCTCATCGCGGTTGCGCGTCGCGGTGACGGCAACGGTGAGGTTCTCGCGCACCCGGTCCTGGCCGATGTAGTCGTCGAGGGATCGCGGGCGGAGACCCGCCTCGTACTGGGCGTCCTCGTCCGCGCGCACCGTGCTGAGAACGTGCTCGGTAGTCACCGCCCGACCATTCTATGCGCCGGATGGACCTCGCGGCCGGCCGGCCGGTCCACGGACCGGGTCATCCGGCCAGCTCCCGGAGGGCCTGGCGGAGCGCGGCCTCGAAATCGCCGGGACTGCGCTTCAGGGCCGCTTCCATGGCGCGTTCCGCGGGTGGCCGTTGGTAGCCGAGGTTCAGGAGAGCCGAGATCACGTCGCCCCGCAGATCGCGTCCGCCGGGCTCCGCCGCACCGGCCGCCGCCTCCGCCTCGTCGGCCGTGGCGCCGGCCGGCAGCTTGTCCTTCAACTCCAGCGTAATCCGCTCGGCCGTCTTGCGGCCGACCCCCGGAATGCCGGTCAGGCGTGCGACGTCGGCGGTGCGGATGGCCTGCACCAGCGCCGGCGGCTCGATGCCGGACAGGGCGGCGAGGGCGAGCCGCGGCCCAACGCCGTTGATGCCGATCAGCCGCTCGAACAGGTCGAGCTCCAGGCGCGTGGCGAACCCGTAGAGCGAGAGCGCCTCTTCGCGGACGTGCGTGTGGATGCGCAGCGCCACCTCGGTCCCCCGGTCGCCGACCTTGTAGTAGGTGGACAGCGGGATCTGGACGTCGTAGCCGACGCCGCCCACGTCGACCACGATGCGGCCCGGCCGCTTCTCCGCCAACGCGCCTCGCAGGGTGGCAATCATGATCGCCGCTACCGTCAGCGCGCTGCGCCGGGTGGGCGGTACTGCCGCCAGGACCGCGGTCCGCCGCCGGACCCGGCGGGCGGGCCATCCACCGCGCCGGGCCGGACCGAGTGGGCATGGCAGACGGCGACGGCCAGCGCATCGGTGACGTCCAGGCGGGTCGGCAGCGGCTCCAGGCCGAGGAGCAGGCCCACCATCTGCTGCACCTGCTGCTTCTCGGCGCGACCGTAGCCGACCACGGCCCGCTTCACTTCGGCCGGCGCGTACTCCGCGACCGGCAGCCCCGCCTCGGACGCGGCCAGCATGACGACGCCGCGCACGTGGCCCAGCTTGAGCGCACTGCGGGCGTTCCGGGCGTAGAACAGGTCCTCGATGGCGACCGTCTCGGGGCGATGCTCGGCGAGCAGCACCGCCAGGCCGTCGTGAATGGCGCGCAGCTTCTCGGAAAAGGGGCTCTGCGCGGGCGGGCTCAGCGCCCCGCAGGCGAGGACCCGGTGCCGCCCGCCGGACGTGTCGATGCAGCCGTACCCCGTGTGCGCGGACCCGGGATCGACCCCGAAGATTCTCACGCGAGAGAAGCCTCGATCTCCTTGGCTTCGATATCGAAGTTCGACCAGACGTGCTGGACGTCGTCCTGATCCTCGAGCACGTCCATCAGCTTGATCATCTGCTGGGCGGCCTTGCCCTCGACCTTGACGAAATTCTGCGGCAACATCGCGATCTGCGCCGAGATCGGCGAGGCGCCCGCCGCCGCGACCGCCTCGCGGACGGCCTCGAAAGCATCCGGACTGCTGACGATCTCCCAGTTGTCGCCGTCCTCGCGGAAATCGTCGGCGCCGGCGTCGATGGCCGCGCCCATCAGCGTCTCCTCGTCCACGCTTCCCTGCTCCACGACGATGTGGCCGTGCTTCTCGAACATCCACGCCACCGAGTTCGTCGTCCCGAGGTTGCCGTTGTGCTTCGACAACAGGTGGCGGATCTCGCCGACGGCGCGGTTCGTATTGTCGGTCAGGCACTGGATGAGGAGCGCCGCGCCTCCCGGGCCGTAGGCCTCGTAGGTGACCTCCTCGTACGTGACACCCGGCTCCTCGCCGGTCCCGCGCCGGATGGCGCGCTTGATATTGTCGGCCGGCATGTTGGCCGCCTTGGCGTCGGCAATCACGGTGCGCAGACGGGGGTTCATCGCCGCATCGCCGCCGCCGTCCCGCGCGGCCACCGTCAGCTCCTTGATGATGCGGGTGAAGAGCTTGCCGCGACGCGCGTCCGCAACGCCCTTCTTGTGCTTGATCGAAGCCCACTTGGAATGCCCAGACATGGCTCCATTATCGCAAAACCTTCGGTCACGGAAAACCACCGGCGGGGGTCCGTGCCGGCCTCATCTCCGGCGCGCAATGATCACCCAGACGTTCGCGTCGGGCGACCATTCCTGGCCCGCGTAGTCGCCGAGGACGGCGTCGACGCGGAAACCCGTCCGATCGAGCGACTCGGCGACCTGCGGCACCGTCAACGTGCGAAAGGCGAGCGAGAAGCGGTGCACGGTGCGCCGACTCCCCCGCCACTCCACGAACTCCTGGTCGAAGACGGTCAGTGCGTGCTCGCGCACCTGGCGCACCGACTCGATCAGCGTGACCCGGCGTCCTCCGCTCATGGGGCCTCGGAGACCGACCCGGCGGTGATACTCCTGCCAGCGCGGCAGCTCCGGAACGAGGTCGATGCCCAAGGTTGCGCCCCGCGCCAGCACGCCGGCAGCCGCCTCCAACGTCGCGGTCAGGTCCTCGTCCGAGAGCAGGGACTGCAGCATGCCGTAGGGCGCCATCACCAGCCGGCAGCGCCAGCGGCGGCGGAACGGCAGGGCACGGATGTCGCCGCGCACGATCGCCGTCGTCGCGGTCAGGCGGGCGCGGCGGAGACGCGACCGCAGTCGGCGAAGCATCGGCGCGGAGCGGTCGATCCCCACGAAGCGCGGCGCCACGCGCGCCACCGGCACCGACAGGCGGCCGGTCCCGCAACCGAGTTCCAGCACCGGGCCGTCCGCGCGTCGCGCCAGGTCCGTCCAGAAACGGACGTCGCGGCGGCCGATGGTGCGCCGGTTCTCCCAGTCGTAGAACGGGGCGTAGGCGTCCCAGCCGTCCCAGCCGGCGGCGCTGCTGTCGGAGGTCATCGCGGGCGACCCGTAGTATAGGAAGCGCTGGGAGTTTGCGCCGCAGGCCGCGCCGGCGAACTCCTGACGCGACCGTAGGGTCGCGCTCGCCGGCGTCGGCCGCGGTGGGCGTCGAGGCCGGCGCCATCGACGGCGAGGTTCATTCTTCTCGACGCGTTCCCACCGTAATATAGGACTGCATGCCGCTCATCCCCGCGTGGGCGCCGAACGTGCATCCGCTGGTCGTGCATTTTCCGATCGCGTTGCTGTTCGCGGCAGGCGCCGTCGATCTGGCGGGCCTCCTGGCGCCGGATCGGAAGTCATTGCGGGACACCGCCACGTGGCTGTACATCGGCGGTGCGGCAACTGCCGTGTGCGCCTACTACAGCGGCTACACCGCGGCGCAGGCGGGAGTATTCTCTCCGGCGGCCGGGGCGGTCGTGGACGCGCACGCCGGCCGGGCGTTCGCGGCGACGTGGCTGTTCGCGTTCTTCGCGTCGCTGCGGCTCGCGATGTCGTACATTCTCCCATCGCGGCGTGCGTTGCAGCTCGGCGCCTTCGCGATCGCGCTGGTGGGGCTCGGCGCGCTCGCCCAGACGGCGTTGCTCGGGGCGCGGCTCGTCTTCGAGCAGGGCCTCGGAGTCCGGGCGGTCGCAATCGCGGAGGCCGCGGCGAAACAGGCAGAGAGAGCGTCTGCGGAACGGTAGGAGAAGCGTCCGTGGAACCGGTAGAGAAAGCACCGGCGGAACGGCTGGAAAGAGAGGATCCGGAATGAGGTCGCTGCAGATTACGTCGCTCGCCGTGCTGGTTGCATCGTTCGTCATGCTGGCCGGAACCGGCGCCGCGTCCGCCCAGGAACAGACGTCGGAGGGTCCGTGGCAGACCTACGGCACCGAGAACGGCGAATGGCGCAGCTACGCCGGCGACATCGCCGGCACCAAGTACTCGCCGCTCGACCAGATCGACGCCGGCAACTTCAGCGACCTGGAGATCGCCTGGGAGTGGACGTCGATCGACAACTTCGTCAGCCGGAGCACGCCCGGCGGCGGCGAGTGGTCGGCGCCGCTCGATGTGATCGTCGACTCGCTGGTCGAGGAGACCCCGGACCTCTACCGCAGCAGCCAGCCGCCGAACCCGTCGCGCCTGCAGGTGACGCCGCTGATGATCGACGGCGTGCTCTACTTCAACACGCCGCTGTCGCAGGGGGTCGCGGTGGATGCGACGACCGGCGAGATGCTCTGGACCTTCAATCCGAAGAGCTACGAGGAAGGCACCCCGTCGATGAGCGGGCCCTGGACGCAGCGCGGCGTCGCCTACTGGACCGACGGCGAAGGCGACGAGCGGATCTTCTGGGGCACCGGCAACGGCTACATGGTCTGCGTCAAGGCGAAGACCGGGCAGCCCTGCCCCGACTTCGGCCCCGACGGCAGCGGCATGGTCGACGCGATGGTCGGCATCCCGCGCGTGGAACGCGAGGCGCGCGACTACCTCAACGCGCTGCTCTACTCCATCAACTCGCCGCCGATCGTTGTCCGCGACAAGGTGATCCACGGCTCGCAGATCGCCGACCGGCGCATCACCCGCGAAGCGCCCCCCGGCTGGGTCCGGGCCTGGGACGTCCGCACCGGCGCGCACGCCTGGGACTTCCACACGGTGCCGAACAGCGCCGACGAGTTCGGCGTCGACACCTGGCTGAACGACTCGTGGCGCTATTCCGGCAACGCCAACGTCTGGTCGATGCTGGCCGGCGACAACGAGCTGGGCCACGTCTACCTGCCGACCGGCACCACCACGAACGACTACTACGGGGCCGACCGGCCGGGCGACAATCTCTTCTCGGAAACTATCATCGCTGTCGACGTGGAGACCGGCCAGCGGATGTGGCACTTCCAGGCGGTCCACCACGGCCTCTGGGACTACGACTTTCCGACCCACCCGAACCTGGTCGACGTGGTGGTCGACGGGCGGCCGATCAAGGCGCTGGTGCAGGTGAGCAAGCAGGCGTTCGTCTACGCCTTCGACCGGGTGACCGGCGAGCCGATCTGGCCCATCGAGGAGCGGCCGGTGCCGCAGGCGTCCAACATGCCGGGCGAGATCCCGTCGCCGACGCAGCCGTTCCCGACGAAGCCGGCCCCGTTCGACTACCAGGGGGTCACGATCGACGACCTGGTGGACTTCACGCCGGAGCTGCGCGAGATGGCCATCGAGGTGGTCGGCAACTACCAGATCGGACCGTTGTTCACGCCGCCCGGCCGGCCCATCAACGGGGGCACGCAGGGCACGCTGATGCGCCCGCCCGACTTCGGCGCGGCCGGCTGGGCCGGCGCGGCGGTCGATCCCGAGACCGGCATGCTCTACATCCCGTCGCGCAACATCGCGGTCGCCATCCCGCTCTACACGCCCGACCCGGACCTCGGCGCCACGATGCGCTACACGCACGGCGCCCCCGAGGAGCGGCGGCTGCGCCAGATCCGCCAAGGCCAGTCCTACCAGGCGCGGATGCCGCAGGGCCTGCCGCTGCTCAAGCCGCCCTACTCGCGGATTACCGCCATCGACATGAACACCGGCGAGCACGCCTGGATGGTGCCCCTCGGCAACGGCGACCGCATCCGCAACCATCCCCGCCTGCGCCACCTGAACCTGCCGCCGCTCGGGGACGGCACCATCGGGGGTCCGCTGCTGACCAAGACCCTGCTCATCAGCACCGTGCCGACCGCCGGCAGCCAGGGCGGGCCCGGCCTCGTGGCCTGGGACAAGCAGACGGGCGAGATTCGCGGGGCGGTCGACCTGCCGGCGGGCACCATCGGCACGCCGATGACCTACCTGGTCGACGGCCGGCAGTACATCGCGGTCAGCATCGGCGGCGGCCCGCGGGTCGTGGCCTTCGCGCTGCCGGCGGACTGAGATGCGAAACAGGCCCCGAAGTAGTCGGTGAACGAGGACCGTCTGCAGCGATTCGGCGGCTGAAGAGCGATGAACCTCACCCGGTTGCGCCTCGAGAACTTCAAACGCTTCACCGACCTGACCATCGATCTGTCGTCGTTCTCCGGCGCACCGAAGCTGGTGCTGCTGATCGGGGCGAACGGCAGCGGCAAGTCGTCGGTGTTCGACGCGTTCGAGTACCTGTCGGCGCCGCACAAGGGTGACCCGGCGCCGCCCTCGACGCGTTTCTCCGATGCTTTCTCGGACGCGTTCTACAAGGGCGAGGCGTACGACAAGTTCCTGCGGTACCTCAAGAAGGACCAGGCCACCGCGGTATCGGCGTCCTGCTCTTTCGGGGGAGGTTTCGAGGTCGGCCGATCGGATGGCTCGGCCCCGATTGCGTCGCCGGACGGATGGGACGTGAAATCGGCGTTCTACGGCCGGAGCTCGTTGCGGACGGTGCCGGAGCTTCGCGCAACGCCCGAAGCCGTGGACGCCGGGGCCGACATCGATCGCCCGCGGCGGTTCATCGACTTCGACACGCGTCTCGACGCCGACGTCGCACGGATCACGGAGGACGTGCTCCGGGACTTCTGGGGCAAGGACTCCGCTTCCGACGAGATAAGGGCACGCTTCGTCGCCCCCATCAACGACGCACTTGCCAGGGTATTCGGCAACGGATCCGCCACGACCCTGCGCTTGACGCAGATGATCCCTGCGCTAGGACAGAAGCCCGCCGACATCCGCTTCCGGAAAGGCCACTCGGACGTCCACTACGACCTGCTCAGCAGCGGCGAGAAGGAGGTGTTCAACATCCTCCTCAACCTGTTCACCCGCCGAGAGCACTTCCCGAACGCCATCTACTTCATCGACGAGCTCGACGTGCACCTGCACACGCGGCTACAGAACGCGCTGATCCGCGAGGTGGTCGAGCACTGGATTCCGGACTACTCGCAGCTCTGGACGGCCAGCCACTCGCTCGGCTTCATCGAGTACGCCGGCGACGCCGCGGACGCCGTCGTCGTCGACTTCGACGACCTCGACTTCGACCGCCCGCAGGTGCTGGCGCCGGCGCCGAAGTCCCCCGCCATCTTCGACATCGCGGTGCCCAGGGACTCCGCGTTGAAGGTCTTCCCCAACCAGAAGCTGGTCGTCTGCGAGAACCAGGACGCGCTGCTCTACAACGCGATCGAGCTCCCCGGCCTGTTGTTCGTCGGCGCCAGGGACAAGAACGCCGTCGGGCTGCAGACCAGAGCGAACGACGAGTTCCGCGGCCTGATCGACCGCGACTTCCTCGGTTCGGACGAAATCGAGGAACTGCGCCGCGAGCAGCCGAACCTCTTCGTGCTCGGGTACTACTCCCTCGAGAGCTACGCCTACCATCCCCTGAACCTGGCGGAGGTGTCGCCGCCCGGATTCGACGAAACGGAATATCGGGGTTTGCTCCAGGCGCGCATGGTGGAAGTTCGTGACCGCCTGCTGATGAACCTGGAACGGAGCCGCAACGGCTACGAGGTCATCAAGACGCTTCCCAGGGAGACGAAGGCGCGTGCGATGGAGGAGATCGCGAAGGCGACGGCGTCCGACGATTTCGAGACCTTCTACCCGTTCCTCGACATGAAGAACCAGCGCCCCGGCGACTATCTGGGAACGTTCAACCTGCAGCGCCTCGATCTCGCCCGCACCGCCTGGTTGCGGGACGCCATCGCCGCCGTCCTCGGCAGCGCGCAGCCTGCCGGCTGACCGCGGCCGGAGGCGTCCACCCTCTCGAACGCTCGCGACAGCTTCGAAGGCTTCGCGGCACAGGAACGCAGACGGTACGAGGCGGAAGCATGAAGCAGGAATACGATTCAGCAGCGGGAAACGGGGCGCTCCCGTCGGCACGTCGCGGGGCAGGACCCGGATCACCATCCGCATCGACGACGACATTCTGGCGTGGTTCCGAGGCGTGGCGCACGACCGGGGCGGAGGCAGCTACCAGACGCTGATCAACGCCGCGCTGCGCGACCACGTCGAAGCCGATCAGGGACATCTGGAGCGAACGCTGCGGGGCGTGATTCGTGAAGAGCTGTCGCCGAGATCATGATCAAGGCCAACGTTGCCGAGGCGAAGGCTCGTCTCTCGACCTATCTGGACAGCGTCGTACGGCGTCGACGACGATCCGTCATGAGGCTCCTGGTCGACACCTGCACGTTCCTCATGCCGATCCGTTCGACCGCGGCCTCGTGTCGCAGGCGATCCTGCACGGGACGACGCTCGTGACACCCGATGCCGACATCGCGCGCTCTCCGGCGCCGACACTCTGGTAGCGACACGCCGCGGACCACCACACGCCCCTCTCGCGGATCTTCCCGCGCTGATTCGGCGATGTCGATCTGGAGCTCTTTCCGGAATTGCACCGCTTCACGCTGCCGGACGGCTGCCGCTGGCGCGACGTCCGCGAGACGCCGGCGAACGTCGGCGCCGCGCTGGCGCGTGCGATGCGCGCCATAGAACGTGCGAATCCCGACACGTTGGCCCGGGTCTTCGGCGCGGCCGACTGGGGCAACCGCGAAACACTCGGCGACGAGCTCCTCAAGGACCTCATCGAGGGCCTGTCCGGCGTGCCGTTGGGCAACACCGCGGTCGCGTCCGACATCCTGGGCGACGCCTACGAGTACCTGATCGGCAAGTTCGCCGACATCACCCGGCGGAAGAACGCGGGCGAGTTCTACACGCCGCGCAGCGTCGTGCGGATGATGGTCGAGCTGCTCGATCCGCAGGCGGGCGAGAGCATCTACGACCCGGCCTGCGGCACCGGCGGCATGCTGCTCGGCGCGATCGAGCACGTGCAACGCGCCGGCGCCGACCCGCGCACGTTCTTCGGCCGCATCTTCGGCGAGGAGAAGAACCTCACGGATCCGGCCGGCGCCCTGGCGACGTTCGACTGCGTCATCGCCAACCCGCCGTTCTCCCTGAAGGAGTGGGGCCGCGAGGTCTGGGACGCGGACCCGTGGGGCCGCGCCGCGTTCGGCCTGACGCCGGCCAGCTACGGCGACTACGCCTGGGTCCAGCAGATGGTGGCGTCGATGGCGGCGGACGCGGGCCGCATGGCGGTCGCGCTGCCGCAGGGCGCGCTGTTCCGCAAGGGTGCCGAGGGCCGCATCCGCCGGGCGCTGCTGGAAGAGGACCTCATCGAGGCGGTGATCGGCCTCGCGCCCAACATCTTCTACGGCACCGGCCTCGCCCCGGCGGTGGTGACGCTCCGCCGCACGAAGCGGCGCGGCCGGCGCGGAAGGTGATCGTGATCGACGCTGAACATCTCCCGCTACGTGCCGCCGCCCATCGGCGAGGACGTGCCGCCGGTGCCCGAGGCGGTGGCGGCGTTCAAGCAGGCGCTGGCCGAGGCCCGGGCCGCCGAGGACCGCCTGCGGCGGGTGCTGGAAGAGGACGGCTGGCTGGAGTGATCCAGGCCCGGCCGCAATCGGGAGTTGAACATGGTCATGTTCAGGTCCTAGTATGTAATCATGGTCAAGGTCAACGTTGCCGAGGCGAAGGCTCGTCTCTCGACGTATCTGGACAGCGTCGAACGAGGTGAGACCGTCGTGCTGTGCCGGCGCAACGTACCCATTGCCGAAATCCGGCCGCTCCCGAAACTGCCCCGGAAGGAACGGCCGGTCGGTATCGATCGCGGGATGCAGGTGCCCGACAGCTTCTTCGAGCCGCTTCCGGACGAGATGCTCCGGGCGTTCGGCGTCGACGACGAGCCATCGTGAAGTTCCTGGTCGACACCTGCACGTTCCTCTGGCTGGCGGCCGACGATCCCGCATTGTCTTCGGCGGCGCGCACGGCGTGCCGCGCCCCGGAGAACGCGGTCTACCTCAGCTCGCTCTCGGCGTGGGAGATCGCGATCAAGCATCGGCTCGGCCGGCTGCCGCTGCCAGCGCCGCCGGGGCGCTACGTGGTCGACCGGCGCGAGTGGCTGCAGCTACGGCCGCTGGCCTTCGACGAAGCCTGCGCGGCGCACGACGCGCTCCTGCCCCCGCATCATGCCGATCCGTTCGACCGCGGTCTGGTGTCGCAGGCGATCCTGCACGGAATGACCCTCGTGACGCCCGACCCCGACATCGCGCGCTATCCGGCGCCGACACTCTGGTAATGGACCGCCGGCGAACGCGCTATTCTGCACCATATGGTATGACGATACGTGGGCTGTCCGAGATCCGGGAGGAGCACGATGGGAACCGTCCGCAAGACCATCACGCGTTGACGGATCTGCAGGACGGACGCTCGGCCTCTACGGTCAGGAGGTCATCGGCACGACGGCCTCGATAGCCCGCATGAACCTCGTGCTGCACGGCGTCGAGGACTTCCGCATCGCGGTCGGGAATGCGCTCGGCGACCCCGCCTTCATCGAGCGGGACCGCCTGATGACCTTCGACGTGGTCCTCGCCAATCCGCCGTATTCCATCAAGGCCTGGAACCGCGACGCGTGGCGGAACGACCCATGGGGCCGCAACGTCCTGGGCACGCCACCGCAGGGACGGGCCGACTACGCCTTTTTTCCAGCACATCCTGAAGAGTCTCGACCCGGAGCTCGACGCCGAGGTGCTGGACGCGGTGCTCGGCGCGCCCGATCCCGGCCGGAAGTCGAAGGAGATCGAGATCAAGGTCGCCGCCCGCCTCCGCGCGCACCAGCAAGATCCGCGCTTTCGCGCCCTCGGCGAGCGGCTCGAAGCGCTGCGGCAGAAGCACGAGCAGGGCGTGCTGGTCAGCATCGAGTTCCTGAAGTCGCTGCTCGACCTCGCCCGCGATGTCGTCGAGGCCGAACGGACCACCCCGCCCGCCACGCCCGAGGAACGCGGCCGGGCGGCCCTGACCGAGCTGTTCGAGGAGGCGCGCAACGACCGCACGCCAATCATGGTCGAGCGCGTGGTCAACGACATCGACGAGATCGTCAGTCACGTCCGCTTCGCGGTCTGGCAGACCACCCGCGCCGGCGAGCGGGAAATGCTTCGTGCGCTGCGCGCGCCGGCTGGCGCCCTGGTGGCCATCGACCGGCGTCGCGGCGGCGCAAGCTACTGATTCTGCACCAGCTCAGGTTTTCGGTTGATAGACTTGGGTCAGGAGGACGAAATGCGCCTGATTCCAGTCCTGGCGGCGGCGTCAATCCTGTCGATTTCGGCGCCCGCGGCGGCGCAGGAATGGACCGAGTTCGCGAGTCTCGAAGATCGCTTCACGTGCAATTTTCCGGGTCAGCCCACCGTGACGGAGACGACCTGGCTGTCGGAGTTCGGGGCGGAGCTGCCAGCGCGCGTCTATACCGCCGAGGCCGGCCCGAGCCGTTACACGGTGACGGTCGCCGATTACAACCACGCCGAGAGGATACTCGTCGAGAAGGCCGGCAACTGCCCTCCGGGCGCGGAGAGATGCAGCGGCGGCGGGCTTACCGGCGAGGGGTACTGGCGGCACGACGTGCGAGGCGCCCTCATCTATGCGACCTGGTCGTTTCTGCAGCGAGACGCCCGGGTCACGCACCTGGGCTACAACTTCACGGATCTCGTCGAAGGGCACCAGTTGCATCTGACCGACGACGCCGACCGATCCCGTACATTCGTGTCGATCTACATGCACGAGAACAAGCTCTACGTCCTGGAGGGCACCGTCCCTGCGGGCTACCCGGAGCCGGCGCTCTTTCAGCAGTCCCTGGGATGGCTCGACGAGGACGGCATGCGGCTTCGCTATCAGGCGATCTACTCCAACGGATTCCCGGCCCCGCCCCCCGTCGACTACTGACGCGCGCTCGGACCGGACCCTGCCCGAATCTCCCGCCACAGCCGAAGCGCGGCCGGGAAGTCGCCGGTCGCCAGGACGGCCACCGCGAGCGTGACGAGAGACTCGGGAGACCGGTAGAGGGCGCACGCGCGGCCGGCGTGGGCGCGGGCCGCCGCGCGGTCGCCGCGCTCGAGCGCGGCGCGGGCCTGCCGCCGGCGGCGGGCCGCGGCTCGTTCGATCGCCAGGACCTGGCGGAGGTCCGTCCGGCAGCGGTGGCAGGACGGCCCGCCGGCATGCCGGGCCCCGCAGGTCGGGCAGCGTTCCACGTCCGCTGTCTCCAGGTAGTCCGCTATTCCAGGTAGAAGAGGATCTCGTCGAGCTCGCGCCGGAGCTCGCCCGCCCGCTCGGCCGCGCCCTCCTTGAGCGCGTCCCGGAGATCCTCCATCAGGTCGATCATCTCCTCCCGATCCTCGGCCGGCGCAGCCTCGAGCGCCTGCTCGGCCCGCGCCAGGGTCGCCTCGACTTCCCCGGCCACGTCCGGGGGCACGGCGGCCGGCGCCGGGGACGGTTCCGCACCGGCCCCCGCCGCACCGGCCCCGCCATCCGTGGCGCCCGCCTCCGCCCCATCGCCCGCCTCGCCCCAGAGCGCGGAGACCCGTTCCTTCGCAGCGCCGAGCGTCTCGGCGTCGGAGCGCCCGACGGCGTTCTCGACGACGCCCCGGATCTCCCGGCCGGTCGCCCGTTCCCGCGCGTGGACCTGCAACAGCCCGTCGAGATCCAGGCTGTAGGTGACGAGCAGACCCTGCTCGTGGGCGTCCTCGCGCTCGTTCAGGCCGCCGAACATGAAGGTGCCGATCTCCACGTTCTTCAGAGCGTCCGGATCCTCTCCCTGAAAGACCTTGATCTCCACCTCTTCCTGGTCCTCGAACAGGGTGAAGAACACCTCCGTGCGGGTGGCCGGCAGCTTGCTGTTGCGCCGGATGAGAGGTATGAACTGGTGGGCGTACGGCCTGCCGTAGAGCTTTCCCTCCGCCCGGGTGCCGAAGGTGTAGGGGGTGATGTCGACCAGCACGGCCTGCGTGTCCTGGCCCATCTCGATCCCCGCCTGCACGCCGGCCCCGAGCGCGACGCACAGGTCCGGATCGACTTCGCCGTGCGGTTCCTGCCCCAGCCGCTCCGTGAGGATCGCGGCGATCCGCGGAATGCGGGTGGAACCGCCCACCAGCAGCACGCGGTCGAGCTGGCTCGGGCGGATGCCGGCGTCCTGCAGCGCGGTGGTCACGGCCTGGAGGGAACGGTCGAGGAACGGCTCCAGGTCGCGTTCGAAGTCGCCGCGGGCCAACTCGCAGGCGAGATGCATGGCCTCGCCGTCCACCGTGGCGACGTGATCCTCCTCCACGCGCACGTAGGGTTGGTCCGACAGCTCGATCTTGGCGCGTTCGGCGGCCCGCCGCAGCCGCGCCTGCAGCAGGCGATCTTCGCGGGCGTTCCCGACTCCGAGCTCCTTCTCGACGTGCGCGTTCAGGCGTTCGAGGACGAGGGCGTCGAAGTCGTCGCCGCCGAGCTGGTTGTCGCCGGCGGTGGCCAGAACCTCGACCACGCCCTGTTCGATGCGCACCACCGAGACGTCGAAGGTCCCCCCGCCCAGGTCGTAGACGAGGAGGGTGCGGCTCCCCGCGCCCCCGCTCTCGTAGCTGAGCGCCGCGGCCGTCGGTTCGTTGATGATCCGCACGACGGTCAGGCCGGCGATCTCTCCCGCTTCGCGCGTCGCCTGCCGCTGCGCGTCCGTGAAGTAGGCCGGCACGGTGATGACCGCCTTGCGCACGTCCCGGCCGAGGGCGCGGGCCGCCCGCTCCTTGAGCGCCTTGAGGACGAAGGCCGAAATCTCCTGCGGGGTGTAGGCGTCCCTGCCCATCCGCACCTGCGTCCCGGAACCCATGAGGCGCTTGATGGAGAGCACGGTCCGCTCCGGGGCGGCCGCGGCCTGGTTGCGGGCCTGCCGTCCGACGATGACGGCGCCGGCGTCGTCGAGCCCCACGCACGACGGCAGGATGGCTTCTCCGCTCTCCTCCACGATCGAGGGCTTCCCGCCGGCGATGATCGCCACCTCCGAGTTCGTGGTGCCCAGATCGATGCCGATGATGGTGTTGTCGTCCGCAGCCCTGGTTTCGGCCGGCATCAATCCTCCTCGCGACGTCGGTTGACCGCCACGTCGGCCAGACGCAGCACGTCGTCGCGCCGCACGAACCCGCTCCGCAACTCCTCGACCACCACGCCGTCGCCGACCCGGTCGACGCGGCGCGCCTCCACCGCGTGCATGACACGGCCGTCGAAGGCTCGTCCCACGGTCTGCACGGGCCGCACGTCGAACCGGGACAGCATCCTGTCGAAACGACCGAGCGCCAGCTCGTAGCCTTCCACGACGCCGGCGGCGCCCCGCGGCGGGCGCCCGAACAGACGCGGCCGATCCCGCAGCCGGACCGCGGCGTCGCGGCCCCGCACCAGAGCGTCGCGCACCTCCAGGGTCTCCAGCAGGCAACGGTCCTCGGCGGTGCGGGACACGCGCCCCTCCAGCGCGGCCAGCGTCTCGGCGCCGCGCTCGTCGCGGCGGGCGGCGTCGTCGTAGCGCTCCGCCGCGGCCGCCAGCTCCCGGCCCGCCCTGGCCTGTTCCCGGTTCTGCAGGCGTATCTCCTGCCGCAACGCGGCGAACTCGGCGAACAGATCGCGCAGATCGCAGTCGGCCGTGTCCGCTTCCCGCTGCTCCGCAGATTCCTCGTTCACCGCGTCGAGCCACTGCCGGAAGTCGTCGAGCGCGCGCTGCTTCCAGTCGCCGTCCGGTTCACGCATCCAGCTTCCCTTCCGCGGCCAGGAGCGCCTGCAGGCCGGGCGTCTCGCGGCGCGCCGGACGAGCCTTCACCAGCGCATCGAGCGCCAGCTCGAAGTCGCCGTAGACGGCCATCCCCAGGAGCGCCGTCTTCACGCGCGCACGGTCGTCCTTCAGGGCTTCGTACGCCGCGGTGACCTGCTGGAAACGTTCCGGATCCTCGCCCGGCCGGTGCGCGCGCACCAGTTCCAGATAACGCCGGCGGATCTCCTCCCCCGTCGCCGACGGGGACAGCCCCAGCACGAGATAGTGGACAAGCATGGTCCTGTTCCCGGTCAGCGACGCCTTTTCTTTTCCTTGCCCTTGCGGGCAAACAGCAGGGCATGCAGCTCCGGCGTCAACCTGTCACGCAGCCCGGCCGTCTGGCAGTCGCGCGCCAGCCGGTCCAGCTCGCGCCGCGCCGCCGGGTCGGCCCGCAGATTGCCGGCGAGCTCCCGCAACAGGGGCGGCGGCTCGCCGCGCAGTCGGCAATCGTCGATCAATTCGTCGAGGCGGTCCAGATCGTCGTATATCTCCCGGTCGAACAGCATCGCCTGTTGTGCGGCGTCCGGCGGCGCGGCCGCTGCGTCCTCCGTCAACGCCCGCCGGAACCGTTCGACCAGCGCCGGGTCGCCGGGGTCCGGCGGGGCCGGCCGCATCAAGGCGGCCGGTCCGCGCGGCGCACCCGCGGCCTTGAACTGTTCCTCGAGCGCAGCCAGAAAAGCCTCCACCGCCGCCGGCGACGGTCTCGGGCCGAGCGGCCCCGGCCCCTCGTCCAGCGGTTCGAAATCGAACGTCTGCAGCGCGTCGCGCAGCGGTTCCTCCGTGTGCCGGGCGAGCCTTGCGGCGGCCGACCGCAGCCGCTCGCGGGTGGCGGCGTCCACCTTCTTCAGCACGTCCCGGAAACGCCGGGCATCGTGGTCGCTGCCTTCCTCGTAGCGAATCACGGCCAGATAGAAGAGCAGCAGCGGATCGCGGCGGGGTTTCCTGACGCCGCGCAGCCGGCGTTCGATCTCGACGCGAACCTCATGCTGCCCGCCGCAGTCCATCAGGATGTCGAGGACGGCCGGCAGGCGGTCTCCGTCCACGCGTTCGAGGAGCGCGGGCCACCAGCGGGTGAACGTCGCCGCGACGCGCCGATCGTCGTAGAGGAGGTCCAGCTCGACGGGCAGCGGTTCGAGAACCCGGACGATCTCGTCCGGCGAGCACCCGCCGGCGAGAGAGACCCCGTCGGCCAGCAGGCGGCACACGGCGTCGGCCATCTCCGGTCTGACGTTCCTCACGTCGTTGTTGTCGTACAGGTCACGGAGGAGCAGCGCGAGCAGCCGAAGCTGCGCACCCGGCGGCAGACCCTCCAGACGGCGGGCGACCGCAGCGGACGTGTCCGCATCGCCCGACACGACTTCCAGCAGCAGCCATTTCGCGGGCAGGGCGGATTCGATCACCCGGCGCCCCAGGCCTTCGGCGCGCTCCAGGTCCCGGGCCGCAAGCGCGAAACGACCCTTCCTCCGACTCTGATCGGCGGACTTGAGGAAACCGACGGCCTGCAGATCCAGGAGCCGATCGTCATGGGGAGCACGCCGGCGGGCCTCCTCGAGCGCGCCTTCGGCCTGGCGGTACGCGTTTCTCGAATAGTGCAGGGTGGCCAGCTCCAGCCAGGGGGTCGAATCGTCGGGAAACCGGTCCGCCATGTCCTGCAGGACACGCTGGACCCGCCGCTTGCCGGCGTTGTGTCCCCGCAGCAGATCGAGCAGAAAGAGGTAGCCGTCGCGATTGTCGGGGTCGGCCTCGAGACTCGCCAGCATCAGCTCGACGAAGACCATCCTCGGGTCCTCTACGGGCCGGCCGAGCAGCGCCGTCAGATCCGCCCATGTCCCGGGAGGCAGCAATTCCGGATCCACGGCCGCGCGGCCCGTGCGCGCCAGCGCCTCCAGCATGCACGCCCGTGCGAGGGTCCGATCCTGCGCCCGCGGAAACTCCACCGGCAGCACGTCGACGAGCGCGACGGCGGGCACCGGATTCCACGCTGCAGGCACCACCTGCTGCCTGGCGAGGAGGATGCGGGCCGCGACGCCGATCACCCGATCGGCGGGCAACAGGCGCCGCGACAGACGCTCGATCGCGCCGCCGCGGAGCAGATCCTGCATGTTGGCCAGCCCGGCGATCTCCAGCAGGTCGATCCGGGCCCGCGCCGGGTCCTCGGGGTAGAGGGCGCCGGCCAGACGCTCGATCGCCGTCCCCGCCGCACGCACGTTCCCCTTGTGGAACGCCCGCTTCAGCTCGCCGGCGAGGGCCGCCACGCGCCCGTGCCCGTCATGCCGCTCCTGTGGCGCACGGGGGCCGCCGTTGCCCGCGCCGTCGCGGCGGACGAGGCGCCGCCAGTCGGCGACCGTGCGGGCCAGGACAAAATCCTCCGGCAGGCGATCGAGGATTCGGCGCAACCCGTCATCGTCGCCCGCGCCGAAACAGACCATGGCCCTGCAGAACAGACGCCAGGCCGCGAACGGCGAGCGCCGCGGCACCCCCTGCAGCAGGCTCGCGGCCTGCGCCCAGTCGCCGGCATCCATGGCGTCGAGGCCGGATCCGACCGCCGCGGCATCCCGGCGCAGCGGGTGGGTCTCGTCGAACACGTCGAGAGCCACCCAGAACCGCTCGACGACCAGCCGGTCCGCCAGCACCCGCTCCACGCGAGGCAGGGACGTCCCGCCGGCCAGGTGGTCCGCGTAGGCCGCCAGCGCGTCCCCGCCGTCCAGGTACCGGACGTACTGGACCCATTCGTCTTCCGACAGCGCCGGCACGGAAACGGACGCCCGATAGCGATCCGCGCGGGCGCGCATGGTGGCCGCTTCCTTGTCCATGTCCTTGGCCGCGAGCTGCCGGGCCCGCAGCATGGAGGCGCAGAAGGACAGCAGCGGCAGCCCCGCCAGGCTGGCGTCCCGGTCCCGTGCCTGCCGGATCAGATCGAGCGCCTTGCGCCCGTCACCCCCGGCGAGGGCGTCCCGCGCCTGATCCAGGAGGCGCCGGGGAGTTGCGCGCGGTGCGCGCGCCGGCGCCGACCGTTTGCGATTGCCGCGATTGCGCCTGCCGGGCACGTCTGTCGTTCAGTTGCCGGGAATGCGGAACGTTTCGACGGCGGCAGGCGGAGTGCGCGGACCGTCGAGGATCGACCGAGGTTGCTGATATCTTATTTCTCGCGGCACGTCTCGTTCAACTGCTGTAGCACGTCCGAGTCACCGGCGGACTCTGTCCCAGTCCAGCACCGGGTCGGCGGGATCGCGCAGGCGTTCCAGCGCTACGGAGAGATCGTCGAAGTCCTCCAGGTAGCGTTCGACCACTCCCGTCAGCATCACCCGACCATCGATGCCGTGTCCGAAGCCGGGCTTCCGCTATAGAACAACGCGGTCTCTTCAATCACGCTGTCCTGCATCGCCGGCGTAAGCTCCGGGTAGATCGGCAGCGCGAGCGACCGAGCCGCAGCGTCTTCGCTGCGAGGGAACGCGCCGGCCGCGTGACCGAGGCTGTGAAAGCACGGCTGCCGGTGGAGCGGCACGGGGTAGTAGATCATCGTGTCGATCCGCCGCGCCTCGAGGTGAGCGCGCAGGGCGTCCCGCCGCTCGGGTACCCGGATCACGTACTGGTGATACGTGTGGCGCTCGCGGCCCCAGGCGGCCACGGGCAGCTCGATGCCCGGAACCGCCAGGTGCTCGTCGTAGTACGCAGCGCGCGCGCGGCGCCGGGCGTGCCATCCGTCGAGATGCGTGAGCTTGGCGGCAAGGATCGCCGCCTGCAGCGTGTCCAGTCGGAAGTTGCCCCCTACCTCGGGGTGCTGGTACGCAGCATGCCCGCCGTGGTTGCGGAGCCTGCGCACTCGTTCCGCCAGCGCGGCATCGGAGGTAACCACGAGCCCGGCGTCTCCCATGGCGCCCAGGTTCTTGGTGGGATAGAAGGAGAAGCAGGCAAGCGTGCCCATGGCGCCGGACGGGCGGCCGCCATCCCCCCCCGCATCGCCGACTCGACTGCCGCCGGCCCCGCTGCGGCCCCCGCCGCCCGCACCGCCGCGGCCCCTGCCCCCGGAAGCGGGATAGCGTGCGCCCAGCGCCTGCGCCGCGTCCTCGACCACCGGGATCCCGTGCGTCGCGGCCAGGTCCAGGATGGGCGCCATGTCGGCGCACTGACCGAACAGGTGCACCGGCAGGATCGCCTTGACCCGTGACCGACGCTCTGTCTCGCGCTCGAACCAGTCGGCCAGGCGCGCCGGGTCGATGTTGAACGTTTGCGGATCGATGTCGACGAACGCCGGGGTCGCCCCGAGCCGGGCGACGACACCAGCCGTGGCGAAGAACGAATAGGGCGTGGTGACGACCAGGTCGCCGGGACCGACGTCGAGCGCCATCAGCGAGACCAGGAGGGCGTCGGTGCCCGAGGACACCCCGACGGCGTGCTCGACGCCGATGTAGTCGGCCATGGCCCGCTCGAACGCATCGAGCACGGGACCGCCGACGTAGCGGCCGGAAGCGACGACGTCGAGCAGCGCCCGCTCGATGTCCGGCCGCGTCGTCTCGAGCTGGGCGGCCAGGTCGAGAAACGGTACGCGCACGCCAGGAGCCTAACTAGAGATCCGCGTCGAGCTGCATCGCCATCGGGATGAAGGCGATGCCGTTGACCGCGCGCTCGGGTCCGGTCTGCCGAAAGCCGAGCTTCTCGTAGGCCGGCACGCCGTAGCGCGACGAGTTGACGGTCACCCGTTCCAGTTCAGGATCGGCGGCACGGGCGTCGGCGAGCGCCGCCCGCAGCAGGCCCTTCGCGATGCCGTGGTGCTGGTGCGCCTTGTCGACGAAGAGGAGCGCGACGTGGTTGTTCTGGCGGATTTCGATCATGCCGGCCAGGGCGCCGTCCACCGTGGCGACGCGGACGAAGTGGTCCTCGGCGGTGCGCGCCTCGAGCGCCACGGGCGCCACGAACCTGCGGAACTCGGCGTTTCCCTCCTCGGTCAGCTCCGGGCCGATGAACTCGTCGAAGGCCGACAGGACGAGCGCCGAGACGGCGCCGGCTTCGCCGGGCTGCATGGCGCGATAGCGCACACCCTCAGTCACGCGACAGGCTCTTGATGTAGTTGACGAGGTGCCAGATGTCCTCGTCGCCGAGGCGGTTGGCGTAGCCCTGCATGTCGGCGGTCACGCCCTCCTTGATCACCGTGAATATCTCGCCGTCGCTCGCGCCGTGCGTCCAGACGTCGTCGGTGAAGTCGGACGGGATGCCGCCCGCATGCGACATGTCGCCGTCTCCCGCGCCCCGGTTGCCGTGACACTGCCGGCACAGGAAGACGTAGCGCTGTCGGCCGGCAACCAGCGACTCCCGGGTGGGCTCGACGGGGTTCTCCAGCACCTGTGCGTCCGCGTGCTCTTGCGGCTCGACGGGATGTTCCTGCGCGGCTGGCGTGGCGGCGGTGACGAGGCACGCAACCGCGGCGGCGGTGACCAGGAGCGCAACGGCCGGCACGAACTTCACATTCTCATTCCTGCGGCGCATCGAAGTTCTCCCACATGTACTCGGGAAAGTAGGTGTGCAGATGCATGAAGATCTCGTGGACCAGGTTCACCGCCCGGTTCACGCCGTAACCGTGATGATGCTCGCGGGCCACCACCTCGAGCGAGAGTGCGGATCGTCGGACGAAGCAGCGCACGTCCGCGCGCTCGGGATCGACCCGGCGGTGCGGCGGCAGATCGGCCGCGGCGCGTCCCCGAACGAACCGCCGCAACGCACCCGCAAGAGGCGATCGCGCCGGCACGTTCGGCAGCAGACCGCGGAACGCCAGGGTGCCGGACGCGGAATCGTAGCTCAGCGTGAACGGCGCCGGCGCCAGCCAGCGGAACGTGAACTCGTGCCGCCCCCGGCGGGCAGGCCGCTCGGCCAGCCCTCGAAATACGCCCCGCTCGGCGTACTCCTGCAGCCGAGCCCGCACGTCGGTCAGACCCTCGTGCAGCGCCACGCTCCGTTCCTTCCGCTCGCCCGGACGCCCCTCCACGGACTCCTAGTGGTAGTAGGACATCACGCCCGGCTCGATCTTGCCGAGGAACCCGGGCGGATACTGGTCGCGCAGCCAGAACTCCTTCTTGGCCTGCACGTTGACGACGCTGGGACGGCTCTCGTCGAGGGCCACCTGGTAGGCCCGTTCCAGAGCCGGCCGCATCTCGTCGGGCCGCGTGACGTACTCGCCGTGCGCACCCAGCGCCTCGCCGAGCTTGTCGTAGCGCAGGTTCTCCTGGAACAGATGCACCGGGAGCCCGAGCGTGTTGTTGCGCTGGCCCGTCCACGTACCCCAGGCGTTGTTGTTGTAAACGATGACGACAGCCGGGAGGCGGTACTTGGACAGCGTCTCGACCTCCATCGCGGTGTATCCGAAGCCGCCGTCGCCGGTGATGCCGATTACCGGGTGGCCCTCGAAGCCCGCCTGCGCCCCGACGCCGTGGCGGACGGCCGCCGCGACACCGACGGTGTAGCCGATGTCCGGGCCGATCGCGCCGTACTGGTACGCGCCGTTGATGATCTGCGCCGGCCGGTGCGCCCGCAGGTAGCGCCGCGTGTAGCGGGCGATGCCGTAGCCGCCCTGCAGGATGGTGGTGCGGTCCGCCGGCAGGTCGCCGTGGTGCAGGAAGTCTGCCAGCACCTTGCCGATGACCGCGGGATGCACGGCGTCGGTGTATCCCAGTCCGGTCCGATAGTACTCCTCGTTCTCCGCCTCGAACGCCTCGCGCGCTGCGGCCACCTCGGCCACCCACGCTTCGCGCCGCTGGCGCGGCATCGCGGCGGCCAGCGCCTCGAGGGCGGCCTGCTCGTCGCTGACGATGCCGACGTCGATCGGCAGGTTGCGCCCGATGTCCTCGGCCCCCGGATCGATCCGGATGTACCGCGCGTCGGGACCGAAGGCGAACTCGCCCAGCGTCGGCATGCAGTACTGCCCGACGAGCAGGACGACGTCCGCGCTCATCAGCGCCATCGGCGCCGCGTCGGCCGACAGCTCGTGGTCGGCGGGGAACTGCCCCTTCATCGCGCCGGACTCGCACACCGGAATGTGCGCCCGCTCGGCCAGCTTGCGCAGCGCGTCCCACGCCTTGCTGTAGAGAACGCCGTTGCTCGACACGATGACCGGCCGCTCGGCGCTCCGCAGCAGCTCGACCGCGCGGTCGATGGCCTGCGGATCGGGATGCGGCCGCGCGTCGGTGCGGTACTTGGTCTTGTCGTAGAAGTACTCGACGTCGATCGGATCGGTGAACCGGGCGCGGGCGATCTCGGCCGGGAAGTCGAGGTGCACCGGCTTGGGCACGCCGCTCTTGAGCTGGCGAAACGCATAGCCGGCGTACTCCCAGGTGCGCGCCGGGGTGATGAGCCGCTTGCCGTACTTCTTGATGCCCTCGGTCAGCGGCTGCTGGTACTGGTCCTGGATGCCCTGCTCGGTGTCCTCGGCGAAGATCGTCTTGTTGCTGGCGAGAACCAGAATCGGCGAGCGGGCCGAGTTGGCGGCCGAGATGGCCCCAATCATGTCGGTGAACCCGGGCCCCTCGGTGCCGGACGTCGCCGCCACCTCGCCGGTGGCGCGGCAGAAGGCGTCGGCCGCGTGGCACAGCGACCCCTCGTGGCGCCCCGAATAGACCGGTACGCCCATGTCGCCGATGGCGTGCACCACGTCGTAGTTGCCGGGACAGCAGAACAGCGCCTTGACGCCTTCTTCCTTGCAGGCGCGCGCGAACACCTGCGCACCCGACATCGGGAAGTCGATCTCCGGCAGGGGAGCCGCCTTGGCCGCCTCGAACTCGCTCGGGATGGTGATCGGCTTGACGTCCTCCTCGGCGGCGCGCGCGACACGGCCCGTGCCGAGGGCGGCCGCCGTGGCCCCCGCTCCGCCCAGGACCGCCTGGCGCATGAACGCGCGCCGTGACTCCGCCGCCGTGCCGCCGGACCGCTTCGCGTGCCGCGTCTTCGTCTTCATGAGATCCTCCACACGCCAACCCGCCGCCGGGTTCGTGCCGTTCTTGCGCTGACCGCACAACGGGCGTCTTGGCGACCGCACACTGCGCGCACGGCATGCTAATCGCGCACCCGCAACGTGTCAACGCACGTGCCCGCAGTGCGCCCATCCGCCGGCCCGCCACGCATCGGGCCGCCGTGTGTCATGATGGTTCGGCCCGGCTGACGCAGTGCCTGAAGCGACCACCCGCCACTACCGCTTGAGCCGCACCGAGTACGACCGTGCGGTGGAAGCCGGCGCGTTCGAGCCGGACGCCAGGCTGGAGCTCGTAGATGGAGATCTGCTCGCGATGACGCCACAGGGAAGCCGACACGCCACAGGCGTCGATCTCGTCGCGGACTCCCTGCGATACGCCTTCCGCACCGGGTTTCACGTGCGGATGCAACTCCCCTTGGCAATCGACGACTACTCGGAGCCGGAACCGGACGTTGCCGTGGTGACGGGCGGCATCCGCGACTACCGCGAGGCACATCCGACCACGGCGCTACTGGTCGTCGAGGTGTCGGACGACTCGCTACGCCGCGACCGGACCGTCAAGCAGCGCCTCTACGCGCGCTGCGGGATTCCCGAGTACTGGATCCTCGCCCTGCCCGACGCGCGTCTGGAAGTCTATCGAGACCCGGCCGCCGACGGATATCGCAACGTCACCATCCACCGGGCAGGGGAAGCGATCACGCCGCTCGCCCTTCCCGAAGCACGGATCGCCGTCGACGATCTGCTTCCCTGACCCTGAGAGCCAGCTCGTCCTGAAGTCCACGAGGTCGACTTCAGCCGGACCGGGGGACCTCTGGCCATCGAGCCATGCCCTGGCCCCAGTCACCCTCTTTAGGGCCTGGCGGCGTCCCATGTCGAAGGACTGGCGCTCTGTCTATTTGACACAGTGTTTCCATGTCGTTTATTCTGAGACATCCACAGAGAAATGACATGACACGCGACTCAAGCCCCGTGCCCCCGTACTCTCCCTTTGCGACATTTCGTTCCGGAATCCAGGAATTGCGCGACGCTGGATTGCCAAACCGCATCGATCGGTCCATCTGGAGATCGAAGTCCGGTGCTGCTCAGGGCGCGTTGCTCAGTGCCTTCAGATTCCTAGGGCTGATCGACTCCTCGGGAACCACACAGCCAACGCTGAAAGAACTCGTGGCTGTCGCAGAGGACAGCGACGCCGAAAAGGGCATTCTCGAAGCGTTACTCCGCCAGCGGTACCAGGCCCTCTTCGAACTGGATCTGGAAACCGCTACTCCCTTGCAGGTAAGCGAAGCGATCGGCTCGTACGGCGCAACGGGATCAACCCGGATGCGGGCAGTGCGGTTTTTCTTCAAGGCTAGCGAGCACTGCGGAATCAAGCTCTCAGCTCGCCTGACTGAGCGAGGAACTCAAGCTCCTAGAGCAACCACACCGCCTTCTCCACGTCGACGACCCGGCAATGGTCGTCGACCTAGAGATCCAGATCTGCCCGACGCCAATGGAACATCCCAACAAGATGTCACGCCACCTGGATTTCAACGAATCGACATCCCGTTGATGCCAGGCGCGTTCATTCAGGTTCCGCTAAACCTGACAGAGGCTCACTGCGCCGTGTTCGAGGGCATCGTCGCTTCGCTCCGGACCGCGGCGAAACTCAACCAGGAGGAGACGAAATGAGGAGGGATCAAGGGTCGCGCTAGGCGGCCCGGACGAAGCCGGGGCGGGATGTGGTTGTGAGAGTCCTCCCCGCCCCGGCACCTGGTATCTAACGCCTAGACCGCCTAGACCGATGTTCAGGCACTACCCTCCCACCGCAGATGGAACCGCAACAGCCGGCCGGCACCCGGATACCGCACTGTGGTGGATCCTGAGTGTACCATGCCGATGCCTTGAGAAGTGCGGGGAAATCGTGGCGGTTCCCCGAACATCTCAGACGACACGTGGGACACGGTCGAGCACCACGCCTCGAGTCTGGAAGCTCTGGCCGCTCGACGGCGCAGACACCCGACCTGGCCACAGAGGACGGTACCGGAGTGACATCGAACGTCAGTCGGCGGACACGACCAGCACTCGCGCATCCCGCGCGCAGCGGGCGCCCACGTTGCTCGTGTGCCCGTCGGCCGAGAAGGGCAGGCGCACCGAGAGCCGCAGCACGTTCGGGAAGTTGAGCCACGACGCGCCGCGCATCACGCGCAGATAGCCCGTCTCGGCCGGCTGCGGATCGCTCAGCGGCCCGTCCGGATAGCGGACGGTGATCCAGCCGTTCACCCACTCCCAGACGTTGCCGGTCATGTCGTATAGCCCGAAGTCGTTGGACGGGAAGGAACCCACCGGCGACGTGTTGAGCCACGCGTCGGCGCCGCCGGTGGCCCCGCTGCAGCACTCCAGGGTGCCGAAGTTGGCGTGGTCGCGCGTGAGCTCGTCGCCCCACCAGTAGATGCGCCCGTCGTGGCCGGCGCGCGCCGCGTACTCCCACTCCCACTCGGTGGGCAAACGCCCGCCCGCCCAGTCGCAGAACGCCGCGGCATCGTGCCAGGTCATGTGGACCGCCGGATGGTCGAGCGCCTGCGGATAGTCGGGGACCGCCGGCCGTGCGTAGCCGGTCGCCGCCACGAACGCGGCATATTGGCCGACGGTCACCTCCGTCGCCATCAGGTCGAACGTCGACAGCGTCACATCATGACGCGGGCGTTCGCTGTCGAGGCATGCCGCATCGTCCGGCACGCACCCCATCCGAAAGGTGCCGGCGGGAATCGTCACCCACGGCAGATCGATCTCCTGCGCCACGCCGGGGACGGCGGTCATGCCGATCCCGAGCGCGGCCAGCGCTGCGGCGCGCATGCAGGGCGGGAGCATGCCCGCCCGCGCGGGCATCGATTGGACGGACATCTGTATCGATTCCTGCACCCTGACCTCCGACAACTTCACCCCTTGACCGCGATCCCGGCCACCTCGAAGCGCGCCCCGAACAGCAGCGTGCCCGATCCGAGGAAGGCGCGGGCAGGCGGCGCCTCGTTGAAGTACTCCCGGTACACGCTGTTGAAGGCACCGTAGAGCGAGACGTCGGAACAGAAGACCTTCACGCTGACCAGATCGTCCATCGTCATGTCGGCCTCGGCGAGCACGGCCTGGATACCGTCCATGACGTTGCGCGCTTCCTGCTCGGCGGTCGCCGGCGGCCGGCCGGTCTCCGGGTCCATCCCGAGGCGGCCCGCCACGTAGAGCGTGTCGCCGGCCAGCACCGCGTCGCTGAACGGCGCGGTCGTCGTGCGGCCCGGCAGGTTGATGGCGCGCGGCGAGGAATCCTGCGTGGCGTTCAACCCGGCCACCACGCCCGAGGCGAGCACGCCGATGACGATGCCGGCGACGAAGACGATGCCGTTTCCGCGAGTCCTCATGTTCTCCTCCTGATGCTTCCACCGCTGTTGGCTGGGAGTCTGCGACGCAGAAACCGCGCAGACGACGTTCAGTCGGCGCTACGCGCCGGTGATCAGCACCGTCGAGCCCGTCGTCCGCCGGGCCTCCAGGTCGCGATGCGCCTGTGCGGCGTCCTGGAGCGCGTACCGCTGGTTGATCTCGATGCGCACGGCTCCGCTCCCGATGACATCGAACAGGTCCGCCGTCGTCTCCTCGAGCTCCTGCCGCGTCGCCGTGTAGTTGGCCAGTGTCGGGCGCGTCAGGAACAGGGATCCCTTCTGGGCCAGGAGCACCGGCCTGAACGGCTCGACGGCGCCCGACGCATTGCCGAAGCTGACCATCAACCCGCGCGGCTGCAGGCAGCGGAGCGAGTCGTCGAACGTGTCCTTGCCGACCGAGTCGTAGACCACGGGGACGCCCTTGCCGCCGGTCAGCTCCCGCACGCGGTCCACGAAGCTCTCCTCCGTGTACACGATCGGATGATCACAGCCATGCGCCTTGGCCAGCTCGGCCTTCTCGCGGGTGCCGACCGTGCCGATGACCGTGGCGCCGAGATGCTTCAGCCACTGGCAGGCGATCAGGCCGCAACCTCCCGCCGCGGCGTGAAAGAGCACCGTCTCGCCCGGCTGCACCGCGTGCGTGCGGCGGACCAGGTATTGGACGGTGCAGCCCTTGAGCATGACCGCCGCCGCCTGCTCGTCGCCGATTCCGTCCGGGATCCTCACGAGGAACCTCGAGGCGATGATCCGCCGCTGCGCATAGCTGCCGAGGCTCATGCAATAGGCGACCCGATCGCCGACGGCCGCCTCGGTGACGCCGTCGCCGACCGCCTCGACTACGCCGACGCCCTCGTTGCCGATGGTCAACGGGAACGCCGGCGCCGGGTACAGGCCGGTGCGGAAATAGACGTCGATGAAATTGAGGCCGGACGCGGTCTGCCGGATCACGGCCTCGCCGGGTCCCGGATCGGGAACGTCGACCGCCTCCCAGCGCAGGACTTCGTCGCCGCCGTTTTCGTGAATGCGAATCGCGTGAGTCATCGATGGCTCCGAGTTCGACGGAAAGGTTCGGAAAGGTCGCTGGCCGATCTTAGCAGCCGCAGAGTATCGAGGCCGTGCGGGCAACGAACCGACGAACCCCGAATCCGGTCGGTCCTCGGGCTGCAGGTGGTTCCATAGAGCCCGCGACCTGGTTGCGGTACCATAGCCGCACATGGCCACGACCACGGGCGCCTTCGACGCGCACCATCCGCCGTCGTCCGATCTGCTCGCCGACTGCGTTCACTGCGGGTTCTGCCTGCCGCCGTGCCCGACCTACAAGCTGTGGAGCCGCGAGACCGACTCGCCGCGCGGGCGGATTCACTTGATGAAGGTGGCCCTGGAAGGCAAGGCGGAGATCACGCCGGAGTATGCGCGGCACTTCGACACCTGCCTCGGCTGCATGGCCTGCCTGACCGCGTGTCCGTCCGGCGTGCAGTACGACAAGCTGGTGGAAGCCGCGCGGCCGCAGATCGAGCGGGCCGTGGAACGCCCGCCGGGCGACCGGCTGTTCCGCCGGCTGATCTTCTCGCTGTTCCCCTACCCCGGCCGCCTGCGCTGGGTGGCACTCAAGCTGTGGGCCTACCAGCGGCTGGGGATTCAAGGGCTGGTGCGCGCCAGCGGGCTGCTGAATCTGCTTCCCGCACGGCTGCGCGCCATGGAGGCGATGGCCCCGCCCATCACGTTCGACGGCATCTGGTCCTCGATGCCCGCCGTGGTTCCCGCGCAGGGCGAGCGGCGGCGCCGGGTGGCCATGCTGCTCGGTTGCGTGCAGCGTGTCTTCTTCAGCGACGTCAATGCCGCCACGGCGCGCGTGCTGGCGGCAGAAGGCTGCGACGTGGTGATCCCGCAGGCGCAGGGCTGCTGCGGCGCCCTGATGATGCACTCCGGCCTCGAGAGCGAAGCCGAGGCGATGGCGCGGCGCTTCATCGACGCGTTCGAGCCGTCGCTGGCCGACGTCGACGCCGTCGTGATCAACGCGGCCGGCTGCGGGTCGACGCTGAAGGAGTACGGGCATCTGCTGCGCGACGACCCGCGGTACGCGGCGCGCGCCGCGGCGCTGGCCGACAAGTGCCGCGACGTCTCGGAGGTGCTGGCCGAGCTCGAGCCGCGCGCCCCGCGGCACCCCATCAAGATGCGCGTCGCCTACCACGACGCCTGCCACCTGCAGCACGCCCAGGGAGTGAGCGCCGAGCCGCGCCGGGTGCTGTCGGCGGTTCCCGGACTG
This sequence comes from Vicinamibacterales bacterium, assembly GCA_965116825.1. Taxonomy (GTDB): domain Bacteria; phylum Acidobacteriota; class Vicinamibacteria; order Vicinamibacterales; family UBA8438; genus WTFV01. The sequence goes on from OZ220736.1 coordinate 696,694, forward strand.
GAAGTGTGCGACGTGCCGGAGGGCGGGCTCTGCTGCGGTTCGGCCGGCATCTACAACCTGGTGGAACCGGAGGCGGCCGGCGAGCTGGGACGGCGGAAAGCGAAGAACGTCCTGTCGACCGGCGCCGATGCCATCGTGTCGTCGAACCCGGGCTGCCTGCTGCAGCTCGGCAGCGCGCTCGAGCGCGAGAGCCGGCCGTTGCGAACGATGCACCTGGTCGAGCTCGTCGACGCGTCGATCCAGGGTCGCCAGCCGGCATGATGCGGCGGTAACGCGCTCCGACCGGCCGCGACGACGCGACCGCGGAGTCGCGGCCGGCGGACCTCACGGGCAAGTCGCCGGGTGGGCCGGCGGCCGGGGATAGCTACAACCCGCCGGGACCACGGCCTGGGTTCAGCAGGCCGGCCGGGTCGAACTGGCGCTTGATCGCCATCATCACCCGCATTCCGTCGCCGATCGTCCCCCAGGCATCGATGCGTTGCCGCAGCTTTGCGGCGCCCCGGCGGATCACCGCCGACCCGCGACCGATCGGCAGTCGCTCGCGGAGCGCGGCGATCAGACCCGCCTGCGCTTCCAGCGGCCCGTCGAGGCGCACATCGACCACCCCGAGTCCGGCGCGCCCGGCCGCCGCCATCTCGATTCCGTCCTGCGCCGCACGATCACGCAGCCAGACGAGCGTCGGGAACAGCTCCGCGGGGACCGTGCTCAGCTTGACGAGGGTCCCGCCCGGCGACCAGTGCGCCGCGTGCCGGCCCCAGGCGGCCTGCTCATCCTCCCCGCCGAGCACGACAGCGGAACCGCGCTCGCCGACGATGGCGCAGGCCGCCTCCGCCTGCTGGGCGGCGGCGGCTTCGACCGACTCGAAGCGCGCCAGCAGACGCGCCGGCGCCCAGGCGACCTCGATCGCCGTCGGCGTCAGCGACGAGGCGGCGAGATCGGCGGCGACAGGGGTCGCATCTTCCAGGGAATCGACCGTCACCTGCACGGTACGCGAAGCCGGCGGCGCGGGCGCGAGCTTGAACGTGGCCGTGAGGATGACCCCCAGGCAGCCGAAGGAGCCCGTGAGCAGGCGGGCGAGATCGTAGCCGGCGACGTTCTTGACGACGATCCCGCCGGCCTTGGCCACGCGGCCGTCGCTGCGGGCCAGCGTCACGCCGATGATGGAGTCGCGCGGGGCCCCGTGGCCGTGGCGTCGCGGACCGCTGTCGTTGGTGGCCACGATGCCGGCGACGGTCGCCTGCTCGGGCCACGGCGGATCCCACGGCAGGCGTTGCCCGTGCGCCCCCAGCGCGGCGTTCACCGCGGCCAGGGTCGCCCCGGCCTCCACGGTCGCGGTCAGGTCGCCGTGCCGGTGCTCGACGACGCCGGAGAGCGCCGCCGTGGACAGCAGCAGATCGAACCCGTCCCCGGGTGTCCCCCAGTCCTGCTTCGTGCCTCCCCCGGAGACCCGCACGGAGAGCCCCTCGGCCGACGCCCAGGCGAGCGTCGCGGCGAGCGCCTCGCCCGTCGCCGGCGCGGCCACCAGGCGCGGCCGGACGCCGTCGACGGCATCGTCATCACGCCCGGCGCGCACGGCGGCGCCGGTGCCCGCCTGTGCGGCGAGTTGCTCGAGCAGCGTTGCCGCGGCCGCCGCCATCAGACGCGCTCCGCCAGGCCGGCCGCCTCGGCCGGATGCCTGCGGTACGGCCCCGGCACCTCGCCGCACAGGCGCGGCGTCGGAAACACCTTGCCCGGATTGCAGATGTAGCCCGGATCGAACGCGCACCGCACGAGCTGCATCGTGTCGAGATCGCTCTCGCTGAACATCTTCGGCAGGTGCTCGGCCTTGTCGGCGCCGACGCCGTGCTCGCCGGTGATCGAGCCGTCGGCGTCGAGACAGTAGGTCAGGATCTCGGAGGCGACCTCCTGCGCGAGATCGGCCTGGCCCGCGATCCGCTCGTCATAGCAGACCAGCGGGTGCAGATTGCCGTCGCCGGCATGGAACACGTTGCCGATCTTGAGACCCGAGCGCTCCGAGAGGTCGCGGATGCGGCCGAGCACCTCCGGCAGCCGGGTGCGCGGAATCACCCCGTCCTGCACGTAGTAGCTCGGCGAGACGCGTCCCATCGCCGCGAACGCCGCCTTGCGCCCCTGCCAGAAGCGCGCCCGCTGCTCGGCCGTCCGCGCGATCTGGATCTCGCTGGCCCGGGCCTCGTTGCAGACCTCCTCGACGCGCGTGAAGAGCGCCGCCACGTCCGCCTCGGCGCCGTCGAGCTCGACGATCAGGATCGCCTCCGTCTGCGGGAAGTTCGGGTGCACGGCCGCCTCGGCCGCCTCGATCGTCACCCGGTCCATCATCTCGACCGCGGCCGGAATGATGCCCGCGCCGATGATGCCGGACACCGCATTGCCCGCCGCCTCGGTCGAATCGAACGCGGCGAGCAGCGTCTCGACCGCGGCCGGCTTGCGCAGCAGGTTGAGGACGACCTTCGTGACGACGGCCAGCGTGCCTTCGGATCCGACCAGCACGCCGAGCAGGTCGAGTCCGGGCGCGTCGAGGGCGGGCCCGCCCAGGTGCACGAGCTCGCCGTCCGGCAGCACCGCCTCCACACCCAGGACGTGGTGCACCGTGAAGCCGTACTTGAGGCAGTGCGCGCCCCCGGAGTTCTCGGCGAGGTTGCCGCCGATGGAGCAGATCACCTGGCTGGAAGGATCGGGCGCGTAGTAGTAGCCGGCCGCGGCGACCGCCTTGCTCACGTCGAGGTTCATCACGCCCGGCTCGACCGTGATGCGGCGGTTCGGGATGTCGACCTCCAGGATCCGGTTCATGCGGGTCATCACGATGAGAACGCCGTCGGGGTGCGGCATCGCGCCGCCGGACAGGCCGGTCCCCTGCCCGCGCGCCACGAACGGCACCTTGTGGTCGTGGCAGAGCCGGACGACGCGCTGCACCTGATCGGCCGAGGTCGGCAGCACGGCGACGCCCGGCTTGGAGCGCAGCTTGACCAGCCCGTCGGTTTCATAGGTCAGCAGCTCGCCGTCGTCGCGCACGATGCCGTCCGGCCCGACGATGCGCTCGAGCGCGTCGATGACGTGCTTCTCCATGGCGTTGAATTCCCTCCGCTACGGCCGCGAGTACTGGTCGATCACCCGCGAGATCGCCCGCTGGCAAACCCGGCAGAAACCGACCGGATTGCGCGTGAACATGATGCAGTCGATCTCGGACCGGTACAGGCCGGTCGGCTCGTAGGACGCGCCCTCGAACGCGCCGACCTTCCCGGCGTGCGGCATCGAGGCCAGCGCGGCCGTCTCCCGCTCCATCTGCTCGGTGAAGAGGCGGTCCATCTCGGTCTCGGGGGCGCCGGCCTCCCGCAGGTTGCGGCGCACGCGCTGGGCCGCCGTGCTGCCCGCCTCGAACGCCTCCTTGTCCCACGGTGTCGGCAAGGGCGTGTCCGCGTCGACGAGGTCGCCCCACTTGAGGTCGTCGGGGTCGTGCAACGCGGTGACGTTCGGCTCCCACGGCTCGGGGTGATAGGCGGCGCCGGTCTCGTAGGCGACGTCCGAGGTGTAGTACTCGTCCGCCAGCCCGGCGAAATGATGGCCGAACTCGTGAATGAAAACGTACTCCGCAAACCCGGTATCGGCCGCCGCCGTGGCCTGGAAGTTGAAGATCCCGCCCCCGCCGTACTGCTCCTCGTTCACCAGGATCTCGATGAACTCGTACGGCGCGGCCGATGCGGCGTCGCGCAGGGCGCGGTTGTCGTAGGTGAGGACGTATCTCTCGGAGTCGAAGATGTTGTACTCGGCCGACAGCGGCGTGCGGCGGAACTGGCCGGCGCGCGGGCGGCTGACGCCGGATTCGGTCGACGGCAGATCGATGCCCCACACGTTGAAGTCGTGCTTCCGGCTCAGGAACGGCTCCTCCGCGAAGAGCGCGTCGGTCAGTCGCGTGGCGTCCGCGCGGAACTTGTCGAGCTCATCCTCCGTGTAGCCCTCGCCGAGAATCAGCAGGTCGACCTTCTCCTGCGGCGGCCCGCTCGTGAACAGCGGCCAGACCTCGCCGGCCGGCGCGCGGGCGGTCGGATTGACGAAGCGGGAATTCGGATCCACGACCGTGGACCAGATCTCGTGGAAGCTGTTCTCGGCGTCGCGCACCTTCAGCACGACCTGCACCGGCCGCAGCGGCCACGGAAAGCGCAGCGATTCGTGGAACGTGCGATGGACCTCCCGCGACTCGGGCGTCGTCTCCCACTCGCCGTAGATCGAAGCGAAGCCGCGGGAGTAGATCACGCGGTTCGTCCGCCGGTCGATCACCTCGAAGAGGTACTTGCCGAGGTTGAGCTCGTCGACGAGGCGCGTGCGGCTGCCCGCCCACGGCCCGTCCGACACGACCTGGTCGAGCGCCAGGATCTCCGTGCCGAGACCACCGGAGTGGAAGTAGTCGACGCGCATCGTCCTGTCGGTGAAGTGCGCGTCGAAGCTCGCGGCGCCGCCCGCGGCCTGACCGACCGCTTCCCCGCGTCCGGGAGCGCCGCCCGCCGATGCGAGTCCGACCGCCGCCACGCACGCGGCCAGCGCGGCCGCCGCCGCCGCCTTGCACCAGGGCCGCCGCCGTTGCTTTCCCTGCATGCCGCACATTCTACTGCCGTTGACACGTACCCACCGCGCGTGTACTAAGAGGTGTCGATACGCGGACCCTGACGCCGACTCGCCCGTCGAACGAGCGAAGAAGGACGAACATGCACAGGCACTACAACCGGAAGCGGGCGGGCGCGGTCCAGATCGCGGCGGTGGCTGCCGCGGCGCTGGTGGCCGCGGCGGGCCTGTCCCGCCATCACGCGGCGGCGCAGCAGCCGGCGTACGAGGCGCTCGAGCTCGCGACGACCATCGGGGACGGCTTCACGATCGCGGCGGTCGGCGATCTGATCATGGCCTTCCCGGCATCCAGGCTGGCCGACCCCGCCCACCAGGCCGCCTTCGACGTGGTTCGCGGCGCGGACGTCGGCTTCGGAAACATGGAGTCGACCATCCTGGACGCCGCGACGTGGGACGGCGACTTCGCCGGGCCGTTCGTGGGCACCCCGGACGTCGCCGAGGACATCAAGAACCTCGGGTTCGACATCGTCGCCCGCTCGAACAACCACAGCGGCGAGTACGGCATCGAGGGACTGCTCGATACGAACGCCCGTCTCGCCCGGGCCGGCGTGGTCTCCGCCGGTTCCGGAGACAGCTACTGGGCCGCACGGGCGCCCCGGTTCGTCACCACCGGCAAGGGACGGGTCGGGCTGGTGGCGACCGCGTCCAGCTTCGCCGCCAGCGCCGTCGCCGATCCGGGGCGCGGGGAATGGACCGGCCGCGGCGGCGCCAGCGCGCTGCGCACGACGCGGTGGTGGGTGGTCCCCCCCTCGATGTGGAGTGCCGTGACGACGATTCGGGAGGCGTTTCCGACCGGCGGTTCGCTGTACGCCCCACAAGGCGAGACGGACGACCGGCTCACCATCCTCGGCCGCCGGTTCCGGAAGGAGCAGGTCGACGGCCCCCGCTGGTCGTACGACATCGACGAGCGGGATCTACAGGACGTCCTGGCCATGGTCCGCGAGGGGAAGGTGAAGTCGGACTTCCTGGCGGTCGCCATCCACTCGCACGAAACGCACGGCGCCGACGGCGTGTGGCCCGAGATCGACCCGCTCCCCGCCGACTTTCTGCCGCGGTTCGCAAGGGCGACGATCGACAACGGCGCGGACGCGTTCTTCGGCAGCGGCGTCCACGTGCTGCGGGGCATCGAGATCTACAAGGGCCGGCCGATCTTCTACGGCCTCGGCGAATTCTTCCGTCAGATGGACATCGTGGGCCCTGCCGCCTGGGGCGGACGGGGCCAGGGCGGGACGTTCCGCGGGGAGCGGAACAGCAATCCCCTCAAGTACGAGAGCATCATTGCGGTGAGCGAGTTCGCGGGCGGTCGCTTGACCGAAGTGCGCCTGCACCCGACCGATCTCGGGCACGCCGAGCGGATGGCGCAGCGGGGCGTGCCGCGGCTCGCGTCGCGGGAGGTCGGCCGGCGCGTGCTGGAACGCCTGCGGCAGCTCTCGGAACCGTTCGGCACGACCATCGAGATCGAGGGCGGGGTCGGCGTCATCCGTCTGGAGCGGTAGCGCCGCCGGCGCCCATCGCTCGGAGAACACATGCGCGACCATCGCGCGTCACGCGCACTATTCGTTCTCGTCTACCTGCTGTCCGGCGCGGCTGCTCTCGTCTACGAAGTGGTATGGGCCCGGATGCTCACGCTCCAGATGGGCAGCACGGTGACGGCCGTCGGTACCGTCCTGGCGGCGTTCATGGGCGGCATGGCGGGTGGCGCGCTGCTCGCGGGGCGCATCGCGCCCGGACTCGAGCGGCGGCAGGCGCTGCGAGGCTACGCGGCGCTCGAGCTGCTGATCGCCGCTTGCGCCCTGCTCGTCCCGCTCGCCCTGGCCGGTCTGCGGCCCCTGCTCGCGGTTGCGTACGCGGACGGCGCCGGCGGAGCATGGTTCGCGGCAGTCCGGATGCTCACGAGCCTGACCGTCCTGGCCATGCCGGCGGCGGCGATGGGAGCCACGCTGCCGCTGGCCGTCCGGTGGTTCGTCGGTCCGACCGAATCCCCGGGCACGGCAGCGGGCGGGCTCTACGCGGCGAACACGCTGGGTGCGGCTCTGGGCGCGGCCGGCGCGGGGTTCGTGCTCCTGCCGGGACTCGGCCTGACCGGCGCGGCACTCGTCGCGGTGGGCCTCAACGCCGCCTCCGCCGCCGGCGCGCTGGGGCTGGCCGCGTCGGGCGGCTACGCGGACCTCCCGGCCGCAGCCGCGGCGGCAAGGCCCGGACGGCGACAACGGACCCGCCGGGCTCGTGGCCGGCCGGCGTCCGGCGCTGCCGCTCCCCGCAGGGACGACGCCGCCGGCGGTCGTTCCGCGCCGACAGTTCGCCGGGCGTGGCTCGTCCCCGCCGCGCTGGCGCTGTCCGGGTTCGTAGCCCTCACGTACGAAGTCGCCTGGACGCGCATCCTCGCCCTCATCCTCGGCCCGACGACCTACGCGTTCAGCACCATGCTGGCGATCTTCATCGGCGGACTCGCCGCCGGGTCGGCAATCGGCGCGTGGCTGGCGCGCTGGCGGGGACAACACGTCTTCTGGCTGGGTCTCACGCTCATCCTCGGCGCCCTCGGCGCGTTCGGCGCACTGCGGTTCATCGGACCGGCGACGCTCGCCATGGCGCGAGCCGTCGATCAGCCCGACGTGTCCTTCGCCGCGATGCTGGCCCTCCAGGTGACGCTGGCGGCGGGGCTGTTGCTCCCGATGACCCTCGCACTGGGAGCCGCCTTCCCCCTGGCGGTCGGCGCGACCGCGCTGCGAACGGACGCGGTCTCGAGCGATGTCGCCGTCGTATACACGGCGAACACCTGCGGCGCGATCACCGGCGCGTTGCTGGCGAGCTTCGTGCTGGTGCCGCTCCTCGGCCTCCAGCAGACCGTGCTCGCGGCCGGCGCACTCGCCGCCGGAGGCGGGTGCCTGCTGCTGCTGGACGCGCGCGCGACCGGCCTCCCGCGGATCGCCGGCGCGGGCGCCGCGATGGGCGCCGTCGGGCTCGCTTGGACCGTCCCCGCCTGGAATCCCGAGCTGATCTCGGGCGGAGCCTACAAGTACGCACCTTTCGTGCAGGTGCCGGACCTGCAGACAGGACTGGAGGAAGGCGACGTTCTCTTCTACGCGGAGGGCGCCGCCGGGACCGTATCGGTCCGCAGTTCCGGCGGCACCGTGGCGCTGGCGATCGACGGCAAGGTGGACGCCTCGAACGGCGCCGACATGTTGACCCAGAGTCTGCTGGCGCACCTGCCGCTCCTGTTGCACCCCAGTCCCGTCGAGGTCGGCATCATCGGACTCGGCAGCGGCGTCACGCTCGGCGCCGCACTGCGGCATCCGATCGAGCGGGCCGACATCCTGGAGATCTCGCCCGAGGTGGTGGAAGCGTCGGCGTTCTTCGAGGCCGAGAATCACGCGGCGCTCGACGACCCGCGGACCCGGCTGATTCTGGGCGACGGCCGCTCGCACCTGCTGCTCTCTTCGCTGCGCTACGACGTCATCGTCTCCGAGCCATCGAACCCCTGGATGGCCGGCGTGTCCACGCTGTTCACGAGGGAGTTCTTCCAGGCTGCTCGCGACAGCCTGCGTCCGGGGGGCATTCTCTGCCAGTGGGCGCACACCTACGACATGAGCGACGCGGATCTGCGCTCCATCATCGCCACCTTCCTCGCTGTGTTCCCGGATGGCGCGATGTGGCGCGTGGGCCAGGGCGACCTGCTGCTGATCGGCAGTCTCGACCCGCTCGGGCCCCGGCTGCAGGCGGTCGCCGACCACTGGGAGAGGCCGGGGGTGGGCGCGGACCTGGCCGCCATCGGAGTCCAGGACGCCTTCGGATTGCTGTCGCTGCACCTCGGCGGCGGCGACGCGCTCCGCGCGTACAGCGCCGGGGCGCGAATCCAGACAGACACACGTAACACGCTCGAGTTCTCGGCGCCTCGCAGCGTCATCGGCGGCGACCGTGTCGGGCGTCCCGACCTGGACGAACTGCGCTCGCTGGCCGCCCGAGGGCCGGCGCCGCAGCCGATCGGCGCCGCGCTGGCGTCGGCCACGCCCCAACAGTGGCTCGACCGCGGCCGCATGCAATTGCAGGCAGCGGCCTACGACGCCGCATACGAGGACCTCTCGACAGCCGCCGACATGGACCCCGCGAACCCCGCGATCCTGCAGGCGCTCGTCCGCGCGGCAGGAGGGAGTGGACGGGAACAGGAAGCCCTCAGCCTGCTCGATCGGCTCTCTTCCGCGATTCCGGCCGAGCCCCCGCTGCACATCGCACGCTCACGGCTGCTCGCCTCCCTGGGCGCCATCGATTCCGCGGCGTCCGAAGCCGAGCGCGCCGTGGCCATGGCGCCAGCAAGCATGCCGCCGCGCGAGCAGTTGGCGTCGCTGCTGACCGACGCCGGCGATCCCGTGCGTCTAGCGCCCGTCGTCGACTCCATGGCGCGCGACGCTCCCTTGCATGCCGCCACCCGCTACTACTTGGCCGCTCTCGAGTTCCTGCGCCAAGACTTCGCAGCCGCCGTGCGCCTGGGAGAACAGGCCGTCGCCGCCAATCCGACCGACGCCCGCGCCCAGAATCTCCTTGGCGCCGCCCATGCCAGCCTCGGACAATTCGACGCGGCTCGACGCGCATTCCGCGCCGCCGAACGCGCCGCCCCCCGCGACGCCAGGACCCAGGTCAATCTCGGACTTCTCGACCTTCGTTCAGACCGGCCGGATGCCGCCGTCCAACACTTCGCCGCCGCCCTAACCCTTGACCCGAACTCTCCCGGAGCATTGACCGGGCTGGCTGACGCCCTCGAGCGACAGGGCCACCTCGACCGCGCCAACCGCCTCCGCCGCCGAGCATTCGCCCCGTAGGAATCCCTCAGTCGCTCACCGCGAGCTCTCCCGGCACGATGGGCCGCGTCCGCGGGAGCCTTCCCCGGTAGGCCAGGTATCCCACGAAGCCCAGCAACCCGACGAACACCACCAGCTTCACCACGTTTCCCGCCGGGTTGAGCGGAAGAACGCCCCACAGCAACCACAACACCGGCTGCGACACGCACACCGCCCACAGCGACCCGTAGAAAAAACGCCGCTCGTGCCCCTCCCCCCGCGTCGACGCCCTCACTCGCGGCAGCCAACCGGCCGCCCCCGACAACCACACCGCTCCGACGACCGGAAAGTACCCCGCATCGTAGACGGCCCGCATCCGCCACTCTCCGGTGACCACCGCCCATACGATCCCCGTGAAATTCAGCACCGCGAAGGACACCACCGCACCCCACGCGAACGTATAGCAGACCCGCCTGTACAACGGGTTCGGCCGATCTTCCGTAAACCTGATGATGTAAGGCCGCGGCTCGACGCCCGGCAGTCTGCCCCGCAACCCGGCGATGGCCGTTCCGCACAGAACGACCCCAAGCCACCCCGCCATGCGCCCGTCGAACCCGTTCGCGAACAGCTCGAACGTCAGCGGTCCCGGAACCAAAAAGAACACCCAAATCCAAATCGGCCAGTGCGCCAGCCGGTACAACCGCGTGTTCCGCGTCCGAATGCGGCGCTCGCTCGCCAACTCGACCGCAATCCCCCGCCCGTCCGTCCTCGCGTCATCCAGAGTCATCTACCCTTGCGCGCCGGCGCCCGCCCAGCCCAGAATAGAGAACGCCCGGACTCGTCACGCGAGCCCGGGCGTCGTGTAACTCCCGGCAGCGACCTACTCTCCCACGGGGCTGCCCCCGCAGTACCATCGGCGGAAGAGGGCTTAACTGCCGTGTTCGGCATGGGAACGGGTGTTTCCCCTCTCCTATGACCACCGGAAAATATGCGGCGTACGGACGCCTCGGGCTCCGAGCTCTCGCCGAAGCCGCGCCGGCAACGTCCGCCGCGCGTGTCAAAGAACCGCCAGCCCGGCCGCTCTCCAACTGAACACCCTACAAACGGCAGCTTTCCAGACGCACATCGAAAGAATATGGTCAAGCCTCACGGCTGATTAGTACCAGTAAGCTCAAGCTCTCGCAAGCCTTACACATCTGGCCTATTACCTGGTGGTCTTCCAGGTGCCTTCAGGGACCCGCAGGTCCAGGGAGATCTCATCTTGGGGAGGGTTTCACGCTTAGATGCTTTCAGCGTTTCTCCCTTCCGAACGTAGCTACCCAGCACTGCCGCTGGCGCGACAACTGGTACACCAGAGGTTCGTCCACCCCGGTCCTCTCGTACTAAGGGCAGCCCCCCTCAAATCTCCTACGCCCATGGTAGATAGGGACCGAACTGTCTCGCGACGTTCTAAACCCAGCTCACGTACCGCTTTAATCGGCGAACAGCCGAACCCTTGGAACCTGCTACAGCTCCAGGATGCGATGAGCCGACATCGAGGTGCCAAACCTTGGCGTCGATATGAACTCTTGGCCAAGATAAGCCTGTTATCCCCGGCGTACCTTTTATCCGTTGAGCGATGGCCCTTCCATGCGGAACCACCGGATCACTAAGGCCTGGTTTCCCATCTGCTCGACGTGTATGTCTCGCAGTCAAGCTCGCTTCTGCCTTTGCACTCTCCGGCTGATTTCCAAACAGCCTGAGCGAACCTTCGCGCGCCTCCGTTACAGTTTGGGAGGCGACCGCCCCAGTCAAACTACCCACCAAGCAGTGTCCCTGACCTGGATGACAGGTCGAGGTTAGAACACCGAAATGCTAAGGGTGGTATCTCACCGACGACTCCCCCGACCCCGAGAGGCCGAGTTCAAAGTCTCCCACCTATCCTGCGCATAACACACCAGCACTCACTACTAAGCTGTAGTAAAGGTGCACGGGGTCTTTCCGTCTTACCACGGGCAACCGGCGTCTTCACCGGTACCACAAATTCGCAGTGCCCCTCGTCGAGACAGCGCCCAGATCGTTGCGCCATTCGTGCAGGTCGGAACTTACCCGACAAGGAATTTCGCTACCTTAGGACCGTTATAGTTACGGCCGCCGTTTACCGGGGCTTCAGTTCAGAGCTTCGCCTTGCGGCTGACTCCTCCCTTTAACCTTCCGGCACCGGGCAGGCGTCAGACCCTATACGTCGTTTTCGACTTGGCAGAGTCCTGTGTTTTTAGTAAACAGTCGCCTGGGCCTCTTTATTGCAACTCCTTCCCGCTCACCGGGCGAGCCGGATCACGAGCTGGAGCACCCCTTCTTCCGAAGTTACGGGGCGAGTTTGCCGAGTTCCTAGACGAGGGTTCTCACTCGCGCCTTGGGATTTTCTCCCTGCCTACCTGTGTCGGTTTACGGTACGGGTACCTGAACAACTCCTTAGAGGATTTTCTCGGCAGCATGGCATCACCCACTTTACGGCCGTGCGGCCTCGCCATGGCACCTCAGGGAATGCGAACCGCCGGATTTGCCTGGCGGCTCCCCCTACATGCCTGAACCTACACGTCCAATCGTAGGCTGGGCTGGCCTCCTGCGTCCCCCCATCGTACAAACGTTGTTCAGGTAGTTCCGGAATGTTGACCGGATATCCATCCGCTACGCCTTTCGGCCTCACGTTAGGACCCGACTGACCCTGAGCGGACGAACCTTCCTCAGGAAACCTTAGGCTTTCGGCGGAGTGGATTCTCACCACTCTTATCGCTACTTATGCCGGCAGGGTCACTTCTCTGCGCTCCAGCGGTTCTCACGATCCGCCTTCTCTGCCCAGAGAACGCTCCTCTACCACTCGCGGACCCCGAAGGGTCCTCTCGAATCTACGGCTTCGGTACTGTGCTTGAGCCCCGTTGAATTGTCGGCCCAGAGCCGCTTGACCAGTGAGCTATTACGCTTTCTTTAAAGGATGGCTGCTTCTAAGCCAACCTCCTGGTTGTCTCGGCGTCCCCAGTTCCTTTCCCACTTAGCACAGATTTAGGGACCTTAGCCGGTAGGCTGGGCTGTTTCCCTTTCGACCCTGAAGCTTAGCCCCCAGAGTCTCACTCCCGGGATGCGTGTCGTCGGCATTCGAAGTTTGGTTGGATTCAGTAAGCTTGTAGGCCCCCTAGTCCATCCAGTGCCCTACCGCCGACGCCGACCTCCCGAGGCTGCTCCTAAAAGCATTTCGAGGAGAACGGGCCATCACGAGGTTTGATTAGCCTTTCACCCCTACCCTCAGCTCATCCAAGCCGTTTTCAACCGACACTGGTTCGGGCCTCCACGTGGTGTTACCCACGCTTCACCCTGGCCAAGGGTAGATCACCTCGTTTCGCGTCTACTTCCTGCGACTAATACGCCCATTTCGGACTCGCTTTCGCTACGGCTCGCGTTCGCTTAACCTCGCCACAGAAAGTAACTAGCCGGCTCATTATGCAAAAGGCACGCGGTCAGGCGTTGCCGAAGCGAACTTCGGCCATAGCCCTCCCACTGCTTGTAGGCATACGGTTTCAGGTACTATTTCACTCCCCTAACAGGGGTTCTTTTCACCTTTCCCTCACGGTACTGGTTCACTATCGGTCGCCAGGGAGTATTTAGCCTTGGGAGATGGTCCTCCCAGATTCACGCGGGATTTCCCGTGTCCCGCGCTACTCAGGAACCTGTCCAGCGAGCCAGCCCCCTTTCGTCTACCGGGCTCTCACCGTCTCTGGCCGATCGTTCCAGATCGTTCGACTAGAAGGCTGGTTTTTGACTCGCCGGCCTTGCGGCCTGACAGGCCCTACAACCCCGTCGTGCAAGCACGTCGGTTTGGGCTGTTCCGCGTTCGCTCGCCGCTACTAGCGGAATCACTATTGT
>OZ220736.1:5512500-7387952 GCA_965116825.1 Vicinamibacterales bacterium
GCTGGCCATCGGCCTCGGCACCACGCTGGCGACCGCGCAGGACGCCGTCACGGCGGAGGACTACGAGGCGGCGATGCAGGAGCTGCGCTACCTCGCGACCGACACCTCGCTGCACATCGACGCGAGCTACTGGGGCGACGTCGGCGAGGACTCCGACAAGATCCGGGCCGAGCTGGCCAAGGTGGAGTCCTTCTGGACGGCGCAGGAGCAGCCGCAGGCGGTCGAGTTGGCGGGCCAGGCCATCGCGGCGGCGCGGTCGATCGGGCGCGCCTCCGGCTCCCAGGATCGCAACGCCGCCACCAGCGCCCTGGCCGAGCTGCGGAGCGTCTGCCAGTCGTGCCACGGGGAGTTCCGCGAAGAGACCGACGACGGCTTCCGCATCAAGCCGAGCGCTCTCAAGTAGACATCGCAGGGCGAAATCGCCGGCTGGTCAAGCCGGCTCCCCGTTAGACGGAAAATGGCCGGTCCGGGCAGCAAGCCCGAACCGGCCATTCGTTTCTCCGCCGAAACGCCGACGCCGGAGTTGCCCCCAGCGAAACTCCCACGCGACCTGATGAATAGGTCGCGCCAGGTCCGCGCTAGTTGGTCGGCCAGAGCACGCCCTGGCTGTTCTCGCCCTCGGCGCCGGCCGGCACCGGGCCCATCCCCTTGTAGACGAACTTCTGCACGCGCGACCCCTCGTAGGTCTCGGTGGTGTAGATGTTGCCCGAGGAATCGACCGCGAGGCTGTGCACCGCGAAGAACATGCCCGGCTGGCGTCCGCCGTCGCCGAACGCGGTCAGCACCTTCAGCGACTTGCGCTCGATGATGTAGACCTTCATGTTCTGGCCGTCGGCCAGGTACATGTACGTCTGGTCTTCGTCGGGCGAGAAGTCGAGGTCCCAGGTCGAGCCCTGCGCGCGGGTGTGGGTGGCGACCAGCACCTCGTCGACGAAGGTCCCGTCCTTCTGGAACACCTGGATGCGGTCCTCGGCGCGGTCGCAGACGTAGACGAGCCCGTCGTTCGAGATCACGCTGCAGTGCACCGGCCCGCGGAACTGCTGCGCCGGATCGTTCCCCGGCACGTAGGGGCCGCCGAAGTCGTAGTCGTCGTTCGGCACGTTGCCGTAGGCCCCCCAGCCCCGCTTGAACGCGCCGGTCTCCACATCGACCACCGCGACCCGCTTGTTGTAGTAGCCGTCGGCGAAGTAGGCCTCGTTCGCCTCGGGGTCGATCCCGATCTCGGCGACGCGGCCGTAGCTGTTCTCCGAGAGGCTATCGCGGGCGAAGATCCGCCGCCCGTCCTCCTCGCGGACCATGCGGGCGTTGTGCCGGCCGGCCTGCAGCAGGAACTCGCCGCTGCGCGTGAACTTCAGCACGTGCGCGTCGCCCTGTCCGTTGCCGCCGATCCAGACGTTGTCCATGTGGTCCACGGCGATCCCGTGGTTGGACTCGGGCCAGACGTAGTCGCCGGTCTCGGTGCCGGGACCGCCCCAACTGTCGACCAGGTTGCCCTGCTGGTCGAAGACGAGGACGGGCGGACCGGGCTGGCAGCACTCGCTGACCGGCGGGTCCATGAGCATGCCGATCTCGGTGGCGCCCTGGAAGTTGTCGGGCGTGTTGCGGTGCAGGACCCAGATGTTGTCCTGCGCGTCGACGTCCACGCCGATGGTCGGCCCCATCAGCCAGTGGTTGGGGAGGTTCTTCGGCCACAGCGGGTCGACCTCGAACATCGGCGCCATGACCGCGTCGTCGTCTCCGCTCTGCCCGGCGGTCAGGACGACGCCGGCCAGGACGACGCCCAGGGCCAGCGGCACCAGAAACGCGTACTTCTTCATCTGTGTTCCTCCTTCTGGAACCGTGCGCCGCGTCCCGCCAAGTCCGTGGCCGTTCGGCGCGTTGAGTCGTAGCGACAGTCGAACAGTATACTTTGGAAGCATTCCGGTAATTGGGGGAGGCGGATCGAGTGCGAGATCGACGCAAGAGACTGCTGGCCGTCGGCGCGCTGGCCCTGCTGCTGGCCGGAGCGACCGGCGGAGTGCAGGCGCACGACATCCCGAGCGACGTCACCGTGCGTGCCTTCGTCAAGCCGGAAGGCGACCGGCTGCGCATGCTGGTGCGGGTCCCGCTCGAGGCGATGCTCGACATCAACTTCCCGCTCCGCGGTCCCGGCTACCTGGACATCGAAGGCGCCGAGCAGCTTCTGCCCGACGCCGCCATGCTGTGGCTGGGCCAGGAAATCGAGCTGTACGAGGACGGCGTGCGGCTGCCCGAGCCCACGCTGTCCGCGGTGCGGCTGTCGCTGCCCTCCAACCGGGCGTTCAACACCTACGAGGACGCGCTCGCCCACGTCACGACCGGCGAGCGGCTGCCCCCGACCACGCAGATCATCTGGCGGCAGGCGCTGCTGGACGTGCTGCTCGACTTCGACACGATGTCGGCCGAATCCGCCTTCTCCATCCGGCCGGGCGTCGAGCGCCTGGGCCTGCGAGTGATCTCGGTCATCCGCTTCATCACGCCGGAGGGGGCCGAGCGGGCGTTCGAGCTGCGCGGGGATCCGGGCGTCGTCACCCTCGATCCGCGCTGGCACCAGGCGGCCTGGAACTTCGTCGTCTCCGGCTTCGAGCACATCCTGGACGGCATCGACCACCTGCTGTTTCTGCTCTGCCTGGTGATTCCGTTCCGCCGGTTCTGGGCGCTCGTACCGATCGTGACCGGGTTCACAGTGGCCCACTCGGTGACCCTCATCGCGTCGGCGTACGACATGGCGCCGAACACGCTGTGGTTCCCGCCGCTGGTCGAAACACTCATCGCGCTCTCCATCGTCTACATGGCGTTCGAGAACATCGTGGCGGCCGGCTCCGGCGGCGCCACCCGCATCCGCCGCCGCTGGGTGGTCGCCTTCGGCTTCGGCCTCGTCCACGGCTTCGGCTTCTCGTTCGCGCTGCGCGAGACGCTGCAGTTCGCCGGCTCGCACCTGCTGACGTCGCTGCTGTCGTTCAACATCGGCGTCGAGCTGGGCCAGTTGCTGGTCATCGCGCTCTGCGTGCCGGCCCTGGAGCTGCTCTTCCGCTACGGCGTCAACGAGCGCATGGGCACGATCCTGATCTCAGCGCTGGTCGCGCACACGAGCCTGCACTGGATGGTCGAGCGTTACGAGACCCTGAGCCAGTACCCCCTCACCTGGGCCGCGCTCGCCAGCGCGCTGCTGGTCGGAATCATTCCGTGGCTGATCCTGTTCATGCTGGCCGCGGCCACCGCGTGGTACGGACTCAAGTACTGGCGGCAAGAGCCCGCGGAGGAGATCGCCGCGGAGTGAACGCACGTCGGGTATGACTGCGTGGGCCCCGAGGGAAGAGGCCTCACCGAGCGCCAGGGATGCGATGCGCCGAACGACCGCCGGCGCGACCCCGTTTCGCCGGTCGACGACGACCATGCTCATGACCTCCACTCACCTTCGTTCGGTCTTCCTCCTCGCCGGCGTGCTGCTGGCCACGCTCCAGCCGGCCGCGGCGCAGTCCGCTTCCGACGAACCCGGCGGACCGCGGGCGCAGTCGGCCGAGCCGCCCCTCATCCTGGATGGAGGGAATGGCGGGAGCGGCGGATTCGCCGTCATGCCGCCGAGCGAGTACTACCGGGTGGCGCCGGTCCGCGTCGAGAACGGCCCGCAGATCGACGGGCGCCTCGACGAGGAGGTCTGGCTGCAGGCCGCCGTCATCGACGAGTTCGTGCAGCAGGAGCCGGCCGAGGGCGAGCCGGCCACCGAGCGGACGGTGGTGCGGCTGCTCTACGACTCCCAGGCTCTCTATATCGGCGTCGAGGCCTACGACACCGAGCCGGACGGCGTCATCGCCACCGAGATGCGGCGGGACTCGCTCCGGTTGCTCGACGAGGACAACTTCCAGGTCATCCTCGACACGTTCCACGACCGGCGCTCCGGCTACATGTTCGTCACCAGTCCGCTCGGCGCGAAGCTCGAGCAGCAGGTGGCCGAGGAGGGCGAGGGCGGCTGGCGCGGGCGCAACAGCAACAACATCAACATCAACTGGGACGGGGTCTGGGACGTCGTCTCCCACCGCACCGCCGACGGGTGGGTGGCCGAGATCGCCATCCCGATGGTGACGCTCCGTTTCCCCAGGACCGAGGAGCAGGTCTGGGGCGTCAACTTCATGCGCAACATCCGCCGCAAGAACGAGCAGGTGTTCTGGGCGCCCATCTCGAAGGAGTACACGCTGACGCGCGTCAGCCTCGCCGGCACGATGACCGGCATCGGCGCGGTCAACCGCGGCCTGGACCTGCGCATGACCCCCTACCTGCTCGCGGGCGGCCGGCAGGACCGCGCGGCGGGCGCCGTGGCCGCCGGCGGCCTCGACGGCTCGGGTTTCAACGACTACGGCCTCGACGTCAAGTACGGCGTGGCGTCCGGCCTCAACCTGGATCTGACGCTGAACACCGACTTCGCGCAGGTCGAGGTGGACGAGCAGCAGGTGAACCTGACGCGCTTTCCGCTCTTCTTTCCCGAGAAGCGCGACTTCTTCCTCGAAAACGCCGGGATGTTCAACGTCGGCGCGCCCGGCAGCGGGTTCGGGCGCGTCGCCGACCTGTTCTTCACGCGGCGCATCGGCCTGTCGGCCGGCGGGCAGCCGACCCCGATCATCGGCGGCGCGCGCCTTACCGGGAAGGTGAACCGCCACAACGTCGCGGCGATGAACATCACGACGGGGTCGTTCGGCAACGCGGGAGACAACTTCTTCGTCGGGCGCTACAGCCGCGACATCCTGGCGCGCTCGAAGGTCGGCGGGATCGTAATCGACAAGCAGGCCGTCGGCAGCGTGTTCGCGCCCGACACCGGCGGGGTCTCCCACTACAACCGCACGTTCGCGGCCGACACGACGCTCGCCGTGCACCGCAACCTGACGATGACCGGCTTCGTCGCCAAGACGCAGACCCCCGGCCTGACGAGCGGCGACATGGCCTCGTACGGGCGGGCCACGTGGCTCAGCCCGGCGTTCCATGTGTACACCGAGTTCGCCGACCTGCAGGAGAACTTCAACCCCGAGGTCGGCTTCGTCCCGCGCCTCGGCATCCGCACGTCGAAGTTCCACGGCGAGTGGAACCCGCGGCCCGATCGCTTCAACATCCGGATGTTCGACCCGATGTGGAACATCACCTACACCACCGACCAGCACAACCGGCTGCTGACGCGGCGGATCCACAACATGATCGGGACGTACTTCGAGGACGGCTCGTCGGTCACCTTCTACTACAACGACCACTTCGAGCAGCTCGACATCCCCTTCCCCATCCGCAACGCGGGGGTCACCGTCCCGGCCGGCACCTACCGCTTCGGCGAATGGGTCTTCTCGTACCGTTCCGACCCGTCGCGGCGGCTCTACACGCAGACGCGGTATTCGCCGCAGACCTTCTTCGACGGCACGCGCACCGACATCCAGGCGACGGTCGGATTCCGGGCCACCAGCCGCATCTCGGCCGAGACCATCTTCAACCGCAGC
Organism: Vicinamibacterales bacterium; assembly: GCA_965116825.1. Classification (GTDB taxonomy): domain Bacteria; phylum Acidobacteriota; class Vicinamibacteria; order Vicinamibacterales; family UBA8438; genus WTFV01. Next base: position 5,517,993 of record OZ220736.1, read on the forward strand.
GACGTCGACCTGCCGTGGGGGAACTTCGTCGCCGACCTCGCCTCGCTGCGCCTGGACCTCACCCTCTCGCCGACGGTGACGCTGCGGTCGCTGTCGCAGTACAGCTCGCTGAGCGGCGAGCTCAGCAACAGCATCCGCTTCAACTGGATCTACAGCCCCGGCAGCGACATCTACATCGCCTACGACGAGATGCGCCTCGACGACCTGTTCTACCTGAATCCCCACGTCCGCCGCTCGCCGTGGGGGGACGTGCGCAACCGGCAGATCGCGATCAAGATGACCTACCTGCTGTCGCGGTGAGGCGGGCGACTCTCGCGGTGCGAGCTGCTTCTCGGCATGGCCGACGGCGACCTCGGTGCCCTCCGTGTCATGCGCGACGCGGCCGCCGTCATTCGCACACCACCGAACGGATCCAGGACCAGCAGGGCGCTGACCAGGACGTTGGTATCGAAGACGAACCGGGTCACCCTTCGTCCAGAATGTCCTGCAGTATGGCAGGCGTAAGGCCTCGCTGCTGCGCGCGCCGACTGACGTCGAGCACGACCTCACGAAGTGACTGGTCCGTTCGCGCTACTGGGAGCGCCGGGCCCGCTGCATCGCGGCGGCGACGCCGGCCCCGGCCACGACGCCGCCGGACAGCGCCCCGACCCAGACCGGGAACTGCAGCCAGACGGCCGCCCCGGCCACGGCCGCGGCGGCGGCCAACGCCAGCAGCACGGTGGCGAGATACTTGGGGATCCTGATCGTCGCGCGCGCCTCCCATACGTCCGCGCCGCCGTCGCCCATCGAGTCGGGTGGGCGATCGCGGCGCGACCGCCCGCCGATCACCAGCAGGAACAGCACGATAGCGCCGATAACGGCTATTTCGGCAAGACCCAGCATGAGCCCGCTCACCGGGTCGGCGGACGAAGAGGCGGCCGGATATCCATAGACCGTCAGTCCTGCGTCGTGCTCCCGCTGCCCCGAGCGAGCTCGACGATGGCGGCGGCGTCGGACGCGAGAAGGAGCCGCTCCGCCACCAGGGCGTCGGCCGCCTCGGAGACCGCGTCGACGTAGGCGGCGTGGTCGGTGTAGCGCGCCTCGAACGACGGGCGCGGATCGCCGGACGGCTCGCGCACGGCCTCGGTCGCCGCGAACGGGATGAACGATCCGGTGCCGGCGCACTGTCCCCCCTCGCCGAAGCCGGCCCGGCGCAGGTTCCAACCGGTATGGGTCCCGACGGGCGCGGCCAGGTTGGGGTGCCGGACCCCGTCCACCATGTTGCCGTCGGCGTCCGTGCGCCCGACGAGCACGGCATAGGCATCGCCGTACATCGGCGGCAGCGAGCGGTGGTCGGCAAGATGCAGGGGGTTGTACGACCCGGAGTACGTCACGCCCGGAATGTCGGGGAAGTCGAGATCGACCGCGCTGACGAGTTCCCCGTCCGCGACGGTCGGAAACCGGCTCGGCGGCGGCTCGACGCCCTGGGCCACCCACTCGTGGAGCGCGACGCTCAAGGCCGTCCGGATCTGGGCCAGCGCGAGCGGATTGCTCGGGTTCTGGCACATCCCCCGACTCGGCGTCCGCGTGTGAACGCCGGGACCGCCGCCGTGCTGCGTGCCGGACAGCAGGTAGACACGCACGTCGTCGGGCAGCTCGATGTGCCCCCCCTCCGGGTCGGTGACCACCAGGGAGGCGCGCGCCTGCCACAGCTCGGCCTCGCCGTCGCTGTGCACGATCTTGGGGCAGGTGTTCGACGCCGCGCACCGTTCCAGCAACCCGTCCGTCCGGCCGCTGAGCGGGTCGGTCAGCGTGGCGTAGGTGAACGGGAACTGATCGCCGGGGTACACGTGGTCCTCGTGCTGCTTCTGCCAGCGGCCCGGCTGGCCGAACTGGTAGTTGGTGAACGTCTTGCGCGATCCCGCGATGTTCGGGTGCATGCCGTCGAACACGATGCGGCCGGCGACGTCCTCGTTGAAGCCCTGGTAGAGGAAGTCGCGCAGCATCCGGCCGCTCTGGGAGATGCCGAGCGAGGTGGCGCTGGTCGGCAGGCCGGGCTCCGCGAGCGGGTTCGGGTTGCCGTCGCCGTCGGCCGTCTCGTAGCGCAGGTACGAGACGGCGTCGCGCATCGCGGCGAAGCCCAGCCCGAGCACGATGGGATCCTTCGCCTCGTAGATGAACTCGTAGATCGCACCGCCGTCGAAGCCGGCCGGGCGGTCGATCTCGATCTCGGTGTCGCTCACGTAGCGCCATTGCAGGTCGTCCGGGCGCATGCGGTCGGCGTCCTGCGTCGCGCGCACGGACAGCATCCCGCCGCGCGGCTCGAGCGAGGCGGCCGGATAGGTCAGACGCCCCCGCGAAACGGACTCGGCATCGTTGAAGATGAACTCCTCGAGCGCAGGACCGACGATGGGAGAACCGTCCGTCCCGGTCGCCACCGGCAGGTAGGCGACGATGTTCGACCCGGTGGGCGTGAGGTCGCCCTGCCATCCCACCCGGACGAAGGCGAACCCCCGCTCGAGCAGGGCCGCCTCGGCCGCTCCGGCCCCGCCCCGGTTCGAAACCGTGTGGTAGAGGGCCCGGTTCCAGCGGCGCATGTCGATGGGACGGTAGATCTCCACCGTGGCGCGATACTCGACCCGTCCCGCCGCGTTGCGCGGGGCCCGGTCCAGGTTCACGATGTGCTCGTGACGGGCATCCGCCGGATCGACCTCGCCGGTCACGACGCCGCGCAGCAGCTCGTACTGCCCGGCCGCACCGAACGAGTCGCCGCCGAGCGCCGGCGACTCCACCACTGCCAGGTCGAAGTCGGTGATCTGCGCCAGACCGCTTCCCGGCGCCAGCAGGCACGCGACGACCGCGATGACGAGCGCGTGATTCATTCTGCTCATGATGTCTCCCGGCTCCGATGATATCCCGCCCCGTCGACAGCCGTCGCCCGCCACCACGCCGCCATGCGCCCGGCCGCCGTCAGCACGCGTTGCCCAGCACCCCTCCTCCGCCGCAGTAGCTCACATCCTGCAACTGCAGCCGCACCCCGTCCGGGGCGTCCACCAGCACCTCCTTCGTGACCCCCCCGCGCAGCCTCAGGTGCGCGGTCACGCCGTGCTCGGCCAGCCGCTCCAGAGCCGCGTCCGGATCGAATCCCTCCACGCCGAGACCCACATGGAGCCGGAACGCCTCCGGACCGGCGCCCTCGACCAGAGCCAGGTGCTGCGGTCCCGCGCCCACCCGCAGGACGGGGATGGGACGTCCCTGGTAGCCGGCGGTCCGCGGTCCCCCCTGCGGCTCCTGCCAGGCCACCACCGGCATGTCCGTCAGCCGCTGATACCACGCCAGGGCGCTCGACAGGTCCGAAACGTGGTACTTGACGTGATTCAGCGTTCGGACCGGTATCGGCGGCGGGTCGCCGGGCTGCCGAACCGCCTCGGCCGCGTCGTCGCAGACCTCTCCCAGGAAGCCCAGGCCGCCGCAGGCGATGATCGGGTTGAACTGAATCGGAGCGCCGTCCGGACCGTCGAAGTTGACGCCGTTGATCGTCGTGCCCTCCCGCAGCACCGAGCGGGCGAGGGCGGGCATCTCGGCGAGCCCCTCGAAGATCCGGTGGACGTTGAAGTCCTCGATTCCCCAGCAGAAGTGCGGTCGCCGCGACGGCGGGGCCTGCAGGCTCTCGGGGCTCCTCTGCGACAACGCCATGTACGCCGGCGGATCGCTGGACACCCGGAGAACGGTCTGGCCGCCTCCGTAGTCCTGGAACGCGTGGCGCGGGATGGCCAGGACCCTCTCGTACCACGCCACGGTGCGCCGCAGGTCCGCGCACCCGAAGCTGACGTGATTCAGGGTGCTGACGCGGATCGGCAGCGACGACTCGGCCGTCACCGCACCCGCGGCCGGGGCGCCCGGCACCCGGAACGCGAGCGGCCCGGCCAGCGCGGTTGCGGGCCGTGCGACCGCTGCCGCGATGCCTGCAACGAGCACCTGGCGGCGCGTCACCTTCCCCGTGCGCACGGTACTCGCCGGTTGGTCGATCCACATTGCCATGAGACACCTCCGGTTCGGTCGCGATCACAATCCAGCCGTAACCAGGAATCCGACGCCTGCAGATTGGAGATTACCCTGTGCGGAAGCGGGGTGCACGAGCGGCCGTGAACCGTGTCGACAGAAAGCCGGGACGTGCGGTCGACGCCGCGGCGGCGCGCGCATGGAGGGGGGATCGCTCCGGCGACAGGAGTGCGAAGCCACGGGGAACGATCGCGAGCCGCCCGTTGCGCTGGTCGCAGCGGCGATCGCTGCGTTCCATCCCGTCGGGCGACCCGCTCGAAGCCCGCGCTTCCTATTGCGACGCGGCCTCGTCGATCCAGATGCGGATCTGCCGCTCGTCCTCGGTGACCCGGACGATATCGCCGCGCAGCTCGCCCAACCGCTCGACCGCGGCCCGCACGTCGAGCGTGTCGCCGCCCCCCGAGAGGAGCGCGTCGACCACCATGATCGGGAGCTGGACGTCAACGGTCTCGCTTCCCTCTTCGCCCCGATCCTCTACCTGCACGGTGATCTGATCCCCCACCCGGGCAATGCGGACCACCTCGTCGTCACGGTCGACGGTGACGAACTCCGTGTCGCCGACCTCCGTGAGCGCCCGCCAGAGGTCTCGCATGGCGCCCACGTTCAGCGGCACGTCCCGGCCGGCCAGACTGAGCTGCCCGTCCTCCAGAATGCGGTGCGGCACCAGGGCCAGCATCGGCTCCGCCGCCGACAGCGGCACGTTGACCCTGACGTTCTCGGAGCCGTCCTCGTCGGCCGTGACCTGTACGTGCAGCCACGGCTGAGGGCCGGTATCCTGGGCGGAGGAGACGCCACCGAGGAACAGCAGACTGGCGATGACGAGTGCGGACCACGAGGTGCGATTCGACATGGGCTCTCTCCCGGCCACACAACCGGCGACGGGCAGAAGTGCGCGTCCTCGTGCGGGCCTTCTTGACCGTAGACGGATGCTCGTCGCCTGAAGTTCGGGCAGCGGACGAACGTCCGACCGTCAGGGAGCCGCGTTATGCGACGGCGGTTGCTCGATCCACTCGCTTCGGATGCGACGGCGGATCGACTTCATGCCGAACAGCACGCTCAGGTCGATTTCGACCTGGGAACTCGCGAGCCCCCAGAGACTCGGCCCGATCCACTGCAGGTCGAACCGACCCGTCGCGTGACGGAGCGTGCCGGCAATGCCCCAGAGCCAGCGGAAGGAACGGTACGTCTCGAAGGTGACCCGAACCACGCGGTAGTCGTGCTGCGTGATCCAGAGGCGGCCGATGGAACGGTTCAGCGCCTTGTCGATGCGCCTGTGGTCCGGCAATCGACCCGGGCGCGGCGCGAAGCGTATTACCCAGCAGGCTTCGCCGCGGACGATCTCGCTGCCGACCAGCGTCGTTTCGTAGCGCGCCATCAGCTCGGAGTCGAAGTCGACGTGCATCTCGTCCGGGTCGTACCGCTCGCCGCGTGCGGCGTGGCGCCTCGCCTCGCGGATGAACTCGGCCCTTCTCTCGCGCTCGTCCCGCGCGTCGTCGGGGTCGAGTGCACGCCCGTCGCGGGCGATGAGCTCCGCGTAGAAGTGGCCCTCGAGGAGATAGTGCCGGCGCCGGTCCGTCTCGGTACGGGCGACGTTCCCCTGGGCGTCCAGCGTCTCGACGATTCCGGAGGTCACGTACTCGAAGGGGCTGTCGAGAGCCGCTGTCCGCTGCCGCGATGCCACGTCGAGCGCGCGCTCGACGATCGCGTCGGCGTCCGGCCGATCACCGGCGACAGGCTCGCTTCCGGACTGTGCGTTCGCCGGAACGGCTGCCCAGATCAGGCTGCACGCCAGGACTCCGCCGCGGACGGCTACTACCTTGCCGCCGTTTCGTGGCCCCACGAATCAGGTATCGGCCGCTTACCGCTTCTTCACCAGTCGCGATGGACGGCAGCAGCACCGATCCAACGTCAGGGCAGGGCCGCCGTTGCGCCGGCCGGCCGGTGCTCGAGCCACTCGCTCCGGATGCGGCTGCGCATCGACTTGATTCCGAAGAACAGGCGCACGTCGAACTCGATGCGGGAGACCACCGGCATCCACAGGCCCGGTTCGAGCCGCTGGAAGTCGAACTGCCCCGTCGCGTGACGCAGGGTGCCCACCAGTCCCAACACCCATCGGAACGGACGCTGCATCGTGAAGTCCACGCGAACCACGCCGTAATCGTCCTGCGCGATCCAGATCCGACCCGTAGAGCGATTCAGGGCCTTGTCGATCCGCCGCCGGTCCGGCAGCCGCCCGTCCCGGGGCTCGAACGCGATCACCCAGCACGCGTGCCCGCGCACCTCTTCGGTCCCAGCCAGTCTGACGTCGTAGCGCGCCATCAGCTCGCGGTCGAAATCGACGCTCATCTCCTCCGGCTCGTAGCGCGCGCCGCGCGCGGCGTGGCGTCGCACTTCCCGGAGGAACTCCGCCTTTCTCTCGCGTTCTGCGCGCGCGTCGTCACCGTCGAGAGGCTTGCCGTCGCGCTCGACGACCTCGGCGTAGAGATGGCCTTCGAGGGCATAGCGGAGCCGCCGCGCCGTCTCCGTGCGGGTCACGTTCCCGTCCCGGTCCAGAGACTCGAAGACGCCGGCGGTGGTGTACTCGAAATCGAGCGCCATGCCCGACTCCCGCTGCGCCGCGGCCCTTTCGAGAGCGCGTTCGACGATCGCCGTCGCTTCGACCCCGTCGTCGGCAGCGACGACGACAGTCTGCAGCGCGAGCACGGCGAGCACGATCGGCAACCTGCTCATGGCGCCCATGACGGCGCACCCGCGCTCGCCGAAACCAGCAGCGGCAGCCCCGCCCACGCCCGGGCGCATCCGCATCGTTCGCATCATGCCTGCCTCCCGGTCCGATACCGCACAGTCCCTGCTCGCATGCCGCGAGTCTACAGCCCCGCGGCACCGTGCTCCTGTCCGTACGGGCGTGGCGATTGCGATCCGGCGGGGAGGCTATGGCCGGCCGTACAACGCGATGAGCCGTTCGCGCTCGGCGTCCGTCAGCGGAAGGAACCCGGTCTCGTCGGGCTCGGAGAGCAGCGGCTGGCACGGCCCGCACATGAGCGTGTCCGGAGAGTCGTTGTGCAGCAGGCCGAGCGCATGGCCCAGCTCGTGGGCGACCACGTGCCGGCTCACCATCGCGTCGCCTCGATCCAGGCCCCGAGCACGGCGAATCACGACCAGGTAGCGCAGCGGATCGATCCGCGGCAGCGGCCACGTGTACGACAGAATGTCCTGCCGCGACAGCAGCACCACGATATCGGCGTCCAGTCCCGTCAGCTCCGCCGGCGCATCGGGCTCCGCTTCCCCGCCCGGGAGGCGGACGCCGCGCTGGGCGACGCTGCGGGCGTAGTTCTCCACAGCCCGCGCCACCGGAGACGCGACGACCACCCGCGGCCAGCCGAGGCGCGTCTCGACGCCGAGCTCTTCCAGCCGGGCATTCCAGAACGCGACGGCCTCGCGCGCCGGCTCGATGCGATCGTCGCCTGCCGATGGCGCCAGTACGAGAATCGCCCGGTCTTCCGCCGCAGCCGCGTCCGGACGGCACAGCAACACGGCCGCCGTAAACGCTGCGGCCGTAATCAGCAACGACGCTCGCATCGAGACGTGCATGGCGCTCCGACCACCGTCACAGACGCCGAACCCCCGGCAAGCTGGCCATCCTCCGATCCAGCGTCAACGCTTCCAAGCCAACGCGGGAATACTCTTCGGAGATCAGACGGTCAAGAAGACCTGCGCCTTCGCGTGCTTCCAGAGCCGCAAGAACTCCCCGTCCGTTCAGCGGCGCAACCACCCCGCTGCGGAGCACGTCGAGCAGGCCGGCGCGAGCCTCGGTCTTCGAAACCCCGTAGTGATGCTGAAGGGCGACGTAGGCCTCCCCGATGACCTGGTTCGAGACCACGATCTCGGCGCCGTCGTCCTCGATCAGCGACCGCAGCGTCTCGACACAGCGCTCGAACTCGGCTTGCGGCTCCCCCGCGACCAGCCGCACCAAGACCGACGTGTCAATCCCGAAGCGCGGGGTCATGCGGCTCGTCGCGGAAGGCTCCGACATCGAAGCCGCCCCGCCCCTCGCGAAGCCGGCTACGCAGGGTGCCGAGCCGGTCGTAATCGATGCGCCGCGGACGCAGGATGAAACCGTCCGGCCCTTCCTGCAGCTCGATGCGGTCGCCGGGCCGCACGCCGAGCGCGTCCAGCACCCGCGCCGGAAACGTCACTTGCCGCTTCGACGTAACGCGTACGAGCATTCTGGCTTCCTGCCTCCTTACACTATAGCGCTATCGGTAAGGGCGTCACGCGATGGCCCGATCGCCCGTTCCAGAACGCGACGGCCTCGTGCTCATTCTCCTGCCGCCGGGGACGGCCTGTCTCTCCGCCGAAACTGCTTGCTGAGCGCCAACTCCTGACGCTGGTAGGACGACCCGATCGACTTCCCGTAGATCTTCTCCGGCACGTCGAGAACGCGACTGTAGACGAGACGTCCGACGACCTGGCCGTGCTCGATCACGAACGGGGTCTCGTGAGCCCGGACCTCCAGAACGGCGGGCGTGCCGGTGATGTTGCTGTCGCCGTAGCCGAAACCCGGATCGAAAAAGCCGGCGTAGTGGATTCTGAACTCGCCTACCGAGGGATCGAACGGCACCATTTCGGCCGCGTACTGCGGAGGCACACGCACGCGCTCCCGTGACGCGAGGATGTAGAAATCCCCCGGATTGAGGATGAGCCGGCCGTCAGGGCGACTCGAAATCGGATCCCAGAACCGGTCGGCGTCGTAGTAATCGACCCTCTTCAAATCGACGAGCGGCGTATTCTTCTTGCCCCGGTAGGCGACGATGTCCGTGTCCCGGTCGCCCTGCAGGCTTACCGATACCTTCAGACCGTCACGAATCAGCGCCGTGCCGGGATTCGTCTCGTCGAGATAGATGAGCGCTTCCTCCCGGTCCAGATCGCGCAAGTGCGCATCGGAAGACGGCGCCCGGCCCCGGATGAAGCGGAGCTGCGACAGGCTCAGGCCCGGATGTACGATCACGGAGAAAGTCCGCGGCACGATCTCCGCGAAGAGCGGTCCCGCGTAGCCCTTCGGCACGAACTCGAACTCGGCGCCGTAGTCCGTGATCAGCCGCGTGAACACGTCCAGACGGCCGGTGGTGCTCTTCGGGTTCGCCTTGGCCCCCAGCTCGTCGGGAAGGCGAAGTCCCTCCATCAAGGGCGCCAGGTATACGCAACCCTTCTCGAGCACCGTGGAACGCGTCAGATCGAGCTCCGCCATGGCCAGGCCGTCCAGCTTGCGCTGCACCGCCGACTCCCGGCCCGGCAGAAAGCTGGCCTGCAGGCGGTAGGCGACGCGTCCCAGTCTCAAGTCCAGGCTGGCCGGCTGAATCTGGCCGTCATCGATCTCCTCGGACGCATGGACGCGGCCGGCTCGAATCAGTTTCCGTATCTCCTGCGACGGCAGGACACCCTCGTGGAACGAGGGCACGGTGCTGGCGAGTTCCGGAAACAGCTCGAATGCGTAGTCGCTCGCCACTCTCGACAACCTCTGCCGTCTTTCGTCCGCCGGGACCAGCAGTTCCCACGGAAATTATAGCATGCTAGACTTTCTGCAGATGACAGCCTCGCCTCTCGCCTCCTCACTTCTCGCGCCGGACCAGGGCACCGTCGTGACGAAAGCCCTGCTGAGCGCCGCCGAGGAACTCGGGGTCACCGCCCGGGCGCTCGCCCCCGTCATCGGTGTGAGCGAAGCGACCGTTTCCCGCATGAAGAACGACGGTTTCGCTCTTGCTCCGGGCACGAAGCCGTTCGAACTCGCGGTCCTGTTCGTGCGGCTGTTCAGATCGCTCGACGCCATCGTCGGGGGCGACACGCGGGTCGCACGCGCGTGGTTGAGCAACGCCAACGAGGCGCTCGATGGCTGCCCCGTCGACAAGATCCGAACCATTACGGGGTTGTTGGATGTCATCGCCTACCTGGACGCCCGCCGCGCTCGCATCTGAATCGGAGCGCTACGAGGGTCGAGGCTGGCGCTTTGTCGAAGCCCAGCATCGGGTCTCGACGCTGAAGCTGGTGGACACACTCAAGGAGCAGCGCATCCTCGAGCGTCTCATCGAGATGACGAAACCGGTCATCCCCACAGACTGTCGGCATCTCGACTACCTGCTCGCCACACCGTTTCGCTACGCTGCCACGAACCGGGCAGGATCCCGGTTTCGCCGTCCGGGGCATACCAGCGGCGTCTTCTACGCGTCCGAGGAACCCGAGACCGCCGTCGCGGAGATCGTCTTCTACCGCCTGCTCTTCTTCGCCGAGTCACCCGGGACGCCCTGGCCGAAGGAAGCCGTCGAATACACCGGGTTCAGCGTCGCACTGGCAGTCGATCATGCGATCGATCTGATGGATTCACCGTTTGTCGAGTACCGTGCTGCCTGGGTCCATCCGACCGACTACGGGCCCTGCCAATCGCTGACGGACAGCGCAAGGAGTGCCCGGCTCACGCTGATTCGCTACGAATCCGTCCGCGATCCGCGCGCCGGCGCGAACCTGGCCGTGCTCGCCTGCGGGGCCTTCTCCAAACCGCGCCCCATGGAGCGCCATACCTGGCGGATTCGGATCGGCGTAGCCGGCGCGCAGGTGCTTTGCGAGTTCCCGCGACGCGAGTTCGAATTCCCGCCGGGAACCTTTGCAGATCCCAGATTGGCTTCGCTCGAAGAGCGGAGTTGACCTCACCGCGGCGGCACGGCAGCCGGAGGCGGCTGCGGCGCCGGAGGCGTCGGGGAAGCGTAGATGTCGACGCCCTCCTCCTCCGTGTCGCTCAAGGGCGCGACGCCGGCCTCCCCCATTACCCGCTCGAGGGCCGCGACGGTGACCGGGGACGGCTTGAAGTTGCCGAACCGGTAGCCGCGGGCGATGGTGACCGGCGTCCAGCCGTAGCGGTTCTCCTCGTTCCAGACGTCGATGCTCGCGCCGTTGGCGGCCAGGAACTCGACCACTCGCGGGAGGTTCTTGTAGGCGGCGCCGTGCATGGCGGTCTCGCCGTTGTCGTCGACCGCGTTGATGTCGTCCCCGAGTTCGAGGAGCAGCTCCACCACTTCGAGCACCTCTTCCTCGGTGCCCGCGTCCTCGCCGGGAGAGCGCGTGCCGAGCCCCGCCGCGGCCATCAGCGGCGTGCTGAACTCGTCGTTCTTCGCCAGCGGATCGGCGCCCAAGTCGACCAGGGTCCGCATCAGCTCGGCGTCGGCGACCAGCGCCGCCAGCATGAACGGCGTCGATCCGACTTCATGATGCCGCGTGACGTTGAGGTTGCGCCGCTCGGTCATCCGTGCGTCCAGATCCGCTCCATGCTCGGCGAGCCTGTGCACGAGATCGAGACTCGACATCCGGCCGGAACCGTACGGCGCCGGGTCGTTGTCTCCGACCCCCGGCTTGCGCACCCGGGGAACCAGGTGCAGCGCGGTATACCCGGGACCGGCGCGGTTCGGATCGGCGCCGGCGTCGAGCAGCGCCGCGGCGACGTCCCAGTGGGCGTTGGTGACCGCCACCATCAGCGGCGTGGTGCCGACGCGGAGCGGCCGGCCGGTGCGGTACGCCCGCTCCTGGCGGATCACCTCGTCGACCGTGCGGTCGACGTCGACGCCCGCGGCGAGCAGGGTCCGAACGACGCCCAGGTGCCCCTCGCGCACGGCGAACAGGAACGGCGTGAATCCGGAATCGAGCGGCGTGCGGAAATCCGCCCCGACCTCGACGAGCGTCTCCACCACGTCGGCGTGGCCCTCGGCCACCGCCCACATCAGCGCGGTCTGTCCGCGCACCGGCTCCTGCGCCACGAGATCGGCGCCCGCGGCCAGCAGGGCGCGGACCGCGCCCACCCGGCCGGTCCGCGCGGCCGTCATCAGCACGGTCTCGCCGCCGGGCAGCGTGGTGTTCGGGTCGGCTCCGGCTTCGAGCAGCCGCTCGACCATGGCGACGTTGGCGTTCTCGGCCGCCAGCGAGAGCGGCGTCACGCCGTACCGATTCGCCGCGTGCACGCCGGCGCCGGCCTCCACGAGTCGTCCCACGAGCTCCGCATCGTCGTAGTACGCGGCCCAGTGGAGGGCCGTCATGCCGTCCACCTGCCGCGCATTGACGTCGGTCGACGCCTGCAGCAGGTCGCCGACGGCCGCGAGGTCCTGCCGCTGCACCGCGTCGGCCAACGGCGCGTCGGCGCCCGCAGCCCCCAGCGGCGCCGCGAGCAGCGCTACGGCAAGCCAAGCCCCCGTACAGCGTGTGCAACGCATGACTGTCCTCTCCCCGGCTCCTGTCGGTGTTCCCCGGTTGTTCCCCGGCTCCCGAGTCGGCATCGAGTCTGCGCCGCTCTCTGCGGCGCAGACTCCCGGCACCCCTCAGCCGGCCAGCGAAAGCGGGTCGAGCAGAGTCTCGATCCGCCGCGTGCTGTCGGCGAACTTGTCCAGACGGACGCCGACCGCATCCAGCAACCCGAGGTGCAGGTTCGCCATCGGCTCCGGCTCCGCGTACTTCAGGTGCCGTCCGCCCTTCGACCGGCCCGCGCCGCCGCCGGCCACGACGATCGGCAGGTTGGTGTGGTCGTGCACGTTCGGGTTGCCCATCCCGCTGCCGTACAGGTACAGCGAGTGGTCCAGCAGCGAGCCGTCCCCGTCCGGCACCTCGGCCAGCTTCTCCAGGAAGTCGCCGAACAGCGAGACGTGGTATTGGTTGATCTTCGCCAGCATCGCGAGCTTCGCGGGGTCGTTGCCGTGATGCGAAGTCGGGTGGTGCGGATCGGGGACGCCGATCTCGGTGTAGGTCCGGTTGCTCGCCTCGCGGGAGAGCTGGAACGTGACGACCCGCGTCACGTCGCCCTGCAGCGCCAGAAGCTGCAGGTCGAACATCAGCTTCGCGTGGTCGGCGTAGGCAGCCGGGACGCCGACCGGACGGTCGAGGTCCGGCAGCGGGTTGCCCATCGTCTCCGACTCCGCCCGCTGGATGCGGCGCTCCACCTCGCGCACCGTGTCGAGGTACTCGCTGACCTTGGTGCGGTCGGCGTGCCCGAGCTGCCCCTGCAGCCGCGCGATGTCGTCGCGCACCCAGTCGAGCAGGCTGGCCCGGCGCCCGAGCGCGGCGCGGCGTTCCTCCGCACTGCCCCCTTCGCCGAACAGCCGCTCGAACACGACCCGCGGATGCGCCTCGGACGGCAGCGGCGTGGTCGGCGACGACCACGACAGGTTGTTCTGGTAGACGCAGGCGTAGCCGTTGTCGCACTGCCCCACCATGTCCATCAGGTCCATCGCCAGCTCAAGCGACGGCAGCCGCGTCTCCTGCCCCATCTGCTGCGCGGCGATCTGGTCGACCGTCGTGCCGAGGTAGTAGTCGCTGCTCTCGGTCCACTTCGCGGTGGCCGCGCTCAGGAAGGCGGCGTTCGAGGTGGCGTGCGTGCCCGGATAGGCGTTCCGCAGCTCCAGGTTGGTCAGGACGGTGAGCTGATCCTGCACGGGGGCCAGCGGGCTCAGGCTGGGCGACAGCTTCTCCAGCGCGCCCGCCTCGCCCGGCGGGGTCCAGCTTGCGATGTGCGAGCCCATCGGGATGTAAACGAAGCCGAGGCGCCGCGCCGGGGCGGCCGCCGTCTTCGCCAGGGCCGTCATCGACGGCACCATCGCATCGAGGAGCGGGAGCGCGACGGTGGCGCCCATGCCCCGCAGGAACGTCCGCCGCGGCAAGGCCTTCTTCGAGATGATCATGATGCTTTCCTCATCTGGAACGGCGTGCTGTTGACGATCTCCAGAACGAGCGACGAGAACCGGAAGTCGTCCGCCTCCGTCTCGCGCACGATCCGGCGGATGGCGGGCCCATCGTAGTACTCGGCCCCCCGCCCCGTGGCGAACGTCAGCAGCTTCTCGGCAACGGTGGTGACGAACAGCTCCGGTCGGGCCAGCAGCGCTTCCTGCAGCTCGCCCACGCCGTCGAAGGCCGAGCCGTCGAACAGCGTCCCCGACGCGTCGATCGGCGCGCCGCCGTCGGCGATCCGCCAGCGTCCGACCGCGTCGTAGTTCTCGAAAGCGAAGCCGACCGGGTCCATCAGCCGGTGGCAGCTCGCGCACGCGGGGTTGGCCCGGTGCCCGGCGAGCCGCTCGCGCATCGACAACGCTCGCGCGCCGGTCCCCGTCTCCTCCAGCTCCGGCACGTTGGCTGGCGGCGGGGGCGGGGGCACGCCGAGCACGTTGTCCAGGATCCACTTGCCGCGGATGACGGGCGACGTGCGGGTGGCGTAGGAGGTGACCAGCAGGATGCTCCCGTGGCGCAGCAGTCCGCCCCGCGGGGCGTGTTCCTCGTCGCCGTCGAACTCGACGCGGCGGAACCGGCTGCCGTAGACGTACGGAATGCCGTAGTGCTTCGCCAGACGCTCGTTCACGAACGTGTAGTCCGCGCGCAGCAGGTCGAGCACGCTGCGGTCCTCGCGCATGACGCTGTCGACGAGCATCTCCGTCTCCTGCCGGAAGGCCTGCCGGAGGTTGTCGTCGAAGTCCGGGAAAACGCGCATGTCCGGCCGGATCGCGTCGAGATTGCGCAGGTGCAGCCACTGCCCGGCGAAGTTGGTCACGAGGTTGCGCGAGCGCGGATCGGCCAGCATCCGCCGCACCTGCCCTTCCAGCACCTCCGGGTCCCTGAGCATGCGCCGCTCGGCCAGGTCGAGCAGCTCATCGTCCGGGATGCTGCTCCAGAGGAAGAACGACAGCCGCGACGCCAGCTCCAGGTCGTCCAGCCGATAGGCCTCGCCCGCCTCGACCCCGTTCGGATCCTGCTCGATGCGGAAAAGGAACTCGGGGCTGACCAGCACGGCGGCCAGCGCCATCTCCACCCCCGCCTCGAACCCGTCCGCGCCGCGCGCCGCGCGGTAGAGCTCGAACGGCCCCTGCAGATCCGCCTCGGTCACCGGCCGGCGGTACGCCTTCCGCATCAGCTTGCTCAGGATGCGCTCGGCGCAGGCGTGGTCCTCGTCCGGGGTGGCCGGCCGGCAGATGAAGACCTGCTCCCGGCTCGGCGTGCTGCCCGGCCCGGCCGCGTCGTACGGACCGGTGATCGACACCTCGTAGACGGCCGGCTGCAGGCGCGGGTGGCGGTAGTAGTTGAAGTGCGCCTCGTAGGGCTGCCGCGCCGTTTCCTTGAGCAGCGACGGGAGCTTCGGGAACGTGACCCCCAATGCGTGCGGTCCGGCGGTCACCGGCATCCGGACCTTCAGGTGCGCGTCGACGTTGTCGTGCGACGGCTGATAGATCAGCGCCACGTCCTCCCGGTACGCCGGCCGCTCCACCGTAAACAGCTCCACGCGGTCGCCGTCCAGCAGCAGCTCCACTTGGTGAGACTCGCTCAGCCCTTCGACGTGCTCGTTGCGGTCTCGCGCCAGGCGCACCGACACTTCGTAGTGGCCGTCGACGGGGAACGTATGCTCGACGAGGACGCCGCCGCGGGTGCCGACCGGCAGACCTGCGATGTGCTTCTCCTGCGTCAGGTCCGGGCGAATGCGAACCGTGGTGCCCCCCGGCGCCCGGCCGGCACGGCCGACCGCGAGCTGGGCGATCTTCTCGGCCGCCGAGACGTAGCGCTCGAGCAGCGTCGGCGACAGATCGCCGACCGTGATGTTGTCGAAGCCGTAGCTCGACGAGTCGCTCGGGAGCAGGTCGGCAACGTCCACCTCCAGCGCCAGCAGATCACGGACCGCGTTGTGATACTCCGTGCGGTTGAGACGACGGAACGTGTCGGTGCGGCCCGGGTCCGGATGCGCCGCGGCCAGGCCGTCGAGCGCACCTTCCAGCGAGGCGAGCGCCGCTGTGTAGGCGGCCTCGTCGGGCCGGCGGCCACCCGCCGGCGGCATCTGCCTGGCCCGCAGCTTGCGGGCGACCTTCTCCCACGCCTCCCGGTTGTCGCCGAGCGCCTGCGTGTTGATGGATTCGAGCGCCAGCCCGGCCGTCCGGGTCCTGTCGTTGTGGCACGAGAGACAGTAGCGGTTGACCAGGCTGTGGTGGGGCGCATCGGCCGCAACCGCCGCGGCGGCGGGCTCCTGCGCCTCGACGGGAGCGGCGAAGCTCCCGGCGCCCAACAGCCCGATGAGCATGACGACGATGCCGACTCGCCGAGGGTTCAGCATGCGTTTTCTCCTGCGCCGGGATTCCGCGGGCGAACGTCCCGATCACCGTATTCTAGGAGCCTGCGCCGCAGAACGCAACGAAGTGCGTTCTGCGGCACAGGCTCCTGGGGCGGTGGGGCTGGGGCCAGGCACGGAGCCTTGCGGCGGGCTTGGCGGCGCAATCGGTTCTATTGCGGCAGGACCCACCGCAGGAGCCCGACCACTGCCCCGATGATGCCGAACGACATCAGCATCATCATCCGCATCGTGGCCGCCTGTGATCGCGCGACGGTCAGCCGGACCTCGTCGATCACGTCCTTGAGCCGGCCATTGGATGCCTTGAGCTCGTCGATCCCGGCCTGCACGGCGACCACGTCCGCTCTCACGGCGACCACATCCGCTCTCGTCGCGAGGTTCACCGTTGCATCGACGAGCGTACGCGTGATGGCTACCGCCTGTGCGCTCGTCAATCCTCCGGCCTGCAGATGCTCGACCGCCTGTTGCGTATCGAATGGCGGTGATGTGTCGGGAGCTCGCATCATGATCCATCCTCCGGACGGATGCACCGCCCATGATCGTGCTTCCCGACCTCTCGATGCAAGATCCCGGCCCAGGCACAGTCGGCCCGGCGACCCGCAGCGGTCGAATACCATCGCAGCCCTCCGCATGCCACAGTCTCCTCAGCCGGGCCGCGGGAGTCTCGCTGCCGTTTGCGCAACCTGGCCCGCAACCACGGTTGACGGACCCTCGGCACGCGGCGTAGTCCTTTCCGGCGAAGTCGCACTAGCGGCGGGCGGCGGGAGGGCTGACGGTCCCGCGCCGGGGCGCTACCGGGAGGGCTGACGGTCCCGCGCCGGGGTGCTACCGGGAACGCAGGGGCCGGAAGAACGTGCGCAGGTCCTCGACGAGGAGCGTCGGCTCCTCGATGGCCGGGAAATGGCCGCCGGTATCGTGGATCGTCCAGTGCGTGACGTTCTCCGCCGGCTCGCTGAGGAATGACCGCGGCGGATGCGCGCGCAGCGGGATGCCGACGAACTCCGCGAATCCCTGCGGGACCTGCACCGGCCCCACGGCCCCTCTACGCTGCCGCGAGCTGCCCAGCCCGTTCGCGTGGTAGTAGCGGACGCTGGTGCCGATGGTGCGAGTGTGCCAGTAGATGGAGATCAGCGTGAGGATCTGGTCCTTACTGAATCGGGTCTCGACGTCGCCGTCGCAGTCGCTCCAGGAACGGAGCTTCTCGGTAATCCAGGCGGCCAGTCCGACCGGGGAGTCGGTGAGCCCGAACGCCAGCGTCTGCGGCTTGGTGCCCTGGATGCGCTGGTAGCCGGTCTCGTCGATGGACCAGAGGTTCGCGCGGGCGAGGTAGTCGCGCTCCTCGTCGGTCTCCGGCTCCCGCTGCAGGCGCGGAGGCGCGCCCGGCGTATGAACTCCGACCAGTCGCGCCGGGTAGCTGGCCCCCAGCACCCGCGTGATGCCGGCGCCCCAGTCGCTGCCGTAGGCGCCGAAGCGCTCGTAGCCGAGCCGGTCCATGAGGGCGACCCAGAGCTCGGCGGTACGCACGACGTCGGTTCCCTCGGCCGGCTCGCCGGAGAAGCCGAAACCCGGGATCGACGGCACCACCACGTCGAAGGCGTCGGCCGCGTCGCCGCCGTGGGACGCCGGGTCGGCCAGCGCCATCACCGACGGGAGCATCTCCCAGACCGTGCCCGGCCAGCCGTGCGACATGACCAGCCCCAGCGGCGCAGGTCCGCGTCCGCGCTGCTGGACGAAGTGGACGAGCTGGCCGTCGATCGTGGTCGTGTAGTGATCGAACGCGTTCAGCGCCGCCTCGTGCGCACGCCAGTCGTACTCGTCCCGCCAGTAGGCGACGAGTTCCTCCAGGTAGGCGCGGTCGGTGCCGTAGGACCATGGCTCCCCGGGCGAATCCGGCGGCCAGCGGGCCGCCTGCAGGCGGCGGTTCAGGTCTTCGAGGTCCGCGTCGCTCACCCGCACGCCGAACGGCGTGACACCGGCGGGCAAGGGCGCCTGCCCTGCCCCAGCGCTCCCGACCCCGCCTCCCGCGTGGACGGCGGCGGACCCGAGCGGAGCGCCGCCCGCCGAGGCGGCCGCCCCCGACACGCAGGCCGCGCCCATCAGCTTCAAAAGCGTTCGCCGATCCAGTTGCCGCTGCGATTCCGACATCGATTCCACTCCCCCGACGCTCCGCGTCGATTGGCCCTCGCCCGTCAATGACACCACGTCCTGCACCGTCGCTTCCAGCGGCAGCCCACGCCCCCTGACGCCGCTGGCCGCGCCGCCGCGGCCTTCAGGGCGGCCCGCTCGTCCGCGGTCAGAAACTCGAGCTTCGCCATCTTGCTCGATCCCCAGTAGGGCACGCCGACCTGCGTCCGGCGGTTCACGGCGACCACCTGCAACCCATGCGACTCGGTGCCCACGGTCGGCAGGTCGTACCAGGTCCACTCCTCCGTCTCCGGATCGAACCGGCCGACCGCGTCGGCGTTGGTGAAGACCGTCCAGAGGATCCCCTCGAGATCCACTACCGACTGGTAGGCGCCCACGTCCCGGTGGGGAAACGGATAGAGCGTCACCTCGTGGGTCTCGATGTCGATCTTCACCAGGTGGTCGCTGGTCCAGCCCGGCCCCCACGCCGCGTTGCTCGGCTCTCCCCCGCCCGGCTTGCGGATGGTGTGCAGCCAGGGATGGCTGCGGCCACCCAGCAGTCGCCGGGGAGCTGCGCCTCGAAGCTCTCCAGCGGACGCCCGCGGGCTGCGCAGGGACACCCTCGGACTGCGCGGCGGCGCCGGAAACGCCCGGCCCACCGGCAAGGCCGGCCGCGAGCACCATGCCGGAATGAGGGCATGAATCCGCCGGAGAGTGGGGTTGCGTATGCTTCCTCCCGCGAGATGGGACGCCGGCGACGGAACGATCAGTAGGCCGGCTCGTACCGCTCCACGGTGCCGAGATAGTCGACGATCAGGGCTATCTGCTCCGCCGTCAGGCCATACTTGAACGCCGGCTGCCCCGCGGTCGGCCCCAGCAGCGTTCGGGTGCCCCAGATCGGATCGTCGAGCGTCTCCAGATCGACCGGCTGGCCGAACGTCGTCCGCACCCACGCGTCGATGGCGGCATCGCCGGTGAGCGGCGCCGGCGGCTCGGCCTGCTGCGCGAACGCGGGCGGCGCAAGCGTCGACGCCAGCAATACAACGACGAAGAGCATGCCGGCGCCGGCCCGGGCGCCACGCTCGCCGCATGCCGGCTTGCGGGCGCGCCCGGGGCACCTGGAACGGCGCCGATTGCACCCGCGGACGCGCCCTCTGCGCAGGTTCCTACACATCGGTCAGCCGGCCGAGCGGGCCCGTGCTGTCGCCGAACGTCTCGATCGGCAGGCCCAGCTTCTCCAGCACCGTGACCCACAGGTTCGCCAGCGGCGTTCCCTGCGGGTAGCGCACGTAGCGCCCACCCTTGATGCCGGCCTTCGTGCCGCCCACCAGCGCGATCGGCAGGTCGTCGTAGAAGTGCGTGTTGCTGTCGCTGATGCCCGTTCCGTAGAGCATGAGCGTGTGATCGAGCATGGTGCCGTCGCCCTCCGGCAGCGCGGCGAGCTTCTCCACCAGATAGGCGAACTGCCGGAAGTGGTGCTCGTTGATCTTGTGCAGCCGCGCCAGCTTGGCCGGCTCGTCCTGGTGGTGCGAGAGCGGGTGGTGCGAGTCGGGCACGCCGACCTCGGGATAGGCCCGGCCGCTGATCTCGCGCGCCAGCATGAACGTGCTGATGCGGGTCAGATCGGTCTGCCAGGCGAGGCCCAGCAGGTCCATCATCAGCCGCGCGTGCTCGGCGTAGTCGCTCGGGACGCCGACCGGCTGATCGACCACCGGCAGCTCGCGCGCGCTCTGCTGCTCGGCCATCTGGATGCGCCGCTCGATGTCGCGCAACGCGTCGAGGTACTCGTCGAGCTTGTTGCGGTCGCTCCCGCCGATGACCAGCTCCAGGTCGCTCAGCGCCTCGTTCACGCTGTCCAGGATGCTCCGGTCGCGCCGCATGCGGGCCAGCCGCGCCTCCCGGTCCGTGCTGCCGCTCGTACCGAACAGCATCTCGAACACGGCGCGCGGATCGTTTTCCGTCGGCAGCGGCGTCGTCGGCGAGCGCCAGGAGATCGTGTTGGTGTAGGCGCAGGACGCCCCGCCGCAGGTTCCCAGCATGGAGTTGGGCTCGATCCCCAGCTCCAGCGACGTGATCTGCGTCTCCTTCGACAACTCCCGCGCCGCGATCTGGTCCATCGTGGTCTCGGCGTAGACGTCGGCGCCGTTCGTGTGCCGGAACGGCACGCACGTCAGGAACGTGCCGGCCGCGCGCGCGTGCGCCCCGCCGCCCTTGACCAGGTTCGCCGCCTCGTCGTTCAGGCCTCCGCACATCAGGATGCGATCCGCGAAG
The DNA here is from genome assembly GCA_965116825.1 of Vicinamibacterales bacterium. Taxonomy (GTDB): domain Bacteria; phylum Acidobacteriota; class Vicinamibacteria; order Vicinamibacterales; family UBA8438; genus WTFV01. Next base: position 5,538,556 of record OZ220736.1, read on the forward strand.
CTCCTGGCCGACTGCAGCGTCGGCGGCAGGTCGTCCGCGCCGAGCGGCCCCTCGGCCTTCGGCGACCAGTACGGCATCGACATCCCGTTGGGCACGTAGAAGATGCCGAAGCGCCGCACCGGCGCCACGGCGGTCCTGCTGGTCGCGGTCAGCGCCGGGACCATGCAGTCGAGCAGCGGCAGCGCCACCGCCGCCCCGATTCCGCGAAGGACGGTCCGGCGCGGCAGATGCATCTTGCTGATGAACATGCCTTCCCTCCCCTTGATGCGAGCCTCTCGTGACGATAGCCGCTGCGCGCCCGCCCCGAGCGTGCGCGCCCCTCTTCTCCCGACCGCAACGCGTCCTGCTGCGCCCGGTTGCCGCCTCTATTGCTGCCCGGCCGCCGCGGCCGGCGCGCCGTCGCCGGCGTCGGGCATCCGTTGCATCCGGAACGGATCGCTCGACACCACCTGCTGCACGAGCGACGACCACCGGTGCTCGCCGCCCTCGAGCGCGTGCACCATGCGGCGGATCGTCGGCGCGTCGTAGTACATGACCCCGCGCCCGAGCGCGTAGGTCAACAGCTTCTCCGCCACGGTCCTGACGAATTCGCCGTCCCCCTCCCGGAGCAGCGCCTCGCGGAACGCTCGCGGGCTGTCGACGGTGGCGCCGGAGAGCTCGATGGTGGCGTCGATGTCGGCCCCGCCGTCCTTGTCGCGCCAGCGTCCGATCGCGTCGAAGTTCTCCAGGGCGAAGCCCAGCGGGTCCATCCGGCGATGACAGGTCGCGCAGACCGGGTTCCGACGGTGCGCCTCCATCCGCTCGCGCAGCGACGTCGGCCGGGCCGCGTCGTTCTCCTCCAGCGGCGGGACGTTGGCCGGCGCCGGCGGGGGCGGCGCGCCGAGCAACGCCTCGAGCACCCACTTTCCGCGCAGGACCACCGACGTCCGGTTGGCGTACGACGTCACCGTCAGCAGGCTCGCGTGACCGAGCAGCCCGTGCCGCCGGTCGTCGTTCCAGTCCACGCGCCGGAAATGGCTGCCGTAGACGTCGTCCACGCCGTAGTGCCGGGCCAACGGCTCGTTCAGGAACGTGTAGTCCGCCTCGAGCAGCTCCGGAATCGGCCGGTCCCCGCGTACCTGGCTCTCGAAGAAGAGCTCCGTTTCGCGCACCATGGCCGCGCGCAGCGTGTCGTCGAACGCCGCGAACAGCCGGCCGTCCGGCTCGTGCGACCCGATGTCCCGCATCTGCAGCCACTGGCCCACGAAGTCGTTCATGAAGCGGGTGGCGCGCCAATCGGACAGCATCCGCCGCACCTGGGCCGACATCGTCGCCGGATCGCTCAGCCGGCCGCTCGCCCCGAGGTCGATCAGCTCCTCGTCGGGCAGGCTCCGCCATAGGAAGAACGACAGCCGCGACGCCAGTTCCAGGTCGCTCAGCGGATGGACCTCGCCGGGCCGCGCATCCACCGGCCGGGCCTCGACCCGGAGCAGGAACTGCGGCATCGCGAGCAGCGTCTCCAGCCCGCGCTCGACGCCCGCCTCGAAGTCCCGCTCCGCGCGGCCCTCGCGGTACGCCTCGAGCAGCGCCTCCACCTCCGTCCCGGTGACCGGCCGGCGATACGCGCGGCGCGCCAGCGAGCCGAGGATCTCCCGCGCGCACGCCTCCTCGGCAACCGGCGTCGCGCCGGCGGGGCGGCAGACGAAGATCCTCTCCCGGCTGGCCGTCTCCGCCGGCACCGAGCCGTCGAACGGACCGGCGATGTAGAGCATGCCGATGGCCGGAAGGTCGGTGACGGCGACCGGGCTCGGGGCCGCGTCGGTGAAGGCGACCGAGACGAGCCGCGTGCCCGCCGCGAGCGGCAGGCGGAACGTCATCCCGCCGTCGGCCGTCATGCGGTACTCGTGCAGCCGCTGCCCGGCGACGTCGTCCTCGCGCGGCGCGATCAGCGAGCCGGGGTCCGGCCCGGGGTACTTGCCGCCGACCTCGTAGCGCTGGACGAGCGCCCGGTCCACCCGCACCTCGATCTGGTGCGCCCGCTCACCGATCCCCTCGATGACCTGGCTGGTGCCGTTGCGCTTCATCCGGATCGTGAAGACGTACTCGCCGTCGAGCGGAAAGTGATGGCGCACGGCGAGGCCGCCGTGGCTGGCGAACGGCATCCGCTCGTCGAGACGGACGTCGCGGCGCTCGAACCCCGTGCGATAGACCTGCATGACCGGCCGGTTGTCTGGGCTGCCGACCGCGGCGCGGCTGATCTTGGTCGCGGCCGCGATGTAGCGGGCCATCAGCGCCGGCGTGATGGACAACACCTCGGCGTTGTTGTCGAAGCCGAAGCCGGCCATGTCGCTCGGCAGCAGCGCCTCGCCGTCGATTTCCAGCCCCAGCAGGTCCTCGACGGCGTTGACGTACTCCACGCGGTTCAACCGGCGCGATACCACCCGTCCAGGATTGGGGTCGGTGGCGGCCAGCCGGTCGAGGGCAGTCTCGAGCGAGATCGCGAAAGCGTCGATCGCCGCCGGCGACGGACGCGGCCGGCCTTCCGGCGGCATCTGCCCGGCCCGCAGCTTGCGCACGACCTTCTCGAGCACCTCGGCGTTGCCGGCGACGTCGCCGACGTCGAGCCGGTCGAGCATGAGACCGGCCGTCTGCAGCCGCTCGTTGTGGCAGGTGATGCAGTAGCGGTCGAAGATCGCCCGCGAGAGGGGCTCACCGGGGACTGCGGCGGCTTGCGGCGCCGGTGCGGCCGCGGCCTGGGAAGGCGAGCCCGCCGCCTCCACGGCCGCGGTGTTCGGCGACCCGATCGCCGCCACGATCCCGACGAGTCCCACGGCGCCCAACAGCCTCGGCATGAACATGGTCGTCCGCCTCGTGGTCCGCGATCCGAAAGCCGGTTGTATCCGAGTTCGAAATCGGAGTATAGCACCGGCCTATACGCGGGGTCCCGTGCTCGAACGAATCGGATGGACGGCTCCCGTTCGCCTGCGTATAGTGGGCTGGGACGGTCGGATCGTCGTCGCAATCTACACGCGGAACGTGAGGAGTCCCGCACCACGGACTCCCATGGAGACAGGACGATGAGCGCCAGCATGTGTCGATCGGCGGGTCCGTTGGTTATCGCGGCGGCTATTGTCGGCGCGGGTGCTCTCTCTACCGCTCAGGATGCACGCGCGCAAGACGCGCTGGTGGTGGAGGCAGCGGCGGCGCAGGACGCCGGGGCGGTCCGCGCGTTGATCGATCGGGGCGCGGACGTCGACGCGCCCTGGGCGGACGGGTCCACCGCGCTGCTCTGGGCTACCCACTGGGGCGACCTCGACACGGCCGACCTGCTGCTGGCCGCCGGCGCCGACGTGAATGCGGCCGACGATCACGGCGTGACGCCGCTGGAGCGGGCGGCGGAGAACGCGAGCCTGGAGATGGTCGAGAAGCTGCTGGTGGCGGGCGCCGACGCGGCCGCGGCGCGGGCCAGCGGGCTGACGCCCCTGATGGTGGCCGCGCGCACCGGCAGCCTGCCGGTCGTCGAGTCGCTGCTGGCGAGCGGCGCCGCGGTGAACGCCCGCACCGCCACCACCAACGGAACGGCGCTGATGTGGGCGGTGGCAGGCGCGCACCCCGACGTGGCGCGGGCCCTGCTCGATGCCGGCGCCGAACCGGCGACGTCGACCACCGACGGCTACACGCCGCTCCTGTTCGCCGCAGCCAACGGCGACATCCCGATGGCGGAGGCGCTGATCGCAGCGGGCGTCGACGTCAACGACACCGGCGCGGACGGCACGCATGCCCTGCCGTACGCGATCGCGAACGGCCAGGGCGAGTTCGCGCGCTTCCTGCTGCGCCGGGGCGCCGATCCGAACGGCGCGATGGGCGGCATTCACGCGCTGCACGTCGCCGCCGGCAACGTCGGCACGTGGCTCGGCGACTGGTCGCGCGGCCACGGCTACGGCGGGCGGTTCCGCGGGCGCAACCTGGCGCCGGACCAGCGGCTGGCCCTGGTGCAGGCGCTCCTCGAGCGCGGCGCCGACGTGAACGCGCCGATTGCGACGTCGGCCATGTTCATGAGCTACATCGGCCATCCGACCAAGGGCGCGTTCGAGGGCTTCTCGACCGGTACCGGCGACCTGCGAGGAGCCACGCCGCTATGGGTGGCGGCCTACGCGGCCAACGGCGCCGGCGGCGGCGGGGCGCTGGAGATTGTCCGCACCCTGCTGGCCGCGGGGGCCGACCAGCATCTTGCGACCGACGACGGGACGACGCCGTTCATGGTGGCGGCGGGGCTCGGCCGCGCGACCTACACGCCCCGGGAACCGCGCGGCGTGCGCTCGGAGAGCGCCGAGGCGGCGGTCCGGATCCTGCTGGAAGCGGGGGCCGACATCAACGCCGCCAACGAGGCGGACTTCACGGCGCTGCACGGCGCTGCCTACCGCGGGCTGAACGAGGTGATCGAGTACCTGGTGGCCGAGGGCGCCGACATCGACGCGCGCGACTTCCGGGGGCGCACGCCCTATCGCATCGCCGAGGGGACCAAGCAGTCGTTCCAGTTCCAGAGCTGGCCGCAAAGCGCGGCGCTGCTCGAACGGCTCGGCGCGAATACGCGCCTGGGTATTCCGGGCACCGTGCAGGAGAAGATCCGCGACGTCCCGGCAGTCGCGAACGAACAGTTCTGAATCGGCGGCCGACCGGGCGGGCGCCGGCCGGCTCGCCGGCGGCAACGATCTCGGGCGTGTCAGGAACCGGAGCGGCCTCAGAGGCTCCAGCCTTCGCGGTACTCCTCGTCGAGGAACGCGTTGGCCTCCGGCACGTTCGAGACGCGCATCCGCTCGGCATCCCACTCGATGGCGGCGCCGCTGCGGACGGCGAGGTTGCCGAGCAGCACGACCTCGGTCAGCGGACCGGCATGCGTGTCGAAGCTGGACCCGGCGGCGCCGTTGCCCTTGCAGGCGTCGATCCACTCGCGGTAGACGCCGGCCGAGCGCGGGTACTTCTTCGGCGGCGGGCTGGCTGTCACGTCCTCGTGCAGCGCGGTGGGAAACACGCGCGGCTCGCGGCCGTACATGTCCGCGCCGATCACGCCGCCGTCCCCCTCGAACAGTTGCCCGCTGGTGCCGCCGGGCAATCGTTCTCCCGCGGCCAACTGGGGCGGGCGGGACGGAGCGAGGCTACCGTCGCGCCAGACGCAGCGGATCGGCGACCGCGCGCCGCGCCGCATCGCCTCCATCGCGATGACGGCGTGCGTGTGGTCGGGGGTGGCGATGACCACGGCGTCGAGGTCGGGCTCGCGGTCGAGCATCTGCCGATAGTCGGCGTAGACGCGCGCGTCCGGGAACTCGCGGAACGTGCGCGCGGCGAAGCCCAGGTCGGCGTCGCACAGCGCCGCGATGTTCTCGCTCCCGCAGCCGCGGACGTCGGCGCGCCCGCGGCCGCCGACACCGATGCCGGCGATGTTCAGCGTATCGCTCGGGGCCTGCACGCCTGCTCCGCCAAGCACATGACGCGGCACGATCATCACCGAGGCGGCCGATGCCGAGGCCGCGGCCACGAACCGACGACGCGAGATCCGCTTGTCCACGGCCCTTCCTCCCATATCTGGCGACGACCGCGCGGGGGGCACGAGTCCCCGGAGCAACGAGCCGGTTTCGAATGATAATGAATCCTGTTCATCGTCAACCGTGAAGGAGCCCATCATGATGCGCGCACCCTGGCTTCGACCTCCGGCGGCCCTCGTCCTGATCGTCCTGGCGGGGAGCGCCGCGGCGACCGCGCAGGAGCGCGACGTCTCGCCGGTCACGGACGCCATGCTCCAGAACCCGGACCCCACCGACTGGCTGAACTGGCGGCGAACTCTGGACGGCTGGGGCTACAGCCCGCTGGATCGGATCGACCGTGAGAACGTCCACCGCCTGCAGCTCGTCTGGGGCTGGCAGATGAACACGGGCAGCAACCAGACCACGCCGCTCGTCCACGACGGCGTGATGTACCTCGCCAACCCCGGTAACGTGGTCCAGGCGCTCGACGCGGTCACCGGAGACCGCCTGTGGGAGTACCGGCGCGATCTCGACGAGATGGTCGAGTCGGTGCTCGCCCCGCGCAGCCGCTCCATCGCCATCTACGGCGACAAGGTCTATCTGAACGCGGCCGACGCCCACATCGTCGCACTCGATCGGCGCACCGGCGAGGTGGCGTGGGACCACGAGGTCGCCGACAACGCCCTCGGCTACCGCTACACGAGCGGCCCGATCGTCGCCAACGGCAAGGTGGTGGCCGGCATGACCGGCTGCGAGCGCTTCAAGGAGGACGTCTGCTTCATCTCCGCCCACGATGCCGAGACCGGGGAAGAGCTGTGGCGAACGTCGACCATCGCGCGCCCAGGCGATCCCGGGGGCGACTCGTGGGGCGACCTGCCGCTGCTGTACCGCGCCGGGGCCGACTCGTGGATACCGGGCAGCTACGATCCCGAGACCAACCTGACCTTCTGGTCCACCTCGCAGGCCAAGCCGTGGGCCAGCGTGACCCGTGGAACCGACGGCGACGCGCTGTACAGCAACAGCGTGCTGGCCCTCGACGCGGATACCGGCGAGCTGTCCTGGTACTACCAGTTCACACCGGGCGAGACCCACGATCTCGACGACGTGTTCGAGAGCGTCCTCATCGATCACCGGGGGCGGCGGTCGCTCTTCAAGATGGGCAAGCTCGGCATCCTGTGGGAGATCGATCGGGACACGGGGCGCTTCGTCGCGGCCCACGACCTCGGGTACCAGGACGTGCTGGACATCGACCACCGCACGGGGCGGGTGACCTACAAGCCCGAGATGATTCCGGAGGCCGGCGTCGAGATCGCGTTCTGCCCCGACTTCGGCGGCATCCGCAACTGGCGGGCGTCGGCCTACCACCCCGAGACGCGGGCGCTGTACATCCCGATTCACCCGACCTGCGTCAGCGGCGTGTTCACCGAGATCGAGCGAATCCCGGGCGCACGGTACTACGCCAATACCGGCTGGCTCTCGCGCGGCAGCACGGTGCATCCCGACAGCGAGCCCTACCGGGGCCACCTGGTCGCGATGGACATCGACAACGGGGAGATTCTGTGGCGTCACTCGACGCCGACGCGCCCCGGCGCGGCCGCGTTGACGACCGGCGGCGGCCTGGTCGTCAGCGCCGACACCGATCGCAACCTGTTCATCCACGACGTGGAGAGCGGTGAAGTCCTGTTCCACGTCCGGCTGCCGGGCTCGGCACAGGGGTTCCCCATCACCTACGCGGTGGGCGGCCGGCAGTACCTGGCCGTGCCGGTCGGGGGCGACAGGTCGAACGCAATCTACGTGTTCGCGCTGCCGCCGGATCGACAGTGACCCGCACGGAAGTCACGCGGGCGTTCGGCCTCGGCAACACGCTTCGGAGCGGCATCGCCCGCGGTCAGGGGACGTGCGGCGGATCCAGCCCCAGCCGGTCGACCATCTTCGCGAGCCCCTGCCGCGACACTCCCAACTCGCGCGCGGCCAGGCTCCGCCTGCCGCCGGCGCGCACGAGCGCTTCGTCCACGAACGCCCGGTCGAAGGCGCGGCGCGCCTCGGCCAGCGTCGGACGCTCTTCCTGCGACGCCCTGCGAATCGCGGCCGGCAGCAGGTCCGGCCCCACCTCGCCGTGCGGTGGCGCGGCGACGGCGAGCGCTGCCAGCACGTTCTGGAGCTCCCGTACGTTGCCCGGCCATTCATGGGCGGCCAGCGCGGCCAGCGTCTCCCGAGCAAGCCGCCCCCGCCCGCGGGTCTGCATCAGGGTGCGGTCCCAGAAGTGCGCGGCGAGCCTCGCGATGTCGCCGCCGCGGTCGCGGAGAGGCGGCATCTGCAGGTGCACGACGTCGAGGCGGTACAGAAGATCGCGCCGGAAACGCCCCTCGGCGGGATCCCCCGCCAGAGCGCGGTTCGTGGCGGCCACGACCCGCAGGTCGAGGCGGCGGGTCACGTTCTCCCCGACCTTCCGGATCTCGCCCTCCTGCAGGGTGCGGAGCAACTTCGCCTGCGCGCGCGGCGACAGCTCCCCTACCTCATCCAGAAACACGGTGCCGCCGGAGGAAGCCTCCAGCAAGCCCCGCCGGGACTGCACGGCGCCGGTGAACGCCCCTCTTGCGTGACCGAAGAGCTCGGTCTCGATGAGGTCGTCGCTGAACGTCGCGCAGTTGACGGCGGCGAACGTCGCGTCCCGGCGCGGCCCCTCCTCGTGCAGGGCGCGCGCGACGAGCTCCTTGCCGGTACCGCTCTCCCCTTCGATCAGCACCGGGAACGGAGCCGCGGCGGCCCTTCTGACTTCGTCGCGCAGCGCGACCATCACCGCGCTGTCGCCCATCAACCGCGCGACTCCGGTGGGGCCCTCGGTCGAGCGGCGCACGTCGCGCCATGTCGTGTTCACTGCCACGGGCCGGTTCCAAAGCAAACCGCGCGCCATCCGCCCGAACCCAGGCAACGTCGGCCGCTGCCTGCCCCCGAGGGGCACGGGATCGCAGTTTCCGCACTACAATCGAGTGGATGATTCGTCCGATCCTGCGCTATGGCGACGACGTGCTTCACCGGCCCGCGACCGACGTCGACGCGATCACCCCGCAGGTGGACAACCTGATCGACGACATGATCGACACCATGTACGCCGCCTCCGGAGTCGGGCTCGCGGCGCCTCAGGTCGGGGTACCCCTGCGGGTCTTCGTCGCCGATCCTTCCTCCGGACACGAGTCCGGGGCGCTCGTCGTCATGGTCAACCCCACGTTCATCGAACGCGACGGCCTGCAGAAAGAAGACGAGGGCTGCCTGAGCGTTCCCGGCTTCAACGCGTCGGTATCGCGACCCTCGCGCGCCGTGATGCGCGGCCTCGATCGTGACGGGGCACCGCGAGAGATCGAGGCCACCGGGGTCCTCGCGCGCGCCTTCGACCACGAGATGGACCACCTGGACGGGTCGCTGTTCCTGGATCGCCTCCGCGGTATACGCCGCGAGATGATGCTTCGCAAGCTCAACAAGCTGCGCCGCAGCGGCAAGTGGTGAACGTCGTCTTCTACGGCACGCCCGAATTCGCCGTGCCCGCGCTGACCGGCCTGTTCGATTCGCCGCATCGCGTGGCTGCCGTCGTCACGCAGCCGGATCGCGCGCGGGGGCGAGGCCAACGGGTTTCCGAATCGCCCGTCAAGCGGGCCGCAGCGGCGCGGGGCGCGCGCGTCCTCCAGCCGGAGCGGCCAGGGGACGGCGCGTTTCTCGCGGCCCTATCCGCGCTGGAACCCGATCTTGCGGTCGTCGCCGCCTACGGCCGGATGCTGCCCGACGCCGTACTCGCGGCGCCCCGGCTCCGAACCATCAACATCCATCCCTCGCTATTGCCGAAGTACCGCGGCGCCGCTCCCGTGCAACGGGCGATCATCGCGGGCGAGACCGAGACCGGGGTCACCATCATGCGGCTCGTCCGCGAGATGGACGCCGGCCCGACATTCGCCCGGCGGACGCGCCCCATCGCGCCGGACGAGACGAGCGACGTCGTCGAGGCCGATCTCTCCCGCCTGGGTGCGGACCTGTTGCTGGAGGTCATCGACGAGCTCGAGGCCGGCACCGCCGCCGAGCGCGCGCAGGACCACGAGGCGGCCACGCTCGCTCCGCGGCTGTCGCGCGAGGACGGCAGGATCGACTGGCGCGCGCCGGCGACGGCGATTCACAACCTGGTACGCGGGCTGCATCCCTGGCCGCACGCCTCGGCCGGGTTCGACGGCGCCCGCTATCTGATCCACCGGACCGCCGTAGCCGCATCCTCGAGCCCGAACGTCCCGGCGCCGGGAACGCTGATCGAAGCGGCCGGCGACCGGCTGCTGGTCGCTACCGGTCATGGCGGCGCCCTCGCCATCCTGGAAATCCAGCCCGAGGGGCGGCGACGGCTCGCCACCCGGCCCTTTCTGGCGGGTCGCCGCTGGTCGCCCGGCCAGCGATTCGATACCGTTTCCGCGTGACCGCGCCGGCCCGGCGGGCTGCACACGACGTGCTTCGCGCCGTCCACACGGGACGCAGCGATCTGGCGACCGCCCTCGATCGGGCGCGCCGGAGACTGGCGGACCCGCGCGACCGGGCGCTCGCAGGCGAGATCGCCATCGGCGTACAGCGCCGCCGGGCCGCAATCGACCATCTCCTCGAGCAGGCCGCGTCGCGATCGCTGCCGGCGATTTCACCCGTCGCCCTCGACCTGTTGCGGGCTGCCGCCTATCAGTTGCTGTATCTCGACCGGGTGCCCGCCCACGCCGTGGTCGCCGACGCCGTGGCGCTGGCGCGTGAATCGAGGGCGCGGCGCGCCGCAGGCTTCGTGAATGCCGTGCTCAGGACCCTCGCGGAACGCCGTCGGCCGTTCACGCTGCCCCCCGCGCCGCGGGCCGGCGCGGGGAGCAAGGGCCACGCCCGGGACCGGCGCGCGGCGCTCGACTATCTGGCCATTACGCTCTCCCACCCACGCTGGCTGGTCGAACGCTGGCTGGACCGCCACGGCCTGCCGGCGGCCGAGGCGTGGGCACAGTTCAACAACCGTCCCGCGCCGGTCACGCTGCGCGCAAACACCGCCCGGAACACCGTGGCGGAGCTGCGGGCCGCCCTCGACGCCTGCGGCGTCCGCAGCGTCGAGACGAGGCTCGCCCCACAGGGGCTCGTAACGACGGAAGGCAACCCGCTGGCCAGCCCGGCAGCCGCCGCGGGACGCTTCGTGGTGCAGGAAGAGGCCTCACAGCTCGTCGTCGAGCTCGCCGCGCCCGCGCAGGGCGGCCGCGTCCTCGACTTGTGCGCGGCTCCGGGCGGCAAGACGGTCGGTCTCGCCGGGTGCGTCGGCCCCGCCGGCTTCGTCGTCGCTTCCGATCTCAGGCCCCGGCGGGTGGCGCTGCTGGCCAGCCTGCTGTCGCGGGCCGGGTCGCCGCGCGTCGGGATCGTGCGGCTCGACGCCACGCTGCCTCTCCCGTTCGGCCCGGCCTTCGACTGCGTGCTGGTCGACGCCCCCTGCTCGGGCCTCGGCGCCCTGCGGCGCGATCCCGACGTGCGCTGGCGGCGCTCGGCCGACGACCTCGCCGCATTCGCCGCGACGCAGCTCGAAATGCTGCGCCGCGCCGCGGAGGTGGTGCGGGCGGGCGGGCGTCTGATCTACGCGACCTGCTCGAGCGAACCCGAGGAGAACGAGCAGGTCGTCGCCCGGTTTCTCGAGCGTTGCCCGCGATTCGTCCCGGCCGTTCCGGACACCGCCCCGGCCGTCGCGCGGGTGCTCGACCGCAACGGCCACCTTCGCACCCTGCCGTTTCGCCACGGCGTCGAGGCGTTCTTCGCCGCCGTCCTCGCGTGCCGGCGCCGCTGACCTTGTGTGCCCGTCTGCACCTCCTCTACACTGGAGGATCGGATGCGACTCCACGCACGATTGTTCAAGACCGGCCAGTTCATCGTGCTCGCCGGCGCACTCGGCGGAACGTTCGGCCTCTCGGCCTTCGCCGGCATGCAGCTCGCGCTGAAGACGCGGGAGGTCTCGACGCCGGATCTGCGCGGCCTGGCGCCGCTGGAGGCCGAACGCCTGCTCGCCGACGCGGGACTGCATACGCGCATCGAACCGTTGCGCCGGATCCACCAGGCGATCGAGTCCGGGCTCGTCGCCGAGCAGGATCCGCTGCCCGGCGTCACCACCCGGCGCCGGCGCAGCGTCAAGCTGTGGCTGAGCTCGGGGCCGAACCGAGGTCGGATTCCGGCGCTCATCGGAGAGTCCGAGGCCGGGGCGCGGCAACGGTTGAGCGAAAACGTCTTCTTGCTGGAAGGCGTCTCGGAGATCCGCTCGAACCGCTATCCGACCGATTCCGTCGTGGCGCAGGAACCGCCTCCCGCCGGCAACGGCGACGCCGTCTCGCTGCTGGTGAATCGCGGCGAACGCGGGCGCACCTACGTGATGCCCAATCTGATCGGCGTGGCCGGGGACGGGGCAGCGGATGTCCTGCGCGCACGGGGGTTTCGCGTGACGGTCGTCGGCGATCATCCGTACCCCGGCGTCGCCGCCGGCATCGTGATCCGGCAAGCGCCGGAACCGGGCCTCCAGATCGCCCAGAGCGACACGATCTCGCTCGAGGTGAGCCGTTGACGACGGTCCCGAACATCAGGATTGCCCCGTCGGTTCTGGCCGCCGACTTCGCCGCACTCGGGGACGCGGTGCAGACCGTCGAGCGCGGCGGCGCCGACCTGCTGCACGTAGACGTCATGGACGGAAGGTTCGTGCCGAGCATTTCCGTCGGTCTGCCGGTCGTGCGGGCGCTCACGCGCACCGCGACCGCGCCGCTCGACGTGCACCTGATGGTCGTCGAACCGGAGCGGCACGTGGAGGCGTTCGTCGCCGCCGGCGCCGCGATGGTCTCCGTGCACGTGGAGGCGTCGCCTCACTTGCATCGCACGCTCTCGACCATTCGGGCACTGGGCGCGGCCGCGGGAGTCGCCGTCAACCCCGGCACGCCGGCCGGCGCGCTCGGCGCGGTGGCCGAGGTCGTCGACTACGTCGTCGTGATGTCGGTCAATCCCGGCGCCGCGGGTCAGCCGTTCATTGCCGGCAGCACGTCGAAGGTGCGGGAGGTCCGCGCGTTGCTCGATCGGGCCGGGAATCGCGCCCCGATCGAGATCGACGGCGGCGTCGGCCCGGCCAACGCCGGGGAGGTCGCCGGCGCGGGCGCCGAGATCCTGGTCGCCGCCTCGTCCATCTTCGGAACGGCCGACCCCGCCGGCGCCGTGGGGCAGCTCCGCGAGCGGGCGCTCGCGGGCGTGGCGGCGGTGCAGAACGCATAGTGCCGACCAGCTCGTGTCAGATTCGGGTGCGCTACGCGGAAACCGACAAGATGGGAGTCGCCTACTACGCGAACTACTTCGTCTGGTTCGAAGTGGCCCGTTGCGAGCTGTTGCGATCGCTCGGCGGCCGATACCGCGATCTGGAAGCGAAAGGCGTGCTGCTCCCCGTGGTCGAAGCGCAATGCAGCTACCGCGCCCCGGCCCGCTATGACGACGACCTCGACGTGGTGACCACCGGATCGATGCGATCCCGTGCGCGCGTGGCCTTCCAGTACGAAGTCCGGCGGCACGCAGACCGGAACCTGCTTGCGGTCGGGCACACGGTCCATGCCGCGATGGATCCGTCCGGCAAGCTCCGTCGCGTTCCCGACGACCTGCAGGCGATACTGAAATGAGAGCGCTCGTCACCGGCGCCGCCGGCTTCGTGGGTTCCCACTTGTGCGACCGGCTGCTCGAGCGGGGCCACGAGGTCGTCGGCATCGACTGCTTCACCGACTACTACGCGCGCGCGGTGAAGGAAACGAACGTGTCGTCGCCGCGCGCGCGGGCGCGTTTCACGTTCGTGGAATCCCGCATCCAGGACGCGTCCTGGCCGGTGCTGCTGGACGGCGTCACCCACGTGTTCCACCTCGCGGCCCAGGCCGGCGTGCGCAACAGTTGGGGCTCGGATTTCTCCGTCTACACCGCCTGCAACGTCGAGGCTACCCAGGTGCTGCTGGAAGCCTGCCTGGATCACCCGATCGAGCGGTTCGTATACGCCTCCAGCTCGTCGGTGTATGGGGACGGCGTCGCCATCCCCATGCGCGAGGACGCACGCCCGCGGCCGCTCTCGCCGTACGGCGTGACGAAGCTCGCAGCCGAGCATCTCTGCATGCTCTATCACGCGAACTGCGGCGTCCCGGCGGTCGCGTTGCGCTACTTCACGGTCTATGGACCCAGGCAACGGCCGGACATGGCGTTCCACCGGTTCCTGAGCGCCCTGCTGGAGGGCCGGCCGATCAGCCTCTACGGCGACGGCGAGCAGACGCGCGACTTCACCTTCGTGGAGGACGCCGTCGCCGCCACCGTCGCGGCGGGCGAGCGAGGACTCCCCGGGGCCGTCTACAACATCGGCGGCGGTTCGCGCGTCTCCATGAACCACGTCCTCGACGTCATGGCGCAATGCGCCGGCCGCACCCCGGACGTGCGTCGCACGGCGCCGCAGCGGGGCGACATGCGCGACACGTTCGCCGATACCACTCACGCCCGCGCCGATCTCGAGTTCGTCCCCAGGGTCACCCTCGACAAGGGCATTCACGCGGAGTACCAATGGCTCGCTACGTCTCTTCCCGTCGCCTTCTGAGCAGACTCTCCCGGGGGATCGGCTGCGGACTGCCGGCGGTCTGCCTCCTCCTGAGCGGCGCCGTCGCGATGAGCGCCTGCGGGAACCGGCAGGCGGATCTTCCTCCGCTGACCGAGGCCGATGCCGACGGAATCCTCTTCGAGCGCGGAAGCCAGGCGCTGGACGAGGGCTCCTGGTCCACTGCCCGCGAGTACTTCGTGCAGATTCGCGACAACTATCCGCAGAGTCCGTTGCGCGCCAGGTCGCGACTCGGCATCGTCGAATCGTATGAAGGAGAAGGCACGGACATCGCCTACCTCTCGGCGCTGAACGAGCTGCGAGAGTTTCTGCGCCTGTACCCGCCGACCCACGAGCTGGCCCCCGAGGCCCAGTTCAAGGTCGGCATGGTCTATTTCAACCAGATGCGCCGGCCGGAGCGCGACCAGTCCGAGACCCGCTCGGCGATCACCGAGCTCGAGACCTTCGTCGAGCTGTACGCCGAGTTCGCCGACCCGCAGCTCCTGGCGGACGCGCGGGAGCGGCTGCGGGAGGCGCGAGATCGACTCAGCGATTCGAACTACCTGGTGGGCCGCTTCTACTACCGGCTCCGCTATTATCCCGGCGCCATCGATCGCTTCCGCGAGATCCTCGACGAGGATCCCGGCTACACCCGGCGGGACGCCGTCTACTTCCACCTTGCCGACGCGCTGGCGACGGTGGGTCGCGGCCCCGAGGCGCTCCCGCTCTTCGAACGCCTGGTTACCGAATTTCCCGCGACGGAGTTTCTCGTGGACGCGAACCTGCGAATCGAGGAGCTCAAGGTGTCGATGGATCTCGACGGCCCGTAGAAGTCTGCGCCGTGGCGGGCGCGGACTCCTGGAGGATCAACGGACCTTGGCGCGTTTCTTCTCGACGCCGGCCCGGCGATCCGCGGGTTCGAACGAAGTGACCCGCGAATGCGCCAGAACCCCACCAAAGCGGCGGTAGTAATCTATCGCCGACCAGAGCGACGCCACCAGCACCAGCCAGAGGGCCACCTGGCCCAGCGCCCAGAAAAGCCAGACCTGATTCCCGAGTATCAGAAAGAGAATCGCCACCACCTGGGTCACCATCTTGACCTTCCCCAGGGAGGACGCCGGGATCGTGACGCCGCGCGCGTAGGTCAGGCTGCGGAAAACCGTGATGGCGAGCTCGCGACCGAGGATGACGGCCACCATCCAGGCCGACGCCATGCCCATCTGCACCAGCGACACGAGCGCCGCGGTAATCAGCAGCTTGTCGGCGAGCGGATCCATGAGCTGCCCGAGCTGCGTGACCTGCCGCCGGCGGCGGGCGAGGTAGCCGTCCAGCCAGTCCGTCAACGCGGCGATCCCGAAGATGGCGGCGCCGAGAATCTCCCGCGGCACGCCGAAGACCCGTTCGGCCTCGAAGCGGGTCAGCAGCACCACAACAAGCAGCGGAACCAGAAAGATGCGGGCCAACGTCAGCGTGTTCGGCAGGTTCATGGGGATGCTCTACCGCCTGACCCGGAGTCATTGTACTCCGGCCGCCGCCGGGACCGGCTCCGGCCGACGGCCGGCGGCGACACGCTATGATCGACGGTCATGAAAGCGGTCCTGCTGGCCGGAGGATTGGGCACGCGCCTTCGCCCTCTCACCCTCAACACGCCGAAGCCAATCGTACCCATCTTCGATCGTCCGTTTCTCTACCATCAAATCGACCTGTTGAAGCGCGTGCCGGACGTGGACGAGGTCATCCTGAGCCTCAACTATCATCCCGAGCGCATCGCAGCCGTGGTGGGACAGGGCGAAGACGCCGGTCTGCCGATCCGCTACCTCGTCGAGCCGCAGCCGCTCGGCACCGGGGGTGCCATCAAGTTCGCCGAACCGCACCTCGACGGCACGACCATCGTCTTCAACGGCGACGTGCTGACCGAGATCGACCTGGCCACACTCGTCGAGCATCACCGGACACGCCGCGCGCGGGCGACGATCGTGCTGACGCCGGTCGCCGATCCGACACGGTACGGCCTGGTCGAAACGGACGGCGACGGCAACGTCAGGCGGTTCGTCGAAAAGCCCGATCCCGAACAGATCACCTGCAACACGATCAACGCCGGCATCTACGTCCTGGAGCCCGACACCTTCGATCGGATTCCGGCAAACACCAGGTACTCGATTGAGCGCCGGTACTTTCCGTCTCTGGTCGAACGCGGCGATGCATTCGCAGCCTACATCGAACGCGGGTACTGGCTGGACATCGGAACGCCGGCGGCCTACCGGCAAGCACACCGCGACCTTCTCGATGCCCGTTGCAGAACCGCATGCGCGGCTCTGGCCGACGACGGGAAGCCGACGGTAGCCGGCGGTGCATCCGTCGCTCCGACCGCGCGACTGCACGCCCCCTGCTTCGTCGGCCCCGGCTCCACCGTGCATCCGGATGCCGAGATCGGCCCGCACGCCGTCCTCGGAAGCGGCACCGTGATCGGATCCGCGGCCAGCGTGCGCGACAGCGTCATCTGGCCGGAATCGGTCGTGGGCGCAGGCGCGACGGTGGACGGCGCCATCGTCGGCCACCGCTGCCGAGTCGGCGCGCACGCGCGCATCGCCCCGGGCCTCGTCCTCGGCGACGACTCGGCCCTGACCCCCTACAGCCGTTTCGAATGAGCCCTTCGACGCCATGACACAGACGATAGATCCGAACATCTTCAAGGCCTATGACGTGCGCGGCCTCCATGACGCGCAGATCACTGCCGACGCGGCGCAGCGGATCGGGCGGGCCTTCGTCGCCTATCTCGGGGCCGATCGCATCGCGGTCGGCCGGGACATGCGGACCAGCGCTCCCGAAATCGCCGGCGCGTTCATCGACGGTGCGCTCCAGCAGGGAGCCGACGTCGTCGACTACGGCCTGGTCGGGACCGACATGCTCTACTACGGCGTCGCGCGCGACGATCTCCAAGGCGGCGCCATGATCACCGCGTCGCACAACCCCAAGGAGTACATCGGGATGAAGCTGGTACGGCGGCAGGCGCTCCCCTTGAGCGGCGATGCCGGCATCGGCGACATCCGCGACATGGTCCTCGGAGACCGCATCCCGCCGGCGCCCCGATCGCCGGGCAAGCGCACCACTACCGATATTCTCCCCGGCTACCTGGAGCATGTGTTCTCGTTCATCGACGTCGACGCGATCCGTCCCTTCGATCTGGTGCTCGATGCCGGAAGCGGCATCGCCGGGCTCGTGGCGCCCCATCTGTTCGATCGGCTTCCCTGCCGCACCACCAGGCTCTGCTTCGAGGTGGACGGCACGTTCCCGCACCACGAGGCAAACCCGTTGCTCGAGGAGAACCGGCGCGAAATCGTTGCGCGCGTCAAGTCGGACGGCGCGGACGCCGGCATCGCCTGGGACGGAGACGCGGATCGCTGCTTCTTCATCGACGGCGATGGCGAGTTCGTGGCCGGCGACTTCATCACCGCGTTGCTCGCCGAGGCGTTTCTGCGCAAGCAACCGGGCGCGAAGATCATCTACGACGTGCGCGCCAGCCACGCGGTC
Organism: Vicinamibacterales bacterium; assembly: GCA_965116825.1. Classification (GTDB taxonomy): domain Bacteria; phylum Acidobacteriota; class Vicinamibacteria; order Vicinamibacterales; family UBA8438; genus WTFV01. The sequence continues at coordinate 5,556,208 of OZ220736.1, forward strand.
AGGGACACGGTGGCGACCTATGGGGGTACGGCGCTGATGAACCGGGTCGGCCACGCATTCTTCAAGGCGCGGATGCGCCAGGAGGACGCGCTCTTCGGCGGCGAAGTCACGGGACACTACTACTTTCGCGACAACTTCTTCGCCGACAACGGCTTCATTCCGGCGCTGCTCCTCCTCGAGCTGATGTCGGTCCATGGACGGACCCTCGGGGACCTGCTGGCGCCCCTCCGTGAGACCTACTTCATCTCCGGCGAGATCAACACGCGCATGCCGGACATGGACACGGTAAAAGCCACGATAGACCGCCTGGCCGACCGCTACCGCGACGGACACGTGTATCGGCTCGACGGCGTCTCGGTCGAGTACGACTCGTGGCACTTCAACGTCCGCCCCTCGAACACGGAACCCCTCATCCGGCTCAATCTGGAAGCGACGAGCCGCACCGAAATGGAGCTCCGGCGCGACGAGGTGCTCGCGATCATCCGGCGGTAGCGCGATCGGCGATGCGACCGAGCGGAGGCCGCAGCGCGACCCGTGGTCGCGTTCGGCGACGCTTTCCGGGCTAGAATGGATACATGCCACCCGCGGGCGGGAGTAACTCAGTGGTAGAGTGTCAGCTTCCCAAGCTGAAGGTCGCGGGTTCGACCCCCGTCTCCCGCTCCAGCTTCCCATGTACACACGGCGTCCGGTGAACGGCCCCGGCGCCAACCACAGCCTGGGCTCCCTGCCGGAGTTCGATCTTCCGGAAGGAGTCTCGTCGCTCGCGCAGGGACTCACCGCCAGCGGAGAGATCACTGCGGCGGAGCATCTGATCATCGAGGGCTCGTTCGACGGGCAAGTCTTCGTACCCGATCACGACGTCGCGATCGGCCGCCGCGGTCAGGTTTCGGGCGAAATACTCGCCAGCAACATCACCGTGCTCGGACGGGCGACCGGGCGGCTGATCGCGGACCGGGTGGAAATCGCCAATGGGGCGACGGTCGAGGGCGAGATCGTTGCGGAGCGGTTGGTGATAACGGACGGTGCGATCTTCCAGGGCGTGGTCGATCCTACCCGGACCGACGCCGCCTTCGCCGTCTTTCGCCACGAACGCAACAGGCGGGAATAGTTGCCGCGGCGGCTCTCGCGTCCAACCGACCGGCGCCGGCTCCTTCAAAGCGACCGGGCGGGGACAACCGCCGCGCAGGTCGTGCAGCCGATGGCGGCGCGACTGCACCTTGCCGATCGCGTCCTCCCGTACGCCGACCGCCGCTGGCGATTCGAGGATCCGCCCGCCCCGACGCTGCATATCGAGGACGTGTCGGCCATTCCGTTTCTGGCCGGCATCGCCGGGGTCGAAGAGTATCAGCATCGGGCCCGGCTGCGGGCGGCGGCGGGCGACGCGTACGCCACGGTGACCGACTCCGAGGCGGCCTATGACGCCTACTGCACCCGACGCCTGCACCTCGCCCCGGTGACCCGAATCGCCGTTCGGGCAAGCGACGCCTCGTCACCCCTGGCGGTGGCCGAGGGCTGCATGACCGGAGAAGCGTTCGATGGCGCCACGGCGCTCGCCCGCCGCAGCGGGCGGCTCGTGATCCACCCGTACATGGCGATCGAGACGGTCTGGGATCTCGCGCGGCACATCGCCGTGCGAGCCGGAGCCGCGGTCACCGTGCTCGGACCGCCACCGCCGGTCACGTGGCTCGCGAACGACAAGGATCTCTTCGACGAGCTGGTCAACGCCGTCCTCGGTCCGGGCTGGACGCCGGAGACCCGGCGCGGAACGACGGTGCGCGGCATTGCCGCCAACCTGCATGCGCTGGCGTTCACACACCCGTCCGTGGGCCTGAAGCGAACCCGTTGCGCCTCGGCGATGGGCAATCAGGTCTTCGCGAGCACGGCGCTTCGGGACCGGACGTCGCAGGAGGTGGAGCAGATGGTAGCGCGGTTCCTGGAGCGCACCGAATGGGTGGCCGGCGAAGCCGTTCTGGCCGTCGCGTGGGAGACTGCCTCCGCCTCGCCGTCGACCCAGTGGTGGATCCCCCCCGACGGCGCCGGCCCACCGCACCTCGACGGAATCTACGAGCAGATTCTGGAAGGCGACCGCAAGGTCTTCATCGGCAGCCGCCCCAGCACGCTGCCGGCCGCGGTCAACAACCTGGTGGCGCGGGCCGCCCGGCGTGTCGCGGAGGCGTTGCAGGCGCTCGGTTACGCGGGACGGTGCTCGTTCGACCACCTGCTGCTCGGCGACCCCGACGGCGACTTCGTCGTCCGGTTCACGGAATGCAACGGCCGCTGGGGCGGCACCAGCACCCCGATGCACCTCGTCGACCGACTGCTGACCACCGGTCGCGGCTCGCGCCCGCCCTATCGGGCACAGGCCGTGACAGTGCCAGGACTGGCCGGCGCGCGCTTCGCCGACCTGCTGGGACTCGTCCGCGACGAAGCATTCGACGCCGCACGTGGCACTGGCCGCTTCGTCTTCTACAACGTCGGTCCGCTCGCCGCGTTCGGCAAGCTCGACGTCATCGCGCTCGGCGACACCCAGAGCGCGGCGGAACGAGCCCTGCTCGAGACCCTCCCGCGGCTTCTGGGCCTTTGAGCCGCGCGCGGCGCGGGCCGTCGCCGTAGAATAGGAGAAGCATGACAGCGGACATCGGCGCCACCATCGCGGCCCGGCCGGGATCGACGGCCGAGCGCATGCGGGAACTGCGCAGAACGTTTCATCGGCGCCCGGAGCTGGCATTCGAGGAGATCGAGACGGCGCGGACCGTCATGGCCGAGCTCGATCGCCTGGGCATTCCGTACGAGTACGGCGGCAAGGGAGGGGGCGTCGTCGGACATCTCGCAGGCCCCGGCTCCGGCCCGCGGATCGCCCTGCGCGCGGAGATGGACGCACTGCCCTGCACCGAGGCGACCGGCCTGCCGTTCGCCTCGGCTACGCCGGGCCGCATGCACGCCTGCGGTCACGATGCCCACATGGCGATCGTGCTCGGCGCGGCGGCGCACCTGGCCGCCGCCCCCCCGCCCGGCTCGGTCGTGTTCGTGTTCCAGCCGGCCGAGGAACGGGGCAACGGCGCGCGGGTCATGGTGGAGGCCGGTGCACTCGACGGGGTCGACGCGATCTTCGCCGGCCACGTCACGACGCAGCACAGGGTCGGCGAGATCATGGTCGCCGACGGGACCATCACCGCCCATTCGGACCGCTTCGGCATCGAAGTGCATGGCGAGAGCGGGCACGGCGCGCGACCGCACGAAGCCATCGATGCTGTGGTCGTCACCGGTTTCCTCATCACCGCGATTCAGTCACTGGTCTCGCGCCATGTAAACCCGGTCTCGCCGTCGGTGGTCACCATCGGCTCCGTTCACGCCGGCACGGCGGCGAACATCATCGCCGGGCACGCCGCGCTCGAAGGAATCATCCGCACCACCCGGCCCGACACGCGCGGCGAGATCATCGACGGACTGCACCGGGCCGCACGATCGCTCGGCGACCTGTATCGGGCACGGATCGACGTCACCCTCGGAGAGAGTTGCCCGGCCGTGGTCAACTCGCGGCGGGAAGCCACCGTTGCGACCGCCGCCGCGCGGGACGTCGTCTCGGCGGACGGCATCGTCGGGCAGGAGCACCCGAGCATGGGCGCGGAGGACTTCTCCTATTTCCTGCAGGACGCGCCGGGGTGCTACGTCCGCTTCGGCGCAAGCGCGGACGGCCGCTACATCCCGCTCCACCATCCCCGCTTCGACGTGGACGAAGGCGTGCTCGACATCGGCGCCCGCTTCTTCGAGCGCGCGGTCCGCCGCGCGATCGCCGGAGACGTCTCGTGACGCCGCCGCCGGCGGCAAGACCGCGCTCGCGTCCCCGCAGCCTCGCTCGACCGGCGGCAGGCACCCTGCTCGTCGCCCTGGCGGCGCTGGCGGCCTGCGCGGGTCAGGCTACCGAGCCCACCTGGGCCGGGGTGGACGCACGCATCACCGAGACCTTCCCCGACGTGCCGTCCATCGACACCGCCGGTCTGAGCGAGCTGATGCGGGATCCGATGCAGACGGTGGTGCTGCTCGACGTGCGCGAGCCGGACGAGTTCGCGGTCAGCCATCTGGAAGGCGCGGTACGGGCGACCTCGGTCGACCAGGCCGCGGCCTTGGTACATGACGCGCCGGCGGGCGCCACGGTCGTGGCCTACTGCTCGGTGGGCTATCGGTCGGCGGGCCTCGTCGCCGAGCTCCGGGAGCGCGGCGTGGCGGGCGTCTACAACCTGACCGGCTCGATCTTCCGCTGGGCGAACGAGGATCGGCCGCTCTACCGCGGCACGGCTCAGGCCCGTCACGTCCACCCTTTCGACGAATCCTGGGGGACGCTACTGGACGCCGATCGGCGGTCCTACTCCCCCTGAGCGGAGGTTCCGCCCCTGTGACGCGTCCGCGCGAGCCCGCGCGGACGCGTCACAGGTCCGCCGCGCGCCGCGCCGCAAGCAGGCGCTCGACCGGCGGACGATGCCCGGGGCCCGCTCCCACGTGCACCAGCCGGACGATGCCGGCCGGATCGATCAGCACGTCGCCCCCCTGCTGCACCGGATCGGCGGACGGCCAGCGCGGAACACGCCCCCGCGCCACCTCGCGGACGTAGGCCAGGAGCGCGGAGGGGCCCAGGAGGTGCCGCCAGCGCGCGCGGCCCATCCCGTACGCCTCGTAGAGCGATCGCGACTCGTCGCTGATCACCGGCCAGCGCGGCTGCGTCTCGTCCACGTACGCACGCGCCGACGATCGCGCTTCGAAAGAGACGACCAGCACGCGGATTCCCCAGGTCTCGATCTCCCGTTCCGCCTGCTGCAACTGCAGCAGATGCCTGCGGCACGGCAGTCAGCGGAGGTGGCGGTGCAGAACCAGCAGCAGCCACGCGCCACGATAGTCGTCGAGCGTGTGGACGCCCCCGCGGGTGTCCGTCAACTGGAACGCCAACGCCGGATCACCGGCCCGGCAAGCCATGACTCCGATTGTACCTGCCGGGCGGCGCCGGGAGTTTGACACCGTGCGGTTGCCGGGGCATGCTTACCGCTCCAGGAGGAACTCCGAGTGCCCGACAAAGCCGCCGGTCCCACGCTGCTCCAACGCGCCGTGATGTGGATTCTCCACGCCGCGATGTTCTACGTCGTAGCGTTGTACCCGGTCTACCTCATGGCCAGGTTCGAGCCAGACGACATCGTGCACTACGGATTCCTCCGCTGGATGGCCGTCGTGCTCGTCCTCTACTGGGCGGCATCGCAGCTTCTCTTCACGGAGCGGCCCAGCGAGACGCGGCCGGGCCGGATGCTGCTCGCCGTCACGGCGGCTGTGGTACTCATCATCGGCGTCTTCTCGCCCATCGTTTCGTTCTCCTTCATAGGCGACGTCGACTATTTTCGCGAGGGCTACGGCGACGGGTACATCCTCCTCATCATGGCGCTGCTGTCACTCGCCCTGGCCGTTACCGGCCGCTGGAAGCAGGTCCTGATTCCCGCCCTCGGCAGTCTGGCGGCGATCCTCTGGACGTTCCTGGGCGTGCAGGACACGATCACGCAGGCCCGCACCGGCGGTGCGTCCGAGCTGACCGGCAACCCCCACGAGGGTCTGGCGGCCGCGGTAATGCAATCGATTCAGTGGGAGTGGGGCTGGGTCCTGCTGTTCGCCGGCAGCGGCCTGCTCGTCTACTCCGCGACCCGGAAGGACCAATGGGAGTCCGCCTCGCCGCCTCTGGTTAGCGTAGCGGTCGACGATGAACCAGAGACCGTCGCGGCCGAAGCAACCGCCGAGACCGAAGCGGAGATCGAGCCCGCCGAGACAGCCGCCGCAGCCCCTGCGGCCGACGCGGCACCCGCGTCGGCAGAGAGCGCTGGCGCCACCGAGCCGGCCGAGCCAACCGCGGAAGCCCCCGCGGAGCAGGCCGAGGCCGCGAGAGCCTCTGCGGAGCAGGCTGAAGAGACCACAGCGGCGCGACCTGAAGCGCCGGAGCCCGCCGCAGAGGAGACCGCCGCGCCGGCACGGGGCGGCGGCGCCGAGGAGCAGAAGGCGGACGAGACCGCTGCGGAAGCGCCAGCACCGCAGCCCGAGCCGCAGCCGGCAGAGCCGGCCGCAGAGCCCGACCCGCAACAACCGGAGGCCGCATCCGAGGCCGAGGCCGCCGCCGAGACGGCTCCCGAAGAGAAGGCTCCTGCGACGACCGAGCCAGCCACGGTCGCAAAGACCGCACCGGCGTCCACGGGCGCCCCGGCCGAAGCCGTCGCGGAGGAGAAGTCCGCGAGCGCACCCGCCGACGCAAAGTAGACCAGCGAAGAGGACAAGCCCGCTGCAGCCGCCGAGCCGGCGGCCGATGGGACCGCCAAGCCCGCCGCATCAGAGGCCGAGCCGCCGACCGACGCGAAGACCTAACCCAGGCCCCTCATCAGGCCAGGATACCGTCGACCACCCTGCCGTGAACGTCCGTCAGGCGGAAATCGCGGCCCTGGTACTGGTACGTCAACCGGGTGTGATCGATGCCCAGCAGGTGCAGCATCGTGGCGTGCAGGTCGTGAATGTGCACCGGATCCTGGGCGATGTTGTACGAGAAGTCGTCGCTCGCCCCGTAGGTCGTGCCCGGCTTGACCCCGCCGCCCGCCATCCAGATCGTGAAGCAACGCGGATGGTGATCGCGGCCGTAGGTCTCCTCGGTGAACACACCCTGGCAGTAGGCGCTACGCCCGAACTCGCCGCCCCAGACCACCAGCGTCTCGTCCAGCAGCCCGCGGTTCTTCAGGTCCTGCACCAGGGCGGCCTGCGCCTGGTCGACGTCCTGCGCCTGCCGCTCGATACCCCTCGGCAGCCGCGTATGCTGATCCCAGCCGCGGTGGAAGCACTGGATGAACCGCACGCCGCGCTCTGCGAGCCTGCGCGCCAGCAGGCAGTTGCGCGCGAAGGTGCCCGGCCGGCGGGCATCGGGACCGTAGAGATCGAGCACGCTGTCCGGCTCGTCGGACAGATCGGTCAGCTCCGGCACCGAGCTCTGCATGCGGTAGGCCATCTCGTACTGGGCAATCCGCGTGCTCGTCTCCGGGTCCCCGAACTCCTCTTCCTTCAACTGGTTCAACGCGCCGAGGTCGTCGAGGAAGCGGCGTCGCGTATTGCGGTCGACACCGGGCGGATTCGACAGATACAACACCGGATCGCCAGTGGAGAGGAACTTGACGCCCTGGTAGCGCGTGGGCAGGAAGCCGCTGCCCCACAGCCGGTCATAGAGCGGCTGTCCGGTCTGCGCGGACCCCTTCGAGATCATCGCCACGAACGTCGGCAGGTCGGAGTTCATCGTCCCGAGCCCGTACGACAGCCAGGCGCCGATGCTCGGCCGGCCGGCGAGCTGCGCGCCGGTCTGGAAGAAGGTGATGCCCGGGTCATGGTTGATCGCCTCGGTGTGCATCGACTTGATGAAGCACAGCTCGTCGACGATCCCGGCGGTGTGCGGCATCAGGTCGCTCACCCAGGCGCGCGACTCGCCGTGCTGCCGGAAGGGAAACCTCGACGGCACGAGGGGGAAGCTCTGCTGCGCCGCGGTCATGGTCGTGACGCGCTGATTCCCCCGTACCGACGGCGGGAGGTCCTCCCCCACCATCTCCTGCAGCTTCGGCTTGTAGTCCCACAGCTCGTGCTGCGACGGCGCGCCCGACTGGAACAGGTAGATCACCCGCTTCGCCTTGGGCGCGAAGTGCGGCAGGCCCGACAGCCCGCCGGCGGCAGGCAGCGCCGCGCCCGAAGTCTGGGCCGCCAGATCCTGTCCGAAGACGGTCGCCAGCGCGGCCGAGCCGATGCCGGTGCCCGCAAGCTCGAGAAAACGCCGCCGGGTCAGCCACTGTTCGAAAGGCGCGCTCATCGTCATTCCTTTGTGATGGTCCCGTCGAAGTTCAGGATCAGGTTGGCCACCATCGTGTAGGAGGCCAGCTCGGCCACGTCCAGGGTCTCGTCGCGCGGGTACTCGCCCTGGCTGATCAGATCCAGCGCCGCGCCGCGATCCGCCTGATAGCGGCTCAGGTGCCGCTGGAAACCGTCGACCAGGATCGCCTCCGCGGCGGCCGGCGGGCGGTGGGCGGTGGCGAGACGGTAGGCGTAGCCCACGCGCTCCGCCGGTGTGTCGCCGCCCTCGGTCATCATCCGCTCGGCGAGCCGGCGGGCCGCCTCGACGTAGGTGACGTCGTTCATCAGGTTCAGGGCCTGCAGCGGCGTGTTGGTGCGCCCGGTGCGCACGATGCACGTCTCGCGGGTCGACGAGTCGAACGTCATCAACGTCGGCGGGCCGAGCGTCCGCTTCCAGAAGGTGTACAGGCTGCGGCGGTACAGGTCGTCCCCCTCGCTCTGGACGTAGTCGCCGTAGCCGCCCTCGACCATGTCGGCCCACAGCCCTTCCGGCTGGTACGGCTTGACGGAGGGTCCGCCGAGCTTCTCGGCGAGAAGCCCCGACACGGCCAGCGCCTGGTCGCGGATCGTCTGTGCCGGCAGCCGCAGGCGCGGGCCCCGTGCGATCAGCCGGTTCTCCGGATCCGCCTCGTATTCCCCGGCCGTCACCTTGGACTCCTGACGGTAGGCGGCGCTCGTGACGATGGCCCGCTGCAACGCCTTGACGTCCCACCCGGAGTCGATGAACGTGGTGGCCAGCCAGTCGAGCAGCTCCGGATGGCTGGGATACTCGCCCTGCGTGCCGAAATTCTCGGCCGTCTTCACCAGACCGGTGCCGAAGTACATCTGCCAGAAGCGGTTGACGGTGACCCGCGCGGTCAGCGGGTGGCCGGGATCGACCAGCCACCGCGCGAACGACAGCCGGTTGGCCTCTGCCCCCTCGGGCAGCGGCGGCAGCACCGCCGGAACCCCGGGGAAGACCTCCTCGCCCGGATTGTCGTACGCCCCCCGGTTGAGCCGGAAGGTCGGGCGGCGCTCGGCCATCTCCTCCATCACCATGACGGTCGGGAAGCTCGCCCACAGGTCCTCGCGCTCCCGCTCCAGGGTCGCAACGCTGCGCGAGGCCTCCAGGATCTCCGGCGGCGCATACTGGTCGAAGAAGGCCAGATGCAGCTTCTCAGCCTGGGCCGGCGTCCGGCGCTCCGGTGCAATCGCGGCGATCGCGGTGATCGAGTCGGCCGTGGCCACCACCGCGGCCTGGGCCGGCGTCAGCGCCGCGGCGTAAATCCGGACGTCGTCGATGACCCCTTCGAAGCGCGGCTTCGTCGACCCGCTCGCGCCGATGCGCAGGGGATAGCGCTGCGGCATGCGGTTGCCGACCAGGTCGAGCATCGGCGTCAGGGTCCGCGACTCGCCGTCGACGTGGATGCGGATGCCGCCCGGCGTCTTCGAGCCGTCGTAGGTCGCGAGGACGTGCTGCCACTCGTTCAGCCGGATATCGTCCACCGTCTCCGCGCTGACCCCGTCGTCGAGGATGCGCGTCGACATGTTGAACCGGAGCTTGCCCTCCTCGAGGTAGAGACCCCAACCGACCTCGCCCTGGTCGCCCGCACTGGCGCGCGACACGATCACGCCGCTGGACGCCGTCGGGTAGATCCAGGCGGCCAGGGTGAACGCGTCGTCGTAGCCGAGGTTCGGGCTGAGACCCGCATTGACGAAGCGCTGCCCGTCGAACAAGGCGGCGTCCCCGACGCGGCCATCGACGAACTGCGGCTGGCCGTCCTCGAGCGACGCGGGGACGAACCGTCCGTCGTGAACGCCGGCGATGTCGCCGTCGAGCGGGTGGTGGGCCAGCAAGTCGTCACGCAGCGCCCAGTCCACACGTCCGGCGTTGGCGAGCGACGCTTCCCAGCGCGACTGCGCCTCGGCCGCCTCCGCTTCCAGCGCGGTGAACGCCTCGCGGGCCTCGCGCAGCTTCTCGTCCAGCGCGGCGAGCTCCGCCTCCTGCTCCACGGTCGGCGCGGTGATCAGCGGCGGCGAGTTGACGTACTTGAACGCCTTGCCACGCTCCGGAATATTGTTGAAATTGGCCAGAACCTCGTAGAACTCCTTCTGCGAGAGCGGGTCGAACTTGTGGTCGTGGCAGCGGGCGCAGCCCAGCGTCAATCCGAGCCAGACCGTCGACGTGGTCTCCACGCGATCGACGGCGTACTCGACCATGAACTCGTCGACGACGATGCCGCCCTCGCCGTTCTGGCTGTGGTTGCGGTTGAAGCCGGTGGCGATGCGCTGATCGCGCGTCGCGGCGGGCAGCATGTCGCCCGCGAGCTGCTCGATGGTGAACCGGTCGAACGGCATGTTCGCGTTGTAGGCGTCGATCACCCAGTCGCGCCAGCGCCACATCGACCGCTCGCCGTCGGTCTGATAGCCGTTGGTGTCCGCATACCGGGCCGCGTCCAGCCACTCGGACGCCATTCGCTCACCATAGCGCGGGGAGCCCAGAAGCCGGTCCACCGCCTGCTCGTAGGCGTCCGGGGAATCGTCGTTGAGGAACGCCGCCAGCTCGACCGGAGTCGGCGGCAGACCGGTCAGGTCCAGCGTCGCGCGCCGCAGCAGCGTCGCGCGATCGGCCTCGGCCGACGGTCCCCGACCCTCGGCGTCCAGACGGGCCAGGACGAAATTATCGATCGGGTTGCGGACCCACGCCGGGTCGGCGACCGGCGGAAGCGCGGGACGCTCGGGCGGAATGAACGCCCAGTGCGGCTCCCACTGCGCCCCCTGGTCGATCCAGAGCCGCAGGGTCTCGACCTGCTCGTCGGTCAACGGGTCGGCGGTACGCGGCATCCGCAGCCGGTCGTTCTCGGTCACCAGCCGCTCGAACAGGCTGCTCTCGGATGCGTTCCCGGCCACCACGACCGGCCCGCCCAGGCGGCCCCGGTCCTCGAAGAGCCCCTCCGGAACGTCGAGCCGCAAGCCGCGCTGCCGCGCGCCTTCGTCCGGGCCGTGGCACGAGAAGCAGTTGTCCGACAGGATTGGCCGCACTTCGCGCGCGAAGTCCACGACGCGCTCGGGGGCCGCTCCGGTCGGAGCCTGTCCGCCGCCGCCCGGCTCGGCGCGCAGATCCGCGGGCAGCAGACCGGCGCACGCTGCGGCCGAGAGCAGGGACATCAGTAAACGCGCACGCCGACATGTCGTACTCATCGAATTCTCCCAACCGGCGTCAGGCAGCCGACGCGCCCGCCACGCCCATCCCGATCCGCCGCCGGAACCGCCCCCGTCTACCCGAACCGTACCGGAACTACCTGATGCCGCCGGCACGGTTGGCCGAACCGCCCAGGAACAGCCGCTCGCCGTTCTCGAGTATGAAGTTGCGGCCGACCGCCTTCTCGGTACCGTCCTTGGCCCGATAGCCCTCGACCGCGAGGAACGTGCCGACCTCGACGGTGTTGCGGTTGACACCCTGACGAATCAGCTCGTTCGGGCTTCCGCCCTCCACGAGCCACGTGGAGACCGTCCCGTCCTCGGCTTCCACGTCGATGTGGAACCACGAGTGCGGATTGATCATCTCCCACTTGACGAGCTGGCCCTCCAGGGTGAGCGGCTGCTCGATGTCGAACTCCGCCGAAAAGGCATGATGCCCGGCCAGCGGCACGGTAGCCAGCAGGACGGCTGCGCCGAAGGCGGCGACGGCTCGATTCGTTCGCATGACACTCTCCTTGTCGCAACCGCTACCGGTCGACCTTCTTGCGGAGATGGCCGTAGATCAGATCCTCGACGAACTCCACGCAGCGGAACTCCATCAGCTCCGCGTTCGCCTCCACGCGCCGGTAGAGCGGCATGTGCATGCTCCAGGGGCGCGTGTAGACGTTGGGGTCCTCCAGCGTCACGTGGTAGTCGAGCGTCTCGGGGCTGCGCGCGGTGAACCGCTCGACGACGCGCAGCGCCGTGCTGTGGTGGTTACCCGCCCGGTCCAGCCACGTCGACCCGTAGAAGCCGTCCGTCTCGACCACGAGGGTCTCGCCTTCCCAGCGTCCGTTCGACCACCCCATCCAGGTGTCGGCCGGCGACTCCATGTGGTCCTCCATGTAGATGGTCCGCACCGCGCCGGCGAACTCGTGGAGGATCATGATGTGCGAGCGGCTCTGGATGATCTGGAACGGGTACGGCATGTACATGGCGCGCGGCGTGCCCGGCAGGTAGCACTTGATGGCCGGGTCCCGCTCCAGGCGGTTGGCGAAGTTCTCGTTCCGCTGCGCCAGTGCCTCCGGCGTGTAGGGGATCGTGTCGCCCTCCACCACGCCGAGCCCGCCGGGAACCGCGCCGAGCGCGCCGAGCGCACGCACCGGGCTGAAGTCCGCCGCTTGGGGCTCGACGTTCCAGTGCGCATTGTTCAGCGCCTGCCAGATCCCGTTCAGATCGGGCGTGCCGTCCGCCGTGCGAGGCGCCGTATAGCCAGTCTCCTGCGCATGCGCGGCCGTTGGGGCGAGCCCGAGAGCGGAGCCCGCCAGCGCCGCCGCCAGCGTCCATGCGAACAGCCGGTAACCTCCTGTCGGACGCGCCTTCATCTCTGCGACTCCTCCCGCGCGGCCGCCTCCGCCGCACGCTGCTCCTCGAGGCGCGCCCCGACCAGAGTGTTGTACAGACCGTAGTTGCCCTCGTGGCAAGCGTGCTCGAACAGCGGTCCGATCGTCTCCTTCATCGGCATCTCCGCCGTCCAGGGCCGGTCCCACGTCAGCGGATCATCGACGGTGAATCTGTACAGGATCGTGTCGTCCGCCACGCGGGTGAACCGTTCCGTGACGCGCATCCGGTCGCTGGAGCCGTTGAACGGGTTCTTGCCGTTGATGTTGGTCGTCTCGACCACGAGCGTGTCGCCCTCCCACCGGCCGCGCGACATGCCCATCCACTGCCGTGCCCGTTCCGGAGGGGCCGGGCGGCCATCCAGCGGGATGATCCGCGCGTCGTGGATCATCTCCACCAGGAACATCACGTAGTCCCGGTTCTGGACGATCTGGTAGTTGGCGTTGTAGCCCGCGTTCATCATCGGCGGGCCGGCGCCGCGCATGATGATGCAGCGGTCGTCGAGCTGGTTGGCCTCCGCCGAATCCCAGCGTCCGCCCAACCGTTCGCGCTCGGCCGCCACTTCGGCGGCGCGCCGGCGTCCCTCGGCGTTCACCGGCGGCAGCCGGCCGTACGGCGGGTCGACGATGAGGGAAGTGCGCAGGTTGCGGGCAAAGGGCGACTGGCTGCGATCGAGCCCGAACTGCGTGAAGTCGTAGTGGACGTCCGGGATGGTGCCGGGTGTCGTCAGCGACGCCTCGCGGGCGGCCCGGCCCTGCTCGATGACGGCCACCTCCTCGACGGTATAGAACGCCTCGTCCACGCCCTCCGGCCGTTCGAGCGGCGTATACGTCTGGTTCGTCCAGAAACCCTGCAGGTCAGGGTGCCCGTCGGCGGTCCGCGGCACCGCATAGGGCTCCTCCGCGGGCGCGCCGGCAGATTGCGCCTGGCCGGCAACCGCCGTCGGCATCAGCCAAGCGACCACGACCGCGAAAACCAGCGCGGCGGAATACAGCCGCCGGGACCGATGATGCATGAGGATCTCCTCCCGCGAGTCTACCGACCTTCCCGAAGGCGTGAAAACTGGTCGGGATGACTGGATTTGAACCAGCGACCCCCTGACCCCCAGTCAGGTGCGCTACCAGACTGCGCCACATCCCGACGCCCTACGACCAACCCGTGCAAAGATCGCGGCGGACGTCACGTGCCGCGTCCCGACCCGTCCTCCGCCGACAGCAGGTCGAGAATCGACTGAAGTCCGCGCTTCACGCCGAGAATACGCTCCCGTGCGTCGGGCCCGATCAACTCGACCGCGGCCGGTTCCGGGCCCACTTCGCTCACCAGCCGCCGCCGCGCCGCACCGAGCGTCAGCCCCTCTTCGAAGAGCAACCGCCGAATCTCGAGCACCAACTCTACGTCCGCCCGCCGGTAGACACGGGCGCCGCCGGTCGTCGACGCGCCCAACCCCGGGAACTCTCCCTCCCAGGATTTGAGCACGTACGGCTGCACCCTGGCGATGGAGCAAACTTCGGCGGCCTTGAACAGTGACCGGTCGGGAATCTCGACGTCGATGCTCGGCGACCTGTCCATCCTCTGTCGTGGCAGCCAGTATAGCGCAGTCTTGCGCCGGAAAACGCCTCTCAACGGGGCGTCGCACACGCGTGATTACGAGCGCCGTCCCCGACGCGCCGGCTCGCGCCGGGCCCGCGCCTTGACTCGAATCGGCGACCCCTCGAAGCCGAAGGCGTCCCGGAGTTGGTTGCGCAGGTACCTCTCGTACGAGAAATGAAAGCGCGTCGCGACGTTGGTGAAGAAGACGAACGACGGCGGTCGGGCGCCGATCTGGGTAGCGTAGAGGATCTTCACGGCGCGGCGGCCGGGGCTCGCGGGCCGATGGTGAGCGGTGATCCGGGCCACCACGCGGTTGAGCTCGCCGGTCCCGACGTGCGCCGCCCGGGCCGCGGCGACGTCGACGGCCCGCTCGATGACCCGCGGCGCCCGCTGTCCGGTAAGCGCGGACACGTGCAGGATGGGGGCGAAGTCCGCGAACCGCAGGCCGCGGCGCAAGTCGGCATCGAACGTCTTGGAAAAACCCTGCCCGCGGTCCTTCACCAGATCCCACTTGTTGGCCGCGATGAGCACGCCGCAGCCGGCGCGTTCGGCTTCGCCGGCGATCACCGCGTCCTGCCGCGTCACCACCCCGGTCGCGTCGACCAGCAGCACCGCCACGTCGGCCCGCGCAAGAGCGCGCCGGGCCAGGACGACGCTGACCGCCTCGACCGCTCCCGCCTCGGCCACGCGTCCCGGGCGCCGGATACCCGCCGTGTCCACGAGCCGGATGCGGCGGCCGTGCCAGCCGACCACGGTGTCGACGGCGTCGCGCGTCGTGCCGGCGCGGTCGCTGACGAGCACCCGATCCTCGTGCACCAGCCGGTTGACCAGCGACGACTTGCCGACGTTGGGGCGGCCGACGATCGCGATGCTGACCTCGCGATCCCCGCGTTGGTCCCCGTCCGGCGTCGCGATCGAGGCCCCGGGGCGCCGCCCGCGGCCGGGCAGCCGCGCGACCACGGCATCGAGCAGATCGCCGATTCCCAACCCATGCTCGGCCGCGATAGACAGCGCCGGCGACACGGCCAGGCGCTCGAACTCGGCCGCCCCGGCGCCGGCCCGCCGATCGTCCACCTTGTTGATCGCCAGCACAATCGGCGCCCCGCTGCGCCGCGCCTGTCGCACGACCTCTTCATCGGCGGGCACGAGGCCCTCGCGCGCATCCACCAGGACCACGATGACCGCCGCGGTCCCCACCTCGCGGAGGCCGCGTTCGGCCACCGCAGCCTGAAGCGGGTCCGCGCTGGCCCCGAACACGCCGCCGGTGTCGACGAGCTCGAACTCCGTCCCGAGCCACTCCACCGGATGGCGCATCACGTCGCGGGTCGTTCCGGCCACCGGCGCCACGATCGCGCGGCGGCGGCCCGACACCCGGTTGAACAGCGTGGACTTGCCGACGTTCGGCCGCCCGACGAGCACTACTCGCGTCCCGGCGCTGGTTCCCTCGTGCATGGCACTTTGGCTTGACAGCCGTAAATCACAGTATCTATGCTAGTTATACACTCTCTGGAGCACGGCGCGAGATGATCAAGGTCGACATCGTCAACCAGGTATCCAAGGTCGCCGACATCACCAAGGTGAAGTCCGAGCGAGCGGTCGACGCGGTCTTCGACGCCCTGCGCACGTCCATGCAGCGCGGCGAGCGCATCGAGCTCCGGGGATTCGGCGTCTTTCAGGTCAAGCCCCGCAAGCGAGGTATCGGCCGCAACCCGCGCACCGGCAAGGAAGTCCGCATTCCGCCCGGTCGCACCATCCGCTTCAAGCCGGGCAAGGATCTGCAGAACATCCGTGCGTAGCGACCGGAGGTGGCTGCCGCTGGCGCTGTTTCTCGCCACGCTCGGCACCACCATGTACATGGGAGGCTGGCACCATGCCGCTTTCCTCTCGAATTTCTCCGGCGATATGCCCGGCTTCGCCCTGCTCCCCGGGGCCTGGTACAGCTTCACGATCCTGGCCATTCTCGGCACGCACGAGCTCGGCCACTACTACGCCTGCAGGTACTACCGCGTGGACGCTTCCTTGCCGTACTTCCTCCCCGTCCCACTGGTGCTGACCGGCACCTTCGGCGCCTTCATTCGAATCCGGCAGCGGATCCCCACCAAGGCAATGCTGTTCGACATCGGCGCGGCCGGACCGATTGCAGGCTTCGTGGTGGCCGTGCCGGCGCTCTTCGCCGGTGTCGCGCTCTCACGCGTGACGCCGCTGCCGACGGACACCGGCGGGTTGATCATGTTCGGCGAGCCCCTGCTCTTTCAAGCGGCGGCGTGGCTGATCTGGGGCCCGCTCCCCGAAGGGCACGCCATCAACCTGCATCCGATGGGGTTCGCGGCCTGGTTCGGCCTGCTGATGACCGCGCTGAACCTGTTCCCCATCGGCCAGCTCGACGGCGGACACATCTCGTACGCGGCCCTCGGCAACCGCTCCACCGCCGTCACGGTGACCGGCGCAGCGGTCGTGGTCGTATTGACGTTCTTCTCACTGAGCTGGCTGGTCTGGGCGGCCCTGATGGTCATCATGCTCGCCGTCTTCGGCCCGCGTCATCCGCGCACGCTGGACGACCACGTGCCGCTGGATTCACGGCGCCGCTGGGTGGCGCTGGCCACGGCGGCCATCTTCGTGCTGTGCTTCACGCCGGCGCCGATACGGATCGACGGCTTCCCCGGCAGTCCCTGACTCCGCGCCCCCCGAGCGCCTCGCCACGCCCGGTGCTGCGCGGGTTCCACCACGGACCGCTAGTGCGCTGTCCCGGAAATACGCACCGCAATACGCGCCACCTTGTCGATGATCGATTGCGCCGTGGCGACCCAGACGAACGGTGTGGCGGAGGTATTGTAGGCGTCGATGAACGCTTGGATCTTGTTCACCAGATCGGTGACGCTGTGGAACGAACCCCGCTTGATCGCCCGCTGGCTGAGCAACCCGAACCACCGCTCCACCTGGTTCAGCCAGGACGCCGAGGTGGGCGTGAAGTGCAGATGGAAGCGGGATCGCGCCGCCAGCCACCGCTTGACCTTGGCGTGCTTGTGCGTCGCGTAGTTGTCCAGGACCAGGTGGATGTCCAACTCCGCCGGCACCTCGCGGTCGATCAGGCGCAGGAACGACAGGAACTCCTCGTGGCGGTGCCGCTTCCGGCACAGTCCGAACACCTCCCCGGTGGCGATGTCCAGGGCGGCGAACAGCGTCGTCGTGCCGTGCCGGACGTAGTCGTGGGTGTAGCCTTCGGCATAGCCGAGGCCCATCGGCAGCGTCGGCTGGGTACGATTGAGCGCCTGAATCTGCGACTTCTCGTCCACGCACAGGACCATCGCGTGGTCGGGCGGGTTGAGGTACAACCCGACGATGTCGCGCACCTTCTCGATGAAGAACGGATCGGTGGACAGCTTGAAGGTCTTCGCCAGATGCGGCTTGACCCCGAAGAGGGCGAGCCAGCGCTGTACCGTGCTCTTGGCAATGCCTTCAGCTCGCCCCAAGGTGCGCGTACTCCAATGCGTGGCGGGGTCGGGCTTCTCCTGCAGGGCACGGTTGATCACCGCCGCCACTTTGTCGTCGCCATAGGTCCGGGGACGGCCGGGGCGGAGTTCGTCGTGCAGGCCCTCGATGCCGGCCGCTCGGAAGCGCCGTCGCCACTTGCCGACGGTTTGTGCTGTGACGCCGAAGCGCCGCGCGACGGCCGAGTTGGCCAAGCCTTCGGCACTGGCGAGGACCATCTGGGCACGCTGGACCAGGGCGTAGGGCAGGGTGGCCGACCGGGCGATGCCGTTGAGCTGATCCTGCTGCTCGTCGGTGAGCGTGAGTGGTACCAGGGGGCGTCCGCGTGGCATGGCAGTCTCCCTTGCTTGAAGCCTGCCACTTACGATACTCATTTCCGGGACGCTACACTAGAGCAGGTTGATCGGATCCACGTCCACCGTGACGCGCCGTCCCAGATCGGGGCCGGCGTCGAGCGCCGCCCGCAGCGCGATCCGCATCGCGCGCCGGTTCCTCCCCTTGAGAAAGATCTGCGCGCGGTGCTGGCCGCGCAGCCGCGAGATGGGCGCCACGGCGGGACCGAGCACCTGGAACGAGTCGCCGGCGGCGCGCAGCGCACCGGCCAGTCCGGCCGCGTCCCGCATCGCCTCCTCCAGGGTGCGGCCGCGTACCACGGCGTTGACCATCGACAACACCGGCGGATAGCGCAGGGCGGTCCGGTACCGCATCTCCTCCTCGAAGAACGGGCCGTACGCCTGCCGGCAGGCGTGCAGGATGCTGTAGTGCTCCGGATGGAACGACTGCAGAATGGCGGTCCCGGGCCGGTTGCCGCGCCCGGCGCGCCCGGCGACCTGCGTCAGGAGCTGGAACGTCCGCTCGGCCGCACGGAAGTCGGCCACCTGCAGCCCGACGTCCGCCGAGACGACCCCCACGAGGGTCACGTTCGGAAAATCGTGCCCCTTGGCGATCATCTGCGTCCCGACGAGCACGTCGATGTCCCCCTTCCGAAAACGCGCCAGCAACGACGCCCCGGCGCCCCGGCGCCGCGCCGCGTCGCGATCGAGACGGGCGATCGTTGCACCGTCGAAACGCTCCGCCACGTCCGCCTCGATCCGCTCGGTGCCGAAACCGACGGTGTCGAGGTACGGTCCCGCGCAGTGGGAGCAGGTGGACGGCCGCGTCACCGAGAAGTTGCAGTAGTGGCAACGCGCCCGGCCGGCCCGGCGGTGGAACGTCAGCGACACGCTGCAGTTGGGGCACTCGACGGTCCGCCCGCACTGCCGGCAGAGAACGGCCGTTGCATAGCCCCTCCGGTTCAGCAGGATGAGGGCCTGCTCACCCCGCCCCAGCGTGCTCTCCAGCGCCGCGGCGAGCGGTCGGCTGACGGCCACGTCCGCGCCGCCGCTGGCCACCTCCGCGCGCATGTCGACGACCTGCACCTCCGGAAGCGGGCGCCGGTGCACGCGCTCGGTCAACCGCATGCAGCGATAGCGGCCGTTGCGCGCATGGTGGAACGTCTCCAGCGAGGGCGTCGCGGAGCCGAGCACCACCAGCGCGCCGGCGCGCCGCGCGCGTACGATCGCGACGTTCCGCGCGTGGTAGCGCGGACTCTCCTCCTGCTTGTAGGACGTGTCGTGCTCTTCGTCGACCACCACCAGCCCGATCGCGTCCAGCGGCGCGAACACCGCCGATCGCGTGCCCACCACGACCGCGATCTCGCCGCGCCGCACGCGATGCCACTGGTCGTGCCGTGCGCCCGGGGACAGCCCGCTGTGCTGAATCGCCACGCGGTCGCCGAACGCCCCCCGGAAGGTCTCGGCCACCGAC
This sequence comes from Vicinamibacterales bacterium, assembly GCA_965116825.1. Lineage (GTDB taxonomy): Bacteria > Acidobacteriota > Vicinamibacteria > Vicinamibacterales > UBA8438 > WTFV01. The sequence goes on from OZ220736.1 coordinate 5,575,552, forward strand.
GGAGTCAGCGCGATCTCCGGCACGAGCACCAGCACACGGCGCCCGGCCGCCACGACCTGCCGCGCCAGACGCAGGTACACTTCGGTCTTGCCGCTGCCGGTCACGCCGTGCAGCAGGGCGACGTGGAAGACGTGTTCCGCCGCCAGGGCCGCCAGCGCCTCGAGCGCCGTTCGTTGCTCGAGAGTCGCTTCGACCGCGGCGCCGCCGCCTGTCGGATCCGGCTCTGCCGCACCTCCGGACGTGAAGGGGTCGCGTTCGACCCGGCGGGAATCGACCGCCACCAGACCTCGTTGCCGGAGCCGCGCCACCGTCGACGCTCCCACGCCCTCGGCGCGCAGCCGTCGCGTTCCGAGACCACCGGGCATGCCGGCGAGACGGTGCAGTGCCGCGCGCTGCTTCGGACCGAGCCGGCCGGCCGTGCCGGCCAGGAGCGCATCGCGACCCGCCGCCGTAAGGCGGGCCACCCGTTCGGTCCGGAATCCGCCGCTGCCGCTCCGTGACGCCGACAGGGCGAGCGGCGGCATCGCCGCGGCGATGGATTCGCCGGGGCCGCAAGCGTAGTACTCCGCCACCCAGAGCGCGAGGTCGACCACGTCCGGCGGCAGATAGGGATCTTCGTCCAGAGACTCCAGCAGATCGCGCAGCTCCACCGTCACCGACCCCGACCCCGGGTCGCCGCGGTCCGGCCGGTCGGGATCGGGAACCACGCACCCTGTCACGACGCGCCGGCCGAGGGGCACGCGCACGCGACCGCCGACCGGCGGCGGCGGCATGCCGTCCGGCACCCGGTAACTCAGCGCCGGCAGCGCGGGCACCGGAACCGCGACCGTAACGACCACGGACATCACTCGCGGAGGAGGGAACGGACCCGCTTCATGTCCTCCCAGACGTCCCGCTTCCGGTCGGGACTCCGCAGCAGGAACGCCGGATGGAAGGTCGGAATCAGCTTCGCGCCGCGGCAGGCGTAGACCCGGCCGCGCGCACGGGAGATGGGCAGCCGCTCGTCGTCGAGCAGCGTGCGGACCGCGAACGAGCCGAGCGCGACGACGACACGTGGCGCGACGGCGTCGATCTGCGCGAACAGGAAAGGGCGGCAGGTCTCGACCTCGTCCCGTTCGGGATTGCGATTCTGCGGGGGACGACACTTGATGACGTTCGCGATGTAGACGTCCTCCCGGCGCAGGTCGATCGCCTCGATGATCTTCGTCAGCAACTGCCCGGCCCGCCCCACGAACGGCTCCCCTTGCCGATCCTCGTCGCGACCCGGCGCTTCGCCGACGAACATCAGCTCGGCATCGGGCCTGCCGACGCCGAAGACGAGGTGCGTGCGGCCGCCGTGCAGCTTGCAGCGCGTGCAGTCGCCCAGCTCGTCGCGGATGCCCTGGAGACGCTCGGCCGGCGATGCGCCCGGCGGTGTTGCCGCCGGCCCCGGTGCCCACAGCGAATCGGTCGTCCAGGACGGGGTGACCTCGACCCCGCCGGCGCCGGATGCCGGTGCGCCGGACTCGCCCGCCGCCGCCCCATCGTCCGCTGCATCTACCGGCCTGCGGTCGGCCGGCCGTGTGCGCCACGCGGGGTTGCGGCTGAACCCCTCGACGCCGAGTTCCTCGAAGAACCTCAGGTGCTCGACGAGCTGATCGCGTTCGATCATCGGAGCGGCTCTCCGGATCACGCGGTCTCGCTGCGGGAGCCGAGCCGTGCCTCGATGCGATCGAGAATCACCCGGGCAAGGTCCCGCTTCGAACGTCTGGAGACCGGCTCGACGCCGGCGTCGCTCACCAGCGTCGCCACGTTCGTATCCACCGCGAACCCCGCCCCCGGCTCGGTGACGTCGTTGGCGACCACGAGATCGACCCGCTTGCGGGCGAGCTTTGCGCGAGCCCGCTCGACGGGGTCGCCGGTCTCCGCCGCAAACCCGACCAGCACGGGCGCGCGCGCATTCCCGCGGCGCGCCCCGAGATCCGCCAGCACGTCGGGCGTACGCTGCAACGCCAGCACCAGATCGTCATCCGTCTTGCGGATCTTCGCGGCCTGCGGGCCCGCGGCCGGAGTGTAGTCGGCCACCGCCGCCGCCATGACCAGGGCATCGATCTCGCCCTCGAACGCAAGCCGGACGACCGCGGCGTGCATCTCGACGGCGCTCCGTACCGCGGTCATCTCCACGCCGGCGGGAGGCTCCAACGCCGTCGGGCCGCTGACGAGCAGGACGCGGGCCCCGCGGGCCGCCGCCTCGGCCGCCACCGCGTAGCCCATGCGCCCGGTGGACCGGTTGCCGAGATAGCGGACCGGGTCGAGATCCTCGTATGTCGGACCGGCAGTCACCAGAATCGACCGCCCGGCCCACGCGCCGCTGCCGCGCAGGATCCCGTCCGCCGCCGCCACGATCGCGTCCGGCTCCGCGAGGCGCCCCCGCCCCACCCAGCCGCAGGCGAGATAGCCTTCGCCCGGCTCGACGAACCGGACGCCCCGCGCGGCGAGCGTGTCCAGGTTGGCCCGCACCGCGGGGTGCGAAAGCATGTTCGTGTTCATGGCCGGCGCCAGGAGCACCGGGGCGGTGGCGGCCAGATACAACGACGACAGGAAATCGTCCGCGATCCCGTTGGCGAGCTTGCCGACGACGTCCGCGGTCGCCGGCGCCACGAGCAGCAGGTCGATGCTCGAAGCCAGCGCGATGTGATCGATGTCGGCGTTGACTCCAGGCGCGAACTGGTCGCTCGCGACCCGGCGCCTCGTGATCGCCTCGAACGTGAGCGGCCCGACGAACCGCTGCGCGTTGGCGGTCATCACGGCCGCCACGTCGTGCCCGCGCTGCTGGAGACCGCGGGCGACCTCCACCGCCTTGTAGGCGCCGATCCCGCCGCTGACGCCCAGCGCGACGAGTGCCATGACACCTCTAGTCCGCGCCGGTGCGCTGCAGCGGCGCATCGAGCGCGCGGAAGGTCTCCACGATGCCGCGGGTCCGTTCGCGCATGACGGCCGCCCGCGACCGTTCGGCCAGCACGACGTGCCGCAGCCGGTCGACGCACGCATCGATCTCGTCGTTCACGACCACGTAGTCGTAGTCGTCGATCATCCCCACCTCTCGACGCGCGGTGCGTAGACGCCGTTCCATGTCCGCTGCGCCGGCCCCCTCCGGTCCGCGGCCGCGGAGCCGCTCTTCCAGCACCCGGAAGGACGGGGGCAGCACGAACACGCTGACCGCATCGCGCGCGCGGCGCCGCACCTGCCGCGCCCCCTGCACGTCGATGACCAGCACGACATCGCGCCCCGACGCCCGGCAGCGCTCGGTCTCGGCCGCACCGGTACCGTAGAGCCGGCCGAACACGTCGGCCCATTCCAGAAAAGCGCCTGCCGCGATCATGTCACGGAAGCGGGCCGGCGCCACGAAATGGTAGTCGACCCCATCGACCTCGCCCGGCCGCACGGAGCGCGAAGTGTAGGACCGCGACCGAACCAGATCGGGCACCCGCTCGACGAGGCGGCCGACGAGTGTCGTCTTCCCGGTCCCGGAGGGCGCGGACAGAACGAAGAGGAGCCCGCGGCGACCCGTCCACGCGCCGGCCGGAGCGGATGCTACGGCGTCCGTGTCGTCCTCTCGCACCGGTCACTCCACGTTCTGGGTCTGTTCGCGCAGCTTCTCCAGCTCGGCCTTGGCCGCCACCACGAGCCCGGAGGTCTCGTGTCCGTCCGCCTTCGATCCGATGGTATTGACCTCACGGTTCATCTCCTGCAGCAGGAAATCGAGCTTGCGCCCGCACGGCTCGGGCGCGTCCGCCAGCATGCCCCAGTGGGAGACGTGCGCCCGCAGGCGCGCGACCTCCTCGTGGATGTCCGACCGCGCCACGAAGCGCACGACCTCCTGCGCCAGCGCCGCCTGGTCGGCGTGCACATCCGGTCCGATCTCCGCGAGCCGCGCCTCGAGCCGCTGTCCGAGCGCCTCGGCGCCGGCGCTCGCGCCCTGCTCGATTCGATCGATCAACTGGCAGAGCGCGGCGAGACGCTCGTCGAGATCGGCCCGCAGATGCCCCCCCTCGTTCGTGCGCATGCGATCCAGCTCGCCCAGCGCCTCGCTTATGACGCCCGCAACCGCGGTCTCGACGTCCGGACCGTCGTCCAGCTCCGCCGTCCGCTCCGCTACCGTGACGACCTGCGGGAACCCCAGCAGATCGCCGACCGTCCAGCGCCCGCCGGTCGCCCGCTCCACGTCCGGTCGGGCGGCGACCTGCACCAGAGCGGCGATCAGCTCCTCGTCGACCTCCACCTCGACCGGAGGACGGCTGCGGCGGCGAACCGCGATCCGCATCTCCACCCGGCCGCGGGCCAGGTGCCGCTGCGCCTCGTCGCGAATGCCGGACTCGAGTCGGAGCAGGCTGGACGGCAGATGGACCTGCAGATCGAGATAGCGGTGATTCACGCTGCGCGCGGTGACGCTCACGGTCAGCGCCTCGTCTTCGCGCGTCAGGGACGCGAAACCTGTCATCGACTTGATCACGGGTCGCCGACTCCTCCCTCTTCTCCCGCTGCCGACCGCCACCGATCCCGGTCGTCCGCCACCGTGACCTGCGCCGGCACGGGCCCGACCGCAACCGCCGCCACCCCGGCCGGGCTCGCGGGTGGGACCGCGGCCGGTGTCCTGTCGAACAACTGCATCGCGTAGAGCCGCGCGTAGTGACTGTCCGGGTCCGCCAGCAACTCTTCGTGCCGCCCGATTTCACGCACGCGCCCATTCTCGAGCACGATGATCGCGTCGGCCCGCCGGACCGTCGAGAGCCGGTGCGCGATGACGAACGAGGTCCGATTCAACATCAACTGCGCCAGCGCATCCTGCACCAGCAGCTCCGACTCGGCATCGAGCGCCGAGGTTGCCTCGTCGAGGATGAGGATGGGAGCGTTCCTGAGCAGTGCGCGGGCAATCGCGATGCGCTGCCGCTGGCCGCCCGACAGTCGCTGACCGCGTTCCCCGATGGTCGTGCGGTAGCCGGACGGCAACGCCGCGATGAACTCGTGGGCGTGCGCGGCACGGGCCGCCGCCTCGATCGTGGCCGGGTCGGCGCCGGGGGAGGCATACGCGATGTTGTGGGCGATGGTGTCGTCGAACAGGACCGTGTCCTGCGTGACGATACCGACGTTCTCACGCAGTGACGCCAGGGTGACGTCGCGGATGTCGACGCCGTCGATCAGGATCGCCCCGCCCGTCACGTCGTAGAACCGCGGCACGAGGTTGACCAGCGTCGTCTTGCCGGCGCCGCTGAGGCCGACGAGGGCAACCACTTGGCCGACCGCGACCTCGAACGACACGCCGCGCAGGACCGGGTCGCCGACGGTCTCGTCATAGGCGAAGCCGACGTCCCGGAAGCTGATTGCCGATTCGAGAGGCGCCAGCGGACGCGCGGACGGACGGTCCGCCACCTCGCTGCGCGTGTCCAGCATCTCGAAGACCCGCTCGGCCGCCGCGCGCGCCTGCTGGATGTTGGCGTTCGCGCCGCTCAGCTTCTTTATGGGCCCGTACATGACGAGCAGCGCGGCCACGAAGGTCGTGAACTCTCCCGCCGTCATGTCTCCGCCGGCAATCCTGCTGGATCCGTACCAGAGGACCCCGACAACCGCGAAAGCGCCGAGCCACTCCATCAGCGGCGGCAGGACGGAGAGGGTGCTGGTCACCTTCATGGCGATCCGGTAGACCTGTTCCGACGTGCGGGCGAACCGGCCGGCCTCGAACCCTTCGGCCGCGAACGCCTTGACGATGCGGTGTCCGGTGAACGCCTCGGCGGTGACGTGCGACAGGCGGCCGAGCTCCTCCTGGCCGCGATAGGTGTTGCGCCGCACACGCTGCCCCAGCCGCACGAGCGGGTAGATCACCAGCGGCGCGCAACTGATCGCCACCAGCGCCAGCCGGGCGTCGAGGATGCACAGCAGGGCGGCCAGACCGACGACGGTGATCGTTTCGCGCAGCAGATCGCCGAGCGTCACGCTGACCACCTGCTGAATGCGCGTGATGTCGTGCATCATGCGCGACATCAGACCGCCGGTCGTGTGCCGCGAGAAGAAACCGGCGGACTGGCCCAGGATGTGCCGGAACAGCTCGTTGCGGAGGTCGCGCACCACCCGCAGCCCGACGTCGGCCATCAGGAAGACCGAGAAGTAGCTCCCGAGTCCCTTCGCCAGGCCGAAGCCCAGAATCATGCCGGCGATGATCCGGAACTCCGACCCGAGCGCGACGCGCAGATCGGCAATTGCAGCGTCGCCGAGCACCATCGCCGCGACGACCCAGAATTGCGAGTCGCTTCCTCTGGCGTCCTCCGGACGGAGCACGTCGTTGAAGATCGGGTCGATCAGCGCAACCAGCGCCACCGACGCCGCCGCGTAGACGCCCATGGCCCCCACCGCCCCTCCGAACCGCCACCGATGCGGAATTCCGTACCGGGCGAGGCGAGCCACGGGATGCAACCGACTACCTCCCTATCGAGTAGTAGGTGAACCCTTCGGTGCGCATCTGCTCGACGTCGAATACGTTGCGGCCGTCGAAGATCACCGGCGCCCGCATGAGCGACCGCATTCGGGCGAAATCGGGCTCGCGGAACTCGTTCCACTCCGTCACGATGGCCAGCGCGTCGGCGCCAACGAGCGCGTCGTAGCTGCGCGGGGCATAGGTGATTCGGTCTCCGAAGATGGCGCGGGCCGCCCCATCCGCCTGCGGATCGTATGCCTGCACGGCGGCGCCCGCAGCCAGCAGCGCCTCGATGGTCGGCACCGACGGCGCCTCGCGCATGTCGTCGGTGCGCGGCTTGAACGAGAGCCCCCACAGGCCAATCGTCCTGCCGGTGAGCGAGTCGAAGTGCGCGCGCATCTTGTCCACGAGACGCACCTTCTGCGCCGCGTTGACCGCCTCGACCGATTCCAGAATCCGACAGCGGTAGCCCTCGGCGCGCGACGAGCTGACGAGCGCCTTGATGTCCTTGGGAAAGCAGCTCCCGCCGTAGCCGATACCGGGAAACAGAAACGACGGCCCGATGCGCCGGTCGGCGGCCATGGCGCGCCGCACCTTGTCGACGTCCGCGCCGAACAGCTCGCAGACCGTCGCGATCTCGTTCATGAACGACACGCGGGTCGCCAGCATCGCATTCGAGGCGTACTTGCACAGCTCGGCGCTCGCGCAATCCATGAGCTGAATGGGTGCGCCGGTGCGCGTGAAAGGCGCATACAGCGTCTGCATGAACTCCGCCGCGCGCTGGTCCTCGACGCCAATCACCACGCGGTCGGGGCGCATGAAGTCGTCGATCGCCGCGCCCTGCTTGAGGAACTCGGGATTGCTGACCACGCTGAACGGCTGACGCGTCTCGTTGCCGATGGCCGCGCGCAAGCGCGCCGCGGTGCCGACCGGCACGGTGCTCTTGGTTACGACGACCGTATAGCCGGACATGGCCTGCGCCAGATCACGCGCCACCGCGAGCACGTACGTCAGGTCGGCCGACCCGTCCTCCCCCGGCGGGGTTCCCACCGCGATGAAGACGACCTGCGCGCTCTCGACCGCCGGCGCCAGCTCGGTCGAGAACCGGAGACGCTTCTCGGCTCCGTTCCTTGCGACCAGCTCGCCGAGGCCCGGCTCGTAGATCGGCAGCCGGCCCCGCTTCAAGGAATCGATCTTTGCGGCGTCGCTGTCGACGCAAACGACGTCATTACCGTTCTCCGCGAAACACGCCCCGACGACCAGTCCCACGTAGCCGGTTCCGACCACGGCAAGCTTCATCTACAAGAACTCCGTCCCCACTCCACCAGCGAGCCGATAACGCTAGCATGCGCCGTCGAAACCTGTCAAAAACACTGATTTACAAGGATTTGTCCCATTTCATGACCGGTGCGCGACGGCGGGTCGCACCACCACCATATGGTACGATCCTTCCTCATGCGCGTCATGGTCGACTATCGGCCGGCGCTGCGCCGCCCGACAGGCGTGGGCGCGTTCGTACACCATCTGGTCACCGCCCTCGCTGCGCTGGAGACCGAGGCGGCGGCGCCCCTCGACCCTCTCGAGGTAACGGTCTTCAGCGCATCGTGGAAGGACCGCCTGGAACATACCGTGCCGCCGGTCCCCACCACGGTCCGCACTATCGACCGGCGGATACCGGTGCGGCTGCTCAACCTGGCCTGGCACCGGGCCGAATGGCCGCCGGTCGAAACGATCACCGGCAAGCGGTTCGACGTGGTGCACTCGCCGCACCCGCTGCTGCTGCCGTCGCGCGCCGCGGCGCAGGTCATCACGATTCACGATCTGGACTTTCTCGATCATCCGGACCGTACGAACGCCGAGGTGCGCCGGGACTATGCCACCCTGGTCCGCCGCCATGCCGCGCGGGCGGCGCACGTCGTCGTGCCGTCGCGGCACACCGCCGCCGAGGTCGAGCGCCGGCTGCACGTCACCCCGGAGGCGATCTCCGTCTGCCCGAACGGGGCGCCCGACTGGCCGGCGCGAGACGCCCCGCCGGCCGCAGGACACGTGCTCTTCGTCGGGACTCTCGAGCCCCGCAAGAACATCACCGGCCTGCTCGACGCCTACGCGCGGCTCGTCGCGCGCTCTCCGGACGTTCCGGACCTGGTTCTGGCCGGCGGAGGCGACAGGCGCGCTCCGGAAGCGGACGACTGGCGGGAGCGAACGGAACGCCCGCCCCTCGCCGGCCGCGTGCGGCGTACCGGGTACCTGGACCCACCGGCGCTCCGGGCCCTGTACGCCGGCGCGCGGGCCCTGGTGCTGCCCTCGCTCGACGAGGGCTTCGGACTGCCCGCCCTCGAAGCCATGACCGTCGGCGTGCCGGTCGTGGCCTCGAATCGGGGCGCTCTGCCGGAGGTGGTCGGCGACGCGGGTCTGCTGGTCGACCCGACCGACGGCGCCGCAATCTCCGACGCCCTCGAGCGCATCCTGACCGACGACGCGCTGGCGCGCACGTGCGTGGCGCGGGGGTTCCGCCGGGCCCGGAACTTTACCTGGCGCGCGTCCGCGCAGTCGCTGCGCCGCGCCTACCGCAAGGCAATCGAGGGACGTCCGCGCCGGGCGGGAACGGAGGAATGAGAATCGGCGTCGACGGCCGGGAGTTGCTCGGCCGGCGCACCGGGGTCGGCCGCTACCTCGCGAACCTGTGCGCCGAGTGGAGCGGCGCAGCCGCCTATGCCGGGCACGAGCTGCTGGTCTACACGCCGCGGCCCCTTCCGCCGCAGGCTCCGCACCCCACCCGGCCCGGGCCCGGAGCCCGCCTGATCGGTACCGCGATACCCGGCGCCGGCGGCCCCTGGTGGGAGCAGAGGAGCCTGGCGCGGCGGGCGGCGGACGACCGGCTCGACGTCTTCTTCGGCCCGGGCTACTCGGTGCCGCTCGTTCTCGACGTCCCCTCGGTCGTCACGCTGCACGACGTCTCCTTCACCGCACATCCCGAGTGGTTCGGGTGGCGCGAGGGGCTGCGCCGGCGATGGCTGGCGGCCCGCGCCGCGGCTTCCGCCCGGGCCGTCATCGCCGTATCGGAATTCTCGCGGCAGGAGATTCTCAGCCATCTGGGCACACCCCCGGGGCGGGTGCGGGTCGTCCACAACGGCGTGGCGGCGCCCGCCCGCGCGGAACCTGCACGCGAGCCGCCGGTACCGGCGGCGGCCGGCGCCCCACTGGTGCTGTACGTCGGCGCCCTGTTCGCACGCCGGCGGCTTCCCGTGCTGCTTGCCGCGTTCGAGCAGGTCTCGCACGCCGTACCCGGGGCCGGGCTCGCCATCGTGGGTCCGGACCGCACGAGGCCCCCCGAAGACCTGCGCGGCATCGCCGCGTCCCGCGGCATCGCGTCGCGCGTGACGTTCATGTCCTACGTCGACGATGGGACACTCGCCGCGCTGTACCGGCGCGCGACGGTTTTCGCCTGGCTCTCGGAGTACGAGGGGTTCGGACTGACCCCGCTGGAGGCGCTCGCAGCCGGCACCCCGGTCGTCGCCGGCGACACCCCGGTCGCGCGCGAGGTCTACCGAGACGCCGTCCGCCGTGTTCCCGTCGACGACCCCGGCGCGGTGGCGGCGGCGCTCGTGGAGGTCGTCACCCGCCGCGACGTCCGCGAGGCTCTGCTCGCACGGGCAGAGCCGCTGCTCGCCCGCTACACCTGGACGCGCGCGGCGGCGGAGACGTTCGCCGTGCTGCGCGACGCGGCGGCGGAGCGAGCATGACGCGTCTGGCCATCGTGATCGTCAGCTTCAACGCGCGGCGCGACCTCGACGCCTGCCTGCGGTCGCTGCACGCCGCGCCGCCCGACCTGACCCACGCCATGGTGGTCGTCGACAACGCATCGTCCGACGGCAGCGTCCAGGCGGTCCGAACCGCCTGGCCGGACGTCCGCGTCATCGAAATGGGGCGGAACGCAGGATTCGCGGCGGCCACCAACGCCGGAATCCGGGCCTCCGAGAGCGATCTGGTACTGCTGCTCAACAGCGACACCATCGTCCCTCCGGGGAGCATCGATCGCCTGGCCGGCGCCCTCGACGACGATGCCGCGGCGGCCGCCGCCGGACCGCGCCTCGTAGGACTGGACGGCACCGTCGAGCTGTCGTTCGGACGCATGCTCTCCCCCTGGAACGAGGCGCGGCAGAGACTCATCGCCTTCGGCCTGGCCCGCCGCATCGGCCCCGTCGTCCACTGGTTCGAGCGACGGACCACGACCCCGCACCATCCCGAGTGGGTCAGCGGGGCGTGCCTGCTCGTACGCCGCGAGGCCGGAACCGCGGCCGGCTGGCTGGACGAACGGTTCTTCCTGTACGGAGAGGACGTCGACTTCTGCGCGGCGCTGCGCGCCGCCGGGCACCGTGTGCTCTTCACGCCCGCTGCGGAGATCATCCACGCGAGGGGCCGATCGGGCGCATCCGATCCGACCGCCGCCCGCGCGGCCTACCGGCGCAGCCAGATCGCGTTCTACCTGAAGCACCACCCGCGCTGGGCCGGCGCCCTGCGGCTCTACCTGCGTGCGCACGGCCACCACCCGCCGCTATAGTTGGGGGCCGTGCGAGTGGCGATCGATGTACGCAAGCTGAACGACTTCGGGATTGGCACGTACGTCCGCAACCTCGTGCGCCAGCTCGCCCGACTCGACCACGACACGGACTACGTGCTGCTCTGCCGGCGCGACGACACCGGCTTCGCCGCGTCGCTCGGCGAGAACTTCAGAACCGTCGTCCAGGAGGCCCCGAACTACTCGATCCGCGAACAGCTCATGGTGCCCCTCAGCCTCGGCCGCAGCGGGGCCACACTGTTCCATGCGCCGCACTACGTGCTGCCCCCCCTCACCCCGTGCCGCGCCATCGTCACGATTCACGACTGCATTCACCTCCGGTTCCCGCAGTACCTGCCGAACCGGCTGGCCCACGTCTACGCGCGGGCGCAGATCTGGTCCGCCACGCGCCGCGCCCGCCGCGTCCTCACCGTGTCGCACGCTTCCAAGCAGGACATCATCCGCTTCTTCGACGTCCCGGAAACCAGGATCAGCGTGATCCCGAACGCCATAGACGAGCGCTTCCGCCAGGCACCGGCGGAGGCCGATCTGGTCCGCGTCAGCGAACGCTATCAGCTCCCCGAGCGGTTCATCATGTACGCCGGCAACGTGAAGCCGCACAAGAACCTCGAGCGCCTCATCGATGCGTTCGTGAGGGTCCGACGGCGCGGGTTCGACAACCTCGGCCTGCTCCTGAGCGGCAGCGAGGTCTCGCGCTACGCCATGCTGCGGCGCGCCGTGCACCGCTACAACCTGCACAAGCACGTCCGCTTCCTCGGCTACCAGACCACGGAGACGCTGGCGGTGCTGTATCGGCTCGCGGACGTGTTCGTCTTTCCGTCGCTGTACGAGGGGTTCGGGTTGTCCCCGCTCGAAGCCATCGCCAGCGGCACGCCCGTCGTCGCTTCGAACGTCTCGTCGCTGCCGGAGGTCCTCGGCGATGCCGCGGTGCTGGTGGATCCGCTGGAACCGGGCTCGATCGCCGACGGCATCACGCGCGTTCTCGAGGACGCCGCGCTCCGCGCGGAGCTGCGCCGAAAGGGTCTTGCGAGAGCCGGCTCTTTCTCCTGGGAGCGTTCGGTGCAACAGGTACGCCGAATCTACGAGGAAATCGAGGGCGAGCGCTGAGCGACGCAACCGAGGCCCCACCGGCGGTCACCCCGGCTGACGTCGGCGGACGGCGCGTTGCCGTCGTTCACGACTGGCTGACCGGCATGCGCGGAGGAGAGATCACCCTCGAGGCCATCCTCGAGCTGCTTCCCGATGCCCGTCTGCTGACGCTGGTGCACGTGCCCGGAAGCGTGACGCCGCGCATCGAGGCGCACCGCCCCCGGGCCTCCTTCGTACAGCATCTGCCTCTCGCTCGGACGCGTTACCGGCAGTACCTGCCGCTGTTTCCCGCCGCGGTCGAGCAGTTCGACCTGGACGAGTTCGAGCTCGTCATCAGCACCAGCCACTGCGCCGCAAAGGCGGTGGTGCCGACAGGGCGCGCGCGCCACCTCTGCTACTGCTTCACGCCGATGCGCTATGCCTGGGATCAGTTCGACGCCTACTTCGGGCCGGCGCGGGTCGGGGCGCTCAGAAGCAGGCTGTACGGACTCGCGCTGCGACGTCTGGCCCGTTGGGACGCGGCGACCGCAGGGCGCGTCGATCGCTACGTCGCCATCTCGCGGTACGTGGCAAGCCGCGTCGACCGATACTATAATCGGACAGCCGAAGTGCTCGAACCGCCAGTCGACACGCGTTTCTACCATCCCGACGGGTCGCCGCCCGGCGACTACCTCATCATCGTTTCGGCGCTGGTACCGTACAAGTGCGTGGACCTGGCGATCGAGGCGTGCCGTCAGGCCGACGTGCCGTTGCGCGTGGTCGGCAGCGGCCCGGAGGCCGCCAGTCTGCGCCGCCTGGCCGGTCCCACGGTGGAGTTCATCGAGCACTGCTCGCAGACCGAGCTCCGGGATCTGTACCGCGGCGCCCGGGCGTGCCTGCTCACCGGCGAGGAGGACTTCGGCATCGCACCGGTCGAGGCGCAGGCCTGCGGGCGTCCCGTGATCGCTCTCGCCAGGGGCGGCGCGTGCGAGACGGTCGAGCACGAGGCCAGCGGCCTGCTCGTGCCGGAACCGACCGCCGAGGCCTTCGCCGCGGCCATCCGGTCGCTCGACGACCGCGCGTTCGATCCGGCGCGGCTGCGCAGGTCGGCGGCGCGTTTCTCCCGGCCGACGTTCCAGAAACGAATGCGCGAGACGATCGAGAACCTCGCCTGCTGATGGACCGCGAAGAGCGCAGGAAGATTCGGCCGACGACATGACTCGGCAGACGAGAATCCTCATCGCGTGCCACGTTGTCCTCGATTTCAGCCTCGGCATGGCAGCGTTCGCCCTGGCCTATTTCCTGCGCTTCGAGATCGACCTGTTCGCGACGCCGAAAGGGCAACCCGACTTCGTTCCGCAGTACCTGGTCCTGATGCCTTTCATCGGCCTGCTCGTACCACTGGCGTTCCACCTGCAGGGCGCATACCGCCTGCAGCGCCACCGGACGGGCGTCGACGACCTCTTCAACCTGCTCGTCGGCACGCTGCTCGCGGTAATCGCGGGGCTGCTCGGCACACTGTATGTGCAGGTGTACTCCGCCTCGCCGACCGACCGGGAGGCTGGGGTGTTCGAAGTCTCACGCCTCGTCTGGGGTCTCTTCGTCGTTCTGAACGTCGGCCTGACCTGCGCGTCCCGTGACCTGCTGCGGCGCTACATGCGGCGCCGGTTCGCAGCGGGCATCGGATTGCGGCGCGTGCTCATCGCGGGCACCGGCGAGCTCGCGCGGCACGTCGCGGACCGCTTTCTGCGGCACGCCGAGTTCGGATACCACGTCGTCGGCTTTCTCGACGACGAGGTCGCCGGCAGCGGCGACCAACTGGGCTATCGCGGCCTGCCGCTGCTCGGGACGCTGGCCGATGCCGGGGACGTCGTTACGCGTGAGCGCATCGACCAGTTGTACGTGGCGCTCCCGCTGGAACGGCACGTCAAGATGCTCGGGCTGATCGAAGTAGCCAACCGCGAGTGCATCGACATCAAGGTGGTGCCCGACTTCCTGCAGTTCGTCACGCTGCGCGCCCGGCTGGAAGAGCTCGACGGCATTCCGCTGATCAACGTGAACGACGTCCCGCTCCAGGGCCTGAACGCCGCCGTCAAGCGGCTCATCGACATCGGTTGCACTATCGCGGCGCTGCTGGTGCTGGCGGTGCCGATGGCCGTGATCGCGGCCGTCATCCGCCTGACCTCTCCCGGCCCGGCAATCTATCGGCAGGAGCGCATGGGACTCGACGGCCGCCCGTTCATGACGCTGAAGTTCCGATCGATGTTCAAGGACGCGGAACGTCACACGGGACCCATCTGGACCCGCAGGGACGATCCGCGCTGCACGCCGATCGGGCGCGTGCTGCGCCGCTTCAGCCTCGACGAACTGCCGCAGCTCTGGAACGTGCTGCGCGGCGAGATGTCCCTGGTGGGGCCGCGTCCCGAGCGGCCGTACTTCGTCGAGCAGTTCAAGGATCAAGTTCCGCAGTACATGCTCCGTCACAAGGTGAAGGCCGGACTGACCGGCTGGGCGCAGGTGAACGACCTGCGCGGGAACACGTCCATCGAGAAGCGCATCGAGTACGATCTCTACTACATCGAGAACTGGTCCGTCGCCCTCGACTTCAAGATCATGTGGCTGACGGTGCTGCGCCTCTCGTTCCACCGCCACGCATACTGACCCGGAACCGCGTCGATGCAACGCGCCGTCATTACCGGAGTAGCCGGATTCATCGGCTCCCACCTTGCCGACAGCTTGCTCGAACGAGGCTGGTCCGTGGTCGGGATCGACAACCTGCTGACCGGCAGCCTCGCCAACATCCGGCATCTGCGTGACAAGAGGTTCGAATTCATCCAGCGGGACGTCACCCGGGAAATCGCCGTCGCGGGGCCGGTGCACCTGGTGCTGCACTGGGCAAGCCCGGCAAGCCCGGTCGACTATCTGGAGCTGCCGATCCCCACCCTCAAGGTGGGCGCCCTGGGAACGCACAACGCCCTTGGATTGGCCAAGGCCAAGGGCGCCCGTTTCGTGCTGGCCTCGACGTCGGAAGTCTATGGCGACCCGCTGGAGCACCCGCAGCGGGAGACCTACTGGGGCAACGTCAACCCCGTCGGCCCACGCGGCGTCTACGACGAGGCCAAGCGTTTCGCCGAAGCAATCGCCACCGCCTACCACCGCTACCACCGCCTCGACGCCAAGATCGTCCGCATCTTCAACACCTACGGGCCGCGAATGCGGCTGCAGGACGGTCGCGCCATCCCGAACTTCATCACCCAGGCGCTGCGCGGCGAGGACATCACGGTCTACGGCGACGGCAGCCAGACGCGCAGTTTCTGCTTCATCAGCGATCTGGTGCGCGGAATCATCGCGCTCGCGGAGTCCGACGTCAACGGGCCGGTCAACCTGGGGAATCCGGCCGAAATGACGATTCGAGAGATCGCCGACGCGATCATCTCCGCGACCGGCTCGCCGTCTCGCGCCGTACGGATGCCGCTCCCCACCGACGACCCGAAGGTGCGCCAGCCGGACATCACCCGCGCGCGAACCCTGTTGGGATGGGAGCCGACGGTACCGTTGGCCGAGGGTCTGGGCGTGACGATTGACTACTTCCGGGAGAGGCTGGCGACGGCCGGCGCAGACTCCCGGCGCGACCTCACGCCTCGTTGACCAGGCGCGCCACGTGCAGGATGTAGTGCAGGCCGGACACGACCGTCACGACCAGGGCGGACCACACCATGAAGTCGACGACCGCGGAGGGCCTCTCCAGATAGTTGAAGAGGAGGGTGAAGGCGCAGGTCAGCACGTAGAGCAGCGTGGCGACCTTGCCCAGGGTGGACGGATGGAACTCGCGGCGCCCGATTGCCAGGTTCACGACGGCCACCGTCAGGACGATGATGACGTCGCGGCTGAATACGAGGACGGTGAGCCAGACGGGGAGCACGTTGGGCAGCGGCGGGTCGCGCTCCAAGGTCAGAACCACGAAGGTCGACAACAGCAGCAGCTTGTCGGCCATCGGGTCCAGGAACGCGCCCAGACTCGTAGGCTGTCCCGAGCGGCGCGCGATGACCCCGTCGAGTGCGTCGGTGATGCCCGCGACGGCGAAGGTGACGAGCGCCCACCCGTTGAAGCGGTACAGCACCAGGATCACCACGCAGGGCACCGCGAAGAGCCTGAACAACGTGAGCTGATTGGCGGTGGTGAGCGCCGTCATCGCGCTCATCCCAGGCCCGCGGCCAACTGCACGAGCCGCTCGACGGCGTCCATGGCCTCTGTTCCGTTGACCGGCCGGATCGCATCGAACCGTTCGTCGCCGCCGATTCGGAGCACCCCGGCGGCAACCGCCCGCGTTGCGCTCTCGTAGTTGAGGTGCCCCGGATTCATGTCCGCGAACTCCACCCGCGCGGCGTGCCAGCGACGCGCCGCTTCCGGGTCGAAATCGGCGATCAGATCCAGCGCGGCGGCGACGATGTCCGCCAGATCGCCGCGGCGCACGATTCGCTGGGGCTCGAACCGGTTGCCCGCGCCAATGTCCATGATGCCGGCCCGCGCCGCCTCCACGATCCAGACACTCGCCCAGTGATCGCGCGTGTCCGTCAGAATGGGCGTCGGCGCACCGAATGCCGCATCATCGAGCAACTCCGCCAGCCGCACGCCCAGCAGCGCCGCCAGATCGCCGCGCGTGACGGACTCGGCCCCGGCGATGCCGCGATACTCTTCCGGCAGTCCCGCGAACTGCAGCTCGCGACGCACGCGCGCCAGCCCCGCGGCCGACGCGTCGGTCGGACCGAGCGACTCGGCCAGCTCGTACGCGTCCTCGGCCGCCGACAACTCACCCAGCGCTTCCAACAGCTCGCCTTCCAGCAGCACGATGCGGGCGTCGTTCGGGTCGAGTTGCCGGGCACGGCGCGTCCGGGACAGCGCTTCGGCCGTCTCGCCCTGCCGCTGCTCGAGCCTCGCCAACTCCACGTAGAGGAATGCGCTCTCCGGTGAGGCCGCGATCATGTCCGCGTAGGCTGCCTCCGCCTCCGACAGACGCCCCGCTGCGACCGCCGCAAGGGCGTCGTCATACCGCTCCGTCATCACCCGCAACCGCAGCTCGCCGACCAGCCTGTCGACCCGCGCCATGGCCGGAGCCGCGGCCAGCGCGACCTCGAAGCTCGCGAGGGCGCCGCTGAGGTCGTCCGCGCCCAGCAGCGCATCACCCCGCCCCACCAGGGCCGGCACGTAGCCCGTCGCGGCATCCAGCGCCGCATCGAAATGCTCGACGGCGTCCCGGTAGCCGCCGCGGGCCAGGTCCACCCACCCCAGTCCGGCCGTCGCCGGGAAGAATGCGGCATCGCGCGCGATCAGTGCGGCGAAACGCGTTTCGGCCTGCGTCAGGTCCCCCGCC
Source organism: Vicinamibacterales bacterium (assembly GCA_965116825.1). GTDB lineage: Bacteria > Acidobacteriota > Vicinamibacteria > Vicinamibacterales > UBA8438 > WTFV01. The sequence continues at coordinate 5,593,018 of OZ220736.1, forward strand.
TGCAGGAACGCCCAGGCTTCCCGCTGCTCGTCCGCCGCGGGCGATTCCGCGTACGAAGGGGGCGCGGCGGGAAAGACGAAGTCGGGGTACGCGGGGGTGGTCACGACCGGCACGCGGGCCGCGCAACCACCGGCCAGCACGGCGGCGGTGAGCAGCAGGAGCGCCGTCCGCTCACGCGCGACGGCGTGGCGCGCCGCCAGCGCGGAGCCATTCACGCGAGCGATTGTAGCACGCGGTCCCACGGCACCACCCCTTCCCGGATCAGCGCGGGCGCAGCGCCCCGCGCGTCCACGATCGTCGACGGCGGCCCCCCCGCGGTCGGTCCACCGTCGACCACCAGGGACACCTCGCACCCCAGATACTCGACCACCGAAGCGGCGTCGGCGGCCGGGGGCTCACCGCTCCGGTTGGCGCTCGTAGCCGTGATAGGGTGTTGAAAGCACTTGGCGAGACGGCGCGCCAGCCAATGCGCCGGCACGCGGAGCGCGACCGTTCCGGCCGCATCCACCAGGCGCGGGTCGAGTCCCGGCGAGGCGTCGAGCACAATCGAGACCGGACCGGGCCACCAACGGTCGGCCATGCGCCGGGCAAGCGGAGTGAGATTTCGCACCACCAGCTCGATCTGGCTGGCGTCCGCTGCGACCAGCGGCACCGCCAAACCGGCCGGGCGGCGCTTCACCGCGAAGAGCCGCCGCGCCGCGTCGGACCTGCGGGGATCGACTGCCAAACCGTACAAGGTGTCGGTCGGGAAGGCGATCACCCCGCCGGCCGCTAGCACGTCTACCGCCGGGTGCAGGACCGCCGAATCGGGGCGGTCCGGGTCGACGGTCAACCGCCGCGGCAGTTCGGAACCATCGCGCCATGGCCTCACGTCAGTCGCCACGTACGCCCTCCCGGCAGCCGAAGCCGAAGGTCCGCGCGCCGCTCCCGCGGCAGAAGGGCGGGGTCCACGAGGACAAGACCCGGCGCCCGTTCCGGCAGCGGAAGCACCGCAAGAAGGAAGATCCCCCGGACACCGCTTGAATCAGAAGCGCAGCCCGCGCCGCCCGGCCTGCTCCTTGACGTGAATCGTGTCGATGAACTGGACGCGATGGGGATCGGTCTGCATGACGACCGAGCTCGTGCGGCACCCTTCGCCGAAGAACCGCACGCCCTTCATCAGCGCCCCCTCGGTCACCCCGGTCGCCGCGAAGATGATCTGCCGGCCGGACGCAAGATCCGCCGAGGTATAGACGCGGTGCGGGTCGTCGATGCCCATGCTCTTGGCGCGGGCTTCCTTCTCCGGCGTGTCGATGATCAATCGAGCGAAGATCTCGCCGCCGAGACAGCGCATGGCGGCCGCCGCCAGCACCCCTTCGGGCGCGCCGCCGCTGCCCATGACGGCATGAATGCTGGTCCCGACCACGGCCGCTCCGATGGCCGCCGTCACGTCGCCGTCGCCGATGAGCCGAATGCGCGCGCCGGCGGCGCGGATGTCCGCGATCAGCGGCGCGTGCCGCTCGCGATCGAGCACGACGATGACCAGATCCTCGACGTCGCGATCGAGGCACCGGGCGATCTGCTTGAGATTGTGGGATACCGGCGCATCGAGATTCACCGAATTCTTCGACTGCGCGCCGACAATCAGCTTCTGCATGTAGATGTCCGGCGCGTGGAGCAACCCGCCGCGTTCGGACGCGGCCAGCACCGCGATCGCCCGCGGGGCCCCGGTGGCGCACAGATTGGTGCCCTCGAGCGGATCGACGGCGATGTCGATCTCCGGGAGCCCCTCCTCCCCGTTGGCGCCGCGCCCGACACGCTCGCCGATGTACAGCATCGGGGCCTTGTCGCGTTCCCCTTCCCCGATCACCACCCGGCCGTCGATGGGCACGTGATCCAGCCTCGCGCGCATCGCCTCCACCGCCACCTGGTCCGAGCGGTGGCGATCGCCCTGCCCCATGGTGTGCGCGCAGGCAATTGCCGCCTGCTCGACGACGTCCAGAAAGCCGGACGTCAGATCCTGGCTCGTGGCCGTCACGCCTGCACCGCCTCGCGGTACGCCGGCAGCCGGCACCGCGTCGGCTTGTCCACCCGGTAGCCGAGCGCGTAGTCCGCCTGCATGATCTTGTGAATCTCGCGCGTGCCCTCGTAGATGACGGCGCCCTTGCAGTTGCGGTAGAACCGGCCCACCGGGTATTCGTCGGAGTAGCCGTTCGCGCCATAAATCTGCACTGCGTCGCCCGCCGCCCGCTCGGACGCGACCGTCGCGAACCACTTGGCGAGGCCGGTCTCGCGCGTGCTGCGGCGTCCCTCGTTCTTGAGCCAGGCGGAGCGCATCCAGAGCAGCCGCGCCGCCTGGTAGTCGGACTCCATCTGCGCGATCATCTCCTTGACGAGCTGGTGCTGGCCTATCGGCACGCCGAACGTCTTGCGATCCCTGGCGTAAGCCACGCTGGCGTCGCGGCACGCCCGGATCAAGCCGGTCGCGCCGGCCGACACGCTCAGCCGACCCTGGTCGAGTGCGAACATGGCGATCTTGAAGCCCTCGCCCTCGCGACCGAGCAGGTTCTCCTCGGGCACCTCGACCTCGTCCATCTTGAAGAAACCCGTGTTCCCGGCGAGAATCCCCCACTTCTCGGTCAGCGTGCCACTGGAGAAGCCCGGAAAGCTGCGCTCCACGAGAAACGCGCTGATGCCGGAGACGTCGCGCTTCTGCTTCTTCTCGAGGTCGCTGTAGGCGAAGACCAGGAAGTGATCCGCCACGTCGGCGAGCGAGATCCACATCTTCTCGCCGGTCAGCACGTACCGGTCGCCGCGCTTGACCGCGACCGACTGCATCCCGCGGACGTCGCTGCCCGCTCCCGGCTCGGTGAGCCCGTAGCTGGCAATCTTCCGTCCCTGGGCTTGCGGAACGAGGTAGCGCCGCTTCTGGTCCTCGGTGCCCCAGGTCAACACGGTCAACGAGTTCAGGGCGAGGTGCACGGACAGGATCACGCGCAGCGACGTATCGACGTACTCGGTCTCCTCGCAAGCCAGACCGTAGCTCAGGTAGTCCATGCCGGCGCCGCCGTACTCGCGCGGCACACACATGCCCAGCAGTCCCAGGTCCGCCATCTGCGTGAGGATGTCCGGATCGAATCGGTGCTCGCGGTCCAGCTCGCGAATGCGGGGAGCCACCTCGCGGCCGGCCCACTCGCGTACGGACTGCTCCAGCAGCCTCTGCTCCTCGGTCAACTCAAGATCGAACATGTGCGTCCCATTCCCTTTTTCGTGCGCGTCACCGGCTCTCCCGTCGCCTGCATTCGTGCGGCGCGGTCATGAACGGCTGACGATGACCGGCGCCCCGCGTTCGACCGACAAGCAAGCGGCGGCGCTGGCAGAGTTGGCCGCGAATTCGAGGTAGTCCGTGCTGCCGAAAAGAGCGCACACCTCGTCGGGGCCGATGTCGGCGTAGGTCTCCACGAGACGGCCGATGTCCTCGCCGCCCACCTCGATCCGAATGGCGTCGCCGCGGCGGAGCCCCTCGAACGCTCTCCTCTGGATATTGGTGATGAGATTGCCGAACGTGTCGACCCGCAACACCTCGCCGGCGATCCGTCCCTCGCTCGTCTCCGGGGTCGGAATCCCGATGCTGCACCAATCGCTGAGCGGCCGGCCGAGCGCCGGCAACTGAATGCCCTTGGCGAGCCATGCCGCTCCCGGCGCGAAGCGGTCTCGCCCCTCGAACGTCCGGCTCACCGTCGGCCGGGCGTACCTGCGCTCCGTCAACTCGATCACACGCTTCGGCGGCGCCTCCTGGAAGACAGCCGTCAGGACGCCGTTGTCGGGCGCCACGAAGCGATAGTCTCCCGCCTCGGCGGCCAGCCCGCGGCGATCCGAGCCGACCCCCGGATCGACAACCGCGAGAAACACCGTGCCGGCGGGAAAGTAACGGTAGGCCGCGGCCAGCTCGAGTCCGGCCGTCAACACATCGTGCGCGGGTACATCGTGTGAGATGTCGACGACGGCCGCCTCGGGGCAGATCCCCAGGACGACCCCCTTCATCGCACCTACGTAGTGGTCGGTAGTGCCGAAATCGGTCAGCAGGGCGACAATCGGTCGGGCCATCCTATGGAGACTTGCACCTGGAACCGTGCGCGCGAAGCGGCGGGCTCCTAGCGGGTCGCCGTCGCGTACGACGGCTTTCGAAACACCATCTCTTGCGCCCGCGTCGCAAACAGGCGTGCATCGACAATCGCGAGACTCCGAAACGTCTCCGTCACCTCACGACTCGTCAGCACGCGCATCTGCCGCGACGCACCGGCGCAGAACTGCCGCCGCAAGGTCGACCGGTCGAGGATGCCGTAGGTGGCGTATCCCGGCTGCGGGTGCCACTCGCCGCTGAAGCTCAACAGCAGCACGCCGTGCGGCCTCAGCACGCGGGTGAGTTTCGCGGCCAGGATCTTCCCCTCGACGGCCGTCAAATGCTCGAACGTGTCCCAGCACAGAATCGCATCCACCGACTCGGGCTCCGCTCGCACCCGTTCCGCAACCCACTCTCCGGTCTGGTCCGCGTCCCGCTGGCCCGCTGACGACCGCTCGTCCAGATCCGCGAACAGGTCGGCCACGACCAGCCGGCAGCCGAACTCGGCGGTCAGAAAAGCGACGCTGTCGCCCATGACGCGACCGAGATCGATCAGCATCGGGGACTCCCGGCTGCGGAGCGCGTCGACGAGGACGCCGACCGCGCGCGTCTGCACGAGCCGATCGGGAACGGAAAGCGGAGCGCCCTGCTGGGCGAGGGACTCGCTTCCGCCGAGCGAACCGACTCCCAGCCGCGTGACCAGCCCCCTCATCGACCGCGGGCGGGCATCCCCCGTCCTCACGCAAACCCTCCCTCAACCTGTCGGAACGCTACCGGACCTGACGCCCCGCGGCCGCACGCCCCACTCTCGACGGCGGCGCCTGGCCCGGTTGCGGCGGAGCCTTGACGGGAGCGACCGGCCCCTTGGGTGCGGCGGGCGCCTTGGCAATGGCCGGTTCCCGCGATTCCACCTTCACGCTGTCGCGGCGCATGTCGACGCTGCCCCGAAAATGCGCGCCGTCGGCGATGGCGATACGCGGCGAGGTAATGTCCCCGTCGACCGCACCGTTCTCGCGGATGCTCACCACGTCCACCGCCATGATCTTGCCGGTCACCCGACCGAGAATGTCTACGGACTTGGCGAACAACATCTCCGCCTTGATCTTCCCGTTGGGACCGACGGTCAGCGCGTTGTCCCGCAACTCGATCTTCCCCTCGAACTGCCCCTCGATGGTCAGATTCTCGCTGCCGCTCAACTCGCCCTTGATAATCACGGACTTCCCGATGTTGACCACGTCCCGCGCAACCGGCCGTTCGGCGACGGGCCCACGCCTCGCGGGGCCCGTGCTCGAGATGCCGGCCAGGGGATGTTCCTCTACGTCGTTGTCGTCGTCAGGCGGGCGTACATCGTCACGTTTCCACATGAAGTTTCCTCTGCTCGCTCTTTGACCACCGCGTGGCGAATCGGAGATCTGAAATTCTCTGATCAGTATACAAAACGGCGGTTCGGCGGCGCCAGGAGTCCGCGCCGCTGGAGTTTCCGCGCCAGCGAACTCCCAACGCGACCGTGAGGTCGCGCTAGTCCTTTCTCCGTCGACGGTTAGCAGCGATGGTAGGATAACACCCGGTGCGGATTTACCTCGATCACAACGCCACCACCCCGGTTGCCGCCCAGGCGGCCGACGCCATGCACGAGGCGGTCCGGGGCTGCTTCGGCAACGCGTCCAGCATCCACGCGTTCGGCCAGGCGGCCAAGGCGGCCCTCGACGACGCCCGATCGGCGGTGGCGGAGCTCCTCGGCGCCCGGTCCAACGACGTCCTCTTCACCGGCAGCGGGACCGAAGGCGACAACCTGGCGATTCGCGGGGTGGCCGAGGCATCGCTGCAGGCGGGACGCCGCCATCTCATCGCCTCGGCCATCGAGCACGAGGCGGTCCTCAACACGCTGAAGGCGCTGTCGAAGCGCGGCTGGACCTCGACGCTCGTGCCGGTCGGCTCCGACGGCGTCGTCGAGCCCGCGGCGCTTGCAGCAGCCATCACCGACGACACCGCGCTCGTCTCCGTCATGCACGCGAACAACGAAATCGGCACGCTACAGCCGATCACGGAGCTGGCCGAGATTGCCCACCGCCGCGGCGCCCTGTTCCACACCGACGCCGTGCAGACCGCCGGCAAGCTGGCGCTCGACGTGACCACCCTCGGGATCGACCTGCTGTCGATCTCCGCGCACAAGTTCAACGGCCCGAAGGGCGTCGGCGCACTCTGGGTCCGGCGCGGGATGCGGCTCGTGGCCTCCACGACCGGCGGGCGGCAGGAACGGAACCGCCGCGCGGGGACCGAGAACGTGCCGGCCATCGTCGGCCTCGGCGTAGCGGCCAGGCTGGCCGCCGCCAAGCTGGAGTACGAAGCGGCTCGGCTGCGCACGCTGCGCGACCGCCTGGAAGCCTCGCTCCTCGACCAGATTCCGGATACCACCGTGAACGGCAGCGGCGAGCGCGTTCCGAACACCACGAACATCAGCTTCCACGGCGTCGAGGCCGAGGCGCTGCTGATCGCGCTCGACCTGGAGGGCATCGCCGTCTCGACCGGCTCCGCCTGCTCGTCGGGAACGCTCGAGCCGTCCCACGTGCTCCGGGCGATGGGGCTGACGCCGCGGCGCGCGCAGAGCTCCATCCGCTTCAGCCTCGGACTCGGCAACACGGATGACCACGTGGCCCGGGTCGTCGCCGTTCTGCCGGCGCTCGTCGCCAAGCTTCGTGCGCTGTCGCGGAGCCGCGCCCACGCGCCCGCCTGAATACGGCGGCGCGCCCCCCCGGGCCCCGAATCTGTACACTGGAAACAGACCGATGCGAATCGTTGCCGCGATGTCGGGTGGCGTCGACTCGTCCGTGGCGGCCGCGTTGCTGGCCGGCGACGGGCACGACGTGGTTGGCTTGTCGATGCAGCTCTACGACCAGCGCGACGGCGTGCAGTCGTTCGGCTCCTGCTGCACCCTCGACGACCTCCACGACGCCCGCCGCGTCGCGCGGCGCATCGGCATCCCGCACTACATCGTCAACTTCGAGCGGCAGTTCGACGAGCGGGTGGTCTCGCCGTTCGTGCAGGAGTACGCGGCGGCGCGCACGCCGATCCCCTGCGTGCGCTGCAACAGCGACCTGAAGTTCGCCAGCCTGCTCGACCGCGCGCGGGGATTCGACGCCGAGCAGGTGGCCACCGGCCACTATGCCCGGGTGGACACCGTGCCCGCCGCCGACGGCAGCGGCGCCGTGCGGCGGCTACGCCGCGCCGTCGACCGCGCCAAGGACCAGTGCTACTTCCTCTTTTCCCTCACGCAATCCCAACTCGCTCGCGCCAGCTTCCCGCTGGGCGGCATGCTGAAGGAGGAGGTCCGACACTACGCTCGCGACCACGAACTGCTCGTGGCCGACAAGCCGGACAGCCACGAGATCTGCTTCGTGCCGGACGGAGACTACGCGGCGTTCGTGGAACGCCGGCTCCCGGAGGGCCCACGCGCCGGCGCGGTCGTCGATGCGGGGGGCCGGGTCCTGGGCGGCCACCAAGGCGTGCACCGGTTCACCGTCGGCCAGCGCAAGGGACTTGGCGTCTCCGGCGCCGTACCGCTGTACGTCACGGCCATCGATGCGGCATCGAGCACCGTCACCGTCGGACCCCGCGCCGCGTTGGACCGGACCACGCTCACCGCGCGCGGCGTGAACTGGATCGAGGCAACGCCACGGCCGGGACACCCCGTCACGGCGCAGATCCGTCACCATCATCCGCCGGCGCCGGCCCGCGTCTGGCCGCTCGACGGCGCCGCCCTGCGCATCGAGTTCGACGCTGCGCAGCCGGCGATCGCGCCCGGTCAGGCTGTCGTGATGTACGACGGTGACATCGTGCTCGGCGGCGGCTGGATCGACTGACCCCGCCGGGCGGACACGGACGGACTCCTAGCCTCCGACCGACGCAGTTTCCACGGCCTGCGAATCCTCGGCGGGCAGACTCTCGAGATACCGTTCGGCGTCGATGGCGGCCATGCACCCGGAACCGGCCGCGGTAATCGCCTGCCGGTAGACGTGATCCTGCACGTCGCCGCAGGCGAACACGCCGGGCACGTTCGTGGCCGTGCCGCGCACCGGCACGATATACCCGTTCGCGTCCAGATCCACCTGCCCGCCGACCAGCTTCGTGTTCGGCGTGTGACCGATCGCGACGAAGACGCCGTCGACGGCGAGCTCCTTCACTGCGCCGGTCCTGACGTTGCGCAGGACGACGCCGGTGACGACCCCCTGCTCCACGTCCTTCACCTCGTCGATCACCGTGTCGAGCTCGAACGAGATCTTCGGGTTGGCCCGCGCCTTGTCCTGCATGATCTTCGAGGCCCGGAACGCGTCCCGACGGTGCACCAGGGTCACGTGCGATGCGAATTTCGTCAGAAAGGTGGCTTCCTCCATCGCCGAGTCGCCGCCGCCCACCACGACGATCGGCTTGTCACGGAAAAAGTAACCGTCGCAGGTGGCGCAGGTCGACACGCCGTGCCCCATCAGCGCCCGTTCGGAATCGAGCCCGAGCAGCCGCGCCGACGCCCCCGTGGCGAGAATCAACGCCCGCGTCTCGAAGACGCCGCTGCTCGTGGTGATCCGAAAGGGCGGCGCCTGCAGGTCGAGCGCCGAGACGTCGCCCTGCACGATCTCGGTACCGAATCGTTCCGCCTGCGCCCGCATCTCGGATATCAGGGCCGGTCCCAGAATGCCGTCACGGAATCCGGGGTAGTTCTCCACTTCCGTGGTCAACATCAACTGCCCCCCCGACTCCAACCCCTCGATGAGCAACGGATTCAGGTTGGCCCGCGCGGTGTAGAGCGCGGCCGTCAGTCCCGCCGGGCCCGAACCGATGATGGTCACTTCTCGCATGGGACTCCTAGCCCGCGCGCTGCCCCGGCTCGAGCAGCGAACGACCCGTCGTCGACATCCAGTCGATGAGACGGCGCGCCTCGGTGAATCGCCCGGCGTTCGAACCCGCCCCGAGAACGACGAGCACGATCGGGTCGGCATCGGGCAGCTCGACCAGCGCGGTGAGGCAGAACCCCGCCTCGCTGATATATCCCGTCTTCCCGCCCTGGATCGCGTGCCGGGAACGGAGCAGCCGATTCGTGTTGCGAATGTTCACGCTACGCCGATCCGTGCTCACCCGATGCGTCCACTTGCGCATGATCCGCGAGATCGGCGGCACTTCGCTCGCGACGGCAAGCAGCCGCGCGACATCGTACGGCGTCGACACGTTGCGCTCGTCGAGACCGGACGGCTCCACGAAGCTCGTGCCTTCGAGGCCCAGCGCCGCCGCCTTCGCGTTCATCTCCTGTACGAAGCGGCGCGTGCCCCATCCCGACGCGCGTGCGAGGATCCGTGCAGCCACGTTGTCGGACGCGATCAGCGCCAAGTGCAGGAGCGTATCCAGCGTGACCCGCTCGCCGCGGCGCAGGTACGTGGTGGAGGCCCGGCGGACATCGCGCCGCGACACCACTACGTCCCCGTCCAGATCGGGCGCCCGGTCCAGCAGGACGAGGGCCGTCATCACCTTCGTGATGCTGGCGATCGGCCGTTGGTCCAACCCGCGCCGCTCCCAGAGGATCTCCTCCGTGCGCGGGTTGTACAGGATGCCGGCCGCCGCCCGCATCCGCGGTCGCCGAATGTCTCCGATGTCCAGAATGCGCGGAGAGTCCGACCCGGGCTTCACCGCCGGGGACGCGTCGGGCTGCGCTGCCGGCGCCGCAGCGGGAATCGCTGCCGGCGCGGCAGCGGGGGTCGCGGCCGGCCCAGTGGAAGCTCCCGCGGATGACGCCGCGGCTGCCGAGACGCCCACGCCGGGCAACGGCCCACCGGAGGTCACCGGCGCCGGCTCGGCTGCCGCCGTGGCAGGAAGCGGGGCACCCGGGGTCGCCGGCGGCAGCCGGCCTATCCCCAGCAGGAACACGCCGACCGCGGCCAGGATCAAGGCAAGCCCGGACGAACCCGCCCGGCGTTCAGCTCGTCGCGTGTGCGTCATATCCCCGTACAGCAAAAGCCCACCCGCGATGGGTGAGCCCCTGCGTCACTGAATCCTCCGTCCCGCGCCACCTGTCACGGCAGCGGCGGGCCGGCGTTCTCGCTGCTCCGCGCGTAGGTGTAGTGCGTGCGATGCTGCACGTCGAGCCCGTCGCGGTTCACCTCGACCCGCAGCCGCCGCGTGCGGAACGTCGGATCGGGATTGCTGGAGTAGAAGCCGACGACGTAGTAGTCGCTGGTCTCGGCGTCGATTTCCCTGAACGCATCGTCGAAGTCGTTGCGGTTGACCACCGCCCGGCCGCCGGTGAGCTCGGCCAGCGACCGCAGGCTGTTCTGCGTCGTGAACAGGAAATCCTGGAACGCCTCGGTCGGCCCGTTGTAGTCGGGGTCGGGCCCTGCGACCAGCCCGCGCGGGTCCACCGTATAGAAGGAGGCGTTCGCCCGGTTCGCCGCCTTGGTCAACTCGGCGATTTCCATCGCGAGGTCGGCGTCGCTGAACACCTCGCCCTGCCGCGAGATACGCTCGAAGGGATCCATCATCGGGTCACCGATGCCGTCGTACAGTCCGGCGACCTGATCCTGACCGAACATCGAGCCCCAGCGGCCGGAGTTGCGCATGTCCTCGTAGATCGGCGACCGCCCGAAGACGCGCTCGTGGGCGAACGGGTTGAAGTCGTAGCCGCTGCTGAAGTAGATGACCACCTTGCGCCGGTTCTGGACCCGCTCGAGGTTGCGGACGACGTCGCGCATCGTCTTGAATGCGACGTGCGCGCGCCAGGACAGCTCGCTCGGCCCGCGGGGTCCCGGCGCCAGGAAACGGATCATCTCGTTCGGATTGAATCCGTCCCCGGTGAGGCGATCCGCCGACGACTTGATCAGGCTGCGGTCGTAGGTCATGTCGACCCGGATCGACGAGGGCCCGGTCGAGACGATGCCGTACAGATCGCCCTCGTGGATGAGGTTGTCCAGCAACTGCTCGAAGACGGCGCGCGCACGCGGCGTCTTGCTGGTCTCGATGTGCAGATCATCGACCAGGATGACGAAGATTCTCCCCGCCGTGTCGTTGACCGCGCGCGTCGGCGGAAGAATGATGCCCTCCTGCGCCTGCGGAGGCGGTACGAGCTGATTGAAGACCCGGCCTCCATGCACCAGCACGAGGGAGGCAACCTCCTGCGGCTGCTCGTCCTCGTAGACGCGGAAGTCGTTCTCGGTCAGGTCGGGCACGAAAACGCCGCTCCCGTCGCGCACGATCACGTCGGTCGTCACCAGCGTGACGCCGGATCGGAAGACCGTTGCCGGATCGCCGATCGCCGGCCGCTGATCGGGCCCCTCGGATTCCTGGGATCGCAACGGGACGCCGATCATCACAGCGAGCGCCGCGATCAGCCCGGCCGTGCGAACCCAGCGGTAGCGTTGCCGTCGAGCAGTGCACGTCATCATGTATGGCATGATAGCAAAGCGCCGATTTCCGGGCTAGTCCTGCCCTGCAGCCGGCGCTTCGCCCGTTCCGTGACGGCCGCGCGGCGCCCGTCGGCGGCGGCGTCCTAGATCGGCCTTGACGGCCGCCGCCTCCGACTCGAAACGCTCGATGCCGCGGACCGCCTCTTCGCCCGGACGCCAGCCGTCCGGGTTCAGCGCCTCGACCCGTGCGGACGCCTGCTCGCGCAACCGGGGCTCGGCCCGGCTCTCGCTCAGCCGCGCCCGCAGTTCCGCGTACTGCGCGCGCAGCCGAGCCAGCCCGTCGTCGCCGACCAGCGCGGCTACCGGGTGCCCGGGCGGCGCCGCAACGGCCTCCCCCGCATCGACAGGGCCGGCGGCTTCCCGCCCACCGGCGCTGCTCGCCTCTGCGCCGACCGCCTCGCCACGTCGGGCCTTCGGGGCATCGCCGGCGTTCTCTGGCTCCGAATCCGACCGACGCGCCCGGCGGCCCCCGCTCCCGGAGCGCTGCCGGCGGCCGCCGTCGTCATTCGACCGCACGGGCGCCGGCGGCGGCTTCACCCGCAACATCCGGGCCCAATCGAACGCGATGTCCGAGTTGGACTCCTCTATCGCGCGTATCGCGTCCTCGTCCAGCGGCAGCCGCCCCACGTTGACGTTCGGCGGCGTCCGAAACCAGTACAGCAGCCGGGGCCGGGAACCGCTGCGCAGGCCGTGCAGCACGTAGGTGTGCTCGTAGCCGCGGTCGTCGCGGGAGAATCTCAGGTAAGGCATTGGCTCGTAGTACGATCGTAGCGTGAACGACCGTTTCCTGCGCGCCTGCCGGCGCGAACCCGTCGACTGCACCCCCGTCTGGTTCATGCGCCAGGCGGGACGCTACATGCCCGAGTACCGCGCGATCCGGGAGCGGCACTCCCTGCTCGACATCTGCCGCCAACCGGAACTGGCCGCCCAGGTGACTCTGCAGCCGGTCGACAGCCTCGAGGTCGACGCCGCCATTCTCTTCTCGGATCTGCTGCTGCCCCTCGAGCCGCTCGGCATCCCCTTCGACTTCGTCAAGGGCGAGGGTCCCGTCATCCACGAGCCGGTCCGCACGGCGGACGACATTGCCCGGCTGCGGAAGTTCGAACCGCGCGAATCGCTCGGCCACGTGCTCGCCACCATCCGCCTGCTGCGGACCGCGCTCGCCGGCCGCGTCCCCCTCATCGGTTTCGGGGGCGCGCCGTTCACCCTGGCGTCGTACGCCGTCGAGGGCGGACCGTCGAGCCACTACGCCAGGACCAAGGCGCTGATGTACGGCGAGCCCGACGCCTGGCATCGCCTGTGCGACGCGTTGTCGGCGGCCGTCGCCGACTACCTGGTCGCGCAAGTAGAGGCCGGCGCGCAGGCCATCCAGGTCTTCGACTCCTGGGTCGGGGCGCTGAGCCCCGCCGACTACCGCGAGTTCGCCCTGCCTCATACGCAGCGCGTGCTGACCGCGGTGGCGGAGACCGGCGTGCCCGTGCTGCATTTCGGAACCGGGACCGCCACCCTGTTGGAGGCCATGACCGAGGCGGGCGGCGACGTCATCGGCGTCGACTGGCGGGTCCCCATCGACGAGGCCTGGGTTCGTATCGGACCGGAAAGGGCGGTGCAGGGAAACCTGGATCCGACGCTGCTCCTCGGGCGTGTCGATCGCCTCCTCGCCGGCGCCGACGACGTCCTGCGCCGCGCCGGCGGACAGGCCGGCCACATCTTCAACCTCGGTCACGGCATCCTCCCGGAGACCCCCGTATCGCATGTGCAGACCCTGGCCCGCTTCGTCCACGAGTGCGGCTAGCCAGGCTAGCCGCCGTCACACCTCGCGGACGCGGACGGCCCGCTGCGCACCGGAGTCGGATCGGAGCCACGCATGAACCACGTCGCCGTCGCCGTCGTCGGCGGGGGCATCAGCGGGCTGTCGGCGGCCTACGAGCTGCACCGCCGGCGGACGTCCTTCGTGCTGCTCGAGAGATCCAGCCGCCTCGGCGGCGTGATCCGCACCGAAAGGCACGGCGGCTTCACCATCGACGCCGGGCCCGATTCTCTCGTCGTACAGAAGCCGGCGGCAATCGCCCTGTGCGCCGAGCTCGGCCTCGCCGACCGGCTCGTCCCGACGCGGGCGCCGCGCACCGCGCACGTCGTACGCAACGGAACCCTGCACCCTCTGCCCGGCGCGTCCGTATTCGGCATACCCACCGGGATCCGTTCGCTCGCGGCCCACCGGCTCCTCTCCCTCCGCGGCAGGCTGCGTCTGGGCGCGGAGCTGCTGACGCCGCGGCAACGCGAGCCCCGGGCGGCGGAAACCCGGGATGAGGCGATCGACGCCTTCTTCCGGCGCCGCTTCGGGACGGAAGCGACCGACTACCTGGCGGAGCCGCTCCTCGCGGGCATCCACTCGGGCGACGTCGAGCGGTTGTCCATGACGGCGCTGTTTCCCCAGTTCGTGGAGGCCGAGCGGACGCACGGCAGCGTCATCCGGGCATTCCGCCGGCGCGCCGGCACTCGGGCCGTCGAGATCGGGCGCGAGGGTCCGTTCCGCTCGTTCGCGGCAGGGCTGGAAACGCTGCCCCGAACGCTGGCGGCGCTCCTCCCGGCGGACGCCGTCCGGCGGGGCGTCGAAATCACCGGGCTGGCGGCCGGACCGCCCTACGAGCTGGCGGCCGCACACGGTCCCCGGGTCACCGCCGACCAGGTCATCTGCGCGCTGCCCGCCCACGCCGCGGCCCCGCTGGTCGCCGGCGTCGACCCCGCGCTCGGCGGCCTCTGCGCAGCGATCTCCGACACCTCGGTCGCCATCGTGGTGCTCGCCTTTCCCAGAACCGCGGTGGCGCACCCGCTCCGCGGCAGCGGCTTCGTCGTGCCCCGCGCCGAGCCCGCGCTCTCGATCACCGCCGCCACCTGGATCTCGTCCAAATGGCCCGGCCGCGCACCGGACGACCAGGTGCTGTTGCGCGGGTTCGTCGGCGGGGCCCGCCAACCCGACGCACTCGCACAATCCGATGCGACGCTCATTCGCACCGTGCACGGCGATCTTTCCCGCCTGCTCGGCATCCGCGGCGAGCCGGGGCTGGCCCGGGTCTACCGCTGGCCGCGGGCGAACCCGCAACTGCACGTCGGTCACCTGGCACGCATCGCGGAGCTCGACGGCCGTCTGGCGGCGACGCCGGGGCTGCAGATCATCGGCGCGGCCTTTCGCGGCGTGGGCATCGCCGACTGCGTGGCGGCGGGCCGCGCCGCCGGGCGCGCGGCGGCGGACGCCGTCCGGAGCGCGGCATGAGCGCCGTTCACATCATCGGGGTGCCGCTCGACCTCGGCGCCTCTCGCCGCGGGGTCGACATGGGACCGTCCGCCCTGCGCATCGCCGGCCTCGGCGACCGCATCGCCGGACTCGGCTACACGGTCACGGATCGGGGCAACCTGACCGCGCCGATCCGGGAGACCATCCAGCCGGGAGAGGCCGCGAAAAAGTACATCGACGACATCGCCGGCGTCTGCCGCCGGCTGTTCGAAACGACCGGCGCGTCACACGCCGCCGGGGCCGTCCCCGTCGTCCTCGGCGGCGATCACAGCCTGTCCGCGGGCTCCGTCGCCGCCACCGCCGCCGGAGCCCGGCGTCAGGGCCGACGCCTCGGCCTGCTCTGGATCGACGCGCACGGCGACATGAACACGCCGGATACGAGCCCCAGCGGCAACGTCCACGGCATGCCGCTCGCCGCGCTGCTGGGACCGGAGCCCGGCGAGCTCTCCACCATCGGCGGGGCGTCCCCCGCGATCGAGGCCGCCCGCACCGTCCTCATCGGCGTCCGCAACCTCGACCCCGCCGAGCGCAGCCGGGTGGTCGCGTCCGGCGTCCACGTCTTCACGATGCGGGACGTCGACCGTCTCGGCATGGCGACCGTCGCCGAACGGGCCCTGGAGCTGGCCGGGCGCGACACGGACTGCCTGCACGTCTCCTTCGATCTGGACGTCTGCGATCCCGGCATCGCCCCAGGAGTCGGCACCGCCGTCCGGGGCGGCCTCAGCTACCGCGAGGCCCATCTCGTAATGGAGACCGTCGCCGACAGCGGGCGGCTCCGCAGCATGGACCTCGTCGAGCTGAACCCCACGCTCGACCACCGGAACGCCACCGCCGAGCTGGGTGTCGAGCTCGTCCTGTCGGCCCTCGGCATGCGGATTCTGTAGCTCCGCGCGTGCTATTCTTCACGGATCTATGAACGGAAGGGAGACTGGATGAACTTGCGTAACCTGTCACTTGCCTTGCTCTTGGCGTTCCTGACCCTGACCTTCGCCGCGGCCTGCGGCGGCGGCGGCGAGGCGCCCGAATCGGAAGCGATGGAACACGAAGGCGCCGACATGGACGCCGAGGCGGCCGATGCGGGCGCGATGGAAATGCTCGGCGGCGGCCACCCGACGCCCGTCCACGAAGGGACCGGGGGCAGCCCCCACGTCAGCGTCCACTGGAGCGTCGACGACGGCAACATCACCATCGACTACGGCCGGCCGTATCTGAAGGGCCGCGTCATCGGTGAGAGCGTCGAGCCGATGGCCGACGCGGTCTGGCGCCTCGGCGCGGACGAGGCGACCACACTGACCACCGACCGCGAGCTGATGCTCGGCGCCGAGACCATCCCGGCCGGCGAGTACACGCTGTGGACCATGCAGGCGGGCGACGAGTTCCACCTGGTCGTCAACAGCGAGACCGGCCAATGGGGCACCGCGTACAATTCGGAGCACGACGTCGTGCACGTCCCGATGACCGTCGGCGAGCTCGACACGCCGGCCGAGCAGCTCGTGATTGCGATCGAGGACGGAAACCTCGGCTTCGAGTGGGGCACGCTGACCGCCAACGTGCCGTTGATGGTGCACTGATTCGTTCCGCCGGCGGCGATGCACGGAACAGTTGGCGTCACGAGCGCCGCGGCCTCCCCCGGTCGCGGCGCTCCCGTCGGGCCGCTAGCTCAGTGGTAGAGCACCTGACTTTTAATCAGGGTGCCGCTGGTTCGATCCCAGCGCGGCCCACCAATAGAATCAACAACTTATGGAGATCTCGTATTGAGCGAAACCTCAGCGTGTCAACATTTTGTCCCGCGACTTGACACCTCTCAGACTCCAGGTCTGCACGGTCTGCACCAAGGTCGCCGGCCTGTGCGGCGTGCCTAGGCCGCCTAGCAGGTCAGCGGTTCGAGTCCGCTCGCCGGCTCCAGTTTTTCTCCTTGTTTTTCAGGGTCCGCCACGCGCGGCCTTCGTGACGTCTGCTCGCGTAGGGTGCACATAGGGTGCAGATCCCGATCCTCTGGCGTTCCAGCATCGGCCGCCTCGTTGCCTGCCGGGCGCACTGACGACGAGAGCGCCGGAGCGATCAACAGGTCGAGGCGACCGAGCAGGGACCGCTCGACGCGGACGATCCGGATGCCGATCCTGGACCGAGACGAACGGCTTCGGTACGGGCGGCCTGATCGGCCACGTTCCTGGATCCGCCGACGGATCGACGCCCGGAGCCGGAACGCTACGAACCGCGTTCTTGCCCGCGGCACGCACCGCCGCCCGACACGTCCGTTAGGATCGTCTCCGACG
This sequence comes from Vicinamibacterales bacterium, assembly GCA_965116825.1. Classification (GTDB taxonomy): domain Bacteria; phylum Acidobacteriota; class Vicinamibacteria; order Vicinamibacterales; family UBA8438; genus WTFV01. Next base: position 5,610,133 of record OZ220736.1, read on the forward strand.
CTCCCACGTTGCTCCGCGAACCGCGTCGAAAGCGGATTGCCCAACCGCACGGTGTCGAGGACTCGGCACAGCGTGCTGCCCTGAAAGGAAGGGCCCTTGCCCAAGCTCCAGACCACGATCGCAATCACCTTCACCCTGCTCGTCCTGGCACGATCCACAATGGCCCAGGAAGCTGAGAAGTACCTGCTCCTCGCAACCAACCGCACCGGGACCATGCAGGACGAGCTGAACGAGGCCGGAGCGCGCGGCTACCGCTTCGCCGGCACACAGGGCGGCGAGACCGCCTTCGGTGGTCGCGAAGCGGTCGTCATCATGGCGTTCGACCCGGAAGGCCGCCGTTTCCGCTACATCTTGCTCGCGACGAACCGGACGGGAACGATGCAGCGCGAGATGAACGAGGCCCCGCCGGAGTACAACTTCGCCGGCATGACCGTGTTCTCCTCCACGTTCGGCGGCAAGGAGGCAGCCGTCATCCTCGAAGCTGAGATCACCGACGACTGACCGCCACCCAGCGGCAGGACGTGCACCCGGTGCGAGCGTCCTGCCGCTCCACACTCACCCATCGACAGCCAAGTCCGGTCGTCGTGGAGTTGATGACGCTCGCTGGTGCCGACTTTTGATCAGGGTATCGCTGGTTCGATCCCAGCGCGGCCCACCAATAGAATCAATAACTTACAGCGATTCAGGGTTGCGGCGGATCGGCCCGTGTCGGCACTATGTCGGCAGATCGCGCCGGCGCTGACCATTCGGCTGCACCAGGGAGAACGTCCAGATGTCGGAACTGAGCCTCACGTTGTCGGAGAAATTCACCGATGAAGACGCCACGGCCATTCGGGCAGCGCTGAGTCGACACTTCCAGGTCAGCGGGCCGCGGCGGATGGCCCTACGCGCGTTCGATCCACCATCGACTATCGAACTCCTCGGTGGAGTGGAAGCGTGGAAGCTCCTGGCTATCCCCGCGGCAGCCCTCACGACGAGCTTCTTTGTTGCACTCGGGAAGAGAGCGGCCAATGCGGTATGGGACAGCGCCTCAGAGTGGAAGAAAAACAAGACCATCGAGCCGCTGCGTGACATCGCGACGACGCTCGTTGAGGCGGCCAACCGCGTTGGTGGAGTGGTGACGATCAGTTTTGGTCTCAACATACCGGACGACTACTCTGGAACGGTGATCGCGACCAATTCTCGCGATCCCGTGGAGGTGGCCCGAATCCTGGCGACCCTCGTCGTACACGCGCAGAGAATCGCTGACATTGTCCAGTCTGAGATCGAACCTGGGCACGAGCCGGTCGGCGAGGTTTTCATTGAGCTAGCGCGTGACGGATCCGTGAAGATTCGATGGCACGCAAGATCCGACTTCAAGGTTCACGAAAAGCACATACCGTGAGGCTCAGTGCCACGGTCGGCCGTCGGCTGCATCTTCGCAGCAGCGGTCGGTGTCGCGGCGGATCCTCTGACCAGCGCCCGCAGGCGCCGCACGATCTGGATCGGCGTGCGATGTCGTCTCCGTGGCGCTCGGCGAACCCCGCGCAGATCACGTCCGTGCTCGGCCAGCCCTCGGAGTGACACGCGCGGGCGCCGCGGAAGTTGGCCCGGCATCCGCCGGATCGGCGCCGTGGATGCCGGGAACCGACGGCTTCACAAACCGATACCCAAGCGTGATTCGGCGCAACAACGGTCAACGGGGGACAATAGGGGGTAGCGCCAGTCGACGGCTTTTCGGCGGCCCGCACTCGACATCACGCCAGTCGGTAGCGAACACCTGAAGAACCATCGCGCGCCACCAGACGCGGAAATCCCCCGGCTCCATTTCTATCGTTGCGCCGGTCGGCAGGTATGCGGCGCCCGGTAGCCACCTGTCGCTGCTCACCGCGATCACCGTCAGCCACGGCAGTCCGCGCGCCCGGCAGACCTCGTCTCGGATGTAGCCGAGCGGTAGACCGATGCCGGGCTGGGCGAGCTTCGCGCTCTTGGCCAGCTCCTTATACGTCACGGTACGCATCCCTTGCGCCGCCGTGACCAGCTCGGAAAATACCTGGTCTGTCTTCGCCGGTTTTGTCACCTTGCCCCCCTACCGCACAACGGCCCACCGGTCTCGGAGCGGAACCTGCCCCGGAGCCCGCGCGTCACTGAGGGCCGCGGCGGGCGCCGTCATTCTTCGCCGTCTTCGGCAGATTGACCGGCCTGATCTAAACTATCGGCGAACAGCTTCGCGTCAATCGCCGCATGGGCGGTATTCGGTCCCAGCCGCGCCGCCTCACGGGCTGTCTTGCGCATCGCACAGACGTTCCCGATCACCCGTTCGACCGTCTTGCAGACCTCAACCGGGTCGGCCGTGGCGAGTCGCTCGAAGTGGCTTTCAACCGCTCGCCCTCTATCCGATTCTCTTCCCGTCGCCGGTTCGCTCTGGCTTGTCGTTCCTGTTCCCGAAACTCTTCAAGCTGTCCAGATGAAGGCATGCACTCAATGTAGCATCTTCGCTGCCACCACTGCGCCGGCCCTCGCCGGGCCTGCGCCGCTTCCGGTGCGCCCGCTGTGCGTCCGCCGCCCGGCGCCGACAGTGGGCGCACGTCTTCCGATCTTCGCGGTCCCGCTCGCCGCCGCACTCGGCACAGCGTCCCGCGGCGATGTAGCGCCGTCGTCGCTGCCGGACGTCTTCCCGGTGCGCGTCCAGTGCGGCGCCGTCGCGCGGATGCGCGGCCCGGTGCCGATTCTGCGCGTCCGCCAGGCGCCGCCGGCAGCGTCGGCGCGCGAGCCGGTCCGGTCGATCACGGCGGCGCCCGCACTGGACGCACAGGCCGGCGGCGCGGTAGCGGTCCCGTGCTCGTGGAGTTCCGGCAGGCAGGAGGCGCCGGCCGGGATTGCGTACCAGCGCGTGGTCGGGTAGGCGCGTTGATCGCGCAACACAGATCTCGCAGATCCACGCGGGGCCGGCAATGCCGGGGCGGGCGCCGCACTGGGTACACCATGAGCCCGGCGGTAGGCTCATCGGCGCCGGCTCCACTTCCCACCGCCCCGATACGGTTGCCGGTGCGTCACGCACCGGGTGTGTCCGCCCGTGGTCGGCTGCCGCATTCGAAGCACCGCCCCGCGGCGAGCCGGCGACCCCGGAGCGCCGCGGCGCGGTCCCGTTGACCGTCGGCGCACGGTTGGCACGTTTTTCCGTCAGGGCGCGGCGGGTGCCATCTGATCCCGAACCCCTGGGGACCCCAGCCGTCTCCTCTGCGTCGGCTGACCGGTTTGCCTTCGGTGGTTCTCGCCGACCCAAATTGGACCGCCACCGACCGCCACCGCCGGCCAATCAACTACACGGGCTCGACCATCCCCACCCTCTTACGCACCTTTACCTGCGCGCCTCCGCCCCATTCTACGCAAGTACCTCTGTCTACGCTTTCCAAAGAATGTGGCTCTCCTGAAATGGGTGTGGGTGGGCTTGGAGCTGCTCGCCTCGGCGGACAGGGGCGGAGCGATGACGAAGGGATGGCGCGGAACCGAGGCGGATTCGGAGGTTGGCACCGAGCGGCGCGCGCGGTGGCCAGCTGCGATGTACGGGCATAGCTGCGGGCCAACCGGCGTGTCAACGCGCTGCGCGCGTCCTACGCTGGCGCTTCGGCCCTGGCGGGTGACACGCCATCCGTCCCTCCGCTCAGAGAGCAACTATGGGCCGGGCGGCCCCTCCTGGACGGAGGCGTCCCGGTCCTCGACGTCTTCACGCCCGACGCGTATCCTGCAAACGGGCGCGTGGGCTTGCCGAGAACCGTCACTGGGGGGGCAGCCGAGGCCGTGAACGGGTGCGACGGCCAACGCAGGACACGGGACTCCTTGGTGAATTGCGCGGCGTACACCGCATGCTGTGACACCGATGGATGGAGTTCGGTGCGAACGCCACGTGTAGACGTCCGGTTCCATCCAGCTTCTTCCCAGGGTTCATCCCCGCCTGCTCGGGGTGCCGTCGGCGTCCGAGATTGGACAAGCGTTCCGGTCCAAAGTCGTCCTTCGGGATGGTGTTCGCAGTTTCCGCTTCGTCGGCGAAACGCGTTTCGCACTTCGTTGGTGCTCGTGTTCCTGGATCTGCTCAGTCGAACAGGTGGACTTCCGGGCCGTACGGTCCCATCGTCATTCCGCGTTTCGGCGGGTCCCGCCGCTTCGTCCTCTTCGCTGCGCGATCGATCCGTTTGGGTTCGGGGGCCGCTGTCCGGAGCTCCGCCGGGATCTCGTCGAGAAACGGCGACGGGTGCGTCGGCCGCTCGTGGCCTCGCCTTCCGGTCATCTGCGGCACGCTCAGGTACAGCTCGGTCCGTGCCCGCGTCATCCCGACGTAGGCCAGGCGCCGCTCCTCCTCGACCACGGCCTCCTCGTTGCCGTCGGCGGTGCTCAGCGTCCCGCGGCTGGGCAGGTGCTCGGCGTCGAAGCCGGCGATGATCACCGTGTCGAACTCCAGCCCCTTCGCGCGGTGGAGCGTCGAGAGTGTGACGCGCGCGTCGGCGTTCGCGGTCTCGTCCGGCGCCCGCATGCTGCGGCAGTGCTCGAGGAACCCGGCGAGCATCTCAAGCCGGGTCTCGGCGGTTTCGGCCTCGTCATCTCCCCAGTCTTTCCGGAACACGCCTGCGTCGTGGATCAGCTCCCACACGTTGTCGGCGCGGTCGCCCGCGTCCGGGTCGGCGGACTTCTCGAGCGCGCCTAGGTAGCCGGTGATGCCGAGCACGGCTTCGAGCGCGTCGTCGAGCGGTGCTGCCCGCGCCGGATCCCGGACCTCCCTTGCGAGGTCGAACCGCTGGGCCAGGCCTCGCGAGTGCCATTCCGGGAGGGCGCCTGCGCGCAGGGCGTGGCGGGCCCGCTGCCAGAACGTGCGGCCCGGCTGCCTGTCGATCGCCGCGATCGCCTTGCGGCCGATCTGGCGGTGCGGCGGGAGGTCGACGACCCGGCGCATTGCGTCGTCGTCGCCGTCGGGGTCGAGGGCCACTTGCAGGCAGGCCAGCGCGTCCTGGATTTCGGGACGGTCGTAGAAGCTCTGCCCGCCGGTGATGCGGTACGGGATCGCCGCCTGCTTGAAGCCGGACTCGAACGCGCGCGACTGCGCGTTCGTGCGGTAGAGCACGGCGACGGTCCCGTTGTCGCGCGCGATCCGGGTGCTCGCCCGGTCGATCGCGAACGTTGCTTCTTCCGTCGCGTCCTTCGCGTGGTGGACCGCGGCGAGCGCCGAACCCTTCCGGGCGGCGCGGAGCGGGTGCTCCAGGCGCTCTCGGTTGTGGCCGATCATTCGCTGGGCGGCCTCGAGGAGCGGCGCCGCGGAGCGGTACGCGGTGTCGAGGTCGATCCGCCGGGTGTTCGGGAAGACCTTCTGGAAGTCCAGGATGTTGCGAAGTGCGGCTCCCCGCCAGCCGTAGATGGCTTGGTCGGGGTCGCCGACGATGAACACGTTGTGGTGTTCCTGGGCGATCAGCCGCGCGAGCATGTACTGCGGCGGGTTGGTGTCCTGCCCCTCGTCGATGAGGACGTGGCGGTACCGCCGGGAGACCGCGGTCCGGGCCTCCGGCTGGTCATGGAGCGTCCAGACGGCTCCGAGGAGCATGTCGTCGAAATCGAGGCGGTTGGTCTTGCGGAGGACGGCCTGGTAGGCGTTGGCAAGGCTCGCGTTGCGGTCCCGGTGCTCGTCCTTTCCCCAGGCTTCCGGGCTGCCCGGGTCCTTCATCATGTTCTTGAGCACGCTCATCCGCTGGACGAGGGTCTGCGGCTTCCAGATGCGGATGTCGACGCTGGCGTCGAACATGCACTGGCGCATGATGTCGAGTTGCTCGGCCTCGTCGGCGATCCCGAAGTCGGGCCGGATGCCGCTGCGGGCCCCGTGCTCGCGCAGGATGCTTCCGCACAGCCGGTGGAAGGTGGAGATCCACACCCGGCGCGTGACGTGGGCCGGGAGGAGTTTTTCGAGCCGGCTGCTCATCTCGCCGGCCGCCTTCCGCGTGAACGTGATGGCGGCGATCTCGCCCGGCGCGGCGCGGCCCTGCTCGATGAGGTAGGCGATCCGCGTGATGATGACGCACGTCTTGCCGGAGCCGGGGCCGGCGATGACGAGGACGGGTCCGTCGGGGGCGGTGGCGGCTTCCCGCTGCCTGTCGTTCAGGTCGGCGAGGAGCGGTTGCCCTGCTTGCGCGGCCGGCCGCCTGTGCCGGCGTGCCCGGTCGTTGTCCTGCATGGTCGGTCCGCGGGTTGGCGTTGACGGCGGACTGCCGGTCAGCGGTCGGGTCTTCTGGGGTTCAGCCCCCGTGTGCCTTCGGGTTCGGCATCGGAAGGAACGCTCCCGTTCTGCGAGGCACGCTGAACCCTTGAGACGGCTCGACCATCGTATCGCGGTTCTGCGGCCCTTGGGTTTGCGTGCCCGTACGCAGCGGAGCTGATCCTTCAGGCGGCGTGTCCGGAGGCTGTGCTCGGTGGCCTTCGAGATCAAGTGCCGTGGCTCGTGTAGAAGTTCCCGGGGCCGCTCCGGCCATCATCTGGTGTGCCGATCGGGGGGCGAGCCACCAGGACCGTGGCGCGAACGTGCTTGCGGCGATCCGCGACGGGTTCATCCCCGCGCGGGCGGGGCGAGCGGGCCTCACCCTCGCTTGTCGCTCTTCCCGCGCGGGCTCTGTACCACCTCGAGCTGGCCGGGCCGCATTGCGGCGAGCCTCGTCAGGATGTTGTCGACTAGTGGTCGTAGGTCCACCATGCGGTTTGATGGCGCGCGGATGATCAGGATCCGCAGCCCGAGGCCGCTTGGGTTCTGCTGGTGTGCCAGACCCCGGTCCATGCTCAGCAGCGCGTCGAAATGCTCCTTGGCTTTGTGCAGCAACGCCCCGTTCTCCGTGCCTGCCCAACCCTCGGCTTGGACGCTGCTGACCTCGTGGCCAGCGAGTTCCGCCGCCAGAGCATGCGGCAGGTTCTCGTCAAGCAGGACGCGCACGGCTAACAATGTAGTCGCGCGCCAGACTGAGCGCGGCGCGCGCCTGTTCCTTCGACACTGACGGGAATTGCTTGACGAACTCGTCCAGGCTCTCGCCGCCTTCCAGGTAGTCGAAGAGCGACTGGACAGGCACCCGCGTGCCCCGAAAGACCGGTGTTCCTCCGGAGATATTCGGGTCGCTGTGGACTACGACTTCCGCTTGCATCGACTGCGTCATCGTCTGTTACCCCGTTGAGGCCCCTGCGTGCTGGTCTCCACGCCCGGACCCTTTGGATTCTCGCACATGCATCCCCGCGCGCGCGGGACGGTCTGGACCCGCCGCGAGCCGTGTCCACGCTGGAACTCGGCCGGACGGGCGGAGACGCCGGGCTGGGCGCGCTCGACGACGACGCCCGCACCCGCGGCGCCTCGGCGGCGGCGATCGCGGCCGCGGCGCGCTCGGCCGAGCGGACCCGACGAAGACGCCGCTGGTCCCGGACACTACGCGGTGCGGTCCGCAACCGCCCGGACCGCGTCCTTCGCGCCACGAATGAGGCCGAGCAGCCGCGGATCGTCGCCCGGCCGGACCTTCATGGCGCGCTCGAGCCGGTCGAGCGCCGCGATCGCGTCGTTGATGGCCGCCTGCAGGTCGGTGATGGGGACCGGCTGCTGGTCGTCGCTCTGGAGCGCACGCCGGGTCGAGGACCGGATCGCCGCCGCGGCCTGGGACTTCGAGGTGGTCATCCAAGCAGCCGGGTTTCGAGGCCGTCGTGGATCGCCCTGGTGATGACCTCGGCCTGGTCGCGGGCGACGCCGCCGGCGGCGAGCTGCCGGGCGACGGCGAGCGTGTTGAACATTGAGGCAGCCTACCACGCGTCCGGCGCGGGCGAAACCGGCGCCGCCGCCCGGTCGAATCGGGCCGACTTCGAGGCGAAAGGCTCGCGGCCGCCACGGTCGATTCTCGGCCAAACGCCCCGTGAACAACGGGCCCGACCTCGTTAACCGAACCGGGCTTATCGGACGCCGCCCGGTTGCCCAGCCCAGGTCATCGTGGCCTACACGTCCACGCGACCCTGCAAGTGCGCCCCGTCGGCCACGACCAACCGCGGAGCCGAGATCGCACCTTCGAACGAGCCGGTCTCGCCGATGCTCACCCGCTCGCTCGCCTGGATGCTCCCGTTCACCTTGCCAAGAACCACCACCGACTTCGCCGACAACTGCGCCTTGACCCTGCCGGTGGGTCCCACCGTCAGGACATGTTGCCGCAACTCGATCGTCCCGTCGACCTTGCCGTCGATAACGAGGTCCTCGCCCCCCTTGACATCGCCCTTGACGACGACCCCCTTCCCTATCGTCGTGACGTCCTCGGGAGCATGCGGCAAAACCGGCATGCTGTCCGCGCGGCGGCGGCAGACGGCTGACCGATGCATCGTCAGCTCTCTCGACCATTTTGAAGTAACCCTCCTCGATTCATCTCGCGGTTGCGGGAGACCGTTCATGCTCCGCCGGCATCCGCTTCTACGTAGCGCACCACCCGCCCCGTCCGATATGACGTCAGCCGCAGCAATCCGCATGCCGGGCGTGCCGGGCACACGTCCGCTTGGCAATCCACAGTCGAACGCTCCCGGTCGAATCGCCACAAGTGTCCGTTCTCGCGGCGCGGACACGCCGGAACCACGACGCGCTACCGCGACGGGTACTCCGCCGCCCCGAACAGCTCCCGCTGCCGGAGCGCCGCGTCCACCTCGGCCGCCGTCGCCGGACGGAACCCGCTGCCGTCGTCCACCTCGATCGCCGAACAACCCACGGCCGCGACCCGCCACGCGCCAGCGACGTTCAGGCATTCTTCCACAACGCAAGGCAATCGCGGTCCCGGCCCGCTCCCTCCTTGCCGTTCGGCCCACCGGAACGTTCCCAGCCGGCGAACCACGGACCGGGACCGCGAGGTTCACTCACATCTTTCCGTTCGACGCCGCCGGCATCGCGACATCGAGCGCGTCGTGCAGCGCGTCGACCAGCTCCGCGTCCGCGTCGTCTTCGGCCAGCTCGATCAGCGCCCGCAGGATGCGGCTCACGACGAATCGCAACGTCATCGTTTCGCCCTCCGGATCCGTAGCGCGTTGAACGGCGGTCGGCCCGGCGGGGACGGTCCCTCGATGTCCGCGCGGGCGAGTACGTCGGCGCCGCAGTCCGGACACACCGCCGGCAGCGGCAGCCGCACGTCGATGGCGAACTGCGTCAGGCAGCCCAGGCACTCCCCGGCCACCGTCTCCCGACGTTCCGGAAACACCGCCGGCAGATGCGCTCCTAGCAACCGCCGTGCGCTCAATACGCACAAGCCGGAATCTGCTCGACCTCGGATCAAGGTCCTGGCCGCAAGGCCAGCGCCAAGGCGAACCGGACAGGAGGATGTGCGCTGGAGGATCTGCCGCGCAGCGTTACGCGGAACCGCGGCGCGGGTGTACCAAGTCCGCGCCGCGACCCCTGGAGGACAAGGTGTCTCCTACCAACGTGGAAGACAACGAACAACGTATCGAACGTGGCCGGCCGGGAGCTTTACGTCTGCTTCGGGATCCGGATCGCGTTCAACGGCGAGCCATCGCAAGCCTGGCCCGGCCATCGAGATCACCGGGTCCGGGTCCGCACGCCGCCACCGCGCTTGAGGTCATCTCACCGGCCGGGCGGTCGACGCGGACCGTCGAACGGCAGGTGGCGCGTCACCGGCTCGACCTCCCCGGCGGCGACGACATCACCTCCGCAGTCCGGGCACATCCACGCGAGGCGTACGGTCCTTGATGTGGTATGGTGCGCGTTCGCCATGCCTCCGTCGCATTTCTCCCGCCATTGCCTCGTACTGCTGCTGCTCGTCGCCGGCGCCACTGGCTTGCTCGCGCGACCGGCCGAGGCCAGCAAGCGGCCGTTCGCCGGCATCGTCGATTCCGCCGCCCGCCGGCACGGAATCGACCCCGACCTGGTGCACGCGGTCATCGCCGTCGAGTCCGGGTACCGCGCAACCGCGCAATCGCCCGCGGGGGCCCAGGGCCTGATGCAGTTGATGCCGGGCACGCAGCGCGACCTCGGCGTCGCCGACGCGCGCCCCGCTTCCGAAAGGTCAGACGCGTGAATCCCAGGCCCAAGACGATTCAGATATTCCTACCAGGCGGCGATCCCAGCGGCATCCGCATCGCTGAGATCACCACGCGTATCGTTCAGGTCATTGAGGTGCCGCGCAGCCTGCTCCAGGAGTTCATCAAGATGCCGGAGAGCGCTCAAGTGGCTCTCTACTTCCTCATTGGCGACGAATGGGACGGCACAGATCCCAAGGTGTATGTCGGGCAGAATGGCGACTTGCGCGCGCGTCTTGTGAGCCACAACCAGAAAAAGGATTTCTGGCAGCGTGCACTGATCCTAATTTCTCGCACAAACAGCTTGACCCAGACGCACGTGCTATTTCTGGAGTGGTGCTGCTTGCAGGCTGCGAGGACGGCCGGCCGTTACGCCGATGAGAACGGCACCAGCGGGAGCAAGCCGCACACGCCAGCCCCGCTGGAAGCGGATTGCCTGGAGGTGTTCGAGACGGGTAGTGCATTGCTTGCTACTCTCGGCTATCCCTTGTTTGACCCCGTCGGCGTGTCGGACACCTTACCTACGGAAGACGAGGTCTTCACCTGCACTAGCGCGGGCATCAACGGACGTGGCCTGTACACGCCGGAGGGCTTCGTGGTGCTGAAAGGATCCGTCGGACGCAAGGCAAATGTCCCGTCCATTGTCGGAACTTCGGATGAACGATTTCGGAAGAAGTTGATCGACGCTGGTGTCATGCGGGAGGTAGATAACAAGGTGGTCTTCGAGAAAGATCATCTTTTCGGCTCGCCCAGCATGGTCCTGATTGCATTGCTAGGGCGCACGGCCAATGGGTGGAAGGAGTGGAAGGGGAAGGGCGGTGCGACCCTCGATGAACTGAAGCGCAAGGCCGTGACGGCAGAGCCGTGAGTCTGCGCACACAGAAGAGAACCGTGTCGCGCGGCAGGGCTTGGCGGCGCGGTATCGAGCGGCGCAAGCGGTTGCAGAACGCAGAGGCTTCCTGTTCTCATTGGCGTGTTCCACCACGACCAGCAAGGGGCAGTTCTCCAGTGGCGTTGTCGAGGGCTTCAACGGCAAGGCCAGAGTGATAACCAAAAGAGCGTATGGGTTTCGCACCTCCACGGCGCTGGAAGTCGCTTTGTATCATGCACTTGGCGACCAGGCCGACGACGAGCGCCACGAGCGACCCGATTGCGCAACTCGGAATGAGCCGGCGAGCAGGGCTGCACCTTGCCGACGACCGTACCGACCTGGGTGCCGGGCCGATCGCTGGACCCGCTCACGCGCGCCCGGGCTCATGCCGATGCCGTCCGCGAGAATGCTCCCGGCTGCCATCAGCCCATCGTGGTGCACCGCCGCTGGCGGCACACCCGAACGGGACGACGACGACAGCGACGGCGACCTGCACGGATCCCGACGCCATGCAGCCCCGCTTCCCGGTCAACGATCGAGCACCTGGGACGGCACTCGGCCTCTATCTCGCCGGTAATAGGCCGGGATCGGCGTCAACCAGACTCATGACGGCCGGATGCCCGGCCACCTCGAGGGTCCGTCCTGCTTTCAATCCGACGGTCGGCGGGGTGACGGGAACAAGTCCTCGATACGGCAACCGAAATAGGCGGCGAACTTCGCGGCCTGATCTCCGAGCGCACCCGCGAGGGCCTCGCCAAGGCCAGGGCCTCGGGCCGCAAGCTCGGGCGCCCGAAAGCCTCGCTGGGCGTCTCACGGCTCGACGGCAAGAAGGAGGAGATCCGTCACTTCCTCGAACTGGGCGTGTCCAAGGACCGCGTCGCCAAGATCACAGGCGTCTCCCGGCCGACCCTCTACAGCTTCATGAACACCCGAGGGCTCAGGCCGAGTCCTTCCTCCGATCCGCGCCGTTCGGCGCTCTCCGGGTAACCGAGAGCTCTTCTCTTCGGACCGTAAACTGACCTGTGGTCCTTACCGGACCGTCCCGGCGGTTGCGGTGAACGTGACCTCGACCGCGCGACCGGTTTCGTCGGTGAACGCCGTCACGACCGTCGGTGCGTCGTCTTCGAGAAGAACCTCGTCGGCGCTGGCGTTGATGATCCTGGTGCCAGGCTCGTTCAGCAGGACCACCATCAGGTCGAACTCGACGGCGATCCTGCCGTCCTCCAGCCGGAACGGCGTTGCAAACAGCGAGGTTGCGGCACCCTGCACCTCTACGCTCTGGCCGTTGGTCGTCATGGCCGCGAAGCGCCACATCCGGCTTCCTGGGTTCTCCCCGGTTTCCGATTCTTCGACCGACTGGGTTACGACGACGTTGAGATGGATGCCGATTCTCTCCGCTTCGACCGGCTGGTCTTGCAGCGGCGCGGCGTGGGCGGCCGGGACGCAGGGTCCCCATGCCGCCGTGCCGATGACAATGGCGGAGACGATTCCGGCAAATGCGATCCGCTTCATGGCTCTTTCCTCGCTTCTTCAATACGGGCGCAGCCTACCACCATTCGGGCGCCGCAGCTTCCGGCCCGAGGCGCCTTGGCCGAGTGCGCTCCGAGAATCGACGGCGAGACTGAATGCTGGCTCAGCCCGGCGTGACGCTCGGCCGTCTGCTCGAAGCGGGCCTTCCGGTCGCCTCGCGTCCAACTCGCCAGGTCGGACTGGTCCTCGCGCAACTTCTCCTCCGGCACGATGGGACAGCAGTCGGGCGCGCAACTCGTCGTCGCCGACGTCGGGATCGAGCAGCACGGCGCCGAGCCGGCGGTAGTGTTGAACGATCCGGTCGACGGCGTGGCGTTGCGCCTTGAGCATGTCGTCGAGGCGTTCGTCGACCAGCTTCCGATTCCGGTCGAGGAGCTTGCCGTACATGTCGACGGCCTGGTCGAGCGTGTCGCGCCACGCTTGCTGCAGGAAGCACACCAGCGCGAGGTGGCTACGCGGGACCGCCATTTGGTGCGTCGGGCCGGCTCGGGCAGTGCCAGTTAGCGTAGGATTTCGCCCCCTCCCGCAAACGACCCGTCAGAGCCTCCGTCGTCATTCCGTCACCACCTCCCCCCGCCGGCTCCCCTGTCGACGAGCGCCTCGAACCGTTCGTAGTCGTTACGAGCGCGTAAGCCAGCGCGTAGAGCCGCTCCGTCGCGTTCTTCGCCCCGCTGAACCGCACCTCGATCCGGTCGCGCTCGACCGTCACCCCCTCGGGCAGGCTCGCCAATTTCGAGTTGAGAGTCTCGGCGGGCAGCGGCACGCGGATCCCGGTGATCCGGGGCTTTCCGGAGCTCGGTCACCAGGCGGGCCCGGCGTTCCTCCTCGCCGCGAAACGCGGCCCGCTCCCGGTGCTTCTTGAGCTGCTGCACGAGCCTGATCCGGGGCAGGGTCCGTTGGTTGCCGGTCATCTCGGCGCCGAACGTCTGCATCAGCGTCGCCGCCCTGGCCTTCGACACGCGGAAGAGCCGCTCGATGTCCCGCCGGGTGAGCAGGGTCCGGTCGACGTTCTCGAGCTGGCTGATGGCGTCGGGGATGGAGAGCAGCCACCGGGGCTTCGCGGGCACCGTGCAGGTCCTCAGCGCCAGGGGCCGCCGTACCGTCTGGCGGGGGCGTGAACGGGTTCGTGCGGGCGACATCGGCCGGTGACGTCGACCCGCCGTCCGACGGCGCTGTGGCCCGGCCTGGCCGGTTGTGCGTCCGGCTCGACGTCGGGGCCGGCGGCCGCGGTTCCGGACCGGCTGGAGGCTTCCGTCCCGAGGACGGCGGCGGGCGGGGACGTTCAGGTCGTAGTGGGCCCCGGCGGCCAGCCGGGTCGCGCGGTTCACCGGCTGTTTCTCGCGGCGTCGATGACGGCGTCTCGATCGCCGCGTTCCCAGAGGTCGTAGGCCGCCTCGTCGGAATAGCCGGCGATGCGACAGAGGATCAAGAACACGGGCAGGGTGTGCCCCTCGCTCTTCCACCGCGCCATTTCGATGAGCGGCGCCAGCGCCCGTTCTCGCAGCGCCGCGAGAAGCTCCGGGTCCCGATCCGCTGACATCGCCATCAGCGCGCCGGACGCCTTGTTCCGGTCGGACCACACCGGCGAGTTCAGCAGCTCGATGAACGGTTGCGCGGGAACGCGCGGGACGGACCGACTCGGGCCGGGCAGCATGTCGGCGAAAACCCCCAACGCTCGCATCGCGTTGTTCCGCACCGCGGCGGACGCGTCGTTCATCCCGTGCACGAGGTCTTCGACCACCGCCTGCTTGTCGGCCGCGTAACCGAGGACTTGCGCGGCCAGCGCTCGATGGGCGGCGTCCGATGAGCTTCGCAGGACGAGGCGCAACTCGGAGAGATCGCGCGCCGCGTAGAGAACGAACTGCTCCTGAACCGCGCGGACCGCGGGATCGTCGGCCAGGGAATGGCCGCGGGACCCGTCCTCTCCGACGTTGCCGCGCAGAACCGCGAGGCGGAGCGCGTTGTCGGCCTCGTCGCCGGCCCGCACGATGTCGTCGGCCAGGCGCGCGTCGCCCCGGGGCACGGCGCGAAAGCGCATGGGCGCCGCGCCCGGCTCCTCGATGCCCACGTACACGATGGCGCGCCCCGCGTCGCAGCAGACGCGCTGGATCCGGGCGCGGGCGATGTCAGGCGACCTCGCGAGGCGGTCCTCGGACTCCTTCAGAAACGCCGGTTCTTCGCCGACTCCGAACGCGATGGTGTCGCCTTCCGTGAAGGTCAGCATCTCTCGAACTTGGCGTACCGACACGCGGCTCAGGCCGTAGACGTCGATGATGCCTATCTCAAGCTCCTGGCCGTTCACGCCGTACGGCGTCCCCAGTGCCAGGGTGACCAGCACGGCTGCCGTCTTGACCGCTCCGTTCATGAATCGAGCCCTCCGGCTGGCTGGCACGGGGGCCGTCCAGCATCCGGACACCATGTGTCGGGGCCCGGGGTCTGCCGCGTCCCCCCGGCTGCTGCGGGCGACGGCTCCGCGTGGAGCCGCACTCCCACATTATCTTCCTCCGCGGGAGTGTCCGGGAATCGCCGGCCGGCGCCGCTGTTCGAGACCACGTCCGCGCGTCCGGAGACCGCCGCCCAGCTTGACGTCTCTGATTCTGCAGTCTGTGCGTGCTCCGCTACCCGGGCCGCCTGCTGGCTCCGGGTGAGTTCGTGCCGAAGCACGCCGTAGCCGTGGAGGCGATCGAGGGAAATCGCGCGAGCGTCGCCTGGCGGGGCAGAACCTTCGGCGAGGTCCAGGGCATGGACGGTCCGGAAGTCGACGAGCCGATCGGCGGGCACCCGGTCGCGTCCTGAGCCACGAGTTCTGGCAGGACGACCTGGGCGGGGCACGCGACGTGCTGGGAGATGCGTTGATCGTCAACGGTCAGGTGCTAACGGTCGTCGATTGAAATCGCCCGCGACGTGAAGCACGCCGGCCGCTTCTTGCGCCACAACCCCGGATTCGGATTGGTCGCGATAGCGACGCTCGGACTGAGCATCGGGGCCACGGTCTGGTGTTCAGCATCATCGATGCAAGGCTCTTCCGGCCTCTGCGCTTTGCGGAGCCCGACCGTCTCACCGTCAGCATCTACGCTACCCGGGAACGGCCGTCCGAACCGGCGATGTTCGTGCCTACCGCGACTACCTGAGCTGGTAGGAACGCAGCCGACCGCCTTGGGTCGAAGTCTGGGACTCGGTCTGTGGATGTCACAGATGGCGGAGTCGATGCCGTTCGGCGTCGAGCCCCGGGAACCGGTCGTCTTCGCCGGTGCCGCCTTCATGATCACGGTCGTCGGTCCTGCTCGCCCGCTGGGTGCTGGCGTATCGGGCATCCCGGCTCGACTTGGCGCGCGCGCTGACCCGGACCTGACGCCCGAGAATGCTCGGTGTCCCAACTCCTACCCGGCCCGCAGCGTCGTGAGCGGGTCGGCCTTCGCCGCGCGCCGGGACGGCACCAGACACGCGAGCAGAGCCACACCCGCCAGCAGGAGGCCCGCGACACCGAACACGGCAGGGTCGCCTGCATTGACGCCGACGAGAAAACCGGCGGTGAGTCGGGCCAGGCCGGACGCTGCGAGCGCGCCGAGCGCCAGTCCCAGTATCGACAGCACGACGCCCCGACCGAGTGCGAGCCGGATGATGGCCGCCGAGGTCGCGCCAAGGGCGGATCGGATGCCGAACTCCTGCTTCCGCTGGGCCACTGCATGCGACACGACCCCGTAGAGTCCGATCGCGGCGAGAAGCAGACCCAGCAGGCCGAACGACCCCATCAGCGCGGCGCCCAAACGTACAATCACCAGCATGGGCTTCGAGCGCAGCACGTCGTTCATGCCGCCGGTGTCCAGGATCGCCAGGGTCGGGTCGTGCCGGCGAATGGTGTCCGCGACCGCCGGGAGCGCGGCGCTCAGCGGTTCCTCCGTGTGCACGTGCAGCGTGGCCCTCCCCCGCGGGGGACGGAACCCGAACGGGTAGAGGACGAACGGCGGCCGGTCGAACGGCGACGTGGGGGACATGTGCGCGTCGCGCACCACGCCGATCACTTCGAACGGTGCGCCGCCGATGAAGCCGTGGACGATCCGCCGCCCGATCGCGTCCTGTCCCGGCCACAGTTGTCTTGCCGCGCGTTCACTGACAAGAGCCACCCGCCGGTCGCCCGCCGTGTCTTCCTCGCGAAAACCGCGTCCCCGTAGCACCGGGACGTCCACGGTGTCGACGAAGCCCGAGTCCACGTAGTTGAGGGAGACCCGCGCGCCGTCGGGCTCCGGCGCCGTGCCGCCGTCCAGGGTGAACACGTTGCCCCGGTTCGGGCCCGGCGAAAGCGGGGCCCGGCGGGCCCAGCTCGCCGATTCGACGCCGGGCAAGGCGACGACGTCGTCCAGGATGTCCCGGTAGAGCACCCGGGCCTGCTGTCGGTCGTACCCCTGGCCCAGGGGATCGACCGACAGCACCAGCAGATCGTCGGTCCGAAAACCGAAGTCGATCGCGCCGGCTTTTCTGCCGCTCTGGACAAAGAGGCCGGCGCAGACCAGCAGCAGCATGGAAACGGCGACCTGGAGCACGACCAGCCCGTTCGTCAGGCGCCGCCCCGAGACGGTTCCGTCGGCGTTACGCCCGCCCGAGCCGATTGCGCGCGCCAGCTCGATCCGCGTCGAGCGCAACGCCGGCGCGAGTCCGGTGAGCACCCCGGCCGCCATCGCCGTCGTTGCAATGAACCCGAACACCCGCCAGTCCACGAGGTAGTCGGGTCGCAACAGTTCCAGTCCAACGGCCGTGGCGAAGTAGGCGACGACGAGATCGGCGGCCCACACCGCGACGATCCCGCCGCCGGCGCCGCCCGCCAGCGCCAGCAGCACGCTCTCGGTGACCAGTTGCCGCACCAGCCGCCGCCTGGTGGCACCGAGTCCCGCACGCAGAGCCATCTCCTGCCGTCGTTCCACACCGCGCGCGACCAGCAGTGTCCCGACGTTCGCCATGGCCACCAGCAGCACGAGCGACGCGAGACCCATGACGACGCTCACCAGGGGTGCGGTGTGGCGCGCCGCGCCGGGCTCCGGTCGCGCGTAACGCTCGGCGATGACGTAGAGCTCGGTGTGGGCGCTCGCATCCGGATGCTCCACGGCCAGCGCGTCGGCAAGGACGTCGAGCTGGGCGGCCGCCTCGCCGAGCGTCACGCCGGGCCGCAGGCGTCCGGTCATCGCGAACATCTCCTCGAGCCGGTCGGTCAACAGGTCCGTCCACCCCGGTTCGATGAGCGCGCCCGCGGTGGCGGGGACGAAAAGCTCCGTAGGCACGAGGCCGTAGGTCCCGATGAAGTCCTCCGGCATGATCCCGATGACGGTCATGTTCGCCGGCCCGAGACGCACAATCTGTCCGATGACGGCCGGGTCCCCAACCGAACCGCGACCGCCAGGCGTGATGGGACAAGACGACGAACGGCGCATCGCCGGGACGGCGCCCTTCCCCGGGGATGAACGTGCGGCCGAGCACGGCGTTCAACTGCAGCACGTCGAAGTAGTCGTCGCTGACGTACTCGATCTGGATCCGCTCCGCCGCGCGACCGTCTATCGACAGCAGCTCTTCTGCCACGGCGTGCGCGGCCAGACCTTCGAAGACGTCGTTGCGCTCCCGGTAGTCGAGGTACTCCGGGTAGGACAGTGGGTGCGGGAAGACCGACGTATGCTCGTCGAGCTGCGTGATGGACACGAGCTCGTCAGGATCGGGCACGGGCAGGGGTTGAAAGAACATCGGGTTTGCCACGGTGGCGACCGCCGCGGTGGCTCCGATGCCGATCGACAGCGTCAGCACCGCCGTCGCCGTGAAAGCGGGTTGCCGCGCAAGGCCGCGCAGGCCGATCCGCAGGTCGATCCGCAGGTCGTCGAGCCATGGCAGGCCGCGCTGGTCGCGCAGCGCCTCCATCGTCTGGGGAACGCCGCCCAGACGCGCGCGCGCCAGGCGTGCGGCCTCCGCCTGGGAATGGCCCTTCGCCCGAAGCTCCTCCTCCGCTTCTTCGAGATGGAAGCGCAACTCCCGCTCGAGATCGTGATCGGCCGGGTTGCGCCGGAACGCACCCCACAGGCGATGCCAGCACTCGCGAAGAACGGTCATCGTGATCTCCCTGTCACGCCGGTTCCTGAAACAGCGCGTCGATGATCGACACCATCCGGTCCAGGTCCCGCTTCTCGGTCGCCAGGTGACGTCGTCCCGCGGCGGTGATCGCGTAGAACCGCGCGCGCCGGTTCTTCTCCGTTGTACCCCACTCCGCCAGGACGAAGCCGCGCTGCTCCAGCCGCATCAGGCCGGGATAGAGCGTGCCCATGTTGAGGACGAGTGCGCCGTCGGAAACCTGCTCGAGTCTGGCGGCTATCGCGTAGCCGTGCGATGCGCCGAGCGAAACCAGCGTCCGCAGCACCATCAGGTCGAGCGTGCCGCGCAGGACTTCCGTCCTTTCCGAGTCTCCATTAGGCATTCCAGCAAAGCCTGCCGAAAGCCCTATTGGGATGTCAAATGGAATCTCAGGAAGGTCTCATCGTGCGTCCTCGCTGAGCAACGGCTCGCGCACCACGAGCCCGTCTTCGCGAGGCCCTTGCGCGAGGACCACGACCGCATCCTCGAGGTGACCGGCGCTGGATCTCTCCTCACGTGCGGGCGTGGATCGAGCAGCAGCAGCCGCGGGCCGCGGCTGCTTGATGCCGCGGATGGCGTGACCGGCATCGACTTCTGGCACCCGTTAGTTATAGCTAGTGTTCGGCAGAAAACCCCATAAGTTGTTGATTCTACCGGAGATACCGTGGATTTCAAGTGGCAAAGATCGTCCGAATGTCGTATTCTTGGGGGCGATCCATGAGGAATCGGCCCATTTCGGGAGTATCTTCGCGACATTGACATCATGAGAGAAGTGCACAGGTCACAGTTTCAACTCGGCCAGGTGCCCATTGAGGAGATCTGGATAAACCCGAAATCGCGGGATGACATTCCCGCGGTGTTGAAGGGGCTTCAGCACATCTGGTGCGACGAGGCGTTGCGTGAGCAGCTGTTTGCGCTGCTGGACGAGCACATCCTGCCGGAGGCCGACCGCACGGTCGGGCGTCCGGGGATGGATTTGTGGCAGATTCTGGTCCTGGGCATTCTGAAGCAGGGGCTGGGCTGCGACTTCGACCGTCTTCACGAATTGACGAACCATCACGATACGATACGCGCGTTCCTGGGCCACAGCGACTTCGGTGACAAGACGCATTACGAGTACCAGACGGTGGTCGACAACGTGTCGTTGTTGACGCCGGAGTTGCTGTCGGCGGTCGGGCGCCTGGTGGTGGAGAGCGGGCACAAGGTAGCAAAAAAAAAGCCTGGCGAACCATTACGCGGGCGGTGTGACTCGTTCGTCGTCGAGACGGACGTGCATTATCCGACGGACGTCAACCTGTTGTGGGACGCGGTGCGTTGCCTGCTGCGGGAGACGGGGCGGACGGCTGAGCAGTACGCGGTGCGCGGCTGGCGTCAGTGGCGCCATCTGTCGCGGGAGGTCAAGAAGCTGTTCAACAAGGTGCGCTCGACGCGGCGAGCGCAGCGGCATCCGGAGCGGGTGGAGGCGTATTTGGCGCGCTGCCGGGCGCTGGTGGAGCGCGCAGAGGCCACGCTCGACGTTTTGCGGGACGAGGGCGTGGGGGAATTGCGCTGCCGCTCGATCGCAGACCTCGTCGCTCACGCGCGGCGGCAGATTGACCAAGTGGAGCGTCGTCTTCTGGGTGGCGAGACAATTCCTCACGAGGAGAAGGTCTTTTCGATTTTCGAGGAACATACGCGCTGGGTTTCCAAAGGCAAGGCGGGCACGCCGGTCGAACTCGGGGTTCCTGTCGCTCTTATCGAGGATCAGTATCAATTCATCCTTCACCACAAGATCCTGTGGGAGGGCGAGGACGTGGACGTGCCAGTGCCGCTGGTGCGGGAAGCGCAGGAATTGTATCCGGAGTTACGGGCGTGCAGTTTCGACCGCGGCTTTCACAGCCCCGCCAACCGGGTGCGCCTCGATGCACTGCTCGACGTCAATGCGTTGCCGCGGAAAGGGTATCTTTCGAAAGTCGACCGGGAACGGGAAGAGGAGGAATCGTTTGCGGCGGCGCGGCGTGCACATCCGGCGGTCGAGTCTGCCATCAACGGGTTGGAGCATCGAGGACTCGACCGCGTTCGCAGCCATGGCGCGGAGGGCTTCGCGCGAACGGTCGCCCTGTCGGTGCTGGCGGCCAACCTGCATCGCATCGGGTTGCTTCTGCAGAAGCGGGAGCGCAAGCGACAGCAACGTATCGCCTGACCACCTGTCATCGTAATCAGGCCGGACTCGGAGCCGGCAACAGACGGCACGGTCTTACTGTCCTTGGAAACAGGACATCGGTCTGACTTGCCGACCTTCGCCCATCCGCAGCTCGTCAGGCGCCGTCGTCGCGGCCGGATTTCGTCCCGAAATCACGCCCAGGATGCCACGACTTGGCGCAGATCTCTGCCCGAAACGGGGTTTTCTGGCTGACACTAGCTAGGAGCCCGTGGCAAAAGCCCCGCTGCATTCGAGCGGCGATGCATCCCGCCTGGACGGCGTTGCTCCTCGGTCTCATCTTGCGGTCGCGGATGCCGTGGACGGTGCGACGGACGGAGCGATTCGTCTCGAGGCGCTGCGGGAATTCGCCGCGGACTTCAAGGCGCCGATCTTCACGCAGTTCGACGACAGCGTGGTCGCGGTGAGCGCGCCGGACTTTCTGGAGCCGCACGGCCTCGACATGCACAAGCTCATCACGGGATTCCTGTCCCGCTACGGCGACGTCGCCGACTTTCTCGTCGCCGTGACGGACCTGCCCGCCAACAGTCCTCTCTACAGTTACGCCGGCCTGTACGTGGACGTGAGGAATACGGTTCGCGGCACGGGAAAAGGGATATTCGACCGTGACCGGCCGGTGTTCGGGGAGAAGCTGAAAGGGTGGATTCACCTGTCCTACTTCAGCCCTTCGTTCTTCCCGGAGGCGTTGCGGCACGAGATCCCCACCCGTTGGCGCCCCCGCTCCAGCCGGGCCGTACACGGCCTCAACGAGCGCTGTCGCGAGCATGACGCCGGGGGGCTCTTGCCACGGGCTCCTAGGCTGGAAGAGCTACTGCCGGACGGCCGGTGGAAAGCTCTCCGACCGCGCGTCGTCACCCTCCTCGTCCAACCGCAAGAAGCTGCGCGGGGGGAAGCCGGTCAGGACGAGGAACGCGAGGGGGCGCGGATGATCCCCGTCGACGCGAGCATGCTCCTCACCCGCTACCGGAACGGCTAGGTAGTCTCGCTTCTCACCGTCTCGCGTCACCTGCACCCTGGGATCGGCCAAGGCGCGACGGTGCCACGCGCGCGGCCAGTGGTTGACCGCCACGTAGAGCCGTCCGTCGCTGTCCAGCGCCTGGAGCACGCGGTCGACGGCGGCGCCGTCGCCGTCCACCGTGGTCAGCACCAGCGTGTCAGAAGGCCCTTCGGGCTGAAAGTAGCCGATCAGCGACTCGAAGGCCACGACGATCAGCACGTATCCGACAAGCGCGATGCCACCTACCTTGACGCTCCTCACGACACACTCCTCTCACGGGTCCCGGACCCGGGCTTCCCTTGCGGTCAACAAAAATATTAGTGCCTACACACTAAAAAATATGTCATTATGCCAATCATGTCTAGTGTAGCGTCCCGGAAATGAGTATCGTAAGTGGCAGGCTTCAAGCAAGGGAGACTGCCATGCCACGCGGACGCCCCCTGGTACCACTCACGCTCACCGACGAGCAGCAGGATCAGCTCAACGGCATCGCCCGGTCGGCCACCCTGCCCTACGCCCTGGTCCAGCGTGCCCAGATGGTCCTCGCCAGTGCCGAAGGCTTGGCCAACTCGGCCGTCGCGCGGCGCTTCGGCGTCACAGCACAAACCGTCGGCAAGTGGCGACGGCGCTTCCGAGCGGCCGGCATCGAGGGCCTGCACGACGAACTCCGCCCCGGCCGTCCCCGGACCTATGGCGACGACAAAGTGGCGGCGGTGATCAACCGTGCCCTGCAGGAGAAGCCCGACCCCGCCACGCATTGGAGTACGCGCACCTTGGGGCGAGCTGAAGGCATTGCCAAGAGCACGGTACAGCGCTGGCTCGCCCTCTTCGGGGTCAAGCCGCATCTGGCGAAGACCTTCAAGCTGTCCACCGATCCGTTCTTCATCGAGAAGGTGCGCGACATCGTCGGGTTGTACCTCAACCCGCCCGACCACGCGATGGTCCTGTGCGTGGACGAGAAGTCGCAGATTCAGGCGCTCAATCGTACCCAGCCGACGCTGCCGATGGGCCTCGGCTATGCCGAAGGCTACACCCACGACTACGTCCGGCACGGCACGACGACGCTGTTCGCCGCCCTGGACATCGCCACCGGGGAGGTGTTCGGACTGTGCCGGAAGCGGCACCGCCACGAGGAGTTCCTGTCGTTCCTGCGCCTGATCGACCGCGAGGTGCCGGCGGAGTTGGACATCCACCTGGTCCTGGACAACTACGCGACGCACAAGCACGCCAAGGTCAAGCGGTGGCTGGCGGCGCGATCCCGCTTCCATCTGCACTTCACGCCCACCTCGGCGTCCTGGCTGAACCAGGTGGAGCGGTGGTTCGGGTTGCTCAGCCAGCGGGCGATCAAGCGGGGTTCGTTCCACAGCGTCACCGATCTGGTGAACAAGATCCAAGCGTTCATCGACGCCTACAATACCTCCGCCACACCGTTCGTCTGGGTCGCCACGGCGCAATCGATCATCGACAAGGTGGCGCGTATTGCGGTGCGTATTTCCGGGACAGCGCACTAGTGTAGCGTCCCGGAAATGAGTATCGTAAGTGGCAGGCTTCAAGCAAGGGAGACTGCCATGCCACGCGGACGCCCCCTGGTACCACTCACGCTCACCGACGAGCAGCAGGATCAGCTCAACGGCATCGCCCGGTCGGCCACCCTGCCCTACGCCCTGGTCCAGCGTGCCCAGATGGTCCTCGCCAGTGCCGAAGGCTTGGCCAACTCGGCCGTCGCGCGGCGCTTCGGCGTCACAGCACAAACCGTCGGCAAGTGGCGACGGCGCTTCCGAGCGGCCGGCATCGAGGGCCTGCACGACGAACTCCGCCCCGGCCGTCCCCGGACCTATGGCGACGACAAAGTGGCGGCGGTGATCAACCGTGCCCTGCAGGAGAAGCCCGACCCCGCCACGCATTGGAGTACGCGCACCTTGGGGTCCGCGCAACAATAAGTTCCTAGAAGTGCCTGTAGTCTTGCAGTAGAGCACACCAGCGCCGCGACTCTCGTGATCGGCGACCAGTCTCGTCAGGACGGAGGTTTTCTGGATTCTGAGAGGTGCAACCCCGTCTGGATTATGGCATCATTGCGGTAATATAAACCAGTAATGGTGCCATAATGAGACCCACCCAGTTCTCCGCCGACACGATCAGCGCCCTACTCGGCAACCAGACCATCGCCTCGCTGGCCGAGGTGATGGCCGCGCTCGGTGCCGGCGCCAGCAGGCGCACCGCGTTCCGCAAGCTCAAGGACATCGACGCCCGCACCAGCTACTCGCATCGTGGCGGCTACTACACCCTCGACCAACTCGCCGACTTCGACGAGCGCGGCCTGTGGTCCTTCGCCGGAGTCCGCTTCTCCCGCGCCGGCACCCTGCTCGCAACCGCCGAGTCGTTCGTCAACCACGCCGAAGCCGGACACTTCGTCGACGAGTTGGACAACCTGCTCGGTGTCGGCACCCAGGACGCGCTGCGTAAACTCGTCGCTGACGAGCGGCTGACACGCCACAAGCTCGCCGGCCAGTTCCTCTACTGCGCGGCCGACCGCACGCAGCAGACGCACCAAGTGCGCAGCAGACGCCTGCTGCTGGCCACGCCCGGACTTGGACAACCCCTACCCGACGCCGACCTGATGCCCGAGGAGTTGCGTGCCGCCATCGTGTTGTTCGCCAGCCTGCTCGACGAGCGGCAGCGGCGTCTGTTCGCCGGCCTCGAAGCGCTCAAGTGCGGGTGGGGCGGTGACCGGCGCATCGCCCGACTGCTCGGCATCGACCCGTCGACGGTCGCTTCGGGCCGGCGGCAACTGGTCGCGCGTGACGTCGAGGTCGACCGGGTGCGGCGCGCGGGCGGCGGACGCACACCAACGGAAAAAAAACACCGGAAGTCATCGTCTGCATCCAAGCCTTGATGGAACACGAGACGGCCGGCGACCCGGTCAGGGGCCTGAAGTGGACACGCCGTACGACCGCCAAGGTCGCCGATGAACTGTGCGCGCTCGGCATCGACGTCTGCCCGCAGACGGTCGCGCGACTGCTCAAGGCGATGGGCTATTCGTTGCGCGTCAACCACAAGAAGCTCGCCGGGGCCTCGCATCCGAGGCGCGACGACCAGTTTCGGAACATCACCGAACTGCGCGAGCGTTGCGCCGCCGACAACGTCCCGGTCATCAGCGTCGACACCAAGAAGAAGGAACTCGTCGGCACGTTCCGCAATCCCGGCGCCAAGTGGGACCGCAGTCCCGAACGGGTCAAGGACCACGACTTCCGCTCAGACGCTGAGGGACTCGCCGTCCCCTACGGCATCTACGACCCGCGGGCCAACGCCGGCACCATCTTCGTCGGCCAGACCGCCGACACCCCGGCGTTCGCCGTCGACTGCATCGAGAAATGGTGGCGCACCGAGGGCTGCAAGCACTATCCCGAGGCCAACGCGTTGCAGATCCTGGCCGACGGCGGCGGCAGCAACAGTTGCACGGCGCGCGCCTGGAAATTCAACCTGCAGCACCGCCTCTGCAACCGGCACGGCTTGCGCGTGACCGTGGCCCACTACCCGCCGGCCACTTCGAAGTGGAATCCAATCGAACACCGCCTGTTCTGCGAGGTCACCAAGAACTGGGCGGGCCGCCCGCTGGACAGCTACGAGACCATCCTGAAGTACCTGCGCACCACACGCACCGCCACCGGGCTGCGCGTGCGCGCGCACCTGGTCCGAAAGACCTACAAGACCGGCATCAAGGTCACCGACGCCCAGATGCGGGAGTTGCGCATTACACCCGACAGCTCAATGCCCAAATGGAACTACACCATCGAACCCATGTAACGAAAAAACGGAAGTTATTCTTGCGCCGGCCCTTGGGGCGAGCTGAAGGCATTGCCAAGAGCACGGTACAGCGCTGGCTCGCCCTCTTCGGGGTCAAGCCGCATCTGGCGAAGACCTTCAAGCTGTCCACCGATCCGTTCTTCATCGAGAAGGTGCGCGACATCGTCGGGTTGTACCTCAACCCGCCCGACCACGCGATGGTCCTGTGCGTGGACGAGAAGTCGCAGATTCAGGCGCTCAATCGTACCCAGCCGACGCTGCCGATGGGCCTCGGCTATGCCGAAGGCTACACCCACGACTACGTCCGGCACGGCACGACGACGCTGTTCGCCGCCCTGGACATCGCCACCGGGGAGGTGTTCGGACTGTGCCGGAAGCGGCACCGCCACGAGGAGTTCCTGTCGTTCCTGCGCCTGATCGACCGCGAGGTGCCGGCGGAGTTGGACATCCACCTGGTCCTGGACAACTACGCGACGCACAAGCACGCCAAGGTCAAGCGGTGGCTGGCGGCGCGATCCCGCTTCCATCTGCACTTCACGCCCACCTCGGCGTCCTGGCTGAACCAGGTGGAGCGGTGGTTCGGGTTGCTCAGCCAGCGGGCGATCAAGCGGGGTTCGTTCCACAGCGTCACCGATCTGGTGAACAAGATCCAAGCGTTCATCGACGCCTACAATACCTCCGCCACACCGTTCGTCTGGGTCGCCACGGCGCAATCGATCATCGACAAGGTGGCGCGTATTGCGGTGCGTATTTCCGGGACAGCGCACTAGCGGCCCCTTGCTCCCAGGGGTGAACCTGCACGACGGCGGCGCGTTCCGCGCGACGACGCGGGAGGCGTCGTGAAGAATGGGAGCACTTGGACGGCCGCGAATGTTCCCAACCTCAGGGGCCGCGTCGTCGTCGTGACGGGTGCGAACAGCGGTATCGGCTTCGAAGCGGCTCGCGTTTTCGCCCACGAGCGCGCCCACACGATCCTGGCGTGCCGGAACACTGTCGCCGGAGAAGAGGCCCGCGAGCGGTTGGCGCGGATGGAGCCGGAGGGGAGCACGGAGGTCCTGCCAATCGACTTGGCGAACCTGGAGTCCGTGCAGGGCTTCGCCGACGAATTCACGCGACGGCACGATCGGCTCGACGTGCTGGTGAACAATGCCGGCGTCACGTTCATCCCCCACGAAAGGACGGTCGACGGCTTTGAGCGGCAGTTCGGCACGAACCACCTTGGACACTTCGCCCTGACCGGCCGGCTGTTCGGCCGGCTCGCGTCGACGCCCGGCGCTCGCGTCGTCACGGTCACGAGCCCCGCCGAGCGCGGCGGTACGATGGACTTCGACGACCTCATGTACGACCGCGGCGGGTACGCGACGATGCGCGCCTACGGCCGTTCGAAGCTGGCGAACCTGCTGTTCACCCACGAACTGCATCGCCGGGTCACGCAGGCGGACCTGGACACGCTCTCGCTCGCCGCGCATCCGGGCGTGGCGGCAACGAACATGGGTCGCCGGCTTGAAGAGAAGTGGTACGGACGGCTCCTTTCGCCCATCCACGGCCTGATCGCGCAGTCGGCGACGATGGGCGCGTTGTCGACCCTGCGGGCGGCCACCGACCCGCGCGTCACGAGCGGCGAGTACTACGGGCCCGACGGCTTCCGCCAGATGCGGGGATACCCCGTTCGCGTCGAATCGAGCCCCGCCTCCCACGATCCCGACACCGCGCGCCGGTTGTGGGTCGTATCCGAGAAGCTGACCGGCGTCCGATTCCCCATCTGAGCGGCGCCGGACTTGAGCTGCGGGCGGTCGGGCCACTCCATCAGCCGCGGTTGCCATCGCCAACGCGCGCGCTCGCCTTCACCCTGCCGCCGCGGATCAGGTCATCCCCAGCTCCTCCACGAATGGTGTCGTTGTCCCGGTCGCCGTACAGCGAGGGCCGGTCCATCACCGCCGTCGATCGTGTCGTTGCCGGCGCCGCCCCGGAGCAGATCGAATCGCCCCGAAGCCGAAGATGCGGCCGGCCGCTGATGTCCCTCCCATCCGGGACCGTCAGCGATCACCGCGTCGATGGGCCTCGCCGGTGTCCCGCGCGCCGATCAGCGCCGTTCCCAGCTCGGCGAACAGGGCCGACCTCTGCCGGCCGGCGCAGGGGTGGGAGGAAGTTCGCGCTGGCGAAAGCTCAGGTGCGGCTGGCCCAGGCCGCGATGGCGCACCGGGACACGTCGGTGTCCGCGCTGTGCCAGGGGCTCGGCATCAGGCCGGTGACGCTCTACCGGTACGTCGGCCCGCAGGGCGAGCTGCGCGAGCAGGGCCAGAAGGTCCTTGGGTCCTGAAGCCGGAGGACCGTGACGCGTGAGCTAAGAGCCCGTGGCAAAAGCCCCGCTGCATTCGAGCGGCGATGCATCCCGCCTGGACGGCGTTGCTCCTCGGTCGAATATGCCCAATATGCTCCCTCGTCGCGCCTTGCCACGCAGGCGCCTCGCCGCTCTCGGTGCTACGCGGAGTTTCACCACGGACTCCTAGACTAGATGACGACGACGTGCCCGTTCGCCGGGCCGCGGTCTGAGCCTGCCGCCCGCCGTTCTTACCCTCGGGCCACCCTCTCGTCATTGTTACGTTCTACGCCAACTGGCAGAAATACGCCAACCGGGCGAACGACGTTCTGCGATATGCGGGCCGCGCCCGCGCGATGGCGAAGCGAGCATCAGGCCGCGCCCTTCAGACATCTGTCGGTGGGCCGGGTGCTGGTCTGGCTGCACGCGCGCCGCCGCCCCGACGCGCCGGGCCATCTCTCGGTGACCTGCCACTGAGGTGCCGCCGGGTGGTATGGTAGGACCGCCGTCCTGGAAGGTCTCGGCGACGAGTTGGCGCACCCGGGTGCACCAGCGGCCAAGGAGGCACAACAGCGCCAGTCGCAGCGCGGCCTTGCTTCAAGGAGAGCTACCGCGACTGCTGGCCCGGGTGTTGGGTGGGAGCATCCCGATCAGACATCCGGCTCTCACCCCCGACCCTCATACTCGCCGTCGCCAAGTCCTCGGATCTCGCGATTGGTGCACGACGGCGATCACTTCGATCCACTTGGGGAGGATTCGGTAGAAGACCGAGAACGGAAACTTCCGCACCAGAGCACGGCGAACGGTCGACTCCACGGTCTCATACAACTCAGGTCGCTCCGAGATCACGCTGAAGGCTCTATCGATTTCCTCCTCGAACGACGCCAGTACGTGCGGTGCCTCGTCGAGGTACCACCTCTCGGCGAGGGCCAGATCCTGCACCGCGGCAGACGTCAGCCGGACGGGCAGGGTCACGTCTTGTCGGAGAAGATTCGCTTGCGGACCGCTCCCCAGGGCACCGAACGCTCTTCCGGCAGCAGGTCCTCCAGCGCCGCCAGGCGGTCACGAATCAGGTCCCGCTGCCAGTCGGGGACCGAAATCTGCCCCGGCGCCAGACTGTCCCAGAGCTCGACGACGAGCTCGATGCGCTCCTGTGCCGGAAGATCGAGTGCCTCTTTCTGTATCTCGGACTTCGCCAACATCGTTTCAGCATATCCGTTTTCGTTCGCCCCATTCCACAGATTCGACCGCCTCGCTCGAAGGCCGTGTCCTGTACGCGGTCGCGACGATCCGCCACGCTGCCGTACACGAGAGGCGGAGGACGAGCGCCTGAACGCGCCCTGGCGCCGAACGGTCTCCTCCCTGCATGCCGGAATGAGTCCCCGCGAGATGAACGCAGATAACCTCTGGTCGCTCAGGACTTCGGTCACGTCCACCGGCCCGAATTGACACCCAAAGTGACACCCTACGGAGCGAACGCCCGCGCGTTCCTGGACACCCTCGGAAGCGAAAGTCCGTTGGTCGTCGTCCCGAAATCCTCGAAGTCCTCGATGCGGACCGCCGCGCCCAGGCCCTGAAAGCGACCCGGATGCCGCCGGCACAGCGCCTTGAACAGCGTCAGCACCTGCGGCCGGCCGTCAGTATCGGCCACCAACTGCGGCACCACTTCCGCCTGCCACACGGCGGCGAACGCGTCCTCCCGCGTCCCCCAACTCCGAGGTGCCTTCGCCGTCGACGGCAACCCGCCGTGCTGCCAGCAACCCGCCGTCCGCTCGCTCATTCCCGCCGCGGCCGCGGCCAACGTCTTCCCCGACATCCGTTTCTCACGCAATCGCCGAACCTGCGCATCCGTGACCAACCCGTCCTCCACGAGGAAAACGGGCAGTCTCACACGACTCTGGGTGGGGCCACGAACCGGCCGATCGCGTCGTCGGCAACCGGCAAGAATTATTGTCGTTGATCAGTCCTTGGCTCCATCGGCTCCGCAGGGACCCGAGTCCCCTTGTTCGTCGACTTCACAGCTACTACGACCGAGTCAGATTTCTCCATGCCGTTCATCATCGGTTACGGATTTCCTCCTTTCCTCAGCGACCCCGCCCACGACAGCGGGATGGCATGGAGACCTCCCAGGTCCCGGTCCAGCGCGTACGTACGTGCCTGGGTTCTTCGACACCGCGGGATTCCGGCCCCCCTCGCCATGGCGGTGGGACGGATGCTGCCTTCGGTCTTGATGAGGACCTCGGCATCCCGGACGTACCATCCTTTCGGTGCTCAATAGCCCTGCCCGCACGCGCCCCTGTCAACGCTTGACCCCGGCCCTCGCGGACCGTGGCCCATGACTCGGGGTGGAAGTGGTGGCTCCCCTCTCCTTCCTGCCGGACTCTCACCGGCTGCGCTGACACCAGTTAGCCTGGCGCACCATCAACTCCTGCCCCCGCCGCTGCAACTCCCGTTCGAGGTTGCTCTCGCTCATCTGTTGTGCTTCGCGCGAAGAAAGGTAGGCTTTGGCCTCGGCGAAGGCGGCCTCGGCCGCCGCATACGGCGCCGGGGCGGGGGGAGTGGGGACAACGGCTCGCATCGCTCAACTCTCCCGCAACCGCTGCTGCGCATTCCGGACCACAGGATAGACCAGGACCGTCTTGGGCGCCTCACCGGCACGGCGACCGTGCCGGTCCATGCGACCGCGACCGCTGGTCGAGCCCAACGCGACAAAGTTGGCGGCGCGGTAGCAACCCCCGTGGTGGCGCCGCGCATCCACCAGCGTTTCCATCAGCCAGGGCTCGACGTGGTAACGGCGCGGCCAGTCCACCGCCAACTGCGAGAGACCGCGCGCCAGGACGGCGCTGGCCAGGTTCTTCACCCCGACCCACGGCAGCAACAGGAAGCGGCTGTTGTTGACCACGTGCTGCAGATTCCGCGCCCGAGTCCGATCATCCCAGCCGACCCAGCGGTCCCGGACCGCCATGCGCCACGCCGGACTGGAGAACTGCAGGCAGCCGACCACCGCCCGCCGAGGCCGCGACGCAAACACCAGATAGCGCAGGTGAGCGCCGAACGGGACGGTGTGCCCGAGGTAGTGGTAGCGTCCCACCAGCTCCCGGAACAGCAGGCGCTGGGCGGGCTCGCGCACCAATTCGACCGCCAGCGGCTCGACATCGCGCACGCTGCCGACCAGCGGGAGCCCCGGCTCCCCGGCCGCCGTCCGGGGAACGCGGGTGACCGAACCGAGTGCGCGGCCCCGGCGCTTGGCAGGCAGCTCCAGCGCATCCTCCGCGTCGAGCCGCTCGAGGAACTCCCGGCACTCCCGCGCCTTCAGCCGCCCGTTCGGCCGCCGCCACCGCAACAACTCGCACACCGTGCGCGCCAGCTCCATCCGGCTCAGACCCGAACACTCCCGCACGACCTCCCGGATCAGAGTCAGCTCCTGCACGCTGAACGCACGGCCGGAGAATCGCGTCGTCGCCACGGTCGTCACAGCAGCGTCTCCCTTCCCACGAGACCGTAGCAAAACGCCCCGCAAATGTCCAGAGGGGGCCCGCCGGAGGGAATCGACCGACGCGCCAGGCGCCGCGATCAGATCGGGCTGGCTGCCCGAAAGAGGCGGGTGGGCGCTGTCCGGAGTTCTGTCCCCGCGAAAATGAACAGAAAAGGAACCGTCCGCGGGCGAAAATGCCTATGAACAGGGGAAAAAACGGTCAACGAAGAAGAGCCACACCCAACTGCGGCAGCTGCGACTGGTTATGCCTTGGGCGATATATCTGAAGACGAGACCCTTCGCTGGGCGCATTTGTTGCTTGGCGCCGCTGTGGCAGCTTGGATGTTGAGCTTCGGCATCGGTTGCATGCGATTGATCTCGATGCTGTCTGGGCTCTATGAGGTGAGCACGGATCTTGATCCACCTGAGCCGTACTACACATATATAAAAGAGGGTGACAGGGCCCAGTTAGCAGCTGCAACGGACGCCGCAAGCTCTTCGGCCAAGTGGCAGATGTGGTGCTTCTTCGGAGGAGTTGCCTTTTACGTCATCTGGATCTTGGAGAACCTGCTGTCCTGAGCTCTCGCTGCACCGCCATGCAAAACGACCGGTGCTCAAAGGCTACCCGCACTCGACATCGACACACGGGCAAGTCAAGCTGGCTGGAGGGAGCGTCGGGCAGTGGCATCGATGTATGGAGTTCGGTGCGAACGCCACGCATGGCGGCATCAGGCTTCATCCAGGCCCGCAATTCTTGGCGGACGGCATCGTCCAGGGCATGGTCGTACCCCAGGGCGCTGGCCTTGGCGCCGACGTGCTGCTCGGGATGGCTGGACTGTTGCGCTCGGCCCCAACGCTGCCGCCCTACGGCGCGAGCTCCCGGACCGTATCGCCGTTCTCGTCCAGGAACCGGATGCGGGCCTGACCCTCGGGTGTGACCGCCAGTACCAGTCGGTCACGGCCCTCGGCGTCCTTCATGTCGATGGTCGCGTTCCCGTCCATGCTGCGGCCTGCGAACATGCGGTTCGCCGTGCCAGGCTGGCGCGCCATGACCTCCTGCCGCAGACGCGCTTGCTCGGTCTCCGACGCGGCTTCGTCGAGACGGACCAGGAGGTCGGCGATTGCCGTCAAGGGTTGCTCGGAACGGTCCGTGACCGTCAGGCCGGACCAGTAGCGGCCGTTGCGTTCGGAATATCGGAGAACGACGGTCTGGTCCTGCTTCCACCGGTCGAACGTCAACGAGACCAGTGCACTGTGTCCATCACTCGTCTCCGCGCCCCTGAAGATCAGCCCGCCGACCTCGTCGCCCACCTCGTTGAAGAAGATCATGCCGGCAGGACGCTCTCTGTCCGGTCCCAGTTGTTGACCGTCTACGGTAACCTGCGCCTGCCGTTCACCGTTCGAAAGAACCAGCCGCGTTCTGCCGTCCGCTTCGACTATGTTGAGACGTTGCACGGTGAGCTCGTCGAACTCGGTCACGGGCGGTGTCGCCTGGCGAAAGGCCGCCACGCTGACCACCACGAGCGCGAGTGAACTGACGGCTGCGTAGCTCTTCAGGAGCCCGATGTCACGACGTAGCTTGCTCCGCATGTTGCCTCCTCGTTCCAGTATGGCATGGCGGGGCGATGTCCGGTCGTACCCCATTCCGTGTGCAATTCGTGCGCGGATTGCCACGGACTACGGCGGACGACCATGCTGGCACTACACCTGACGGATCTTGGTCTCGCTCAAGGCGACGCGTCCGGCGGCGGGCGCGTCGGCGGCCCGTGCCGGGCGTTCTGTAACGGTCCATTTGAGCGAGACGGTCGACAGCAGTTCGAATGGCGACCGGGGGGTCCACAGCGGGATGCGGATATGCTCAGGTCGAATCGGACCGCGCTGCCCCTTGATGCTTGGCGAGGGCGTCCCGGCGGCGGGCGGCCAGCGTGGCAAGCCTCCGCCCTACCCAGTTCAATCCTGAGCCGTGCGACAGGTTCGGTCATCGCAAGACCGCGGAGCGGCACTGGGTCGTATACGAGTCAGAGGGGGAAGAAGAGCCGCCCCAGGAAGTTCGGTTCGTGGCGCGCCGCGTCGCTGCCGGGCTCAGATGCTCGCGCCGCGTTGCGGATACGGATGCCGACATCGTCGATCGGGTCGAAACCGGGGTGCAGCAGACGCCGGCGAGTCCTGCGCGTCACGTCACGTCACTCCTGCGCCGCTTCCTCCTCGGCCTTCGCCTCCCGGCGCGCCGCCCAATACTTGCGCATCCGCTCGGCGACGGCCCTTCGCTGCTCGTCGCTCATCGCGCGCTTGCGCCTTCCCACCGCCTTGGCCGCCTTCTTCCTGCCGCGCCCGGCGGCCGGCGGCACGTTGCCCTCAATCGCCTCGATCGCGCGCTGTATGGCAACGAGTTGGCTCTTGAGCGAGCGCTCCTCGTTGCGCAACGCGTCCAGGATTCCACTCTTCGACATCGTTCACCTTTCTTCTCGACGATCCGCCCGCATCATTCCGCGGCGGTTGCCGGCACGCGACAACAAGCAGAACCGCAATTGGCACCGGCGACGGGAAGAGCACGACTTGCTTCCCGTCGGGCCTCGGGCCAGCGCATCCGTATGGATCCTGTCGCTCCCCGCCGTGTGGAGCAAATCGCTCCCGCGGCTGCAATGGGCTGAGCGCGAACGGGCGGACGGCACGCAGAGTCGATCGGTCTGCAGCAAGCGTCGAAGGTCCCCAGGGCGAATCCGTTCCGCAGAGGGCCGGTCCCTGTGGCCGCAACAACCGAAGCGCTGCATCTTCAGGCTCCACCCACCAGACCGAGACTGCCCAGTCCGCGCGCCGCCGACGCCTGCCGCATCTCTCTGGCGAGATCGAGTAGTGCGGTGCGTGGGCAACCGTGCTCGCGGCCGTCCGGCTTCGGCACCGGATTCGCGGCGCGCCACTCGGCGCAGTTGGCCGACAGGCACCGCATGTAGCCGTCGACGACGGGCGCCAAGCTGCACCTCGGGGCGCCGTCGGTGAGCGCACGGGCCGCGGCGTCGAACCTGCGGCGCTACTTCAACGTCTTGCGGACCGCGGCGATGCTCACCTGCGGAGCATACGTGCGAACCGCCCGGTGGTAGGCCAGGCGCTCGACGTCTGTCACCGCCCCACCGTAGACGCCACCCGTGACAGGTCAGGTCCAGGTGCGCCAAATCCAAAGGACGATGACGATGCGAGAGATCCACGCCACCGTCAGGAAGATCTCGGTTCGCACGCCGGTAATCTCCATCGAGAGCCGCGTGTCGAAACTCAGCTATCTCGGCTCGCACCTCGGCGAGGCCGGCCTTGAACTGGTTGGAGGTGACGTGGGGTGACGTGCTCGGGTACGACCCGCGTCCAGATTGATCCGGCGTCACGGTGACTCCGGCGTCTCGACGCGCCGCCAGCGGGCGATGTCGCGCTCGTCGTTCGAATACACGCGGAACTGCTCGGGAACCGCACCGACGATCTGGTAGTCGACCGCGCGGACGGTCGCCTCGGTCTCGGGTTTCACGGTCGTGAAGGCGTTGACGATCGCCACCCGGGTGTTGTTGCCGTCGTGCAGCGTGTCGCCGATGCGGGCCTGCGTCAGGCGGAGCGGTCGTGGTCTCGCGGCGGTTTCCGTGCTCACGCCGCGGACAGTAGCACGTCAGCCCCAGAAGATCCGAGGCCGAAACGATTGGGAACGGCGGGCCGCGCAAGCGGCCCGCCGGCGGCCGGCCGCCGATTCGGGACGACTTCGAGGCGAAGGCGCGGCGGCCGTCGAGTCGATCTCCGGTGCGGATCCGCGTGAACACGGTCAGCTCCGTCTGTCGCCGCAGCGCAGATCTTCCAGCTCATCGGTGGGCGGCGGCGGGGCATACTCGGTCGCCTCCCGCACGTTGCGAACGACCGCCGCAAACAGGAGGAACAGCGGAATCGTCACGGCGTTCAGCAGTACGTACTCGACCGGATGCCATGCCCAAGCCCCGGTGGCGACCACTGTGTAGTTGAAGGTGAATATGGTGCCCATGTACGTCGCCAGCGAGACGAGCCCGGCCCACAGCGCTCGGTGCCGGCCCCAAAAGAACGCCGCCACGAAGTAGAGCGCCAGCAGGGCGATTGCCGTGTCGATCAGACCGGTAGCGGTCCAGAACGCGGTGGCCTGCGGATGCCAGCCCTCGGCTGGCGGCCATGGAAACTCCTGGATCGGCCGGAGCCCGCTGAGGTACAGGACGTTGAAGACGACGTGCCCGGCCTGGAAGACGCCGTAGTAGCCGACGAGCCAACGCATCGTCACACTGGGCATCTTCATCCCGTGACCGCTGGCCGCGCCGCCGCCGCGGCCAGCGCCTCGATATCGACGCGGTCGTACCCGCCGCTCAGCAGGACGATGAGCCGCTCAAGCAGGAGTGGAATCTGCCGCGACAGGTAGATCAGGTTGGTAGTGGCGAACAGGTGCCGGCAGAACTTCATCAGCGCATCCGCGAGGCCCGTCCGGAAACGGTCGCAGGTGACGTGGTCGTCGACCTCCCAAGAGTCGTAGCGCGCCTCGACGGCCGCGGCGGTCACGATGCCGCGACCGCGACCCGCCTCCAGCGCGCGACGTCGCCGGCATCGTCCGTGAACAGCCGTAACCGCCCAGGCGCACCGACCACCTCGTAGTCGACGGCTCGCACGAATCGCCTCGGTCGCCGGATTCACGGTCGGTGAAGGCGTTGACGACTGTCACGTGCGGGCCGTTGCCGTCGGGCAGGGTGTCGCCGATCCGAGCCTGGGTCAGCCGTAGAAGCCTCGGTCTCGCGGCGGGCTCGGGGTCCACGCCGCGGACAGTAGCACGGTCTGCGCGACGAGATCCGGGCCGATCCGAGGCTCTCAGGCTCTCGAAGCTCGACCTGGGACCTGCTCGAGGCCGACGAAATGGACGAGAGAGGCTGCCTCAGAGCGTTCAGCGACACCGACCCGCCGCTTCCTGCGCGGCAGGTCACCGCGGCGAACGCCTTCTGAGGTCTCGGCGCTCGACGTGCATGGACGGCTGGAGAAGGGCGGAGACGTTTAACGGATCCGGGCTTTATCGTGGCATTATCGGACGCGCAGGTGCTCCAGATACTCGACCGCGGCCCGCATCTGGCCAGCGTCCCACGTCGTCCAGTCGTCGCTTTCAGGCAGCCCCTGAACACCCGTGCCACGGCCCACGGCGACCAGCTTGACCACCAGATGTTGCGAGCCGTGGTGCTCGCACAGGGCCAGGAACCGCTGCGTCAGGGCGACCGAGGGTAGCTCGCTCACACACGAACATCGTAGCCCCGAAATGGTCGGGGCGGGCCGGCGGCGAATGTGGCTCCCAGCCCAAGCCCTACACGTCCACGCGGCCCTGCAAGTGCGCCCCGACGGCCATGACCAACCGCGGAGCCGAGATCGCACCTTCGACCGAGCCGGTCTCGCCGATACGCACCAGCTCGCTCGCCTGGATGCTCCCGTTCACCTTGCCGAGAACTACCACCGACTTCGCCGACAACTGCGCATTGACCCTGCCGGTGGGACCGACCGTCAGGACATGTTGCCGCAGCTCGATCGTCCCGTCGACCGTCCCGTCGACAACGAGGTCCTCGCCCCCCTTGACATCGCCCTTGACGACGATCCCCTTCCCTATCGTGGTGACGTCCTCGGGAGCATGCGGCAAATCGGCATGCTGTCCGCGCGCCGGCGGCAGACGGCTGACCGATGCATCGTCAGCAAGCTGTGTCTCGACCACTTGAAGTAACCCTCGATTCATCTCGCGGTTGCGGGAGACCGTTCATGCTCCGCCGGCCGCGCGCCACGCGAACCGCCAGTCCCAGCGACGGAAACACGGACCACGCCCACTGCCGCGGCCGGCCCCGGACTCGCCACCCCCGCGTACAGCTCGCTCACCCAAATGCCCCCAGGATTTCCCGAAGCCGTCATCCAACGTCGACGTCGTCGCGATCGTCGTCGGCGGAACCGACGTGCCGCACCGTGTACTCCGCCGCCCCGAACAGCTCCCGTTGCCGCAGCGCCGCGTCCACCTCGGCCGTTGTCGCCGCGCGGAATCCGCCGCCGTCGTCCACCTCGATCGCGAACAGCCCGCGGCCACGACCGAGCACGCGCCAGCGACGTTCAGGCATCCTTCCGAGCAGCGATCGCGGTCCCGGCCCCGCCCCCAACTGCCGTTCGGCTCCGCCGGAACGCTCCCAGCCGGCAACGCCCCGAACCGAGACCGCGAGTCCCTCATTCACATCTTCCCGGTCAACGACGCCGCAGATCAGATGCTGCAGCCTGCCCGCCAGCGACGCCACATCGAGCGCATCGTGCAGCGCGTCGACGGCGAACTGCGTCTGACAGCCCAGGCACTCCCCCGACACCGAGCTTGCCGCGAGCGGAGGCTCGCCTATTCCCCCAGCACGTGGCAGTCTCACCGCTGTTCAGTACGTACTTCCGGGCGCCGGGGCGATGCCTATTGCACCATCTCATCCATCCAGTCGGAAGAGTCGGCCTTGAGCGTCACGTGGCCCGCAAGCAGGTTGTCCATCAGGAAGTCCACAAGGTGTTTCTGGACCTCGAGGCCGTACAACACTTCCGCAACCGTGGCATTGGGATAGTCGCCGAAGAGGAATGCAGTTACGATTTGATCGCGCTTGACGTACCGTATGAAGGCCTCCTGGCCGTGGTACTCGTCGTAGTCCACGCAGTGCGAGAAGATCTTCTGGAGCTCGCGCTGCGCACAGTTCCAAATGGTAAAGAGCCATGGGTCACGATCCCCGCTAAAACAGGCCCTCCACAGCAGATAGGACGAGCCTGGCGGGTCGAGCACTGAGGGCTCGCCGCCAAAGCACGGCTTGTCGATAACGACAAACCGGGTGAAGTTGGTGCTTGGCGTCCTGGCGAAAGGGCTGCCACTGCCGCGCGGCAGGTCGGCCAGATACGCCCGCAGACTCTTTTCTGTGGCGTCGCCAGCCACCGAGTCCTTCACCGGAAACAGCGCGGTCAAGCCATATGAGTCGCCGTTCTTGTTGGGCATGCAAAGTCCCCAGGGCCTGCCGGCGTCGTCGATGGCCGCATCACGCCGTAGCGGGTGCCGGTCAGCACGCGGGCAGTGCGAACGCTGTTCACCAACGTGGCGGCGGCCCCGAGGGCGGAGATGTCACCCCGCCGCCGTCTGCATCGGGGAGTTCACCGAAGACGCTCGAGGCTCTGCTGCGCGACCGGGTCTCCCTGCTCGACAGCTCGGCCGTACCAGCGGACGGCTTCCTCGAGATCCCGTCCCACGCCCCCGGCCGTGTTCGTACATCGAACCGAGGTTGTTCTGCGCCAAGGCGTGTCTGCTGCGAGGTGGTAACTCATCTACCGAGTAAAGGCGTCCGAACACCAAGAAACGAACCGGTGGAGTCGAAGAAACCGAAGTCGCCGAGCACACCACGACTGGTCGGCGCCGCTCCGCCCGTGATCCTCGAGCGGGCGGGGTTTCATCCCCCGTGCGGAGGCGGGCCAGGGTGTTTCCTGGCTGTCAGCAGGCGGCCCGGCCCTTGCCTGCCCCCGGCGGCATCGCACATGATCTCGTGTGGAATCATGGTGCTGAAGCCCGAACCGCCGTCGATGGCGCCCGGGGAGACGGCCTCCATATCGTCGTCCGAGTCGCGCCTCCTGGAGCGGGTCCGGCGGGGCAGCCGCGGGGCGGCCGAGGCGCTGTTCGCGCGATACGGGTCCTGGCTCCGGAGATGGACACGGGGCCGCCTGCCGCAGCGGGCACGGAGCTCTCTCGACACCAGCGACCTCGTGCAGGAGGCGCTGCGCTACATGTTCACGCGGCTCGACTGGTTCGAGTCGAAGCGCGCGAGTTCACTGCGGGCCTACCTGCGGCGGGTCATCGAGAACCGCATCCGGGACGAGCTGCGGCGGGCGACGCGGCGCCGTCTCGCCATTGCGCCGGAGCAACCGGTTCGGATGTCGGATGCCGGCGCGCCTCAACTGCGGCGGCTCGTCGACGACGAGGCCTGGAGGCGCTACGTCGATGGCCTGCAGCGTCTGAGCTCCCGGGACCGACGGCTGATCGCCGGCCGCGTCGAGTTCGGCTACAACTACCGGCAGCTCGCGCTCGTCGAACGGATGCCGAGTCCGGATGCGGCGCGCATGGCGTTGCGGCGGGCGTTGATTCGGCTGGGCGACGTCATGGCGGATCGGTGACGCAGGACCCGGCTGTTCGGTTTCCGCTTCGCGAACGCCAGTTCCATTGAAAGGCAACGACCCGCGCGGTGCGGCTGTCGGTGTCTGAACACGGCCGAGCGAAGGCATTGTCGGATGGGTAAGGAGGAGCGCGACCGTCTGGTCGTTGACGTGGCGGACGCGTTGACGCTGGACCAGGACGTGGATTGGGATCGGTGCGCGCGGGCGGCCACACCGGCCAGTCACCGGACGCTCGAGAACCTGCGCGTCGTCGCCGAGGTGCTGGCCAGCCTCCGCGTGCAGGAAGAGGAGGCGGCCGGCGAGACGGCGATGGGCTCCCGGCTGCCCGGCGGCGTTCTCGTCCGCCTCGCAGTGCAAGCCCTGATCGCCTTCGCCGCGCTCTGGGTGGCTGCCCTGGTGGTGTTGGGCCTGTGGGGGTGGAACGACTTCCGGCGCGAGTACGGCGAGCTCGCCTCCTACCTGACGCTCCTGTCGGCCGGGCCCGCGGCGAGCGCGTGCCTGCTCCTGGTCGCGGGGCGCCGCGACCACCGGACGTGGTTGTTGGGAGTGTACTTCCTCCTGACGGCCACCGCGGTCAATCCGTTCGCGCTCCTCGGCTTCCTGCGGGGGGATCCTCCGGCCGAGCCGTTCGGCTACCCCGACTTCGCCTTTCCCTATGTGTACCCGTTCATGTTCGGGCCGGCGTTCCTGTGGGCGTTTGCTCGAGAGTGTCCCCGGGTCCGTCGCGGGACCCGGCTCGACGATCTGGCGCGGCGGATGGTACCGGTCAGCGTACTGGTCGGCTGCCTCCTCTGGGTCGGGTTCGTGACGTGGTTGGTGCTCGCCCGCGCGGGCCGGGTGCCCCTCGCGGTCTCCTGGGTGGTGTTCGACGGGATGTGGGTCGCCCTGAACATGTTGTCGCTCGGGGCGGCGGTGGTGGTCGTGCTGCGCGCGCACACGGCGCCGGCCGACGAGACCCGGCGCGTCGTTCTGTTCGGCATCGGGTTCCTGATGTTCGTCGGGTTGCTGGCGGCGTACAACGTCGCCGAGGCGTTCACTCCGGGGGACGGGTTGTCCAACTACCAATGGTCTCCCACCATCGCGGCGCTACATATGCTGCGGTTTCCGGGAATCGCCCTGCTCTGGTGCTCGGTGCTCGCCGCCCGCGTGCCGCACGTGCGCGAAGTGGTCCGGGCGTCGCTGGGGCGGCTGCTGACGCACGGGTGGCTGGTCGGCATCGGGGCGGCCGGGCCGGCGGCGGTCCTGGCATGGCTTCTGGCCAACCGACGGGAGCAGACACTGGACGCGGTCGCCGCCGACCCGGCGGTGCAGTTGCTGGGCGCGGTTTCGGCGGTCCTGCTGCTGGCCGCCGCCGCCCGCGGGCGACTGCTGCTCCGCCTCGATGCGTGGCTCTATCCCGACACCGCCGACCAACGCCAGGCACTGGCGGATGCGACGGCCGCACTGGCCAAGGTGGGGCACATCACGGCGGTCAGCCGGATCGTCCAACGGACGGCGAAACGAGGCTGCGGCACCCCGGTTACCCTGCTGTTACGCACCGCGGGCGGGGCGGAAACCGGCGACTTCACCGATCCGGACGGCGAGATGGCGCCGCTGGCGAGTGGGTCCCCCATCGTCGGCATGCTGGAGACAGCCGGCGGCACGCTGCGGGTCCATCCGCAGGACGACGCGTCGTACTGCGACCTGCTGCCGCATGACGACAGGCGTTGGGTCGTCGAGTCGGGCGCCGACGCCATGGTGCCGATCCCGGGCCCCGGCGCGGAGTTGTTGGGCGTTCTGGTGGCGGGCCGGCGCCTGGACGGCCGGCTCGCGCGGCCGGTGGACCTTCCGTTTCTGGAGGCGCTGGCGGCGGTGACCGGGCTGGCGGGCGAACGCGTGCCCGCGATGCGCACGGAGGGTGCCCGGCCGTTGGACGCGCCGCCGGCCGAGGAGTGCCCGGCCTGCGGATGCGTGTCGGAGGCCGGTGAACCGGCGGCGTGCGACTGCGGGACCGCGTACGTCGAGACGGAGGGGCCGAAGCTGCTGGCGGGCAAGTACCGGCTGACGCGGTGTCTGGGAAAGGGAGGAATGGGGGCGGTCTACCTGGCGCACGACATCCGGCTCGAGCGGGACGTCGCCGTCAAGACGCTGACCGGCGCGTCCGTCTTCCGCCTGATGGGCTCGAAGCCGGAGGCCTGGGCCATGGCCACACTCACGCATCCGGCCGTGGCGCAGATCTTCGGCATCGAGTCGTGGCGGGGCCGCCCGTTCCTCGTCGTCGAGTTCCTGTCAGGCGGCACGCTCGCCGACCGGCTTCGGCGCGGCCCGGTGCCGGCGGCGCGCGCCCTCGACATCGCCGCCCTGCTGGCCGACGCGCTGGCGGCCTTGCACGAGTCCGGCTACCTGCACGGGGACGTCAAGCCGAGCAACGTCGGGTTCGCGGCCGACGGGTCGCCGAAGCTCCTCGACTTCGGCCTGGCCCGCGAGGCGAACGACGCCACCAGCGGGGGCGGCACCGCGCGCTACCTGTCGCCCGAGGTGCTGTCCGGCCGCCCCGCCTCCGAAGCCGACGATATCTGGTCGTTGTGCGTGATGTTGTACGAGATGGTCTCGGGAGAGCATCCGTTCGCGGGGGACGACGCCGGCGAGGTGAAGCATCGCATTCGACGTCAACGACTCGACCGCGGCGCCCCGGCGACGGCGGGCTCAGGCCCGTCGGCGGCCGTGGTCGCGTTCGCGGCGATGATGCTGACGGCTCGCCGGTCGGCCCGCCCGGCAACCGCGAACGCCTTCGCGGACGCGCTTCGCGGCGTTCGCCGCGGAGACCTCCTGGCCTGAGCTCCAACAACCGCTACGAGGTCGTCGCCACCGATAGATTGCTGCCGCTCAGTTGCCAGCCCAGTCATAACCGATGCGCACGTAGTAGTAGGCGCCGCTGTAGCCCCACGGCATGTACTCGCTGTACCGCTCGCCGACGGCATTGGCGATGACCGACACCTGCGAGTAGGTGTCGAAGACGTTCTGGCCGCCGACGGCCAGCGTGGTTCCCTGTCCGAGCGGGACGCTCAGCTCCAGGTCGACGATCGGCCGGCCGTCGAAGAAGCCCTGCTCCAGGCCGCCCGACGGATCGAAGACCGTTCCGCGCCCAGCGGCGTCCAGGTGGAGACGACATCGATGCCCTGCGAGGTCGTGCCGAAGGCGTTGGTGAAGAACCGGTAGTTCCGC
Organism: Vicinamibacterales bacterium; assembly: GCA_965116825.1. Taxonomy (GTDB): domain Bacteria; phylum Acidobacteriota; class Vicinamibacteria; order Vicinamibacterales; family UBA8438; genus WTFV01. The sequence continues at coordinate 5,652,861 of OZ220736.1, forward strand.
ACGCTCTCGGCGGCCTCGAAGCCCCCGGCCACGACCTCGGCGATCTCGGCCGGCGTCAGCGTGAAGTTGCTCGTGATGCCGATCCGGTCCGACACGTCGATGCGGAAGTAGTCGGCCGTGAGCGTGAAGGGACCCGTGCCGAACACGACCCCGGCGGTGTAGTTGAGCGATGTCTCGGGCTGCAGCGGCGCACCGCCGCGCAACAGCGCCACCGGCGAGACCGACGGGATGACCGCGTTGTTGACCAGGTCGCCCACCGTCGGGTCGAACCAACTGTGGATGTTCAGGCCGTGCTACTGCCCGGGGGGCGGCGCGCGGAATCCCGTGCTCACGCTGCCCCGCACGAAGCCGACACGGCCGGACAGCTTGCCGCTGGTCGTCGTCCCGAAGTCCTCGAAGTCCTCGAAGCGGACCGCCGCGCCCAGCGTCCACGCGTCGCCCGGGTCGGTCGCCTCCAGATCGCCGTAGGCCGCGATGTTGTGGCGGCTCCAGGTGCCCGCCTGCGGCGGGCTGTAGGCGAAGACGCCGTTGGAACCGGCCATGAAGCGCTGCGCCGCCGCACGCCCCCGGTCAGCGCCGCCTCGGTCGCCGTGCCTCCCGTCTGCGGCGTGAAGCCGCCGGGGAACAGCTCCTGGAACGTGAAGCAGTGCGGGTCGTCGGCCACCTGCCGCAGCGCGACCGGGTCGGGCACGAGGTCGGTGACGGTGACCGTGGGACAGTTGGCCGAGCCCATGCCGCTCGCCGCGAGCACGTCGCCGACCAGCAGCGTGCGGCCGCGGTCGTTGCTGAACACGCCGCGCCGCGTGTTCGGGTTGCGGAAGAAGATGCCGTAGGTGACCTTCCTGGTGGCATAGCTCGTATGCGCGTACGCCTGCACGCCGGCGGGGAAGGTATAGCCGAAGTTGCCGAACGCCTTCAGGTCGTTGTCGACGGCCGGGTCGCCCCACACCTGCGGATGGTCGGAGGAGACGTGCGGGTTGCCGGCGGCGATGAGCGCCATCGCGTCGCGGCGCGTCGCGGCGCGGTCGGTCGGGTTCGCGTTGCCGTACTCCAGGCTCACGTTGGCGAACCCGGTGGCGCCGAGCGGCAGGCCGACGTTGCCGGCGAACTGCGTCGATTCCCCGTCGCCGCCGCGGTACATCCCGGTGTTGAGCTCGACGCTGCCGCCCGAACGGGCGTCCTTGAGCTGGAAGTTCATCACGCCGGCGATCGCGTCCGAGCCGTACTGGGCCGCCGCACCGTCGCGCAACACCTCGACCTGCCGCAGGGCAATCGCGGGGATGGCGGAGATGTCGGGCCCCTGCGAGCCGAACGCCACGCCGTTGCCGCCGTGCCAGTCGACTATCGAGGAGCGGTGGCGGCGCTTGCCGTTGACCAGCACCAGCGTGTGGTCCGGGGCCAGGTTGCGCAGCATGGCGGGGCGCACCACCGTAGAGCCGCCGCTGATGGGCTGGGTGTTGGTGTTGAACGACGGAACGATGGTCCGGAGCTGGTCCTTCAGGTCGCCCGCCCCCTGGCTGACGAGGTCGGTGGCCGACAGCACATCCACCGGGACCGCCGACTCGGTGGCGCTGCGCGGCTGGGCGCGGGAGCCGACGACCACTGTCTCCTCCGCGAATCCCGCGAGCAGCCGCTGCATCTCGGCGGGCGACAACCCCAGGGCCTCGATCTCGGCCGGCGTCATCCCGAGTGCGCGGCCGAGCTCCTCGGCCGGCGCGTCCATCCGTTCCTCGACCTGTTCCTGGGGGGCGTTGCCCTGAGGCCCCGCGCTCGCCACGGATGCAAGCGTGGTCCAGGCCAGCACAAGCACGGCCGGCATCAGGGTTGCGCGCCACTGCGCGTCCCCCGTCCACGTCGTGCCTGCCTTGGCTTCTCGCATGCAATCTCTCGGCTTCGAGGTCGGTTCGTAGTGCCCACGCGTTGCTCTCACTGGGTCGTTCTCCGTGGTCTCAGTTGATCCTGCTGGACGGCTCCGCAAAGTCACCTCAAGCCCGCGGAGCCCCAAAGGCCGGCGGTGGCGGTCCCCGCGCGTCCACGCGAACGGTCACGATATCCGTGTCGTTGAACTGCTGGTGGAGCAGCGACGAAGCGATGTGTCGCAGCAGTCGGAGCGACACCTTCTGCTGCACCAGCACGTCATCGGGCCGCTCCGCCAGCAGCCCGATCCAATCCTGAATGTTCTCCTCGCCGCGCGCGCCGACGAACTCGAGGATCGCGCCGCCGACGTCCTTGCGCGCCGACAGAAACAGCCGCCGCCGCTCACGATTCGCGCGACCGTCATCCCTATCGAGTAGCGCGAGCAACGACTCCCCGCTGGCCGCTTCGAGACGGCGCGCCATCTTCTCGTCCCAACCTCCGCGGGAAGCGAACTCGCCGATGAACTCTCGGAGCCTCGACAACCCCGTCGCGTCGAGCTCCACTACGAGCCTGCTGGGGCGAGGCGCCGTCGCTTCGAGAAACAGGTTCATCAGGACGGCCACCAGACCGCCGACCGTGATGCCGTTCTGCAGCAAACCGCCAGCGAGAATCGACAACTGCTCGGGGAATATCACGCCGGCATGGCAGCCCACGCCGACCCAGAAAGCCCCACCTGCGATCAGCAGGTTTCGATGGTCGATTCCTCCGTACACGACCTCCGTCATGCCACGCATGAAGATCAGCGCCAGCAGGACGGTGATGCAGGCAGCCGCCACCGGGCCCGGGATCGCGAGGAGCAGGGCGAGCGCCTTCGGCAGCAACGCCAGGCAGAGCATCACTGCCCCGGCTGCGATCCCGACGCGGCGGGCGCCGACCCCGGTGATGTCCACCGTCGGGATGCTGACCGCAGTCGTCTGAGTCGGCATGATCCCGGCGATGCCGGCCAGCAGTTTGGCGACCCCGTCGGCGGCCACGGCGCCCTCCACCGCCCGGGAATCCACGGCCCGCGGCCGGCGCCACGATACGCGCTGGATGGCGACCGCACTGGTGACCGTCTGGACGGCGCCGATGAGGGCCGCGAACAGGAAGGCCGGGAGAAGCCCGACGAAGGCCGGGCCGAACTCGGAATCGATGCCCGGCCATTCGACCGGCGGCAGACCGAACCACGGGGCGGCCACCACGCGGTCCAGATCGTAGAGTCCGAACGCGCCGGCGACCGCCGAGCCGGCGACGACCCCGATCGGCGGCGCCCACAGACGCAGCTTCGCCGTCCCCCTGAGAGAGATGGTGCAGATCACGAGCATGGTCGCGGCCGCGGTCAGCGGCGCGCCCAGCGCCGGTACTCCATCCGGCACGTCGTTCAAGCGACCGACGACGACCGGCAGCACGGTTGCCGCGATCAGCATGTGCACCGTGCCCACGAGGGTCGGGGTCACGAGCCGCCGAAACACGGAGAGCCGCGCGGAAATCAGGATCGGCAACAGCGATGAGACGATGACCAGGAAGGCGAGCAGCGCGGGACCGCCCTCGACGAGCGCGGTGACCGAGATGCCGATGACCGCCGCGCCTGGCCCCGCCCAGAGAACGTACCCCGCACCGAGCCGGCCGATTCGGACCGCCTGCAACGCCGTGCAGGCGCCACTGATCGCCACCGTGCAGAACACCGTCCAGGACAGGTACGCCTCGCTGCCGCCGGCGGCTCGAATCACGATCGTGGGGATCAGGACGAGCCCGGTGATACCCACAACCACGAGCTGCACGCCGCAACCGAACGTCAGCAGCCCGGGAGGATTCTCGTCGGGTTCGTAACGAACGCTCGTCGCTTGATTCCGGACGCTGGTGCCGATCATCTGTTCGCCAGGAGTTGCCGCTCGCGGGCCGCCTGAAGGCGAGCTCGTCCATCAACCCCGACGCCGCTGCCGTTCGAAGTTGTCGCGAAGCGCGTCCGCCCTCGCAGGGTCGCCTGCCGCTTCGAGGACGTCCAGCAACTCGCGCACCAAGGACACGCCGCGCTCCCACAGGCCTCTCACGATGCGCCCCGATGACCGGGCGGCAACCGAACGGATGTTCTCTCGGCCATTCTCGATCTGCAGCATCAGCCCCAATCGCCACCTTCCCGCTCTCGCCACGGTTAGATACCGTGTTGTCCGTCCAGCTCGGGCCGAGGGGCGCATTCCAGGGCTCGCGAGCACAGACGACAACCTCTACAGATAAAGGCGTCGGTGAAGCAGGAACCGAACAGCCACAACACCCAAAATCGTCAGTTCGTGGACCGCCGGAGCGCCGCGGGACGACGCCCGGTGAGGCCTCGCCATCGACGGCGCGAAGAACGCTCGACCGTGCGCACGCTCACGCCGATCGACTGCTCCCGCAGCAGGTCCTGGCGCACCACCTCCGCAATGCCGCGATGCCGCAAGAAGCGCTCCTTCAGCCACGGCGCCCAGGGCGCATGACGGAAGCGTCTGAGGCAGACCTGCCGACCGCAGGATCGGGAGCTGGAGAGCCGGCTCGTGAAAAAAAGTTGCCGACGTGCGTTCGGTTTCCGTCCTCGCGACGCCTACAAAAATGTGGGAGGACGCTTCGTGGGGAAACGAACCTCCCTTGTAAATCACTAGGGGCTTGACGCCGCGGCGGTCGACGCATCGTCGGACCGGCGGCCGCTGCGTGTCCCGCTCTCCTCGGCCGCTGACCCCGAACCGGACAGACCTGACGGTGCGGTCGAGTCGGTGAAGAAATGGTGGTGATCGGATGCCAGTTGTGAAACCGCTCGTGGCAGCGCCTCCGCTGCCGCCGCCGTCCCGGTACGGCGCTGAAGATCGGCGGACGGCGTGGGGCGGGGGCGTTCGCCGTCGCACTCTGCCCCGACCGGCGATGGTCATCGCCGCCCTCGCGTTCGCTGCGACTTCCGTCGCACCTGGCCGCGCGCAGACCCCGAGCTACGTGCTCTTCCCTGCCGGCCACCAGCCCGCTTCTCCGAAGAACGAGATCACGTTTTCCGCGGGTTCCTCCTCCTCCACCTACGAGCTCAGGGGGGAGCTGGTCGGCGGCAGCGTCGTGCCCATAACGGATTTGCTGCTGGACGCCACCTTCCTCGACGGCAACACGAAGATCCGGATCACGCCGCAGTCCGTGTCTCCCGCTGCTTTCGCCGCGGTATACGGCGCCTCCGGGGCGGTCGGCGCCGACGTGCAGGTGGACGGGGGGATCTTCGAGGGCGCGACAAGCCAGGCCGCGTTCATTATCCGGGTGAGGTACGACGCGTCGGCCCAGTTCACGGACGCACAGTCCATCGGCAACCTGCGTTGGGGCACTCCGCGGATCGAGATCTACGAGGGTGCAACCGTAGACCCGGCCCTGGCCTTCGCCTGGTCGGCCCACGGCACGGGTACGCGCACCTGGGGAACCGGCGATCCCGTCATGACCTACAGGTGCCTGGTGGCCGGCGACGCGGTGACGTTCTCGGCATGGCCGTCCTCCGCCGGCGAGGACAGCACCCTCTTTGCGGTGACACCCACCTCCACATCCGCCAGTTCCGGGACCGGCCGGTTGAATCTCACGGCCGCGCCCGACTACGAGACCCCGACCGACAGCGGCGGCGACAACCTCTACCAGGTCCGCGTCAGCAGCGGGCACAGTCTCAACAACCTTCCGGGAGAGGGCCAGAGGACCGGCTGCGACGGTTCGGCCCTGGAGTTGACGGTCGTGGTGAAGGATGCGGGTCCACCGGCGCCGGCGCGCTCGCTCATGGGAGACCTCGACAGCGACACGATGACCATCTCCGTCAACTGGACTCCCCCCGCCGGCTTCCTGGACGGGAGCGACAGCAATGTGGTTGTTCCGTTCGATACCGCACGCATGTCGGGCAGCGGAGCCCCCGGCACGGCCGTAGCCGGCTACGACTACGAGTACCGGCTGCAGGGCAGCTCTACGTGGACGCAAGACACGACCACCGCTACCAGCTTCGAAATCCCCGGGGTGGGTGCCGGCGACGCCTACACGGTGCGTGTTCTAGCACGCAACGCGGAGGGAGCTGGAGCCCCCGTGACCATTGACGTGGAGCCGGAGCCAGGGCCGGAGCCAGAGCCGGAGCCAGAGCCGGAGCCGGAGCCGGAGCCGGAGCCGGAGCCGGAGCCGGAGCCAGAGCCAGAGCCAGAACCAGAACCAGAACCAGAACCAGAGCCGACCCCGGTGCTGCCTGTGGCAGGCTCCGGCCTGCTCGCCAGCCTGCTCGTCCTGCGCGGAGCGTGGCGCCTGGCGCGCAGTCGGTCGTGACCGCGGTGCGCCCAAGTCGGTGCGGGCTGGCGCAGAGCAACCGTTGACACGAAAAACGCGAGGGGCTCCTGGAGGGGCTGCGCGAAGCGATCACCGGCAAGCGCGCCGCGTAGCGCGGTCAAGGACGAACGAGACGAAGATCATCCTCGGAGCGACGATCGGAAACGATCCGGACGAAAGATGGGGCGCGGCGGAGAACGTGCGCCGCAGCGACCGGCGGGAAGCGAGTGGGATGGGCTTGCAACTGGGCCTCGTGGTTCTGCGGCGCGGCCTGGGTACAGCGGCCCGCAGCTTCCAGTTCGGAGAGCGGGCCGATGGGGCATGGGCAGCGCTGCGGACCGTGGCGGGCGAGGAGTCGATAGACCAGGCGGCGGCCATGAACCAGGCTCGGGTCGGGGCGGAGGTGTCGCGGCCGACCCGGTTGGACGACCCCGCATGGCGGGCCGGCCGGCGGGCCGGGATTCGGCGCGGGTGTGGCCGGCGGGTCCGGTACGCCCGCGGCCAGCGGTCTGGCGACGGCGGGGATGCCGGCGGTCGCCCGGCCGGACGGCGTGGTCGCCGCCAGGCGTGGGGGGCTCTCCGCCGGCGCCGGCGGCAGACGGCTGAACGATGCATCGTCAGCAAGCTGTGTCTCGACCACTTGAAGTAACCCTCGATTCATCTCGCGGTTGCGGGAGACCGTTCATGCTCCGCCGGCATCGGCTTCCACGTAGCGCACCACCTGCCCCGTCCGATACCGACGTCAGCCGCACCAATCCGCATGCCTGGCACACGTCCGCTTGGCAATCCACAGTCGAACGCTCCGGGTCGAATCGCCACAAGTGTCCGTTCCCGCGGCGCGGGCACGCCGGAACCACGAGCTTCTGCTCCGGCATCAGTCCTGTCGATGCGTCTCGAGCCCCTCGGCCAGCCGGCGGCCCCGGACCACCTCGACCGGGCCGTCGCCGACGGCGGCAACCCGCGTGCCATAGACCCGCCCCCGGCCGCCGCCGTCGCACGCCGCATAGCCGCGCGCCACGCGAACCGCCAGTCCCAGCGACGGAAACACGGACCACACCCACTGCCGCGGCCAGCCCCGAACTCGCCACCCTACCGCGTACAGCTCGCTCACCCAAAGGCCGCCGCATCGGCGGTCTCCAGGTCCATCGCAACCTCGAGCCGTCCGCGGACGTGGTCCGCGAACTCCAGCCAGCGCCGCCCGACCAGCCGCGGGTGGCATTCGACGGTGACCCGGTCGAACGGCTGCACACTGGCCGGATGGTACGTCGTGACGACGCGCGGGGGGCGAACGCCACCGTCACGCTCTTCCTCTTCACCGCGTGCGGTGCCGCCCGCGCTCCCCGACGTTGCGCACCCGGCGAACGCTACGGTGAGGGCCCGAGTTGCCACGAACCCTCCACAACACCTGAGGCAGTCTGGAAAGGTCGCCGGCGTGGACCTGGTCGAGTGGCGAGTACTTCGTGCCGCCGGCCTCGCCGGCGTAGCTGCGCCATTCGCCTCCGGCCGCGCCCTGCTGCGCGAGGACGGGTGTCGCCCCGAGCAGGACGGCGCCAAGGAGGCCCGTGGCGGCCAGGGGTACCCGGACTCGCGGCTTGGCCGTACTCCGCATCGTCACCTCCAAGGGACCGGGGCAGCAGGTTGTCCAGCGCCGCCAAGCGGTCACGAATCACGTCCTCCGCCAGCCAACTCAGAATGCGTCCCGCTGCACCTCCGCCCGTGTGCGCATGACCATGCGGCCGATCCGGTTCGCGTTGAAGTACGCGCCGATGACCTCCACGCGCCCGGCGCGTTCCACGACGGCCAGGTTGCGCAAGCCGGTGCCCCGCGAGGGCCAGGCATAGAGGCTCCACTCGCCGCTCTCGCGGTCCAGCTTCGCGACCTCGTCGCCGCCCTGCAGGCTGACCCACACGTCGTGGTCGCCGTCGATGCCGGCCATGTACGGATTCATCCCCGCGCGCGGCAGCGGGTAGTAGGTGGTCTCCAGCGTGTCGATGTCGATCCGCAGCAGGTTGTTGCCCGCGTAGTTGGGCACCCAGACGTCGCCCGTCGCCAGGTCGGCGGCCGGGCGGCGCGGCGCCTGCAGCCCCCGGCCCCGGCCGGCGTAGATCGCGAGGTCCTCGGGCGAAAAATCGCCGTCCTGCACGAAGGACGGCAGCAGAACCGGCAGCCGGATCTCGGACGACCTCCCGGTCGCCAAGTCGGCGCGGCCGATCACGTCGATGCCGATCTGCGTCCACCAGCCGTTACCGTCCCGGTCGCCGGCTGCCCCGTACGTGCGGCCGGGCTGCGTCGGTGACGTGAACGCGGTGAACGCGCCCGCCGCCGGGTCGTAGCGGATCGCGCCGGTGGCGGTGTCCCCCCAGATGTTGCCCTGCCCGTCCTCGGCCACGTGGATCGACATGCCCCGCATGTCCCCGGGCGGCGTGAACACTTCCAGCGTCCCGGTCCGCGGATCGATGCGGCCCAGCCGTTCGTTGGCCGGCTCCCCGGCCGCGCGCAGGTTCACGTTGAACCAGACCGCGCCGTCGCGGGCCGTGATGATGCCATGGCTGGTGGCCGCCAGGCCGTCGGGGCGGGCATACGTGAAATCGGTCACGCGGCCGGTGGCGGTATCCACCCGGCCCACCGTCCGCGTCGCGCTCTCGGGTTCGTTGTAGGTGAACCAGAGGTTCCCGCCGCGATCGACCGTGGCGTCATGCAGGCCGAAGCCCCCGCCCGAGGCGCTCGGACCGCCGAGCGACCAGTCGCTCCCGGTGTTCAGCACATGGCTGCCCGCATCCGGCGGCAGGTCGTACTCGTAGACTACCGGCAGCGTGCTCTCGCCGCGCGGGCGCGCCGGCGCCTCGAAGCGCATCGGCGAGGGGCCGGGCCCGCGCATCTCGGCCAGGTAGGCCGCCAGATCGGCGCGGAAGTGCTCGATGACCGGCGAGGGCTGCTCGCGAAACGTGTTCATGGCGCCGATGCGGCCCATTGCCGCGAGGACCGCGTCCCACCCCCGCTCGTCGAAGCGGTTGTGCAGCACGAGGTTCGCCGCGTGACACTCGGTGCACACCCCGACGAAGACAGCCTTCATGCGGCGGCGGGCCGGCGTGTCCTCGGGCAGCGCGGCCACCATCTGGTCGCCCGTGAGCTGCGCTGCGAAGTCCGCCGTTTCGTGCAGCACGAAGCCCTGCCGCTGCCTCGCGCCGGCCAGGTCGACCCGGCGCCGCACGCCCTTCCAACCGGCCGCCTGCGCCCACACCTGGTACGGGCCGCTCTCCAACGGGGGAAAGACGTACGCGCCCAGCTTGTCGGTGAACACCGACGTCGTGATCGGCCGCCCCCGCGGCTTCGCCGAGACCGTGACCCCTTCCAGCGGTTCGCCGGACGCCTCCGTCACGGTTCCCGCCAGCAGCGCGTCCTTCTCCCCCGGCGGTGCAACAGGCGACGCCGACCCGCCGTGCACACGGTCGGCCGCAGGCGGGACGGCGCCGTCGGGTGCGACGAGGTAGGTCAGGAGCGCGTCAATCTGCGCCGGGCGCAACGTGTGCTTCCAACCCGGCATGCCGGCAGCGTTGCCGTCCTCGATCACCCGGCGCGCGTGGTCTCGGTCGCGCGCCGTGCGCGCGTCGTCCAGCCGGCTCGCATACGGCGTGTCGCCGCGGCGGAGGATCGGGAGATGGCAGACCGCGCACTTCTGCTGGAAGATGCGCGCGCCCGCTGCCTGCGCATCCGCCAGAGCGGGCGCGGCGGGATTCCCGGCCGGTTGCGCGTGGAGGCCGGGCTGGGCTACGGCAAACAGCGTGAAGAGGAGCAGGAACTTGCGCATGCCCAGAGTTATACGCCCTGCCGTCCCGAATGGGAACCGGAAACCGCGACGTCGGCGAAGCGACAACTCCGCTCCAACGCCCGCCGGTCGCGCGAGCCGATACCGCGTCATTCCGGTCACTGCGGGCACCAAGGGACGGAGCCGGTTTCGGCGTTCGATGGCGGGCTTGCCAACCCCAGGGAAAGTGTGGAACAGTTACACACCTACGATATGCAGGAGCGGGACAGCATGTCTAGACGAGTCAACATCATGATGGACGATGACGCGTGGCGCGTCATCGAGCAACTGCCTCGGGGCACTCGAAGCCGCGCCGTCAACACGGCGATCCGCGAGTGGTCCGGCGCTTCCGCCCGCGGGAACGCCGCCGCGCGCATGGACTCGCTGCGCGCCCAATTGCCACCGGTCGCCACCGAAGACGTGGTCCGCTGGATACGCGAGGAGCGGGAGCGGCGGCCATCGTGATCGTGATCCCCGACGCGTCGGTGCTCCTCAAGTGGGTGCTTCCGGGCGATGACGAACAGGATGGCGACGCGGCGCTGTCTCTGCGCGCCGAGGCCGTGTCCGGCTCCGTGGAGCTGGTCGTCCCCCAGCTCTGGCTCTACGAAGTGGGCAACACGCTGGCGAGGCGGTTTCCCGATCAGGCTGGCGAGTTGCTCGCGTCGCTGATCGACTTCGGCCTGACCGAGGCACGGCTGGACGTGAGATGGAGAACGCAGGCCCTGTCTCTCGCCATCGCGTACGAGGTCGCATTCTACGATGCGGCGTATCACGCCGTGGCGCTCGTTCACGGCGGCGTGTTCGTCACGGCGGACGAACGCTACGTCGCCCGCGCATCGCAAGCGGGTAGCGTATCGACGCTGCGGCAGTGGCGGGCGCGGTGATCCTGGAGACTTCGTAACTTTCCCAGTCCGACCCAACCGCCTCCGGCGACGCGCTCCCGGTACCGGAATCCGGCGAGACGGCCCATCTACGGGACGCTGACAGGCACGCGCAGGCCGATGCCGGCTTCGAGATCGGCGAGGGCCGGAGGAAGCGGGTTCGCCATGCTCGATGCAGAACTCGGCGATCTTGCGGGACAACGCGGGAGATGCGGGCCAGGATGGACTAGGCGAACCCCGAGCCTACGATGACGACGTGCATGCGGGACAGCGGACGGGTGGACCCGGACTACCGGTATCGTTGAAGCGGTGAAGCCGGGCGACCCGCGCGGGCCGGCAGTGCCGGCAGGTCAGGAAGCGGTCACTGTCGCAGAGGTCCATCGTGACCACGGCGCCCGAGATACGGGCGCAGCGTTCCGCCGCCTCCTCGAGCAGCTCCGGCGCCGGGCGCGTCCAGTGTCCCTGCTCGCGGAGCTCGTCCATGGCGCCGTTGCCGTCCCGGCCTGGGATCAGGGTGACGTGCCCGGCGCCCCGGTCGACCGCGTAGCGCACCGCGTCCAGGGCCGATTCGAGCGCCCGGGCCGCCGGCACGAACGGCGCCGGCAACTGCACGAACACGCGCAGGCCGATGCCGGCGGCAGCGAGGCGGGCCGCGGTACGATCGAAGTCCTCGAGCGTCATCCCCTTGTTGAGTTGTGCCAGGGCCGCCGCATCGCCGGTCTCCAGGCCTGCAAGCAGCACGTGCAATACGACTGCGCAGGAGCCGTCGAGCCTGCGTTCCACTTCCCGGAAGTGGGCTATCGGCAGGGAGGGGTCAGGTTCGATTTTCCGACCTCGCCGCGAGCGTATCCAGGCGTCCGAAAGGCCGTCGACGGCAGGTGCAGAGGCCGCATCGCAACCGGCCCCCGTTGCCGCAGCGCGGTCGTCCGCGAGCAGGCGCCGGGGCGCCTCGTCGACCGTCATGTCGAGGATGTGCGGGTTCTCGTCGGGAATCAGGTTCACCACCCCGTCTACCGAACGTTCGTCGATCGTGCCCGTTGCCATGGCAGACTCCCTTGTTTCGCAGCATCGAGAACGCGACGTCCAACAACCTGCGCCACCTCACTGTCCGGATACCGAGGGGCGTGTTGACCTGCGTCACAAGCGTCGCCGGATCGGGCATGGTGAGGGTGAAGCGCGCGAGATTGCCTTGTCGTGAGAGCCCACATCGCGCAGCCGATAGACATCGAGACCGGACGAGCGTTGATACCCATCTTTCAGTGAGCCTGGTCGGCTTTTGACACTTCCATCATGAACTCGATTCCCAGCTTGGCAAACAGAGCCTGCTTTTGGCCGGTAGTATCAATCCTCCCGAGGCGATCGTCGGCGGTATGGAGCGCGGCATTGTGCTCCCCGGCACGCGTCTCGAAGGGATGTACGGCGGGAACGCCCACCTCCGTCCACGCGGCATGGTCCGAGCACGCGTAGCCGCAGGCCGTGTCGCCGAAAGTAATCTCGTGAGAACCGGGTCCGTTGTACTCGCCGATGAGACGTTTCAGGAAGTTCGTCAAGTCAGTGCTCACGTAGTCGGTGACGAAATACAGGTCGCGGGGAGACCCCGAAAAACCCGTCATGTCCAGTTGCATTGCCCCCACGACGTTTTTCCCGGCCAGGTCGTACTCCCGCGCAATGGCGCGGGAGCCGCGCAAGCCGACCTCTTCGGCCGCGTAGGCCATGAACTGCAGCGTTCGCCGCGGACGGAAGTCCGAAGCAAGCATTACGCGCAGGACCTCCGACACCACCGCAATACCGGACGCGTTGTCGTCGGCCCCGGGGGCGTTCGACTGATCCGACGCGTTGATCGAGTCGAGGTGGCCCCCGATCAGCACGATTTCGTTCGGGAGTACCGTGCCCTCGATGGAGGCAATGACCGAGTCCTGCTCCCACGGGTGCTCGAAGCGCGTGACCGAAAAGTCGCTTCGCCCGCTGCCGTAGCCTTCCCAACGCGCCTGTAGCCCAACAGAGGCGTTACGACCCGCGTTGCTGCGGTAGTAGCGGGTGCCCATCCCTTGCAGCCATTCGATCGTGTCGATGATTCGTCCGGCATCGACCAACGCGAGGGCAGGCGCAACGTGGGCCTGCTGGTCAATCGCAGCGGGCGACACCCCCGAACGATTCAAGTACGCGTCCGAATAGAACCGGTTGCCCGCCTCGATCATGGCAGCAGCAAGCGACCGATGAAGCGTATAGCCGCCGCACCGTCCCTTGTTGTGAAACGCTCGGTGCAGTGGCTTCTCGAGCTCGGGAAAGTATCGTGCGATGGCTCGGTCGTCAACCGGGCTAAGCAGACGGAAGTCGCGAATCTGATTCCGCGTCAGTGTTGCAGAGTCGGCGAGGGCCCATGCGAGGTCGGACGCAGAATCGTGGCCGAAGACGATCCACTGCCGCTCGTCCTGTCCCGCGACCACGTCAGCTACGCGTAGCAGCAATATCGCGATTGCAAGAGCGTACTTGAGGGACATCTTCCGGTTCCTTCATTGCAGCGACTCCTTCGGCGGTCGGCCCGGTCGGTAGAGCGCTCCGTTCCCTGGGCGAGGTCGACCTTGGAGCGTGAGAAGATCCGCACGACCGTTCGCAGGGAAAACACGCGGAGCGTCGAACACCATTACCAGTACTTAGTGTAGGCACGAACTGGCGTCGGCGACGCCTAGCTAGTGTTCGGCAGAAAACCCCATAAGTTGTTGATTCTACCGGAGATACCGTGGATTTCAAGTGGCAAAGATCGTCCGAATGTCGTATTCTTGGGGGCGATCCATGAGGAATCGGCCCATTTCGGGAGTATCTTCGCGACATTGACATCATGAGAGAAGTGCACAGGTCACAGTTTCAACTCGGCCAGGTGCCCATTGAGGAGATCTGGATAAACCCGAAATCGCGGGATGACATTCCCGCGGTGTTGAAGGGGCTTCAGCACATCTGGTGCGACGAGGCGTTGCGTGAGCAGCTGTTTGCGCTGCTGGACGAGCACATCCTGCCGGAGGCCGACCGCACGGTCGGGCGTCCGGGGATGGATTTGTGGCAGATTCTGGTCCTGGGCATTCTGAAGCAGGGGCTGGGCTGCGACTTCGACCGTCTTCACGAATTGACGAACCATCACGATACGATACGCGCGTTCCTGGGCCACAGCGACTTCGGTGACAAGACGCATTACGAGTACCAGACGGTGGTCGACAACGTGTCGTTGTTGACGCCGGAGTTGCTGTCGGCGGTCGGGCGCCTGGTGGTGGAGAGCGGGCACAAGGTAGCAAAAAAAAAGCCTGGCGAACCATTACGCGGGCGGTGTGACTCGTTCGTCGTCGAGACGGACGTGCATTATCCGACGGACGTCAACCTGTTGTGGGACGCGGTGCGTTGCCTGCTGCGGGAGACGGGGCGGACGGCTGAGCAGTACGCGGTGCGCGGCTGGCGTCAGTGGCGCCATCTGTCGCGGGAGGTCAAGAAGCTGTTCAACAAGGTGCGCTCGACGCGGCGAGCGCAGCGGCATCCGGAGCGGGTGGAGGCGTATTTGGCGCGCTGCCGGGCGCTGGTGGAGCGCGCAGAGGCCACGCTCGACGTTTTGCGGGACGAGGGCGTGGGGGAATTGCGCTGCCGCTCGATCGCAGACCTCGTCGCTCACGCGCGGCGGCAGATTGACCAAGTGGAGCGTCGTCTTCTGGGTGGCGAGACAATTCCTCACGAGGAGAAGGTCTTTTCGATTTTCGAGGAACATACGCGCTGGGTTTCCAAAGGCAAGGCGGGCACGCCGGTCGAACTCGGGGTTCCTGTCGCTCTTATCGAGGATCAGTATCAATTCATCCTTCACCACAAGATCCTGTGGGAGGGCGAGGACGTGGACGTGCCAGTGCCGCTGGTGCGGGAAGCGCAGGAATTGTATCCGGAGTTACGGGCGTGCAGTTTCGACCGCGGCTTTCACAGCCCCGCCAACCGGGTGCGCCTCGATGCACTGCTCGACGTCAATGCGTTGCCGCGGAAAGGGTATCTTTCGAAAGTCGACCGGGAACGGGAAGAGGAGGAATCGTTTGCGGCGGCGCGGCGTGCACATCCGGCGGTCGAGTCTGCCATCAACGGGTTGGAGCATCGAGGACTCGACCGCGTTCGCAGCCATGGCGCGGAGGGCTTCGCGCGAACGGTCGCCCTGTCGGTGCTGGCGGCCAACCTGCATCGCATCGGGTTGCTTCTGCAGAAGCGGGAGCGCAAGCGACAGCAACGTATCGCCTGACCACCTGTCATCGTAATCAGGCCGGACTCGGAGCCGGCAACAGACGGCACGGTCTTACTGTCCTTGGAAACAGGACATCGGTCTGACTTGCCGACCTTCGCCCATCCGCAGCTCGTCAGGCGCCGTCGTCGCGGCCGGATTTCGTCCCGAAATCACGCCCAGGATGCCACGACTTGGCGCAGATCTCTGCCCGAAACGGGGTTTTCTGGCTGACACTAGCTAGGGATCTTCTCGGCTCCAGAAATGTTCGATTTCTCAAGGAGGCGGTCGGCAGGGTGCGCGCGATTCACGGTGCGCCAGAACCGCTGCTGGCTGACACCGACGGCGAACCGCGTCAACGGCAGCGGACTCGGTTCACCAGGCGACCGATACCTGGGCGCCGAGACTCCCGTGCGACACAATCGGTGACACCGATGCCTGCATCGGCCGGGCCGCACGGTAGACCGTCCTATGCCTGAGAGCGTCGAAAACAGCGCCCACCGCGCCGCCGAGCGCCACCACCGGAAACGCGTACAACAACACGTATGCGCATTCGCCCGGCCGACTTCCACCGGCAAAGCAGACCGCCGAGATCGAGCCTGCCACCGTCGCCATTCCATAGCCGATGCCGTTCGACAACGGATCCTGGAGATCGATCCGCCGCACGTCGGCGACGGCCACGGTCCACGCCTGGCCGCCATGCCTGACAACCAGCCCGGCGGACGACACGTCGCTGAGCGTGCTTTCAGGCGGCGACCGGCGGCATCCGTGACATAGACCCCCTCGCCGGGCTGCAGGTTGCCGGCGTGCAGCAACTCGTCCAGGGATAACGCCCTGTCCTGCGCCACCGCCACGTCCGGCGCCATCACCATGCTCATCAGTGTCAGTACTCCGATCAGCTCCCGCTGGGTGTGACCCACGATGCAGCGCAACATGATCGCTTGTTTGTTAGCTTCACCGCTGTGGACTCTGGCAGCTTCAGCCGGACGGCGGGGGAGAATTGAAGAGTGTCCGCGCAGCGCGTCGTAGACCCGGGAGGGGGCTCGGGGGAGGGGACGCCGACCGCGGAAGGTTCCACCCCCTGGCGCCCCGTGCAGAGCGCCGGGGGTGGCGGTGGTCGGACCGTATGAGTCGCTTGGCCGATCAGGGGCCGCGCCGGAGTTTGGTCGCCACCGTCTTTTCCCACGGCCTGAATGGATACCTGAGCGTGAGGGCTCGCAAACAAGCACAGGAGCAGGAAAAGATGCCAGATTTTACCGTAGGCGTTGACATCTCGAAGGCCCATCTCGACGCCTACAGGGCACCCGACGGCAAGGCCGCGCGATTCACCAACGACGCCGCGGGATTCAAGGCGCTGATCGCCTGGATCGAGTGCCCGGTGCGGGCCGTCACCTACGAGCCGACAGGGCACTGGCACCGAGCGTTCGAGGAAGCGCTGCTCACAGCCAAGTTGCCCCTGGCGCGGGTCAACCCGTTGCAGGCGCGACGGTTCGCGCAGGCCATCGGACAACGGGCGAAGACCGATGTCGTCGACGCCCGGGTCCTGGCACAGATGGGAGCCGCGCTGGATCTGCGGCCAACCGAGAGGTCATCACCCGCGTGGCGCGCCCTCGAGGAACTCCGAGTGGCGCGTGACGCACTGATCAGGGACCGCACCGCTGCACTCAACCGCCAAAAGCACACTCGACAGCGCCTGCTCAAGCAGCAGAACAAGACGCAGCTGGCGCAGCTCGACCGGCATCTGGCCGCCATTGATGCCGAGATCGGAAAGCGGCTCGCCGAAGACGCAGCACTCACCCGACGGGCCGAGATCCTGACCTCCATTCCGGGCGTGTCCCGTATCACCGCCACAGGCCTGCTCATCCAGATGCCGGAACTCGGCCGACTCGACGCCAAGGCGGTCGCCAGCCTCGCGGGGCTCGCCCCCGTCACGCGACAGTCCGGCACCTGGCAAGGCCGAAGCTTCATCCAGGCCGGCCGGGCGCAGGTGCGGCGAATCCTCTACATGCCGGCCGTGACGGCAATGCGCTGCAATCCGGACCTGCGGGCGAAGTACCGGCAACTCGTCGCCCAGGGAAAACCGGGAAAGGTCGCTCTGGTCGCCGTCATGCGCAAGCTGCTCGTCCTCGCCAACGCGCTGCTCGAACAGGACCGCACTTGGCAGCCAGAGCGGCCAGGACAGGACAGGACACCATCCACCGGAGAGGCACCGCTCGTCGCTGCATGAGCTTCCACACGCACCTGGGGGATCGCACTTGACAACATGGATACTCCGTCCTTCCAGAGCCGTACACTTTAGCATCCGCACCCAGGAAGGAGCCTCATGTATCCCCTCATTCTGCAAGCGTCAGATCACGCCGAAGACCTCTCGATACACCCGCTGTTCCATCAGCATGCTCCCGAACGTCTCCATCAACGGACGAATCCGATCCTCGGGCCAATTGGGAAGATGGTGGTACAGCATCAACCCCTGCCGAAACAACGAATGCGTCCGCCGTTTCACCGTGTTCGCCTTCAACCACCGGTCATAGCCGATCCGCTCGCCCGCCGCACCCAGCAACGACAGCACAGCAATCGCCAACGCGCTGAGCAGCAGCAAGCGGTCCCGCCGGTCCGGGCGCGACACATGCATCGATGACAGCCCCATCCCGAAGCGCATGTCCTTGATGTCTCGGAAGCCCGCCTCGATCCCCCAGCGCTTGCCGTAGTGGCGAATCAACACCCGCGTCGGGACCGACGCTTCGCTGGCCACCAGACACCACGGTTCGTCCATCTTCTTATCGTGTACGCACACGACCGCGCCCACTGGCCACTCGTGCACGTCGGTCACCCGAGCCCCCACCAGCCGCCGCGCACGCCCACCGGCGCCAACCCACGCGGCGGCCACTCGCCGTTCGCCGCGCGCGTTCGTCACATAGACGTCCCCGCGCAACCGAATCACGTATTCGAAGCCCAACTCCGTCGTCAACGCATAGAACAGCTTGCAGTCGGCAAAGCCCCGATCCGCCACGATGGTGACTTTCACCCCGTCCGGCAGCACTTCGCGCAACCGGCACAGCACCTCGTACTCATAGCGCCGCTGATTGTCCTTCAGCGTCGACGACGCCACCGTCTTCCACAGCAGGGGCGTTGCGCGCCCGTGCCCGGTCAACATCGACAGCATGATCGTCTCCTGCTTGTCGGCCGCAAAACTCGTCCAATCCAGCGCGACGACCACTTCGGTGCGGGCGCCGATGAGGTACGGCGTCCAGTGGGCGAAGAAGGTCCAGACGTTGATGCCTCGATTGCTCAGGAGCCGGTCCACCTGCTTGACGCCATGCTTGGTCAACGTGCCCATGGCTTGCGCCAGGCCGCGCCCCACCGCATGGATTGCCAGCGACGCACTCGTCAGCACACCCAGGGTGGCGTTGGCCAGTGACAGCACCCGCTTGGCATGCAGGTCGCCTTCGTACAAGGTGTTGATGAATTTCAGGAGGTCGTGTCTCCGAAGCCATCGCCCGGATGACGTCTGCCGGTTTCCCTGTGGATGCATAGGAACCACATTCTAATTCAGGTGCGCTATTCTGCCAACCTTTAGAATGCCAGACGTTCTATCTCGATAGGACTGGCGTCTTATTCGGTTCACATAGCAAAATGAGGGGATCTCTGAGGGAAGGAGCGCGCCTTCGATAGCGCCCAGTCCGGTCTGCTCACACGAATGCACGGGCCGACGGGATCCGGCCAAGCTGCTGGCCGCGGATGCGTGGGTGTCGGTGCGAACGCCACGTGTAGACGTCCGGTTCCATCCAGCTTCTTCCCAGGGTTCATCCCCGCGCGCGCGGGGCGCCCTACGCTGCAGGATCCTGGCCCACGGTAGCTGGGCGGGGGGGGGCCATCCCATAGGCGCTAACTTGTTTTCTTGGCGTGGCCGGCGTATCCTGACCTGCGGATGCAGGACACGGAAGCCGGCACGGTGGACGAGGACTGGGAGGTGCTGTTGTCGTTCCTCCCGCAGGACTGGCGCGAACTGGCGCAGGACACCGGGGCGCTGAAGGGGCTGCGCAAAGACAAGGCGGTCGACAACCTGCTGCGGACCCTTCTGCTGCACCTCGGCTGCGGACACTCGTTGCGGGAAACGGTGGTTCGCGCGCGACAGGCGCATCTGGCGGACCTGTCGGACGTGGCGCTGATGAAGCGGCTGAAGAAGTCCAAGGGTTGGTTGCACGCGCTGTGCGTCCGTCTGTTCGAGGAGCAGGGCTTGGCGGTCGTCCCCGGAGGCGCGTTCCAGGTGCGGGCCGTGGATGCGACGACGGTGAAGGAACCGGGACCGAGCGGGTCGCTGTGGCGCCTGCACTACAGCGTGGGCCTGCCGTCGCTGACGTGCGATTTCTTCAAGCTGACGGGGACCGAGGGGCCGGGCACGGGAGAATCGTTGGCGCAGTTCCCGATCCGCGCCGGCGACCATGTACTGGCCGACCGCGGCTATTCGACCGCGCGGGGCATTCGCCACGTGGCCGACGCGGGCGGGCGGCTGATTGTGCGTGTCAATACCGGGTCGCTGCCGCTGTACACGGCGGGCGGACGGCCGTTCGACTTGCTGGCCGCGGTGTCGTCGGTCACGCGTCCGGGCGCGGTCAGCTCCTGGGCGACCACGGTCACAGCGCCGGGCGACGACAGAGGCCCGGCGTGCGAGGTTGCGGGCCGGGTCTGCGTGCTGCGCAAGTCCGCCGAAGCCATCCGCCTGGCGCACCAGAAAATCCGCCGGGACGCCGCCCGCAAGGGCAACCAGGTGCAACCGGCCACGCTGCGGTTCGCCGAGTACGTGATCGTCTTCACGACCTTTCCCGAGCCGCCCTTTTCCGCCGCGGACGTGCTGGAGTGGTATCGCCTGCGCTGGCAGGTCGAATTGGTGTTCAAGCGCTTCAAGTCGCTGGCCCAGTTGGGGCACCTGCCGAAGTACGACGACGACAGCGCCAAGGCGTGGCTCTACGGCAAGCTGTTCGTGGCGCTGCTGGTGGAGAAGTTGATTCACCACGCCCGCGCGATTTCCCCCTGGGGCTACGATGTGCCGGCGCCGGCGGCCTCGGAGCCCGTGGCGTGACTTCAAATTCATGCTCAACCAGGTCGCGCGCACCATCGAACCGCCGCTCCCGTTGGCGCGCCTGTTCAGTGACTGGCGAACGATCTCCGGTGCGCTGGCGGAGCCGCCACGTCGCCGACAGCCGCAACTCTCAGCGTACTTCGCCTGGACCGAGCTGCAGGAGGATCATGCGGCCCGAACAAGTTAGCGCCTATGGGGGGCCATCCCTGGCAGGTGTCCGGCAGGTGTCCGGCCTGCTTCTGTCCGTCCTGGGAAGACCCCCGGAGCGTTCGGCGCCCACACGAAATCCGGAAGCACCCTTATTCGATGGTGCTATGACTAATCACCAGAGTCACGATTGCTCTAGAAGTAGGGATCGAACTCCCAGGCGATCCCGAGCGCGTGCGCCTGTAGTCCAGCCGCAGCAACGCGCCGTCTCCGTCGTACCGGAAACCGCTGTCAAGAACTGTCAGTCCGGCAAGTTCAGCTGCGCCGAGGGAGACCTTCCCGGAATCGTTCGGACCGTGTGCCGACCAGGCCGAGCGTCCAGCTGCCCGGGCTCGTCTGCGCGACAGTCTCCACGCGCCCGGAGAGCGTACGCGAAGCCGCGCCACCAAGTCGACTCCTGGTGTCGGCGAGCACCGAGAGGTGCGATTGCTGACCGCGCTGCCTTGGGTGTGGTGGGCGCCGGAGCGGATCGAGCTCGCCCCGCGCGATCAGGCTCGATCTCCCCGGTTGCAGATTGACCAGCGCCCGGCTGTTCGTGAGCGCTGCGCCCTGCATCGGCCCAGCCGTCGCAGCGGTGTCCTTGTGCGCACACCGCTCGAGGCCGCCGACGGCCCTCTGCCGGACACGATCACCGAGGCACCGCCGCAAATACTACGGTGGGACCGGCGGTTCGGCGCTGCAGGCCGTGCGTGCGCTGGTCACCCCCGGCGCGCACATCGACCAAGTGCTCGGGGCCCTGGAGGTCGCCGGGCTTCCCCACCCGGTCCGCAAGAAGCTGCAGCGTGCGCTGCAGCAGACGCTCGAGTCCGAGGCCCACGCGGTCGAGGACGCGCTGGAGCGGGCCGAGATGGTCCCGTCGCTGCCGTGGCCGGCGCGCGAGCCGGAGCGGTTCGACCGGGCACGACTGCAGCAGGCGCTGGACCGCTCGCTCGAGAAAGTGAAGGCCCGCATCCTCGACGTACTGCCGGCGTGCCCGCAGACCCGCGGCCCGCTTACCGTCGAACGCGCCGACCGGAGCCTGGAAACGGAGACGAACACGCCGCCGGCGCTGATCGTGCACCCCGGGGCCGGCGCCCGTGCTCTGCCTGGCCGGCGCCCACAGGCTACACAGGCATCACCTTCCTCGATACTGATCCCGGCGATCTACCCCTCGATCGCCCGCGTGACCGCCTTCGACCCCAGCCCGCCGCTGGCCCATCCGCCGACGGCAGCCGAGAACTTCCCCGCCGTGCCGCCGGCCACCACGATCAGGATGTTCTCGGGCCGCGCGAACTTGGGGAACGGCCGGTCGAGCACCTCGGCCGTCGGGCGCCCGTCGGGACCCACCCAGTCCTTCGGCAACGCGCGCACGCCCGTCCCCTTCTGGCACTCGGCGTCCGGCAGCACATCGCGCAGCGGCCGACCCGTCACCTCCTGAATCCGGGCCCGGAGGTCGTCCCTGGTGTAGCCGTCGCGCTCGAACGTGCGGGCGTGCTCGGGCGAAACGACCAGCAGCGCCTGATCCATGCCGTGCAGCTTGACGTGGGCGATGGCTTCCAGCGAGTACCCCATGCTGGCCGCCAGCGAGCGGGAGTTGCGCGAGAGCTGGTCGCGGATGGCCCGGGGAGCCTCGGCGGCGAAGACGGTGACCGTGCTCTGCCCGCGCTCGAAGCCGCGCTCGACGTGCAGCGGCTCCCAGCAGCTCAGCTCCTCGTGCTCGCCGATGCAGGCGCCGAACTTTCCCGGCTGGCCGAGCGTCGACATGTCTACCTCGCCGGGGCGGCCGCCGCCGACGTTGCGGACGACGAGTTGCAGGGCGCGCCCGATGGTGGCGTTGGCGCGGGTGCCCTGGCCGAAGACGTTGCGCCCGCAGTTGATCCCTATCTCATGGCGGATCGGCCCGTTGACGATGAGCAGCGGGCCGACGAAGTAGGTGGTGGCGAGCACGCCGTGCAGGTTGAATGCGTCCGTGCAGGCGGCCTCCACGGCGGCGATGACCACCGGCAGGTACGCCGGCTTGCAGCCCGCCATAACCGCGTTGATGGCCACCTTCTCCACCGTGGCCGGGGCCAGGTTGGGCGGCACGTCGGCGACGACCTCGGCGGGCTGCCGTGACGTGCCGGCGAGCATCCGCGCGACCCGCTCCTCGGTGGGCGGCACGACCGGCAGGCCGTCGGTCAGGCCCTGCTGGTCGAGAAACTCGAAGGGGTCGAGGTCGGCCGGCATGCGGACCCGCCGCGCGGCCAGCCTCGATGCGTCGCGCCGGGCCGCCAGACGCCGCGCGACGTCCGGGTCGTGGACCTTCGATCCGCAGCCCGGCCGCGATTCGGGCAGCGACTCTCCCTCGCGCTCGATCACCGGCGCCGGGATTCCGCAACGGCCCGCCGCCAGCTCGACCAGCGCGGTCAGGTCGGCCCGGCCGAACCCCTCGAAGCTGGCCAGCACGCCGGCGTCCCCGTCGGCCAGCACCAGCGCGGGGACGGCGTCGAAGCCGTACTCCTCCGAGACGAGCAGCTCGGAATCGAGCGCGCGGGAAAACGTCAGGCCGTGTCGCTCGGCGAACGCGGCGGTCAGCGACGCGTCGTCCTGCGAGACGCCCAGCACACGGAGGCCGGAGCCCGACAGCGCCTGGTGCATCCGCTCGACCAGCGGCGCCGTCAGGTCGCAGGTCGCGCAGTCGTGCTTGAAAAAGAAGAGCAGCGTCGCCGGCGCGGCCGGGCCGTCGGGACCGAACGCGCAGGAGTCGCCGGCGGCGTCGCGCAGCGCGAACGAGGCCGCCTTCGTGCCGGAAGCTGGAAGCGTGGACATGGCGCCGCCCAGTATAAGATAGGGGTCGGTCGGCGCACCGGGAATGCAGCCCGCCCGAACCCCTTGGCAGCCCGCGGTGAAACCCCACACAGCACCCGAAACGGCGCAGTTCACCTCGCCGGAGGCCGGTTCAGGCGCCCTTGACGAACCGGTCGATCGCTGGCCGCACACCCGGCCCTCGGCGATGCACTCGTTGCCGTTTCGCCGGCGGCATATCGAAGCGCTGGCGATGAAGACGGTGCTCTTCGGTGTGCTCGCGATCGTGCTGGGCGCGGGAATCGCCGGCGCGGCGCAGGAGCCGCGTGAGCCGAACGGCGCCGATCTTCTCCGCGTGTTCCTCGATTGCGGCCCGTGCGACGACGAGTACCTGCGCCGCGAGATCACCTTCGTCAACTACGTCCGCGACCGGCGCGATGCGCAGGTCCACGTGCTGGTCACACGCGAGAACACCGGCGGCGGCGGCGACGCCTGGACGCTCGACTTCTACGGCATCGACGAGTTCACGGGGATGGACGACCAGCTCGTCTTCTACACCACGCAGGACGACACCGACGACAGCGAGCGGCGGGCGCTGGCGCAGATGCTGCGCCTCGGCCTCGTGCGCTACGCCGCCCAGACGCCGCTCGGCCAGCAGTTGCAGGTCGCCACCAGTCCATCGGGCGGCGCGCTCGGCGCGAGACGCGTGGCGAACGCCCAGCCGGAGGACGATCCCTGGAACTTCTGGGTCTTCCGGACCCGGCTCAACATGTTCTTCGACGCGGAGGAGCGGGAATCGAGACAGTCGATCAGCGGATCCGTCTCGGCCAACCGCGACACCGAGATGTGGAAGATGCGGGTCGGCTTCTTCACCAACTACCGGGAGGACACCTTCGAGCTCACCGACTCGACCTTCTCGAACGTCCGGCGCAGCTCGTCGCTGGACGCCCGCTTCGTCAAGAGCGTGGGCGAGCACGTCGGCATCGGCTTCGGGGGGTCGGCCATCAGCTCCAACTTCCGCAACCAGGATCTGACCCTGCGCGGGGCGCCGGCCATCGAATACAACTTCTTCCCCTACTCCGAGTCGACGCGCCGGCAGTTCACCGTGACCTACACGGCCGGCTACAACGCCTTCCGCTACATCGAGCCGACGATCTTCGACCGGATGGATGAGCACCGCACCAACCACGCCGTGCAGAGCTCGTTCCTGGTCAACGAGCCCTGGGGCGAGAGCGAGCTCACCCTGGAGTTCTCGCAGTTCCTCGACGAGCCCGACCAGCGCCGGCTGGTGCTGTACGGCGAGATCGACATCCGCCTGTTCCGCGGATTCTTTCTCCGCATCGACGCCGACAGCTCGCTGATTCGCGACCAGATCTACCTGCCGCGCCGCGACGCCACCGACGCCGAGATCCTGGTGCGCCAGCGCCAGCTCGCCACCGACTACGAGTGGCAGTTCCGCATCGGCTTCACCTACTCGTTCGGGTCGATCTTCAACAACGTGGTGAACTCGCGGTTCGCCGGGTCGAGCGGCGGCTTCACACGCGCCTTCTGAGCCGGCATCCGGACGCTCTCCGCTCCGGCGACGTCGCCGCCCCCAGGCTTTCGCTCCCCGGGCGCCCGCGCGACGAGGCATCGCGACAGCCCCCTGATCTACGGAAGCGGAGCCGGCGCCACGCCTGGATCACCGCGAGAACCAGCCGCTGCGACGGTGTCCCCGGCGGCGCGCCGGGTCTCAACCTGTCAACCCGACCCGTCTGCACACGACGCGTACACGGCCTGACAAGAAATGCTCACCATCAGCAGAAGAACCAGGCAGCCGGGGCCGGTTTGCGTGCCTCAAAGTCTTTTCTCCACAGAGAGTTGCGGCGGCGCTCACGCCATGGCACCAACCCTGCGTTGTGCAACCCACGGAGCCGCAACCACCGCGCGGCTCGGGGGAGCCAGACATGCTGGGACCGTACACGCATCGAATCGACCCGATCCTGTTCGACGTCGGCGGCGTCCACCTCTGGTGGTACGGCCTCGGCTTCGCCCTGGGATTCCTCGAGTTGCATCTGTTCCTGCGTCGAGGGCATTCGGAGTTGCGCCTATCGCCGCGCGAGGTGTGGAGCCTGAGCCTGTTCGTCGCCGCCGGCGTGCTGGTAGGCGGGCGCGCCGTCGAGATCGCCTTCGACGAATGGCCTTTCTATCGCGAGCACCTCCATCTGATTCCCGCCTGGTGGCTGGGCGGCATGGCGACGCACGGCCTGCTGCTCGGCGGGGGACTCGGCGCCGCGCTGTTCGCGCGCCGGTACGACAAGCCGTTCCTCCTCGTGGCGGATGTCCTCGTCATTCCCGCCGCGTTCCTGATGGGGATGGGACGGATCGGCAACTTCATCGACGGCCAGATCGTCGGCGCGGCGACCGACGTCTGGTGGGCCGTGAAGTTCCCCGACGCGGAGGGCTTCCGCCATCCGGTGGTGCTCTACGACGGCGCCAAGAACCTGCTGCTGATGGCGTACCTGCTCCACGTTCGGCGCGTGAACCGGACGCCGGGCGCGGTGGCCGCCCGTTTCGTCTTCTGGTACGCGTTCCCGCGCTTCTTCATCGACCTGTTCCGCGACTACCCCACCCACCGACTCGCCCTGGGTACCGGGCAGACGCTGAACATCGTCATGGCGGTGTTGGGCGCAGGCGCCCTGTATCGGTCGCGGCTGCGGAGGCTCGGCCGGTTGAAGCGCACCGTGGGGTGGGGTCTTGCCACCGCGACGCCGACAGGTCGATCCGACGACGCGACGCCGACGGCGCGGCGTGACGACGCGCCGCCGCTCGTCTCTCAGCGCCTCGCCTTCGCCGGCCTGCTCGCGTTCTGCCTGACGATCCCGAGCAACTGGACCCAGGACATCCCGGCCCGCTACGGCGGGCGCCACCCGGGACTGGAGCATTCCTGGCTCTATCCGCACATCGACACCGCGCCGCCGACGTCGCAGGACCGTGATGCAGTTGCCGGGGCAGGCCGGGCGCATGGACAACAGGCGATCCGAACGCTCGCGCCGGAGCGGGCGGCCGAGCTCGGAAGATGACGATGCAGCGATTCCTGGGTTCGACGGTCATCCTCAGCCTGTTGGCCTTCCCGGCCCCTGCCGGCAGCCAGCCGCCCGCGCCGGGAACGGTCCGCGAACCCGAGAGCGGAACGGCGTTCCCCGTCGTCCTCACGCCGCCGGGTACGACGACGCGCCGTCTGGTCGGGACCGGCATCCGGCAGCGGACGATCTTCCGCGTCAACGTCTACGCGTTCGGCCTCTATGTCGATCCCGCCGGCGCCAGGGCTGCGCTCGCAGCGTTCGCCGGCAGACGGGCCTCCGAGCTCCGCGGAGACGAGCGCTTTCACCGGCGCCTCCTCGACCTCGACTTCGGCATGACGCTCCGGCTGGTCATGACACGAACCGTCGAGGGCGGCGACGTGGCCGACGCGTTCGACGACGCGCTACGGCCGCGAATGGCACGAGCCTCCGGGAGGGGTGCGGACGGGGCCGGCAAGGAAGCGCCCCTGGAGCGGCTGCGGAGCTACCTCGACGTGGATGAGGTCGCCCGCGGTACCGAGATCGTCTTCTCGTGCGATCCGGGAGGCCGCCTGACCGCCTCGGTGGGAGACGCGGCACAGCCGCCGATTGCATCGCGGGACCTCTGCCGCGCGTTGTTCGACATCTACCTGGGACAGGATCCGATCGAGCGCGACGGCAAGCGGAACATCAGCGCGGGATTCGCCCGCCTGCTCGCCCTGGACAATGGCGCAGAGGACGGGCGGCAATGAGAGTCGCGTCCGACGCGCTGTCGGGTATTCGGTTACCCCGCACGCGGGTGATTCACGGCGTAGATCAGGCTGACGGTGCCCGTCTTCTCGTATACCCGGTGCTCCTCCAGCGTCAGTCCGATGCGCGGGGCCGGTTCGGCCACCAGCGGCACGCCCGCCCCGAGTATCGTCGGCACGATCGCCACCTCGACGGCATCGACTAGCCCCTCCCCGGCGAGACTCCGAAAGAGCGACCCGCCCCCGAACAGCCAGATGTCCTTCCCCGGTTCCTCGCGGAGCGACTGCACCAGCGCCTTCCAGTTCTCGCCGACGATCGTGACGTGCTTGTAGTCGCTCTGTCGCAGGGTCCGCGAGAAAACGAACGACCGCACGCCCGCCGAGGACTGGTCGCGCCCGCCGGTGGCCTCGAACGTCTTCCGGCCCAGCAGGTGCGTGTCGAACTGCTCGGACATCCCGGCGAAGTCCATCTCGGGATCCACGACGATCCAGTCGAACTCGCCCCCGGGGCCGGCGATGTATCCGTCCAGGCTCACCGCGCAACAGTAGCGAATTCGCCTCATCGTCCCTTCCCTACGGGTGAGGGGGCCATGCCCCATGCCATGCGTACGCCGGCGGTGAGCGATGCAGCACGCAAGCAGACCAGCGCGCTTCCTCAGCAGAAGGCGCGGATCAACTCGATCAGGGTGTCGCGACAGATGCTCACGGAATCGATCTCGACATACTCGTCCGGCCCGTGGAGACCCGCCCCGATTGGACCGAACAGCACGGCCGGCGTCCCCGCTCGTCCGAGGATCGCGGCGTCCGTCCAGAACGACATGCCGGTCGGCGCGTCCTCGAGACCCCGCCGCCGGAGAATCTGCCGCAACTCTTCGCAGAGCGGATGGTCGTCGGCAATCTCGTGGGGTGGGCGCGTCAACAGTTGCCGCGCGGACGCGGCGAAGTCGGTGTCCTCGCGTGCAAGCCCCGACAGCACGCGCTCGACCTCGGTCAACCCGACGTCCGACAGTTCGCCTGCCAGAGTGCGGCGCTCGACACCGAGCACGCAGCGGTCGGGATAGACGCTCAGCGCCTGCCCGCCATGGATCGTCGACGCGTGCAGCGACGCTCGTCCCAGACGTGGACGGGTCGGTCCCGCTTCGAGTCTCGCCTCGACGGCCTCCAACGCCCCGAGCACGCGCCCCATGTCCAGAATGGCGTCGCGTCCGTCGTCCGGCCGGCTGCCGTGAGCGGCGCGCCCGCGCGTCTCGACCTCCACCCACTCGAACCCCTTGTGCGCCGTGGCGACTCTCAGATCCGTCGGCTCGGTCACCACGGCACCGTCGGCCGAATGCACCGCGACCAGCGCCTCCGCGCCGGCGCTGGCGTGCTCTTCGTCGGCCACCGCCGCCACCACCAGGCGGCCGCGCGGAAGTCCGCCGTTCCGCGCCACCCGCACCGCCGCGTCGACCATCGCGGCCACCCCGCTCTTCATGTCCTGGCTGCCGCGCCCGTAGAGACGGCCGTCGCGCATGACCGGGTCGCAAGGCGCGGCCATCCCCTCGACGCCCACCGTGTCCGTATGCCCGCACAGCATCAGTGCACGCCCCGGCGCCCTGCCCTCGATCACGCCGGCGACGTTCGGACGGCCGGGAGCGACATCCGTCAACTCGACCGCGATGCCGCCCGCCCGCAGAGCAGTCGCAATCCGTGCGGCGACGGCGGCCTCGCCGGCGCCGCCGGGAACCAGCGAGGGATTGACCGAGTCGATGGCGACCAAGTCGCGCAGCAGGCCCACAACAGAGTCCATTCGCATGCACCCCAACACTGGATCTCGCCAGCCCTCGGTCCGACGCGGCAGCACGACGGCCGGCCGTGCGGGGTCGACCCTCGACGCATCCCGGGGCCGCCGTCAGGCCCGCTCCAGGTAGTCGTCCCAGAACTCGACGCAGATCGCGTCGCGCTCGTGTCCGCGATCGCCCCACAGCTCCCGCGACGTGAAGCGCACCGTGTAGACGTGCTGCGGGAAGTCCCCGAGCTGCTGACCACGCCGGTCGGTGTCCTGGAGGGCGTAGACGCCGTTGTCGCGGACCACCGTGCCGCACTTCCCCTGGGTGTAACGCGGCAGCCGGCTGTGCCCCGGCGGTGGGACGGTACGCGCGCGGACCGTGTCGCCGACGCGGAACCGCGCCGGGACGTCGAGATCGAGAAGACCGAACCCCAGCGGAGCCCGAGGCGGCCTTTCCCGTCGCGCCGGCACCGGAGCTTCCGGATCGGCCACGCCCCGCGTCAGCTCCGTTTCGGAAACCACGCCGTTCGCGCGCAGCACGTCGACGAGCGCCGTGAACCACCGTTCGTAGTAGGAAAAGCGCAGATAGTCGACCGCCGGAACGCGTTCCTGCGCGAACCGGAAGCTGCCCCAGTTGCCCCCCAGCCCCCAGGGCACCAGCAGGCGGCGCAGCGCGTAGACGCGCCCCTCCCAGGGTTCGTGGAAGACGGGCTCGTCCGGCTCGGGCTCCACCGGCCCCATGCCGCCCATGCCGCCCATGTCGTGGATGCCGTCGGGGAGGTCGTTCATCAGCAGCTTTCCCCCGCAATGCTCGGTGTGGACGTGCTCGTCGGCGATGCCTAGGTTCGATCGGAGGCTCAGTCCGCCTTCCGCAGCACCACCGGCTGCCCATGCGGCGTGTGCCGATAGGCGTCGGCCCAGGCCTCCTTGCGATCCGCCAGCGCCGGTGAATCGGTAAGGTCCTTCCCGGTCACGAGTCGCTCGAGCGCGGTCACCCAGTGGTGGTAGTAGTGCGACCCATCGTCGGGCGCCCCGCGGTCGGCGGCCGCCTTCAGCTCGTCGGCGAGCGCCGCCGCCCACTCCTTCCAGGTGAAGTGACCCTGCTCGGACAGCTTCACCGCGAGCGCGAAGGCCTGCGCCTGCCACGGGGCATCGAACACCGGGCCCTCCTCGTCCCGCGGCAGGGGCGGCAACGCGGCGAGACGCCCGGCGTCGATCCTCGGCGCCGGTGGCCGGGCGTCCTCACGCTGGCTCAAGGTATCCCTCCCACAGGTCGACGTAGACCGAGTCGCGCGCGGAGGCGCGATCCCCCCACAGCTCCTGCGCCCCGAAGCGGACGGTGTAGACGTGCTGGGGAGAGTCTCCGAGCCGCTGCCCGTTCTCGTCGGTGTCCTGCAGCGCGTAGACGCCGTTGTCGCGGATGATCGTCCCCCGGCGGCCCCGGGTATAGCGCGGCAGGCGGGTATGTCCCCGGGGATGGAGGTTTCGCGCCCGCACCTCGTCTGCTGGACCGAAGCGCGCGGCCACCTCGACGTCCAGCAGACCGGAACCGAGTCCCCTGGTCGCGGGCGCGGGGAGCAGCTCCGGGCGCGGCCGGCTCGCATCCGCGTAGCCGCTGTCGAGCTCCTCCCTCGTGACGAGGTCGCTGCCCAGGAGCCGGTTGACGTGCACGGTGAACCAGCGCTCGTAGTAGCCCATCCGCAGGTAGTCGGCCGGGGGCAGGCTCTCGAGCGCGAACCGGAAGCTGCCCCAGTTGCGGCCCCGCCCCCAGCGGGCGATGGACCGGCCCAGGGCGTAGACGCGGCCCTCCCACGTCTCGTGGAAGACGGGCTCGTTCTCCTCGGGCGCGACGGGGCCCATGCCGTCCATCCCGCCCATGTCGTGGATGCCGTTCATCCTCGGCCCTCCTTCGCCGCCGGCAGCGGCGCGACGGATCCGGACCGTTCTATGGCGCAGACTCCTGGGGCGCCGCAACGCGGGCGACGCCGATCATCGAATCGCGGGTGACGAGCTCGGCGAGCTGCTCCTCCGTCAGCCCTTCCGTACCCACCGGCCGCTGCGGCAGCACCAGGTAGCGAATCTCGGCCGTGCTGTCCCAGACGCGCACCTCGACATCATCCGGCAGCTCGACCCCGAACTCGCGGAGCACGGCGCGCGGCTCGATCACCGCCCGCGCCCGGTACGGGGCCGACTTGTACCAGACGGGCGGGAGACCGAGCGTCGGCCACGGGTAGCAGGAGCACAGCGTGCACACGACCAGGTTGTGGACCCCGGGCGTGTTCTCGACGACGACCATGTGCTCGCCCTGCGCGCCGAGGAAGCCGAACTCGCCGATCGCCGCGGTGCCGTCCGCGAGCAGCCGGGACTTGTAGTCGGGGTCGGTCCAGGCGCGGGCCACGATCTGCGCCCCGTTGCGCGGGCCGATGCGGTTCTCGTAGGCGTCGACCACCGCGTCGAGGTCGGCGGGATCGATCATCTCCTTCTCGACCAGAATCGACTCCAGCGCGCGCACCCGCAACGCGATGTCGTCGGGCACCACCTGGTGGTCGTGGTCGTGCTCGTGCTGCCCGGGGGCACCGCCCACGGCGCCCGCGGACGCGGCGCCGCCCGCCATGCCGGCGGCCCCCGCCGCGGTCTCCTTGAGGAACTCCCTGCGGCCGACGCCCTTGGATTCGGACCCTGCCATGGCCACCCCTCCGCCACTATTCCGGTAACGCGAACGCGATCAGCTCCGGCACCCGGCCGCCGCCGACCGTCAGCGCGATGTACTGCCGCCCGTTCATCATGTAGGTCATCGGGGTCCCGATGGCGCCGCCCGGCAGATCCAACTGCGCCAGCTCCTCGCCGGTCGCCTTGTCGAGCGCCACCAGGCGCGGCCCGTCGTTCGCCCCGCCCGTGGTCAGCGCGTAGATCAGGATGTCCGGCGTCAGGAGCGGACCGGCGCGGCTGCTGTCGCCCCCGAGCGGCGGCAGGTCGAGATCGCGCAGCAGGCGGTGGTTGCGGATACGGTCCCCGTTGCCCATCGGCTTCATCCAGACGTGCTCGCCGGTGTTCATGTCGATGGCGGTCATGCGCGAGTACGGCGGCTTGAAGAGCGGCAGCCCCTGCGGCATCTGCGGCCGGGTGCGGCTGGGACCGCGCCGCTCGATGACGGCGAGGGTGGCCCCCTCGCCGGGCTCGGGCTCGCGGTACTGCATCACCGAGTAGGCGTTGTTCGAGGGCACGTAGAGGATGCCCGTCTCCGGGTCGACCGCCGCTCCCGACCAGTTCGCGCCGCCCCCGGCGCTCGGCCGCTGGACGGTCCCGTCCCACATGGGCGGCGAGAAGATCGGACCGAGCCGGTAGCCCTGGACCGCTTCGATCGCCATCTCGCGGATCTCCGGGGTGAAGTCGACGAGGTCGTCGATCACCGCCCCCTGGTACTCGAACGGCGCCGGCTTCGTCGGAAACGGCTGGGTCGGCGACGGCCGCTCGCCCGGCACATCGGTGTCGGTCGCCACCGCGCGCTCCTCGATCGGCCAGATCGGCTCGCCGGTGGCCCGGTCGAAGGCGTACAGGAAACCCTGCTTGCTGACCTGCGCCAGCGCCTTCACCGGCCGGCCGTCGACCTCCACGTCGACCAGGTTCGGCGCGGCCGGGAAGTCCCAGTCCCAGAGGCCGTGGTGAACCGCCTGGAAGTGCCACTCGCGCTCCCCGGTCTCGATGTTCAGGGCGACGACGCTCTCGGCGAACAGGTTGTCGCCCAGCCGGTGTCCGCCGTAGTAGTCCGGGGCCGGGGTGTTCGTGGGCAGATACAGGAGCCCGAGCTCGGGGTCGGCGCTCATGAACGACCAGACGCCGACCTTGCCGGTCACGCGCCAGGAATCGCCTTCCCAGGTGTCGTTGCCGTACTCGTCCCCCTGCGGGATGGTGTGGAACATCCACTTCATGCTGCCGGTGCGCACGTCGAAACCGCGCATCCACCCGGGCGGCGCCTCCCGCGTGATGTTGTAGGACGAGATGGACGACGGCGTGACGATGGTGTCGCCGACGACCAGCGGCGGCGACTGCACCGAGTAGAGCAGGGCGTTCAGCCAGTCGCGGCTGCCGCGCTCGGCGCGCGGAATGCCCTCGGTCAGGTCGACCCAGCCGTCGTCGCCGAAGTCGGCACAGGGCCGGCCGGTCTTGGCGTCGACGCAGATGAGATAGCCGTTGCCGGTCCCGAACAGGATGCGCTCGTCCTCGCGCGCCGGGCCGTCGGACCAGTACGCCACGCCGCGCTGGTTCCAGCGCGCGGTCATCGTCGTGGTGCCTTCCTCGTAGGTCTTCGGGTTGTAGACCCAGAGCGTCTCGCCGGTCTCGGCGTCGATGGACGCGGCCTGCGAGGTCGGCATGTTGATGAACAGGCGCCCGCCCACCATCAGCGGCGTCGCCTTCAGGTTGGTGATGTAGGGCGGCTGCGCGTCCCGCCAGCGGTCGGGGTCCCGCCGCAGCAGCTCCTCGAAGATGAGCCGCGAGTCGGCCCACCACTCGCCCCCGTCCGGCGTGTCCATGCTCAGGAACGCGTCGGCCGACAGCCAGCGCCAGGCGATCTCGAGATCGCCGAAGTTGGTCCGGTCGATCTGGTCGAGCGGGGAGTACTTCGTACCGCCGAGGTCGCCGCCGTAGGTGGGCCACTCGCCGTTGGCCGGGGCGCCCTGCTGGGCGAGCGCCGGCGCGCCTGCCGCCAGGACCAGGGTCAGGGCGACCGTCCCCACCGCACCCGCCGCATCAGTCCGCATCCGTGTTCGATCGCGCATAGGTTTGCCTCTTCTTGCCATGCTGCCGAAGTCTGCCGACGTGCCGGCCATCATAGCGCAGCGCCACGGGTGCCCGCTCAGGCCGAATCCTGCGGCGTCACCAGCTTCACGGAAGGGAAATAGCTCCGGTAGCGGCCGGCGTCTCTGGTCAGGAGCGTCAGATGCTCGCCGCAATCTGCAATCGCGACGCCACGCCAGCCTCGCACACGACTCGACACGGTTCCGAAACGCATGCGAAGCTCGGCCGCGTCGGGATGACGGAGCAGCAGGTGCGGGCGTCGGGACGCCCGGCGCTGATGGGCAAAAGACCGATGACGAAGGTCGGCCGCGCCAGTCCAGCGCGGCGAGACGCACGGATTCATGAAGGTGCTGGTCGACGCCGCGAACAAGCAGATCCTCGGCGCCGCCGTTCTCGGCGTCGGAGGCGACGAAGCCGTCCACTGCATCCTCGACGTCATGTACGCGAAGGCGCCGTACTCGGTGATTCAACGTGCGGTGCACATTTACCCAACCGTCGCCGAGCTGATTCCGACCATGCTGGGCGACCTGACGCCCCTGGTGTGACGGCCGCCCCTGCCCGGTTATTGCAGCGACCCGAATTCGCACCCGGCGGCGATCCGCGCAGGGTGGCGCGTCCGCTCGGTTCCACGTTGCGGATATCTGGTCCCGGTTCGGCGGCGCGTGGTACGGTTCGACATGCAGACCCCGCGGACCGGCACGGCTATGGTTGGCTCCCTTTCTCTCGCGCTTGGCGCGCTCATCGCGACGGCCGGCCCGGCCGCGGCGCAGCCGGACATCGCTCCGCAAAACGACGCGCCCAATCCGTACGCCACGATGGATGACTGGGCGAAGCTGCCGGACGGCCGCGAATGGGGCTCGACCGGCGGCGTCGACATGGACCGCGACGGACGCCACGTCTGGGTGGCGGAGCGCTGCGGCGGCAACTCCTGCGCCGGTCTCGATCTCGATCCGGTTCTGAAGTTCGACCCGGCGGGCAACCTGGTCGCCAGCTTCGGCGCCGGGCTCATGATCCAGCCCCACGGGCTGCACGTCGATTTGGAGGGCAACATCTGGGTGACCGACGCGCAGGGGCCCGACGGCGTGGATCCGCACCGCGAGGGCAAGGGCCACGTGGCCATGAAGTTCAGCCCGGCCGGTGAGCTGCTGCTCACGCTCGGGACGCCGGGCGTCGGCGCGGCCGGGCGCGACACCCTGGACCAGCCATGCGACGTGGTGGTCGCCGACGACGGCACGATCTACGTCGCCGACGGCCACGGCGGCCAGCTCCCCGGGGCCGGGCCCCACACGACGGCGCGCGTGGTGAAGTTCGCGCCCGACGGCAGCTATCTGGCCGAATGGGGCTCGCACGGCAGCGAACCGGGGCAGTTCCGCACGCCGCACGCCGGTAGTGTCGCACTTTGACTTACGCCCGACCTTGACACCCTGTCCCCGAACGTGCTAGCCATCCACCCGTTGCACTTCCTCGACCCCTCCTGCTAGACTGCACGTGCCACGTAGACCGGCGCACGCGGCCCGACACCGGGCCGCTCGCCAAATAGAACACCCTGGCGCCAGCCGGGGAAACAGGCGGGAGCCCGCGCAACACGCGTGCGAGGTCTACGTGGCAGTCGGCCCGGTGACCATTTTCGGTCAGGGTCGGGGAAGCCACACCATGCAAGCACGCATTGTCGTTGTTGGTGTCGTTGTTGCAGCATTCGTGATGCAAGGATGCGCGTCGCTCGGTATCAACAAACTGTCGGACGTGGTGCTTACCTGTAACGATTTCCAGAACGTGCAACCTGGGATGACGTTTGCTGAAGTGGTTGACGTAGCAGGGGGCACATACGAGTTATCTGCTAGCTCGGCTGGCGCCGCTATCTATGATTGGCGTAGTGGTCGTGGAAGTATGTCCGTTACGTTCATTGCTGACGAACAAGGGAGAATCGGAGATTACGCTGTGGTGTCCGTCAAGGCGCAATACGGACTCTGCTGAACCAGTCGCGGGGGCGGTTGTTGGCGGTTACAGACGCTTGTCTGTAACCGCCATTTTGTGCTATGCTGTGCGTGTTGTGGAACGCTTTTTGCATGGTGCGGGGGCCGTTGTTGGGCTAGCCCGTGCAGGGGTCGTCTGTGGTTGACATGGGGGTAGACCCCCTGCATAATGCGTGGAGGGGTATACGTTTGCTGTTGGGGAGGGTGGTCGGTTTCTGCAAAGCGGAGAGGGTGGGATTCGAACCCACGGATGAACTGCTAGGCCCATCAACGGTTTTTGAGACCGCTGTCTTACCGCTCGACTACCTCTCCTGACAGCATTGTAGCAAGGGGGAACATCGATGCCAAGGGGACCGCAAGGGCAATGGCGACCGGCTGACCCGATGGCGTGCGCAGCGCACACCATGAAGATCGCGACCGGCGAGATCGCCGAGACCTACGAGCCGCTAGCATACGAGGGTACCGTAGCAGCGAACCGCGCCAGCAAGGCCGGCGAAGCCCGTGCAGCAAGTCAGACACCAAAACAGCGTCGAGAGCTGGCTAAGGCCGCAGCGGAAGCGAGATGGGGGTAGGTGTATTTGCTTGAAATTGCAAAGCATGGACTGAGCGGAGGGAGGGGGTTTTGAACCCCCGCTGGTGGTTTTCGCACCAGACGCACGTTTATCAAACGGCTACCTTACCACTCGGTCACCCCTCCAGGGTCGGTGGACTTATCACCCGCTGACCCGCCTTTAGACCGGGCGGGGACCATCCCGCCCGGTCACCTTCAGCATATCACATTCCGGAAATCCGACCACTCCCCTTGACAACGCATGCTAGCACGTGTAGCATTATGACATGAACAGGTTGTCAACGGCCAAGCGAGCCACCATCCTAAGCATGCTGGTGGAGGGCATGTCCATGCGTGCGGTCGAGCGCATCACAGGCGCCAGCATCAACACCATCACAAAGCTCCTGGTAGCTGCCGGGGAAGCATGCGCCACCTACCACGACGAGCACGTCAAGGGTGTTGACAGCAAGCACCTACAGCTCGACGAGATATGGCAGTTCTGCTACGCAAAGGCCAAGAACGTCCCGACGGCTAAGAAAGCACCGGCGGATGCCGGGGACACGTGGACGTGGGTCGGTATAGATGCGGACAGCAAGTTGATCGTTTCCTGGTTGCTTGGCCCTCGGGATGGTCACTCCGCATACGAGTTCTGCATGGACCTACGGGACCGCGTTACCGGACGACCGCAGATAACATCAGACGGACTTACTGTTTACCCTGGTGCATTGGAAGACGCTTTCGGTGCAGATATGGACTACGCGCAGCTCATCAAGATATATGGTGACGCCCGCGAGGATGCAGCACGCTACAGCCCCGGCACGTGTAAGGGCTGTGTCGTGGAGACTGTGCAGGGGGAACCGGACCCGGACCATATCAATACGTCCTACATCGAACGCCAGAACCTGACCATGCGCATGTCCATGCGGCGGTATACGCGATTGACTAATGCGTTCAGCAAGAAGTTCGCCAACCAAGCGCATGCGGTATCCTTGCACGTGGTCCACTACAACTTCTGCCGCGTGCATCGGACCCTGCGCATGTCCCCCGCGATGGCTGCGGGACTAACGGACACGCTGCGGGACATGGAATGGGTGGTCGGGCTGATTGACGCGCGGGCGCCGCAGCCGCGCAAGCCGGGACCGGTCAAGGGGTCGGGCGGACGACCGCGGAAGACCGCGCCGCCGCAATAAGTCAAAGTGCGACACTACCCGCACGCCATCGACCTCGACTCGCGCGGCCGCGTCGTGGTCGCGGACCGGGGCAACGACCGGCTCCAGGTGTTCGACACTGACGGTACGTTCATCGAGGAGTTCTACCAGTACAGCCGGCCGAGCGGCCTCCACATCGCCGACGACGACACGGTCTACGCCGCCGACTCCGCCTCGTCGCGCAACGGCCAGCATCCGGGCTGGGAGTACGGCATCCGCATCGGCAACCTGCGAACCGGATCGCTCGACTGGTTCATCGACGGCTCGAATCCCGAGGGGGTGACCGTCGCCGCCGATGGGACGGTCTATGGCGCTGTCGTGGCATTCGGAGGCGCGCTCCTGAAGTACGTCCGGCCGGACGTGGCGAACGGCGGGCGGTGATCCAGGCTTGCCGGAACCGGCGCCGCGCCTCTCGCACATTGGTCGCACCACGATGACTCGACTCGGTCGGCTCCGTTCATAGCGGCGTCTTTCCCGGGCTGCGTCCGGCGCTCGACGCCATGCTGCGAGGCGAGCTGGCAACGGTGCTGCACACGTTGCAGCAAGGATTGGCCGAGACGTCCCACCAGGCATTCGTGGCACGCCTTGCAGGTGGCGCGAGCTGGCCTCGTATGCGCCGGTGGGCATGGCCGCCTTCATGAAACATGGTCCCCGCCCATCGCCGGCTGGAGCTGGGCGACATCTGGTACGTCCCCGCCGCCCGGATCCCTGAGGACGCTCAACGTGCCGTATGCGGCCGTGCCGCCGGGCGGATGACATCCGAGACCGGATGCCGCCCGGTTCCGGCAGGGTGCGATGCAGCGGGGTCGGATGGCGCCGGCTACGAGGCCGTGAACCAGAGGCGTCGGACGAACTGCTGGTAGACGGTCCGCAGGTCCTGGGGCCGTCCGGCGTCGGTCGCGGGTCGGAGAGACGCGTGGGGGGTTCGGCGCAGCGGCGCGGCGGGGAGCCGCAGCCGCGGGTGGGCATTACGGGCGACGGTCGCCCCATTCGCCTGTCGTCGTGTCGGCATGGTTTCCTCCTCTTGCCATGTTCCACAGGCAGGGCTGATCGCGCCCTGCCCAACTAACCATCTTAACCCGTAGTTACATCCCCGCGAGTATCTTCACGTAAACTCTCTGTAACATTCGGCGGTTCCGGCGAAGGCGGACAGCCGGGCGGGGCGGACGGGCACGGAGTTGATGCGCGCGCCAGAGAATCGATCTCGCCGGGTGGTCCCGAACGGGCTGGATGCCCGAAGGCCGCCTGCCGCCCGACGCTGCTAGAATGCCTCCATGGACCGCGCGAGGCGCGTGGCGTTCGCGGCGGGGGCCGTGGCCGTCGCGTGCCTGGTCGGCTCGACCCCGGCGGCTCGGCAGCCGCCGCGTCCCGCTCCGCAGACCTACCACTGGGTACTCCCGGTCGATCACGCCAGCGTCGAGGTGGCGACGCTCCATCCCAACGACTGTTACGTGATCCAGGCGGCGGACGGACTCGCGTACTTCGGGGAGCCGACCAGCGCCCTGCGCGAGTTGCAGGAACAGTTGCCGAGCCCCGTGGCGCACCTCGTCGAGACGCTCGAGGATCACGCGGAATGCCGGCTCGGCGCCTGCGTGCGGACCGCCCGCATCGCGGACGCCCTGCAGCGCGAGATGTCATCGGTGAACCGCCGCCACCTCCGCAGCGTCGACCACCGCCCGAAGCCGATCGATCAGTGGTACGGCGGCGCCTACACGGACGTCGGCTCCGACGATCGGCAGATGTTCCGCAGGGCCCCGGAGCAGCGCATGCTCTTCCAGCACCTGTCGACGGCGCGCCGGGGCAACTGCTACGAGGCGAAGGCCCCGCGGACGCTGACCATCCACGTGCGGGATCAGGCACGCCGGCCGCACCGGACCGGCGTCTACCACGGGTTCCTGTACATCGAGCATCATCACCCGCAGATGGCGGGCAAGGCGGCCGCCGACTGAGGAGACAAGACGGGGAAACGCCACCGCCGGCAGACCCCGAGAGCGCGAACGAACGGACCAAGGCGACACGAACGGACCAAGGCGACACGAACGGACACGAACAACGAGGAACGCACGACATGTTCAAGACACGACGCAGCGCAGCGCGGGCCGCGGTTCTTGCGGCGACATTGCTCACCACCGGCCTGCTGGTGGCGGCCCAGGAAACGGATCCGACCGACGGCGCGGCGGCCTGGCGGTTCGAGGAGATCGGCGACGGCGTCTTCTTCGCGACCGGCACCGGCGCGATGACGACGATGAGCAACTCGCTCGTGATCGTCAACGACGACCACGCGATGCTCGTGGACACCAGCGTCACCCCGGCGGCGGCGCGCAAGCTCATCGCGGAGATCGAGTCGCAGGTGACCGACAAGCCGATCCGGTACGTGTTCAACACGCACTTCCACTTCGACCACTCGCACGGCAACCAGCTCTTCGGCGACGACGTGGAGATCATCGGCCACGACTACGTGCGCTCGCAGCACCTGGCCGACCCGCTGAACCAACGCACCAACCGGTCGTTCTCGGCCGCCATCCCCAATCAGATCGACGCGATCAAGGCGCAACTTGCCGCGGCGACCGATCCGACCGAGCGGACGCAGCTCGAGACCGACCTGCGCATCCGCGAGGCGCACTACAACGCCATCCAGGAGACGGTGGTCAAGGCCCCCAACGTGACCTACAGCGACACCATGACCCTGGTGAAGGGCGGGCGCGAGGTGCAGCTCCACTTCGTCGGCCGCGGCCACACCGGCGGCGACACGATGGTGTTCCTGCCGGAGGAGCGCATCGTCTTCACCGGCGACTTCTTCGTCGGCAGCCCCGGCGCGAACGGCCTGCCGTACATGGGCGACGGCTTCGTCAACGAGTGGCCGGCGAGCCTCGACGGACTGAAGGGGCTCGACTTCGACATCATCGTGCCGGGCCACGGCGCACCGCTCCGGGACCGCAGCCAGATCGACGATCTGCAGTCCTACCTGCGCGATCTCTGGGCGCAGGCCTCGAAGCTGCGCGCGGAGGGAGTGTCGGCGCAGGACGCCGCGGCGCGCATCGATCTGTCCGCGCACGAGGACGCCTACGGGGCGCGGGCGCGAAGCGCGGACCCGCGGGCGGTGGTGCGAATCTACGAGGTGCTGCAGATCCAGCACCCGATGTAGTTGGACAACCCAGGGAGCCGGAAGGAGACCCTGTGTGATCTCCTTCCGGTTGCGGGACCGGTGAAGACGTTCGGCAACGGCACGCTCGTTCCATCCCGGTCTCGACACGAACTCCGTCCCGAGAGGAATGACATGCGACGTCGACGAATGGCGATTCTGAGTGCAGCCGCGGCGGTGACGCTGGTCGCCGCGGGCAGCCCGGCGCTGGCGCAGGAAGAAGCCCGGCCGCGAGTGCTCTCTGCCCGCGACACCCTGCGGATAAACCAGGTCGGCTCCCCCGAACTGTCGCCGGACGGCGAGTGGATCGTCTACACGCTGCGGACCCGCGACATGGACGCCGACGACCTGGCGGCGGTCACCCACCTCTGGCGCGTGCGCGTCGACGGGACCGCGAACCGGCAGCTCACCCGCGGGCCGAAGAACGCGACCGCGCCGGCGTGGTCGCCCGACGGCGGCATCATCGCGTTCCTGGCGGCGCGCGGCGAAGAAGCGGACGCGAAGACGCAGGTGCACTTCCTCCATACCGACGGCGGCGAGGCGTGGCAGGTGACCGAGCACGACGAGTCCGTGCGATCCTTCTCGTTCGCGCCGGACGGCTCCGCGCTGCTGTTCACGGCGCGCGACCCGCTCCCCGAAGAGGAAGAGGAGCGCCGGCGGGAAGAAGGCGACGCCGAGGTGGTCGATGCGCTGCACCGGATGACGCACCTCTGGCTGCACGATCTCGATACGTCCGAGACGCGGCGCCTGACCGAGGGCGACTTCACGGTCCGCAACCCCGATTGGTCGCCCGACTCCACGCGGGTCGCGTTCGAGACCCGGCCGAACCCCACCGCCAACGACAGTTGGCTGAGCGACGTGTGGGTGGTCGACGTGGAGTCCGGCGAGCGGCGGCTCCTCCACGAGAACGGCGGCAGCGATACCTCTCCGCGATGGTCGCCCGACGGGCGGACCATCGCCTTCGCCTCGAACGCCACCGCGTCGAGCAACACGCGGCACAACAAGCTCTACCTGGCCGACCTCGGCGGGGGGCCGACTCGCGTCCTCCTCGAGGACGTCGACCGGCAGTTCACCGCCCCTATCTGGTCGGCCAACGGGCGCCATGTCTTCTGGCCGACCGGCGAAGGCACCTCCACCGGACTGTTCCGGGTCAGCATCGAGTCCGGCGCGGCGATCACGGCGTCAGCCCCAGGGGGGCGCAACAGCGCGTGGTCGCTGTCCGAGGACGGGACCCGCTGGGTGTGGGTACATACGAGCCCCGACCGGCCCGGCGAGATCTACACCGCGACCATCAGCGGCGACCCGGTCCGCCTGACCGACGCGAACGCCTGGCTCCGGGACGAGGGCGTGCAGCTCGGCGACGTGGCGACCGTCCGCTGGACCAACAGCGACGGCGAGCCGGTCGAGGGCGTGCTGACCAAGCCGGTCGGCTACGAGGAGGGCGTCGCCTATCCCTTCATCGTCAACCCGCACGGCGGCCCCACCGGCGCGTCGCTGGCCGCGTTCAACACCGCCGCGCAGTTCTTCGCGGGCAACGGCTACGTGGTCCTGCAGCCCAACTTCCGCGGCAGCACCAACTACGGCCAGGCCTTCGTCAGCGCCAACATCGACAACTGGGGCATCACCGACTACGACGACGTGATGACCGGCGTGGACCACGCCGTCGCGATGGGCTGGGCCGATCCGGATCGGCTGATCTGCTACGGCTGGAGCTACGGCGGCTACCTGTCGGCCTGGATCGTCACCCAGACCGACCGCTTCCAGGCGGTCTCGCCGGGCGCCGGCCTCACGAACCTCTACAGCATGTACAGCACCAACGACATCCAGGACTACCTGGCGTCGTTCTTCGGCGGCACGCCGTGGACCGCCACCGACAACTACCGCGAGCACTCCCCCATTACCTACGTCGCCGACGTCACGAGCCCGGTGCTGCTGATGCACGGCGGCAGCGACACGCGGGTGCCGCCGGAGCAGTCGGTCGAGTTCTACCGGGCGCTGCGGGATCTGGGCAAGGACGTCACCTTCGTGCGCTTCCCGCGCGAGGGACACGGCATCGTCGAGCCGCTGCACCAGATGGATCGCCTGCGGCGCTACGCCGCGTTCTTCGGCGAGCATGTGGACAACCCGCCGATCAGCGAGGGCCAGGCTCACGAGGCCGAACCGGCGGAGACCGAAGACGGTGACGCGCAGTGACCACGAAGAAGCGCAGCGACCATGAATAGTGCTGCCGTCCGGTACCGCCGGCAGCGAGGGACCAGGAACCATGCAGTGGACAAGTGATCGGCATGCGCGCGCACACGCTCCGGAGCGCTGCGGGGCGCGAACGAGAATCACCAGTACGACACCGCGCGTGGTCGGCGCCCTTGCCGCCGTCGTGCTCGCTTGGACCGCAGGCGGCGGGCTCCTGACGAAAGGCGTGCGGGCTCAGACGGCCGACCAGCCCGGCATCTACCTGGACCTCGACGAGATCCGGGCCATCGCCAACCGCGTCCGCGCCGGGCGCAGCCTGCAGCCGGCCTCGTGGCCCAACGGCGCCCGCGTGGCGGTGATGATCTCCTTCGACGTCGACAACGACACGATTCTCATCGGCCGCAACGCCAATCCGTCCATCGGAGCGATGTCGCAGGGCGAGTACGGCGCCCGGGTCGGCCTGCAGCGGGTCGTGAACCTGATGGACCGGCACGCGATCCCGGCGTCGTTCTTCATCCCGGCGGTCAGCCTCGTGCTGCGGCCCGAGATGGTCGATGTCATTCAGGCCTCCGGGCGCCACGAGTTCGCGGTGCACGGCTGGATCCACGAGCTGAACAGCGCCCTCGACGGTGAGACCGAGCGGGAGCTCGTCATCCGGGCGACGAACTACCTGGAGGAGGCGACCGGCACCCGCCCTGTCGGCTACCGGGCACCCTCGTGGAACTTCAGTCCCAACACGCTGGACATCATCCGCGGGATGGGCTTCCTCTACGACAGCTCGCTGATGGCCGACGACCGCCCTTACGAGCTCATGCAGAACGGGGAACCGACCGGCATCATCGAGCTCCCCGTCGAATGGATCCTCGACGACGCGCCGCTGATGAACCCGCGCGGCAACAGCTACACGCCGCCG
This sequence comes from Vicinamibacterales bacterium, assembly GCA_965116825.1. GTDB lineage: Bacteria > Acidobacteriota > Vicinamibacteria > Vicinamibacterales > UBA8438 > WTFV01. The sequence continues at coordinate 5,696,354 of OZ220736.1, forward strand.
CGGGAGCTGCTGCAGGTCTACATCGACGAGTTCGACAAGGCCTACGAGGAAGGAACGATGTTCCTGCTGACGACGCACCCGCACATCATCGGCCACCGCTCGCGGATGGTCATCCTCGAGGAGCTGATCGAACACATCCAGGCGAAAGGCGACGTCTGGTTCGCCACTCACGAGCAGGTGGCGCGCTACGTGAAGGAACAGGCCGGGATGTGAGCGTCGAGCACTGGGATACGGCAACGGAGGGGCCACTCTCGGAGCGAGCCCTGCGCCGCAAGCTGGAGGCGCGCGGCTACGCGGTGTCGCGCTACTCCTATCCCCCCGGAACGCGCTTCCCGCCGCACACCCACGGCATCGACAAGATCGACGCCGTCGTCTCCGGCCGGTTCCGGATGACGACGGGCGACGTCGACGCGGTGCTCGAAGCTGGCGATTGCCTCGCCGTGCCGCGCGGGACCGTTCACAGCGCGGAGGTGGTCGGCGACGAGCCGGTGGTCAGCCTCGACGCGACGCGGGGATAACAGGATCCGCACGGTCCGGATCCGCGGCTCGCCCGGCCATCGACTCCCCGGGTCATGATCCGATCCATGAACGAAGACGGTTCGGTGTTCCCTCTTCCGGAGCTGCCTCCGGCCCTGGTCGCCGACCTCCGTCGGCAGAATCCCTGGTGGAGCGGCGACCCCGCGCCCGTACAGCCCGGCCCGCGACGGCATCTCGTCGGACAGATCCGCCGGAGGCTGAGTCTGCAGCTCGCCCCGATCGTGGCGGTGCGCGGCCCCCGGCAGGTGGGCAAGACCACGGCGCAACTCCAGGTTATCGAAGATCTGCTCGCGGAAGGCGTCCGGCCGAACACCATCCTCCGCGTGCAGTTCGACGACTTGGGGTCGCTGCACTATCTCGTCGACCCGATCCTGCGCATCGCGGACTGGTTCGAGCACCACGTCGCCGGAGCGCACTTCAACCGTCTGGCGCGGACCGGGCAGTGGGCGCATATCTTCTTTGACGAGGTGCAGATCGTGGGCGGCTGGCATGTCCAGTTGAAGTTCCTCGTAGACAACGCGTCGGTACGCGCCATGATCACCGGCAGCTCCGCCCTGCGCATCGAGCAGGGACGCGACAGTCTCGCGGGGCGGATCAGCACCATCGAGACCGGGGTGTTCTCGCTGACCGAGATCGGTCCGCTGCACGGGCTGGAGACCCCGAAGCCGTTTCTGGCCGCCAACGACCTGGGCGCGATCGCCGACAAGGCGTTCTGGACGGAGCTCCGAGAGCATGGCCTGCGGCAGGCCGATTTCCGCACGGCCGCATTCCGGCACTTCTCGGAGCGCGGGGGCTATCCGATCGTCCACAAGCGGAAGGACGTCGACTGGACGGAGCTCGCGGACCTTCTTCAGGAAACGGTGATACGGAGGGTCATCCAGCACGATCTGCTGAACGGCGACGGCCGAAGACGGGACTCCGCGGTGCTGGAGGCGCTCCTTCAACTCGCCTGCCGTTACGCCGGGCTCGCCCCTGCCGTGTCCGAGCTGGCCGAGCAGGTCGGCCTGTCACCGAACGCACCCATCGACGGCCGCCGGGTGACGCGCTATCTGAACCTGCTGGCCGACACCCTCCTCATCAGGCTCGTTCCGCCGCTCGACGTGCGCTTGAAAAAGAACCGCGGCGGCCCCAAGCTTTGCCTGGCCGACCACGCGCTGCGCGCCTGCTGGCTACACGAACAGGTCCCGCTGTCACCGGATGCTCTGACGGGGCGCCCGGAGCTGACCACACAGGCCGGGCATCTGGCCGAGAGCGTCTTCGGCGCGGCCGCGTCCACGGTTGCGGGGCTCGATGTCGCGCACCTGCCCGCACGCGGGGCAGACCGCGAGGTGGACTTCGTCCTCACCGTGGGCGTCCGGCGCGTGCCGGTCGAGATCAAATACCAGCGGCGAATCGATCAGCACCGCGACACGGTGGGCCTTCGTTCGTTCCTCGAGAAGACCGTGAACAACGCCTCTTTCGGCGTCCTGATCACGCAGGATGCGTCCGGCGTCGTGGATGATCCGCGGATCGTCAGCGTGCCGCTGTCGACGTTCCTGATGCTGCGGTGAGCCGGTTGGAGGTGCGACGACACGTCTCCCCTCCATCCGCCGATCCGCCGCGCCGGATCGGCACCTTCGAGTGCAACTTCGACTCGGCTCGGCCGCCTTGGAGCAGAGTTCCGCGATGACGACGCTTGTTTCACGCAGCGTACAGAGTGGTGCAACGTATGACCGTGGCAGTTGGCTTTCTTACAGTGGCGAGGCGCGGGAAACGCGAGCGACAAGCCAAATCGCCGCTGTGTCACTCCGCTTCTCGCATGGCCTTCAGCAGACACCCGATACTCTTCAGTGGCAGTGCTTCTTCCTTATGCACGGCCTTGTTTCTCTGTCGTCTGGCCCAATGCCATCTGCTCTTGACATCGAGGGGCAGCAATGTGCACCGGTCCTTGGCGGTCGTCGAACTGCTCGCGACTCGGCCACTGCCAGAACTGCTGCCCGAGAGGCCCGTCCACCTTGCCGAACGAGGCGACCTCAGCTGCCAGGTACTCCACCGCTCCCCATCCACGCCGCGTGCCGTGAGCTCAATCGAGCTGCTTCATGAGATCGTCGAGTGGCTCGTCACCGGGCCACACGCCCGCGAGATCCAGTGGATCGAAAGCCTCGGCTTGACGGCGAAGGTCAGGCGAGACGACCTCCGGCGGCTCGGCATCGCAGGAAACCTGCTCAAAGACCTGGCCGCCGGTCTTGAAGTGCACAACACCCGCCAGGATCGTCTGCCGCTCGCGGCAGTCACTGCCCGTCACGGCGGTTCGCCTCCAGCTCCTCCCACAGCGCGGCACCCTCGGTATCGACCGCCGTCCCCGGGACAATCGTGGAGCTCAGCTCCAGGTGCCGGTCGGTCTCGGGAACGAACACCGGCCACGGGGGCAGCCCCCCGCGGTTGGGGTTGCCGGTGGCGGCGAACTGCACCCAGTAGCCGCGCATCGTGGCCGAGAGCGCGGTGTCGCTGTCGGTGTAGTCGCCGACCGGGGTGAGGCCCAGCGGGCGCTCGCCGCCGTCCTCTCTTCGCGTCAACGTGCCGAAAACGTAGACCAGCTCCGCCGCGTGGTGCGAGCCGAGGTCGGCGCCCCAGGGCGTGGGCGGCACGTGGGTGAAGTGATACAGCCACGTCGGCGCGCCCGCCGCGGCCTGCGACTGGGCGTGCGCTCGCACCGGACCCGCAAAATAGAGGTCGTGGATCACCTTGTCGATGGCGGCTCTTGCGGCCTCGGGAGACGACGCGTCGTAGTGCGCGAGCATCTCGTCGGCGAGCTCCGGATAGACCGACCGGACGTAACTCTCGAATGCGGCCGCGTCCGGGATGTCCATGCCGCGGGTCATCAGCGAGCCCTCGTTGCCGTTCAGCCCGGTGATGAGAGGAACGGCGTGCTGCCGGCCCTCGCGGTACATCGCCAGCGGGTCGTCCGGCATGACCCAGCCGTCGACGTTCGGCGCCCAGACGTTGCCGGTCCGCAGGAACGGGCTGCCCGCGTCGGCGTTCGAGGCGGCCAGCACGTCGGCGGCGCTCGCCGCGCGCATGGCGGCCAGCGCCTCGTCGGTATTGCCCGTGATCCCGAGCGCGGTGGCCACCCGGAGTCCCTGCGCCTCGGCCGACTCCCAGCCGCGCGCCGCCTCGGCCAGCGGCCGGTCCCAGCCGTTGATCCAATTGCTCTGGGCGATGGCGCCGTGGAACAGCCCCTCCGCCTGCGGGACGAGCATGACCGACATGACCGCGCCGCCGCCGGCCGACTCCCCGAAGATCGTCACCCGGCCGGGGTCGCCGCCGAAGGTCGCGATGTTGTCGCGAACCCACTCCAGGGCCGCCACCATGTCCAGCAGGCCGTAGTTCCCCGAGGCGCCGTGCGGCGACTCGGCGGACAGCGCCGGATGCGCGAGGAAGCCGAAGACGTTCAGGCGGTAGTTGATGGTGACCACCACCGCGCCGTCCGCGGCGAGCGGCGTGCCGTCGTAGAGGGCGGTCGATCCGGAGCCGCCGGTGTAGCCGCCGCCGTGAATCCAGAAGAGCACCGGCCGCGGCTCGCTCGACTCGCGCGGCGCCCAGACGTTGAGGAACAGGCAGTCCTCGTCCTGGGTAACGTTCCGGCCGCCGTTCTGGATGCAGATCGCCCCGCTCTCGGACGCGTCGCGCACCCCCTCCCAACCGACCACCGGCTCGGGCGGACGCCAGCGCAGGTCGCCGACCGGCGGCGCAGCGAAGGGGATCCCCTTGAACGCCACGATGTCCGCGTTGCCGGCGGAGACGGCGCCCCGGAGGGCGCCGCCGGTGACCATGACGGGCGCGTCGGGATCGAGGACGGTCTGCGCGCCGGCCGAGGCCGAGCCCCCGGCCAGAAGGGCGAGCACGGCAACCGAGCAGGCTGCGAACTTGACGCGGGAAATGCTGCGGATCATGGTCATCTGTCGTCTCTCTGATAAGGTCCGTTGTCCGATCCTATCCCACCGCCTTGCGGCGGCCGATCGCGACAGAAGAACGCGCCGATGGTGAATGAACCCGCACGACCGTGGTTCCGCGAGGTCGACCGCGACCAATGGAGGGCCTTCGCCGCCACCTTCGTCACCTGGATGCTCGACGCGTTCGACTTCACCATCCTGACGTTCATCCTGATCGACATCCAGCAGAGCTTCACCGTCGACCGCGCGCTGGCCGGCGCGCTGGGCACGGTGACGCTGATGTTCCGGCTGGTCGGCGGGCTGGGCGCGGGCATGCTGGCCGACCGCTACGGACGCAAGCTGCCACTGATGCTGTCGGTGCTCTGGTTCTCGCTGTTCGCGTTCCTGAGCGGCTTCTCGACGTCGTATGCGATGCTGTTCGCCTTCCGCGCCCTGTTCGGCATCGGGATGGGCGGGCCCTGGGCCGCGGGCATGCCGCTGGCCCTCGAGCACTGGCCGGCGCGGCTGCGCGGCCTGGCGTCCGGGCTCCTGCAGGGGGGGTGGTTCTGGGGATACATGCTGGCCGCCCTGACATTCCACTACATCTATCCCCTGTTCAGCTCCCTGCCGGATCCGCTCAGCGACGCCGAGGGCTCGATGCTCGGCTGGCGCGTGATGTTCTGGGTCGGCGTCGTGCCGGCGCTGCTGGTGCCCTGGATCCGATCCGGCGTCGCCGAGAGCCCCGTCTGGCTCGCCCGCCGGCGGCACCTGGAGGAGACGGGAACCGACGGCGCGGTAGAGCGGGTGTCGATACTGCAACTGTTGCGGCGCGACCTGCTGTGGGCCACGGTGCAGTCATCGATCCTGATGGGCGCGTTCATGTTTTCCTACTATTCGCTCAGCTTCTGGTACCCGACGTTCCTGCGCGAGGCCGGGCGCGAGCCCCTCGGCTACCTGCTGGCGTTCAATCTGGGCGCCGTCGTGGGAATGGCGCTCTGGGGGCACGCCTCCGAGACGCGGCTCGGCCGGCGGGGCGCGGTGGCGGCGGCGGCTATCGTCGGCGTGGCGTCGATCCCCGCCTACGTCGGGGGGTCCGGCACTACCACGTTGCTGCTCGGCGCCGTTGTCATGGGCTCCTCGGGGGGCGGGGTCTGGGGCATGGCCCCTTCGTACCTCCTGGAGCGGTTTCCTACGGCGGTGCGGGGCGTCGGCCCCGGGCTTTCCTATCACGTCGGGGCGGCGCTGGGGGCGCTGACGCCGCTCGTCCTCGGGCGGCTCCAGGATGGCGGGATGAGCACCGGCTCTGCGATGATGGCCTGCATCACGGTGTCCGGGCTGCTCGTGGCCGCGGTCGTCTGGCTGGGTCCGGAGACCCGCGGGCGCCGATTCGCGGCGACCGAGACGTGAGCACGGGGCACCGGATGATGTTCTCGGCAGGCTGCGCGCGGACCTCGTCGGGCCGCCCGGACGCATACGGATCAGCGACAATCGCCACCGAGTCAACACGGGAGCAGGAGATGTCGAATCAGCAAGGAATGGCGCGCGAGCGCCTCTGGATGGTCGGAGCGATGCTGGTTGCATCGTTCGCGGGCGGCGCGGCGACGCATCTGTCGCTGTCCGGGACCGTGGAGGCGCAGGGGACCGCCGGCGTGGTGACGGCCACGCAGGTCAACCTGGTCGACGGCGCGGGACGACTGCGCGGTGTGCTCGCCGGCAGCGACCCCGGAGGCTTTGCGTCGATCACGCTCTACGACCAGACAGGACAGGCGCGGAGCACGTTCGCCGTGGAACCCGACGGGACCCCGCTCATCCAGCTCCACGGACGCGGCGGCGAGGCGCGGCTGCGCGCGACGGTTCAGGGGAACGACGCCCTGATCGTGGCCGGCTCGGAATCCGAGGGGCAGGGCCTGTTCGGCGCGGTCCAGGGCCGGCCCATCCTCACCCTCGGGGACGGGGCGCGCAGCCGGCTGCAACTGCACCTGACCGCCGAAGGACTGCCCCGCCTGGCCCTTGCGAACGGCGCCGGGCAGGAGGCCGCCTCCCTCACCGTCGGCGGCGACGACATGCCGCAACTGGCACTCTCGGCCGCCGCGCGGCGGCGGGCGGTCCTGACCACGGTCGGAGATGCCACCGTGCTCAACCTGGGCGGCTCCGCGGGCACCCGCCTTGCCGTCGGGGTCGCGGACGACGGCGCTCCCAGCATCATCTTCCTCGACGGCCAGGGGGCCTTCATGGCCTCGCTCGGGGAGGTCGGGAACGGGCGCCTCGGATTCGTCAACGCCGTCGGCGAGGTCACCGACGTCACGTCCCGGTGACACCTGGCCGGCGGGGCGCGAGATGCGATGTCTGCCCGCTGACTGTCGGTCCGACGTGCTATTCTGCGCGTCGCGGCCGGCACCGGATCCCGTTGGGTTGCGCCAAGAGTTGAAGTGCCGGCTCCTGAAATGGATCATTCGTCGACAAGAGGTCATGCCATGCAATTCGCCGACTTCCGCCGCGTTTTCGCCCTGCTGATCGCCCTGTTCCTCGTAGCCGGCAGCGCCGCCGCGCAAGCGTCGGACGACAGCGAGCGCCCGCGCCGCATCGCCCTCTGGGGATCGTCGGTCCCCAACGGCACCGGCGACGAGCTGAACCTCGGCGGCTACACCGGCCGCCTGCGCGAGCTGCTCGAGCCGCGCGGCTGGGAGGTGCTGAACGTCTCGCGGGGCGGCGACAACACCATCACCATCACCCCGCGCTTCGAGCCGGAGGGCGAGGCGGATCCGGGTACGCGGTATCTCACCCCGGTCGATCCCGGCTACGTGGTCATCGCGCTGTCGCTGGGCAACGAAGGCATCATGCGCTGCCCGCCCGGACAGCCGTCGCCCCGTTGCGCCGACTCGCGCGAGGCGGCCGACGCGGTCGCGCAGCAGTTCGCCGACGGCCTGCAGCGGTTGATTGCACGGGCGCGGGAGCACGGCATCGTGCCGGTGATCGGCCTTACGTACACGCGCGGCGACTTCACCGAGGCGGAGTACGCCCACACGCGGGCGACGAACCTGCTGATCAACACCTGGGACGTGCCGAGCGTCAACCTGCTCGGCGCCATCGACGACGGTTTCGGCCGCTGGGCGCGGGGCTTCTTTCCCGAGCCGATCCATCCCAACGCGGCCGGCCACACCGAGATGTTCCACGCCTTCGTGCCGACCCTCTTCGACGCGCTCGAGGCCGGCAAGCCGACCCCGAACCGGTCCGCCGCAGACGGATTCGCGCGCGTGCGCGGCCGCGGGCGATCACCCATGACGCTGAACGTCGACGACACGATGCGCTCGTTCGGCCTCACGTTCCAGGTGCGGGCCGAGGGCGACGGCACCATCGCCAGCATCGGCGGCCAGACCGTCGGCCACGAGGTGGACTGGGTGACGGTTCCCTTCCGCCGCGCCGAGCTAGACTTCGAGGCGCTGACGCTCACCCCGACGGGCCGCCGCTTCCAGGCGACCATCGCCATCCAGAACGGGCGCTGGGTCTACACCTCCGCCAATGGCAATGCGGCGACTTCGCCGCAGCCCGGCGCCGACGGCCAGTGGCACCACGTGACCCTGACGCACCACGTGGCCCGCGGGCAGACGCACTTCCATGTCGACGGACGGCTCGTCGGCACCATCGACGAGCGGCTGCAGCCCGACCGCTTCGTGCTCGGCGGCCCCGGCCCCGACTGGTCCACCGCGGTTCCGGCCCCGGCCGACTACAGGGACTGGATGGTGCACCGCGCCGGCCTGAACGCCGACGAGGTCGGGTTGCTGCACGGCGGCGGCCTGCTGCAGTCGAGCCTCGAGCTCTACGCGCCGCTCTCGGACGACGGGTTCGAGAACCGCGCCCAGAGCCTCTCCGAGGTACAGGTCGACGGCCGCGCGGTGTCGGCGACCACCGAGGACTGAAGCCGGCAGCTTGCACCAACCCGACCGCAGGGTCGCGCATGCTGCAAGAGCGACGATACGAGCGAGAGGAGCGCGAGACGATGGGCGGGATGGTCGAGTTCGCGGCGAACGGCAAGCGCTCCGGCGGCTACCTTGCTGCGCCGGCGGCCGGTTCCGGCCCGGGCGTGATCGTGATCCAGGAGTGGTGGGGACTGGTCGATCACGTCAAGGAGGTCGCCGACCGCTTCGCCGGCGAAGGCTTCGTCGCGCTCGCGCCCGACATGTATCACGGCGACACCGCCACCAGCCCCGACGACGCCGGCAAGCTGATGATGGCGCTCGACATCGAGCGGACCGAGCGCGACCTGCGGGGCGCCGTCGACTACCTGCTCGCCCAGGACGCGGTGTCTGGCGACCGGGTCGGCACCGTTGGATTCTGCATGGGCGGCCAGCTCTCGCTCTTCGCCGCCTGCGCCAACGCGAAGGTCGGCGCCTGCGTCGACTTCTATGGCATCCACCCCAATGTCGCTCCGGACCTCGCGAGCCTGCAGGCGCCGGTCCTCGGCTTCTTCGCCGAGAAGGACGGCTTCGTCACCCCGGAAGTGGCCCGCAAGCTGGAAGCCGACCTGCGCGCGGCCGGCAAGGAGGTCGAGATCACGATCTTCGAGGGCGCCGACCACGCGTTCTTCAACGACACCCGCGCGGAGGTGTATCACGCGGCGTACGCCGCCGAGTGCTGGACGCGCATGCTCGCGTTCTATCGCCGGCACCTGGGTTGACGGCGACGAGCCCCTGAACGCCGCGACGAGGGCCTCGCGGGGCGTTTCGCCGCTACCGCGTCAACTGACGCGGATCCCGACGGCGCGGCAGCCGGCGCCAGGACCACCGCCCCGCGCATGGGGACAGCGAGCTCGACACCTACGACGGCCCTGAACAGACCATGACCTGTCCCTCGTCCGCTCCCGCGAGGCGCGCGAAGGCCGTGCCCGGGCGACCGCCAACCCGGATCGCCGCCATTGGCTGCACATCCGAATCGCGGCCGGCGAGGATGCGTTGAACGTACCGTTCGCCCGCCGCGAACCGTCGCGGGGAGACGTCGTCGGCAGCGAGAAGCCGGTCCAACACAGCGGCATCGCCCGCATCGCGCCTGTCGAAACCGTCCCATTCGATGCTCGATAGACGGAAGTTTCAGCGGTCATTTGGCCGGAACTCATAGATTCTAAAGGCTTTACGGGGTTCTTGGCGGCTATTATCCGGCGAAATGTAGCCATGTAACAGCACGGTGGGAGGCTGTTTACCCATTGTAATATCTGTTCCGTAGCGGGATAATGGTATCCATGTATATCGAGAGCGTCCCCAACCGCGCCTCTCCCCCCGCCATCCTCCTCCGAGAGTCCTTCCGCGACGGCGGCCGCGTCAAGAAGCGAACCCTCGCCAACCTCTCCAAGCTCCCCACCGCTGCCATCAACGCCCTGCGCCGCATCCTCCGTGGCGAGCGACTCGTCAGTCCCGACGACGCCTTCTCCTGCCTCCGAAGCCTACCCCACGGCCACGTCGCCGCCGTGCTCGCCACCGTCCGCAAGCTCGGACTCCCCGCCCTGCTCGCCCGAAGCCCCGGCCGCCACCGCGACCTCGTCCTCGCACTGCTCGTCGCCCGCGTCATCGACGCGCAGTCGAAGCTCGCCACCGCCCGCGCCCTGACGCCCGAAAGCGCCGTCTCCACGCTCGGGGAGATGCTCGACCTCGGCACCGTCGACCCGAAGGAGCTGTACGCCGCAATGGACTGGCTCGTCGAGCGCCAGACAGCCATCGAGCAACGCCTCGCCAAGCGCCACCTCCAGGAACACACCCTGGTGCTCTACGACCTGACCTCCAGCTACGTCGAGGGAACGCACTGCGAACTCGCCCAGCGCGGCCACAGCCGCGACCGCAAGAAGGGCACGCTCCAGATCGTCTTCGGTCTGCTCTGTACGGCCACCGGGTGTCCGGTCGCCGTCGAGGTCTTCGAAGGCTCGACCAGCGACCCCAACACCGTCGCCGCGCAGGTCGACAAGATCCGCACCCGATTCGGCCTCCACCGCGTGGTGCTCGTCGGCGACCGCGGGATGCTGACCGCGGCCCGCATCCGCGAGGACCTCGCCGGCGTCGACGGGCTGCGCTGGATCACCACGCTGCGCGCACCGACCATCCGCAAGCTGGTCGCTGCCGGCACCGTCACCCCGTCGCTGTTCGACCAACGCGACCTCGCCGAGGTCACCAGCGAGGATTTCCCCGGCGAGCGGCTCATCGTCTGTCGCAATCCCCTGCTCGCCGCCGAGCGGCAGCGCAAGCGACACGAACTGCTGGCCGCCACCGAGAAAGAACTCGAACCCATCGTGGCCGCCACCCGGCGCCGCAACGACCCCCTACGCGGTGCAGCCGACATCGGCATCCGCGTCGGCAAGGTCATCAACCACTACAAGGTCGCCAAGCACTTCGTCACCACCATCACCGACGAGTCCTTCACCTTTCGCCGCGACGAAGACAAGATCGCCGACGAGCAGCAACTCGACGGGCTCTACATCGTCCGTTCCAACGTCGAGTCCGAACAGTTCGATGCCACCCAGACCGTGCGCGCCTACAAGGACCTGGCGAAGGTCGAGCGCGCCTTTCGGTCCCTCAAGACCGTCGACCTGAAGGTGCGGCCGATCCACCACCGCCGCGCCGACCGGGTGCGGGCTCACGTCCTCTTGTGCATGCTCGCCTACTACGTCGAGTGGCACATGCGTCAGGCCCTCAAGCCGCTCCTGTTCGACGACCACGACCCGGCCGCTGCCGAACAACAGCGCGCCTCGGTGGTCCAGAAGGCCAAGCGCTCGCCCGCGGCACGCGCCAAGGCCGCCCGCAAACGCACCGCCGACGACCTCCCCGTGCACAGCTTCCGAACCTTGCTCGCCGACCTCGGCACCCTGACCGCCAACACCATGCGGGTGGTCGACGGCGACGCCACCTTCACCATGCTCACCAAGCCGACACCTGGGCAGCAACGCAGCCTCGAGCTGCTGGGAGTCTCCCCGCAAATGTAGCCAGTACCCAACACCCTCGAAACCTATAACTCAAACGTCAACAGTGGTTTATGCGCGATCGACCTCGAAACTTCCGGATAGAAGTGGTGGCGAATCGACCTGGACGACGTCCGGCAGGACGTTGCCGCCCGCGAGGTAGAGGGCCAGCCTGACCCTCCGCATACAGCGTGGCGAGGTTCACGGTGAACATGGTTGTGAACTGTTGCGGCAGTTCCGACCAGTCCCAGCAAGAGCGGCCGGTCACGTAGAGACCCAACGGCCCGTCCAGCGAAGTTGCCGTGGTTCCCTGAACTCGCTGAGGTGCTTCGCCATCAGACCGACGATGGCCTGATCGGAGTTGAAGTACGCGGCTCTGCCGAACACGAACGCGCTGCTGCGCAGCAGCACGAGCGCGATGACAACGGAGACGACCAGTGTGCTCTCGCGCATCCGGCCCGCTCCTGCGATGGAGGAACGAAGCGCGGCGACGACGGACTCGATCCGGAGTGTCCACCGTCGAGCCGGACCGCTGCGCGAACCGAACACGCTCACCCCTCCCCCGGAGCAGGCCGGAACGTCGAAACGCCGCTGATCCACGAGGCCGGGCTCCTACGGCAGCGCGAACGTCAGCACGGTGTTGGTCGCGATCACGGTGACGTACTGCTTGCCGTTCACCTCGTACGTCATCGGGCTCGACCGGATGCCGCGCTGCGCTTGGTACCGGAACAACTGCTCCCCGGTCTCCGCGTGAAACGCGTAGAACGCCCCGTCGTCGGCCCCCTGGAACACGAGATCTCCCGCCGTAGCCAGGTTGCCGCTCGCCCCGATGGGTGAGAGCGCCGGGAACACCGCTTGCCACGCCTCTTCCCCGCTGGCCGGCTCGTAGGCGGTCAGCGTCGTGGTGGGCGTGTAGGCGGGGATGCGGCTCAGCTCCTCGAAGTTGGCGCTGTGGCCGTCGCCGTGCGGGCCCGGCTCGAGGCTGTCTCCGAGCGGCCGGACGATCATCGAGACCGCGGCGTTCTTGCCGGTAACGTACAGCAGCCCGGTGCGCGGGCTGAACGCCGGCGAGCCGAAGCTCGATCCGCCGTGGGCGACGATCAGGTGCTCCTCGATGGAGTACGGCGTGTACATCGGCCGGCTCTGCGCCTGCAGCTCCAGATCGTCGAGATGCACGTAGGTGGCGCAGAACGGGGTCATCTGTACGCCGCGCGCGTTGTAGGGAATCGGCTGCGTCGGATAGACAACCTCGCCGGGCACGTTGCTCTCGGTCGGCATCAGCGTCTCGACCATCGGGTTGATGGGCTCGCCGGTCTCGCGGTTCCAGAGGTAGATCAGGCAGTTCTTGCCGGCCGAACCGACGCCGCGAATGATCTCGCCGCCGGCGCCCGTGACGTCGAAGAGCACCGGCCCGGTCACGTGGTCCCAATCCCACAGGTCATGGTGGATCGCCTGGTAGTACCAGCGCAGCGCGCCGGTCTCCAGATCGAGGGCCACGGTGGAATTGGTGAACAGGTTGGCCCCGGGGCGCGCCGATCCGTCGTAGTCGGGCGACGGGTTGCCGGTGTTGAAATAGATGAGCCCGAGGTCGAGGTCGATGGCCGGCTGCGTCCAAACCCCGCCCCCGGCGCGCTGGCCGTCGCCCCACGTGTCCGCGGCGATCTCCCACCCGTCGTCCTGGGGCCGCTGCGGGATGGTGTTGAATACCCACTTGACGGCTCCCGTCGTGGCGTCGGTGGCGATCACCAGGCCGCCCGGGATGTGCCCCTCCGAGAGCGCGGCCCCCACGTAGAGCGTTCCGTCGTGATACGCCGGCGCGGCCGTGATCCGATAGCCCAGCTCGTGCGGATCGAGGGTCGGCGGATAGGTGTCCGGGTACTTGGTCTGCAGCGCCAGCCCCACCACGGGCAGGACGCCGCCGTCGCCGAACGACTCGACGAGCTCGCCGGTTTTCGCGTCGGCGGCTACCAGGCTCGGGCCGTTGTAAGCGTAGATCTTTCCTTCCGCGTAGGTCGGGCCGCGGACGCGGTTGCGGCGCGCCTCGTTCAGCTCGAGGCTCCAGACTTCTTGCCCGGTGACCGCGTCGATGGCGATCACGTTGGGCCCGGCGTGGAAGTACATCACGCCGTCGATCACCAGCGGCGTCACCTGAGCGATGTCGATGCCGGCCGCCACCTCGTAGGACCAGCGCTCGGCCAGCCCGCCGATCGTCTGCGTATCGACCTCGTCGAGCGCCGAGTAGCGGCTGTTGTCGAGGTCGAGGTTGTGACTCGTCCAGTTGGTCTGGCCGCCCGCCGTGATGTTCGGCAACTCGCCCTGCGTCGTGGTCCGCCCCTGCTGGCCGGCCGCCGACGACGCGCCCGCAATCAGGGCGACCAGGGTCAGAACCGCCGCAAACGATAGAATATGCGCACCATTGGATGAGGTCATCTTTCGCTCCTTGGCCCTCATGATATCCGCGCGCTGGAATCGAAGTATGGAAGCGTTCGTGCCTTGGCTCACGCCCGCCTTGATCGTAGCCACCGCCGCGTGGCTCCGATCGGATCTTCGCGACATGCGTCAGGAGATCGGAGACCTGCGCCGCGACTTCGTCAGTCTGGCCGAGAGAGTCGCCAATCTGGCCGAGCGAGTCGCACACCTGGAGGGCGCCCTGCTTCGATCCGCGGCGTCCTCCGTAGACACAGACTGATCCACTGAACGGAAGTTCCTGAACCCTCCGACCAACGCCAGCCTTCCTGCTACTGGCGGTCGGCAATGAGCGCGTCGTCGTGCAGGATGCCGAGCGCGCAGGTTGGACACGGCGGCACGTCCACGCCCGTCGCCAGTGTCCGCTCCCGGAGCAGCGCGTACGTCTCGGGAAACGGCTCGATGGTGTCTATCGGTCCCTGGGCAATGGTCACCGGCAACCAGCCCCGCCCGTTTGCCGCATCGAGCCGCGCGCCGTGTTCGAGCAGCAGCTCGACGACGGAGTTGGCGCCCCGGTTCGCCGCCCCGTGCAGCGCGGTGTTGCCGGCCTCGTCCGCGGCATGCACGTCCACGCCGGCGTCGAGCAGCAGCGTGACCGCGGCGAGCGCGTCGGCTTCAGAGCCGGCGCCCTGCCCCGCGTAGGTCGCGGCCCCGGCCGCCGCCATCAGCGCCGTCGACCCGCTTGCCGTCGTGACGCCCGTATCCGCGCCGTGCGCCAGCAGCAGGCGCATGAGCGGCGCGTCCGCGGCGATGGCGGCCAGCAGGAACGGGGTCACTCCCTCGGTGGGGTACAGCGGCGAGGTCTGCGTGGCCAACCGGACGCGCTCGCGGGACGGCGCGTTAGGGTTGGCCCCGGCGGCCAACAGCGCCTCGATGAGCCCGCCGCTGCTCAGGTGGCCGGTCGGCGACGGGTCGGGCACGACCCGAAAGTGCGGCCGGTGCGCGAGCACCGCGGTATGGAGCGCCGTCCAGCCGACGCCGTCCGCGTTGGGATCGGCGCCGCGGTCGAGCAGCCACGCCGCCAGCTCGTAGTGGCGGTTGTCGATGGCGACGACCAGCGCGCTGGAGCCGTCCGGCGCCCTGTCGTCGACATCCGCACCGGCATCGGCCAGAACCGTTGCGGCGTCCAGATGACCGCCCTGCACGGCGAAGAGGAACGCCGAGAATCCCGGCGGCGGCGCTGCTTCATCCTCCGCACCGGCGTCATCCTCGGCCGCCGGCCCGCCTGCCGACCCTTCCGCATGTCCCGACCGGGCGTGGACATCCGCCGCGTGGGAAACCAACTCCCGCACCGCGGCCGTGTGTCCCTCCGCGGCCGCCCACATCAGCGCGGTCTGGCCGCGCCACTGCTCGGCCGCGTCGGCGGCGGCGCCGTGCTCGAGCAGGAGCCGGACCGCCTCGACCCGCCCGGTGCGGGCCGCGGTCATCAGCGCCGTCTCGCCCTCCGGTTGGGCGCGGTTCGCATCCGCCCCGGCCGCCAGCAGCCGGGCCAGCATCGGCGCACTGCCGTTGAGGCTCGCCAGCGCGATCGGCGCCACCCCGTACCGGTTGGCCGCCGTCACGTCCGCCCCGGCGGCGATCAGCAGGGAGGCGACGTCGCCGTCGTCGCGGTGAACGGCCCAGTGGAGCGCCGTGGTGCCGTCGATCTCGGGCGCGTCGACGGCTGCGCCCCGCTCGAGCAAGCCGTGCACCGCGGCGAGATCGCCCTGCTTCACCGCCTCGATGAGCGGCGACTGGGCGGTTGCGACGCCAGTCCCCGTGCAGAGCACGAAGGCCAGCAACCCGCTCGCCAGCCGTCCGCCCGTCACGCCGGGCATCGGGCGTCGATGCGTCTCGCGGCTCCCGGGGCTTGTGTGAGGTTCCACCACGGCCCCTATACGCCGGACAGCTCGTGAAGCTGCCCGGTGCTGTCGCCGATTCGATCCACTCGTACCCCGGCCTTGTCGAGCAGGCTCACGAGCAGGTTCGCGTGCGGTGTCCCGGCGGGATAGGCCAGGTGCCGCCCCCCGGCGAGCTTCCCACCGCCACGGCCCGCAACCAGCAGCGGCAACGCCGTGTGGCTGTGCTGATTGGCGTCGCTGATGCCGCCCCCGTACATCACCATGGCGTGGTCCAGCAGCGTCCCGTCCCCGTCCGGCGTCGACTGCAGCCGGTCGAGGAAGTAGGCGAACAGTTGCACCAGGTAGGTGTCGATGAGGCCGATCTTGGCGAGCCGCTCCGGGTCGTACTGGTGGTGCGAGGTGGCGTGATGCGGATCCGGCACGCCGATTTCCGGGAACGCCCGCTGACTGGTCTCGCGCCCGAGCTGGAACGTGAAGACGCGGGTCAGGTCGGCCTGGAACGCCAGCACCTGCAGGTCGTACATCAGCTTGGCGTGCGCCCCGGTGGCGTCCGGCACCCCGAGCGGGCGGTCAGCGTCCGGCATGGCGGCGCTGTGCGCCTCGCTGCGCTGGATGCGCCGCTCGATCTCGCGCACCGCGTCCAGGTACTCCGTCAGCCGGACGCGATCCTGCGGGCCGATCTGGAGTTCCAGGCCGGCGATCTCCTGCGTGACCGAGTCGAGCACGCTGCGGTTGCGCTTGCGCAACGCGTGCCGCTCCTCGGGGGTGGCGCCGTCGCCGAACATCCGATCGAACACGTTGCGCGGATTGTGCTCGGCCGGCAGCGGCGTGCTCGGCGTCCGCCACGACAGCGAGTCGGTGTAGGCGCAACTGTAGCCGCTGCCCCCGCACGTGCCCATCCAGCCGGCCGGCTCGAGACACATCTCCAGCGAACCGAGCGGCGTGTCCTGCCCGATCTCGGCCGCGGCGATCTGATCGATGGTCGTCCCCGCCCGCACGGCCGGACCCTCGCTCTTGAGCGGATGCATGGCGTTCAACCACGAGGAGCCGGCGCGGGGATGGTCGCCGATGCCGTCGCCCCACGGGTTCGCCGGGTCGTTGTCGAGCCCGGACAGCACCGTGATCGCATCGCGGAAGGGGCCCAGGGGCGCCAGGGTCGGCGACAGCTCGAACGCCTTGCCTTCCCCCTTGCTCTGCCACTGGAACATGTTGGCGCCGTTGGGGAAGTAGACGAACCCCAGCCGCCGCACCGGATCGGCCGCGGTCCGCGACAGCGCGGAGGCCGCGGGCACCATTGCGTCCAGCAGCGGCAGCGCCAGCGCGGCGCCGGCGCCCCGGAGAAACGTCCGCCTCGGCAACGCCCGCTTCGTGATCAGCATGATTCCTCCCGCGCTCCTCTTTCCTGATCCGTCGTCCAATCCGTCAGTCTACCGCTTCCGGCGCGGCACCGGCGGACCGCCGCTGCCGGAACGGCACGCTCTTCACGATACCGAGCACCAGCGCCGAGAAACGATGCCCGCTCGACGCCGCGTCGCGCACGATCCGCCGCACCGCGGGGGCATCGGTGTATTCCAGTCCGCGCCCCAGAGCGTAGGTCAGCAGCTTCTCGGTCAGCGTCCGCAGGAACGGCTCCGGATTCGCCAGCAGCGCCTGCTTCAACTCCGCAACGCCCCTAAAGCGGGTCCCGTCGGGAAGCTCGCCCGAGACGTCGAGCGGCTCCCCCGTCGCGTCGGTCTCGCGCCAGCGGCCGACCGCGTCGAAGTTCTCCAGCGCCAGCCCCAGCGGATCCATCAGCCGGTGGCACGCCGCGCACGTCGGGTTGGCGCGGTGCCGCTCCATCGCCTCGCGCATCGAGAGCTCGCGGCCGTCGTTCGCGCTGGCCTCCAGCTCCGGCACGTCCGGCGGCGGGTCGGGCGGCGTCGTCCCGAGGATGTTCTCCAGAATCCAGATGCCGCGCTTCACCGGCGACGTGCGGGTCGACAGCGACTGCACGGTGAGCATGCTGCCCTGCCCCAGCAGGCCGCCGCGCATCGGATGGCCGGCGGTGTTCACGCGCCGGAAGCGGTCGCCGTAGACGTACGGGATGTCGTAGTGCCGCGCCAGGCGCTCGTTGACGAACGTGTAGTCGGCGGCCAGCAGATCGATGACGCTGCGGTCCTCGCGGACGATACTCTGAAACAGGAGCTCGGTCTCGCGGCGGAACGCGTGCCGGAGGTTGTCGTCGACGTTCGGAAAACGCCGGAAGTCAGGCCGCGCCGCCGGCACGTTGCGCAGGTACAGCCACTGCCCGGCGAAGTTCTCGGCCAGCGCGTCCGCCCGCGAGTCGGCCAGCATGCGCCGCACCTGCTGCTCCAGCACGTCCGGATCGCTCAACTCGCCGCGGGCGGCGAGGTCGAGCAGCTCCTCGTCGGGCACGCTGCTCCAGAGGAAGAACGACAACCGGGACGCGAGCGCCGGATCCTCCACCGCATACGCCCTGCCGGAAGCCGCGTCCACCGGATCGAGCTCGATCCGGAAGAGGAACGACGGGCTCACCAGGAGCCGGGCCACGGCCTGCTCGATGCCCCGCTCGAAGCCTCCCTCCCGGTATCCGGCCTCGTAGAACGGCAGCAGCACACCCAGGTCGTTGGCGTCGACCGGGCGGCGAAACGCCCGCCGCGCCAGGGCGGCCAGAATCTCCTCGGCGCACGCGCGCTCGGCCGCGGCCCCCGCCTCGGGGCGGCAGGTGAAGATGCGGTCCCGGCTGGGCGTGCTGACCGGCGCAGCAGGACGGTACGGCCCGGTGACGATCACCTCGCTGACGTACGGCAGGTCATGCGTCCGGTCGTGCTCCAACAGCGCGCGCAGGAACGGACGGCGCACGCGCTCGACCTGTGCGGCGGGTCGTCTGAGGAAAGAGACGGCCAGCCGCCGCGGCCCCGCCTGCACCGGAACCCGGACCCGTAGATTGGCGTCGGCGGCCTCCAGCGGGCTCGCGCTCCAGTCGGAGTCTTCGGCCGCGAGATCCGCTCCGACAGTCAGCAATCCGGCCCGGGCCCCATCGACGGCAATCTCCACCTGGTGCGGCTCGTTCAGCCCCACGATGTCGCCGCCGTTGCCGGACGCGCCGTTGCGGGCCAGGCGGACGCGGATCTCGTACTCGCCGTCGACGGGGAAGAAATGCTCGACCAGCGTGCCCCCGCGGGTGCCGAACGGCAGCCCTTCCAGGCGATCGCGCTGCGTCAGCTCGGTCGACACCCGGTAGACGTCGGCGGTCACGGCGACGCCCGAATCGCTGGCGACGGCGAGCCGGCTGATGCGGTTCGCGGCGGCGAGGTAGCTCTCCAGAAGGAGCGGCGAGAGGCCGAGCACATCGCCGATGTTGTCGAAGCCGTAGCTCGACGTATCCGGCGGCAGCACCGACGACACGTCGACGTCGAGCGCGAGCAGATCGCGTATCGCGTTGCGGTACTCGGCGCGGTTCAGGCGATGGAGGACGGCGGGCCGGCCCGGATCCGGGTTGGCGTCGGCCGCGGCGTCGAGCCGCGTCTCCAGCCACGTCGCGACTCGTTCGTAGGCCTCCGCGGCCGGCCGCGGCCGGCCCGCCGGCGGCATCGAGCCGTTGCGGAGCCGCCGGACGACGTGCTCCCAGCGCTCGGCATCGTCGGCGATCTCGCCGACGTCGAGCACGTCGAAAGCGAGCCCGGTCTCGCGCCCGACCGTCGAGCGCTGATTATGGCATGCCCGGCAGTAGCGGCTCAGAACGGCCCGGACCTCCGCGCTGCCGCCGGATTCACCGGCCGAAGCGGCGAGGTTCTCGGGCTGCGCGAAGCCGGGCCGCGCCGCCGCCGGCCCCATGACCGCGGCCAGCAACCCGACCAGGACGAGAAACCGCGGTCCCAGGAGCCCGCGGCACAATCCCCGCTGCATCACCCACTCTCCAGGCTTCGACCGGCCTCGATCCCTGTCAGACAGCTCAGCCCCCGCAGCGGACTCAGACCCCCGTCAGCGGACTCAGACCCCCGTCAGATAACGCAGCTCGCCGGTGCTGTCGCCGAAGTTCTCGGTCGGCACGTCCATCATGCCGAGCAGCGTCAGGTACAGGTTCGTCAGCGGCGTCTCGTCCGCGTAGGTCAGATGGCGGTTGCCCTCGAGCTGACCGGCGGCGCCGCCCGCGACCAGGATCGGCAGCTTCTGAATGTTGTGCAGGTTGCTGTTGCTCATCCCGCTGCCGTAGAGGATCGCCACCTGATCCAGCAGCGTGCCGTCGCCGTCGGGCGTCGCCCGCAGCCTGTCCAGGTAGTAGGAGAGCAGCGCCGTGTGGTATGTGCCGACCTTGGTCAACTTCTCCAGGCTCTCCGGCCGGTTCTCGTGGTGCGACAGCGCGTGGTGCGGATCGGGCACTCCGATCTGCGGGTACGTCTGCGCCGTCAGCTCCGGCGTCATCAGGAAGGAGATGACGCGGGTGAGGTCGGCCTGGTAGGCGAGCACCTGCAGGTCGAACATCACCTTGACGTACTCGTCGAACGAGGCCGGAATGCTCCCGGACGGCCGGTCCACGACCGGCAGCTCGCGGTCGGCATCCGCCTCGGCGCGCTGAATGCGGCGCTCGACGTCGCGCACCGCGGCGAGATAGTCGGTCAGCTTGGCCCGGTCCGCCGCGCCCAGCCCGTCCTGCAGTCGGGCCACCTTGCGGGTCACCGCGTCGAGGATGCTGCGGTCCTTGCGCATCCGCTCGCGCCGCGCCTGCGGGTCGGTGCTGGTGCCGTCGCCGAACAGCCGCTCGAAGAGCGCGCGCGGGTTGCTCTCCATCGGCAGCGGCGTCGTCGGCGTGCTCCAGCTCAGGGTGGAGATGTAGGCGCAACTGAAGCCGGCATCGCAGGCGCCGCCGAACTCCGGCAGCCCGATGCCCACCTCCAGGGAGGCGAGCTGCGTCTGCTGGCCGAGCTGCGCCGCCGCGATCTGGTCGACCGAGACACCCGCCTCGAAGTCGGCGCCCTCGGTCGGCTTGGCGTGCACGCCGGTCAGGAAGGCGCCGGTGATCCGCCCGTGGCCCCCGGCCGGGTCCCCCGGCATCTGCGCCGCCGGCGCGTGATCGAGGTTGGACAGCACGACCAGGTTGTCGCGGAACGGCTCCAGCGGCTTCAGGATGGGCGTGAACTCGAGCCCGGCACCCTCGGTGGGCGGCGTCCAGTTCTTCATCACGGCGCCGTGCGGCACGTACACGAAGCCCAGGCGCGGCTTCGGCCGGGCGGCCGTCCGGCCGAGCGCGGTCAGCGCCGGCACCATCCCGTCGAGCAGCGGAAGCGCCACTGCGGTGCCCAATCCGCGGAGCACGGTGCGCCGGGGCAGCGTCTTCTTCGTGATGATCATGAGTCCGATCTCCTCATCTGGAACGGAAGGCTCCGGGCGACGCCGAGAATCAGCGACGACCAGCGGTAGTCGTTCGCCGCGGCCTCGCGCACGATGGCGCGGATGGCCGGGCGGTCGTAGTACTCCACGCCGCGGCCGAGGGCGTAGGTCAGCAGCTTTTCGGCAACGGTGGTGACGAACTCCTCGCGACGCTCCAGCAGGATGTCCCGCAGGTCCGGAAATCCCTCGAAAGCCGTCCCGTCCGGCAACGTGCCGGAAGGATCGATGGGTGTGCCGGCAACGCCCGTGTCGCGCCACTTGCCGACAGCGTCGAAGTTCTCGAGCGCGAAACCGAGCGGATCCATCCGGGCGTGACAGTTCGAGCACACGGGGTTCGCGCGATGCGCCTCCAGGCGGGCGCGCAGGGACGTGACCGTGCCGTCGTCGGCCCGCTCCGGCAGGTCCGGGACATCCGGCGGGGGCGGGGGCGGCGGCGTGCCGAGGATGTTCTCCAGCACCCACTTGCCGCGCACGACCGGTGAGGTCCGTGTGGCCAGCGACGTCACGGTCAGCACGCTGCCGTGGCCGAGCAGGCCGCGGCGCTCCTCGCCCCGCAGGGCGACGCGCCGGAAGCGCGAGCCGTAAACGTTCGGAATCCCGTAGTGCCGGGCGAGGCGCTCGTTGACGAAGGTGTAGTCCGCGCTCAGCAGGTCGACCACGCTCCGGTCTTCCCGCATCTGGCTCTCGACGAACAGCTCCGTCTCGCGCACCAGGGCGTCCCGCAGGTTCTCGTCGAACCCCGGAAAGGCATTGACGTCGGGAGTCACCGTGCGCATGCGGCGCAGGTGCAGCCACTGCGCGGCGAAGCTCGACACGAGCACGCCCGCCTTCTCGTCGGCGAGCATCCGCCCCACCTGCCGCTCCAGCACCGCCGGGTCCCTGAGCCTGCGGGCCGCCGCCGCGTCCAGGAGCTCGTCGTCCGGAATGCTGCTCCACAGGAAGAACGACAGCCGCGACGCGAGCTCGAGGTCGCTGAGGCGGTAGGGGGAGGCAGGCTCGACGCCCGCCGGATCCCGCTCGATGCGGAACAGGAACTCGGGATCGACCAGGATGCTCTCCAGGGCCCGCTGAATGCCGGCGTCGAAAGAGCCCTCGGCGCGTCCTTCGCCGTAGAAGCCGCGCAGCAGATCGAGGTCGAGGTCGTCGACCGGCCGGCGGAACGCCCGCCGGGCCAGCGTCCCCAGGATCTCGTCGGCGCACGGCCCCTCTTGCGCGGCCGTCTCCGGACGGCAGACGAAGATGCGCCGGCGGCTGGCCGCCTCGCCTTCCCCTTCGGGTCCGCGGCCGATCGTGTCGGGACTGAAGGGACCTTCGACCGCCACGCTCTCGAGCGCCATCCGCTGCACGTAGCCGCGGCCCGTGGAGAACGTCCAGATCGGCAGCCGGCTCGGCGCCATCCCCTCGGTCACCGCCGTCCGCTTCGTGAACGACACGCTCACCACGTGCGTGCCCGCGCGCGCCGGGAAGCGGACCAGCAACGGCTCGCCGGGATCCACGACCCGCGCCGCTCCGGGATCGGCGCCCTCCGGCCAATTCCCGACCCGCAGCAGCGCGCGCCGGACGCCGTCCACCCGCACGTCGATCTCCTGCGGCTCCCGCCTGCCGCTGCCCTGCAGCCCGATGCGGACCAGGTACTCCCCGTCGAGCGGGAAATGGTGCCGCACCGCGGCGCCGCCGCGCGAGCCGAACGGCAGGTCCTCCCCCATGCGGTCGTCCTGCACCAGCAGCGAGGAGAGCGGGTAGCGCACCGCGTCGGCCTCGATGCTCGGGTCGCCGACAGCCAGACGCGCAATTCTGCGGGCCGACGACATGTAGCGCTCCAGCAGCCCGGGCGCCACGGTCAGGATGTCGGCGTTGTTGTCGAAGCCGAACGCCAGGTCGTCGCCCGGGAGCATCGTCGCCGTGTCGATCTCCAGATCGAGCAGATCGCGAATGGCGTTCGTGTACTCCAGCCGGTTGAGGCGATGGATAGTCGGCCGGCCGGGATTCGGCTCGGCGGCGGCGGCCCGGTCGAGGGCGGTTTCCAACCACGTCGCAAACGCACCGTAGGTCTCCGCGTCCGGCCGCGGGCGGCGCGGCGGCGGCATCGCCTGCGTGCGCAGCTTCTGGAGTACCTTCTCCCAGACCTCCGCATCCGCGCCGACGTGCTCCATGCCGATATCGTCGAGGGCGAGGTTCCCCGTCAGCAGGCGCTCGTTGTGGCAGGTCACGCAGTAGCGGTCCAGCACCGCGCGCCACATCGAGGCGTCGGTCCCCGCCGGGGGCTCGGTCGGAGCCTGCGCGGCTGGCTGCACGGATACGGCAGCCGCGGAGGGCGCCTGGGCTGCCGCGGGCGCGGCGGAGGCGTACAGGGCGAGCGCGAGTCCCGTCACGAAGGCCGCAGCCGGTCTGGTTCCCCTCGCCCAGCTCGTCATCGTCGTCTCCCGCGTGTTGGCGCCGTCCACCGGCGCGCCGTCATTTCAGCCACCAGCCCGAAACTCGTCCGCCTGACGGCTCCCGCTATCCGCCAACGAACTCTCTCCGCGAATCTACGCCATGCTACGGCGCAGGCGCCCGGCAGTTGTCCCCACCGTCACCGAATCGGTCCCTCGTTGAAGATGTCGATGAAGCTCTCGGTCGTCTCCGCGCTGCCGAGCGCCCGCAGCAGATCGGCGGTGCTTCCCCCGCCGAGCCCCGGCAGCAGGATGTGCCCGCCCCCCTCGGCGATCATCAGCGGCGTGATGCCGCGCCGATCCGGGACCTCGACCGTCGCCCCGTGCTCGAAGAGAAGCTGCACGGCCGCGTCCGAGCGGATGTGCGCCGCCCCGTGCAACGCCGAGCGGCCGACCGCGTTGGTCGCGTTCACGTCGGCGCCGAGATCCAACACCAACTGCACGGCGTCGAGGGTCTCCGCCTCGGTCACCCGCGTCTCGGCCGGCACCCGCCCCAGACCCGACGCCACCATCAGCGGCGTGGTCCCTTCGTCGGTCGCGAGCCGCGTGTCGGCGCCGGCGGCGACCAGCGCGTCCATCACCGGCACGTTGGCGTCCATCGCGGCGAGCAGGAACGGCGTGGCGCCGACCATGCTCACGCGGAAGCGCTGGCTCGCGAACCCGAACTGCGGCGGGTGATTGACCAGTCGCACGTCGGGATCCGCCCCGTGAGCCAGCAGCGCCTCGACCAGCGCCAACCTCCCCTCTTGCACCCCGTTCATCGAACGCCATTCCTCGTCGCGCCCCGTCTCGATGCCGCGCAAACTGCCGGTCAGCTCGGTGTGCCAGGAGCCGGCCGCCCAGTGCAGCGGCGTGTAGCCGCCCTCGCCGGCGTTCGGGTCGGCCCCCTGCTCCAGCAGGAACGTCGCCAGCCGGGTGTGCCCGCGGACCGCCGCGACCACCAGCGGCGTGGCGCCGCCCGGGGCGGTCGCGTTCACGTCGGCCCCCGCGTCCAGCAGCAACGCCGCCAGCTCCGGCTCGTTCTCCCGCGCCGCGATCGCCAGCGCCGTGAACCCGCCGGCGGTGCGGGCGTGGACGTCGGCGCCGTTCTCGACCAGCGCGCGCACGATCTCGGTGTGACCCTCGGCCGCCGCCCACATCAGTGCGGTCTGGCCCTGCCAGGTCTCCGCCGCGGAGGGGTTCGCGCCGGCATCCAGCAGCGCGCGCACCGCATCGACGCTGCCCGTCCGGGCGCACGTCATCAGCGGGGTCTCGCCGGTCGAGCGGGCCGCGTCGGCATCCGCCCCTGCCTCCAGCAGGCGCATCACCATGCGCGCGGACCCGTTGTCGCACGCCAGCGACAGCGGCGTCACGCCGTAGTCGTTCGCCGCCTCTACATCGGCGGCCGCCGCGAGCAGCCGCTCCGCCAGCCCCGCCGCGTCGTGGTAGGCGGCCCAGTGCAGCGCGGTCGCCCCGTCGGCGGCAGGCGCGTTCACGTCGGCGGACGCCCGCAGAAGCGCCTCGACCGCCGCCGTGTCCCGCGCCTTGACCGCATCGATCAGCGAGCCTTCGTTCGCACCGGCGGAAACGCTGCCTGCGGTCAGCGCCAGAATCAACGCCAGCCCGCACCGATACTCGAAGATTCGCATCATCACCTCTCGACGCCTTCCGCAGCGCCTGCTCATCGACTCCCTGGCCCGGAAACCGTCGCCCTAAGGCTCCGTTTTCCGCCCAACCAACCCTCTCCGGAAGTCTGCACCGTTCTACGGCGCAGACTTCCCCGGCGCCCGGATCGAGCAGACCGTCAGTTGGCCAACGGATGCGGCCGGATCTGGAACCGCACGATCTCGCTCGTCGCCCCCTTGCCCCCTTCGAGGTGGAACGGCGATCCGGTGTTGAAGCTCGACCAGACGCCGCGCCCCTTCCAGCCGGCGTCCGGATCGTCGATCCGGCCGTCGAGGCCGCGGCTGTAGAAGCCGAGCGGATACGGCACGCGCATGATCACCCACTCGCCGCTGTCCGGATCGAGTGCGAGCAGCGCGTCGGACGTCGTGCCGGTGGCGATCGGCACGTTCGCGCCAAGCCCCAGCGTGTCGAACTGGTCGACCCAGTTGTAATAGTGGTAGTCGGCGTTCGCCGATCCGTCGACGCCCTTCAGCTTCGGCCCGGGGGACGGATACAGCGTCCATCCCTCGCGGCAATGCTGGCCGGTCGCCGCCGGTCCGTTCAGCACCGTGCACTTGTCGCGGTCGAAGCTGGCGAGGTGGCCGCTGCCGCCCAGCGCCGTCCAGATCAGCCCGTTGCGGTCGACGTCGATGCCCCGGGGACCGAAGCCCCACTCGCTCGGATCGCCGCTGGGGTCGTAGGGCGGCTCGTACACCTCCGAGATGCAGGTCTCGGGCGGGTTGTCGCCGAGGTCGAGCCGGATCAGCCGTCCCGGCACGTCGAAGCGCCGCGTGATCCAGACCGACCCATCCGGATGCGGAATCACGCCGTAGGCGCGCTTGAACTTGTCGAGGCTCCCGATGCGCGTATCGCGCGCCGGGTCGATCTCGACGTCGCCGTTGTAGTCCGGCTCGTTCCACGGCTTCGTGATCTGGCCGTCGCCGTTGGTGTCGATGACGGTCGGGCACCAGCCCTGCGACGCCCGTTCGTCCCCGGTCTCGTCGTAGAGCCGCGTGTTGAGCCAGCCGATGGCCTCGGTCGAGCCGCTCAGCCAGAGCGTGTCGTCCTCGTCGTCGGCGAACTGCAGGTGGTGCGTGAAGTAGCAGGTGTCGATGAGCTCGAACTCGCCGGTCTCCGGGTCGTAGTACGACACCTGCCGCGACTCGGCGCGGTGCTGGATCGGGTAGTACTGCGCGAACGGATGATCCGACCCCTCGAGGCACCAGTCGGGCACGTCGTTGGGCCGCACCGCCTGCGTGATCCAGAGGCGCCCCTTGTCGTCCAGCATCGGGTTGTGGGCGCTCCGGCTCTGCAGGCCGGCGGGTGGTTCATCGGCCCAATAGAGCGACGGGACCGCCGTGGACGAACCCTGGTAGGAGTCGGCGCGCCGCGGCCGCTCGATGCGCGTGGGCAGGTCCATGCGGACCGATGTGTGGGTGCGCGGATCGGTGATCACGAGCCCCGCCCCGCCGACCCCGTAGATCGGCCCGTTCGCATTGAGCGTCGGGTTGCGCTTGTCGGTCGTGATCTCGTCGTGGACCATGCCGCGCGGATGTCCCCACTCCCACATGCTGAGGACGAGGTTGCGCTCGCGCCCCTGCGGGCGCGGGGGCACCGGCGGGAGCTCGCCGGCGGCAATCCGGTCGCTCCAGTCGGCGTACAACTGCAGGGCCCGAGGCCGGCCCATGCGGTTGATCTCGACCGCCATCGCCGGCCCGGCCCCGCCGGCCCGGATGCGGTACTCCCACGCGGCGACGGCCGAGTCGAAGTCGTCGAGGTCGAGCATCGGCATCTCGCGCGTCGCCTTGTTGCCGAGCTGGTGGCAGAGCTGGCAGCCGTCCTTCAGCCGGTCGACCCAGTCGGCCTGCGTCCGCATGGCGACGCCGATGCCGTTGCCCCGCGGGCCGGTGCCCGGAAAGTCGCTGGCCGGCGGCACCTCCAGAAGCGAGTACCAGTAGTTGGCGGGATAGATCTCCGCCGCCGCGTGCGGCGAGGCGGCCGCGGTCGCGATCAGGGCGATGTCGTCGCCGGGCCGTGCAGCCGTCTTGTCGGAGTCGGTCAGGCCGTAGCCGCGCACCCACACTTCGTAAGCGGCTTCCGGAAGGTCCGGCACCAGGAACCGTCCGTCGTCGCCGGTCACGACGATCTTCCGGAAGCCGGTGTCGAAGTCCTGCGTCTCGGCGATGACCCAGACGCCCGCCTCCGGGCCGGCCGCACTGGTCACGACGCCACTGATGTCGTCGTCCTGGGCCGCGACAGGGGGGCCGAGCACCACGAGACCCGCCGCCAGGAACGCCGCCGCTGCGTACATGCTCACCGCACGAAGTCGTTCGATCATATCGTCCCTCCTCGCGTGCTCGGCGACGTCTTCCGGCCTGCAGCCGGCAGCGGATACACGCCGCCCCACTCCGGTGACCGCGCCGTCGTCACCGGTCCGGCGTGCCAGGATCAACTGTCCCGTATACTAGCCCAGCAACTGGTCCGTCACAATGCCCGCCATCAGCCGGCGGTGGTCTGTCGCGTGAAGTGCTGCAGCACGCGCGGGATGCGGCGAACGGTCCGGGAACCACTCCTGCGCGCAGGTACCCCCTCGGGACGCCGATCGGGTGCGCCGATCCCGCCCGTACTTCTTGCGTGCGCACTTGTGGCGGGTTGCGGCGCCGATGCGCCGGGAAACCGCGGAGCGGGCCGGTCGGACGAGGCCGGCCCCGCGTCTCCCCCGGCCGCTGCCGCAAGTCGCCGACCCGGCGCCGCGTCCGACTGGTTCATCGACGCCGCGGCCACGAGCGGCCTCGACTTCGTCCACTTCAACGGCGCGGCGGGCGCGTTTCACATTCCCGAGATCATGGCGCCGGGCGCCGGACTGCTCGACTACGACAACGACGGCGACCTCGACGTCTACCTCGTCCAGGGACAGATGATCCAACCGGACGCGACGATGAGTCAGGCCCTGTTCCCTCCGCGAGGACCGCTGGGGCCCGCGGGGCGCCTGTACCGCAACGACCTGCTCTTGCAGGCCGATGGAACCCGCGCTGTGCGGTTCAGGGATGTCACGGAGGAGAGCGGCATCGACGCGCGCGGGTACGGCATGGGCATCGCCACGGGGGACGTGGACAACGACGGGTGGATCGACCTCTACCTGACGAACTTCGGGCGCAACCAGCTCTTCCGGAACAACGGCGACGGCACGTTCGTCGAGCGCTCGCGAGAGAGCGGAACGGACGACGACGGATGGGGCGTGTCCGCCTCCTTCGTGGACTACGACCGCGACGGGTGGCTGGACTTGTACGTGGGCAACTATCTGCACTACGACGTCGCGACGGCGACGGCCTGTCCGGGCCGAACGGGCGGCCGCGACTACTGCGCTCCGCATCACGGGGGACCGGCCGATGCGGGCGCCTTTCGGCCTCAGCCGGACCGGCTGTATCGCAACCGAGGCGACGGGCGGTTCGACGACGTCACCGCCACCGGCCTTTCGGAGCAGTCCCATGGCGCGGCGCTCGGTGTGGTGACGGCCGACTTCGACGGCGACGGCTGGCCCGACATCTACGTCGCGAACGACGGCCACGAGAACCAGCTCTGGATGAACCGGCGCAACGGCGCGTTCACCAACGCCGGATTGCTGTCCGGAACGGCCCTGAATGCCGACGGGAACCCCGAAGCGAGCATGGGCGTGGACGCCGGCGACTTCGACAACGATGGCGACGAGGATCTGTTCATGACCCATCTGACGAGTCAGACGAACACGATCTACGTCAACGACGGGACGGGCCTGTTCGACGACCGTAGCGCGACGTCCGGACTCGGTCCATCCAGCTTCGGCTACACCGGCTTCGGGACCGCGTGGTTCGATTTCGACAACGACGGATGGCTCGACGTTCTCGCCGTCAACGGCACGGTGCAGGACGTCGGACAGGCCCCCCGGGGGCCCTTTCCCTACGCACAGCGCAACCAGTTGTTCCGCAATCTCGCCAACGGGCGTTTCGAAGAGGTGACCGATCGGGCCGGCGCCGTCTTCGAGCGGTCCGCGGTGAGCCGTGGGGCGGCGTTCGGCGATATCGACAACGACGGCGACGTGGACGTGCTGATCGCCAACGACAACGGCCGGGCGCAGATGCTCGTCAACCAGAGCGCCGGCCGCCATCACTGGCTCGGACTGCGGCTCGTGGGCACCGCGCCCCGCGACATGCTCGGCGCGCGGGTCGAGATCTGGCGTAACAACGGGCCGACGCTCTGGCGGCGGGCCAGGACCGACGGGAGCTACGCGTCCGCCAACGACCCGCGCGTGCACGCAGGGCTCGGCGATGCGGAGGAGGTGCACCGCGTGCGGGTCCACTGGCCGGATGGAACCCTGGAGGAGTGGCCCGGCATGGCCGTCGATCGGTGGACGACGTTGACCAGGGGAACGGCGCCGTGAGGCGCCGCGCCGGACGGCCGGGCACGCTCGCCGCGGCGGCATGGGTAGCGGCCGTCCTGGCCGCCGCGTGCACGTCTGACGATCGCGCCTCGGTCACGGGCGCCACCGGGGCGTCCACGGCCGGCCGGCCGGACGCGGCGCGGCTGCCGCCTGTCGCATTGCCCGATCTCTCCGCGGTGGAACCGTCCGTCCGGGCGCAGATCGAAGAGCAGTACGCCGCGTTGACGTCGGCCGTCGAACATCCGGACAGCGCCCCCGGCGAACTCAGCCGCGCCTACGGCGAGATGGGACATCTCCTCATGGCCACCCGGCATCGCGAGACGGCCGAGGCATGCTATCTCCATGCGTGGGCGCTCGCCCCGGACGAGCGCCGCTGGCCCTACTACCTGGGACACGTATCCCGGACCACCGGCGCGTTCGCGCGCGCGGCGACGTTCTTCGCGGAGACCCTTGCCATCAGCCCGGACGACGTTCCGACGCTGCTCTGGCTCGGAGAGGTCCACCTCGCACAGGGCCGGCCGGAAGCGGCCGTTCCGCCGTTCGAACAGGCGCTCGCTCTGGAGCCCCGCTCGGTCCTCGCCAGGTTCGGCCTCGGACGCGCGGCGCTGGCGAGACGGGACCATGCGCGCGCCGCGGGACACCTGGAGGCGGCGCTGGCGCTCGATCCACGCGCCACCAGCCTGCACTACCCGCTCGCAATGGCGTTCCGCGGACTGGGCGATCTGGACAAGGCGGAAGCGCACCTCCGGCAGCGCGGCAACCGGCCGATCGAGCGGGCGGATCCGCTGCTGGAAGAAACGGACGTCGTACTTCGGAGCACGCTGGCGTACGACGGCCGTGGAACCCGCGCCCTCGAACGCGGCGACTGGGCGGGCGCGGCCGCGTACTTCCGCCGGGGCGTCGAGCTGGCCCCCGCCAACTCGTCACTCCGCCAGAAGCTGGGCATCGCCCTGTTCATGGTGGACGACACGCGCGGGGCCGGCCAGCAGCTCGCGGAAGCGGCGCGGCTGGCCCCGAACTCCGCCAGGACGCAATACAGCCTCGGCGTGCTCCTGCAGGCGCGCGGTCGCGATCGCGACGCCGTCGAACGCTTCGCGGCTGCTCTACGGTTCGATCCCGCGTTCGTGGACGCGCGCGTCTGGCTGGCCGGCGTACTGCGGAGAACCGGTCGTCCGGGCGAGGCACTGGCGCAGTACGCACAGGTCGTCGACACGGACTCGCGGTCCGGCGGCGCAGCGTTCGGGTACGCGGCGGCGCTCGTCGATCTCGGGCGTTACCGGGAGGCCCGCGCCCGGTTGGCCGACTTGGCGTCTCGCTACCCCGAGCGGCCGATCTTCAGCCACGCGCTGGCACGCCTGTTGGTCGCCGCGCCGGATGCCCGCGTCCGTGACGGCCTGGCGGCCATGGCGGTGCTGGATGCGCTGCCCGCGGCGCAACGGGTTACCGACTTCGGCGAGACCCTCGCCATGGCGCTCGCCGAGCTCGAATACTACGAGGACGCCGCCCGGTGGCAGCGCGAGGGAATGGCCGCCGCGACGCGCGCCGGCCGCGAGGACCTCGTGCCGCGAATGGCCGAAAAGCTCGGGCAGTACGAGCGCGGGAGACCCTGGAGGAATGACGCTCCCCTGGGGCTCGACCCGCTGTCGGTGCTCACGCCTTTCTGACCATCGTCCCCGGAGCGTGCCGCGAACGAGAAGCCCTGCTCCCGCCACGCGGCGAAAGCAGGGGCAGCGGCTGCGTCTCGGCGTCCTGCCTCAGAAGTCGACGTTCAGCCCGAACTTGACGAGGCGACCCCGCTGAATGTCCCGCACCCGCTGGTAGGCCGATCCCAGCGTCGTCACGCGCGCCGCTATGGCGGCGCTGTTGAACAGGTTGAAGACGTCGAGAACCGGGGTGACCTGATAGCGGCCGTTCGCGAAGCTCCGCCGCAGACTGATATCGACCATGTTGACGGTCCCGCTGCGCGTCGTCCCTCGCGGATCGACCGTCACGGTCTGGGCCACCTGGGTGAGGGCCACGGTGTTGCCGCTGACGCGGACCGTGGTCAGCTCGGGGAAGCCGGTGAAGTGCTGGGCGCTCGCGCTGAGCTGGAGCTGATACGGCAGCTCGTAGAGCCCGAAGGCCTTGAAGGACACCGGGATGTCGTACGTGTTCACGCCGCGTCTGAACTGGTAGTTGGGATTGTTCAGATCGGCGCGCGCGCCGTAGATGTCCCCGACCGTGTCGCCGAGGCTCAGGCCTCCCATCAGCATCCAGCGGTTGCTCATCCGCTTGTTGAACGTCACATCGACGCCGTTGAACACGGCGTCATGCTCGGGCTCGTTGGCGTAGACCACGTCGAACACGCCTCTGAGCATCGGATCCAGGTTGTAGACGGTCACCTGCCGGCCGGTGACCGCCTCCGTCACGTCGATCGGCGTGTAGCTCGAGGCCGGAACCGCGGCGTTCCGCGACCCGATCTCGTTCGTGCGCCGGCGATGGATGTAGGTCGCCCCGAGGACGATGTCGCCCGGAAGCTGATGCTCGAATCCGACGGAGTACTCCGTCGCCGCCGGCCAGCGGAGATCGTCCGCGAACCGGTTGGTCGTGCCGAGATTGAAGCCGGTCGACGGCCCGAGCTCGTCGAGCTGCGGGAACAGATCGCCGTTCGCGTCGGTCCACGTCCGGGTGTCGGTGGTGCGGCGCACCGGGTTCAGATAGGACCGTATGTAGCTGACGCCGATCGGCTGGTTGTAGCGGTTGACGGTAACCTTCAGCGCGGTCCGTCCGTCGCCGGCGAAGTCGTAGATCAGGCCGAACCGCGGCGACGGCGAGAAGAAGTTCGGCGCGCCGTCGATGGCGGAAAAGCACTCCGCGGCGATGAAGAGCGTCTCTTCCTGGCAGACCGCCGGCTGCCAGGCATTGAGCTTCTCCAGCCGCAACCCGAGATTCAAAGTGAGCTTCCGGGTCGGCCGCCACCTGTCCTGAATGTAGGCCGCGTGATCGCGCGCGAACATCTCGAACGTGGTCGGCGTGTTGTACGTGTTGACCGAATCGGGTATCCCGTCGCGAAAGACGGCGCGAATACCGTTCTGGAAACCCCCGAATGCATACGGCGATATGAACGAGAAGTGCGTGTCTCCGTGCTTGCGCCACTGCACCTGGTAGCCGACCTTGATGTCGTGCTCCCCGACCAGGAAGGTCAGTCCGGACAGAGCGTGGACCCGGGTCGCCGGCCGGTTCAGGTAGCTCGGGACGGCCCCCCGGTGCTCCAGGCGGACGGCGTCGAACGTCGGCAGGTCGCCCGGCTGCACGCCCGGTACGGGGCGACCGTGCTCCTCACCGGTCAGCAGGCTGGCCGACGCCTCCAGCAACATGTTCCGGCGTGGGACCGACGTCCACTTCGTCTGGTACAGCGGACTGCTGATCCGCTGGCTCGTCATCGCGTTGGATTCGATGAAGTGGCTGCTCGGTCCGGTGTTCTGAGGCCGGAAATACACGCGCTTCTCGTTGAAGTTGAACATGAAGTGAAGCTGGCTGGCCTCGGCCGCCTGCCACGACAGCTTGCCCTGCACGTTCCGCATCCGATTGCTCTCCAGGACCCGCGTGCCGTCGATGTTGTAGGACCCGAGGCGGTTCTGCCGCAGGTAGACCAGCGACGTCGTGACCGTGTACCACAGGTTGTCCCGGACGATCGGTCCCCCGAACGTCATCGAGTTGTCGTAGACGCCGAGCATCTTGGCGCTCGGCACGAGATCGGGATTCGCCTGGAGCGCCCGCGCCGGAACCGCCGCCAGCAAGTCGTCGAAGTGCCGGGCGGGGAGATTGTCGAAGGCGGTGGGGCCGCCGCCCCCCGTAAACGAGTACTGGCCCGCGAATTCGTTGGTGCCCGTCCTGGTAATCATGTTGATGACGGGACCGCCCTTGCCGTACTCCGCGGAGCCGCCCGACGTCTGGAAGTTCACCTCCTCGAAGCTGTGGGCGTCGAAGTAGCTGATCACCCAGCCCTCGCCGCCGCCCCACGTGACCTCCATGCCGTCGATCATGTGGGTTCGCTCCTCGAACGCGCTGCCGTGCACCACGGAGGCGGTCTGCGCGAACATCTCCGACCCCCCCACGTCGTACTTCGTCATGACGACCGCGGGGGCGGTGCGCGCCATCGCCCAGATGTCCTGCCGCGCCGGCAGCGTATCGATCACGTCGCGCGACATCACCGTCTGGCGCAGGGTGGACGCCGTGTCGAGCAGCGGCGTTTCACCGGTCACCGTTACGGTCTCCTCGAGAGCGCCGACCGAGAGCTGCAGATCCGCGCGGGCCGTCACGTCGGCGTTGACCACGACGCCTTCCTGGATGCGGGTGCTGAAGCCGATCAGCGTGGCCGTGACGGTGTAGGTCCCGGGCACGAGCCGGGGAAACTGGTAGGCGCCCCGGGCATCGGATACCGTTTCCTGATCGCCGCCGATCACGCCGGGGTTCGACAGGGTGACCGTAACGCCGGGCAGCACGAAACCCGCCTCGTCGAGCACGCTCCCGCCGATTGCGCCGAAACCCTGCGCCGAGACCGACAGGGCCGAAGAGACGACAAGCACCGCCGCGGCGCCGCCGACGAACGCGGCCTTCCTCATGACGTTACCTCCTGGGAAGTGCGTGTTGACTGGCGGGCCACGGCGCGGTCGTCGCTCCTCCTTTCCCTGGATGCGCCGGCATCGACGACACGGGACCTGACGAGGTGGCTCGCACGGGCGGGGCGGAAGGATCGCCGGCGGCCGACAGCCGCGGGCGGAAGCGGTGGCAAGGAGGGTGAAGCGAGCTGCACGTACGAATCGTGCCGCGCCGGACGGCGACGCGATCCCCGAACGCGTATGGGCGCCTGTGGTTGACAGTCATCATCCACCGGGCGACACCGACGTACGCGCGACCTGATTTGCCAGTCTAGGAGTCTGCGCCGCAGAACGCAACCGAGCAAATGCTGTGGCGCAAGCTCCTGAGGGCCGGCATGTCTGGAGTCAGACGCCCCTTCTCCACCAGGAGCAGAAACTCCCAGATGCTGATGGGCGACAACCAGATCTCGTTCTCCGATGATTCCAACGCATCGCGGACTCGCGACGACAGACGCTCCGGCTCTGCAACGCTCCAGATCCAGATGTGCGTATCCAGCAGGAGCTTCACGAGCGCAGGACCTCCCATTCCTTTTCGTCCAGCGCGGGCGAGACGATGTCGCCGTTGATGCGGAGCGTGGAGCGCATGCAGCCCAGCCACCGCTCCGGACGTTCGGGGGGCGAAGGGGGCACCACGTCCGCCACGGGCTTGCCGAACCGGGTGATCAGGACCGGCTGCCCCGCTCATGTATCCCCTCATTCTGCAAGCGTCAGATCACGCCGAAGACCTCTCGATACACCCGCTGTTCCATCAGCATGCTCCCGAACGTCTCCATCAACGGACGAATCCGATCCTCGGGCCAATTGGGAAGATGGTGGTACAGCATCAACCCCTGCCGAAACAACGAATGCGTCCGCCGTTTCACCGTGTTCGCCTTCAACCACCGGTCATAGCCGATCCGCTCGCCCGCCGCACCCAGCAACGACAGCACAGCAATCGCCAACGCGCTGAGCAGCAGCAAGCGGTCCCGCCGGTCCGGGCGCGACACATGCATCGATGACAGCCCCATCCCGAAGCGCATGTCCTTGATGTCTCGGAAGCCCGCCTCGATCCCCCAGCGCTTGCCGTAGTGGCGAATCAACACCCGCGTCGGGACCGACGCTTCGCTGGCCACCAGACACCACGGTTCGTCCATCTTCTTATCGTGTACGCACACGACCGCGCCCACTGGCCACTCGTGCACGTCGGTCACCCGAGCCCCCACCAGCCGCCGCGCACGCCCACCGGCGCCAACCCACGCGGCGGCCACGCGCCGTTCGCCGCGTGCGTTCGTCACATAGACGTCCCCACGCAGCCGAATCACGTATTCGAAGCCCAACTCCGTCGTCAACGCGTAGAACAGCTTGCAGTCGGCAAAGCCCCGATCGGCCACGATGGTGACTTTCACCCCGTCGGGCAGCACTTCGCGCAACCGGCACAGCACCTCGTACTCGTAGCGCCGCTGATTGTCCTTCAGCGTCGACGACGCCACCGTCTTCCATAGCAGGGGCGTTGCGCGCCCGTGCCCGGTCAACATCGACAGCACGATCGTCTCCTGCTCGTCGGCCGCAAAACTCGTCCAATCCAGCGCGACGACCACTTCGGTGCGGGCGCCGATGAGGTACGGCGTCCAGTGGGCGAAGAATGTCCAGACGTTGATGCCTCGATTGCTCAGGAGCCGGTCCACCTGCTTGACGCCATGTTTGGTCAACGTACCCATGGCTTGCGCCAGGCCGCGCCCCACCGCATGGATTGCCAGCGACGCACTCGTCAGCACGCCCAGGGTGGCGTTGGCCAGTGACAGCACCCGCTTGGCATGCAGGTCGCCTTCGTACAAGGTGTTGATGAATTTCAGGAGGTCGTGTCTCCGAAGCCATCGCCCGGATGACATCTGCCGGTTTCCCTGTGGATGCATAGGAACCACATTCTAATTCAGGTGCGCTATTCTGCCAACCTTTAGAATGCCAGACGTTCTATCTCGATAGGACTGGCGTCTTATTCGGTTCACATAGCAAAATGAGGGGATCTCTGAGGCTGCCCCGTTCGGTTCACACGATCGAGAACGGCCAGGCAGGTTGCCTTGAACTTCGAGATGGCGAGCTGTTCCACGCAAGCCTCCGCTACTCATGAATAGACCATGGTCTGAGACCATGGTCTATTCATGACACTTCCCCTTCAAGATCCCGTCTCCGCGACCCGGGACGCGCTCCCGTCCGCCGGCGACCTGCCGGGGGCCAGCTTCTCGAGCAGTCCGGCTTCGTCGATCACGGCCACGCCGAGTTGCTCCGCCTTTCGCTTCTTGGAGCCGGGCTCATCTCCGGCCACGACGTAGTCCGTCTTCCCGCTTACGGAGCCGCTGACCTTGCCGCCGGCCGCCTGAATGCGCGCCCTGGCCTCCTCGCGCGTCATGCCCTCCAGCGCGCCGGTCAGCACGAACACCCTGCCGGCGAGCGACTGCGGCTCCTGGCCGTCGCTTCCGTCTTCCCGGAATCGGAGGCCGTGGCGCCGTAACTGTTCGACCAGGTCGCGGTTCATGCTGGCCCCGAAGAAAGTCCGAATCGATTCGGCGATACGGGGACCGACCTCTTCCACCTGCTCGAGTTCCTCGGCCGAGGCCGACGAGATCGCGTCCAGGCTGTGGAAGTGATTCGCCAGCAACGAAGCCGTCCGGTCTCCGACATGCCTGATGCCTAGACCGAATACGAGACGGCCGAGCGGCAAGCGCTTCGACTGTTCCAGGCCATCCATGATCCTGTGAGCGGACTTCGTGCCAAGCCGGATCTTCACGGGTATCCCCGCGATTCGCCCGGCGGTCAGCCGATAGAGATCCGCCGGCGTCCGGACCAGACCGCTGTCGACCAGCTTGCCGGCCAGCGTGCCCCCCAGTCCGTCGACATGCTTCGCGCTCCGCACAACGAAACGCCGGAGGGCCTCACCGCATCTTCCCGGATCTTCGTTTCGCCCCGCGGACGCCACTTGCGCCGCGCCGGCCGGTTCATCGAGCACGACGGTGCGTTTCGGATCCGTCATCTCGTTGTCACAGGGCAGCAATCCCGACCGCTGCAGCAAATAGACAAGGTACCGGTTGTCGGATCGCTCGAAGAACTTGTGGATGGACCCTGCAAGGCGCGGGCTGATCCCGTCGACCGCCAGCAGCTCCTTCACCGTGGCCTCGGCAATCCGCTGCAGATTCCGAAAGCGATCCGCGAGCAATGCAGCCTTGCGATCGCCCACACCACTCATGCCGATCGCCACGAGTACGCTGGTCAGCGTCGCCTCGGACTTCGCGCGCGTGATGGCTTCCACCAATTGAACCGCTTTTTCTTCGCCAACCGTGGCGTCCTTCTCCAACCCCGCCAACTGCTCCGCCTGTAACGCATACAGATCCGCAACGTCCTTCACTATCCCGCCGTCCATGAGCGCATCGACCAGCCACTCCCCCAGGCCGTCGATGTCCATGGCGGTCCGGCTCGCGAAGTGCAGGATCGATTCCTTCAGTCGGGCGATGCAACTGACGTTGACGCACCGCGCCACGGCCTCTCCCTCCTGGCGGACGACCGCGGCGTCGCACGTCGGACAACTCGTCGGCATCACGAAGGGCCGGCGGTCCGCGCCCTCCCGAACGACCCGCACGATCTTGGGGATCACGTCGCCGCTGCGCTCCACCAGCACGGCGTCCCCGATCTGCAGTCCCAGGCGCGCGATCTCGTCCGCGTTGTGCAGCGTCGCGTGCGACACCGTCACCCCGCCTACCTGCACCGGCCGCAGCCGGGCACGCGGGGTCACCGCGCCGGTCCGCCCCACCTGCACGCCGATGTCCTCGACCACCGTCTCTTCCTGCTGCGCCGCCGGCTTGCACGCGACGGCCCAGCGAGGCGACTTCGAAGTGGCGCCGAGACGCCGCTGCAGGTCCATGGAATCGACCTTGAACACCAGGCCGTCGATCTCGTACGGGAGCTCGGCGCGCCGGGGGAGCCAGGTATCCCGGAACCGACGCAGGCCGTCGAGGCCGCGCAGACGATCGCGCGACGGGTTCACCTTGAAACCGAGTGACGCCAGCGCTTCCAGCGCCGCCCAGTGGGAAGGGAAAACCGGTTGTCCGGCGGCGAGCAGCAGATACGGGTAGAAGTCGAGTCTGCGGGAAGCAGTGACCGCCGCGTCCAGCATCCGCAGCGACCCGGCCGCCGCGTTGCGCGGATTCGCGAACTGCGGCTTTCCTTCCGCGCGCTGCCGTGTGTTGAGGCCCGCGAATGCGTCGGTCGGCATGACGACCTCGCCGCGCACTTCGAATTCCCCCGGCACCCCGCAGTTCGACAGCTCGCGTGCCGGAATCGATAGCGGCAACGACCGGAGGGTGCGGGCGTTCGGTGTGATCACCTCGCCCTCTACCCCGTCGCCGCGCGTCAGCGCAAGCGTCAGGTGGCTGTCGGCATCCGGGTCCTCCGGCGAACCGGGCTGCCGATTGCCGTCACCGTCCGGCGCGTCGGGCGCCCGACCGAAACGCACCGCCATCGAGAGGCCGTCCAGCTTCAGCTCGCCGACGTAGTCCAGGACCTCCACCCCGGCCAGTTCCCGCGCACGCCGGTCGAAGTC
Organism: Vicinamibacterales bacterium; assembly: GCA_965116825.1. GTDB lineage: Bacteria > Acidobacteriota > Vicinamibacteria > Vicinamibacterales > UBA8438 > WTFV01. Next base: position 5,735,140 of record OZ220736.1, read on the forward strand.
GACCAGCTCCGCGTCGTCCAACGCGTTGTCCAGGCTGAGCATGGTAGAGGAATGCTGCGCCTTTTTGACTCCCTCGCGCGGCGCCCCGCCGACACGCTGCGACGGAGAATCGGGGGTAACCAGGGCCGGATACAGCTCTTCCAACTGCTGCAACTTCCGCAGCAGGACATCGAACTCGGCGTCGCTGATCTCGGGCGTGTCGAGGACGTAGTAGAGACGTTCGTGACGTCTCAACTCGGCTCGCAGCCGGGCGACGCGGGTCCGGGCCTCTTCGAGAGTGAACTCGGGTCCGGAGTCGTCAGGCATCGGGACGTCGGACCTCGATCACCGGCCGGCCGGATGCCGGCCGGCATCAACGATCGCGCGCCAGCACGTAGTCCGGCAGGGCGAGCAGCGCATCGCGCTCGACGGAGGGAGAAAACGCCGCCAGGCAGTCGCGGGCCGCCGTCGCGTGCTCGACGGCCTTGTCGTAGGCGTAGTCCGTCGCGCGGTGCTCGCGCAGCAGGATTCCCAGCTCACGCCAATCGCTCGTGCCGATCTCGCCGGTCTCCACCGTGGCGCTGGCGATCTGGCGCGCACGACAATTCTTCGCCTCGCGGCCGAGCAGGTGAATCAGGGCCAGCGTCACCTTTCCTTCGCGAAGATCCTGGCCCACGGGCTTCCCCAGCTTGCTCTGGTCCGCCGTGAAGTCGAGCAGATCGTCGACGAGCTGAAAGGCGACGCCTAGATTGAACCCGTAGTCGCGGAGCGCCGAACGCTGCGCGTCGGTCGTGGCTCCGAGCATGCTGCCGATCTCGGCGGAGCCGCCGAACAGGTACGCCGTCTTGCGCCGGATGATCTCGAGGTGCTCCTCCTCCGAGATGTCCACGTCGCCGGTCTTCGTCAACTGGTACAGCTCACCCTCGATCATCCGTCGGGTGACGTCGCACAAGAGGCGCACGATGGGGATGGCGTCGTCGTAGGTGAGGGCCAGCTTCATCGAGCTGATGTACAGGTAGTCGCCCAGCAGGACCGTCTTGTCGTTTCCCCAGCGCGAGTGCGCCGCCAACCGGCCGCGCCGGAGCTCGGACTCGTCGATGATGTCGTCGTGAACCAACGTCGCAGTGTGGATGAACTCGACCGCGGAGGCGTAGACGACCGCGCGCTCCCCGGTGTAGCCGGCCAGTCGCGCGGCCAAGAGCAACAACGCCGGACGAACACGCTTGCCACCGCTGGCCTGGATGTAACGGGCCATGCGCGGAATCACCTCGTCCACCACGTGCATGGCTTTCGGTCCCGGCAGGGCGCCCTCTCCGGCGACCTCGAATGCCGCCGCGTCGGCCACCGCAGCAGGTCGGACGTAGGTGGCGTACGCCTGCTCGACCGCCTCGAGCGCCGAGCGGATCGGCTCGAAGATCTGCTCCAGGTCGGCCGGGGCCGACGACTTGAGTGCCACGTTCACGCAACGAGAATCAGACCACACCTCCGCGGCACGCGTCAACGCGACCACCCGCTGGCCGTCGTCAACAGGAAACCGCGGCATCGACGGAGCGTCCGGACCAGCGGTGTCATCCTGTCGAGCGCCCTGTGAACAGCCGGCTGTATGCCTGCCGCGTCGCCTCGACAATCTGGTCCCGGCTCGCGCCACGCACCTCCGCGAGCGTGTCGACGACCTGCGAAACCCGCGCCGGTTCGTTGCGTCGCCCACGGAAAGGAACCGGTGACAAATACGGCGCATCGGTCTCGACGAGCAGGCGATCCGCGGGCACGATCGCGGCCGCCTCGCGAATCGCCGCCGCGTTGCGGAACGTGACGATGCCGGAGAACGACACGTGAAAGTCGAGGTCGAGCGCCTGGCGTGCGAACGCGGCATCCCCGGTGAAGCAGTGGAAGACTCCCTTCACGTCACCGCCCCCCTCCGCACGAACGGCGTCGAGCGTGTCCGCGTCAGCCTCCCGCGTGTGGATCACGATCGGCAACGCCAGATCGCGCGCCATTGCTATCTGCCGCCGGAAGACCTCGATCTGCGTGTGGGGCGGCGCGAAGTCGTAGTGGTAGTCGAGTCCGATCTCGCCGACCGCGCACGCCCCGCCCCGCGTAGCGAGTAGCCGGCGCACGAAAGGCGCGACGCCATCGAGTCCCCCCGCCGCCTCGTCGACCGCTCCCGCCTGGTGCGGATGCACGCCGACCGCGAAAGCAGCGTCCGGCCAGATCTCGGCAACGCCGTCCGCGCGGCGCGCCTCGTCTTCGTTCAGCGCGTCGAGGATGCACAGGGCGCCGTCCACACCGGCGGTGCGCGCGCGCTCGACCACCGCACCGAGGTCCGCGGCGAACTGCTCGTCGGCCAGATGGCAATGCGAATCGATCATCGGATCGCCGATCCCGCGGGGGCGCGCTCCGGATCGTCCGGGATCAGGAGCACCGGCTGCCCGGCCGCGTCGAGGGCCGCGAGGACCATGCCGTTCGACTCGATCCCCATCAGCTTCGCCGGCTGCAGGTTCGCCACGAACACGACGTGCCGTCCCACGAGCGTCTCCGGCTCGTAGGCCTTCGCGATGCCGGCGACGACCTGTCGCACGCCGGCGCCGTCGTCGATCTCCAGGCGCACGAGCTTCTTCGACTTCCGCACCGCCTCGGCCGTCACGACGCGTCCGACGCGGAGCTCGACCTTCGCGAACTCGTCTATCGAAATGCGCGGCGTTTCCGGCGCCTGGGGCGCAGCCGCCTCCCCGGTCGCGGCACCCTCGCCGACTGGCGCCGAACCGCCGGTCTCCGGCTGGGGCGGGGCCGCGGCAGGTGCCGCTTCGCCCGCGCCCGGTTGTTCACTGTCGTTCATCGTCCGCTGCTCCCTCCGTTGCGCGCCGGCGCCGGCATCGGCCGCCACCCGCACCTTCCGCCCGACCGCCCCCCTCGGCGGTGGGGCCTTCCGTTGCACTCCGGTCTCTACGTTCGACGCGGCACGGTCGGGATCGAGCCGCGGCCAGAGCGGATCGCCCTTCACGACCTGCCGTTCCGCACCCGGCGGCGTAGTCCAGACCGCGTCGCGGTCGAGGTTCAGGCCGGGATCGACGACCGGCGCCCCGACCCGCGCCAGCACTTCCCGGCACGAGCTGGGCATCACCGGCGCGAGCAGCACCGCTGCAATCCGCACCGCTTCGCTCACGTCGCACAACTGCCGGTCGAGCTCCGCCGCACGCGCCGGATCCCGCGCCGTCGCCCACGGCTCGACCGCCGCGATGTACTCGTTCGCGGCGTCGACGAGCTGAAACGCCGCCGCCACGCCGCCGTGGAGCGCGAAGGCGTCCATCGCGTCACGGTAGGCTGTCACGACCGCGCCCGCCGTCTCGGCCAGCGGGCCCGGCGCGCTCGACGGGGCCACCAGCCGCCCCTTGCGGTAGCGGTGGGCCATCGACGCCAGCCGCGACACGAGATTGCCGAAGTTGTTCGCCAGATCGACGTTGTAGCGCTCCTCGAACCGATCCCAGGTGAAGTCTCCGTCCTGGCCGAACGCGATCTCCTTGGTCAGATACAGCCGCAACGGATCCGGTCCCAAGCGATCCGCCGCCTCCAGCGGATCGACCACTGTCCCCAGGGACTTGCTCATCTTCTGCCCCTGCCAGTGCACCCAGCCGTGGCCGAAGACGCGGCGCGGCAGCGGCAGCCCCGCGCTCATCAGCATCGCGGGCCAGAACACGCAGTGGAAGCGGGTGATGTCCTTGCCGATGACGTGCAGATCGGCCGGCCACCAGGTCTCGAACAGCGCGTCGTCGGCGCCGTACCCAACCCCCGAGACATAGTTGATGAGCGCATCGACCCAGACGTAGATCACGCTGTCGGGATCCGCCGGCACCGGGATGCCCCACGCCTGGCCGGTGCGGCTCATCGAGATGTCGTCGAGCCCCGACTCGAGCAGCCGGAGCATCTCGTTGCGGCGGATCTCCGGCTGCAGGAACTCCGGGTGCGCGGCGTAGTGATCCAGCAGGGGTTGCCGGTACTTCGACAGGCGGAAGAAGTGGTTCTTCTCCTTGATCCACTGCGGCGGCTTCCCGTGCACGGGGCAGTTGCCGTCCTCGAGGTCCTTCTCCGGCTTGAACGCCTCGCACGAGACGCAGTACCAGCCCTCGTAGTAGCCGTCGTAGATGTCACCGGCTTCGGCGAGCCGCGACACCAGGGTCGTCACGCTGGTCCGGTGGCGCGCTTCCGTCGTGCGGATGAAGTCGTCGAACGAGATGTCGAGCCGCGCCCAGACGTCGCGGAACGCCGTCTCCATGCCGTCGCAGAAGGCGAGCGGCTCGACGCCGAGCTCGCGCGCGCGCTGGAAGACGTTCTGCGAGTGCTCGTCGTTGCCCATCATGAAGCGGGTCTCGACGCCGCACAACCGCTTGTAGCGGGCGATGACGTCGGCCGCAATCTTCTCGTAGGCCGTCCCCAGGTGCGGGCGGCTGTTGACGTAGTCGATCGCCGTGGTGAGATAGAACTTCGCCATCGCGTCAGGGAGCGGTTTCCGGGTTGCCGTCGAGCCACGCCTTGACGGCGATGGCCTGCACTTCCTTGATGGAGAGCCGGCGCTCTGCGGCCAGCCGCGCGCAGTCCTCGAACTCCGGCGCCGCGTTGCGAATCGCGCCGTCGCGCCGCGCCACCTTGATGCGGACCGGGCCCACCGGCGTCTCGACGGCTACCGCCTCCCGGTCGAGCCGCTCGCGCTCGGTCTCGGTCACCCGCAGGCCGATGGTGGTCGACTCGCGGAACAGGATGTCGGACAGCGCCTCGCGGCGCCCCGGCGGCGCCACCACGGTAACCAGCGTGCCGGGGCGGTTCTTCTTCATCTGGATCGGCGCGTAGAAGACGTCGAGGGCACCGGCGGCGGCCAGACGATCCATCAGCACGCCGTAAATCTGCGGGTTCATGTCGTCGATCTGGCACTCGAGAACGACGACGCGCTCGCACGCGCCGGTCCCGGCGCCCTCCCCCAGCAGCGCGCGCAGCACGTTGGGGCGCCCGGCCGGATTCCGGTCGCCCGCACCGTAGCCTATCCGTTCGACGCGCATCGGCGGCGCCGGGCCGTAGGCGTCTGCGTATTCCGTCACGATGAGCGCGCCGGTCGGCGTGACCAGCTCGACCGGCGGTCCTTGCGCGTAGGTCGGAACTCCCAGCAGGAGCTCGGCCGTCGCCGGAGCCGGCACGGGCAGCTCGCCGTGCTCGCACTGCACCGTGCCCGAGCCGACGTTGAGCGGCGATGCGACGACGCGGTCGGGCGCGAGCCACTCCAGGGCGCGGACCGCCGCCACCACGTCCACGATGGAATCGACCGCTCCCACCTCGTGCAGGTGCACCGTCTCGACCGGCACCTGGTGAATGCCCGCTTCGACCTCGGCCAGACGGCGAAACAGCCTCGACGCGCGCTTCTTGCCGGCCGGCGACAGCGACGAGCGGTCGACGATGCCGTGGATCTCCGCGAGGCCGCGGTGGTGATCGCGATCGTGGTCGTGCGAGTGCTCGTGGTCGTGCGAGTGCTCGTGGTCGTGCGAGTGCTCGTGGTCGTGCGAGTGCTCGTGGTCGTGCGAGTGCGGGCGGACGGGCGGCCGGGCGTCGGCTACCTCGCGGCCGATCGTCACGCGGAACTTCGCCGCACCGATCCCGCTCCGGTCGACGCGGTCGTTGCTCACACCGACGCCGTCGAGCCCCAGCGAGTCGACAGCCCTCTCCAGCACGCCGAACGGAACGCCCGCGTCGACGAGCGCGCCGGCAATCATGTCGCCGGATGCTCCGGAGAAGCAGTCGAGGTAGAGAATTCTGGACATCGCCCCGGGTCCGCTCGTCGCGCCGAATCGGCGACCGGTTTGTCGGTAGCCGGTCCCGCCGGCTACAGGCGGCCATGCTCCTTGAAACTGTAGTAGCGGGCATCGGCCAGCACCATGTGGTCCAGCACGTCGATGCCCATGATGGCCCCCGCCTCCACCAGGCGCGCCGTCAGGGCCACGTCGTCCTCGCTCGGCGTGGGGTCCCCCGACGGATGATTGTGAAACACGACGATCGCCGCCGCGCCCCCGGCGGTCGCCATCCGGAAGACCTCCCGCGGATGCGCCAGCGTCTCATCCAGCGTGCCCACCGACAGCAGCGCCGTGAGCAACACGCGGTGCCGCGCGTCGAGCTGCACCACGCCGAACTGCTCCACCGACCGCGCCCCGTAGCGGGGCAGCAGGTAGCGCGCCATGTCGCGCGGCCCGCCCAGCCGGGTCCGCTCGTCGGGCAACGCGAGGGTGCGGCGCCCCAGCTCGATCGCCGCCATGATGCGGGCGGACATCGCCGGTCCGACGCCGGGAACCCCCTGCAGTTGCCCCTCGAGCGCGCGCGTCAACCCGTGTACTCCCCCGGCGTGGAAGAGCACCCGGTTCGCGATGTCGAGCGCGCTCTCGTGCTGGGAGCCGTGACCGAGAACCGCCGCGAGCAACTCGTTGTCCCCGAGCCCGGCCGGACCCAGTCGCCTCAGCTTCTCGCGCGGCCGATCGTGCAGAGCCAGTTGTCGTACGCTCACGCGGCAAGCACATTCAATCCGCGTGCCGCATGCGTTCGATCGTACTACACACCCGCCGGCGGAAGCGGCGGGACCCAGCGGCCGCGGGCGACGATGTCAGCCCACCCGGTCAGCCGGATCTCCTGCTCCGTCCAGTCGACGCGCTGCGCGCCGCCCGGCGATATTACGTCGGCGCTCCGGGCCGCGCCGCCGTAGCGGGCCGCCGCCACCGCCGCCGCGCACGCTCCCGTGCCCGAGGCGAGCGTCGGCCCGACTCCCCGCTCCCAGATGCGTATCCGAATCCGATCCGGACGCTCGACGGTCGCGAACTCCACGTTGGTCCCTTCGGGAAACCGATCGTGCGTCGCCAGCAGCCGCCCCAGACGCCGGAATCGGCTCTCGGCCTCTTCCATCGAAGGCGACAGCACGACGCACTGCGGGTTGCCGACGGACAGCACCACGACGCGCACGCGCTCGCCGCCGACGGCCAGCTCTTCCTCGCGCAACCCGCGTGGCCGCCCCATGCCGGCGCGAAAGGTATAGCGGGGCGGCTCCGCGCGCAGCAGCGCCAGGGTCTTGAGCCCTCCTTCCGTTTCGATCTCGAGGGAACCCGCGGTCGCGCCGGCCGCGTCGCCGGAAACGGAATCGACCAGCAGCGCACCCAGGCAACGCACGCCGTTGCCGGACACCTCGGCCCGGCTCCCGTCGGCGTTGAGCAGCCGCATCGTCGCTCCGGCGGGCGTCGGACGGTAGACGATCAGGCCGTCCGCGCCGACCCCGTGCTGCCGCCGGCAGATGTCCCGCGCCAGGCCGTCGAGCGCCGCGTCGCCGACCTCTCCCTCCTCGACGAAGAGGAAGTCGTTGCCGTAGGCGTGCGCCTTGACGAATCCCACCGCCGCGCGGGGCTGTCGTGCGTTCAAGGCAGCTCCAGCGCGCGGAAGACCCACGTCAGCCCCGTGGTCACCCCGAGTCCGGCGTCCCGTGCCGTGAGGCCGGCCACCAGCGCCGCGTCCACCCGGACTAGGCCGCGTGTGAAGCGCGCGCCGAAACGGACGTAGCCGGAGCTGTCCGTCCCGGGCGGCGGCGTGCCGGACCGCGTATTCGCGCGACCGTTCACCTCACCGACGATTTCCGCGCCTTCCGCGAACGCCCGGGCGAAGGAAACGCCGTAGGTCAGCACGTCGTTCTGCCGATCCCCGCGGGTCGGGTCGCTCAGAATCCCCAGCCCGACGTTCCCCACCACGCGGAGCGACCGAATCGTCTTGCCGACCAGCAGCGAGTTGTAGAAGTCCATCGTATCGAGCCCGATCCCCTCCTCGTTGCCGGCGTTCGGCAGCTTGGTGGCGAATCGGAGCGCGATCCCCGGTCGCACCGCCCCCTCGGACAAGAGACGGGTCTTGGCGCCGACGACCGTATCGGACCAGCTCGACGTGCGGTCGCCGCTGACGCGCAACAGGTGCGAGAGCGGCGCATCCGCCCGGCCGGTGATGTTCAGCATGTCGTAGGACACGTTGTCGATCTGCACCTCGGCGATCGAGCTCACGCCGATGCTGACGCCGAAGCGGGGGACGCTCCGGAGATCGCCGGTCAGGCCCGACACGGGAAAGTGCTGATCCTTCTGGTAGTCGAACCCGGCCTCGACCAGCACGAGGCCGCTGCCGATGGACTCCGGATCCTCGGTCACGAGCGGCCGTTGCTGGGCGGCCGCCGGCGCAGTACAGATGAGCAGGGCGAGCACGACGATTGCGGGAGCCACGGGTCGAAGACGCATCCGGTGATTCTAGCCCGGCACTCGTCGCCTCCGGCTCCGGTTGCCGCCCAGCCAGGCCTGTCCAGGAGTCTGCACCGTCGCTACGGCGCAGCCCCCCGGCCTCTCGGCCTGCTCTCCCGCCCCGCGACGGCCGCGCACTCGCCTCCCCCTCGGATGTACGCCAGCGCCGCGGCATCGTAGAGCGCGTGCGCGACGATCGGCGCCAGCAGACCGCCCGTCGCCGCCGCCAGCCACCCGAGCGCCGCGCCCATCAACGCCACCCAGCAACCGAAGGCCAGCGTGCCGCGCCCGCCCGTGTGCAGCACGCCGAAGATCAGGCTGGCAGGAATCAGCCCGAGCTCCGGCTGCAGCACACCGCGGAACAGCAGTTCCTCGCCAATGCCGGCGGCGAGGGATATCACGACGACCTCGCGCGTGCCGATGCCGGCGAAAGCCGGCTTCAGCAGGTCGCGGTACACGCGGCGGATGGCGCGCACGGGCCGGATCGCCGGCGCGCGGCACAACAGGGCGTGATTGACGATGGCGAGGGCGGCGGCGGCAGCCGTCCCGGCGGCCAGGTCACGGGGCCACGGACCGCCTGCCAGGTTCAGCGGAAGGCCCCGGTAGCGCGCCCAGCCCACGGCCACCACGACCAGCAGCAGCTCGCCGGCCAGAGCCATCCGCAGCAGGGAGATCGACGACGAGCGCTCCATCAGAGTACCGTCAGGCTCCCGGCTTCTTCAGCGGGGGTTCAGAAGACTCGTTCACTGTCGAGAAGCACGGTGACCGGCCCGTCGTTGACCAGATCGACCTCCATCATCGCCCGGAACTCGCCGGTCTGCACCGGCAGACCATCCTGCCGGAGCCGCTCGACGACGGCCTCGTACAGGGCGCTGGCCCGCTCGGGGGCAGCCGCCTCGGTGTACGAAGGCCGCCGACCGCGCCGGCAGTCACCCAGAAGCGTGAACTGCGATACGACGAGCACGGCGCCGCCGACCTCGGCCACCGAGAGATTCATCTTTCCGGCCGTGTCGGTGAACAGGCGCAAATTCCCGATCTTGCCGGCAACGTAGGCCACGTCCTCTTCCGTATCCGCGCGGCCTACTCCGAGCAGTACGAGGAGCCCCTGCCCCACCGTGCCGACGACCCGCCGGTCGACGGTCACCGAGGCGCGCCGCACGCGCTGCACTACCGCCCGCATGACGCTGCTCGACGCGCGGCGCGGGGCCGCCCGGAGGTCACGACGTCGCCGCACCCTCCCGAACCGGCGCAGGCATGTCGACCGGAAGACCGTTCGTGGCGCGCAACTCGCCGGGGGGGTTCAGACGCGTGTCCAGCAGATGCCGTGGAGCGACGTTGCCAAGCGCCTTCAGCATCGAGCTCTTCACGCCCGGATGCTCGCGCTCGAGGTCCAGCAGCCAGCGCTTGATGCGCTGCCGCTTCAGACTGAGGTCGCCGCAGACCGGACAGCAGCAGCCGATGACCTCCAGCTTGCATTCACGCGTATACGCGCGCGCCTCGTCCTCCGTCACGTAGACCAGCGGCCGGATGACGACGTGCCGCCCGTCGTCGGAGACCAGCCGCGCCGGCATCGCCTTCAGCGAGCCAGCGAAGAGCAGATTCAGCAGCAACGTCTCGACGAAGTCGTCGGCGTGGTGTCCCAGGGCGATCTTCGTCGCGCCCACCTCGGCCGCGATCCGGTACAGCACCCCCCGCCGCAGTCGTGCGCAGAGCGAGCACGGAGTCGCGTCGGCATCGAGCACGTCGTCCATGATGTCGCCGATCGACGTATGCTCGATGCGATACTCCCAGCCGCGCGCCGCACAGGTGCGGGCGATGACCTCGTGCTTGTACGCGGCGTAGCCCGAATCGACGTTGACGGCCACCAGCGAGAAGTCGACCGGGGCGCGGCGGCGCAGCACGTCGAGCAGGTTCATCAGCGCCCAACTGTCCTTGCCGCCGGACAGGCCGACCATCACGCGGTCGCCCTCCTCGACGAGGTCGAACGTCTTGATCGCACGGGTAGCCTTGCGGGCGAGCCGGGCTTCGAGGTTGCTCCGATAGGGCATGCGACGACCGCCGTCCAGTCTACCACCGGCCCGCCGCCAATACTCGACCGAGGAGCAACGCCGTCCCGGCGGGGTGCATCGCCGCTCGAATGCGGCGCGGATCTCGCCACGGCTGTTGAATTAAGCTCTGCCAGAAGGCACGGGAGATACCTTGAACGAACCGACTTCCCCGCCGGACGGGCGCCGCGCCACGACGCCCTCCGAGCGCGAGATCACCGTCATCCAGAAGGAGCTGTTCGAGCCGGGTCGTTCCAAGGCCGCACGGTACGCCCAGCTCGTCATCGGTCGGCCGGGGCTGTGGGCCCTGTTCAAGTACGAGGCGATCGTGACCCTCTGCGGCGTCCTTCCCGGCGCGCTCGGGCTTCTGCTGCGCTCGAAGCTGTACCCGCTGTTGCTCGGCCGCGCCGGCCGCAACGTCACGTTCGGCGTCAACGTGGTGCTTCGACATCCCCACAAGATCCGGATCGGGGACGACGTGGTGATCGACGACGGCTGCTGCCTCGACGCGAAGGGGGCCGACAACCGCGGCATCGACATCGGAACCGGCGTCTTCATCGGGCGGGGAACCATTCTGAGCTGCAAGAACGGCGACATCGTGATCGACGACCATGCGAGCATCGGCTTCAACTGCGAGATCTTCTCGGGCGGTCGCGTCCGACTCGGCAAGCACACCCTGGTGGCGGCGTATACGTATCTCGTCGGTGGAGACCATACCCACGATCGAACCGACACGCCCGTGCTCTACCAGGAAAGGGTCGCCAGGGGGATCGAAGTGGACGACAACGTCTGGCTCGGCGCGCACGTCGTCGTCGCCGACGGGGTGGCCATCGGACGGGACGCGATCGTCGGGGCCGGAGCCGTCGTGCGCCATCGGATCCCGCCGTTTGCCGTCGCCGCCGGCGTGCCCGCCCGGGTCGTCAGGGACCGGCGGGACGACTCGCGGGCGTGAAACGGGCCTCACCGAACGGCCCTGGAACCGGCGTCGTGTAGGATATTCGGGCGGGATCACGATTCAGCCCAAACGTCCGTCCCCGCCGAAGGAAACCATCGTTCGAAACCTTGCGTCGGACACGAAATGGCCGTACCCGCGCGCCCCCTCAACATCGTTCAGATTTGCGACCACCTCGGTTGGCCCGGCTCGCGGATGCACGGTGTCAAGCGCCTGTTCACGTGGATGATCCCGCGCTTCGACGCCGAGCGGTTCAACGTGAGCCTGATCAGCCTGCGCTCCACCGATACGTCGCAGGAGCGCCTGGAGGACTACGGTATCGACGTCACGTATCTCTCGCGGTCGAAGTTCGATCCGTGGACCCTCCCCGCGCTCCTGACCGAGCTCGACCGGCGCAAGGCCGATGTCCTTCACATGCACGGGTACGGCGCGACGACGTTCGGGCGTCTCGCCGCCGCACGCCGGGGCCTGCCGACCGTGCTGCACGAGCATGCGAACCTGACGGACACTCCATGGTTCCAGAAGGTGGCGGACCGACTGCTCGCGCCGTACACCGACCTCGCGATCGCCGTGTCGCGCTCGACTGCCGCATTCGTGAACGGGCCGCGGCAAATTCCACGCACGAGAACGAGAATCGTCTATCTCGGCGCCCCGCTGGAGGAGTTCACCGCATCGCACTCACCCGAGCGAAAGCGGGAGACCCGATTGTCACTGGGGCTGCCGGCTACCGGTCCGCTGGTCGGCACAGTCACCAGACTGATGCCGGCGAAGGGCAATCGGTTTCTCGTCGAGGCGGCCAGGCTCGTGCTGGACCAGACTCCCGACGTGCATTTCTGCATCGTGGGAGAGGGAAAGCTGCGGGGCGACCTCGAGCGGCAGGCGCGCCACCTCGGGATCGCGGAGCGCATCCGCTTCGCCGGGTTCACGAGCGACGTGGCAGGGGCGTTCGCTGCCTTCGATGTGGTCGTCTTTCCTTCGCTCTGGGAAGGCACTCCCCTGACGGCTTTCGAGGCGCTTGCGGCCGGACGCCCAATCGTCGCGACCGACGCCGATGGTCTCGCGGACATTCTGCACGATGGCCACGACTCGGTCATCGTGCCGAAGCGCGATGCAGGCGCCATAGCCGGCGCCGTGCTGGCGCTACTCGGCGATCCGGGTCGCCGCGAAGGACTCTCCGCCGCAGCCCGTCACACCGGCGCCGGCTATGACATCACGTCCTTCGTGAGAAAGATGGAACGCCTCTATCTTATAATGCACGAGTCTCGCAACAAGCTGGCGCGCGGCCTTGCCGAGGCGGACCTGAGCTTCCTTTCCGTCTAGCTGGCAACGACAAGGCATATGCAGACCTTGTTCGAACTGGGCTTGCGGATGTTCGATGCGTTCGTCGAGCCCCGGTCGGACTGACGCCAGGGCCGGCCCGTTGCCAAATGGTCTCTCACCGTGAGTCTTGTCGTGCCGCCACGGGGGAAGGGGTCGCGGCCGGGACGGCGGGACGCCGGGCGGTCGGGAGCGACATCGTCGGCGGGCCGTTTCTCGTCGACGGGCACGTCCACTACTATCCGAACTTCGTTCGCGATCGTTTCTTCGACAGCGCGCTCGCCAATTTCCGGCGCGCCGCGTGCGCTTCCGGCACCGGGCCCGAGTACGCCGGTTGGCTGCTGTTCGCCGAATCGGCGGGCATGCACTACTTTCGTACCTTTCGCGACGCGGTCGGGCAGGCTGCCGCTGGCGGATGGACGTTCCAAAGGACCGACGAAGCGGAAAGCCTGGTGGCCCGGTGCGACGTCGGCGCCGAGCTGGTGCTGATCGCCGGACGCCAGATCATCACCGCCGAAGGGCTGGAAGTCCTCGCGCTCTGCTGCGACGCGGAGATCGAAGACGGCCAGCCGCTCGCGACGGTCGTCGGCGCCGCGAACAGGTTGGACGCGATCGTCGTGCTTCCCTGGGCCTTCGGGAAGTGGTGGTTTCGACGGGGCGCTCTGGTCGACCGATTCGTGAGGTCGGCCGAACCGTCCCGCATCTTCCTTGGCGACAATGGCGGACGCGCGCGTCTTGGACCGCGGCCGCACCCCTTTCGCGCGGCGGAGTCGCGCGGCATCGCCATCCTGCCCGGCAGCGACCCGTTTCCACTGAGCTACGACGTGAAGCGCATCGGAGAATACGGCTTCATCATCGATGGGACCGTGGAGAGGTCACGGCCGGCCGCCGGCCTCAAGCACTTGCTCAGGAAGAGCGCCGGACCGCCGTCAGTCTATGGCTGTACAATCGGAATCATCGGATTCTGCCTGAACCAGTTGCTGATCCGCCTCAGCCCGCAGCGCACCCTTGTCCGACGTGCGGCTTCAGGGCGATGATCGCGCCGAGGAAGCGTCTGTCGCGCGAGCCGGGAACATGGATGCTCGGAACGAACCGTAGGCCGCGAGCCCACGCGAAGCAGCTTGTAGTATAGACCCCGTGAGACGCGACCTGGCGGCGCTGGCGGCCGGCACGTTCGACCTGCTGGTCATCGGCGGAGGCATCTACGGCGCGACCGCCGCCTGGGACGCGACTCTGCGCGGTCTGTCGGTGGGCATCATCGACCGCGGCGACTTCGGCGGCGGCACTTCTTTCAACAGCGCCAAGACCGTGCACGGCGGAGTGCGCGCCCTGCAGTCCGGCAACGTGGCGGCGTTGCGCCGCTTCGTCCGGGAGCGGCGGACCCTGTCGCGCATACTGCCGCACCTCGTGCAACCGCTGCCGTTCGTGATTCCGACCCGCCGTGGGATTGCTCGCAACAGGACCCTGCTGCGCCTCTACTTCGCGATCAACGACCTGCTGGCCCATGACCGCAACGACGAACTCGACGGCGCATTGCGCCTGCCGCCCAGTCGCCTGCTGTCGCGTGAAGAATGCCTGGAGTTGAATCCGCTCATCGATCCACACGGGGTAACGGGCGGCATCGAATGGCACGACTGCCAGATGTACAACTGTGATCGGGTTCACTTCTCGTTCATCGCGTCCGCCGTCGAGGGCGGCGCCGTTGCGGCAAACTACGTGGAGGCCACGACGGCACTCATGCGCGGCTCCGCCGTCGAGGGCGTGCGTGCGTCCGACCGGCTGAACGGCGAGTCCCTGGACATCCGAGCGCGCGTCGTGCTCAATGCCGCCGGGCCCTGGGCGCCCGAACTCGGCGGCCGGCTGGTTGCCGGCGCCGGGGGACGCCTGCGCGACCGCCTCTCGAAGGCCATGAACTTCGTCATCGCGTCGCCCCTGCCCGGCCCGCACGCAGTAGGCGGAGAGTACGACGGCCGGTTTCTCTTCGTGGCCCCTTGGCGCGAGTTCGCGATCCTCGGAACAAGCTATGACCGCCACGACGGAAACGCGGACGGACTGGCTCTCGTCCATCACGAGATCGATCGGTTCGTTACCGCGGCGAACCGGGCCTTCCCGGGGCTTGCGCTCCATGCCGGAAACGTACGGCTGATCCATCGCGGTCTGATTCCCGTGACACGCGGCGGCAACGGCGTCAAGCGTGAATCGAACAGCAACATCGTGGACCATCGCCGCGACGGGATCCACGGACTAATCAGCGTGCTCGGCGTGCGTTACACGACAGCCAGGAACGCCGCAGAACGCGCCGTGGACCTGACGGTCGACCAGTTGCAGCGCGCTGCGCTCCCTTGCCGGACGGCTGTCACGCCACTCGTCGGCGGCGATGTACCCGACGTCGACGCCTTTCTGCGCGCTGCCGCGGGCCCGTCGGACGGTACGATTCCCGTCGCGACCCGGCGGCGACTTGCCCGCACCTACGGCACCCGGCACCGAGCCGTTCTGGAACGATTGCGCCAATCGGAAGACGACCGCGCCGCGCTCGGCGCGACCTGCTCGGTCACCGCCGGCGAGGTCCGGTACGCCGTGCGGGAGGAAATGGCAGTCAGACTCTCCGACGCCTTGCTGCGGCGCACGGAGGCGGGCTCGGCGGGATCCCCGGGGGAGGACGCACTGGCATCGGCCGCCCGGGTCATGGCCGGTGAGCTCGGCTGGACCCGGGAACGGATCGCTTCCGAGATCACCGCCGTGCGCCGCGCCTATCCGACTCCGGACTGATTCGCACGGACGACGAGTCGACAGTGGTGGCGAGCGCCCCGGCGCCGACCGGACGCAGGTAGCGCCGAAGCCCCCACGCGAGCACGATCAGGCTCAACGTCTCGCCGGCCACTGTGGCCGCCGCCGCACCGTGCATCCCGAAGCGGGGGATCAGCACGAGATTCAGACCAATGTTCAGCGTGCATCCCACAACAGCGGTTCGCAGAAGCCAACCGGCGGCGCCCACCGAGAGGGCGACGGCGTGCAGGGCGCAGAGTGGGAAGACGGCGACCAGGCCAACGGCCAAGAGTTGCAGCACGCCGCTGGCAGCCCCGAATGTCGCTCCGAACAACAGGGTGACAATCGGTGCGGCTAACGCGACCCCCAGCGTGGCGGCCGGGAGCGCCAGCGCCCCCCCGACCACCAGGCCGCCTCGCGCCAAGCGGCCGTGAGCGACCCGGCTGGTCGCGTAATGGTGCGACAGCCTCGGAATCAGCACGGTCTGGAGCACCTGCCCGACGCTGGCCAGTCCCTCGTAGATCCGGTACGCCGCGTTGTAGAGGCCGGTCTCCGTGTCATCCCGGAGCACGCCCAGCATGACCGTGTCGGCGTAGCTGTAGAGGTACAGCACGACGACGAAGGCCCCGAACGGCAGCGCCCGGTGTTGGAGCGCCAGCCAGCGCGACCGGTCGAACGCCGGGTGAAAGGTCCCGATCTGCCCGGCAGCCAGCACACAGGCGACGAGCAAGGAGATGACGCGTGCGCCGACGAACGCGATCGCCAACCCGAACAGTCCGAAGCCGCCGGCAAGAGCACCCACGCCCAGGACCAGCAGCAAGAGCCGATCCACGCCCACGACGATGCCGTCGAGGCCGAATCGTTCGATGCCCTGAAGGGTGTACCGCAGGGTGAGCAGGTAGGAGCGAAGAATCGACGCAGCCCCGAGCAGATAGCAGGCCAACCTCACGTCCGGCTCCGGACGCGACAGGTTCGCGGCTACCACCAGCCCGATCGACGCAACGGCCGCCAGCACCAGCTTCAAGCCGAACGTTTGGGCTACGAGCTCTCTCGCCGCCGACCTGTTGCGGGCCACCTCGCGTGTCGTGATCTCCTTGAGACCGAAGTCGATCACGGTCTCGAAGATCATCGCCAGAGCAAGCGCGAAAGTGAACTTCCCATACTCCGCGTCGCCGAGGAGGCGCCCGGCGATGACCAGCAGCACCGCCAGGAGCAGCGTGCTGAATCCGGCGACACTCGCGCGGGCAGCGTTTCCGACGAGCCCCGGCCGTCGCTCCGTCATCGACCGTCGCCTCCCCGCGGCGGCGCATGTACCGGAATCGGAACACGCCGCGAATTTCCCACGCCAACAGCCCCCACGCCCCTTGGATGAAGCATCCAGTGTAAGAGAATCGGGAGGGCCGAGGCGGCGAGGAGCCTGGCCGCGGTATTGTGCGCAGAGCCCGACCAGGAACCTGCGACGGGACCCGGCCGGCATCGGGCGGCGGTCAACGAGCCTCACCGAAACGCGGGTCTCCGACCTCACGAAGCACGTCTGCAATGCGCGCAGCCGAGGAATCGGCGTCGAAATGCCGCTCGGCGGTGACCCGCCCCGCCCGCCCGAGCGCGGCGCGCAGGGACGGGTCATCGATGACCTCCCGCAACAGGGCGGCGAGCTCCGCCGGGCGGCCCGGCTCGCACAGGAGCGCGTTCTCCCGATGAGTCAGATACTCGACCAGGCCGCCGACGCGCGACACAACCACCGGCAATCCGCTGGCCATCGCCTCGGCGCGCACCAGACCGAACTCCTCGCCGCGAGAGGGAGCGACGAACACGTCCGCCGCCCGCATTGCGCGCGACGGCTGGTCGGTGCCGCCCTCGAACCGCACGCGGTCGGCCAGGCCGTGGCGGGCGGCGTACGCACGCGCCTCCGGCCCCGCATCCAGTCCGTGCCCGGTCATGTCGGGCCCCACCAGCACCAGGAACGCCCGTTCCGCATCGACACTGCGCCACGCATCGAGCACGTCCAGAACCCCCTTCTCCTTGGCAAGTCGGCCCAGGAACAGGCAGACGATCCGGTCGCCGGGCCAACCGAGCTCGACCCTGAGCCGCCGCGATTCATCCGGTTGTGCCGGACGGAACTCGTCGAGGGATACGCCGTGCGGCTGATAGACGATCCGGCGCCCCGGAATATCGAGGGTCCGCGCTTCGTGCACGGTCTCCCGCGACGCGCAGACATATGCGTCCGCGCTCCCGTACAGGCGCTGGCCGATCCGCTTGAACGCGCGGCCGAGCATCCCGGAGGGCCCTATCCCGACCTGCTTCAACGGACCGTCCCACGTCGCGCACGACAGCGTGCCTTGCACCGCGGGTTGGACGACCAGCCGCTTGCCGAGCAGATACCGCGCGGCCATGGCGGCGATGCCGACGATCCTGATGTCGGGGCAGTAGATGACGTCGTAGCTCGCGCGCTGGCGAAGCAGCATCGCAACAACGAACGGGAGCGCCAACCACTTGGCAGCCTGGCGGCGGGCCCCTCCGGGATGCACCCTGTGGACGGGAACGTCGTCCAGGGTCTCGTTCGATGCGTCGGCCGCGGGCATGCCCACCCGCGTCGCCACCACCAGTGTCCGGTACCCCCGGTCGTGCAGCCACCGAGCCATGGCGTGCGCATGCTTCTCCACGCCGCCGCGCACCGGCAGAAAATAGAGCGTCAGCACGAGCACGCGCGGGCGTCTCACGTGCTCCCCCCCGCCCAGCCTGCTTCCAGGTGTCTATCGCCCTGCGGCGGAACGGATGGACACCGGGAGGCTGGCTCCGCTCGACATGACGACATCCTGCTATCATACGCGGCCAAGAGAGCGAACTCAGGTGTCTGTCTCCGCGAGAATACTCATGCTTGCCCCGGAGCCGTTCTTCGAGCCGCGGGGGACGCCGTTCAGCGAGTACCACAGGATCAAGGCGCTCGGCGAACTCGGCTACGCGGTCGACTTGGTGACGTACCCGTTCGGTCGCGACGTCAGGCTCCCGAATCTGCGCATCGTACGTTGCCTCAGGCCGCCGTTCGTTCGCGGCGTGCGCATCGGCCCCTCGGTCGTCAAGATTCTGCTCGACGTCCTGCTGGCCCTTACCGCACTCAGGCTCGCCGTCAGGCATCGGTATCACGCTGTACATTCTCACGAAGAGGCTGGCGTTCTCGGTCTCTGGCTGGCCAAAAGGCTGGGGATACCCCACTTGTACGACATGCACTCAAGCCTGCCGCAACAGTTGGTCAATTTCGGGTACAGCCGCTCGGCTCTGATCCGCCAGGTATTCGAACGCATCGAGACGGCCCTGATCGACAAGTCTCGCGTCATCATCACGATCTGCCCGGATCTGCAGAACGCTGCCGTTGCGCGCGGCGCCGGCGCGCGGGCGTTCCTCATCGAGAACGTGATGGGCGGCGACGTGGAGGCCGCGCCACTGGTCCCGGCACACGAGATGCGTACGCGGTATGGGCTGGACGACCGGCACCCGGTGGTGCTGTATACCGGGACCTTCGAAGCGTACCAAGGTCTCGACCTGCTGATGCAGGCGGCAACGATACTCTCCCAGACACATCCCGACGCGCGTGTACTCGTGGTTGGCGGAACAGAGGCGCAGGTAGACTTGGCACGCGAGCGAGCGCGGCAGGCGGGTAGTCCACTGGTATTCGCCGGCCAGCGACCGCCGCAGGAGATCCCGAGCTTCGTGGCGGCCTGCGACATCCTGGTGTCGCCCCGGGTCCGCGGCACGAACACGCCCTTGAAGATCTACTCGTACCTGCGCTCCGGGCGGCCGATCGTGGCGACCGAACTCCAGACGCACACGCAGGTGCTCAGCGCGAAGACCGCTCTTCTGGTTCCACCCAATGCCTCCGGGCTTGCCTCCGGAATGGCGCGGCTGATCGACTTCCCCGAGGAACGCGCTCGCCTGACGGAATCCGCGCTGGCGCTTGCCACTTCCCGCTACAGCCGGGAATCGTACCTGTCGCGCACGGCGGCCGCGTACGAGTGCCTGCTGGGTAGACGCACGGCCGCCGGCGCGGATGCTCCCCGTTAGGGTGCGACTCGAGGTCCTGGTCAGCAGCCTGACGGATTCGCGGGCGGGCGCTTGGCCACCCGCTGTCGCGATGCGGAACCCACGCTCTCCGCCTACTGCGCCCCGCCAGTCAAACACGAGCGGCTGCGCTCGCCGAACGCCGCCTTTACACGCCACGGTCGCGACGGTACCATCCGACCGATGGCGCAGGCCTATGCGGCGAGGTACCTTGCTCGAGCGGTGGCCGGCTGGCCCCGGGACCTGCTCGACTCCTGCCTGGCAAAGCTCACTCCGATTCCGCCGACCGTCCTGATCTTCAACTGCACCTTCGTCTGCGACGCCGAGTGCGAGATGTGCGGCAACTGGAAGCGGGGGCACCTGAAGCCGGACATGGATCTCGGAGAGATCGAACGTGCCTTCAGCTCGCCGCTCTGGCGGCGTCTGGAGAACGTCCACATCTCGGGCGGAGAACCGACGACTCGTGACGACCTGCCCGAGCTCTGTCGAATCATTCTGGACAGGCTGCCCAACCTGCGCAAGCTCGGGCTGAGTACGACCGGGCTGACGCCCGAGCGGGCAGTGCCGATGCTAACCGACATCGTGGCGCTCTGTCATGCACGGAAAGTCAGTTGCAGCGTCCGGGTCGCCATCGACGGCATCGGTCCGCTGCACGACGCGGTGCGGCGCGCGCCGCAGGGATTCGAAAGGGCACGCAGGACGATCCGCGCCATGCAGGCGTTGCGACAGCGATACCGCTTCAATATCGGCGTCTCGACCACCCTCTTCTCCAGGAATCTCGACGCCGCCGAGACAATTCTCAGTTGGGCGCGCCGCGAGAAGCTCGACATCGTGTTCAACATGGTCCGGTTCACCGACCCGATGCTCGGAAACCGCGACTTGAGCAACGCCTACAGACCGATCGGCAACGAAGAGCGACGAATGCGGGAGTTCTTCCTCGACCGGGTCCGGCTCGATCCGCTGCTGGATGGCCAGAGCTACATCTATATGCACTACGCCGACATGATCGCCAACGGCTACCACCGGTCGGCGCCCTGCCCCTTCCAGACACAGGGACTCATGCTCAACCCCGACGGCGACCTCTTTTTCTGTGAGAACGGCAACCCGGTGGGCAACGTCCGGAAGGAGGACCCCGGCGAGCTCTACTTTCGCCGATCGAGTCAAGCGCACCGGGAGCGAATAAAACGCGAACAGTGCTCGGCCTGCCTCAGCCCCTGCCAGATAAACGTCTCGGCGATCAAGCAGGTCTTCCCCTACGCGAAGTTCCTGTTCCGTGCGTCATGGGAAAAGCGGAAGACCCGGGCGAGCGAAGCCACGTGATCAGGAACTGCAGGGACGCAGGCCACTATACCCTGGGGCACCCTCCGACGGCGAGACGTCTCGTCACAGCGGCATCCTGTTATCATAACGGGCAATAGTGAACCCAGGCGCCCGTATACGCCGGGATGCTCAGGCTCGCCCGGAGCCGTTCTTCGAGCCACGGGGGAGGCCGTTCAGCGAGGGTCTGGCTTGAAGGTGCTGGTTAGCGGTGTAACGGGATTCACGGGCGGCCATCTGGCCCGCTCGCTGTTGCGGCGAGGAATCGACGTTCGCGGTTTGGTGCGCCCCACCAGCCAAGCACGGGCCGCGGCGCTCGCCGACGCAGGCGTGGAGGTCGTGCTGGGCGACTTGACGCACGGCGCCTCGCTGGCGCCGGCCTGCGAGGGAATCGACATCGTCTATCACATCGCCGCTACCTACCGCACCGCGGGGCAACCGGACCGGAACTACCGCGCGGTGAACGCCCACGGTACGCGCGCACTGCTTGACGCCGCGCAGCATGCCGGGGTTACGAGGTTCGTTCACTGCAGCACGGTGGGCGTCCACGGACACATCGAGTTCCCCCCCGCCGACGAGAACGCTCCGCTCGCTCCCGGAGACATCTACCAGCAAACGAAACTCGAGGGAGAGGAAGTGGTCCGCGCCGCGGCTCGCGACGGCTCGCTGGAAGTGGTGGTAGTCCGCCCCGCGGGAATCTACGGCCCGGGCGACACCCGGTTTCTGAAGCTGTTTCGCGGCATCGCGCAACGGCGCTTTCCGATGCTGGGCAAGGGCACGGTCTGTTATCACCTGACGTACATCGACGATCTCGTCGAAGGCTTCCGACTGTGCGGCGAGAGCCCACACGCCGCCGGCCGCACCTACGTGCTGGCCGGCCCCCGATATACCTCGCTCAACGAGCTCTTGCGCGTGATTGCGGAAGAACTGCAGGTGGCGCCGCCGCGCTGGCGCTTTCCCGTGTGGCCGGTCTGGCTGGCCGGCGCGCTGTGCGAGGGATTGTGCGTGCCGCTGGATATCGAACCGCCACTCTACCGCCGACGGGTCGACTTCTTCACCAAGAACCGGGCTTTCGATGCCGCGCGCGCAAGGCGCGAACTCGGATTCGCCCCAGCGGTCGACCTGGTCGAAGGCGTACGACGCACCGCGGCATGGTACCGGAAAGAGGGCTGGCTGTAGCTTCAGCCTACAGTCTTAGTTGCGGGAGCTGCTCATTACACCCGACAGCTCAATGCCCCAATGGAACTGCACCATCGAAACCCATATAGACGAAAACGGAAGTTGTTCTTGCGCCGGCCCTTACGCCGCGAGAGACAACGCAAGTAATCACGTAATCTTCCCCGAGCGAATTCTGTCCCCGCGGCCAGTATTGCAGAACATTCCAGGTCAGCAATAGCGCGCCCTGTCGGAGCTGGTGTTACAGCCGAATCGAAGCGGGCCACCAGCGGCTTGTCGAACAGCTTCGGGCACAAGACAGCCAGTGACACCCCATCGTTCGGTGCGCAAGAGCCTCCATGGTGCCAGAGGACGGGCCCCGGCGCTTGACGCTCCCGCCTTCTCCTTATAGAGTCTGCTCCATGTTCTTGTCTTTCCTTCGAGGAGGCCGCCGCGGCGATGCCCCCGTGCAGTCAGCCTCCGATCACATGCGCCAGGTGCCCGACGGCCGGTTCTGGTGGGCGGCGGCGTTTTTCCTGCTCCTCGCCAGTTTTCATACTTGGCCCCTCGCGACCGGTACAGTGTCACGGATTCACGACGATGTGTGGCTCAACGCTTGGGCCGTGTCCTGGATCGCTCGCCAGCTTTTCCGGGACCCATTGAATCTGTTCGATGCCAACATATTCTATCCGCACCATGACACGCTGGCTTACACCGAGCCACTTATCATTCCCGGACTGCTGGCTGCACCGATACATTGGCTGGGCGGCTCCGCGCTCCTTGCGCACAACACGCTCGTGCTGCTCGGCTATACGTTTACCGCACTGGCGATGTACGTTCTCGTGAGATCATGGACCGGCGATCATCGGGCCGGCTTGCTCTCGGGCGCACTATTCGCGTTCAGTACGGCATTGATGACGCGTACGGCACACCTGCAGGCGGTGCACATCTACTGGTTGCCACTGGCCTTTCTTGCGTTCCAGCATCTGTTGACGCACCGCCGAACGCGGGACGCGGCGTGGCTGGGGCTTTGCGTGCTCGGGGCGGCGCTGACTTCCGGATACCTCATCGTCTTCGTGTTCTTCGCGTTGGCTGCGGCGGCGCTGGTGCGGATCGGAGAGTTCGGCGGACGTGACGGTGCGCGCCTGTTGCTGCGCTTGGCAGCAGCGGCGGTGGTAACCGTCGCCATCTTGCTCGTCGTGCTCCGGCCCTACGTGGAGGTGGGGCACCAACGGTCTCCCGCCAGGGAGTCGGCCGAGTTGGTGACGGCTCTGGAGAGCTACCTGGCATCTGCCGCAGTCCTGCACTACCGGAGTTGGAGCACCGGCTTCTACGACTCGGCGCCGGGAACGCTGTTTCCGGGCGTCGTAACGATCGCGCTGGCCGCCGTTGCCATCAGCCGGCGCCGCTCCATCACGCCCCGAGGCTGTCGCCGGATGTTGCTCGCGGCCGCCGGAGTCGGCCTGCTCCTCTCCCTTGGCACACACACACCCGTGTACACCTGGGCGTACGAGGCAGTCCCCCCGTTGCGAGGTCTCAGGGCGATCCATCGCTTCGGTATCCTGGTGGTATTCGCCCTGGCGGCGTTGGCCGGCATCGGCCTGAGCGGCTGCAGGTGGCCGGCATCGCAGCGCCGGAGGACGCTGGCCACGGCAGTCCTGCTCGTGTTGGCGACCGGGGAGAGCTTCCACGGATGGGGCTCCGATCCCTGGTTGGACCAGGCTGGACGGATCCACCGGTATCTGGGGGCATCATCGTGGCCCGGCGCGGTGGTTGAACTTCCCATCTACAGACGCCGTGAGTTTCACCGGAACGCGCGATATCTGCTCGCGTCGACCGTGCATTGGCGCCCGCTCGTGAACGGCTTTGGTGGATTCGCGCCACCGGGCTTCGACGACACGGTACGCTTGGCCAGGGCGTTTCCGTCGGTGCTGACGGTGGCCTGGCTTCAGGAAATCGGCGTCGGTTGGGTCATCGTACATCTGGACAGATACGATGACCCTCTCCGCACTCTACGGGTGTTGAGCGAACTGCAACGGCGACGGGATCTGGCGCTCAGTATCGTGGACGGTGCGACCCGGCTGTATCAGGTTCGACCCGAAAAGGCGCCCGCGATCGGGGCCCTTGTGCCCGCGCCGACGCTTTCGCAACTTCGGTTCGTGGACGGTCCCGCAGACGGCAGCATGCTGCGGAGCGCGGGAGGAGTCCGACGGGCCTTCGGGTTCCAGTCGCCGAGGCGCTTTATCGCGTACCTGGAGTCGACCACACCCGAGTCGTTCCTGACGCTGCGACTGCCCGTGCCGATGACCGGGCGGTTCGTTGACGCTGCGACCGGATCCGAGTTGCAGGAGGTTACGGTTCCGGCCAGCACGGACACGGAGCCCCCGGCGCGAGTGTACGCGCCGCCCGGACATGCGGCAGTGATTCTCGATCTGCAGGCGGAACAGTGATTCGTAATGACATGGATGCGCCGCGCGGCGACGACGGCGCACCGCCGGCTGGCGCCGAGTCGGCATCGCCCCCCGGATCGGTGTACATTACGCGAGTCGCGTGAGAGACACGTCGAAACTATGCGCATGCACGGGCACGGAGCGACGACTTTCGGCCGGCTGGCCGCGGTTGCCGCATCCCGTTCGACGGCCGAATTCGTCGTCGCGCCGCATTCGCCGCCCCGCCAGCCGCAAACTCGTTCAGCGAAGTTCACCACCATGAGGCGATCCTCCATGCCGACGTCACTCGATTCGAATGCCCGGCGCGCCTTCCTGACGGCAGCCGCCGTCATATCGTTAACCCTGTCCGCGCTCGTTGCCGGCTGCGCCTCGCCGCCGGAGCCCGTCGCCGTCGTCCGGCTTGCGACCAACCGCACGCAGGTTCCGGTCGGCGGCTCGGTCGACGTGACCATACAGTTCGACGTCGCCCCTGGCATCGGTCCGTTGACAGAGAACTACCGCGTCGAACTTCAGGTGCTCGACGGCGAGGAACGCATCCTGTGGTCGACCGAACACGACCCACCCATCCCGACATCATCGTGGCAGCCTGGCCAGTCGATCAGGTACACGGAACGGGTCCGATTCCCACCGTATCCTTATATTGGCCCGGCGCTGCTTGCGATAGGCCTTCGCTCGCCTGCAGCCGGGTCACGCGTGCCGCTCGCAGGCGACGACCTGGGCGACTTCATCTACCGCGCCGTCACCCTCACTCTCGAACCGATACACGAGAGCAGTTTCGTAATTCATGAGGATGGCTGGCATCAGATCGAGTTCGACGTGTTCACCCGCGACGAGTGGCGGTGGACCACCGAGCGAGCGGTAGTCTCGTTCGTCAATCCGCGCCAGAACGCTCGACTCCTCCTGAACGTCCAGGGGCGTCCGAACCTGTTCGAACAACCGCAACGGCTCTCGCTGGCGGTCGGGGAACTCACGATCGCGGAGGTCGCGCTGGACACGAACGCGCCCGTCGATCTCGAGTACGAGGTCGCCGCCGCCGATTTCGGCAGCGACGATGTGGTTCGGTTGGAGCTGCTCGTGGACCAGACCTTTACGCCGTCCGAATCCGGCGGCAGCGCCGCGGATACCCGCTTGCTGGGCGTCCGCGTGTTCGACGTGTACCTCGAACCGCTGCCGCCGTCGAACCGCTGATGCTGCCGGGCCGCATCAGCCCGCAGCGCACCCGTGTTCGACGCGCGGCTGCAGAGTGACGACCGCGCCGAGAAACCGCTCGTCACCCATGCCCGGCACGCGCAGGTTGGGAATGAATCCCGAACTGGTGCGAATCGACAGCAGGTAGACCCACCGGCCTCGCACGTAGATTCCCGACGGTTCCAACGATACCCGAGTCTCCACGCCCGGGTTCAGGTCGGCCGTCGCGGTGTCACCACCGAGATGCACTTCCACCTCATTTACGACCGGCGAGCGCAGCATTACTTCCAACGATGAGAGACACTCTCCGCTCCGGACAACTATATCCGTACGGGCGTTCCCGGCCACCCATAAGTCGGGCGATCCCGAACCATAGACGTTCCGGTCGAGCAGCGACACCAGGAGAGCAGGATCGGACCGATAGTTGATGCGGTGGCGACGGCGGTTGAGAGCAATCGGCAGGTCGTCAACCATCGTCAATTCGACCGGCAAGGCTCTGAGCAAGCCCCGTTCCGTATTGAGGTACGGCTGTTTCGCGGCGACAAAGGGATTCATCACGATATGCGCCGTGAAGAGCGCACCGCCCACCCACGCGACGATGGCAGGAGCCGTCGATGCGAGCCGGGGCGTCAGGAACAGGAGCGCAGGATAAATGCTGAGAAAATAGCGGTTCCCCGGCGGGCCGCCACCGCCCGACCAGCTGTAGGGCATGGTGCCGCCGAGAATGACGACACTCGCCGCCACGGCGCACAGCGTGCCCCACTGCCACAGGGTCCACTCGCGGCGCGCCATCAGGAATAGCGCGAGCACCACCGCGCCGGGAAAGAAAAACGGCAGGAAGCCGAAATGGCGGCCGACCAGGAAGTAACGCAGATTGGTCGGAAGCAGAGACAGGAAACCGATCCGCCAAGCCTCGTCGTCCACCTCGTTCGTCGTCATCGAGATGCCGCGGTTGTCGAACGTGGCTCCGGGATGCTCGAACGGATACGAGCCATAGAAGGTCTTTCTCACGCCTCCCTGGTAGTTGAGCTCACCCGATATCCCCGCGTTCACAGCGAAACCACCGGCCGCAACCACTACGAAGACAGTGCCGACAAGAAAGGCGCGGCCCAACCGCCGCCGTCCCGCCGCGAACACCACGGGAGGCAGAATCAACAGGGCGTGTGTAGGCTTCGAGAAGGTAGCCAAGCCGAGCAGGACAGCGCCGACAACGTCCGATGGCAATCCCCACAGCCAGCCTGTCCACCGCCCGTGCCGCGGGGGCGCGACCTCCTTGTAGAACCAGCAAAAAAACGCGAACGTCACGCAGGCGGCGTTGAATGTCTCGGAACTGAGGAATACCGCGTGCACCGGCACGATCGAGACCCCGAAGAAAGCCAGAGCGAAGAGAACGGCCACGTCCCGCGGCGCGCGGGACGCCACGAACAGGTAGGCCACCGAGACCATACCGGCGAGCAGCACTACGTGAAACAGCAGCATGCCGTTGAGACCCGCAATGCGAACGAACGGCGCGGCCATGACGGAGTAGATGTACGCCTTCCCGAAATACAGTGGAGCGTACCGGTCCGGCGCGCCGGAGCCCTGCTTCAGGAATATTCCCGAGGGACCGCCCTCGTAGACCTCGTGCAGGCGGGCAATGTCACGCGAGTCGTAGGCGAGATCGCCATCGTGAGCCACGCTGAGCGCCATCGCGACGTACGTGGCCTCGTCGGCCTTCACGCCGTAGGTCGTCCGTACGACATCGACGGTCAGCGCAGCGGAGGCTCCCAGCAGGAGCAACAAACCGATCACCAACAACCCGGGATCGACGCCGCGCACCTTGACGGCGGCGGTAGCTTCGAAGCCGGCGCGCATTACACCACTTCCAGGGCGAAGGAACTAGCAACTGTCGGCCCGGATTTCCTATTTGCATCCACTCTTGGAATTCTGGCACCTCGGGAAGGTCGAAGTCAACGCTGCGCCTCCGTGGAAATCATTACGGGCCGCCGAGCCCGCGCCAAGGACGGGCATCGGGAGCCGGTGGAACGTCAGTCTCGCTGTGCAGTACGGCCGGTCGCGGAACGGCCCGCCGACCCAACGGCGATCGAGGCGCGCCGGCGCCTGGGCAGGGAGGGGATGAACTTGCCGTTGAGTCGCATGAGCCGCCACGGATCGTCGCCGGCGCGGACGGCTCGCAGACCGAAGAGACGGTCGGAGAAGGCAGTCCGAAAACCGAGCGCGCAGGCGGCGCCGCGAGCGATGGTGCCAGCGACCTCCCATGGGAAGCAGAGATGCCGGATTGTGTTCGTGCGCAGCCGGTCGCGGAGCATGGCCTGTCCGCGGTCGAGATCTTCGTATATCGCGGCGCGCCGAGCGTCCGCGGTCTCGAAGGAACCCGACCGCCCCCCGGCCGCGAGCGCCCGCAACTCGACCTCCCAGCCACGCCTGTCGAAGAAAGAGGGTCCGCCATTGCTCCGCACATGCGCCACGCATCGCTCGTGCGCACCGTCGTCGTCGACGTACCGCAGGGCATCGCTCAGACGCGACCGCTGCACGTAGAGCGGTGCCCCGAGGTCGTCCGGCTTCAGATACGCTCCGGCAGCCTCGCCGAACAGGAGCGGCCTGTCGAGCGGATGCCACCCGGCGACGCCCGGCGTGACAAAGCCGTGTGGAGCGTCGTGGCAGAAGATCTTCGAGTGCCCGTAGCCGTGACATTGAACGTCGATTACGCCGCCCGTGTCGAGTGCGCGCAACTCCGGCCACGTCACGAAGTCACCGGGCGGGGTCGACGGCAGCGGCCCGGAATCGTCGATGGTCGGGCGAACGGATGCCGCGTCCCTGATGCGGCCCGCAATGGCAAACGTGACGGCACGGAAGCCATGCCGGCGGAGCAGCGGCGCGGCAACGGTCCAGAGGCTCGCGTGAGCATCGTCGAAGCAGAGCGCCACCGTGCGATCGCCAGGATGGACGCCGTCGCGCACATAGCGCTCGATGACCTTCGAGGTCACGGTCCGGTAGCCGTGCTCGTCAAGGTGACGAAGCTTCGGCTCCAGCGACGTCACCGTAACCTCGTGCAGATGAAAGACCGGCAGCAGGCGACCGACCGGGCCGCCGAAGACGAATGCGGGATAACGGCAGGCCGCGAGATCGATCAACCCCCGCAACAAGCCTCCACGCTCATTCAACGGTACGCGCGCCGTCGTACTCACCACGCTCATCGGACAGGGACCACGGGGCTTGGTGGATCTGACGTCCTCGCTCCATCGTGCAAGATCCTATCATCGCAGGCCGCGGCGGCCGGATCAGACCGGTCACGCCGTCATGCATCGCGGTCGAGTCGCGTGCCCTTCACTTCGTATCACACGGCCCCCATGGTCGGCGGCTCGCTTCCGGGAATCACGCCACCATCTGTGCTGATCTTCAGCACGCCGTCGCCGCGCGCGGCGCCGGCGCCCGTGCGTTCCCGAGCACCAGATTTCTGGAACGGTACGGTCGGACGCCGAACAAGTCCGGGTACCCTATACTGGGGCCTGCAATGTGCATACCAGGAGCTCGTTTCTGGCCGCCCGTCTCCATACGTACACGCAGGCGCTGCGGGCATCGACGGCGGAGGTAGACGATGAGATGGTGGATCACGGCAGGCTTGGCGGGCGCACTGACACTGCTGCTCGTGCTGCCGTTCGCGCGCGGGCCCGAGAGCTGGTATGCGCCCGTCACCGACGCGCGGCTGGTCTCGCCCGACGCCTCGGACTGGCTGATGTACCGCCGCACCTTCGACAGTTGGGGCCACAGCCCGCTCGATCAGATCACGACGGACAACGTGACCCACCTCGTACCGGTCTTCTCGATGCCAACCGGACTGACCTCCGCTCACCAGTCGCCGCCGATCGTCAACAACGGCGTCCTGTTCGTGACGACGCCGGAGGATCAAGTGATTGCGTTGAGCATGCGAACCGGCGAACAACTATGGCGGTATCGGCGGCAGTTTCCCCGGGACATGGCCCACCCCTATCGGACCAACCGAGGCGTCGGCCTGTACGGAGACAAGGTCTTCTATACCACGCACGATGCTGTCGTGGTCGCGCTGGACGCCAGGTCGGGAGAGGTTGCCTGGGAAACGCAGGTCGCCGACTACCGAGTCGGGTACTACATGAACATGGCCCCACTCGTGGCCGACGGCAAGGTGATGGTCGGCCCGTCGGGCGGCGAGCGAGGCATCCGCGGCTTCGTGGCCGCCCTCGATCCCGAGACCGGGCGCGAGATCTGGCGGTCGCACACGATCCCCGGACCGGGCGAGTTGGGGCACGAAACCTGGCCCGGCGAGACGTGGCGCACGGGCGGCGCATCGATCTGGATGACCGGCTCGTACGACCCCGAGCTCAACCTCGCCTACTGGGGCACCGGCAACGCCGCACCCTGGACCGGCGACCAGCGCCCCGGCGACAATCTCTACGCCAACTCCGTCGTCGCGCTCGACACAGGCACCGGGAAGTTGAGGAGCTATCACCAATATCACCACAATGGCTCGTGGGACTGGGACGAAGCTTCGGCGCCGCTGCTGATCGACGTGCCGCGAAACGGCCGGACCATCAGGACGCTGGTCCATCCCGGGCGCAGCGGCTACCTCTGGATGTTGGAGCGGACCACCGATGCGATCAACTTCGTCGACGCCTGGCCGTACGTGACCCAGAACGTGTTCACTGAGATCGACCTGGTGACCGGCCGGCCGGAGTACGACCCCGAGCGAAGGCCGGGGACCAACGAACCGGCCACGTTCTGCCCGTCGGTCTGGGGCGGCAAGAACTGGCCGCCGGCCGCCTACAGCCCGCGAACCGGGTACCTCTATCCTATATTCCGGCGAACGAGAACCTCTGCTCGATCATGGTCGGTATAGAAACGGAACACGTCCCGGGGCGGGGCTTCGTCGGTGCGTCCTCGCGGGACTGGGTGGTGGAGGGCGCCGATCATGTCGGCGAGCTCCAGGCCTGGAATCTCACCACCGGCGAGCGGGCCTGGACGCACGAGTTCGCCACCTCCCAGAACTGGGGACCGGTTCTCACTACCGGCGGCGGCCTGGTCTTCGCTGGCGGGACCAACGACGGGTACTTCCGGGCTTTCGACGCCGAAACGGGCGACGTGCTGTGGAAGCAGCAAACCCTCTCCGGCGTCATGGGGGTGCCGTCGTCGTACGCGATCGACGGCGTACAGTACATCGCGGTCCAGTCCGGCTGGGGCACCAACGCGCAATCGATGCAGCGACCGCTGAACGCGTACTTCGGTACCGAGACGGTAACCCCGGTTGGGGGAGGCCTGTGGGTCTTTGCGCTGCCGCCGGATCGCCGTTGACCGCCCGGACAACGCTCTCCTGCCGCAACTGCCCCATGCTAGAATACTGCGCTCTTGCGTCAGGAACGCGCTGGGTTCTTCTATCGCCCCCGACGGCGTTCGCTGGTGCTCGGCGATCGCACGTGGCGCGAGACACGGCTGAGCACGAACCGTCGCGTTCACCATCTCCAGCCGGACGACGTCCGTCTCGGCGAGAGCGGCCGCGGCCAACTTGCGGACACTCGCCGCGGACGAGGCGTTCGTACCGTGTAGAGGGCGACCCCGGCAACCGGGGAGGGACGCGGACGTTGCAACTGTACGGGGGAGCCCGTCGTGAGACTTCGTTCCTGGTTCACGCTTCTGAGCGTCACGCTGGCAGTTTTTCTGGTGTCGTGCAACAGCACGACGCCGACCACGCCCTCACCCGTGTTCGTCGTCGAAGGGCCCGACGCCTCGACCCCACTGCGTTGCCCCGCTGACGTCGAGCTCATCCAGAACCACAACCAACCGGTACCGGTCCTGTTCGCGCCACCGTCGATTCCCGATATCGGGTCCGTCACCAAGAGCGCTTGTACACCTGAGTCTGGATCGCCCTTTCCTGTCGGCGCAACTTCCGTGACGTGCTCAGCCACCGAGGCCGAATTCACAAACAGCTGTTCCTTCTCGGTCACCGTCCTGTCGCGAACGCTGAGCCCGACCAGCTTTCTCGCATTCGGTGATAGCATAACTTCCGGTGCGATGGCGAGTAACCGGTCCCGGTCGGCGGGGTCCGGAAGATCGACATCCTATCCTGCGCAGCTGGAGGCGACGCTCGGGGGCCGCTACCCCGACCAGACCCTCACGATCGTCAACGCCGGAGAGCCGGGAGAGCTGGCCGAGGAAGGAGCGGAACGCGCCCCCAGGGAGCTGGACCGGTACAGTCCGGAGGTAATGCTGCTTCTCGAAGGCGTCAACCAGTTGGCTCTTCGCACTCCGGCGCGGGTTGCCAGGGCGCTGGACTCGATCGTCCGATCGGCGCAGCGGCGTTCCGTGCAGGTACTGATCGCGACCCTGACGCCGATCGGCGACGCCAAGGTGCGGGGCCGTCCCACAACCCGAGAGGCGATCGCCGACCTGAACCGGCAGATTCGGGAGATCGCGCGAACACGGAATCTCGGTCCCGTCGTGGATCTGTTCGCCGTAATGAAGAACCAGCCTCACCTTCTGGGAAACGACGGGCTCCATCCGACAACCGAGGGCTACCGCGTCATGGCGAACGAGTTTTTCCGCGAGATCGTTTCGCGGTACGAGCGGATCGAAGGCAACGAGAGTCCATGACGGGGAACGTCGAAGACGTTGCGGGCGGGCCGGCGGACGTCGCCGAGCCGTCGTACCGTTCCCAGGAGAGACCCATTTGTTGAACTCGGCTCCGGTCCCGCCGGCGGAACTTGCCGCCTCGCCACCCGCGAGCGACGAACAGTTGCCGTCCAGCCCGGATTTCGAGCTGAAGTTCGTGGGCGAGCAGTGGCGGGCGGAGGCCGTGCTGCGCTGGCTCCGTCTGGTTTGCCGCCCCGACCCGACCTTCCCCGAGAGCGTGATTTCCACCGTCTACTACGACACGCCGGGCTTCGACTGCCTTCGGGAGAAGCGCAACAGCGACTACCTGAAGACGAAGATCCGCCTGCGATGGTATCTCGTTGGTAGCCACGTGACCGACTCCGCCTTCCTGGAGGTCAAGTCCCGATTCGGCTCGCGGCGCGAAAAGCGCCGCGTGGCGCTGCCGTTCCGACCCGACTGGTCGACACGCGGTTACCTCAACACCTCGTCGCTGCGCCGCATGCCGCGGCTCCTGCGCCCGGCGGGATTCGTCGCGCCGGACGACTATCGGCCGGTGCTCCTGGTCCGCTATCGCCGCCACCGGTTCATCGAGCCGCACACCGGGTTGCGCGCCAGCCTGGACACCGGCATCCACGCGCCGGCGGTCAGCCGCACCGAAGGACTCACCCCAAATCCGCTCGCGTTGCCCGTGGCCGTGTTCGAGTTCAAGGGGCAGCGCGATCACCTGCCGGAATCCTTGCGGCTGTTGACGACCGTGGGATTCCGGAAATCCTCGTTCTCCAAGTACGCCGCCTGCTATGATCACTCCTTTCCCCCGCTCGGCTAAGCGGCGGCGTACGGGTGGAACCACATGGACCAGCAGTTGGACAACATCTTCAGGATCCTCTCGGGTACCGGCCCGCAGACGATGAACGAGATCGGGCTGGGCGCGTTTCTGTTCGTGCTGTCGCTCTCGCTGGCCAACTCCCTGCTCATAGCGCAGTTCTACGTGATCTTCTATGCGAATCGGGCGACCGGCAGCCAGGTGCACCGGGCATTTCCGCTTCTCGGTATCTCGATCACCGCGATCTTCATCGCCATTCAGTTCTCGCTTCCGCTCTCGCTGGGCTTGCTGGGAGCGCTGTCGATCGTCAGGTTCCGGACGCCGATCAAGGAGCCCGAAGAGGTCGGGTTCATCATGCTGGTCATCGCCGCGGCGCTGGCCTGCGCCACCTTGAAACTGGGGTTTCTCGGCATACTTCTTCTCGTCGCCCTCGCGGCGCTTGTCATCCAGCGGCTGGCGGCCCGGTACTTGATGGGCGTGCCTGGCGGCGGGCTGATCGTCGTCTCCTTGCCCGGGGACGACAACGCGATCGCAACGAAGGACGTAACCGACCTGCTGGCCTCCAGGCTGCGGCGCGGACGGGTCGAGAGCCTGTCGCGTAACGACGAGACGACGGTCATCTCGTACGCGTTCCGTACACGGTCGAACGAGGCGTTGCTCGAGTTGCAGTCCGAGTTGCAGCGCCGCTCCGCGCGCTCGACCGTCGACATCTTCCTGAACCGCACGGGCACACCCTGATCGGACCGATGCCACAGCGAGGTCTCCGGCTCTCCACGGTAACGGCGCTGGCCGTCGGCTTCCTGGCCGTCGGCTTCCTGGCCGATCAGGCCACGATGCTGTCTGGTCTCAGGACCGTCATCCAGCGCACGCCGTCCCAGTTCCCGAGCACCCTGGTCGTTCCGCCCGCCGAACTGTCTCGTCCGGGCGCCCTGCTGTCCGTCTACACCGAAGCCCGTTACCTTCACGACCCCGACTACGGGTTGCTGACCAACCCGACACGGGTCGGCAGGGACTGGGAGCATCCCGCGACGGTGTCGTACTTCGAAAATGGGGACCTGCGCTTCGCATCGAACGTGGGGTTGCGGATCCACGGGGGCAAGAGCCGCACCGGATCACCGGTAAAGAGCTTTCGTCTGTACTTTCGCTCCGATTACGGATCGGCGCGGTTTCGTCCCGGAACACTCTTCCGCGGGAAGGGCGATCCGGTGACGCGGCTCGTCGCGCACAACGATCTGCGGCTCGGTCCGCGAGGCCGCTGGTGGCATCTTGTCAATCCGCTCGCGTTCGACATCGCACGCCGGGTCGGCGCCCTGGCGCCCGAAACCCAGCCGGCGGCCTTTCTGCTCAACGGAGCGCCGCAAGGCCTCTACGTGCTCACGGAGCACGTACGCAAACCGTTTCTCGTATCCCGATTCGGCCACGACAACTTCGACCGGGCCGATGCGCGGTTTCGGCAGGCAGCCATGCGCCAAGTTCTGTCAGCGCCGTCGTTCACGATGGCCGACGCGGCGACCTGGCTGGACGTCGAGAGCCTGACGCGCTGGTTCGTATCCACTGTGTTCTGCGGAACCAGCGACCAGTTTCAGGCGGTCATGTTCCGGGATCGAACGCAGCCCGGCGCGCGCTGGTTCTGGGTCAACTGGGATATGGACCACAGCTTCATGGATTTCTATCGGCGCGCGGTAACGCCGTGGCGCCATGACACGTTTCGCTCGACGATTCGGTTGCGGGCATTGGAGGGGCAGTTGGTCAGACGGCTGCTCGAGGAGGACCCCACGTATCGCGAGCACCTCGCCGGCGCTTTTCTTGACGCACTCAACTATCAGCTCACGCCTTCGTTCCTCGAGGAGCGGTTCCAGCACTACCGGTCAATCGTGCAGCAGTTCGGGCTGGAGAGCGAGGACTATCTCGATGGTCTCGCGGCATTTCTGGCGTATCGATCGACGTACATCCGCGAGGTATTGGTCCGTCATCTGAACCTGGGTCGTCTGCATCGGGTGCGAGTCGACGGTCCGCCCGGAACGGTCTTCCGGGTGAACGGTCATCGGGTGTCGTCAGGATTCTCGGGCTGGTACGCCAATGACGGGGCGGTGGCGGTGGAGCTGGCCGCCGCGTCGGACGAGTTCCTTCGCTGGAACGTCAACGGACAGCCGGTTCCCTCTCCCACGCTCCGCCTGAGCGTCGCCGAAGACGTGGAGATCGAGGCCGAGTTCAGCCCGGCGACCTGATCGTGCAAGCCATCATTCCGAGCCGGCCACCGAAACCGACCCAGCGACGCCGTCGCAAGACGCGCCCTGGCCCCGGCCAGCCGCCAACGCAGCGACGTGGCGCGCACACCGCCCGGTCAGAACCGTACGCGCAACCCGAGGCCGTTCTGTATCCCGCCCACGTGGTACACCTCCGGCGAGAACGGAGCGGGCCCGGCGTCCAAGGAGCCCAACGTAAGCCGTGTGAAGTAGCCGACGCCAAGCCGGCGCGTAAGCATCCATGTCACGTCGGCGCCGACATTGAATCCGAGCCCGTTCAGCGTCCGTTCCGCGGTACCGACGCGAGCATTGATGTCGGCGAACGGTCCACCGATCTCACGCGCGGTCACCCTGGTGATGATTCCCTGAAGCAGATTGAAGTAGGTAGGACCGGCGGAGAACGTCACGTCCAGGGTATCGCGCAACGCGAGGCGCCACGAGACATGCACGTGCGTGGCGCGCTGCCGATGCGACAACACGAGCGCCTGCAACGGAAGCGTCCGACCCAGCCCGAACTCCAGCGGGTGCGGGACGGTCCCGGTCGCCATGGCGACGCCGCTCGTGCTCAGCTCGGTATAGCTTGCCCCCACCGACAACTCGCGCCAGACGCGCAACGAACCTCCCGTGTCGATGTGAGCTCCCCCGTCAAATTCCTGACGGGTGCTGAACAGCGCCTCTTCCCCATACACCGGGAATCCGCTCCGGGTCTCGTAAAGTGTGGATGTGGCCTGATGGGAGCCGTTCACGTGCATCGAAAGGCGTCCGACGAGTCTCCACAGGATGCCGCCCCGGTCATTCTCCCGCGCGACTGCCGGCGGCGCTTCTTCACCATCGCTCTGTGCGTACGAGGGACTGGCCGCCGCCAGCGCGGCTACGCCCCACAGAAGCCCGGTGACCATACAACGCATGTCGCACATCTTGCTCATAGCCTCCCGTCACACCCGACTTCCCTTCCGGCCGCGAGCGCGAGTTCCCGCGCTTCCCGACACATGCTGCCGATCTTGCACGCAAGTACATCGGCCGCTTCGCCGGTCCCGTCCGGCGAGTTGTCGTCGGCGACGAGCACCCCTGCCCGAGCACGTCGGGGATCAAACCGGTAGATTGTCACGCTCGTTGCAGATCGGGATGACGACGGTGACGTTCATGCCCTGCCACGGGTGATTCTAGTCCAAGTCCGGCGAGAATGGAGAATACTGGTTCCCGCCCGCGTGGAGGAGATTCACACGCGTACCCGCGGCACGTACGGCGCGCCTCGGATCCAGGCCGAACGGTCGGCATCCGGCATAGCGGTCAGCCGCAAGCGGGTCGCACGAGCGATGCGCGCCGCGCGCATCGCTCGTGCGGAGCCGGCGCCACGGGCCGCGCACGACGCGCCGAGACACACCAGGCCCGGCCGGCCCCTCGCAAGGGCACGTTCATCGAGGACGTGTCATGATGCGAGTCCGCAAGCGTTGACCCGTCCACGGGATCGAGGCAGCCTCAGGGTAGGGGTTGTCCAAGTCCGGGCGTGGCCAGCAGCAGGCGTCTGCTGCGCACTTGGTGCGTCTGCTGCGTGCGGTCGGCCGCGCAGTAGAGGAACTGGCCGGCGAGCTTGTGGCGTGTCAGCCGCTCGTCAGCGACGAGTTTACGCAGCGCGTCCTGGGTGCCGACACCGAGCAGGTTGTCCAACTCGTCGACGAAGTGTCCGGCTTCGGCGTGGTTGACGAACGACTCGGCGGTTGCGAGCAGGGTGCCGGCGCGGGAGAAGCGGACTCCGGCGAAGGACCACAGGCCGCGCTCGTCGAAGTCGGCGAGTTGGTCGAGGGTGTAGTAGCCGCCACGATGCGAGTAGCTGGTGCGGGCGTCGATGTCCTTGAGCTTGCGGAACGCGGTGCGCCTGCTGGCGCCGGCACCGAGCGCGGCCATCACCTCGGCCAGCGAGGCGATGGTCTGGTTGCCGAGTAGGGCGCTGATCGTGTCGGCGGAGAACTGGGTGGGTCTCATTATGGCACCATTACTGGTTTATATTACCGCAATGATGCCATAATCCAGACGGGGTTGCACCTCTCAGAATCCAGAAAACCTCCGTCCTGACGAGACTGGTCGCCGATCACGAGAGTCGCGGCGCTGGTGTGCTCTACTGCAAGACTACAGGCACTTCTAGGAACTTATTGTTGCGCGGACCCCAAGTACTCGAGCGGCATCGCCAGGTCGGCATCGCACATGAAGCGATATGCGCCTCTGGCGGACAGCATGCCATGCTTGACGGCGGCCCCCTTCCCCCTGTGGGATATCCGCTCCAGGCGAAAGCCTCTATTCCGCGCCGCCCATTCGTGGACGACTGGACCTGTCGCATCGCTGCTTCCGTCATCGACGACTATCACTTCCCACGAGTAAGGCTGCTCATGCAGATAGCGGGTAAGCTCCGCCAGAGAGGCGAATATGCGAGCCTGTTCATTGTAGGCAGGAACGACTACCGAGAGGAAAGGCTCCGTGCCGGCCGGTGGCTCCACGGTGACCACGCAGCGCGGCGGTGGTGGCGAAACGCTCAGTCTACCGCTCATCGTCGTTTTCGTCCGTGTAGCATAGTCCGTCCCGAGTGCGCGATCACCTCGGCGGCCGTGCGACGGGTACACGTTCGGATGGCGCTCGACCGGGTTCCCGGTCGAGCGTCACCACCGCCGCCCCGGCGTGAGTCTTCCGCGAGGATTCCTCGCGCCGTGCACGATAGGGTACCGGCAACTCGAGGACGGCGATGACCTGACCCAGCGACCGGCCGAGCCGGGGAGAGTTCGCTGAAGACCAAGCGGTCGCCGGGTTGGAGGACGCTCGTCAGCTCATCCTGCCGCCGGCGTTTCGCGAAAGCCTGTCCGGAGGCGGTCGCCTCGATGAAGTCGTCGATGTGGATGTCGGGCTCTTGCGCGTACTCGAGGATGGCGAGGCGCTGGCTGCTCGCGTCCTGCTGCCGGGCCGAGACCCGCGGATAGGCGATGGTCTTCACGGCGTGTCCATGGAACGTGGCTTCGGGTAGTCTACCTGACAGATGCAGAGCATGGAACGCATCCAGTCGGAGCACGAGGCGACGTTGCGGGACCTGCACGCGAAGGAAGATCGGCGCGCTGACGGTGGAGCGGGGTTTTTCTGCGGGGGTTCCAACTCTCACGATCAATCTGGAAGACGAGAGCGTGACTTCGCAACCGGAATACACCTTAGCGAAGCCCTCGAACTGTCCAGACAACCGGGACCACTTCACCGGTCCACGGGATCGAGGCAACTTCAAAGGAGCACTTGATGTCCACCCTGGTGAGCACGTGGACCAAACGGGCGCTCATCCTGCCCATGTTCGTCGTCGCAGCCTGCACCGACCGCGCGGACCCCGAACTCATCGAACGGTTTCGCGCCGCCTGCGCTCGGCTTGCCGCCGAGGCAGCGGCGAACGGCACACAGGTCGTGACCGGTAGTGATGGATGGTACTTCGCCGCCGAGGAAGCCGCCGCGCTCGGCGCTACGTCACACGAGTCGGAGGCAGCCGTCACCGAGCTTGCGGCGGCTGCCGAACGGCTCCGCAAGGGCGGCATCGAGCTGATCGTGGTGCCCGTCCCGCCCAAGGGCATCATCTACCCCGACCGGCTCGCGCCCGAGCTCGACGTGCCGATTCCGGTGCGGCGACTCGACCCATCACTGCGGGACGTCTACGAAGATCTGCAGGCCCACGGCGTTCGGGTCGTCGATCTGACCGACAGGTTCATTCGCGACCGATTTCATCACGAAGGCCCGCTCTACTGCCGACAGGACTCCCACTGGTCCGGCGTCGGCTGCGTCGTGGCGGCCGAGATCATCGGCGCGGCCGTCCGTGATCTGGCCGGATTCGAGACGGCACCAGAGCAACCGTACGGCCTTTCCTGGTTCGTGACGCCGATCCGTGGGGATCTCTGGCAACGCCTGCCAGCGCCGCCGCCACGCGAGGAGGTTCGAGCGCGCGGCGTCATCAAGCCCGAGGCGCCGGCGCTCGCGCCGATGGCGCAGCAAGGCGATGCCGCGGTCACGATCATCGGAGGTACGCATGCACTGGTGTTCCACGGCGGCGAACCCTACCACGCGCGCGGCGCAGGGGTCGCCGACCAGCTCGCCTTCGAGTTTCGGCAGCCAGTGGCGCTTCATGGCGACACCGGCAGCGCAACCTCCGAGCACGACTGGAGTCTTCCCACATTCGGCGAGCGGACGAGGGTAGTGATCTGGATCTTCTCTGCGGCACGGCTGCTCGGCGGCGTGTGAGGCGTCACGAAGGCGTGAACGTCGCAAGTCCAATGGCGGAAGTCTACGGCGGGCTTCCAGGATTCAACCGCCGACCGTGATGGTGGACCTGTTGTTCTCCGCCGAGGCCGCTGGCGGCGCCTGGAGAATCTCTCGGACCGCGTAGATCGGCTTGTTCTGCGATTCGTGGTAGGTCCGCGCCTGCAGCTCGGCCAGCAGCCCGAGCGTCAGGAACTGCATGCCGGCGAAGATCAGCAGTATCCCCAGCAGCAGCAGCGGACGATCCCCAATCGCCTGGCCGCCGAAGAGCCGCACGTACCCGAGGTAGCCGGTGATTGCCAGTCCGGCGCTGCCCATGAGCAGGCCGGGCGGACCGAAGATCTGGATCGGCTGCGTCGAGTAGCTCAGCAGGAACTTGACCGTGAGCAGGTCGAGAATGACCCGCAGGGTGCGCGACAGGCCGTACTTCGAGCTACCGAAGCGGCGGGCGCGGTGGTTCACCTTCACCTCGGCGATGCGCACCCCCTGCTCGCTGGCGATGGCCGGAATGAACCGGTGCATCTCGCCGTAGAGTCGCAGAGACCGGACGACCTCGCCCCGGAACACCTTGAGCGAGCAACCGTAGTCATGCAACCGCACGCCGGTGGTGCGCGAGATCAGCCAGTTGGCGAGGTTCGAGGGCAGCCGCCGGGTCAGCCAGGGATCGCGGCGCTTGCGGCGCCAGCCGCAGACGATGTCATGCCCTTCGTCAAGCACGTCCACCATCATCGGCAGGTCGCCGGGGTCGTTCTGCAGATCGCCGTCCGAGGTCGCGATCAGACGCCCCCGGGCGTGCGCAAAACCGGCAGCGAACGCGGCCGTCTGCCCAAAGTTCCGCCGGAACGCAATAACGCGCACGTACGGATCGTCCGCCTGCAGCGCCTTCAGCGCCGCGAAGGTGCCGTCGGTACTGCCGTCGTCGATGAGCAGGATCTCGTAGGGCCGGCCCCAGGCGCCCAGCACCGCGGTCAGCTCGCGGTGCAGTTCGGCGACGTTGGGCTCCTCGTTGTAGAGAGGAATCACGACCGACAGATCGGGTGGGGCCATGCCTCGATGACGCCGCCGCGGGAATCACCCCGGGGAAGCATTCGATTATAGCTCGCCGGCGCGCGGCCGACCGCGCCGCCGCCAGAGGAGCCAGGCGATCCCCGCGACGACCATCAACCCCACCAGCACCAGAGTCACGACCCGACCGTTGGCCTCGATGAACGCGATGGCGTCGTCTCCGTAACGGACGGACAGCGCACCCACCGCAAAGTACCGGAATCCCCGCGCGAGGGCGATCGTCGTAGCGAACTGCCACACGGGCACGGCGGCCACTCCCGCCAGCAGCACGAAGATCTTGAACGGCGCCGGCGGCGGCAGGATGGCCGGCACGGCGATCGCCAGCACGCCGTAGCGCTCCGACAGCTCCAGCGCCCGCGCCATGCGGGGTCCGCCGAACCGCCGCCGAACCAGTGCATCGCCGCCGGTCCTGCCGACCCAGTACAGCACCAGGCACCCGGCGAGCGAGCCCAGAGTCGCCATCAGCGCGTAGTACGGCATGCGCGCGTTGTGCTCGATCACCAGCATCACGACGAGCAGGTCGTTGATCTCGGGCAGGGACAGGAAGGACGAGTCGAGGAAGGCCACGACGAACAGCCCCGGCCCTCCGATGCCGAGGGCGAAAGCCTGAATCCAGGTAACGATGCGGGCCACGGACGCCGGCATTATACCAACCGGCGGCTGCCGGCGTGTCCGTGAAGCCCGTTGTGGCCGTCAGAAGCCTACCTGGAAGGTCACCTGCGAGGTCAGGCCGCCGAGGTCGATCTCTTCCTCGAGGAACCCGTTGTCGACGCCCACGATGCCGCTCACCTCGTGGTACTGGACCTCCAGTCCGAACGCGTACCGATCGCCGAAGGGGAACCGCACCCCGCCGAGAACGATGCCGCCGGCGTCGGTTCCCTGGGCCACGAAGCGGTCGGTGAACGTGTCGAACGAGCCGAACCGGTCCACCGCGCCGAAGTCGATGAAGTTGCCGAACTCGGCGTAACGCCACGCGTAGAGGCCCAACCCACCTCCGAAGTAGGGCTGCACCGGCGTGTCTCCGAACGGCAGGAAGCGTACGGTCGCCGTTCCGGGAACGATCCGCAGGCGGAAGTCCTGGGTAATCTCGGTGCCGTCGACGTCCACGTAGTCGTTGTAGACGCTGGGCACCGTCCGCTGGTAGTAGCCGAGCCCGAGACTCACCTCGAAGTGGTTTCCGAGGTCGAGGTCCCACGATCCGCCCACTGCCCCGCCGTTGAAGTCGTCGAGCCGGAAGGCGAAGACGTTCAGGTTCTCGAGCAGGACGTCGCGGTCGATCCGGCTGTCGAAGCCCCTGACCGCGAACTGCCCGGCGGTGAGCGTGACGGCGTGCTGCGCGAGCGCCGGCCCGGCGACGAGGACGCCCGCCGCGGCGATCGCGGCGGCGGCGCCCGTTCTCCTGGTGATGCGTGACATGCTGGCCTCCCCTGTGTCGTTGACAGGCATCGATCTCTCCTGTCTCTGCAGCATGCACGATGGATGCCAGGGACGCCGGCGCGTGGGTACACGCGCGAGCATCGCTTGTCGCTCGGCCGGCGCCGCGTGGAAACAGCCGTCTGGCGGGCGGAAGACCTGTCGGGCTCGGTTGCGGCGCGCCGGCCGCAGGCCGCAGGAGACCGGCGGGCGAGTCGGCGGCCGGTGTTGCGAATGGGTGTCGAACCGTCCCGTGCAGAGAACGCCGGCCCGGAAGTCTGCGCCGCAGAACCGCGCCGAGTCCGGGAGAGTTGGTTGGGCGGCAAGCGGAGCCACCGGCGACGCCTTCCGGGGCGGGGCGAGGCTTCCGCCCCTCCGGGAGCAACCGCGGGTCCGCTACCGGGAACGGCCGCGGACGATCCCCAGCATGGCGTCGTGCAGCAGGCCGTTCGTCGCCAGGATGGAGCCCTCCCGGGAGTCGAAGGGATCGCCGGCCATCGTCGAGACCCTGCCGCCGGCCTCGGCCACGATCAACGCGCCAGCCGCCATGTCCCACGGATGCAGGCGCTGCTCCCAGAAGCCGTCGAACCGCCCGGCCGCCACGTAGCACAGGTCGAGGGCGGCCGAGCCGAGCCGCCGCACGGCGCGCGCTTCGGCCACGAAAGCGCCGAACAGCCCGATCACCTCGTCCACCGTCTCGTGCACGTCGTACGGAAACCCGGTGCAGAGCATCCCGTCGACTAGCGTCGACGTCGTGGACACGCGCAACGGGACGCCGTTGAGCCGGGCGCCGGCGCCCGACTCGGCCGTGTAGAGCTCTTCGCGCAGCGGGTCGTAGACGGCGGCGATAGTCGGAACGCCGTCG
The DNA here is from genome assembly GCA_965116825.1 of Vicinamibacterales bacterium. GTDB lineage: Bacteria > Acidobacteriota > Vicinamibacteria > Vicinamibacterales > UBA8438 > WTFV01. The sequence goes on from OZ220736.1 coordinate 5,777,955, forward strand.
ATCTCCAGCGCCAGCGACGCGCAGAAGATCGGCAGGCCGTGCGCATAGTTCACCGTGCCGTCGAGCGGGTCGAACACCCAGCAGTACGGCGGCCGGGCGGGCACGCCCGCGTGAGAACCGAGCTCCTCCGCGAGGACGGTGTGGGACGGGAACCGCTCCCCGATCGTGCTGCGGAACCGGCGCTCGACCTCCAGATCGACCTGCGTGACGAGATCGATGACCCCCTTCTTGTCGACCTGCACGTCGGTTCCGAAGTGCGCGCGCTGAATGGCCCCGGCCTGCAGCACGGCCTCGGCCGCCGTGGCGACGAGGAGCGGATCGACCGCCTCGGCGGCGGCACGCAGATCCGGTCCGATCCGGGTCATTCCGCCGCGCCCAGCTTCTTGACCATGCGCACCTCCATCCCTCCGCCCGGGATCCGCTGCAGCCGGATGTCGTCCATGAAGCTGCGCATGAAGAAGATGCCCCGGCCGCTCGACCTGAGAAGGTTCTCGGGGGCCAGCGGATCGGCGACGGCGTCCGGGTCGAAGCCCGGTCCCTGATCGAGGACGCGAACGACGAGACGGACCGGCTCCGTCCTGGGCTCGAGCCGGATCTCGACGGTGACGCGCTTGTTGCGATCCTCGGCGTTGCCGTGCTTGATCGCGTTGATAACCGACTCGCGCACCGCCACCCCGACCCAGTGGGTCGCCTCCTCGTCGAGACCGCCGACCTGACCGACGTGATCCGTCAACACCTGGACCACGTCCAGCATGTCGAGATGGCTTGGAAAGTCGAGGCGGATGAGATTCCCGGCGGGAGGCATGCGCAGGGGCCGATGCTTAACGATAACCGGCCGGCCCGCAGTCGGGCAAGCACGAACCGTGGAGTATAGTGGGCGCGCATGAGCGCCGCGGCGCCGACCTCCGTCATCGTGGAACCGGCGCGGCGCCTGCGGGGACGTCTGCGGGTGCCGGGCGACAAGTCGATTTCCCACCGCTACGCGCTGCTGGCGGCGCTGGCGGACGGGACGTCGATGATCGGCGGCTACTCGACCGGCGCGGACTGCGCCTCGACGCTCGGATGCCTGCGCGCGCTCGGGGTCGCGATTGCGCAAACGGTGAACAGCGACGGCACGTCCACCGTAACCGTCGCGGGCCGCGGGCTCGGCGGCCTCGCTTCGCCGGCGCGCGTGCTCGATGCCGGCAACTCGGGCACGACCATGCGCCTGCTGGCCGGCGTGCTGGCCGGCCACCCGTTCGATACGGAGCTCACCGGGGACGAGTCTCTGCAGCGGCGGCCGATGCGGCGCATAATCGAGCCGCTGGAGCGGATGGGGGGCCGTGTCGAAGCCGACGGCGGACGCCCGCCGCTGCGCATCCGCGGGAGCTCCCTGAACGGCATCACGTACGTGCCCCCCGTGGCCAGCGCCCAGGTCAAGAGTGCGGTGCTCCTGGCCGGCCTCCATGCCGGGAGCGTCACTCGGGTCCGCGAGCCGGCGCCGACGCGCGATCACACCGAGCGGGCGCTCGAGGCATTCGGGGTGCCTGTCGACCATCGAGGCGGTGCGATCGCGGTCACCGGGGGCTCTGCGCTCCGCCCGCTGGCCCTGACCGTGCCCGGAGACCCCTCGTCGGCCGCCTTCTGGGCCGTTGCCGCGGCCGTCGTCCCGGACTCGGACGTGACCATCGAGGCGGTCGGCCTGAATCCGACGCGCACCGCGTTCCTCGACGTACTCCGCCGCACCGGCGCGGATATCGAGGTGCACGTCGAGAACCGCTCCGGGGGCGAGCCCCTCGGCAACGTCCGGGTCCGCTCGGGATCTCTCCGGGACGTCGTCGTCGGGGCGGCGGAGGTGCCGGCCCTCATCGACGAGTTGCCGGTCCTCGGCGCCCTCGCCGCGCATGGCCCCGCGGTGGAGGTCACCGGCGCGGCCGAGCTGCGCCACAAGGAGAGCGACCGCATCTCGGCGCTCGCGGCCGGACTGCGCTCCATCGGCGTGCGGGTCGAGGAACGGCCCGACGGGTTCCGCGCCGAGCGCGAGGGCGTGCCCGCGGGAGGCGCGGCGGACGCGGCCGGCGACCATCGGCTGGCGATGGCGTTCGCGGTAGCGGCCCTGGCGGCCGCCCGACCGAGCGTGGTCGACGGCGCCGGCGCGGCGGACGTCTCGTATCCGGGGTTCTTCGCCGCCCTGGACTCGCTCCGCGCCTGAGTCGGCGCGGGATCGCGCCGCCGGAGCGCCGGAGGGACCAACGCAACCCCTGCGCCCCTTGCTACACTGGCCCGCGTGCGAACCGACAAGGTCTTTCTCGTAGGCTTCATGGCCGCCGGCAAGTCGACCGTCGCCCGGGCGTTGGGCGCGCGGATCGACTGGCGGACAGAGGACGTCGACGCCCGGATCGAGGCGCGCGAGCGCCGGGCCGTGGCCGACATCTTCGCCACCGACGGCGAGGTCCGGTTCCGCGCGGTCGAGCGCGAGGTGCTCCGGGACCTGCTGCCGCTGCGTCACACGGTGGTCGCCACCGGCGGGGGGACGTTCGGCGACCCGGCGAATCGGCGGCTCATCAATGCCGACGGCGCGTCCATCTGGCTCGACGTCTCGTTCGAGACCGTCGTCGACCGGATCCCGCCGGACGGCCGACGCCCGCTGGCGGCGGACCGAACGACCATGGAGGCCCTGTACCGCACGCGGCGGTCAGCCTACCGGCACGCTCACCTGCGGCTCGACGCCAACCGCGCACCGGCCGCAGAGCTCGTCGAGCGCATTCTCGACTGGTTGGGGGAATGAGCGGCGCGGCAACGCCGCACGACCGCCGATCAGGCTGTACGGGGCTTGGCCTCGACGCGTCGCGCGGCCCGTTCTTCCCGCTCCTCGCGGCGGCGCAGCTCGGCCGCATAGGCGTCGGCAGCGGCGCGCGATCCGAGGATCCACCCGATCACCATCCCGAAGAGCAGCACGGCGGGGATGAAGACGAAGTGGCCGGCCGTCATGTCGAACATCAGGCCGCCTCCAGGGGATCGTCGTCGTCGTCCGGAATCGGACGGCGGCGAGCCAGCTCGGCCAGGTCCCGTTCGACGTCGGCCTGCCGCCGCGACAAGAACCAGAAGTAGCCGAACGCGAGAATCCAGACGATCGAGTAGGCGGCAATGAGGAACGGCGCCGCGGGCAGGCGATCCTCCTCAGGCAGCTCGTCGATTGGAACGAACTCGTTCACAGGTTCCGGCTGCTCCGCCCAGGCGGGCGCCGAGAACGCGACCACCACCGCGAGGAACAGCGCCAACCCCGGGAGCAGCGGCCTGCTCCGACCGCCGAGTCCAACGCCTTGCCTTCGAGAGTTCATCTGCAGCACGAGTCGCATCTCGGTAAGAGGGTCAGTAATCGTCGTCATACGCCAGTTGGAGGCGATCCAGCTCGGCCTCCTGCTCCGCGAGCCGGCGCCGTCCGTCGAGCATGACGAGGAACAGCGCGAGAAAAGCCGCCACGCACCACCAGAACGGCCCGGCCATCGACGCCTCGAAAGTCGGCACCACCGTCGTCTGCGGATGCAGCGTCCGCCAGACGTTCACCGAGATGTAGACGATGGGCACGTTGAACATGCCGAACAGCGCCAGCCCGGCCGAGAGCTTGTCGGACCCCGGCCCGCCGTACTTGCGCAGCAGCAGGTAGGCGATGAAGGTCATCTCGAGAATCAGCGCGAGGGTCAGCCGCACGTCCCACACCCACCAGGCGCCCCAGGAAACCCGCGCCCAGAGGGGACCGGTGGTCAGTCCCATCGCCCCGAACAGCACCGCCAGCTCGGCCGCCGACACCGCCAGCCGGTCCGCCGCCGGGCGCTCCCGGAACAGGTAGATCCCGCTGGAGATGCCGCACACGAAGATCGCGAGAAACATCACGAACCAGACCGGCACGTGGAAGTAGACGATCTTGGCCACCAGGCCCATGGTCGCCTCGTACGGCGCCTGCGCGATCAGCAGCGGCGCGACGGCGAACATCACGGTGGCGGCGGCGAGCCACCCGATAGACCAGCGTCCGGGCATGCGGCTCATTCTGTCATGAGCGGTTCGAATGTCCAAAACGAGAGCGTGAGGAAGACCGCGTCGAAGAAGACGATCAGCGCGAACCAGAACCGTGCCAGATCGAGGTTCGGATCCGCCTGAATCAGTGCGAGCGTGCCGTTTACGCCGGCGATGAGCACCGGCACCGTAATCGGATAGAGCAGCACCGGCAGCAGCACGGCGCGGCTCTGCGCTCTCGCGAGCATCGCCGCGAAGAGCGCTCCGACGCCGGCGAAGCCGATCGTGCCGGCCGCGAGCAGCCCGACGAACAGCAGGGCGTGGTCGAAGAACGGCGTCGAGAAGAACAGCGCCACGAAGAAGACGACGACCGCCTCGACCAGCGCCATGAGCAGCACGATGCCGAGCAGCTTGCCGGCGAAGATGGCGCCCCGCTCGACCGGAGCCAGCAGCAGCCCCCGCAACGCGTCGTGGTGCAGCTCGCGCTCGAACGCGCGCCCGAGGGCGAGCTGGCCGGCATAGGCGAGGGCGACCCAGACGATACCCGACTCGGCCCCCTCGACGGGCCGTCCGGAACGCACGAAGGCGAACGAGAAGACCAGCACGCACGACGCGGCGAAGAAGGTGGTCGTGTAGAGGACTTCCCGGCTGCGCGACTCCACGCGGATGTCCTTGCGCAGCACCAGCCAGGCAATCCGGAACACCTCACGCATCCGCGGTCGTCCTCCCGGCACGCTCGTCGGCGACGGCGGCGCGGTATCTTTCGCGCAGGCTGCCGCCGACTTCGGCGAGGGCAACCGTACGCCCGGCGCGAAGCACCACGGCGCGGTCGAGAAGACCGTCGACGATGTCGAGATCGTGTGTCGCCAGCAGCACGATGCGGCCGGCCGCGCGCAACCCGCGCAGGCGTGCCGCGAAGTCGCCTACCGACCGCTCGTCGAGGCCCGTGAACGGCTCGTCCAGCAGCACGAGCCGCGGCTCGTGCAGCAGCGCCCGCTCCAGAGCCAACCGCTGACGCATGCCACGGGAGAACCCGCCGACCCGATCCGCGCCGCGATCCGTGAGTCGCGCCTGGGCGAGCGCCGCCGCCACGCGATCGGCCGGGCGCGTGTCGCCGTAGAGCCGGGCGAAGAAATCCAGATTCTCGCCGGCCGTCAACTCCGGATAGAGCTGCAGATCGTGGGACAGGTAGCCGAGACGGCGCCGCAACGCCGCCCCCAGCTCGCGGGCCGGCAGGTCACCGTAGAGGACCCGGCCCCGGGACGGGGCGACCAGCGTCGCGACCACCCCGAGCAGCGTCGACTTGCCGGCGCCGTTCGGGCCCAGAAGCCCGATGATCTCACCGGCGCGGGCCTGCAGCGACACCCGCGACAGCGCGCGCCGGCGGCCGTAGTGACGCGAGACGCCGGAGACCGTGAGCCGCTCGAAGTCGAAGGCGCCCGGACTGGTGGTCGGCATGGGTGTCGAAGCCGCGGGACGCCGGCGACGCCCGGCTGCCGCCGTCAAACCCGTCGCGAGGCTCCGTGTTCGGCCCCAGCCCCCACCTGCCCGGGACCTTGCCCGTCGGAACTCACTTCGCGACGTCCTGCGGCGCAAGCTCCGGGCCGGCGCTGCTCGACTCGCTGGTGACGGGAGGTGCTCCCGCGGCAGTCGTCGGGCTCGGGAGAACGGGCGCGGCCTCGTCGTCGAGCTCGGTGTAGATCCGCTCGAGATCGGTCATCAGGCTACGGCGCCGGTTCGCGTACTTCGTATCGCCGATCCGGCCCGCGCGATGCTGCTGCTCGTTCTTCACGAGCTCGCGGAAACGCTTCTCCCGGCGTGATTCGATCCGCCGGCGCTGTTCCGCGGCTGAAAACGAACGGTCCGGCGTCGCGGCGCCCCAGGCGCCGGCGGCCAGGAACACGAACGCCACCCCCAGCGCCATCATCGCCGGCAGCCGGCTGTGGTGCGGCAGGCCGGAGATCTCCAACGACACGGCCGCGCCGGCCGCCACCAGCGGGCCTGCAGCGAAAATGAAGGTCCGGCCGTCGGTGCCCTCCGGACTGGCGTCGGCGCGCCTCGCGATCTGCTCGGACGCGATATCCATGTCGCCCCACTTCTCGACCATGAGCAGCAGGGACTCGAGCGCGACCGGAAGGGGCTGATCGAACGCCAGGCTGCCGCCGGTGTACGGCAGCACGAAGCCGACGCGGAGCGGGGTCATGCCCGGCGGGAACGGACCCGGCACCGACACCTGCGCCCCCGCCGCCACCGCTCGCGGGCTGGAGCCGCCCATCAGCGTCGTGCCCGTCGCACCGGCCGGCAGGGACAGCGCGACCGGCGTGTCCGGCTCGACCGGCGCGTCGCGCCAGTTCACGATGTCCAGCAGGTAGTAGACGTTCAGCACCTCCTCGCCCAGCTCGATCACGATCCGCGAGTCGGCGCCGAAGTTCACCGTGCCGGCTTCGGCGGGCGCATCCGCCAGCGCCGGGTCGGCGCCGCCGACGAGCATCAGCCGAATACCTCCCTGCCCCGGCACGAAAAAGGGCTGCGACTCCAGGCGCACCCCGTCGAGCTCGGTGGCCGCCACCACCGTCGCCCCGGGATTCAGGGTCAGAAACTCGGCTCGTCCCTCCGCGTTCGTGACGGCGGTCGCGACGTTGTCTCCCTCGCGCAACTCCACCGCCTGATCCGGCACGTTGTTGGACAGCGTGCCGCGAACCACCCGCACGGTGATCGTGCCGGCCGGCAACTGCGGATCGGGAAGCGGAATACCCGACATCTGGCGCGGGTCCGGCTGCGCGGACGCCGGCGAGAAAAACAGAAGCGTCGCGACGGCGAGAACAACCGCTCCGAACATCCATCGCCCGTCCACAACGTGGCGCGCCGCTCTCACTCGGTCCGTCCCCCCCTCGACGCCGTAATCCTACAGCGCCGCCCCGCACGCCTTGCAGAACTTCGCGTCGCGCTCGTTGCTCGCGCCACAGTCGCTGCACGACAGCCGCATCGTCGAGGCGCCGCTCGCTTCCGGTCCCGCGGCGCCGACCTCCATCAACCGCTCGGCCAGCTCACGCTCGATCTGGTCGCGGTAGGTGGCCCCGTCCACCTCGAGCTGCTTCAGCAACGAGCGGGCGCGGGCGCGAAGTCGGCCACCCATCTCCTCGAAGTCGAGATCCGACACCTTCCCCATCGCCCGGTCGAACTCCAGCTCCTTCAGCGAGCGCAGCACGAGCGTCTTCTCCCGCTCGAGGGCCGCGCGTGTCCTGCCACCAACCATCTCGACGCGCTCGGTGAAGTCGCGCGACAGGAGGGGCACGACCATTCGATAGACGGCATAGCCGACGTACGCTCCCGCCCAGGCGGCCAGCACCACCAGGACGAGCGGCGTGATGCCGCCGGGGCGCACCACGACCACCGCGACGGTCGCGCCGGCCAGGCCGGCGAGAACGAAGAAGTGCCAGGGGCGGAAGGTCGCCGGCGAGGCGTCAGTCGAGGTTGCGGAGCTCATCATCCAACCGGGCGTCGAGCTCGGCGTCTATCGGCTCGGGCACGGCCACGGCCACACGAGTCGCGACCGCGCCGCGACGCGACCAGCGCAGTGCGAGGCCTGCCACGCCCAGGAGGCACGCGAGACCCACGAGATAGGGAAAGAGCCACGCCAAGCGGTTGAAGCCCTCGTCGAGCGGTGCGCCGAGCGGCGCCTGACTGCCGTACGCGGCGATGAAATAGTCGAGGATCTCGCGCTCCCCGCGGCCGGCCTCGATCTGCTCGCGGAGCTGGCCGCGCATGAACTCCGCGCCGGCCGCGACCAGTTGCTGCGATCCGTCCCCCGCGGTCGTGTACCTGGGCGGGTCCGAACAGCGACAATCGGCGAGCGTATATGGCGGACACGAGCCGCACATGCAGACCAGCCGTCGCTGCAATTCCGATTCGAGCGGCGTGGTTGCCGTGTACGACTCCGGCGGCGGGCCGATCTGGGCCCTCGCAGGCGCCGCCAACCCCGGCAGCACCAGCGCCAGCAGCAGCACCGTGGTGGTCACCCCCGGCGCGGCACCGACCTCCGCGCCGGGCGCCTTGCTGGCGAGGAACGCGAAGCGGCTCTCCGGCAGCAGCGCGATCCCGGTCCCCAGCGCCAACATCGCGAAGCCGAACCAGATCCAGTTCACCAGCGGGTTGACCGTCACCTGGAACGTCGCCGACTGGTCGCTCATGTCATACGCCGCCAGCACCACGTAGACGTCCTCGCTCAGACGCCGGCGCATCGCCACCTCGGTCGTCGGCTCCGCCTCGTACTTGCGGTAGTACCAACGGCCCGGATAGAGCTGCCCCACCTCGCGGCCGTCCTCGAACACCGTCACGTGCGCGGTGTGCATTTCCTTGGCGCCGTCGTCGGTCACGCTCAACCGGTCGTGGCGCACGCTGAAGCGGCCGACGTCCACCGACTCGCCGGTCCCCAACAGCACCTGCTCGGTCTGGCGGTAGCCCGCCCCGGCGAAGCCGAGCATCATCAGCACGATGCCCAGGTGCACCACGTAGCCGCCGTAGCGCCGCCGCGACCGCATCACCAGACCGATCATCGCCGTCATCAGGTCCGTCCCGGTCACCCCGCGCCGCACGAACGCCCCGCGCACGAACTCCTGCCCCACCGTCCCGACCACGAAACCGCACAGCCCAAAGCAGATTCCCGAGACCCAGACCCGGAAACCGAGGGCATACAGCACGCCGGCCGTGACCAGCCCCACCACCGTCGGCCACAGGAACTGCTGGCGCAGGTTCGCCAGCGTCGACTTGCGCCACGCCAGCAACGGCCCGATGCCGGTCAGCAGCAGCAGCGTCAGACCGATGGGGATCATCCACTTGTTGAAGAACGGCGGACCCACCGTGATGCGCTGTCCCGTCACCGCCTCGCTCAGCGTCGGAAACATCGTCGCGAACAGGATGAAGAACGCCGAGAACAGCAGTATCCAGTTGTTCGCCAGGAACGCCGCCTCACGCGACGCCCACGACTCCAGCTCGTTGCGCGCCCGCAGCAGCGGCAGCCGGTAGATGACCAGCCCGAAGGCGACAAGCATCACCGCGCCGATGAAGATTCCGAACATCATCGCCAGTTGCGGGTCCTCGCCGAACGCGTGCACCGACTGCACGATGCCCGTGCGCGTCAACGCCGTCGCGAACAGCGTCAGCACGAACGCGATGATCACCAGCGACATGTTCCATACCCGCAGCATGCTCCGCCGTTCCTGCACCATCACCGAGTGCAGGAAAGCCGTGGCCGGGAACCACGGCAGCGCCCCCGCGTTCTCCACCGGGTCCCAGCCCCACCAGCCGCCCCAGCCCAGCTCCTCGTAGGCCCAGATCATCCCCAACGTCAGGCCGAGCGAGAGAAAGAACCATGAGAACATCGTCCAGCGCCGCACCGCCCGCAGCCACGAGTCGTCGAGATAGCCGGTGATCAGCGCCGCCATCCCGAACGCGAACGGGATCGTCATGCCGACCAGCCCCGTGTACAGCGACGGGGGATGGATCACCATGTACGGGTTCTGCAGCAACGGATTCAGGCCGCGCCCGTCGACCGGCGTCTGCGTCAGGTAGGTCGCGAACGGATCCTTGTTCAGGATCATGATGCTCAGGAAGAACATCTGCACCACGGCGATCGTCGCGATGACGTACGGGATGAGCTCGCGATGCCGCTCCCGGTTGGTCTTGACCGCGATCGCGCCGAAGACCGACAGCAGGAAGACCCAGAACATGATCGACCCGTCGAGACCGCCCCAGTACGACGTCAGCCGGTAGAACAGCGGCTGGATCAAGTCGGAGTAGCGGTCGACGTAACGGATCGAATAGTCGCCGATGACGAAGGCGCGGACGATGATCGCCGAGGCCAGCGTCATCAGCGCCGTCACCAGATAGAAGGAGCCGATGCCGCTCTCGACCAGCCGCGGCGCGCGCCGGCGGTGGCCCGCCACCACCGCGGCGGCCGCGTAGGCGCAGGCGACGAAGGCGGCGAGCAGGGTGTAGGTTCCGAGTGTCGCCATCAGTACGACCTCGATGTAGAAGGTGTCGGATTCGGGAACCGGACTCGCGGAATCCGCGCGTCCGCGCGAAGATCCTGTCGGGCCGCTCCGGGCGAGCCTTCCGCGATCAGTTGCTCGCCGCGCTGCCGGCGCCGGAGACGTAGTCGCCCGCGACCGCGGGCCTCTCTTCGTACTTCGACGGGCACTTGGCCATGATGCCGTCGGCGTCGATGTGGAACGTGTCGCCGTCGAGCCGGCCGGTCGCGACCACCTCGGCGTGGTTGTCGAACGTGTCCGGCACGATCCCGGTGTAGACCGCGTTCAGCACGTGCGTGCGGCCCTCCACGCTGTCGGCGATCTCGAAGCGGTAGTCGAGGCTCTTCGGCCGGCGCATCACGTTGGCCGCGTAGCCGTGCACCTGCAACGGCTTGCCGTCCCACGTCGCGGGATCGGCCATCACCTCCTCGACCTCCAGGTAGTACTGCGTGCCGTCCTGCATCGTCGTCCACAACAGGCCGACGAACGCGGCGCACAGAATGCCGGTGGTCAACAGGATCTTCACGGCTTTGTCAGGCATGGGTCCTCGAATCCTCTACGCGTGCAGCGCCCTAACAGGATATCGCCCGGACCGCGGTCCGTCAACGCGCGGCGGCCGGTCTCACGGTCGTGTTGGGAGCTTCACCGGCGCGAACCTCTCGCGGCGCTCCGGTTGCGGACCGGATTCGAGTTGCCGCACGAACCGGTCGACCAGCGCGACCGGCAGCCCGACCACGTTGGTGTAAGACCCCTCGATCCGCTCGACGAAGCGCGACCCGATTCCCTGCACCGCGTAGGCGCCCGCCTTGTCGTCGGGCTCGCCGGTCCCGGCATACCAGGCGATGCGCGCAGGCTCCAGCATCGCGAACGTCACGCGCGTCGTCTCGACGGCCTCCAGGCGCCGCCCGTCGCGCACGACGACGACGCCGGTGAGCACCTCGTGGATGCGTCCCGACAATCGTTTCAGCATCGACGCCGCGTCTCGCGGATCGGCCGGCTTGCCGAGCACCAGGCCGTCGATGAGCACGATCGTGTCGGCCGCCACCACGATCCGGCCGGCGGCGCGCGACGCGACCGCGGCGGCCTTGGCTGCCGCCAACCTCGCAACATATCGCCGCGGCGATTCCCCGTCCAGTCGGCTCTCGTCGACGTCCGCAGGCATCACGTCGATCTCGTAGCCCGCCTCGCGCAGCAGCCGTGCGCGCCTCGGCGACCGGGACGCCAGCATGAGGCGCACGGCGCGAATGATACACTCGGCATCGTGATCCCGGCCCGGCACTGCGCCGCGCGAGCGCTCGGCAACGCGTTGCGCCGGCAACCGCTCTCGGACGCCAAGATCAGCTTCGCGTGGACCGCGGCGGTGGGCGCCGCAATCGCTCGCGCAACGACGGTGCGGCTGCGCTCGGACGGCGCCCTGCTCGTGCGCGCGGCGAGCGACGAATGGCGTCGTGCGACGTACCGGTCGCGCCGCATGATCCGCGAACGGCTGGGGGAGCTTCTCGGGACGGGTCTGGTCAAGAGGATCGAGGTTACGAGCGAAGGAGCGGAGCATCATGCGAGCAGCGGTCATCGCCAGCGCCGTGCGGCTGCCGACCGGCAGGTTTCTCGGAGCGCTCAAGGATCTGCCGGCGACGGATCTCGGGTCGCGCGTCGTTCGTGAAGCGGTGGCGCGGGCCGGCATCGAGGCGGACGCGGTCGACGAGTGCATCATGGGCAACGTCGTCTCCGCCGGCCTCGGCCAGGCCCCGGCGCGGCAGGCAGCCCTCGGCGGCGGCCTGCCGGACCACGTCGGCGCGCTGACCATCAACAAGGTCTGCGGATCGGGCCTGAAGGCGGTCATGCTCGCCGCGCAGGGCATCGCCGTCGGCGACATCGACGTAGCGGTCGCCGGCGGCATGGAATCCATGAGCAACTGCCCCTACATGCTGCCGAAGGCGCGCGGCGGCATGCGCATGGGCAACGGGCAGGTGCTCGACGCGATGATGCACGACGGGCTCTGGTGCGCGGTCGAGAACTGGTCGATGGGCGAGGCGGCCGAGGCGGTCGTCGAACGCTACGGCGTCAGCCGCGAGGATCAGGACGCCTTCGCGGCGGGCAGCCACCGGAAGGCCGCCGCCGCGATCCGCGAGTGCTTTTTCAAGGACGAGATCCTGCCGGTCGAAATCCCGCAGCGCCGGGGCGATCCGATCCGCCTCGAGTACGACGAATCGGTGCGCCCCGACTCGACCGCCGAGGCGCTCGCCCGGCTGCGGCCGGCCTTCAAGAAGGAGGGCGGCACGGTGACCGCCGGCAACGCTCCCGGGGTCAACGACGGCGCCGCGGCCACCGTCGTCATGTCCGAGGAGCGCGCGGCCGAGCTCGGCGTCGCGCCCATGGCGCGCATCGTCGGGCAGGCGTTCAGCGGACGTCCGGCCAAGTGGCTCCTCATGACGCCGGTCGAGGCGGTGCGGAAGCTGCTGCCCAAGGTGGGTTGGTCGCTGGACGACGTCGATCTGATCGAGCTCAACGAGGCGTTCTCCGCGCAGGCGGTGGCCGTCATCCGCGAGTTGGGGGCCGATCCGGCGAAGGTGAACGTCAACGGCGGCGCGGTCGCGCTCGGCCATCCGATCGGCGCCAGCGGGGCGCGCATCCTGACCACGCTGCTCTACGCGCTGAAGAACCGCAACCTGAAGCGCGGCATCGCCACGCTGTGCCTCGGCGGCGGCAACGGCGTCGCCCTGGCCGTCGAGCGGGTGTAGCGCCGCGCCGCCGCGTCGACTCGCCGGGCCGGGGAACCGCCGGCGGGGCTGCTGCGTCCACAGTCCATTAGAGACGAACCATGTGGAGCAGGTGGTCCCGGATCGCTTTCGCGCTCGGCGCCCTGGGCGCGGTCGTGTTTCTCGGCCTGGTGGTCAACCAGACCGCGCAGCTCGTCTCGCTGGCCGCCGCACTCCATCCGACCCTCGGCTCGGCCGTGCTCGGCATCCTGCTCGTCGTCTACGGCATCTGTCTCCTGGCGCCGATCGTCCTGTTCCTGCGGCTTCCGAAACCGTTGCGGCCGCCGCTGATCGACGAGGGCCGGGAGTTCGAACGGCACCTGCGCGAGCTGGGCAGGCGTCTGGCGGCGAACGAGCGTGCCGGTCCCGGTCCGTTTCGGACCCGCGAGGAGATCGAAGCCGGGCTGGAACGGCTCGGCGCGCGGGCGGACGACATCGCCCGGCGCGCGGGCTCCGAGGTCTTCATCGCGACCGCCGTATCGCAGCACGGCGGACTCGATGCGCTAGTGATGCTCGGCATCCAGGCGAAGATGGTCTGGCGCATCGCGCACGCCTATCACCAGCGCCCCGGCGCCCGCGAGATCGTGCACCTGTACGCCAACGTCGGTGCAACCGCCTTCATCGCCGGCGAGCTCGAGGACATGGACATCAGCGACCACCTCCAACCGGTCGTCTCCGGCGTTTTCGGATCGGTGGCCGGGACCGTCCCCGGGCTTCAGACGGCCAGCAACGTGTTCGTCAGCTCCGTACTCGGCGGGGCCACCAATGCGTTCCTGACCCTGCGGGTGGCGATGATCGCCAAGCAGTACTGCGCGGCGCTGACGTCGCGGCCGCGCCGGAGCCTCCGCCGCGCCGCCGTGGTGCAGGCCGGCGCCATGCTCGGCAGCATCGTGCGCAACGGCACCCGCCGCGTCTCGCAGGCTCTCCTGACCGCCTCGGGACGCACCGTGAGCGGCACCGCCCGGCACCTCGGCCGGCGTGTGCGGGCCGCGGGTCAGGCGCTGGCGGACCGCATCGGACCCGCGAGAAACCAGCCCTGATCTCTCGTTGGCGAATCCAGTCCCGCCCGCGTGATTCGGTTACGGCGCAGACTCCCGGCCGTCCATCTTCCAGAACGCGACGCCGCCCGCCTGCTTGCCGACGTCGACGGCGCCGACCCGCTCGGCCGTCGGCACGTGGTACACCTCGACCGTGCCGGGATCGCTGCCGACCCCCTCGAGGGTAACGAACGCATACTCGCCGTCGGGGCTGATGGCCACCCCGTGCGGGATCGTGCGCGTGGTGGTCACGCGGGCCCGCTCGGCACCGCTCCCGAGATCCCAGAATCCCACCGCGTCGCCCCCCTTGTAGGTGGCGACCAGGGTCGCTCCGTCGGGAGTCACGTCGAGATTGTAGGGACCGGGCCCGGTCCGGAAGGTGCGCAGGATGCGCCAGGAGCGGAGGTCCACCTCGAACACCCTGGCGACGTTGTTGCCGGTCACGTAGGCGATTCCGTCCGCGGTCGGCGCCGTCACCCAGGTCGGCTGCACCCCTTCGCCGAGCGGCAGGCGGCGTGCGATCTCGAAACCGAGGGCGTCGAGCTCGACGAGGTCGCCGCCCATCATGTTGACCGAGTAGTGCCGCGTGCCGTCCCGGCTGAGACGCGAGCCGTGGGGCATGACACCGGTGTCGATGCGCGCCACCTCGACCATCGTCTCCACCTCGACGGCCGAGATGCTGCTCGGCTCCATCCCGCCGTGCAGATTGAAGTTCACGACGAACATCAGGCCGGTGGCCGGCGACACGTCGAGCGTCGCGGGAAAGAGCCCCAGCGTCACGTCCCCCACCCACGCATCCGTGCCCGTCTCGTACTTGTGCACGCTGCCGAAGGGGAGCCCATGGGCGATGGAGACGTACCAGTGGCGGCCGTCCGGATCGACGCTGATGCCATGCGGCCCCTCGATCTCGTTGGGAAAGCTCCCCACCCTGATCGTCTTGACGACCTCCGCGCCGCCGGGGCCGTAGCGAACCAGCGCGACCTCGTCCTCGGACTCGGCGCAGACGTAGACGTAGTAGCTGCGCGCGGGCGGCTCCGGCGGCTCGACCGCGGCCGGGACTCGCACCGCCCCCGAACCGAACACGGCCAGCAGCACCGGCACGAGCGCCACCGCGCCGATCGTCCGCGTCCTCACCTGCGTGCTCCCGTCTCCGTATCCCGATGCGCCGGGAATACTCCCACTACCGCGGCTCGCCGATGACCCGACCCGGCCCGGTCCTTTCCTGAAGACGCACGGCCCACAGCCCGCTGTTGTAATCGGTGAAGAAGATGTACCCCTTGTAGGGCTGCGGCCCCCACACGAACGGTGCGTTGGGGGCGAATCCGTCGGGCTCGAACGGCACGAATCGCGCGATCTCGCGCCCCTGCCGGTAGAGGTCGCCCATCAGCTCCCCGGACACGTCGACCACGCGCAGGCCGCCGGGGTAGTAGTAGCCGACGTAGAGAACGTCGTCCTCCACCCAGATGTTGTGAGAACCCGCCTCGGGCACCTGGTAGCGCGCCACCTCCTGCGGATTGTCCCAGTCGCTCCAGTCGATGACGTGGATCCAGCCCGCGGTCCGGAACGGCAACTGCGCATCCTCGGCGTCGTTCGCCAGCCCGCCGTAGGGATACGCCTCGTCGCCGGCGAACAGGTAGAACTTGCCGGTCGACTCGCTGCGGTAGGGAAAGGCGGCGTGGTTCCAGCCGTTCGGATATGCGTAGCGGCCGAGCTCGACCGGCCTTTCCGGCGTTCCGCCCCGACCGCCCCCGCCGACGTCGACGGCCACCACACCATCCGTCCAGTTCGACGAGAACGCAATGCCGTCGCTGACCCAGACGTCGTGCACGCTGTGCCCCTGCGTCTCCAGCTCGAACCGTCCCACCCGCTCCGGATTCCGCGGATCCTCGAGGCTGATGATGTCGTAGCGCCGGCCCGCGCTCAGCGCGTAGACGTGGTCGCCGTCCAGAAAGACGTTGTGGACCCCGCCGGTCAACTGATTCGTGAACTCCGACAGCACCGGAACGCCCTCGCGCGGATTGCCGGCGCCGAGCACCACGATCCCGTTGCGGCGATTCGACGCCCCCTCGCGGCCTATCACGGCCAGCTCGCCGTCGGCCGAGACCTTCACGTCGTTCACGGTCCTGGCGTCGACCTGCACCTCGTTGACCTTCTCGATGTTGGCCGGATCGGTGACGTCCCAGAAGTAGGTGTGTCCGTCGGCGCCCCAGGTGCCGGTGACGGCGTAGTCCCGGCCGTCGGTGCCCTCCCAGACCCAGAGGTCCGACGAACGGCGGTCGAGGACCCTGCCGCGCCCGACGACCTCCACCTCCCGCGTCACGTCGCGCGACTCGATGGAGACCGTCCGGGTGGCGGTATGCGTGCCGGCGGTCGCGATCACGGTGTAGGTACCGGACCGTTCCGCCACGAAGCGGCCGTCGGCGGCGACTTGGGCGGGGGCGCCGGCGGCGACGATGGCAGGCACCGTCTCACCGCCGACCGCGAACCGCACCGGCACTCCGGGCACGGGCCGCCCCCGCGCATCCGCCGCGACGGCCGTGAAGCGCAGCACGTCCCCGGTGCGCGCCGCGTCGGTCTCCACCTCCAGGGCCAGCGAGGCAACCGGATTGTCCCGGACCTCGATCGCCAGCGCGTCACTCTCGGTGTCGACCGCCGCGGTCACGGTGACCGTCCCGGCGGCGCGCAGGCTCAGGAAACCGAACCGGTCGATAACCGCAACGGCCGCGTCGCTGGTGGCGAACGCGACCGGCACATCTTCCCGGCGGGCGCCGGCCGTGTCCGTCACCACGACCTGCAGGCGCGGCTGCGTCCCCGCGTAGAACACCGACGGGACCCGAGCGAAAGCGACTTCCGAGATCGGCGGCAGCGGCACCGTCACCGGAATCTCCACTCGCGCGCGGGCAGCGGGACGCCGGCTCCTGTCGCCGGGATTGGACGGAACGAGGGCGATCAGCGTGAACTCGCCGGGCCGATGGGCCTCGACGCGGCCCGTGCGGGTCACGCTCACGCTGCGCCGCGCGCGCGAGTAGTAGACGACGGTCGCGTCGTCCACGACCGCGCCGCCGGCGTCCCGCACCGTTGCGGACAACTGCGCCGCCCCTCCGATCTCCAGGGTCAGGGCGCCCGGGTCGACCTCGACGCGCAACCCGGCCGGCGTATCGTCATCCTGGCCGCGGACCATCAGCGCGGCGCATGCGAGCAGGAGGACGAGGCATGCCGCAGAACGCGCCAGCCGCACCCCGCCGTGACGCGGCCGCGCATCGGGGTGTCCGTTCCGGGCGCGTGCCGCCGGTGATCTGTCGCTGCTCACCTGCCACCCCTTCCCTGCCTGTGAACCGCTCCGGCGCCACTGCCGGCCCGGAGCCCGCCCTGCTCGCGGACCGCTCGCAAGAACTGCCTCATTGTATCGCCGCCGCATTGTATCGCCGCCGCACGCTCGGGAGGCCGGATGCAGAATCTGCAACGGTCCGGGTCGCGCGGATCGGCGAAAACCGCCGCCACGACTCCGACACGGCGAAAGTAGCGTATCCAGTAACTTGCTTTATATTAGTAATTTACAATGCTGCCGTGGCAGACTTTCGCTTGACACTCGTCTGGCACGATCCTAGAATACGTCCAGTGCTGTGCAAGCCCGCTTATCGAACAGAACGGAGAATCCATGTCAAGTCCGGAACGGATAGCCCGCGAACGGTCGAAAGCCGTCGAGATCGCCGTCGGCCAGATTGAGAAGCAGTTCGGCAAGGGGGCGATCATGCGCCTGGGCGCGCAGGGCGCGATATCCGCCATCCCGAGCATCTCCACCGGATCGATAAGCATCGACTACGCGCTCGGCATCGGCGGCGTTCCGCGGGGCCGCGTCGTGGAGGTCTACGGCCCGGAGTCATCCGGCAAGACCACCCTGGCGCTGCAGGTCATCGCACAAGCCCAGCGGGTCGGGGGCAACGCGGCATTCGTCGACGCGGAGCACGCGCTGGACCCGATTTACGCGCGCAAGCTCGGGGTGCAGCTCGACAACCTGCTCGTCTCGCAACCGGATCACGGGGAGCAGGCGCTGGAGATCGTCGAGACGCTGGTGCGCTCGGGCGCCATAGACGTGGTGGTCGTCGACTCGGTCGCGGCGCTCGTGCCGCGGGCGGAGATCGAGGGCGAGATGGGCGAAGCGCAGGTGGGGCTGCAGGCCCGCCTGATGTCGCAGGCGCTGCGCAAGCTGACCGGCGTGGTGGCCAAGTCGCGCACCTGCCTCCTGTTCATCAACCAGCTCCGCGAGAAGATCGGGGTGATGTTCGGCAACCCGGAAACCACGACCGGCGGCCGGGCGCTGAAGTTCTACTCGTCCGTGCGGGTGGACATACGCCGCATAGGGGCCATCAAGGACGCCGACCGCGTGGTCGGGGGCCGCACGCGGGTGAAGGTGGTCAAGAACAAGCTCGCGCCGCCGTTCCGCGTGGCGGAGTTCGACATCATGTACGGCGAAGGGATTTCACGCGAGGGCGATCTGCTCGATCTGGCCGTCGAGCAGCGCATCGTCGAGAAGAGCGGCGCGTGGTTCTCCTATGGCGGCGAGCGCCTCGGTCAGGGCCGCGAGAACGTGAAGACGCTCCTGCGCGAGAAGACGGAACTGTTCGCGGCCATGGAGGCCGAGGTGCGCAAGTCGCTGGGACTGGCGCAGGAAACCGGCGCCCGGCCCACGCCCGTCGCCGAAAGCGCAACCGCATAGCGCCGCTACCGCCGGTGCGGCGGGAATTTTCCAGCAGTCCGCGGGAACCGCGCCGTACAGCGAGAGTGGTGAGGCGCTCAGGGGCCGGTTTGCGGCGCAGCCGCACTCGCCGGCGGAGAGTCCGAACGAAGGATGAAGACGCGCTCGCCCGGATACATCAGGCCGAATTCGCGGCGGGCGATCTCCTCGATGAAGGTCGGGTCTTCGCGAAGCCGCCGCACGTGCTCGCGAAGCCCCCCGTTCTCCCCCTTCAAGGCGGCTATCTGCCCGGCGAGTCGGGCCTGCTGCCGGCTGGCCATTCGCGTGGCCAGCAGACCGCTCTCACCGACGAGGGCATTCGCCACCAGCGCACACGTGCCGAACAGCAACAGATAGCCGATGGCGCGCCCGCCGGGACGCCGCGCTCGAACAGATCGGGGCCGAGCGGATGAATCAGGATCCACGATACGTGCATACCATAACACGAAAGACCGCGCCATCGATAGACGAGCCGGGGCGCCGCGGCCCCCGGCCATGTCGTCACGGCGAGGACGGATACTCCATGGTGAACGGATCCGGCAGTGGAATACCGGCGATCTCGCCGCCGGCGAATCCCGCCAGGGTCACGTCCGGATTGTCCGGGTCACCGGCTTCTATGGTCGATCGGTCACCGACCACCAGCACGACGAGCCGCTCCGGATCGAGGTACTCGCGCGCGACGCGCAGCACGTCGTCGCCGCTGACGCTGCTGATCCGGTCCCGGTAGGCGACGAGATAGGCCGGGTCGCGCCCGGTATATTCATCGTTCGCGAACAGGCCCGCCGTCGACGCGGCGCTCGAGAAATTGCGGCTGAACGTCTCGACGAACGATGCCTTCGACGTGCGGAGCTCCGCTTCGGTCACCGGCTCGGAACGGATGCGCTCGATCTCCTCCAGCACGATCGCGGCCGCGCGCGCCACCGTCTCGCTCCGCGACTGGAAGCTGACCCGGAAGGCGCCCGGATACCAGGTGCCGAACCCGAACGACGAGTAGGCGCTGTAGGCGAGCCCTTCGTCCGACCGGATCCGGGTCAGGAGGCGCGCCGAGAATCCGCCGCCGCCGAGAATGTCGTTCATGACCATCAACGGGTAGCGATCCGGATTGTCGCGCATCGCGCCGAGATGTCCGATGACCACGCGCCCCTGGTTCACGTCGTCCTTGTCGACGACGTAGACGCCGGGTCGAATGTCGTGATCCGGCGCCGGCACCGGCGTGGAGACCGGGTCGCGCACCGGCCAGTCGGCCAGGCGCGCCTCCAGCCGGGCCAGAAAGTCGGCCGGCTCCACGTCGCCGGACACTGCGAAGATGAAGTTGCCCGGGTGGTAGTACTCGGCGTGGAAGGCGACCAGGTCGTCACGCGTGATCCCGTCGATGCTCGCCCGCGTCGACGGGATCGTGGTGAAGTGGCCGCCGCCCCGCAGCAGCCGTCGCCACTCGCGGACCTCGATGCTCTGCGTGCTGTCGTTGCGCCGCTCCATCTGCTGCAGGACCTGGCTCTTGGCGAGATCGAGACGGTCCTGATCGAAGCGCGGCCGCCGGAGCATGTCGAACAGCAGGTCGAGCGAGGCGTCGAGGTCCTTCGTCAGGCAGTTGACGCCGGCGCGGCCCGAGGTGTCCCCGATGCCGCTCGACAGCTCCGCGGCGAGGAACGCCGCCTCCTCGTCGAATTCCGCGGGCCCCAGCGCGCCGGCGCCGCCGGCGCGCATCTGGCTGCCGGTCAGGGCCGCGAGGCCGGCCTTCTCGGCGGGCTCGAGATAGGCGCCGGTCCGCACCAGCACCGACACCGACACCAGCGGCAACGCCCGGTCCGGCACGATGTAGACGACGGCGCCGTTCGACAGCTCGTGGCGATGCGCCGCCGGGTCCGGCGGCTCGAACGACAGATCCTCGAACACCAGATCACGGGGATGAGCCGGAATCGGCTGCGCCACGGCCGCCGGGACGGCCAGCCCCGCGAACACCACTCCCGTCCAGCACCATGCTGCCAACCGCCGCGCGCCCATCACCGCTCACCTCCCAACTCCTCGATCCGTTGCCGAACGAGAGCGACCAGCGCCTCGGCCATGTCCCGGTTCTCCGGCGGAACCTGTCCGACCATCTGCTCCGCCTGGGCCAGGAACTGCCCGATCCGCTCCTGCGGCATCTGCCCGAGCATCGCCCGCACCTGGCGGATCTGCTGCCGCTCCTCGTCGCTCAACCCCGCCAGGAGGGGATCCTCCTCGGTCTCCGCGCTCTCGTCGCGGTAGTAAACCGCCACCGCGCGCGTCTCCGGCGTGAAGTACGTGTTGGCCACCCGCATGACGTCGGCCGCAGTGACCGCGTCGTAGAGCGCCGGATCGCTGTTGATGTGCTCCCAGCCCCGGTTCCCTTCGCGGATGAGGAGCTGCATCATGAGCCCGAAGTTGCTGCGCAGGCCGCGGAACGTGTCCGCGGCGTTCTGGTTCTTTACCTTCTGCAGCTCGCGCTCGCCGACCGGCTCGGTCTTCAGCTTCTCCAGCTCGGCGTAGATGGCCTGCTCGACCTCCTCGGGGGTCCGTTCCTGCCGGGCGGTGCCGCGTAACTCGAACATCCCCTCGAACTGGAAGCCCGCCTGCCCGCCGGAAGCGCTCGTCGCCACCTCCTGCTCCTCGACCAGGGAACGATAGAGGCGTCCCGTCCGGCCGCTCAACAACTGCCCCAGAACGACCAGCGCCGGCTCGTCCACGTGCCCGTCGCGCACCGAGTGGTACCGGACGACGACCTGCGGATTCGTGTCGGCGTAGGCGACCATCCGCTTCTCGGCGAGCTGCGGCATCTCGCGCGTGCGCGGTTGAAGAGGCGGGCGGGCGCCGCGGTTGAGCCGGCCGAAGTACCGCTCGGCCAGCTCGATCGCGGCGTCGGGGTCGAAATCGCCGACCAGCGCCGCGGCCAGGTTGTTCGGGGCGTAGTACGTGTCGAAGAACCCCAGCGCCTCGTCCCGGGTGATGCCCTCGAGGTCGCTGGGCCAGCCGATCACCGGCCAGCCGTACGGCGACGACTGCCAGAACATCGCCTCGAACTGCTCCCGGAACTTGCCGATCGGGGTGCTGTCCGTCCGCAGCCGCCGTTCCTCGTGCACCACGCTGCGTTCGGCGTAGAACTCCCGGAACACCGGGTTCGCCAGCCGGTCGCTCTCCATCCAGAACCACAGCTCCAGCTTGTTGGCGGGGACGTTGATGAAGTAGATGGTGAAGTCGTAGCTCGTGCCGGCGTTCATGCCCGAGCCGCCCTCGGCCGTGTAGATGCGGCTGAAGTCCTCCTTGATGAGCAGGTCGCTCTGCCGGGCGAGCAGCGCCTCGAACTCGTCGAGCAGCTCCTGATGGCGCGGGCTGCGCACGGCCGGGTCGGCGGGGTCATCGATCTCGCCGAGCTGATACCGGCGATCCAGCTCGACCTCGGCAGCCTGGATCTCCGCCCGCAACGCGTCGAGTTGCTCGATGATCTGCAGATCCTGCTCGATGTCCCGCGTCCCGATCGTCTGCGTCCCCTTGAACATCATGTGCTCGAAGAGATGCGCGACGCCGGTGATGCCGGGCCGCTCGTACACGGAGCCGACCTTGGCCACCCAGCCGGCCGCCACGTTCGGGTCGCCGGGCCGGGGAACCAGCAGCAAGGTCAGGCCGTTGTCGAGCCGATGCTCGATCACGTCGACCTGCTGGGCGCCGGCGGCCCCCGCCAACGCCAGGAAGACCGGAAGAACCCACCAGGAAATCTGTCTCATCGGATGCCTCGCCACGTTCGTACGGAGGAGAGCGGCGCCGGCCGACTCCGGCCGCGCGGCCAGTTGTGACCGTACACCAGTCCCGACGGAGACGCCAAGCGCGTCCGGAGCGCCTGAGCGCCTTGCATCCTTGCGCGCCGGCCGTAACGTGCGGTATCTTGTTATTTCCTCCGGCGGTTCCGTGCCCGCCTCCGTACGTGCCGAGGTAGCTCAGTCGGTAGAGCACATGACTGAAAATCATGGTGTCGCCAGTTCGATTCTGGCCCTCGGCACCACCTTAAACTACTGAAAAAAACAACATCGCCGATTTCCAGAAAGCGCTAGTCGGGCCGATTTGGGGCAATTGACAGCCTAACTCGCGATTTCGGGCGCCGTGGATGGTCTTGGCGACTGCCGCGCAAGCGTCCCTCTGCACCAATGAAGCCGCAGGTACAGAGGTCTTCGGCATGGACCAACCTCACCGACCGTATCCCCCGGACAACGGCATCACCCAGGCGAGCATCTTGCCGAGGCGGCCGAGCAGACACCAACCCGGCCGCACTGGCCCGACGATTCTGGCCACGGTGTTGTTCATAAATAATCTGTGTTCATTGCTAATGAACGTGTTAGACTTTTGAACATGACCCGGGTGACAGCCGCGCCCTACCTTGACATGTACGGGCCTGCTCTGCGGAAGTGGATGCCGTACGCCGAGATTCGCGCGACCGGAAGAGCTCTGGCCCTATTCGACGGCGTCGTCACCTGGAAGGCCGCCAGGGGTGTGATTCGGTACCTCGTCGAGGAGAAGCGACACCTCCGCCACCAGGATGTTGGGATCGTAGTCGAGCAGCTGCACCGACGCCGAGCGACCCTGCCCCCCGGCCGAGCGGAGGACCGGGTCCTCCTTCTTGCGCCACACGTCCGGAGACAACAGGCAGCGGTGCTCGAGCGTGCGGGAATCGACTACGTCGATCTCGCCGGCAACGCTCATTTGCAGGCTCCAGGCCTGTTTGTCCACGTGGAAGGCCGCCGGCCACAGAAAGATATCCCTCCCGCTCCCGGCCGACCGCAGAAGGGCTGGATCAAGACGGTCATGGCCGTCCTCATCCGTCCAGGCCTCACCAATGCGCCGTACCGTACTCTGGCGGACCAGGCGGACGTGGCCCTTGGCACCGTTGCCGGATGCATGAACGACTTGGCTGCACGCGGGCTCCTGCTCAAGGGGAAGAACGGCCGGAGACTGGAAGACCGGCAGGCGCTGGTTGCGTTGTGGGTACAGGCCTACATCGAAGGGCTACGTCCCAGGCTGAAGGAGCGTCGGTTCCAAGTGAAGGCCAAGGAGAAACAGGAGATCTGGCCGCGGCTGCAGAACGTGCTCGCCGAGCGTGGACAGCCCTGGGCGCTGACGGGTGCCGACGCGGCCGAGCGACGCACGCCCTTCTTTCGCGCGGACGAGACGGAGATTTACGCGCCCGTCCGCGCGCTCGCGGACCGCGAGGCCCAGAAGGCGCTCGTCGCCCAGCCTGCTGCACGAGGTGGAAACCTGCTGGTCATCGAGCCGCCGGGCCCCCTGGCGATAGCCGGTGAGATCAACGACGACTTCCCCGTCGCTCCGGGCCTGCTGACCTACGCCGAGTTGCGGTACCGAGGCACCGGCCAGGCGCTGGAGGCAGCCGAACTGCTCTTGCCCAAGGATCTTGACGATGCCGCGCGTTGAGACTCCCGCCTTGATGCGGGTCGTCGTCGACCTTGAGCGCGGACTGCGGGAGTTGGAGATCCCGTTTGGAATCGTGGGAGCACTTGTTCCCGAACTTCTCCTGGATGTACAGCCGCTGCGCAAGACCAACGATGTGGATGTGGCCGTCATCGTCGAGGGACTCGAGGATTTCGATCTGCTGAAGGACCGGCTTGCCGACTACGGGTTCACGCGCACACGCCAACCGCATCGCCTGAGCCACCGCGACGGGGGGTGGGTGGACATCCTGCCGTTCAACGAAGCGATCGCGCGAGATGGGTTGGAACTCGAAGAAGGCCTCATCTTGAACATGGCCGGCTTCGGCTACGTCGTGCCGAATGCTGTCGTCATTCCAATTCAAGGTGAGCTGACGCTGCCAGTGGCCCCGCTGCCGCTCTATGTCCTCCTGAAGCTCGTGGCCTTCAGCGACCGAGAGGAACCCAAGGATCTCGCCAGTG
Source organism: Vicinamibacterales bacterium (assembly GCA_965116825.1). Classification (GTDB taxonomy): domain Bacteria; phylum Acidobacteriota; class Vicinamibacteria; order Vicinamibacterales; family UBA8438; genus WTFV01. Next base: position 5,802,417 of record OZ220736.1, read on the forward strand.
TTCTCCATTGCCTGGAACACTACCTCGAAGACGATGATCGGCGGTACGGCGTCGATCACGACGGCGAAGGTGTGCCCTACGAGTACACCGGCGCTTACGTGGTCGGTGACGAGGCCAAGCCTTTCCTGGACGAGTCCGTCAGCGAAACCGTGAACGGTGTCCTCAACCGATTCGATAGTCCGGAGGCGACCGCCATCGGCGTCGTGGCTCGAGAGACGGGCAAGCTCATCTTGGAAGACGAACACCGACTTGAGATCTTCGAGCTTTTCCGCTGGTATCGTCTCGGAACTGGCCTGTGATGTTGCCGAGCGCGAGCGGCGGGACGCCGTGACGCCGGCGCCCGCTCGTTCGAGGTGCTCGACCGCCGCATGCCTCGCGGCGACGTTCCACTCCGGCCAGTCGCCGCGGACCAGCACGCCGGACCGAAGAGCGCAGGCGGTCGCGCTGCAGCCGAGCGAGGTGGGTCTCGACGTGGCCCCCCAGCCGCTGTCGCGTTCTACCGGCCGACGGCGGAACCGGGCGACCGCCGGATCGTGCAAACCGTACCGCTCGCACAACCGCAGAGACCGGCTCATCGCCTCGACCGACGGAAGCGCGTCGTCACGACGCCGGCTGTGCGGCTGGTCGACCTTCATCGGCGGATCCGGTTTCCGCCGGACGGAGGCGTCAGCCCGCGGAGGCACAACGCCTGGGCAGGGTCTCGGCCGATGTACCGGGCAACGTCAGAGGCACGTGCGCCAACGAGACCGGCGTGCCGCAAGACGGCGAAGTCTCCGCGACGTGCCGGCGGACCGTGTGGTCGACCAAGAAGACGCTCCCGCAAACGGTCCTGGCGTCTTCCACCTCGTGGGTTGCGGCGGCGTGTCCCAAGGCGGCGTCGAAGCCGTCCGGTAGTTCGGGCGTCTGCCGAACAGGGACCTGCTCTCGGGCAGGACAGCCTTGGTTCGCTGTACGCGACAGGCCGCCGCGTGATGCAGGACGATGCAACAGACCGTCCGCTGGTACCACCGTGGAACGAACAGGCACATGCCCGCGCGCCGGCCAGCATCCGACGGATATACGAGAACGGCTACGGCCTGCGCCAGGACCCCGTGGAAGCCCTCATGAGGTATCGTCGGGCAGAGGACCACGACGATTTCGGGGCCCCGGAGCAACTCGATCGACTTCGGTGAACTCAGCGATGACCCGTAGCGCTACGCAGCGAGACGCGAGCCGTGCCGGTGCTGGAGCGGTTCGGCGGGTTGACCCGGCCCTTGGGCCGGGTCGGATAACGGCCATTCCGTCAACTCGGGAGAGGGCCCTGAGAGGCCGGGATCGATCTCGCTCTCCCGCCGTGCTACCGTCCCCACTGTGGACCTCGAACCCGCCGCGAGCTCGCTCCTGCTGCACCTGACCCAGGCCCGCAAGTCACGTAGGACAGGGAGGGAAAAAACCCATGAGCACATTCGAGATACTGGGTATGGTGTTCGGAACCGTCGGTCTCACTCTCGGCACGCTGGGTCTCATCTTTCAGCGTCACCGCCCTCCGGAAGATCAACGAGCTGGAAGCCCGCGTGGCCAAGGAGGCTCCACGGAAGGACTGAAGGGGGTGTGGCCGCAGGCGGCTGGCGAGACGATGCAGGGCTGCACCACCTCACCCAAGTGCCGGCCGCCGCGGCCGACTGGTTACGCCGGCCTACTCCTGGCGGGCTCGCGCTCGTAGAACGCCCTGAGCGGCCCCCTGCGGGCTTTCCGTGGCCGGATGGCCGGCGCTGATCGGCGCGCAGCGGCCCTTGAGCGCCGAGCGCCCTCATGACGCAGCGTCCCCGAGATCACCTCCCGCCTCGTGGATGGCTTCCCCGATAGCATCCTGCGCGCCGGCATCGCCAGCCGAAGAAGACGACGGTTGCAGCAGCTTACGCATCGTGAAGTTCCGGGAGTCGGCCGCGCCGTAGTCGTCCGGCAACCGCCGGCCGGCGCGGGTCCGCATCGCGCAGGCGGCGCAGCGATCGCCGGCGCGGAGCACGAGGTCTACCGTCCGGCCGCAGCGCCGACACTGCCACGTCATCGACCGATGCTCCCATGTATCCGGCTGAACACCAAGTGGCGCGAGCTCGCGAGCCTGCTCGGCGAGATCTTCACGGCTACAGGAAGGGACGGCCGGACCGGGGAGCCGGCGGTTCGCGACGGCGACGGCGCGATCCCGCGGCCCGCGGCCTCTCCCCATCAGAAGCGGGTGATCTTCACCGAGCACCGCGACACGCTGCGCTACCTGCGCCGAGGGCATCGCTGGCTGCTCGACCGGGAGCGGTCGACGACGTCCTGTCAGGCGGACGTGTGCGAGGCGTGCGGTATGCTGCGGTTGACGTCGTTCCGGACCGGTCAGCCGAGCCACGAGCCGGCGGACGAGGTGAGCTTGGACGATGCAGTACCACGGCGACCGCAACCGCCGGACGGCTCCTGACGACGGTGCGCGGAAGCAGACGGCGCACCGGATGATAGTGATGCGACTCCGGGTGGAGATCGCCGCGCGCGAAGCGGCGCAGCCTTCAGACCCCCGGATCGAGGAAGCACGGCAGGAGCTTCGTGCGCTGATGGGAGTGAACCGGGACACGGATTGACACCGGTGCGCGGAGGCTCCCCCTCGGCCGACGGTGGCGCTTCGGCGGGCTGTTGTTGTTCACCAGGACCTCGTCCAACCCGCCACGGGGCGCAGCTCGCGGATACGACAATGTACGCTGGCGACCACGACCCGTGTCCATGACTCGACGCAAGCTGCCCATCGGGATGCAGACCTTCCGGGAAATCCGGGAGAGCAACTGCTACTACGTCGACAAGACCGCCTACGTCGGGCGGCTGCTCGACGAGGGCAAGCACTACTTTCTGTCGCGCCCGCGGCGCTTCGGCAAGAGCCTGTTCCTGGACACCTGCAAGGAGCTGTTCGAGGGCAACGAGCCGCTGTTCGAGGGGCTCGCCATCCACGACCGGTGGGACTGGTCGGTGCGGCATCCCGTGCTGCGCCTCAGCTTCGGTAGCGGCAACTTCAAGGAGCCGGGCCAGTTGGCGTTGAACCTCAAGGAGCAGCTCGCTGCGGCGGAGCGTAGGGCGAAGGTAGTGACCGACTACGACACAGCGCCCGGGCGACTCTCCGCCCTGCTGGAAGCGCTGCATCGGCAGTCCGGTCAGACTGTCACGGTGCTGGTGGACGAGTACGACAAGCCGATTCTGGACGCGCTGGACGCGCCCGCGGTCGCCCGCGCCAACCGCGATTTCCTCCGCGGCCTCTACGCGGTCGTCAAGGACTGCGACGCCCACATCCGGTTCAGCTTCATCACCGGCGTGAGCAAGTTCTCCAAGGTCAGCCTGTTCTCCGGCCTCAACAACCTCAAGGACATCACGCTGAATCCGCGCTATTCAGCCATCTGCGGCTACACCGACGTGGACCTAGACACCGTGTTCGCGCCGGAGCTCGGCGGCTTGGACCGAGACCAGATCCGGGACTGGTACAACGGCTACAGCTGGCGGGGCGAGGACAAGGTCTACAACCCGTTCGACATCCTGCTGCTGTTCGACACGCGCGAGTTCGCCGCCCACTGGTTCGAGACCGGCACGCCCACCTTTCTGGTGGACACGCTGTTCAGCCGCCGGGTGAGCTCGCTGGCGCTGGACGGCATGCTGAGCACGGTCGAGCTGTTGTCGACCTTCGACGTCGACGACATGCCGACCGAGGCGCTGCTGTTCCAGACCGGCTACCTGACCATAGAGCGCCCGGAGCCGCGGGGCGCGGAGATGTTCTACCGGCTGGGGTATCCGAACCGGGAGGTGCGGCAGAGCCTGAACCGGAGCTTGCTGAACCGCATGACGGGAGATGCATCGCGGCCGGTGGCGCACAGCGCGCGGCTCTACGACCTGCTGCTGGTCAACGACTTCCCGGGGCTCGCGGCGCTGGTCGAGTCGTTCTTCGCCAGCATTCCGTACGAGTGGTACACGAACAACGACATCGCGAGCTACGAGGGCTTCTACGCCAGCGTGTTCTACTCGTACTTCGCGGGGCTGGGGCTGGACGTGGTGGTCGAGGACAGCAGCAGCCACGGCCGCCTGGACATGACATTGCGCTTCAACGGCAACGTCTACCTGTTCGAGTTCAAGGTGGTGGAGCTGGCGCCCGAGGGCGCGGCGATCGCGCAGTTGAAAGCGAAGGGCTACGCGGACAAGTACCGCGACCGCGGCGAGCCGATCCACCTGATCGGGGTGGAGTTCAGCAAGGAGGCCCGCAACCTGGCGGCGTTCGACGTCGAGCAGGCTTGACCAGGCGCTCCGGTTAACGCGGTCGGGACCGTGTTTCCAGGCCACCCGGCAGGCCGACGCGACTCTTCGCGTATCCCCCCACAGGAAGGTCGGCCAGAATCGACCGATGCGGCATGAGACGTCAACCGAGCGGCTGCTCCGCAACGCGGCGCGGGTGGTGATCATCGCGACGGCACTACTCGGCGGGCCCATCGCCTGCTACCTCGCCTTCGTTGCCGGCGGCGCGTGGGCGTACAACACGATCGGCCCCGACGCCGGCGACGTTGCGGCCATCCTGTCACTGGCGGCCGCGGTCGTGGCGGTCGTGGGGGGCACTGCCTGGCTGTGGCGGCGGGTCGGCTAGACCTCGGCGATGCCCACGCCCCCACGGCGCCGGCGACGTCGCACGCTTGGATGCAAGTCGATGTGTCTGCCGAGGCCGGCGAGTGAGTCCGCATGGACGTGCGGGTGGTGTATGCCGCCGCCGGAGTTCCCGCTCATCGGCGACCGGCCCATCCCTCGGCGGCGACCCGAGCCGCAGCCGACTGGACCGTCGACCTGGGACCCGAAGGTGGGAAGGACGGCGGCGCCATTGGCGCAACAGGCTTACCCCGCCATCCGGTGTTCCCGGTCCAGCTCCACCAAGCGCTCGATCAACTCGGAATGGCCCGTGACGTGGAAGATGTAGCGGGGAACGTCGCGGCCGACGCGACGGGACATGAAGGGCTCCCCCCAGAAGCTGAGCAGGCATTCGGTGGCGTCGCTCGTCTGCGTGTCCGACAGGATGAACGAGACGTCCTCCGGAAGGCTGGACCACACCGGCGCGGCGACCTTGCCAGTGCCGCCGCAGGCCGTCACCTTGGGCCAGACGTCGCCCTCCCATTGCGGGCGCTGCCGTTCGTCCAGAACGAAGATGATGGCGGTGACCGATGAGTTCTCGATGGCCGGCAGAAGCAACGCGTCGAAGAGCGGCTGCCGCTCGAACATCGACAGGCAGACATTGAACCACACCATCTCGCCCCTGGCGTCCCGACAAAACCGCGTGCTCGCCTGGCGCAGCTCCCGTGGACCGATGACCAGCACGTCGGGCGGTGTCGCGCTGCGGGCGAGCTGACCGAGCAGACGTTCGCCGCGACCCACGCCGTCCGCGATCCGTTGCTGTCCGTGCTCCGACCTGAGCAGCCGCAGAAACATCGCCGCTATCAGCACCAGTGTGATCATCGACAGCACGTCGGTCTCGATCACGTGGAGGAAGTGCAGCACGATGGCGGTGACCGCAGCCAGCACCCCGGCGATGGCGTCCCACTCGATCTTCAGTAGGCGGTGCATCAAGGACGGACCTCCGCGACCCAGGCCGACGACGCCGAGCCCTTTATCTTGCGCCGAACCTCCACGAACCCGTGATCGGCGAGTACGCGACAGGCTTCCCGACCGGAGAGCACTCGGAGTCTAGCCAACCGCGACCTCGACCTGCGTGACGTACACCTCCTCGTGCAGCCGGCGCTGAAGCTCGGTGGCCGAAGCGGTCTCGAAGAACAGCTCCAGGGCTTCCTTCAGGTTGTCGCGCGCCTCACCAACCGTCGCGCCCTGGCTGGCGATGTCGACGTCGGGACACAGGGCGACGTAGCCGTCGCCTTCGCGTTCGATGATTGCCGTCAACTGTCTGACCATCCTGGTCTCCTGCCTGTGAACTACTACCCTTGGGATTGGAGTCCGATGGGTGGTCGTGACCACTTCTCCCCACCGGCCGGGAGACCGCTGTTTCCAGCGACTCCCAGAGTCCGGCGCAACCGGTGATCCGACACCATTCGTCATCGGGAACCCTCGTAGTGTATGCGTCGGGCGGGTTGCCCCGAGTGTCCGCCGATGACGAACCGGGGGGGAGCTGCGCATGCACCTGGCGCTGCCGCCGCGACGATCCTTGGCTCACAGCGGGTCGACTCCGTCTCTGGTGGCCGCCGCGCTGAGGTCTCTGCGTCCGATAAACGGCGGTTACGTTTACCCCGGCCGAGGGGTCGGCGAGGTCGCCGGCGGTGCGGGCGAGGCGGCCTTCGATCCTCCCCCCGCACCGCGCGCCTCTCTCGCTCATTTCGTGAGCATCGAGCGGCGCTCGGGTCGACTTCGAAGCTCTGAGCGGGCGAGAATCGACCATGGATCCTGTCCTGGAGAACGTCCTCGTCGAGCTGCTGGTGGACTTGCCGGGCGATGCCGACGTCCCGGTCGTCGCCTGCGCACCGGAAGGACCTGGATCTGGTCGGACCTGCATCTATCGGACCCCTCGGTGCTGCTCGGCTGCGGTCGGCCGTTCCCGAGTGTCCAGGAGATGAACTGACACCTGCTCCGGAACTGGAGACGCCGCGTCGACGCCGGCGACACCGTCATCTGCCTCGGCGACGTCGCCCATCCGGATGCCTGGCGCGACGACCGCCTCGTGCTCGACCTGGCCGAATGCCCGGGCGAGCGACTCCTGGTCCTCGGCAATCACGACCGCGACGTTCCGGCACTGCGTCGAGCTGGTTTCCACAAGACCTGCCGGACCGCGTTGTGCGCCACCGATCCGCCGTTGGTGCTGACGCACATTCCGCTGCTGAAGGTACCGGCCGGGGCCGTCAACGTCCACGGTCACCTGCACCGGGCTGCCGGGCCGACCGACCGGCACGTCAACGTGTCGGTCGAGCACACCGACTACGCTCCCGTGGGACTGACGTACGTCCTCAAGCTTGCCTGCAGGCGCCCGGAACCGAGCGTCGCCACGCTACGGCTGGACTTGCCGTAGCAGCCGTTGGTCGGCGCACTCGTTCGGTCGTTGCGGCCGGCGTGCTCATCGTCAACGGCAGGCTCGACACGGCCGACGTGCTACTGTCCGCAGCGTGACCACGGAAACCGCCGCGAGACCACGGCCGCTCCGCCTGACACAGGCCCGCGTCGGCGACACGCTGCACGACGGCGACGGCATCCGGGTGATGATCGTCAACGCCTTCACGACCCTGAAACCCGAGACCGAGGCGACCGTCCGCGCGGTCGACTACCTGGTCGTCGGTGCGATGGCTCCCGACCAGTTCCGCGTGTATTCGGACGACGAGCGCGACATCGCCCGCTGGCGGCGCGTCGAGACGCCGGAGTCACCGTGACGCTGGATCAGTTTTGGACGCGTCGTACCCGAGCACGGGCACCCACGTACACCTCCAAGCGGTTCAAGGCCGGCCTCGCCGAGGTGCGAGCCGAGATAGCTGGTCTCGACACGCGGCTCTCGATGGAGATCTCGCCAGCGTTCGAACCCGAGATCCTTCCGGGCCGGCTCCGGTAAGGATTCCGGCCGCCCCTGGAGTCCTTGTAGGGAGTCGCCACACTGGGAGGGGGTCGGGCCGGCGGGCAAACCTTCATCCATGTCAGCCGCCGGTCCGGCCCCACTCGCCCCGACCTACACCTGGTGTCAGTCCTGCGGCCTGCGCTATGCGCTGGCGCTCCCAAAACGCCCGCGGCTGTGCAACAGATGTGGCGGCAGCAATCCCAAAGATGAGGGCGGCGCCCCAGAAAAGAAGCGCGCCAGGCACGCACAGACCATCGCTGCTTCGGCGTCCCGGCGGGACGCCCCTCGAGCCCGATAACCAGCGACCCGTTCCGCGCCCCCGGACTGGCATGCGCGTCGTCAGCGCCGCCGAACGGCAACTGACGTGGCTGGACCAGTGCGCCGGTGAGAGAAGAAGATACTCGATGACCTCCATCGAGATCCGAGGCGCCCGCACGCACAACCTCAAGGGCATCGATGTCGACGTTCCGAAGCACCGGCTGGTCGCGTTCACCGGCGTGAGCGGCAGCGGCAAGTCGTCGCTCGTCTTCGACACGATCTGCACCGAGGCGCAGCGCCAGCTCGTCGAGACGTTCAGCACCTACGCCCGCCGGCGGCTGCCCCAGCTCACCCGGCCGCCGGTCGATGCAATCCGCAACATCTCCCCCTGCATCGTGATCGACCAGAAGCGCCTCGGGGCCAGCAGCCGCAGCACCGTCGGCACGGTCACCGAGATCTACACCTACCTGCGGATGCTCTTCTCGCGCTGCGGCCGGCCGTTCGTCGGCTGGTCGCACCGCTTCTCGTTCAATCATCCCGACGGCATGTGCCCCGCCTGCAAGGGCCTCGGCAAGCGCATCACAGTCAACGTCGACAAGCTGCTCGACCTCGACCGGAGCATCGAGGAGGGCGCCATCCGCAACCCCGCCTACGACATCGGCAAGTGGTACTGGAGGGAGATCGTCCAGACCGAGGTCGTCCCGCCCCGCAAGCCGTTGCGCCGGTTCACCGCGGCCGAGCGGGAGCGCCTGCTGTGGTCGGACGACGTGCGGATCGAGAAGGTCCACCAAGGCGCGACGTACGAGCGGACCTTCGAAGGCGTCGCCCGCAAGCTCGAGCGTCTGCACGTCGACAAGGATGAGGACCAGATCCCGCGCGCGGGCAGGGAGGCCTATCGGCGGTTGTTCACCGAGCGGACGTGCCCCGATTGCGGTGGGGTTCGGCTCAACGCCGCGGCGCGTGCGGTGGAGCTGGCGGGCGGCTGGACTGTTGGCCGGCTCGTCGACTGCGAGCTGACGGAGCTGGACCGCGTGCTCGAGGAGCTCGTCGCGCGGGACGACTACGAACCGATCCGCGACGTCGTCACGACGCTGGTCGCCCGGATACGCGGGACCCTCCGGCACCTGATCGACATCGGCGTCGGCTACCTGTCGCTCAACCGCGGCGTGCCCACGCTGTCCGGCGGTGAGAGCCAGCGGGTGAAGATGGCCCGGCAGCTCGATTGTGACCTCGTCGATCTCGTCTACATCCTGGACGAGCCGACCGTGGGGCTCCATCCGCGGGACATCGATCACCTCATCGCCATGCTCCGCCGCCTGCGCGACCACGGCAACTCGGTGCTCGTCGTCGAGCACGACCCGGCGGTCATCCGCGCGGCCGACTGGATCGTCGATGTCGGCCCGGGCGCCGGTGACGGCGGCGGCGAGGTGGTCTTCTGCGGCCGTCTCGACGATCTGCTGCGCAGCGACACCGCGACATCGCGCGCCCTCAACGACCAGGTCGCCCCGCCGAGCCGCGGCCGCCGGACCTTCGACGACGCGTTCCGCATCGAGCACGCGACATCCAACAACCTGCGCAACCTCTGCGTCCGGATACCGAAGGGCGTCCTGACGTGCGTCACCGGCGTCGCCGGGTCGGGCAAGAGCTCGCTGGTCGCCGAGCTCATCGACACCCTCCGCCCCCGACCGGCCGGGGGCGGACGAGGCGGCGAGGTGGTCATCGTCGACCAACGCCCCGTCGGGCGTTCGTCGCGTTCCAACCCCGCCACCTACGTCGGCGTGTTCGACGCCATCCGGCGGGCATTCGCCGACGCCAACCAGGTCTCGCCCGCGCTCTTCAGCTTCAACGCCCAGGGTTCCTGCCCGGAATGCAAGGGCCGGGGTTTCCTGGAGGTCGAGCTGTCCTTCCTCGACGACGTGCGCCTGGAATGCAAGGTCTGTGAAGGCAGGCGGTACCGGGACGACGTCCTGAAGCTGACCTACCACGGCCGCTCTATACATGACGTGCTGGAGATGACCGTCGCCGACGCCCTCGGCTTCTTCGCGTCGGTCGAGGAACCGCGGAAACGAAGCGCCGGCATCGGGCGCGGCCTGCAGCTCCTGGTCGACGTGAGCGTCGGCTACCTGCGCCTCGGCCAGTCGCTGTCGACCCTCTCGGGCGGCGAAGCGCAGCGCCTCAAGCTGGCCTCCGAGCTGACGCGGAGCGGCAACCTCTACGTGATGGACGAACCGACCACCGGCCTCCACCCGGCCGACATCGACCGCCTGCTCGGCATCGTCGACCGGCTCATCGCGGGCGGCAACACGGTGGTCGTCATCGAGCACAACCTCGACGTCATCGCCGCCGCCGACTGGATCGTGGACCTCGGACCCGAGGGTGGGAAGGACGGCGGCGCCATTGTCGCCGAGGGCACGCCAGAAACTATCGCCGCTCACCACGCGGCCAGCCATACCGGCCGCTATCTGAAGCAACGCCTGGCCGAACCTCCCGATCGAACCACCGCCATCCCCTCGACGACATCGTCCATCCGGATGCCTGGCGGCGGCGACCGAGCTTCAGCGTTCCCGTCCGACGTCCGATAACGGCCCATTCCGTTGACCTCCCAGCCCACACTGCCGTGGCGCCGGTCGCGATTCTCAAGTCAAGCTCTCGTTGCCCTGATTGAGCAATTGCCACCTGAACCTTCGCGGTCTTGCGTGACGGAAGCCGCTATCGCGACCCCGCCGACTACCAAGCGCTCCTCGTCAAGCGCAACGCGCCCCGCTGCCTGCCGCACGCGGCGGAAGTTCGACGCCCTCTTCAGCAACGACGACCTCGCCGTCTCGTTGCGGTGGCCGAGACGACGGTCCCGATGCGCTGAGGGTCCCCAGTCCCCACCTGCACCCTGCCGGCGTGGGCTGCGGCACGACACTCCGGACAGCCTCAACAGGTCGAGCCCCCAAAGGCCAGCGCCTCACCGTCGCTCTCGCTTTCCGACTTCCCGTCGTCGTGAGATCGGTCTGCCTCCAGAGCTGCCAGGATTTCCGCCCAAACCAAAGACGCCCGCGTCACCGTGCCGCCGTCCTACCACACATCGGCATCACCGTCCCAAGCACAATTTGACGTACACAGCAACCCTCGTTGTACACTCCACCTTATGGCGCGATCCGCGAACTTGGCGTCGCATTCCCTGCAACCGGGAGGGACGATCCTCCCGTCCCAGCGAGAGTTCACCGACGAACCCTTCCTGCCTTCCTGCACCCACGCGAGCTTCTGCTCCGCCTGTACGATTGCACCGTCCGCAACCACCGCTCCATCACGCAACCCTCAAACGGCACACCGCGCCGTGTTCGCCGCTCCCAGCGCCGCCGGCGAGCGGCAAACCAGTCGCGCACTCTGCCACCCTCCACGGCCTCCTTTTCAAGCTGAACTCTACCAGCAACGGCTTACAATTCTCAATTAGTATGAATGCCTACGACCGACTCCTGCTGCCAGAAAACCTGAACTACGCATGGCGGAAGGCCAAAAGGCTCTGCCGTTCCGTTGACGGTTACGTGGACCTCGGCGAGATAGCCGAATTCGAACTCGATCTCGAGGACCGCCTTCGGAACATACGCTCCCGTTTCCGCGCCGGCCGCTATCGACTCCGCCCCGTGCAACCCTTGCCACGCCCCAAGGAGATACGGAACGGAACAGCAATTGACCGCCAGTACTTTCATGTCCCAATTGTCGACCAAGTCGCGTGGCTCGCCATCGTCAATGCCCTCGGCCCTGGCCTGGACCAGTTGATGCCCCCTTGGAGCTACGGCAACCGTCTGTATCGCGCCGCGTGGTACGACGAAGACAGCGCACCCGAATCACGTCTAGAAATCGGACCGTACAGACACGCGGCCGGAAATCTCTACCGCAAGTTCCAACACAGCTGGCCCCTCTTCCGCCGACACGTTGCGCTCGCTTCCAGAACCATGGCTGCCGCCACTCCTCCATCCCATGACGACCTTGAACCGGCCGACAGTCACGCTCTTTCCTCTGCGGAGAGCAGCGCATTACCGTATCTACAGCGAAACTTCTGGCAGCACGACCCCAAGACCGACCTACACTATGCCGCGTTCGATCTAAAGCACTTCTATCCGAACGTTCGCGCCGCAGCCATCATGAAGGGCTTTAAGGTTGCCCTTACAGATTCTGCCGACAAGGATTTGCTTGTGCTCTTGGACAACATGCTGCGGTTTCGGCTTGAAAAATCCGGCACGCCAGCTCATGCCCTTTCGAACGTCGACCCACCGTTCGGTGGCCGCTACCTAAACGGAATTCCGACCGGCCTGTTTGCTTCCGGTTTTTTGGCCAATGTCGCCATGCTCCCGGTCGACCGCGACGCTAACGACCGCCTCCATCGCCTTAGGTCAATAGGCCACTTCCGGTTCGTTGACGACCACACCGTCCTTTCCTACGACTTCAAGGGTCTCTGCACTTGGCTAGAGTTCTACGAAGACCTACTGCGCCGGCACGACATCGGCGCGGACATCAACCCCGAGAAGTACGATCCCGAGGAGCTCGGCGCTTGGTTGGCCAGTCGCAGCAAGACTCAGCCACAACCGAGGTTGCCGTTCTCGAAGCCGTCCACGCCCGCTGCCGCCATCCGAGGGACTCGAATAACTGGTGCCAATCCAACTCCGTTGCTGACCAAGACGCTCCAGCAAGTTTCTGCCATTGCCGTCACGAACCCCAACGTATTGGATGATGATGACCTTTCCGAACGCTTGGAGTTCCTGGAATGGCTTCTCTTGGCGGATATACCGAATCGCGAGCTTCGTTCCGACACTCGCGCGGCCTTCGCCGCGGGTAGAATCGCAAGTCTTGCCCCTCTCTTGGTTCAGGAGACCGAACGCCTCGTTGACGTCGCGCGCTCGGTCGCCGCATTGGAATCCAAAGCCAAAGGTCTATCCAGCAAGCAGCCTACCGCCATTGACGAAGAGGATGCGCATGAGCTCCTTGAGAAACAAAAAATACTTGCTGCTTTGTCGGACGACCAAGCGGCCCGACGGCGCCGCCATTTGCGCCACTGCTTTCTTCTCCTCATTCGTGCCTTTCGCGAGTTTCCCTCAAAGGCCCGGTTGTTTTTCCGCCTGCACCAGTATTGCCGCCTTACGGGATACTCTGGACTCGCTGACATCGCGGCGTTGGTTCGCGAACTTCGGGACCAGGGCTGGCCTCAGTGGGCGGACTACTACACCGGATTATCACTTCAGATTCTCGCTGTGGGTGTTCCCTGGGCCGTTCGCGCGCTCTGCGACGCGAACGGCCTTCGGGCTGACCGGCACGCCGCATTGACTCACCTCAAAGACGTCGCATCTATTGACGCTGCCGACCTGCGCGTAGCGGCTTACCGCGAGACTTGGTTTCATGTTCTCGCGCGGCAAGCTTTCGGCGTCGCACTGCTTGCGGCCTGTCGCCTAGTACACGATGAAGAACCAGCATTGAGTCGTCAATTTCAAGCCCTGGCGACCTCGTACGTCCAGGATGTCGTGAGCGAGGAAAAGCTTTCCTGGACGGCCGAAACCGGATACACCGCCGGGGTCTGGGCTCATGCGATTGAATCTAGCCTCAAGGTTGAGCACCCATCCCCAATGTGGCGAGAGTTCGAACCTCGCTTTTCCTATGACCAAAGGTCGGACCGTCTAGCCCGGAAAATTCGTGGCGTGTTCCGATTCCGGTACAGACACAAAAGCCCCCGTGTGGTACAAGTGTAGTGTTAACAACCACTTGCGCCACCACGGAGGCCCTTGCGTGACAACCGACACTGTACCACAGACTGTTCTGTTCCCGGAACTGTTTGACAAGCCGCTGTTCGCCCAGTTCAACCAGGAGCAGGCCAGTTCCGACGGCGGGGCGATCCTGCTGAAGGCCGCCGAGCGCATCTACGGCCTGGTCAAGGCGTTCGCCGGGTGTCTGTTCGACAAGCGGGCGCCGGACAAGACCCGGCACTCGCTCGCGGACCTGATCGGCCAGCGCATCTTTGGCATCGCCTGCGGCCATCCCGACTGCAATGATGGCGACCGTCTCGCCGACGACCCCATCCACAAGCTGCTGCTCGACAGAGACCCGGTTTCGGGCGAGCGCCTGGCGTCGCAGCCGACGCTGTCGCGGTTCGAGAACGCAGTCAACGGCTGCGCGCTCTACCGCATGGCGGACGAGTTGGCCACGCGGGTCATCGCGCGGCATCGCCGCCGCCTGGACGGGCGGGCGCGGTGCATCACGATCGATCTGGACCCGACGGACGACCCGACGCACGGGGCGCAGCAGTACACGCTCTTCAACGGGTACTACGACAACTGGTGCTACCTGCCGCTGCTTGGCTTCCTGAGCTTCGACCGCGAATCCGAGCAGTATCTGTGCGCGGCGCTGTTGCGGCACGGCAAGGCGGTCGCCTCCGAGGGGACGGTCGGGCTGTTGTCGCGGTTGCTGCCGCGGCTGCGCCGGGCGTTTCCGCGGGCGCGCATTCTCGTTCGGCTCGACGGGGGCTTCGCCAACCCGGCGGTCTTCGCCTTCCTGGAGGCGCAGCCGCGGCTCGATTACGTGATCGCGATGGCGAAGAACGCGGTGTTGGAGCGGTACGCCGAGCCGGCCATGCTGGTGGCGCGGGCGCGGACGTGGCGCAGCGAACAGACCGAGCACGTCTACACCGAGACCAACGAGTACCAGGCCGGCACGTGGAACCACGCGCGCCGCGTCGTGATCAAGGCCGAAGTCGTCCGCCACCGAGACCGCGAGCCGCGGGACAATCCGCGCTTCGTCGTGACCAACATGCGGCAGACGCCGCGCTTCCTCTACGAGAAGGTCTACTGCGCCCGCGGGGACGCCGAGAACCGGATCAAGGAACTGAAGGCCCTGCAGATCGACCGCACGAGTTGCCAGGCGTTTTCGGCGAATCAGTTGCGCGTGCTGCTGACGGCCGCCGCCTACGTGCTGATGCAGGAGTTGCGGTTGCGCGCCGCCGACACCGCGTGCGCCCGCGCGCAGGTGCCCTGGCTGCGCGACCGGCTGCTGAAGCTCGGCGTCCAGGTGGTGTGCTCAGTGCGTCGCGTCGTCCTGCGCCTGCCGCGCGCGACACCGGACCTGGCGGCGTGGCGGCACATCGCGTTCGCCCTCGGGGCGCGCGCCGGATAGCCGCTCGGCGAGCGCCGCATCGCTGACTGACGGAGGCTGCCAACCGCCCGCAACGGGGGAAGTATGCGCTGTCCTCCCCTGCGGCACCCGTCATCACGTCCATTCGGCGCTCAACCACCTGCCACGCGCGGTTGAGAGCGTTCCAATGGCCGCCCACTGGTCATTCCCCGTTGTCCGTGACCGAGTCCGGTTCCGGCGCCGCCTCCCAGGGGCCGAGTCACCGGCGCCACGAATAGTCCGGGCTAGCGGCCCGCCGGTACCCTGAGAACCTCTCGGACCGTGCGTGGCTACACCTTTTTCTGTTTCCGAACACTCTGCGAGACACAGACGTCGGATGGGCTATTGAAGCAATGCAGGATGCGCCAGGTCGTGTACAAGAAGCCCGCAACTCCGGCCGTCGTCCGCTCGACAGAGCCGCCCGCACCTTTGAACCTTCCCCGAGTGGCCGATGGATTACTCTGCTTCAATGGATCGAGTTTCTTCTCGCTGAGTGCGATGAGTTCGATCCCCGCCGCGGTGAGTGGACGGCGTTGGAGATATTGCGGCAAGTCGTCCAACCCGTGGCGGTTTCTGGCGGTCTGGCCAAGACCTTGGATTACCTTCACCCGAACAACCTGCTGCTATTGTCGGCATGGACCACGGAGTTCGCGAGCCGCGAGCGTCGCAGCGCTTTGACGTGGGAGCAGTGGCGCGCGTTTGTCAAGGATGGACAGACCAAGCACGGCTCGCCCCGACTCCGCAGAACGGTAGCGGATTATCGCTACCGTGGCGTTGCGGCCGAGACCCGAGACGAGTGGCAGCGTCGCCTCATTTCCGTCGGCCGAGTCTTGCTTGGCGTTCTACGAATGAACTTTGGACACCCTCGCTTGTGGAACATTCGCGGCAACGAGCGGGTACACTTTCTTTCAGGCGGCTCGCTTTTTGCTTCATTGTCAATCTCCACGCCAACGCTGGCACTTCTCGACGGTTGTCTCAGTGGAAGGGCGGCCGAGACCCGTACGATACTCAATTGGCCGCAACTCTTTGGATGGAACGACAAGTCAAGGATAAACGATGCCGGGTTGGGTGTGGCTCTTCTTCGTCGACAGCCCAGGGGGCTTCTGCGAGCGGCATGGCAAGAGCTACTTGACGCGTCGAAGGCGTGGTGGAGAGGGCGGCGGGGGCGGCTCGCTGACCGGCGGGGCTGTCCGCGCAGCGTATCGCTGGGCGTGATTCCGTTCGTATTCGCGCGCTTCGTGGAAGTCCCAGTACGGATCGAAGTCGCCGCTGGCTCGCAGCGCCCGCAGCTTCAGGACCGCCTCGGCTCCCACCAGGCGCCAGCGGGCGCCGGTCAAATCCATCCGGTCGCGGACCAGGTACCGGCACGCCCCTTCGATGACGCCAGTGGCGATGGGATAGCCCGCCGCGAGGTAGCGGTCGTAGTGCAGATACGGCGCGTACTTCTGCAGGTAGTCGGCGCACGTATCGACCGGCTTGCGGGTGTCCTTCGACAGGCCGGCGACGGTCGCGGCACGCCGCATCGCCGCCGCCACCCGGCTGGCCTTGCCCTCGAGAATGCTCTGCATGCGGATTCCGGGGCAAACCGATCACCGATTCCGGCCGAAACCGATCACTGATTCCGATCCAAACCGATCACCGATTCCGGTCGAAACCGATCACCCTGAGTCGGGGCTGAGCGACGCGGGACAACCCCGCCGGCGTGGGATCCTCCCTGCTTTTGCAGGAGGGATAGAAGCTGGCGAACAGGAGGTTGTCCATGCGGAAGATTCGAGAGGTGCTGCGGCTGTACTTCGCCGCGGCGTTGAGCATTCGGGCGATTGCCCGCAGCCTGGGGACATCGCCGTCGACGGTGGGCGAGTACCTGCGCCGCGCCAAGGTGGCGGGGGTGAGTTGGCCGGTACCCGAGGCGATCGACGACGTCGGGCTGGAGCGCCGGCTGTTTCCGGCGCTCCCGTCGAGCCACACGTCGCGTCCGCTGCCGGACTGGAGCGAGGTGCGCCGGGAGCTGCGGGGCAAGAACGTAACGCTGGCCTTGCTCTGGGAAGAGTACAAGGCGATCCATCCCGAGGGGTTGCAGTACAGCCGGTTCTGCGAGCAGTACCGGGAATGGGCTGGAAAGCTCGACCTGGTGATGCGCCAGGAGCACCGCGCCGGCGAGAAGCTGTTCATCGACTACGCCGGGCAGACGGTGCCGGTGGTCGACCCCGAGACCGGCGAGGAGCGTCAAGCGCAGGTCTTCGTGGCCGTGCTCGGCGCCTCGAGCTACACCTTCGCCGAGGCCACCTGGACGCAGACCCTGCCGGACTGGACGGCCTCGCACGTACGAGCCTTCGAGTTCTGCGGCGGTTGTCCCGAGCTCGTGATCCCAGACAACCTGCGCTCGGGAGTCAGCGGCGCCCATCGCTACGAGCCTGACCTGAATCCGACCTATCACGACCTCGCCTCCCACTACGGCGTGGCGGTGCTGCCCGCGCGGGTGCGTCGCCCAAGGGACAAGGCGAAGGCGGAGGTCGCCGTTCAAATCGTCGAGCGGTGGATCCTCGCCGCCCTGCGTAATCGCACATTCTTTTCGCTGACCGAGCTCAACGCCGCGATCGCCAAACTGCTCGACCGGCTCAACACGCGCCCGTTCCGCAAGCTCCCCGGCTCGCGGCGCTCGCAGTTCGAGCTGCTCGACCAGCCGGCGCTGCAGCCGCTGCCTCCCAGCCGGTACGTCTTCGCCGAGTGGAAGCATGTGCGCGTGCCCATGGACTACCACGTCGAAGTCGACGGGCACTACTACTCGGTCCCCCACGCGCTGGTCCGGCGCCAACTCGACGTCCGACTGACCGCCCACACCGTCGAGTGCTTCCACCGCGGCCAGCGCGTCGCCAGCCACGTCCGTTCCTCCCGCAAAGGACGCCACACCACGGCGACCGAGCACATGCCCGAGAAGCACCGCCGGATGGGCGAGTGGACGCCGGAGCGCTTCATCGGCCGGGCCTCGAAGATCGGGCCGCAGACCGCCGCCCTGGTCACCGCATTGCTCCAGGCGCGGCGCCATCGGGAATTGGCCTGCCGCTCCTGCCTCGGCATCCTGCGCCTGGCCAAGTGCCACGGCGACGCCCGCCTGGAAGCGGCCGCCGCCCGTGCGCTCGCCATCGGCAGTTACAGCGCCCGCAGTGTCGAATCGATCCTCAAGCACCGACTCGACCAGACGCCTGCCGAGCCATCCGAACGCGGCGCGCCGGTCGAGCACGACAACATCCGCGGCGCCCGCTACTACCAGTGATTGTCTGAAGGGACCCGACATGCTGATTCATCCGACTGTCGACAAGCTCCAACAGCTACGATGCGCCGGGATGGCCAAGGCCTTCACCGAGCAGCTCAACGCCCCCGGAGTGAGGTTGCCCCGATCCCGTGGACGGGTTAATGCTTGCGGGCTCACATCATGACACATTCTCCGATGAACGTCGTTTCCGTGTCAGTCATCGACGACAACCGCTGTGGGAGTGTGGGAATCTCGCGGCCCCGGTGCAGGGCGTGATCGGCGACGATCGCCCGCGAGATTTCCAACGGGCTGGGGGCGCCCGCCTCGCCGACCTTCAGATTCAGCAGGACGTTGACCGGGCGTCCCCAGACCGGGCACTTCCACAGCGCCCCCGTGGATGCGGCACACGACCCGCAACAGCGGTTCGTCTCGCGAAGCCGAAGGCGAGCCGTGTACTCTGTTGATCACCATTTCCTCCGTGGGTTTCCAAGTCAACTACGCACCGTTACGTAACCGGCCTCAAGCCCCCGCAGCAAGGCCGGTGACGGCGTGAGTCGTCACCGGCAATCCGAGCTCCACCTGACTCGTGGGCGCCTGCAGAGCCTTCACCGGCCGGGCCCCGTCCACAGTTTCTGCCGCATGGAGACGTTCGAACTCCAGCGGCGACACGTAGCCCAACGCCGAATGGCGGCGCCGCGTGTTGTACCAGCCCTCGACGAAATCAAAAACCGCCGCCCGCGCCTCGGCGTGCGTGGACAAGCTCGTGCGGGCCAGCAGCTCGCACTCGAGCGTCGCGAAAAAGCTCTCCGCCATCGCGTTGTCGAAGCAATCTCCCACCGAACCCATCGACAGCGCCACGCCTGATTCACGGCAGCGGGCTCCGAAGGCCAGCGACGTGTACTGGCAGCCCTGGTCGGAATGATGGATGACCGCCTCGGGCCGGCGTTGCGCCACGGCCATCTCCAGCGCCTCGACCACCAGCTCCGTGCGCAGGTGCGCAGCCATGGCCCAGCCGACCACCCGCCGACTGAAAACGTCCAGAACGATGGCCAAGTAGAGGAAGCCTGCCAAGGTCGGAATGTAGGTGATATCGGCCACCCACAGGCGGTTCGGCGCGTCGGCCTCGAAGCACCGCTCGACCCGGTCCGGGGCCGGCCGCGCTTGCACCTCTCGGCGCGTCGTGCGGGGGCCGCGGCGCCGGCTCACCCCAGCGATGCCGGCCTCGCGCATCACCCGCGCGACCCGCTTGCGGCCGACCGCGGCACCGGCTTCGACCAGTTCGGCGTGAATCCGCGGCGCGCCGTACGTGCCCCGGCTGCCGGCATGAATCTCCTGCACGCGGGCCGTCAGCTCCGCATCGGCCTGCGCACGAGCTGACGGTGGACGTTGACGCCACGCGTAGTACCCGCTCGTGGAGACACCGAGCACGCGGGCCATCGTGGCGACGCGAAAACGAGCCTGGTTCGTGCTCATGAACCGGTAGACCTCCCGGATCCGGTCTCCCGCGCGAACCAGGCCGTGGCTTTTGCCAAAATTTCGCGTTCTTCGCGCAACCGCCGGTTCTCCCGGCGCAGCCGACGAATCTCCTCATGTTCTTCGGTGCGCAGGCCGTCGGAGCGCTTGCCCGCGTCGCGATCAGCCTGCGCGACCCAGTTTCGTATCGCCTCGGCCGACGGCTCGAACTCCCGAGCGAGGTCTCCCGGTGTACGTCCGGACTGAACCAGCTCGACCATCTGCTGTCGGAATGCCGCCGCGTACGGCGGTCTCGACTTCGGCATCGTGGACTCCTCCTCCTCCTCGCCAAGAGGATAAGTGTCCGCGGAACTGGGGCTATGCGGAGCTCGGGACTATGCGGAGTTATCTCGGCGGCCCGCGTGGACGCGGGCGATTGCGTGGAGCGGTACTCCGCATAGTCAAAGGGCTTCCAGAAAGTCGAGGAGCCGATCGGTGGCCGTGAAACGGAGGGGCTGAGGTGCGGGGTCGTCGACGCACTGGAGTGCGGCCTCCTTCATGGCGAGGTCGGCTTCGACGTACTGGTGGGTGGTAGCCGTGTCCTCGTGGCCGAGCCAGAGGGCAATGACGGTGATGTCGACTCCCGACTGGAGCAGATGCATCGCGGTCGTGTGGCGTAGCGTGTGAGGCGAGATCCGCCGGGTCGCAAGTGCGGGCTGGCGCTGCGAGGCCTTTCGGCAGGCGACGCGTAGTTGATGTTCGACCCCGGAGCGCGACAAGGGCTTGCCGGCCCGATTGGGAAACACGGGAGCATCAGGGCTTCTGTCGATTCGGGGGAGCCAGGCCCGGAGCTGCGCCGCGGTGCTCCTCCAGAGCGGGACGACACGCTCCTTGCGACCCTTGCCGTGCAGGAGCAAGGACGACGCGCGCTCGAGAAGCACGTCAGCGACGTGCAGTTGGATCATCTCGGAGACGCGGGCGCCAGTGTTGTAGAGCACGGCGAAGAGGACGGCGTCGCGCTGTCCGCTCCAGGTGGTCCGGTCGGGAGCGTCGATGATCGCGCTGATCTCCTCGCGGGACAGGTAGCCGAGGACGGGCCGGTCGAAGCGCTTGACGGGAATCGCGAGAACGCGTTGCGCGACGGGCAGCAGGGTTGGCTCGCGTAGCGAGGCGTAGCGCATGAACGACCGAATGGCGGTGAGACGGAGGTTGCGCGAGCGGGGGGAATTGCCGCGCTCAGTCTCGAGATGGTCGAGAAAGTCGAGGACCATGGGCGCGTCGAGATCCGAGACGGTCAGTGCCGACGGGGTCCGTCCGATGCGCTGTGCGGCATACCCGAGGAACAACGTGAAGGTATCGCGGTAGCTGGCGATCGTGTGGGCGCTGGCGCCCCGTTGGGCTACGAGGCGCCGATGAAAGAAGTCCTGCAGGAGTGCGGGAAACGCGCGCTCGACCGACGTCATGACGAGCACCCCGACGCTCGGCGCGCAAAGCGTTCGAAGCGTTGCGCGGTGGTGGCGAGCAACTCAGGGACGGCGGTGCAGTACCAGTAGGTGTCGGTGACCTTGGCGTGGCCGAGATAGGTCGACAAGGCCAGGATCTTGTGATCGACGTCGGCACCGTCTTGGTACCAGCGCAGCAGCCGTCTTGTGACGAAGGTGTGGCGATTATTCCGATATCGGAATAAGCGCCATTATTCGGGGATCCGGATTATTCCGAGTCGGCTTCGTGTCGATGGTGGGAGTCTCGTAGTTTTAACGTGTTGAGAGGAACCGCGGTGTTCGATATTCCGGAATAATCCGGTCCGTCTTCTCCCTCCATCTGTCCCTCTCATGTCACCGGGATGAGGAGAAGACCATGTCCGTTGAACGCTTTTTCTCCGCTTCAGAGAGCCAGCAACGATTGCGCGCCGGTCCGCTGGCCCGTGCTATCGACGGATTCGCCGCCTGGCTCGCAATCGAGGGATATGCCTGTTGTTCAGCCGCGGAGAAGCTCCGATTCGTCGGGAACCTCAGCCGTTGGCTCGAGCGCGAAGAGCTTGGCGTCGAGGCTCTCGACGAGCAGCGGGTCGAGGCGTTTCTCCTCGCTCGCGGGTCGAACAGCGGGCGGCGTGGCGAGGCAACGACCGGCCAGCAATTGCTGTGCTACTTGCGCAGCAGCGGCGTCATTCCGGCCGCCGTTTCCCGTCGGTGCAGCGACACTCCGATCGAGCGGATCGAACGAACGTACGAACGTTTCCTCATCAACGAGCGTGGCGTCAGTCCGGCGACGGTGACGAACTATCTGCCCACGGTCCGTGCCTTTCTCGCCGAGCACTTCGGGTCTCGGGAGGTCGCGCTCGAGACGCTCGGGGTTCGGGATGCGAATCAGTTCGTCCTGCGCCAGGCTCGGCGCCTCAGCCGTTCCCGCGCCAAGCTGGTCGTCACGGTGCTCCGCAGCTTCCTGCGCCACCTGTACCAGCGCGGCGACATCCACGTCGACCTCTCCAGCGCGCTCGCCCCGGTCATGCACTGGCGCTTGTCGGGATTGCCGAAGGCGCTTGCGCCCGAACAGGTCGAGTCGATGCTCGACAGTTGCGACCGCGGCACGGCCGTCGGACAGCGCGACTACGCCATCCTGCTGTTGCTGGCACGGCTGGGGTTGCGCGCCGGCGAAGTGGTCGCCCTGACGCTGGACGACTTCAATTGGAACGAAGGAATAGTGACCGTACGCGGCAAGGGGAAGCGGCACGAGCCGCTGCCTCTGCCACCCGAGGTGGGAGAGGGCCTGACAGAGTACCTGCGGGCCAGCCGGCCGGCGTGTCCAACCCGGCGAGTGTTCGTCCGCATGCGGGCGCCGCATCGGGGCTTCCGTTCCTCGGCAGCCATCTGCGACATCGTGCGGCGGGCGCTGACGCGCGCCGGGATCGACTCGCCCTTCAAGGGAGCGCATCTGCTGCGCCACTCGCTGGCCACCCGCATGCTCCACAACGGGGCCTCGCTCGAAGACATCGGGCAGATCCTGCGCCACCGTCATCCGGAGACCACCCAGATCTACGCGAAGGTCGATCTGGATGCGCTGCGCTCTCTCGCGCCAGCCTGGCCCGGAGGTGCGGCATGACCGACCTGCAGCAGCTTCTCGACGAGTATCTCGCCACGCGACGCGCGCTCGGGGTCGGGCTCAGACTGGCCGGGAGTCTGTTGCAGCGCTTCGTCGCGTTCGCCGCGCAATCCGAGGCCGCCTTCATCACCACCGAACTCGCGCTGCAATGGGCAACCGAGCCGCGTGACGTGCAACCTGCCCAGTGGGCGAACCGCCTCGGGATGGTACGTCGCTTCGCCCGCTTTGCGAATGCCGTGGATCCTGGCCACGAGGTGCCACCGCCAAGCCTGCTCTCCCACCGGTACCGCCGCTCGCAGCCCTATCTCTACAGCGACGGGGAGATCGACGACCTGCTGCGTGCGGCCCAAGGACTTTCCGGGACCACCGGACTCAGACCTTGTACGTACGCCACGCTCCTGGCGCTGTTGGCGGTCACCGGGATGCGGAGCTCCGAACCGCTACGCCTGAACCGCGACGATGTCGATCTCGCACGCGGCGTTCTGACGGTACGGAAAAGCAAGTTCGGGAAGTCGAGATACATCCCCGTTCACGAGTCGACACGCCAGTCGCTGGGCAACTACGCGGCGCAGCGCGACCGCCTGTGTCCCAATCCCGGTAGTCCGAGCTTCTTCCTCTCGGAACACGGCGCCCGGATCACCGAGTGGGCGCTGCGGTGGACGTTCGTGAAGCTGTCCCGGCAAGTCGGCCTGCGCGGCCCGTCGGATTCCCGCGGTCCCCGTCTGCATGACCTGCGCCATCGATTTGCTGTCGAGACGCTGGTGCGCTGGTACCGCGACGGGATCGATGTGGAGCCCCATCTGCCCCGTCTGGCGACCTACCTCGGGCATGCGCACGTGAGCGACACCTACTGGTATCTCACGGTCACCCCGGAGCTGATGCAACTCGCCGCCCGGCGGCTCGACCGCGTCGGAAGGAGACCGCTGTCATGAAGACTGCCGACTTCCCCCGGCTCTTGGCGGCGTTCTTCACCGACCGCCTCATGCAGCAGCTCCAAGCCAGCCCGCACACCATCGCCAGCTACCGAGACACGTTCCGACTCCTGGTCCGCCACGCCTGGAAGGTGTTGAACAAACCCCCGACGGAGCTGGAGCTCGGCGACCTGGACACCGACTTCCTCGGTGCCTTCCTGAGCCATCTCGAGGACCAGCGCGGCAACGACGCGCGCACGCGCAACACCCGACTGGCCGCGATCCGTTCCTTCTTCGGCTACGTCGCTTCGCACGAGCCCCAACACGCGGCCTTGGCGCAGCGGGTCCTGGCCATGCCGAACAAGCGCCATACCCGCCGTTCGGTGGATTTTCTCAACCGGGACGAAGTCGAGGCCTTGCTGCGAGCCTCGGACCTGCGGACGCGGGCGGGACGCCGTGACCGCACGCTGCTGCTCGTGGCGGTGCAAACCGGACTGCGAGCGTCGGAACTCTTCGGTCTGCGCTGCCGAGATGTCCAGCTCGGCGCCGGTGCCCATCTGCGTTGCCATGGCAAGGGACGCAAGGAACGCTGTACGCCGCTACGCAAGGACGCGGCGGCAGCGTTGCGGAACTGGCTGGAGGAACTTCGCGGCGAGCCGGACACCCCCGTCTTCCCGAATCAACGCGGCGGCTTTCTCAGTCACGACGGACTCGACTACCTGCTCGCCAAGCATCTGGCCGTTGCACGGGCCGTATGCCCATCGCTGAAGAAGAAACGCGTCACCCCGCATGTGCTGCGCCACACCGCCGCCATGGACCTGCTGCAGAACGGCGTCGACCGCGCTGTGATCGCGCTGTGGCTCGGTCACGAGTCCGTCGAGACGACCTACATCTATCTGCACGCGGATCTCAAGCTGAAGGAGAAGGCGATGGCCAAGACCACCCCCTCGCAGCTTCCGTCGAACCGATACCGCCCGGACGACGAGGTCCTGGCCTTCTTGAACAGTCTGTGATTATTCCGAGTCCAATGCGACATCCAACCCGAGCGCCGCCCACCTTGAGCCATCTACTCGGAATAATCCGGGTCCCGGAATAATGGCGAAGGTCATGAATGCGCGGCGCGCGCGTGCGCCCGTGCCCGGTCCAGCCCAATTGCTGCTTGAGCCGGCTGAAGGTCTTCTCTACGACGTCGCGCGTGAGTCGAGGCGAATGCTCGGTGCGGAAGAAGTGCTCCGACCGGGATGCAGCACGACACGCGTCGCGGCGATCGGCGTAGCGGATCAGTGCCCGGGTCGTAGTTGGATGGAGCGGTACGAGTCGGGACTTGCGGAACTTCGTCTCGCGGATGCTCAGGATGCCGTTGACGAGATCGACGTCGTCGGACGTCAGGCGACAGGCCTCGGAGAGCCGCAGGCCGGTCGAGGCCAACAAGGCGAAGTAGGCGACGTAGGTAGCGGGTCGCAACCCCTGTCGGGGGAGCAAGCGACTCGCCTGTTGCAGGAGCGCAGCCACCTCGGAGTCGGTGTAGATGTGGGGCGGTGGGCGGCGCGAGATGCGTCCGAGCAGGCCGACCGGTGGAACTTCGGTGGCGGGGTCGAAGAGCGCACGGTGTCGCGCGAACTGTCGCACCGCCGCAAGCCGGCGTACGGCCTGCTCCGGGTTGCTCGATTGTGAGGCCTGCGCCCACTGGATCATCAGCTCTATCGTCAACGGCCCGCTGTGTCCGACCCGGTCTACATGGCTGGCGAAGTCGCGCAGCAGCCATTCCGGTGTTTCGAGGCCGAAGCCGAGTCCGCGGCGTGCGATCAGGTAGTCGTCGACCAGGCGGTGGACGCTGGGAAGCGTCATCGGAGCACCTCCGGCCAAGGGAGCGCGACCTCGCGCAGTCTCGGCAGATCGAGCTTGGCGTAGATCGTCGTGGTATCGAGGCTGCGATGACCGAGCACGTCAGCAACCTCTTTGAGGCTGGCTCCCTGCTGCACCATGCGGCTGGCCACCGTGTGCCGGAAGACGTAGGCGCCGGCGAGCGGCGCGTCGACCGCCGCCCGGCGCAACGCGCGGGCCACGACACCGGAGACGGCAGTGCTTGAGATCGGCTTGCCGCGGCGAGCTCCCAGGTGCTGCACGAACACCCGCCGCTCGACGGTGGCCGGACGCTCGCCGTTCAGATAGTCGACCAACGCCTGGCCCACGGCCCGAGGCAGCGGCAGCATGGCGCCACGACGGTTCTTCCGGGTGCGCACCTCGATAGTGCCGCCGCGCCAGTCGATGTCGTCCAGGCGCAGGTCGGCCACCTCGCCGGGCCGCAGCCCCAAGGTCGACAGGCACTGGACGATCGCATGGTCCCGTTGTCTACACGGGGTGGGGGTATCGAACGATCCCAGCACCTGCTGGACCTGCTGCTCGGTCAGCGAGCGAGGCAGCGTGGCAAGCCGCCAGTGAGCGACCGTCGGAAGGGCAGTCTCGAGCTCGTTGCCGCAGATGCCCTCGAAGCTGGGTTTTTCGGACGAAGTTGAACACCGATTCCGGGCGAAGTTGAACACCGGTTTCGGACGAAGTTGAACACCGATTCCGGGATGTTGAACACCGATTTCGGTCATCGTGAACGCTCGTCGGTAGCCTGACCCGGCATGCTTCCGCCCTTTCGAGGGGAGGGACGGAGGCGATGGCGGCTCGGAGACTACTGATGAGGAAGATTCGCGAGGTTCTACGGCTCAAACACGAGCACGGATTGTCGCACCGCGCGATTGCCCAAGCCTGCGCGATGGGCGTGGGCACGGTCACGCTCTATCTGCGGAGAACGGCCCAAAGCGGGCTCGGCTGGCCGTTGCCGGCCGAGCTGGACGACGCGGCGCTCGAGGCTCGACTCTTTCGCCGCCCCGCTCCGCTGCGGGACCGAGTCCGGGTTCGGCCTGACTGCGCGTACGTCCACCGCGAGCTCAAGCGCGACGGCGTGACGCTGCAACTGCTCTGGGAGGAGTACGCCCAGGTCCATCCGAGCGGCTACCGCTACACGCAGTTTTGCGAGATCTACCGGCAGTGGGCCAAGCGGCTGCGGCCGTCGATGCGGCAGGTGCACCGCGCCGGCGAGAAGACCTTCATCGACTTCTCCGGCAAGCGGCCGAGGCTGGTCGACCGGCGCACGGGCGAGTTGCGGCCCGTCGAGCTGTTCGTCTCCGTGCTCGGCGCCAGCAGCTTCACCTACGCCGAGGCGACCGAGACCCAGCAGTTGCCCGACTGGGTCGACGCGCACATCCGGATGGTGGAGTACTTCGACGGCGCCACCACGCTGTGGGTCCCCGACCAGTTGAAGAGCGCCATCACCCGACCCTGCCGCTACGAGGCCGGCGTCAACCGCAGCTACGAGGACCTGGCCGCCCACTACGGCGCGGTCGTGATTCCGGCGCGGCCGAGAAAGCCCCGGGACAAGGCTGCGGTTGAGAACTGTGTGCTCATCGCACAGCGGTGGATACTCGCGCGTCTGCGCGACCAGACCTTCTTCGAGCTCGGTCCGCTCAATGCTGCGATCCGCGTGCTGCTCGACGCCCTCAACGACCGACCGATGAAGAAGCTGGGCGTCAGCCGCCGCGCGCTCTACGAGCAACTCGACCGCCCGGCGCTACGGCCTCTGCCGGCAACGCGCTACGTCCTCGCGCACTGGAAGCCCTGCCGCGTGAACATCGACTACCACGTGACCGTCGAGCACCACGTCTACAGCGTGCCGTACCAACTGGTCCACGAGCAGGTCGAGGTCCGCTACACGACCAACACGGTCGAGGTCTTCCATCGCGACAAGCGCATCGCGTCGCACCGGCGGCGCTACGACCGACAGCCGTCGACCGTGGCCGAGCACATGCCCAGCGCCCACCGCGCGCATGCCGAGTGGTCGCCGTCGCGCCTGATCGGCTGGGCCAACAAGGTCGGACCGGCGACCGGACAACTCGTTTCCCGGCTCCTGCAGAGCCGCCCGCACCCGGAGCAGGGCTATCGACCCTGTCTGGGGATCATGCGGTTGGGACGGCGGCACGGAAACAGCCGGCTCGAGGCGGCCTGTATCCGTGCGTTGGCGCTCAACTCCTGCCGCTATCACACCGTCAAGAACATTCTCAGTGCCGGGCAGGACCGCCTGCCCATCGAGCCGCCGGCCGAGGCGAACCCGACGCCGACGCACGCCAACATCCGCGGCGCCGACTACTACGCCGCCACAGCCACAGAGGAGGACTGATGCTGATCGAACAGACGCTCGACAAGCTCAACGCCATGAAGCTGGGCGCGATGGCCGAGGCCTTGCAGCAACAACTGCAGACCGGCGAGGCCGCCGCGCTCGGTTTCGAGGAGCGTTTCGGCCTGCTCGTCGACGCCGAGTCGACGGCCCGCGAGCAGCGCAAGCTGCAGCGGCGCCTCCAAACGGCGAAGCTGCGCTACCCGGCGTCGCTCGAAGCCGTCGACTTTACCCATCCGCGCCGGCTCAACCGCCAGCAGGTCCTCACTCTGGGCGCCTGCGCCTGGCTCACTGAGCGCCACAACTTGATCGTCACCGGGCCGTGCGGCATCGGGAAGAGCTTTCTCGCCTGCGCGTTCGTCGAACGGGCATGCCGCCGCGGCTTCACCGCGCGCTACCTCCGCATGCCGCGCCTGCTGCACGAGCTGGCCGTCGGCCGCGGCGACGGCTCCTACACCCGACTGCTCACCCGGTTGGCGAAGCTCGACCTGCTCGCCATCGACGATTGGATGCTCGCGCCGCTGCGCGACACCGAACGCCGCGACCTGACCGAGGTGATCGAAGACCGCGCCGAGCGCGCCTCGACGCTGATCGCCAGCCAGTTGCCGGTGACCGACTGGCACGCCGTCATCGGCGACCCCAATCAGGCCGACGCCATTTGCGACCGCCTGCTCCACGACGCGCACCGCATCGACCTGAAGGGGCGCTCGATGCGGCGGACGCACGACGCACCAGCCCGCGGCCGGAAGGAGGCGACATGAGCACGCGGCCGGCGACGACATCGCACCGAGCACCGAGCACGATCACGTCCGCGACATCCGCGACACTGCTGCCGGGCCCGAGCGGCCTGTGGATCCTGCCGGTGCTGTGGAAAACGCGCGCGATACGCTCAACGTTGACTGCGGCCTCGCAGAAGGCGCGTTTCCCACAACACCTTGGACGCCGCAAGCGGCGCCCACAGGCTCCACAGGCACTTTCTTCTGTACTTTCGATCAGGAAGACAAGAGTAGGATCTCGAAGATCCGTCGCGGCGCCGATGGGAGGGAACTGACTGAGCAACGTCGCTACGCTCCGACGAGCGTTCACGTTCGCCGAAATCGGTGTTCACGTTCCCCGGAATCGGTGTTCACGTTCAGCGAAATACCCACGAAGCGCAGGAACCGGAAGAACGACCGCAGTGTCGACCGCACGGTCCGCATCGAGCCGGGAGAGAACCGTCCTCGTAGCGACGTGATGAACGTCACCACATCGGCAGGCGCAAGGCGAGAGGGGTCGACCGGGTCCGCGCCAAGGGCGGCCCGGACGAGCATCCGGACGAGCCGGGCGCGGCCACGCAGAGTCTGAGGACGCAGACCGCGCGTGCGTCGCTGGTGCCGGGTGAACGCCTCGACCAGAGCGTCGAGGGTCCACGAGCTGGGAACGGTCATGGAATGCTCCTTTCCGGCCTATCAGGCCGGACAGAGCATCCCGACTATGCGGAGTCTCGGCAACCGATCAACTGACGCAAATCATTGGTTCTACGGGTACTTGAGCAAGAGGAACCCGGATCAATTCCGCATAGTCCCGAACTCCGCATAGGCCCGACTATGCCGAGCTACTCCACGAACGCAAAAGGCAACTTTCAGTTCGACCGCATGATCGGCGGCTGGCGAGACCGGCCGGTACTTGATCTGCGTCTCAAAAGGTAATATGTTTATGCCTCATGGCGCGGGCCACCAAGGCCGAGAAGGCGCGGTTGCTCAACGCCGCGTACCGTCTGCTCGGACAGCGGATGGAGCGCGCCGAGGCGGCCCGGCATCTCGGCCGCGAGTTCGCGTTGTCGCGCCGGCAGGCCTACCGCTATCTCCAGGAAGCGGCCGGGCTGAGCGACCCTGTCCCGGCGGTCGAGCCGACCGTCGCGATCACCTTCAAGCTTCCTGTCAGCACGGCACGGGCAATCCGCGCGTACGCTCGACGCAGTGGGCTCTCCCTCGGGCAAGTCGTCACCCAAGCGGTGATGGTGTTGCT
Source organism: Vicinamibacterales bacterium (assembly GCA_965116825.1). Taxonomy (GTDB): domain Bacteria; phylum Acidobacteriota; class Vicinamibacteria; order Vicinamibacterales; family UBA8438; genus WTFV01. The sequence goes on from OZ220736.1 coordinate 5,832,338, forward strand.
GGACAGTATCCGTCAGCGACGTGGGTGAACGACAACCCCGGAAGACTCTCCGGCAGGTGCATCTCGACTACACGTTCGATCGACTTCTCGTCGGCAAGCTCGCCCACGCCTACGCGTTGTTGGTGCCGGCGCACACGCGTCCGGTTGCCACCCACGAAATGGAGCGTCCACATGCAGATGGCGGCGATTTACACGCGCGTGTCCTCGGAGCGGCAACGCGAAGCGCACACGATCGCGAGTCAGACGGCAGCACTGGTCGAGTGGGCGACGACGCTCGATCTCGAGGTGCCGCGGGACTGGATCTTCGAAGACGACGGGTATAGCGGAGCGACGCTCGAACGGCCGGGATTGGAACGGGTCCGTGACCTGGCGGCCGGCGGCGACATCGAGGTCGTGCTCGTTCACAGTCCGGATCGGCTGAGCCGAAAGTACGCCTACCAGGTGCTGTTGATCGAAGAACTCGGACGTCAGGGGGTCGAGACCCGTTTCCTCAATGCCCCGTCGAGCGCCACCGCCGAGGATCAACTGCTGGTGCAGTTTCAGGGCATGATCGCCGAATACGAGCGCGCTCAGATCCTCGAGCGGTCGCGTCGGGGGAAGCGGCACCGCGCGCGAGCGGGCGAGATCAGCGTCATGGGCGGCGCCCCGTATGGCTACCGTTATCTTCGGAAGCGAGACGATGCACCGGCTTCGTACGTCGTCGTCGAGGCCGAAGCGCGCGTCGTGCGCGACATCTACGATCACTACACCGTCACGGGCTGGAGCATCGAGGGAATCTGCCGGTGGCTCAACGAGCAAGGCGTGGCCACGCGGAAGGCCGGGGCCCGCTGGGGGCCCTCGACGGTGAGACAGATGCTACGCAACCCCGCCTATCGCGGCACGGCCTGCTTCGGGAAGACGCGGATAGTCCGGGGAGTGGCCCGCCAGAAGCGCGCAATGCGGACGCTGCGGATGGGCGGCGCCGTTCCGCGTCGCGACAGTGCGCCCCGCGAACGGCCGCGCGAGGAGTGGATCGAGATCCCGGTACCGGCGATCGTCGACGAGCCGACCTTCGCCCGGGCGCAGGAGCTGCTGCACGAGAACAAGGTGCACGCCCGCCGCCGCACGATCGAGCCGAGCCTGGTGCAGGGACTGGTGAGTTGCCGCAAGTGCGGCTACTCGTTCTCGCGCATCTCGACGCGGTCGACCGCGCGCAGGATTCAGTACTATCGCTGCATCGGGTCCGACCGGTGGCGGCACTTGGCGGGTCCGCGGTGCGATGCGCGTCCGGTCCGGCAGGACCTGCTGGACGAGGTGGTATGGACCGAAGTGCTGCGGTTGCTCGAGGAGCCGGCCCTGATCCAACAGGAACTGGATCGCCGGCTGGCCGCTGCCCAGGCTGCCGACCCCAAGCGAACTCGGACGCAGGCCGTGGAGCGGGACCTTGCACGCGTGGGCAAGACCATCGAGCGGTTGCTCACCGCCTACCAGGAGGACTTGGTGTCGCTCGACCAACTACGCGAGCGGATGCCGTTGCTGCGTCAACGCGAGCAGACGCTGCGACAGGAGCTGAACGCGCTGGTGGAACAGACTCGCGACCGCGCCGCGCATCTGCGTCTCGCCGAAACGCTCTCGGCGTTTCTGACGCGCTTGCGGGCGTCGGCCGAGACGCTCGACATCGTGGAGCGGCAACGGATCGTGCGGCTCCTCGTCAAGGAGGTCCTCGTCAGCGACGACGCGCTCGTGATTCGCCACTGTATTCCCGTTCCCTCGGGACCGCCGCCAACGGGTTCCGGACCCAATGGCCGAGTCGGCGACCTCGCCGACTCCCCAAGTTACCTTTTGCGTTCAGGGGGTAGCTCCGCATAGCTGGGGCAACTTCAGTCCGCTATACCGGTACGACCGAACTGTTACCTGCGAACTGCGAACCTGCGAACCGCCCCGCATCGCGCCCCGGCTCACCGTCCACCTCCGTTCAGCGTCAACAACTCCCGCAGTACGACGTCACCGGAGATTGCTGCCGAGCGGCACTGTGCCCGAAGCACTCTTGGGTTTGGCGTCGCCTGCGGCGCCACCGGCCACTCGGCCGACAGCGCCGCAAGTCGGCGAGTGAGCAGCCAGCGCCTGCACCTCGCCGCACACCTAAAATGAAGGGATGTCATCAGAGGACCTTGTCGCCTGGGCACCGGTCGTTAGTATCGGTCTCGCACTGCTGTCTACCGTAGCCGCGTGGAGAGCCGCGCGTGCCGCGTCGGACTCGGCTGGGATGGCCCGGAAGAAGTTCCGCGCCGGAGGACAGCCCTTCCCCTACATCCAATGGGACGACGCTCGACTGACTGACATCGTCACGCTCGACGGCACAGACGGACCGGGGCAGGCAGGCTTGATCATCAGTGGACGTGTCCATGAAGCGTCCAATGTGCCGACGACACTCCACAGTGTGCGCATGCGGCTGCGCGTTGGCCGCTGGGAAGTCGGCCACGTCGAAGGGGCCGGCCCCTTTCAGGATGTGCAGGTCGAACGTGAAGAGCTGCTCTTCGGTGAGTACGTGTACTACCCTCTCTACGAGGTGCGTCCGAATCTGACCATTAACCGCACAGAGTACGATGATTCTGCTCGTCAAGGCGTTCCCATCGTGGTCGTTGAGACGGAGCTGGTCGTCTCTGGTCCCGAACAGCCTCGTGAGACATGGCACATCGCCGCGTGGCTGATCCATTCGCGGAACGAAAAGGACGGGTTCACCCTCTCCGTGCGGTCATTCCCGCCGAGCCGTAACGATGAGTCGGATCGCCCTGGCGGCACTGATCGGGAGCCGCCCCGTCCGCATCTCTGGTCGACCTGCTAAGCCAATGCGCTCCCGTCTCGCTCTACCGCAAGCCGTCCCGCCGTCGGCGGAGCAGACTCAAGCTCGCAGGAGAGCGAAGGCGACTCAGCGGCCACCGTTGAGCGCCAGCAACTCGCGGAGGACCTCCTCGTCGGAGATGTCAGCAGACCAACCGTACGCCGCGGCAACCGCGGCGTCAAGGGCGTCGTGTGCATCGGCGAGCCACTGCGGCCCGGCGTTGTAGAGGTTCGTCAGCGTGCGCTTCTTGAGCGTCTTCGCCCTGTCCTCGTTCCGCGGGACCGGCCGCTTCGGGTAGCCCGGCACCGGCTCGTCCACCCACTCGACCCACTCCGGCGGGTTGAGCCACCGGTTCCGCAACTTCACCAGCCGTTGTGCTTCCAGGGCTTCCGACGCCAAGGTACCGCAATGTGTTGAAAATAAAGGGATTGATCGTCAGGGACGGGGTTCGTTCCCCTCAGTCTGTTCCCCGTTCCGACGTGGCACCCAACACACGGTTCCCGCCTCCCGACGGGTACAATCCGGGGTCCCATGAAGCCCGCCAACGTCTTGCCGATGCCCTTTGTGTCCGCTTGGGACCCCCGGGCTGCTGCCTCTGGCAGCATCGATCCTCTCGGTGCGCTGCGCTCGTTCACGGCGATAGCGACCGCGCTCCTCCCCGGCGTCACGACGATCACGTCCCGCGTCCGATACCTCTCGTGGGTCTGTGCCGGGCTGCGCCTCCTGGATGACCTGCCCGACGCGCCTTGCGGCGGGCGGGCTGGACGTGCCCGCCGACAGAAGATCCTCGCGTGGGAGCGTCTCGTGGCATTGGCCACTGGCAGCTACGCGTCAGCCGAGGGCGTTGCCGAGGACCACCCGTCATGGAACCAACTCCGAGGTGTGTCCTACGTGCGCCGCGCCGTCGCCGAGGACATCCGCTCGCCGGCGTTCCCCATGTTGCGCAACCAGGCCGGCGTGGGCGGCGTGGGCACGTACTGGGTCACCCTTGTCGCTGGCGAGCTGGTCGAGGACGAGGCCGGCGCACTCACGCCTCGTGGTACGAAACTCGCGAACGCCTTCCTCCAATCGCGGGCCACGCCAGACCGCGCCCACCTGGTGCAGGTCATCGGTGGCAAGGACATCCAGTTCCCGACGTCCGTGCTGGCCGTCTGGGGCAGCGAAGCGAACCTCGGGGCGGCGTCGTGGCCCGAGCGACAGGTGCTTGCCGACGCCCTCCTGGAGCCGGAACCTCATCGGAGGATGGCGTCTGCGATGCAGGCCACCGAAGCCGACACGTCCGACGGCGATACGTTTCGGTTGCTGGGCGAGCACCTCCGCACCCAACGTGACCCCATGTCGGACCGACTGGCGGCCATCCTCGCCGTGGCTTCATGCTTCGAGAACCTCCACCGCGAGCTTCTCTATCGCTTCGGTCAAGTGCTCGCATCTTCGGAACACCATCGGCCTGTGGCCCTCAACAGGATCGAGCTCGCAGGCGGAGACGCGTCACTCGTTCACTTGGGCGACACACTCAGGGAAGCGCTGACGCAGCATCGAGCGTTCCTGCCTCGCACGGTGGCTGACGCGGTGCCCGCTTTCTTGCGCAACGTCGAGCCCGCTATCCGCTCGCGGAACGACGCGGACCTCGTTCGCAGTCTGATCCGGCATCACGAACGCGTGCAGGCCGGCAAGCTCGACGCGTCACGACAGCCCAAGCGCCCGTGGGCCGAGCTGAATCGGAACGAGGTGCGGATCGCTCCCCGGTACGCGCCGGACATCGGGCCGGCCAGGCCGGACGGCACCGCGTTCACCCACCCGTACCGGATCGAGCAGTTCGCACAGATGCTCCGCGAGGTCGGGGTGTGGGAGTCGTCACGGTGACGGCGCGTCGGCTCGTCGAGCTCTGGGAACCACCCGCAGGTTACCGGCTCGCGAGCGTGGTTGCGACAACCTACGAGCTTCAGGCGGATTTCGTCGAAGAGGATCTGTTGCCGGCTGCCCTCGGCCTGCGATTGCCGCCGGCCCGCGGGAGGGACTTCCGGCTGGAGCTGGAACGCGCGCTCGAGAACACCGAGGTGACCGTATTCTTCCATCCAGGCCGCTACCAGCCCGGGCTGCGACGGACTCCGCGCATCGATCTCGTCCCGTTGCCGGAGAGCCGCTACCCGAAACTGCACGCGAAGGTGGCGCTCCTGCGGTTCGTCAATCCGGCCGCCCCCGAGTTCATGCACGGGATCGTTCGCCTGGTGGTCGCCTCTGCGAACCTCACCAGCTCCGGCTATCGCAGCAACATCGAGGTGGCCGCGGCCATCGACGATGCGCCGCGTGCGTCGTCGGAGGCAGCCACGGCCGTCCGGGACGCCGCGAACTGGCTCGAGCGGCTGTCGGGTTCTCCGACGGAGCAGGTGACCCGACAGCTTCGCGACATGGCAACGGTGTTCACGAGTCGGCCGGCCCGACGCCGGGACGCGCAACTGCGCTTCATAGGCCTCCCGTCCGCGCAGGGCTTCCCGCCACTCGCGGGATCGGAGGAGCAGGTGGACGAGCTGACGGTCGCCAGCCCGTTCTGGCCGACGGGGAACGATCTCGCCGATGTCGCCGCCGGCCTCGCACGGCTCTGCGGCGGACGCTCGGAGACGGTGCGGCTCATCGGCCCTGCCGCTCTCGACGATCAGGGGAACGCTCGGCCGGTGGTTCCCGCCGGCCTCGTGCGTGCTCTGCTCGACGTAGGGGCGAGGGTGCAGGTTGCTGCCGCGGATCCCGGTTACGGCTGTGAGCCCGCGGACGAGGATGACAAGGGCGAGTTCGACGAAGTTGCCGAGCGGCACCGATCGCAGAAGGTCGGGAATCGCGCGTTGCACGCGAAGGCTCTGTTGGCGATCGGAAAGAAGACCACGCGCCTCGCGATCGGCTCGTTCAACCTCACGCGGAAGGGGCTCGGCCTTGTCCGTGCCGGCAACGCCGAGGCGGGACTCCTGTGGACGCTTCCAACCCAGCAGGCTTCGGGCCTTCGCGGCGTCGTGCGCTTCGCGACCGCGTGGCGCAAGGTGACGCGGCGGCCCGAGGAGTTCTGCGTCGAACCCGGGGACTACGACGGCGACAACGAGCGTGGCTGGCCCGGCTTCATCCTGTCGCTCGTGGCGAAGCGCGACGAGTTGATCATCAAGGGCGATGCCGCAACATGGCCGGATGAGGTCGTCATCCGGATGAGGGACATTCGGTCGCGGCTGTTGAACGAGGAGCAGTGGTTCGACCCGTGGACCGTACGCGTGCCCACTGACGCCGACGGAGTCTTCTCGGCCTCCATTCCGCTGAGGGCGTCGTGGTGGGACGAGTCGCCCGAACACGATCGGCAGTCGTGGCCCGCGCTGCCCGATCTCGAAGCCGAAGTCTCATGGGATGGGGGCGACGCCGTAGTGCCCGTGGTGTTCGAGGACAAGCATCTGTTCCCGGTCGTCGAGTCCCGTTCCCGCGAGGACGAGCAGTCGCTCATCGCTTGGTTCCTCGGACTGCGGCCGGCCGGCGAGATGGAGGACGGCGGCTTCGGCCACAGCATCGACCCGATTCCCAATCACGACGAGCCGCCATCGAACACTGGAGACATCCTGAGCTATCTCGTGCGCGATTTCGTCCACGCGCTGCCAGGCGTTCGCAACCGCCTGGCCGACGCCGGAATGACCGAGACGGGGCTACGGGCGGCACTGCTGGGGTATCGGTCACCCGTCGAGTTGGCGCGCGAGTCGCTACGCGCCTTGCGGGAGCCGCCACCCGGCAAGCCGCGCAAGACCGCCGTGGCCACAGCGTTCCAGCTCGCCGAGCTGCGACGTCTGCTCCAGACCGTACCGCTGCCGAATCTAGGGGACGGCATCGCGGATGGACTGCGAGCCGAGGCAGTCGCCGCCGTCTCCTTGGCACTCGATGAAGTCGTGGCCAAGCTTCCGCCGGAGGACCACACCGACGTCGTTCGCGCCTACCTTGCAATGCAGCGGGGGCAGCCATGATCGCCCGGCCGGATGGACTCGACCTGCGGTGTTCTCTTCGCTCTGCACTTGGAGACAACGACCCTGAGGCGGTCGAGAAGGCGGCACAGCGCCAGGAACGTACGATCGACGCCGTCCTCCGGCGCTTCCATGACGACGATGAGGAGCGGCGCCGGGAGATCGTCCTGCTCGCCGACGAGGTTGGGCTTGGGAAGACCTTCGTGGCGCTGGGAGTGGCTTGGTCAGTCCTCCACCGGCGCGCGGCGTGGGGGCTCTCCGCAGGCCCGGTGCTCGTCGTCACGCCTCACGCCCACGCTCTCTTTCGGAAGTGGAGGCGCGAGGCCGAGCGGTTCGTGCAACTCGTGGCGCCTTCGAGCATGAGGTTAGACGTCAAGACCGCATCGACCCCCCACGAGCTCGCGCACGCGCTCAAGAAGCGACAACCCACGCTCGTGATCGCACGAATGTCCGCCTTCTCAGGACGTCTTCACGAGCTCGATACGGCGCGCATGGCGGCCATCCATTCGCTGCTTCACATGGACGGCTTCGAGCTCTCGATGGACCAGCGGCTCGCGATGCTGTCCGACCGGCCTTGGTACGCGTCGCGCGAGAACCTCGACCTCCGAAGGTCGGGGACTGCCTGGGAGGCTGCCCGTAACACCGACGAAGTGGGCTTCGGCGACCGCCAGGTGCGTGCCGCCTGGCGCCGACTCCAGATTGTCGACCCCCTGCTGTGCGGGCGGCTCGAGGATTCATGGAAGCGCGCACGGAGTGGTCGACCGAAGCGAGCGTCATTCTGGGAGGATTTGCGGGAACTCTGCCGCGCCGCGATCGGCCAGACCGTAGGCCACAACCTGCCGCTCGTGATCGTAGACGAGATCCACAACTGGAAGAACCACCCGAGGAGCTGGTTGAGGTTCCTGCACACGCTGGGTCGACGCACGGACCGGCTGCTGGGGCTATCCGCCACCCCGTTCCAGCTCGGTCCGCGCGAGCTCATCCACGTGCTCGATCTCCGGTGCTGCACCCGCCTTTCGGCGGAACGCGCGTCGTTCTTGAACGATCGCGTCGACGCTCTCCGTGCAGACCTGTCGCAGGCCGAAGAGACCGGGAAGGCCCTCCGACGCGCCTGGGCCGATGTCGATGAACGCGATCTGGACTACATCAAAGAGGCTTGGACCGCGCGTGCCGGTTCCGACGGCCTCCCTCCACGACTGCGGCGATCTCTCCGAGCGCTGGGCGACGTACGCGATGCCCATGGCCGGCTCGGCGGGAGCCTGAGGCCCTTCCTGCTCCGGCACCGGCGCGACGTCTCGCATCGCTCCTGGTGGGTAGGACGCGAGGCCGATCCACGCGCGCCCGCCGCCGGTGCACGCGGGAACACGCTGCGTTGGGGGCCCGGCCTCGACGTCGGCGGCGACGCGGAACTCGTGCACTATCTGATGATGCGAGCCGTGCAGGAACAGAAGGACGGCCGCGGCTCAACGAGCCTCGGGGCGGATCTGGGAGGCTCCTACGCCTTCTTCCGGGAGGGCGAACTGGGGAGGATGCTGCGTGGATGCAACCCGGAGGCCGGCCGCTACCTCGACTTGGTCGAGCGGGCGGTCACCGGGACGACGCACGAACATCCGAAGGTCGCCGTTACCGCAGAACGGGCTTTCCGCGCCTGGCTCAGGGGCGACAAGACCCTGATCTTCTGCTTCAACATTGCCACCGTGCGCGCCGTGCAAGAGGCCGTGCACAGCCGGATCGATGCGCACTGCAACGAGGTGCTGACCGCGGCGTTCAAGTGCACCACGGACAAGCTGGAGGCGCGGCTCGAGAATTTCCAGAAGCGGCTCTACCACTACCGCCAGTCCGTCTTCCTGCTCTTCCAGGATCATCCTCTCGCGGGCCCGAAGGGACGAGTTCGCCGCAGTCTCGCCCTTCGCAAGCGCGATGTCGCGGAGATCGCGACGAGACTGGCAAGCGGCGGTCCGCCCCGCGACCGCAGTCGCCGCTTCGACCGTCGACGGATTCTCGCCGCCGCGGAACAAGTACTGGTGAGCCGGTGGAACGAGTCGGAAGAGGGGCAGAGATGGCTGCGCGAAGTGCTCGAGCCACTGTCCATTCGGGAAACGACTTCGGCCTCGCTCGATCTCATCCTGTCACCTGATTGGCCTGCTCGCCGTCGGAGGATCGTTGAAGGCGTTCTTCGCGAAGCAGAACTGGACGAGCTTCCGGACGAAGACATCGCCACGGCGAAACGGCACGCGCAACCGGAGGACGTTGCGGCATGGAAGGAGGTACTGCAGGGTCGTGCGGGGCAAGCGACGCTCGCGCCCTACCTGCCGGACCGAAGCATCGAGGTACCGAGCCTGCTCACGCGTTGGCACTCGGCCGCGCTGGCGCGGCTGCCCGGCAGACTTCGCGCGTTGGCTGCGCGAATGCTCCGTCGCATGGTCCGCTCGCCCGGTTTCCTCGCGCGGTTCATTCTGGACGATGCCACCACGAGGCCTGGAATCGACGACGATGACGACGACTGGACTCTGGTCATCCACAAGCGCTACCAGACGCCACCTGCGACGGGTGAGTCCGCGCGCGACCGGCTTGCTGCCTACCTGGAGACGCTCGAGAAGGCAGTCGGCCTCGAGGAGCAGATCGGCGCCTACGACGAGGCAACCAGGAACCGCGACGTCGTCACCCGTGTGACCGGTTCGGTCGCCAGCTCCGAACGCGATCGGCTCTTCACGGGGTTCAACACGCCTCTGGTACCGGAGGTTCTCATCGTCACGACCGTCGGCCAGGAGGGTATCGACCTGCACCGGGAATGCAGCCATGTCATCCACCATGACCTCCCATGGAACCCTGCGACCGTCGAGCAGCGGACCGGCCGCGTCGATCGCATCGGGAGCAAGACGGAGAGGCTTCGCGCCAAGGGCGGTGGAGATTGCTTTCTCGATGTTGCAGTTCCCTACATTGCGGGGACCTACGACGAGCACCGGTTCCGCGTGGTGCACGGCCGCGCTCACGTGTTCGACGTCACGTTGGGAGGCGAGTACGCCGTAGACGGCCACCGGAACCTGTCCGACGCCATGGAGGCGGAACGCATCGGTGACGACCCGGGCCAGAAGGGGACGGCGTGGGCACCCGTCCCGGAGGTCATCGCTGAGGATCTGCGACTACATTTCGAAGCCGAGATGCCAGATGCCTGACGCAGTCGCGGACGGCCCCCACCTCCTGCTCTGCCGGCTTACGTCAGGGCTTTGGTCGGTCCTCCTGGGCGGACACGACACGGCGCGGCGGCAAGCGGACGTATTCGCGCCCCGAAGCCTCTTGCTGGGCCTGGATGTCCCGGAAGATCTCCTCAACATCGTAGTTGAACCGCGCGGCGTGCTCGTCGCGCATCGCCCGGAGTTCGTCGATGATAGGGTCAGTCTGCGTCTCTTGCATGGCGTGTCTCCACTAGCTCGCTGGGGGTGCAAATGACTGGCGGTCCATAGCCTGACCGCCGGCAAACGTCCTCGATTCGGGATCGCATCGTCGCGTTGGCGATGTGCCGGAAGTTCCAGGTGACCAAGTAATCGACGCCGTTCACAGCCGCGATGGCGATGTGTGCCGCATCTTCAGCCGCGTTGCGGGGCACGGCCCCTTGTTCCAGCAGCTTCCCGGTCAGTTCGACGGCCGGCCCCGTCGCGTCGAGTAGCGGAAGCGTCCCCAGGACTCCCAGGCGAGCGCGCGCTGCCTCTGGGTCGCCGCTTCGGGACTCGGACATCACCAAAGCCGAGGCGTAGAGCACGAACCGGTCGGGAGCGCTGCGCCACCAGTCGCGCGTTACCTCCTGATAGGCCGCGACCACAACATCCCGAGAGGGTCGGGCAGTGAGGTAGCTGACGACCGACGTCTCGACGTATACGGTCGGGTTCATCGCCGCTTCATGTCGTCCGCCATGCCTCCATCGTCCTCACCGGATGCTTGCTGTTCGGCGCGGTGGTCAGCATCGCCGCGATCCGTCGGGCGATCCCTCGGCTCCGTCAGCGCCGCGCGGTGAGACAGCGCCCGCGCGAGGTACTCGCCAAGTCTTGCGCCCGCATCACGGGCGAACGCCTGCGGCTTCTCCAGACGATTCAGGAATTCGTCCTCGCCGCTGGCCAACCGTAGGGTCTCGAGCGTTGTGGGCTTGCCCTGGGTATCCGCGCCCACCAACACGAAGTCGCGAGCGTTCGTCACGAGTACCAGCCGATACCGCCCCCAGTAGCGGCTGGCCTGATCGCTCGACGCAGTGAGCCAGGCATCGTCCGCCGGGGACTTCACCTCGACGACGCCGCGCTCCGGCGTCTGCCGCTCGCGCGGCATGCCCCTCTGCACCTGCTTCGCCGCGTAGAGACCGAAGTCGGGATGGCCTGCACCTTGGTCGGCGAGTTCCTGAACGCAGAACACCTTCGGCCTGAGCGTCGCGCCGACTGCCGTCAGGAGGTTCCCGAGCGGTCCATACAGCGACCGCTCCTGAGTTGCGCCCCCAGATGCCCGGACACGTCGCAGATCCGCGAAGTACTCCTGGACTGCCGCCGTCAGTTTGGTGGTCGTTCCGCTCATCGTCCCGATGTCGCCTGACCCGGCGCACGTAGTATTGTTGCACTGGATCGCAATCGGCGACTCCGGCGGTCGACGGTACGAGCGAGGACGGTGGGCTCGGCTGCGGGCGATTCTCTAATGGTCGTGCCCGGGCCCGAGCTGCTGCCGCCGCGCCTTCTCGGCCGCGCCGGCAACTCGGGCCGGCGGGCGCGGCGGATTGACGGCCTGGGCGGCCCGCTCCTGGTGCTGCGACCACCAGCGCGCCCGCTGCTGCCGCCAAACCTTCTCGACGTCCACCCAATCGGCCGGATACGCCATGCTTGAAGCGGGCGTACTGCGCGCGCAGCGGCTTCACCCACGCCGGGGTCAGCCGGGGAGCGACGACCACCTCCAGCAGCTCCGGCTCCACCGCCTGCAGCACCAGGCGCTTGACGCCGTCCCCCGCGTCCATCCGCTCGAACTCCGAGCGTATGGGTTTTTCGGACGAAGTTGAACACCGATTCCGGGCGAAGTTGAACACCGGTTTCGGACGAAGTTGAACACCGATTCCGGGATGTTGAACACCGATTTCGGTCATCGTGAACGCTCGTCGGTAGCCTGACCCGGCATGCTTCCGCCCTTTCGAGGGGAGGGACGGAGGCGATGGCGGCTCGGAGACTACTGATGAGGAAGATTCGCGAGGTTCTACGGCTCAAACACGAGCACGGATTGTCGCACCGCGCGATTGCCCAAGCCTGCGCGATGGGCGTGGGCACGGTCACGCTCTATCTGCGGAGAACGGCCCAAAGCGGGCTCGGCTGGCCGTTGCCGGCCGAGCTGGACGACGCGGCGCTCGAGGCTCGACTCTTTCGCCGCCCCGCTCCGCTGCGGGACCGAGTCCGGGTTCGGCCTGACTGCGCGTACGTCCACCGCGAGCTCAAGCGCGACGGCGTGACGCTGCAACTGCTCTGGGAGGAGTACGCCCAGGTCCATCCGAGCGGCTACCGCTACACGCAGTTTTGCGAGATCTACCGGCAGTGGGCCAAGCGGCTGCGGCCGTCGATGCGGCAGGTGCACCGCGCCGGCGAGAAGACCTTCATCGACTTCTCCGGCAAGCGGCCGAGGCTGGTCGACCGGCGCACGGGCGAGTTGCGGCCCGTCGAGCTGTTCGTCTCCGTGCTCGGCGCCAGCAGCTTCACCTACGCCGAGGCGACCGAGACCCAGCAGTTGCCCGACTGGGTCGACGCGCACATCCGGATGGTGGAGTACTTCGACGGCGCCACCACGCTGTGGGTCCCCGACCAGTTGAAGAGCGCCATCACCCGACCCTGCCGCTACGAGGCCGGCGTCAACCGCAGCTACGAGGACCTGGCCGCCCACTACGGCGCGGTCGTGATTCCGGCGCGGCCGAGAAAGCCCCGGGACAAGGCTGCGGTTGAGAACTGTGTGCTCATCGCACAGCGGTGGATACTCGCGCGTCTGCGCGACCAGACCTTCTTCGAGCTCGGTCCGCTCAATGCTGCGATCCGCGTGCTGCTCGACGCCCTCAACGACCGACCGATGAAGAAGCTGGGCGTCAGCCGCCGCGCGCTCTACGAGCAACTCGACCGCCCGGCGCTACGGCCTCTGCCGGCAACGCGCTACGTCCTCGCGCACTGGAAGCCCTGCCGCGTGAACATCGACTACCACGTGACCGTCGAGCACCACGTCTACAGCGTGCCGTACCAACTGGTCCACGAGCAGGTCGAGGTCCGCTACACGACCAACACGGTCGAGGTCTTCCATCGCGACAAGCGCATCGCGTCGCACCGGCGGCGCTACGACCGACAGCCGTCGACCGTGGCCGAGCACATGCCCAGCGCCCACCGCGCGCATGCCGAGTGGTCGCCGTCGCGCCTGATCGGCTGGGCCAACAAGGTCGGACCGGCGACCGGACAACTCGTTTCCCGGCTCCTGCAGAGCCGCCCGCACCCGGAGCAGGGCTATCGACCCTGTCTGGGGATCATGCGGTTGGGACGGCGGCACGGAAACAGCCGGCTCGAGGCGGCCTGTATCCGTGCGTTGGCGCTCAACTCCTGCCGCTATCACACCGTCAAGAACATTCTCAGTGCCGGGCAGGACCGCCTGCCCATCGAGCCGCCGGCCGAGGCGAACCCGACGCCGACGCACGCCAACATCCGCGGCGCCGACTACTACGCCGCCACAGCCACAGAGGAGGACTGATGCTGATCGAACAGACGCTCGACAAGCTCAACGCCATGAAGCTGGGCGCGATGGCCGAGGCCTTGCAGCAACAACTGCAGACCGGCGAGGCCGCCGCGCTCGGTTTCGAGGAGCGTTTCGGCCTGCTCGTCGACGCCGAGTCGACGGCCCGCGAGCAGCGCAAGCTGCAGCGGCGCCTCCAAACGGCGAAGCTGCGCTACCCGGCGTCGCTCGAAGCCGTCGACTTTACCCATCCGCGCCGGCTCAACCGCCAGCAGGTCCTCACTCTGGGCGCCTGCGCCTGGCTCACTGAGCGCCACAACTTGATCGTCACCGGGCCGTGCGGCATCGGGAAGAGCTTTCTCGCCTGCGCGTTCGTCGAACGGGCATGCCGCCGCGGCTTCACCGCGCGCTACCTCCGCATGCCGCGCCTGCTGCACGAGCTGGCCGTCGGCCGCGGCGACGGCTCCTACACCCGACTGCTCACCCGGTTGGCGAAGCTCGACCTGCTCGCCATCGACGATTGGATGCTCGCGCCGCTGCGCGACACCGAACGCCGCGACCTGACCGAGGTGATCGAAGACCGCGCCGAGCGCGCCTCGACGCTGATCGCCAGCCAGTTGCCGGTGACCGACTGGCACGCCGTCATCGGCGACCCCAATCAGGCCGACGCCATTTGCGACCGCCTGCTCCACGACGCGCACCGCATCGACCTGAAGGGGCGCTCGATGCGGCGGACGCACGACGCACCAGCCCGCGGCCGGAAGGAGGCGACATGAGCACGCGGCCGGCGACGACATCGCACCGAGCACCGAGCACGATCACGTCCGCGACATCCGCGACACTGCTGCCGGGCCCGAGCGGCCTGTGGATCCTGCCGGTGCTGTGGAAAACGCGCGCGATACGCTCAACGTTGACTGCGGCCTCGCAGAAGGCGCGTTTCCCACAACACCTTGGACGCCGCAAGCGGCGCCCACAGGCTCCACAGGCACTTTCTTCTGTACTTTCGATCAGGAAGACAAGAGTAGGATCTCGAAGATCCGTCGCGGCGCCGATGGGAGGGAACTGACTGAGCAACGTCGCTACGCTCCGACGAGCGTTCACGTTCGCCGAAATCGGTGTTCACGTTCCCCGGAATCGGTGTTCACGTTCAGCGAAATACCCACGTACCCGTGACAGGCGGGAACCGCCATCGCACACCGCGCCGATCAGGTTCTCGATCAGCGGCGCATGGGGGCCTGCTTCGCGCGAACCGGCGGGCGCCGCAGCCGGCGGGCGCTCCCGAGCGGGCGGCTGCTGGCGAACGCGGGGAGCCGGCGGGGGTTGTCGAGGCCGGCGGCCGCGCCGGCCTGGCGACCCGGCCGGGCTCGGGGGCCGGCTCGGGGTAGTCGCGTTCGAGGTTCTTGTCGAGGTCACGCATGATGCTGGACAGCGACGGGCTGCGGTCGGGGGGTGGCGCCGGCCGCGCCGGCCGTCTCGACAGTCCCAGCCGCTCGAGGACCCGTTCGACGGCCTTCATCGCCGCGTCCAGGGTGGTCAGGCGCCGTCTCAGATCCGCCACGCGCTGGCGGAGCCGCTGCAGCCTGCGACGTGCCGGGCGGTTCTCACGCGCCCGTTGACGGCGGTCCTGTCGGTCCCGGCGCTTGTCGGCCGCCGCGGCGCGCCAGCGGTCCCGCGCCTCCTGCCGGTTTGAGGTTGCCCCGATCCCGTGGACGGGTTAATGCTTGCGGGCTCACATCATGACACATTCTCCGATGAACGTCGTTTCCGTGTCAGTCATCGACGACAACCGCTGTGGGAGTGTGGGAATCTCGCGGCCCCGGTGCAGGGCGTGATCGGCGACGATCGCCCGCGAGATTTCCAACGGGCTGGGGGCGCCCGCCTCGCCGACCTTCAGATTCAGCAGGACGTTGACCGGGCGTCCCCAGACCGGGCACTTCCACAGCGCCCCCGTGGATGCGGCACACGACCCGCAACAGCGGTTCGTCTCGCGAAGCCGAAGGCGAGCCGTGTACTCTGTTGATCACCATTTCCTCCGTGGGTTTCCAAGTCAACTACGCACCGTTACGTAACCGGCCTCAAGCCCCCGCAGCAAGGCCGGTGACGGCGTGAGTCGTCACCGGCAATCCGAGCTCCACCTGACTCGTGGGCGCCTGCAGAGCCTTCACCGGCCGGGCCCCGTCCACAGTTTCTGCCGCATGGAGACGTTCGAACTCCAGCGGCGACACGTAGCCCAACGCCGAATGGCGGCGCCGCGTGTTGTACCAGCCCTCGACGAAATCAAAAACCGCCGCCCGCGCCTCGGCGTGCGTGGACAAGCTCGTGCGGGCCAGCAGCTCGCACTCGAGCGTCGCGAAAAAGCTCTCCGCCATCGCGTTGTCGAAGCAATCTCCCACCGAACCCATCGACAGCGCCACGCCTGATTCACGGCAGCGGGCTCCGAAGGCCAGCGACGTGTACTGGCAGCCCTGGTCGGAATGATGGATGACCGCCTCGGGCCGGCGTTGCGCCACGGCCATCTCCAGCGCCTCGACCACCAGCTCCGTGCGCAGGTGCGCAGCCATGGCCCAGCCGACCACCCGCCGACTGAAAACGTCCAGAACGATGGCCAAGTAGAGGAAGCCTGCCAAGGTCGGAATGTAGGTGATATCGGCCACCCACAGGCGGTTCGGCGCGTCGGCCTCGAAGCACCGCTCGACCCGGTCCGGGGCCGGCCGCGCTTGCACCTCTCGGCGCGTCGTGCGGGGGCCGCGGCGCCGGCTCACCCCAGCGATGCCGGCCTCGCGCATCACCCGCGCGACCCGCTTGCGGCCGACCGCGGCACCGGCTTCGACCAGTTCGGCGTGAATCCGCGGCGCGCCGTACGTGCCCCGGCTGCCGGCATGAATCTCCTGCACGCGGGCCGTCAGCTCCGCATCGGCCTGCGCACGAGCTGACGGTGGACGTTGACGCCACGCGTAGTACCCGCTCGTGGAGACACCGAGCACGCGGGCCATCGTGGCGACGCGAAAACGAGCCTGGTTCGTGCTCATGAACCGGTAGACCTCCCGGATCCGGTCTCCCGCGCGAACCAGGCCGTGGCTTTTGCCAAAATTTCGCGTTCTTCGCGCAACCGCCGGTTCTCCCGGCGCAGCCGACGAATCTCCTCATGTTCTTCGGTGCGCAGGCCGTCGGAGCGCTTGCCCGCGTCGCGATCAGCCTGCGCGACCCAGTTTCGTATCGCCTCGGCCGACGGCTCGAACTCCCGAGCGAGGTCTCCCGGTGTACGTCCGGACTGAACCAGCTCGACCATCTGCTGTCGGAATGCCGCCGCGTACGGCGGTCTCGACTTCGGCATCGTGGACTCCTCCTCCTCCTCGCCAAGAGGATAAGTGTCCGCGGAACTGGGGCAACTTCAGTTACGCGCTTCCCATCTGGCCCGGCCCTCGGCGACCAGCTCGGCGCCGAGGGCCTGGTCCCGGCGTTCGTTGGCGTCCAGGTAGGTGCGGTGCTGCTCGCTGCCGCGCTGGGCGGTTTGGGCGTCCAGCGAAACGCCGCGCGGGTGGCGTCGGCGAGGGCATCGCGGGCCGCGGCGTAGTCGCGGGCGGCGGCCCGCAGGGTGCGCTGGGCGGCCCGGGCGTCACGGAACGGCCGCCTCGAACGTCTCGCGAGCCCGGCGCTCGCGGGTCGTGCTCGCGGGCGCGAATGTGCGTTGCTGGCGCGGGGCGCCGCGCTCGGCCTTGTGCACGGCCGTCTCGGCGTCGAGCAGCTCGTCGCGGGTCTGGTCGCGCTGCGCGCTGATCTGCGCTTCGAGCCGCTGAAGGTCAGGGCCCGAGATTCGCGCCGTCGCCGCTTTCGTCGTCGGCTCCGTCCCGCCGGGCGTTGTGCGAGGCGCGCGCTTCCACAGCTTCAGTTTCGTGAGCGGCGCGAGGACCTGCTGCCGCCTCCGCCGCCGCCGATGCGAGCGGGCCAGTCTGCCGGATACGCTGGAAGACATCTGCGTTCAGGTGGCGCTCGGCAGGATCGAGGAGGCGCGGCAGACGATCGACGCGGTTCCGGAGCAACACCCGTTCGTGCTCCGGTACCATGAAGTCACGCCAGTAGACTGGGAATCCTGTGCGCAGGTCCTCGACGACAGCGTCAGACAGCAGCGACTCTCCCGACCGTGGACAGCCGGAGCAAGTCACCAAGAACAGTAGTCCTGTGGTGTCCGTCCCCGTCGACGTCCAGGTCGGCGGATCGCCAACCGCGTATACATGCGCCGCATCCGCGAGCCAACACAAGCTGCTGTGCGTCCGCATCGACTTGCCGATCGAGGCCGGCACCTGCGGCCGCCTCGCGCACGCCGGCTACCAGGCTGCTGCATCCACTGTGCCAGGCGCCGCTGGTGGCTGCTCAAGCACGGGTTCAACGACGCCGAGGTCTCGATCATCACCATGCTCGAGGAGCACGCGAGCGACAACGACGGGGCTCGACGACGCTTCCGGCGCCGTCCCCGTCCTCGACGAGCTGTCCGACCTCGGCGATTCCTGCCTGCGCTGGTGAGCCGTGACCGGCTCGCGGACCCCACCGGGGGCCCCCGGTCCCCGGCGGCAGGTCCTGCCGGAGACTGCAAGCCGTCTCTTTGCGTCTACCCTAACTAACGGCGGGCAAAAGGGGAACAGAAATCGGCCCTTCGGCCGCGTGAAACAAGGCCGCAACGCATTCTCGGCCCGCGGTCCGATTTCGCCTTGCGGGCCCGTTTTCGGCCGCCTGACCACCACCTCTCCGGACGAACAAGCCGAGGGCCCGACAAGGCGCTCGTCGGTTGCCTCGTTCGGCGGTCGCCTTGTGACCGCGCCGCCGATCGCGGAACAGATCGGCGCCGGCCCGCAGCGCCATCGGGCGGTGCCAAGTCCCGATCCCGGAACTGATCTGGCTCGACGAGCCCGACGACCTGCTGCCGTGTCGCCGTGGCGTGGAAGCCGATAGACGGCCAAGCATGCCAGACCTGCGAGAATACGCTCAACCACCTCGAGCTACATGCGGCGTTCACTGAAGCGGGCGGCGCCCATCGGCGTGATGGCCGGTGACAGCGAGGTGTCTTCCAGGCGCTGCGCGAGTCGTCGCAATTCGACTTCAACGGTCGGCGAAATACCCTCGGGTTCGTCCAAGGACGGCGCAACTGGTCTGATGACGTCCGGTTCAGAATTGTGCATGAAAAGACTGACGGCTATGTTGTCCTTCTCTATTTATTCTAGTACGAGAGCCGCTTGCGAAACTCCTGGGGCTTGCGGCTTGGCGGAGTCCTCAATGCTCCTGGTGAACGCCCATTTGCCCTGGGTCGCCGCCTGGATGTCTGATCTGGAGGACCGGAGGCACGCCGAGAGGTGGCAGTCGGATGTTTCGACATGTTCTCGGCCGCGCGTGGGGACACCGGTGGATGACTGACGCCGGTCGGGCGCCGAGGGGCGTTGTCGGCGGTGGGCTGGTTATGTCACCAGGCGCAGGAGCTGGTCAGCAGTGAGTGCGAGCACGGCGAACATGCAGTGGCACATCACTTTCGCGGCGCCGCGGACTCGGAGATGGCGACCGCCGAACTCGTCCTTCAGACGGCCATTCACGCGCTCACCCGCCGTGCGCTCGTTGTAGCGAACCTGCTCGGCGAGCTGGAAGCCGAGATTCTTCAGGCGCCGGGCTTCGGTTCGCAGTTCCTCCGCCAGCGCCTTGTCGCGGCGGGGGTTGGTGTCAATCAACGGGACGTGGCCGAGTGAGCGGCTGTGCTGTCGGATCGGTTCCGCGTCGTAGGCGGCGTCCATCACGTCGTACAGATTGGTCGTCCGCTCGGCCGACAAGGTCGCCAGCGGAATGGCGACTTGGCTGTCGTGCAGCGAGGCGGAGGTCAGCAGGCAACTGATGGGAATCTGGCCGTCGGCCACGTCGATGTGCAGCTTGTAGCCGACCCAGGTGGACTTGTAGCCCTTGCTGTCCTTCTTCATGCCGACGTCACACGCGGTCGGCAGGTCATCGAGCATCGCCGGCAGCGTCATGGTCGCCTGCCGGTCGAGGCGCTTGAGGACCTTCGGTCGTTCCTCACCCTTCTTCGGCCGTCCCCGCTTGCGCTTGGGCGGCGAGGGCGTCTTTTCCTTCGCGGCCGGCTTCTCGCGCGCCTCGATGGCCGTCGAATCGCGGGAGAGGTGGCCCACCAGCCGGTCGCGGTGGGTTTTCACGATCAGCGCTTCGTGCACGCGCAGGGGCAACTGCGTGTCGGCGAACTCGGCGAAGGCGCGCGAGAAGACCGACTCGCTCGGCACCTCGCTCTTCTTTTCCCAGCCGCAGATGCGCCGTAGCGGCACGTCGGTGTCCAAGCGGTCCAGCAGCACGCGCGTGGTCGGCATGTCGTAGACCGCCTTGGCCACGAAGGCCCGCGCCATCGCCGCGCGGTCCTTGGGCGGGCGCCCCGGCATCCGGAAGCGCCGGGGAATCATCTGCTCTATACGGATGACCTCGAGGGTCTGCACCAACTGCTGCTGTTTCCCGGTCAGTGGGCCCAGCACGCGCTCCAAGTGGGGGAACAGCACACGCTGGATCGACTGCCAGTAGGGGGCGAAGGCGTGCAGGGAATTCATCGCTTGTGGACCGCTCCTTGTCTTCTGCGGTATAATAGATGATAGAAGAGGATGGCAAGCAAATCGATGGACGTCTTCGTTTACCGGGTGATTCGTCAATAGACACGGGCGTGGAATGGGCCTGGCACGTCGAAGTTCGAGCGACGCCGAGGTTTCCTTTGGCGGGCGTTGCGACTTGCGCGGGAGGCCGAGGTGGCTGCACTGTTACCCACGCCGCAGCCGGAAGCCGAGGACGGGGTGCGTGCGTCGGCTGCCCGGGCACGAAGGGGTAGGTCTGCTGGTTGCGGAGGCCAGCTACGGCTGGAAGCACCCGACCCGGGCATCGGGTTGCTGCGCCTTGGGTGTCAACGTTCTCGGCATTCACCCGGCGCGGCGGTCAGCCGCCGGTTCGCGGTCGTGCATCGGCTCGGTAGTGTCGCGCTGCCGCTCACGCGGACGGCGGCGGAAGGTTGAATCCGTCGGGGACGATCGAGTCGGGGGCGCGCAACATCGTGGCGAATAGCGCAGGCAGGTCGAGGTTTCGTTGGCGTGCGGTACGTACGACGCTGGCGAGGACCTGCTGGGTGTCGGCGCCCTTGCGGGTGCGGTTGCCGCCGCACACCTTGCGGATGACGACGGCGGGCCGGATGGCTTGTTCGGCGCGCCAGTTGGTGGCGTCGACCGACGGGTTCCACAGGAACGTGAAGATGGCGCCGAATTCGTTGGCCAGATGGTTGGCGAAGCACTCGGCCTCGTCCAGCGGCGGCGGGTTGTCGATCAGCCGGCTGAGCCGGGCGAGCAGTCGGCCGCGGGCGGTGGCCAGGCCGTGGTCGCTCAGACCGCCGGCATCGCGCCGGTCGCGCAGCGCGAGGCCGGCCTGCAAGGTGGCCTGCACCTGAGCGGCCCACCCGCAGCGGGGATGGTCCTCGAGCAGATGCTCACAGCGTCGAAGCAGGTGGGCCAGACAAGTTTGGTGCTCGCCGTTGATGTAGCGGCGGTAGACCACCCATCCGTCGCGCACGAGCACGCCGTCGAAGTCGGCTCCCAGGACCGCTTGCGCGTCTTCGAATCCGCGGCCCGCACAGATGGCGTAGACGGTCGTCGTCGGGGTGACGGCCGCCCACAACCAGTGGCTGCGGGCGCCGACGCGCCAACCGGTTTCATCGGCCGTGACCACCGGAGCGTTGCGAACCTGCTCGCGCAACGCCTCGTAGGCCGGCCGCGCGTCGCGTGCCGCACGATGCAGCAGATTCGCGAGGCCCCCCGGCGTCACCTGCAGGCCGAAGCGGGTCTGCAGCAGGTCGGCGACCTTGGCCAGCGGCAGGCCGCCGTGGGTGTGCAACTCCACGACCAGCGCGACCACACCGGGACCGAGCTGTGCGCGGGCCGCCCCCAACGCGTCGGAGGTCTGCAGGGCGTGGCGGCCCTGGATACGCCGCCGACACTGCGAGCAGTGGCCGACCTCGATGTCGAAGCGGCGCACCAGCGGGCGCACCGGGGGTAGGTCTTCCTGATACTGCGACGCCGCGCCGCCGGTCACTTCGACCGCGCCGCCGCAGTCCGGACAGCTCGTCGGCGCCGGCGCCGCGATGGTCTCGTCGACCCGCGCCGGACACGGGCGGCGCCCCTGCCGGCCATAGCGCGCACCGGGCCGCCGGCCGGGACGGCCGCCGCGACCCTGTGGCCGCTTCTTGGCGAAAGGTGCGGCTTGCCGGCGTCCCGCGCGGCGCTCGGCTCCCAACTGCTGTTTCAGGTGCTCGTTCTCGCGCTCCAGCCGCTCGATCTGACGCTGCAAGCCGCCGTTCTGACGATGCACGCCCTTGTGGCGCGCCAGTTCGTCACGCAGCCGCGAGATTTCCTGGTCCTGTTGCTCGATGACAACGTCCCGAGGATCCCGCTCGGATGGGGATTGTTCCAGGATGGCGCGTATGCGGCGCAGCAGGCCCACGCCCCTTTCCTATCGGCACCGCGCAGCAAGACCTTTACCCCCAACACGCGGATTTCTTGCCCGGATCCGCTAAATGAAGACCGATGGACTACAGCGCGGCGCTGCGCCGCTACGAGGAGCAATACGACGCGCTCAAGGCACGACTGCAAGCGGTCGGGTTCATCGGCCAGGGCAGCATTCAGACACGTCACCTGAAGTGTGGCAAGCCCACCTGTCGCTGCTACGACGACCCGGACGCGCGTCACGGCCCCTACCACTACTGGACGCGCAAGGCCGGCGGAAAGACCGTCGGCTTGAACCTCACCGAAGACGAACTCGTTGTCTACAGGGAGTGGATCGAGAACAACCGTGAGCTGGAACGGCTCGTCAAGGAAATGCGCCACATCTCGTTGAGCGTGCTTGCCCTCATAACCGGCAGGAAGGCCTCATGAATCCTCGCGACTCCGGCGCCGCGGCGGTGACGGCCACTACCGTCCTGCGAACGCTGCATCCCGCACGCTGACCATCCCTCGCCCCGTTGCCTCGGGCAAAACTCGGCCGAACACGCTTTTCGCAAGAGGCTCACGAGCTAAACCCACCGCCTCTGGCCGTGTGACCCGAAGAGCTTCGAGCGATCCGGCGTGTTGCCGGAAAGGCGTAGGTTCCCCTTCCGGGGAAGGCCGTTTCGGGCCAGGAAGGAGAACCTACTCATGCATGATTGGCGGAGTCTGGCCCACGTGAGATGGGAATGCAAGTACCACGTGGTCATCATTGCGGATTCCGGGGCAAACCGATCACCGATTCCGGCCGAAACCGATCACTGATTCCGATCCAAACCGATCACCGATTCCGGTCGAAACCGATCACCCTGAGTCGGGGCTGAGCGACGCGGGACAACCCCGCCGGCGTGGGATCCTCCCTGCTTTTGCAGGAGGGATAGAAGCTGGCGAACAGGAGGTTGTCCATGCGGAAGATTCGAGAGGTGCTGCGGCTGTACTTCGCCGCGGCGTTGAGCATTCGGGCGATTGCCCGCAGCCTGGGGACATCGCCGTCGACGGTGGGCGAGTACCTGCGCCGCGCCAAGGTGGCGGGGGTGAGTTGGCCGCTACCCGAGGCGATCGACGACGCCGGGCTGGAGCGCCGGCTGTTTCCGGCGCTCCCGTCGAGCCACACGTCGCGTCCGCTGCCGGACTGGAGCGAGGTGCGCCGGGAGCTGCGGGGCAAGAACGTAACGCTGGCCTTGCTCTGGGAAGAGTACAAGGCGATCCATCCCGAGGGGTTGCAGTACAGCCGGTTCTGCGAGCAGTACCGGGAATGGGCTGGAAAGCTCGACCTGGTGATGCGCCAGGAGCACCGCGCCGGCGAGAAGCTGTTCATCGACTACGCCGGGCAGACGGTGCCGGTGGTCGACCCCGAGACCGGCGAGGAGCGTCAAGCGCAGGTCTTCGTGGCCGTGCTCGGCGCCTCGAGCTACACCTTCGCCGAGGCCACCTGGACGCAGACCCTGCCGGACTGGACGGCCTCGCACGTACGAGCCTTCGAGTTCTGCGGCGGTTGTCCCGAGCTCGTGATCCCAGACAACCTGCGCTCGGGAGTCAGCGGCGCCCATCGCTACGAGCCTGACCTGAATCCGACCTATCACGACCTCGCCTCCCACTACGGCGTGGCGGTGCTGCCCGCGCGGGTGCGTCGCCCAAGGGACAAGGCGAAGGCGGAGGTCGCCGTTCAAATCGTCGAGCGGTGGATACTCGCCGCGCTTCGCCATCGCAGGTTCTTCTCGCTGGCCGAGCTCAACGCCGCGGTCTCCAAGCTGCTCGACCGGCTCAACACGCGCCCGTTCCGCAAGCTCCCGGGGTCGCGGCGCTCGCAGTTCGAGCAGCTCGACCGGCCGGCCCTGCGCCCGCTGCCCTCCAGCCGGTACGTCTTCGCCGAGTGGAAGACCGTGCGCGTACACATCGACTACCACGTGGAAATCGACCGCCACTACTACTCGGTTCCACACGCGCTGGTCGGGCGCCAGCTCGACGTCCGACTGACCGCCCGCACCGTCGAGTGCTTTCATCGCAGCCAGCGCGTTGCCAGCCACGTCCGTTCCTCGCACAAGGGGCGTCACACCACCGCGACCGAGCACATGCCCGAGAAGCACCGCCAGATGGGCGAATGGACCCCGGACCGCTTCATCCGCTTGGCCGAGAAGATCGGGCCGTCGACCGCCGCCCTGATCACCGCCGTCCTCAATTCGCGGCGTCACCCACAGCAGGCCTACCGTTCCTGCCTCGGTCTCCTGCGTCTGGCCAAGTGCCACGGCGACGCCCGCCTGGAAGCGGCCGCCACACGGGCGCTGCCCATCGGCAGCTACAGCTACCGCAGCGTTGAATCGATCCTCAAGCACCGACTCGACGAGACGTCCGCCGAGCAATTCGACCGCGCCGACCCGGTCGAGCACGACAACATCCGCGGCGCCCTCTACTACCAGTGATTGCTGAAAGGAACGCCCAGATGCTGACTCATCCGACCGTCGAGAAGCTCCAACAGCTACGATGCGCCGGGATGGCCAAGGCTCTCGCCGAGCAGTTCGACTCGTCCGAGGTCGAAGCCCTCTCGTTCGAGGAACGGCTCGGTCTGCTCGTCGACCGCGAGCTTACCGAGCGTTACTCCCGACAGCTCACCAACCGACTGCGGCGCGCCAAGCTGAAGCACGACGCCTGCATCGAGGACATCGACTTCCGTCACCGTCGCGGGCTCGACAAGCAGCTCGTCCTCTCGCTCGCCGACGGGCGCTGGGTCCGCGAGCATCTCAACGTCCTGATCTGCGGCCCGACCGGCATCGGAAAAAGCTGGATAGGATGCGCGCTCGCCCACAGCGCCTGCCGCAACGGACACAGCGCGTTGTATGTCCGCGTGTCCCGGCTGCTGAGCGCCCTGGCCATTGCGCGCGCCGACGGGCGCTACCCGAAGCTGCTCGAATCGCTCGCCAAGACCGAGGTGCTGGTGATGGATGACTGGGGGCTGGCCCCATTCAACGCGGAGAACCGCCACGACCTGCTCGAAGTCCTCGAGGACCGCCACGGCGTCCGCTCGACGGTCGTGACCAGCCAGGTTCCCGTCGACAAGTGGCATGACATCGTCGGCGACCCGACGCTCGCCGACGCGATCCTCGACCGTCTCGTGCACAATGCCTACAAGCTCGACCTGAAGGGAGAATCCATGCGGAAACGAAGCCGGCCGTCGACTCGAACCGAGAGCCAGGACGCATGATTCCATCCCGTGTCGCTTCACTCGACCACGCGTCGCGCACGCTGCGGCGTGAAGTCCGTTACGTAACGGTGCGTAGTTGAGTTGGAAACACTCGGGGAAAATGGGTGGCCAACAGGTACACGGCTCGCCTTCGGCTTCGCGAGGCGAACCGCTGTTTCGGGACCGTGTACCGTATCCACGGGGGGCGCTGTGGAAGTGCCCGGCCTGGGGACGCCCGGTCAACGTCGCGCTGAATCTGAAGGTCGGCGAGGCGGGCGCCCCCAGTCCGTTGGAAATCTCGCGGGCGATCGTCGCCGATCAGGCCTGTGTCCGGGCCGCGAGATTCCCACACTCCCACAGCGGTCATCGTCGATGACTGACATGGACGACGTTTTGGTGTCGACCGTTGCGACAAGCGTCAGCCAGTTCCCCGGTGAGAAGTCGTATGACGTCATCGGCGACCCGATTCTCGATCGTCCCGTGCACAATGCTCACAAACTGGACCTGAAAGGAGACTCGATGCGAAAGCGAAGCCAACCGTCGACCGGAACGGGCGGCCGGAGATCATGACGAATTCCCGCGTCGCTTCGCTCCAACAGGTGATCGGTTTGCGCCGGAACGGGTGATCGGTTTGCACCGGAACAGGTGATCGATTTCACCGGAATGCCCACTCCAGACCCAGTCGGACCAGACCGTGCACATGCACAAGGTGGTCTCGACCGACCCCGACGAAGTGCGCCTGTACTGCTACTCCGAGGAGCGCGCCAACAAGGAGCGGGGCATCGTCGAGCGTTTCGCCTCCCGCTTCGAGACCGCCCTGACGAAGCTCAACGACGGGCTGGCCCGCCCCCGCGCGCACAAGCGGCTCGACCAGGTCTGGCAACGCATCGGACGGCTGAAAGCCAAGCATTCCCGCGTCGCCTCGCACTACCAGATCAGCGTCACCGCCAACGAGGCCGGCAACCAGGCCGTTGCCGTCACCTGGACCCGTCGCCCCCAGGACGGCTCGATGGTTACCCATCCGGGCGTCTACTGCCTGCGCAGCAGCGAGACCGACTGGGACGAAGACGCCTTGTGGCGCACCTACACCACGCTCACCGACGTCGAGGCCGTCTTCCGCTCGCTCAAGTCCGAGCTCGGCCTGCGTCCCATCTACCACCGCAAGCCGGCGCGGGCCGACGGCCACCTCTTCATCACCGTCATCGCCTACCAACTCGTGCAGGTCATCCGCACTCGGCTGCGCGCGCACGGCGAACACGCCAGGTGGACCACGCTACGCCGCGTCCTCGAAGGCCAGCAGCGCGTCACCGCCACCTTCCGCCGGCCTGATGGACGCACGCTGCATGTGCGCACGGCAACCCAAGCCGAACCCGAGCAGCGGGCCATCTACGACGCGCTCGGCGTCGACCCACATCCCGGCGGCGTCCGCAAGACGCTCGTCTGACCGACCGATTTCCCGGTTCGTACGCGTTTGTAGTGCCACTCGGGCATTTCTGTCGGTGTAAACCACTGATTCTAAAATGGTTTAGTTTTGTGGTTGGTAAACTTGGGCTAGCCGTCACGCCCGAAGCCCCTGGGCAGCTCGACAGCCTCGAGTGCCGACAGATCCTGATCGCAGACCTGTTCGAGCAGCTCCGCGGTCGCGGACCCGGCCAGCGATTCCGGCAACGCGTCGCGCCACTGCCGGTACTGTTCCTGCAACTCCAGGAGTGTCTGCACCGCGTCGTTCCACTGTTGTGGCCGCGATCTCCGGTCCGCCGGCCGGCGGTACCGGAGCCGGGATTCGCCGGCCTTGCGCCGCTCCCGGTAACGTGCCTGCCGCTCCGCGTTGGTCAGCGCCACAAGTCAATCCTGCGCCGTTACGTAACGGACGGGGGGGAAGCGGTCGGCCGAGCGATCGAGGGGCAAGCGTCGTGACAGGCCCACCGCTCGGTCGTCGGCATCGGTCCACGAGCGGCTCTTCGGCGCCGCACTTCCGGACAGTCGAACGCGGGCCGGCACGACTCGCCGGCGTCAACGGGGTCCCTCCTTGCCGGACGCCTGCGTCTGGTTCCGCTTTGCAGCCTGTAACCTGTAGCTGTCGCCCGAGGTTTGCAGCACCGTCGCGTGGTGGACGATACGGTCGATGACCGCGGCGGCGGCCGTCGGGTCGAGGAAGACCTCGGACCAGCGGGCGAACGGCAGATTCGTCGTCACCACGAGGCTGCAGCGCTCGTAGCGCTGGCTGATGAAGCCGAACAACAAGTCAGCGCCGGCCTTGTCGAGCGGTACGTAGCCAAGCTCGTCGGCGATGACGACGTCAAAGCGGGCGAGCTGGGCGAGCTTGCGGGCCAGCCGGCCTTCCTGCTGCGCTTCGACGAGCATCGTGACCAGCTCGGCTGCGGTCACGAACCGCACCCGGTAGTCGTGCTGGCAGCAGGCCATCCCCAGGGCGATGGACAAGTGCGTCTTGCCCGTGCCGACGCCGCCGACGAACACGACGTTGGCGGCCTCGGCGACGAAGCGGCAGTCGAAGACCGCCAGCACCGCATCGCGGTCCAACGCCGGCTGCGCCTCGAAGGAGAAGGCGTCGAGCGTCTTCAGCATCGGGAAGCGGGCATCGTGAATGCGGCGTTGGATACGGCGCTCCCGGCGTTCGGTCACCTCCAGATGCACCAACTGGGCCAGGTAGTCGGCCGGCGCCTGCCGCTGACGGGCGGCCTGCTCGGCCAGCGGCCGCCACTGCGCCGCAACCGTCGACTGAAGTTGCCCCAGTTCCGCGGACACTTATCCTCTTGGCGAGGAGGAGGAGGAGTCCACGATGCCGAAGTCGAGACCGCCGTACGCGGCGGCATTCCGACAGCAGATGGTCGAGCTGGTTCAGTCCGGACGTACACCGGGAGACCTCGCTCGGGAGTTCGAGCCGTCGGCCGAGGCGATACGAAACTGGGTCGCGCAGGCTGATCGCGACGCGGGCAAGCGCTCCGACGGCCTGCGCACCGAAGAACATGAGGAGATTCGTCGGCTGCGCCGGGAGAACCGGCGGTTGCGCGAAGAACGCGAAATTTTGGCAAAAGCCACGGCCTGGTTCGCGCGGGAGACCGGATCCGGGAGGTCTACCGGTTCATGAGCACGAACCAGGCTCGTTTTCGCGTCGCCACGATGGCCCGCGTGCTCGGTGTCTCCACGAGCGGGTACTACGCGTGGCGTCAACGTCCACCGTCAGCTCGTGCGCAGGCCGATGCGGAGCTGACGGCCCGCGTGCAGGAGATTCATGCCGGCAGCCGGGGCACGTACGGCGCGCCGCGGATTCACGCCGAACTGGTCGAAGCCGGTGCCGCGGTCGGCCGCAAGCGGGTCGCGCGGGTGATGCGCGAGGCCGGCATCGCTGGGGTGAGCCGGCGCCGCGGCCCCCGCACGACGCGCCGAGAGGTGCAAGCGCGGCCGGCCCCGGACCGGGTCGAGCGGTGCTTCGAGGCCGACGCGCCGAACCGCCTGTGGGTGGCCGATATCACCTACATTCCGACCTTGGCAGGCTTCCTCTACTTGGCCATCGTTCTGGACGTTTTCAGTCGGCGGGTGGTCGGCTGGGCCATGGCTGCGCACCTGCGCACGGAGCTGGTGGTCGAGGCGCTGGAGATGGCCGTGGCGCAACGCCGGCCCGAGGCGGTCATCCATCATTCCGACCAGGGCTGCCAGTACACGTCGCTGGCCTTCGGAGCCCGCTGCCGTGAATCAGGCGTGGCGCTGTCGATGGGTTCGGTGGGAGATTGCTTCGACAACGCGATGGCGGAGAGCTTTTTCGCGACGCTCGAGTGCGAGCTGCTGGCCCGCACGAGCTTGTCCACGCACGCCGAGGCGCGGGCGGCGGTTTTTGATTTCGTCGAGGGCTGGTACAACACGCGGCGCCGCCATTCGGCGTTGGGCTACGTGTCGCCGCTGGAGTTCGAACGTCTCCATGCGGCAGAAACTGTGGACGGGGCCCGGCCGGTGAAGGCTCTGCAGGCGCCCACGAGTCAGGTGGAGCTCGGATTGCCGGTGACGACTCACGCCGTCACCGGCCTTGCTGCGGGGGCTTGAGGCCGGTTACGTAACGGTGCGTAGTTGACTTGGAAACCCACGGAGGAAATGGTGATCAACAGAGTACACGGCTCGCCTTCGGCTTCGCGAGACGAACCGCTGTTGCGGGTCGTGTGCCGCATCCACGGGGGCGCTGTGGAAGTGCCCGGTCTGGGGACGCCCGGTCAACGTCCCGCTGAATCTGAAGGTCGGCGAGGCGGGCGCCCCCAGCCCGTTGGAAATCTCGCGGGCGATCGTCGCCGATCACGCCCTGCACCGGGGCCGCGAGATTCCCACACTCCCACAGCGGTTGTCGTCGATGACTGACACGGAAACGACGTTCATCGGAGAATGTGTCATGATGTGAGCCCGCAAGCATTAACCCGTCCACGGGATCGGGGCAACCTCAGACCGACAACTGGGCGGTCGATGCGTGAACCCGCGCAGCCGACAAGAGCGCGGACGGGCTGAAGTGGGCGGAGCCAGGAAGCGCGCCGTGCGGCCGAGGACGCACTGGCTCCGCAGGCCAAGCTGGCCAGTCCGCACGGATTTCTCCGGACGCCACGGCGCGTCTGGCTGGTTCGGCCGCATGTCCATACCGGCTCCACCGAACGGTTACGTTCGCAGCGTCCACGTGCGGCTGAATTCGTCCGGTTCAATCCGGTCGCAAATTGTGCATGAAACTGTACACGGCCACTGATGCAGCTCTATAAACTATTGGCAATACAGGCGTTACAGATCTATCGCTACGTTCGGTGCGGACTCCGCTGTTCATGGCAGCGCCGCTCTATTCCAATGGCTATGCCGACAACGTGCGGGCCATCGCCCCGGAGATGGGGCGCGGCTTTGGTCCCCGCCCAGCGTCACCTCACCGGTTCTGGCTGAAGATGCTGCGCAAGGCAACCTGCTGCAGGATGTCGTCGGCAGGAAGGCGGCCGAGCAGCGGTCCGGGCGCGGCGACCGGCGGCCGTGCCGGGCCGCTGTCGGGGACCGCGCCAGAGCCGCTTCCGGCCTGAGCTGCGGCGGTCGTCGCGTGCAAGGAACAAAGC
This sequence comes from Vicinamibacterales bacterium, assembly GCA_965116825.1. GTDB lineage: Bacteria > Acidobacteriota > Vicinamibacteria > Vicinamibacterales > UBA8438 > WTFV01. The sequence continues at coordinate 5,862,673 of OZ220736.1, forward strand.
GCGAGCGAAGGGGCAAGCACGCGTACCGAGCCCGCCGCCCGCCCGTCCTCACAGGCCTGAACACACAACACAACCGACCCGGCGAACTGAGCGTCGGGTCGAATAGGACGAAGTGCGCCAGACGTCACGGGGGCTTTCGGAGGAAGTAATTGACGCCGAACAACCCGGTTCTGATGCCGCCGGGCACCCAGGTGGAGCCGCTGAGACCGCGCGAGTACAGCCTGCTGGCGCCCGGCATGGTCGAGCCCGTCCGCGTGACCACTGAAGCCGCCTACTACGAGGAGAACTCCGAGAGCGTGGAGCTGTGGTCGCCCGGCAACCCGTTGTTCACCGCCTCGGAGATGCTTGCGGACGACGAGGAGCCGGCAGCCGGCGAGATGTTGAAGGACATCCTCGAGCGATGAACGGCCGGTGCTGAATCGCGCCGCGGTTCGAGACGGTGCAGGTGGCGTCGGATCTGGTACATCATCAACCCGCCAGCCGCTCCTTCGACGGCGACCGGCGCCGGCCACCGCGGCCCATCATGATCCCGCAGGGCCTGTAGCGCTCCCCGGCGGGCGTGCACGTCCGACGAGGCAGGAGCCGCTTCAGGTTCAGGTGCGTGCTGCAAGATCTGGCGCGCGCAGGAACTCCACGAAGAAGCGCACGGGCCCGGCGGGATCGACCTGGTGTGACACCTCCGGCGCGACGATGCCCGGCTGTTCCGGCGTGAGCGCGATGTCGATGCCGAGCTCGGCACATCGGTAGCGCAGCGCGCCCGCGGTCACGACGATCCGGCCCCAGACGCCCGCTACGGTCACGTGGCGGGCGCGGAGGCCGTTCGGAATCGAGTCCTCGGTGAACTCGGGCGTGCGCTCGTAGGCCACGCACGCGTCCGGCAGCTCGAGCCGGTCGCAGCGCACGCAGTCGAGCTGCTCGCCAAGGCGGCTGGCGCGGCCCGCGGCCGTGACCGTCCACGGTCGGGTAACGAACGGCGGATTGTGCCGCACGTGCTGGCGATGGCCGCAACTGAGCAGGGCGGTCCAGTCGCCCGACTCGTCGCATGCAAAACCGGTGATGGGCCGTTGCATGGGAGCGGTCCCACCATACCACCCGACGGCACCTCAGTGGCAGGCCACCGAGAGATGGCCCGGCGCGTCGGGGCGTCGGCGCGCGTGCAGGCAGACCAGCACCCGGCCCACCGACAGATGTCTGAAGGGCGAAGCCTGATGCTCGCCTCTCTTTGCCAAAGCCGCCCCACCGCGTGCTCGAACAGAAGCGCGGCGGCTGGCACGGGCGGTGTCACGCGCAGAACTGGATCCGCAGCCTTGAACGGTACGCGCTCCCGCGCATCGGCGGCCGGTCAATCTCCGAGATGAACACGGCCGGAGTGCTGGAGATCTTCACGCCGATCAGCAGGTTGCTCTTATGTGTCCCCTCGGTGCCCGCCGTGGGGTTCGTCCCCGCCTGCTCGGGGTGCCGTCGGCGTCCGAGATTGGACAAGCGTTCCGGTCCAAAGTCGTCCTTTGGGATGGTGTTCGCGGTTTCCGCTTCGTCGGACTTCGTCGGCGAAACGCGTTTCGCACTTCGTTGGTGCTCGTGTTCCTGGATCTGCTCAGTCGAACAGGTGGACTTCCGGGCCGTACGGTCCCATCGTCATTCCGCGTTTCGGCGGGTCCCGCCGCTTCGTCCTCTTCGCCGCGCGATCGATCCGTTTGGGTTCGGGGGCCGCTGTCCGGAGCTCCGCCGGGATCTCGTCGAGGAACGGCGACGGGTGCGTCGGCCGCTCGTGGCCTCGCCTTCCGGTCATCTGCGGCACGCTCAGGTACAGCTCGGTCCGTGCCCGCGTCATCCCGACGTAGGCCAGGCGCCGCTCCTCCTCTACCACGGCCTCCTCGTTGCCGTCGGCGGTGCTCAGCGTCCCGCGGCTGGGCAGGTGCTCGGCGTCGAAGCCGGCGATGATCACCGTGTCGAACTCCAGCCCCTTCGCGCGGTGGAGCGTCGAGAGTGTGACGCGCGCGTCGGCGTTCGCGGTCTTGTCCGGCGCCCGCATGCTGCGGCAGTGCTCGAGGAACCCGGCGAACATCTCGAGCCGGGTCTCGGCGGTTTCGGCCTCGTCATCTCCCCAGTCTTTCCGGAACACGCCTGCGTCGTGGATCAGCTCCCACACGTTGTCGGCGCGGTCGCCCGCGTCCGGGTCGGCGGACTTCTCGAGCGCGCCGAGGTAGCCGGTGATGCCGAGCACGGCTTCGAGCGCGTCGTCGAGCGGTGCTGCCCGCGCCGGATCCCGGACCTCCCTTGCGAGGTCGCACCGCTGGGCCAGGCCTCGCGAGTGCCATTCCGGGAGGGCGCCTGCGCGCAGGGCGTGGCGGGCCCGCTGCCAGAACGTGCGGCCCGGCTGCCTGTCGATCGCCGCGATCACCTTGCGGCCGATCTGGCGGTGCGGCGGGAGGTCGACGACCCGGCGCATTGCGTCGTCGTCGCCGTCGGGGTCGAGGGCCATTTGCAGGCAGGCCAGCGCGTCCTGGATTTCGGGACGGTCGTAGAAGCTCTGCCCGCCGGTGATGCGGTACGGGATCCCTGCCTGCTTGAAGCCGGACTCGAACGCGCGCGACTGCGCGTTCGTGCGGTAGAGCACGGCAACGGTCCCGTCGTCGCGCGCGATCCGGGTGCCCGCCCGGTCGATCGCGAACGTTGCTTCTTCCGTCGCGTCCTTCGCGTGGTGGACCGCGGCGAGCGACGAACCCTTCCGGGCGGCGCGGAGCGGGTGCTCCAGGCGCTCTCGGTTGTGGCCGATCATTCGCTGGGCGGCCTCGAGGAGCGGCGCCGCGGAGCGGTACGCCGTGTCGAGGTCGATCCGCCGGGTGTTCGGGAAGACCTTCTGGAAGTCCAGGATGTTGCGGAGTTCGGCTCCCCGCCAGCCGTAGATGGCCTGGTCGGGGTCGCCGACGATGAACACGTTGTGGTGTTCCTGGGCGATCAGCCGCGCGAGCATGTACTGCGGCGGGTTGGTGTCCTGCCCCTCGTCGATGAGGACGTGGCGGTACCGCCGGGAGACCGCGGTCCGGGCCTCCGGCTGGTCATGGAGCGTCCAGACGGCTCCGAGGAGCATGTCGTCGAAGTCGAGGCGGTTGGTCTTGCGGAGGACGGCCTGGTAGGCGTTGGCAAGGCTCGCGTTGCGGTCCCGGTGCTCGTCCTTTCCCCAGGCTTCCGGGCTGCCCGGGTCCTTCATCATGTTCTTGAGCACGCTCATCCGCTGGACGAGGGTCTGCGGCTTCCAGATGCGGATGTCGACGCTGGCGTCGAACATGCACTGGCGCATGATGTCGAGTTGCTCGGCCTCGTCGGCGATCCCGAAGTCGGGCCGGATGCCGCTGCGGGCCCCGTGCTCGCGCAGGATGCTTCCGCACAGCCGGTGGAAGGTGGAGATCCACACCCGGCGCGTGACGTGGGCCGGGAGGAGTTTTTCGAGCCGGCTGCTCATCTCGCCGGCCGCCTTCCGCGTGAACGTGATGGCGGCGATCTCGCCCGGCGCGGCGCGGCCCTGCTCGATGAGGTAGGCGATCCGCGTGATGATGACGCACGTCTTGCCGGAGCCGGGGCCGGCGATGACGAGGACGGGTCCGTCGGGGGCGGTGGCGGCTTCCCGCTGCCTGTCGTTCAGGTCGGCGAGGAGCGGTTGCCCTGCTTGCGCGGCCGGCCGCCTGTGCCGGCGTGCCCGGTCGTTGTCCTGCATGGTCGGTCCGCGGGTTGGCGTTGACGGCGGACTGCCGGTCAGCGGTCGGGTCTTCTGGGGTTCAGCCCCCGTGTGCCTTCGGGTTCGGCATCGGAAGGAACGCTCCCGTTCTGCGAGGCACGCTGAACCCTTGAGACGGCTCGACCATCGTATCGCGGTTCTGCGGCCCTTGGGTTTGCGTGCCCGTACGCAGCGGAGCTGATCCTTCAGGCGGCGTGTCCGGAGGCTGTGCTCGGTGGCCTTCGAGATCAAGTGCCGTGGCTCGTGTAGAAGTTCCCGGGGCCGCTCCGGCCATCATCTGGTGTGCCGATCGGGGGGCGAGCCACCAGGACCGTGGCGCGAACGTGCTTGCGGCGATCCGCGACGGGTTCATCCCCGCCCGGGCGGGGTGGCAGCGCAGCGGCGGTTGCGGGTCGGAAGAACTTCCGCGCTTCATCCCCGCGTGTGCGGGGAAGCCGAGGGCACCCACGAGGAGACGGTGTCCATCGAGGGTCCATCCCCGCTAGTGCGGGGGCTCTTTCCGGCGCCGGGAGCCACGTCTGGCACAACCCAAGTCCATCCCCGTCGCGCGGGGTGCCGAGTCCGCCGCCTGCCGCTTGACCTCGTGGTTGGGTTCATCCCCGCGCGCGCGGGGGCGGCCCTGAGCCTCGCCGGTTACGGGCTCCGGCTCGAGGTTCATCCCCGCGCTCGCGGGGCCGGCCGAGACGGTCTGGACCCGCCGCGAGCCGTGTCCACGCTGGAACTCGGCCGGACGGGCGGAGACGCCGGGCTGGGCGCGCTCGACGACGACGCCCGCACCCGCGGCGCCTCGGCGGCGGCGATTCGCGGCCGCGGCGCGCTCGGCCGAGCGGACCCGACGAAGACGCCGCTGGTCCCGGACACTACGCGGTGCGGTCCGCGACGGCCCGGACCGCGTCCTTCGCGCCGCGAATGAGGCCGAGCAGCCGCGGATCGTCGCCCGGCCGGACCTTCATGGCGCGCTCGAGCCGGTAGAGCGCCGCGATCGCGTCGTTGATGGCCCCCTGCAGGTCGGTGATGGGGACCGGCTGCTGGTCGTCGCTCTGGAGCGCGCGCCGGATCGCCGCCGCGGCCGGGGACTTCGAGGTGGTCATCCAAGCAGCCGGGTCTCGAGGCCGTCGTGGATCGCCCTGGTGATGACCTCGGCCTGGTCGCGGGCGACGCCGCCGGCGGCGAGCAGCCGAGCGACGGCGAGCGTGTTGAACATCGAGGCAGCCTACCACGCGTCCGGCGCGGGCGAAACCGGCGCCGCCGCCCGGTCGAATCGGGCCGACTTCGAGGCGAAAGGCTCGCGGCCGCCACGGTCGATTCTCGGCCAAACGCCCCGTGAACAACGGGCCCGACCTCGTTAACCGAACCGGGCTTATCGGACGCCGCCCGGTTGCCCAGCCCAGGTCATCGTGGCCTACACGTCCACGCGACCCTGCAAGTGCGCCCCGTCGGCCACGACCAACCGCGGAGCCGAGATCGCACCTTCGAACGAGCCGGTCTCGCCGATGCTCACCCGCTCGCTCGCCTGGATGCTCCCGTTCACCTTGCCAAGAACCACCACCGACTTCGCCGACAACTGCGCCTTGACCCTGCCGGTGGGACCCACCGTCAGGACATGTTGCCGCAACTCGATCGTCCCGTCGACCTTGCCGTCGATAACGAGGTCCTCGCCCCCCTTGACATCGCCCTTGACGACGACCCCCTTCCCTATCGTCGTGACGTCCTCGGGAGCATGCGGCAAACCGGCATGCTGTCCGCGCGGCGGCGGCAGACGGCTGACCGATGCATCGTCAGCTCTCTCGACCATTTTGAAGTAACCCTCCTCGATTCATCTCGCGGTTGCGGGAGACCGTCCATGCTCCGCCGGCATCCGCTTCCACGTAGCGCACCACCTGCCCCGTCCGATACGACGTCAGCCGCACCAATCCGCATGCCGGGCACACGTCCGCTTGGCAATCCACAGTCGAACGCTCCCGGTCGAATCGCCACAAGTGTCCGTTCTCGCGGCGCGGGCACGCCGGAACCACGACGCGCTGCCGCGACGGGTACTCCGCCGCCCCGAACAGCTCCTCGCTGCCGGAGCGCCGCGTCCACCGGCCGCCGTCGCCGGACGGAACCCGCTGCCATCGTCCACCTCGATCGCGAACAACCCACGGCCGCGACCCGCCACGCGCCAGCGACGTTCAGGCATCCTTCCACATCGCAAGGCAATCGCGGTCCCGGCCCGCTCCCTCCTTGCCGTTCGGCCCACCGGAACGTTCCCAGCCGGCGAACCACGGACCGGGACCGCGAGGCTCACTCACATCTTTCCGTTCGACGCCGCCGGCATCGCGACATCGAGCGCGTCGTGCAGCGCGTCGACCAGCTCCGCGTCCGCGTCGTCTTCGGCCAGCTCGATCAGCGCCCGCAGGATGCGGCTCACGACGAATCGCAACGTCATCGTTTCGCCCTCCGGATCCGTAGCGCGTTGAACGGCGGTCGGCCCGGCGGGGACGGTCCCTCGATGTCCGCGCGGGCGAGTACGTCGGCGCCGCAGTCCGGACACACCGCCGGCAGCGGCAGCCGCACGTCGATGGCGAACTGCGTCAGCCAGCCCAGGCACTCCCCCGCCACCGTCTCCCGACGTTCCGGAAACACCACCGGCAGATACGCCCCCAACAACCGGCGTGCGCTCAACGCTCCTCCACCGCCAGGCGCACGACGTCGTCCGTCCCCGCCGCCGCCGACTCCAGCCAGCCGAGGACGGCGCCGGAGTCCAGCGCCCAGCGGTCCGCCTCGATCGGCGCGATGACGTCCCACTTGAACCGCTGATAGAACCGCTCGGCCGTCGCCTCGTCGGTCACCGCCAGCAGGATCGCCAGCGCCAGCTGGGCCAGACCCGAGCCGCCGTAGCCCCACGCCGGTCCCGTCGGCGAGTGGTTCCACACCGCCGGCGACGACCGCCAGTCCAGCGGCGCACCGTCGGCCGTCACCGCAACCTCGCCCTTGCGCGGCTCGCCCCGGAACGTCATCCGACCGGCAGCGTACCACGGTCTCCAGACGTGCTCGACGTCGTCCCGGAGCCCGATCGAGGGCAACGAAATCACTCAGAGCGGCAGTTCCAGGACCGCCCTCCAGGGTGAAGGGCGGCCGCTCTGCAACAGATCGTCGATTCGGCCGATACGCACGAGCCGGAATCTGCTCGACCTCGGATCAAGGTCCTGGCCGCAAGGCCAGCGCCAAGGCGAACCGGACAGGAGGATGTGCGCTGGAGGATCTGCCGCGCAGCGTTACGCGGAACCGCGGCCCGGGTGTACCAAGTCCGCGCCGCGCCCCCTGGAGGACAAGGTGTCTCCTACCAACGTGGAAGACAACGAACAACGTATCGAACGTGGCCGGCCGGGAGCTTTACGTCTGCTTCGGGATCCGGATCGCGTTCAACGGCGAGCCATCGCAAGCCTGGCCCGGCCATCGAGATCACCGGGTCCGGGTCCGCACGCCGCCACCGCGCTTGAGGTCATCTCACCGGCCGGGCGGTCGACGCGGACCGTCGAACGGCAGGTGGCGCGTCACCGGCTCGACCTCCCCGGCGGCGACGACATCACCTCCGCAGTCCGAGCACATCGCCGGCGACGGCATGCGCACATCGACCGCAAAGCGCGCCAGGCAGCCCGAGCACCGTCCCGGTCTCGTCTCCCGCCGCTCGGGATGCATCGCCGGAAGATGAGCACCGATCAGCCGCTGGTCGCTCACCGATTGCCGTCCCTGACTCCTCCAGAGCCGCGCGGCCCGACCACTTTCTGCTCAGCCGGTAGGACCTCCAGTCTACGCGAGGCGTACGGTCCTTGTGGTATGGTGCGCGTTCGCCATGCCGCCGTCGCATTTCTCCCGCCGTTGCCTCGTACTCCTGCTGCTCGTCGCCGGCGCCACCGGCGCGCGCGCGGCCGAGGCCAGCAAGCGGCCGTTCGCCGGCATCGTCGATTCCGCCGCCCGCCGGCACGGCGTCGACCCCGACCTGGTGCACGCCGTCATCGCCGTCGAGTCCGGGTACCGCGCAACCGCGCAATCGCCCGCGGGGGCCCAGGGCCTGATGCAGTTGATGCCGGGCACGCAGCGCGACCTCGGCGTCTCCGACGCCTTCGACCCCCGGCAGAATGTCGACGCCGGCGTCGCCTACCTGCGACGTCTCACCGACGAGTTCGGGACCGTGCTCGCCCTGGCCGCCTACAACGCCGGGCCCGGCGCCGTGCGGCGCTACAACGGCATCCCGCCATACAAGGAGACGCGCGCCTACGTGCAGGCCGTTCTCGACCGCGACCGAGAGGTTGCCGATGCACAGGCGCCCGCCGAACAGGACCCCTCCAGAGACCGAGCGCTCGCCGCGGCCGAGACGGACGTTGCTGAAGGCAACCCAGGTGGTCGGCGGCTGCAGGATGCCCATTTGGTGGCAGACGGCGCGGCCAGACTCGAGCCGCAGGCGCTGGACCTCGATGACCGAGCCCGGGCAGCCACGCGGCCGGACGCCGTCGGCAATCCGCGGGGCGCACAGACAGGGACGCTGCGCCAGGATGTCGCCGATGACGGCCGATACGGGTCGGGACTGGATCGGCACACGCCGCAGCCGACACTGCCCTACTCGTACTCCACCAGGGCGCGGAACGGCTGCGGCGCCAGGCGTGGTGTCGCTCGTCACCCGTATGGATTCCACGCCGGTGCGCCGGCCCGCAGCGCCGCCTCCAGCCGGCGGCGGATGTCCTCGGGCGTCAGGCTCGACGCACCGCCCTCCCGGTACATGCGCGGGGTGATGTGCTCGACCCCCTCGAAGCGCCATCGGCCGTCGGCCCCGTCCTCGCGGGTCAGTTCGCCGGCCAGCGCAGTCAGGTCGACGCGCAGCGCCGGCCGACGCGAGGCCATCTGGACCCAGCTCTCGTAGCGGTAGCGGAACTCCACGCGCGGGCCGTGGACCAGCAGCAGCCGGGTGGCCGCGGTGCGGGTGTGCACCGCCATCGGATGCCACTCGCCGGCCGACGGCCCCCGCACGACAGCCAGGTCCAGCTCCGGCTGCTCTTCGATCGTGACCCGGCCGGCGTCGAAGAGGTGCTCCGTGTTCGTGAGCGCCGCGTCCTCCGGGCCCCACAGCGATCGGTACTCATCGACGTCGGCGAGCAGCCGAGGCAGGACGTCAAGCAACGCCCGATACAACCCCTCCTCGACCTGCGGCGCGGGACGGTCGAATAGTACCCGCGGGAACGGCGACGTCGCCGGGTCCACATGCGCCGAGATGGCCAACGCGATTCGAGCCGCGCGCCGGCTCCTGAACACGCCGAAGTCACCGGCCTGGGCAACGTCGATCAGCAGGTCGCGGCGAGACGCCGCGGCCTCGGGCTCCAACAACGCATAGACGCCGACGAGCCCGTCCTCGTCGAAGTGGTTGTTGGAGACGACATTGGCCGGAACGTGTAGGTCGGGGCGGTCGAGATAGTTGAACACGATAGCCGTCGACGTGTCCGCCATCAGGTCGGCAGGGGTACCGCTCCGACGCCAGTGGGACAGCGTGATCAGCGTGCGGTCATTCGCCGTGCCGTCGACGATGACGTTGGGCTCGGACGAGGCGGCGGCGTACGGCAGGTATCGCATGAAAAGTCCCCTCACTTGCGCGGTCAGCCGCTCTTCGGCCGGACCTCTTAGGGTCCGCGCAAAAATAACTTCCTAGAAGTGCCTGTAGTCTCGTAGTAGAGCACACTGGTCCCGCTCACCCTCGTGCCCGGCGCCAAGCCCCTTTGGAGTGGATATTTTCTGGATTCTGGAGGCGCAGCCCCGCCCTGGTTATGGCATCATTACGGATAACTCAACACGTAATAGTGCCACAATGAAACCAGCCCAGTTCTCCGCCGACACGCTCATCACCTTGCTCCGCAAGCAGACCATCGCCTCGCTGCCCGAGGTGATCGCCGCGCTCGGCGCCCGCGCCAGCAGGCGCACCGCGTTCCGCAAGCTCAAGGACTTGGCCGCCCGGACCAGCTACTCGCATCGCGGCGGCTACTACACCCTCGATGAACTCGTCGACTTCGACGAGCGTGGTCTGTGGTCGTTCACCGGGGTCCGCTTTTCCCGGATCGGCACCCTGATCGCAACCGCCGAATCGTTCGTCAGCCACGCCGAGGCCGGACACTTCGGCGAGGAGTTGGACAACCTGCTGCATGTCGGCACCCAGGATGCCCTCCGCAAACTCGTCCGCGACGGGCGGCTGACGCGGCACCAGCTCACCGGCCAGTTCCTGTATTGCGCGGTCGATCGGCCGCAGCAGGCGCAACAACTGCGCGCGCGGCGCCTGCTGCTGGCCACGCCCGGACTCGTACGCCCCCTGCCCGACGCCGACCTGATGCCGGAGGAGCTGCGCGCTGCGATCGTGTTGTTCGCCAGCCTGCTCGACGAGCGGCAGCGGCGTCTGTTCGCCGGGCTCGAGTCGCTCAAGTGCGGGTGGGGCGGCGACCGGCGCATTGCCACCCTGCTCGGCATCGACCCGTCCACGGTCGCCACCGGCCGGCGACAGCTCGTCGCGCACGACGTCGAGGTCGACCGGGTGCGGCGCGCCGGTGGCGGACGCCGGCGGACGGAAAAAAAACACCGGAAGTCATCGCCCGCCTCGAAGCCCTGATGGCGCACGAGACCGCCGGCGACCCGGTGCGCGGCTTGAAGTGGACGCGCCGTACGACGGCCAAGATTGCCGCCCAACTGCGCACGCTCGGCATCGATGTCTGCGCGCGGACCGTCGCGCGGCTCCTCAAGGCAATGGGCTTCTCGCTGCGCGTCAACCACAAGAAACTCGCCGGCGCCTCGCACCCGAACCGCAACGACCAGTTCGAGCACATCACGGCACTGCGAGAGCGCTGCGCCGCCGAGAACACGCCAGTCATCAGCGTCGACACCAAGAAGAAGGAACTCGTCGGCGCGTTCAAGAATGCAGGCGCCAAGTGGGACCGCAGCCCCGAACTGGTCAAGGACCACGACTTTCGCTCCGAGGCCAAGGGCCGCGCCGTCCCCTACGGCATCTACGACCCGCAGGCCAACACCGGCACGGTCTTCGTCGGCGCTACCGCCGACACCCCGGCGTTCGCGGTCGACTGCATCGAGAAGTGGTGGCGCACCGAGGGCTGCAAGCGCTATCCCGAGGCCGATTGCCTCCACATCCTCGCCGACAGCGGCGGCAGCAACGGCTGCACGCCGCGCGCCTGGAAATTCAACCTGCAGCATCGCCTCTGCAACCGCCACGGCCTGCGCGTGACCGTGGCTCACTACCCCACGGCCGCGTCGAAGTGGAACCCCATCGAACACCGCCTGTTCTGCGAAATCAGCAAGAACTGGGCGGGACGCCCGCTCGACGACAGCTTCGAGACCATCCTGAAATACCTGCGCACCACACGAACGGCGGCCGGGCTGCGCGTGCGAGCGCATCGGGTCAAGAAGGTCTACAAGACCGGCGTCAAGGTCGCCGACGCACAAATGCGGGAACTACACATCACCGAGGACAGCGTCTTGCCGAAGTGGAACTACACCATCGAACCCATCGAACCCATGTAGCGAAAATGGGAACTTATTCTTGCGCCGACCCTTAGGGTACCGACAACATTCGTGCGGAAACACACTCCAAGGGCTCAGCGCAAGCCCCCGGGTGGCTCCCGAGCCGGCCGCCCGGCGCGGAAGACCGGCGGCGGCGGGGAAACCGGCGCGGTTCTGTCAGGAAGAAAAGGGCGTTCTGACCGAACACTTCAGCAGCATGGAACACGACGCGTTCCATGTTCGATAACCGTCCGATACAATAGCCGACGCTGCGTTCCGTGGACAGGCCGTGAGAACCGTCGCCTACCTGAGGGTTCGACCGCGCAGCAGGACGTGCGCAGCCAGCGCCTCGCCATCATCGAGTACGCGCGCCAGCACGACTTCCGCATCGACGACTTCGTCGAGGCGACCGCCTCCGGGCAGGCTTCCGAGAAGCGACGCCAGCGGGAACTCTCCCGGCTCGGCCGCTCGCTGGGTCAGATCGTCGCCATCCTCGCCGCGCTCGCCAAGGCCGGCGTCGCCTTCGTGGCGCTGAAGGAGAACATCCGTGTCGAGGGCAAGCGTGACATCCAGACCAAGGTCATGACCACGCTCTTCCCGCTGTTCGCCGAGGTCGAGCGCGACCTGATCTCCGAGCGCACCCGCGAGGGTCTCGCCAAGGCCAGGGCATCGGGCCGAAAGCTCGGGCGTCCGAAGGGCTCGCTGGGCGTCTCACGGCTCGACGGCAAGGAGGACGAGATCCGGCACTTCCTCAAGCTCGGCGTGTCGAAGACCGCCATCGCCAAGATCACCGGCGTCTCTCCCGTACCGCCCTCTACAGCTTCATGAGCACCCGAGGGCTTATCCCGGCGCCCCGCCGACCGGCCTCAACCCACCACACCTCTTTCAGGAGACACTCAAGTCTGCCCACAGATTCTGCGGAAGACCCTTGCGGTGAACATCGTTTTGCCTGGATCCGTACTTTCACCACAGGCTGCTACCCCGGACTATTCGTGGCGACCGTGACTCGGCCCCTGGGAGGCGGCGCCGGAACCGGACTCGGTCACGGACAACGGGGAATGACCAGTGGGCGGCCATTGGAACGCTCTCAACCGCGCGTGGCAGGTGGTTGAGCGCCGAATGGACGTGATGACGGGTGCCGCAGGGGAGGACAGCGCATACTTCCCCCGTTGCGGGCGGTTGGCAGCCTCCGTCAGTCAGCGATGCGGCGCTCGCCGAGCGGCTATCCGGCGCGCGCCCCGAGCGCGAACGCGATGTGCCGCCACGCCGCCAGGTCCGGTGTCGCGCGCGGCAGGCGCAGGACGACGCGACGCACTGAGCACACCACCTGGACGCCGAGCTTCAGCAGCCGGTCGCGCAGCCAGGGCACCTGCGCGCGGGCGCACGCGGTGTCGGCGGCGCGCAACCGCAACTCCTGCATCAGCACGTAGGCGGCGGCCGTCAGCAGCACGCGCAACTGATTCGCCGAAAACGCCTGGCAACTCGTGCGGTCGATCTGCAGGGCCTTCAGTTCCTTGATCCGGTTCTCGGCGTCCCCGCGGGCGCAGTAGACCTTCTCGTAGAGGAAGCGCGGCGTCTGCCGCATGTTGGTCACGACGAAGCGCGGATTGTCCCGCGGCTCGCGGTCTCGGTGGCGGACGACTTCGGCCTTGATCACGACGCGGCGCGCGTGGTTCCACGTGCCGGCCTGGTACTCGTTGGTCTCGGTGTAGACGTGCTCGGTCTGTTCGCTGCGCCACGTCCGCGCCCGCGCCACCAGCATGGCCGGCTCGGCGTACCGCTCCAACACCGCGTTCTTCGCCATCGCGATCACGTAATCGAGCCGCGGCTGCGCCTCCAGGAAGGCGAAGACCGCCGGGCTGGCAAAGCCCCCGTCGAGCCGAACGAGAATGCGCGCCCGCGGAAACGCCCGGCGCAGCAGCGGCAGCAACCGCGACAACAGCCCGACCGTCCCCTCGGAGGCGACCGCCTTGCCGTGCCGCAACAGCGCCGCGCACAGATACTGCTCGGATTCGCGGTCGAAGCTCAGGAAGCCAAGCAGCGGCAGGTAGCACCAGTTGTCGTAGTACCCGTTGAAGAGCGTGTACTGCTGCGCCCCGTGCGTCGGGTCGTCCGTCGGGTCCAGATCGATCGTGATGCACCGCGCCCGCCCGTCCAGGCGGCGGCGATGCCGCGCGATGACCCGCGTGGCCAACTCGTCCGCCATGCGGTAGAGCGCGCAGCCGTTGACTGCGTTCTCGAACCGCGACAGCGTCGGCTGCGACGCCAGGCGCTCGCCCGAAACCGGGTCTCTGTCGAGCAGCAGCTTGTGGATGGGGTCGTCGGCGAGACGGTCGCCATCATTGCAGTCGGGATGGCCGCAGGCGATGCCAAAGATGCGCTGGCCGATCAGGTCCGCGAGCGAGTGCCGGGTCTTGTCCGGCGCCCGCTTGTCGAACAGACACCCGGCGAACGCCTTGACCAGGCCGTAGATGCGCTCGGCGGCCTTCAGCAGGATCGCCCCGCCGTCGGAACTGGCCTGCTCCTGGTTGAACTGGGCGAACAGCGGCTTGTCAAACAGTTCCGGGAACAGAACAGTCTGTGGTACAGTGTCGGTTGTCACGCAAGGGCCTCCGTGGTGGCGCAAGTGGTTGTTAACACTGCACTTGTACCACACGGGGGCTTTTGTGTCTGTACCGGAATCGGAACACGCCACGAATTTTCCGGGCTACGGTACCGCTGTAACACTCAACAAGTAGGAACTCTGTTCTTCATCGCCAAAGGGAAAAACCCTGATATAGAACGTGCCAGGCTCGACCTGATGCTGGATTTCGTCAGCCTGGAGGTTTCCCAAAGACGACTGCGCCAGAACGCGACCGATCCCGTCGAGCAGCTCGACGTCAACGTCCGATTCAGTGGGCTTTACGACGATGTTCAACTCGGTCGAGGCGGTGAATTTAAGTGCGAACAGGGCCTCGCCGTCGCCTTGCACAGTTTCGTTGCCAGAGAGCCCACGCGAGCTCCGCTCGGTGCTCGATAGCTCCAGCGTGTACGGCGTTTCAGCCTCGAACGCCGTAAGCCGTATCACATAGCTGCCTGGCGGGAGTAGCTCGCTGATCTCTTCCGGATCGCTACCTCCAGCCGCGGACTGGTAGTCGATGTCGCTATTGGCCGGGCTCGTCAGGAACACGTCGATGTCCGATTCAAGATCCGTTAGCTTCAAGTCAACGTCAGCCCACTGCTCGAGTCGCACGTGGACAAACTGTTCCTCCTCTGCTGAGATGCGGCCCCGTATCGCGAACGGTTCTTCAGGCCAGCTGGGAGCGAACAAACCACTACGACCATCAGCACTGATACGTGGTCTCGGAAAGATGTAGCGTACCTGGACACGAGAATCCACCGTGTCCGACAACGAGACAGACGAGACAAAGTACTCCCCGGGCGGCAGTACGAGAGGCTGGTGCTCGGTGGTCAGTGCGAACCGTCGTTCCTCTGTAGAGATGTGAGTAGCGGCCAGAAGTCGAGGCTCAGTCTGAACGTCCCAGTTCACTTCGGACCAATCATGGCATTCCACACGCGTGGGCCTCACGCTGAGCGTGAGCGGCGTGAGGAACTGACAATGTACCAGACTGTCGTCAGCAGCCGGCGAGGCCAGCCTCTCGCGGGCTTCTTCGAGCAAGCTTAGGGAACCAGCGAATACAACGCGGGTATCGCGCCAAGTAGCCGAGAATCCGTCGTCCGCCGCGGCGCCCTCCCCGACAAAGTGAATCCACCCATCGCTGTCTTCGAACGATAACCCAGCCAGGGCCCTTCCTTCGGTACGACCATTGACAGTTGGCGTCGTCAACAGGGCCTTCACCGCCGGTTTTCCGACGAAGCTGAGCAGCCCTTCCACATTCCTCGAATTGTCGGTGCATCCGAGCAGACGGTCGGCCGTGAACTCGCCAAGCGCATACCCTTCGTTGGAGTCAAACCGATAACCGAGAAAGTGCCTGATGCCGTCAGATGCGTCCGCACTGCTGCATGAGGTCGGACGAGTCCGGCTGGCGTACCCCAACTCAGCAAGAGCGCTGTCCGCAAACGTGGACGGCGTCAGTCCCGCCGCCTGCATCTGCTCCAGCAACGTCGTCTTTCGCGTGAGTTCCACACCATCCTGTCGGGCAACAAAGAGAAACGGATCCACGGCCAATAGATCGAAACGCGGTGGCAATGCACCAATTCTTACCAGCGGCAACGTCGCGGTCCGGGCGTTGGCCCCCAGCCCCAGCAGCACATTGACCGCTTCCGATCTCTCCCCGAGGACCGCGTGCCCAAGTAGTGGAATACCAGGAGATGACAACAGCCGTCCGAGTACGATGTTCGGCTCCGTCGGAGCGCCGTCAGGTGCGGTTCGACCCGCAATGCCCACGCCGGCATCGCTGCTTCGATGTCTCACCAAGTTATCAATCAGCCGATAGCCTGGCACCGAAGCTCGCGCAACAGCTACCACCGGCACGAGGGTCTCCAGCTCGGCAGCATTCAGACTGAGCACGACGTCGACGGTTCGCTGGGCGGGCACTGTCTCCGCTTGCTCACCCAGCAGCTCGAAGGCCAGCGTAGGACTGAATCCAGCGTCGTGGAACAGAGCGACGCCGTTCGCATTCGCTACTTCAAGCGCCGTCTTGTAGAAGAGGCGCCGAAGGAACATGCCACGGTCGTTGAGGATCTGCTGCGCGATCTGCTGACGAGTCGGTGGCGACCACGCAGACAGGAGCGAGCTGCTTACGACGCACACTGCAACAATCAGCCAGAGGATGCGGGTTCTGGTTGGACTGAACATCGCCGCCCATTGCGGCAAGAGGATGCTGCGGCGGCGGCGTTCCTCCAACATTACCGCGAAGAAAGCCGCTGTAAGAGCCGCTATTACGAGCAGCGGCACTCGCAGGAAGCCGGCGTAGTACAGCGTCCACGGCTGAACAAGTACAAATGTCGTCAACAGGCCGCCGGCGCCTCCGATAACCCCAACGACTCCCTGTGCCGTAATCTCAAGGTGGTGACTCCTACTCTGTCCTGCATCGTCCTCGGTCATTCAGATCATCCAGCCTTTCAAGAATAGCCAGCGCGCGTCCGGAGGTTAACGTAAGGCACGCTTATCTGACGCACCGCCGTGCCAATCCGGAAGCACGTCAGAGCGACGCGTCCCCCACATCCCGTTCCGTTCCCTCCTCGCATCGTCTTCACCGCAGACGGTCCAAGGCCTTCTCCGCATCGGCGTGCCCTTGCTCGGCTGCAAGACGATACCACCGGACGGCCTCCACGCGATCCCGCCGCACTCCACGACCGTTCTCGTACATGAGGCCGAGACGGTACTGGCCGCGCGCGTGTTCCAGCTCGGCTGCACGACGATACCACTGTAACGCTTCCTCGTCATCCCGTCGTACTCCTCGACCGTACTGGTACGCAAGCCCGAGGTTGGTCTGCGCAGTAGCGTTTCCTTGCTCAGCCGCACGTCGATACCATTTGGCGGCTTCCGCGTGGTTCTCACGAACGCCTCGTCCGTGCTCGTACGCTACGCCGAGGTTGGTCTGCCCGCTGGCATGCCCCTGCTCGGCCGCACGGCGGAACCACCGGACCGCTTCCCCGTGGTCCTGGGAGACCCCGCGACCATCGCGGTACATGACGCCGAGGTTGTTCTGCCCGCGAGCATCTCCCTGGTCGGCCGCACGGCGGAACCACCGGACGGCTTCCACGTCGTCCTGCGCCTCCCCGAAACCTCTGGCGTACATGAAGCCGAGGGCAGCCTGTCCGAGGGCATGGCCTTGGTCGGCCGCTCGCCGGAACCAGGACAGGGCAACGGCGTAGTCCTGCATCACATCGCGACCGTCCTCGTACCGCTCGCCGAGCTTGGTCTGCGCCTCGGCGTCTCCCGCTTCGGCCAACTCGCGGAGCGCAGCGATGGGCAGTTCGGCGACATCAGCGACCGGTGGAGTGGGTCGTGGAGGGTCGGCCGGCGCCGGGTCGGCTGGAACCGTTGCGCTGACCGTGACCGACGCACCCGCGGCCAGCGTTCTCGTCAGGTAGTGCTCGCCCACCAGCGAGTGGTACTCGTGGGGGCGCTGCGCACCGTTGGTCGCCGCCAGAACTTGCGCCCGTACCCGGCGGAACAGCAGCCCGATCTCCAACGGCGTCTCCAGGTGCGAGAGCAGCGCCGCCGTGTACGGGCTGTTCCGGCCGCGACCCGTCCGCCGCCGTCGTTCCAGCCGCCGCCGCATACGCCACCAGCGTCTCATCCCCCAGCAGGTCCTCGTTCAGGTCGGCGAAGCTGCCGCCACTGACCGTACGGGTCGCCGCCGTACGCTGCATCGACCGCGCCAGCGGATTGTTCCGACACGCATCCAGGATCAGAAGCCGCAACGACGCGCCTGTCGTCGATACCAGCAGGTCGTCGACCGTGACCGTCTCGAAGCGCGCGTCGACGTCGCGCTCCAAGCGCGCGTCGACCGGGACGAGGTAGTTGACGCCGTCCATCTCGATGCCGTGCCCCGCGTAGAACACCAGCGAGACGTCCGCCCCGGCACTCTGCCGCGTGAACGCGCGCAGCGCCTCGCTCAGCTCCACCCGGTCGGCGTCGAGCTCGGTCGTCACCTCGAACCCGAGCCGCCGCAGCGCCGCCGACATGTCCCGGGCGTCGTTGTCGGGGTTCGGCAGCCGGCCGATGTGGGCGTAGGTGCTGTTGCCAACCACCAGAGCCACGCGGCCATCCGCAAAGACGACCGCTGGCGCCACGAGGAAGACGATCGCCACGACCACCGCGACCAGCGATCTGACAGCCTTCATCCCGTGCACTTCCAGTTCACGCGCCAATAATCCCGCGATCAACATGCGCGATCGGCACCATTTCTCGGCGGCGCCGCGTCAGGGTTGCTCGGAGCCGACCTGGTGCCCGTGCTACGGCCTGCTCGAATCCTCACCTACTTGTTAAGGCGCCCGTGAAACGGAAAGGGTGTGGCTCTTCTTCGTCGACGGCCCAGGGGGCTTCTGGGAGCGGCATGGCAAGAGCTACTTGACGCGTCGAAGGCGTGGTGGAGAGGGCGGCGGGGGCGGCTCGCTGACCGGCGGGGCTGTCCGCGCAGCGTATCGCTGGGCGTGATTCCGTTCGTATTCGCGCGCTTCGTGGAAGTCCCAGTACGGATCGAAGTCGCCGCTGGCTCGTAGCGCCCGCAGCTTCAGGACCGCCTCGGCTCCCACCAGGCGCCAGCGGGCACCGGTCAAATCCATCCGGTCGCGGACCAGGTACCGGCACGCCCCTTCGATGACGCCAGTGGCGATGGGATAGCCCGCCGCGAGGTAGCGGTCGTAGTGCAGATACGGCGCGTACTTCTGCAGGTAGTCGGCGCACGTATCGACCGGCTTGCGGGTGTCCTTCGACAGGCCGGCGACGGTCGCGGCACGCCGCATCGCCGCCGCCACCCGGCTGGCCTTGCCCTCGAGAATGCTCTGCACGCGCGTCCAGGCCCAATGCGCCGCATCGGGGCTCCCCTCGCGATGGAACACGTGCGCCGCCTTCCAGACGTACTCGACCACGTGGATGATGTCGAGTATCACCGTTACGTCCACGCCGTAGGCGGCGGCGCTCGCTTCCACCAGGTCGAGCTGCGTCTCGGCGCCGTCGACGAGCACGACCCAGCGCTTGACGTGCTCGGGGTCGTGGCGCTCGGCTTCCAGCGTCGCCTCGGCGACCACCTCCCAGGGCTCGCGTTGCAGGCTCGCCCAGACCCGCTTGGCCACCGGGCGGGGCCGCACGAGCGGGGGCTTCGCGCCCGGCTGTCGTGGCATCAGGCTCCGCAGGAACTGCTCGGGGCTGCGCACCAACGGCGCCGTCGTGTAGACGGCGGCCACCGTTGCCATGCGCTTGGCGTTCTTCTTCTCGCCCGGCTTCAGGCGCTGGAACAGGGAGAGCGGCTCCCGTTGCTGCCGGCGCTTCTCGGCCGCCCGCCGCGTCGCCTCGCGCAGGTCGTCGCGATGCAGCACCACACCCTTGCCGTCGAAGGTGAGCACGACCACCGACCCCTCGGGGGGCGGCTCGCCCATCGCCGCGCGGCGCGCCTCGTAGAAGGCGTCGAAGTCCTCGGCCGCACGAGCCACCAACTGTTCCGCCTGACGCTTGGGCACTTCGGCCCCGGTACTGCGAGACAGATCGAACAGCGCTTCGTCGAACGACCGCGAGGCGGCCGCCTCGGCCACCCGCCGGCGCACCTCCAGCGAGTAACGCTCCGGCGGCAGGTTCAGCGCGGCGTCGAGCGGATGCAGACTGTCATGACCGGGACGCGCGTAGCCCACGCGCTCGACCGCCACGGTGCCGAAGGTCGTCTCGATGCGGCGTTCGTGCACGCGCCGTTGCGAGCGCTCGACACCGTCGGCCCCCGTGACCGGACCGGCGGCCTCCCCCGGACTGCGCTGTTCGAGGTGCCCCTGCAGGAGCTTGCGCATCAACTCCTGCCCCCGCCGCTGCAACTCCCGTTCGAGGTTGCTCTCGCTCATCTGTTGTGCTTCGCGCGAAGAAAGGTAGGCTTTGGCCTCGGCGAAGGCGGCCTCGGCCGCCGCATACGGCGCCGGGGCGGGGGGAGTGGGGACAACGGCTCGCATCGCTCAACTCTCCCGCAACCGCTGCTGCGCATTCCGGACCACAGGATAAACCAGGACCGTCTTGGGCGCCTCACCGGCACGGCGACGGTGCCGGTCGATGCGACCGCGACCGCTGGTCGAGCCCAACGCGACAAAGTTGGCGGCGCGGTAGCAACCCCCGTGGTGGCGGCGCGCATCCACCAGCGTTTCCACCAGCCAGGGCTCGACGTGGTAACGGCGCGGCCAGTCCACCGCCAACTGCGAGAGACCGCGCGCCAGAACGGCGCTGGCCAGGTTCTTCACCCCGACCCACGGCAGCAACAGGAAGCGGCTGTTGTTGACCACGCGCTGCAGATTCCGCGCCCGAGTCCGATCATCCCAGCCGACCCAGCGGTCCCGGACCGCCATGCGCCACGCCGGACTGGAGAACTGCAGGCAGCCGACCACCGCCCCCTGAGGCCGCGACGCAAACACCAGATAGCGCAGGTGAGCGCCGAACGGGACCGTGTGCCCAAGGTAGTGGTAGCGTCCCACCAGCTCCCGGAACAGCAGGCGCTGGGCAGGCTCGCGCACCAACTCGACCGCCAGCGGCTCGACATCGCGCACGCTGCCGACCAGCGGGAGCCCCGGCTCCCCTGCCGCCGTCCGGGGAACGCGGGTGACCGAACCGAGTGCGCGGCCCCGGCGCTTGGCAGGCAGCTCCAGCGCACCCTCCGCGTCGAGCCGCTCGAGGAACTCCCGGCACTCCCGCGCCTTCAGCCGCCCGTTCGGCCGCCGCCACCGCAACAACTCGCACACCGTGCGCGCCAGCTCCATCCGGCTCAGACCCGAACACTCCCGCACGACCTCGCGGATCAGCGTCATCTCCTGCACGCCGAACGCACGGCCCGAGAATCGCGTCGTCGCCACGGTCGTCACAGCAGCGTCTTCCTTCCCACGAGACCGTAGCAAAACGCCCCGCAAATGTCCAGAGGGGGCGCGCCGGAGGGACCGACCGACGCGCCAGGCGCCGCGATCAGATCGGGCTGGCTGCCCGAAAGAGGCGGGTGGGCGCTGTCCGGAGTTCTGTCCCCGCGAAAATGAACAGAAAAGGAACCGTCCGCGGGCGAAAATGCCTATGAACAGGGGAAAAAACGGTCAACGAAGAAGAGCCACACCCAAACGGAAAGCGAACATGCGAACTCGAAAAATCGCCTCCGAGATGGGGCGACCAGTATGCCGACGACCTCGCGGTGCTCGGCAAAGCGCAGCACAGCCAGGCAGACCCGCCGCCGACGGCTGATGTCACACCTTCCGGGATGCAACATCGCTGTTCGACTCCTGGCTCCTCGTCGAGTGGTTGCTCAACCGTTCCTCTGCCTGATCACCGCACGAAACCGTAACCTACACGACGCATGTGAAGTTGACGTGAAACTCTACGAGCCAAACGCGTACCCAGTGTGAAATGTCAAGAGTTCCGCCAGGCTCGGAAGGATGCCTGAGCGTCGCTGCCGCGTCGTCGTCGACGCGACCGCCTGGCGACACCCGCATCGAACGCCCCCGCCACCGCGCGGCCGCCATCGGCCCTCGTGAGGAATTCGGCCTTTATCGCGGTCGTCAGTCCGCCATCCGCCACCGGTAGTTGAGACGCAAGTAGTAGAACCCGCCGTTGAAGCCGAACGGCGTAGAGGGCGGATAGCGGTTCCCAAGCCTACCGGGGTTGGGGTTCTCGTCCGGATAGGTACTCAGGACGTTCGCACTACCAATCGTGAGCCGGACGGCGTCGCTGACGGGCCAGGCGGCCTCCATGTCCAGGATCGGCTTGCCGCGGTAGCGTCGCAAGTCGCGCCGGTCGTACCAACCGCCGTAGTAGCTCAGCCGGCCCAGCAGCGTGACGCGACCGACCGCCTGGTCGACCGTAACAATCCAGCGGGTGTTCGGCAGCGCCTCCTCCAGCAGCCGGATCCTGTCGACGAGTTGATCGGGATTCAGCAGCGCCGGATTGAAGTCCGTGGCCGCCGTGTCGGTGTAGTTGAACAGAACGCTGAGCCCCGTTTTCCCACCGAGCGACGGTGGCGCCCAGGTGGTGACCACGTCCAGCCCCTGCGTCCGGGTCTCCAGGTCGTTGGTGAAGAACCGGAAGTTCGCCAGATTGCGGGCGCTGGTGATCCCCTCGGCAAGCAGACGGTCGACTTCGGTGGCGCCGAGCGCGAACAGCCGGCTCAGCGTCAGTCGGTCGGACAGATCGATCCGGAAGTAGTCGGCGGTCAACCTGAAGGGGCCGCCGCCGGCCACCGCGCCGACGCTGAGGTTGACGGACCGCTCGGGCGCGAGAGGCCGGCCGCCGCGCAACCGCGCGATTGCCGAGGTCGAGGGAATCGTGCCGTTGTTGACCAGGTCGGCGAGCGCGAACACGTATTGGGTGGAAACGTTGAATGCATTCTGCTGACCCGGGGTCGGGGCACGGAATCCGGTGCTGAGGCTGCCGCGCAACGCGACGCGCCCGGAGAGTGGAACGCGGCCCGAGAGCTTCCCGTTCAACGTCGCGCCGAAATCGGCAAAGCGCTCGAACCGGGCGGCCGCCCCAACGGCCCAGTCGCGCTCCCCACGCCACTCGACGTCGCCGTACACAGCGGCGTTGGCGCGATTCCAGAGGCCGGCGGCGAGCGGGCTGAAGCCCGGCGCTCCGTTGGAACCGACGCTGAAGCCCTGGGCCGCATACGGCCCCTGGCGCCATGACTCCGGCTGGCCAAGGCCGATCCGGAACTGCTCGTTCCGCCATTCGACGCCGCCGGCCAGATGCACGCGGTCGCTCAACGCACGACTGAGGTCGAGATTGACGCCGACCTCCCGCTGCCCGTAGAGGCCCACGTCGAACGTCGTGGGCGTTGCCGGACCGAGCGAGGCGTTGACCGTGTTGCGGATGGAGTAATCCGCGGTGTTCGCGCCGGCGCTGACGCTCGCATCCCAGAGCACGTTGCCGGCGAACCGACCGCGCACGCCGCCGACCAACGAGACGTCGCGCTCGACCCCGCCGAAGCGCGGCGCGAACCCGCCCGGGAACCGCTCCTGGAAGGAGAAACACAGAGGGTCGTCGAAGACCTCCTGGAGTGCAGCCGGATCGGGCGCGTTGTTCGTGATCGCCACCGTCGGGCAGCGCGCCGAACCCGCGCCGCGCGCGGCCAGCACATCGCCGACGAGCAGCGTGCGGCCGCCGTCGTTGCTGAACACGCCGCCGCGCGTGTTGGGATTCCGGTAGTAATAGAACGTGAGCACATCCCGGCGCGCGTAGCTCGCGTGCCCGTAGGCCTGCGCGCCGTTGGCGAACAGATGGCCGAGGTTGGCGAAGACCTTGAGGTCGTCGTCGACCTCCCCGGACCCCCACTGCTGGGCAGGGTCGCCGACATGGCGGTTGCCGGCCGCAATCAGGTCCGCAGCGTCGGCTCGCTGCACGCTGCGGTCGGTCGACGCCGTGTTGCCGTACTCGAGGCTGAGGTTGGCGAAACCGGTTCGGCCAAGTGGCAGGCCGGCGTTGGCGGCGAAACCGTAGTCCCGGCCGTCCCCTGCGCCATGCGTCCCGCTGCGCAGCTCGACGCTGCCGCCGTCGCGGGCGTCCTTGAGCAACAGATTCAGCACCCCGGCGATGGCGTCCGAGCCGTACTGGGCCGCCGCCCCGTCGCGCAATACCTCGATCTGCCGCAGCGCGATCCCGGGAATGGTCGAGATGTCGGGCCCCTGCGCACCGTCGGCCACGCCGTTGCCCTGCCACGCGATGGCCGCCCCGCGATGGCGGCGCTTTCCGTTGACGAGCACCAGCGTGTGGTCGGGAGCCAGCCCGCGCAGGCTCGCGGGACGGACGACGGGGGCGCCATCCTCCTGCGGGTTGACGTGGAAGGAGGGAACCAGCACCCGGAGCTGGTCGGCGAGATTGGCGCCGCCTTGGCGGACGACGTCGCCGGCGGGGACGACATCGATCGGCACGGTCGAGCCGCTGACCGACCGCGGCTGCGCGCGGCTACCGACGACGACGACCTCCTCGTCGAATTGCGGCGGCGGCGAATCGTCTTGGCCGGGATGCCCGCCCGGCGGCGCCGGCTCACTCCGCTGGTCCGTTTCGCCGCGCCAGGTCTGTCGCGCGGATGACGGCGTCTCGGCGTGCCGATCCTGCGCCGGCACAGGAGCCTGGACCCACAGGACCAGGCCCAGCAGGAGCCACGACTTCAGCAACGTCCGAATGAGTGTGAACTGCAACGGACACACGCAACACGCGACATGGAGCGGACCTTGCATGACTGTATCGCCGATCTCCCGACACCATGCGGGCGCCGCACGGGCGCCCCCTGCCGCGCTTCAGCCGGCATCGTCACCCGAATACCGGTCAAGGCGCGCCCTGCGGCAGCTCGGCGACCAGATGCGGGCGCCGCCGCTCCCCGGGGCGGAATGCGCCACGTTCCGACGGTGAACCGGGTGCAGTTCCACATCGAACCGAGCAACGCTGGCGACGCGAATGCCGACTGGATGTCGAAGGCTCCGAAGCCTTCTCAAGGCTCCGAATACACGCCAACCGGTTGTCGGAAAAAGCGGACCACCTCAACGATGCCCGTGACTCACCACACTACGGCTCCAATCCGACCGCACGCAGTGCCTGGTCGACTGCCTGCTCCGCGTCGCTGCCCGCGGCGAGGTCGATTGCCGACTGGCGGATGACGGCCGCCGCCATCGGAAACGAGCCCGCCGCCGGCATCAGGTGCGTCATCGCCCGGAAGAAGATCCGCTCTATCTCCGCCCGGCGCTCTCCGCCCACGCCATCGACCGTCATACCGCTGGTACGGTGGGTCCCGCCTTCGATCGCCAAGTAGAAGGCGTGGCTCAGAATCGTCGAGTTCCAGTGGGAACCTCCGTAGCCATACCCGCTCAACTCAAACACGAACTGGCCGTTCACGAACACGAATGGCGAAGGGGTGACCCAACGGTCATCAATGCGCACAAAAGCGAACTCATAACGATCACGGTAGGTGTCCGGAAACAGGTACGGATGGCCTTCGAACAGCGGCTGGGACCGGGGATCCGGAGGGGAGCGCAGTATGGGCCGCTCCTCGTCGCCGGACACGAGGTAGTCGGCCGTGACGCCGGTATCTTCGTGGAAGAACTCGACGGCCTGGGCCATCATGTCGGAGTAGGCTTCGTGCAGGGCGTAACCTTGAGTAGACCCGACGACGAACCTGCCGTCGACGCACCATGCCGGCCGCCACACGGTCTCCGGGCCGTCCGGTGTGGGTAGGCGCACCTGGACGCGGGTGGTGTCGCAGGTGTGAGTCTCGCCCCGGTGATCGGTGTAGCTTGGCGGCCCGAGGCGGATGCTGGCACCCACGTGGTTGGTGAGTCCGGCGTCGTTCCCGGTGCGTCGACTCACGGCATGGTGCGTCACGCCGTGCATCATCTCGTGCCCAACGGTGTCGAGGTCTGTCCACGGCGTTCCATAGACCATTGCTCCGGTACCCTCCGGGCCGTACGGCGGTGTGGCGTAGAAGGCGCTGGGAAAGCCCGGGTTGACGATGCTCAACATGCGGCCGTTGTCGCCATCAAGGCCTTCCCAGCCGTGCCGCTGCGAAAAGTAGTCGTAGGTCCAGCCGGTATGTGCATGGACATCGACCACCGCCGGGTCGTCCCATTCATTGTCCGCATCGGCGGCGATATCATCCGCGGTCCAGAACG
This sequence comes from Vicinamibacterales bacterium, assembly GCA_965116825.1. Classification (GTDB taxonomy): domain Bacteria; phylum Acidobacteriota; class Vicinamibacteria; order Vicinamibacterales; family UBA8438; genus WTFV01. Next base: position 5,888,213 of record OZ220736.1, read on the forward strand.
GCTCACCTTCGGGCAGACTCTCGAGCATATGTTCCGTGAGCAAGCGGTCGAAGCGGGCCGCGTCGGAGCCCGCGTCGAGAGTCACACTTTCGCCCGGGCGCAAAGTGTCCCGCGCCTCGAATCGGCTCCCGGCGAGGGTTGTGCTCAGTTTCTTGCGGTCGCCCGTGTAGCCGGCGCCGACGCCGACGGCGGACTGCAGCATGGTCCCGCCAATGGTGTGCAGGGTCCTTCCGTCGTCGGCGTCGGCGAAGTAGAAGTTCAGGTCGCTCATCGGGACCATGTACGCCAGGGCATAGCCGTCCAGCAGAGGCAGGACAATCAGCCGCGGCTGTCCACCGGCGAGGGTTCCTCCGCCGTGCATCTGTTCGAGCAGTGCGACGACCTCGGCCGCGGAAAGGGCGGGCGTCGTATCCACGTTGATCCCGCGGTGCAGCGTACCGAACAGCGACACGGTGGCGCCGCTGCGATCCAGTTGGCGAGAAACGCCACCGTTGTGTACTCGTATGCCCGCGTAGTGTTGCGCGAGATAGTCGTGGGTACGTCCCTCCAGGAAGGGCTCGTTCACGCGCGACACGGCGACGAGGTCGCCGGTTCGTGCCATGCTGTCGACCGTCGCATCCCATCGCCGCAGAAGATCGAGGTCCGCGTGCCCTGTTGCGACGGAAACCGCGCCGAACTCCTGGGAGGCAGCCTCCCGTTCTGTGGTCACGAGCGCGATCCCGATGATGGTGGAACCTGTCAGCAGTCGTAGAGCGATTCTCATGCTGGCGTGAATCTCCTCCGAAGTCAGACCGGGTCAGCCTGGTCCGAGACTCCCACGGGCCGCCCGCCACGACCTCTACGCGGTCGACAAGGCGGCGGTGCGCCGACGCCGAGCAACAAGCTGACGGCCAACAGCAGGACCGCCGCCGCCGAGCGACCTCACGGCGTTCATATCCAGACATTGTGCCTGCCGGCATACACTTCAAGTGTGAACGTATCGTGCAATTTCAGAGGCCACGAATGAAATTGTCGTGAACGGCCTTCCTCATCAACGGGAAGTCGGGGTCGCTGTCAGGTCATGGCCCCTGGGCATCCGGTAGCCCACCCCGCGTTCGGTGCGGACGTAGGCAGAGCTGGCCGCATCATCGCCCAGCTTCCGGCGGAGCTTCTTCACCTGGGCACGCACCGCCCCGGCGCCATTGATGTTCCGTCCGTTCCACACCGTGCGCAGCAGGGCGTCGTAGGTCAACACACGTCCCGCGTTGACCGACAGCACCCGGAGCAGCTCGTACTCGATGGCCGTCAGCCGCACCGGCCGGCCGGCCACCGTTACCCGTCGCTCTTCGTAGTGAATGGTCAGGTCTCCCAACAGGAACGGTTCCGGCCCGGCCCGCGTGCGCAGGGCCGCGTGGACTCTCGCCACCAGCTCCGTCGCCGAGACGGGCTTGACCATGTAGTCCACGGCTCCGGACTCCAGCGCCCTTGCGATTGTCTCGTCCCGACCGTAGGCGGAGATGAAGATGACCGGGAGGTCGGCCAGCTCGGGAACGCGCTGCATCAAGTCGATGCCATCTGTCCCGGGCAGCATGAGGTCCAGGAGGACCAGCCGCGGGTGGTGCGTTCTGATGAGGCGGGAAAGCTCGCGCGGGTCGCCCGTGGAGAGTGGTGCGTAGCCGGCCTCGGCCAGCGCTTCCCGGACGTAGCGCAGGGTCTGCGGGTCGTCATCGACTACGAGAACGCGCGACTGTTTGCGACCCTCCCGCGGGGAGCCCGAGTGATTCGGGTCGAAGGGGGTTGCAGAGCCGGCCTCGGCGGCCGCCGGAATCGTAAAGGTGAAACGCGTCCCCTTGTCCGTGCCGCGGCTCTCGGCCCAGATGCGGCCCCTGTGCGCCTCTACCAACCCCTTGCAGATGGACAGACCGAGGCCGGATCGTTGCGTAGCGCGCTCGCCGCCGCCGGACGGTGCCCGCTTCCGGAACAGGTGCGGCAGTTGCTCCGGCGGTACCCCTTGGCCTTCGTCGGACACCGAGATCGCAACGTTGCCGCCATCGTACGCCGCGTCGACCCGGATGAGGGATGAAGCGGGAGAGTGTCTCGACGCGTTGGAGACGAGGTTGTTCAGGATCTGGACGACACGGTGCCGGTCGGCCATGACCCACGGCAAGTCGGGGGGGAGGTCGACACGGATCGGCTGCCTGCCGCCGCCGCTCAGAAACGTGTTGCGGGCCTGGTCCACCAGGGAGGCGACCTGGGTCGGCTCGGGTGCGACCGACAGCGTGCCGGTCTCGATGCGTCCCGCATCCAGCAGGTCGTTGATCAGGCCGCGCATGTGGTCGGCCTGCTCGTCGATGATCCGGAAGAACTGCACCACCTCGGCGGGGTCCAGCGGCTGCGCGGCGCCAAGCACGGTGGCGGTGGAGCCCTTGATGGAGGTCAGCGGGGCCCGCAGTTCGTGACTCACCATGCCCAGAAACTCGGCCTGCAGCCGCTCGAGGTCGGCCCGCGCCCGTTGCAAGGTGCGGTTCTCTCGCAGCACTTCGTCGATGTTCTTCATGGGGCGCACATCTGGCCCGAGCACCTGCCAGTACTGATAGGAAGACGCCCGAGGATGGGAAACGATCGTGGAGAACGAGAAGAAGTGCGGCTCAGTTCGCGCCGGCGGCACGGTGCAATGCGTCGGCGAACGCCCGGGCGGTCGCCGGCCGGCTCGCCCGTGGTGCCGTCAGCATCGATTCAGTGAACGCCAGGACGGCTGGCGCCGGTTCCGAACGCCCAGTCGACTCGGCTCCGGCAAGACGCTGTCGCCGAATTCGGTCCGCTATCGCGCCGACGCCGCCCGACCCGAACGGATAGCGGCCCGATACCATCTCGTGCAACACCACGCACAGCGACCAGATGTCGTCGGCTTCCTCGGCCGGGCGGCCGGAGAGAACCTTCGGTGACAGATACCGTAGCGTGCCGGCCGCGGCTTCGGCGCCCCCTGTTTCGCGAGCCAGGCCGAAGTCGAGCAGCTTCACCGACCCGTCCGACGCGAACCCGACGTTGCTCGGCTTGACGTCCCCGTGCACGTACCCCGCCTCGTGCAGCGCCGCGAGCGCCTCGGCCAACGCGGCGGCGAGCGACATCGCCGTTGTCGCCGGCACCGGTCCCCGAACGAGACGGTCGGCCAGCGTACCGCCCGCCAACAGCTCCACCACGAGAAACGGGCGGCCTCGCCAGGACTCGATCGTGTAGATCTGCGCGACAGCAGGATGCGTGACCGTCGCCATCGCCAGCGCTTCCGGATGCAAGCCCAACAGGAGGGATGCCGACGCCGCACCCGCCACCGTCTTCACGGCCACATCGCGGTCCAGCCGAAGGTCGCGAGCCACATAGACCGCGCCCATCCCACCCGCGCCCAGACGCCGCGCCAGTCGGTACTTCCCAGCCAGCAGTTTCGGCAGCGCCACCTCGACATAGGCTTCTCCGCAGTCGCACTCGGGTGGCTCACCGGGTCCCTGCACAGAGCGGCATGCGGGACACTCGAGGGCCGGCGGTTCGTCCACCGACTGGCGCCCACCCTGCAGCAGACGCAGCCGCCCCACCGCAAGCCCCGCCGCCGCTCCCAAGGCCTCCAGGAACGGGATGTCGACGCGTTTCACGAGGCGGTCGTCGAAGCGCCGCCCCACCACCAGGATGCCGAGGAGCTCGGCTCCTGGTCCGGGTACCGCCACGATCGCGTCGGCGGCGGCTTCGATCACCCACGAGGCCTCCTCGCGCGGCAGCAATCCGAAGACCGACGTGTCGTCGTCCGGATGCACCCGCATCGAACCGCCCGTGGTCTCCCAGCATTCGGACGATCGCCGAGGCACGGGCCAAGGACGCAAGCCGTCCGCCCGGCAGCCCGCCGTCGGTCGCCACCAACAGCTTCGCGGTCGAGCCGCAGCCGCGCTGCACGGTTCGGGCTACCGTTCGTTTCACCGCCCTGAGGTCGCCCGCGTGCGCGAGCGTATCGGCGGCCGCTGCCAGAAGCTGTCGCTGATCCGCCATCTCGGGGTACACCCACGCGTCGAGACGAACGCGAATTCGCTCGCGGCCGGCGGCAACCAGCAGCATGATCGCGGTCATCGCAAACAGCGTCTGCACCAGCGGGTCCGAGATGACCGCGCCCACTTCGCGGTCCGGACGGCTCGCCACCAACCAGCCCAGCGCCAGCGTCGACGCCGCCGTCATGACTACGGCCGGGACGCGCATTCGCAGCAGTCGCCGGTAGAGTGACTGGATGACCTCGCGGCGGTGCGGCACCCGCGCCGCCAGCACCGAGTACCAGAGCAGGATCATCCCCGGAAAACGACCCAGCTCGACCAGCGCCACCGCCGGCGACCACTGGTAGTTCGCCAACCAGAAACCCGGCGCGAACGCCTCGACGACGCCGTAGGCCGCCCACGGTCCCATCCACAGCACGAACCCGCCGCTGAATACGGCGACGCGACGTACCTCCGCGGCCGGCGCCGTGTGTGCTCGCAGCGCCACCATGACCATCGCCAGCACGGGCGCCAGGTCCAGGATCGCGATCGAGACGTCCATGACCATGAGAAACGCCCACTCCGCGTAACCTGCCCGGGCGACGGCGAGCGATCCCGCGCACGCCACCCATAGACCGCACCCGAGCCCCACGCTGATCGGAACCATGCGGCGCGCCAGCTCGTCGAGGCCAGTTCGCCGATACACCCGTGGACACTCCCGAGCGAACGCCCACAGGAACACCGGAGCGAACACCCCCGGAATCGCGTAGAGGAAGCCGAACACGATCATCGGCGTAGTCAGCTCCCCGACCGCGCCGTGCAACAGGTGGGCCGGCGGCAAATGCCACACGCAAGCCAGGAGCATGTGCAGGGAAGGCAACACGGCCCGCAGCAGGAAGTAGCTCCCGAGCAGCCGGGTCCGCCGGTCGTAACGGCCCGCAAACAACAGAAGGCACGCGTTCGCTGTGTGCCCGATGAACTGTGTCGCCAGATACCTGGCGAGCTCGCCGTGCGCCCGGCGGTATTCCTCCCACTCCAGCGGAAGCAGCGCGAGCGCCGCCCCCACCTCGATGGCGGCGACTGCGACCAGCACCCTCGCGGCACGAGGAACGCCCGCGCCGGCCTGCGGATCGGCCGGCCCGGCCGCGGCGCCGGCTCCAGCGCCCCGAACGCGACCGGCCGCGAACATCGGGGCAAGGGCACGCAGGTTATCCAGCCTTCGGCGGCCCGCCGGCGTCGCGAGCTTCGCTCGGCGGTCCCATTGCACCTCCTCGTTCCACGCAACGGCATCCGCCGCGTCGCCGATGAGTTCGTCGTGATCGGCGCTACCCATCGGACATCAAGTCGCTCAGCCGCACCAACGCCCGACGCAGTGCCCCGCGCGCGGCGGCCGGGCTCGGCAGTCGTTCCATGAACGCGAGCTGTTCGCTGGTGTACGCGAGTTCCGCGCGACCGACGATCAGCCGGCGGTCACGGGGCGGAAGCTGCCGCAGAGCGTCCCGGTAGCGCCGCCAGGTCTCGTCGTCGATGAGCTCTCCCAGTTGCGGGGCGCCCTTGTCGGATCGCAGCACCGGTTGGTCCGGCATGATGCTGCTCCCCCGCCGTGCGACCCGCCGCAGTTCGTCATGGATCCGGTTCTGGACGGCGCGCCGCAGATAAACCCGCAACACGCCGGCCTGCCGCGACCGGAACGACGCGAACCGGGCGAACGTGTGGTGCAACGCGTCCTGGACGATGTCGCTGGTATCGATGGCGCCCCGCACCCGCGGCGGCAGGCGGCTGCGGGTCCAGCGCCGGAGCCAGGCACCGTACCGCTCGAACAAGGCGCCGACTGCCGAGCGACTTCCCCGGCGCGCCCGCTCCAGAAGATGCCGCTCTGTCGCAGATCCGCGCGACTCGGAGACGACTGGCTCCGCGGGGTCAGCAGGCAAGATTCTGAGGGAGGCGGGACGGGTTGGAAAAGCGAAGCCGATCGCGAAGTCGGCCTGGGCGGCCGCCGGAATCGTCCAGTCGCTCCGGTCGCCCGACCGCGTGCCGGTCTCGATGCGTCCGCGGTGCCGACGACGGTACTCTCGATGCGCTGATCGGCCAGGAAATCATGACGCCGTGAACATGGTTGGCCCTGCAGGTCACGTCACGTTCACATCTACAGTGTACCTCCCAGAGCAGGCGGAAGGCGTCCCCCGAGTGTCGACCATCCGATGCGGCGACTGCTCGGTCTTCCGATGGTCCATGCAGCCCGGCAGGCCGCGGCATCGGGAGCGTGATGCCAGGGTTCGGAGCCGACCGAAGGCGGAATCGGCGCCTACAAGCCTGCCCCAGGGGCCAGCCGGACAGAGAATGGACTACGGTGGCGTTGGCGAATGCGATGACTGCCTGCACGGTGAGCAACAGGATCTGTGCGATGAACTTGCCGCAGCCTTCCTTATCCCCCGAGGAAGGGCTTCACGGTAGATTTCACGCAACGGCCGCGATACTCCGCACGGAATTCATAGAGCATTCACCTTACTGGAGTACGGTTTGCCCACCGACAGTCAAAGCAGGATTCACCAAGTATTCTCGATTGACTCCGATTTATTCACGATCTGGTCATGGCGCATTGTGTACGCTCCAAAGTGTTCTGACCGTATTCGTGATTGCGCTATCGACCAGCAGCGGGTCTTGGCGCTCGACCCCGTTGCAAGAATGGATCGCAAGCGCGCCCGCGGCACGAGAATACGGTCTCTGTCGACATTCCTTGCAAAGGAGGAGCCGAATGCCGGAGAACAAGAAACCCCCCAAGCCTCTGGATGACGAGACGCTCCAGACGATCGTCGGCGGAGCTACTGACGAGGAGATCGAGGCGGGATGCCCTCCTCCTCCGCCGCCACCGACCGACGGCAATTGAGGTAGGCCTGTCTCGGAGGCCGCCGCTCGCGGCCGGTCGTGAGCGGCGGCCTCGTTGGACTCTGTCGGCAGGGAAGACCGCGCTGCTGCAACCGACCACCGATTTGGACGAGCCGACTCGGGAGGGATTGGGAGCATGTCCAACTGCGGCAGCGCTGCCAAGGGCTGTCCGCGGATCGTGACCGTGCAGGTGCTTCGACTCCCCCGCGACTGCGTCGAACTGCGCGACCTCGACAGGTACGAGCAGGATGCCCCGCTCCCCGCAGGATCTGGTCGCGCCGGAGCACCTCGACCGCGCGCTGTACGTCACGACCCCCAAAGGCTGGCTGGCGCTCTTCACGCTGATGGCGCTGATGGGCGCTGTCGTCGCGTGGGCGGTGCTCGGGGAAGTCTCCACCTACGTGCAGGGCGACGGCCTCGTGATGAGTCGCGGCGGGGCCGTTTTCGATGCAGCATCGCCCGAGGGCGGCAAGCTGGCTCGCATCGTCGCCTCGCTCGGCGAGCTGGTGTCGGCGGGAGATGTCGTTGCGGAGGTAGATGACCCGGAGACGGCGGAGCGCTACGCCAACGCGCTGGCACTCGTGGAGGAGTTGAGAACGACGCTGCGCGACCGCGAGACGGAGGCGCGGGAGGAGAACGCGCTGATCGACCGGAATCTGGCTCGGCAGAGGACCAACCTGGACGTGCTGGAGCGCACCGGCCGGGATCTGGTCGAGACCGCCGGCGCGCGCCTGCGCGGCAACCTGGCCCTCTTCGAGGACGGCCTGGTGGCAAGGACCGAGATAGAGGACAACGAGGAGGCGGTGGATCTGGCGCGGCGCAACCTGTTCGACGTCATGCGGCGTCGCGACGAGGTCGCCTCCGAGTCGCTGCGCCGCCGAAACGATCTCCGCATCCGCGTCGACGACGCGAACGCTCGGCTTCTCGAAGCCCGGCGCCAGGTAGGCGAGCTCGAGACGCTGATCGAGACGTGGCGAATTCGCGCACCGGTTTCCGGCCGGGTGACGGGAATCGAGGCGCAGGTGGGCACGGTCCTGCAGCCCGGCGATTCGGTGCTCGGGATCCGGACCGGCGACGAGGGGCTCGACGTTCTGATTTACGTCTCCACCGCCGACGGCAAGCGGGTCGAGCCGGGCATGCCGGTTCGGGTGTCCCCCAACACCGTGCCGCACGTGGAGTACGGCTACATGACCGGCGTCGTCGAGAGCCTCTCGGAGTTTCCCGCGAGCGTCGACAGCATGGCCGCCGTCCTGCAGAACCAGGAACTCGCCGAGACCTTCTCCAACGGCGGGACTCCCTACTCCGGCCGTGTCGCTCTGGACCCCGATCCGAACACCGCGAGCGGGTTCGCCTGGACCACGACCAAGGGAGCGGAAGTGGAGATCACCGCGGGCACCGTGGCGGGGGTAGAGATCGAAGTGGAGCGGCAGCCGCCCATCACGCTCGTCGTCCCCCTCATCAGGGAGGGACTCGGCTATTGACCGCGGACGTGGACCTCGTACCCAACCTGAAACCCCGCCGGGGCGGCCGGCGTCCCGTACCCACCATCCTACAGATGGAGACCACCGAGTGCGCGGCGGCCTGCCTCGGCATGATCCTCGCGCGTCACGGCCGGTGGATTTCACTGGAGGAGCTTCGCATCGGCTGCGGCGTGTCGCGCGACGGTGCGAACGCAGCCAACATGCTGCGCGCGGCGCGGGAGTACGGCCTGGCAGCAGCGGGATACCGGCTCTCGCGGGAGGACTTGTTCGAAGTTCCCTTCCCCATGGTGCTCTACTGGGAGTTCAACCACTTCGTCGTGCTGGAGGGGATCAGGGGGAAGCAGTTCTACGTCAACGATCCCGGCTACGGACCGCGCCGCCTGTCGCTGCAGGAGTTCGAAGAGAGCTACACCGGCATCTGCTTCGGCTTCCGGCCGGGCGGCGCCTTTCGCAAGGGCGGGTCCCGGCCGAGCATCGTCGGCGGACTGCGGAACCGCCTCGGCTACGCGCGCGACGCGCTGTCCTTCACCATTCTGGCCACGCTCACCCTGCTCGTCCCGGGCCTGGCCGTGCCGACGATGCTCAAGGTGTTCGTCGACGACGTGCTGATCGCACGGAACGGCGACTGGGTGAATGCACTGTTGGCCGGGCTGGTGATGGCAAGTATCGCTCAGGCCGCGCTGGTCTGGCTGCAGCGCGGCTTCCTGGCGCGGATGGAGGCGAAGCTCTCCATCGTCATGACCTCCGGCTTCTTCTGGCACCTCGTGAGCCTGCCGATGCCGTTCTTCAGTCAACGCTACGCGGGCGATCTCGTCAGCCGGGTGGCCTCGAACGACAGGGTCGCCCGGCTGCTGTCGGACGAGCTTGCGGTGAACGCGATCAACACGCTGGCTATGGGGTTCTATGCGGCGGTGATGCTGTCCTACGACGTGCCGCTGACACTGGTCACGACCGCCATCGTGGCGGTCAACCTGCTCGTGCTGCGGCTCGCTTCCCGCGCCCGGGAGGATGCCAACCGCCGCCTGCTCAAGGAGCAGGGGAAGCTGGCCGGGGTCTCCGTCAATGGCATCCAGATGATGGAGACCCTCAAGGCCGGCGGGATCGAGGACGACTTCTTCGCGCGCTGGTCGGGCATGCACGCCAACGCGCTGGACGCGCAGCAGCGCCTGGCGTTCGTCTCCGTGATGGCGAACGTCGCACCTCCGCTGCTCTTCGCCCTCGGAGTCGTCGCGATCCTGGGCGTGGGGGGGCTGCGGGTCCTCGACGGGACGCTGACGATCGGCGGCCTGGTGGCCTTTCAGAGCCTGGCGCAGAGCTTCGCGGGGCCGTTGAACGGGCTCGTCCAGTTCGGGGCCAACCTGCAGACCATCCGCGGCGACATCGCCCGGCTCGACGACGTGCTGCAGTACGCGCCGGACGAGCGCGCGCGGCGCGCTCTCGACCCGGAGGCGGCGGAAGAGAAGGCGCCGGCCCCGCGCGGCGCCGTAGAGCTCGATTGCGTGACCTACGGTCACAACATCAAGGAGCCGCCGCTGATCGACGGGTTCACCCTGTCGATCCGCCCCGGCCAGCGGGTGGCGTTGGTGGGAGGATCCGGCAGCGGCAAGTCGACGGTGGCCAGACTGATCTGCGGGCTGTTGACGCCCTGGTCAGGCAGCGTACGTATCGACGGACACGACATAGCGGACCTTGCGCCGGCCCGCTTCGCCGAGATCCTGGCTCACGTCGACCAGGAGTTCGTGCTGTTCGAGGGAACCGTGCGCGACAACGTCACGCTCTGGGAGCCAGCCGTGTCCGAGCGCGACGTCGTGCAGGCCCTGCGCGATGCGGCGATACACGACGTCGTCGCCGAGCGGCCGGAGAAGTACGACGCGGCGGTGGAGGAAGGCGGGCGGAACTTCAGCGGCGGGCAACGGCAGCGTCTGGAGATCGCCCGCGCTCTCGCCCGCAACCCGGCCGTACTGGTGCTGGACGAGGCGACCGCGGCGCTCGACCCGGTCACCGAGGTCGAGATCGACGACCGGTTGCGGCAGCGTGGCTGCACCTGCCTGATCGTCGCGCACCGGCTCAGCACCATCCGGGACGCGGACGAGATCATCGTGCTCGAAGGCGGGCGGATCGTTCAACGCGGCACCCACGAGAACCTGATGGCGGACGGCGGACCGTATCGCACCCTCGTGACGGCAGGCTGACGCCGTGGCGGACATCCCGGTCATCGAACGCATCCGCGGGGAACGGATCGCCACGGCTGCGACACGGCCGTTCCTGATGGACGATCCCGAGCGCGTCTACGTCGTCGAGCAGGGACATCTGGACGTCTTCGCAGTGGAGCTGCGCGGGGACGAGCCCGTCAACCGGCGGCGTTTCGTCGCTCGGGTACCCGCCGATTCGATGGCCTTCGGCAACGACCGCGTACCGGACGCGACCCGGCCCGACAGCGTGTTCGGGTTCCTCGCAGTGCCGTCCCTCGACGCCGTGTTGATCGCGGGCGAGCGTGCCGGCGTGGCCGCCGACACGTTCGACCTCGCCGCGACCGCCTGGATCGACGACTGGATCGCCCGGCTCTCGGAGTTTCCCGTGCGCGGCCGCCCGGTCCCGCTCGACGCCGAGCTGCTCGAGGCCGAACCGGACGTCGGCTATCCGGCCGGCGCCGTGCTGAGCGCGCAGCATGGCGACATCGTATGGGTCCTGGCCGACGCGCGGATGCGATGGCTGGGGCGCGGCGACATGGTGGTGGACAAGGGCGAGCCCTTGCTGCCGCTCACCGAGCGCACCTGGTTCGAGATCGACGCCGACACCGAGGTAACCGCCGTCTACACACCCACCGCGCTGTTGACCCAGCGCCTGTGGCCGGCGCTCCTCCGCTTCGGCACGCGCATTCTCGAGCACGCGATTCTTGCCGAGGCGGAGGGCGAGACCGAGCTCGAGACCCGCCGGCGGCGTGCGCACGGGGCCAGGCGGGCGTCCTTGACGCGGGCCCTCGGCGGTCTCGGCGACGTGCTCGGCGCGTCGCACGGTCCCCGGCACGCCGGGCTCGAGGAACGGAGCTCGCTGCAGGCAGCGGTACAACTGGTCGCCCGGTCGTGCGGCGTGTCCGCCGAAGCTCGGGAACGAGCCGCCGAGCAGGAGATCCCGGCGGACGCATCCGAAGCCACCGCGGTCGCGGAGCGGCTCGCCCGTCGCGCCGGGATACGCACGCGGCGGATAACGCTCGCCCCCGGCTGGTGGAAGCGCGACGGTCCGTCCTTCGTCGGTTTCACGGAATCGGACGAGAGACCGATCGGCGTGGTGTCGAACCGGCGCGGCGGCTACCGCGTCGTCGACCCGGAAGCGGGGACGGAACTCCCCGTCAACCGGCGGCGTGCCGCGGAAATCTCGTCCGAAGGCCTGGCATTCTACCCGGCGCTGCCGGACGACCTGGAGAGAGCCGGAAAGACGTTGCGATTCGCCCTGCACCGGCGCGGGCAGGATCTGAGGACCGTTCTAGTCGTGGGCGCACTCGGCGGGGTCGCGGCGCTCCTGGTGCCGATCCTGACCGGGCAGGTGCTTGCGGAGTTCATTCCGCGGGCCGACGTGCCGGCGTGGAGCGCGGCTCTGGCCGCCCTGATGCTGCTCGCTCTGGGCAATGCGGTCTTCATCATCGTGCGGGGCCTGGCCCTGCTGCGGATCGAGGGGCGCGTCGACGAGCGTCTGCAGGCTGCTGTCTGGAGCCGGCTCATCGCGTTGCCGGCGCCGTTCTTCCGGCGGTTCACCGCCGGCGACCTCGCGACCCGCGCCAACGGGATCAGCGAGATCCGCCGGATGCTGACGGGCACTGCCCTCCAGGCGGCGATCAGCGGCCTCTTCTCGATGTGCAGCCTCGCGCTGCTCTTCTACTACCACTGGCTGCTCGCGCTCTACGTGTGCGTCATGCTGTCGGTAATGGCAGCGGCAACCTGCGTGTTCTCCTACGGCCAGGTACGGCACTACCGCGACGTGTTTCGCATGCAGGGCGCCATCGACGGGTTCGTCTTCCAGATGATCAACGGCGTGGCCAAGCTGCGCGTGGCCAACGCCGAGAGCCACGCCCTCGCGCACTGGGCCCGCCGCTTCTCCGAGCAGAAGCAAGCCTCTCTCCGGGCGCGGCTCTGGGCCGCCGGGCAGCATGCCGTCATCGGCGCGTTCCAGCCGCTGGCCCTGGCCGTCATCTACGGCGTCGTCTACTACGCCGGCCCGACCGGCGGAACGCAGCCGGGGATGGATCTGGCCGACTTCCTCTCGTTCAACGCCGCCTTCGGACAGCTCGCGGCCGCGGTTGGCAACCTGACCATGGCGTTGACCGGCGCACTCGGCGTTGCACCGCTACTCGAGCGCGTCAAGCCGGTGCTCGACGGGCGTCCCGAACTGTGCGGGGGTGGAATCGATCCGGGCGACGTTCGTGGCGACATCGAGTTCTCGAACGTCACCTTCCGCTACGCGGCGCGGACGCCGAACGCGATCGAAGACGTGTCGTTTCGTATTCGACAGGGGGAGTACGTGGCTTTCGTCGGGCCCTCGGGTTGCGGGAAATCGACGATCCATCGCCTGCTGCTCGGCTTCGAGCAGCCGACGTCGGGATCGATCTTCCTCGACGGCCACGACCTGTCGGGGCTCGACATCGTGGCGGTCCGGCAACGCATGGGCGTCGTGCTGCAGAACGGCAAGCTCGTGGCCGGCAGCATCTACGAGAACATCGCGGGCCTGTCGCCGCTCAGCGCCGACGAAGCCTGGTCGGCGGCTCGAGCGGCCGGGCTCGCGGATGACATCCGGGCCATGCCGATGCAGATGCGGACGGTGGTTCCGGCCGACGGCGCCGGGTTCTCCATGGGGCAGAAGCAGCGACTGCTCATCGCCCGCGCGTTCGCCCGCCGGCCGCGCGTCCTGCTGTTCGACGAGGCGACCAGCGCTCTCGACAACCGCGCCCAAGCAGTAGTGCAGTCGACGCTGGGGAAGCTTGGCGCGACCCGCGTCGTGATCGCCCACCGGCTCAGCTCCATTCGCAACGTCGACCGCATCTACGTGCTCGACAAGGGACGAATCGTCGAAAGAGGCGCCTTCGACGACCTCATCGAGCGCGGCGGCTTGTTCGCCGCGCTTGCCCGCCGGCAGCGGTCCCGCACGTAAGTGGCGAGCCGCCGAGCCGATCGCGTGACAGGTCTCCGCGCCCGGCCATGCACAACGTGCCCGTCAGGGTTGCTGCGGGCCGGCCGGTTCCCCTCCGAATCGGGGTTCCCGTCAAGGCAACAGCCCGACGGCGCGGAGCGCCTGGTCGATGGCCCGTTGCGCATCGCCGCCCGGGGCGAGGTCGGCCGCCGACTGGCGGATGACGTCCGCGGCGATCGGCAACGCCGCCGACGCCGGCATCAGGTCCCGCATCGCACGGAAGAAGATCCGTTCGATCTCCGCCCGGGCGCCGCCGCCAACACCCTCCACGGTCACCCCGGTCGAGCGGTGCGTACCGCCCTCGATGGCCAGATAGAAGGCGTGGCTCAGGAACAGTGAGTTCCAGTGGTTGCCTCCGTAGCCGAACCAATCGGTAGAGCCGTAGTACCGGCCATGGACGAATACGAACCCGGAGTAGTCCCAGTAGCCCTCCTCGCTCAGGGTGAGGGCGAACTCGTAGCGGTCGTCGTAGGCATCCGGATAGAAGCCGTCGTGGACCGATCGGGGGTCACTGAGCGAACGGAAGGGACCAACCTCGAGTTCGCCGCCCGACAGGTAGTCGCCCGCAAGACCTTCGTCCTCGTAGTAGAACTCGAGCGAATCGCCGAAGATGTCCGAATAGCCTTCGTGGATGGCCCCGCCGTGGCTGGAGGACAGGAGGAACCGGCCGTTGACGCACCAGGCCGGCACCAGGCCCACGTCGAACCCGTCCGGTGTGATGACCAGCCCTCGAAATCGAGCAGTGGTACACGTGTAGGTAGGTATCTCCCTTGTAGTCCGTGAAACTCTTGGGGCCGAGTCTCGTGCCGACAGGGAGGTGAGTGAGGATCAGTGGATACGGGTCACCGGTGCGGTTGCTTACCGAGAAGTGCGTCACCCCGTGCATCAGCTCGTGCGCGACGATGTCTGCCGTGACCCACGCCTGCTCGCTCGTCTCGTCGACCGAGCGGCCGTAGCTGAACACACCGGTGCCTTCCGGGCCATACGGTGGGAGAGCGAAGTAGGCAGTCGCATCGGGGTCGTTGACCATGAGCAGGATCCGTCCGTTCGCGCCGTCGACGCCCGCCCAGCCGTGCCTGGCGGAGAGGTAATCGTAGAACCAGCCGCTGTAGGCATGCGCGTCGACCACCGCCGGGTCGTCCCAGTCGTTGTCCGCGTCGGCCGCGATATCGTCCGACGTCCAGACCCGCTCGCCGGGCGGCAGGTCGTTGATCACGTGCTCCTCGACCAGGCGCTCCTCGCGCCGGTTGTTGAAGCGAAGGTCGAGCGTGACGATCTCCGCAGGCCGCATGGCGTCGAGCGCTTCGAAGCGGTCGTGCGCATACGTGGTGTTCAGCTTCCTCCGCTGCCCCTGGAAGTTGGTGCCGGCGCCGATCGCCGACTGCGACATGCGCGCGTGCACGCGGTGCAGGACCCGGCCGTCGCCGGCGTCGACGAAATAGATGAACCCGTCGGACACGGCGACCCGATACGTCAGCGCGTACGAGCCGTCCGGCAATGGCAGCACGCCCAACGACGGCTCTCCGGCGACGAGCTCTGCGCCGTGCATCCGCTCGAGCAGCACGGCGACCTCCGACTCCGACAGCGCCGGCGTGGCAGCCACGTCGATTCCCCGGTGCAGGGTACCGAACAGCGACACGGTGACGCCACCGCCATCGAGCTGCCGGGAGATGCCGCCGCCATGCACCGGAACGCCCTCGTAGTGCTGCGCGAGGTACTCGTGGGTGCGTCCATCGACGGACGGGTCGCTCAAGCGCGATACGGCGATGAGGTCGCCGGTCCTCATGAGTCCGTCCACCCTCCTGTCCCAGTGCCGTAACGAGTCGAGGTCGACGGCGTGACCGGCAGCGATGGTCACGACGCCGGGTTGTTGCGAGGCGACATGCCGCCCGGTGGCGATCAGTGCGGTTCCCGCGAGCACGGAAGCGAGTAAGAATCTCGGAGCGATTCTCATCTGGCGTCGGTCTCCATAGACGTAGCGGTGAATCCGGGTCCGCTCCGTCTGGCGGGTGCGGACGGCTCCGCCGGTCAGGGCCTCGCGTTGGCTGGTCACACGGCGCCCGTTCGACAGGGCGTCAGCTTTGTCCCTCCGGCTCGCAGGTGCCGCTCAGCTACCAGCCCAGTCGTAACCGATGCGCACGTAGTAGTAGGCGCCGCTGTAGCCCCACGGCATGTACTCGCTGTACCGCTCGCCGACGGCATTGGCGATGACCGATACCTGTGAGTAGGTGTCGAAGACGTTCTGCCCCCCGACGGCCAGCGTTGTTCCCTGCCCAAGGGGGACGCTCAGCTCCAGGTCGACGATCGGCCGGCCGTCGAAGAAGCCCTGCTCCAGGCCGCCCGAGGGATCGAAGACCGTCCCGCGCCCGCTGTCGTAGTCGTACCAGCCGCTGTAGTAGCTGAGGCGGCCGAGAAGGCTCGCCCGCGCGAGGCGCTGCGTGAGGCCGACGTTCCAGCGGGTGCGCGGCAGCGCGTAGGCGTACTCCGCGAGCCGCCGGCCGTCGAGCAGACCCTTGTCGTTGTCCGTCACCTCGGTGTCGGTGTGGTTGAAGACCGCGCTGACGACCGTGTTCCCGCGCAGCGCCAGCGGCGTCCAGGTGGAGACGACGTCGATGCCCTGCGAGGTCGTGCCGAAGGCGTTGGTGAAGAACCGGTAATTGCGCACGCTCTCGGCGGCCTCGAAGCCCCCGGCCACGACCTCAGCGGTCTCCGCCGGCGTCAGCGTGAAGTTGCTCGTGATGCCGATGCGGTCGGACACGTCGATGCGGAAGTAGTCGGCCGTCAGCGTGAAGGGACCGCCGCCGAACACCACCCCGGCGGTGTAGTTGAGCGATGTCTCGGGCTGCAGCGGCGCGCCCCCGCGCAACAGCGCCACCGGCGAGACCGACGGGATGACCGCGTTGTTGACCAGGTCGCCGACGGTCGGGTCGAACCAGCTGTGGATGTTCAGGCCGTGCTGCTGGCCGGGCGTGGGCGCGCGGAACCCCGTGCTCACGCTGCCCCGCACGAAGCCGGCACGGCCCGACACCTTGCCGTTGGTCGTCGTCCCGAAGTCCTCGAAGTCCTCGCTGCGGACAGCCGCGCCCAGCGTCCACGCGTCGTCCGGGTCGGTCGCCTCCAGGTCGCCGTAGGCCGCGACGTTGTGGCGGCTCCAGGTGCCCGCCTGCGCCGGGCTGTAGGCGAAGACGCCGTTGGAGCCGGCCATGAAGCGCTGCGCCGCGTACGGGCCGACCATCCATTCCGCGCGGTCGCCGGCCCGCAGGCCGAACTGCTCGTCGCGCCATTCGGCGCCCGCGGCGAGGTTGACCGTGTCCGTGACGGCATGCGACACGTCGAAGTTGAGGTTGACGTCCCGCTGCCGGTTCCTGCCGACGTCGAACGCGTTGGGCGATTCGAGACCCAGCGATGCATTGATGGTGTCGCGGATGAAGAAGTCGGTGCGGTGCATGCCGACCGAGCCGCTCAGGTCCCAGTTGAACCCGCCGGCGGTAAAGCCGCGCACGCCCCCGGTCAGCGCCGCCTCGGTCGCCGTGCCTCCGGTCTGCGGCGTGAAGCCGCCGGGGAACAGCTCCTGGAACGTGAAGCAGTGCGGGTCGTCGGCCACCTGCCGCAGCGCGACCGGGTCCGGCACGAGGTCGGTGACGGTGACCGTGGGGCAGTCGGCCGAGCCCATGCCGCTCGCCGCGAGCACGTCGCCGACCAGCAGCGTGCGGCCGCGGTCGTTGCTGAACACGCCGAGCCGCGTGTTCGGGTTGCGGAAGAAGATGCCGTAGGTGACCTTCCTGGTGGCGTAGCTCGTGTGGGCGTACGCCTGCACGCCGGCCGGGAAGGTATAGCCGAAGTTGCCGAACGCCTTCAGGTCGTTGTCGACCTCCGGATCGCCCCACACCTGCGGATGGTCGGACGACACGTGCGTGTTGCCGGCCGCGATGAGCGCCATCGCGTCGCGGCGCGGCGCGGCGCGGTCGGTCGGGTTCGCGTTGCCGTACTCCAGGCTCACGTTGGCGAACCCGGTGGCGCCGAGCGGCAGGCCGACGTTGCCGGCGAACTGGGTCGACTCCCCGTCGCCGGCGCGGTACATCCCGGTGTTGAGTTCGACGCTGCCGCCCGAACGGGCGTCCTTGAGCTGGAAGTTCATCACGCCGGCGATCGCGTCCGAGCCGTACTGGGCCGCCGCACCGTCGCGCAACACCTCGACCTGCCGCAGGGCAATCGCGGGGATGGCGGAGATGTCGGGCCCCTGCGAGCCGAACGCCACGCCGTTGCCGCCGTGCCAGTCGACTATCGAGGAGCGGTGGCGGCGCTTGCCGTTGACCAGCACCAGCGTGTGGTCCGGGGCCAGGTTGCGCAGCATGGCGGGGCGCACCACCGTCGATCCGCCGCTGATCGGCTGGGTGTTGGTGTTGAACGACGGCACGATGGTGCGGAGCTGGTCCTGCAGGTCGCCCGCCCCCTGGCTGACGAGGTCGGTGGCCGACAGCACGTCCACCGGAACCGCCGACTCGGTGGCGCTGCGCGGCTGGGCGCGGGAGCCGACGACCACCGTTTCCTCGGTGAATCCGGCGAGCAGCCGCTGCATCTCGGCGGGCGACAAACCCAGGGCCTCAATCTCGGCCGGCGTCATCCCGAGTGCGCGGCCGAGTTCCTCGGCCGGCGCGTCCGTCCGTTCCTCGACCTGTTCCTGGGTGTCGTTGCCCTGAGGCGCCGCGCTCGCCACGGATGCAAGCGTGGTCCAGGCCAGCACAAGCACGGCCGGCATCAGGGTTGCGCGCCACAGCGTGCCCCTCGTCCACGTCGTGCCTACCTTGGCTTCGCGCATGCAGTCTTTCGGCTTCGAGGTTGGTTCGTAGTGCCCGCGCGTTGCTCTCACTGGGTTGTTCTCCGTGGTCTCGGTTGCCCGTTCTTGCTGTACGCCCGCGTTCGACCGAGTCAGGGACCGCGCCTGAGCGGACCCGACGCGGACCGTGATCACGTCGTTGTCGTGGGACTGATTGTGTCGCAGGGACGATTGCGTGGTGCCGCAGCAACCGGGGCGATGCCTCCTGCTCCATTCGTCCGTCCACCACCCGCTCGCCGAGCAGCGCCAGCCCACGGCGTCACGGCGTCATGGCCGCCGAGCCGCCGGCCCGCAACCGCGTCTCGACACGCATGCGGCCCTCCGTCGCTTCCCCGAAGAACCCTTCCCACTGCCGGCGAATCGTGTCGAGCTTGGCCACATCGGCGGAATCTGCCGTGTTGCCTGCTCCGACGACGTAGATGAAGGCCTGCCGGTGCACGCGCGGTGACTCGTCGGCGCTCGGCACCCGCGGTCCCATGACCTCGATGATGTCCTCGATCAACACGTCGCGCCGCGTGCCGCTGAACGTGACGCCGACCCGCGGACCCCCGGTGTGCCCGCCCGTCGGCGATACGTTCATCGACGACTCGACATGGAAGAACGGCGGCACTTCGAAGTCGTGGCGCAGGCCCATCACGTACTGGTCCAGCGCGCTGTAGCGCTCGACCGCCGCCACGGTTTCGAACCGTCCCCCGCCGAGCTCCTCGATGTTGTTGCCCCCCATCACCGACGCGTCGCTGTCGACGAAGAAGTTCCAGTGATAACCGGATCCGTCCAGGATCGCCGACGAGCGTTCGCGGTCGCGATCGCTGAACTCGAGCTGGGCCAGCCACCGGTGTCCCGCCTCGTGGCCCAGGGTGCCCAGCGTGGTTCCTTCGCCAATCACCTTCTTCGACTTGTCCTCGGAGTACTTGCCGAGCCACCCCATGACCACGATGCTGCTCAGCTCGTCGGTCCCCAGGGCGGCAGAGCTGTCGTGGATGGGCAGGCCGATGCCGCGGATGTCGTTGGCGACCCCAATCTCGTAGGCGAACGCGTCTTCGAGCAAGCCCGGCCGGTCCGTCCAGATGACCAGTTGGTCATACGCATCCGGATGCGACGCCGCGAACTTCGCGGCCACCGCGACCAGGTCGATCTCGGCGCGTGCCGAGAACCGCTCGCCAATGGCGCCCGCGCCGCCCGGGGCAGGACCGGCGTCGGTCAGGTCGACCGCCTCGAGCGTAGCCGTCCGGCCCGGCGACAGCCCGACGATGACTCGTCCGAACGTGATATCCCGATCGAAGGTCATCTCTACGTGGCCGTCCGGCAGCAGGCTCGCCTGAACCGTGACCAGGCTGGTTTGCGAGTCGAATCCGGGTACCGCGCACCAGGTGACGGTGACCGCGTCGGCGCCGGTGTGCGCGAACACCGCGCCCGCGGCGGACGGGTCGAGGTCGGCCAGAAACGGGGCGACGCGCGGCGGGCCTGTCAGCAGCCGCGAGATGTCACGCAGTGTGCTGGCGTCGTCGCCCTCCTCGAAGGTGATGTTGCCGTCCGAGTTGACGAAAGCGCCCGTGTGGACGCGGCCGTAGAACGGGTACTCGAAGGGAAGCGCCAGCGCTGCGGCATCGTCGTCCCCGAGCAGCACCTGGTCGCCCAGGAGCGGTCGATAGATGGCCGAGCCGACGCGCGTCACGTCGTACCCGCCGGCCGCGTTCGGCTCGAAGCGCAGCGTGACGTCCCTCAGGTCGTAGCTGTTGGCAGCAAGGATCAGATCGCCCTCGTCCTGCAACACCGCGATCTCGCCCACGTCTTCCGCCGCCGCCCGCCGGATCGTCGGAAGGATGAGGCCACGCTCCAGCCCTATCCGGTGTTCCCAGACCGCGTCGAGGATGGTCCGCCGCGCGCGGCCGTGAAGGGACCTGGCACTCCGGCCGTCTCCGAGCGGGGACGCCGGGCCGAAGCCGGCCCTGAACGATGCCGACGGCGGCGTGACCGTGGCCGGACAGGGGTTCTGCCCCTCGACCAGCGGCTGCGGGTTCGGCGCGGGGAGACTGAGGTTGTGTGGACCGCAGGCAAACTGAAGTCCCGGCGTGGCGACCCCCACGGTCACCACCACCAACTGGACGTGCGCAAGAAAGACGGACCGCGTGCCGGTTCCGATCACGGCCAATTCTCCAATTGCCTCCCGACGGTAAGATGCTGGAACGGCGGAGGGCGCGCGCAGGTCTGCTCACCGCGCGCCAGCCAGATCGTACGCCCTGGATGTGAACATTACGTGACGTATTGGTACGGATACGCGATTTACCTATGAAATCGGCCAGAAACACGCCTTGTGGACCGTCGTGTGCCCCGAAGACCGCATCCACACCGTCGAACGCAGACGGCCCGCGATCTTGCGCTGCAGGTACACGACCGTGGCCCGCATCCCATGGGCTCCCCCACCCAGTCCCGGTCATCGGCTGCCCCCGTGGCGAGAGAGCGGAAATTCACGAAAGAATCATGTGACGAGCCTTACTACCTCACGTCACCTTCACGGAAAGCGTGTAGCCTTGATACGTGCTGGCCACAAGCTCGCTAAAAGTAACGGAACTACCGGATACGGCGACAAGGGTACGAGTTCCTTCGAGGGAGGATCCAGGAGGATCCAGAATGCCGAAGCGAGAAACACTGACTCAGGGAGCACTGCAGAGAATCGTCGGCGGTGCAACCGACAAGGACATCGAGAGCGCTTGCGGTCCCACGCCGACGCCTCCGGCTCCGGAGAGCTCGTCGCCGACTCCGGAGAGTTCGTCTCAGCAGACTGATTCGTCTGGGTCTGGCGGCGGTCCTCGGCGCTGACCTGGCGGCGAACCTGACCCTGTTTTCATGGTCACTCATGAAAGCTCTCCGTAACTCTCGCCGGGTTCCGCCCTCCGCCCTGGTCGCCGCCCTGTGCTTGATCCTGGCGTGTATTCCGAACACCGCCGCGGCCCAGGACGAGCGCGACGGCTTCTACTTCGGCCTTCAGCTTGGCGCCGCGTTTCCCACTCCGGTGCAGTCGGCCCGGAGCTACATCAGCCACCCGACCCGCTGCGACGTGCTGCTGTATCCGCCATCGGTGAGCCCGCCCATCGAGGATCCGGCCTGCCTGGACATCAGCCCCGGGATCACATCCAACAGGTTCGACCCGGGCGCCGGTCTGGCCGCTGGCTTCATGCTGGGCCACGCGGTCAGCCGACTGCGGTTCGAGGTCGAGTACCTGAGCACATCTCCGGGCAGCGCCGAGGCACCGATCGGCGAAACCACAAGCACGGCGCTGCGGGGCAAGACCTCGGAGTGGAATACGGATGAGCCGCCCTACGAGTGGATTGGCGATCACACGGTGCGCCAGGCGTTCGCCAACGTGTACTACGATTTCCGCAACGGCTCGCGCTGGACGCCGTATGCCGGGGCCGGTGTCGGTTGGGCCGCGGTGGACATGAATTACTATCTGCAATTCGTACGTAGACCCGAGGCGGAGTACCTGCAGATAGAATTCGATCCGGACTGGCCGGACGTGGCCAAGCGCGCCGCAGCGGGAACCGTCAGCATTCTGGATACCTACGTGCGCCAGATCGTCCTCGGATACCAGGCGCTGGCCGGGGTCGACTACGCCCTCAGCGAACACACCTCCCTGGGCGTCGCGCTTCGCTGGGCGAGGTTCGACGACGTCGAGCACGAGGCGTTGTACGACACCGTTCGAAGCCACGCGCCCGTACTCGCCGACGGCGTTACGCCGTGGAACAACGAGCTGACATTCTCCGGCGGCGGCTATCAGGGGCTGACCGTCAATCTGAAGTACCACTTCTGATCGGCCGCCGTGCCACCGGTAGCAGCGCCGGCCCGTCAGGGGTGGTCACCAGTGCGACGCGGATGTGTCTCGACCCGACGCTCGCCTCGGCCGACCCACGGCCGGATCTGCGTCGTTTGCAGCAGACGCCCGCGGCCCCTGGCCTCAGCGGGCGGCGACACTTGCATCCTCGACGCGAGCGCCGCGCAGCACGTTCACGAGCGCGTAGTTCCCTTCGTGGCACGCGTACTCGAAGAGCGGGCCCGGAACCACCCCCTGCCCCGACTGGTCCGTCGACAGCGCGAAGCGGATGGTCCATGGCTGCGCAAAGCGGACCGGGTCGGTGATCGTTGCTTCGTAGTCGATCGTTTCCGCATCGACGCGCGTGAATCGCTCCACCACGTGCAGGGTCGCGGCGGGCGCGCGCCAGATGTGACGGAACCGGTCCTCCGAGCGATCCGGGAAGTGGCGGCTCTCGACCACCAGCGTGCTCCCTTCCCACCGGCCGCGAGGCTCACCGTTCCACTGGGGGAGCCCGGTCCGCGGGCGGCCGTCGATCGGGATGATCCGGCGTTGGTGGTACATCTCGTGGAGGATCACCACGTCGGTCGGCGTCTGGAAGATCTGGTGGTTCGGGTTGTCTCCGAACCAGATCTGCGGAAACCCGTCACCGAAACACCGCTCGCCCGTGTCGAGGTCGAGGTGCGAGTCCCAGGGGCCCGTCCCGTACGGCCGCTCGTGGTCCCGCGCCGTCGGCATGTAGGGGATTCGGCCGCTCGGCGGATCGACGATCAGCGACGTGCGCCCGCTCGGCTGCCAAGTGGTGCCTTCGTCGAGCCAGAAGCCGTCGTAGCCGAGACTGCCGTCCGGCCGGTAGTCGACGTTCCCCCCTGCCGGCGCGCGCTCCGCAGGCCGGGTCAGTCGGCGGTGCTCCTCGACGCGCGCGGCGGTCTCGAGCGCCGCGATTTCCTCGTCGGTCAGAAACTCCCGCCCCTGGTAATCTGCCGGCCGTTCAAGCGGGGTCAGCGTCGAGCCGACCCAGACACCCTGCAGGTCCGGGTCGCCCCAGGAAGTCCTCGGTATCTCCTGGACCGAGACGGCGGCGCTGAGCACTCCAGCCAGCGCGGTGACCGCGAACAGCGAGAATCTGCATCTACCTCTCATCGCATATCTCCGTCAGATCACCGACAGCGGCCGCCCGTTTCCGGCTCGATTCAAATCGTGCGGCCGCAGATCGATCGTCCCGTCGTCCTTGCCGTCGATAACGAGGTCCTCGCCCCCTTGACATCTTGTGTCCGTCATGCACACGGAGACTGAAAGAAAGAGATAACCTGGCCCGAACATGAGCCTGACACCGCTCAGGTCGTACCCGTTCTCGTGCGAGCCCGTGGTGAATCGTTGCGCGCGATCCCGCTCAATTTGGGAGTTTCGATAGAAGGGCTGATTGGTATTGCTGACGAACGTCGTGGGTGACTGCGCCGCCGTCGGGGGAGGGAACGCCAGAGCGGCAAGCGCGACAAGCGCCATGGCGGCGCCGGCGTGGGCGAGGCGGATACGGGATGTACGGGTCAGATATTCAGCCCCTGACGAACGGCTGTCATCGTTTGATCGCATGGTCGAACTCTCTTTCATGATTCCCAGAAACTCCTTGTCTTTAGTTATTATACGCCCCGGAAGAGTCGCGCGTGTGGCGGACAAGTTCGGCCATGTGCGCGTCGAGCACATCACCCATACCGTGCCAACCCGCTGTGTCTACCAGCCGGTGTCGGTGAGGCTGTATGCGCCGACATCCATACCCGCAGGTCGGCAGCCGCCCGATGTGGTGTGGTTCTGTTGCCCACTACCAACGGCGAACGGCGGTCGGCCAGCACGACTGTTGGCATCGTGAGGACGGCCAACACCCAAGACCGCAGCGACGAACGACCTCACCGGCTTCCTTCCGCACACTACACATCCCGGGACGATACACTTCGCGCGTGAATCTAGCGTGTCGTTTTGAAGGCTACGAATGAACGTTTCGCGAACGGCTGCAACTAGTCGTCAGCCGCGCGCCGCCCGCAATTCGACGCCGAGACCGCCGTGTCGATCCAGACCCAATCCCAACAGACCGTGCATCTGCACAAGGTGGTCTCGACCGACCCCGACGATGTGCGCCTGTACTGCTATTCCGAGCAGCGGGCCGAGAAGGAACGGGGCATCGTCGAGCGTTTCGCCGTCCGCTTCGAGACGGCCCTGACCAAGCTCAACGCCGGACTGGCACGCCCACGCGCACACAAGCGCCTCGGCCAAGTCTGGCAGCGCATCGGACGACTGAAAGCAGAGCATTCCCGCGTCGCAAACAGCTTAGCAATACCGCTGTCAAACTTGGGCTAGAAGCGCACCGCGCTCCGCACGAAGATCCAGCGCACGAGGTTCACGTACGCCTGCTTTCCACGGCTACAGCCACATCGCGTGCAGGATCCTCATGGTCATCCTCTCTGGACGTTCAGGTGGACTGAGAATCCGGCCCCGCCCGCGAGCGGAGAAGCCCCGCGGTTCGGGTCGGTCGTACCTCCAGGCTCGACCCGGCGCGCGCGCTGACCCGGACCTGACGCCCGAGAATGCTCGGTGTCCCAACTCCTACCCGGCCCGCAGCGTCGTGAGCGGGTCGGCCTTCGCCGCGCGCCGGGACGGCACCAGACACGCGAGCAGAGCCACGCCCGCCAGCAGGAGGCCCGCGACACCGAACACGGCAGGGTCGCCTGCATTGACGCCGACGAGAAAACCAGCGGTGAGTCGGGCCAGGCCGGACGCTGCGAGCGCGCCGAGCGCCAGTCCAAGTATCGACAGCACGACGCCCCGACCGAGTGCGAGCCGGATGATGGCCGCCGAGGTCGCGCCAAGGGCGGATCGGATGCCGAACTCCTGCTTCCGCTGGGCCACTGCATGTGACACGACGCCGTAGAGTCCGACGGCGGCGAGAAGCAGACCCAGCAGGCCGAACGACCCCATCAGCGCGGCGCCCAAACGTACAATCACCAGCATGGGCTTCGAGCGCAGCACGTCGTTCATGCCGCCCGCGTCCAGAATCGCCAGGGTCGGGTCGTGCCGGCGAATGGTGTCCGCGACCGCCGGGAGCGCGGCGCTCAGCGGTTCCTCCGTGTGCACGTGCAGCGTGGCCCTCCCCCGCGGGGGGCGGAACCCGAACGGGTAGAGGACGAACGGCGGCCGGTCGAACGGCGACGTGGGGGACATGTGCGCGTCGCGCACGACGCCGATCACTTCGAACGGTGCGCCGCTGATGAAGTCGTGGACGATCCGCCGCCCGATCGCGTCCTGTCCCGGCCACAGTTGTCTTGCCGCGCGTTCACTGACAAGAGCCACCCGCCGGTCGCCTGCCGTGTCTTCCTCGCGAAAACCGCGTCCCCGTAGCACCGGGATGTCCACGGTGTCGACGAAGCCCGAGTCTACGTAGTTGAGGGAGACCCGCACGCCGTCGGGCTCCGGCGCCGTGCCGCCGTCCAGGGTGAACACGTTGCCCCGGTTCGGGCCCGGCGACAGCGGGGCCCGGCGGGCCCAGCTCGCCGATTCGACGCCGGGCAAGGCGACAACGTCTTCCAGGATGTCCCGGTAGAGCCTCCGGGCCTGCTCCCGGTCGTACCCCTGGCCGAGGGGATCGACCGACAGCACCAGCAGGCCGTCGGTCCGAAAACCGAAGTCAATCGCGCCGGCTCTTCTGCCGCTCTGGACGAAGAGGCCCGCGCAGACCAGCAGCAGCATGGAAACGGCGACCTGCAGCACGACCAGCCCGTTCGTCAGGCGCCGCCCCGCGACGGATCCGCCGGCGTTACGCCCGCCCGAGCCGATTGCGCGCGCCAACTCGATCCGCGTCGAGCGCAACGCCGGCGCGAGTCCGGTGAGCACCCCGGCCGCCATGGCCGTCGTTGCGATGAACCCGAACACCCGCCAGTCCACGAGGTAGTCGGGTCGCAACAGCTCCCGTCCAACGGCCGTGGCGAAGTAGGCGACGACGAGATCGGCGGCCCACACCGCGACGATCCCGCCGCCGGCGCCGCCCGCCAGCGCCAGCAGCACGCTCTCGGTGACCAGTTGCCGCACCAGCCGCCGCCTGGTGGCACCGAGTCCCGCACGCAGAGCCATCTCCTGCCGTCGTTCCACACCGCGCGCGACCAGCAGCGTCCCGACGTTCGCCATGGCCACCAGCAGCACGAGCGACGCGAGACCCATGACGACGCTCACCAGGGGCGCCGTGTGGCGCGCTGCGCCGGGCTCCGGTCGCGCGTAACGCTCGGCGATGACGTAGAGCTCGGTGTGGGCGCTCGCATCCGGATGTTCCGCGGCCAGCGCGTCGGCAAGGACGTCGAGCTGGGCGGCCGCCTCGTCGAGCGTCACGCCGGGCCGCAGGCGTCCGGTCATCGCGAACATCTCCTCGAGCCGGTCGGTCAACAGGTCCGTCCACCCCGGTTCGATGAGCGCGCCCGCGGTGGCGGGGGCGAAGAGCTCGGTAGGCACGAGGCCGTAGGTCCCGATGAAGTCCTCCGGCAGGATCCCGATGACGGTCATGTTCGCCGGCCCGAGGCGCACGACCCGTCCGATGACAGCCGGGTCCCCGCCGAACCGCGACCGCCAGGCGTGATGGGACAAGACGACGAACTGCGCATCGCCGGGACGACGCCCTTCCCCGGGGATGAACGTGCGGCCGAGCACGGCGTTCAACTGCAGCACGTCGAAGTAGTTGTCGCTGACGTACTCGATCTGGATCCGCTCCGCCGCGCGACCCGCGATCGACAGCAGCTCTTCCGCCACGGCGTGCGCGGCCAGACCTTCGAAGACGTCGTTGCGCTCCCGGTAGTCGAGGTACTCCGGGTAGGACAGTGGGTGCGGGAAGACCGACGTATGCTCGTCGAGCTGCGTGATGGCCACGAGCTCGTCAGGATCGGGCACGGGCAGGGGTTGAAAGAACATCGGGTTCGCCACCGTGGCGACCGCCGCGGTGGCTCCGATGCCGATCGACAGCGTCAGCACCGCCGTCGCCGTGAAACCGGGTTGCCGCGCAAGGCCGCGCAGGCCGATCCGCAGATCGATCCGCAGGTCGTCGAGCCACGGCAAGCCGCGCTGGTCGCGAAGCGACTCCATCGTCTGGGGCAGGCCCCCCAGACGCACGCGCGCCATCCGCGCCGCCTCGGCCGGTGAGTGGCCCTTCGCACGAAGCTCCTCCTCGGCCTGCTCGAGATGAAAGCGCAGTTCGCGCTCGAGATCGTGATCGGCCGGGTTGCGCCGGAGCGCGCCCCACAGGCGATGCCAGCACTCGCGAAGAACGGTCATCGTGATCTCCCTGTCACGCCGGTTCCTGAAACAGCGCGTCGATGATCGACACCATGCGGTCCAGGTCGCGCTTCTCGGCGGCCAGATGGCCGCGGCCGGCGGCCGTGATCGCGTAGAACCGGGCGCGCCGGTTCTTCTCCGTCGTGCCCCACTCCGCCCGGACGAGGCCGCGCTGCTCCAGCCGCATCAGGCCGGGATAGAGCGTGCCCATGTTGAGGACGAGTGCGCCGTCGGAAACCTGCCCGATCCGGGCGGCGATCGCGTAGCCGTGCGACGGGCCGAGCGAGACCAGCGTCCGCAGCACCATCAGGTCGAGCGTGCCGCGCAGGACTTCCGTCCTCTCCGAGTCTCCATTAGGCATTCCAACAAAGCCTACCGAAAGCCCTATTGGGATGTCAAATGGAATCTCAGGAAGGTCTCATCGTGCGTCCTCGCTGAGCAACGGCTCGCGCCCCGAACTCCACCCGGTGGCGTCACCGTCTGAAGCACCGCGACGGGAGAGGCCGCTGTCGGCGCATACGAACTGCGGAGGCAGGCCCGTCACACAGGCACTGGTCTCGTGGAAATCACTCTGCCCGCACAGCGGTTTCGACGATGCCGGGATCAACGCGGCAATCCACTCGCGGGGGCAGCAGGCGGGAGGGTGGCGGTGGTCCCGCCTCCGTCAGTCCTGACGCAGGGCGACGACAGGCTCGACCCGCATCGCGCGGCATGCGGGAAGAGTACACGCGGCCAGGGCCACGGAGAGCAGCAACGCCGACCCGGTGACGAAAGTCAACGGATCCAAGGCGCCGACCCCGAACAGAAGGCGACGAACGGCATGACCCACCCAGACGCCGCCAAAAAGTCCGAGCGCGACCCCTGCGCCGCTCAGCGCCAACCCCTCGCCGACGACCATCCGAAAGATGTTGCCGGAATTCGCGCCGACCGCCATGCGGATCGCGATCTCCTTCGTGCGGGTGGAGACGGCATACTGAATCAGTCCGTAGATCCCGATTGCCGCCATCAGCAGCGCGCCCGCGGCGAACCCGACCACAATGGATGTCTGGAACCCGCGCGGCGCGTAGAACGCGCGCAGCCGGGACTCCAGGGTCGACACGCCGTAGAGCGGCGCACGGGGATCGAGTTGCCGCACCGCCGCCTGCACCGTGGCCGACATCGCCAACGCATCGTCGCGATCGGCCCGAATGATGAGGAATCCGGCCCCGGACGGGTTCTGGGAAACTGGCTCGAAGAGCTGCGGCAGCGGCTCGGTCTCCAAACCCTGCCGGCGCATGTCGCCGACGACGCCGACGACGGTCAACCAGGGACCGCGCGACTCGGCCGGTCCCCGCTTGAAGCGCCTCCCCACCGCATGGCCGGCAGGCCACAGTCGGCGCGCCAGCGCGGCGTTGACGATCGCCACCCGGGGCGACTCGGGACCGTCACGAGACGCAAAGAGGCGTCCGTCGAGCAGACGCGTGCCGAGCGCCTGGAACAACCCGGCGCTGATCTCGTCGCTGCGGAACTGCAGACGTGCGGACACGGCCTCGTCGTCGCGTTCGGTGGTGAGCGTCCGTTCCGGACTGCTGCTGATGAAAGCGTCGCTGATGAAGCCGGCCCGCTCCACGCCGGGTATCGATTCGATCCGCTCGAGCACGCGGCGATAGAAGCTCGGTCGTTGTGCGGGGGCCATGAGCGGCGGTGCGCCGATCTGCATCGTCAGGACCCGTTCTGGCCGGAAGCCGGGGTCGACACCCGCGAGCTGCCACCAACTCCGAATCAGGAGACCGGCACCCACCAGCAACATGATCGCCAGGGCCACCTCGGCTACAAGGAGCGATCGCCGGATGGTGCGGGCGACCGTTCCGCCGACGGTACCTCGCCAGCTGGTGTCGCCAAAGGGCCACCGGTGCCCGCGCCAAAGGAGCGCGGGCACTATCCCGACCACCGTCCCCGTCAGCAGGGACAGAGCCAGCGACCAGCCGAGCAGGCTGGTATCCAGACGTACCTCGTCGAGACGCGCCAGCTCGACCGCGCCCAGCGAACGAACGAGGTCGAGGCCGACGACCGCCAGCAACGTGCCGAACGCACCAGCGCCTACGGCCAGCGTCGTGCTCTCGGTCAGGTGCTGCCGGACGATTCGGGCCGGACTCGCGCCGAGCGCGGCCCGTAGCGCTACGTCCCGCCCACGGCCGAGACTCCGAGCCAGCCAGAGGTTGGCGATGTTGACGGCGGCGATCAGCAGAACGCATGCCACGGCGGCCATCAGCATCCACAGCGCCAGGCGGGACCGCGATCCGACTACGTGACGACTCAGGGGAACGACACGAATGCCGCGGTTCCTCTCGCCGACCGGCAGTTCGGCGTCGAGGCGGCGGGCAATCGTGCTCATCTCCGACTGGGCCCCTTCGATAGTGACGTCGGGCCGCAGCCGTCCGATCACGAACCACGAGTCCCGCCCCCGGACCAGGCGCCGGTCCTCCCAGTCCGTAAACAGCGTGTGGGGCTCGAAGACGTCGGCATCGAGGCTCGCGAACCCGAACCGGTCGGGCAGCACGCCGATGACGCGGGACGCGTGTCCGTCGAGCTCGACGGACGCGCCGAGCGCGTCGAGCGAAGCGCCGAACCGGGCCTGCCAGAAGCGATGACTGATGACGACGAGACGCCGCCGTTCCGCCGTCTCGTCGGCCGAGAAGCTCCGTCCGTACAGCGGCTGCACGCCGAGCAGCGGAAACAGGTTCGGCGACACCCTGGCCCCTTGAATCCGCTGCGTCTCGCCAGCGTGCGTCAGCGTCAGCGCCACGCTGTCGAAGGCCGCGATGTCGCTGAAGCTCCGACTCTGACGCCGCCACTCCTCGATGTTCCAGAAGGCCGATCGGCTCTCTCGAAGATCCTGGCTCGGCGTCTCCGTCCACAACATGGCCAGCTGGTCGGGAGCTTGGAACGGCAGCGGCCGAAACAGCACCGTGTTCAATACGCTGAACATCACGACGTTGACGCCGATCGCCAGCGCCAGTGTGCCGGCCGCGACGGTGGTGAAGGTGGGGCTCCGGCGTATCATCCGGAACGCGCCGCGCAGGTCCTGGAGCAACCGCTCGGCGGGACCCCAGCCCCAGGTCTCGCGCGTCAGCTCGCGTATCAGCGGGACGTTGCCGAAGTCGCGCCGCGCGGCCGCATGCGCCTCCGCGGGAGACATCCCCGCCGCAATTCGTTCCTCCATCTCCTCGGCGAGATGGAACCGGATCTCCTCCTCGAGCTCCGCTTCCCGGCGGCGCCAGCAGCAGAGCGAGCGCAGGCGGGCGTACAACTGTCGCAGCATGGTGTGTGCTCCTAGTCTGCGGGGTGCAGCACGCGCGCCATGGCGACGGTCAACTGCTCCCACCGTGACTGCTCCACCACGAACTGACGCCGTCCGGACGGAGTGAGCCGGTAGTACCTGGCCCGCTTACCCTTGTCGGATTTCTTCCATTCCGCTGCGATCCAGCCCCGTCCCTCCAGCCGGTGCAGGGCGGGGTACAGCGAGCCGGTCTCCACGCGAAGGGCGTCTTGCGACACGCGCTGGATGTGCCTGGCGATCGCGTGGCCGTGCGACGTGCCGCAAACGAGCGTCCGCAGGATGAGCAGGTCCAGGGTGCCGTAGAGCAGATCGACCCGGTTGTCCGCGGTTCCCATGTTGTATAGACAATCTACTGAATAATTGAGTAACTTGTCTACAGAACGGTTGGTTCTGCGTTCTTCACCATTCGGGGGATTACCACGCTCTCGATGGGCAGGGTTTGCGAACGGACCTGTTCCGCCGACTGGCCGTCCTTGACAGGCCGGGCTCGACTCCGCGACACTTCCATCGTTAGACGATGGGAAAGAACGGCCCCGAGCTTCTCCCAGGCACCCTCGATCTGCTGATCCTGCGGACGCTCGCGACCGGCTCGCAGCACGGCTACGGCATCGCCCACCACGTGAAGACGGTCTCCAACGACGTGTTGCAGGTCGGCGAGAGCTCGCTGTATCCGGCGCTGCAACGGCTCCTGCTCAACGGGTGGGTCGAGGCCGCTTGGGGCACTTCCGAGAACAACCGCCGCGCCCGGTTCTACACCTTGACCGCCGCCGGCCGCCGGCAGTTGGCGCACAAGCGCGACGAGTTCGACCGCATCATCTTCGCCATCCACCGCGTCCTCGACGCAACGTAGGAGGTCGTGCATGACGCGGCTGCTCCGGCGCCTACGCTACCTGCTCCAGCGCGATCGTCACGAGCGCGAGCTCGACGACGAGCTGCGGTTCCATCTGGAGATGAAGCGGCAGGAGCTGGAGTCGCGCGGTCTCGGCGGGAACAGTCTCTCCGCTCGTGACGACGGTGCGCGTGCGTGGCGATGCGGCCGCACTCGCCGCGCGTCTGCCGGTCATCGCAGGCGACGTCGATGCCGGATTGTTCGTCCAGGATGCGCGGCCGCTGAACGCATGGATCCGGCAGCGCGACGTCAGTCTGACCATGCAGGTCGGCGCGCTGGCGGGGGTGACCGCGCTCGTGCTGTTCCTGTCGGCGCTGGGCATCTTCTCGCTGGTGTCGGTCAGCGTTTCGCGGCGGACGAGCGAGATCGGCCTGCGTGCGGCGCTGGGCGCCAACCCCCGCCATCTGCTGGCCGGCATCCTGTCCCGCGCCATGGTGCTCGTGGGCAGCGGCATCGCGGTGGGAGCCGCCCTGCTGCTGTTGTTCGTGGCAGAGAACCGGTCCCTGGAAGAGGTTGCGCTCTACGCCGGGTATCTTGGCGTGACATCCGCGGTGATGCTCGCCGCTTGTCTGCTTGCCTGCATCGGGCCCGCCGGCCGCGCGCTCAGGATCGATCCAGTCGACGCCCTGAGGGAGGCCTGAACCGTGAAGACCGCTTTGGGAGGCCCTGCATGACCAGAATGCTCCGGCGCCTTCGGTACCTGCTCCAGCGGGATCGGCGCGAACGCGAGCTCGACGACGAGTTGCGGTTCCACCTGGAGATGAAGCGGCAGGAGCTGCAGTCCCGCGGGCTCGATCCGGCCGCGGCGGCCCTCACGGCACGGCGCGCGCTGGGCAACCTGCCGCTCACCCGCGACCATGTGCGCGACGTCTGGATCGCGCCGTGGCTGCAGAGCGTGGCGCAGGACATCCGCTACGGGCTGCGGACCCTGCGCAGGCACCCGGGGTTCACGGCTGTCGCGGTCGCGACGCTCGGGCTCGGCATCGGCGCGAACACGGCCATTTTCAGCGTGGTCAACACCGTGCTGCTGACGCCGCTGCCGTACGAGGATTCGGACCGGCTCGTCCATATCGTTCAGAACGCCGGCGCACCAATGACGTCGGATGGACCGGCGCCGCGGGCGCTCGCTGCCCTGGATACCGTGCAGCTCCCGTCGTTCCGCTCGCAGGTCCGTTCCCTCTCCCACGTCGCGGCCTTCGGCATCACGAGCGCGACGCTGACGGGTCAGGGAGACTCCGTGCGGCTGGACGGCGCCGAGGTATCTCCCGACACGTTCGCGATGCTGGGCGTGCGGCCGGTGCTGGGACGGCCTTTCGATCGGCGCGACGAGCTGGAAGGGGCCGACCCGGTCGTGATTCTCGGCCACGGCCTCTGGCAGCGACGATTCGCCACCGATCCGGACGTCATCGGCCGCAGCGTGACGATCGAGGGCGTCGACCGGTCGGTACTCGGCGTCATGCCGCCCCGGTTCGCGTTCCCGGACGCGCAGACCCAGTTCTGGGTTCCGTTCGTCCTGTCGGCGCCCGAGTCTGGAAGACGCCGCCGCGTCCCGGTGCTTGCGCGCGTACAGGACGGCTTCACGAGGGAGGCCGCCGCGGCGGAGGTCAACACGCTCCTGGCCGGAATGGGGGCCGGCGGCGTGCCGCCGCCGCCACCGCCGCCGAGTGCCGGGGCCGGTCCAGCGGTCCCGCGCGGCGCGCCGCCTCGGGCTCCCGCCGCGCGGTCGAGCGGCGCCGCCGGAACCTCCCCCGGGTTCGGGCTGGTGGGCGTCCAGGACCGGTTGACCGCTCCGGTCCGGCCGGCGCTGATCGTTCTCATGGCGGCCGCCGGTCTGGTGCTGCTCATCGCGTGCGCGAATGTCGCGAACCTGCTGCTCGCGCAGGCCGCGGCGCGGGAGCGGGAGGTCGTCGCGCGCCTGGTTCTCGGCGCCAGCCGGGGGCGCCTGCTCCGGCAGTCGCTGACCGAGAGCCTGTGCCTCGCCGTCCTCGGCGGCGGTGTGGGCATCGGCCTGGCCCACGCGGGAGTGCGCCTGTTGCCAACGATCGCCACGTCGCTCGCGAGGCGTGACCTCGAATCGGCGGTCATCCTGCCGCGGCTCGACGAGGTCGGCATCGACGGCTCGGTGCTGGTGTTCACCGTCGTCGTGTCCGTGCTGACCGGTGTTCTGTTCGGCGTGGTCCCGGCCCTGCGCCAGGCGCACACCGGATCGGTCGACGTGCTGCGCCAGGGCGGCGGATCCGCCGCCTCCGGGTTCGACGTGCGCGGCCGCAGCCGCGCCCAGGGGCTCCTGGTCGCGTGCGAGGTCGGCGTCGCCCTGGTCCTGTGCGTAGGGAGCGCGCTGCTGATACGCAGCTTCGTCGAGCTCGCCGACGTCGACCCCGGCTACGATGCCGAGGGGGTCGTCACCTTCCAGCTCGTCGTGCCCGTCGGCCGCAACCTCGTCGACGTCTCCGAGCTGCTGGTCGACCGCGTGCAGTCGCTGCCGGGCGTTCTCGGCGCCGCCTACACCCGACAGCTTCCCATGGTCCGGGCGCGGTCGCTGGTGCCCCTGCGCACCACGCCCGAGCTACCCGCCGAGCCAGCCCCGCCTCCCGCGCCGCCGGGCGTGGTGAACCCGCCCGAGTGGCCGGACACGCGGCACGTCAGCCACGACTATCCGGACGTCATGGGGATCGACGTCGTGGCGGGACGCGGCTTCGACGAGGGTGACGGTCCGGGACGGCAGGTGCTGCTGATCAACCGGACGCTGGAGCGGAGCGGTCTGCTGGGACCGGATCCCGTGGGTCGCCACGTCTACGCGCTCGGGCTGCGTCCCTGGGAGGTGGTGGGGGTGATCGAGGACGTCCATCAGTCCGGTCTCGATCACGATCCGGGCCCACAGGTGTTCATCGACCTCAGGCAATTGCCTTATGCCGCGGCGCTCACCGGGCCCATGTACTTCGCCGTGCGCACGAGCGAGGACGATCCCGCGGCGGTGATTCCGGCGATCCGGCGGATCGTGCGCGAGCTGGATGCGGGGGCGGCGGTCGACCATGTCGCGACGATGGATCGACTACTGGCGAACTCCACCGCGCGACCGCGTCTCTACGCCGTCCTCCTCGCCGTGTTCCTGGGTCTGGCCGTAGGCTTGGCCGCGCTGGGTATCTACGGCGTCGTCGCGTACGCGGCCGCCCGGCGGACCCGCGAGATCGGCATCCGCATCGCCCTGGGCGCCCGGCAGGCCGACGTGACCCGCTCGATGCTAGGCCAGAGCGCCGTGTTCATCTCGTTGGGGGTTGCCCTGGGCCTGGTCGGCTCGGCCGCGGCGACCCCTTGGCTCCGGGGACTGCTGTTCGGGCTCGGCCCGCTCGACGCCCCGACCTTCGTGGCCGTCACGATTGCCCTGGCCGGCATCGCGGCATTGGCATCGTATCTGCCGGCCCGCCGCGCCGCGCGGGCGGACCCGTTGAGCGCGATTCGTTGCGAGTAGGCCGCGGATCGGTCAATCCGCCCGCCAGGCGGACGCGACGGACAGCCGGATCGCTTCCCGCGCCGACTTCGACCTTCTTTATGCGGTGTCCAACGCCAAGTCGATGGCCACCGAGATGCGGGGGCGTCAGGGTCCGCCGCAATCGATCGCCCCAACGACTCCTCCCGGACCGGCCCTTGCGTCTGGCTCGGATGCGCGGGTAGACGGGAGGGCTCAGTCGGCGTGGGCCGTTGTAGTGGCCCGACCCGTGGCGTGAAGTTGCCCCAGTTCCGCGGACACTTATCCTCTTGGCGAGGAGGAGGAGGAGTCCACGATGCCGAAGTCGAGACCGCCGTACGCGGCGGCATTCCGACAGCAGATGGTCGAGCTGGTTCAGTCCGGACGTACACCGGGAGACCTCGCTCGGGAGTTCGAGCCGTCGGCCGAGGCGATACGAAACTGGGTCGCGCGCAGGCTGATCGCGACGCGGGCAAGCGCTCCGACGGCCTGCGCACCGAAGAACATGAGGAGATTCGTCGGCTGCGCCGGGAGAACCGGCGGTTGCGCGAAGAACGCGAAATTTTGGCAAAAGCCACGGCCTGGTTCGCGCGGGAGACCGGATCCGGGAGGTCTACCGGTTCATGAGCACGAACCAGGCTCGTTTTCGCGTCGCCACGATGGCCCGCGTGCTCGGTGTCTCCACGAGCGGGTACTACGCGTGGCGTCAACGTCCACCGTCAGCTCGTGCGCAGGCCGATGCGGAGCTGACGGCCCGCGTGCAGGAGATTCATGCCGGCAGCCGGGGCACGTACGGCGCGCCGCGGATTCACGCCGAACTGGTCGAAGCCGGTGCCGCGGTCGGCCGCAAGCGGGTCGCGCGGGTGATGCGCGAGGCCGGCATCGCTGGGGTGAGCCGGCGCCGCGGCCCCCGCACGACGCGCCGAGAGGTGCAAGCGCGGCCGGCCCCGGACCGGGTCGAGCGGTGCTTCGAGGCCGACGCGCCGAACCGCCTGTGGGTGGCCGATATCACCTACATTCCGACCTTGGCAGGCTTCCTCTACTTGGCCATCGTTCTGGACGTTTTCAGTCGGCGGGTGGTCGGCTGGGCCATGGCTGCGCACCTGCGCACGGAGCTGGTGGTCGAGGCGCTGGAGATGGCCGTGGCGCAACGCCGGCCCGAGGCGGTCATCCATCATTCCGACCAGGGCTGCCAGTACACGTCGCTGGCCTTCGGAGCCCGCTGCCGTGAATCAGGCGTGGCGCTGTCGATGGGTTCGGTGGGAGATTGCTTCGACAACGCGATGGCGGAGAGCTTTTTCGCGACGCTCGAGTGCGAGCTGCTGGCCCGCACGAGCTTGTCCACGCACGCCGAGGCGCGGGCGGCGGTTTTTGATTTCGTCGAGGGCTGGTACAACACGCGGCGCCGCCATTCGGCGTTGGGCTACGTGTCGCCGCTGGAGTTCGAACGTCTCCATGCGGCAGAAACTGTGGACGGGGCCCGGCCGGTGAAGGCTCTGCAGGCGCCCACGAGTCAGGTGGAGCTCGGATTGCCGGTGACGACTCACGCCGTCACCGGCCTTGCTGCGGGGGCTTGAGGCCGGTTACGTAACGGTGCGTAGTTGACTTGGAAACCCACGGAGGAAATGGTGATCAACAGAGTACACGGCTCGCCTTCGGCTTCGCGAGACGAACCGCTGTTGCGGGTCGTGTGCCGCATCCACGGGGGCGCTGTGGAAGTGCCCGGTCTGGGGACGCCCGGTCAACGTCCTGCTGAATCTGAAGGTCGGCGAGGCGGGCGCCCCCAGCCCGTTGGAAATCTCGCGGGCGATCGTCGCCGATCACGCCCTGCACCGGGGCCGCGAGATTCCCACACTCCCACAGCGGTTGTCGTCGATGACTGACACGGAAACGACGTTCATCGGAGAATGTGTCATGATGTGAGCCCGCAAGCATTAACCCGTCCACGGGATCGGGGCAACCTCAGCGTTCGGTGCGGACGCCGTTTTCGGTAACGGCTTGAGGCGCTTGGCCTGGGCATGCGATGCCAGCGATGAGCGGCTCGCCGGGGGGCCGTTCATCCGCCAGACCTGAGCGCTTGCGGCGCGCCCGAGGCCATCGAAATACCGTTGCTTCGAGCACGGTTCGCTGTCGGTCGTGGCTCGGCCCGCCGACAGTCGGTCCGAAAGGGCGGTGGCCGGATGGACCCGGCTGGTGCCGCGGACCGGCAGGTAGGCTGCGACGCCGAGAAGCAACCGGCACGCCGGAAACGTCAGCGGGTCGAGCACCTCCATCTCGAACGGCAGCCCGCCCAGCAGGCGGGTCGCGACGACGGCGAGCGCCAGCCCGAGCGCGCCACCGATGACTGTCAGCTTTAGGCCACCGGCGACGAGCAGCCGGACGACGCGGGCCGTCGGCGCCCAGCGCCGTGCGGATGCCGATCTCGCGCATCCGCCAGGCGTCGCCGTAGCTGACCACTCCGTAGAGGCGGACTGCAACGACGCCAGCGCCAGCACCCCGAACGCGGACAGGACGAAGGCAGAGAGTTGGCTGGCGCAGCCGCATCAGGCGCCAGCTGGCGATCCAAAATCTTCGTCTTGAGGACCCGCAGCTCCGGACCCAGCGCCCGACCGGCAGTCAGCAGTGCGAGTGCAGTCCGCTCCGGGTCGATGGGCATCTTCAACACGACCGTCAGCGACGGCGTGACGGTTGCGAGTACGGGAGATAGACCATGTTGCGGGGAGACTCGCCGAGCCGCCTCACCCTCGCGTCGCTCGCCACGCCGACGACGAGCCAGGAGGATCGTCGTCGCGCCGCCAGCCGACCGCGTCGCCGTCCGTCCAGAAGCGCTGGGGCATCGTTTCACTGACGATGACCACGGGCCGGGTGTCCGGCCGGTCGGCGTCGTTGAAGTTGCGCCCGCGGACGATCTCGATGCCGGCCGCCGCGAAGAACCCCGGCTCGACCTCGACCCGGTCCGCGATGAAGGCACCGTGGTCGGTCGGCGGCTCGAACCCGTCGACGTTGAAGTCGCTCGAGCTCCGGCTGAGCGGGTTCAGGTCCAGGTTGCTGATGGCGCCGACCGCCTCGACGCCGGGGAGCGCCCGGAAGCGATCCAGGAGGCGCCGCGGGTGGACGCGCGCCTCGTCGGGCGTGAACCGGGTTGCCAGCGTCAGTGAGGGTCATCAGGACGGTCGGCTCGCGGCCGAAGCCCGGGTCGACCGACTGCACCCGCTGAAAGCTGCGGAGGAACACGCCGGGGCCGACCGGCAGCACCAGAGAGATCGTCGGTCTGCGTGACGACCAGCGCGCTGCCCCACCGGAGCTGACCGGGTTGGCCGCCCCCGGGCGTTCTCGCTTTGAGGGCGCCGGCCACGTCCGGCCGAGTGCTTTGCAGCGCCGGCACCAGACCGAGCAGGGCGGGGTCCACGACGAAACGCGTCGACGACATGCGCACATCCCGAGGCGGTACGTTCGGCCGTGAGGGGACACCAGGAAATTGACAGCCAAAGTGACAGCCTACGCAGCGGAAATCGACGTGATTGCTGGAAATCACCGGAAGCCGAGATCGGCGATTTCCTTAGCAAAACGGCCGATCCGGACCTTGGCGGATGCTGCTGGAACGGCCCGGATCGGACTGAAAATCATGGTGTCGCCAGTTCGATTCTGGCCCTCGGCACCACCTTAAATCCTTGAAAACAAACAACATCTCCCGTTTCCGAAAAACGGCAAGCCGGCCCGTTTTGGGCAATTGACAGCCTAACTGACAGCCTAACTCGCGATGTCCGGGCTACGGATGGTCGTC
Source organism: Vicinamibacterales bacterium (assembly GCA_965116825.1). Taxonomy (GTDB): domain Bacteria; phylum Acidobacteriota; class Vicinamibacteria; order Vicinamibacterales; family UBA8438; genus WTFV01. The sequence continues at coordinate 5,927,157 of OZ220736.1, forward strand.
GAGGGGGGCGCCGGATTGTGCCTCTGCAACCGGACGAAGCCGAAGATTCCTGGCGTCGCGGCCACGTGCTCGCGTTCGGGACCCGCTCCACCGCGACAACATCCAGATCCCATGGTGCTGGCGATCCCCAGACGGCGTGCTGACCCTGACAATGCCTGAAGGCTCGGAGTCTGCCGCGTCGACTCGCGACTGAATCTCCGCCGAACTGAACCGCCGCGGTGCCGAGCTGTGGCACGACGACCAGCCCCATCATCACGAACCTCAAGGCAACTGCGCCGATGGTCACCGACCGTCTTCTCGTCCACGCGGTCCTGATGAAGTTGCCCCAGGCAGCTTTCGGTTGGCGGCGCGGCAGTGACCGGGCGACGGTGGCAGTGCGTTCACCGCGCCGGTGACCGAAAGCTGGATTGGACGAAACCGCCCCCCGCCGTTGGACTTCTATGGGCGTTGCATTGCGGGCAGACGGCACTGGCGGCGACCGGGCCGGGCGGTGCAGGCAGGTTGCCGGCCGCCCGCGGTCGGTGGCGATGGCCGCGAGGGTGGTCGTACAGCGCGTCGGGAGGACGGCAGACGCAGGTCGACCGTCCCGGCGACTCCGGGAGCAGCGGAAGTGCGCCTGGCGGACGTGGATGCGCCTGTCACGACGAATCCAGAATGGCCGGACACGCCCAGGCGCCGGCGGGGTGGTCGATCAGTTGCATGTTGCCTGCGTGGCAGCGGGGGCACTGGCGCAACGAACGGCCGGTCAGCGCCTCATAGCGATCCCGATAGTCAGCGACCTCGGCGTCCTGCTGTGGCGCTGGCGGGGGCGGCGCGCAAAGCGCCCGCCGGCACTCGGCCAGTTTCTGTTGCCGGGCGCGATTGGCGAGGAAGCCGTAGTAGCGGATGCGATGAAAGCCGGGCGGGAGCACGTGCAGCAGCATGCGGCGGATGAACTCGGTCGCCGCCAGCGTCATGGTCTTGTGGCGGGCGGCGCCGTTGCTGCGGTAGTCGGTGTAGCGAAAGCGCACCGAGCCGTCGTCGAGGCTGCGCAGGCGCTGGTTGCTGATGGCGATCCGGTGGGTGTAGCGGCCGAGGTAGTCGAGGACCTGTTCGGGACCGGCGAATGGCCGCTTGGCGTAGACGACCCATTCGGTCTTGCGGGCCGGGCGCAGATGCTCGGCGAAGCGGCGGGGGTCGGCGAGGGGCTGCAGCCGGCCGGCGAAGCGCAACTGTCCGGCCTCGAAGGCATCTTCCAGCGCCGCGAGGAGGACGCGGCGGAAGTAGCGTGAGAGGACCCGGACGGGCAGGAAGAATCCGGGGCGGCAGGCGACCCAGCCGCTGCCGTCGTTGGCGAGGCCCCCACCCGGGATGACGCAGTGCAGGTGGGGATGGTGGACCAGCGTCTGGCCCCAGGTGTGCAGCACGGCGAAGAAGCCGATCTCGGCGCCGAGGTGGCGCGGGTCGGCAGCTATGGTGCGCAGCGTGTTGGCGACAGCGCGGAAGAGCAGGCCGTAGACGACGGCCTTGTTCTGGACGGCGATCTCGGCGACGGCCGGGGGGACGGTGAAGACGACGTGGAAGTACTCGGTGGGCAGCAGGTCCGCGCGGCGCCGTTCGAGCCACTCGGCGCGGGCCAGCGACTGGCAGGTCGGACAGTGGCGGTTGCGGCACGAGTTGTACCAGACGCGCCGATGGCCGCAGTGGTCACACTGCTCGACGTGGCCGCCGAGCGCGGCGGTGCGGCACTGCTCGATGGCCGTCATCACGCGGTGCTGCGCCGTCGACAGAACGGTTCCGACCTGGGCTCGGAAGGCGTCGCCGTAGCGGCGGAAGACCTCCGCCACGGTGAGGGCGGGGTGCGGCACGACCGTCGCTCACTTCGACGGGACGCGTCGGGGAGTGGGCCGTGGGAGCAGGTCCAGCGGACTGGCGGTCGAGCAGACCGTGGTGGTCGCCACCCGCAGGTAGCGCGCGGTGGTCTGCAGACTCCGATGCCCGAGCAGAAGCTGGATGGTGCGCAGGTCGGTGCCGGCCTCGAGCAGATGGACCGCGAAAGTATGGCGAAGCAAGTGTGGCGTGACGGCCTTGCCGAGGCGCGCGCGCCGGCAGGCGATGCGGCAGGCGAGCTGGACCGCGCTGCGCGTGATCGGCGCCTCGGGGCGGTCGCCGGGAAAGAGCCAGTGCCGGGGCCGTTGGACTTTCCACCAGGCGCGCAGCACCGCGAGCAGCTTCTGCGAGAGCATCACGTAGCGGTCCTTCTGTCCCTTGCCCTTCGCGATGCGCAGCACCATCCGTTCGCTGTCGACGGCGGACACGGTGAGGGCAATGGCCTCGGAGATGCGCAGGCCGGCGGCGTAGCAGGCGGTCAGGATGGCGCGATGCTTCGCGGGCTTGACGGCGTCGAGAAACTGGACCACTTCCTGCGGGCTGAGCACGACCGGCAGCGACTGCGGCTTCTTCGGCGCGGGGATCACGTCATCGAAGGACCACCGCTTCTGGAGCGTGACCCTATATGAGGAAGCGGAGCGCCGACACGGCGACGAGCAGCGAGCCGGTTGCCAGCCCGCGTTCGGTGGTCAGGTAGACCTGGTAGGCGCGGATCTGCTCGGGGCCGAGGCGCTCGGGGGACCGGTCGAAGTAGCGCGCGAACCGCGCGACGGTCTCGACGTACGTGCGTTGGGTGAACGGCGACAGCCGCCGCACCTGCATGTCTTCGAGCATGCGTTGACGAAGCGATGTCATCTGACGCTCCTCTGCGAAGGGCCTGGGGGATTCCAGGCGCTCGCCGAGCAGCGTAGGTGAGGCTCACGAGGAGCTGCGGCGGTCGGAATATCTGGCCGGATGCGTCAGTGGCCACGGGCCGACTGCGCGCCTACCGCCGTGGCGGTTTCGTTCTACCCCAGCTATGCGGAGCTACTCCACGAACGCAAAAGGCAACTTTCAGTTCGACCGCATGATCGGCGGCTGGCGAGACCGGCCGGTACTTGATCTGCGTCTCAAAAGGTAATATGTTTATGCCTCATGGCGCGGGCCACCAAGGCCGAGAAGGCGCGGTTGCTCAACGCCGCGTACCGTCTGCTCGGACAGCGGATGGAGCGCGCCGAGGCGGCCCGGCATCTCGGCCGCGAGTTCGCGTTGTCGCGCCGGCAGGCCTACCGCTATCTCCAGGAAGCGGCCGGGCTGAGCGACCCTGTCCCGGCGGTCGAGCCGACCGTCGCGATCACCTTCAAGCTTCCTGTCAGCACGGCACGGGCAATCCGCGCGTACGCTCGACGCAGTGGGCTCTCCCTCGGGCAAGTCGTCACCCAAGCGGTGATGGTGTTGCTGGACAGTATCCGTCAGCGACGTGGGTGAACGACAACCCCGGAAGACTCTCCGGCAGGTGCATCTCGACTACACGTTCGATCGACTTCTCGTCGGCAAGCTCGCCCACGCCTACGCGTTGTTGGTGCCGGCGCACACGCGTCCGGTTGCCACCCACGAAATGGAGCGTCCACATGCAGATGGCGGCGATTTACACGCGCGTGTCCTCGGAGCGGCAACGCGAAGCGCACACGATCGCGAGTCAGACGGCAGCACTGGTCGAGTGGGCGACGACGCTCGATCTCGAGGTGCCGCGGGACTGGATCTTCGAAGACGACGGGTATAGCGGAGCGACGCTCGAACGGCCGGGATTGGAACGGGTCCGTGACCTGGCGGCCGGCGGCGACATCGAGGTCGTGCTCGTTCACAGTCCGGATCGGCTGAGCCGAAAGTACGCCTACCAGGTGCTGTTGATCGAAGAACTCGGACGTCAGGGGGTCGAGACCCGTTTCCTCAATGCCCCGTCGAGCGCCACCGCCGAGGATCAACTGCTGGTGCAGTTTCAGGGCATGATCGCCGAATACGAGCGCGCTCAGATCCTCGAGCGGTCGCGTCGGGGGAAGCGGCACCGCGCGCGAGCGGGCGAGATCAGCGTCATGGGCGGCGCCCCGTATGGCTACCGTTATCTTCGGAAGCGAGACGATGCACCGGCTTCGTACGTCGTCGTCGAGGCCGAAGCGCGCGTCGTGCGCGACATCTACGATCACTACACCGTCACGGGCTGGAGCATCGAGGGAATCTGCCGGTGGCTCAACGAGCAAGGCGTGGCCACGCGGAAGGCCGGGGCCCGCTGGGGGCCCTCGACGGTGAGACAGATGCTACGCAACCCCGCCTATCGCGGCACGGCCTGCTTCGGGAAGACGCGGATAGTCCGGGGAGTGGCCCGCCAGAAGCGCGCAATGCGGACGCTGCGGATGGGCGGCGCCGTTCCGCGTCGCGACAGTGCGCCCCGCGAACGGCCGCGCGAGGAGTGGATCGAGATCCCGGTACCGGCGATCGTCGACGAGCCGACCTTCGCCCGGGCGCAGGAGCTGCTGCACGAGAACAAGGTGCACGCCCGCCGCCGCACGATCGAGCCGAGCCTGGTGCAGGGACTGGTGAGTTGCCGCAAGTGCGGCTACTCGTTCTCGCGCATCTCGACGCGGTCGACCGCGCGCAGGATTCAGTACTATCGCTGCATCGGGTCCGACCGGTGGCGGCACTTGGCGGGTCCGCGGTGCGATGCGCGTCCGGTCCGGCAGGACCTGCTGGACGAGGTGGTATGGACCGAAGTGCTGCGGTTGCTCGAGGAGCCGGCCCTGATCCAACAGGAACTGGATCGCCGGCTGGCCGCTGCCCAGGCTGCCGACCCCAAGCGAACTCGGACGCAGGCCGTGGAGCGGGACCTTGCACGCGTGGGCAAGACCATCGAGCGGTTGCTCACCGCCTACCAGGAGGACTTGGTGTCGCTCGACCAACTACGCGAGCGGATGCCGTTGCTGCGTCAACGCGAGCAGACGCTGCGACAGGAGCTGAACGCGCTGGTGGAACAGACTCGCGACCGCGCCGCGCATCTGCGTCTCGCCGAAACGCTCTCGGCGTTTCTGACGCGCTTGCGGGCGTCGGCCGAGACGCTCGACATCGTGGAGCGGCAACGGATCGTGCGGCTCCTCGTCAAGGAGGTCCTCGTCAGCGACGACGCGCTCGTGATTCGCCACTGTATTCCCGTTCCCTCGGGACCGCCGCCAACGGGTTCCGGACCCAATGGCCGAGTCGGCGACCTCGCCGACTCCCCAAGTTACCTTTTGCGTTCAGGGGGTAGCTCCGCATAGTCGGGGCAACCTCAGTAACGCTCCACCCCGCCGTTGAAGTTCTCGATTGTGTTCGCCGTGTGCAGCATCCGCTGCAGCGGCCCCGTCAGCTCCAAGCGCAGCACCGTCAGCGTCTCGTCCAGCCCCTCGCGAATGGACCCGCGGCGCCGGGGTGGTCGTTTCCTCAAGCGAGCGGGCTAGGCGTTCGAGAGCCCGCTTCGCGCTCGCCTCCGAATGCAGAGACCCCACGCCGTGCGTAGTGCCCGGCCGATGCGGGCGTGCAGCCGCTCCGGCAGACGGCCCAGCACGTTCCGATACTTGTGGACCTTATGCCGATATCGGAATATGCGTCATGGTCTTGCGGCGGGCGGCGCTGTTGCTGCGGTAGTCGGTGTAGCGAAAGCGCACGGCGCCGTCGTCGAGGCTGCGCAGGCGCTGGTTGCTGATAACGATCCCCGATGCGGGTGATGGACGAGCGTCTGTCCCCAGGTGTGCAGCACGGCGAAGAAGCCGATCTCGGCGCCGAGGTGGCGCGGGTCGCCGGCAATGGTGCGCAGCGTCTCGGGGAGGGTCCGGAAGAGCAGGCCGTAGACGACGGCCTTGTTCTGGGCGGCAACCTCGGCGACAGCCGGGGGACGGTGAAGACGACGTGGAAGTACTCGGTGGACAGTAGATCCGCGCGGCGCCGTTCGAGCCACTCGGCGCGCGCCAGCGACAGGCAGCTCGGGCAGTGGCGGTGGCGGGTGGGTATTTCGCTGAACGTGAACACCGATTCCGGGGAACGTGAACACCGATTTCGGCGAACGTGAACGCTCGTCGGAGCGTAGCGACGTTGCTCAGTCAGTTCCCTCCCATCGGCGCCGCGACGGATCTTCGAGATCCTACTCTTGTCTTCCTGATCGAAAGTACAGAAGAAAGTGCCTGTGGAGCCTGTGGGCGCCGCTTGCGGCGTCCAAGGTGTTGTGGGAAACGCGCCTTCTGCGAGGCCGCAGTCAACGTTGAGCGTATCGCGCGCGTTTTCCACAGCACCGGCAGGATCCACAGGCCGCTCGGGCCCGGCAGCAGTGTCGCGGATGTCGCGGACGTGATCGTGCTCGGTGCTCGGTGCGATGTCGTCGCCGGCCGCGTGCTCATGTCGCCTCCTTCCGGCCGCGGGCTGGTGCGTCGTGCGTCCGCCGCATCGAGCGCCCCTTCAGGTCGATGCGGTGCGCGTCGTGGAGCAGGCGGTCGCAAATGGCGTCGGCCTGATTGGGGTCGCCGATGACGGCGTGCCAGTCGGTCACCGGCAACTGGCTGGCGATCAGCGTCGAGGCGCGCTCGGCGCGGTCTTCGATCACCTCGGTCAGGTCGCGGCGTTCGGTGTCGCGCAGCGGCGCGAGCATCCAATCGTCGATGGCGAGCAGGTCGAGCTTCGCCAACCGGGTGAGCAGTCGGGTGTAGGAGCCGTCGCCGCGGCCGACGGCCAGCTCGTGCAGCAGGCGCGGCATGCGGAGGTAGCGCGCGGTGAAGCCGCGGCGGCATGCCCGTTCGACGAACGCGCAGGCGAGAAAGCTCTTCCCGATGCCGCACGGCCCGGTGACGATCAAGTTGTGGCGCTCAGTGAGCCAGGCGCAGGCGCCCAGAGTGAGGACCTGCTGGCGGTTGAGCCGGCGCGGATGGGTAAAGTCGACGGCTTCGAGCGACGCCGGGTAGCGCAGCTTCGCCGTTTGGAGGCGCCGCTGCAGCTTGCGCTGCTCGCGGGCCGTCGACTCGGCGTCGACGAGCAGGCCGAAACGCTCCTCGAAACCGAGCGCGGCGGCCTCGCCGGTCTGCAGTTGTTGCTGCAAGGCCTCGGCCATCGCGCCCAGCTTCATGGCGTTGAGCTTGTCGAGCGTCTGTTCGATCAGCATCAGTCCTCCTCTGTGGCTGTGGCGGCGTAGTAGTCGGCGCCGCGGATGTTGGCGTGCGTCGGCGTCGGGTTCGCCTCGGCCGGCGGCTCGATGGGCAGGCGGTCCTGCCCGGCACTGAGAATGTTCTTGACGGTGTGATAGCGGCAGGAGTTGAGCGCCAACGCACGGATACAGGCCGCCTCGAGCCGGCTGTTTCCGTGCCGCCGTCCCAACCGCATGATCCCCAGACAGGGTCGATAGCCCTGCTCCGGGTGCGGGCGGCTCTGCAGGAGCCGGGAAACGAGTTGTCCGGTCGCCGGTCCGACCTTGTTGGCCCAGCCGATCAGGCGCGACGGCGACCACTCGGCATGCGCGCGGTGGGCGCTGGGCATGTGCTCGGCCACGGTCGACGGCTGTCGGTCGTAGCGCCGCCGGTGCGACGCGATGCGCTTGTCGCGATGGAAGACCTCGACCGTGTTGGTCGTGTAGCGGACCTCGACCTGCTCGTGGACCAGTTGGTACGGCACGCTGTAGACGTGGTGCTCGACGGTCACGTGGTAGTCGATGTTCACGCGGCAGGGCTTCCAGTGCGCGAGGACGTAGCGCGTTGCCGGCAGAGGCCGTAGCGCCGGGCGGTCGAGTTGCTCGTAGAGCGCGCGGCGGCTGACGCCCAGCTTCTTCATCGGTCGGTCGTTGAGGGCGTCGAGCAGCACGCGGATCGCAGCATTGAGCGGACCGAGCTCGAAGAAGGTCTGGTCGCGCAGACGCGCGAGTATCCACCGCTGTGCGATGAGCACACAGTTCTCAACCGCAGCCTTGTCCCGGGGCTTTCTCGGCCGCGCCGGAATCACGACCGCGCCGTAGTGGGCGGCCAGGTCCTCGTAGCTGCGGTTGACGCCGGCCTCGTAGCGGCAGGGTCGGGTGATGGCGCTCTTCAACTGGTCGGGGACCCACAGCGTGGTGGCGCCGTCGAAGTACTCCACCATCCGGATGTGCGCGTCGACCCAGTCGGGCAACTGCTGGGTCTCGGTCGCCTCGGCGTAGGTGAAGCTGCTGGCGCCGAGCACGGAGACGAACAGCTCGACGGGCCGCAACTCGCCCGTGCGCCGGTCGACCAGCCTCGGCCGCTTGCCGGAGAAGTCGATGAAGGTCTTCTCGCCGGCGCGGTGCACCTGCCGCATCGACGGCCGCAGCCGCTTGGCCCACTGCCGGTAGATCTCGCAAAACTGCGTGTAGCGGTAGCCGCTCGGATGGACCTGGGCGTACTCCTCCCAGAGCAGTTGCAGCGTCACGCCGTCGCGCTTGAGCTCGCGGTGGACGTACGCGCAGTCAGGCCGAACCCGGACTCGGTCCCGCAGCGGAGCGGGGCGGCGAAAGAGTCGAGCCTCGAGCGCCGCGTCGTCCAGCTCGGCCGGCAACGGCCAGCCGAGCCCGCTTTGGGCCGTTCTCCGCAGATAGAGCGTGACCGTGCCCACGCCCATCGCGCAGGCTTGGGCAATCGCGCGGTGCGACAATCCGTGCTCGTGTTTGAGCCGTAGAACCTCGCGAATCTTCCTCATCAGTAGTCTCCGAGCCGCCATCGCCTCCGTCCCTCCCCTCGAAAGGGCGGAAGCATGCCGGGTCAGGCTACCGACGAGCGTTCACGATGACCGAAATCGGTGTTCAACATCCCGGAATCGGTGTTCAACTTCGTCCGAAACCGGTGTTCAACTTCGCCCGGAATCGGTGTTCAACTTCGTCCGAAAAACCCACCTGATTCGGGGCCGGGGGCACGAAGCTGCCCTCAATCAGCCCGTGCGCCAGCAGGTCGGCGATCCAGGCCGCGTCCTTCCGGTCGCTCTTGCGGCCCGGAACGTTCCGGATGTTGCTGCGCATTGGCGGGCACCAGCGTGAACGACTCCTCGTCTTCGAGGATGTGCCACACCGGCTTCCAGTACACCCCGGTCGCCTCCATCGCCACGTGCGTGCAGCCCGCCTCGCTCAGCCATGCCGCCAGATCGAGCAGCCCCGCCGTCGTGGTCGCGAACTCCTGATGCTCGGTCGTGACCTTCCGACCGGCAGCCACGCGCACGCACGCATTCACTTGCCGCGAGTGCACATCCAACCCGGCGCACCGGGCATGCAAGACTTCCATGCAGTCACCTCCTGATCCCAAGCGCGCTGGCGTGGAGTCCGAAGGTACGAAATCTAACAGGCGCGCTCCCCGGATCCGCCGGGCTCGCAATGTGGGGTGCTCGCGGAACTCCGGGTCCAACTACTGAACGGGCTCTGGGCACCATGGCAAGAACCGACCTCTGTGCCAGCGCCTACGCTCCGCACGATACCCCGTTTCATGCATGCGTGGGTCCGGCGCCGCCGGGTGGAGAACTACTGGGAAACTCACGCAGGTTTCGTCCATGCGCGGGTCCGGCCCTGCCGGGTGGAAAACTCAGACCGACGAGCGTGTAGGGCTCGGTATCTGCTGGCGGCAGGTCGGACTCCGGCCGCTGCTCCCTCTGCGGCGTGAGCCGCGCTCATTAGTCGCACGGCGGCGGTGGCCATAGACTGGCCGATGGGGAGCCCATCGACCGGAGCCCGAGCCATGAAGGTAGCACGATTCGTCGCCGAGATCCTGTCCGAGCACACGACGCTGGCCCTTGCGTGCATTGACCGGCTGTACCTGAACGTCTACGTCCCCGTGCTGCAGCGGGCGGCGGGCGCGGCGTATTTCTTCCGCAGGATCCGGGGCGCCGCAGTGCCGTCGTCGGTGCTGATGGCGCCGATCACGCAGCGCTTCGTCAACGCGATCAAGAGCTACGCCGAATGCAACGGCATAGACATCGTGTCGTTCCGTCGGGGCGAGCGCAAGGACGACGCCACGCAGGAGTACCTGCGGCAGTGGTGTCCGGGGGCGAGGGCGTGCTCTACATCGGCAAGGCGCAGGAGAAGGCGCGGGTGCTGCGAACCGAGCGCCGCCGGCGCCCGTCGACCGGAGCCACCTACGCGTGGCTGGTCGACTCGACGGCGATGGTGAACCACTTCTACTTCTACGTGGTCGACGACGACTTCGGGCCGTTCTTCCTGAAGTTCTGTTCGTACTTCCCCTACAACGCGAAGCTCTGCATCAACGGGCACGAGTACCTGAAGCGCCAACTGGCCAAGCGAGGCATCGCATTCGAGCCGCTCGACAACGGCATCCTGCGTTGCTCGGACCCGGCGGCGATGCAGCGACTGGCCGATGGCCTGACGGCCGACAAGATTGACGCGCTGCTGCGCAAGCGGCTGTCCCGGCTGCCGCACCCGTTGTCGTCCAGCGACCGGGAGCAGGGCATCCGCTACGACATCTCGATGCTGCAAGCCGAATTCGCCCGCACCGAGGTCTTCGACCGGCCGCTGGCCGGACGGGTCTTCTTCGAAGAGGTGATGCGCGAGAACCTCGACATGGGACGACCCGACCACGTGCAGTTGATCTTCGACCGGCGCGTCAACCGACGCACCCCCACGCGGCATCACACCCGCGTCATAACCGACGGGGTCATCCCGTCGCTGCATGTGGACTACAAGCACTCGCGGATCAAGCAGTACCACAAGGAGGGGCGCGCGTTGCGCACCGAGACGGTCATCAACGACACGTACGACTTCGATGTGGGCCGCCGGCTGAGGAACCTCGATGATCTGAAACAGATCGGCTTTGCTGCCAACCGACGCCTGCTCGGCGTCGAACGCCTCAGCCACGACGCCACCATCGGAGCCGAGACGCTCGCTGCATTGCACCGTCCGGCGCACATCGACGGCCAACGCGCGGCGGCCTTGCGTTTCGGGGACCCTCGGGTGCAGGCGCTGCTGGCCGCGCTGTTGCGCTTCGACCTGCTGCCCGCGGGATTCCGTAACCGCGAGCTCCGCGAGGGCGGTCGCCCCGCTGCGTGGGATGTCGTTCGACGACTACAACGCCGGACAGATGACCTACGACCTGCGCCGACTGCGGCTGCGCGGGCTGATCGAGCGGATTCCGCGCAGCCAGCGGTATCGGCTCACCGCCGAGGGGCTGTGCATCGCCCTGGCCTACCACCGCACCCAGGCGCGCGTGCTGGGCCCGGTCTTGTCCGCCACGCTCGACGGGGAGTCGACCACCCGTCTGCGAGCAGCCGTCGCCGCGTACGATCGCGAGGTCGGCCACCTCTGGGAAGGACACGCGCTGGCCGCGTGATCAGGAGAGCAGAACTGCCGGCGGACAGTCGCGGCCAGGCAGATCCGAAACTTGACTCAACTGTGAAGATGGGCCTTGTTCAAGGATTCTAGTAGTTGCCGTTGACCCAGCCCACGTCGACACCCAGCACGCCGGTCGCCTCGACCAGTTCCAGCCTCGCCAGCAGCCGCTTCATGCCCCCGACCGACGGACTCGACGAGCTGGCCTTGATGCGGTTCAGAGGCGAGTGCGGCTGGTCATCGTCGACGGCGAACAGCGCATCAAGACGCTCGCGCATCGGTGCCGACAGGCGCTCGGCCATGCGTTGCGTCAGCAGCGTCCGGGCCTTGTGTCGGGCTGCCCCTATCGCGCGGCGCAACACCGAAACGGCCGGCGCGAGAAACGTGCTCGTTGCGGAGCCAGGCGCGCGCCCGCGCCAGCAGCGAGGCGGTGCGCTCGAGCCGTAGCGCTTCGTCTTCGAGGAACCCCGCCAGCCGTTCTCCGGCGGCGGTATCGAACGTGCGCAGACGCAGGTACTCACCGATGCGCTGCTGATGCTCGGAGACCGTCTGCTGCCGGCGGGCGTAGACGTGGATCGTCTCGGCGTCCGCCCCTTAGGACACTGACGGAAATGACGTTGCCGCCTTCTTGGACGATGACGTCGCAGGCATGGGCAGGCGCGTCGCGGAACTTGGCAAAGTTGTATCGATCAGAGCCCTTAGCCCGGACTATTCGTGGCGCCGGTGACTCGGCCCCTGGGAGGCGGCGCCGGAACCGGACTCGGTCACGGACAACGGGGAATGACCAGTGGGCGGCCATTGGAACGCTCTCAACCGCGCGTGGCAGGTGGTTGAGCGCCGAATGGACGTGATGACGGGTGCCGCAGGGGAGGACAGCGCATACTTCCCCCGTTGCGGGCGGTTGGCAGCCTCCGTCAGTCAGCGATGCGGCGCTCGCCGAGCGGCTATCCGGCGCGCGCCCCGAGGGCGAACGCGATGTGCCGCCACGCCGCCAGGTCCGGTGTCGCGCGCGGCAGGCGCAGGACGACGCGACGCACTGAGCACACCACCTGGACGCCGAGCTTCAGCAGCCGGTCGCGCAGCCAGGGCACCTGCGCGCGGGCGCACGCGGTGTCGGCGGCGCGCAACCGCAACTCCTGCATCAGCACGTAGGCGGCGGCCGTCAGCAGCACGCGCAACTGATTCGCCGAAAACGCCTGGCAACTCGTGCGGTCGATCTGCAGGGCCTTCAGTTCCTTGATCCGGTTCTCGGCGTCCCCGCGGGCGCAGTAGACCTTCTCGTAGAGGAAGCGCGGCGTCTGCCGCATGTTGGTCACGACGAAGCGCGGATTGTCCCGCGGCTCGCGGTCTCGGTGGCGGACGACTTCGGCCTTGATCACGACGCGGCGCGCGTGGTTCCACGTGCCGGCCTGGTACTCGTTGGTCTCGGTGTAGACGTGCTCGGTCTGTTCGCTGCGCCACGTCCGCGCCCGCGCCACCAGCATGGCCGGCTCGGCGTACCGCTCCAACACCGCGTTCTTCGCCATCGCGATCACGTAATCGAGCCGCGGCTGCGCCTCCAGGAAGGCGAAGACCGCCGGGTTGGCGAAGCCCCCGTCGAGCCGAACGAGAATGCGCGCCCGCGGAAACGCCCGGCGCAGCCGCGGCAGCAACCGCGACCACAGCCCGACCGTCCCCTCGGAGGCGACCGCCTTGCCGTGCCGCAACAGCGCCGCGCACAGATACTGCTCGGATTCGCGGTCGAAGCTCAGGAAGCCAAGCAGCGGCAGGTAGCACCAGTTGTCGTAGTACCCGTTGAAGAGCGTGTACTGCTGCGCCCCGTGCGTCGGGTCGTCCGTCGGGTCCAGATCGATCGTGATGCACCGCGCCCGCCCGTCCAGGCGGCGGCGATGCCGCGCGATGACCCGCGTGGCCAACTCGTCCGCCATGCGGTAGAGCGCGCAGCCGTTGACTGCGTTCTCGAACCGCGACAGCGTCGGCTGCGACGCCAGGCGCTCGCCCGAAACCGGGTCTCTGTCGAGCAGCAGCTTGTGGATGGGGTCGTCGGCGAGACGGTCGCCATCATTGCAGTCGGGATGGCCGCAGGCGATGCCAAAGATGCGCTGGCCGATCAGGTCCGCGAGCGAGTGCCGGGTCTTGTCCGGCGCCCGCTTGTCGAACAGACACCCGGCGAACGCCTTGACCAGGCCGTAGATGCGCTCGGCGGCCTTCAGCAGGATCGCCCCGCCGTCGGAACTGGCCTGCTCCTGGTTGAACTGGGCGAACAGCGGCTTGTCAAACAGTTCCGGGAACAGAACAGTCTGTGGTACAGTGTCGGTTGTCACGCAAGGGCCTCCGTGGTGGCGCAAGTGGTTGTTAACACTACACTTGTACCACACGGGGGCTTTTGTGTCTGTACCGGAATCGGAACACGCCACGAATTTTCCGGGCTAGGGTGTCAACGCCGTTCAATTCAACGTAGCCCTGCTGTGGCTGCCTCGTGATCTGGCGGGCCAGCAGGAGCGATTGCAGGACGGAGGTCTTGCCGGCGCCGTTAGTACCTGTTAAGACCGTCAGGTCAGCGGTCCGGAGACTCAAGTTGCGAAAACGTTTGAAATTCTCGAGTTGGAGCTTGGCGATCATCCGAGCACCTCCCCTACCGCTTTGCGTACGGTCCGGAGCCGGGTACGGACATTGCCGACATCACCAGTACTGCCACTGATGGCACCGATGAACGCGGAATCGGTGGTCATCATCATGCGCGCGCGCTTGACCAACGCTGCGCTTGCCGCCCGGACCACGGTCTCGTCACGATCTGCTAGCGCAGTTCCCCAACTCTCGAACAGTCCTCGGTTAATCGGATTACGCCGATCCGTTCCCAGTGGCCACTTACGGAAAGCGTAGTCGCCGAACACTGCATAGCAGTTGGTCATGCCCCGAACGAAGTCGGCACGAAGTCGGTCTAGATACAGATCGGTTCGGTCATCGTCCAGGCGCTTTGTCACAACTCCCAAAAACTCGTCGAAGCTAGCGTACTTGCCGTACTCATCAGGGGTAAACAGCCGAAATCCGACAAACCGCAATGCGACTTCCTGGTCCGCCATCCGGGGATGGCCTTTGAGGACACCTCCTGTAGCCCTCAAGAAGCTCTCGTCGTTGGCCAACTCCTTCAGAAACGCGCGCGACTTGGCGTCGCTCATACAATGGCGGATTTCCTGAGCGCTGAGCGGGCTCCCCCCTGTGTTTATACGACGGAAGATTTCGAATTGGGTGTGGCTCTTCTTCGTCGACGGCCCAGGGGGCTTCTGCGAGCGGCATGGCAAGAGCTACTTGACGCGTCGAAGGCGTGGTGGGGAGGGCGGCGGGGGCGGCTCGCTGACCGGCGGGGCTGTCCGCGCAGCGTATCGCTGGGCGTGATTCCGTTCGTATTCGCACGCTTCGTGGAAGTCCCAGTACGGATCGAAGTCGCCGCTGGCTCGCAGCGCCCGCAGCTTCAGGACCGCCTCGGCTCCCACCAGGCGCCAGCGGGCGCCGGTCAAATCCATCCGGTCGCGGACCAGGTACCGGCACGCCCCTTCGATGACGCCAGTGGCGATGGGATAGCCCGCCGCGAGGTAGCGGTCGTAGTGCAGATACGGCGCGTACTTCTGCAGGTAGTCGGCGCACGTATCGACCGGCTTGCGGGTGTCCTTCGACAGGCCGGCGACGGTCGCGGCACGCCGCATCGCCGCCGCCACCCGGCTGGCCTTGCCCTCGAGAATGCTCTGCACGCGCGTCCAGGCCCAATGCGCTGCATCGGGGCTCCCCTCGCGATGGAACACGTGTGCCGCCTTCCAGACGTACTCGACCACGTGGATGATGTCGAGTATCACCGTTACGTCCACGCCGTAGGCGGCGGCGCTCGCTTCCACCAGGTCGAGCTGCGTCTCGGCGCCGTCGACGAGCACGACCCAGCTCTTGACGTGCTCGGGGTCGTGGCGCTCGGCTTCCAGCGTCGCCTCGGCAACCACCTCCCAGGGCTCGCGTTGCAGGCTCGCCCAGACTCGCTTGGCCTCCGGGCGGGGCCGCACGAGCGGGGGCTTCGCGCCCGGCTGTCGCGGCATCAGGCTCTGCAGGAACTCCTCGGGGCTGCGCACCAACGGCGCCGTCGTGTAGACGGCGGCCACCGTCGCCATGCGCCTGGCGTTCTTCTTCTCGCCCGGCTTCAGGCGCTGGAACAGGGAGAGCGGCTCCCGTTGCTGCCGGCGCTTCTCGGCCGCCCGCCGCGTCGCCTCGCGCAGGTCGTCGCGATGCAGCACCACACCCTTGCCGTCGAAGGTGAGCACGACGACCGACCCCTCGGGGGGCGGCTCGCCCGTCGCCGTACGGCGCGCCTCGTAGAAGGCGTCGAAGTCCTCGGCCGCACGAGCCACCAACTGCTCCGCCTGACGCTTGGGCACTTCGGCCCCGGTACTGCGAGACAGGTCGAACAGCGCTTCGTCGAACGACCGCGAGGCGGCCGCCTCGGCCACCCGCCGGCGCACCTCCAGCGAGTAACGCTCCGGCGGCAGGTTCAGCGCGGCATCGAGCGGATGCAGACTGTCATGACCGGGACGCGCGTAGCCCACGCGCTCGACCGCCACGGTGCCGAAGGTCGTCTCGATACGGCGTTCGTGCACGCGCCGTTGCGAGCGCTCGACACCGTCGGCCCCCGTGACCGGACCGGCGGCCTCCCCCGGACTGCGCTCTTCGAGGTGCCCCTGCAGGAGCTTGCGTTCGCGGTAGGGACGCCGGTTACCCGGCGCCCCCCGCACAGATCCGGACATGCCCGTTAAGGCATCCGGCTCCTCCCTTGGGTTGCGCCCTCCCCGGCGCTGACGGCGAATCGTTGGTTCGGCCACGGGTGTCGGATTTCCAGCTTGGGCCAGTGGTGCACCGTGAGGTGGTCGACCCGTGCCCGGCCGATGCGGTCCCGTTGCGACCTGCGGCGGAGCAGTCGCAGCCACAGATGCTTCAGACGCAAGACGAAGCGATGCAGATATCGGAAGCTGGTTGGAACGGCGTAGTAGTTCAGCCAGCCGTCAACCACCTTCCCCAACCACTTCGCCGTGGCCTTGACGTCGTCATGCATCCGCCGGCGTAGCACCTCCCTGATTCGTTTCAGGGTCCGGCTCATCCGCTTCGCAATGGGTTTGCGGCCCAACTGGAATCGGCCTCCGCGGGACTTCGCGCAGTAGTGCGTGAATCCCAGGAAGTCGAACGTCTCCGGGCGACCCTGCCCGCGTTGCTGACGGCATGCCATTGCATACCGTCCGAACTCGATGAGCCGGGTCTTGCCGGGGTGCAGGTCCAGTCCGAATCGGACAAACCGGTCCTGTACGGCTTCCAGGAACCGCTCCGCATCCCGCTTGTGCTGGAAACCCGCCACAAAATCATCGGCGTATCGCACGATGATTGCGTCGCCTGTGACCTCGTGGCTGCGCCACTTCTTCTGGAACCACAGGTCGAGGACGTAGTGCAGGTAGATGTTCGCCAGGACGGGTGAAATCACCGAGCCTTGGGGAGTTCCCCGCAGATTGTCCCGCCACTCGCCAGCTTCCATGACGCCAGCGTTCAACCACTTGATGATGAGCCTGATGACCCGCCTGTCCCCGATGCGGTGCTCGAGGAACCGGACCATCCAGTCCCTCGAAACGGTGTCGAAGAAGGCGCGGATGTCGCAGTCCACCACCCAGTTGATTTTCCGCCGCTCTAATCCGACCGCGAGCGCGTCAAGCGCGTCATGCGCCCCGCGCCCGCGTCGGAATCCGTAGCTGAACCCCAGGAACTCCGCCTCGTATATCGGCGTCAGGATGGTCTCCGTCACCGCCTTCTGGACGATTTTGTCCTCGATGGCCGCGACGCCGAGCGGTCGTGTGCCGCCATCAGGCTTCGGGATGTTCACCCGCCGTGATGGCGTCGCTCGGTACGCTCCCGAGTGCACGCGGTCGTGCAGGTCGGCCAGCCGGCCTTCCAGCCCTTCCTCGTACATCCGCCACGTCATGCCGTCCGCGCCTGCCGCTGCATCCCTCTTCAGCGCGAAGAACGCCCAGCGCAACGCATCGACCGTGACATGGTGGAGGAGCGCCGTCAGACGCTCCCGTGGCTCCCGGCGTACGAATTGCCGTATCCGTTCGGCCGCCTGTGGCGCGCTTTCCCGGCGCTGCGTCCGGCGCGTGCTTTGGCCTCCCGGATTCTCCTTGGGCTCGGTCCTTGGCTCCATCGGCTCCGCAGGGACCCGAGTCCCCTTGTTCGTCGACTTCACAGCTACTACGACCGAGTCAGATTTCTCCATGCCGTTCATCATCGGTTACGGATTTCCTCCTTTCCTCAGCGACCCCGCCCACGACAGCGGGATGGCATGGAGACCTCCCAGGTCCCGGTCCAGCGCGTACGTACGTGCCTGGGTTCTTCGACACCGCGGGATTCCGGCCCCCCTCGCCATGGCGGTGGGACGGATGCTGCCTTCGGTCTTGATGAGGACCTCGGCATCCCGGACGTACCATCCTTTCGGTGCTCAATAGCCCTGCCCGCACGCGCCCCTGTCAACGCTTGACCCCGGCCCTCGCGGACCGTGGCCCATGACTCGGGGTGGAAGTGGTGGCTCCCCTCTCCTTCCTGCCGGACTCTCACCGGCTGCGCTGACACCAGTTAGCCTGGCGCACCATCAACTCCTGCCCCCGCCGCTGCAACTCCCGTTCGAGGTTGCTCTCGCTCATCTGTTGTGCTTCGCGCGAAGAAAGGTAGGCTTTGGCCTCGGCGAAGGCGGCCTCGGCCGCCGCATACGGCGCCGGGGCGGGGGGAGTGGGGACAACGGCTCGCATCGCTCAACTCTCCCGCAACCGCTGCTGCGCATTCCGGACCACAGGATAGACCAGGACCGTCTTGGGCGCCTCACCGGCACGGCGACCGTGCCGGTCCATGCGACCGCGACCGCTGGTCGAGCCCAACGCGACAAAGTTGGCGGCGCGGTAGCAACCCCCGTGGTGGCGCCGCGCATCCACCAGCGTTTCCATCAGCCAGGGCTCGACGTGGTAACGGCGCGGCCAGTCCACCGCCAACTGCGAGAGACCGCGCGCCAGGACGGCGCTGGCCAGGTTCTTCACCCCGACCCACGGCAGCAACAGGAAGCGGCTGTTGTTGACCACGTGCTGCAGATTCCGCGCCCGAGTCCGATCATCCCAGCCGACCCAGCGGTCCCGGACCGCCATGCGCCACGCCGGACTGGAGAACTGCAGGCAGCCGACCACCGCCCGCCGAGGCCGCGACGCAAACACCAGATAGCGCAGGTGAGCGCCGAACGGGACGGTGTGCCCGAGGTAGTGGTAGCGTCCCACCAGCTCCCGGAACAGCAGGCGCTGGGCGGGCTCGCGCACCAATTCGACCGCCAGCGGCTCGACATCGCGCACGCTGCCGACCAGCGGGAGCCCCGGCTCCCCGGCCGCCGTCCGGGGAACGCGGGTGACCGAACCGAGTGCGCGGCCCCGGCGCTTGGCAGGCAGCTCCAGCGCATCCTCCGCGTCGAGCCGCTCGAGGAACTCCCGGCACTCCCGCGCCTTCAGCCGCCCGTTCGGCCGCCGCCACCGCAACAACTCGCACACCGTGCGCGCCAGCTCCATCCGGCTCAGACCCGAACACTCCCGCACGACCTCCCGGATCAGAGTCAGCTCCTGCACGCTGAACGCACGGCCGGAGAATCGCGTCGTCGCCACGGTCGTCACAGCAGCGTCTCCCTTCCCACGAGACCGTAGCAAAACGCCCCGCAAATGTCCAGAGGGGGCCCGCCGGAGGGAATCGACCGACGCGCCAGGCGCCGCGATCAGATCGGGCTGGCT
Source organism: Vicinamibacterales bacterium (assembly GCA_965116825.1). Lineage (GTDB taxonomy): Bacteria > Acidobacteriota > Vicinamibacteria > Vicinamibacterales > UBA8438 > WTFV01. The sequence continues at coordinate 5,946,177 of OZ220736.1, forward strand.
GCCCGAAAGAGGCGGGTGGGCGCTGTCCGGAGTTCTGTCCCCGCGAAAATGAACAGAAAAGGAACCGTCCGCGGGCGAAAATGCCTATGAACAGGGGAAAAAACGGTCAACGAAGAAGAGCCACACCCGTCTGAGATCAACGATACCACTCAGACCGGACGTAGTAAAGTCGGTAAAGCTGGCTTCAGTTTCCTTGAGAAACTCCTTTCCCTCGGCGTCGAGGCCGGGTCTAACCAGTCGTCGACGACCGAGAACAGGTCAGCGCGGCGCTAACCGTCGGTGGCCTTCACATGTCACTTATTGACGAACTACACAATCTGTGTATGCTTCACGCCATTAGCCCAGAATCCTTGGGAGAAGACCTTGACAACAGCATAAGCTACGTTAAAACGTTGGCGGAACTGCGACCAATTGATTTCTACGCTTTGATCGACACTTTGCGGATAGCAATACCAATTGCTGAGAAGATACTTATTTCCATCGTAAAGCCCTTGTATGACCAACACCGGGCGTCACAGCCGGAGATGCAACAGCTCCGTCAGCTCCAGAATCCTAGCACTTCCAGAAAGCGGAAGGGCAATCGCTCGAATCCAACACCGGACGTACAAGGCGAACAGCAGAATCTCGACAAATTCCAGCTGGCCCTCGGAGAAACCGAGACCTATGCAACTGCGGTCCAGGGGCTCCTGGAATATCTCGAGAGTGACTATCGTCGCTCAAAGCAGATCGAGATGGTGATGTGGTCAGTAGACGACGAGCCGCGACCCTATGGAGTTGTGGACCTCGACTTAGCAGACTACGAGCCAGAAGAGTTGCGGGCCAAGCTAGCCGGTGGGACATATCGTGTTGTTGGGAAGGTGACGCGTAACGTCAGGAAGGGACAATCCATCAATCTCCTCCAAAAGAGCGTGCTCTTTTCTGCAGTGTCTCTATTGAACCGCGCGATCGAGGCCCAGGGAGAAACTGATAATCTTAGGCAATACCGTCAGGGGCTGGCCGCCGTGAGACCAGTTCTAGAACACTTTGGCCTTCTGGAAGTACCCGGTCCTGCATTTCGGGTGGCCGCAATGTCGGTCTGCATCTAAATCTAAATCTATCAGGCGTTTTCGTCTACCGCGAGCGCGCGGGAAGGGCTTGTAGGATATCCGCAGCAACCTGGAGCACCTCGGTCGGCTCGCGCACCTCTTCGCCGGCGTGCTGGCGGAGGGCAACCACAAGCGGGTGCAGTGTTCGTGATTTTGCCTCGTCGCGTAGAAGGATCTTGACAAGGTCATCCGCCAATACGCCCGCCGCCATCAATTCCGCCACGAACTTCAGCATATCACGCATCATGATTTCGTCGTTAGGCACGAACACGGCATACGCAGAGAGAAACACATCCATGGCTCTCTGGCGTTGTTTCTCGGTCAACAGCTCCTTCGCCCGTGCATGCATTGCATTCCATTCGAACCTTGCCTTGTTGAGCAACGCCCTGGCGACCGCGCCTTGGGCATCCGGCGCAGTGCTGGAACTAAAGCGCTCGACCACCTCGTCGAAGGCTAAAGTCGCACTCTCGAGATCACCGAGCTGCGCACATCCGATTCCTTTGTTGAACAACGCTGCGGCGACCAAGCCTTGGACATCCGACGCAGCGCCGCCACCAAAGCGCCTGGTCACCTCGTCGAAGGCCCTAACCGCTTCCTCGATATCACCGAGCTGAGCCCACCCCACCCCCTTGTTGAACAACGCCCGAGCGACGGCGCCTTGGACATCCGGCGCAGCACCACTGGCGCCAAAGCGCTTGACTACGTCGTCGAAGACCGCAGCCGCTCCCTCAACATCACCGAGCTGGCTGTACCCAACCCCCTTGTTGAATAACGCCCGGGCAACCGCGCCTTGGAGGTCCGGCGAGGCACCGAAGCGGTCCACCACCTCATCGAAGACCGAAACCGCTCCCTTAACGTCACCGAGCTGAGCACATCCCACTCCCTTGCTGAGTAGCGCCTCGGCGACCGGGCCGTGAAGGTCCGGCGCAGAGCTGAAGCGCTTGACCATCTCGTCGAAGACCGAAACCGCTCCCTCAACGTCACCGAGCTGACCGTGCGCAGCTCCCTTGTTAAGCAGCGCCCTGGCGACCGCGCCCTGAACATCCGGCGCAGCGTTAGAGCCAAAGCGTTTGACCACCTCGTCGAACGCGGCAAGCGCTCCCTCGACATCACCGACCTGGCTGCATCCGACTCCCTTGTTGAATAACGCCTCGGCGACCGGACCTTGCAGATCCAGCGTGGCGCCGAAGCGCTCGTCTACCTCGTCGAAGACCGCTACCGCTCCCTTGACATCACCGCGTTGAGCACGCAGAGTTCCCTTGCTAAGCAACGCACGGACGACCGGGCCTTGGACATCCGGCGCGTCGTTGGCGCCGAAGCGCTTGACCACCTCATCGAAGACCGCAACTGCTCTCTCGACGTCACCGAGCTGCGCGCATCCAACTCCCTTGTTGGATAGCGCCTCGGCGACCAAACCTTGCAGATCGGGCGCGGTGCCGAAGCGCTCGACCACCTCGTCGAAGACCGCAACCGCTCTCTCGACGTCCCCGAGCTGCGCGTATCCAACTCCTTTGTTGAATAACGCCTCGGCGACCGAACCTTGCAGATCGGGCGCGGTGCCGAAGCGCTCGACTACCTCGTCGAAGACCGCAACCGCTCCCTCGACATCACCGAGCTGCGCGCGCGCAGCTCCCTTGTTGAGCAGTGCCCGGGCGACCGGACCCTGGAGATTCGGCGTACCGTTGGTGCCGAAACGCTCCACCACCTCATCGAAAACTGCAATCCCTTGCTCGACATCACCGAGCTGCGCGCGCGCCGTTCCCTTGTTCAGCAACGCCCCGGCGACCGGGCCTTGGACATCCGGGACAGCGCTGGATCCGAAACGCTCAATCACCTCATCGAAGGCTTTAACCGCTCCCTCGACATCACCGAGATCCCCACATCCAACTCCCTTGTTGAACAACGCCGTCGCGACAGGACTTTGAAGATCGGGGACAACGCTGTCGCCAAAGCGGTCGACCACCTCATCGAACGCCGCGAGCGCTCCCTTGACATCCCCGAGAACCCCGCGTGCAACTCCCTTCTTGAAGACAGCCCCAGCGACGAAGCCTTGGACATCCGGCGCAGTGCCCGTACCAAAGCGCTTGATCACTTCATCGAAGGCCGCAATCGCTCCCTCAACGTCACCGAGACCCGCGCGTACGACTCCCTTGTTGAATAGCGCCCCAGCGACCGGGCCTTGGAGGTCTGGTGCGGTGCTGGTGCCGAAGCGCTCGACCACTTCGTCGAAGGCTGCAATCGCTCCGTCGACATCACCGAGCTGAGCGCGTCCAGCCCCCTTGTTGTATAACGCTTCGGCGACCGGAACTTGGACATCCGGCGCAATACTGGAGCCGAAGCGCTTGCCCATCTCGTCAAAGGTCTCTACCGCTCCCTCCACATCACCGAGATCCGCGCGTGCAACACCTCTGTTGAACAACTCCCGAGCGATCGGCACCTGGATATCCGGCGCAGCGCTAGCGCCAATCAGCGCATCGTCGCCACGAATAAGCTTGGCGATGTCCGGCAGCTCAATCCGCGCCTGCTCAATTCCCGCACGAATGGCATCGGATTGCCAAGCCGCCTCCACTATGTGTTCAGACATCTCGGCCAGCTCGGATTCGTTGTAGAAGGCTGCCATAAAGCGGACCAACTCCAACACAACAGTCGCCTCGTCACGTTCACGCTGCAGCTTGTAGTAGATGCAGTAGAGACGCTCCGCGGGGGCGTACAATCGCTTGTTGGCGTTTCCTTCCACGAGCACAGCACCGCGCCTGACGAGCCGTCCGAGCATGGTCGATACCACTCGGACCTCCTGGCGAGCCCGCGCCGCGATCTCACCCGTTTTGGACGGTCGCCAGAGGTCGATCATCGCCGTATACACGCGCCGTTCGGTTTTCGGCAAGACATCCAGATGGCTCCGGAAGTATTCGTTGTGGTCGTCGATCAGCACCACCAGTTCCTCCATCAACTGCCTCAGGGATCGGTGCTTGGCGAATCCGGCGACGATGACCAAGAGGCGAGGGCTGCCGCCGGTCAGGATTTCGAGCGGCCTGATACTCCGTTCACTCACCGCATCGCCACTGATGGTGTGCCACAGGTGCCGACAGGCGTCTGTATCCAACGGGTCCAGAGTGATGATCCGGAACAACTCGAAGAATGGCTGCGCGGCGTCGTCTAGCCCCTTGAAGCGACTGGTCGCAGAGGCAAACAGCATGATCTGGGGGTTCGACTGCAATGCCTCGCGAAGTTTCCAGCCAAAATCACGGTCGACCTCCGAGAGGGACTGTAGGTTCTCGACCAAGAGCACGAGCTGTCGCTTGAGCCGGTCCGCGGCAGTCAGCACTGCGGCGCGCGCCTGTTCCCCGACCGACGGGTCTTGCCAGCGTGCACTAAGGTCGGCGTGTGTCTCGCGCAGTTCCCGCGCGAGTTCGGGGTCAGGCACCGCACTCTCCCTGGCGAGATAAAACAACGTCTCGAGCCAGAATTCGGCCAAATCCAGAATCTCTCGGTTCTCCTCCATGAACTGGACGGGTAACAGACACGCGGAGAGCTCGTTGCTGGTCCGCAGTTCTGCGGCGACGCGAGCCAAGAGCATGGTCTTTCCCCGGCCGCGGGGGGCGACAATCAAGACGTGTTGGCACGATGGCCCGCCGATGTTCCCGCGGAGAACATCCAGCACCACGTCAAGCTCGCGCTGCCTGACGACGAACTGCGAGGTCACCTCCTCGTCGGACTGGAATATGCCCGGATTGAACTTGCGGAAGGATTGGCGGTCGGCGATTTTAGTCATCGCGATTCGTTGTCAAGCCAGGGGTGTCGAGAGGAACGTGATGGTCGCGGAAGCGCGCCGCCCACCAATCCTTCAGCAAGCGCGAAGGAAAGCGATGACCATCGTGGCCGGCTTCCAGATAGCCATCGTGGACGAGGACGTCGAGTGCATCCATGACACGCTCAGGGGCATCGTCTGCCAGCGCGGCATGCCGTTGCGTCAGGTATCGGTTTGCGTTCAGCGTGAATACATCCCGGGTGGCTGCCTCGGCGAGAATCTCCATCGCAATGGAATAGGTCTCGTCGTCCAATCCGTCTTTCAGGCGTGTCGCATAGTGCACGAGGTCATTCTGCCCAGACGCCCCGAGCAGTTGGGTGCGATAGACAGTGTCGACATCCTGCACCGTCACTCGGTGCTCTCCCTGCATTGTGGCGTACTCCTGTAGACGGGCAAAAAAAGACTGCACGTGGTGGGGGATACCGATGCCTAGGGCTTCGTAGACAGCGGTCGCTACTCCCGCGTCGACTGGGTGCCTGCCGCTCTCCGCGAGACGATCGAAGCACTCGATACTGGTGTCCCGATCCCACGGTCCCAAACGAAAGGGGTCAAGATAGTTTATGCGGTCGGGAATTCCGAGCCGCCGCACCAGAGGTTCAAGCCCTATGCTGCCCGAAACGATGACGACTACGGATCCGTACCCGATCACCTGGAGGGCGCCGCGCAACCAGCTCAGGAACTGGTCGACCCGCTGGGAGCCACCGTCATCGCGAAGCATCCGCTTGAGGAAGATCGGCAATTCGTCGATGACCAGGAGAATCTGTTTGTCATGATCCGCGCATTCACGGAGCAGTCGGTCCCCTTGCCCCTGCCAGTTTCCTCCAGTGAGACCGGCCCGAAACTTGATACCGAAATCGGCTGCGGTGATTTCCTCGACGTTTTGGTCGAACCAATGCTTGGTCGCGGCGACAAGACTCGACAAGATGGGACGGACCGGGTGCACGGCCTGTGCCATCTTTGTGATCGCGTCTTCCGCGCAGGTCGCGCCTTCGACGTTGGTAAACAGGAAAACCCAGTCCTCGGCCTCAAACCGCCGGCCGAGTTCCCGGGCGACGCTGGTCTTCCCCATGCGCCGCTGTCCGGACAGCAGGACGTGGTTGCCGCTGCGGACCCGCGCGGACAGAATCTCTAACTCTGATTCGCGATCGAAGAAGTCGCTGCCGCTCACCCAGCGACCAGTCGACGATTTCATGAGAGCACCCCCGTTCAACAGAACCGTTGCCTAGTCTATGCGTTCAACTGCCGTGTTGTCAACTGGATCGTTGGCGCATCCTCGGCCAGCGCGCGACTTGGCGCAAGCGATGATCACGTCGGTTCAATCAAGTGCCAGAATTGTGTATGGGACTGTACATGGCCGTTGAAGAAGTCATGTAAACCCATGCAAATAAACGCGTTGCACGTCTACTGCTGCGTTCGGTGCGGACGCGGTTTTCGGTAACGGCTTGAGGCGCTTGGCCTGGGCATGCGATGCCAGCGATGAGCGGCTCGGCGGGGGGCCGTTCATCCGCCATACCTGAGCGCTTGCGGCGCGCCCGAGGCCATCGAAACACCGTTGCTTCGAGCACGGTTCGCTGTCGGTCGTGGCTCGGCCCGCCGACAGTCGGTCCGAAAGGGCGGTGTCCGGATGGACCCGGCTGGTGCCGCGGACCGGCAGGTAGGCTGCGACGCCGAGAAGCAAACGGCACGCCGGAAACGTCAGCGGGTCGAGCGCCTCCATCTCGAACGGCAGCCCGCCCAGCAGGCGGGTCGCGACGACGGCGAGCGCCAGCCCGAGCGCGCCACCGATGACCGCCAGCTTCAGGCCGCCGGCGACGAGCAGCCGGACGACGCGGTCCGTCGGCGCCGAGCGCCTTGCGGAGGCCGATCTCGCGCATCCGCCGGGCGTCGCCGCAGCTGACCACTCCGTAGAGGCGGACTGCAACGACGCCAGCGCCAGTACCCCGAACGCGGACAGGACGAAGGCAGAGAATTGGCTGGCGCAGCCGCATCAGGCGCCAGCTGGCGATCCAAAATCTTCGTCTTGAGGACCCGCAGCTCCGGACCCAGCGCCCGACCGGCGGTCAGCAGTGCGAGTGAGTCCGCTCCGGGTCGATGGGCATCTTCACCACGACCGTCAGCGACGACGTGACGGTTGCGAGTACGGGAGATAGACCATGTTGCGGGGAGACTCGCCGAGCCGCTTCACCTTCGCGTCGCTCGCCACGCCGACGACGAGCCAGGAGGATCGTCGTCGCGGCGCCGGCCGACCGCGTCGCCGTCCGTCCAGAAGCGCCGGGGCATGTTTCACTGACGATGACCACGGGCCGGGTGTCCGGCCGGTCGGCGTCGTTGAAGTTGCGCCCGCGGACGATCTCGATGCCGGCCGTCGCGAAAAACCCCGTGTTCGGCGTCAGTGAGGATCATCAGGGCGGTCGGCTCGCGGCCGAAGCCCGGGTCGACCGACTGCACCCGCTGAAAGCTGCGGAGGAACACGCCGGGGCCGACCGGCAACCGGCAGCACCGGAGAGATCGTCGGTCTGCGTGACGACCAGCGCGCTGCCCCACCGGAGCTGACCGGGTTGGCCGCCCCCAGGCGTTCTCGCTTTGAGGGCGCCGGCCACGTCCGGCCGAGTGCTTTGCAGCGCCGGCACCAGACCGAGCAGGGCGGGGTCCACGACGAAACGCGTCGACGACATGCGCACATCCGGAGGCGGTACGTTCGGCCGTGAGGGGACACCAGGAAATTGACAGCCAAAGTGACAGCCTACGCAGCGGAAATCGACGTGATTGCTGGAAATCACCGGAAGCCGAGATCGGCGATTTCCTTAGCAAAACGGCCGATCCGGACCTTGACGGATGCTGCTGGAACGGCCCGGATCGGACTGAAAATCATGGTGTCGCCAGTTCGATTCTGGCCCTCGGCACCACCTCCTACCGGCCAGAAGCTACCGACGTCGGAGCGCACCGCGGATTCGCGCGATGCCGAGCCAGAGGCCGATGCCGGTGGATGCCAGCCCGCCGAACATGAGAACGATGAGACCTATATCCCACAGCGGCCGTCGTTCGTACCAGAAGGCGAAGTCCAGGCTGTGCAATCCGTTGAACAGCCAGCGCTCGAGACGACTGTAGCGGTGAACGGTCCGGACGATCCGGTTCACCGCCGGGTCCACGTAAACCCAGGTCCGCATCGGGTCGGCGAACCGGATGCGAATCACCGGTAGCGGGGGACGGTCGACGCCGCGGCCGTAGTAGTAGCTGTCGTACGACTCGAGCTGCGTCGCCCCGGTTATCGGGATGGTGGGCAGCGCCGCACGCAGGCGCTCCACCAGCGTATGCGTGTCGAACGGCCCGCGCCGCGGCTTCAGCGTGTTCGCGGCGACAACCAACCGGTCATGCCCGTTGCGGTCAACGGAGGCTGCCGGGATGCGGCTCACGCGTACTTCGTAGTGCGTCTCGCCGTCGATCCGCAACAACGCGACCTCCTTCACCTCCCGCCCGGCGGTTGCCCGCTCCCACGCTGCGGTGTCTATCGGCGGGAAGTCGGCCAACGCGAGCGGTCCCCCGCCGATTGCTGCCGATGAAACATGGAGGCCTTCCGCCGTCATCCACGCGAACGGCTGGACCGACAACATTCCGCTGAAGACCCATGTCAACGTCACGAATCCGAAGGCGACGCCGGTGAGGTAGTGCCAGCGGAGCCAACCGACATACGGAATGCGCGATTGTGCGCGCTGTGCCCGCCTCCATCGAAACTGCGTCACCCCGAGTAGCAGCCCGGAGATCGCGATCAGGCAACCGATCGCCGAAGTCCAGACGATGACCGCTTCCCACAGCGGGCGGTCGATCCGCAGTGCAGGAAGATAGAACCAGTGCGGAATCGCACCGATCCAGGCCAGCGCACGGCTGCGGCGCGTGGTCACCATCGCCACCTCGGCCGTCCCCTGTTCGACGTACAGCTCGGTGCCGGCGGCGTCCGACACTTGCAGCTTGTGTGCCGGCAGGAACTGCTGTGCGATCAGCATCCACTGATCCGGCTCCTCCACCAGCCGGTCGCGGTATGCCGGGCGACCCATGACCGACAACAGCTTCGCCCGGGCCGGCGGTTGCGGCACCCTGCCGCGCTCGGCGGCTGCCGCCGGCGTCAGGCGCACTCGCAAGAGGTCGAGTGCCGCCCGGTGCTCGATCCGGGCCGCCGGCGTCAGCTCCGGCATGCCGCCGGTGTACATCATCACGACGCCGGAGACGAACCAGAGCACGAACAGCGGGCTGATGGGAATCCCGACGTACCTATGCGTCCAGATCAACCAGCGGCGCAACGGCGCCGCGATGCGCGTTGCCGACCGGTCGCGCGAACCCATGACCGTGCACTAGAAGCGCGTCTGCAGCATGACCGAGTACGTCCGCGGGGCGCCCAGCATCAGCGTGTTGGCGTAGAAGAACGACGGATCGGTGTGGCCCAGGTAGAACACGTCGGACCAGGAGGCGTACGCCGTGTCGGTCAGATTGTCGACTGTGAACGTCAACCGCACGCGGTCGTGCACCCACGCGATCCAGGCGTCGGCCAGCGCGTAGCCGTTCAGGACGATCGTGTTGGCGTTGTTGGCCTGCCGGTCGCCGACGATCCGGACAGCGCCGCCGATCTCCACCGGCACCCCGCCGGTGCTCCGGTAGCTGCCCCAGAGGTTGGTGAGGACCGTCGGCACGTTCGGCGGGGTGTTCCCGGGGAACTGCACGAAGTTGGCCGAGGGGAGGAAGACGGCGTCCGTGACGGCCAGGCTGGCGCCGATGCGCGCCCCTGCCGACGGGTTGGCTGCCGCGGCAAGCTCCAACCCGCGCGAGGCGATGCCGCCGATGGTCGTCGCGCTGTCGCGGGCGAACTGCTCCAGCACGTCGTCCCGCTCGATGTCGAACCAGGCGGCGGTCAACTGGGTGCGTCCGCCGGCGAGATCCGCCTTCACGCCGATCTCCCACTGACTGGCATCGGTCAGGTCGAAGTCCCGGTTGGCGTTCACCAGGAAGATGTTGGCGTCCACCGGATCCTTGGCGTTGCTGAGCTGCCCGTAGGCGACCACGTCGGCGTGCAGGTCCACGACGGCGCCGGCGCGCCAGCTCCACCATCGGAACCCGCGCTCGAAGCCGCCCCCCTCGACCTCGCGCGCCGCGTTCAGGTTGGCGCGCTCCAGATCCATCGCCTCGTAGCGCAGGGCGCCGGTCACCCGCACGCGGCTCGTCAATGCCAGGGAGTCCTCCACGAAGAACGCCCGCGAATCGATGTACGTCGGTGAGATGCCGCGCAGCTCCTGCGGCCCGTAGACACCCGGCACCGGGTTCAGCAGATCCACGCCGTCGCCAGGCACCTGCGGCACGTTGATGCGGAACCCGCGCGTCCGCTCGAAGTCGAGCGCGGAGGCCTCGAAGCCGATGGTCGCCCGGTTCTCGCCGCCGGCCGTCGGCGTGCGCACGTCGAGAAATAGCCGGTCGCCCACGAGCCGCTGGTCGTGATCCAGCCAGAAGTAGCCCCAGTACCGCTGCACCTCCCCGACCTGCCTGCACACATCGACGAGGGCGGGACAGTAGGCGAAGCCGTCGCCGTTCTGCCAATCGCGGTCCGCGCCGAAGCCGTACAGCGTGTTGCGCAGCGTGACCCGGTCGCTCAGGCGGAACTCCGCGTCGGAGCGAAGCAGGAGCTGGCGCGAGTCGTTGACGGCGTCCTCCACGTTGTAGTTGAGGAAGCGTGTCCGCGCATCGAGGCCTTCCCCGGTTGTCGTCGTGATGACGTCGAGCGGCTCGACGACATGCGCGGTCGGCAGCAACGGCGTACCGAAGTACGAGCCGACGTCGTCGTCCAGCAGGTCGAAGCTGAACTTCAGCTCGGCACGCGGGCCGGGCCGCCACAGCAGGCTGCCGGTGACGTTGGACGAGCTCGGGTTCATTCGTTCGACATGGCCGTCGGAGCCGTAGCCGCTGAAGTCGAGCCGGTACCAGAGCGAGTCGCTGATCGGTCCGTTCACCCCGACGGACGTCTGATACGTATTGAAGCGTCCGTAGGACAGCAGGGCGTTCCACTGCGTCGTCGCGGTCGGCGTCGCCTGCTTCGTGATGGCGTTGACGGTGCCGGCCACCGCACCCTGCCCGTTGAGGACCGACGACGGCCCGCGCAACACCTCCACCCGGTCGAGGTTGAAGGTGTTCTGCGGCCGCATGACCATGTTGGCCGGACCGAGCCAGATACCGTCGCGCAGCACGGTGATCTGCGACCGCGTGAAGCCCCGCATCGAGAAGCTCGATGGGGCGGCCGGGTTCTGTCCCACGACGACGCCCGGCGTCGTCTCGACCGCGTCGCTGATCCGCTGGTACCCGCGAGCTTCCATGACCGAGCTGTCGATCACGTTGATGGACGCCGGTACGTCCATGGCGCTCAGGCCCAGGCGGCTGCCCGTCTCCGTCTCTTCGGCCAGCGCCAGCTCGCTTCGCATTCCGGTGACCACGACCTGTTCGGCGAACTCCGCCGCCGGGAGGCGCAGCTCGAGACGGACCGGCGGCCCGGCGGCCACGGCAACGCGGGACGTGAGCGGTGCGAATCCCTCCCGGGTCACCGTCAGCGTGTAGTCGCCGGCCGGGATCTCGTCGATGACGAAAGTCCCGCCCGCCCCCGTGGTCGTAGAGAATCCGAGCTCCTCGAGAACAACGACGGCTCCCTCCAATGCCACTCCACCGCCGTCGTCCACCACCGTTCCCTGCACGGTACCGAGCCCCTGTCCATCCGCCGGCCGGGCATCGAGCAGGCCGAGTCCCACCGCCAGCACCGCGATCACGCCGATGTTGCGGAATGCGCCCCTTCTGTTCGTTCGAGTCGATGTGTTCAACCTGCGTTCCTTTCGCCGTGGATTACAAACCATCAAGTGTTCCACGGCGCGGCACGCCGGTTGCTGAAGTCTTCCTTACGTTTTCCTGAAATCGGATCCTGGCGCCGCGTTCAGGAAGCCGCCGGGTGGCAGAGGGTGGCAGGCCGAGGGAGCGGAAACGACGTGACGGCTGGAAGTCACCGGAAACCAAGATCGGCGATTGGCCTTCGGCATCACTTCGACCGTCCGCCGGGCATCGCCGACTACCTGGACATTCGACGATCGATATAGAGGCTGAACGCGAGGTCGCTGCCCGTCACGCTGACCGAGAGTCGCGTTCCCGGCGGATCCGCACGCTCGAAGAGCAACCGGTAGCGCTTCGATACCGCGTCGTAGTGGTCGTTCATTCGCGCGGCGAGTTGCGGCAACACGCTCTCGTACCCGGTCGGCGCCACGAAGCTCTCCAGGACGCCGCCGGTGGTCTCCACCAGGTTGAGGGCGTACTGCGGCAGGCGCTGCTGCGCCCGCACCCCGCCGCGCGAGGACAGCATCACGGCATGAATGGTGACCCCGTTGAAGATCAGCGGATTCAACAGGTCGGCGTACTGGTTGTCGTTGTAGTTGCCGCTCGATTCCGTGCCGTCGGTCAGCACCAGCACCATGACCGGAAACGCGTCGTCCTCGTCGAACCGGCGGTCCCAGGTCTCCCGCACGCCGTCCAGCAGCCGCGCGCCCGCGCCCCGATCCGGAAACAGCAGACCGACCCCCTCCTGCAGCTCGCTGCGGTCGGTCGTGAAGTCCACGCGCTGCTGCACGCTCCGGCCGATGGTGATCAGCGAGACCTCGTGCCGCGGCGCCAGGGTGTCGAGAAACCCGGCGAGTCCGTCGCGCAGCGGATTGAGCGCGCTCGTCTCCATGAGGCGGTCGCCGTTGTCGACGAGCACGGCGATCTTCATCGGTGCCGTATCGATATCGGCCGACACGATTCCGGCCGAACGACCGTCCTCGGACACCTCGAAGGCATCGGGGCCGAGGTCCAGCACGGGCTCCCCGGTCGACTGGCGGGTCACCTCGACGAACACCTGCCCGAGCGGCTGCCCCGCCGCCGGAGACGGCAGGGCAACCAGGATCGACGTGACGACGATCGGTGCGAAACGCATCGTCGATACTCTCCGCCGGCAACTCCAGCGCGGTTCCCCGCGCCGGGCCAGGTACAAACGAGAAACAGCGACTACTGCATGCGGAGCCCGGCGAACAGCCCCGCGATGCGGGCGCCGGACCGCGTGATGGAGGCCGAGATCTGGGCGCCGGGCGGATTCGGGCGCTCGTAGACCACGCGGTAGCGCCGCGAGACGTCCTCGTAGTGGGCGTTCATGCGCTCGGCGATGCTCACCAGCATCTGCTCGATGCCGGTCGCCGCCGCGATGTTCTCGTAGAGGCCGCCGGTGTTCTGGGTCAGGTTGAGCGCGTACTGGTTGATGACGCTGCCGCCGCGGGACGACAGGAGCACGACGTGGACGGTGATCGACTTCGTGATCAGCTCGTTGACCAGCTCCACGTACTCGTTCTCGTTGTAGTTGCCGCTCCCCTCGGTGCCGTCGGTCAGCACCATCACGAACACGGGGAACGGCTCGTCGTCCTCGAAGCGGCGCTCCCAGGTCTCGCGAATGCCGTCCAACACGACGGCGCTTGCGCCGCGGTCCAGAAAGATCTCTCCGGCCGACCGCTGGAGCTCGCCGCGGTCGGTGGTGAAGTCGACCCGCCGCTGGATGTTCCTGCCAATCGTGAACAGCGATATCTCGTGCGGCGGCGGCACGGCGTCGAGGAACCCCCGCATCCCGTTCCGCAGGGCGTTGAGCGCGTTCATCTCCACCATGCGGTCGCCGTTGTCGACCATGAACGCGATCTTCATCGGCGCCACCGGCTCGGCCGACACGATCCCGGCCTCCCGGCCATCCTCCCGCACCACGAAATCGGCCGGCGTCAGGCCGGCCACGAACTGCCCCGCCCCGTCGACCACCTCGATGAACAGTTGCCCGAGGGCCTGGGCTCCCGCCACGGACGGAACGAGCAGGAGAACCGACACCGCGACGACGACAGCGAAACGAATCATGCGAGACCTCCCGTCTCCGGTGGACGCTTCAGGCACTGTTCCAACAGGCATCTCCGCAGTATACTGCGCGGCTTCCGGCCGCACGCGCCCACCGGCTGGTATCGTTCCGATCCGAGCCCATGACACGCTTTCGCCCGGCCATCGACGCCCTCCGCGCCTACGCGCCGGGCGAGCAGCCGCCCGCCGGTGTCGACGTCGTCAAGCTGAACACGAACGAGAACCCGTATCCGCCCAGCCCGCGCGCGCTCGCCGCGCTCGGCGCCATCGACGCAGAGCGCCTGCGCCGCTATCCCCAGCCGTTCGCGGACGGGTTCCGGCACAGCGCGGGCGAGGTGCTCGGCGTCGACCCGGAGTGGATCCTGGTGGGCAACGGCAGCGACGATCTGCTGACCATGCTCTTTCGCGCCGTGACCGGCACCGGCCGGGCGGTCGCGTACCCGACGCCGACCTACGTCCTGTACCGCACCCTGGCGGCGATCCAGGGCGCTCCGGTGCGCGAGGCGCCGTTCGACGAGGAGTACACGCTGCCGGTGGCTGCGCTCGCGGATGCCGGCGCCGCGCTGACCATCGTCGCCAACCCCAACAGTCCGTCCGGCACCGCGGCCACGATCGGGCAGCTTGCAGAGCTGGCCGACCGCACGGCCGGCGTGGTCGCCGTCGACGAGGCCTACGTCGCGTTCGCCGACGGCTCCGCCCTCGATCTGGTCCGGCGCAGCGATCGGGTCATCGTGCTGCGCACGCTGTCCAAGAGCCACGGGCTGGCCGGGCTACGGCTGGGCTTCGGCATCGCCCACCCCGACCTGCTGTCCGGACTGGCCAAGGTGAAGGACAGCTACAACGTCGACGCGGTCGCGGCCGCGGTGGGCGCGGCGGCCATTCGCGACGTCGCGTACACGCACGAGACGGTCGAACGAATCCGCCGGACCCGGGACCGGCTCGACCGCGCGCTGGCCGACCGCGGGTTTCGGACCTGGCCGAGCCAGGCCAACTTCGTGCTGGCGCGGCCCGCCGACGGCGATGCCCGCCGGCTGTACCACGGGCTGCGCGAGCGCGGGGTCCTGGTGCGCTACTTCGCCGAGCCGGGGCTGGCGGACAAGCTGCGGATCACGGTCGGAACCGAGCAGGAGACCGCGCGCCTGCTGTCGACGCTGGCGGATCTGGCGCCCTGACCGGTCGCTGCGGCACAATCCAGCGTTGCCCGGTTATGATGACGACGTGACCAGCCCGACATCCCGTTCGTCGAGGACGACGCGCTCGTTCGTGCTCGCGGTGTGCCTGCTGATCGCGGCCGGGTCGGCCGCCCCCGCCGCCGCCCAGTCCGCAATCGATCGCTACGAGCTCGACCGCAACCGCAAGCGCGAGCGCGACCGGACGTTCCGCCGGCTCAGCGACGGGGTCCTGCGCATGAGGAAGCTCTCCTACGAGAGCCGGGTCGACGGCCTCGAGATCCCGTTCTACCTCTTCGAGCCGCTGCAGTTGCGGGGACCGCGCGCCCACGCCGCGCTGATCTGGATCCACGGCGGCGTGCACGGCGACCTCGACCCCACCTACTTCCCGTTCATCCGGGAAGCGGTGGCCCGGGGCTACGTCATCCTGGCCCCCGAGTACCGCGGCAGCACCGGCTACGGCCGGGCGCACCACCACGCCATCGACTACGGCGGCTACGAGGTGGACGACTGCCTGACCGCGGTCGACTACATGCGCCGTCGCCTGCCGCACGTCGACCCCGAGCGGCTCGGCATCATCGGCTGGAGTCACGGCGGGTTCATCACGCTGCACTCGGTGTTCCGCGACCAGACCTCGTTCAAGGCGGCGGCGGCCATGGTGCCGGTGACGAACCTCGTGTTCCGGCTCTCGTTCAAGGGCCCGCGCTACGCGCGGCACTTCGTGGCCCAGGAGCGCATAAACGGCCCGGTGCACGAGCGCCGCGGCATCTACGTCGACCGCTCACCCCTCTACCAGGTCGACAAGCTGCAGACGCCGCTGCTCGTGCACGTCGCGGACAACGACCGGGACGTCAACTTCGAAGAGGCGCAGCAGCTCATCCACGCGCTCGAGTACCTGAAGCCGGATCTGGCCGAGACGCGCATCTACCGCGACCCGCCCATCGACCGGTTCGGCGGGGGGCACCGGTTCAACCGGCGGGTCGATCGGGACCGAGGCTACCGGCGCGTCGACAGCCCGGAGCAGCGCGATTCGTGGAACCGCATCTGGACCTTCTTCGACTGGCACCTCCGGCCGTATCTGACCCGCCCCCGGTAAGACCGCCGGGGCCCGCCCGACCTCGGGCGTCACGGACCGGGAGCCAACCGCCGCAGCCGGTGCGCCGCGTCGTCGAGCGTCTCGCGGCCGCGGCAGAAGGCGAACCGCAGATAGCGCTCGCCGTCGGTACTGCGCCCGTAGAAGTTGTCGCCGGGCACCGCCGCCACCCCGGCCCGCTCGATCAGGTGCATGGCCGCCGGCAAAGGCTCCAGATGCACCAGGCCCTCGACCCGCCGATAGTCCGCCATGAAGTAGTAGGCGCCGCGCGGCTCGATCATCCGGAACCCCGCTGCGCGCAGCGCGCCGCCCAGGATGGCGCGTTTCTCGGCGTAGCCCGTGCCGAGATCGCGGAAGAACTCCGCGGGCATGGCGAGCAGACCGACCGTGGCCTTCTGCAAGGGCGTCGGGGCCTGCACGACGAGGGTATCGTGGACCGCGCGAATCGCCGGCGTCAGGTGCGGCGGGGCGAGCACCCACCCGATCCGCCAGCCGGTCGCATTCGCCGTCTTGGAGATCGAGTTGACGACGACGGTCCGCTCGCGCATTCCGGGCCAGGTGGCGATGGACCGGTGGCGCGCGCCGTCGAAGACGATGTGCTCGTAGATTTCGTCCGCCACCACGACGAGGTCCTGCGACCGCGCGACGTCGGCGATCGAGTCCAGGTCCTCGGACGCGAACACCTTCCCGGTCGGGTTGTGCGGGGTATTGAGAATCAGCAGCCTGGCGCCGGCCGCGACCCGCCGCAACTCGTCCGGATCGAGCCTCCACGCGGCACCGTCCCCGTGTTCACGCAGGGTGACGAAGCGCGGCGTGAGCCCGAAGATCTCCGCCTGCGCGGGGTACATCTCGTGGAACGGCTCGACGACCACGACGCCGTCGCCGCGGCGGCCGACCCCGGCCAGCACCGCCGCGAGTCCCTCGGTGGAGCCGAGCACCACCGTGGTCTCGGTCTCGGGATCGGGCTCGAACCCGCTCCAGCGCGCCGTATGGGCGGCGATGGCCTGCCGCAGCTCGGGCAACCCGAACGGATAGGAGTACTGGTTCAGCTCGTCGCGCCGGCCCTGCAGAGGCTCGAGCGCGTCCCGCAGCAGCGTCGCCCCAGGTTCGGCGGCGGCATCGGCCGCCGCGGCGCGCTCGAGCCGCCGGATGCCTTCGTCGCTGCCGCCCAGCAGCGCCGCGATCGCGCCCCAGACGAGCGGGAAGGGCGGCGGCTCGTCGGTGAATCCCTGGGCCAGATTGATGGCGCGATGCTGCCGGGCGAGGCGCGTCATGCGTCGAATGACCGATTCGCTGGCCGGCATTGCCGGCCATTCTACCTGCGCCCCTCACGCGCCGCCGGCCCACGGCCGATACGACGGGAGACCATGGTGCGCTTCGTCAACCGCCGCCTGCCGGAGCCTCGCCGGCTGACGGTACGGCGGGTCCGCTCCCGCACCGGGCATCGGCTGGTGGTGGCGTATCCGGGCGGCCTGCGGCGATTGCATGCGTTCGCGGACGAGGCGTCCCTCGTCGCCGGGACCGCCGCGCTGCAGGCGGCACTGGCCGCTGAAGGCTGGGAGCCGCTGGGCCGGCCGGCGCCCCGCTGGCGTCCCGCCGCGCGGCCGTAGCGTCCGGGCAGCGCTTCGTGCCGGCCGGCGCACGCCGGCAGCCCGGCAGGCGATGTAGGCTGTGATCGATGCCCGGCTCGCTCCTGGCCATCGACGTCGCGCTCCTGCTGCCGCCCGAGGCGTACTATCTGGTGACCCGGCTCAACGCCCGGCTGGCCGGACCGCCGGACGGCTTCCGGTTGGACGCGGATCATCTGCCGCACGTCTCGCTGGTCCAGCAGTTCGTGCCCGCAACCGATCTGCCGCTGGTGTCGGCCGAGGTCGGCGCGGTGCTCGCCGCCGCCGCGCCGCTGACACTCGTCGCCGAGCGTCTCCGGTCGAACGGCGTCACGACGTCGCTCGACCTCGCCCCGACGCGCCCGCTGGCGACCCTGCACGCGCGCCTCATGGATCGCCTCGCGCCGTTCGACATGACCGCCGGCGACGCCGGCGCCTTCCTGGCGGCCGGCGAGCCGCCGCGCGGCCGGGACGTCGAATGGGTGACCCGGTTCAGGACCGCCGCCGCCTATGCCGCCTTCGAACCGCACGTCACGCTGGGAGTCGGCGTACTCGATGACCCGGCCCCGGTACTCGAGTTCGAAGCGCGTCATGTAGCCGTCTGCCGGCTCGGACGCTTCTGCACCTGCCGCCGGGTGCTCGCCTCGTGGACGCTCGCCGGGCAGGCCGGGACATGACGGCCGCCGTCGGCCTGCTCGCCGCCCTCGGTCTGACGATCGCCAGCTACTTCACGGCCGTCGCGTACCGCTGGACGACGCCGGACGCACGCTGGATCCCCGCCTTCTGCCGCCTGGAAAAACGGACCTGCGCGTCGGTCGTGTTCACGCCGAGCGCGCGCGTGTTCGGTCCACCCAACTCGCTGCTCGGCCAGATGTTCTACGCGGCGCTGCTGGCGGGGGCCGCGTCCGGCCGGCTCGCCGATCCGCAATTGTGGTGGCTGTACCTGGCCGCCAGCCTGGTGACGGTGGGGCTCGGCGCCTATCTGAGCTACGCGTTGTTGTTCGTGTTGCGCGTGCCCTGCCCGCTCTGCTTCGCCTCGCACGGAATCAACGCCGTCATCTGCGGACTCCTGCTGCTCCTGCGGCCCGCGGAGTGAGTGCGCCGGCGACAGGCTCGGGGACCGTTGTCGTCTCGGCCTCGGCAAGCCGTTCGCGATCCCGCAGAATCAACTGGTACTCCGCCGAGCGTTTCCAGACGCGGCCCGCCACCTCCGTCAGGTGCACCGCCTTCAGCCCCAAGTAGAGGAACACCGCGCCCAGCACGCCGACCGCGAGGTATTGCAGCCCCTGCACCGCGACGGGTCCGATGCGTCCGGTCAGCATGTCCAGCAACTGGTACGACAGGAATCCGCCGAGCGCCAGCAGCGGTCCGGTGACCGTCCGCACGCTCCACGACGCGACCCGAGACTGCTTCTCCATGGCGGAGCTGACGATTCGCAACTCGTCTACCGCGCGATGCAACGCGGGAAAGTCGCGCCCCGTCAGGACACCGCGCAACGGGGCGCGGGCGCGGCAGGCGCGCACCACCCGTCGATCCCCGCGCAGCCAGGACGGGCCGCGGATGACGATGCGGTGCCGTGGAAACCGCTGGCGAAGCCGCTCGACCAGCCGCACGTGGGAGGCCTCGGTGTGCTCGCCCGCGGTCGAGACGACGTCGACCTCGATCCGGCGCCGCGAGGGTACGCAGACCACCTCGTGCAACCCGCCGCCGTCCATGTCCTCGACGTAGGCCGCCGCGAGGGGCGGGATGCCTTCGTGCAGCGTCGCCTCGTGATCCAGGCAGGGCAGCACCGGCACCGACTCCGGCAGGGGCACCGACACCCTGTGCGTCTTGACCGCGTGCAGCCGGGCGAACGCCGAGAGCGCGTCGAGGAACTCCCG
This sequence comes from Vicinamibacterales bacterium, assembly GCA_965116825.1. Taxonomy (GTDB): domain Bacteria; phylum Acidobacteriota; class Vicinamibacteria; order Vicinamibacterales; family UBA8438; genus WTFV01. The sequence goes on from OZ220736.1 coordinate 5,965,753, forward strand.
GCACGCCGCGCCGTCCGCGGGAGGCGCCGGCGCTCGTGCGGAGGCGGCCACGGGCGGACCTTAGCACACGCCATCGACCGCCTCGGGCGAGGGGCCGCGGTCGGGTTGGCGTTTCGGAGTATCTTGATCTGTAGACATCCGTCAAGAACGGAGGGAGGCGATGTCGGAGCAGCAGTGGTACATGACGCGCCGCGGCCACCAGATCGGCCCCGTTCCGCAATCCGAGATCGAGGCGATGATGCGCAGCGGCGGCGCCGACGGCGACACCTACGTCTTCACGGCCGGCATGACCGAGTGGCTGCGCCTCAAGGAAGTGGACGCCTTCCAGCCGTTGCTGGCCGGCGACGTCCCCGGTCCCATCCCGGCGCCGCCGGGCAAGACCGCGCACGAGATCGACTTCCGGATCGAGGGCGGCGAGATGCAGTTCGTGGAGGTGGAGCTCGATCCCGGAGAGAGCGCCATCGCCGAGGCGGGCACGCTCATGTACATGACCGAGGCGATCCGGATGGAGACCATCTTCGGCGACGGCAGCGAGAGGCAGTCCGGCATCATCGGATCGCTCCTCGGGGCAGGCAAGCGGCTGCTCACCGGCGAGAGCCTGTTCATGACCGTCTTCACCAACGGCGGCTCGAAGCTCGAGCACGTCGCCTTCTCGGCGCCGTACGCGGGCAAGATCCTGCCCCTCGACCTCTCCACCCTGGGCGGCGAGATCGTCTGCCAGAAGGACGCGTTCCTGTGCGCCGCCAAGGGGGTGTCCATCGGCATCGCGTTCCAGAAGAAGATCGGGGCCGGCCTGTTCGGCGGAGAGGGCTTCATCATGCAGCGCCTGCAGGGCGACGGGCTGAGCTTCCTGCACGCCGGCGGCACCGTGCACCTGATGGAGCTCGAGGCCGGTCAGACGTTGCGGGTCGACACCGGCTGCCTGGTGGCGCTGCTGCCGACCGTGGCCTATGATGTGCAGTTCGTCGGCGGCATCAAGACGGCGCTGTTCGGCGGAGAGGGACTCTTCTTCGCCACGCTGACCGGGCCCGGGAGGGTCTGGCTGCAGTCGCTCCCGCTGAGCCGGCTGGCCGACCGCATCTACGCGGCGGCGCCGCAGACCGGCGGACGGCGGCGCGGCGAAGGCTCGGTGCTCGACAACCTGGGCATCGGCAACCTGGTCGACGGGGAGTGAGGTAATGGTATAGTCACAGGCTGTTCGGGCCACGCGTTTTCACCAAGGACGAGGAACTCAATGATCGCACGACGCAACGGCATGATCGGCGCCGCGGCCGCGGCGCTGCTGGTAGCGGCCAGCGTGCTCTCCGCCAGCGTGGAGGCACAGGACACGAAGTCGACGTGGGACGGCGTCTTCACCGCGGAGCAGGCAGAGCGCGGCGAGGGGACGTACCAGCAGGAATGCGCGCAGTGCCACCTCGAGGACCTGCTCGGCGACGGGATCGCGCCCTCGCTCATCGGCGCCCCGTTCCACTTCCGCTGGAGCGAGCTGTCGGTCGGCGACATGCTGGTCGCCATCCGCACCACCATGCCGCAGGGCGCTCCGGCGAGCCTGAGCCCGCGTGCCTACGTGGACATCGTCGCGTACATGCTCTCGCGCAACGACTTCCCCGCCGGCGACATGGAGCTGCCGACCGACCAGGACGTCCTCGAGTCGATCATCATCCAGGAGGCGCAGTAGCCTCCCCGGCAACTCTCCGATCCGCGTGTGGCCGAATTCGGCTCTCCGTCACACGCCTGCGATCTCGGGTGACGGGCGAGCGGCCCGGCTTTGCAGCCGGCTGCTCGCCGTCAGTTGCGTACGGGAACGGAATGCCGCGCTGGTGCAGCCGCAGCGTGTAGATGCTGCACGGCGAGAAACGGTGCGAGATGTAGACGCTCCCGACCGTGGCCGCCATCAGCGGCAGCATGATGCGGTAGTCGTTGGTCGCACGGCCGAACCGAACACGCCGCCGAGCATCGCCCCCATGTAGAGGCCGGGAGCGAACACGCCTCCTGATCCCGGACAATGCAGCGACCGGCGCGGGGCACGCGAAGAGCGAATGCGATTACCGTCCGCCTCGCGAAATACCCTCTCCGCCGGACGATGCGCATCGGGGCCGCATGTGCCACAATCCCGGCATGCCGAGACAAGCCAGACGCATCGTTCCGGGGCTTCGCTTCGCCGCCTGGGTTTCCCTGTGCGCCGCCGTGCTGCTGCTCGTGCCGGACGCTGCACGAGCGCAGGACGACATCGTCGTGGTGGGCGGCGAGGGCCGCCACTGCGGTGAGGATCCGCAGTGCATGAACCGGCTGCATCCCGCAATCCCGATGGCGGCGCGGGCGCAACCCGGACAGACCATCGTGTTCCGCGCGCGCAACGCGAGCGACTTCGACCTCGACCCGGATAGCACCTACGAAGACCCGCGGGCCGGCGATTCGCAGATCGGAACCGTGCACCCGCTGACCGGGCCGGTCCACATCGAGGGCGCCGAGCCGGGCGACGTGCTGGCGGTGACGCTGCTCGACATCGCCCCGGGACCGTTCGGCTACACGTCGGTCAGCCCCATCGGCTTCGTCTCCGATCACGTCACCGGGTCGTTCCGGGCCGAGTGGCGACTCAACCGGATCGAAGCCGTCAGCGACGACCTGCCCGGGGTGCGCATTCCCAACGCCAGCTTCCCCGGCATCGTCACCGTGCTCCCCGGCCCCGACGAGCTTGCCGCGATGCTCTCGCGCGAGGCGGAGCTGCGCGCGGTCGGCGGGGCCGGCTTCCCGCCGCGTCCCCTGCACGCCTCCCCCGCCGCGGTCTGCGGACCCGCTGGCTCCCACCCCGACGAGTGCCTGCGCACCCTCCCGCCGCGCGAGCACGGCGGCAATCTCGACATCCGCTATCTGCAGGTCGGCGTCACGCTGTACCTGCCCTGCTACGTCGAGGGCTGCGGCCTCGCCATCGGCGACCCGCACTTCGCGCAAGGCGACGGCGAGGTCTCCGGCACGGCCATCGAAATGGACGCCGACTTCACGCTGACCACCCGGGTGATCAAGGACGGCCCGGAGCTGCGGCGCGGCCCCCACTTCGAGGGTCCGGTCCGCGTGCTCGACATCCCGTCCCGCCGCTTCTACGCCACCACCGGGTTTCCGCTGAAGGCCGCCGGCGAGGTCCCGCCCGACATGCGCTATCTCGGCGCCTCGGAGCGCATCGGCGCGCTGCGTAACCTGTCGAAGGACGTCTCCCTGGCCGCACGCAACGCCCTGCTCGAGATGATCGACTACATCACCGAGACCTACGGGCTGACGCAGGAGCAGGCCTACGTCGTCGCCAGCGTCGCCGTGGACCTGCGCATCGGGCAGCTCGTCGACGCGCCGAACGTGGGCGTGACGGCCTTGTTGCCGCTGGACATCTTCACGGGGCGTTGAGGCACAACATCGGGATCGACGCGAGACCGTAACCGTCGACATTCCGCCGAAGGGCTCTCCGTGATCGTCGACTCCATCTACTTCAAGGGGCATACCTGCTTCAAGAACGAGTGGTCCGGCTTCGACACCATCAAACCGATCAACGTCATCATCGGGCGGAACAACTCCGGGAAGTCGCATTTGCTGGATCTCGTAGAGGCGTTGTGCTCCGGACAACTTGACGGCCGGGGCTGGCAGTACCGTGGGCGAGGCAAGTTGGATGAGGATTCACTCAGATTCTATTTTCATGAAGGGTCCTCCGGCGGCGAGCTGCCTGGTTCCGACCACTGGCATAATCACGGGCGCCATTTCGTCGGCGTCGAGGCTACTTGGGAAACCGACGAAAGAAATAACGTCGGTGACGTTGCGCTCTCCGGGTACTCTGGCCGCGCGTCTGACGCCCAGATTACTGAGCTCCAGCGGGTAGTCCGTCATGCGACCAACCCACTCTCGAAGAAGACGTTCCGCCGACTCTTGGCAGACCGTGACATCACCACTGAGTCTTCAAACAACAGGCTCTCGCTCAAGCCGAACGGACGCGGAGCATCCAACATAGTCCGGCGATACATCACTACATCCAGTGAAGACCTCTCACGAGAGATCATTCAGCGGGATCTCTTAAGTGCTCTGAACGAAGTATTCAGGCCTGACGGTCTGTTCACCGAGATTCAGATAAAGGAGCATGACGACAACGGAACGCGGAGCGCAACGGACAATCACTGGGAGATCTATCTCGGCGAGGAGCACAAGGGCCTCGTCCCGCTGAGCAAGTCGGGCAGCGGTCTCAAGACAGTTCTCCTCGTCCTGCTCAACCTGTTGGTCATCCCGGACATCGAGAGCAAGGAAAACTCGCAGTTCGTGTTTGCGTTCGAGGAACTCGAGAACAACCTTCATCCAGCACTCCTCCGCCGATTGTTTCGGTATATCGAGCAATATGCGGTCGCCGAACAGGCGACGATCTTCCTCACGACCCACTCAAGCACAGCGCTGGACTATTTCGGCACTTCCCAGCATGCGCAGATCATCCGCGTCTCGCACGACGGCGAGTCCGCTCACGCAGCACGAGTCTCCGCGCACTTCGACCGTCTCGGGCTGGTCTCCGAGCTGGGAGCGCGACCATCCGATCTGTTACAGGCGAATGGAATCGTCTGGGTGGAGGGGCCGTCAGACCGGGTCTACCTCAACCGCTGGATTGAGCTCTGCTCGGATGGTCGACTACGGGAGGGTCGGGACTACCAGTGCGCATTCTATGGAGGCGCGCTGTTGGCGAGAGCCCAGTTCACACCACTGGAAGAGACCGATGAGGAGCTCGCGAATCTGTTCCAGGTGAACCCGAACATCGTTGTCGTGTGCGACGGCGACCGTGCGTCCAGGCATTCCCCACTGAAGCCCAGAGTGCGGAGGATACGTGAGGAAGTCGAGAAAACACCTGACGGCCACATCTGGGTCACCCGCGCCAGAGAGATCGAGAACTACCTGCCCGGCGGCGTCCTGAAGCTGGCAGTGCACGAACTGGGATGGAATGTGTCGTCGCTTCCCGACCCAGGACAGTTCGACAACTTCTTTCCGCGGAAACGGTCTCCTCGGAAATCGTACATCGAAGGGAACCTGCAGAGGCGGCATTTCGACAAGGTGGAGCTGGCCATGCGAAGCGCTCCTCACATGACCAGGGAGCTGATGGAATCCCGGTTCGACTGGCACGAGCAGATGCCGAAGGTCCTCGAACGCATAGAGTCGTGGAACCGGTGAACGGCATGGACCGAGTCGATGTGCAACCGGAGCTGCTGCGATGGGCGCGCCAACGCGCCGGCTTGGGCCTCGATGCGCTCGCCGGCAGGTTCGCCAAGCTGCCGGCCTGGGAGCGCGGTGAGATTCGGCCGACACTCAAACAGCTCGAACGCTTCGCGAAGGCGACGTTCACGCCAGTCGGCTACTTTTTCCTCCGCGAGGCGCCGGTCGAGCGGGTGCCGATTCCCGATTTTCGCACGGTAGCCGACGCGCGCCTGGTTCACCCGAGCGCGAATCTGCTCGACACCATCTACCTCTGCCAGCAACGGCAGGACTGGTATCGCGAGTTCATGCGGTCCACAGGAGGAGAACCGGTCGACTTCGTGGGGACCGCCCGACCCGAGGACGACATCTCCGAAGTCGCGGCCCGCATGCGGCGCTTTCTCCGCTTCGACGTCGCGGAGCGCCGGCGAATCCCAACCTGGACCGACGCCCTTAGACAGTTCATCCGGCAAGCGGATCAGCTTGGCGTACTCGTCATGGTCAGCGGCGTGGTCGGCGGCAACAGCCGACGCAGTCTCGACCCACAGGAGTTTCGAGGGTTCGCGCTGGCGGATCCGATTGCGCCACTGATCTTCATCAATGGAAAGGACACCAAGGCAGCACAGATGTTCACCCTCGCGCACGAGCTCGCCCATCTCTGGTCGGGTAGTTCGGGCCTTTCCGACGCGGAAGCCCTTGAAATCTCCGGCCAGGAAAGCGAGCGCTGGTGCAACCGGGTCGCTGCAGAAATGCTGGTTCCCATCCACCTGCTGCAGGCCGAGTACTCCGCGAGAACCCCACTGTCCGATGAGCTCCGTCGTCTCGCGCGGCACTTCAAGGTCAGCACGCTTGTCATACTGCGGCGTATCCACGACGCCGGCCTCCTGACGCGTCAGGCGTTCCGGTCGGCCTACGCCGCGGAGATCGATCGCCTGGGAGCACTCCCCGGGGGAAAAGGAGGCGACTTCTATCTGACCCTCGGTGCACGAGTCAGCCAGCGTTTTGCGCGGGCAATCGTGACCAGCACCCTGGAGGGGCAAACATCGTTCTCCGAGTCCTTTCGGCTCCTCGGCTTCCGGAGAATGGAGACCTTCGGCAAGTTGGCGAACAACCTGGGCCTGGGCTTCTGAATGGCCTATCTTCTCGACGCCGACATCTTCATCCGGGCCAAGAACCTGCACTACGGGTTCGATTTCTGCCCGGCATTCTGGGAGTGGTTGGCCGCCGCTCATCGTGCCGGCAACGTCTACAGCGTGGAGAAGGTCGGTGACGAGCTGCAGGCCGTGGCCGACGAGCTGTCAGCGTGGGCCGCGCAACTGGACGACGGTTTCTTTCTGCGTCCTGACGCGTCCGTGTTCCCCGCGCTGGCGACCGTAAGCGGATGGGTCCAGGGCCAGCGGTACACGCCGTCGGCCGTGAGCACGTTCCTTCAGGTGGCCGACTACTATCTCGTCGCCCAGGCCCACGCCGGCGGACACACGGTTGTCACGCACGAAGTCCCGTCCGTCTCTACCCGGCGGGTCAAGATCCCGGACGCGTGCATCGGGCTCGGCATCAAGTGCGTGACCCCGTATCAGATGCTGCGCACTGAGCGGGCCCGCTTCGTTCTGCGTCCACCGCCATGAGTCCCCCTCGTAGCCGCTGGACATCTTCACATCCCCCACACGGTGATCGGCCGGCCGTCCCGGTCCACGTCCCGGCGGAAGATCCTCTCGTCCCACGACCTGTCCGCCCGCCGGTCGAACACGACCAGATGACCCGTCCGGGCCGCGCAGCGGTCCATGTAGGCCGCTGTCTGCACCACGCCTTCGTCGATCGTCCGATCGAGACCCTTGTGCGCCACCTTGCACTCGATCACGAATCTGTCGGCCTCGGCGGCGTCCGGCGCCGGCCCACCCCCGCGCGGCCAGACGATAAGCCCGAGCAGCCTGTCGACATCCAGACCGCCGTCGGCATCCACGTACCAGGCGACGTCCTCGATCAGCTTCGCCTGAACCGGGTAGGCGAGCTCACGCGGCACGATCTCCGCGTAGATGGGATTGGCGATGCGCGGCGGTCGCCCCGCGCGATCAGGCCCAGGTCCCGGACCCCGCGCGTCGTCGAAGCAGACGCGTCGGCAGAGCGCGTTCACCAGCCACGGCTGGCCCCGCGTCTGCCGCCAGACCGTCTCCAGGGCCTCCGCCGTGAACGGCTGGCCCGCCTCCCGCGTGTGCTGCTCCAGCAGCGCGCGCACCTCGGGCTCGGTGAAGTCGCCGAGGCGCAGCGATTCGGCCCTGATATTGAACGCGCTGCCGCCGGCGATTGCCGCATTCTCGGCGCTCGACCGAATCCGATAATCGCGCACGTCGCGCACCCCGCACAGCACGACGCTCTGCGGAAAGCTCTCCGGGCGCCGGTCGTAGCGCGCCCGCAACTGTCGCAGCACGGCGATGAGCGTGTCGCCGATCAGGGTGTCGATCTCGTCGATCAGCAGCACGACCGGAGCCGCCGTGTTCTCGCACCAGCGGGTCAGCGCCTCCGCCAGCGCACCCTCGCCGCGTGCGAGTACACGCCGTCGCGGGTGATCTGCAAGCCGAGTCCGTACCGGGTATTCGACCCGCCAGAGCGACGCGCCGAGACGCGACAGACTCCACGGAGATCCACTTCGCGGCCAGGGCGCCGGCGAGCGCAGTCGCCCGGTATCGGCAACGATCGGCGTCACGAAGAGACAACGACCTCGTCGTCCAGTTCCTCGGGCGGATAATCGACCGCCGAAATACCGGCCTCACCCAGAAGAACGATGAATTCCTCGGTGGTTGCTGCCGCGAGTCTGGCGGCCTGAACCAGCGTTACCTGGCGCTGCTCGAACAGGCGCAACGCCATGGCGCGATGGAAGCCGACCTCGAGCAGACGTTCGTCGAACGGAACGGCCAGAATGGCGGGACGGCCGTAGCCTAACCCTCTCGCAGGGGCTCGCGGTCCAAAGGGAAGATCGGAGCACCTCTGGCGGCGCTATCGGGCGCGGCGTCGCAGTTCCGCCACGACCGCCGCATGGTCACTCGGACCGGTCTCCATCATCGCCCGCGCCGCGATCCCGGTGACGTTCGCCACGGCGAAGCTGAGCCCCTTGAGGTTCCGTTCCGGATCGACACCGGGGATCGGACGGGGATAGCCGCAGGTCTGGAACACCGGCGCCTCGGGTGCACCAATGACCGAGTGCGAGCCGCGGGGGCAGGTCCAGTCGAGCTCGACGCGAAGGACGCCGTCGAGATCGAGCGTGCCGGGCAGCCAGTCGACGCCGCGGTCGCAACCGGCCGCCACGACGATGGTGCCGGACCGGCGGGCACGCCCGACGGCTTCCATCAACGGACCCGCACGGGATCGGTCTCGGGTGCCCAGGCTGAGGTTCACGAGCGGCAATCCGTGCAGCGCCGCCCAGTCGATGGCCGCGACGAGCGCCGCGACCGAGGTGTCGAGTGTCCGATCGAAGACCTTGAGCGGACATACCGGAACGGAGGGCGCGAGGTGCTGGATCGCCGCGGCGACGGCGGTGCCGTGGCCCAGCCGGTCGACGACGTCCTCACAAACGCCCCCGTTGCTGTCGAAGCCCGCGCCGGCCGCAACCGTGCCGACGTGCGGATGGTCGGCATGGATGCCGCTGTCGATGACCCCGACGACGAACGGCCGCGCCGTGTCCACCTGCTTCATGGCGCGGGCGCCGGCTCCTGCTCCGCTTCCGTCGGCTCCGCCGTGCGCGACTGCGAGTCGAACAGCCGCGCGAAGACCCCGCCCCGCGCCAGCAGTTCCTCCGGCGTCCCCATCTCGGCGACGCGCGCTCCGTCGAGCGCCACGACGCGGTCCGCCCGCTGCGCGAGTCCGCGGCGGTGCGTGATGAGCAGCGTCGTCCGCTCCCGCATGAGCGCCTCGTAGCCATCGATGACGCCCCGCTCCGCGACCGGATCCAGCGAGGCGGTCGCCTCGTCGAGCACCAGCACGCGCGGGCCGGCGAGCAGCGCACGGGCGATGCCGACGCGCTGCCGTTCCCCCGCCGACAGCGCCGCGCCGCGTTCGCCGACCACGGTCCGGTAGCCCTCCGGGAGGCCCGCGATGAAATCGTGAATGCCCGCCGCCCGCGCCGCCGCCTCCACCTCGCCGTCGCTCGCGTCCGGCCGCGCATAGCGCAGGTTCTCCGCCATCGAGGCGTGGAAGACGAACGGCGCGTGTTCCACCAACGCCACGCACCGGCGCAGGAACGCCAGCGGCAGTTCGCGCAGGTCGCATCCGTCGAGGCGGACGACGCCCCGGTCCGGATCGAGGAATCGAAGCAGCAGATCGGCCACCGTCGACTTGCCGACCCCGCTGCGGCCGACGATGGCCACCGTCTCCCCCGGCGAGACGGTGAACGACACGTCCTCGAGCGTCGGCGCGCCGCGGTCGAACGAGAAGCTCACCCCGTCGAACTCCACCACGCCGCGGACGTCGTCCGGCGCGTCGGCGCCGGGCTTCTCCTGCACATCGACCGGCGCATCGGCGATCTCGTGCACGCGCGCCAGCGAGACCTTGGCGGTGGCGAGGCTCGCGTAGAGCCCCATCAGCCCCTGCACGGGCGCCATCAGCCGCGTCTGGTAGGCCATGAACGCCACCAGGGTTCCCATGCTGAGGGTGCCGTCCAGATAGCGGAACCCCCCGTAGAGAAACACGACCCCGAAGCCGCCGGACAGCAGCACGCCGGGAAGTCCGCCGGCCAGGTAGGTCACCCGCTGCATCGCCATCAGCGCGCCGATGAAGGCCTGGTTCCGGTCGCGGAACCGCGTCACCTCGCGGCCCTGCGCGTTGGCCGTGACCACCAGCTTCATGGCCGACAGGGTCTCGATGAGAAAGCTCCCGATGTCGGCGCTCCGCTCGCGGAACGCGGCCACGCGGGTCTCGAGCCGCCGGCGGTAGAGCACCAGCGCCCAGATGCTCAACGGCAGCACGGCGATGCCGGCCAGGAACAGCCGCAGATCGAGCCAGACCATCATGCCGACCGATCCGGCCAGGAACAGCAGGTTGCCGATCCAGGACAACGCGGCCTCGGCCGCCACGCGCTGGATCTCGCCGATGTCGTTGTTCAGGCGCGAGACGATGTCGCCCAGCCGGGTCCGGGCGTAGAAGCGGGGCGACAGGCGCTGCAGGTGGCGGTACAGATCGAGCCGCATGTCGAACAGGATCTCCGCCGACACGCGCGTGTAGCGCAGGCCGCTCGCGACGTTCAGGAAGAAGCCCAGGAGCGTCAGGCCGACGAACAGCGCGACGATGCGCACCAGCACCGTCCGGTCGCCGGCGAGCAGCGCGTCGTCGATCAGGTCGCGCGACAGCAGCGGGACGATCAGCGACGCGGCCGTGCTCGCCAGGCTGAGCGCCACCACCAGGACGAGGCGCCGCCAGTACGGCGCGACGTACGCCAACGCGCGCCGGAACTGGGGGTCGCGCAGTCCGTGGCTGCGGGATTTCAACACGGGCTTACCACGGAGGGTCTGCTCCGGGATCGTTGGCAGGGTCTGCTCCGGGATCGTTCCCGCAGGCACAGACTCCTGGCATGCCGGCCTTCGGGAATGCGCCGGGGCCCGGACAGGCGTCAGGGCGCCGGCGACGACGGCACCACGATGAGCCCCGACGTCATGTCGCCGTCGAGCGCCAGCGTGTCGAGGTAGTCGAACGACGCGGCGTCGTAAAAGTCGATGGTGTTGCCGGCGGACGAGATGTAGAGCACCTCCCCGTTGGTGCTGACGTCGAGCGCCATGCGCGGCCGGCCCGCCACCTGCCGGCGCAGGCCGATGCGCCGCTCCTCCAGATCGAAGGTCCAGAACTCGTAGCCCTCGATGCTGCTCTGCAGCCCGTAGGCGGTCCGCCGCCCCGGAGCCAGCGCAAACTGTATGCCCCTGGCCGGACCCAGGGTGTAGAAGTCGACCTCGCGGTTCGGCAGATCGATGCGGGCGACGCCCATCAGCTCGCGGTCCTGCGCCTCGTCGTGCAGCGTGAACAGGTTGGTGAAGAAGCCGGGCTCCTCGTAGAGCAGGTCGGTGGAGAACCCGAACCGCATCGGCCCCACGCCGGGCTGGACCGGCTCGCGGAGCGACCAGCGGTCGACCTGGGTGAACCCCTCGGTCTCCAGGACGATCACGTCGCGGCCGAAGTGGTACACGTACTCCCCATCGGGCGAGTACAGAAACCGCGTCCGGGGGGTCGGCTCCCCCGCCGGCCACGGCAGGTCCTGCAGGATCTCGTGGGTTTCCAGATCGACTTCCACCAGCCGGTACGGCTCGACCTCGAAGCGATCGATCAGCTTCACCGCGGCGTCGAGGTTCAGGATCGCGGTCCGCCCGTCCGGCGCCACCCGGAACCCGCGGATGCGCACGGTGCGATTGCCCGCGCTGAACCGCAACGAGTCGGTGACCTCGCGCGAGGCGACGTCGACCGTCGTCAGGTACTCCATGGTCGGATCGAGAAAGTAGAAGCGCTCGCCATCCTCCGACACGACCATCGCGCGCGGCGAGCCGTGCGGCACGGCGATCTCGTCGACGACGCTGGTGGTCGCCTCGTCGATGACGAAGATGCGGCTGGGGAACCCGCCGAGATAGAGCGTGCCGTCGCCGGCCGACACCTGCGGCGCGGATTCCGCCTCCTGGGCCAGGGCCGGCCGGCCGGTCGAGGCGCCCCCGGCACCGAGCGCGGTCACAACCGCCAGACACGCGACCCCGCGCAGAGCGCCCATGGCGTTGCCGTGCCGTCGCGCGGACCGCGGCTGGGCCTGTTCGGGCGCGCCGGACGCACAGCTAGGGGAATATGAGGTCAATCTTCCGCCAGTCCTTCTGCGCCGCGGCGCATTTGCCCGTCCAGTCGGGCGCGTGATTCAACTGGTCCGGCACCTGCGCCGGCCAGAAGCAGCCGAGGTGGCAGTCGAACAGGTCGCGCTCGACCGGCTGGCACAGACCCGCCGCGCCGCCGTTGCTGTCCGCCTCCCAGCCGGGCAGGAAGATGAAGCTGCATCCCAGCGGGATGTGCGGCCCCTCCTGCTGCGGCGGCTGCGCCGGACTGTCCTGCAGCGCCACCACGCGGCCGTCCTCGCCGGCGCTTCCGCCGTTCCCGGCCGCCGTGCGGCGCCGGGCTTCCTCCATCCCCTGCGCGATTCGGGCCGCCTTCTGGTTAATGGGCCTCAGATGCGTCATCGCTTCCCTCTTCCGGCGTGCCTCCGCCGTCGAAACGCCGCAGATACGCGGGGTTCCGCTCGGCGATCTCGCCGTAGATCTCCAGGCAGGTCTCGGTCCAGCCGCGGATCCACTCGCAATAGTGCAGATTGGGCGCCTGCGTGGTGCCGTAACGCGTGTACGCCTCGTGGTAGCAGCCGCCGGCGCACAGCGGACGGGCCCAGCAGGTCCGGCAGTCGGTCTTGCGGTCGATGTGATGGGCGTCGAGAAACGCCTCCTGCGCGGTGTCGTCGACTCCGTCCCGAACGGTGCCGAGCTTGTGGTCATCCGAGCCCGCGAACCGGTGACAGAGCGCCACGTCGCCGTTGGTCGCCACCCCCATCAGGCCGAGCCCGGCCCCGCACGGCAGGGCCTTGCTGGCCCCCTTGTGCAGCTCCTCGACCGTGTCGCGGACGTTGCTGAAGCCGTGGTGCCGGCCGGCGAGCGCGGCCTCCAGGAACTCGTGGGCCAGCTCACGGAACTGCCCCAGCATCGAGTCGAAGCCGGTCTCGCCGATGGCATGGGCGCGGCCCGGCGACGTCGTCACCGGCGCGAAGCCGACCTCCCAGAAGCCGACCTCCTCGCGCAGGTGCCGGTAGATGCGGGTGATGTCGAGCACGTCCGAGGTCAGCGTGACGCGCGCGCCGATCGGCCGCGAAGTGTGCCGCTTGAGCAGCTCGCGCACCTTCGGCGCCACCACGTCGTAGCTGCCCCGCCCGTCGTGGAACACGCGGAACTTGTCCTGCATCTCCTTCGGGCCGTCGATGGAGATGGTCACCCCGACGTCGTTGTCGGCCAGGAACTCGATGACCTCCGGGCGCAGCAGCGTACCGTTGGTGGTGAGGCTGAACTCGACCCGCTTGCCCGCCTCGGCCGCCCGGCGGCGCGCGTACGGGATGGTCTTCTCGAGCACCGCGAAGTTCAACAGCGTCTCGCCGCCGAAGAACGTCAGCCGCACCACCGGGCTGTTGCCCGAACGCTCGACCATGAAGTCGACGCTCTCGCGCGCGGTCTCTTCGCTCATCAGCTTCGGCATGCCGCCCGCGGTCGGCTCGGTGATCTTGTCCTCGCCGTACTCGTAGCAGTACGCGCAGCTCAGGTTGCAGCGGTTGGTGACGTTGACCACCAGCGTCGAGAGCGGGATCGGCTTCAGCGGGATGATGTTCGGCGCGGGCTGGGGCGGCGGCGCCGAGATCGGCGCCGGATCGACCGGCCGAATGGCGCGGGCGCCGGCCAGCTCCGCAAGGCTGGCCTCGACGGCGTGCGAGTCGAAGCGGGGCGCGAGGCGCGAGTACAGATCGGGCGCGGCGAGATGTCCGCCGCGCAGCGTCTCGACGACGGCGGCCGACGTCTCGTCGAGCGCGAACACCGCGGCGCTCGGGACCAGATACAGGAACTGCCGGCCCGCCGCCTCGAACGGATGGCATTCGCCGAGTGCGATTTCGGTCACTGACCCGACTCCCCTCGGCGGATGTACAGCGGCACGGTCACCAGCAGGTGCGCTCGCGCCCGGAGCGGCCGGTCGAGCGCGCTGCCGTCCGGGGCCGTGGCGAGCGTCGCCACCACCCAGACGTCGCCGACGTTGTTGCGTTCTCCGCTCCGCTCCGGATTCGGACCGTCGACGGCCGGCTCGAACACGCCGTGCTCGCCGAGCGTACCGACGAACGCGACGTCGTCGTCGTCGAAGGTGACGGCGTACTCTTCGACGCTCCAGTCGACGTCGGGGAGCATGCCGAGATCGAGATCGTCGTCCGTGCCCGACTCGCCGTCGGGGCCGTCGTGCCAGGCGCGGGCCTCGAAGCGCTCGAACTGCTTCGGGAACGCCGCGCCACCGACGCGCGCGAGACCGGTGGCCGGGGTCACCTCCAGACGGTGGATCTCGTCGTACACCGTGACCGCCTCGGTCAGAGCCGAGCGGCCGATGAACAGATCGCGGCTGCCGACCCGCGCGTCGGGCGCCACCGTCACCTGCAACGTGGCCGCTGTCGACGACTGCCCGCCGACGACGGTCACGGTCAGACCCGCGCCGAGATCGATGGACGCCGCGTCGAGTCCCTCCGGCAGGTTGGCGCCGAAGAGCTGAAGCGTCACCTCTCCCGCCGCGGCTGAGACCGCGACCGGGTAGACCCCCGTGATCAACGGCTCCGGCCCCACCCGGCGCAGCGTCACGTCGATGCCCCGCTCGTCGTAGGCGCCGGTGAACCAGCGGCCGCTGATCTCGTCGCGGTCGCGCGAGACGAACAGCACCTCCCGCGCGCTGAAGTGCTCGGGGCTGGTGCTCCGCCCGCGCCACTGGTAGCCGGTGTAGACCAGCGCCTGCCCGGTCCGCGTGACGTCCACGTCGCGGGCCGGATACGTGTAGCGCGCCCGGGTCTCGAACCGGTCGGGCGCGGAGGGATCTGCTCCCACGACGACCTCGCCGTACACCGGTCCCTGCCCTCGCTCGTGGCCGACCAGCGCCCAGGCGCCCTCGAGCGGCGGCGTCCGCATGTTGGCCGACCAGCTCGCCCATTCCGCCGAATCGAGCGGAAACACCTCGGCCAGGTGGGCCACCGCGCGTTCGACCGCCGTCCGGCCGTCGTCCCCGTCGTCGGCCTCCGGCCCCGGCCCGCCGAGCCAGTCGCCGACCAGGAACCCCTGCACGTCCGCGAGCGGGTAGTAGCCGCGGTGCATCGCGGTCAGCAGCTCCCACTCCTCGAGCGTGCGGCGCTGATTCAGCACCCGCCCCATCGAGTGGCAGCGGTTGCAGGTCTGCTGCGTCTCCGGATCGGCCTCGTAGTAGAAGTCGATGTTGCGGCGCTCCACCTCGAAGGCCCCGAGCCGGGCCTCCTCGGGCGCCAAGCCGTGGGCCGTCGCGAGATAGCGCACCGCCTCGCGCGCGTCGGCGGGCTCGATCTGCAGGTCGTTGAGCAGCACCATGCGGCGGATGGTCTGCTGCCAACCCTCCGGCGTCGTGCGCTGGTATGAGATGCGGCTCATGCGGCGCTGCTCGTCCGCGCGGTGGCAGGTACCGCAGACGCGGTGCACGAGGTCGCTCGTGACCGGGATACCTCCGTCCGGAAGCACGGCGCCGGAGGACGCATCCTGCGCCGCGGCCGGCGCACCGCCTCCGGCCAGAACCACCGCCGCTGTCACCGCCGCCGCCAGCCGACCGCGGATCATGGCGACGCACGAAGCACGCCGCAGAGCAAGGGAGGATGGGAAAGCCATGACTGATGCTGTTGTAGCACACAATCACGGCGCGGTCGAATGGCGGACGGGGTCCGCAAGCCTCGGATCTCGTGCCGGAGCAGGCCCCATGGCCGAGCAGGACGCCGGCGCGCGCCGAGGAAATCGGCCGAACCGCGCCCGGCGCGTCAGATATCGTTCCGCAGCAACCCCTTGCCGAGCAGGATCGAGAGCGCGCCGAGAAAATCGGCCAGCTCCACCGGCGGATGCGACTGCGCGTACGCCTCGTAGAGGTCCGGCACCTGCGTCCGCCGGTCGGCCAGGGCGACCAGCGCGGGCAGATCGACACCGCGCAGATAGCGGATGGCCACGGCCTCGGTCTCGCCCGTCGAGATCGACAGGCTGGCGCCGGGCACGATCTCGCGCCCCTCTATCGCCGGCGCCGTCGACGTGCGGGCGGCAGTGGTCCGCCGCAAACGGATCGCCGGCGCGCGCCGCAGCGCCTCGAAGGCGTCGCGGACCGCGGGATCCCGGCGAAACGCCTCCACCGCGTCCGCCCCGCCGGCCCGATCCGCAACCGCCGCCAGCGTGACCGGCTCCGAACGGTCGCTCCAGAACGGGTGCAGCTCGCGCTGCGACACCTGCGCGAAGAACGTCGCCGCCTGGCGGCGGTAGGCGCTCCACGTCTCCTGTTCGCGCTCGGCGTGGAACCGGCGGGCCAGCGCCGCGCGATCGGGATGTCGCAGGCAGGTGTTCGTCACGATCGCGGCCAGCCAGCCCGACGCCATCGCCTTCTTGACCCCGAACGACGACAGCGGATCGATGAAGCTCGCGGCATCCCCGACGAGCAGAAAGCCGGGCCCTCCGAAGCGGCGCGCGCCGTACTGGGAGGCGTCGCACGCCCAGGGCGGGCGTTCCAGCGCCGCCCCGCCGGTCATGTGCGCCAAGTGACGCGTCTTCCGGATCTCGGCGGCGTACCGCGCCGCCAGCGATCCGGGGTAATCGGTCCCGGTCGTCCGCGGATCGACCATCACCGTCACGTAGCGCCGCCGGCTCGACACCGGCACCGACCACGCCCAACCGTCGGCATACGCCTCGACCACGGTGTGCGCGTCGTCCCCGGACGCCTCTCGGCCGCCGTCGACCGGCCCGCATTCGTGGCGCGGCCACGCGTCGTCGCGCCGCCAGACGCCCACGAGCGCCAGCGTCGTCGCACCGGCCTGCACCCGCGTACGGTGACGGCGCGCCACGACGCCCGCGCGCCCGGAGCAGTCGAGAACGATTCGGGCGGCCGCCGTCACCGCCCGGCCGCGCTCGTCCCGGCCGGTGACCGTCACCGTGCCGCTTGGGTCGCCACGGCCGGTGACCGTCGCAGGAGAAGCTTCCCCCGGCATCTGCACGTCCCGCACGGTCACGCCCGTCCGCACGACCGCGCCGCCGCGCCGAGCCTCGGCCAGCAGCAGACGGTCGAAGTCCCGCCGGAGCACCTGATGCCCCACCCGCCCGCCGCCGAACGCCGCCACCCGCGGCGGACCGCCG
The DNA here is from genome assembly GCA_965116825.1 of Vicinamibacterales bacterium. Lineage (GTDB taxonomy): Bacteria > Acidobacteriota > Vicinamibacteria > Vicinamibacterales > UBA8438 > WTFV01. Next base: position 5,982,870 of record OZ220736.1, read on the forward strand.
CCCCAGCAGACCGTATTGCCGCTCGCTGCGAGAAACCGCGCCGAGTCGAACGCTTCGCGCACGCCGACCGCCTCGAACACCTTCCGGCAGCTCGGGGGCAGCGACTCGGCCAGCGACGGCGCCGCGGCGTCGGACTTCGTCAGCAGCAGGACGGAGTACCCCCAGGCGGCTAGCAGGCGGCCGGCGGCGGCACCGGCGGGACCGCCGCCGACGATCACTACGTCGAGCGGCCCGTCCGGGTCCTGCCATGTTTCTTCCGCCATCCCGCCTCACAGCACGTGCGCCGCTATCGTATGCTCGATCATGCACACACCGACGGGAGGGTCATGCGCTTCGTGAGCGTGCGTGAGTTGCGCAGCCGGTCGGCAGCGAGCTACGGCGCCGCGTCGGCGGTTGCCCTCCGTCGGCCGGTGGGATATCGTGCCCCTGATCCAGAGACCCGCTTCCCTCGGAGGTACGCCATGCCCTTTTTTCGACCGATTCGCCTGATCCTGGTCGCCGCGGCTGCCGCGGTGGTCCTCGTGCAGCCCGCTCTCGCCCAGAACAGCGCCCGCATCTTCGGCATCGTGACCGATCACGAGGGGAACCCCGTCGATGGCGCCAGCATCCTCATGGAGTTCCAGGGCGGCCTCACGCGCAGCTTCCAGACCTCGTCGAACGCGCAGGGCGAGTACATCCAGGTCGGCCTCGCGAGCGGCCCCTACCTCGTCACCATAACCGCGGAGGGGATCGGCACCTTGCGGTACAACCTCCGGGTGTCCGCCGGCGAGGAGTTCGAGCTGGACGTACAGGTCCTCGGCCGGGGACAGGTCGACCGCACGGGGATGTCGGCAGAGGAGATAGCCGAGCTGGAAGCCCGCGAAGCGACGGCCGACGCGTTCACGGGCGGCCTGGAAGCAGCGCGCGGAGGCGACTACGACGAGGCGGCGGAACTCCTGAACGAAGCCATCGAGACGACGCCGGATTGCGGCGAATGTCTCCGGAACCTGGGCATCGTCGAGTACCAGCGCCGGAATTACGATGAGGCCGAGCAGGCCCTGCTGGAGGCGACCGAGATCGCCCCGGACGATGCGGCGGCGTTCGACACGCTGGCCGCCGTCTACAACGCGCAGCGGCGCTTCGACGACGCGGGCGAGGCGAGCGCCGAGGCGTCCCGGATCCGGGGCGGCGCCGCGGGCGGGGGCGGCGACGCCGGCGCGGTGTTCAATCAGGGCCTCGCCGCCTGGAACGCGGGACGTACCGATGAAGCCCGCGGCCACTTCGAGCAGACCCTGGAGCTGGACCCGAGCCACGGCGAGGCGAACTACTGGCTGGGGATGGCGAGCCTGAACGCGGGACAGCTCGCCGAGGCGGTCAGCTACTGGCGGACCTACGTGGAACGCGAGCCCGACGGCCGTTTCGCGGCCCAGGCCACCGGTCTGATCGCCCAGCTCGCGCCGTAGAGCGTCCGGCGGGCGGCGGCCGATTCAGGCCGCCGCCGCCTCCGCGGCGCTGGAGCCGGCCGCCCGGCGGCCCCTGGCTCCGTACGGAGCCTTGCATATCGGACGAGTCCGGCCGCCGCCTACCTGCCGGGGAACTGCAGGAAGTTCCTGACTTCCTGCGTTTCGAAGGCCTGGCGGGCGATTGTCTCCAGGACGCGGCTCTCGGCCCCGCTCCGGACCGAACCGGCAAGCGTGACTATCGCCTGGTCCACGATGATGCGGAACGGCGGGATGATGTCGCCCGTCAGCGTGTAGTGCGACAGCGTCGGGTGCCGTAACGCGCGGCCGGCTATTTCCAAGCGCAGCCTGTCGTCGCGGCTCGACGCCGACTGCTGCGCGATCTGCATGCGGATGTCCTGCACGCCAGGAATCCGCGCCACCCGCTCGAACAGCTCCGCCGGCTTGTCGCGGTCCGGTGTCACGGCCCCGTTCAGGGTCACGACGCCGTTCTCCACCCCGCCGCCGACGTAGTCCCAGATGGTGATGTAGCGGTAATTGCGAATCGCCCGGCCCACCCCGCGAGCGATCTCGTTGTCGTCCTCGACCTCGGGAACGACGAGCTCGCTGGCGACGGTCTCCACCTGGGGGAACGCCAAGGTCCGCTCGATCGCCTCCGTCTTGTCCCAGAACGTCGGGACGCTGCCGGCGAGCGTCGCCTCGGTGCCGGCGACAGTCACCGTGACGCCCTCCAGGTCGAGGCCGTCGCGAAGCATGTCCGCCACAGCCTCCGCGACCGTCGGCCGGGACTGCTCGGCGCCGGCAGTCGCCGACGCGGCAGGAGCCAGGATCAACAGACCGACCAGAGCAAGGCCGGTTACGAGCGCTTCGATGTTTCTGGTTCGCATCAGTCGACCAACCTGTCAGCCGAGCCTGCCGGACAGCACCGGTGATCACTTCGACCGGCACTCTTCCATTCTACCCCCAGCACCGGTCCGGCCGAAGCCCCACAACTCCGGACACTGCAGCAGGCCAGGCATCTCGAATCGAGCCGCCGTGGCCCGTTCAATGCATAATCAACGTCTACGATGACTGCCGCACAGGACGCCAACATCCCGCCGGCGCCGGAAGGCCGCCGCAAGCTGCCGATCGGCATCCAGACCTTCCGCAAGCTTCGGGAGGGCGGCTACTACTACGTGGACAAGACCGGCTTGCTGGGGCGGCTCGTCGACGGAGGCACGCATTACTTTCTGTCGCGTCCTCGCCGCTTCGGCAAGAGCCTGCTGGTCGACACGCTGAAGGAGCTGTTCGAAGGGAACCGGCCGCTGTTCGAGGGCCTTGCCATCCATGACCGCTGGGACTGGACGGCAAGCCATCCCGTGGTGCGGCTCGACTTCGGCGCCGGCGACTTCGGCGACCCCGAACATCTGCCGAAGGCCGTGCTGGCGCAACTCGACGCAGCCGGGGAAGACATGGGAGTCGCCACCCGCTACGACATCCCGTCGTTGCGATTCCAGGATCTGCTGAAGGCGGCGCACCTGCGAACGGGCCAGCGGGTCGTGGTCCTGGTGGACGAGTACGACAAGCCGATTCTCGACACGCTGGAGAAGCGCGAGGTCGCCCGCGCGAACCGCGACTTCCTCCGCGGCTTGTACGGGACCATCAAGTCGAGCGACGCACACGTCCGGTTCACGCTGTTGACCGGCGTCAGCAAGTTCTCGAAAGTCAGTCTGTTCTCCGGACTCAACAACCTCCAGGACATCACCCTGGACCCGCGGTACGCGACCATCTGCGGCTATGCCGAGACGGATTTGGACGGGGTCTTCGCGCCGGAACTGCCCGGCCTGGACAGGAACGAGGTCCGCGACTGGTACGACGGCTACGGCTGGGCGGGCGCGGAGACGGTCTACAACCCCTTCGACATCCTGCTGCTGTTCGACCGGCGCGAATTCGGGGCGTACTGGTTCGAGACCGGTACGCCGGCGTTCTTGCTGGACACGCTGGTGTCGCGCGGCGTCGAGGCATTCGCTCTCGACGACCTGTTCGCCAGCGACGAGCTGCTTTCGTCGTTCGACATGGACGACGTGGCGCCGGAGGCGCTGCTGTTCCAGACCGGGTACCTCACGATTCGGGAGGTCGAATCGGTCAACGGGACGCGGTACTACCGCTTGGGCTATCCGAACCGCGAGGTTCGCCAGAGTCTGAACCGGAGTCTGCTGCGGCGTCTCGTACGCGGGGCGGCCGGCGGCGCCGAACCGGACCCGCGGCTGCTCGCACTGCTGCGAGGCAACGATTTCGCGGGTCTGGAGCGGCTGTTCCGGGCCTTCTTCGCCGGCATCCCGCACCAGTGGCACACGAACAACGACATGGCGCACTACGAGGGCTACTACGCGAGCGTGTTCTATGCCTGCCTCGCGGCGCTGGGTCTGGACGTGCGGGTCGAGGACAGCACGAGCCGGGGACGGCTGGACCTGGCCGTGCATTTGGACGCTCAGGTGTACCTGTTCGAGTTCAAGGTGGCGGAGCGGGCCTCGAAGGGTGCGGCGCTGGCGCAGTTGCGAGATCGAGACTACGCCGGCAAGTACCGGAGTTCGGACGTACCGATCCACTTGATCGGGGTGGAATTCAGTCAGGCAACCCGGAGTCTCACCGCCTTCGACGTGGCGGCCGGCTGAGCCTGGGCCCTGTCCCGGCTGGTATCCTGACGGACATCGCGGGCAGGCGCGCGAACAAGGGAGCCCCAACGGCTCGCGAGACTTCCGCCTTCGCGCCAAGACGGGTTAGCATGTTTCCTGGTAGTCTGTGCCGTGGAACGGCGTAGACCAGCTCGACAAGGAGGTTGGATATCGCCATGCGCCATCTTCCAGCGATTTCGTCGATGAACGTGCGGGCCGTTGCAGGCATCTGCGGTTTCGCCCTGGCGGCGGGACTCGCATCCACCGCCCAGGCCCAAACCACTCAAGCCCGGGCGCCCCAGCAACCCGGGACCACCTTCCGATCCGGCGTGACGCTGATTCGCACCGACGTCATCGTCCGCGACGCCACCGGGGCCTTCGTCCCCGATCTGACGGTGGACGACTTCCGGATACTGGAGGACGGCGTGCGCCAGGAGGTGGCGTCGCTGATCCTGGTGCACGGCGGCCGCGTCTTCAACCAGCTCGTGCCGCCGCCGCCGGTGCACGAGGGCATCATCCTCCCGGAGCGCCGCGTCCAGAGCCAGATTCCGGGTCGGATCATCGTCTTCTTCGTCGATGCGATGCACCTGGAGCCGGAGGTCACCCCCCGGGTCCGCCACTTCGTCAAGGAGACGGCCGACACCCTGGTGCACGACGGCGACCTCGTGGGGCTGATTTCCAACGGCTCGGCCGGGACGGCGGTCGACCTCACCTACGACCTCCAGCACGTGAAGTCGGCGGTGGACGGCATCGTCGGCAATGGCATGACGCCGCGCGACCTCATCGAGAACACGCAGGAGGGACCGGACGGCCCCGGGGAGTTGCGCTGGCGCGCGCACCGCGCGTTCATGACGGTGAATGGCGTTCTGGAAGGACTGGCGGAAATTCAGGACCGGCGCAAGGTCATCATCTACATCAGCACCGGATACGACCTGAATCCCTTCGCCCTGCAGCGGCTGTACGGTGTCTCCATGCGCGACGAGTTCCTGCGCGAGCGGCCGCTCGACTTGGCGGGCGGCGGCAGCGGCGCCGACGAGCGCGCGATCATGAGTCCGTTCAACCGCCTCGAGCGCCAGGGAGCGGTGTTCGCCGACGGGGAGCTCATCAGCGAGCTGGCCGAGCTGAGCGACACCGCCAGCCGCGCCAACACGACCCTGTACACCATGGATCCGCGGGGACTCATCTCCGCCCCCGACATCGACTACGACGTGCCGATCGAGGCCTGGCGCGAGTACATGATGGCGGCCCGCTCCAGCCTGCGCACGCTGGCGGAGCTGACCGGCGGGATCTCCATCGTCAACACGAACAACTTCTCCGAGCTGCTGCGGCGGATCGACGCGGAGACGAGCGACTACTACGTCGTCGGCTACTACACCAGCAACCCGGACCCGACCCACCGGCGCCGCGCGCTGAGCGTGACCGTAGCGCGCGACGGCCTGGAGGTACAGGCCCGCGATACGTATACGCTCGCCCGGACTGGCGAGCCAACTGTTGCGCCGGGGCCAGCAGGACCCTGAACTACGTCAAACGTCAACTGCGCTGCGCGGAAAGCAGCTCGTACAGCTTGTCGATTCCGTGCGGACAGCCCTTCGGTGAGCTTGTCGAATGCGCGTGTTCATGACGTCGATCCACCGGCCCAGCTCCGCGTGCCCTGCATCGTTGCGCGTTTCGTAGTGCGCCAGCATCCGCCACACGCCGAACAGGACGCCCACCAGAACGCCCGCACCGGTCAGGACGACCGACACGATCTACGGTGTCATCGCGCACTCCGCGCCGCGGTCGTGTCGCCGATGCGAGCGTTCGTCGAACACGACCCGCCGATGATGGAAACCGCTACGACTGCGCCTGTCGCCAGGACGGTCAGCCGATCCGCGACGGTCATGCCGACACGAGCCAGCGACTCGCCGTCGCGCACCTCCGTCGAGCCTGCCTCGGCTCCAAAGGGGGCGTACAAAAAAAGGAGCCGGACGCCCTTGCGGGCGCCCGGCTCCAAGGTGACTCCGGTCAGACTCTAGACGCGGTGCCTAGAAGCCGTACCGAATCCCGAAGTTCGCCTGACGCGGGATCCCGCCGGAACGCAGCAACGTGTAGCGCGAGAAGTTGCCGCTGTTCTGGTCGCCGTTCGCCCACGACGCGACGAAGAAGTTCGGGCGGTTCAACACGTTGATGAGGTCGAAGTAGATGTCGAGCGTGTCCCCCTCCGAGGGGCGAGCCCGCCATCCGAACCGCACGTCCAGGTTGATGTAGTCGCCCTGGCGGGCGCCGCCCTGGCGGCCGTTGTGCTCCACCGTGAACGCGTCGGCGCCCTCGCCGGTGTAGGTCCCCGCCGTAATCGGGTCCCAGTTCGTGCCGTTCCGGTCCAGGTCGAGCTGGCTGTTGTACATGGTGAACGGGTTCGCGCTCATGTAGCGGAAGATGGGGCTCAGCGTGATCCCGCCCGGCAGTTCGGTGCGCCCGCTCAGCGTCAGGACGTGCTTGCGGTCGTGCTCCGCCGGCTGCCAGTTCTCGGCCATTCTCAGGTCGTCGAGCACCTGGGTCTGGACGCCGTTGAGGCTGACGCCGTTGGTGCCGTACTGCTCGAAGGTGTCGCCGCGCGAGTAGCCGAGCGCGTACGACAGCCGCATGCCCCAGCGGTCCGAGTAGCGCTTCTCCACCGAGACGTTCAGGCCGTCGTAGGACGACAGCCCGGTGCTCTCGATCGACAGCAGCCGGCCCTGCCAGACGCCGATCAGCTTGCCGGTCCGCGGATCGATGCCCGTCGCCAGATCCGTCTTCGCACACTGCTCCGCAAGCAGCGTGGGATTGCTGTAGAGGCCGGAGGCTACCGCGCCCCCCCCCTTGCAGCTCGGGTACGTGTCCAACCCCGGGGGGCTGCCGGTGTCGGTCCGGTCGTAGACCCCGCCCCGGCCCGGAAACCCCACGTCGTACCACGTGAGCGCGTCGCTGCTGTTGATGCCGTCGCGCAACGGCGCCACGTAGTTGATGCGGTTGAGCAGTTGGCTGCCCCGGATGTTGACGTAGTCGACCCCGATCGACAGCGTCGGCATCAGCTCGCGCTCGAACCCCACCGTGAACTGCTTGAACAACGGCTGCTGCCGGCGGTAGTTGTCGACGTAGACGTTGGCCTCGTTGAAGCGGGTCGCGTCGCCGGTGGGGTAGATCCCCTCTACGAAGTCGCGATTCAAGAGCACGCAGTTCGGCACGCCGTCGCGCATGGTCGCCGGCCCGCACTCCCCGTTCGCCGCCACGCCGATGCGCATGGCGCCCGCCAGCTCGGGATCCTGAATGGGCATGCCGTTGCGCGGCCCGGGATCTTCCTGTCCGCCCTGGCCGCCGCCCCCGCGGGGGAAGGAGGCCTCGAAGGAGTCGTTGAAGACCGGATCCTGCAGGACGTTGTCGAGTCCGCTGAAGAGCGTGCGGTCGTAGAAAAACCCGTAGCCCGCCCGAATGACGGACCGGCCGTCGCCCGTCACGTCGTAGGCGATCGACAAGCGCGGCGAGATGTTGTTCCAGTCGCGCGGGTCGGTCCCCGGCCTCATCAGCGGATTGTCGGTCAGCTTCGCGTTCAGCATCTCCCCGTCCCACCGCACGCCGAGCCCGGCCGTCCAGCGTTCGTTCAGCGTCCACTTGTCCTGGAAGAACGCCTCGAGCGTGTTGATGGGGTAGGCGAACTGCCGGCCGTTCTGCTTGCCGACGCGAACCTGGAGCCGTTCGGGGTAGGTCGAGTAGTCATTGATGTCGAACGGCATGTCGGTCGCGAAATGGAAGGAACCGCCCAGGTGATGCTCGGCGAAGTCGTCGATGAACGAGCGGTGGAAGGTGCCGCCGAACTTGATGTCGTGATCGCCCATCTTGTCGGGGACGAACCACGACGTGGTGTTGTTGTACTGCCACTGCGAGTCCTCGCGGCCCCAGGCCCACGGCGCGACCCCGTCCTGGAAGCTGTCCATGTAGTAGGCGGGCGTGACGTTCCGCATCGCGCCGTCGAGATTGACGTTTCCGCTCATCTCGTACCAGGCGGGAGGGCCGCCGCTGTAGAACTCGTGGGTGCGGGTGACCCGCGCGGTGTTGACGACGTTGTTGCCGATGACGCTGGTGTAGCTCCCGACGAACATGTACTCCTCGTCCGTGCTGTCCACGTTCGAGACTATGGTTCGGTTGCCGATCCGGTTGTCCTCCGGGCTCGTCTCGCGCATGTACCGCAGGGCCCACGAGTTGTTGCCGTTGATCTGGTGATCCACCCGGTACATGGTGTTCAACGCCCGCCAGCTCTCCGGTGACGACCAGCTCAGCTCGGGACGGGTGCTGAAGGTCGTCGCCCGGGCCGGGTTGTTGAGCCGGCGCTCGAGGCTGACGAAGAAGTGCGCCTTGTCCTGCACGATCGGCCCGCCGAACACCCCGCCGAACTCGTACTTGTTGTTCGTCGGCTTCTCGACGCTCGGGTCGTCGAGGGCCTGCTGGGCGTTGAAGTAGTTCCGCGCCGTCATGTTGGTGCTGGTGCTGTAGCTGAAGCCGGCGCCGGACCACTGATTCGTGCCCCGCTTGGTCACCGCGTTGATGACCGCGCCGCTGGAGCGGCCGAACTCGGCATCGAACTGCCCGCTGACTACCTGGAACTCCTGCACCGACTCGATCGCCACCTTGACTTGGCTGCCGCCGGCGCCGCCGCTGGTGGAGTCGCCGTTGTAGCCCCCGTCGACGTTCAGGTTGCTGGCCGCCGCAGTCTGCCCGTTGGCGATGATCGTGTCGTTGCCCGACGATTCCGACGGGAGGAACTGGATCCCCGGCAGCAGCGAGATCGCGGCGAACGCGCTGCGGTTCTGCAGCGGCATCTCCACCAGCTCCTGGCTGTCGAGGGTGCCGCCCACCTCGGCCGAGGTGAGGTCGACCAGCGGGGCCTGCCCGGAGACGGTGACCGTCTCCTCGAGGGCGCCCACGCCGAGGATGATGTCGAGGGGGACGGTCGCCCCGACCCGCAGCTCGAAACCGGTCGTCTGGAACGTGGTGAAGCCGGGCAGCGCGGCCGTGACCGTGAAGACCCCCGGCAGCAACTGCGCCGCGAAGTAGCTGCCGTCACCGCCGGTGATGACCTCGCGGAAGGTTCCGTCCGCCTCGTTCTGGATGAAGACGGTCACCCCCGGAAGGGCGCCTCCCGTCTCGTCGGTGACCGTCCCCTGAAGCTCCGTGCGGCCCTGTTGCGCCAGGGCCGATGTCGCCGCCGCGCCGACGAGCGCGACGACGGTCAAGAATGTCGTAAGCCTTCGCACTGTTCCACCCTCCTTCTGAGACCGAAACGACCGATCAAGCAGTTTCTTAGGGATTGCCGCAGGCCGCGATGCCGCCGACATTGATGCCGCCGACCGCGATGCCGCCGACCGCGTGTATTCCCCCGACCCGACTCGTTTCTCTGCCCCTCCTTGATGGCGTACGAACCGCGAAACGGCACCGTAGCGCAAGACGCGCGGCGATTGCAAGTCCCTTTCTGCAACGCGCGGCGACTGCTTTGCCCCTTGGATGCATAGTCCGGGCCATCTCATCGCCGGCGCCGTGGAGCCCGGCGAAGCCCGCCAACGTTCGCTCCGCGGGTGGATCGGCACGCGCTCGCCAGGGCGGGAATCCCGATTCCTGGATCCGGGATCGCGGATCATCGCCGGCCCGGCAGCGCGCCGCCACCCCGCGCCAGGGCGTACAGAAAACGAGCCGGACGCCCCTCGCGGGCGCCCGGCTCCAAGTGACCAGGTCAGACGCTGGACGCGGTGCCTAGAAGCCGTACCGGATCCCGAAGTTCGCCTGCCGCGGAACCCCGCCGGAGCGCAGCAACGTATAGCGCGAGAAGTTGCCGCTGTTCTGGTCGCCGTTCGCCCACGACGCCACGAAGAAGTTCGGGCGGTTGAACACGTTGATGAGGTCGAAGTAGATGTCGAGCGTGTCCCCCTCCGCGGGGCGGGCCCGCCATCCGAACCGCAGGTCCAGGTTGATGTAGTCGCCCTGCCGGGCGCCGCCCTGCCGGCCGTTGTGCTCCACCGTGAACCCGTTGGCGCCCTCGCCGGTGTAGGTCCCCTGGGGAAGCGGGTCCCAATTGGTGCCGTTGCGGTCCAGGTCGAACTGGCTGTTGTACATGGTGAACGGGTTGGCGCTCATGTAGCGGAAGATGGGGCTTATGGTGATCCCGCCCGCCAGCTCGGTGCGCCCGCTCAGCGTCAGAACGTGCTTGCGATCGTGCTCCGCCGGCTGCCAGTTCTCGGCCATGTTGAGTTCGTTGAGAACCTGGGTCTGGACGCCGTTCAGGCTGATGCCGTTGGTGCCGTACTGCTCGAAGGTGTCGCCGCGCGAGTAGCCGAGCGCGTACGACAGCCGCATGCCCCAGCGGTCCGAGTAGCGCTTCTCCATCGAGAAGTTCAGGCCGTCGTAGCGCGATATTCCGGTGCTCTCGATCGACAGCAGCCGGCTGTTCCAGACGCCGATCTGGAAGCCGGTCCGCGGATCGATGCCGGTCACCGGATCCGCCTTCGCACACTGGTCACGAAGTACGGCAGGATTGCTGATGTAGAGATTGGCGTCGGTCGCCGCCTGCGGACAGCTCGGGTAGAACACCGTGTCGGTCCGGTTGTAGACCCCGCCCCGGTCGGCAAACACGTCATAAAACGTGAGAGGGTCGCTGCTGTCGATTCCGTCGCGCAACGGCGCCACGTAGTTGATGCGGTTGAGCAGTTGGCTGCCCCGGATGTTGACGTAGTCGATCCCGACCGACAGCGTCGGCATCACTTCGCGCTCGAACCCCACCGTGAACTGGCCGAACAACGGCTGCTTCCGGCGGTAGTTGTCGACGTAGACGATGCCCTCGTTGAAGCGGCTCGTGTTGCCCGGGGGGTAGACCGATTGCACGAAGTCGTGATTCACCAGCGGACAGTGCGTCAGGCCGTCGCGAATGGTCGCCGGCCCGCAATCCCCGTTCGCCGCCACGCCGATGTGGAGGGATCCCGCCAGCTCGGGGTCCTGGATCGGCATGCCGTTCCGCGGCCCGGGATCTTCCTGCCCGCCCTGGCCGCCGCCCCCCCGGGGGAAGTTGGCGGTGAACGAGTCGTTGTAGATCGGATCCTGCAGGACGTTGTCGAGCCCGCTGAAGAGCGTCCGGTCGTAGAAGTGCCCGAAGCCCGCCCGGATGACGGACCGGCCGTCGCCCGTCACGTCGTAGGCGAGCGACAACCGCGGCGAGATGTTGTTCCAGTCGCGCGGGTCGGTCCCCGGCACCATCAGCGGATTGTCGGTCGCCGCCGCGTTCAGCATCTCCGCGTCCCACCGGACGCCGAGCCCCACCGTCCAGCGTTCGTTCAGCGTCCACTTGTCCTGCAGGAACACCTCCCACGTGTTGATGGGGTAGTCGAACTGCCGGCCGTTCTCCTTGCCGACGCGAATCCGGAGCCGTTCGGGGTAGGTCGAGTAGTCGTCGACGTCGAACGGCCTGTCGGTGTTGAAGTGGAACTCGCCGCCCAGGAAGCTCTCGCGGAAGTCGTCGATGAACGCCTGGTGGTAGGTGCCGCCGAACTTGATGTCGTGATCGCCCATCTTGTCGGGGACGAACCACGACGTGGTGTTGTTGTACTGCCACTGCGAGTCGACGCGGGCGCCCGCCCACGGCGCAACCCCGTCCTGGAAGCTGTCCATGGCGTAGGCGGGCGTCAGGTTCCGCATCTGCCCGTCGCGGAGCCCGGGCCCGTCCAGAGCCCACCAGGCGGGAGGGCCGCCCCCGTTGTCCTCGAAGCTGCGGGTGAACCGCACGGTGTTGACCACGTTGTTGCCGATGACGCTGGTGTAGCTGCCGACCCAGATCTGCTCTTCGTCCCAGGCGTCATGCCCCGAGGTCAGCGTCCGGTTTCCGTACCGGTTCGTCTCCGGGCTGGTCTCGCGCATCAACCGCAGGGCCCACGAATTGCTCCCGTTGACCTGATGGTCCACCCGGTACATGGTGTTCCACGCCTGCCAGTTCTCGGCCTCCGACCAGTTCAGATTGGGCAGGCCGGAGCCACGGTCGGGGAAGATGTACGACCGGGCCGGGTTGGTGATCCGGCGCTCGAGGCTGAAGAAGAAGTGCGCCTTGTCCTGCACGATTGGCCCGCCGAACACCCCGCCGAACTCGTACTTGTTGTTCGTCGGCTTCGCGTTGGCCGGGTCGTTGGGGTCCTCAGCGAACTGCTGGGCGTTGAAGAAGTTCCGCGCCGTCATCGCGGTGTTGGTGCTGTAGCTGAAGCCGGCGCCGGACCACTGGTTAGTGCCCCGCTTGGTCACCGCGTTGATGACCGCGCCGCTGGAGCGGCCGAACTCGGCGTCGAACTGGCCGCTGACCACCTGGAACTCCTGCACCGACTCGATCGCCACCTTGACCTGGCTGCCGCCGGCGCCGCCGCTGGTGGAGTCGCTGTTGTAGCCCCCGTCGACGTTCAGGTTGCTGGACGCGGCGGTCTGCCCGTTGGCGATGATCGTGTCGTTGCCCCCCGAGGCCGACGGCAGGAACTGGATGCCCGGCAGCAGCGAGATCGCGGCGAACGCGCTGCGGTTCTGCAGCGGCATGTCCGTCAGCTCCTGGCTGTCGAGGGTGCCGCCCACCTCGGCCGAGGTGAGGTCGACCAGCGGGGCCTGACCGGAGACGGTGACCGTCTCCTCGAGGGCCCCCACGCCGAGGACGATGTCGAGGGGAACCGTCGCTCCGACCCGCAGCTCGTAGCCGGTCGTCTGGAATGTGCCGAAGCCGGGCAGGGCCGCCGTGATCGAGAAGGTCCCCGGCAGCAACTGCGCCGCGAAGTAGCTCCCGTCCGCGCCGGTGATGACTTCGCGGAAGGTCCCGTCCGCCTCGTTCTGGATGAAGACGGTCACGCCCGGGAGGGCGCCTCCCGTTTCGTCCATGAGCCTTCCTCGAAGCTCGGTGCGGCCCTGCTGCGCCAGGGCCGGCGTCGCCGTCGCGCCGACGAGCGCGGCGACCGTCAAGAACATCGTAAGCCTTCGCACTGTTCACCTTCTTTCTAGAGCCGAAAACGGGCGATCACGTGGTCGGTCGGAAACCAGCGCTCACGTGATCATTGCGTTGTGCAGACAACAGCGACGCCTACGCGTCAATTTCGGCCCCAGTCCTCCTTTGAGGTGGGAAGGTCGCGAAGGGACGGTGGAAAGACCGCGAAACTGCAACCCAGCGCAGACGCGCGCCGGTTGCAAATCCCTCTTGCAGCGCGCGTCGCCTGTTCGTCCCTATGGTGCATACTCCGGGCCACTCCACCTGCGACCAGCGCGAGTCCCGTAGCGCCCGCAATCGTTGGCTGCCGCGCCGACGCCCGCCCCGGCGCCCCCGGGGGGATCCCGATTAATGGATCCAAAATCCCGTAGCGCGGCCCTCCGGCCGGAGCATGAGGCAACGAAGACGCCGGCTCGACGGTCAGTCGGAAGGACCCGGGGCGCCGACGTCCAGCGGCCGGAGCTCCCCGCCCCGCGTGCCACGCGCGCGAATCTTCAAGATCCGCCAGCGCCGACGCGGCCGTGCGAAACCCGACGGCCATCGAGCAACGGGCGGCGCGATTCGGCCACCTGCCGGACCACACGGCTGGGGTTGGTCTTCAGATCCGTCAACGGCACCATCTTCGGAGAGCTCGACGGTCATTCCGCCTCGCAGGCCGCCATCTCCCAGCCGTGGAACACCACGGCCAGGCCGACGTACCGCACCGACGACTGGCGACGCAGGGCCTCGTCCGCCAGATAGCCCCGCAACTGCGCCCGCGCCTCCCGCAGCCGCGCCGCCACCGCCGGCTCGCCGGCCGCCTCGCCCCGCTTCAGATACTTGATCTCCAGCACGTAGCCGTAGCGCACGTCGGGGTAGCGGGCCAGGAACGGCTCGAGGTGCAGATCCGCGTACCCCTTGTTCAGCTCGCGCTCGGAGTGGATCAGGAAGTGGCCGACGATGCTGAAGTGCGCCGCCAGGAAGGCGTGCACCACCTTCTCCCCGTCCAGGTAGTCCCGGATGCCGGTCTGCGCCGCGATGGCCGCGGCCAGAAACTCCAGCGCCGGCCTCCACGCGCCCCGGTAGGCCATGTCGACCACCAGATTGGAGAAGCGGTAGTGACTGACCGAAAAGACCCCCACGTCGCGGTACCCGTCGCGCAGGTAGCCGTACATCAGCCGCCGCACCGTCTGGTTGGGGATGCCGAGCCGGGTTCTTCCTTCCGACGCGCCGCGGATGCTCAGCAGGCCGAAGTAGTACAGCAGCGACAGGAAGTTCTCCGGCTCGACGAGCCGCTTCAGGGGAAAGCTGGGGTTGATGTCCGCATCCGCCCCCCCCTCGCCGGCGATGCTCCGCAGCAGGTCGAAGTTGCCGTTCAACCGCCGGCCTCCGGCGTCCCGGTTCACCACCAGCAGATGCTCCAGCTTCCCGTAGTCGATGCGCACGTTGACGTCGATCAGGTCGTCCGGCGGCGGCGCGTTCGGCACGGAGTGCTTCAGGTAGTACAGCACCATGTCGGTGTTGTACAGGTCGGCCTGCGCGCCTCTGGCGAACCGGTAGCCGTTGTACCACTCGCGCATCACCTCCAGGGCCGCGTCCACGTCCTGGTCGAACGCACCGCTTTCTCGGTACAGCTCCAGCAGGTCCCGCACCTCTCCCTCGGTGAAGCCGAGCAGGTCGTTGAACTGCGGGCTGAGGCTGACGTTCGCGCCGATGTTGAAGCCGCTGGTCACGTCGTCCATCGTGATCGGCGAGACCCCGGTGATGAACAGCCGCTCCAGCCCGCCCCCGCTCTCCCCCGCGCCCGCCTTCAGCGTGGCGAAGAAGTTGCGGTAGAAGCCTCCGCCGTGCGTGAACGACTCGTACGCCTCCCGGCCGTGGTGCGCCAGCACCGTGTTCGCGAAGTTGTCGTACTCGTCGATCAGCCCGTACAGCGGGATGCCGCGGTCGCCGGCGAAGGCGAACAGCTCGCCGAGCCGGCTGTCGACGGCGGGGGGCGCGAGGATGCGGCGGACCGCGGCAGCCGGGAACAGGTCCGCGTTGCGCTCCAGTGCACGGCGGATCACCATGCCGCAATACGTGTCGAAGCGTTCGCGCAGCGTCTCCAGCGTGTCGTCGAAGGCCGAGAAGTTGAAGCGCAGGATGACGTAGCGCGACCGGTCCTCCGTGGGCCGCCGGCCGATGTCGGTGCCGTCGAAGACGGCGTGCCACTCGTCGGCCCGGGTGCGGTCGTAGTAGTTCTCCAGCACCGACACCCAGAGGCTCTTCCCGAAGCGCCGGGGGCGGATCAGGAAGGCGTAGCTCTCCTCCTCCAGCCGGCGGAGGAACCGCGTCTTGTCCACGTACAGCCAGCCCTTCAGGCGGATGCGCCTGATGTCGGCTTCGCCGTACGGGATGCGGGGGTAGGCCGCGGCCATCCGTGCCAGTCCTCGTTGCGGATCGAGCAACGCCGCCCAGCCTGTCGATCAGGCCGCACACGGCTCGCGGGGCGACCGACGCCGTTCGACAGCGCCTATTGTAGGCCTGACGGGCACGATCACCGAGCCGCCCCGCCACCCCGGACGGCCGGCAAGGGCGTCATGTCCCGAATCGGGCGGCGCCGACCGCCCCCCAGCGGAAGCGTGCGCGAGACGTGCGCCGCTCGGGGCCGCACCTGCGCCGCTTCGTGGTCGGGCAACGGTGATACACTTCGAAGCGTCCGCGACGAGATTCAAGGCGTCCGCGACCTCCTGACTCCCTCCGCGCCGACTGGCCGGTAGAATCCTGACGGAGCCTGGAACGCCACCGCTGTCCGGCGAGTCACCGCGATGAAGTCCGCCGCCACGCTCGCCCTCGCCGTCCTGCTCGGCGCGACCGGCATCGCCCAGGACCGGGCGAACGAGCCGGCCGAGCCGGGCCCCGTCCCGCGCACACCGCCGCTCGCGCTGACCCCCACCGAGTACAACAACACCGTCGCCGATCTGCTCGGCTTTCCACGCGACGGCGAGCTTTGGCCGCCGCGGCCGCCCCTGGCGGACA
The DNA here is from genome assembly GCA_965116825.1 of Vicinamibacterales bacterium. Taxonomy (GTDB): domain Bacteria; phylum Acidobacteriota; class Vicinamibacteria; order Vicinamibacterales; family UBA8438; genus WTFV01. The sequence continues at coordinate 5,998,964 of OZ220736.1, forward strand.
CGCTGAGCCCGCGGCGCACGGCGAGCAAGGGGGTCTTCCTGCCCCCGCCGCCGCCCCCGGTCTGGCCCTGGCAGTTCCCCGCCGAGCCGGGCGCCAACGGCTTCGAAGGCATCGTGCAGGGGCAGAACCCGTCGTCCTACCAGGTCGAGGAGCTGCACCTGGCGGCGATGCACTTCGCCTCGTTCGCGCTCCTGTCGCCGACGTTCTTCGCCTGCGACGACTGGGCCGCGTCGTCGCCCCCCGACCGGGAGCGCTGTGCGCGGGCCAGCATCGACCGTTTCGCCAGGCGCGCCTGGCGACGACCGCTCGATCCGGGAGAGCGGGACCGGATCGAGGCGTTCTGGCGCGCCAACGCCGCGGCCGGCCGGCTGGAAGAAGCGGTGGCACTGACGGTCGCGGGCATCCTGCAGGCCCCGGCGTTCCATTTCCGCGTCGAGCGGGGCGACGCCGCGGGCGGGAACCCCACGCCGTGGGAGCTGGCGGCCCGCCTCTCCTATTTTCTCTGGGATTCGATGCCCGACGCGGAGCTGTTCGCGGCGGCCGGATCCGGCGAGCTGACCAGGCGGCCGGGCGTCGAGCGGCAGGCGCGGCGGATGCTCGAAGACCCGAAGGCCCGGCCCGCCGTCGTCCACTTCCACAACCAGTGGCTCGATACCGACCAGGTGCTGCGCATCGCGCCCGCCCGTCGAGCCTTCGGACCGCTGTTCGGCATCGCGCCCGAGCTGGCGACCGCGCGCGACGACGACGTGGAGTGGCCGACCATCCTGGGGCCGGTGCGGCACTCCATGAAACTGGAGACCGAGCTCTTCGTCGAGCGGACCGTCTTCGACGGCGACGGCACCTTCACCGCGCTGATGACCGACCACCGCGGCTTCCTGTCGGACGCGACGGCCCCGATCTACGGAGACGGAGTCGCCCTCCTTCCCGACCGGCCCGCGGTGACCCGGCAGATCGAGTTCGTGGCGGCGTCCATCGGGCGCAAGGCGCCGCTCACCCTCTACCCCGCCGTGTTTCCCCAAAACCAGCGCGCCGGCGTGTTGACGCACCCTTCGGTCCTCGCGGTGGGCGCCTACGCAGTGCAGCCCGGGCCGATTCTGCGGGGCGTCCACGTGCTCGAACGGATCGCCTGCCTGGAGCTGGGCACGCCGATTCAAGGGGCGGAGACCGCGCTGCCGCCCGACAGCCTGGCGGTCGAGAGCACGAACCGCGAGCGGACGGCCGCGGCCACCGCGCCGCGTACCTGCGCCGCGTGCCACCGGCGGATCAATCCTCCCGGGTTCGCGTTCGAGCACTACGACGCCCTCGGCGCCTGGCGCGCCCGCGACAACCGGCAGCCGGTCGACGCGAGCGGTTCGCTGGCGCTGCCCGGCGGCGAAACGCTCACGTTCGCCGACGGCATCGACTTCGTCCGCCAGCTCGCGGCGAGCGACCGCGTGCGCGACTGCTACGCGCTGCACTGGACGCGCTACGCGCTCGGCGATCGGATCGAGGCGGCGACGCCGGGACTTGAGGCCATACAGCGAGGATTCCGCGAGAACGACTCGATCGGGGAACTGCTGGTCTCGATCGCCGGCAGCGATCTCTTTCGCACCGGCTCGACGGCGGACACCCCAGGAGGCACCCGATGATCTCGCGGCGACGTCTTCTTCAGCTCGGAAGCCTCACGGCCCTCGGCGCCGGTTGGCCCGGCGGCGCGTTGCGGGCTCTCGCCGAGACGGCGGCCCCGCCGCGGCGGCTCGTCGTGATCAGTCACTGCCACGGCTGGCCCCACGCCGCGTGGCGGATGCGTCCGGCGGGGATGCCGGAGTCGCAGCCCTGGTCGCTCGATCTGACGTCCCTGGACGAGAGCGAGCTGAGCGCGCCGCTGGCTCCGCTCCACCCGCACCGGCGCCGCCTCCTCGTCCTCGACGGCCTGTCGCTGGCGACGGCCGAGCTCGACGCCGGCGGCAACCGCCACGACCGGGGCTGGATTCACGCCTGGACCGGCAACAACGCCGATTTCTCGGAGCGGGACACGCGTTCGACGTCCGCCTCGCTGGATCAGCTCGTCGCCGCCCACCTCGCGCGACCCGAGCGGCTGCCGTCGCTGGAGCTGTCGGTCGACGCCGCGCTCGAGGCCGGCCGACCCATCGCCTACAACCTGGGCGGCGTGCGCCTGCCGGCGGAGAACACGCCGCTCGACGCCTGGGAGCGGGTCTTCGGACCGGCCTCGTCCGGCGACGCGGTCGGCGCACGCCGCCGCACGACCCTCGACTTCGCGTATCGCGAGTACCGGGCGGCCGCTCGCGGATTCGATTCCCTGGATCGGGCGCGGATCGAGTCTCATTTCGGCCTCGTCGACCGGCTCGGGCGGCGGCTGGAAGGACTCGCGACCCTCGCCTGCGACGCCCCGCCGCGGCCCGCCGCCGCGTTCGAGCGGTACGACCGGCGCTTCGACGCCTTCACGGACGTCATCGCCGCGGCATTCGGTTGCGACATCACGCGCGTCGTCTCGCTCTCGCTCGGCGAGATGCCGACGGCGGAGTTCGGCGCCGACCACATCAGCGACAAGGTGCACAAGGGCCTCGCCCACTACATCTACGACGACGCGGCGAAGCACGCCGCGATGACCGACTACGTGCACCACCACGCACGCCAGGTCGCGCGTCTGGTCAGCACGCTGGAGGCGACCCCGGACGCCGGCGGCGGCTCGCTGATGGACAATACGCTCATCGTCTGGGGCTCGGAGCTCGGCGACGGCTGGCACGGCTACAGCCGCTACAACCCGGTGCTGATCGGCGGCTCGTGGGCCTTCCGGACCGGGCGCTACCTCTACTGGCCCGACCGCACCCCGATCGAGATGCGCGTCCCGGCCCGGGTCGCGGCCGGCGGCAGAACGCGGTTCGCCGGCGTGCCGCACCAGCGGCTGCTCGTGAGCGTGGCGCGCGCGATGGGACTCGCCGTGGACCACGTCGGCCTGCGGCGGGTGCGCGGGCAGCGCGGCGACTTCGTCGGCGTGTCCGGCCCGCTGTCCGAACTCGCGTTGTAGAGCTCACCGTTCGAAGACCGGCCTGCACGATCTTCTGTCCGGATCGCCGGCACGCGCATGCCGGTCTTATGATACGAGGCATGTCTCAGCATCTCTGCGCGCCCGGCGTCGTCCTGCTGGCGCTCGGCGTCCTGCCGGCCGCGGTCCATGGCCAACCGGCGGCGGTCGACGAATCCCCGTACCGCCCCCTGACCACCGAGCACGGCGAGTGGCCGAGCTACGGCGGCGACGCCGGACATACGCGCTACTCGCCGCTCGACCGGATCGACGCCTCGAACTTCGGCACCCTGGAGGTGGCGTGGCGCTTCGGAACGGACAATCTGGGTCCCGCGCCCGAGTTCAAGCTGGCGGGGACGCCGCTGATGGCGGGCGGCGTGCTCTACGCCACCGGCGGCACCCGGCGAACCGTCGTCGCTCTCGACGCCGCCACCGGCGAGCTGCTCTGGATGCACCGCGAGGACGAGGGAGAGCGGGCGGCCGCTTCGCCGCGTCGCCTGTCGGGCCGCGGACTCGCGTACTGGACCGACGGCAGGCAGGCGCGCATCCTCCATGTGACCATCGGGTTTCGCCTGGTGGCGCTGGACGCCGCGACCGGCGAACGGATAGCCGGCTTCGGAACCGGCGGCGCGGTCGACCTGAAGGCGGCGGCCTTCGTGGGCGACGGCCGCCGCATCGACCCGGTCACCGGCGCCATCGGCTCTAACGCCACCCCGACGGTGGCGCGCGACGTGGTGATCGTGGGAGGCACCTTCGCCGACGGGGCGGCTCCGCCCACGCACAACCACATCAAGGGACTCGTGCAGGCGTTCGACGTCCGTACCGGCCGCCGCCTGTGGACGTTCAACACCGTCCCCCGCCCCGGCGAGTTCGGCGCCGACACCTGGCTGGGCGATTCGTGGGGCACGAACGGCAACAACGGCGTCTGGACGCAGATCTCGGCCGACCCCGAGCTGGGCATCGCCTATCTGCCGGTCGAGTCCCCTACCGGCGACTACTACGGCGGGCACCGGCCGGGCGACAACCTCTTCGGCGAGAGCCTCGTCGCCGTCGATCTCCTCACGGGAGAACGACTATGGCACTTCCAGCTCGTGCACCATCCGCTGTGGGGCTTCGACATGGCCAGCCCCCCGATCCTGGCCGACATCACGGTCGACGGACGGGAGATCAAGGCAGTCGCACAGCCGGGCAAGCAGGCGTTCCTCTACGTATTCGACCGCGTCACCGGCGAGCCGGTGTGGCCGATCGAGGAGCGGCCCGTGCCGCAGGGCGACGTGCCGGGCGAATGGTACTCCCCGACCCAGCCCTTCCCGACCAGGCCGCCCGCCTACGACCGGCAGGGCGCTTCGCTGGACGACCTGATCGACTTCACGCCCGCGTTGCGCGCCGAAGCGGTCGAGCTGGTCTCGCGCTACAAGCTGGGAACGATGTTCACGCCGCCGGTGGTCAGCCGGCCGGAGGGTCCGATAGCCACGCTCGGCCTCGGCGCCGGCAGCGGCGGCACGAACTGGCCCGGCGGCGGCTACGACCCGGAGACGCGCATCCTGTACGTGCCGTCGCGGACCGGCTTCTATTCCTGGGAGCTGATTCCGAGCCCCGGCCCGGAAGTCTCCGACATGCGCTACGTCAAGGGCACGGCGAAGCACGGGGTGGGGCACGGCGGGCTGCGCGACCTCAACGTGCGGGGGCTGCCGCTGGTTAAGCCGCCCTACGGCCGCCTCTCGGCCATCGACCTCGACCGGGGCGACATCCTCTGGCAGCGGCCCCACGGCGACACGCCGGACCAGGTGAAGGACCACCCCGCCCTGGCCGATCTGGAGATTCCGCGCACCGGCGAGCCCTGCACCCACCTGATCGGCCCGCTCGTCACCGCGACGCTGATCGTGATGGGCGAATGCGGCTTCCACCGGACCCCGGCCGGGCGCGGCGCGATGCTCCGGGCCTACGACAAGGCGACGGGAGACGAGGTGGGCGCGGTGTTCATGCCGGCCCCGCAGTCGGGGTCGCCGATGACGTACATGGCCGGCGGCCGCCAGTACATCGTCCTCGCCGTCAGCGGGCGCGGCCACCCGGGCGAGTACCTCGCGTTCCGACTGCCTGCGTGACGCACGGACGGCGATGAACTCCGGCGGCTAGATTCACGCACTGAGACTCTGGAGGTCGCGCATGATCCCGACACGACGCCCCTGGTGCAACAACCTCCTCGCGATTCTCGTCCCGATCCTGGCCTGCGCGGCGCCCGCGGCGGCGCAGCCATTCGACGGCGAGCGGGATTCGCAGCCTGAAACCGCCACGCTCGCCATCGTCGGCGGCCTGCTCATCGACGGCCACGAAGGGCCGCCCCTGCCCGGCGGAATCGTGCTCGTCGCCGGCGACCGCATCGTGGCCGCCGGCAGCCGGGAGTCGCTCGATGTTCCCGAAGGCGCCGACGTCATCGACGCCACGGGGATGACCATCCTGCCGGGACTCATCGACGTCCACGTGCACCTCGACATCCTCGGCCACTCGGACTATCAGCACTGGCACGGCAATCATCGGCCGAACTACGCGGCGATCATGGAGGTCTCGGCCCGCCAGCTCCTGATGAGCGGCGTCACCACCGCGGTCGACCTCGCGGGCAATCCCGACGCGCTCATGGCGACGCAGGCGAGGATCGAGAGCGGCGATATCCCGGGGCCGCGCGTGGTCGCCAGCATGGGCTGGATCACGAACTGGACGGACGGGCAGGTCCGGCGCCACCACCGCCGCACCCATACCGTGAACGTCCGCACCGTCGAGGACGCCCGCGGCGCGGCGCGCACCGCCATCGCGCAGGGAGCGGGGATCCTCAAGGTCCACACCGGGCTCTCGGAAGCGCAGTTGCGCGCCATCGCTGCCGAGGCCGGCCGGAGCGGGCTCCGGGTCACCGGGCACGTGGGCGACCGCGACGATCTGCTGATGCGGATCCGGTCGGGCCAGGACGGCATCGAGCACCTGTACCTGTCCGCCGGCGACAGCCCCGCCATCCATCCCGACATCATCCAGGGCCTCGTGGACCGTCAGACGTACGTCGTACCGACGATGATCCAGACGATGGCGCAGGGTCTGGCCGTCGAATGGCCGGACCGGCGCGACAACCGGCGGGCGCGCGCCCTGACGCCGCCCGACCTGTGGGCGGACGTGCGGCGCTCCATCGAGAACCCGCGGCGTTTCGGCTACTTCGGAAGCGGCCTGCGCGTGAGCCGCATGCGTGCGATGGGCGCCAGGCTGCGGCAACTGCGCGAGGCGGGCGTGCGGTTGCTGGTGGGCACAGATGCCGGCACGCCGTTGAACTTCCACACCGACGCCACCTGGCAGGAGATGGACCTGATGGTCCGCTTCGGCATCCCGCCGATGGAGGTCCTGGTCGCCGCGACCCGGCGCAACGCCGAGTACCTGGGCCTGGCAGCCGAGACCGGCAGCCTCACGCCCGGCAAGCTGGCCGACGTCATCGTCGTCGACGGCAATCCCCTGCTGAGCATGCGGGACCTGCGCAACGTCGTGGCCGTGGTCAGGGACGGCCGTGTCTACAAGCGGCCGGACGCGGGCGCCCCGTAGCGCATGCGATGCGCCACGAAGCATATGCTCGTAATATCCTACCGACCGACTCGACGACACCCCGGGGCGCGGCCATGGAAAGAACTACCAGGCTCTTCGTCAACGGCCGCAGTCAGGCCGTGCGGATTCCGAAGGCCTATCGGTGCTGCAGGCCGGACTCTTGAGAGCAGGCACGCCGATTGGCGCCAACGACGCCATGATCGCCGCCCACGCCCGCAGCCGGGGCTGCACGCTGGTAACCAACAATCTCAAGCACTTCTCCAGAGTGCCGGCGCTCGACTTGGAAAACTGGGCCGGTTGACATGCTAGCATGGTTCGGTGACCCCGGAGGCCTTCTCGCTCGTTACGACCGGTCTGGGCAGCGTCATTGCTCTGCTTCTCGGCCTTCTGGTCTGGTTCCTGCGGCGTGAGATCAAGCAGAACGACGAAGCTCACAAGAATCTCGGACAGCGCATCGACCGCGTCGAAGGCAAGATCGACAGCCTCCGCGAGGATGTAGGGGTACTGCGCGAGGATGTGGGCCTGCTCAAGGGTATTCTGATCCGGCACTACGGCAACCCCGAGCACGTGCGCTAAGCCAACGTCGTCCTCCGGTTCCGGTCCGTGGCCCGCCGGCGCCGGCGAGCCGAGGATCGAGCACGCCGTCCAGCCGGCGCGGGAGCGGTCATGCGGAAACCACGAATCCAGCTCGCAATCACCGCCCTGGCGACGCTCGCGCCGGTTGCCCCGGCAACGCTCGCGACCGGGGCAGAGGCGCAGGTCCCCGCGACCTACGACGCCGTGCTCTTCGCCGAGGACGTCATGGTGCCGATGCGCGACGGCGTCCGCCTCGCCACCGACGTCTACCGCCCGGCGCGCGACGGGGCGCCCGTCGCCGAGCCGCTGCCCGTGCTGCTCCAGCGCACCCCCTACGGGAAGGAGGGACGCGGCCTCGTCGAACGCAGCCTCTACTTCGTCGAGCGCGGGTACGTCGTCGTGCTCCAGGACACCCGCGGGCGCTACGAGTCCGAGGGTACGTTCTCGAAGTACCACGACTTCGACGCGCCCGACGGCTACGACACGGTCGAGTGGGCCGCGGCGCTCCCCTACACCTCCGGCGACGTCGGCATGTTCGGCACCTCGTACGGCGCGCACACGCAGGCCGACGCGGCGAAGATGAACCCGCCGCACCTGCGGGCGCTGCTGCTCAACCAGGGCGGCATCTCGCGCCCCTGGGCGCACAAGGTCCGCAACCACGGCGCGTTCGAGCTTGGCCAGCAACTCGGCTGGGCCTTCGACCAGCTCCGCGTATCGCCCGATGCGGTGGTGCGGGCGACCTTCGAGGCGGAGGAAGTGGCGGACTGGTTCGCGGCGATGCCGTTGCGGCCGGGCCTGAGCCCCCTCGCCGGGGCGCCCGCGTTCGAGGACTACGTGCTCACCCAGATGACGCGCGGGGACGACGATGCCCCCGACGCCGATTTCCGGCACTGGGACCGCATCGGCGTGAGCTGGCGCCGGTACTACGGGCGGACGGCGGACGTGCCGATGCTGCACGTCGCCGGCTGGTACGACCCCTACTGCGGCAGCATGTTCGAGAACTTTCTGGGACTGTCGGCCGCCGGGACGGCGCCGCAGCGGTTGCTGGTCGGACCCTGGACGCACGGCGGCAATACCCGCTCGTATGCCGGGGACGTCGACTTCGGGCCGGACGCCGCGCTGCCCGACTTCGCGAGCGAATTGCACCGGCAGTGGTTCGACCGCCATCTCAAGGGGCGGGCGACCGAGGCCGACGACTGGCCGCCGATCCGCCTGTTCGTGATGGGCACGGGCGACGGCGGCAGGGACGAGCACGGCCGTCTGCGCCACGGCGGCTACTGGCGCAACGCCGAGCAATGGCCGCTGCCCGAGGCCGAGCCGACGCGCTACTACTTCCACGCGGACGGGACGCTGAGCACAACCCGCCCGGCGGCCGGCGGGGCGCCCACCACCTATACCTACGACCCTGCGCACCCCGTGCCGACCATCGGCGGATCGTTCTCCGGGGTGCTGAAGCGCGGTGCCTACGACCAGCGCGAACGCAAGTTCAGGAGCCTGCGGGGCGGATCGGAGAACGGCTTCTACGGCTCGCGGCCGCCCTACCTGCCCCTGAAGACGCGGCCCGACGTGGTGGTCTTCCAGACCGCACCGCTCAAGGAGCCGGTGGAGGTCGTCGGTCCCGTGTCGGTCAGGCTGTACGCGTCGTCGACCGCCGTCGACACCGACTTCACCGTGAAGCTGGTGGACGTCCACCCGCCGAGCGAGGACTTCCCCACCGGCTTCGACATGAACGTCACCGACGGCATCCTGCGGGCCCGGTACCGCGATTCATCGAGCCGGCCCGAGCTGATGACCCCCGGCGAGGTCTACGAGTTCGAGATCCGTCCCTACCCGACGGCGAACCGCTTCAAGGCGGGCCATCGCATCCGCATCGACGTATCGAGCAGCAACCACCCGCGCTTCGACGTCAATCCGAACACCGGCGAGCCGCTCGGCCGGCACCGGCGGGCAATCCCCGCGGACAACTCGATTCACCACGAGGCCGCCCACCCGTCGCACGTCGTGCTGCCGGTCGTGGCAGTACGGTAGGAGCCGGCGCACCGGCTCCGGAGACCGTCCAGGGAGTCCCTCCGCGGGCTACTGGCCCTGTTGCCCGTCCAGGAACCGCGCGTTGCGCAACGCGTGCTCTATGGCGTAGTTCCCCTCGTGGCAGGCGAACTCGTAGATCATGCCAGTGCCGGGGGACGGCCGCATGAAGATGCGCGCGGTCCAGGGCTCGGTCCACGTGGCGGGATCGTCCAGCGTGTACTCGTACTGCAGCAGGTCCGGTCCCACCCGCGCGAAGCGTTCCGTCACCTGCACGCCGCGCGTCGAGCCGTTCGCCCCGCGCGACAGGTTGGAGGTCTCGACCACCAGGGTGTCGCCCTCCCAGTGCGCGCGCGAGGATCCGACGGCGCTCGGCGGCCCGAGCCGCCCCGGCGCGGCGTCGCCGATCGGGATCAACCGCGTCTCGTGGTACATCTCCTTCAGAATCGCGACGTGGTCGGGAGTCTGGAAAACCTGGTAGGTGCTGTTGTAGCCGCGCCCGCTCAACAGCACGCCCCCGCCCATGCAGCGGATGTTGGGATCGATGCGCACTATTTCGTCGGCCAGCGTCGGGCGTTCCGGCAGAGGCGACGTCCGCTCCGCCCGCCGCCGCGCGGCGCGCTCCTCCGCCTCGGCGGTCATGGCGGGCAGTCTTCCGTTCGGCGGATCGACGATCAGGGACGTACGGTTCTCGAACCAGCGGCCGCTCATCCAGAACTGGTTGTAGCTGAAGGTGGATCGCCGGCGGGGCGGCGTTGCCTCACCCGGCTCGCCCTCCGCCCGTTCCGCCAGGGCGGCCAGCGCCCGCCGGAACGGCGTCTCGCCGAACACGGCATCGCCCCCGACGGCGGCATACTCGCTGGCGTGGGCGGCCAGGGTCGCGACCTCTTCGTCGGTCAGGAACTCGCGGTCGCCCAACTCTTCGGGCCGCTGCAGCGGCGTCGCCGAATCGCTCGCCCAGACCCCCTGCAGATCGGGCCGGCCGTCCGCCAGGCGCGGGACCGTCCAGCCCTCCGGGGCCTGCGCCGTCACCATCGCCGGCGCCATCAGCGCCGCCACCGTCACGCACACCGCCATGCGTTGCCTGCTCATATCGACCTCCCGTGAGAAACTCTGCCCATCCCAACTCGATCCCGCCGGCGCGGGCGATCACCCACCCACGCGCACCACGCTCATCACCGCCAGCGTGACGATCGGCACCAGCACGATGGCGAGGACGCCCATCAGCAGGCCGTACTTGATCATTCTGGTGATCGGAATGCGCCCGGAGGCGTACACGATGGCGTTCGGCGGCGTGGAGACCGGCAACACCACCGCCACCGACGCGCCGAGGGCGGCGGCGATGGCCGGGGTGATTGGATCGACGCCCGCCGCCACGGCGATGGAGATCACGATGGGCACCGCGATGTTGGCGGCGGCGGTGTTCGACATGGTGTTGGAGAGCACCACGGTGAACAGCGTCGCCGCGAAGGTGATGGGCACCACGCCGTTGGACGGCACGAGCCCGGTGATCCCCTCGCCAACGACCCGCGCGAGCCCCGTGGCGCCGGACAGCGTCCCGAGCGCGAGCCCGCCACCGAAGAGCAGGATGGTGCCCCAGTCGATCTGCGCCGCCTGCTTCCAGGTGAGGGTCGACCGCTCGGTCCGGCTGATCGGGAGCAGGAAGAGCAGGATGGCGCCGGTCAGCGCCGCCACCGATTCGGGCACGCTCGAGAGCACCGCCACGGCGAACGGGTGCTCGCGGCCGAGCAGCAGCGGCAGAAGGCCGGGGCCGATCCAGAGCAGCACCGTCACCCCGAAAGCGATGACCGCGTTCCGCTCGCCCGGCTTCCAGGGGCCGAGCGCGCGCTGCCGCTCGGCGATGATCTTGTCCGCCCCGGGGATCTCCGTGACGCCGGTCCGTCCGACCCAGTTCAGGTAGACGAACACGATCCCCATGAAGATGAGGGTGACCGGCACGCCGATCAGCATCCATTCGACGAACGAGATGCGGACGCCGAGCTGCTCGCCGATCATCCCGATCGCGATGATGTTCGGCGGGGTCCCGACCGGCGTCGCCATCCCGCCTATCGAGCAGCCGTAGGCGGTCATCAGCATGAGCGCCGTGCCGTAGTGCTTCGGCAGCTTCCCCTCGGACTCCATGAAGACGACCAGCGATACCCCGATGGGCACCAGCATGGCGGTCGTGGCGGTGTTGCTCATCCAGGCCGAGAGGAACGCCGCGAGCGCGCCATAGGCCACGAGGATGCGGGTCGGACGGGCGCCGATGAAGCGCCACGACAGGACCCCGTAAGCGATGCGCTCGTTCACCCGGTGCACGAACAGCGCCTGCGCCAGGATGAAGCTGCCGATGAAGAGGAAGATGAGCGGATTGGCGAACGGCGCGAGCACGTCGCGCACCGGCGCCACCCGCAGCATGACCGCAAGCGCGGGACCGAGCAGCGCGGTGACCGCCAGCGGCAGCGCCTCGGTGGTCCAGAACACGATGACCAGCGCCATCACCGCCGCCAGCCGATGCCCCTCGGGAGTCAGGCTGTCGAACGGCAGGGCGAGCACCAGCAGGAACAACGCCGGACCGAGCAGCAGGCCGGCGCGGCGGCGCAACTCGTCGAACCGGGCCTGGGCGTCCTGAACCGCCTGCACGTCGGATTCGGAGGTGTCGGTCATCTGGCCGCCTAACGTAACATGAAAGGTCGGCTCGCGTCCGGGACGTCCGGGATCGCGTTCGGGCACCGGACCGCCGCCGCGCCGTGGGGTTGACGCCGGAATCGATCTACAATCGGTGAACGTAGAGAGAGGTCATACGATGCACCCTGAACTGATGCTCGCGCTGATTGGTCCCGTCGGCCCGATGGAACTGATCATCATTCTCGTCATCGTGATCCTCATCTTCGGCGCCAACCGATTGTCCGGTCTCGGCAAGGGACTCGGTCAGGCGATCCGGGGATTCAAGGACGAGATGAAAGTCGACGAGAAGAAGTCGGAGAGCTCCGAGTCGAACTAGGACGCTGCGGAACGCGGCGCAGCGGAGTTCCGAGTCGCGAGGTCAGGCCGAAACTCCGAGCCTGCGCCTGCCGGCAGATTCTCCGCTCGGCCGGCGCTCCCCCTCAATGAAAGACGGCGGGCGACGCACCGCGGTCGATCTTCATTGGCCGCGACGTGCCGCCCGCTTCCCGCGGCTTACCTGCTGCGCGGCACCCCGAGGTCGGCGAGGTCGGCGACAAGCTCCTGTCCCGCCCGCGACATGCTCACCTGCTTGTCGATCTTGAGGATCTTCCCGTCGGGGCCGATGATGAAGGTCCACCGGTTCGGCATGGACCACGCCGCGTTCATCACGCCGTAGGCATCGGCGACGCCCCGGCCGGGATCGCTCAGGATCGGGAAATTCGCGTCGAGCGATTCGGCGAACCGCCGGTTGGTCTCGGCGTCGTCGACGCTGATCATGAAGTACTGGATGTCGAACTGGTTCAGTTGGTCGCTGGAGTCACGCAGCGACTCGCACTCGGCCGTTCAACCACCGGTGAAGGCCCTGAGGAACCACGCCAGCACGACCGTCCTGCCCTCGTACTGGGCCAGGGTGTGGGTGTTGCCGTCGCTGCCCGGCAGCTCGAACGGCGGCGCGGCGTCGCCGACCTCGAGCTCGGCCGCCGTCGCGCCGCCGGCGCCGGACGCGAAGACGGCCAGGGCGGCCACCAGAACGCACAGTCGTCTCATGCCTGCTGCACTCCTTCGCGGACGCGGGCGCGGGGCATTCCGCGCCTGCATGTCCCTCTCGGAATCCCGCTGCGCACAGGATATTGCAGCCGCAACCGATCCGGCCAACGGACCCGATCGCGGCCTGCAGCGCCCCGAAGCCGCGGCCGACGATGCGCCGGCGGGAAGGATCCCATGAGCGCCCCGGCGCAACCGGAACCGCGGACGTCCGGTCGTCCGCGCCTCCTGCCGCGGTTGGCCGCTGCGAGCGTCGCCGTCGCGACCCTCGGCGCGCTGGCCGCGGTCGTCACCCACGTCTACAGGTTTTCCGCCGATCCGCCGGCGGTGGACGCCCCGGCGCCCTCCCGCGGCGAGACGTTGCAACGGCCCGCTCCCCCGTCCGCCGGCCCACGACCGGGCCAGCCCGCCATGGGCGGCCCGGGCTGGCGCGTGGTCAGCGCCAACTCGATCTCGGGCGTGCTGATGGTGATCGTCGAGACCGAGCGCCTCGGCGACATGACCGCCATCGCCCGCGCGGTGGTGACCCCGGCGGCGGCCGAACTCCTCGAAGCGCTCGTCTATTTCCACCGTCCCGGGGCCTCGCGGGCCAGCGGCCGGGTGCAGTGGACGCCCGGCCAGGGGTACGTCCCGCTCACCTTCGGCGAATAGCGCCCCGCAACGGCCGCGCCCGAGGGTCAACGGACCAGGCGCGTCTCCGGAAACTGCGAGTACCAGCCGAACCAGAACGCGCGCTGCGCCGCCACCCGCGGCGCCCGCCGCGCCGGGTCCGATGCCTCGATCAGCGCATCCTCGGTCACCTGCCAGCGGCCGCCCCCGGCGTCGACGACGACGAGGTCTCCGGCGAGCCGCTCGAAGGTCGTCGAGCCGGCGTCGTAGACGCGGTTCGCCCCCTCGCGGCTCGTCACGATCAGGAGCCGGCGCCCGGCGTGCTCTTCCAGGTGGAGACGGTGATCCTCGAGGAAATCGGCCGAGACGGCTAGGGGCCGGCGCGCGCCCTCGGCATCCTCGACGAGCATGACCAGCACCTCGTCCTTGTTGTCGAGCCGATCGTCGCGCTCCGGGACGTCGAACATCAGGTCGTCGGTCCTGAAGTAGGCGCGGTAGGCGACCCCCTCGCCGTAGTCCCGTTGGTGACCGGTGTCGAGCGAGAGAACCGTGGTGCCGGGATGCATCCGGCGCCATTCGCCCCAAGTGGTGGTGACGACCGAGCGGTGCGTCAGTCGCCGGCCGGACCCGACCAGCGTGCCGAGCACCGGAACGCCCTCGAAGGTGTTCCAGAGGCTCCGGGTGCCGTGGTCGAACATCAGCTTGTTGGACCGATACAGCAGGCCGCTCGTTCCGAACCGGATGTGCTCGCCTTCGACCACGCTCTCGTAGGGAATGACGGTGCCGCACAGCGTGCAGTAGACGATGGTCAGCTCGACGCCGCCCAGGCGATCGAGCGCCATCTCGTGCCAGGCCAGGATCCGCTTCGGATAGGCGCGGGTCTCGCCCCCGGCCGCGACCCCGAACACCACGTGGTCGTCGTCGAGGTAGTCCGCCTCGCCGGCCGGCAGGTGCGCGGGGTACTCCAGCGGCGGAATACCGTTGACGTCCACGCCGCCCCAGTCGATCTCGTCCAACCGGATGGTCGAGAACACCCGGCGCGGAAAGAAGTCCGCGAAACGGGGGTCCATCTGGGCGTACCACTGCCCCTTGAAGAAGCCGTAGTCCGGATGCGGATCGTACGGCTGGTCCCAGATCCACTGGTGCGCCCGCCGGATGTCCCCGCGGAAGCGCTGCCCGGTCTGCTGCTCGAGAAACCGCATCAGCCGCCGCCACACCCGGGTGCTCGGGTGTTCCGGCTGTATCCATTCCAGCCGGCCGCCGGCGCCGGGATTCGTCGGAGCGCCGCCGAAACGCGGGGCCGCCGGCCGGCGGGGGGGCTGCATGAACCGCACGAGGTCCCAGATGATCCCGGCGTAGCCGTTCCGCCAGCGTGCCGCGATCTGTTCCAGCGCGACGTCGGCGACGTCGCCGTCATCGTGGATCGCCTGAAAGAAGAGGCGAATATCCGGATGTCCGTAGGCGGCCGCCGGCTGCGCCTGCCCTGTCGAGCCTGCCGCCGCGAACAGCGCGACGCCGGCGGCGAAGACAATGAAACGTCTCATGATGGCACCTGGCCCGAAAACCGTCGCCGGGGCTCCCGTTTCCGCCCAACCGGGCCTACCCGGGAGTCTACCCCGCTTCTGCGGCGCAGACTCCTGACGGACGCCGCCGCGCATCCGGCAGCCCAACCCTGACAGCCGCCCGCACCGCGCCGCCGCACCGATGTAGTACGCTCGCCTGCGTCGCCCCCATGTCCAGGGTTCCGGTACCGCTGTACACGGCCGAGCAGATCCACCGCCGCGTGGCCGAGCTCGCGATGAGCCTCGACGCCCGCTTTCCGGCCGGCGCCACGCCGCATTTCGTTGCCGTGCTCAGCGGCAGCTTCATGTTTCTGGCCGACCTCGTGCGGGCGATGCCGCGGCCGGTCACCATCGATTTCGTCAGGATGCAGAGCTACGGCTCGGGCGCCACGACATCGGGAACGCCGCGGCTGCTTCACGGCCCGAGCTCGGATCTCCGAGACCGGCACATCGTCATCGTGGAGGACATCGTGGACACCGGTCTGACCTTGCAGACCCTGCGGCAGAATCTCATCGCGGCGCAACCCAGGAGCCTCGACACCGTGACCCTGCTCGACAAGCCGGCGCGCCGGCGGACCGCCGTTCGCGTGGACCTGGTCGGCTTTCGCATCCCGAACCGATTCGTGGTCGGCTACGGCCTCGATCACAACGAGGAACACCGTCATCTACCCTATCTGGCGGTCATTGGGGCATCATAGCCCGAAGCGAGAAGCTCGATGTCCAGTTCCCAGACACCGAACGCACCTCCGAATCGGCCGCCGTCCGACCGCTGGCCGACGGCCATCACCCAGGTCGAGCCGGACAAGATCCTGGTGCGCGGATATCCCCTCGACGAGTTGATGGGCCGACTCTCGTTCGGGGACGCCATCTACCTGCTGATCACCGGTGAGATCGCGTCGCCGACGGTGAGCCGCGTAATGGACGCCCTGCTGGTGGCGTCGCTGGATCACGGGGCGACGCCGCCCTCGACGTTGGCCGCGCGGCACGTCGCCGGCACCGGGGCACCGTTGCGTGCCGCGGCCGCCGCCGGCATGCTGGCCCTCGGCTCGCCCCTGGGCGGCGGCGGCAGCATAGAGGACTGCATGCGGTTTCTCGACGACGGCCTCGCGCTGGTGGGCGACTGGGTCTCGTACGACGACGCCGCGCGGCGGCTGCTGGATCAACGGGGCGGCGGACAGACTCCGCCCGGCTTCGGACACCGCCGGCACCGCCGTGACCCGCGCGCCGCGCGCCTGATGCAACTCGCCTTCGAGTTGGAGCTCGAGGGCGGGCATACGCAGCTCGCCCGCGCGGTCGAGCAGGAGCTGGGAGAGCGGCAGGCCTCGGCCGGCCGGCCCAGGCTGTTCCTGAACGCCGACGGCGCCATCGCCGCCGTGGCCGGCGACCTTGGCCTCGACGCCCAGACCGCCACGATGCTGTTTACGATCTCCCGGGTCCCCGGGCTGGTGACGCACGCCATCGAAGAGCAGCGGCGGCAGGACGCGATGCGCTCCATCGATCCGTCGAAGCACTTCTACGACGGACCGGGTGAGCGGCGCCTGCCGGATTCGCCGCTGTAACGCGACCGGGAACGGATTCACCGAAGACCACTGCCGGAAGGAGGCGAAGCAGTGGTGGGCGCTAGTGGATTCGAACCACTGACCCCCGCCGTGTGAAGGCCCGTCAAGCTCCCATTTTTCGGACGAAAACACGCGCCGTGCATATCTCGTGCATATTTTGGGTTGGGTGCGCAGCCTGTTTTCCACTACGACGAGCTGACTGACAGCTCGTAGAGCCTCCTACCGCCGACCCATATCCCACGCGAAAGCCAATCGCCTTCGCACCCGCTGACAGAGCTCCCGCAGACTCTCCCGAGAAACACCCCGATCCGGACAACGGACCCCAAAACCAAGTCCGCGCAACAGATCCAGCAGGACCTCACCATGACGAACAACTCCAGGCGGCGCCGACGCGCCAGCGCCCCCAAGAGAAGCCGCATCGAACAGCTCGCCGCAAGCATCGAGAAGCACCTGACCGCGCTCGACAGGGCGACCGACGAACTGGACGCCGAGGCAGAGAGCACAGACGCTCTCGGCTACACGCTGAACGAGGCCAAGGCTATCCAAATCGGATACACCATCACACCGATGAAGATCCTGCTCCTCGCGACGAGGATCATCATCGACGGAATGCCCGAGGACAGCGGATTGAACCGCGACCGAATCCTCGAGATGGCCCAACAGTGGGACGCAACGCGCCCGCCGCCCTGTCAGATGGCAGGCGAGATCCTCGACCTGCTCCGCAAGTGCGTCGACTACCTTGAGGAGAACACTCCCGTCATGCCAGACGACGAGACAGGGCTCCCGCTGATCCACTGAAGCAGCCCTTCATGCGAACGGCACGATCCCATCAAGTGGTCCACCCGCACGCTCCGCAGCCAGAACGCATCCGCCAACGCGCGCCCCACCCGCGAAGCCCAGCCCTCCGCCTCGTCAACCACGGCGTAGCTCCACCCAGGCACCGGACGAACCATGCTCCAGCGCCCCGCGTGGTCCACGTCCAGCCCAACAACCTCGGGCGCGGGCGCGCCGAGCACAAACACCACACTGACCAACCGGCCCGCCGGAGCCAGGGAAACCAGCCGCACCGCGGCCGAGCGCGCCGCCCCGGACCCGACCGGCAGACGCACGAAAATCTGCCCGCGCAGCCGCCCGTTGCCGGCCAGCCGCGACCCGCCCGCCCACGACGCGAGCGGTTCAACTCGTCATGCACCGACGCGAAGACAAACGGGAGGACCCACGGACCCAACGCGAAAGAACCACCAGGCGCCAAGCCCGCCCGCCGCCGCAGGCGCCAGCGTCCCGTGCGGTCCGCAAACTGCGCGGCGAACCGCCACGGACGAATCCACGGCCGCCAGACCAGCCGGTCGACAGCCGGTCACCACCCGCCTCCCCCGCGCACGTCGCAGCGCGGCGCCGGGGCCACGGCCGGGCAGCCCCGCAGCACCGCCTCGAACAGCCGCGCCTCCCAAGGCGACACGCTCAGGCCATAGCGGCGCCGGACCCGCAGCTGCGTCCCAACGTACCAGCACAGGTTCCGACCCGGCAGCCACTCGCCGTTCCCGCGCGCCACCGCCTCGGCGCGCGCCGCCGCAACGACCACAGGCACGTGCAGCCGGTTGTCCGGATCCAGGCCAAATGCGGCCCGCGCCGCTGGCCGCGCGCACAGCCCCGCATCGTGCGCCGCCTCGGCCGAGACCACACGGCCCTCGCGGACCCCCGGGTCCCCGAGACCCGCGAAGAGCGAGCAACCCAACAGCTCGCGGAACCCGCCGCCAGGGTCCGGCAGACGCGGCGGCACGAAGCCGCCGGCCGCGTAGTCCGACGCCTCGAACGGCGCGCAGTGCGCCGGCTCGGCGACACGCAGCCCCCGCCATTCCCGCGGCAGCGGCGCCGCAAGACGATCGACGGGGCCCACCGTGCGCGCAGCCGCACGGTACCACTCCCACGGCGGCAAAGACTCGTCCAGCGAAACCCGCTCGGGCACGGCAGGCGCAACCGCCGGCGCCACCGGCAGGGGATTGCGCACGCACGCCGCGAGCACGGCAGCGACCAGCACCGCGACTCCGGCACGCGACGCCAGCATCCTTGCCACCTCAGCGCACCAGCGCGCCGACCGGATCCACCACCGCGCCCTCATCGGCCGCAACCACCGGCGCTTCCACACCACCAGCCGGCGCCCTCGCATCGAACCAGGCGACCAGCTCGGCGCCGAACGCCCTTGCGTCCAATGCCGCCCGACCCAGGGCCGCGGCCCAGACCGCGTCGGGGTCCAGCGCCGCCGCCTGCGGACCGGCGACCAGCTCGGCCGCCAGCCGCTCCTCGCGCTCCAGGATGGCAGCAACCGCCGCGCGCGACCGCTCCCCATAGGCGGCAGCGAATGCATCGAACGCCTCGCCGTCGAGCACCGGACGGCAGCGCGCACGGTACCGCCGCTCGACGAACGGAACATCCTGCACGACCGGACCGGGAACCGCCGCCGCATCCAGCGAGGCCGCCTCGTCCAGGCACGCCGCCAGTCGCGGCACCGCAGCAGCCGCAGCCAACGAACCCAACGCCCGGGCCGGCGAGATGTCCCCGGCGCCCGGATCCGGTAACGACGGACCGCCGCCGAGCTGGTTCATCCCCCACAGGGCCACCGAGCCGGCCAGGACCGCGAGCCAGGTGCGCGAGAACACCGCGTCGTCCTCCTACCGCCTCGACTCGACGGTCAGTACCTTGCCCCACGGATCGAAGGCGTCGTAGAGCTGCTTCCGCTCGAACCCGAACACGTACAGCACCATCCGGGAAGGCGCCTTGACCGGGTTGCCGTCCTCGACGTCGAACATCGACCGCTCCAGCTCGTACACGATGCCCGTCAGGCGCGAGCTGCGCAGCAGCAGCCCCGCGTCCTCGTCGGCCATATCGGACGGCGCAAGGAACACGGCGCGCGGCACGCGCCCCGCCATCATCTCGCCCATCAGCTTCGAGGCGAAGCGTCCGGCGAATTGCGGCGGCGGGAACACGTACGCCTCGCCGGACCACGCCTTCGCGCACCCGTCCTGCTCGGCCGAGAGCCACTCAAGGGCGCGGATCCGCTCCTGCGCAGCCTCCGACGAACACGGGTCGAACTCGATCGCCGGCATGAGCTTGCGCACCCCCGCCATCAGCAGCGACGGGGAGAACGCATTCGCCGGCAGCAACGGGCGCGACGCACCCTGCGCCGGACCAGCAGCCGCCGGGACAGCAGGCGCCGCCGAGCCCGAAGGAGCCGCGCCGTCCTTCCCTTCCGACCCGCCGCCCACCGACGGCAGCGGCGGCATGCCCGCGACGCCGCCGCCGGCGCCATCCCCCTCCGCCTTCGCACCGCCCGACTTCTTCGGACGGCTGCGCGCCTTCGGCACCCGCCCGGTGCGCCTCTCGATGGCCGCGGCCCCGGTGCGCGCACGGCCCTGCTCGACGTCCTCGACGACCTGACGGCGCAGCTCGGGGTCCTCCTCGCTGACCACGGCCGCATCGGCGACGGACATCTTGCCCTCGGCGACCAACGGCTCGAGTTCCGGAGCCTTCTCGACGACCTTGTCGAACCGCTTCAGCGAACCCGTCGACACGCCCGCAAGCTCCGCCGCCTTCTTCCGGCTCACCAGCGACGAAGACGGCTTGTCCAGAACGGAAGGCGCCTTTTCCGCGGCCGCGGCCGCGGCCTCCCCCTCGACACCAGCCGCAGGAGCCCGATCCGGGCCGGATCCGCCGCCGGCATCCTCCGCGGACCGCTCGCCCGAGGCCACAGGATCCGCCTGCGCCGGCTTGCCTGCAACCTGCACGTCGTCCGATCCGCCGGCCGCCTGCGCGGCCGCGGCCTCCTTCTCGCGGGCCTCCCGGGCTGCCCGGGCCATCGCCTCGCGCCGCAGCTGCTCGAGCCGGATCGACATCCGCCGCAGCGTCGACGCCAGGGCCACCCTCCGGTTGCCGGTCAGGTCGCGCCGATGGATGTTCATGTCCATCGCGACCACGCAGACGTCCTCGTCCGGATCGATCTGCCTGAAGGTGATCTTGACGCCAGCCTTCTTCGCGGCCCGGAAACGGTTGCGCCCGTCGACGATCTGGTCCCCGAGCAGCAGAACGGGGTGCCGCATGCCGTTCAGGGCCAGACTCGCGACCAGCGCCTCGAAGTCGTCGCCCTTGAGCAACGGGAAGAGCGTCGCCGCCGGATGCGCCGTGTAGGTCTTGCCCTCGTACTCGTAGACGTCCTTCTCCGCGTCCTTCAACGCCTTCTCGACCGCCTGGTCCTGCCCTTCCGCGCTCATCCTGTCCAGCGTATCCATCGACTACCTCCGGCACGCCAAGGCCCGGGCGCGCAGCAACGCCACGGCCCCGACCCCGCGCAAGCCACCAAGAGCACACATTCGCGAAACTTTCGCCTCCACGTTACCATGCCCGCTCAGGCCGGACGCACCGGGGGCGGCGGCGAGCCCGCACTTCCGTCGGCGGACTGCGGCTCGTCCCCCGCCAGCCCCTCCGGGACAGCCTCGGCGGCAGCCTCGCCGGCCCCGCCGCGGCGCGCGAGCCCGCCGATGCGCGTCTGCCCGAGCACCGGCGAGAACGCCTCGGCGTCGGTCGTCTCCGGCGGCAGCACCGGGCCGGGGCCGCCGCTCTCGACGTAGCTCACCGTGTCGGAAGCCCAGATGACCAGGCGCTCCTGCATGTGCGGCTTCGAGTACATCCACGTGTCGAAGCGCGCCCGGATGACGAATCCCATCAGGAACGCGATCCCGTAATAGAGCAGAAACAGCAGCAGTCGCATCGGTCCCGACCTCCCGTTCCCTGCGCGACGCCCGTTCCGGACACGACGTCGCGTACGCTCAGAGCGTAAGACACCGGTTCCACGACCGGAGGGGAGCAAGCAGATGCCCGCCGACCGCCACGACGACCGGCGCGAAGCGCTGGAGACCACCGAGCAGGCCCTGGCCCAGCCGCGCCGCCACCACGTCCGCGAGTCGGTCGGCCACAGCGTCGCCGCCATCCGGGCGCAGGCCGCGCGCGGCGCCGCCGGCGCAGGCTCGGGCCGCAGCATCGACGCGCACATGGACCGGATCGTCTCCCAGCAGGCCAACCACACCCGCGACGCCCCCGGTCGCGCCAGCGACGGCGACGGCCGCACCAACGACCACCTGCGTTCGGTGCTCGAGTCCCACCGCCGCGAGATGGAGCTGGCCGGGGTGAGCGCCCAGGCGATGGCCGCGCGCAACGCCACCCGCTCGCACGGCGACCCGCGCGGCGCGCCGACCATCGACCGGCCCGTGCGCGCCGAGGAGCTGCCGCCGCGCCAGGCGGCGCTGCGCGACCCGCGCTCCCCCGGCCGGCCGTCGATCACCACCCTGTCGCAGAAGCACAGCTACGGCCCGCAGAACTTCAGCCGCACCGACGTCATCGACCGGCCCAAGAGCATGCCGGCGATCGCGGGCGGCCGCGGCAACGCGCCGGACCCGCCCAGCCCGCCGAGCCCGGCCCGCGGCTACGCCGCCTCGCTCGACCACAAGCGCAGCGGGCCGTCGCGCACCATCTGAAGCCCGCGGACGACGCTCCGCGGACAACGCGCCCGACGCCACGCCGCGGCGAAGCCGCGAACCGGGCGCGGACGGTACCATCCGATCCGCGCCGCCCGAACCCCTCATGCCGACTACCGTCCCGACACCGCTCCCCGACGAGCACGAACGCCTCCTGGCCGCCCTGAACGAGCGCCAGCGCGAGGCGGTCACCGCCGCCGACGGCCCGACGCTGGTCATCGCCGGCCCCGGCTCGGGCAAGACGCGCGTGATCTGCGCCCGCGTCGCGCACCTGGTCCGCACCGGCCGCGCCGCGCCGGAGCGCATCGCCGCGATCACCTTCACCCGCAAGGCCGCCGACGAGATGGCCCGCCGCCTGCGCACGATGCTGCCCGCCTTCGACGCGCAGCGCGTCTGGATCTCCACCTTCCACCGCCTGTGCGGCCGGCTGCTGCGCGAGCACGGGACGAACATCGGCATACCCGCGGACTTCCGCATCGTCGACGGCGCCGAGCGCATCGGCGTCATGCGCCAGTGCATGTTCGACGCCCGGGTCGACATCCGCATCCACAAGCCGCAGGCGCTGCTGCACCGCATCAGCACGGTGAAGAACCGCATGCGCAACCCCGCCGAGCCCGGCGCCTGGGACGGCGACGAGCACGCCGAGCGCAACGCGCAGCTGGCCGCGGCCTACCAGGCCGCGCTGGCCAAATCGAACGGCCTCGACTTCGACGACATGCTGCTCGGGGCGGTCCGCCTGCTGCACGAGAGTCCCGAGACCCGCCGCGCCGCCAGCGACCGGTTCCCGAAGATCCTGGTCGACGAGTATCAGGACACCAACCTGCCGCAGTACGTGCTGGTGCGCCAGATGTCCGAGGGCCGCGACGACGTCTTCGTGGTCGGCGACCCCGACCAGGCGATCTACGGCTGGCGCGGGGCCGAGCTGCAGAACATCCTCTCGTTCCAGCGCGACTTCCCCTCGGCCCGGCGGATCGACCTACAGCTGGCCTACCGCTCCGGCGGGCGGCTGCTCGAGGCCGCCGGCGCCATGATCCGCAGCAACGGCGAACGGCTCGACCACCGGCTGCGCTGCGCCAACCCGGCCGGCCTGCCCCCGGCCGTGCACCACGCGGCGGACCCGACCGCCGAGGCCGCCTTCGCGGTCGAACGCGCCGCCGCGCGCATCCGGCGCGACGACGGCGAGGTGGCCGTCCTCTACCGCACCAACGCGCAGTCCGGCGCCCTGGAGAACGCCTTCCGGCGGGCCGGCATCCGCTACCGCATCACCGGCGGCGAGAGCTTCTACAACCGCCCCGAGATCCTCGACGCGCTGGCCTGCCTGCAAGCCGCCTGCGACCCGGACGCCGACGACGAGGCGATGCGCCGCTTCGCCGACCTGCCCCCGCACCCGCGCACCGGCCGCAGGACGTGCGCCCAGATCGACCGCATCGCCGGCCGCAGCTTCTGGGGCCGGGCCGAGCGGTCGGCCCGCAGCGGCGCACTCTCGGACTACCACGCGGCGAACCTGCGGCTGCGCCTCGAACTCGCCGCAGCACTGCGCGACACCGCCGGACGGATGCCGCTCGACGCGCTGGTCGACGAGGCGCTGGCCCGCACCGGCTACCGGCAGGCCGCCGCCGCCTCTGCCGACGCCGACGCCGAGGACCGGCTCGACAACCTCGCGGAGCTGGCCTACGACGCGAGCGTCTTCGCCCGCGACAACGGCGGCGCCGACGCCAGCACGCCCGAAGACCGGCTGCGGCTGCTCGCCGCCTTTCTCGAGCACTGCCGCTCGATGCGCACGCCCGAGCGGGCCGACGAGGACGGCCTGCGGGTCACGCTGTCGACGCTGCACGGGGCCAAGGGACTCGAGGTCGACACGGTCGTCCTCGCCGGCTTCGACGCCGAGCACCTGCCCCACCGCCGCACCGTCGCCTCGGTCGCAGACGCGCACGCGGCCATCGAGGAGGAGCGCCGCCTCGCCTACGTCGGCATGACCCGCGCACGCACGGAGCTGTACCTGAGCGTCCCCGCCGTCACCGGCCACGGGGCCAAGCAGCGGGCCACCGCGCCGTCGCCCTTCCTCTCCGAGATCCCCGAACGCCTGCGGACGACCACCACTCCCGACGCCCCGCAAGCCGGCCCTCCCGCGGACATCACGATGGGACCGCTCGGACCCGAACGCTCCCTCTAGCCGAACGTCGACCGCCGGACGGCGGACGGCCAGAACCCCGCTCTTGCCACAAGTGGCCGGCGCGCCTCCCCGAGTCGGCGCGTAAGGACACGAGACCACGGGGAGGCATCGGCGAAGGACCACAATAGAACAGATCGGGTGCGGCCGGACGGGCGGATCGCGGGCGGGCAAGGCACCGCCCCGGCACTGCTGCTCCCCGGCTTCCACGCCGCCCGTCACGGACCCGCATCGGCGACGCACCTGGGCCTGACGGCCCCCTTCACCCGGCCCGCTCGGGCCATTCCCGCTCCGGAGAACGACCCATGCCGCTCATCGACCTGCTGCGCCCGGACCAGCGCGCCGCGCTGCGCCGTTTTCGCCGGCGTATCGGCAACCGCGAGAACATGCGCCGCTACCGGGCCGAGCACCGCGACAAGAAGCTCTGCGCCGGCGTCGACCTGCCCATCGAAGCGGGAACCTGCGGGCGCCTCGTCTGGCCCGCGCACGAACGCTGCCATGCCTGCCACGCGCGGCGCAAGTGGCTCCTCAACCACGCGCTCAACCCCGCGGAGATCACCATAGCCGCGCTGCTCAAGAGCATCGCGGACACCGCCGCCGAGGCCGGCGCCGGCCCGTCCGGAGACAACGACCCCGAGCCCGAGCTCGCCGCCTGCGCGCCCGAGGACTCCGGCCGGGCCGTCCCCCTGCTCGACGACCTGTCCGAGCTCGGCGATCCCTGCCTGCGCTGGTAGCGCCGGGGACGCAACGAACGCGCGTCAACTACTCGATCGACGACGACAACCGCGTGCTGCGGTTCCCGCGCCAGCTCCCACGCCCCGCGTTCCGTCCGCCGCTCTTCTCGTCCTCGCAACCGTTTCCCCGGAGTCGAGTCGATGTCGAACCATGCCTGTCCCTGCGGACGCCCCGTACCCCCGCGCCATTCGTTCTGCAGCCCCTGCGACCGCACGCGCCGCTGGGCGCGGCGGATGGCCCAGCACGGCGGAGTCAAGCTCCGCTCCCTCGAACGCTGGGCGGAAGCGGTCGCCCGCGACGGCCGCCGCTCCTGGCGCTGCGCGTGCGGCGCCAACGTCGAGGTCCGCCGCACCGAACACCAGCGCTGCTCCGAATGCGCGGCGCTGCGCACCTGGGCGCGCCAGCTCACGCACGGCTCGGGGCGCCGGCTCCGCTCCCTCGAACGCTGGGCGGAGCGGGTCGCCCGCGACGGCCGCCGCTCCTGGCGCTGCGCGTGCGGCGCCGAGCTCCCGGATCCGATCAACTGCGTGCACTGCGCCGAGTGCGCCAGAGTCCGCTACTGGGCGCGGCAGCGGCCGAAGCTCACCCGGCTGGACGCGGAGCGGCGGTTCGGCCGCGAGTCCGGAGACTGGATCTGCAGCGCGTGCGGAGACTTCCAGGGCCCGGCCGAGCACACGCGCTGCACCAAGTGCGGGTGCGACGTCACGACCGGCGAGCCGGATCCGCCGAGCCACTACGCACTGCACGTCACCGCCAAGGTCGAGCACCTGTCCGCCGGCGGCGTCGTGGTCTGGAACGGCGCCCACGGAACGCCGCTCCTCGAGGACGGTCCGGCAGGATCGAGCCTGGCCTGGATCGCCGAATCCGCGACAGGCTACCGGGTACGCCCCGAGATGTGGCCCTAGCAAAGGCCAATGAACACGCCGCGGCTGAAACCGCGTCCGGACCGGCCCGACCGGAGCGGCGCGACGCCCATCCGCGAACACGTGACGAAGCCGCGGCAGCGACCCGGACCGGCGCACGGTCCGAACTCGGACAAGCGCAACGCTGCCGCGCAGACACGCCGCAGAAGGAGACGAGCGATGACCGACGACCGGAAACGCAAGCGACACCACACCGGCGGCTGGACGCCGCAGGACCTCGGACTCTCCGCCGTCAAGCGGGGCATCACCGCGCTGGCGATGACCGCTGGCATCGACAACGCGGGCCGGCGCCGGGCGGCCGGGCGGCCCAACCGCTACCCGCGACCCGTCCAAGGCAGCGCCGAACAGCGCCGGAGGCTGCGCCAGCGGGACCGCTTCGCGCCGAAGCGCAACACGCAGAACGCGAACGCGTAGACGCCCGAAGGCCGCAACGAACAGTAGCGCCATCAGTACATGCCACACCGATGCGCCCGAAGGCGCAAACAAGGAGCGGAACCATGATGACCGTCACGCCGACGGCCGCAACACTGCCAGCCGCAACGACCCCGGCAAACGTGAGCTTCGCCGCGGGCGACCTGCTCGACGCGGCAGCCGACGCCATCTGCAATCCCGTCAACCTGGCGGGCGTGATGGGCCGCGGGCTGGCGCTGCAGTTCCGCACGCGCTGGCCGGCGAGCTACCGCGCCTACCGCGCCGCGCTCCGCACGGGCGAGCTCGGCCGCGGACGGATCCACGCGCACCGGCTGCCCGACGGCCGGCACGTGCTGCACTGCCCCACCAAGGACCACTGGCGCGACCCGTCGCCGATCGCCCTGGTGCGGTCCACCATCGACGCCATCGGCCCCTGCTGCGCCCGCCACGGCATCCGCTCGGTCGCGGTCCCGCCGCTCGGCTGCGGCCTCGGCGGGCTCGAGTGGAACGACATCCGCGCATCGCTGCTTGCCGCAGCAGCGCGCCACCCGCAACTGCACTGGGTGCTCTACGGCCCCGAACGCTGACTCACCCGGCTGCGCCGGCCGCAGCCCCGACCCGATCCCGAGCAGCGCGACGCATCCCCGGACTGCACCCGAAGGCACGCTGCCGGCGGCGAACCGGCAGAAGGATCACGGCATGTCCACGAGAACGCAACCAACAGCGAGCATCCCGGCGAGCAGCACCAGCGCCACCGCGCCCCGCACCCCTGCCCCCGGCTGGAACCGGCCCCGACGCCGCGAGCCGCTGACGGCCTTCTGCCGCCGGCTGGGCCGCCTCTTCGGCATCGGACCGGATCAGCACGCCTGCTGGTGCATCCGCTGCACGCTGCACCACCTCGGCATCTACCGGCGCGAGCACGTCCGTCAAGTCAAGAGCGCGTACCTGCGCACAACGCTGTTCGGCATCCGCGTGCGCCGCGACCGTTACGCGTTCCCGCTGGACTGAACCGACCTTCGGGATCCTCCCGGTCCCTGATGCGCGCCGCCCGCCTCGTCGCCGCCGCGGCGTACAGTACCGCCATGACGAGAACGACCACCCGCAAGCGCGGGCGCCGCGAAGACGCGCAGGCGGACCCCGCCGACTGGCGGCTCGCCCGACACGACCTCTACCTGGCTACGCCCTGGGGCGCCCGCAACGAGCCCCGCCCCTACCCGATCGCCGTCCCGCGCGGCGGCCCCGACCCGACCGATCCGGCCGCGGCGCCGTTCCTGCCGCTGGCCAGCCCGCCGCCGGCGAGCACGCACCGGCTGTCGACCGACATGGCGCTGGAGACGTTCGGATTCCGGCGCCTGCACCAGGCGGTGCTGGCCTGCCTGCGACGCGAGCGCGAGCGCGCGCGGCTCACCGACGAGCAACGCCGCACGGCCGAAGCCGCCGCCGCCCGGATCGAGCGTCTCGCCGCATCGCTGACCAAGAGCGCAGCCGACGGCATCGAGGTCTCCTTCGACAGCCCGCGCGGCATGCTGGCCATACCGTCCGCGGGCGCCGCGGCGCGGATCCGCCTGCGCATCGGCGGCAACGGCCGGCACGCCGGGGGGGAGGCCCCGCTGCCGCTGACGCTCGATGTCGACCCCGCCGATCCGCTGGTGAACCCCAAGGTGGCCGCCGGCGGCGTGCGCATCGACGTCGCCCCGCCCGGGCTCGGACGCCTCGCGCGGATCGCGGCCACCGACCGCGCCGGGTTCCGGCCGCCCGCGCCGACGCCGCGGATGCTGCTTGCCGCCGCGCGCGCCTGCGCCGCAGGGTCCGCTATCCGCGTCAGAACGCGCGCGGTCGACGACACGGTCGAACCACGGGTCGAGACATGCACGCCGGATGCAGTGGCGCGGCTGCTGCTGGCGTGCTGCTGGCCGCGGCTGACACCGGAGGACCCGAAGAGCACATGGGTCCTTCATCTGACGAAAGAGTCCGCAGAACCGGACGCGCAACGGACGACGCTGGCGCGCTGCGACCGCGCCTCACGCTGCATCGTGATGGACGAGTACCGTCTCGACGACGGCGACGGCGAGGCCGTGACCGGCCTCGTGGCCGCGCTGCGCGGCGCCGGGCGCGACCCCGGGAACGGCTACTGGACGCACCACCGCACGCCGTACCCGGCCGGATTCGAACGAGACGGAGTAGCCGCCGATGTCGGCGCCCTCGAGGAACGCGGCGACCTCGGCCGCGACGGCGCGGAACGGGGGCCACGAGGCGGCCTGTGCGTCGCTGATGCCGTGCACGGCGCCCGATCCCGGGTCGATCGGCGTCTCCGGATTGACGAACCATTCGCGCTGCTCGACCGCGCCGCCGGGGAGCAGCTGTCGGACATCCAGATCCTCGAGGTCGAGCTCGCCCACGCAGGATGCGAGCTGCCGCACGGCGGACCTGCGCGTGGTCGACCCGCTCCGGCTGTGGCAGAAGCGCGAGCCCCGCTAGCTCACCGACGCCTACGAGCGCTTCGTGGGTCCGGTGCCGAAAGAGCTTCGCGCGCACGACGCCGGCGACGACGTGCGGATGACCGTCACCGTCATCGAGGCGATGGCCAGCAGGGCCACCGTCGACGAGCTGCACGCCGAGGGCAACCCGCGCATGGTCGACGTCGCCGGGAAGTTCGTTCGCGACGAGCAGGACCGGATCGTGTTCGGCTTCGGCAGGCACCGCGGGGATCCGGTCGACGCGCATCCCGACTTCCTCGACTGGATGTTCGCCAGAGACTTCCCGCCGTCCACGCTGGCCGTCGCCCGCGCCGAGCTCGACCGCGCCATCGAAGCCACCGCCGAACCGGAAAATCCGAGCAGCGAAGAGATCGACGACATTCCCTTCTGATCCGCCGTGTCGGCCGGACCAACGACCCCGACCCCTGATAGGATGGGAACGAGAATGCTCAATAGAGACGACATGCGAATGATGCTCGGCGTCGGCGCAATCGTCGCCGCAATCAGCATCGGCACTTGCTCGACGAACGGACGCATGGACGACGTGCACCGGCGAATCGACGACGTCAACACACGCATGACCGAAGGCTTCGACAACGTCAACCGCCGGATGACCGAAGGCTTCGACAACCTGAACCGTCGGATCGACGACCTGGACGCCGACGTCCGCGAGCTGCGGACGTTGCTGTTCGAATCCGTCAAGCAGGATCCCACAGCCGACTGACGCTCCCAGCCAGAGCCCCGCGCCCGGACTCCAGTCCGGTCCGGTCGATCACACGCGGCGAGGCCGAGGATCCGGGAACGGGTCCGCGGTCCAACGGACCCGCAGCCCGGAAGCGCCAGTGTGCATCCACATGAATTATGGCCGTTTGGCCAGCATTCGTGTGTTTTCTGATCCGGCCAGCATTGATGTGTCGGGGGAACCTGTCCTACAGCTTCCCTCCTCGTCGTGACCAGTCGGTTCAGGATCACCGTTCATGAACAGACATCGAACTCGGTCTGGAACGGTCGCGTCGGCTGGTCCAGGCCCACCCCTTCTTCTGGACCGCCGTCCCCCGATCGACGTGGGCGTAGAGGCCGGCCGGGATGTTGATGGTGTGCTGAGCCATCGGCCTACCGGCAGAGATTCACGACCGGGTTGACGATATCGAACGCCGCGTCGCCGAGCCCGCCGTGGTTGCTGATGCTGAACGTGGCGGTCGCGCTGCCCCGTGAGCATTCCAGCGATATCGTCTTGCCGCCAACCTCCGTTGCCGGTCGTTCGCCAAAGTTGCGCGCACCATCGAATGTCCACGCATAGCGCGACTTCTCCACGTCGCTCCGTGGAGGAAGGTGGACGATGTCGAAGTTGTGCGTAGGGTTGGCGGTGTCACCGTAGAGCGTTGAGGCCACTCCCATACCGTCCTTCCGATCCAGCCTGACCCCCGCGCCGCGGAACACCGCCCGGACTTGGTAGCGCGTGCGGTCGGTCGCGCCGTACGTATCCATCTCGAACTGCACTCCGCTCGTGTGCCTCGGACGGATACGCACCACGTCATCGTCGGCAACCACGATGTCCAGCGAGCTGTGCGAATCACCGACACCTGTGAGGCCGCCCTTGGACGCGTCGATGCTGATGCTGTACGGCGACTGGCGACGGCTCACGATGTTGTCGTCGTTGTGCGAGCCGAACACCTGCACAGGACGATGGAACACATCAGCGGGACGGTCCGGGTGAGGATCAGTCACCTGAATGCAATTGTCACGATCCGCGCCGTTCACCGCGAACCGGAAATCAGACGCAACGCCGGACAGGTCGAGACAAACCGGGCCAGCCGTCGTCCGCTCAAGGACTACGTGCAGGCCGTGCAGGTTATCGCCCTCGGTGATTGAATGCGTCTTGGCGCGCGGGCCAGCATATGCACCCGTCGCCCCGCCCCAGCTCATCCACGCGCGCGCGGCGGCCGGTGCATCATCCTCGACAATCACCACGCGCCAGCGCTCACCTTCAATCGTCTCGTACTGCGAGTAGCGGTTGCCGGTGTAGGTGTTGTCGTTGATCGCGGTGTTGTACTCGAATGCGATGCCAGTGTTCTCTTGAAGCTTCACGCCGAGGGCCTTGACTCCACCGATATCGAACCTGTTCGTCGCGGCACCCAAGGCGGCAGTCGACCCGCCGCTACAGTTGGCGTACGTCCACGGCCCGCTGTTCTCGGTGATGACAATGTCCCTGAACCCCCGCTGCGTAGTGCTGACGGTGAAGCCGTTACCGCAGTCGAAACTCGCCGGGATCGGCCGATCGTCATCCACGATAATCACGCGCCACTGCTCGCCGCGGAACGTCTGATAGGGTGTCGAACGATCTCCGGTATAGCGGCTGTCGTCCGCGTCCCCGGTGGTGCTGGTGCCGTAAGACAGTCCAACCGACACCGCATTGTGCCACTGCACGGTGAACCACTTCGCGCCGTCAGGACCCGTGAAGACCTCTTCGTTGTAATGTTCCCCGTCGGGAAGATGATTCAATTCCCACTCCCAGGGATCGGAGTGACAGTTCGCGGGGTACCATGTGCCGCCATTCTCCGGTACTCTGATATCCCGCCTGCCAGATGCGGAAACAACGGTGATTCCGCCCGACCCCCGCACGCGAGGGTAGTCTTGCTCCGGGCAAGTCCATCCATTGATTGCAAGGGCGGCCTGCTGCTGCTGAGGCGTCGGCGGGTCCTGCTGCGTCGAGGTCCCCCGGCACGACTCCAGCTGGTCCAGCATCGCGTAGGCCGCCTCCCAGTCCGCGGTGTGCCCGGTCGTCCCGCACCACGGGCCGGAATCTCCGAGCGTCTGCCTCGCAACCTCGCACACACCAGCCCGCGTGAAATCGTCGGTGCCGTTGAAGGTCGCCTCGATGCGGTTCCGAATCTGCCCGACGCCGCCACTACGCGGCCGGTTTCGGATCTGGTTCCAGTGCTGCCCTGTCGCCGGCGCCGTGCAACTCGACTGCTGCCCTGCGTAAGCCACCGGTGCGGTAGGCGCACCTGTCGGCATTGACACAGGCGCAAGGCCGCGGCGCCCGTCGAAGCTGGCTGGCGCAGACGAGCTGCCGCTCGACGTTGCCGTGTCCGGCGGAGGCATCATGGCCGACGGTGCAACCGAGTTCTTGTTGTCGTCGCCGCAGGCGGCGGCGAGCAGTAGTGCAATCAGGATGCTACCAAGCCGAAAATTGCGCGCTGGCCTGTTCATGACTGTACTTCTCCAGATGTAGAGGGTCGTCGTTACCGGGGCCGACTAGCAGGTCGCACCGGTCAGGCCAATCCAGCTGAGAAAGGTGGGCGCCGCAAGCACCATCCCGGCTCCGAAGATCAGACCGGCAATGGCCGACTTCGAACCGCCTTCGCCAAATGCGAACATCAAACCGCCGATGATCACCGCGATAAGCGCCAGCCCCTTCCCGATGACGCCCGAGAAGGACACACACAGGGCCATGACCGCCATCTCCCAGGGTCCGGTGCCGGCCCACGCCCGGTCCGCACCGAGCACCAGAAACAGCACGGCCAGCCCCGCCGCCACGCCGTAACGGCGCAGGACGAACCGATCCACGACCACCGACGCGAGCGCGAACTGAGCGGCCACCAGTGTCCCGGCGACGGTGCGCCGCGTCCCGATCACGACGCGGAACGCCCGCCGGCGCACCAGCCCCGGCAGCCACGGAGCGTTGGCGAACAGCGCCAGCACGCCCATCGACAGCACCGCCAGCCCCATGCCGAACGGACGCTCGGGGCACACCGCGAAGAGAGCCACCCCGCACAGCAGCGCGCCGGTACCCAACACGAACGACAACCCCGCCTTCTGATACCACCGCATAGCCTCATCGCCTCCTTCCGGAAAACCCCGCAGGTCCGGCACCCGTCCGCTGTCTCCAGACACGAACGTAAGGGATCGCGGCCACCGAACGGCCCAACGGCCGCCGGTTCCTACACTCTCCGCGTGCAGACATGCCCCGAGCAGACCAACAGCCCAAGCTGCCCATCCCCGAGACGCCGAGCGGCGTCAGCAAGCCGGCCGCGCAACGGCCGGCGAGGCCGCGGCGCACGCCGCGGGGCCGCTGCACCGAGCGAGGTCCAATCAGTGGCAAGCGCTGCGAGCGCCCCGACGGACACGACGGACCGCACGCCGCATCCGGCAGCCGCTGGTGGCCCCGCCGGGGGCACTGAGCCCCACACGGGCGCGGCACGGCAACACCCGAACTGGAGACGACCCGATGGAAACCTACGGATTCGATACCGGACCGATCGCGATGGCCGCTATCGCCTTCCTGGCAGCCTGCATCGCGCTGAGAAGCTGGATGCGCACCCGGAAGAGCAAGGGCGCCAACACGGAGCTGCTCGCGCAGATCCGCAACGAGCTGCGGGAGACCACAGGCAAGGGCGCCGACACGGAACAGCTCGTACAGATCCGCAACGAGCTGCGGGAGGCCAGCGGCTCGCTTCGGAAGCTGCAGAGCAGCGTGGAGCACCACCAGGCGACGCTGGAGCAGACCGCGCGAACAGTGGACTCGATGCGCCGGAGCGCGGACGACCACGCGAGTGACGTCAAGACCGGCATCGAAGGGATCTCGGGCGCAATCGACGCGGCGCGGGCCGAGACAACGGCACGCGGCGAGTCCATGACCGAACAGGGCAACGAGATCCGCGCCACGGCCGCCGACGCCCGGGAGAGCGCCACCAACGCATACATGACCGCCAACGGCCTGCGGAAGCAGATCAACGAGATCGCCGAACACGCCGGCGGCATCCCGCAACTGCGCGGGGGCATCGAGAAGCTGCAGCAGAGCCTGACCGCGATCGCCGAGACGATGCCGAAGCCGGAGGCCGACACACCGCCCCAACCGAAGACCGAGACCACGCCTGAACCGAAGAGGACTCAACAGCGCAGACGCCCCCGCAAAGACAAGGGCAAGGACAAGCGCGGGACCCGGGCCCCCGCGGAACAGACACCCCCGAACGCCCCGGCGCCACCGAGCGACAACGCCGCGACCGACGACGCCGGACCGCCGGCCGGCGCCAGCCCGCAAACCGATGCGGCCCCGCAGGAGGAGCCGCCGGCCGACGCCGCCGCGCCCGACGAGGGCTCCGCCGAACCCGCAAAGCCCGGCAACGAGACCGCCGCCGGCGACGGCGCCCCGGGCGATCAGAGACCCGAAACCGCGAGCGCGGCCAGCGGCAAGGCCGACCCCGGCGCCACCGGCGATACCGCCGGCGCGGCTCCAGCCACCCGGGCCGCGAGCGACACGGCAGCCGAGCCCGCTCCGGACAACCCCGCACCGGCCAGCAGCGAAGCGCGCGCCCGGCCGAAAGCGACCGGCGACGCCGGCGACGACACGGCGAACACCGAGGGTCCCGTCCCCGCCGCGGAAGCCGCTGGCACCGCCGAATCCGACGCAGACGGCAGCGCGACCGACGCGGCTGCAAGCGCCGCTGCCGGCACTCCGGACAAGCCCGCTCAAGAGGCCACGGCGTCTGCGGACAGCCGAGCACGCGAGACCGGCGACACGCCCGGTAATGGCAGTCCCGACGCCAACGCCACCCCCGCGAGAACCGTCCCGGACGGCGAGCCGGCTCCGCAGGCCCCGGCACCCGACGGTAACGCAGCAGCCGAAGCGGACAACGGCACGGCCGCCGGGCCCGACGGCCCCGGCGCCACCCCCGCTGAGACCGGCGACAACGCCGGACGAGTTCCGCACGCCGCTCCCGACGCCGGCCGGCAGAGAGAAGCAACCCGATGACACGAGCGCAGTTCACCGCGGCTGCGGCCGACGAAAGGCGAGTCCGCCTGCTCGACCGCAGCCGCACCTTCTACGTCGACGAGTGGTACGACCCGGCCGTCAACGACGACGGGACGTTCACCATCCACACCCACACCGGGGAGAACATCGACGTCAACGACGATCTGCTCGCGCAGCTGACGACCGAACCGGCCGTCATGACCGTTGGGGAGCTCTGCCGGCACCTGCTCGAGCGGTACCCCGAGAACACGCCGGTGGTGCTGAAGAGCGCCGACACCGCCTACGGCGGCATCACGCCGGAGAGCATCGACCCGGTCCTGCTTCGGCCACACGCCGCGGCGCGTCCCCGCGAGGCGCGCTACACGGAAGCCGCGTTCGGCGACCGCCACTCACCCGACGCCTTCGACGCCATCCGCATCGGCCACGCCGCCCGCTGAACCCGCCCGCATCCGGCCTCGGGACGTCACCACCCACGGCCGTACCGCAGCACCGCCCCGAGGCTGCCCGCACCCGGGCGACCCCCACCGAACGCCCGGCGGCCGGACACCGACACCCGGCCGCCGTCGTCGAACCCGTAGCCGACCTCGGCGTCCACCATCGGCGCCACCTCGAACCCGCCCAGCCCGCCGAGGCGGGGGGCCGCGCCGCTCCACCACCCCGGCATCGCCGCCGAGACGTGCCCGTACGACGGGCGCAGCGAGGCCGACCACCCGGCTCCGGACCCGGCCGCGCCCCATTGCAGACCCCCGCCGAAGCCCACCTGCCGCCGGGACGAGAAGCGCAGGTGCTCGCCGGCGACCTGCGGCTCCTCACCGCCGAGCTGCACGCCCAGCGTCAGCACCAGCGACAGCGACGAGCGCAGGCGCCGGTAGCGCAGGTCCACGAGCAGGTCGGTCGCCGAAACCTGGCCCGCGCCGCCCCACGACGCGGAACGTGCGATCGGACCCCATACCCAGTCGATGTCGGTCCCGACATCCCACCGCCGGCCGAAGCGCACCGTCAGACGCGAGGCCGACGTGGCCGGATCACCGAGCGGGAAGCCCATCCGGCCGGCCAGCCGCGCCCGCTGCGCGCGCCCCGAGAAGGCGTCCTCCCGCATCTCGAACCGCCGCTCCGACACCGAAGGCGTCCTGTCGACGTCGACCTCGAACACGTCGGCCTCGGCGTCCACGCTGACCTCGCGCGACGAGTAGACCGACAACGACGCGCCGGCGACGACCATCCGCATGCGCGCGTCCAGGCCCTCGCCAGCGCCGACAGTACCGCCACCGGTCACCCAGCCGGGCGACACCCACAACCGGAACCGCCGGTGCGGCATCCAGCCCACGTACGGCGCGACCAGGCGCCAGCTCGACCCCTGCACCGGATCGGCGGGAACGAATTGCTGCGCGTGCCCGTGCACGTCCACCTCGAACTCGCCGAACGCATGCGTGTAGAGCACGCCGACCCGCAACAGGCCCACCTGCCGGTCGAGGCCGCCCGTCATCGACAGCATCGACGTGCGCAGGCGCCGTGCCGTGCTCGACGTGTCGTCGACCGCCGCGTACGAGCTGCGCGCCCAGAACGTCCAGGTCTCCGGACGGTGGTCGCCGCGGGCCATGTTCACCGGGCCGAGCCAACGCCCCGGGTCCCCCTGGTAGCGGAGGCCGTCAAGAGCCCGGCCCACCACCGCCAGCCGGTCGGCCTGCAGACCGCCTGGACCATGCAGGCCATGGGGCACGGCGCCGGCGCCCAGGGCGTAAGAGCCGCCACCGGGACGCGGCAGGCCGAGACCGGACAGGCCGGAGCCGGGGAGGCTCGAACCGGGCAGGCCCGGCAGAGGCAGCGCTGCACCGTCCGCAACGACCGCTGACGGCATCGCCGGCATCGCGAACGAACCGGCCGACCACGCCAGCCGGCGCAGCAGCATCCCCGGCGAGACCGCCGGACCGGAACGCCCCCCCGGCCACAGCTGCGCCTCGGAAGGCGCACCGAGCCCCGAGCAGGCCGACGAGGCCGCGCATGAGAAGCGGTCCGCCAGCACGTCGGAGACCTCCGAGGCGAGCACGCGGCCGATGCGCACCGCGCTGGCCGTGCGCGACGAGACCGCCTCGCGGGCCGAATCGGCGTCCTCGACCACGACGGTGAACAGGGCGACGGTGCCCGCGCCGCTGACCAGCGCGAGCGTCAGGTCCTCGGCGCCCTCCAGCCGGGCGTCGCCGACGACGCCGAAGTGCACCGACGCGCGGCCCGACACGAAGCGGACCACGCCGCCGGCCCCGGCCGGATCGAGCACGTCGCGGCCCACTTCGGCCATGCCGGAGCGAAGCTCGTAGCGGTACTCGGTGACCGGCTTGCCGAGACCCAGCTGGCAGCCGGACCGCTGCTCCGCGTCCTGCCGCCCATCCTGCGGCGCCTGCTCGCCGCCCCGCTGGGCCAGCGCCAAGTCGAGACGCACCGGCCGCACGCCGCCGTCGAGCGGCTCGGCGACGCGGACCAGGCTCCTGGGCTCGGGACACGACTCGAGCCCGTCGGCCAACCCGAACCACAACGCGCCGTCCGTGCCGCCAGAGCGGTCGTCGTCGACGATCTCGATACGCTCGTACCAGCTGAACAGCGGCGACTCGTCGCCCGCCAGCATGTGCACCACGAGGAACAGGTCCTCGCGCTCACTCTCGACGAAGAAGTCCCGGCGGACCTGCAGCTGCAGCGGGTCCCGCACGTCGAAGGTGCGCAAGTGCCCCTCCTCGAGCCGCACCCGGACACCGTCGCGAAAACGGTAGTCCTCGCCCGGACGCGCCGATCCGGCCACTGTGTGCACCTGATAGACGACATCCTTCGACTGGCGGTCCCCGCTGAACCCGAGGACCAGGAAGACGCACTTCCACTCCCGCTGGCACTCGCCGCCGCCGGCGCCCGGATCCGGGTCCCCCTCGACGATGGCCCCACCGTCAACCCCATCGCCTTCGAGAACCACCTCGAGGATCTCGTCCCCCGGCACATCGTCGTTGGCGATGCCGACGCGCAGCCACATCTTCGACTCAGCCGAGTACTCGTCCACCGCGGCCCACACGGAGAAGTACTCCACCGCCTCGACACGGTCGTCGCCGATAATCGTCGCCACCCGCACGCGGACCGCGATCTGACCCACGTCAACGGTCACCGACCGCGCTGAGACGGTCTCGACGTCCTGCTTCGGCTCGCTCCCACGGGCCTCGGCATCGGCCACCGAGCCGTAGCGCAGCGTGACCGGCTCGGTCAGCCGGCGGGCGAAGGTGACGATCAGATGCACGGACTCGCGTTCGCCGGAATCCCCTTCCCGGTGGATGTCGTCGACCACGCCGTCGATCCGCAACGAAGCGATCTGCACCGGA
The DNA here is from genome assembly GCA_965116825.1 of Vicinamibacterales bacterium. Classification (GTDB taxonomy): domain Bacteria; phylum Acidobacteriota; class Vicinamibacteria; order Vicinamibacterales; family UBA8438; genus WTFV01. The sequence continues at coordinate 6,036,956 of OZ220736.1, forward strand.
AGGTCGTCGTCGACGATAACGACGACGACGCTGCGGACCGGCGCCCCTGATGGAGAGCAGGACGCCTCCCCGGCCACGCCGGGGGCATACACGTCCAGGTGCAGCGTCTCGTCGCCCTCGATGACATCGTCGCCGACGACCAGCAGGTTCGACGAGACCGCGGTCGTCGAACGCGGCCGCGCGACGAAGGTCCCGAAGTCCGCGGGAGAACGGCGGTCCGACCCCACCAGGCGTGCGTCGGCGCTGGTAGCCGTCGAACGCGAGTACGCGAGGCGATAGGGATAGCAGCGGGTCTCGGCCGCCGCCTCATCGAGCGTCAGCGCCAGCAACGCGACGAAGTCGGCGTCGGTCTCCATCACCTCGAGATCGCCGGCGAGAGCCGGTGCGTCCGTGTCATCGTCCTCGATGGTGACCTCGACCCGGGCAATCACGACTCCATCAACAAGACAGGCCGTCTTTTTCGATTGCCCCGCATACACGTCGAGGTGGAACGTCTCGTCACCCTCCAACAGGTCATCCCCGGCCAGCTCGAGATCGCCCGACGCGGCGAAGTCCTGATTGTCGGCAACGACCACGAACTGGCCAGAGATGCTTGAACCGGCGTAACGAACGTCCGCAGAGGAAGCCGTCCCAAGGCTGAGCCGATACGGAAAGCAATAATCCGCACGAGGCGGCGGATCCTCTTTGTCTTCGTCTTCCTCCTCCTCCAATGTCACCGCCACTTCCAGCACCACCCCGGTCCACCCGGAATCCCCGGGCTCGACGACCCGAACCGACGCGCCCGAAGGGAACGTGGGAGCCGGCGCAGTCTGCGCCACCGCCAAGGAGGGAACAGCGAATCCCGCAAGAAGCAAGAGCACGCGCGCAACTGCCGCAGGCAAACCCTGCGCCCGCACAATCGACTGCATCTGGAAGAACACGGCCAGCACCCGCCCGTTTGAAGCACCACGACACCGGCGCCCTCCGCCGGCACAGGCAAGCGTACGGGCCGGAGGCCACGCAGCCGCCGCGCAGAACGGACGCCAGGGCCGCAAACGAGACAGCCGGAAGCCGCGCCGGATCGCCTCCCGAACCCGGAATCAGTGCTATCGTGAGGAACTCATGACCGACAACCGCATGATCATCGCGACCGTCGTGGGGACCGGGATCGCCATGACGACCGTCATCGTGGCGTTCATCGGCATCATCGCCGGCGGCATCAACAACCGCATCGACGATGTCAACGCCAACGTCAACAACCGCATCGACGACCTGAACACCAGCGTCAATAGCCGCTTCGACGACGTCAACAACCGGATCAACGACGTCAACACCCGGATCGACGACCTGCAAGACCAGGTACGCGAGCTCCGCGCCCTCGTGATCGACGCCATCAAGGGCGCCGACCCCGCCGACAACGACGAATAGACGCCCGCCAGCCCGCCGGCCCTAGTCCGCACCGCCGGACGAGGGCCCGCTCCCACCCTCCGACCAGGCAACCACTCGGTCCGCCAGCCGGTTGAGCAACGCAACCCGGCCACCACCAGACCCGGGCGAAGCCTCCTTCGGCCCCGCGTCGGCAACCTTCGTAGCCCGAACCTCCGCGGTTCCCTGACCCCAGGCGACGGCACGGTCGATCAGCCGCGACACCGGCCCCATCCGCGCGCTCTCCCGCTCGGCCGCCTTCGCCGCCGCCGCCGGATCCGGACGCCACCGCCGGCCGTCCCAGGGGCGCGCCGGGGCCACCTCCGCCGTCTCGTCGTCCCAGCGGGACCGGACCACACCGACCGGCGCCGCGACGCGCCGGCCGCCCGGGCGGCGCGCAGCGCCCTCATCGGCGCTGCAGACGACCGCCAGCCCCGCCAGCGAGTCGTGCGGAAAGCGCCGCTTCGGATCGAACCGGCGCACCAGCGCCAGCACGACCACCAGGTTGACGAAGAACGCGCAGAACACCGCGACGTCGGACCCGTCCAGCTCGACCGGCGTTCCCGACGGCAGCCCCCCGTACTGCCGCACCATGGTGAACCACAGGGCCAGCGTCGCCACCACCAGGACCACCGCGTCGAGGCCCGTGCGCCGCACGGCCACGCGCCACAGGACAGGCTCCGCACCGCCGGGACCGACGACGCGCAGCCCCAGCGCCCGCTTGCCCAGGGTCACCCCGCCGAAAAGGCCCTCGCCGGCGAGCGCATGCGCCCAGCCGGCAGCGAAGAACACCAGGACCGGTACCCACACCGGGACCGAAACCTCCCCCCCTGACCGCAGCCACAGCAGCTCGGAGACCAGCAGGGCCACGCCAGCCGCGGCGAGGCTCACGCCGGCATCGAGCACCGCGGCGGCGGTCCGCCGCCACACGCCCGCCGGTACGGGCTTGCCGGCAACAGGCGCGGAATCGGCGCCGGGAAGCTCCCACGCCGCCGGATCATCCAGGGCATTCGGATCGAGCGCCTCTGCTTCCGCCTCTTCGTCTTCGTCTTCCTCGCCGGACACTCCGTCCTCGGCCGTCAACGCCGGAGGATCGTCCAGGTCCCCGGCCCGCCGCGCCGTATCGACGGCAGTCTCGAACTGCTGCTTCTCCTCGTCGCCGAGCACGACCTCGCCCTGCTCGCCCGCATCCCCGCTCATGAGCACTACCGTACGGCACCACGGGCCGCACACGCCCGGCGGAGCCGGACCCAACCCCCGGAAAGGCGCATCGGATGGAACACGCGAACACGAAGACGACCACCGCCGCGAACCGCTCCCGCTCCATGATCCTGCAGCCCGAGGACATCGTCGCGCTGACCGCCGAACAGGCCATCGCCGACATCGAGGAGGCCATGCGCGCGCTCGCCCGCGAGGCCCGCAACGACACCGGACGGCGGCCGCCCCGCCGGTGAACACCACAGCGTGCATGCACGCCGAAAGCACAGACCCGCGCGAGCCCTCGACGGGCCGCCGCCGCCTCTCGAACGTCGGCGCGGAACCGGAGACGAACCACGAGGGAGGGATGCGGACGGGCGACAATAGAGGTATACGGACGGGCGGAACGGCAGCGTAGCCGGGCGGCCAAGGCAACGCGTACGCCACAGGCTCATTCCCCACGCCCGCCCGCGCCAGCGGCGCCGTTCCGGTTTACGCACCGGGGCCTTGCGGCCCCGATTCACGAGCCGGTTCCCGGCTCATCCTCCAATCATGCCGGCCGAGGCCGGCCGAGGTGCATCCCGATGCAGAGCACAGAGACCGTCTACACGTACGCCCCGATCGGCAACGAACGTCCCGAGCCGTACCCCGACGGGTTCGTGCCCGACGCCGGCCGCTGGAGCGGCCGGGAGTACGCACGCATCAGCACGCTGCCCGACGGCGAGGCATCCATCTTCGGCGACGACGCGCCGGCGGGCGATCCCGCCCCGGTCGACGCCCGCGTGACGACCGCGCGCACCGGCGCCATGGTCCGCCACATCGCCGCCGACCGCCTGCCGGCCCGCCAGCTCGTCGAGCTGCGCCACGTCACCCACGACCCCGGCCGCCTCGCCCTGCACGGCGAGCGCCTCCACGGCGCGGTCCCCGTCACCCCCGGCGCCACCGGCGCGCCGCTCGACCCGGACCCGTGGACCTCGCCCGAGCCGCGCCTATACGAGGTCCGCGTCGGCGCCGTGCTGGTCGCCTTCGATCGCGAGCACACGAGCGACATGGTCCACGTCGGCGACCGCTTCGCCGGCTACGCGCACAAGCCCTCGACGGCCCACGTCCGCGCCTGGCGCGTCCCGCCCGCCGGCCCGCCCATCCTGGTCTACCAGGCGGAGGACCCGCAGGGTGACGAACACCTGATCGCGCTGTCGGCGCTGCTCGACGAGCCGCTCGAGACCGCGTTCCTGGCCCTGGTCGACCAGTACGCCTCGTCGCGGCCCGCCCCGCCCGACCACCGGATCCTGCAGATGCGCTCGGCCATCGAGCGCTGGCGCTTCACCGACGAGATCGCGCGGCACAGCCGCCAGCCGGGCGGCAACCGCCGCCGCCGCCGCCGCGGGGGACGCAAGGCGCGGGAGAACGCCGCGCACCCGGCCCCGCGGCCCGCGAACCTCGTGCGAACGCAGCACGCCGCCGCGGCATAGCCGCCCGGGCGGACCACCGCCCCCCGGTCCCCATACTCCGCACGGATGCGGAACCTCAGCCACGGGGCGGCGCGTCGCGGGCGCCGCCCCGCCGTTGCGCGGCACGCGGTGCTGCACCTGCGGAGCCGCGCGCCGCAGGCGCCGTCAGCCGTCATCCACGGGCCGTTCGACGCGGCGGCCGACGCGCTCGAAGCCGCCGCCCGGCTCGCGCGCACGGCCTCGGCCGGCGACCGCATCGAGCTGCTGACCGATTCCGGCCCCTGGCTGGCCGAGTCCGCGGCCGAACGCGCCGAACGCGCCGAGGAGCTCGCCCGCAGGCTGCTGCGCCGCATCCACAAGTTCCCCGACGACTTCGACCCGCGAGCCGCGACCGCGCGGAGGCCCCCGGGCTCGCTCTTCGCGCTCGCCTGCATGGAGGCGCCCGGCGCCGCCCGCAGGCTCAGCCAGACGCTCGAGCGCACCATGCCGCGGGGAAGAAGTCCGCGGCCGGCGCTCGTCGGGCAGGTCCTGCTCGACGTGCCCCACGAGGCTGCGATGCTGCTGCACGCGGTCCGCTGGCCCGCACACTGGTTCAAGGGCCGGGGCCGGGCACAGCCGAACGCGTTGCGCCCAGCCGATGCGGCGACCGCCTGCGCGGTCCTGGCCCGGCGCCTGCGCCGCGGGCGCTGGCCCGTACAACGGACGAGGCTCGCGCACCGGATCCCCGAAGACCTGCTGGAGCCACTGTGACCAGCCTCCTCCTGCCGGCAATGACCACGGCCCGGCGGGCCGCCGGGATCCCGCTGAACGGCTACCGCCCGCGACCGCGGACGCGACGGCCGCACCCGCCGGACCGCGGGCGCGTGATCGCGCTTTCCAACGACGCCGCGCACGACCCCCGCCGTCCGTTCTGGATGGTCGGAGACGCCGCCGACGGCCCACATGAACCGGACCGCCGCTGGCACGCCGCGGCCAACGCGCTCTGGGCCGGCGAGCCTCCCGCCGACGGGGCCTCCCGGATAGCGCAGCCGGCGATACGGGTGCTCGCTGGCCACGACGCCCGGCACGACGGCGCACGGCCCGTCGTCCCGCTCGCGGTCAGCTGGGACCACGGAAAGGCCGCCGACAGCGCCGGCGTGGTCTGGTTCAGCGACGGCTCCACGCTGCCGCTCGACAGCTACCTCGCCCTGCTGCACCACGCCGGAGCCCGCGCCGGCGGCGCACCGCCCCGGGGAACCGTCACCTGGACGGCAGCCCCGCGCTGGCTGCAGGCCGAGCTCGACGGGCTGCGGATCGCCGCCCTGGTACGCCTGAAGCGCTCGCCGAGACGAAACGCACAGGCTTGCGCCGCCGTGGCGACAATCGACGGCTGAGGATCAGCCTTCGGAAGAGACGGACCCGGCGACGGGCACCCGCCACAGATAGACCACGCCGGGCCACCCGGCGTCGTACAGGAAACGCTCCACGGCGTCCGGCGCCCAGTCGCCCATGGCAAAGGCATGCGAGACGATCCTGGCGCCCGCGGGCAGTTGCGCCAGAAGACGCGGCCGGAGCCGCTCCATGGTGGACGGATACAGGTACGACGTCACAACGGTCGCCCCGCGCAGGTCCACAGTCATCAGATCGCCGACGACGAAGCGGACGAGATCGGAGACGCCGGCAGCGGCCGCGTTGCGGCGGGAGCGTTCCACGAGGTCCCGGTCGAGCTCGATACCCACTCCCCGCGCACCGTAGGCCGAAGCCGCCAGGGCAACCAGCCTTCCATCACCGGATCCGAGGTCGTAAACGACATCTTCGGGACCCACACCGGCCAGCGTCAGCATGCGGTGGGCCGTGTGGACCGGCGTCGGCACGTAGTTCGCCAGCTGCAGCCCGATCACGAGCTCGGAAACCGAGACGCGGCCGCAGGCGCCGCCACCGGCGAGGGCGAAGACGGCAACGAACCACCCGACAATGGCGCGCGAGAGAACCGGGAACTGCATGCGGCGAGACTAACCGGCGCAGGACGCGCGAACCGGCCACGACTAGACTCCCGCCATCATGCGCGGACTCAAGGGCTGGACAGACACGCGAGAGCGCCGCAAGCGCCTGCGCCGGCTCGCAAGACGGGGCCGTCACCGGATACCGTGGCTGATCCTGATGACAATCTGGCTGGTTCCGCCAGCAAAGGCCCTCACCTTCCGCCAGCTGGCACTCAATCCGGTCGGACAGCTCGTCGAGCCGGGACGCGAAGGCGAACCGTTCGCGCGAACGGCGGTCGTGCTGGTGCCTGACCCCGCAGCGGGAACACCGCTGGACGCCTACGCCATAGCGTTCCGAAACCTCGAAGCAGAACCGATCCACGAACCGCTCGACGCCGCCCGCTGGCTGTGGGTAGACCCGGACGGGCGTTTCCACACCTACGCGGCGGCCAGGGCACTGCCGTACCGGATACTCGTGCACCGCGAAGGATGCGAGCAGGTCGCTGCCGGCGCGTGGCAATCAAGCCTCTGGAAACGGCGCATCGAGATCACGGTTCCGCCGTGCGTGCCCGAACAGTAACGATGCAAGCGAGAACCGCAGCCGGAAACTGGCGAACGCAATGGAGCCGCAGGCGCCGTCGGCTGTACGCACGGCACCGGATCGCGGCCAACGCCGTGATGATCGGCCTGATGCTGCTCGGCGCCGCGAGCCAGGACACGGTCACGAGGTGGCTGACGGCCGGTGCGCCGGCAGGACGAGGAGCGATCATCGGCCACCTGATGGTGCGTCCGCCGGAGCCCGGCGGAAGGATCCGCGGAACCATCCGGTTCGAACCGCACGGAAGAAGCCCGGGGCTGGCCGGGAGAACAGGCAGCGTGCTGTCGGGAGGAAGACCGCCCGAGGCCGTCGAGACGACAACGAGCCACGGCGGACGCTGGAGCATCCCCGCGAGCGCGCTGCGACGAGGCTGGACGTACCGCATCGAGGCGCAAGCCGGCGAATGCCCGGCAACCGAAGCCGCCACGATAACCGTCCCACTGCTGACACGAGCGCGGGTCCCGCCGCTGACGGCGGCATCGTGCCGCCCGAAATCCACCCGCACACGCTGAACGCGCAGCAACGCCAGCGTCGACACCCGCCTGCACCGGCGGCGGTTATCGCTTGCAGGCCCGAAATCCTCAGCCGGCAGTCCCGGCGAACCGGAAAGGAGACGCGACCATGCGCTGACGCACTTACGGTCCATCGCTTCGGCCGGCGCCCCCGCAGCCGACGGGGCGCCGGCCCCAATACCAGGCGCAGACAGCTCGTCACGACACGACACTGGCAATTGACCGGTCCCGACCAAGGGGCTACGCTCCCAAGAGAACATCATGCCCGACAAGAACACCCTGACCCTGCTGCTCGGCATGGCCGCAATCATCGTCACCCTCGGCGTCGGGACCTGTTCGACCAACGCACGGATCGACAACGGATTCACCAGCGTCAACCTGCGGATCGACGACACCAACCGGCGCATGGACGACGGGTTCAACAACCTGCAACGCCAGATCGACGACACCAACCGCCGGATGAACGACGGGTTCAACAACGTCAGCCAGCGGATCGACGACACGAACCGCCGGATCGACGACACGAACCAGCGGATCGACGAAGTCCAGAACGACGTGCGCGAGATACGCTCCATGCTCTTCGACACACTGAAGACCCGCCCCCCCGCGGACTGATACACCAGCCCACGCGCTCCCGCTCGCCGACCAGCGCCGGTTCCCCTCCTTCGACCGCCGGGTGCCTCCTGCGGCGCCAATACCACGGGCGTCAGAACCATTCCCGGCAGACTTGAAGCACCGAAACAGCCCCGAACGCCGGCGACCGGGCACCGCAACATGCCAACAGACACGACGACACGCCCGCTACAAGCGGCCACCGGCCGCCTGCTCCCCAACGCCGTCGTCTGCGGCGATGCCCGCGCACAGACCGCGCGGATCCCGCCCGCCACGGTCGACCTCGCGCTGTGGTCGCCGCCGTACCTGATGAACAAGCCGTACGAGCGCGACCTCGACATCACGTCCTGGACCGAGCTGATGCGCGAGCTGCTGGGGCTGCACGCGACGGTGCTTCGCCCCGGCGGGTTCGCGGTCGTCAACATCGGCGACGTGCGCGCCTGGCCCGACCCGGCGCTGCCGCCGGGGCCGTACGCCCGGATCCGCCACCGCGAGGGCAGCGTGACCGCCACCGCCGTCGCCGCCGCCCGCCAGGCGCACCCCGGCGCATCGGAACGCGAGATCGCGCGTCTGCTCGGCTGCAGCGACCAGACCGTCGCCCGGCGGGAGAAGGGCTCGGCGCACCGCGCCGGCAGGCGGCCTCCGAGCCGCGTGCTGCGCACCTCCGGGATCATCGAGGACGCCGCCTCAGCCGCCGGGCTCTACCTCTACGACCACCGCATCTGGAGCAAGACGCCGGCCTGGAAGAACAACGCCTGGACCGCAAGCTCCTACCGCGCAGTCGACGAGTGGGAGCACCTGCTGTTCTTCCACAGGCCGGGCCCCTTCGTCCACGACCGCAGCCGCATCGACCACCACGAGTGGGCCGAGTGGGGCAGCCGCGGGATCTGGAAGATCCCCTCGGTGGGACACAACGACGACGACGCCCCGCGCTTCCCCGACGAGCTCGCCGCGCGGATCGTCCGCATGCTGACCGACCCGGGCCAGCTCGTCCTCGACCCCTTCGTCGGCACCGGGACCACCACCGCGGTCGCGCACCTGCTCGAGCGGCGCTGGATCGGCATCGACGCCAACCCGCAGACCGCCAAAGCCGCGCTCAACCGCACCCTGATGCAGCCCCGCGCAGCCGCAGCGCCCGCGCCCGACGCCCGCGGCGCCGGCCAGCTCGTCCACTGACCGCGGCCCGATCCGCCGCATGCTCTCTCGACGGGACGCGAGCCGTACCGTCGACCTCATGCAAGGAGTGAACCCACCCATGACCACCGCCACCACCGCCACCGACACCGCCCCCGGCGCCCCGCCGCCGCACCCCAGCGAGACCGTCCGCGACCTGCCGCTGTCTGCGCTGACGCTCGGCGAGCGCAACGTCCGCACCATCGACGACACCCCCGCCGAGCTCGCGAGCCTCAAGGCGTCCATCCTCGCCCACGGCCCCATCCAGAACCTGGCCGTGCGGCCCGCCGGCAACCTCTACGAGGTCATCGCCGGCAAGCGCCGCTTCAGGGCGATGCGCGAGCTGGTCGACGAAGGCGAGATCCATCCGGACATGATGGTCGCCTGCCGCATCCTCGACGAGTTCACCAACGACATCGAGATCAGCCTCGCCGAGAACGAGGCCCGCGTCGGGATGCACGTGGTCGACCAGGTGACCGCCTTCCGCCGCCTCACCGAGGAGGGCGTCGCCCGCGACAGGATCGCCGAGCGCTTCGGCATCTCCGAACGCACCGTCGACCAGCGCCTGCGCCTCGGCGGCCTGCCCGCCGAGATCCTCGACGCCGCGCGCGACGGACAGCTCAAGCTCGAGCACCTGCACGCCTTCGCGGTCACCGCCGACCAGGGCCGCCAGCTCGAGGTCTGGAACCGCATCAAGGACCAGGACTACACGCCCGGCATGCACTGGATCCGGGCCGAGCTGACGCGCAGCAACGTCAACGCCAACCACTCGCGCGCCCGCTTCGTCGGGATCGACGCCTACACGGCGGCCGGCGGCCGCATCGAGGCCGACCTGTTCTCCGACGGCGAGGACGAGCGCGCGATGCTCGTCGACCCGGACATCCTCGACCGGCTCGCCGGCGAGAAGCTCCAGCAGGTCGCCGACGACCTGAAGGCACAGGGCTGGAAGTGGGCCGAGCCCCACCTCGAGCTCGAATGGGACGCCGCCCAGGCGTACGGCCGGCTGCGCGGAACCCCGGTCGGAGCGACCGCCGGACAGGCCGCCGAGCTCGAGCGCATCGAGAAGCGCATCACCGAGATCGACGACCAGCTGCAGAAGATCGCCGACACGCACGGCGAGGACGAGGTCGACCTGCCCGACGACCACCCGTTCTACACGCTGCAGGACGAGCGCGAGGGTCTCTACGACGACGAGAACCGCGTCCGCGTCGCGATCGACCAGAACGTCACCTACACGCCCGAGCAGATGGCCTGCGCCGGCTGCCTGGTGACCATCGACCAGTTCAACGGGCTGAGCGTCCAGGCCGGGCTGGTCCGCGCTGCCGACGCCGGGGACGTGCCGAAGCCCGAACCGGCGGCCGGCGCCACCGGCGAGAACGCAGGCGAACCGGACGGCGGCGCCGCGCCCGACCGCTACACGCCGCCGGTCAAGCGGCAAGCCGCGAAGAACCCGGAGACCGAGGCTGTCAAGTCCGCCGGGCTGAGCAACACGCTCGCCGAGGAGCTGCGGCTGATCCGCAACGCGCTGGTCAAGGCCCACCTGGCGAACGACTTCGAGGCCGCCTTCGACCTGACCGCCTACGAGATGTCGGTGAGCGTCTTCGGCGCTCACATCTACGGCGCCCGGCCGCTGGCGATGACCCTGAACGGCACCGCCGACCGGCCGCTGGGCAGCCCCGACGAGCGGGCGGCGTTCGAGGCCGCGAGCCCCGGCATCGAGCTGCTCGAGCGCGTCCGCGCCGAGCTGCCGACCGACTGGCTCGACGAGCAAGACCCCGGCCGGCGCTTCCTCGCCTTCACCGACCTGCCGGTCGCCGACCGCCAGCGGCTGTTCGCCGCCGCCACGGCCCTCGCGCTCAGCAAGCAGCTGTCCTTCGACCACAGCGCGCACGCCGAGACCGAGGCGACCGTCGCCCGACTCGACATCCCCTTCGAGGCGCTCTGGCGTCCCGGCCTCGACCGCTTCTGGAGCCAGATGCGCAAGGGCGAGATGCTCGCGATCGCCCGCAGGACGCTGGGTCCGGAGTGGGCGACGGCGCACGCGAAGGACAAGAAGCAGGAGCTCGCCGAGGCGATGGCCGCCGCCTTCGGGCCCAACGGCGAGGCCGAGAGCCTGGGGCTGACCCCGGCGGGCCGCGCCGCCGCACTCGGGTGGACCCCCGCCGGCTTCCGCGCGTTCGACCCGGCGCGCCCGCCGGAGCAGGAGGAAGCCGCCGAAGCGGACGGCGACGCCGAGCCGGCCGAGCCGACCGGCGCCAGCGCCGAGACCGGCGACGCCGAACCACCGGCCGAAGCGTCCACCGACGCCGCCGGAGCCGCCGAAGCGGACCGCGCAGACGACACGGCCGGCGACGACGACGCGGACACCGAGCCCACCACCGACGGCGCGCTCAACGGCAAGCTGCTCACGCACCCGAGCGCCGTGCCGCCGAACGGCAACGGCGCGCCGCTCGATGACAGCGCCGAAACCGGCGACGACGACGCGACGCCGTTCGACCACGGACCGGTCGACGAGCTCCCGCCGTTCCTGCAGAAACAGGAGCAGTAAGCCCCGCCACCGACGCCCGCGGGTCACCCGCCCGCAACGCAGGGGCGGACGTCTCCGCCCCCTCGCCCCGCGGCCCCCGCTGCCGCACACTACCACCCGCCGGACGGCTCCCTACGAGCCGCCCGGCGGGGCCGTACCGCACTCCGCCCGCACGCGAAGACGTTCAGCCACCGAGAGGACCCCTGCGCATGCACCAGGCCACCGCCGAGACCACCACGGACCTGTTCGGCCCCCGACCCGCTTCGGCGCAAACACCCGGGAGCGGTTCCGCGCCCCGGCGCGCCCCCAACACGGCCCTGCGCCTGTTCCGGGCCGGCGTGCGCCTGCTGCCCGCGTTCGAGGCCGGCGAGAAGATCGACCGCACACGCCTGCGCGAGGCGCTGACCGAGGCGTTCGGCGCCTCCGACGCCGAGGGCGCCTGGCAGTGGAAGCACGCCTACGAGGCGGCCGAGACCGCCGTCGTGCTCCTGCTCGTCCGCTACGGCCGCGCGCTGCTGCGCAGGACCGAGCGCCCGGACGCGATGCTGCCCCTGCTCGACTCCATCGCCGCGCTCGAGCCGCCCCAGACCCGCCGCAGCCACGAGCAGGTCCGCCTGCAGCAGTTCTCCACCCCGCTGCAGATGGCCTGGGCCGCGAGCGCCGCCGCCGCCATCCGCCCCGGCGACACCGTGCTGGAGCCGTCGGCCGGCACCGGCATGCTCGCCGCGCTCGCCGCGCTGCGCATCGACGAGGCGGCCGGCGGCAGCCTGCACCTGAACGAGCTGGCCGGTACCCGCGCCGGACTGCTCCGCTACTGCTTCCCCGACACCAGGGTCAGCAGGCACGACGCCGAGCACATCGGCGACCTGCTCCCCGAGGTCCAGCCCAGCGTCGTGCTGATGAACCCGCCCTTCTCGCGCAGCCCGCACCTCGACCGCATGCGCCGCGACGCCGACCTGCGCCACGTGCGCGCCGCCTACGCCGCACTCCGCCCCGGCGGGCGGCTGGCCGCGATCACCTCGAGCGGGGCCGTCCCCGGCAACGCCGACTGGCGGGACCTGTTCGCCGCCGCCGACCCGCAACCCGACATCCTGTTCACCACCGCCATCGACGGCAGGCTCTACCAGGGCCGGGGCACCACCTACGAGACCCGCCTGACGGTGCTCGACAAGCCGCTCGACGGCGAGCAGCGTCCCCCCGGGACCGCCCGGCACGCGATGCCGCGGGCGATGCCCAGCGCCGACCACCTGCTCGGGGCCGTCCTCGACCGCGTGCCCCCGCGCCGGCAGGCCAGGCTGCGCCCGCCGCGGCCCGCGCCGGCCCCGCCGCCGAAGCGCACGGCCCGGCGCCGCAGCAAGCCGTCGCTGCTCGAAGCATTCCCCCGCGAGTGGGGGCCGACGGCCGAAATCGCCTACCGCACCCACACGCCCGCCGCCGTCGACGCGCGCGCCGCGGGCGACAGGCCCTACCACCCCTGGGAGCCGGCCGCCGTCGTCGTCGACGGCGCGGCCGCGCACCCGACCACGCTGGTCCAGTCCGCCGCGATGGCCGCCGTGCGCCACCCCGAGCCGGCGGCGAGACCGCTGCTGCCCACGCGGCTGGTCACCGACGGCGCGCTGTCCGACGCCCAGCTCGAGAGCGTCGTCCTCGCCGCCGAGGCGCACGGCGGCCACCTCGACGCGACCTTCCGGATCAGCGAGGACCACGAGCTCGTCCGCCGCGTCGACGGCGCCGGCGACATCGTCGACGACGACCCCGGCGACGAGACAGACGCCCCCAGCTACGGCTCTCCGGTGCGCTTCCGCCAGGGCTGGATGCTCGGCGACGGCACCGGCTGCGGCAAGGGCCGCCAGGTCGCCGCGATCATCCTCGACCGCTGGCTGCGCGGCCAACGCCGCGCCCTGTGGCTGTCGCAGTCCGACAAGCTCATCGAGGACGCACGCCGCGACTGGCAGGCCGTGGGCGGACTCGCCGACGACGTCATCCCGCTGGGGCGCTTCCGCCAGAAGGACCGGATCCCGCACGCCGAGGGGATCCTGTTCACCACCTACGCCACCCTGCGCTCGCCGGCGCGCAACGGCAACCGTGCGCGCCTCGACCAGATCGTCGAGTGGCTCGCCGGCGGCGACGCCGAGGCCGAACGCCACGGGTTCGACGGGGTCGTCGTCTTCGACGAGGCGCACGCGATGGCCAACGCGGCGGGCGGCCGCGGCGCCCGCGGCGACATCGCGCCCAGCCAGCAGGGGCGCGCCGGCATGCGCCTGCAGAACGCGCTGCCCGACGCCCGCGTGCTGTACGTCTCGGCCACCGGCGCCAGCACCATCCAGGGGCTCGGCTACGCCGTGCGCCTCGGCCTCTGGTCCACCGACCGCACCCCGTTCGACAAGCGCGAGAAGTTCGTGCAGGCGATGGAAGCCGGCGGCGTCGCGGCCCTCGAGGTCGTCGCCCGCGACCTGAAGGCGCTCGGGCTCTACCAGGCCCGTGCGCTGAGCTACACCGGCGTCGAGATCGACATCCTCGAACACCCCATCACGCCCGCGCAGCGCGAGATCTACGACACCTACGCCGGCGCGTTCAAGATCATCCACGCGAACCTCGACAAGGCACTCGAGGCCGTCGGCATCACAAGCTTCGGCGAGACGCGCAACGCGCAGGCCAAGTCGGCCGCGAGAAGCGCATTCGAGGGCGCCAAGCAGCGCTTCTTCGGTCACCTCCTGACCTCGATGAAGTGCCCCACGCTCATCCGCGCGATCGAGGCCGACCTGAGCGAGGGCCGCTCGGCCGTCGTCCAGCTGGTCTCGACCGGCGAGGCGCTCACGGACCGCCGGCTGGCCGAGATACCGCCGGCCGAGTGGGACGACCTGACCGTCGACGTCACCCCCCGCGAGTACGTGCTGGACTTCCTCCGGCACGCGTTCCCGACCACGCTGCACGAAGAGTACGAGGACGACGACGGCAACCTGCGGAGCCGCCCGGTCCATGAAAAGGACGGCAACCCGGTGCAGTCGGTCGAAGCCGTACGGCTGCGCGACGACCTGCTCGCCAGGCTCGGCCTGCTGCCCCCGGTCGGCTCCGCACTGGACCAGATCCTGCACCACTTCGGCGACGACGCGGTGGCCGAGATCACCGGCCGCTCGCGCCGCATCCTGCGCATCCGCGACGAGCACGGCGAGCGGCACGCCCTGCGCCCCCGCGCCGCCTCGGCCAACACCCACGAGACGCACGCCTTCATGAACCGCGAGAAGCGCATCCTCGTCTTCTCGCTGGCCGGCAACACCGGCCGCAGCTACCACGCCGACCTCGGCGCGGAGAACACCGACCGGCGGGTCCACTACCTGCTCGAGCCCGGCTGGCGCGCCGACCAGGCGATCCAGGGTCTCGGGCGCACCCACCGCACGCACCAGAAGTCGGCCCCGCTGTTCCGGCCGGTCACCACCGACGTGAAGGGCGAGCGCCGCTTCATCTCCACCATCGCGCGCCGCCTCGACAGCCTCGGGGCCATCACCCGCGGGCAGCGCGATTCGCAGACCGGGATGGGCGACAACGACAGCGCCCTGTTCCGCGCCACCGACAACTTCGAGTCCCCCTACGCGAAGACCGCCCTGCGCCAGTTCTACATGGCGCTCTACAGAGGCAGCATCCCCAACTGGTCCGCCGAGCGCCTGCAGGAGGAGACCGGCTGAAGATCGTCCGGGAGGACGACGGCACGCTGCGCGACGACCTGCCGCCGATGCACACCTTCCTCAACCGGCTGCTCGCACTGCCCATCGCCGAGCAGAACGAGCTGTTCGAGGAGCTCGAAACGAGGCTGGAGGCCAACGTCGAGGCCGCCATCGAGGCCGGCCGGTTCAACGAGGGCGTCGAGCGCATCAAGGCGAAGAGCCTGACCGCGGCCAGCCGCGAGACCGCCGTAGTCCACGCCGGCGCAGCCACCGACACCGAGATCGTCGAGATCGTCCGCCGCGACGCCGTCACCCCGCTCACCAGCAAGGAGGCCGTGCGCATCCACGACGAGCAGTTGCAGCTCGACCGGCACGCCGAACTGGTCGTCAACACGCAGTCGAGCCGCCCGGCCGTATGCGTGCAGGCCCCGGCGCGAATCCTCGAGGACGGATCCGTCGAGCGCCGCGTGCGGCTGCTGCGCCCGCTCGGCCGTGAGAGCCTGCCGCTGGCCGCCATGCGCCACTCGCGCTGGCGCATGGCCGACACCGGCCGCTGGCAGTGCCTGTGGGACGAGGAGACCGCGGGCACCCCGCCCTGGAAGGAGTCGCGCCTCTGGCTCATCACCGGCCTGCTGCTGCCCGTCTGGCACCGCCTCGACGACACCGACGTCAAGGTCTACCGCCTGACCACCGACGACGGCGAGAATCTGATCGGCCGCGTGCTCACGACAGCGCAGGTGACCGCGCTGCGCACCGCGCTCGGGCTCGACGCGCGCAACGGCCCGCGGCTGAGCGCGCAGGAGGTCTTCGACGAGGCGACGCTGCGGCGCGCTTCCTTCCACCTCGCCCCCGGCTGGCGACTGCGCGGGCGCCGCAACATGAACGCGATGCGCGCCGAGATCGAGGGACCCGGCTACGACGACCTGCAGGTCCTCACCCGCCTCGGCTGCCTGTCGGAGATCGTCTCGCACCGCACCGTCATCTACGCACCCAACGCCGAGGTGCTCGGGCAGGTTATCGAGCGCTTCCCCGTCGTGAACACCATCGCGTAGCAGCCGCGAGCCGGCGGCCCGGACCCGAGGAGCAGCACCCATGCACGACACCAAATTCCACAACGGCCTCACCGAGGCCGAGACCGAACGGCTCGCACTGCTCGGCGAGGAGTGCGCCGAGATCGGCAAGGCGATCGGCAAGATCCTCCGCCACGGCTACCCGAGCCGGAACCCGGACGCCGCAAACGCGGCAAGCAACCGCGAGGACCTCGAGCGCGAAATCGGCGACCTGCTCTGGGCCATCGACCTGATGGCGCACTGCGGAGACATCTCCATGCTGCGCGCCCGCGCCGACGCCGGACGCCACGCCCGCAAGACGCGCTACCTGCACCACCAGGACTACGAGGGCGTCTGCTAGCCGACGGCCGCAAGCCGATCCGCGCAGCCCGAGCCGGGCCGACACCCCCCCAGACCGAGGGAGAAGACAGCCATGCAACACAAAGACGGGGAACACGCCGCGATCGACGGCGTGATGTCCAACCTGGAGTTCTTCGCATCAGCGCCGATCGGCATCGCCCGGCGGGCGCTGGCGCTGGCCGGAGTCATCGTCGACGGCCGCCGGGACCACGCGCCGGAACCGCCCGGGAGCCGCAGATCCGACAGCAAGCCGGACACCGGCACGACGACCGGGCAGCCCGAACCCGGAGACCGGGACCACGACGCAGGGACCGCCGCGACCGCGGGAGGCGGCACGAGCGCACCGCCGGCGACGGCGACGCCGTCCGCCGGCAAGACACAGGCGGCAGCCGCGGCGCAACGGGACCCGGAACACGCAGGCGCCGCGCACGAGCGAAGCGCGCCCGCCGCCGAACCGCCGCAACGAACGGCTGCCACCGCCGTACCGGAGAAGACCCACGCGCGGCACAACCCGCGGGTGAAGACGACCGCAGAGACCGTGCGCGCCATCCGGCGCACGTACGACGGCTCGAGGGCATCCGCAGCCGAGCTCGGCAAGCGCTACGGGATGACCCCGAGCAATGTGCAGAAGATCGCGTGCCGCGCCCGTTGGGGGCACCTGCCGCCGAACCCGGAGAGTACGTGCCCGCCGCACCCGCCACGCCCGGGCCGCCAGGAGGCGACAAGCCGCGCAGGAAGATCGACGTCGACACCGTCCTGGCGATCCGGCGGGAGTTCGGGTGCACGCCCGCGAAGACACTGGCGAAGCGCCACGGCACGAGCGTGCAGACGATCCGCGACATCGGCAACCGCAAGACATGGAACCACGTGTCCCCGCAGGACGCCGACTCCGGACCGGAGCAACCGGAACAGGCGAGCAGACCGGACCGGACCCCGAAGGCAGGCACGCCTGCGACAACGCAGAAGCCGACCCAGCGGCGCCAGGACGCGCAGGACACCGACCTGAGCGCGCGCCAGGTCCGCGAGATCCGCCGGCACGCGAAGACCACGGGCCGCACGAAGGAAACCATCGCGAAGCTGGCCAACGAGTTCGACGTGCCGCCCGCGACGATCGACGCCGTCCTCGACCGTCGCGCATGGAGCCACCTTCAGCCCCGCGACGACGCGTACGACCCGCTGGGACGGTCCGTATGGAACGGCCGCACGCCGCTGACCTGAACGGCGCACGTCGCATCCCCCGAGCCGAACCACGAGGAGCCCCGTCATGCACAGCCTCGAATCTGTCCGATGAACTGCTCGCCGTCACCGCGGCGGCCGAGCCGTGGCGGTTTCCGGAACGCCCCGACATCGCCGCCGCGTTCCTGGCCGACATCACGGAACACATCTTCCGGCGCAGCGTCTGGCTCGGTCCCATGCTGTGGGAATCGCCGCTGCCGAACCCGAGCCGTCGACTCGAGAACCGCGCGCACGCCGCGGCGTGCAAGGCCAAGGGGGTCTGTGTCAGGTGCAGCTCCGCGGACCTGCACCCCGACTCGACCATCCTGTGCAGGCGGCACCTGCAGAGACAGCGACGCTCCATCCGCAAGCGCGATCGCCGCGCGTACGCCGCGCGCAGAGCCATGAACGTATGCGTCAAGTGCTCTGCGGAGCTGGACCCCGACTCGACCATCCTGTGCACGCGGCACCTCGAGATACAGCGCCGCTCCCAGCGGAAGCGCGCCGGCAACGACGTGACGTCGGTCAGATGACGACTGGGAAAACCCTGCGCCCGTCCCGCTCCCGTTCTCTCCTGGGCTTACGCGAGCCGCAGGTCGCTACACTTCGATCGTGAATGGCGCTCCTGCCCCCGGCAAGGCCATAGTGCTCACCAGCAACGTGGTAACGATCGCAGGGTTCGCTCTCGCGATCCTGCTGGCGGTCGGTGGTGCGACGTGGAACCTGCGCGGGTTCATCACCTCTTCGATCGACGAAGCAACAGATGAAATGAACGCGCGTCTCGAGACCGCTATCGCGAACATCCGGGAAGAAATCCGCGCCAGCCGGGAGAGCACGGACCGCCAAATGGCGGAGATCCGCCAGTTCATCTTCGACCTCTACGGCGAGGACGAGAACGACAACAACGAGAACGACGAGCAGCGCGACGGCCGGAATGCCCCCCGCAACTGAACAACGCTCACGCGCAGGCCGGCCAGGAAGCTCGATCAACCGCCCGACACGCGGCCCGAACCAAGTCGTGGAATCCCAGGCACACGCCTCACGCGACAGTCGCCAAGATCGACCCCGGATGCCCTCCGCCGCACACATTCACTACAAACCCACGCGCGCGCCTGCTCCGCGGTGACCCCGGCCCGGATCCGAAGCGCTCGGGTTCGTTCCGGTCGTCATTGCATAACGCCAGCACCCGCCAATACGGGCCAACCGAGTCCCCGTGATCGGCAGCGACGGCAAGCCCCCTGACGCCGTGCACCATGCACCGCGCACGGCAGGTCACGAACGCCGGCCGCGTCCGAAGGCGCGACCTGCCGGCCCTTCAAGAAACGCCATGCAGCACAATCCCGCGCTGAACCTGATCCGCGATCCGTGGCTCCCCGTCCGCCGCCGCAGCGGCCGATCCGAAACCATCGCACCCTGGGCGGTCAACGACCGCATCGACACCGACCCGGTGACCGCCTTCGCCTAGCCCCGCCCCGAGCTGAACGCGGCCTCGGTCGAACTGCTGATCGCCATGCTCTCGACGGCCTCGCAGCCCGCCGACGACGCCGAGTGGCAGTGGGGCTGGACCAGCCCGCCGGGCTCGGACGCGCTGCGCGAGCGGTTCGGCCGCATCGCGCCCTTCTTCGAGCTGGTCGCCGAGGGCGCCCCGGCGTTCCTCCAGGACCTCGACCCGCTGGCCGACGCCAACCTCTGGAACCCGACGCGGCTGCTCTTCGACACGCCCGGCGCCCAGACCGCGCGCCTGAACACCGACCTGTTCCGCCGCCGCGCCGCAGAAGACGCGGTGCTGTCGCTGCCCGCCGCCGCGATAGCGCTCTACGCCCGGATGAGCTGGTGCGCGTCCGACGGCGTCGGACACCGCGTCGCCCTGCGCGGCGGCGGCCCCCTGGTCACCCTGCCCGTGCTCGGACACCCCCGCCTCGGCGACACCCTGTGGGGACAGCTCTGGCCCGCGGTCCGCACCCCGCGGCCCGGCGAGACGGACTGGACCAAGCACCCCGAACGGGTCTTCGCCTGGCTCGCCGCCACGCCGACCTCGCGCCCCGAGGACGCCAACCCGCCGCTCGGCCCTGCCGACATGCATCCCCAGCACGTCCACTGGGGCATGCCGCGCCGCGTCCGGCTGCTGGCCGGACCGGCCGCCGGCCGCGCCTGCGCGCTCACGGGCGAGCAGCCCGCGACCGCGATCGTAGGCGTGCGCGTGCGCAACTACGGCATCGACTACGCCTCCGGCTACCCGCACCCGCACACGCCGCACTACCGCACCAGCACGAGGGCGGAGCCGCTGCCCGCGCTGACCATCGCGCGCAGCGCCCGCGGCGAGCGGCTCGCGGGGCTCATCGCGACCTCGCGCGACGGACTGCGCGGACCCGCCTCGGCGATCTACCACTTCCCCGTCCGGGCCGGCGGGCCCGACACCGCCGACCCGCGCATGCGCTGCTTCGGCATCGACGCCGACAAGGCGAAGGTCCGCGGCTGGGTCGACACGACGATTCCGCTGCCGCTGGCCGGCACGCTGGCCGGCGCCAACGCCGTGACCACGTGCCTGCATCCGCTCTGCGAGGCGCTCGGCGCCGTCAGCAGCATGCTCAACAAGGCGATCAGGCGCGCCGCGCCGCCCGCCGCCGCCGGCAGCGCCGCCGATACGGCAAGGGCCCGGCTCGCCGACGCCGTCGAGCCCGCGCTCTTCGAAGCATGGCGCGAGGCCGCCGAGAGCGAGCACGCCACCCCGCGGGCCGTCGACCGACGCCTCGACCCCGGACTGGGAAGCCCGCCCGAGCCGACCGACCCGAGCCGCAGCATCCGCGCCACGTTCATGCGCCGACTGCAACTGGCGGCACTGGCGCTGTTCGACGAGCTGGTCCCGGCGGCGGGCATCGAGCACCGCGACCCGTTCAGGCGCGCCGAGGCCCGGCACGGCCTCGTGCTCGACGGGAGCGGCCGGACCACGCGCGGTCGCAAGCTGTTCGCGGACACCCTCCGCCTGCCCGTCCCGGGCGACGGCCGGAGGGAGCCCGCCCCCGCGCGGATCGCGCCCCCGCCGGCGCGCGACGACCGCTCGCTACGCGCAAGAGTCTGGCGCTGGCGCAACGAGCTGGAGACGACCGCCACCGGAGCAACCGACCTCGCACGGCTCGCACACGTCCACACCCTCGAACAGGCGCAGAGGATCGAGGCCGCAAAGACGCTGACCGCCGAGCTCGAAGAGCACTGCGACGCCGGGACCGCGGCCGTAATCGCCGTGGCGCTGGCGCTCACCCGCGACGACGGAGCCTTCACGGCCGCGCAGCTGGCCGGCCGGGGGGACAGGACCCACGGCGCGGCACTGCCGCGGCCAGCGTTCCGCAGCCTGCTGCAAACGCCGCGCGACGGCCTCATCGAGCCGCTGCGCCGTCTGCTCGCGGCCATCCCGGACCGGCGCGCCGACCGCCGCGCGCTCGCCGACGACATCGCGGAGTGGGGCCCTCGCGTGCGCCTGGACTGGACCCACCAGTACCTGCGCTGCCGGACCGAGCCGTGGCCGGCCATCGCCTACGAACAGCCGAAGGAGAACGAACAAGCCTGACGAACGGCAGTCAGCGCCCCCGGAAGAAGATGGACTCGAGCGCCTCAACCGGACACCCACCGTCCCCGTCCCCGCAACCAGCCGGCGGGACGAACCTTCGCCTCCCGAAAGGACCAGCACCATGCCGTTTCCGAAACTCCCGTTCCTGCAGTTGCACCTGCTGACGGCGCACGCGCCGTCGAACCTCAACCGCGACGACGCCAACCGGCCCAAGACCGCGATCTTCGGCGGCGAGCCGCGCCTGCGCATCTCGTCGCAGTCGCTCAAGCGCGCCTGGCGCACCTCGACGGTCTTCGCCGAGCAGCTCAAGGGCCATCTCGCCGAGCGCACCCAGCGGCTCGGCCGCCTCACCAACGTCCTGCGCCGGCACCCCGAGGGCGACCGCCACCGCCTGTTCGACGAGATGCTGATCCACCTGATCCACACGAGGCCGCGCACGGCCCACGCGGCGGCCTGACCGCTTCACCGGCCTGCGCGACCCAGTTTCGTATCGCCTCGGCCGGGGTGGGTGGTCAGCGCGTGCGAGACCTGGACCGCGGCCTCGACGTTCTGGTTCGGCGCGTCGGCGAGCATGCGCCCGAACATGGTCGCCCGATGCACCGGGTCTGGTGCAGTTTTCACTTTGCTCTTTTGTTTCCAACACCTAGGAGTCTGCGCCGTGGAACGATTTTGGGCTCGATCGGCCACTATATGATGTGGTCATGAACTGCACGACACCCTTCATATTGGGGCGAAAATTTCCTGCGGCGCAGACTCCTAGTCCGTTATTGGACACAGTCCAGACTTTCAGAAGGGGCGAAAGTCCATCCCGAGAACACCCCTCCGACACCCGTATTGACGCTTCGCACCGGTTTGGTGGACACCTTCGAGGCCAAGCACGCGCGCAGCCGGCAGCCGCGTTTCAACCTGGTCGGCGTAGGCTGCACACAGCCGCGCCGTCGCGCGCACCCGCAAGCCCGCCTGCGTGCCTTTTCCACGGCCACTCACGACCTGGACGATCTCCACCGTGTCCCCGGCCTGCGCGCCACTTCCCCGGGACGGTGCCAGATACCCCCAGTTCACCAGGGCCTCCACCCGGCGCCGGTAGATCCGTCCCCACTTCGATTTCGGCTCGGCATCCGGAGGCACCGGCTCCCCAGCCAGCGCCAGCACCCCTCGCCACGGCACGAACCGCAACGGTCCCGGACCGCCAGGCCGCACCGGCCGCACCGCGTCCGGCAGACGGCCGTGCTTGCCTCTGCCCGCCGAACGCGGCCACCCGAGGAACGATTCGAGCCCCGCGAGCGTCCGCCACAGTGCCGCATCCATCACCTCGACGCCACCGGCCCCGCGCCGACCGCGACGGGTCCGGAACAGTTCCCCGGTCAACCGCCACCCTGCCGTCTGGCCCCTGCCGGTCCACCATGGCGGCCGCGCCAGATACAACCGTTCCCCGTCCGACTTTGCGATGCCCAGGTTGATCCAGCCGCCATTGTCGAGCGTGATCGACAGCGAGTCGAAGACAGCGACCGCGTTGCGCACGCGAACCCGGTTGGCCGATGTATCCGCCCCGTAGAGTCGCGCCGCGTCCGCGCAGTCCATCTTGAGCGGCCCCGACGCCGCGTAGGCGAACGCCGCCATCCGCAGCGTGTCCCCGCGCAACGGCGAGCGTTCGTCGCCCGTCAGCGGCAGGCTGGCGATCGCGTCCACGATGGCGTCCTGGACCGACACGTCCCCGAGCGTGAGCGGCCCGCCAGGGAACGGCAGCACGTCCGCCCGGCGCCGGTAGCGCCGCTTGGCGACCGCACCGGCCGCGATGGCGGACGCCAGCGGCTCGCCATCGACCGCTACCGCTTCGAGCGCCGGAAGCGCCGCCGGCGTGCGGAGACACCGCATCCATCACCCCCGGCGACCCGCCGCCGCACGGGTCCGGCTCCCCGTCCCGCGGCTCCCGCCGCGCCCCGCCTCGACCGCCACGCCCCCGCACGCCGGCCACGCCGCGCACAGGTGCACGTAGCCGCCCGCAGCCACCTTCCAGCGCTGCTGCGCCCCGCCGCACACGCCGCAACGCGCCTGCAGCCGCTGGTCGGCCGCCGCCTGCTCCGAGGCGGCCTTGTCGGACGACTCCTGCTTCGCGGCGCGCCGCCGCGCCTTCTTCGGCGCCCAGGCTAGCTCCGCCGGGTCCGGACACGTCCGGCACGCCAGCACCAGCCGGCCCCGCTCGAGCAGCACCGCCGTCGGTCCCTTGCAGCGCGGGCACGGCCAGTCGACCACCGCCGGCTTCGGCGGCACGAACGACGGGTCGCCCTCCGCACCCGAGAGCTCGTCCCGCAGCTTCCCGTAGAACCCGTCGAGCAGCCCGCGCATCCCGGCCCGGCCCGAGGCGACCTCGTCGAACCGGCTCTCGAGGTCGGCCGTGAACCCGACGTCGGTCACCTTCGGGAAGTGGCGGCGCAGCCGCCCGCACACCAGACGCCCCAGCGGCGTCACCACGAACACCCGGCCGTCGAGCAGCACGTACCCGCGGTCGACCAGCGTCTTGAGCGTGTTCGCATAGGTCGACGGCCGCCCCACGCCGGCCGACTCCAGCTCCGCCACCAGCGACGCCTCGGTGTAACGCGGCGGCGGCTTGGTCCACGACGAGGAGACCTCCGGCTCCGCGCTCCCCGGCGCCCACACCGTCCCGGGATCCAGGGCGGGGACCGCCGGCGGCTCGTCGGCCGCCAACGCCGGCGGCAGCACCCGGTGGAAGCCGGGGTCGACGACGACCCGCCCCTTCGCCTCCAGGCGAACCGGCTCCCCGGAGGCGCCCGGCGCCGACAGCTTCCAGGTCGTGCGGCGGATCCGGGCCGGCGTCATCTGCGACGCCAGCAGCCGGCGGCGGATCAGGTCGTAGAGCGGCGCATGCGCAGGATCGATGCCCTCCGCGCCGGCGGCCGGATCCGTCGGCCGGATCGCCTCGTGCGCCTCCTGCGAGCCTTCCTTCGACTCGTAGCGCGGCGGCTCGGCCGGCACGGCCCCTTCGCCGAAGGCCGCCGTCAGCCAGGACCGGGCCGCCTCCTGCGCCTCGGGAGCCACCATCACCGAGTCCGAGCGCATGTAGGTGATCTTCCCCGCCTCGTAGAGCTTCTGCGCGATCGCCATCGTGTCCGAGACCGACAGCTTCAGCAGCGACGAGGCCGCCTGCTGCAGCGTCGAGGTCGTGAACGGCGGCTTCGGCCGCTGCGACGCGTCCTTCTCGACCACGTCGTCCAGCGCCACCGCCACCGACCCAAGGTGCGCCGCCAGCGCATCCGCCTCGGCCCGCCCGGCGAAGCGCACCGCCCCGCCGTCGGCATCGACCAGCGACGCCCGCACGGGGTCCGCGCCGTCGACCGCCAGCAGCACGTCGACCCCGAAGAACTCCTCCGGCGCGAAGACCCGGATCTTCTCGTCGCGCGCCGCCAGGATCGCCAGCGCCGCCGACTGCACCCGGCCCGCCGACAACCCGGCCCGCAGCCGCCGGCTCAGCAACGGCGACACCGTGAACCCGACCACCCGGTCGAGGAACCGGCGCGCCTGCTGGGCGCGCACCAGGTCGTAGTCGATCCCGCGCGGGCTCTCGAACGCGGCCCGCACCGCCGCCGGGGTGATCTCCGAGAAGGTGACCCGGCGGAAACGGTCCTCGGACCCGCCGAGCAGGTCCCGCAGGTGCCACGCGATGGCCTCTCCCTCGCGGTCGAGGTCGGTGGCCAGCCAGACGACGCCGCCGCGGCCGATGCTGCGCAGCTCGCGGACGACCTTCGCCTTCGAGTCGATGATCTCCCAGGTCGGCTTCCAGCCGCCGGCGATGTCCAGCCCCAGGGCGGTCTGCTGCCGCGGCTTGCCCGCCGAGCGCCCGTCGCGCTTCGGCTGCGGCAGGTCGCGCACGTGCCCGAGCGAGGCCCGGACCACGTAGCCTGACCCGAGGATCTGGTTGATCTTGCGCGTCTTCCCCGGCGATTCGACGATTACGAGGTCAGCCATGACGCCGGCAAGCGTAACCACACGAGGCCGCGCAGGAGACCGCACGGCTGCGCCAAACAACGAGACCACACAAACCGACCCATGACGACCGCACCGCACTCCACGCACGCAACCTCCATCCTGCTCGACGAAGACAGCAACGGCTGCCACGTCACGTGGAGAGCCGACGGCCCCGGCGTCGAAGCACTCGACGGCCGCATCGCCTTCTACTCGATCACCGACGCGATCGCCTCGATCCGGAGCGAGCTGCCCGAAGCAGGCATCCTCCTCTGCCCGCTCACCGCGCGCGGCATGAAGCTCGCGCATGAGACCAGACCGGATCACGACAACGTCCTCGTCTCCGACTACCAGGTCTGGCTCGAAGAGCTGACCGGCCACCGCCACCGCTGGCGGATCCACTGGCACGGCAATCCCACCGGCCGGCGCCACACCACCACCGCGGCCACCGCGGACAAGGCTGTCGCCCGGATCCGCAGCCAGCGCCCCGGCGCCGCCATCCGCGCCGTCAAGCGCACCGCAGCCGGACACCACGACCTCGAACCGCTGATCGACCACCACTCGATCAGCGGTTCGAGACCAGATGCCCGCCGACGCGTAGACCCGCGGTCCGACGCCCGCCGCCGCCGACCACACGTCGACAACCCCAACGCGCCACGCCGGCGGCGACCCCACCAAACCCACGCCGCGGTCCGCGCCGCGGACCGGCAAGGAGAACACGACCATGAACGCCACGACGACCCAGGTCCACGCTGACGTCACGTTCGACCGGCTCGAGGCCGCGATGCGCGACGGCGACGCCGGCTTCTGCATCGCCTGCGGCGCCGAGACCGACGGCATCGAGCCGGACGCGAGCGAGTACCGCTGCGACGAGTGCGGCGAGCCGAAGGTCTACGGCGCCGAAGAGCTCCTCCTGCGCAACCTGCTCCACTACAAGCCGGCCACCGCCGGCTGAAACGCTTCGGCCCGCCGCCGGCACGATCCGCCGCCAGGACGGTACGCTTCGACACGAACAAGTCCACGGATCACGACCGGCCGCCGAGGCCCGGCCAGAGAGAAAGGCACCCGATGACCGCCACGCTGACCATCTGGAATCCCACGGAAAGATCCGGCTACCGGGAGATCGACCCGGCGACGCAGAAGCTCGACGAGCTGCTGCTGGTCAGCTTCCTCCATGGTCCGGAAGAAGTCGCACACCATGACCGCATCACCCTGCACCGGGCCGCGAAGCTCAACGGGATTGCGGACAACCTGCTCCACGAGAACCCGGACCTCGACGGCGAACCCTGGTACGACCAGCTCGGCCGCATCGAGAGCATGCGGATCGACGTCACGATCGACGGCCGGACGATCACGCTGGCGTGTCCACGCAACGAGAAGGACAACGACGGGCGGATCCTCGGGAGCGGGAGAGCGGACCGGATCGTCATTCGACTCGACGTCCGCCACGGGGAAACAGTGACCGTGCGGGAGCTGCCCGTCGACATGGCCATCGACGGCGACGACCGATGGGCAATCAGCCTCGAGAACGCCGGCGTGCTCACCACCGCGGACTCCGGGCTGGACGTCCCGGAGCTGCAGGCCCTGCTCAAGCAAGCCTTCTTCACGCCCAGCTACGACGACAAGGAAGACTCGGTCGAGACACAGCTGCACGTCTTTCACATGAGCTCCCACATCGTGACCTGCCAAGCCCTGCTCGACGAGGACGAAGCCATCGAAGAGGCGATCCGCTACGCGGTCGAGCACGAAATCGGAGACTTGCTCCCGGACAAGCAGGGAGTGGATATCCGCTACCGGCCCGGCGCCGACGGCGAAGACGCCCGCATCGACGTGCAGCTCCAACCGCGAACCCGGCCGGAATCGACCGACTCGCCAGCCACATAACGGCTATTGATAGTCGATTCTCCGGGGAAACGACTACCCGGAACCGCTCAATGAACGATTCCAGCAACACCGTGCACGCCGCCGCGCTGCCCTCCGGATCCACCCGATGCCGAGCAACGACACATCCGACCGACCCGTCCTGACACTGATCGCCGGGGCGCCGTGCTCCGGGCGCAACCGCTGGCGCAAGGCGCAGGCGGACAGGCTCCCCGCAACCGTGTACGGAGCCGGGGCCGTCAGCAACCCGCACGCCGTCGACGAACACGGCTTCGCGAACTGGACCCGGAGCTCCATCGTCACAGACGCGCTCGGAAGCACCAACGCCGGGATCCGGGCCTGGGCGTGGCGGACCCTGACCTCCGGGATGGAAGAGCACCTGCGGGCTGGCCGCTCCTTCGGACTGCGCACGACACTGGCCAACGACCCGCTGGCCGAAAAGGCCGTCACCGCGGCCCGCGCAGCCGGCTACCGGGTGCACTGCCACTTCATCGGCACCGGCAGCGCATACCTCAACGCAGGCCGCACGCGCACCGACAGAACGGACATCGCGAACGACGTCGCGGCGCTGTGGCACATGGCCCGCGAGCAACTCGCGGCGACGGCCGACCAGTACGACGTGATCGAACTGGTCCGAAGCGAGAACGACGAGCAGGTGACGACGCACCGCTTCGAGGGCCGGACAGAGACGTTCGCGGCTGACGAGGAGCGGCGCCGCGAGGCCGACGACGCCCTCGCGACCGCGATCACCGGATCGAGGACAGGCCGACGGAAGGACGGCAACGCCGACCGCAAGCCGACAACCGCGGAGCCCGGCACGCCGCCAGACTCGAGCGCGAAGGACGCCGCGCCCAGCGTCTACCGCGCGATGCTGCACGGGGAGCCGGCTCCCCCGCCCGAGCTGCACGCGCTGCTGCGCTACCTGGCCGACGCCTTCACCGCGGTGGACCGCTGGCTGCTCGAGGACGACAGGAACGAGCACGCGCTACGCCTCGACGAACGGCTCCACCTGAAGGCGGCCCGCATCATCGACGACGAAGCCGCGGGAACCGGGATCCCCACCGTCACGATCACCCACCTGCCACCGGACGACAGTCCACCTGCGACGGACACCTACCGAGCCGATCAGGCCGAGGAACTGCTGCAGGACATCGCCAGCTGGACGATAGAGCGCATCGAAGGCCGTTCAGCCTGGCGCACCTGGACCAGCGTAGCGCGAGCAGACGAAGAGATCCGGATCGCCCTGCGCGGACACGAAGGCTGGTACGTGCACGTCCCGCTCGACAACGACGGCATGCCCTACGGCGTCGTGGCCTCCCTCCGGCAGTCCGAGGCCGAACCCGACGCCGAGTCGAACATCGAGGTCCCGCTCAACCTGCACGCGACAGTGATGCTGGAGCACCTCTGCCGCTGCGTACCGAAGCCCGAATAGGGCCGGAGCAGACGCAGAACGCGCGCTCCATCCAGGACTGGAAACACGGTCCACGAAAAAGCGAAACTGCATGCACGCCGGGACACGTTTTCGCCCTATAGTTTCGCCGTTTGGTCGCTTTTTTCACTTGCCGATCCAATTCCATGGATTGGATCAGCAGATCCACTTCTCTCGATTACCAAGAGGATTTACGGGCAACGCTTACAGTGTGTCAATATACTGACGGTCGCCCGGTGCACCAGGTCTGGTGCAGTTTTCACTTGCTCTTTTGTTTCCAACACCTAGTCCGTTATTGGACACAGTCCAGAGTTCCAGAAGGGGCGAAAGTCCGTCCCGGAAACACCCTCCGACACCCGGCGCGCCGCGCCAGTTCCACAGCCGAGGTCCATCCCGTGAACACCTGCGCCAACTGCCGCCACTGGCGGCCGCACGCCGGCAGTCCGACCAACATGGTCTGCGGCCTCATCCGCAGCGCGCCGAACACGTTCCCGCGCGTCATCCTCGACCTCGTCCGGCCCAGGCCCGCCGACTACCCGATGATACTGGCAACACCGAGCACCTTCGGTTGCTTGCTGTACGAGGACCAGCCGCCAAAGCCCGACCGCCCGCAGCGCCGGGCATAGTGGCCGCCCGTCCCCTATCGCACACACTCGTCACCGCCGCCGGCCGCAATCGCGACCGGACAGGCCACGGCCCGCGACGTGATGGCAATCCCTCTCCATCACGAAAGGGCCCAACCCGGACGGGGACACGGCCGGCGGCCGCCGCGCAAGGAACACCGATGACGCAACACCGCCAGTTCCCGAACGAGGACCCTGCGACCACCCACGCGCGGCTGAGCGCCGCCGTGATGGCCGAGCACGCCAACGCCTGCGCAGCAGCCGACGCCTTCCTGGCCGACGGCACGTCGCCTCACCCCGAACGGATACCGCCCGGCCTGGTGCTGACCGAAACCGGCGGCGAACGCGTCGCCACCATCGACGCAGCCACGCCCGACGAGCGGCAGTTCAGCAGCCACGAGGCGCTGCGCGCCTACGTCCGCCGCTGCGTGGTCATCAACGTGACCGTACGACGCGACGGCTGGACGCTGCCCTGCCCCGACGACGCCCGCATCGAGGCGGACACGGCACGGCTGCTGCTGAGACCCGGCGACCCCGTGATCGACATCGTCGCCCGCATCGGCATGGACCGTTCCCTCGACGCCCCGTACCTGCGCTACAACAACGGCGACGACCACATTCAGCGCTTCGACCACCAGACCCACCAGCTCGACGAGTGGGGCGTCCGCTACGTCGCAAGCCTGTTCACGATATGACCAGCAAGACAGCGAAACCCGAGAGCGAACCGGCCGCCACGGCCGTCACGATCGACGACGCCGAGCTCGGCGCCGAGGACGCCGAGAAGCTCATCCGACCACTGCTGGCCGATCGCGGCCGACACGTGGACGTCACGCTCGGAAAGAGCGGAGCGAACGTCTCCGACGAGTACGTCGACGCACTGTTCGGCTCGCTGATGCAATCGGCCATGGCCGCCGGCGGACGGCGGCTCGCCGTGGAATGGATGAACCGGCTGCAAGTACTCGGGAACGCCGGCGAGCGCGCCCACCGGGCGATGGCGAAGACCATCAACCTCGACCTGCGGTTCGGGATGCTCGCCCCGCCACTGGCGGAGCAGGCCGGCTGCCGCCCGGAAGTGCTCCAGCACGAACAGCAGGACGCCGACTGCATCGCGCGCCTCGCTGTGCGTGGCGTGGCGACCGACGGCGAGGTCCACAGATGCGCCAGCGCCTCGTCAAGCGGATCGTCGAGGCCGTGCTTGCGGACACCCGGCCACAGACCCTCGGCACGAAGGCGAAGAAACCCGACGGGAGCGCTGCAGATCCCAACAGAGCAGCCCCCGCTCCGCGCGGGCGCGAATAACCCGAAGGCGGCACGGCCGGTCAGCGCCACTCGCCACCCCGCTCCGCGCGCGCGGATAACCCCACATGCAGGTGGGGAGAGGCTTCGTCGAGGTGCCCCGCTCCGCGCGCGCGGATAACCCCTGGCGCGAGTGGAAGGCCGCCCGGGCCCAGGCCCCCGCTTCCGCGCGCGCGGATAACCCCCAATCGAGCAGCCGGGCGAGGGGACTGAGCGCCCCGCTTCCGCGCGCGCGCGGATAACCCCGGACACGCCGGGCCACGACCGCTTCTGGGACACTCGCTTCCGCGCGCGCGGATAACCCCCGACCGCGGTGAATTCACCCGCTGCGCCGTGGCCCCGCTCCGCGCACGCGCGGATAACCCACTGGCGATAGAACTCGCACGACCGCGCGCGGGCCCCGCTCGGCGCGCGCGGATAACCCCAGTGGAGCACAAAGATCGAGGAGGTGATCGAGCCCCGCTCCGCGCGCGCGCGGATAACCCCATCATCGACCACCCCACTTCCGCGCGGCGTGGATAACCCGCGCCGGCACGCCTGCCTGAGGAGCCCGCCGCGCCCCGCTCCGCGCGCGCGGATAACCCACGCCAGACTTCCTCCACAGTGCGCGCGATCGCCACCGCTCCGCCCGCGCGCGGATAACCCGGTTCCCGTTCCAGAGCAGAAAACCCCCAAGAAAGACCCCGCTCCGCGCGCGCGGATAACCCCTCGCTCCTACCATCTCTGTCACGGCACCCCGCTCCCCGCGCGCGCGGACCCGCCTTGTGCCAGGCCATCCCGCTGGCGGCCATCCGCCCCCGCTCCCCGCGCGCGCGGACCCGCCTCGCCAGGGAAATCAACGACCGCGCCCCGCTCCGCGCGCGCGCGGATAACCCGCGCTGACCGCGAGTGACTACCTCGATTACCTGCCCCGCTCCGCGCGCGCGGATAACCCGTCCCGGCGCCGTTCCGCCTGTCGCAAAGCGCCCTGCTCCTGCGCACGCCGCGCGGATCCCCACTCCTGCCCCGCTCCGCGCGCGCACGGATAACCCTCTGCCAAAGGCAGATCGCGGGCTCCATGCACACCCCGCTCCGCGCGCGCACGGATAACCCCCTGCCGGGATGCAACAAGGATCCGGAGAGCGCCCCGCTCCGCGCGCGCACGGATAACCCCCCGTCCGTCAGGTTGGCGGCGTTCGACGCAGCCCCCGCTCCGCGCGACCGCGGATAACCCAAGCCCAACCACGATCGCCGGGTCGATCCGGCGCGCCATCCCCGGCTCCGCGCGCGCGGCGGATGACCCCTTGACGAGTCGGCATATATGAAGGTCTCACACCGCTCCGCGCGCACACGGATAACCCCGAGAGGGACTGCCCCTGCTCCGCGCGCGCGGATAACCCTACGACAACACCCCGAGCCCCGCCGCGGCAGATCGCGGCCCGCTGCCCCCACACTTGGATCACGATGCAGTCGCAACCGCTCCCGACCCCCGCCGCAGCCGTCCCGACGACCGCGCCGCCGGCCGCAGCCCGCGCCCGCATGCTGCGGCGCCCCCGCCACCCGCGGCTGCGCCCGACCCGCGACCCGCACACCGTGTGGCGCGAACGCGAGACGACCTGGACCACCCTGCCCTGGCCCGTGCTGCACGCCTCGCTGCCCGAGGCCGGCATGGCCCCGTTCACCAACAAACGCGGCGAGCCGCACCCCTTCGAGTCCGCCGTCGGGCTCGTCTGGCCCGCCAGCGGAGCGCTGACCAACGCCGAGCGCCGCGCCTGGAACCACCTGCCGCTGACCTCCAGCGACGCCGAAGACATCATCCGCCCGCAGGAGCTCGCCGCAGCGCTGCGCGACACGCTCGAAGAGTCCGTCCTGCGCGCACCGAAGCACTGGGACGCGGGCTCGACGGCGCTGGGCGAATGGTGGACGCTGCGCGCCCGCTATCCGGAGCCCTGCAAACCCGGCAACGCCCTCGAACCGGTCGAGACCGCCATCAGCGTGCAGCACGCGATCGGCTCGAGAAACATCCTCGTCTACGCCGGACTGCGCCAGCCGGGAACCGGGGCCGAGATCGTCACCGGCGTCTACTTCGCCCACCTGCAGAACGGGCGGATCACGCTCCCGAGCAGGAACGACTACGACCTGGTCACGGCCCTTTCCCACCAGGCGCACGCAACCGCCGCGGTGCTGGCCTCGTGGACCGAAGAGGCGCTGGTGCGCCCCCCGCTCGCCTCCTGGGCCGGCACCGTCGCCACCCCCGCGTTCGGACACAGCACCGCGGCGAAGCTCGTGGCCCTGCACGACCGCCGGCGCTTCTCGAGCAAGCTGGCGCCCGACGAGCGCCCCGCGCCGATGGACACCGCCTGCGACGTCGCCTGGACCCTCGCGGACCACCTGCGGTCGGTACCCGACATCGAGAGGCGCATCGACCGGCAGCACCGGATCATCAAGGCCGTCAGCGAGCTCTGCTGGTGGAACGAACAGGGAGCCGACGCCCCCGCGTACGCCGAAAGCGTCCACTGAGGAGGCCACCTCCCCCTAGACTCGCGCACCGCCGATGCGAACGAGCAGCCCACCGTCGAACGCGGCTCCGCAGACCCCGCGCACGACGCCGCGCGCCGGCTGAAGGACAAGACGCCCGATGCAGATCGACACCCTGCCCGTCCACGCGCCCGTACCCGATCCGGCAAGCGGCGAGCAGCGCCAGGTCGCCGCCGCGCTGCTGCTGATGAACGACCCGGCCGACGACGGCCGCACCACCGGATGGTACTGGACCCAGGTGCCCCGCAACCCCGAGCAGCGGGACCTGAAGTCCAGGCAACGCTGGACCAGCGCGGTGGCCAACCACCACGGACCCTTCCGCGACGCGAACACCGCGCTGGCCGCCGCCGGGAACCACACGCCGCAGGCCGCCGAGCTGGCCGCGCGGCTCGAGCAGGCGGCCGAGCTGCTGCGCGCCGGCGAGATCGACGCCACCCCGGCGGCGATAGCCGACTGGCTGGCCGAGACCGGGGGCGCAGGCGAGCCGATAGGACCCGACCCCGACGCCAGACCCACCCCCGAGGACGCCGACGAGCTGCGCAGAACGCTCGGCGAGGGCGAGGTGCCCGAGCCGGACGACGAGACCGGCGACACCGAAGACGCAACGCTCGAGGTGCACGACGAAGCCGCCGAGAGCGGCTAGCAAGCTGGCAGGACAGCACGCCGGCACGGAGCGAGGAGCAGCGGATGAAGCCGCACCCCGAACGCATCCCATGGGTCGACGCGCTGCGCGGCGCCGCCGTGCTCGCCATCGTCCCGCTCAACGCGCGCTGGATCCTGCACCCGGCCGACGCCTACCACGACCCGTCGCTGCAGGGACCGCCCGGGGCGCTGGCCTGGCTCTGGTGGGCGATCCCCGAGCTGCTCTTCGACCACTCGACGCTGTTCGTCCTCGCCGCGGTCTTCGGCGTCTCCCTCTCCGCCGCCCGGTCGGCCGACTCCGACCCGGGCTGGACCCGGCGGCACCGGGCCCGCCTGTTCCTCCTCGGGGCCGCAGGCTTCGCCCACGGCGCGCTGATCTGGCCGGGAGACATCCTCTTCCCCTACGCGCTGACCGCGCTGCTGCTCAGCGGCGCCGTCCGCCAGATCGAGGACGGCTCGAACGCGCTGGCGTGGCTCGCCGCCACGGCCGCGGCGATTCCACCGGCATTGATGCTGTTGGGCCTGTACATCATGCTGAGCGACTACGAAGCGGCGGGCATCGACCCGGACACCGCCTACGCGCTGGCGACCCCCGACTACCGGACGTGGGAGAGCACCCTGTACGCGGGACCCTTCCGCGAGTCCCTCGAGGTCAAGTGGGCGCAGTGGACCAGGCAGGCCACGGCCATGTTCTGCACCTGGACCCTCTGGCACGCCGGCGCGGGCATGCTCGCCGGCCTCTGGTGGCACCGCCGCGGACAGCACGCCTGCAACAACCCCCACCTGCCCCAGGCGCTCGCGGCGACCGGGCTCGCGCTGACCGCCGCCGCACTCTGGATCGCCACGGCGAACCGCTACCATCCGATCACGCTCAGCTGGACCAACTCGGTCACCTACGCCGGTGGCGCCCTGCTCGCCGCCGCGGCCGTGATCGCGTTCACGAGAACGAGCCCGGACGTCTGGGAGACGCCGGCCGGCCGGTGGCTGCGCGCCTGCGGGCAGGCGAGCCTGTCCATCTATCTGCTGGCCAGCCTCCTGCTCGCCGGCATCGCACAGGGCTGGGGGCTCGGCCTGCACGGAAGGCTGACCCCGGAGCAGACCGCCGCGACGACCCTGGCCGTCATCGCCGTGCTGTCCTGGTGCGCAGCGCGGGTCGGCCCCGACCGCCGACGCCCGCCCGCCGAACGGCTGTGGCGTCTCGGGACGCGGCTGCTCACCGGCGGACGCCCGCGGCGCGAACGCCGCACCACGCCGCCGGCGGCGGCCACCCCGCCACGATCCGGCAGATGAACCCTACGCTCGAAGGAGCAAACCAGGGCCGCAAGGACGGCCCGACTCGCGACCAGCCATGGCAGCAGCAAAGACCAAACGCGCCGAGACCTGGATCTGCCCCGGCCCGGAGTGGCCCCCCGACGACGAGACCTGCGGCCGGATACTCCACCACGACGGCCGCTGCGACGAATGCACGCACCGGCGGACGACGCTGCGCAAGCAGGCCGCGCGGATCAAGCGCCGGCTGGCAAGCCCCGGCGAGGCGACGGCGCACACCGCCGGGCGCGGCGCCGCCTGACCAGGCGCAACGGCCAGTCAGCCGGACCAGAAGACGCCCAACGCACCGTCGCACGACGCCCCCGCGCCTCTCATGCATCGGCGCGGGACGGGCCACGGGGGGAGGATGCAGGCGGGCGACAATGGACAGGTACCAGCCCGAACCGTCGGCACGAGCCGCCGCCACGCCACAGGACTTCGTCTCCCTGCCCCACGCGGGAACGGGCATGCCCGACAATCAGCGCCAAACGCGCAGCGACACGGCGCCGGAGAAGGCGCGCCAAGCGGTACGTACACTCCCGCCAGTGCCGACCGCGCAGCACAAGATCCGGACCGCCCCCCGCGGGCAGGAGAAGCGGAACCCGGACGACCCGGCCGGCGCGCCCGCCCCCGCATCGGCTGCCGGCGACTGGACGCACGAGGCGGAGCCGCCGCCACGGCAGCCGCGCAACGGCTGCCAGCCCGAGCTCCTCCCGCGCCGCCCCGCCGACGGCGCGCACGGCTGACCATCCGCGGCCGAGCCGCCCCGGACGCACCGGAGAGCACGGCGCACAGACACGCGGCAGGCGGCGCACCCGCCGCCCGCAGAGACGTCCACCATGGACAAGAACACCCGGACCAACGACACGCAGACCAACGGCTCCGCCGCCGGCGAACCGCCCGCGGCGAGCCTGCACCAGGCCAACGGCGGCCTCCCCGCGGGGGGATCGCTGACCAACGCAGACGTCGCGGCGCTCTCGCGCGAACGGCTCAAGACGCTGCTCTCGATCCTCCCGCCCGCGGTGGCGGCGATCCTGATCACCAACCGGCCGCCGATGCCCCCGCACGTCGAGTACGAGGCGCACAAGAAGCTGGTCGCCGCCCTGGCGCAGGCCCGCGCGAAGATCCCCTCGGTCCCGATGGACAAGACCGTCGACTACGTCTCGAAGCGGACCGGCGATCCACCTGTCGTGGCTGCCGCTGCCGGACGAGCGCGACATCAAGGACCTGGCTACCCAGATCACCATGCGGCGCCGCTACCTGACCAATCAGCTGATCGCGATCGTCGCCGACGAGGACACCGGCGAGCGCGACATCGCCGAGCCGAGAAAGGGAACGCAGCAGCGCGGCCCGCAGCAGGGCCCCCAGCGCCGCACGGCGGCCCCGCCCGCCAACCGCGGCCGCGCAGCAGCGCCGGCGGCGCCCCAACAGGGCCAGCCGCAGGCGCCCGCCAGCGCCGAGCAGCTCGCCAACCGCACCAACGCGCTGCTCGCGAAGCTCCCCAAGGAGGTCGCCGACGGGCTGCGCCGGCGCTACGCCGACCCGAACGAGCTGCTGCGGCGCACCACCGAGGAGCTCAACCGCCGCAACGCCGCAAAGCCCCGCGGCACGGACGCGCAAACGGCCGCCGGCAGCGGCGAGCCGGTGCGGCCGGCAGCCAATCAGCAGGACGACGAACAGCCCCCGGCCAGAGAGGGCGACGGCGGCCAGCCGCAGCCGCCGACCGGCCATCCGCTCGAGAAGCACATCAACGACGGCATGCGAGCGCTCAAGCTCGGCGCCGACGAGCAGGCGGCGCTGCGCAAGCAGTTCCAGGGCGATCCCCAGGGACTGCTCAAGCACATCAAGGCGCTGTACAACGCGGAGCACGGCAGCGAGTGACGGAGCACGTCCCGGACATCACGAACAGAGCTGCGCCTGACGGCTGCAGCACGCGCCGCCAGTCGGCGCGGTTGCGACACCAGGAAGAGAGGAGTAGAGTCCGGACGATGACGAAAGACACGTGGGCCATCATCGGAACGATGGTGACGATCGGCAGCATCATCGTCGCGCTCGGCGCGATCGCCATCAACCAGAACAGCCAGCTGAACACGCGGATCAGCGACCTGCGGGCGGAGATGAACAGCCGGTTCACCGACATGCGAAGCGAAATCGGGAGCCGGTTCACCGACCTCGAGGGCGACATCGACAACCTCCGCACCGACGTGCGGCAGATGGGCGACCGGCTCCGCAACGTCGAGATCGAGTTCGCCAAGGTCGACCAGCGCCTGCTCACGCTCGAACGCGCAGTCATCCCCGCCGCCGAGGGCGACGACTGACGGCGGCCCTCGCGGCAACCGCCGCGGCACGCCGGCCGGAAACCAGCGGCAGGCTCCCCGCCGGCGCCGAACACCTGAAGCACCCGCCTGCACGGTCCACCGTTCAAGAAGGGCCGGAACAGCCGCCCCATGCTCGACTCATGAAGCGTCGACAAGAGGTGATCCTCAAGATCCTGCAGTGGCTCGAAAACCGCGAGTCCCCATGGGACGACCTCCCGGAAACGCTACCGGACCCGCTCAACGGGAACCCGATGGATGCCGCCGTGATCAGGTACCACATCGACCTGTGCGAACAGGCCGGCTTCATCCGGATGAACGGCGCCAGGCAGCCGCAGATCCAGCTGACATGGAAGAGCCACGAGGAGCTGGAAGCGCGGCGAAGCCGCTGACTGCGGATCCGCAGGTCCCTGAACCAACCGCCAACGGTCAGCGCGCCGGAAACCCCGCCCGCAGGCGGATGAGCGCCAGCAGCACCGAGCGCACGTAGCGCCGCGTCTGAGCGAACGGCGGCACCCCGCCGTGCTCGCGGACCGCGCCCGGCCCGGCGTTGTAGGCCGCGAGCGCCAGGACCGTCCCGAACTCGTCGGACAGCCGCCGCAGGTACGCCACCCCGCCCTCCACATTGGACCGCGGGTCCAACGGGTCGCCAACACCGAGCATCCGAGCGGTCCCCGGCATCAGCTGCATCAGGCCCTGCGCCCCGGCCGGCGAGACGGCATCGGGCCGATGCGCCGACTCGACGGCGATCACCGCGTGCACGAGCAGCGGATCCACCCGGTGGCGGGCAGCCGCATCCTCGACAAGCTCGCCGTACGGCAGCTCGGCAACCGGGCCCTGAGCCAGAGCCGGCACCGGTTGAACGACACCCAGAACGGCGCCCAGCGTCAGCAAAACAGCAACACGCATCTTGAACACAAGGAGAGCTTGCACGAACGCAGCCACGAACAGAGCCGCGGTCCTCGAGAACCGAAAACGTCAAAGCTCCGCAAGGAAGCTACTTGAACAGATCCGGACCGATCCCGAGATCGTGCAGGTCCCCACGAAGTTCCGCTATTCGCTCACGAAGCTCCCGATGACGACGCAGAACCCTGCGTACCTCGTCATGCGTCGGCCAAGGCTTTATGGAAACGTCACGACAGGTCAAGGTGTCCTGGTCAGCCAGCACCAAGTCCTGCGCTTGAGCACCAATACTCGCAAGAGCGTCCCGATAGGCCTCGATCTCAAGAGCAACAAGTGCCGAGTCCTGCAAGGCCCGACGCAACTGGTCAACGATCTGCCGGATTCTGCCGTTCATCTCCTCATCGGTCACAACGATCACGGCAGCGCTCCCTCCTCCATGCCGCAGTGCACGGAAAACCGGCCATCGGCCGTAGGCCCGGCAACACGCAAGTCATGCAGGCAAGCATGAAACCACGGTGCCGCGGATCACCCGCACATAAGCATTTTTCAGGCTCCGCACGCGCGCGGATCAGCCTCGCCCCGAACCTGACGACCGCGGACAGATGCTCGCCGGCAGGAACTGACGAGCCGACCCTTACACTCCCAACGCGACATGGCGAGACCGACGACCTGGTTCACACCGCTCGACCGCCCGCCGTTCGTGACCGAGCACCACGACCCGGCAGGCGCGCCGGCAAACCTGCACGTCCTCGAGATCAGCAGCCGCAGCGGCCAGATGTTCGGTCGGCCCCTGAGCGCGATGAACCTGCGCGCACCCGGCGCGGAGGGCGACCGCGGCGTGAGCGTCGAGAGCGTCTACCAGGCCGCCAAGTGCTACGGGGCCGGCGGCCCGGCCGAACGGCCCTCGCCCAACGGCTACGAGGCGAAGCGCATCGACCGCCATCGCCGCTCCGCCGGGCCCCTGCGAGGCTTCCAGCACGAGGGGACCTTCTGGCCCGCTGCTTCCGGCAGCGCCTTCTACGACCGCCTGTGGATCAAGGCGACTCTCGCCCAGCACGGCGACCGGCTCGGCAACCTGAAGACCCACAACGCCTACAGCGACCAGTTCCACCGGCCGGGCCGGGCCGTCGCCTGCCAGGCCCGGGCGGCGGCCATGCTGGTCGGGCTCGACCGCACACGACAGCTCGACCGCATCCACGACCCGGCAGAGTGGGCCGACACGCTCGGCCTGCCCGCCGGCGCGCGCCCGCGGCCCGCGGACAGGACACCGGACACCGTACCGACGAAGACGCCCATGCCCGAGAAGAACCCGAAACCGGCGCCGCCGGAAACCGAGGCCCGAGTGCTGGTCTGCGGCAGCCGCGACTTCACCGACCGCGGCTTGGTCGACGCCAAGCTCGACGAGGTGCGCGAGCGGCTCGGCGGCATCCCGATGCAGGTAATCTCGGGCGCCGCCCGCGGCGCCGACCGAATGGCCGCCGAGTGGGCCGCACGCAACGGCGTGCCCTGCGACGAGTACCCCGCCGACTGGGACCGCTACGGCCGCTCCGCCGGCTACCGCCGCAACGAGCAGATGCTGACCGAGGGACAGCCGCACCTGGTCGTCGCCTTCCCGCAGGGCGAGTCGCGCGGTACCCGCATGATGATGCAGATCGCCTCGCGCGCGAAGGTCGCCGTCGAGGAGGTCGACCCGGCGTCGCGCACCACGTTGACCGACACCGGGCGGCTCTACGACATCGCCGCCATCGCCCGCCGCTCGGCCATCCCGGGCCGGCCCGCCGGCCCGGTCGAGGCGCCGCCGGTCAGCCGCATCGCGAAGCTCCCCAACGGCGACCCGCGCACCCACGGCGAGGCGCGCGTGGTGATCGGCGGCCGTCGGGCCGGCGCCGACGAGCGGCTCGTTCACGCCAAGCTCGACGAGGTCCTCGCCAGAGCGCACCCGGCGGCGCTGCGCATCGCCGTCGAGATGCAGACCGGCCGCAAGGACCTGTCCACGGTCGCAGCCTCATGGGCAAGACGCCGCGGCGTGCGCTGCGACCAGTACCGCACCACCGACCCGGCCGAGGCGGAGCTGACCCGCCGGCGGATGATCGCCGAGCAGAAGCCGCACCTGGTCGTCACCTTCCCCCGCGGCGAGCAGTCCGCCGGGCGGCTGGCCGCAATCGCCGCCCGGGCCGGCGTCCCCGTCGAGGCCGTCGACGCGGGCGACCGCAACCACACCCGGACCGGAGAGCTGGTCGACCTGCAGAAGGCCCGGCAGAGCCGCGAGCAGGCCGAGCCCAACCCGGCGTGGGTGGTGCCCATCGAGGGACGTACGGCAGCCGGCACGCAACGGCGCCTCGGCCAGCAGGCCGCCGACGCCGCGTGGGCGAAGCCCGGACATGCGTCCGGCGAGCCGCCGCCAACCCTCAACCTGCGCGAGAGGAGCGCCTTCGACGCGCTGCGCTCCGGCAAGGCCGTGCGCATCGACCGCAAGACCGACTGGGGCAACCCGTTCCCGTTGCGCGACCGCAACGACCCGGACGAGCGGCGCGAGGTCGTCGAGCAGTACCGCGAGTACCTGGCCGCCGCCATCGACTCCGGCAAGGTCGACATCGACAAGCTCGCCCGGCTCGACGGCAAGCAGCTCGCCTGCCACTGCGCCCCGCAAGCCTGCCACGGCGACGTCCTCTCGCAGGCCGCCACCTGGGCCGCCGGCATCGAACGCGAGCGCGAACGCTCCGCAGCGCCGGCGCAGGCGCGCGAACAGGCCCTGACCCCCGGGCGCGCCGCCGACGCCCCCGTCGACACGCACGTCTTCGACGCCGGCGACGACGACTGGGACGAGACTCCCGCAGCCGGCGACCAGGAGACCCAGACCGAACGGCCCCCGGACGATGCGCCGCAGCATCCCGACGACCTCGCCGCCGACCGGCTCGAGGCCTACCGGCAGAAGATCGCCGCGGCCGGCGCCGGCAACAAGCAGCTCGCGGCGCTGGACGCGAGCGTCGCGACCCTGCGCACAAGCGCCGAACAGGCCCGCGCCGAGCAGCGCGACGCCCCGGACCGGCCGATGCCGACGGAAATGCGCGAGAAGCTCGACGAGCACAACCGCACGGTCGAACGCGGCTATCACGACCCCGACGGCGACGTCCGGGTCCCCTGGCGCGTCCCCGCGCCGCCGCCGCTGCCGGCCCCGGCCCCGCCGCCAGCCCACGAGCCGACGCGCGAGGTGCGCGTGCTGGTCACCGGCTCCTGGCGCCACGACGAGCCCGCCGTCGTCTACGCCAAGCTCGACGAGGTCCGCCAGCGCATAGCCGGCGCCCCGATGCGCATCGTCACCGGGGACAGCCGCGGCGCGCAGGCCACCGCCGCCAACTGGGCGCGCGATGCAGGCGTGCCCTGCGACGTCCACCGCACCGATTGGGACGGCGCGAAGGCGCAGTACGAAGCCGACGCCGAGAAGGCGACCAACGTCCACGCCGAGAAGGCCGCGATCGACGAGCAGTACCCGCCCGACGCCGACCACTCGATCCCCGACCCGGAGGACCCCGACGGCGAGGCCACCCGCGACCCGCGGCAGGAAGCGCTCGACGAGCTGGAAACCGCCGTGGAATGGCACGAGAAGGGGCTGAAGGCCTACCGGGGCCAGGCCATCGCCGTCCGCGACGAGGACATGCTCAACGAGAGGAAGCCCCATCTGGTCGTCTCGTTCGACAAGCCGGGGGACCGCGGCGGCGCCGGCGTCGTCGCGATGGCCAACGACCGCGAGATCCCCTGCGAACGTGTCGACCACCACGGACGCACCGTCACGCCCAAGGACCAGCGTCCCGATCTCAAGGCCATCGGGCGGCGCACGTCCGATACGCTCCCCGAGGAGCCGCCGAAGCCTCCGGCCCCGGCCGCCGGCTCCTGGCAGCAAAACACGGACCTCGACAGATCCCTCGACCACACCTGCGACACGGCGGCGACACGATGATCCATCAGCTGAACCTGGACGACCACCCGCACACCGGCATCGGGCGGACCGTCGAGCCGGACACGCCGAAGTACGAGCAGCTGTGCGAGATGCTGACCGACGACGGCCACCTGCTGGCCGAGCTCGGCGACCCGATCACCGGCCACCTGATGTGGCTGCCGCCCGCCAGGATCGACGAGTTCGGACTGCCGGAGGACACCGCCGCCGCGGTCTACTGGACCAACGGCTGCGACGAGGCCGGCAGCGGCCAGCCGCAGTGGCGGATCCAGGCGCTCACCCCGCTCGAGGCGGTGCGCATCCTCACCGACACGATGAGCACCGCAATCGACCACGTGATCGCCCGCTGCGAGCCCGAGGCATCGAAGGACCACCCGGTCCGCCACCTGCTGGCGCTCGACGCCTCGCGCCGTCACGTCGTCAGCGCGCTGCGCACCCTCACCGCCCACTGAGCGGCCGGGCTTGCGCCGGCGCATGCGCCCCAGCCCGCCTGCCGCACGCTCCCTCCCGGAGGGCCCCATACCCATGCCCATCACAACCGCGCCCCGGCGCGGCAAGGACGAAGACCCGCCCGAGGCCGAGCGCCACGACAAGACGCACGCGATGCCGGCGTTCCTGCGCCCCGACGACCACGAGCCCGACGCCCGGGACGACCCCATGCCCGCGTGGCGCCGCCCACCGGCTGACTGGCGCGAGGAGCACGACCTGGTCGCCGGCCGCATGCAACAGTTCGGGCTCACGCGCCCCGGCGCGCCCGGCCCGGACAACCCCCCTGCGCCCTGCGCCTGAAGCTGCCCGGCCCCCTCGCCGCCGCACGGCCGGTCGAGCCGGGGACGACCCACGACGACCGCGCCTGGGTCAAGCGCCCTTACCTGTTCACGCCGCGCGGAGACGGCGGCTGGAACGTCGTCCTGCAGTACACGACCCGGCGGATCGGCACGCTCGCCGAGAACGGCGAACAGGTCGAGCTGCGCCGCGCCGACCACTGGTCGACACTGCTGGCCGTCGTGCCGCAGCCCGACGGACAGACGCTGCTCGATCCGCCGCTGCTCGGCCGCACCCTCGGACTCGCACACCTCGTCTTCAGCCTACGCTGGCCCCCGGGACCGCCCACCGTGCGCCTGCCCGACCAGTACAGGAAGCCGAAGAAGGCGGCCCCGGCGCCCCGGGCGCCGGCAGCCGCCAAAGGATCCCGGACCCGATGAACGCCACCCGCGAACCCGCAACCGCCCGCTACCACACGCACGTCCAGGCCGTCACCCAGCCCGACGGGACCACCACCACGCGACCCGAGGAAGAAGAGCCACTGGTCGTCGAGGCCGCCGACGAGGACACCGCCGCGAGGATCGCGGCCTGGGCCTTCATCTCCACGGAGCTTCCCGGCCGACCCGTCGGATGGACGCTCCACGTCCACGTGATCGGACCGCTGGGCACGAGCCCCGGCGGAGCCGCCAGGTGCTGGACGGTCGACGTCTACATCGACACGGCGGCGCAGACGCTCCACTGAAACGTGTCCGGCCGACCCGCCGGATGCCGGACCAGCGACCTCCAGATAAAACCCGAGGCGCAGACGCTCCACCGAGCACGACGCGCCATCCCCTCCCGGAGAACGCGATGGACCTGACGACACCGCCTCCCGGCAAGCTGTCCGACCTGCTCGAGCTGGCCATCACCGACGCGCGCAAGCTCGACCACGCCCGCTACACGCCGATGTGGATGACCTGGCACCGGCCCCGTCACACCGACGGCAAGTGCATGGTATGCCTCGCCGGCAGCGTCATCGCCGGCACGCTCGGATGCCCGACCGAGGCGAGCATCGACATCGCCACCCACGAGAACCAGGATCCCGAGTCGA
Organism: Vicinamibacterales bacterium; assembly: GCA_965116825.1. GTDB lineage: Bacteria > Acidobacteriota > Vicinamibacteria > Vicinamibacterales > UBA8438 > WTFV01. The sequence goes on from OZ220736.1 coordinate 6,080,947, forward strand.
CCACCATCACCGACCCCGCGTGGCGCCGCGCGCTGTGGGCGCTCGACTCGGCCCGCGAGGGAGACTGGCTCGACGCCTTCCGCGCCCTGCACGGCGGCTACCCCGAGGGCGAGCTGTACGACGCGGTCGAAGCGCTCCCCGCCCCCGCCCACAACGAGTTCAACGACTGGGACAAGCTCGACGCCCACCTCGGATCGCTCGCCAGCCGCGCGAAGCAGCTGCGCCAGCTCGGCCTGTAGACTCCGCAACCAAGCGAGAGGGGGATCCCCCCATGAAGACGACCGCCGCACCCACGCCCGACAAGACCGACGACACGCTGCGCCGCGTGCGCTACATCACGAGCATCGACCGGATCGAGGGCCTCACCGCCGCCGAACGGCGGGCGCTCGCACCGGTCGCCGGCAAGTACGCCTTCCGCCTCAACGACTACTACCTCGATCTGATCGACTGGTCGGACCCGGACGACCCGATCCGCCAGCTGGTCATCCCGCGCGGCGAGGAGCTGGACGACTACGGCGCGCTAGACGCCAGCGACGAGGACGCCAATACCGTCGCCCGCGGCGTCCAGCACAAGTACGCCGACACGGCGCTGCTGCTGTGCAACGAGGTCTGCGGCGCCTACTGCCGCTACTGCTTCCGCAAGCGCCTGTTCATGGCCGGCAACCACGACGCGAACAACGACGTTAGCGAAGGCCTCGACTACATCCGCGCCCACCCCGGGATCAGCAACGTCCTGCTCACCGGCGGCGACCCGCTGCTGATGAGCACCCGCCGGATCGCGCAGATCCTCGAGGCGCTGGCCGGCATCGAGCACGTGCGCATCGTGCGCATCGGCTCGAAGATGCCCGCCTTCGATCCCTGGCGGCTGCGGCGCGACCCCGGCCTGCAGCGGGTCCTGCGCGACCATCCGCGCGAGCGCCAGCGCATCTACCTGATGGCGCACTTCGACCACCCGCGCGAGCTGACCGCCGAGGCGCTCGCCGAGCTCGATGCCTGGAACGCCACCGGCGTCACCGCCGTCAACCAGTGCCCGCTGATACGCGGCATCAACGACCGGCCCGAAGTGTTGGCCGAGCTGTGGAGCCGGCTGTCCTACGCGGGCTGCCCGCCCTACTACCTGTTCCAGGGACGACCGACCGCCGGGAACGCGCCCTACGAGATCCCCATCGTGGAAGGCTGGCGCATCTTCCAGCAGGCGCTCGCCCGCGGATCCGGGCTGGCGCGGCGCGCGCGCTTCGTCATGTCCCACGCGAGCGGCAAGGTCGAGGTCCTCGCCGTCGACCGCTCGAGCATCTACCTGCGCTACCACCAGGCGAAGGACCCGGCCGACCTCGGGCGCTTCCTCGTCGCCGAGCGCGACGACGACGCCGGCTGGCTCGACGAGCTGTCGATCCACGACTGGACGCGGGCGAACCTGACCGGAAAGAGCGCGACGGCGGCCCCGCCGTGGCAGCAGCCCCGGTTGCTGCTCGCCGCCGGCAGCCCGCTGCAGCTCAACGACCTCGGGAACAAGGTCTCGGCCGAGATCCGAGCCGACGAATGGGCCGCCGAAATCGCCCCGAGCCTGGCGGAACGGGCCGCCGCCGAGCCGGCGTACAAGGTCGACGCGCTGTGCGAACACTACGTCGAACAGTTCCTGCACCAGCAGATGCGCGACCGCGTGGAGGAAGCCGCCTACGAGCACGGGATCGAGCGCGCCGGCGTGCTCGCCGTGCTGCGCGTCGTGCTGCGCAACCGCCTCCTCGCCAACAGGCGGGAAGGCCCGGACGCCGCGACGGCGCCGAGCCGGGAACGGACCGCGAACGGCGCCGGCAGGACGGTTCCCGACACGGCGTAGGCCCAATACTGTTGCTTTAACGGTTTGACGCCACGATACGCGGTGTCCAATCCCACTTGCGGCGGGACAGCGGGCCAGGGCCGCGAAGTGGATAGCCGCTCATCTTCCGCTTGACGCCACGGGGCTTCTTCTGGCCGCGACTGGAGACCACCCGCTCTTCCAGAATCTCGTCGAGCACGCGATCACGAAGCCCCTCATTCGGAGATGCGGGGGGAAACGCCAGGGTTCTCGACACGGCGGCGCACGACCCGCACGGCGTGGACGAACGAAAGGCGGTCCGGGTCCTCGTCCACCTTGCGCGCCGCCTCATGGATCAGACGCCGCACGGCGTAATGCGCCAGCATCAGCCCGTGGACCTCCTGCAACACCAAATCCGGCGTCTTGCTGCGCAGGATCGCGCCGGGGCCCAGGATGTGGGTCTTGACCTCGTCGTAGGCGGTCTCCACCTCCCAGCGTTCGTGGTACAGAGCGGCAACCTCGGCGGCTGGCGCAACGGCCGGGTCGAGCAGGGTGGTGGCCAAGCGGTAGACGGTGTCGCTCGGGTCGTCAAGCCTGTACTCGACGACCCGGACGGGACATTTACCCCGACTGCGCCGGCGGTCCTGGCCGCTGCCCCGCAGCACGCTCCGGTAGGAACCGTCGTCGAAGCGCTCCAGCACCGGCAGGCGCAGGTTCGCCTTCATGCGCCAGAGCAGGTCTGCGCCGGTGCTGGCCGCCCGCCGCCAGAGCGGGAAGCCGCAGTAGCCCCGGTCGGCGAGCACCAGCATGCCCGTGGACAACCAAGGCAGCAGCACCTCGACCTGTGCCTCCTCCGATTCGGCATACGCGCCCGCCCGCCACGCGAACGCCGCGCGCGTCCCCACCTCCACCAGCGCCGTCAGGCGAACCTGGGGGAAAGCAGCTCGGCCACGTGACGCGCCGGGCGCTCCGAACGCCTCCCGGTTCGTCGCTTCGTCCGGCACGTTCAGCGTGGACCCGTCGAACGCCACCAGGCGCCGGCCGCGATACCACGACCCGCGCGTCGCCGGGTCCGCCACCGGCTCCACCCGGGCCGCACGCAACGCCTCGAACGGCGCAGACCCCAAGCGCGTCCGCGCGCGCGAAATCGACGACTTTCCCGACACGCGTAGCGTCGCGTCCGACGACACCCACCGCAGCCCCTCCATCAGGCAGCGCAGCACCTCCCGCGCTGACACGGACCGGAACAGCCCCAACGCGACCACGTAATACACCATCGCCTCAGCCGGCAGAGCGCGCTGCCGAAGGCTTGCCCGACCGCACGACGCCAACGCCTCGCGTACCGCCGCGATCGGGTACACCTGTGCAAGCACCCCGATGCTGAGATAGTCCGACAGCCGCGGGCCACCTGGCAGAACCGCTTGTGTTCGGGACATCCATCCCCTCCGCATTTCCGCTAATCAGAGCAGAATACAGGGGTGCGGATGTTAAGGCAACAGTATTTGGCGTAGGCCATACCACGACATTGGCGCCCGCCGGGCGCCACGGGAGACGGCGCGCGCGGGTTGAAAGGCCAAGGCCAATCCGCCAGAAAACCGGACATCCACGGCCCGCCGCCTGGCTGCTGGGAACGCGCGCGCCGTCGCTCGTCAGCGACAGACGAGAAGCCGCCGTTCCCTACACTCCCCCCGGAACGCGCCAGCCAGCACATGCCGATGCCAATCGGTCCGCTACTGCACATCCTCTCCGGCGACCCGGTCCTGTGGACCGCGGCCGCGACCGCCCTGCTCGTCTTCTGGATACTCGCCATCCGCGGCTTGCTCGCCACGCTCGGAAGCATCAACCGCCGGATCGCGGCCTGGCGCAGGACGCGATCCGACAAGAGAACGACAACCATCGCCCAGATCCGCACGAGCAGCGACTACGGCGCCGCCACAACGGCCGAGCGCGCCGCGCTCGAGCGGCTCGACCCGGCCACCGAGCTGGTCCACGCGGCCCGGTTCCAGGGACACTCGGCCGCCGTCGACCGCGAGATCGTCGGCCACGAGCGCTGCGCACAGTGGCCCTACCGCCAGATCGACCTCGAAGAGGCCGCCGAGTACCTCCGGGCCTCCTGCGCAAGCATCCGGATCGGCGGGTCCACATACTACTACCGGGTGCCAGTGCCAGATGACCCGAAAACCGACCTTCAGTGTCTCCGCCGCTGACCCCGGTACCGGGCAGGAGCGGAACCAGCCCGCACCGGCGAGACCTCACGACGGCCCCGATCTCGACGAGATCGCCCGGGCCACGCGCGCCGCCTGCCGCGAACTCCTCCACCCCGACGGCCACGGCAGGACCTGGATGGATCCCGACTCGACACACACCATCCTGGCCATGATCGCGATCCAGGGCATCCCGGTCCTCCGGATCGGCGACGTGCACCCGGAACGTACCTGGGTCTGGGCCGACCTGCACCTGCGCGACGGCGCGTCGGTCCCGTACCTCCACCGGCCCTTCCTGCACTGGCGGACCCACGACCGGGCGCTGAAGCGGCACTGGCGCCGCACGGTGGCCCCGGCGGACACGATCATCCACGCCGGCGATTTCGCGCCCGAATCCGTCGGCGAGCGATACCGCCGCAGGATGCTCCACGGACTCCCGGGCCGGAAGATAAACGTTCTCGGCAACCACGACGTGGCGGCGCTTCACGCCCCGCTGACCGACGGCTGGAACCAAACGCACGGCGCCCTGGTGATCGCCTCGAACCCCCCGCTGGTGGTGACACACTGCCCGCTGCGGACCGTCCCGGCAGGGACCATCAACGTCCACGGCCATATCCACAAGCGGCGCGACCGCAGGCACGATCCGCGCATCAACGTCGCCGTGGAGCAGACCGGCTACCACCCGGTATCGGCATCCGCACTCGTCGAGGAAGCCGCGCGGCGGCTCGCCGGCGAGATCCCGACACCGCTCGACACGTACCGGACCCGAATGCGCGGAGAACGACCATGACCGCCGAGACCTTCACCCCGGACGAGGCGGCCCGCCTCGAGCCCCGGTTCACGAACCTCGACCAGCGCTGCTTCGCCCTGCGCAACCTGCCCGAGACCGTCAAGGGCGCCCTGTTCGCCCGCTACTCCCGCTCGGCGAAGCCGCTGCGCCGCCTCTACCTCGACGAGTTCGACGCGGACCTGCCGCAGGCAACCGCGGACAGCGACGCCAACGGGGCAACCGGCCGCGCCGCCGCGCTCTACGACCGGGTGCTCGGCCAGTACGGCGACGACTCTGTCGCCCAGCTCGGCAGCGCACACGTCGCCTGCGAGGGCGTCTCCAACGTGCTCACCAAGGTGCTCGAGCGCGGACGGCTGATGTCCTACCTCGAGCAGTCCACCCGCTACGTCCCCTACACTGAACGCCCCGGGCGCCGCTGGAAGTACGTGACGCCGGCCGAGATCGGAGACCTCGCCGACCGCCGCCGCTACCGCAAGACGCTCGACAACACCTTCGAGACCTACGCCGGGTTCATGAGCGGCGCCGAAGCCTGCTTCCGCAACGCGCATCCGCTCCGGCCCGGCGACGACCCGGCCGCCTGGCGACGCGCCGTGCGCGCCCGCGCCCTGGACACGCTACGCGGCCTGCTGCCCGCGGCCACCCGCAGCAACCTCGGCATCCACGGCTCCGGCCAGGCCTTCGAAGCACTTCTGCTCCGCCTCGGCGCGCACCCGCTGGCCGAGGCGCAGGCGATGGCCGCCGCCATGCTCCAACAACTCCAGCAGGTCATCCCCGCCTTCGTTCAGCGAGTCGACCGAGAGGACCGCGGCGGCGCCTGGCGCGACTACCTGTGCGCTCGGCACGGAGCCGCCGAGGACGCTGCCTGCATGCTCCCCGACGAGCAAGAGACACCCCCCTCCGGGTCCGGCAACGGCGTGCGGCTCATCGACTGGAAGGGAGACGGCGAGACCGCGGTGCTCGCCGCGGCACTCTATCCGCACACGGACTGCGCGCTGAGCGACCTGCACCGGTTGGTGCAGCAGATGCCGGCGAACCGCCGCGTGCAGGCGATCCGCCGGATCGTCGGCAGGCGCGGCAACCGCCGCCACCGGCCCGGCCGCGCCTTCGAGCACGCCGAGTACACCTTCGAGATCACCGCCGACTACGGCGCGTTCCGCGACCTGCAGCGCCACCGCATGCTGACCATCGACTGGCAGCGGCTCACCACCCGGCACGGGGCCGATGAGCCCGACGCGCTCGACGCCGTCACGGGCCTGCGGCCGGCCTGGGAGCGGGCGATGGACGAAGCGCAGCAGCTCTACGAACGGCTTCGGCAGCGCTACGGCGCCGACGTCGCCCAGTACGCGGTGCCGATAGCCTGCCGCATCCGCTTCGCCATGCGCATGAACGCGCGCGAGGCGACGCACGTCATCGAGCTGCGGACCCAGCCGGCGGGACATCCCTCGTATCGCCGCATCTGCCAGCGCATGCACCGGCTCATCCGCGACCAGGCCGGTCACGAGGCCATCGCCGAAGCGATCCGGTTCGCCAACCACGACGACACAGGACTCGGCCGCATCGACGCCGAGAACCGGCAGGAGCGAGGCGCCGCAGAACAGGCGCCGACGCCGGCCGCGTAACGCAGCAGACCGACCGCCATGCCCGACATCCTCACCGCCGCGCTGCTAGCCGTCCCGATCGTGGCCGCCGCGGCCCACCTGCTGCGGAAGTACCCGCGCCAGACGGTCATCCTCGCCGGGGAAGCCGCACGGTTCCTGGTGCCCGTATCCGCCTGCATGGTGCTCACGGTGGTCCTGGTGCCGGTCACCGCGCCCGTCTGGCTGCAGATCCTCGCTACGGCGTCCTTCCTGGCCGTGACACTGGCATTCGTACCGTCTACAGCCCGGAGGATCGCCGGACGCCTCGAGGCGGCAGAAGACGCCGAACGGCGACAGCGGCAGGGAGACCGGCCGGCATGACCCGAAACGAACACGCAGCCCTCGAGGCGCTCCAGGAGGAGATCGACCGCGAGCGGGCACGTGCCCACTGCCCCTGCGTGCGGGCGCTGCTCGTCATCCTGTCGACCGGACTCGCCCGGATCGCAGAGGCCGACCCGCAGGCCCGCGACGCTGCGGCCTGAATCCGTCGACGGCCGGCACCGAGCGGGACGACCCGAATGGCACAGACTGAAAGCCATGATCGTGGAAACGCGCCAGCTCGTGACGACAGACGAAATCGAGGCCATCGAACTCAAGTGCCGGAAGCACGCCTGCGGCGGAATCCTGCGCATCGATCTGCGACCGGGCAGCCTGAATGCGGAGGAACAATGCCCACGGTGCAAACGCACCTGGTGGACACCCCGAGAAGCCGAGCACGGCATTCGAACTCCTCAAGGCCCTGACAAACAACCGGCACATCCAGAACGAAGGCCCCGATGTCCCGGCCGTCACGATAATCCTCCCCGACCCGACCGACAGCGCGAAATAAGCCGATCGCGCAGCCTTGCCCGGACCACCGAGACCGGAACGGACGCCCCGGCACGCGACACAAGAAACAGGACACTTCCTCCCTCCACCACGATGCCGGCCGACGACAGCCGCAGCAAGCACACGCCGGCCTACCGCTGGACGCTCGAGCGGGACGTCGGCGACCTGCTCGCACCCAAGGAAAAGCGCGTCCTCGTCTGCGGCCTGAACCCGTCGACGGCCGATGCCGAACGCGACGACCCCACCAGCCGGCGCGTCATCGGCTTCGCCCGCAGGGAGCAGGCCACGCACCTGACGATGGTCAACCTCTACGCCGCAAGGACCACCGACCCGAAGGGCCTGAAGGACTTCGACGATCCGGTCGGCGCCGCCAACGACCAGGCGATAACGGATGCCGCACGCGAGGCCGACCTCGTCATCGCCGCGTGGGGCAAGCCGCCCGGACAGGCCGGCAAGGCGCGCGCGCGGCAAGTGCTCGAGATCCTCAGAGCCGCGGGCGACGTCTACCGGATCGGGCCGCCAACCAGCGAAGGTCACCCGCGGCACCCGCTGTACCTGCCGGAGAGCGCGACACGGACGCCGCTCGAGCTGCATGCGACCAAGCGGAGACCAGCACCGTGAAGACGCGACCACGGTGCCCTAGACCTGTACCTGCAATGCGCAACCTCACGAAGACATCGGTCCTCATCCAGCACCCAACCGGCGGGCACACGCTGAGCGAGCCGATCAAGGAACCATTGAATCTGCCGGATCTGTACGACGAACAGGACGCCGCGGTGCGGCTCGGCCCGAAACAGCACCCCGTCCGGGTCCGCAGGCGGCGGGAGTGCGCACCCGCGGAGATCGAGCGTCTGAACGCCGAGCTGCGCCGGCACGTCAACGAGGACCGCGAGCAGACCGGCGACGGGTTCGTCCTGGTCGAGCGCGACCTGCTGCCGCTGGTCGACCACGACCTGCGCAACAGCGTGTTCACGCCGGAGCCGGCAGTCAGCACGCTCAGGACCAGTCCCCTCGTCCGCTGCCTGACCGCCGCAGGAGAGCTGCCGTGAACCGGCCGCACCACGACACCGCCGAACGCCGCGACCGCGGCCCCGCCTACCGCCGGATGGTCAGCGAGGAGAGCGTCATCCTCGACATCACCGAGGCGCTCGTCGAGGCCATGAACGAGGCCCGGATGACCCGCGAGGAGGTCGCCGCCCACGCGGGCGTCCACGCCGGCGCCCTGCAGCGCGAGCTCGAAGGCGCCGCCCGCATCCCGCTGCGCGACCTCATCCGCATCGCGGCCATCGTCGGCCTGAAGCCGAAGCTGGTTCGTCAGCCCACGCACACACGTACTTGACCGAAGCACGACACCAGCTTGCATTCAGAATTCCAGACGTCAATGATCAGTGTCTCCAGCTTGGAGCACTGAGCATGCAAAGCAGGACAGTCTCAACCGACCGCCTATTGCAGACAGCACTCTGGGGACTCGCCGCTCAACACTTGGGGCCACAGGCCACGCGCGAAGAAATAGCGAAGCTCGCAACAGAGTGGTACTACGGACCAGGAAGACGCAAACGCACCAGAGAGACACCGGTACAACGCTGGCAGCGTGAGGCGGATTTCAGAGCGACGCAGCACAGCATCCGAAAGGCCTCCGGATCATGATCCTGGTCGACACCAGCGAACTGAAACGCCCGACACAACGCAAGCTGCACGCAGCGTGGTGCGAACTACACGGGCGACAGGTTCTCGCGCCCCCTAGCGTAGCCCGCGAGCAGGCGCCACTGGCCGCCGACACCATATGGACCGGAACGAAGAGCGGCGCCGAAGCGTTGCTCGAACTCGACAACGCGAACGTACCGGTAGAACGCCGAGCCGAACTTCGACAGCAGGCCTGGTGGGCCCAGGTGTGGCGCAACACCTCCAGCCCGTACCGGATCATCCAGCTGACCACCGAACAGCAGGCACTCGCTTCCAGACTGATCAACAAGATCGACGCCCGCTGCTTCCCCACGACCGACCCCGACGATATCGGCGACCACACCGACGCCAGAATCGTATGCGAAAGCATGGCTCTGGGAGCGAAGATGCTCCTGACGAGCAACATGAGGACCATCGATCACATCGAGGTCAACCGCTGGGCAACGGAGAACGGCAACAAGCTCGGCTTCAAGGCGGAGCCTGTACTCTACCAAGCCGACGCGACGCTGACCGAGTGGACCAGCACACCGGCAAAACTGGAACGATGGATACAAGCGGGGTTCCTCGCTTGCTGGCCACACGATGACACAGCCTCCGCCAAAGAAGTCATCCAACGCACGCTCAAGGGAATCTCAGCAATGGCCCGTGGCAGTGGCGGCAAGCTCACGATGACCAGTCAAAGACTGATCAACGGACTAGAGAACCATCCCGACCCGATAGGTCTGGTCGAACGAACAAGGGAACGCCTGCCCAGCCAGACGATCCAAACAGATCGAGGCCACCCTTCATACGCGCTGCGCAGCCGCTCACAACCCGAGACACTGCCAAGACCGCCAGATCCCGCCGCGGGATATGGCGACACGCCCAAAGAGGATCAACCTCGCCACCCAACGCGCTAGCGGTGCGCCTGAACGCTGCAGACCCGCCCGCTCGTCCGCTGCCTGATCCGGCCCAGGAGACCTCCCGTGAGGCCACACCAGAACACCGCCGAACGCCGCAACCGCGACCCCGGCTACCGCCGGATGGTCAGCGAGGAGAGCGTCATCCTCGACATCACCGAGGCGCTCGTCGAGAACCGAATGCGCGAGAACTCCCCATGACGGAGTACACAATTGCGTGCATCGCCCGAATATCCCGACGCCTCACCACGCGCACGCTGTGGGCCGGGTTGTACGGCTGGAGCAGATAACGGCCAGGATCGGACATGTGCAGCAGCCTGACCAGACACTCACCCGACGCCAGTTGAGCATAGACCTCGTCGCCGTCGCACACCTCCAGCCCAGGAGACGCGAGCGCGATCATGTTGGGTCGGTACGCCGGGAGCATCGAGTCGCCGCGAATCTCGATCCCATAGGCCCTCGGATCGCGGAGGTCTCCAGGCCGGAACAACCACCGCAACACCTTTGGCCGCTCCTGCCCGCTTTCATCCCACGTGATTCCATCCGGAAGTGCGTCACCCTCCGCAACCACCGCAATAGCGGACGAGGTGCTCCGGCGGATCCGGTCGTAGTCCGGGTCGACACCGACAAGCAGGTCTTCCACCGAGCAACCGAGCGCCTTGGCGAGCCTGACAAGGCTGGAAATGCTGGGGGCGCCGTAGCGGCCGGTCACCCATTCCGACAATTGGGACGACGAGACGCGGAGCAGGTCGGCCAACTCTTTCTGCGTCCGGAAGCCCGCCAGCATCCGCAACCGCTTGATGTTCGTCCCCAGTGTCACGAGATGTAGCCCCGAATATCCGAAGCCAACCAGCAGGCGGCAACTCGCAGACTGGACGCTGCCAACCGCAGCCAGAGGGTTCGTCGGCGCTCACATGGGCCGCAGCAGCAGTCCGCCGCGGTTCCGGCAGGTCAGCGACTCGGCGGATCGACCGGCGATAACCGACCGTTCTCCGCAGCGACCGCACGTGGCCACGTTCGCAGCCAGCGCCCGGCCGAGCTCCCGACATCAGCGCCTTCAACGCATCCCTCAACACGCTTGCTGCGTGCACGTCCTCTTCAACAGCAACCCATTCCTCGAGATCGGGAATCACGAAGATCGACGCTTCCTGCACGTACTGCAGGCGCAGGAGCCGCCGCGCGTGGCCGTCCGGAAGTCTCAACATGAACGCCAGGAATTCCCGCATGCCCACGTCAAGCATTCAGTCCGCCCCTCCGAGTCCGCCGCGCGCCCCCGGCACGTAGCCAATCGTTGCCGGAGGCCATTCTATGCATTCTCCGAATCGGCCATCAACAGCATCAACAGGTGGCCACCCGGCAGCAGCAAGAATCGGAAGCCAATCCGGCGTCGCCTGCGCCTCCTTGCGCCGCCGGCGGCGCCCGCGGCCGCTCAGATCATCCAACGCCAGACTGCCGCCGGGCCCGCAACACGAGCGCCCGAGCACGATCGTCGCGTTCCCGCCCGCAGCGCCACCTCGACCGCCGCCGCCGCCAACTCGCGCGTCGGCCGCCGGCCGAACCCACCGAAACGCCTCCGGAAACGCCCGGATCCCCGAGCGGCGGCGTCACCGCGCTCCCCGGAAGTCTCACGGTCGCCGCGCCGCCGTCACATACGGCCCTGCCTCGATCAACTCTGTCGACCGGCCGCCCTTGCCGCTCGGCGTAACCTCCAGACTCACGACCTCGGGGCGCCGGAAGTAGGCGATTCCCTCCTCGTGCAGCAGCAGCACCCCGCCGCGGCTCTCGTGAACCGACGACACCCGCAGCACCGTTTCAGTCTGCCCAGAGCGGTAGCGCACCATCACCCGCATTACTGCTCCTTTCCGATCGGATCGGACGCCGGCCGGGAACTCGACCCGCCGGCCGGCGCCTCACGTCCCCGAGTCCGTGCCGGAACCGCCCGCCGCGCCCGCAGCTGCCCGGGTGGTCTACGCCTGCTCATCGTTCGTTCTCGCGGCAGCTCGTTCGACGAACGCCCTGTCACCTGCCCAACTTGCGTTGCAGGTGGTCGACCGCTGCGCGCATCTCGCTGGCGTTCCACCTCGTCCAGTCGTTGCTCTGCGGCAGCCCGGGCACCCCGGTGCTCCGCCCGGCGGCGACGATCCTGACCGCGAGCTGTTCCGAGCCGGCCTGCCGGCACAGGGCCAGGAACCTCGTCGTCAAGGCGACCGAGGGCAGCTCGTTCACGTCCGAGGGCAACTGTTCCGTCCCCGGCAGCTCGTCCTCATGGCGCTCATGACGTGGTCCGACGCTGTCGTCTGCTGTCTCGTACCGCACGACCTGTCCCGTCCGATACGAGGTCAGCCGTACCAAGCCGCTCACCGGGCATGTGTCGGCTTCGCAGTCTCTCGAAGCTGACCCACGCCCACAACCCACGGTGACGATCGCGGCAAGGCCGAAGGAGAAGGACGGCTCAACCCGAAGCACGTCCCGATCCGGGTCCGCAGACCAAACACCCAATAATCCGCTGCCGCGACGGCAGCGCGACAATCGGAGGATCCGACATCACCAACCGCATGCGCTACGGCGCCTGCATCACCTACCACCCCATCGCCGCCTCCCTGGTGCGCGACGAACCCGACAGCCGCCCCGTCGAGAGACTACCCGCACTCGATATCGCCAGCGAGAACAACGCAACCGCGCGCGACCGGGCACTGGCCAGCAACTGCAGCTACCTGGGACAGCAGGCTACCGCATCGAAGCCGTCGAGCGCTACGAGTACTGCGCCCGCTGCAACGGCACCGGCAAGGTACGGATCAAGCCCCGCGGCTGGTGGACCAGCGGTTCGCCGAGGCGTACGGCAAGCTGACCGACGACACCGGCCGCGACGGCGCCCCCACCGAAGCGATCCAGGACTGAAAGCTCATCGGATCCAGCCACGAAACCTGCGCCGACGGCCAGGGGTCACCGGCGGATGGAACGCCCTCCGGACCCAACGGCGCAAGAAGCCACCGCAGAGGCAACCATGGACAGGAAACCCGGACCGCCCCCGAACCCGCCGCTGGTGCCCGACACGCTGACGGTGGTGCTGATCGACCCGTCGCCGAACCACACCGCGATCATCCACGAGAACGAGTGGCGGCCCTACGGCCGCCGGACCGTCCAGATCAAGCTCACCGAGGAGCAGCGTCGCCGGCTCGCTCCCCGCAACACGGGAACCATCCGCGAGCAACACACCTGGGAACACGTTCTCCAGGCGTGGCTCGAGCCCGCGACCGACCCGCTGTCTCCCAGCACGACATAAAGGCGCCAAGCGCCCCGACCAGCGGCGCCACAGCGCCACGACGCCACGACCCACCACGACCATGACCCTGTTCCATACCAGCGAGCTCAAGGACCCGACGGCGCGAGGACTGCACGCGGCTTGGTTCGAGCTGTGCGACCGCGACATGAAGGTGCTGATGCCCCCGGCCGTAGCCGAGCAGCTCACGCCGCTGACGAACGCGGGGGTGCCGGCCGGCATGAACCTGGCCGCGGCCCTGCTCGACAACCACCGCGCCCGAGGCGACACGCGGCCGAGACCCCAGCTGGAGGAGGAGGCCTGGTGGACCGGCATGTGGCTGCGCAACGACACGCCATACGAGATCGAACGGCTGACGGAAAGGGAAAACGCGAAAGCGGCGAAGCTTCTCGAGGAAGTCGATCCGCGCTGCTTCCCCGCGACCCCGCCGGACGACATCCGCGCAAGCGCCGACGCACGGATCGTCTGCGAGACGATCGCCCTGGAGAGCCTGCTGTACGTGACGACCGACATGCGGGAGATCGACCTCGTCGAGGTCAACCGCTGGGCGAAGGAATGCGGGCATCTGCGAAGCGTCAACGACAAGCGGATGCTCTACGACGCGGACATCACGATGACCGAGTGGACCTACAGCCCGGAAGGGCTCGAGCACTGGGTCCAGGCCGGCCTGCTGGCCTGCTGGCCGCCCGACGACGGCGCCCCCGCCGTCAGCGTCCTGCGCAACACGCGCCGCCGCATCGGAGAGATGGTCCGCGCTGGAACACTTCCGGCAGCCGGTCAGCGCTTGCTCAACGGCCTGAACACGCACCCGGACCCGCTGGGTCTGGTCGAACAGGTCCGCAAGCGCCTGCCGAGCGCCACCGTCGACGTCGAACGGCTCCACCCGCGCCACCACGCCGGACCGCCGAGCCCGCGACAGCCGCCCGCCCCGCAGACGCCGCGCGGCCACGAGACCCGGGAAACCAACCCCCGCGAACACGACGGCGACTGACGCCCGGCGTACGCCGGCGCACCCGGACACCACCCCCGCAACGCCCAGGAAGACACGATGCCAGAAACCTTGCTGCCCGCAACGATCCGCGCCCGCGTCCACGAGGACGCCATCAGCCGCGTCACCCGCTTCTTCAACGCCACGACCGTCGAGACGCTGAACGAGCTGTTCCAGAACGCCCGTCGCGCCAACGCCACGCGCGTCGACGTCACCATCGCCGACGGCGAGGTCCGCGTCGCCGACGACGGCCAGGGCATCGCCCGGCCGGCGGCGCTGCTCGCCTTCGGACAGAGCCGCTGGGACGCCGATACCACCCGGCGCGAGGACCCCGCCGGCATGGGCGTCTACGCGCTGGCCCGCCGCCCGAGGGTCACCATCCGCTCCCGGCCCCGCCCGGCCGACGGACACCAGCTTCCCGCATGGGAGGTCCGCCTGACGCCGGAGCACTTCCTCGGCGAAGAGCACGCGACGGTCAGCGTCATCGACGCCGCGACGCTGCCCTTCGGCACCGAGATCGTCTTCGACGACGACAAGGCCAACACGGGCTGCGTCGACGTCGCGGCAGAGCACTTCCCGCTGCCCGTCACCTGCAACGGCAACGAGGTCGACCGCCGGGACTTCCTCCACGACGCGATCCACATCGAAGCGTGGCGCGGGATCCGCCTCGGCGTCCGCTCGACCGGGTACCACCCGGGACGGCGCCCCGAACTCAACTTCCACGGCATCCGCATCGAGGACGTGCGCCTGCCCGTCATCGGCTCGATGGACTCGCACTGGCACGTCAAGGCCGACGTGGCCGACTGCGCCGAGCTCGAGCTGGTGCTGCCCGCCCGCAAGCAGATCGTCGAGACCCCGTTCGTCGAGCAACTGCGAACGGCCTGCCGGACGGCGATCTACCGCGCCATGCTGAAGATCGACAGGCAGATCAGCGTCCCCGCCGACGTGCGGGCCGACGCGCTGGCCCACGGCGTCCAGCTGCCGGTGGCCCGCGCCACTCTGGCGCCCTGGAGACCCGCCTACCCGAACGAGTACTCCACCAAGCGGGAGAAGCCCTACCGCATCGCGCTGCCGGACAGGCCGATCGTCGTCGAGGCCGACATCCCGCCGTGCGACCAGGTCGCGCTCTGGCGCGCAGCGAAGCGCTCGGACATCTCGCACCGCCTGTGCGCCGAGGAGCCGCGCTACCGCGGCTACCCCTGGTACGACAGCCTCCCCAAGGTGAAGAAGGTGACCACCAGGGTGGTTCTCGAAGGCGAGGAACGGAGCATCGAGGAGCAGCGCACGCGGAACGAGCCGCTTCACACGGCGCGTCCGGAACGGATCACCTTCGTCCTCGAGACCATCGACGGCGACGGCGCGATCGACCACGTGTGCATCCCCGCCGACGTGGCGTTCGGCGACGACGATCTCAGCTGGCCGGACGATGTCGGCGTGCTCGTCACCGAGAAGAGCGACATCACGCCCGACGAGCTGGCGGAGCTGATGTACGACGCGTTCTTCTTCGCGTCGGACGACTGCGAGGCCGACAGCTACGAGACCCAGCAGGACGACTACCGCCAGGCGGCACAGTCCAAGGCGCTGGAGCTGCTGGCGTCGGCCGAAGAGGCAATGCTGTCGAACGTGCGGACCGCCGTCCACCGCTGGGTCCTGCCGCACCTGCGGCGGGGACGCGACGCGACGATCCGCATCCACGGGGACAAGCCCATCGAGATCACGATCGAACCGGCCGAGAGTGAAAACGCCACGGCGTAACCGAGAGACACGCACCGCTGCGGGCCCGCCAGGATCCCCCCAGGAGCGCTCTACCTCCCGGCGCGCCCACCCCCACTCGGACCGTGTCCACAACACTCTCGAACAGCCGAGAACACCTGCCGGGAGACCCGATGACGAGCGAAACCACGCTGTACGACAACGCACGAATCGACGCGGCGATAGTCAACCAGGTCAACGAAAAGGAGTACCAGCCCTTCTGGCTCCAGGCGTACGCCTCCGCGATCCGGAGGACACGGTCCATATCCCTGCTCGCCGGCAACCGCGAACCCGACCTGCGGGAGACCGCTGCCCTGATCGGCGACGACACCGTCCTCGAAACGCTCGTCCACGCCGGCGCGATCAGGACGCGGAACACCGAACGCGAGCAGGACAGCCGCGCGAACCAGGGCTGGCTGGAGACGGAGTGGCGGCCGATGGACCACAACCTGCGCAACCAGATCGCCGAGGGGATCCGGCGAGCAGCCGAGACCCGCCTGACCGTAACGGACACGACAGGCGCGGCCGGTGCGCAGACGATCGGGGAACGGCAGGGAGCATGGCTCCACGACGGGCAGCTGCTCTGGGACATCTCGCGGCTGCCCGCCCGCGCCCGCGCCGCGATCGAGGACGCCGTCGAGGAGATGTACCCGCCGGCCCGCCCGAAAGGGAAGGCCGCAGAAACCGTCAGGGCCTGAAGGAGCAACACGCACCGTTGCATCAGCCGGAGGATCGCCCCCGGCCGGGACCCCGAACCCGAACCGTGAGCGCAGCCTGCGCAACCAGCCATCCGCACGCGCGGATCAACCGCCCGTGATTCCCACGACGGCGCCCGACCCGCTCCGCGCGTGCGCCCTCCCGCTGCGGCGGAACCCGGCCCGTACGCTCCGAACGAGAAGAACACGCCCACCGGCCACGCCGGGACCGCCCGCGAGACGGCGACGCCACGACTGAGAAACCAGACCCATGGGAACAACGAGCAAGACCCGCCGAACGAAGCCTCCGGGACTCACCTTCCCCCGCACCTTCACGAAGAACACCCCGCCGGGCTGCGTCTTCGACGAGGTCGAATGGGAGACCCGCACCGCGGTCATCGGGAGCACGAGCGGCGAGTCCGTCTTCGAGCAGAGCGGCATCGAGGCGCCCAAGAGCTGGTCCCAGCAGGCCACCAACATCGTCGCCTCGAAGTACTTCCGCGGCAACCTCGGCACCGAGCAACGGGAGCACAGCGTGCTGCAGCTCATCTCCCGCGTCGTCGACACGATCGCCAAGTGGGGCGCCGATGGCGGCTACTTCGCCACGCCCGAGGACCGCGACGCGTTCGGCGACGAGCTCACCCACCTGATGGTGCACCAGAAGGCGGCGTTCAACAGCCCCGTCTGGTTCAACTGCGGCTGGGACGACCACCCGCAGTGCTCCGCGTGCTTCATCCTTTCGGTCGAGGACACGATGGAGTCGATCCTCGAGCTGGCGAAGACCGAGGGCATGCTGTTCAAGTACGGCTCGGGGACCGGCAGCAACCTGTCGCCAATCCGCTCGTCCCGCGAGACGCTGTCGCGCGGCGGCATCGCTTCCGGCCCGGTCTCGTTCATGAAGGGCTACGACGCCTTCGCCGGCGTGATCAAGTCGGGCGGAGGGATGCGTCGCGCGGCGAAGATGGTAATCCTCGACGCTGACCACCCCGACATCCTCGCGTTCATCAACTGCAAGGCCGAGGAGGAGCGCAAGGCCTGGGCGCTGATCGACGCCGGCTACGACGGCTCGCTGACCGGCCCCGCCTACGCCTCGGTCTTCTTCCAGAACGCGAACAACAGCGTCCGGGTCCCCGACGAGTTCATGCGCGCCGTCGCCGACGACGCCGAGTGGCACACCCGCGCCGTCACCGGCGACCGGCGGATCGTCGACACGCTGCGCGCCCGCGACCTGCTGCGCGCGATAGCCGAGACGACCCACGCCTGCGGCGACCCGGGAATGCAGTTCGACACGACGATCAACGACTGGCACACCTGCCCGAACACAGCCCGGATCAATGCGTCGAATCCATGTTCGGAATACATGTTCCTCGACGACTCGGCATGCAACCTCGCCTCGCTGAACCTGCTCGCCTTCACCAGGAAGGACAAGCCCGAGGAGTTCGACGTCGACGCCTTCCGCGCCGGGGTGCGCACCATGATCACCGCCCAGGAGATCATCGTCGACAACGCGAGCTACCCCACCGAGGCAATCCGCGACAACTCGCACGCCTACCGGCCCCTGGGGCTCGGCTACGCCAACCTGGGCGCGCTGCTGATGTCGCACGGCCTGCCCTACGACAGCGACGCGGCACGCCGTTGCGCCGCGGCGATCACGGCCGTGATGACCGGCGAGGCCTACGCGCAGTCCGCCCGCATCGCGCGCAACTGCGGCGGCCCCTTCTCCGGATACGCGCGCAACGCCGAGCCGTTCCTGCACGTCATGCGCAAGCACCGCGCCGCGCTCGACGGCGCGGACCTGCGCATGGAGCAGTACCATCAGGTCCAGGAGATATGGGACGAGGCGATCAGCCTCGGAGAGGCCCACGGCTTCCGCAACGCGCAGGCCAGCGTGCTCGCCCCCACCGGCACGATCTCGTTCTTGATGGACTGCGACACCACCGGCGTCGAGCCCGACATCGCACTGGTCAAGTACAAGCACCTGGTCGACGGCGGGACGATCAGGATCGTCAACCAGACCGTACCCACGGCGCTCAAGCGGCTCGGGTACGACGAGAAGGCCATCGAGGCCATCGTCACCCACATCGACGAGCACGGCACCATCGAAGGAGCGCCGGGGCTCGACACCGACCACCTGCCGGTGTTCGACTGCGCCGACCGGCCGGCCGGCGGGACCCGCTCGATCCACCACAACGGCCATCTGAAGATGGTCGCCGCGGTGCAACCCTTCATCTCCGGGGCGATCTCGAAGACGGTCAACCTCCCGAACGAGGCGAGCGTCGACGACATCGAGGAGACCTACCAGCAAGCCTGGCGCCTCGGCGCCAAGTCGGTCTCCGTCTACCGCAACGGCAGCAAGCGGACCCAGCCGCTCAACACCGGACTGGCCGGCGGCGCGGCGGCGGAACAGCCGCGGCCGGTACGGCGGAAGCTGCCCGACGAGCGGCGGGCGATCATCCACAAGTTCGACATCGCCGGCTACAAGGGCTACATCACCGTCGGCCTGTACGAGGACGGCAGCCCCGGCGAGATGTTCCTCGTCATGTCCAAGGAGGGCTCGACGATCTCGGGGTTCGCCGACTCCTTCGCCCAGGCCATCTCCTACGCGCTGCAGTACGGCGTGCCGCTGCAGGTGCTCGTCGACAAGTTCAGCCACGCCCGGTTCGAGCCCGCCGGCCTGACGAAGAACCCGGACGTGCGCATCGCCAAGTCGATCGTCGACTACGTGTTCCGCTGGATGGCGACCAAGTTCCTCTCCCCCGAGGCGCAGTTCCACGCCGGCGTCAACCAGCCGCGCGAACCCGAGAGCGCCGCCGGCGCGCCCGAACCCGCCGGAACGCCGGAGCAAACGAACAACAGGCCGGCGGAAACGGCGCCCCCCATGGCCCCGGCGAGCCACAACGACCAGGACGCGCCGCCGTGCGTCATCTGCGGAGCGATCATGATCCGCAACGGCGCCTGCTACAGCTGCACCAACTGCGGAGCCACGAGCGGCTGCGGGTAGCGTGCGGCATGCAAGCCCGGAATAGAGCAAATGCGCCCACCGACGCGGACCGACCCGATGCAGCAATTCACGAGCCACGCCTGCACCGTCGGCGCGATCGCCGTCCTGGCCTTGAGCCTCGACGCCGCCGACCCGAACAACGCTGCCGGACCGATGGCGCTGCTGACAATCGCCGCCATGATCCGCTGGAACCTGGACGGCAAGAACGCCGAGCTCACGTCCAGCATCGTCCTCGACACCGGGCTCGGCCTGATGGCCGCCGACATTATTGCCTTCTGGACGTGATCCGCCGGCCAAGGCCGCCACCAAAGCAACCCTTGCGGCTCCGCGCCGCGCCGAAGAGCACCGCGCGGGCACGGGCCACGCCTGGGCGGAAACGGGTCCGCGTGCTACGCTCCCGAATTGTGGAACCAAGACGATATGGAATGACCGGCTCGCTATCGTACGGTCGTCGTGCGCGAGCACGCGACAAGGTGGCCGAGGCCGCCTACGATTCGCGGGTTGACACCGAACGCGGCGTCAGAGCCGCAGACGAAAGGAGCCGGTCATGAGCGAGCCTATCACCTACGTGGGAATCGATGCGCACAAGGTGGAGTTGCACGTGGCGCTGTTGGCGCCGGATGCCTCCGCTCCCGTCACCTGGAAGGTACAGAACGAGGCCCGGGCGGTGGAACGGCTGCGCCGCAAGCTGGAGAAGGCCGCAGCGGGTCCCGTCGCCTGCTGTTACGAAGCCGGGCCGTGCGGCTATGTATTGCAGCGGCAGCTCGAGCGGGGCCGGGTCCAGTGCCAGGTGATCGCGCCGGCGCTGGTGCCGCGCAAGCCGGGGGAGCGGATCAAGACCGACCGGCGGGACGCGCGCAAGCTGGCGGAACTGCATCGGGCGGGGCTGTTGACCGAGGTGCGGCCGCCGACGCCGGCCGAGGAAGCGGTGCGCGACCTGTGCCGGGCTCGTGATGACGCACGCGCGGATCGGCAGCGGTGCCGGCACCGGCTCGGCAAATTGCTGCTTCGCCGAGGGCTGCACTATCCGGGTCGCGCGTGGACCCAGGCGCACCGGCGCTGGGTCAATGGTCTGACGTGGCCGCATCCGGCCGACCGGGTCGTCCTGGACGACTACCTGCTAGCGATCGACCACCTCGAAGCCCGGCTGATGGAGCTGGATGCGCAGTTGGCCACCGTGGCCACCACCGACCCGTATCGGGAGCCGGTGGGCTGGTTGCGCTGCTTCCGGGGCATCGACACGCTGACCGCGATGCTGCTGCTCGCCGAGTTGCACGATGTGCAGCGGTTTCCGACGGCGCGGGCGCTGATGGCGTATCTGGGGCTGGTTCCCGGGGAGCACTCCAGCGGGGAGCGTCATCGCCGGGGGCCGATCACGAAGACGGGCAACACGCTGGCGCGCCGGCTGGTGGTGGAAGCGGCATGGCACTACCGACACCGGCCCGCCGTCAGCCGGACGCTCGCCCAGCGGCGGAGCGGGCAACCGCCACGGGTGATTGCGTTGGCGGACAAGGCGCAGCAGCGGTTGTGCCGCCGCTTCCGGCGGCTGGCCGAGCACAAGCCGGGCCCGGTCGTCACGGTGGCGGTGGCCCGCGAGCTGGTCGGATTTCTGTGGGCGGCCTTGCACCCGGAGGCGGCATGAATCGCGGGGCGGTGCGGCATTCGGCGCACGCCGACCGGCGTCGAGCGAGGGGGATGCGAGGCCTTGGGCGCCGGAACCACCGTGGTGGGCGTCGCGTCAAGCCGCGCAAGCGCGGCTCCTTCGCTTCGCTACGGCCCTCCGGGTGACCCGACGCCCACCACGGTGGGAACAGCTTATATGGCCGAAAGCAAGCTTCCGGCCAGGAACTGACCGGAACGTGAAGTGGCCTGAGGAGGGGCCGTCGAGACGGCGAATGATCAGAGGCACGATCTGGAGAACGGGCGACATGGCAATGCGATCCGGACGGCGCGACCGCTCCCAACTCGCGACTCCAAGACGGCCCACTCTCCCGACGAATCACCGTCATGCGTGCACTGTCACGGGAAACCGTGATAATCACCGAATAGCAGCGTGACTCGTCGTCGAAGCGCCCTTCGATCGTTCGTCGTTTCGGCGGCCCACTCTTGGGCTGATGGCCGACGGAGCCCGGCGCTCAGGGGCCACAGGTGTTGACGAACGCATGAGTGTTGACAAGGGGTCATTCCATAGCAGCAGCCATCATCAGCGGCGGGGCGAACACCCCGGCTCGGACACGGGAGGATGGCGAGCGCCGAAGAAAGCCGGATCCCACCGGACGAGTGGTACCCAGCCCAGGAGCACGCCCATGGCCACCACGACTCAAGGTACCGTCAGGCGGACCTACGAGGACTACTGCGCAACACCGGACGACGAGCGCTACGAGCTGCTCAACGGCAATCTGATGATGGTTCCCGCACCCAACATGAAGCACCAAAAGGTGCTAGGCAGACTCTACCTGGAACTGGTGAACTTCGCCGAGGAACACGGGCTGGGCGAGGTGTACATCGCACCGTGCGACGTCGTTCTGTCGGACACCGACGTCGTGCAGCCCGACCTGCTGTTCATCTCGCGAGCGCGCGAGCACACACTGACCGACGAGAACGTGCGAGGAGCGCCCGACCTCGTGGTCGAGATACTCTCGCCCTCCACCGCAGACCGCGACCTGGGCTACAAACACGAGCTGTACGGCAGACACGGCGTGCTCGAATACTGGATCGTCGATCCGATGGGCGAGACCATCGCCGTGCATCGGCAACGAGAGGGCAGGCTCGAGCTGGCCGATACCTTCGGGCGCCGGGACACCCTGCGCAGTGGGGTGCTTGAGGGACTGCACCTAAAGCTCGACGACATCTTCGCGAGCTGAGTAGTCCCCGACACGGTCATCGCATATCAAGCACTTCCGATGACACTCGCCGTAACCACGCTGTGCTGGCTCGGAGCCCTGCTGACCGGGCTGGCACTGGCGTTCGCCTGACCACCGCCCTCCTCCACGCGCACGCGGATCACCCCACGCTCTCCTCCGCGCGGGCGCGGATCACCCTGTGCTACGACTGAGACCGGTCCGCTGCTCCACTCCCCTCCACGCGCGCGCGGATCACCGATTTGCTCTTCGACACGCCCAGCTCCCCTCCGCGCGCGCGGATAACCCCTCGTCGCGGATACCCATCGCTCCCCTCCGCGCACGCGCGGATAACCCCGCACCCTCACGCTTACGCTTCAAGTCGGAGCGGCCAGAACCCGCTCCGGACAACCACCAATGACACAAGCCGCACCGCCCCCGCCGGCAACGACCCGCAACACACCCGAGAGCTTGCTCGACGGCCTCAACGACGAGCAGCAGACCGCCGTGCGCCACCCGGGCGGACCGCTGCTCATCCTCGCCGGACCCGGCTCCGGGAAGACCCGGGTCATCTGCCACCGGATCGCCTGGCTCGTCCGGTCCGGGACCGTGCCGGCCGCAAACATCCTCGGCGTCACCTTCACGAACAAGGCCGCCAACGAAATGCGCGCACGCGTCGCCCGGCTGATCGGCAACCGCGGCCCCGCCCCGGCCCTGTCGACCTACCACTCCTTCTGCGCACGCGTCCTGCGAGCCGACGGCACGCCCATCGGAGTCCCCCCGGACTACGTCGTCTACGACGCCGCGGACCAGATCACGGCGGCAACGCTCGCACTCGACGAGCTCGACTACGACAAGAACTCCATCACCCCGCGCGACCTCGTCCGCCACATCAGCGACTGGAAGAACCGTATGCGGACGCCGGCGCAGCTCCGGGAAACCCGCGAGGGATACCGCGACGCGCTGTACGTGAACGCATTCGAGCAGTACGAGAAGGTCTTGCGAAGAGCGAGCGCGCTCGACTTCGACGACCTGCTGCTCAAGGCCGTCTCGCTGCAGCGCGAGCACGACAGGGTCCGCGAGAAGTACGCCGCGCGCTACCGGCACCTCCTGGTCGACGAGTACCAGGACACCAACCACGCCCAGTACGCGCTGACGCACCTGCTCGGCCGCGACCACCGCAACGTCTGCGCCGTGGGCGACCCGGACCAGGCCATCTACGGCTGGCGCGGCGCCGACATCGGCAACATCCGGCAGTTCACCCGGGACTTCCCCGAGCACACCGTCGTCCACCTCGAACGCAACTACCGCTCGAGCGGCAACATCGTCACCGCCGCGGCCGCGCTCATCGACCACAACACGGACCGCGCCGACAAGACCCTGTGGACAGGACGCGGCCCAGGCGCCGCCATCGAGCACCTGCGGACCGAGACGGACCATGCCGAGGCGGCCGTCATCGCCAACATCGTCCGGGCGGAACCGGCCACCCCGCGGCAGACCGCCGTGCTCTACCGCACCAACGCACAGTCCCGCCTGATCGAGGACACCCTGCGCCGCGCCGAGATCCCCTACCACATCGTGGGCAACATCCGCTTCTACGAACGCAAGGAGATCAAGGACGCGCTCGCCTACCTGAAGGTAATCGTCAACCCCCACGACGACGTCAGCCTGCGGCGCATCATCAACTCCCCACCCCGCGGCATCGGGCCGCGCAGCATCGAGAAGGCCGCCGGGACGGCGGAGCCCGAAGAACGCGGCGCCACGCTGTTCGGACCCGCCGGCGGCCCGGCCGACGAACGCCCGTCACTGTGGACACGGCTCGACGCCGGCTGCGCCGAGGGCAGGCTCGCGGGCCGCGCGCTCGAGAAGATGCGGAAGTTCACCGACCTGATCCGCAGGATGCGGGAGAACGCCGACGGCGCGGACATCGGCAGAGTCGTCGAGGGCGTGATAAGCCGCACGGGGTACCTCGGGAAGCTCCGCGACGAGAACACCGACGAGGCCGAGGACCGCATCGACAACCTGATGGAGCTGGTCGCCGCCGCCGACGACTACCAGCAGGCCGCCGAACGGCCGACGCTGGCCGACTTCGTCAACCGCCAGTCGCTTCTGTCGGAAGCCGACGAGGGCGATGGTCCCAGCGACGCGCACGTCTGGCTGATGACCCTGCACGCGGCCAAGGGCCTCGAGTTCCCCACCGTGGTGATCGCCGGAGTCGAGGAACAGCTGCTGCCGCACAAGCGCAGCCTCGACACGAGAGAAGGGCTCGAAGAGGAACGCCGCCTGTTCTACGTCGGGATCACCCGCGCCATGGACCGGCTCGTGATCACCACCGCCGCGTTCCGGAGACGATGGGGCGGCGACGCCTACCCCGAGTCACGCTTCCTCGACGAGATCGACCCGGAAAACACATGGGAGGAAGACGACACGCCGGACGATCAACGCCCGTGACACCGCATGTCACCGGCCCTCCCTGCTTAACCTTCCACGCAATCGGAGAGCCCTCTTGCAGACATCTGATCCTGGGAGAATGCCATGCTGTTGCGTCTCGGCCGTCCGGCCCTTGCCCTCGCGCTCCTCATCGCCCCGGCCTGGGCGGCGGCTCAACCGCAAGCCCTGGTCTCCGGCATGGTCGAAGGGTATTTCGATGCGCCCGTCCCCGAGGCATCGGTCACACTGGTATCCCCGTCCGGCTACCGGGTTCCCGGCAGTACCGACGCGCGCGGACGCTTCCTGCTCGGCCCTCTCGTCGACGGGCGCTACCAGCTGCAGGTCCAGGCCCAGGGCTACCTGCCGCAGGTCGTCAGCATCCAGGTCCCTCCGGACACGACCGTCGAGGTGACGGTCCGTCTCGACCCCGAGCGCCGGTCCGCGCTCACCGGGTCGGTGCTCGACCCCCAGAACCTCGCGCTGCCGGGCTCGATCGTCGAGGCGACCGGGCCGGCCGGCGAGATCCGGACAGCGGTCACCGACGAGGCGGGGCGGTTCCGGTTCGCTGCCGTCCGTCCCGGAACGTGGACCCTCGTCGCCCGGATCGACGGGTTCGTTCCGGGTACGCTGACTACCGAGGTCGTCTTCGGGCAGACCGCCGAGGCCACCGTCCTGCTCGCGCTCGACTACGGCGTCGCCGAGACCGTCGTCGTCGTCGGGTCCCGCCGGATCGATCAACAGCGTTCGGTCACCGAGTCGGCGGTCCCCGTCGACGTGCTGTCGGCCGACACGCTGAGCCGACAGCCGACCGCCGACATCGCGGAGGTGCTGCGGACGCTCGCACCGTCGTTCAACGTCAACACCCAGCCGATCTCGGACGCGGCGACCGTCGTCAGGCCGACGAACCTCCGGAACCTGGCCCCCGACCACTTCCTGCTGCTCGTCAACGGCAAGCGGCGACACCGGGGCGCGGTCATCGCGTGGCTCGGCAACGGCATCTCCGACGGCTCGCAGGGCCCGGACATCTCCGTCGTGCCGGCCATCGCCGTGCGCCAGATCGAGCTTCTGCGCGACGGCGCAGCGGCGCAGTACGGGTCCGACGCCATCGCCGGCGTGGTCAACGTGCAGCTCAAGGACGCACGCCAGGGCGGGACTCTCGAGGTCCGGTCGGGCGCCTACCGGAACGTGAACGCCGGCGACCGCGCGACCTGCGGTCCGATGGCCTCGTGCACGGCCATCGGAAACCGGGCGTCGGAGTACTCGGTGGCCGGCAACGCCGGCCTGCCCATCGGCGGCGCCGGGTTCGCCAACCTCAGCCTCGAGTACGGCGAGGCCGGGCCGACGAACCGGGCGATCCAGCGCCATGACGCCAGTCGGCTCGTGGCCGCCGGTGGACCTGCGCCGCGGGATACGGCGCAGGTCTGGGGCTCTCCGCACATGGAGGGCGACCTGAAGACGTTCGCGAACTTCGGGGCCACGCTCGCCTCGGGCCTGCGGCCCTACGGCCATGCCAACTACGCCCGCCGCCGCGCGACAGGAGGGTTCTACTACCGGCACCCGCACACGCGGGGCGGCGTCTTCCGCGGCCCGGTCGTCGACGGCCTCCCCACCCTGCTCGTCGGCGATCGCCGCTGGGCCGAGACCGGAGTGCCGCACGCGGGCGGCTGCCCCCCGATCCCGATCGTCGACTCGGTTCCCGATCCGACCTCGCTCGGACTCGTCCACGACTCTCCGGACTGCTTCACCCTGTACAGCCGGTTCCCCGGCGGGTTCACTCCGCAGTTCGGCGGTGACCTGCACGATCACTCCCTCGTGGTGGGCCTGCAGTCGGTCTCGCCCAGCGGCCTCACCTGGGACGGGTCGGTATCGGTCGGCCGTTCGCGCATCTCGCAGTTCATCTACGACACGGTCAACGCGTCGCTCGGCTACGACACGCCGACGTCCTTCAGTCCCGGGGACTACCAGCAGGACGAGGTCAACTTCAACTTCGACGTCGCGGTTCCGCTGGGCGAACGCGTCCACCTCGCCGCCGGCGCCGAGCGGCGGACCGAGACATTCACGATCAAACCCGGGGACCGTCCCTCCTGGGAGATCGGACCCTACGCCGAGCAGGGCTTCAGCTCCGGCTCGAACGGCTTCAACGGCTACCGCGCGGACACGACGGCCGGCCGCTGGGCGCGGTCCTCGGTCGCGGTCTACGCCGACGGCGAAATCGCCTCGGCGGAAACCGACGCATGGTCGGCGGGCGCGGCGCTGCGCTACGAGCGCTTCGACGACTTCGGCGACACGCTCAACGCGAAGCTCTCGGGCCGCCGCCATCTGGGCGGCGGCCTGTCGGCACGAGCAGCGGTCAGCACCGGGTTCCGCGCGCCGACGCCCGGCCAGCAGAACACCTTCAACGTGACGACCGCCTTCATCGACGGGGAGCTGCTCAACAACGGCGTCGTTCCGTCGACCTCGGCGGTGGCGCTCGCGCGTGGCGGCCGGCCTCTGCAACCGGAGCGGTCGGTGAACTACTCGGCCGGCGTCGTCTGGCAGTCCGGATCGATGTCGGCGACCGCCGACTACTTCCGGATCGACGTCGAGGACCGCCTCGCCGTCTCGAACGAGATCCGTCTCCGGCCCGACGAGATCGACGTCCTTCTCTCCGAGGGCATCCTCGAGGCCAGGAACTTCCCCGTGTTCCGGTTCTTCCTGAACGACTTCTCGACCCGCACGCAGGGCCTCGACCTTCTCTGGTCCTACGCGGCCGGGCCGACCACGCTGACCGCGGCCTGGAATCACACCGCTACCGACGTGCGCGACCTGCGCACGTCGGTCATCGACGAGTTCCGCGTGCAGACGCTCGAACAGGGACTGCCCGGCACGCGCTGGAACGTCTCCGCGCGCTACGACCCCGGGCCGTGGTCCCTGCTGGGCCGAGTCCACTGGTACGGCTCGTACTGGGACAGCGAGGACGGACGCAACGCCCATGCCCTCGGACACTACCCGACCCCCTGGAGCTATCCGGCGTATTCGGGCAAGGCGCTCGCCGACGTCGAGCTGTCGATCCCGCTTCGCTCCGACATGACCCTCGCGGTCGGGACCCAGAACCTCCTGAACCAGTATCCGGACGTCAACCCCTTCGCCGCCGACACGGTCGGCAACCGGTACGGACAGTTCTCGCCGTTCGGCTTCAACGGTTCCTACTACTACGGCCGCCTGACGTATCGCTGGGGCCTCTGAGCGACCTCCATCGGTAAGACTCCCGACCATGCAACACGACGCCAGGCACGACCAGCCGCGCGCTGCCGACGGCTGCATCGACGAGATGCGCATGGAGCTGTCCCCACGCCTGTCGGCAATCGCCAGCCTCGCCGAGATGATCGAGGAATTCGGCAACAGCCACAACATCCCCGACACCCCGATCTTCCTCGTCAACCTCGAGATCGACGAGCTGATGACGAACTACGTCACCTACAGCTTCCGCAAGGTGCGGCGGCCGCGCATGGAAGTCACACTCCGCACGTTCCGCGACCGGCTCGTCCTCGTCGTCGAGGACAACGGCCCGCCCTTCAATCCGCTCGAATCCCCCGACCCCGACCTGACGTCCGGGATCGACGAGCGCCGGGTCGGCGGCATGGGACTGCACCTGGTCCGCAAGTACGCCGACCGCATCGACTACAGATGCGTCGACGACAGGAACATCCTCACTCTCGAACACGAATTCGACAAGGGCGGCAGCCAATGATGCAACTCCAGATGCGGGAGCAACGACAGGACGGCGTCGTCATCCTGGCGCCGGAAGGCCGCCTCGACTCGGGAAAGATCGACCAGTTCCAGAAGACGCTCCAGGAACGGATACGCGAAGGGCACCACCGGCTGCTGATCGACTGCAGCAACCTGGTCTTCGCGGCCAGCTCCGCGCTGCGCGTCCTGCTGCTCGCCGTCCGCAGGCTGAACGAGGTCGACGGCAAGCTCGTCCTGTGCAACATGAACCCGCACATCCACAGCATCTTCGACACCTGCGGGTTCACCAGGCTGATGGTGATCCGCGACACCTTCGAAGAAGGCTTCACCGAGGTCCGCCCGCCGCAAGCCGAAGGAGACCCCGAACCCGAGAAGACATCCGAGCTGGAACGGACCGCCGAAACGGCGCCGCCGCCGGCAGACGACCACGAGGCGCCAGCCGCCCGGCAGCCGCCGGACCGGCGCGAGCGGCTCATCACCACGGTCGCGCTGGCGCCGTTCCGACTGATCGCGGCCGTCGGCCGGTTCCTGATCCGCTGAGCATCCGCGGGTCGACAATCACGAAGACTTCAACACGAGGGCCGGAGAGAATCACCGCCCCAGGCGGCCCTCGCACCCGGCGCGCGCCTCTCTATACTCCCGCGTCCTCGTTTCCGCAGCTACCCGAAGGTGGTCCCGAATGTTCCCCCGCTCCTCCGCCTCCGCCGTCACCGCAGACCGGCGACTGGGAACAACCGCAACGCTGGGACTGACCGCCCTGCTTGCGACGGCGATCGGCGGGACGTCCGCCGGAGCCCTCTGGATAGCGTCCAACGCCCTGCGTACCCAGGCAGAAGACGCAGGACGCCAGGCTGCGGTGACCGCCGCAACCTCGTTCGCCACGCTCGCCGAGCCGTCGGCCGCCAACATCGCCCGCACGCTGGACATCGTCCTGCACGACCATCTGCAGGCGCAGGCAGCCGCCACAGCGCTGCTCGTCGAGGCCGCCGAGACCGCCGGCCACGGCGCCGACTACATCCAGGACGCACTGCGCCAGATCGCCTCGCGCTCCCCCATCCGCCGGATCGACGTGACCGCAACGGCGGGACCCGGCTACTCGACCGAACCGACTCGGCTGGACCAGACCGAGCTCGAACCGGCGTTCGCCGCATTGGCGACAACGTCGACGGCGACAGGACGCACGGCCGCCGCCGCCGCGACCCGGACGGCGGCCGGCCTGACCAAGGCCGCCGCGGCCCAGCCCATGCATCGTCCTGCGGCCGTCCGGATCGAGCAGCAGCTCGACAGCCTGTCGGCAGCACAGGCGTACGGCGCCGAGGACGACCGTACCGCCCGGGACCTCGCCGACCAGCAGGCCACCGCCATCGCCCGCCTGCTCACACACGCCATCGAGCTCGCCGAGGACGCCGGCTGGGGAAGCGAGCGCATCGAGGCACGGCTCGAAGCACTGGTACGCACCACCACCATCGAGTACGTCGCAGCCGCAACGGCCGATGGCCAGGTCGTGTACGAAGCCGGGGAGGCCGCCGCCAGCGACAACCTCGGCCAGACAGCCCTGAACACCGACACGGACGAAGCAGTCGCCATCGAAGGCCGCTACGACGACCGCCGACGGTGGCTGACCCGCGCCGCGGCGACCAGAGCCAACAGAGGAGTGACCGCCACGGTCGAGGTGGCCACCCGCAGCGGCGAGGAGAACCTCGTCGAGACCGCCTGGCAGACCGAGGCGAACCGCCTCGCCGCAGTCGAAGGCGTCACCGGCGTCTGGATCGCCGAGATGGCCGCAACCCCCGAGGGCCGCCCGGGCGCGGTCCGGCTCAGAGCCGCCGCACCCGGCCCCGGTCAGGACCGTGCAACGGCGACCGATGCCTGGAACCGGTGGGACCCGCACCGGATCGAGATGGCGGCAGAAGCAGCCAGGCTCTCGGCAGCAACCGCCAGCTCGACCATCGAGCTGTTGAGCGGGAACGACGCCACCCTGCTCAGCGCAGCCCCCATCGGACGCCTCGGCGAAGGACGCACCGTCGCCGTCGTCATCGAGAGCCGCGCCAACGAGGTGGTCGACCGCATGCGCCGGGAAGCCGCCACCGGACTCGGTGCAGCCGCGGGCCTGATCGCCGTGCTCGCGACCATGACCACCTGGACGGCCCGACGCTGGCTGACCCGGCCCATAGAAGCGATGGCCGACGCGGCGCGTCACCTGCAGGCCGGCGAGCGCCCGCCCGACGACCTCACCGCACGGCTGCAGCTGCGCACGGACGAGCTCGGAGGCCTCGCCAGAAGCTTCGGCCTGATGACCGACCACGTGCTCGCCCGGCACGAGGAACTGACGGCGCTGGTCGCCGACAAGACGCGCTGGCTCCAGGAGGCCAACGGGAAGCTCACCGAGACACAGCAGCGCATCGAGGCGGAGATCGAACTGGCGAAGACCGTCCAGCAGGCCCTGGTGCCGCAGGGCTCGGACACCGTCGGGAACCTCACCCTCTGCTCGCGCATGACGCCGGCGCGGCAGCTCGGCGGCGACTTCATCAACATCCACCGCCACCCGGGCGGCCCCGACTCGGCCGACAGGCTGTTCGTCGCCATCTGCGATGTCTCCGGCAAGGGAGTCGCCGCCGCCCTGTTCATGGCCGTGGCCCAGAGCGCCATCGCGGCCGCGGCCGGCAAGCACGACGACTTGCGCGCGATCTGCGCCGAGGCCAACCGCACGCTGTGCGAGGCGAACCCGCTGGGGATGTTCGTCACCGGCGTGATCGCCATGATCGACACGACCACCGGCCGGCTCGAATACGTCTGCGCAGGACACGAACCGCCGCTGGCCGTCGGACCCGGAAAGCAGCTGTCCCGGCTGGGAGGAACGGACAACATCCCGCTGGGACTCGAACCCGCCGAGCAGTACAACAAGCTGAAGCACGAGCTCTCACGCGACGAGACCATCGTCGCCTACACCGACGGCGTCACCGACGCATGCAATCCCGAGGACGAGCTGTTCGGAGAATCCCGCCTGCAGGAGCTGCTCGCCGACAACGCTCTCGAACCGCCCCAGCGCATGGTCCAGCAGATCTGGACGGCCGTCGACCTGTTCTCGGGGCCGATGGCCGCAGCCGACGACAAGACGTGCCTGCTCGTCAGGCGCGACGCCTGAAACCAGGACTCCCTCCGCCCGCTCCCGAAGCCCGGCCGCGCCTCTCGGACATCGGCGCGGCACCTGCGACGGACCACGAGGGAGAGATGCGGACGGGGGACAATAGGGCAGATCCGGAACGCGACGACAGCCCGACCCGCCGCCACGCCACACGACTCCGTCCCCCCGCCGGCCACGCAGGAGCGGACGGAGCCGCACCAAGGCCCCACGCGCGGGGCGGGCTGCCGCCCAATCCGTCCAGGCCACGCACGGCCGGTACCCGGCCCCAGGAAGGAGGACGACCATGCGCTAACCGCACCTCGCGTCATCGGTCCGGCCGGCGTCCACGCAGCCAACGGGACGCCGGCCGGAACACGCCGACGCCTCACGTTTGACCGAGAACCGACAGTGGGGCTACGCTCCCCGGAAAGGCGCCCAGCATGGAAGCCCTCACCCTTGAGACGATCACCCTCTTCCTCGCGTTCCTGACGCTGCTCGGAGCGCAGATCGGCGGCATGTTCATGCTGTTGTCCCGCATGAACGACCAGAACAAGCGCATCGACGACATGAACAGCGAGATGAACCGCCGGTTCGACACGATGAACAGCGAGATGAACCGCCGGTTCGACACGATGAACAGCGAGATGAACCGCCGGTTCGACGACACGAACCGCCGGTTCGAGAACGTCGACAAGCGGTTCGACGAGGTCAACAGGCAATTCAGCGAAGTGAACGCCCGGTTCGACACGATGAACCAGCGTTTCGACGAGACGACCCTGCTCATCGGCGAGCTGCGAGACCGCACCGGCAAGCTCGAAGGCACGCTCGAGGGATTCCTCGCCGGCCGCCGCGACCGCGACGCCGCGTAGAAGACGTCGCTACACGTCGAAAGCGCCGCTCCACTCCCCTCCAGCCCGGTAGACTCCAACGTTGCAGGAACAGTTCACCGTCACCGCCGAGGCGGACAACGTCCTCGCCCTCGTGGCCGGCGCAGCCGACGCGGCCGAACGTATCCGCGACGATCCGGCGCGCGACGCCTTCCACAAGCTGCTGCGCACCGCGATCGAGTTGAACCTGCACCCGCAGAGAATCGACCTGGGCAAACAGGTCGGGTTCAGTTTCGGGCCGAAGCGCTACCCGCTCTGCCGGATCAACGCCGCCAAGGGCATCGCCTTCCACGGAGACCGCCACGTCGAGACCCTGATCATCCGCACCGCAGGGGACCACGCCTTCCGTCTGGCGACCGGAGTGCTACGCCGCCTGTCGCTGTCCCTGGCGCTCGAAGGCTCGAAGGACAAACGCCAGCACTGAACGACGAGAGACCCACGGCGGCGAGCGACGCCACGCGAACACGTGCGGGTGACCACCCACCCGTGCAGACACCAGGTCAGCCGACGCCGCCGAAGCACGAACACGCGCGAGAGCGGTCCCACACCGCGCGCGGGGGGGAGCCTCCGCACCTGACGCAGTACGGCCCGGTCATCAGGGTACATCCCTGCTGCAAGGGCCCGTGCAGCTCGTCTGCTGACCACTGCAGGATGGCTTCCGGGGAGCGGCTACTTGTCGCGGACCGGCGGCCCGACCGCGCTCTTGTTTCCATCCTGCCAAGTGTTATTGGAGCTTCCATCCCCAGTACGGGTCCGGTGTTGCGGTTGCGTCCCAGATTTGCGGCACTCCGTCGTGATTCACTGTCATCTGGGCAGGCGGTTCGCGCTCCAGCGCGGCGCATGTCGCGCTGTCCAGCCCGTCCCACTTGTCTGGGTCGGCCAGATGGTCGACCATCCCGAGTCCGACTTCGATTACGCGCCGAGCCTGGCCGGTGGCTTGTTGCAGCCCCTTCTCCATGGCCGTGCGGATGAGCATGGCATCCATGGCCGTGATCCGGGCAGTCTTCAGAGCGATGTTGCTGTTCTCGGCCAGCCCTGTACCGATGAAGACGGCTTCGCCTCGCATTCCGGCTTCGCGGGCGGTCCTACCGACGGCCAGGACCTGGAAGAGGGCCGGCACGCCGGGCACTTCTGTCATCAGCCCCGCGCCCGTCACGTAGACAGGCTCTTCGTCCATCCGCGTCACGTCGAGCTGCGGTTTTCCTGCGTCGATTCCACCCACTACCCGGTTGGCTTCGACCACGGCGAACGCTTCGGCTTCGATCGGGCTGAACGGGTGTCCGTCTCGTGCCGTCGTCGAGATCGCCTGGAACTGCAGCGGCACGGTTCCGGCCTCGGTCGCCGGATCGAGTCCAAGGCCGATCCTCCCCACCAGTCGGTGCCACGGGTTCGACCGATCGGTTCTCCAGCGATTCAGGCGGGCGTATATCTCGTCCCCTTCCACTTGTCGCACCGGCATGGCGATCGCCTCGGCGCCGGCGGGGAAGCTGCTCGCGCTCCGCCGTACCAGTATTCTCATCGCTTCGTACGCCCGGTGGAGGCACCGGGCCTGATCGTGGTGCAGGCTCAGCACCAGCTCGATCACCAGGTGCCCGTCGCTCGCTTCCTGCCAGCCGGCTCCGCCGACCCAATCGCTTGCGTCCTGCGCGCGCCCCGGCGCGAACCGTGGTGCTTTGGCGGCCCGACTTGGTCGGTGTCGCTGACGTCTTCTCTTCACTTTTGCCATACAGCATAGTGGTCGGCTGCCCCCTGCTGCAGGGTGCGGCCTCGCCGTTGCCGACCGGCCTGGTTCCAGCTGCTGCGCCTTGATCCACACCCGAAACCGCCGGAAAAGAGTCGCCGCGAACACGCAGCGACAGAGGCCCAACAACGGAATCGCCGCTCACGGTCAGGATGACCGACAGCGCCGAAGAAACCGCAGAAGCGGACCTTTACGCACGAATGAGGCGCTGCGCCGCAGCACGACTCGGGCCCGAGGCCGACGAGGCCGAGATCGACAAATTGGCAAGCCGATACTACTGGGACGACCAGGATGAGCACTTCCGCGAGGAAACGCCCAAGGAGATCCAGGCACGCGAAAGCGAAACCCTCCGGGAAATAAGGCGCATCCAGGAAGCTGGCGGCGTGCCCTGGTGACGCTGTACGACAGCACTACCCCGCGTCAACCCGTAGCGCCGCCAAGGTTGGAGTCCCGTGCAAGCATGTCCGTCGCCGCGCCCGCGCGCGGTACCGCACGCCCGGCATACTCCTCCCCCATCATCGTCAACGCTTCGGCCGGACGGTTCCACTCGACGGTCTCACCGGCGCGTCCGAGCCAGACAGTGGCAACACCCTCGGACCGGCCCGCGACAGATGCAGCATCGTCGACCGCCACGGATATGCCGTTGCGATCAAGGTACCGGGCCAGGCCCGTCCTCTCCGCCTCGACCAACGTCTCGGCGGGCAGCCACCTGAGAGACTGAAGAGGTCCGACGCCCGCTACCCGGTCGACCCGAACCAGGCCGTTCTCGACACCGACGGTCACCTCGCGATAAAGAGCCCGCTCAACCGCGTCGGCAGCCTCCTCGGCAACAATACGGCCCTCGCCGGGGCGAAGGACCGTAACCGTGCGAAGCCCCTCCTCGATGTCCTTGCCGATCGCCGCCGCATCCGAACGGAACACGTGCGCAAGCTCGCGCATCGCAGAATCGGACCAGGCATTCACGGCAACCACCAGCTCATCGGCATCACGCCTACCGGCCTCCCGGATATCGAAGATATCCTTGGGAACAAGACGGCGCAGACAACGATCGAGCTTGCCCCATAGAATCTGCCGGGTACCAAGCGTCCTCGTCGGCCGGCCCTCAAGATCCTGCAGACGCTCTGCGTGCCCTGGCGGACTCTCCGACTCGGCAAAGAGCTCGAGCTTGTCCGGCATGGCCGTATCCCCGGTCCTCCACGTTATCCGAACCGCATGAACGCGTGGCACCCACAACACGTCTCCCCCACGGCGTTGAGCGAGCGCGTCGAGTTTCTGGCGCACCCCCAGCATCTGCTTGTAGGCCGTCGCCCCCTGCACTACGACATCCACATCATCAGAACCACGATGGCCCCACCGGGCCGCGAGCACGCTCCCGCCACCCACAGCAACTTGTTCAGGCCCAAGACCGGCAGCCGCAGTCCAGGCGTCGATCAAGTCGCGTTCTCGCAAGTACAACGACCGGGCACGCTCGGGCAGCTTCATGGTCGGTTCCCCAGGGTCACTGCCCCACGATGCGAAAACCTCTTCGGCAGCGAACCCGCGAACTCTGACACAGCGCAACTGGTCCCGCAGACCACGGAGCTTGTACCCATGCTCCACGGCCCTGGCGACCGCCTGCCGGGGCGTGTAGGCGCCGGCCACCCACCCGGCCATCGCCTGGCATCGAGAACGCGGCGCAAGCAGACGCGAGAAGGCCATCAAGACGTCCGCCGCATCAGCGCCATCGGCAAGCCCGCGAGCGACGACCTCCATCGTGGGAGCCGTGCGGTACCCCATCGCAGCCGCCTGCATCGCCTCGACAGCCTCTCGAACAACCCGCTCGTCGGGCGGCAGCCCAAGACGGCGCTTCAGCCAGTCCGGAATCGGACAGTCGGGGTACTCCGACGGAGCGCCGTAGTATTCGGCGGCACTACAGGCGGTCGCATCCGCAGCCAGAGCCTCGTCGATCCGGTCCATTGGTCCTCCTGCCGGCACCCGATACAGCGTACGGGTCCCTGCCGCGCGGCCCACATCGGCGCGCCCTCGACGGCTGCCCGCACGCTACCGAGCGCTTCGCTCGCCTCGCGCTCGATCCGCGTCGCAGTAATCTCGACGCGCACGCACGCGGCGCCAAGCGGTACCATGATCATTCGCATCCTCAGCCAGGGCCCCGACATCGCCAGAATGGCAGACCGCGGTCTGCACGACCAGACATCGCCCGAGGACCCACGTCCGCGAACGACCGAGCGCGTCGGCTGGACCGCGTGCCTCGGCCTGCCTATCGACGACGTCGCCCTGACGATCAGGGCGATGCAGGGCCTGACCGCCGACGCCCCGGCGCTGAAGGCCGCGGCCGGCATCAGCGCCCGCGGCCGCAAGCTCAAGAACCCGTACACCCACATCGTGCTCAGTTGGCCCCCGGGCGCCGAACCCTCGAAGGAGGACATGCTCGGCGCCGTCGCCGGCGCCCTGAAGAGCATCGGCATCGACAAGCGCCACTACGCGGTCTGCGCCGCGCACAACGACACCAACCACGCGCACGTACACGTCTACGTCAGCCGCGTCGACCCGGAGACCGGCAAGGTCGTCAACCTCGACAGGAAGGCCGTGCCCCGCCTGCACCGCTGGGCCGAGCAGTACGAGCAGGACCACGGCGGCATCGTCGTGCCGGGTCGTGTCGCCGCCCGCGAGGCGCGCGAGGCGCGGATCCGCGACACCCGCACGCTCCGCAAGGCCGGCGTCGACCGCGACCAGGCGCGCTCGACGGCCGCGGACCTGCACCCGCAGCCACCGCACGGCCGCCGCACGACGAAGAGCCCGCCGGCGCCAGAGCCGCCGACTCCGAATCAGCGCGCCGAGTGGACGCAACTGTACCAGCGCCAGCGCGAAGAGCTCCGCAGCCAGCGCGCCGCCAACCACGAGCGCGTCGCGCGTCGGCGGCGGAAATGGGCTGACTGGAAGGCGGCCCGGGCCCGGGCACGGTCCCCCGGTGACTCGGGCAACTCCAGCACGGTTCCACCGCGACCGCGCGGTCCGTCCGTACGGCAGCTGCGCGCCGACGGAGCCCGCGAACGCGCCGACCTGCGGCGCCAGCACCGGGCCGAGCGAGTATCGCTGGCGCGGCGACTACACGCTGACGACGGTTCTACAAACCAAGAACCCCGACGTGTCGGTCACGAGCAAGGCGCTGACGGCGACGGAAACGACTGAGTTGATGTCCAAGGGACGGCCGGCGCGGAAGCGACACGGACAGAGAACAGGTCTGCCGGTAAGGACCTCAGCCGGGACCCGTCAACCTCGGCGGCGCGGGCTGGCTGGAAGTGAGCGGCGCTCGAGCGACGACCGACAAGAAATAGGTGTGCTTCTGAGCACCTGAGAAACGGCCGCGGCCGCAGGGGCGGCGCCAGCGACGGCTGTGCGCCGCCCCGCCAGGGATTCAGACAGAAACCTCTCTTCCGGTTTTGTCCCCTCAAGCGAGAGGTCAAAACCGGAAGAGAACCGTCAGCGGGACACACCGCCGCGTTCACGGCCCGCAGCCGCGTCGCGGGTCCCAGCACGACCATGGCTCGGCGTGCTCAGCGCCCCGACAGTCGCGCCAGGACGGCGGATCGCTCACCCACGACGCCGCCGGCGGCCGGGTCGGCGGGTCATCAGCGCTGCGAACGACGGCGACCAAGGCAATTCCCACGAGCACGCCCACAGCCATGGCAATCGCGATCCACCGCACGAGGTTGTCCACGTTGCGTTCATCCGGCATGCGGCAGGTCCTCTCTGCGCTTCGCGTAGTGCTCCTGGACCAGCTTACGGCCCACAAGCACCGTGTTCAGGCAGATGCTGCACAGGTTGCGGTCACCGCGGCAATCCTGGACGACGCCGCACCCCGGACACGGCTTCGGCTCCTGTGACACCGGAGGCAGGTCGGGCAGCCCGGCGGCGCGCCGCTCCCCGATCTCCGCGATCACCCTCTCCCCGACGCAGGACAGCGGACACCAGCGCTGACACGCAGCCCGTCGTCGACCGAACCTCTTTCCACTGGAGCCCCATGACATCACGAACACCGCTGGCCGTCCGCCTTACCAGCGAGCGCAACATGCGCATCAACGACCGCTTCGCCGCCAGAGCCCGCCTGCGGAAGCTCCTGGACGGCGACATCGCCCGGATGCTCCGGACCGCGCAGGACGCGCTGGGCAACGACCCCTGCTACGTCAGCGTCGCCCGCGAACGCATCAGCCGCACGCTCGAGCTGATCGCCGACGAGTGCGCGAAGCTCGACCGCGAGGACGCCGCCGACCGCGAACGACGCTGAGCGACGCCCCGCCCCGATACTCCCCGAGGGACCCGAGACCATGGACCGACTGACATGGACCTGCGCCACCTTCACCGGCACGCGCGACCGCAACGAGGACAGCTTCCGCTGGCGCCACGCGCCGAGCCTCGCGCTCGACGGGGACCACCCCGTCGCCGTGGTCTGCGACGGCCTCGGCGGACACGCCCACGGCGAGATCGCCTCCAACACGGCCGCCGAAGCGTTCATGCAGGAGTACCTGACCGGCAGCCCCGCCGGCGCCACCGTGCCCCAGCGGCTGCTCTCCGCCGTCCACGCGGCCAACGAGGCCATCGGGGAGCGGTGCCGGCAGGACCCGAAGCTGCACGACATGGGGACGACGCTCGTCGCCGCGGCCGTTACCGCCGAGGGGCTGTGGCGCATCGGCGTCGGCGACTCCCCGCTGCGCGTCTGGTCGCACCGCAACGGCGAGCTGCGCGAGCTCGGCAAGCGGCACAACGTCGCCGGCCACCCGCACCGCCTCTCCTCCGCGCTCCAGGGCTGGGAGATCCCCGAGATCGACGCCCCCTTCCACGCCGCGCCGCTCGACAAGGGCGACGCCGTGATCCTGGCCAGCGACGGGCTCGACACGCTGAGCGCCGAGACCATGTCCGGCATCGCCGCAATGGACGCGGCCCGCACAGGCTCCAACCTGGCCTGGAGCCTCATCGAAGCGGTGATCGCCGCCGGCAAGGACAAACAGGACAACACGACGGCCGCCTGCCTGCGGATGCCAGAGAACACCGGCCACGGACCCGACACGATACGCGCCGTCCGCGGGGACGAAGAGTCGGGAGTGACCATCGGCGGGCAACCGTTGGACTGGCGAGCATCGCTGGCCGTCCGCAAACACAGCCCGAACGGCGTCGAATGGGGCTACAACGGCAGCGGACCGTCGCAGCTGGCCCTGGCCATCCTGCTCGCCATCACCGACCGCGAGACCGCCGAGAGGCGCCACCAGGAGTTCAAGCGAGAGATCATCGCCCGAATCAGCGAGCCGGAGTGGACGCTGCCGCTGCGCGACGTGCGCTGTTGGCTCAGGCACACGGCCGCAGCCCATGCGGCCCAGCCTCGACAATGACCAGCAATCCTCCAGCACACGCGAGGACGACGACGTAAACCATGAACCTGCTCGAATGCATCCTGGGCCTTGTCCCATGCGGCCGGCTCGTGCCGGAGACGCCGCAAGAGCTGGTCGTCCTCCTGATCGTGCTGGGATTCTCGCTGCTCGAACTGACCGCGCTGGCAAGCCTGGTGCTGCTGCCGGCCGCAGTCGCGGTATGCTCAGAGATCCCCTCATTTACTATGTGAACCGAATAAGACGCCAGTCCTATTGAGATAGAACATCTCGCATTCTGAAGGTTTGCAGAATAGCGCACCTGGATTTAGAATGTGGTTCCTATGCATCCACAGCGAAACAGGCAAACGTCATCCGGGCGATGGCTTCGGAGACACGACCTCCTGAACTTCATCAACGCCTTGTACGAAGGCGACCTGCATGCCAAGCGGGTGCTGTCACTGGCCAACGCCACCCTGGGCGTGCTGACGAGTGCGTCACTGGCAATCCATGCGGTGGGACGCGGCCTGGCGCAAGCCATGGGCACGTTGACCAAACATGGCGTCAAGCAGGTGGACCGGCTCCTGAGCAATCGAGGCATCAACGTCTGGACCTTCTTCGCCCACTGGACGCCGTACCTCATCGGCGCCCGCACCGAAGTGGTCGTCGCGCTGGATTGGACGAGTTTTGCGGCCGACAAGCAGGAGACGATCGTGCTGTCGATGTTGACCGGGCACGGGCGCGCAACGCCCCTGCTGTGGAAGACGGTGGCGTCGTCGACGCTGAAGGACAATCAGCGGCGCTATGAGTACGAGGTGCTGTGCCAGTTGCGCGAAGTGCTGCCGGACGGGGTGAAAGTCACCATCGTGGCGGATCGGGGCTTTGCCGACTGCAAGCTGTTCTATGCGTTGACGACGGAGTTGGGCTTCGAATACGTGATTCGATTGCGTGGGGACGTCTATGTGACGAACGCGAGCGGCGAACGGCGAGTGGCCGCCGGGTGGGTTGGCGCCGGCGGGCGTGCGCGGCGGCTGGTGGGGGCTCGGGTGACCGACGTGCACGAGTGGCCGGTGGGCGCGGTCGTTTGCGTACACGATAAGAAAATGGACGAACCGTGGTGTCTGGTGGCCAGCGAAGCGTCGGTCCCGACACGGGTGTTGATTCGCTACTACGGCAAGCGCTGGGGGATCGAGGCGGGCTTCCGAGACATCAAGGACATGCGCTTCGGGATGGGTCTGTCATCGATGCATGTGTCGCGCCCGGACCGGCGGGACCGCCTGCTGTTGCTCAGCGCGTTGGCGATTGCCGTGCTGTCGTTGCTGGGCGCGGCGGGCGAGCGGATCGGCTATGACCGGTGGTTGAAGGCGAACACGGTGAAACGGCGGACGCATTCGTTGTTTCGGCAGGGGTTGATGCTGTACCACCATCTTCCCAATTGGCCCGAGGATCGGATTCGTCCGTTGATGGAGACGTTCGGGAGCATGCTGATGGAACAGCGGGTGTATCGAGAGGTCTTCGGCGTGATCTGACGCCTTGCAGAATGAGGGGATGCATGAGCGCGGTATGGGCGATCCGCGCCTGGCGGCGCACCAGGCAGGAAAAACGACGCCAAACGCCTGACAGACTCCCCCCTCCGACCCTATCGCCACTCGTACAATACGGTTCCGTTGAAAGAGCCGAAAAAACGAACGACGCTGGCTCACACCATCGATCATGAAGCCGAAGAAACAGCGCAGGCGCAACCTCCGCCGCAAGCGAAAGAAGCGCAACAACGCGGCGAACGACCGCACGACAGCTGCGGCTCCGCAGAACGACACGAACGAGCCGAGTGAAACACTTCCGCGAGGTACGCACCAAGCCAGCACCCGCGAAAGAGACGGCTCGCCACCACGACGAGGAACACGATGACGAAGCTCGCATCGACCGCGATGCTCCTTCTGCTCGCCAGCACCTGCACCCAGGCGCAAGAGCCGCCGACGGCCCCCACGTCACAGCCCGAGACCCGTTGGCGAGGCATCCGCGTCGCCGCCGAGTCCGCACGCGCCGGCTACCAGCGTCCCGACTGGGACGTGGCCGACACCCAGATCCACCGCCGCGACGGCTCGCCTCCCTGCACGCCCTACACGCGGACGCCGATCGCCTACGTAGGCCCCGGCGACGGGCTCGACCGCGAGCACATCGTCGCGCTCGCCGAGGCCTGGGACAGCCGCCCGTCCCGCTTCGACCAGACCGCGCTCCGCGCACTGGCCGAGGACCACGCCAACCTGACCCTCGCCGACGCATCGGCGAACCGCAGCAAGAGCGCCCACGACGCCGCCGGATGGCGCCCGCCGCACAACGGCGCGTGGATGGCGCACCGCGTCATCGAGGTCAAGCGACGCCACGACCTGAGCGTCGATCGGGCCGAACGCGACGCCCTCGAGACGCTGCTCGCCAGCGGACCGGACCGGATCACATGCGAAGGCGCGAAACCGGCAACAGCCGCGGCCACGGCCCATCCACCAGTAGACACGTACCGCAACTGCGCGATGCTGCGGCGCGCCGGCTGGAACCGCGGCGTTCACCACAACGGCGGCAGCTACCGACGCGCCTGGGACGACGCCGAACGTCAGACCTACGCCCTGAACACCGGCCACGACGGCGACGGTGACGGCCACGCCTGCGAGTAACGGAACCGGACCCGCCCGCCAAAACGATCCGGTCCCACCGGACCACGAGCACGTCCCCGCCGCCACGCTGGACACAGCCGAACCCGTGGCCGCCGCAACGCCACCGGCGGCGCCGGAACCGGCCCAAGCCCACACCGGTGGCGGACCCGCTGCCCAAGACTTGCCGCCAGCGACGCGAATCCCCGCTGCCGCCCGAACCGGAAGGAGCCCCCGCGCCATGACCCGAAACAGCCCACGCCACCTCGCACTCATGCTCGCCACCGCGACCGCACTCCTCGCACCGGCCACACCGCTCCAGGCCGAGGGACCGGGCCACCGCGACCCGACGGCAACGGCGCTCCCCTGCACCGACGCCGAGGACCGGCGCGCGATGATCGACACGCTCCGGTTCAAGCAGCGCCTCGCTGGCGCGGCGCTGGCCGGAATTGACGTTCCCGGCGGTATCATGACGGGCCACGCTGGCACAGCGGCGCTGTCAATCGCGTGGTAGCCGCGACGCCCGAAGCCCGCCCGCAGAGAAACACTGTTCAGCCAAGCCGATGACCCAGCCAATCAACGGACCCGAAGACGCCCCCGACACCTCGTCGATGACGAACGAGCTGCCCTCGGTCGCGATGACCGCCCGGTTCCTGGCCCTGTGCGACCACTACGGCGCGCAGCGCCTCGCGATCCGGATCGTGGCCGCCGGCCGCAACGCCGGCGTCGATGGACTCCCGCAGCACGACGAGTGGGCGGACTGGAACGCCGGCGAGATGCGCACGGCCGTCGAGTACCTCGAACGCCAGTGCGGCAGGCGGTAGCCGGCCGCACCACACCACGACATGGGGCCGCTCCGGCGGCCCCGCCCCGCTCCCGCGACAATCCTGCCCCGCGTCCGCGACAATCCCCCGCAGGACAACGAACTACCCATGACACCAACACGGCTGCGGAACGTGTACATCGAGGAACTGAACCGGGCGCTCCGACCGCCGGTGCACAAGTCAGTCAACGCCGCGCAGATACGGGGAATGCTCCACCACGCCCGCGACGGCGACCCGATCCTGTACGAGGAGCCGGACGAGAAGACCTGGATCTGGTCCGACCTGCACCTCGGGCACGAGACATCCATCGGCGCCTTCGGCCGCCCCTTCCATACGGCGCAGGCAGCCGACAAGGCGATGCAGCGCGCCTGGGTCGAACGCGTCGCCGAAGGCGACACCATCGTCTGCCTCGGCGACATCACCGTCGACGGGTGCCTCCAGCCGCACCACATGCTGCGCTGGCAGCAAGCACCGGGCCGCAAGGTGCTCGTGCTCGGCAACCACGACGTCGACCCGATCAACCGGGTCGAGCACCTGGACATCCAGCAGCAGGCGCTCACGCTGGTCGCGCCCGGAGACCCGCCGCTACTGCTGACGCACGTTCCCCTGATCCAGGTGCCACACGACACGGTCAACATCCACGGCCACATCCACGACAAGCAGTCGCCAACACCCAACCACCACATCAACGTCAGCGTCGAACAGCTGAACTACGCCCCGGCGAACCTGAAGGACGTGCGCCGGCTCGCCCAGCGGCTGCTCGAAAGGCGGAAGGTGCCCGCCGGAGAGCGGACGAGAAGACAGCTCGAGATCGTCAACGCGACCATGCCGTGACACCGTTCCGGTTCTTCCCCCGGAGCCGAGGGAAGAACCGGAAACGAAACAGGACCCGCACACCTCCGGCGGCCGCCGCCGGCGCCACCGGACCGGCAGCCAATCCTCCCGGCGCCAGGATCCGACGGCGCCAGGGCAAGCCTCCCGGAACCACGCCCGTACAGTACCGAGGATCCCATTGCAGAACGCAAGCCGTCTCGTGCTGCACCTCGCCCAGGCCGCCCGGCGCCGCGACCCCTGCGCGGTCACCAACGCCCTGCGAGCGCTCGCGCAGCACGAAGAAAAGAAGAAGGGCGGCGGGATCGCCGAACACCTCCACCGCCTGATCCCCTACAGCAACGCACCGGGCGACGACAAGGCGCTGAAGTACCTGAACGAGGTCACGCCGCAAGTGCGGCTCGACCACCTGGTGCTCGAGGACCATGTGCGCGAGACGTGCGACGAACTCGTCTTCGAGCAGCGCAAGAGCGGCTTGCTCGAAGACGCGGGGCTGGCGCCGCGCAGCCGCGTGCTCCTGACCGGACCGCCGGGCAACGGCAAGACTTCGGTCGGAGAGGCTATCGCCGACGCGCTCGGCCGGCCGTTCTACTCGGTCGGCTACGACACGCTGACCGGCAGCTACCTCGGCGAGACCGGCAGCCGGCTGCGGCAGGTCCTCGACTACGTAGCCTCGCACCAGTGCGTGGTCCTGTTCGACGAGTTCGAAGCGATAAGCAAGGAACGCGACGACAAGCACGAGGTCGGCGAGATGAAGCGCACCGCCGCGTCGCTGCTGGTCCAGCTCGAACGCATGCCCGCGTCCACGGTCATCGTCGCCGCGACCAACCACCCGGGCATGCTCGACCGCGCCACCTGGCGCCGCTTCCAGATCACGCTGGAACTCGAAGGACCGGACAGGGCGAAGCTGACGGAGTTCTTCGAGTCCCGCCGGCGGAGATCGCCCGGCCTCCGGCTCGACCCTGGCGCGGCCGCAGCAACGCTCGACGGAGCCAGCTACGCCGACGCGGCCAAACTGTGTGACGA
This sequence comes from Vicinamibacterales bacterium, assembly GCA_965116825.1. GTDB lineage: Bacteria > Acidobacteriota > Vicinamibacteria > Vicinamibacterales > UBA8438 > WTFV01. The sequence continues at coordinate 6,125,936 of OZ220736.1, forward strand.
CGTGGAGCGCCAGCAGGTGCTGCATCCCGAACAGGACCCGGACGACCTGTTCCGACGACGCCTCGCCCGCTGGGCTACCACAAACGGAAACGACCCGCGACGCCCTGCGCGACACCAATGAACGACCAACCGATCAAAGCAGCCGAGCTGGTGCGCAAGGCGCACACCGGCCTGTCCCGCTACACGACGATGCCCGACACGCTGGCCGAGTTGAGCGGCCGGCTCGAGGACGTGCAGACGACCGGCGAGAACGACGCATGGATCGTGGTCCGACCGGTCGACGGACTCGACAACCACGAGATGGCCACCGCCACCGTCCGGAAGCCGGCGCCGGAGGTCGACCAGCTGCTCGAGCGAATCGGCCGGAACGGCCCGATCACACTCATCGGCATCGCCAGCACGAAAACGGACGGCATCGCCCTCCTGCGCATGACCGAGGTCCACTCGATCAACGGCACGCCGGTGGCCGCGACGCGACGGTAGCGCAATGCGAAAACGGCCAATCATCCGGGCGGCGGACCTGTTCTGCGGCGCAGGCGGGACCAGCAAGGGTCTGCGGCGGGCATGCGAGCAGCTGGACTGCGAACTCGATCTCACCGCCATCAACCACTGGCCCACCGCCATCGCCACGCACCGGGCGAACCAGCCCGACGCGCGGCACATCTGCGAACGGCTGGAACTCGTCGACCCGAGACGGGTCGTCCCCAGCGGACAGCTCGATCTGCTGGTCGCCAGCCCCGAGTGCACGCACCACAGCAACGCCCGCGGCGGCCGGCCGGTCTCCGACCAGCAGCGCGCCTCGGCCTGGACCATTCTGCGCTGGGCCGAGGCCCTCTACATCCGCAGTATCCTCATCGAGAACGTTCCCGAGTTCGCCACCTGGGGACCGGTCGGCGCCGACGGCCGCCCGCTGCGGCACAGGTCCGGCGAGACGTACCGCGCCTTCCTGCAGGCGCTACGCTCGCTCGGGTACCACGTCGAGGCACGCGTGCTGACCGCGGCCGACTACGGCGACCCGACCACGCGGCGGCGGCTGTTCATCCTCGCCGACCGGCGCCGGCGGCCGCGGTGGCCGCAACCCACCCACGCGCCGCGATCGGAGGCCGCGTCGCAAGGTCTCCCCGCCTGGCGCAACGCGCGCGAGATCATCGACTGGTCGATCCCGGGCCAGAGCATCTTCACGAGGCGCCGGCCGCTGGCCCCGGCCACCCTGCGGCGCATCGAGGCGGGGCTCAGGAAGTTCGGAGGCGCGAACGCCGAGCCGTTCCTCGTCATCCTCCGCAACCACTCGACCGCCCGGAGGCTCGACGAGCCGGCACCGACCGTGACCACCAGCGGCGCGCACCTGGCCCTGTGCCAGCCGTTCCTGCTCGGACAGCAGTCCGGCGCGACCGCCCGCGGCGTCGACGACCCGGCGCCGACCATCGCCACCGGCGGCGCAGTCAGCCTGATCGAGCCGTTCATCTTCGCCAACCGCACCCACAACACGCCCAGGCGCCTCGAGGAACCGCTGCCGACGCTCTGCACCGGCAACCACGTCGGACTGGTCGAGCCGTTCATCTGCGCCATCCGCTACGGGAACGAGCCCAAACCGCTCAACGAGCCCATGCCGACGGTGTGCACGGGAAACCACATGGCCCTGGTCGAACCGTTTCTGGTCAAGTTCTACGGAACGGGACAAGCGGTCCACATCGACACGCCGCTCGACGCGGTCACCACCCGCGACCGGTTCGGCCTCGTCACCGCCGGCGGCAGGCAGTACCGGCTGGACATCCGCTTCCGGATGCTCGCGCCGCACGAGCTGGCCCAGGCCCAGGGTTTCACACGCGAGGACCACTTCTGCGGCAACAGGACCGAACAGGTGCGCCAGATCGGAAACGCCGTCCCGGTGCACACGGCGCAGGCGCTCTGCGAGACGACGCTGCACCGGGCAAGGAACCTGCGCGCCAGGACCGCGCCGGCGGCATGACCACCCCGCAACCCGGGCGACAGCCGCCCGGCGGGAAGAAACCGCGCCGAAGACCCCCGTCAGGGGACAACCACGGATACCGCCACGCCGGAAGGAGACTGCAGCCATGAAATGCGGAAACTGCGGCGCACGAATCGACTGGAACGCCATCCGGCAGTGCCTCTGCTACCGCGGCCCGGTCATCGGCGCCACGCACCGGGAGCTGGACGACGAAGACCGGCGTATTCGGCGCCGCATTCGAGAAGGAATGCGCCGCGAGAGCAACGAGGCCTCGAACACTACTGCCACGTAAGCTCGTATGAACCCAGGTAGCAATTGAAGCCACCAATGAATACAGCAAGCGCTCGCTGGATCCTTACAGCCCTGTTCACCATGCCCGGCGCGCCGGGGCTGACGGCGCAAACCGCGGCGCCGCCACAGAACCTGACGGCCGAAACAATCCGAGTCGAAGTCACCACGACCGCGACCCCGCTGGCTACGGAAACCGCAACCCAGCGTGGCATCCAGGATTCGCTGAACGAACTGGAAACACGACTGGTTGCAGTCGAACGACGAATCACGACCATCGAAGGCACCCTGCGGATGGTCAGACTCGACATCAACATCCTCGACACGAGCGTGCGAAGGCTCGAAACGAGCGTCGAGAACCTGGAGACACGACTCGCGACCGTGGAAGACAAAATCGAAGCGATGGACAGCAGCATCATACGGCTGCAGGCGCTGATCACCGAGCTGATCGAGCTCCACACGTCCGAAGACGCTGCGCCGCACTAGATCCCGCCACACACCGCTCCCGCTCGCCAGGAACCGTGCCGGCAACGAGGCCGAAAATCCGCCCCCGAAGACCATGCAATCCACAACGACCCGTACATGCGACCACTGCTCGAAGCGCCCCGCCGACCAGACGCTGTTCACTACGTTCATGCGCTGCGGCGAAGGCGACGCGACCAAGCGCAAGGAGCATCTGTGCGACCCGTGCCGCCACCACGCGATGCTCGTCCTCGACCACATCGGGATGACCATAGCCTTCGAGGGCGACAACCAGTTCCGCTGGGACGCGCTAATCACGCTTTCCGAACGCGCGACACGCTCTCTGGCGCGCCGCGCCATGCAGCACCACGACCTGCTCGTGCAGCTCAGGGACGCATCCGCCGCGAACCGCGCTCCCGTACCGACACCGCCCGAGAAGCTCTCCATCCTGCACCAGCTGGCCGCCGGAGGACTCGTCGAGAACACGACCGAGCGCAGCGAGTTCAGCCCGGACGACACCTGCAGGCTGACCGCCAACGGCCACGACACAGCGTCCTTCGTCCACAACCAGCGCTTCGCCGAAGCCGGCGGGCTTCCGATGAAAGAATGGAGCCCGCTGTACGTCCTCGAGCAGGGCACGGTGGAAGAGTTCCGCGAACACGCCGACCGGGAGTACGCCGACCACCAGATGGCCTCGCCGGAAGGCGTCCTTTACGACGCCGGCAAGCACCTGATGCTCCGCCGCGACGACCCCGGACCGGACGGCGAGACAGGCGCCGCACGTGGGACGCACCTGTTCTTCGACGAGGAGGTATGGACGATCCAACCGATTCACCCGATCGGCTACTTCTTCTTCGGGGAGTTCCCCGCCATCGCGTTCGATGCCGACGACGTCCAGATACTCGCCGAGTACTACGAGCTCATCCGAACGGTCGCCGGACCCGGCGTCCGATGGACGCTCATGAACCCGACGCCAGCCAACCCGTTGTACCCGGACGGAGCAGAATACAGAACAGTCAGGGCCAGCGGTTCCGAAGCCGCGCCAGCCGCCTTCGTCTCCATCTTCCGGCCCCCGGGAGAACGGCCGGAGATTGAGCTGCTGCGCAAACGCGCGCGCCAGCAGGACGACGGCGGCGAAGACCCCCGCCGGCGCTGACCGCACCGCCACGCCTCTCGGACATCGGCGTGGATCCGGAAACGTACCACGAGGGAGGACGGCGGACGGGCGACAATGGGGCAGATCCGGATCGCGACGACGGCACGAGCGGCCGCCACGCCTCACGACTTCGTCCCCACGGTCCCACGCGACGGCGGCCACGGCCGCCGCGTCATCCGCACCGGTACGCAGGGTGTCGCCGACGCTCGGTGCTTCGGCGCCCGGCGCCACCTTTTCGGTGGGAGGAAATCATCCCCAATGACCGAAATCACCTTCGAGCGGAGCGGGAACGCCGAAGCGCGCATCTACTGCGACGACCAGTGGATCGGCGGCCTATTCCACCGGCCCGACCTCCTGAAACCGGGATCGCACTATTACGTCGTGCACCTCTTCGACGACCCGCGCGGACCGCTCCACGTGCACAAGCGCGCGCAGGTGCGCGAAGCGACCGAAGCCCGCGCGGCATCCCACCCGTACCTCGACTACTCGTAACCGGCGCAAGGACACCGCTGGGGCATCGTGCCAGCTTGCCCCACGGATCACCTCGAAGACACCTCCGCGCACGCAGGCCTCCCGTGTTCGCAGTCTCCGCACGCGCGCGGATATCCCCGCCACATTGGGAGCGCGGTCCAGCCGTCCAGCCCGGTGCGCCCAATCTCCGCACGCGCGCGGAACTCCCCCCGGAAGGGCCTGTCTCTTCGCGCGCGCGGATCTCCCCGACAGCCACTCGAGCAGCTCGACCGGCACCGGCCCATGCTGCGCTCACGCGCGGATCGGCGCAGACTCCGGGGCGGACGAGCAAGAAGCCACGGCGGAGACCATCCGCCAGCGGCACAAATCCACCTCGGCCACCTGCTTCCCGACACGCGCACGGTCCAGCTCTGCAAGAAGCTGGTCCCCGGCGCCGACGACTGCGACGTCGAGGTCCGCATACTGGAGCCGCAATGAGGACGACCAACTCCGACCGGCTCACCGACGATGCCCGGCTCGCCAACGGTCTGAGCGCCAGAACCGACGAGGACCTCGCAGCCGCAGTCGACCGCATCGCCTGCCGCCTGCTCGAGCACGTCAGCGGCATGGAGCAGGCGCTGACCCACCGGACCCGCGGCCCCCTGCCGAGCGAGCGTGTCGCTGTAATCCAGACGCTCCTCGAGCACCACCAGAACGGCGGCCACCGACTCCGCAGCGTCAAGCTCTCCCCGGAACTGGCCTGCGTCATCGCCATACAACTGGCGGACTACGCCGAGACCATCCGCCGCCGCAACGCGTAGCGTGACCCATCCACTGCAGGCACGCTGCACAAGACGCCCATGCCCGATACGACGACCAAACGCCACTGTCACCACTGCAACGGCGCGGGCGAGACGGCACGCCTGACGCTGCGCAACTACTGCGCACGCTGCGCCGGCCGCATCGACGGCGACCACCTGTACTTCCGGATCCCGAAGCTGTTTACCTTCAAGGGGCTGCGGACCCAGGCCAACGGCTTCCGGTGCTTCCTGCAGGCCGCGTACGACTCGGCCGCCGGCCGCACCCCGCACGCCCGCAGCCACGGCCGGCTCGCCTCGCTGAAGCTGGCCGCCGCGGTCTGGATCGACCACTGGTACGTGCTCAGACCCGCCGGCTGGCGCCGCTAGTCCAGGAACACGATGCGCATCAGAGACATCGACAGCGACGGCTTCTACGCCCGCATCGCCACCGACGAGGCAAACCTCGACCTGCCCGCCGGCTGCAACCCGAAGCTGACGTTCAAGGCCCTGCACATAGCAGGCATCTGCCCGATGTTCATCCCGGCGCTGGCCCGCTTCGCCTTCATCCCGATGACGGCGACCGACGACGGCGGCCTCGATCTCATCGACCCCGACGTCCTTTTCGGCGCCGAGGACGACTGGCGTCTGCTGTGCGACGGGTCCGAGCCGGACTTCGGCCCGCACACGATGCTGATGAAGCTGCTCGAGCTGGGCGGTTACAGCAACGGCGACGCGCGGCGGATCGCCCGCAACACGCTCGTACGGCTGCTCGACCGCGAGATCTACGGGTCCGCGCAGGAAAACTGCCGATGACGACCAGAATGCCCGACACGCTGCGCACCGAGCTGGCCGAAGCGGTCGACCGCATCCTCGGCCCCGACCTCGACCTGCGCACGCTCGTGCGGGAGATGGAGGATGCGACCAGGGCGATCCGCACGCGTTCGTGGATCAGCGCCCAACCGGTCGGCGTCGACCAGATGCTCAGGCTCAAGTCCGCGCTCCTGCCCGTAACGGACCACGAACCCGACGTGACGCTGTGGACCGAAGACGAGACAAGCCCGGTGTACATGCGCCGCTGGTGGCTCCGGCGCCAGACCACAGGCGACGGGCGCGGCCAGAACGGCCTCTACGTGCACGTCTTCGACAACGACGACCCCGAGGGTTTCCACAACCACCCGTGGCCGTCAGCGTCCCTGGTCGTGTTCGGCGGACCTATCTTCGAGGACACCGCACACGGCACCACCATCATCGACGAGGACCGCATCGTGCTGCGCCCGGCGGCCCACCGGCACCGGATCCGGCTCCGCCACGGACCGCTGCTGCACGACGGAACCGTGGGACGGATCCGCACGACGACGCTGTTCTGCACCGGAAGGCGCATCCAGGATTGGGGCTTCGAGCAGCCTGACGGATCCGTCAAGCCGATCGCCAGGAGGCAGGAGAGCGCGGCAACCACGCCGCAGCGCTGAGGGCAGATCGGCGCGGCCGGCCGCACCAGCAGTCACCGACTTCCTAGACTGGGAACCACGCATGCGAAAGATTCCGACCCTGTTCGTCCGCAACCCGGAGACGCACAAGATCGAGCCGATCCTGTGCGACGGATGCGATTGGGTGCTCCGAGGCGAGGGCACGGCGACCCGCAAGGTCGACGGTACCGCCGTGCTCATCCGCAACGGGAAGGCCTGGAGACGGCGCGAGATGAAGCCGGGGCGCAAGGCGCCACCCGACTTCGAGCACATCGAGACCGACGAGACGACCGCCAAGGAGATCGGCTGGGTGCCGATCCTTACCGGCGACCCGTCCGACCGGTACTTCGTCGAGGCCATCCGGCACACCGAGATCGGCGTCCCGCCGCCCGACGGCCGGACCTACGAGCTGGTCGGCCCGATGATGCAGAAGAACACCGAGAACCTCGACCGGCACATGCTGATCCCGCACGACAGCGAGACGCTGCGCATCGCGGCGCCCCCGCGGATCGCCGGCGCCGACCCCGAGCGCGCATTCGCGATCCTGGACGCGTACCTGCGCAACTTCGGCCACGAGGGGATCGTGTGGCACCATCCCGACGGGCGGCGGGCGAAGATCAAGCGCCGCGACTTCGGCCACCCCTGGCCGCTGAACGAGCAGAAGCGAAGCCGGGGGCGCTGAGACCGGCAGACCGCGATACGCGCGTCGGTACCTCTACCGGGGCTCCCCACAGACAACATTGCGTGCCGACCGCCACCGGCGCCTCTCCTGCGCCCGGCGGGCCGCCGCCAGCAAGGAACACTCCATGAAGTTCTACGTACTGCAGCACGAGGACCCTGCGCAGACCCAGGCGTACGTCAACCGGGAAGACTTCGACGGCGCCGTCGCCGAGGCAGTCGACACGGCCCGGCACAGCGCACCCGAGGACAAGCGCGAAGAGATCGAACGGCAGGTCCAGGCACGGACGCGCACGTGCGCCACCCTCGACGAAGTCGACGCCGTCGCGGAAGTCGAAACCCCCGTAGACGGGACGGTCACATGGAGCGAAGCGGGCCGCTCGCACGACGGCAAGCGCCAGTACTGGGCAGACGCCGACTACCGGTGCGGGAACGGCCACCTGTACCGGCTGGCGGCCGACTCCCTGCGAACCGCCGGGGACGAAACGATGGGCTACGACCAGGGCTGCTTCCACGACATGGGCCTGGCCCCGGCGCTGTCCATCGAAGGCATCGATCCCGAGGCGCGGGTCGTCACCAGTTCGATGGCGAACGCCATCGCACCATGCGAGACCAGCGCATGCGTAGCCGGGCACGTCTACGTCTGCGCCCGAGGGTGGCAGGACTACCTGCAGGCATGCGCACGCGCCAACGGCGACGTGCCGACGCCGGTTATCGGCGACCGCGCCGCAACCGAGCTCGGGATGTCGGCAAGGCAGCAGTCGGCGCTCTTCCCCGGCATCCCCGAACTCGAAGAGATCGTCGCAGCCTTCGGCATCGCACCCGGGGACTGGACGCGCCCGCCGACCGAAATCGACGAAATCGAGAAACGCTGGCAAACCGACCAGGAGATCGGCGCGGAGGACATGGCCATCGTGCTCGAGGCGATCGCGCGGCGCTGCGACCGCGTCAACGCCCTCGTGGCCGCCATCGAGAACTGACGCCGCATCTGCGCCCACATCCCGCGGAGACAACCTCCGCATCGTGCCGCGGCCGGCGGCGCGCCAGCACGCGACGATCTCGACGTTGCGAGCGACCGCACCGGAGAGTAGAGTCAAACCTGATGACGACGGACACGAAAGCCATCATCGGCACCATCCTCGCAACCGCTATCGCACTCGGCGGCCTCGTCATGAACCGAATCGGCAACGTCGAAACCGAAGTCCGCAGCCTACGCACCGAACTGACAACGCGGATCGACCAGCTGGACGGCCAACTGAACGGGCGGATCGACCGCCTCGGCAACGAGCTGAACGGGCGGATCGACCGGCTGGGCAACGAGCTGAACGGGCGGATCGACCGCCTGCGCGACGAGATGCTGGAGAACTACCACCGCCTCGACGCGCGCATGCGCACCATCGAGCAGGGCTTCGCCCGCATCGACCAGCGCCTCGACACGCTGGAGCGCGCCATCATTCCATCGGCCGAACCCGCGCAGTAGCCGGCCCACCCACCAACACCCGCACAGGTCCGCCCGGACCGGCAGCCTCGACTTATCCGGCGCACCGCACCCCCGGACACGCAACGAGCGGCCGGCAGGCCGCACACTCCCCGCTCCGCCGCCACCGCGGCCGCCGAGAGGGCGCCCGTCACGTACGAGGACCCCGCGCATGACCACGACCGCGACCGCTCCGCATCCGTCCGAAACCCGGCACCCGTTCGACGGAGCCCCCGTCATCCACCGCTACACGCGGGCCGACGCCATCAGGGACGGCGTGCTCGCCGACGTCACCGAGACCGCCCGCGAGGCCGGCTTCAGCATCCCCGTCGCCATCACCGCGGCCGTCCAGGACCAGTGCGTGCGCTGGACCGAGGACGACACCCGCCGCAAGCCGCGGGTCCACCAGGACGAGGCCGGCCGCCTCTGGGACGTACTCTGGATGGCAGCCTGCCGAAGCCGCGAGATCGCCCGCAGCCGCCGCCACGCCTCGACCGCCCTGTTCCAGGTCATCGTCGTCCCGCGGCCCGGACACGGGCGCCTGCGCCTGCGCACGCTCAAGATCGTCATCGGCCCCGGCGACGCGGGGGAGCCTGTGGCAACCATCATGCTGCCCGACGAGGACTGAACCTGAAAGCCGACACCCGCAAGCCGCGGCAGGCGCCCAACCGACCTCCCGGACGCCGGCCGCCCCTGAGCCGAGAACCGACCTTGGAACGCATCCACGCAACGCCCCACTACAACGTCCTGCAGCCGCCGGACGGCTCCTTTCTGATCGTCGGCCGGACGAAGAAGGCCCGCCAGGTCCTGCGCGACATCCTCGCGGAACTGGAGTTCGACACCGAGACCGAGCCCATCCGCGACGACGGGTCGTACGCCATCCGGCACGACAACCCGTTCGGACTGGTGCGCGTCATCGAGCGCTGCGACGCCCGGATGACGCTCGCCGAGGTCGAGAAGCTGCGCACGTCCGGCGCCCGGCGCGCCGGCTGAACCCGTTCGGAACGCGGACTGCGACCACCTGAGCGGAGCGGACGGTCCGACCCCGCACTCCGCCCTCCACAAGGGACACCGGAACATGCAAGCGACGATCGTGCACATCGACAGAGGCAGGAACGGACTCGTCCGGTCGACCTGCGAGGCCGACGACGAGCACACCCTGGCCCAGCGCATCCAGGCAGCCATCGACAAGGCCGAGGCCGAGGGACACAACGTGAAGATCATGGTCGACGACCACGTCGGCACGCTGCTCGCGTGCCAGGGCTACGTGAGCTTCATCCCGATCAACCGACCGAAGACCGCGACCTGAGACCGCCGGCAGACAGCGCCCACCCGGCAAGACCATCCAGATGGACACCCACGAGACGACCAACGTTCCCGACCGGTACGGACCACCCGGACGAGACCCCATGGAGCGGCCGAAAGGCGCGAAGCGCTGGCTTCTGACCGAGGCGATGCCGTCGGCCTGGGTGCCGCTCTACGCCAACGCGGACCCGTCCGGCCTCGAGGACGACACCGACTGGCCGCTCGAGATGGCGGAGCGGGCCGAAGCGCGGTACGCCGCCGAGGGCTACGCGTTCAGCGGGACCGCCTACGCGCCGAACGGCGGCTGGGAGCACACCGACGCCAACGGAAACCCGCACCCACCCGAAGAGCCGTTCGACGACACGTACGAGGGCGTGTTCGGAAAGCTCCAGACCGTGATCTGGACGAACGCGGGCGTGCTCGAGAAGGACCTCGCCGCAGGCAAGCGGCCGTACCCGGCCGACTGCGCCGAATACCTGCTCGACGCAACCAGGGAAAACGCCGTCTGGCTGCCCGCATGCTGGTGGCGCCTGGTCGAGCACTACGAATGGAAGGCGTCGGACTTCGACGACGACGAGGACGAGGAGCACTGGGGACCGGCATGCGCCCGAGAAGTGCTCGCCGAGCTGCAGAACGACGGCTGGACGCCGGTGCGGCGTCTGGGGCGCGGTCACGTCGAACGCAACGAGCAGTTCCACGGGTACAAGGGCGAGCTGACCCTGTATCTTCTGCGGCGCGACCTGGAACCGAAGGCGATCCCGCCGATCGACAGGGACTGGTAGTCAATCGGAGCACGAGACGATGGATACGCTAGACCGCCTCCAGGCACTTCACGCCGAGGCCGCACGCCAGCACGTCCAGTTCGAGAAGTCCAAGCGGCGCAGAACGGCCCGCTCCAGGGGCATCAACGCCGCAATCACGATCACCGCGCTGGCCACTGCGGCCACGAGCGGGGCCGAAATGCCCACCCCGGCAACGACCGCGCTGGCGGCAATGCTGCTCGTCACACTGACCCTGAACCTGTTCCTGACGAACACGCAACACGACCGCGACCTGTGGATACTGAGCGACACGTGGCGGCGCCACCGCGCCGAGGCGGCCCGGTTGCTGCACGCGACACGCAACCCCGCCGGCGAGGACCTGCAACGGATCAGTCGGGACACCGACGCACTCGAACGCGAGATCATCAAGACAAGCTCCGATTCACTGCTCTACCAGCCGCACCCCGGCCCGACCGGACCCGCCGCGCGCGAGCACGGAGAACGAGCGCCTCGCTCCAGCGACGACCGCTGACGACGCGCAGGGGCAACACCCGGCAACCGCGGGAACGAACGCGATCGCCGACAAACCGCCCGAGGAGACCACCGATGCCGACGACTCCGCGCAGATGGGTAATCTCCGACACCCACTTCGGCCACGCCAACATCATCCGCTACGCCGAGCGGCCGTTCCGCACCATCGGCGAGATGAACGAGGCGCTCGTCGCCAACTGGAACGATACCGTCCGGGACGGCGACACGGTGTACCACCTCGGCGACTTCTCCGGCCCCCCGATGAACCGCCGCATCGAGCGGATCGCGGAGCGGCTGCGCGGCCGGATCGTGCTGATCACGGGCAACCACGACCGGGTGACGCCGCGCCTCGCCGACACCTTTACGCGGGTGACCGGGCCGCAGAAACTGCACACGCCGGTGAAGGACATCCCCGGCGTCGTCCTCAGCCACGTGCCGCTGCACAGCGCCGGAACCGACGAGCCGGGCAGCCTGCAGATCATCGGCAACCTGCACGGCCACATCCACCAGCGGACGTCGCCGACCCCGCGCCACTGCAACGTCTGCGTGGAGCACACCGGGTACCGGCCGATCACGCTCGAAGAGGCCGTCGAACGACTGGCCGAGCAGATCCGCACCGGGCGGCCCAGGAATCTCGAAGCAGACCTCGAGGGAGTACCAGATGACCGAAGGTAACGAGCACCAGCGCCAGCGCTGGTCGCCATACGGACGGCGCGGCGCCGCCGGGACGGTGGGCGCCGACGCGATCCTCGTGGGCGGCTGGATCGACAATCCCACGCACGCAACGCGGTACGTGGACCTGTGCGCCGCCTACCGCGCGCTCGCGCAGGAAGGCATGGCCGACCGGCTTTTCGACGCAGGCACCACCGACCTGGGCGCAAGTCTCGCCCGGCAGCCGCACGTCGAGCACCTGGCAAGCGTCCGCATGACGTTCAACGACCGCGGCGAAACCGTGACCCTCGGCGAAGGCGAAGCGCCTCCTGCCGACAGGCGCCACGTCGAGCAGCTGTGCGCCGAGCTGACACTGCGCAGGGGAGCCGACCCGCCGCGGACGATGCGCGTGCCGGCCGACATCGCGTACATCGGAGACCGCGCCGACGACGGTTTCGTGCTCGCACGCAGCAGCGGGATCACCCCGGATGAAACGGCGGACACCGTAATGGAGATCTTCGGCGCCGAGCTCGAGCTCGAAGCCGCGAAGAACTGCGAAGGTGACCCCGAGCGCCTGCGCGACACGATCGAGGAGGAAGCCGTGCGCATCCTCGAAGGCAACGACACCGCCACCCTGCGGCGCATCCACAACATCACGCGCCGGAGGATCGAGCCGGTCATGCCCGCCGGGCGCGGCGTATGGATCGAGATCGACGCCAACGGGCGGATCCAGGCCGGCTTTCGGTAGCCACAGCAGCGACCGGCGGCGGAACCCGCCGCCTACCGGACTACCCGCCCGAACCGGGCCGCCTCCCCACCGGGCGGCGGCTCCCTGAACGTCGCCTCCGCGCACGCCAGGGGCCTTCCCCCGCCAGCTTCGCCGCAACGCCACACAGCGCCCCGCCAGCGGTCCACCACGTACACGCCGTCGCCCACCATCCCGGCCACCTCGTAGCGCCACGAAACCAGCACCACGGCGGCGGCCAGCACCGCCAGCAGGGCAAGAGCCAGAGCCACGGCCCGGCCGCCATGCGCGCGGCCACGCCCGCGGAGGCGACGCACCCACCGCACCCGGCGCAGGGAACGGACCGGCGGCGCATCCCCGATCGAATGCCGGCCTGGCGGCAGCAACGCACGCTCTGACCGCGGATCCGGATCCGGAACCGGCCCGGCGGCAGCGTCCTCACCCCCGTCGCCTCCCGGCTCCACCGGATCCCCGGCGGACGGAAGCGCCTCTTCGGCTTCCTCCCCGGCACCACCCACGTACCCGGCGAAAATCGGCCGCTCATCCTCCGCGTCCGCCACCTCGGCCACCGGCTTTTCCGCCGCCTTGCGGGCGATCTCCTCGAGAACGAAGCGGCACAGCCCCTCCCGCGTCATCCCCAGCCGCTCCGCCTCGGCGTCGAGCGCCTCCCTGACGACCGGCCGCAGGCGCACCCGCTGGCGGACCGACCCGGCAGGCGGAACGAGGACCTCGCCGTAACCGGGAACCTGCGAGACGGCAGGCTGCGCTTCCACCGCAGCACGCCCGGCCGCTCCATCGGAAACCTCCACGACCCGCTCCGGCGCGAGCACTCCCCGCCTGCCCCGGCCGGGCCGCCCCGGCCGCACCAGCGGACCCATGCCGCGGGCCGCCAGCTTCAGCCTCGTCTTCTCCTTCACGCGCGCCCCTCCCCGGATGCCCCGAACGTCCACAACTCCACCGGCTTCCGCGTCCCGCACGCCTCGACGGCATCGACCGACGCCACCCGGCACACCCCGTCGGCAACCGCCGTCCAGCCGCCCGCGACCACCGCCCGGAACCCTGCCGGCGCAGTCTCGCGCAACCACCGCGACAGCTCCGGCCCGGCGAACGGCAGCAGGTTCACGAAGCCGGCGGTCATCCCCGACGGCGCCGTCCACCCGATCGGCTCGTTCAGGATCCGCCAGCGCCCAACAATCCGGCCCGCTGCGGCAGCGGCCCGCAGCCGGGCGTGCGCCAGAAGCGCAAGCCCCGGATCCAGCTCGACGCCGACGGCCAGCCCGGCCTCGGCGCAAGCCGCCTCGACCACCGCGCCGTCGCCGCAGCCGAAGTCCACGAAGCGGTCCGCCGCACCCAGGCGCAGCAGTCCCAACGCGGCGGCCAGCACCGAAGGATCCACACGGCGAAACGGCGCGTACGACTGCGCGGCCTCGCCAGCGCGCCCCGGCGCCCAGGCGACCATGTGCCCCGCCGGCGCCACCAGCCGCCGCCCGGGCGGATCCGCGACCACGTCACGCACGCCGCAACGATACGCAACCGCGGCCACCGCGGCCGCCGCCGACAGGCGCCCGCCGCCGCATTCGGACCCGGCCGGAGGAGGCCGGAGGCGACCCCGGCGTTCCCACTCCCCCTACGCTTGGACAGCCACCATGCAGATCAAGGCCAACCTCGGCAGCTTCAACGCCGTCTGGGCTGTCGTCGCCAACCGCGTGCGCGGCGGCTTCGACCGCGACGCCTTCGCCGGCATCAACCTCGGCAAGAACAGCCGCGCCATCGAAGCCGGATCGGTCATCGTCACCGGAACTCCGGAGCGCGGCGGCGCACACCCGCTCGCGCTGCACATCGCCGCCGCCTCCCCCGAGGCCGAGGCCGTCCCCGTGCGCCTGCCGCCGCTCGCCGCCCAGACCCCTGTCGACTTCCTCGAACGCGTCGACCGCTACGTGCAGGCCGAGCCGGCCCTGCGGCTGCTCATGGCCATCGGCGAGACCCCGCCAGCGCATCCCGAACGGCTCGCCGACATCGAAGGCGAGCTGAAGCTGATCGACGAGCACAGGAGGGAGCGCCGCGCAGCCCCGCCGCCCGACTGCACCGTGGCGCCCACCTGGACCGCCGCCCGGGCGGAGCAAGCCGAGCTGGTGCACCGCCGCGAAGCGCGTGCCGCGCTCGAGTACACGCTGGCGATGGTGCTGCGCGAGACCGGCACCAGCACGCGCTACGAGCTGGCCACGCTGTTCGAGCGCGCCGCGGCGGAGAACGCCGCCGGCGAGCTTTCGACGGCGACCCGCAAGGCCCTGCTGGCCGTGCTGACCCCGGCAGGGCAGGCCGAGCCCGTGGCCGAATCCCCGGCCCGCCGCCTGCACGAGACGGCGCTGACCGGCCTGCGCACCATCCACGAGCCCCAGCTTGCGGCCGGCCACCCCAACGTGCGGCTGCGCCACCCGGCCGCCTCGTGGGCGAAGGTGCTCCGCGAGATCGACCCGGACAAGGGCCGCGGCTGCTACGCATTCACCGGACCGTTCCTGCAGCGCAACGGCCAGAACGACGTCCCCGTCGGCTCGATCCTGATCACCTCCCACGAGGTCGGCTCGCGCCGCCACCCGCGGAGCGAACGCATGGCCTCGCTGGTCTGCATCGACGCCGACGACCACCCGCTGCGCGTCCCGATGGGCAGCGACGCCAACCGCACCGACCTCGACTTCCGCGACTACGTCGCCGGCTACCTCGAGATGCCCGCAATCCGGCGCGCCGCCAGCCTGCTCGACTCGCTCTACTCCGGAGAGCCGGGACCGCACGCCGCCATCCGCTCTCGGCCGGACCGCGAGCGGCTGCTGATCAGCCAGTACGTCAACGCGATCCGGAACAGCATCGAGGCGCTGGAGATGGCCGGCGCAGCCGACATCGGGCCGGAGGACGAGTTCGATCTGCAAATAGCCGGCGCGAGGCACGCATGATCTGCAGAGCGACAGTCCGCCTCATCGAGCACGGACCCGACCCGCGGCGCGCGGATCCGGAACGCTGCACAGCGCCGCCCGCACCACAGCAACACCCGAGAGTCGGCCGATGACCCTGCACGAGGCGCCCGTCGGAGCGGTACTCGAACGGCGCAACGCCGAAGGCCGCACCGAGACCGTCACCGTCCTGTCCCACTTCTCGAACCTCTTCGGGTCCGGCACCACCTACCGGCACTACGGCTCAGGCACCGTGCTGACCCTCGACGAGACAGCCGACCCGCGCACCCACCCGGAAGCCGCCGGCGACTGGATCCGTACCGACACGCACTGACGGCGACCGCCGCCCGGCGCGAACACCCCGCTTCCCCCTCGGAGGAGCCACGATGAGCGACACCTCACCCAGGGCGCGCTGCGCCTGGGAGATCTTCGTCCACGGCCGCGAGAACGACCCCGGACAGCCCTTCGCACGGATCGCCGACGCCACCGATGCGCAGGACGCGCTGGACCAGGTCAAGACCGACCTGAACGGCAGCCCCAGAGACTACGACCGCGACGCGCTCTGCCCAGCGCTGGTCGCCGTGCCCGCCGACGACGCCGCGACCGCGGCGCCCGAGGCGCGGACAACGCACACCGGAGATTCCTCCCGATGAACGCAAGCCCACCCGACATCGCGCAACCCCACAAGCGCATCCAGGACTTCGGCGAGCACATCCCCGGCGCCCGCAAGGACCTGCTCGGCAGCGACGTCGTCAGCACCGTCCTCGGCGGCGACCTGCCCCGGAAGCTCACCGAGGCGTGGCCGGCGCCGCCCTGGGAGAAGCTCGCAGCCGAGCACGCCGCCGAAGGCCGCGATCCGGACGAGCTGGCCTTCCTGCGCGCCGTGCGCGACCACCTGCGCACGCCGCACGGCTGGCGCAACGAGCACTGGCTCTCCCGCCCCGGCCAGGACCTCGGCGGGCTGCTCCCCATCGCCCTCGACGTCATGCAGGGCGAAGCAACAACCGGACAGGGCCTCGCCCGCGTCAAGGCCCTGACCAGCGAGTGGACCTCGACGTGCATCGCCCACCTGACGACGCTCTACCGGCACGCCGGACACGCGCGCGACCTCGGCAGGCTCCGCTGCTTCGAGAGGAACGGAGAGTGGGAGATCGCCAAGCCGGTCACGGGCCGGAGCGGCCTGTACCGCAGCGTCATCTCCGGAGAGACGATCGCCGAGGCGGCGGCGAAGCTACCCGACGTGCTCGCGCGCCTCGACAGCAAGACCGCAGAAAACGGCGACGAGTCGCGCTCGCCCTACAGCGTCCGCTGGATCCGCGAGCGCGGAGAAACCCTGCCCCGGTACGGCGTCTGGCGGCAGCACGCCGGCCGCTGGGTGCGCGTCTACGAGTGCGCCGCCCGCGGCAAGCAGGAAGCCATCGCCGAGGCCCGCGACCGCATCCGCGACCACCGCGACGAGCTCGACGCCTGGTTCGAGCGCTGGCGCACGCTCCCGGCGGCCCGCAACGCCCGGGACGAGCCGCGCACCCCCGCCGGCGAGGCCGGCACCGACGAGCCGGACGAGTTCACCAGGCGCTTCGCCTTCCGCGGCGTGCAGTTCGGCAACTGGGTGTCGGCAGCCCGCCGGCGGGCCGACCTGACCGACACCTCCCAAGGGCTCGAGGACCTGGCCGCTGTGCTCGGCTGGCCGGCCCGCGCGCTCTCGCTCGGCGGCGCGCTCGGACTCGCCTTCGGCGCCCGCGGCCGCGGCGGCCCGCAGCGCACCCGCGCGCACTACGAGCCGGCGCTGCGCGTCATCGCCATCTCGAAACCGGCCGGACCCGGCGCGCTCGCCCACGAGTGGTTCCACGCCCTCGACCACGAGGCGTCGCGGTTGTGCACCCGCCACCGCGACGGCTACGCCACCGAGACCTGGCCGGACGCCGAGCGGGCCGACACGGCGGCCGGGCGGCTGGCCAAGGCGATGCACGCCTACGGCTCGCTGCTCAAGAGCCTCGGGCTCTTCACCCGCTCGGCGAAGCTCGACCGGCGCAGGCCCAAGGCGAACCCGTACTGGTCGACCACCCGCGAGCTGGCCGCCCGCGCCTTCGAGGCCTGGATCCGCTGGCGGCTGGCCGGCATGGGCATCCGCAACGACTACCTCGTCAACATCGCGCCCGCCTCGCGCTGGAACGCCCCCGACGAGATGGAGCTGGCCGACCCGTACCCGACGAAGCACGAGATCCTCGCGATCGACGAGGCGCTGTCCGAAATCACCGACGCCGGACGCGGCCTCGTCCCGCAGTGGCTCGGCGAGCCGCACGAAGACCGGCCGGCCGGCCGGTCCGCCGCAACGGCGGCATCCCGACCCGCGCGTCCGGACCCGCGCCGCCGCTGACCGACGCCCCGCGCGCTCCGGCGGCAGCCCGGCGTTCGAGCCGCGCCCACCCGCCACCCGACAAGGAGACCAGCGATGTCCCCACGCGGCCCCGCCATGAACGCAAGCGACGATGGCGCTCTCGCGAGCGCCGCCTACCAGACCCGCTGCACCGGCTGCAAACGCACGTTCTACTCGACAGGCACGCAGCGCTGCATGCGCTGCAGGACCGCTGACGCGGCCGGCCACGCGACCGCCCCGGCGGCGACACACCCGAAGGCCACGCCGCGGATAGTGATCCGCAGCTACCCGGACCGCTACCCCACGCCCGGCCGGCCGTAACCTGCCCGAGAGGCACCCGATGACCAACCACGACGAACGACGCTCGCCGCTTCCCGGAGACGACCGGCAGGGCTGGATGATGTTCCGCTACGGCGGACCGCTGCAGCTGCTCGAGCTGACCCCCGAGCAGGTCGACGTCCGCGACATCATCCACGGGCTCGGACAGATCAACCGCTTCAACGGGCAGAGCGCCCGGCCGATCCCCGTGCTCTGGCACTCCCTGATGGTCATGCAACTGTGCGCGGCGCACGACCCGGCCACGAGGCTCGAAGCACTCTTCCACGACGCCGCCGAGACCTACGTGGGCGACTGGATCCGCCCGCTCCACGGCGTCATGGGAGACAAGCTCGTCCGGCTCCGCGAGACCATCCAGGAGACGGTCTTCGAGGCCGTGGGCCTGCCCGGCAGATCCGCGAAGCTGTCGCCGCCGGTGCACCGTGCCGACAACCTCATGCTGCGCTGCGAGATGGAGTCCCCGTGGGGCTACGGGCGCATCGTCAGCTGGTACGAGCCGCCGTCCGACGCGGAGCGGACGGCAGTGCAGGACGCAACAACCGAGATCGGCTGCCCTCCAGCAAACGCGCTCGACCGGGAACGGATGCAGGCGCTCTTCCTCGAACACGCCAACCGGCTCGCCGGCGCCGGCGCGCCAATCCGCGCCTCCATCGAAACTGCAGATCGGTCGCGATCAGCGTCGCGAGCGTCGGTGGCGGCGTTGCTGAACGCGGTCTGAATGGCGCCTCGCGCTCGCGGCTAGCGATCTCCCTTGCGGGGAAGGGCGAGACACGCCAGCACCCCCGAACACACGAGAATCGACCAACATAACCGGCTATCGAAGCCCGCAGCATAGTCGATTCACCCGGTAAAACGCCTAACCCGAATCGTTACTGAACGATTCCCGGTCCCGCTCCATGGCGCGGGCGCGGACCCGCACGCACAGACTCCACAGAGAAGGAGGCCCTACACGATGACCAAGACCAAGACGCCCACGGCACCGGAACCGCAGCTCGAGCTGATCCACGTCCATCACACCGAGACCGGGTTCGCCGCCGAGCACTCTACCCTGACGGCGCTGGCCGGCTGGATCCAGCAGGAGGTCGATACGCAGAACGCGATCGCCGACCCGGCGCCCGGTGAAGCCGACGCCGTCGAGAACCCGTTGCACCACCTCCTCGAGGACGAACGCACGCAGATGGTCCGCCCCGCCGGCAGGATGGAGCTCGTCGAGCTGCTCTACGCCATGAGCAGGAGCGAGACCGCCGGACCCGACGAGCCCGACGACACGGCTGCCGACCACCTGCGGAAGCTCGCCGACGAGCTGGCGACGACGATCCGCTGCCTCCACGGCGTCCGCGAGAACGACTACGTCCTGTTCGTCGTCGAGTAGACACCGCCGCGCCGGCACAGGCCGCGGCGCAACCAGCCTGCAGGATCCGCATGCGAATCGAGATACACCGCCACCGCATGGCGATGTCCCCCGCCGACGACGGGAAGATCGCCGTCGGCTACGACGTGCTCGTGCCCGAAGAGGACGTGCTGCCCGGCGCCCAGGGGCAGATCCGGCTCCTCGGTCCAAAGCTGCGCGAGTACCGGACCTACGAGGATGCTACCTGGGTTACCAGCCTGCCTCGCGGGTTCGAACGCTACGCCGCATGGCTCGACCACGAGAAGGCCGCCCAGCGCGAAATGCTGGCCATAATCCAGGAGCACTGCCCGGAGACCCGCGGCTGGAGCGAATGGCCCGTCTTCTGGGCCTTCGTCGATCCTGCCAGCAGTCAGGACACCATCCGCTTCACGATCGAGCACCCGAAGGACAACGGACCCGAAACAGCAACATCGGCCCAGGCCGGAACACCGGCCGCATGACGGCTCCGCTCGCCCTGCAACGAAGAAACGGACCATCCCACGCGACACCAAGGGCATCAGCCACGCGATCGCGGGGCAACAAGCACGACGCAACGAAGCTGCCGTACCCGATCGGCCTGCGCATTCCGAGCACGGATCCCCGACAGGGCGTACACCACGCGTAGAATGAGGGGAGAGACGATGGCCACGACAGCACTACCCGATGTCCCGGTGCGGAGCTTGCAGGACATTCTGACGGCACTCCAGCAGCACCCGGAATGGCGCACCGCGTTGCGCCAACAGCTCCTCGGAGAGGAGTTGCTCGAACTGCCGGTCCTGTTCGCGAAATTCGCCGTCGAGACGACCAGGCGACTCGACCTCCTGACTCAGGACCTGGCAGCGACGAACAAGCGACTCGACCGCTTGGCAGCCGACATGGGCACCCTGAAGAACGACGTGGGCACCCTAAAAGGCGCCCACGCCGAAACGAAGGCACGCGCCAACATCGCGGTCATCGCCGACGAACTCGATCTCGAGTACCGACGGATCGTTCCGGCAATCGAACTCAGGCGCCTCGCCAAAGACAACGGAGCCGACCTGCAGGACGACAAGACCAAAAGCTTCGTCGCCAGCGACATCATGGCAGAGGCCATGGACGCGAAGGGAAACACGACCTACCTCGCAGTCGAAGCGTCCTACACCGGCGACCTCCACGACGCCGACCGGGCGCGAAACCATGCGGCACTGATGCAGCGGCTCACGAACAAACCCTGCCGCGCAGTGATCGCGAGCGCCCGCAACAACAACCGCCTCCTCGAACTGATCGACAGCGGGGAGGTCGCGTGGCACCAGCTGCAAGTCCGGATCCAGCCAGCCAACTGAAGGCAACACCGGTCCGGTACGCATCCAAGGCCGCATCGGGGAACAACCCGGGGCACCGCCTCCGGAATCCGTAGGCGTCACCAAGACGGCGCGAGAACCCCGAAGACCGACACGCCATCGACGGTCGACGACCGAACGCGCGACCGAGGAATCCCCCAGCCGCGGCAGCAAGCGTGCCGCCCTATGAGCCGCAGCCGCGCCGGCACGCAAATCCCCCCGCAACCACCTGCCACCCGCCGTCCACACGCAACCCCAGTCTGCGACCCGCTGCCGCCCCGCACCGCCCGCGCGGATCACCCGTCCCGGCGTCCGACGCCGCGCTGATCGGAACCTGCCTCCCCCCCCTCTCCGCGCGGGCGCGGACACCTTCCCCGCACACTCCCGGCGCACACGACCGCCCATGCACAAGCTGACCGACTCGGCCAAGCTCTCCGAGCAACTGACCCTCGCCAACGAGGAGCTGGCCCGCCTGCGCGCCAATCAGCGGCACGCCGCCCGGGCGGCCCCCGGCGCAACGTCCGGAACCTGGGCCGCCGCCACACGCAGGCTGCCCTCCGAGGACCGGGCGCGCATCGCCGACGCCATCAACTGCGCCCGGAACGTCTTCCGCTGGGCGCGCCGGCGCAGGCGCCTGGAGAACACCCGCTGGCAGCACGGCCACCCCGGAGCCGAGCTGCGCGCGCTGGCCCGTCTCGTGCGCCGTGCACGGCGGCAACGCACCACCGCGGCGTAGAGACCACTAACCATGAAACCTCCAGACCTCCACACCGTGATCCGGCAGGGCGCCGTCTTCTACGTGTCCCACTCCGGCGGCAAAGACTCGCAGGCGATGTACGCCGGGATCCGCCGGCGCGTGCCCCACGACCGGATCGTCGTGGTTCACGCCGACCTCGGCGAGATCGAGTGGGAAGGCGTCCAGGACCACATCCGGGCGACGATCGCGCACGACCTGAACGTCGTCCGCGCGAACAAAACCTTCTTCGACATGGTACGCCGCCGCGCGGCGACGCGCCCCGACGTGCCCTCGTTCCCCGACGGCGGCCGCAGGCAGTGCACCAGCGACCTCAAGCGCGGCCCCATCTACAAGTTCATCCGCCGCGACATGAACGCGCGGCGCGCGCTCGTCGGCATCAACTGCATGGGGCTGCGCGCCGAGGAGAGCGCCGGCCGCAAGCGCCTCCCGCCGTGGTCCCTCAACAAGACGCTGTCGACCACGAGGCGCACCGTCTACGACTGGCTGCCGATCCACGCGCTGACGACCGGGCAGGTCTTCAGCCGGATCCGCGAGGCCGGACAGGAACCGTTCCGGGCGTATGCGACAGGCAACAGGCGGCTGTCGTGCGTCTTCTGCATCCTCGGCTGCGCCGGCGACCTGGCCAACGGACGCCGCGAGCGGCCCGAGCTGTTCCAGCGGTACGTGGAGCTGGAGCGGGAGACCGGGTGGACGATGTTCCCCGCGCAGTCCCTCGCACAGCGCACCGCCGAAGAAGATGCCCGCCGGCGCCAGCCCCGCGGCAACGCGCCGTAAAGACCACCAGCCGCGCCCGGACGGAAACCGCGCAGGCGCCCCTACACTCCCACCGTCATGCCGCCACACCCGACCTCGAAGATCCACCTGCTGGCGAAGATCCACCCCAGCGCCGACATCGGCGCCAACACCATCGTCGAAGCCGACGCCGAGATACAGCAGGACGTGAAAGTCGGCGAGTACACCATCGTGCGCAGCGGCACGTTGCTGCGCCGGGGCGCCCAGGTCGGCAGCGGATGCGACATCGACGCCTTCTACGTCGGACGCGACACGAAGGTCGGCAACGGCGTCCGCATGGCCGCGAACAGCAGCGCCGGCGACCGCGCCACGATCCACACGTGTGTCCACCTCGAAAAGAGAGCACGCGTCGGACACGACGCGACCATCGGAGAAAGGACCACGCTCGGGCCGCGGACCTACGTCCACCCCGGAGCACGCGTCGGCGAGAACGTCACCACGGACAAGGACGTCCGGATCGGCGAGAGCGTCCACGTCGGCGACGACGCCACCTTCGCAGCCGAAGCCCGGGTCGCGCCGAACGCGCACATCGGCAACGGCACCAGCGTCAGCGAGAAGGCCCGGATCGGCATGGACGCCGGCCCCGGCATCATGCCCGCAGTCCACATCGGGAACGACTGCGCCGTGGGCAACGACACGCACATCGCTCCCGCCGCACGCATGGGCGACGATTGCACGCTCGAAGCCAACGCGGAGCTCGAGCACGGCGCGGTCATGGAGACGGGCTCGACCGTCTGCGCCGGCTCGAAGGTGAGAGCCGACGGCGTCATTCGCGAGGGCCAGACGGTACCGCCGTCGACGCTGGTCAGGACCGACGGCACGCACGTCGAGCGCTACATCGACATAGACGACTACAACTTCCGCGACGGGGACGACGACCGCGAGGTCTTCGTCCACCCCGAGGACGAGCCGCGCGAACTGCCCACGGACCCACCCGCCCCACCGGGCCCGGCCAGAGGCGCCGCCGACGCTGCCGCAGGCCTCGAACACGACGGCCCGTCGCGCTGAACCGCTGGACCATGCAACGCGTTCGGCCTGCCGCGCAGGGTGGCAAGGCGCGAGTCCACGCGCCCCCGCACCGGAGCGGGAATCCACCGGCGTAGAATCAGAGCAATGACGACCGCCGACAACATGTCGCTGAACGAGTGGGTCAGGGTCGAAAACGAGCGACGAGCACGAGTCGAGAACCCCGACACGCCGGCACAACTGCGCCCACTGGAGGACTTCAGCGACGAGTACGCCCACCCAACCGAGTACAAAACGGTCGACCAGTCGCGGGTCGGCCCGAAATCGGCCGCCTTGCAGGGCCTGATCGACGGCGACTGCTGCGGCTGGGTGAAACGGCCAACGACCGACGAACTGTACGAGGCGATGCGGGCCCAGGAACCCACCGACCGGCAAAGATCGCTGGCCAGCGTCCTGCTGCGCGCCGACTTCTGGGAGTTGATGGGCGCCTGGATGGAAGCAGCCTTCACGTGGCGGCAGCTGGCCCGGGCCATGAGCCGGCGGGAGTACCAGAACGCACAACGCGTACGCGAGATCAACAAGAGCGCCATATGGAGAAGCTGACGCTCCCAGACCCGGCCGCGAGCCTGTGGCAGCGCATCCGCGACACGGTACACGAGCTGGGCACACGGCGGCCGGAGCACCAGATAAGACCGCACCTGGGGGGCGGAACGACCCTGGCCGCGCGGTGGGCACACCGTCGGAGCACCGACATCGACGTGACACTGCCCGGCGACCCAAGCCTGGGCGACCTGGCACGCAAGGACGAACAGAACCTTGCAATGAGAATCGGCGGCAAAGCCAGCCGCGAGGACGAGAACGAGATCAAGGTGATCTGCCCGGACGGGGCA
Source organism: Vicinamibacterales bacterium (assembly GCA_965116825.1). Lineage (GTDB taxonomy): Bacteria > Acidobacteriota > Vicinamibacteria > Vicinamibacterales > UBA8438 > WTFV01. Next base: position 6,150,447 of record OZ220736.1, read on the forward strand.
CTTCACGTGGCGCGGCTGAAGCCGCACGCACCCGGCGCCGAGTCAATCGCACTTGTCGACGGACAAGAGGAGATCGTCCTGTCGAACGCACAGATCCTGCGAGGAAAACTGTCGCGCGCAGCCGACAGCCCGGTGCGCGACGTGTTCGACATCATCTGCGCGGCGAAAGCCGACCCGCAAGCACTGGCGACGGCGGTCGGAACAGTCAACACACAGCAAGCCGAACGAATCGCGACGCGGTGGCGGACAGCGAACGACGAGTTCGCAAGGGAGGCGGCAACCGAACTCAGAGACGTGAATCCAGAGTTCGAGACACCGCGGAACACGCTGGGCAGCGACGCGGCCAGGGCACTCGCGAACCACCGGTACGTGCGGCTGGAAATCGAGGTCGAAACAGACGTCGTCGTCATCCGCAAGACGATCGGCGCCGGGGCGCTACCCGACGAGCGCTACCCACTGAAAGAAGCGCGAACGGCTCTGGCCGCCTCCGGAGTCGAGGAACACCTGGACACGAACGGCCCAACGATGCCGATCAAGATGGCTATCGCCATCGAGACGATGGCCAAGTACAAGAGGATCGGAACGCTATACGACAGCAACAACCCGGCAACGAAGGACCAGGTCGCGTTCCCGAACAAACACTTCGAGCCGGGATGGAAACCATTCGCGACAGAACTCGGGACGCGGAAACCGACACCGGCCAGTGGTGACCCAACGATCGGGGTGCCGAAACGACCGAGCGGGACCACGGCGTCTACCGGGAAACCTGCCCAGGTTCCATCCAAACCCGGGTCCGAACCTGGCGCGTGGAAGACCAAGTTGAAAGAAGAACTGGGTATTGAAGATGAGCCGGACGACCTGCCGAAGCCGCCCTCCCCGGCAACCGGCACGGCCGAGGCGGCGAAGCAGCGCGAACAGCAACGGAACAAGCCGCAGAGGTAGCGACAGTACCTTCGGTGAAACTGAGACACTACCGAGACCGCCCGCGCACGACGACACCTGCCACGCCGTCGCACGCAAGTTTCATCGCCCCCCACCACGGCAAGCTCGTCGAGTACATCGAAGAACGGATGCGCGACGCGCGCACGCGGCTCCAGCACCTCTGCAGGCCGCGCTGCGCCTCGGCGCCTTCGACGACTGATCCCGCCCGGCAGCCGACCGGCCGCCATCCCGCACACTCGATACAGCACCGCCACCAAGGAGACCCCGCCAGATGCCCACCCACCCAACGCCACAAGCAGCAATCGCCGCGGTGATGCTCCTGGCTGCCGCTGCCACCGCAGCCGGAACCGCCGCGCAGTTGCCGACGCCCGAGATCCACCTGATCGAGGAAACCACGAGCAACGGCGCGACCGTCTACATCATGCGGGCGCCGCTCGGGAACACCAACATCCAGGTAGGCCTCGCCATCGCCTGCAGCAACCGCCCGGAGGTAACGGTGTTCCTCGGCGGCTTTCCACCGGCGCACATCCCCGTGCAGCTGGCAATACGCACCGCCGCCGGTCGCGGCGAGCGATTCGGCCCCGTCGTCCATCACTCCGGACCCCGGTCCGGCTTCCACAGCCCGCAACTGACGAACGCGCGAGAGATCACCCGCTTCCTCGACGCCGCGCTCGAGAACGGCGCACTCGTCTCCAACGGCTACAACTCGTTCTGGAACCGCGTGGCGCCCGAGCGAAACCGCGAGGTACGCGCGCTCATGCGGGCCTGCGGAACCTGACAAGCCCTCCCGAGCACAGCCGGACGCGCTGTCCACCGCGACGCCGCCGGCACGCCTGACGCCGTCCCTCGCCTTGCCAGCGACGCAATGAGCGCCGCCGACAGAAGGTGTACGCTGCCGACAGCGCGAAACGACTCTCCCATCATGCCAAGACAGGACCGCCCCGCCCGCCGGGGCCTGCCTCTCCACCACACGGTACGCCCCGACGCGGTCCTCCTGCGCCGGGAGCTGCGCTGGACCGCCGCAACGATGCTGGCGCTCGGCGCCGCCGGGCACGCGATCGCCGGGCCGTACGGCGCCGCCATCGGGACAGCCGCCGGCTTCCTCCTCCAGCAGGCCGCCTACAAGCTGACTGTACAAGCGCTGTGGCACGGATGGGCCACCCGGGCCATCACCTTCGACGGAGCCGAACGGTCGCAACAGCTCGCCCGGCTCTCGCTGCGCGCGTTCACGCTCTGGATGCGCACCGCCAGCGGCAACGACCGGCTCTACATCGCGCTGTGGAACGTCGGCAGCGAAGACGGCGAGGACGACGAGGAGGAAGTCGCCGAGTCGACGGCCGAGATCCGGATCCGGTACGCGTACTCCCTGGCGACCCGGCTCGACAACGAGCCGTTGTGGTGCGACAACCCCGAGCGGCGGCGGCTGCGCCGCTCGCTGCAGCGCGACGAGGCACGGCTCCTGCGGCTGGCCACAGGCCACCGCCTGCAGGAATAACCGGCCTCATGCCCGCCGCCGCTGCGAACCCGCCGGCAACAGCGGCGCCGGCGATCCGGACAGCACACCACCGCTGCCCGCCAGCAAGCCAGCGGCAACTGGAAGCCAACCCGAGCGGCCAGGGCTCAACGCCCCGAAAGCCGCCACCGACGGACTGAAGGAGCCCGAGAGATGGCCAGATACGCAGCAGATCCGCGCTGGATCACCACGCGCTACCCGGGCGAGTGCAAGGGATGCAGGTCGAAGATCCCCAAGGCCGCGCGCGTCTACTATTTCCCCAGGAGCCGCACGATGCTCTGCGAGACCTGCGGAGAGCCGGAAGCGGCCAGGTTCAACGCCGAGGCCTGGGACGAGGACAACAACACATGCCTCTGAACGGCATCAGCCCGCCCCGCGGCGGGACATCCCACGGCACGAACCTCTCGCAATGAGCAACCCGACTCCCAAACAGAAGCGGATCCTCGACTACCTCAAGGAGTTCATCGACAAGCACGGGCGCCCGCCGACGCTCGAGGAGATCGCCAGACGCTTCCGCCTGCGGTCGCTGTCGACGGTCCACGCTCACCTGGCGAAGCTGCGCGAAAAAGGCTGGATCGCCAGAGACGCGAACACGGCCCGCGGATTCCGGCTGACCGACAAGGCGCTCGGCATCCACAGCCGGCTGATCCCCGCCGCCGGCTACGTCATGCCCGACGGCACAATCGGAGAGAACACCGACGGCGCATCGATGGTCGACGCGATCACCGAGCTCGCCGGGAACGAGCAGGCGTTCGCGCTGCGCATCCACGGAGCGCCGCTCCCCGGCAGCGGGCTTGAAGACGGCGACCTGATCATCGCCCAGGAAAGCGACGACCCGACGGGCCGCGAACTCGTCATCGCCGAGGTGGACGGCAGGACCCGCCTGACGACGAGCGCGGCCCACGACGCCGGCACGAACGACGGCGCCGAGACGCCAGCCGCAGTGAAAGCCGTCGTTACCGGGATGCTCCGGACCTACGAACGAAAGGAAACGTGAGCAGGCTCCGCACGCGCGCGGATCTCCCGTCCCGGCAGTGGCTCCCGGACCCCGTCATCCACCTCTGACGACGGCAGAGAGCCACCCTGTCCTCGCACCCTCGGATAACCCCGCCGGCTCGACAAGAGCCCGTCCGGCCTAGCTTGCCTAGCTCCGCTCCACGTGCGCCAGGACTACGCGCGCCCGGACGACCGCTCCGCGCGCTCGCACACCACCCGGCAAGAGGACCCATGAACCCACGAGTCGAGAAGTACGCCCGCACGTTCGCCGACCGCCTCATCAAGGCGCTGAAAGCCGGCACCGCCCCCTGGCAGAAACCGTGGAAGCCCGGAGAGCTCTGCTGGCCCGTCAACTGCACCACCGGCCGCCGCTACCGCGGGAACAACGCCGTGCTCCTGCTCGCTACCGCCCTGACCCGGGGCTGGGGCGACATGCGCTGGGCCGGGTTCGGCCAGATCCGCAACGCCGGCGGCATGGTCCGCAAGGGCGAGAAGGGCACGCCCGTCCTCGTCTGGCGCGAGCGCCGCGGCGCAACGGCGGCCGGCGAGGACGACACGGGCGAAGAGGAATCCCGGTCCTCGTTCTTCGCCACCGTCCATTACGTCTTCAACGCCGCGCAGGCCGACGGCCTCGACCTCGACGACCCGGTGACCGAGGCCCCGCCCTTCGAGCCGCACGCCGCCGTCGGCCGCGTCGCAGACGACGCGCACGTGCGGATCGTGCACATCCGGGGCGACCACGCCTGCTACTCGCCGGCCGCGGACACCATCACGATGCCCGAGGCGTCCCAGTTCACCATCCCGTCGGCCTACGAGCACACGCTGCTGCACGAGCTGGCCCACGCGACCTCCCATCCCTCGCGGCTGGACCGGCCCTGCCACGGCACGACCGACCGCCGCACGGCGGAGTACGCCATCGAGGAGCTGCGGGCCGAGATCGCCGCGATGATGCTCGGCGAGCGCCTGCATGTCGGCCACGAGCCGCGCCACGGCCACGCGTACGTAGCCTCCTGGATCAGGGCGCTCGACGACGACCCGAACGCAGTACGCAAGGCGACGGCCGACTCCGAGCGGATCGCCGACTGGCTCACGCGGAACCTCGCCACCGCCGGCGCCCCCGAGGCGGAACCGCTCGCCGCGTGACGCCCCAGAGAAGCACGCATCCAGGGAGACGAACATGCAGGCACGCAACCAACGCACCGGCGCAGCCATCACCGGCACGCTGGAGAGAATCTACGGAGACGCCAGACTGATCGACGACGCCTTCGCGCGTGCCGGCGACGGCCGGATCACGCACCAGCACGAGGGCGGGACGAAGATGTTCTGGGACAGCTCCGAGCAGGTCACCGCCGAAGGCAAGCGGATCTACCTCGACGAGAACGGCGACCACGTGCGAGAGAGCGACATCGAGCTGCATCAGGACCCGCCCACAGACCGATCCCGATGACCGAACAGACGTTCCACATCACGAGCCTCGATCCCCGGTCCGCCCTGTGCGGAAGGAGCGGCCGCATATGGGCCGCCCCCCGCTGGCCCGGCGACGACGACATGCGCAGCGGCCGTTTCGTACGCTGCAGGGACTGCAACCGGATGTTCACCACCGCCCTCGAAACGGCCATCAAGAAGGCCCGCGACCTCGAGCACGCCGCGCTCACGGCCTACAGGTCCGGTTGGCGCGAGGGCTGCGAACAGCCCGCAGGCACAGGCCAGCCCGACAGGACCCCAGCCGAAGGGCTCGTGCGCGAATACCGCGAGCTCGGCCGGCGCGCCGGTGCGGAAGCCGCCAGGCTGGTGCGCGACGCACAGTGCCGCAGCCAGTGTCCGGCAGCGGCGGAACCGGACGGCGCGGCCGTCACGGCGGGAGCCGCCGAATGAGCACACACAACAAGCCGCTTGGCGAGAACACGGTCCGCGCCATACGCCGCGCCTACCGCCCCGGAGTCCGGCTCCGACAACTCGAGGACCGCTTCGAGGTGGGCGGGATGACGATCATCTCGATCGCGAACCGCTGCACGTACAGCGAACACGAAACCGGGCCGGGCGAGTACGAACCGCCTCCGCACATACGGGGCACCAGACGCCGCGAGCAGCCGGCCGCACCGATGCACCACGAGAGCCAACCGCTCCCCGTCCGGCGCACCAGCATCGCGCACCTGACGCCGCAGGCCCTGCAAGTGATACGCGAGGCCATCGACGACGGCGAGCCGATCACGCGCATCGCGCGCAGCTTCGGGCTCGCGCCCGAAGCCATCGCCCACATGAAGCAGCCTCGAACGCCATGAACACGGCGCCACTCCGCAACGACGAAGGCGCCATCCGACACGAAACAGTCCGTCGGACACGGCGCCTATAAAACGGCCAACGCCACGATGCGACTCTCCGTCGCCGCGAATGCGCAGAAGACGTGCGCCCGCACAAAGGCGGCGCTGCGCAGCGAAGAGGCATGGACGCAGCCGTCCGGCGCGCCCGCGAGATCGGCGCGCTCGACAGCAAGCTCTGGCGCGGGCGCCGCGTGTGGCGGATCGTCTGCACCAGAACCTCGGGCAAGGGTCCTCACGAGATGTACGTCGAGGCGGCAGTACTCTGGTCGCTTATCGACCTGCGCAGCTTCCGCTGCCCCTACCACGCCAACGCCCCGCGCCGGAACGGTACACTCCCTCCAGCGCACGAAGGAAGGCCATGACGACGAATCCGTCCAAGGACACCTGGAAAACTCAAGAAACCCCGTATTTATTGGAGAAGACAGACGTCTAGCCAGGCCCGAAAAGGCCAGAAACGGCTGGCAGGGCCAGAAACGGCTGGCAGTGCGGCTGGCAAAGATTCCGAGTTCATGAAGCTGCCCAATGCCAGTCGAGCGGTCATCGACGAGTCGAAGGTGGTGAGGTACCTGTTGTCCGCAGTTCATCCCGACGGGCGCAGCAAGGCAACCTTCTTCGCGAGCTTCGGGTTCCGATTGCAGCGCTGGGACGCGCTCGCGCAGGCGCTACGGGATCACGGGAACAACGGCGAGGTCGCGGTGGCGACGAGGTCGGACTATGGCGCGAGGTACACCGTGGACGGTATCATCGAGACTCCAGACGGACGCGACCCGCGAGTACGGACCGTCTGGATCGTCGATCGCGAAGGCGACGCCCCCCGCCTCGTGACGGCATACCCGCTGAGGAAGAGCGATGCTCGCAGAACATGATCGAGTCGTTCTCACGGAAGATCTCCCGCCCACGAGCCTCAAGGCGGGTGACGTTGGGACGATAGTGCACATTCATCGTGGCGGTGAGGCCTTCGAGGTAGAGTTTCTGGCCCTCGACGGCAGCACGGCGGCGGTCGAGACGGTGCTGGGGTCGAGGCTTCGTCCCGTGGCGGTCACCGACCTGACGCATGCGCGGGTACTCGAACGGGTAAGGTAGCTGTTCTCGGCCCAGGGCGGTCTCGATCAGGCAGTCCGGGTTCCCGGCGCTACGCTCCCCGCTGCCAAAAGGCCGAACCGACAACCCGACCCACCCGGATCCACAAGACGCCACATGCACGAGCAACGCGAGCTTCCCGGCGGAGCGCTGGGCGACGCCATCACGACGTTGAACCGGAACGAGCGGCACTGGTTCCAACCAGCAACAATCGGCCACGACGCCGACCCCGAGCTCAAGCACACCACCGTCCGCTGGCACACCGGCCCCAACGGCGCCGCAGACCCCACTACCGGGTGGTACATCCTGAGCCACGCGAACGACGTCGAACCGATCACCGCCCGCACCGGCCCGGTGCACACGGCAAACAATCTCTACCGAAGGCTGTTCGAGCTCCACGGCGCCGACCTCGACAGCAGCAACATGCCGACTCCCGCCTTCGATCAGCGCGACGAGCAGATCAACCGGATCATCGAGGAAGCGCACGTCCAGCGACTCCACGAAGCCGCACCCTGATCGGCCCGGCCGCCCGACCGCGGCCAATCCACCTTGACGCGGTCGCCGCACCGCTCGAGCCGCTCCCCCGAACGGACCACGGTGTGCTCGCCCGGTGGTCGAGAAGTCGGCAACCACCGCACACTTGCCGAGCACCGAACAGGAACCCACATGCGCGTCGCGCCCCAAGCGACCCGGGCAAATCTGGCGTTTTGCCGGCGCAACGGGTGTCCCTCCGTCACACCCGCCGCGCGGGTCGCTCCCGGCGGAATTGTCCTTGCAGGAAGGCTTCACGGGCGGCCGTCAGCCGCGCCGGACGGTCGGCCTACCGGCCGGGCAGCAGCGCATCGGCCAGTCCGCCGATGCGGCCCCCGACGAGGAACCCGCGGCCGTAGGGCGAGTGGCTGTAGCTGCCGAACCACGACAACAGGCCGCCGTTCGGCAGCCGCATGCCGTAGTGCCCACGCGCGTCCACCGCGAAAGCGTCCTGCTCCTTCTCGGACAGGTAGTGGCGATAGACCTCTTCCTGCCACAGCGTGCCGCTTCCTGACGCGGCGTCGCCCCAGGTGGGCGAAACCGACAGCGACAACCCCTCGCGCTTCTGGCCGCCGACGGTCAGCGTCAACCCGCCGCCCCGCTCGCCGTAGCCGGACGCCGAGTGCACGGCCAGCGTCCGCGCCTGCACGTCGAGCCGCACGATGCCGCCCGTCAGCCCGAGCCCGAAGGCCACCTCGACGCCGGTCCCGGTCTGGCCCGCGCCGCCGTCCCGCCGCAGGTGCGCCGCGCCGAACGGCTGGAGGCCCAGCACGCCCAGTCGCAACGGCCGCGCCACCTCCGCGCCGACCCGCTGCTGGTTGACCGCCGCCGCGAGCCCGTCGACGGTCTCGCGGCCATCGCCGGTCCGCAGCTCCGCCCACGCCGCGTCGGTCCGCAACCCGAACTCGGCGCCGCCGCCGACCGCGCCCAGCTCCCGCCGCAGCTCGACGAGACCCAGACGCAGCCCGAGCGTGCTGGTGCCCAACAGGCCGGTCGCCTCCCGCACGTTCTCCGCTTCGCCGTCGCCCCAGCCGCCGCCGGCCATCGTCCACACCGACGTGGTCCCGTCCGACCACTGCGCGTAGGGGTGCAGCGCCGTCAGCTTCGTCTTCAGATGCCCGCGCGATGCCCCCACCTGCCAGTCGCTCCGGCCCCCGCTGCGCGAGACCGCCACGCCCGCCAGCCAGCGCTCGGTCAGCCGCGCGTCGACACCCACGTAGCCGGTCCGCATGTCGCCGTCGTAGCGGGCGTCGTAGCGGTACACGGTCGGCGCGCCGTGGAACGTCTGGATGTCGCCCTGACCCCAGACGCTCAAGCGCCGGCCCAGCCACCCGCCGCCGCCATCCTCCTCGTCGCCCAGCGTCAGCTCGAATTCGGTGCCTTGCAGCAGCGCGTCCGGACCGCCGCCGAAGCCCCCGAAGCCGTACAGGCCCCCGGTCGCGCCCGGCGGCATCCCGACCGACATCGGGCCTCCGAGCCCAGGCCCGCCGAAGGCAGAGGCTCCCAGGGCCGGCCCGCCCGTCGCCGGCCCGCCGCATCCGCCTGCCGGATACCCGCCGAGCCCCGGCGCTGCGCCCGCCGTCCCGAACGAAGTCCCGCCGAGGCCGTGCGCCGCCGAGCCGGAACACGCGCCGCTCGACAGCAAGCCCATGACCATCTGCTCGGCCGCCTGCCGCGCCGCCGCCTTCCCCAGCGGCACCGCCCGGCCCATCACCGTCAGCCGCGACTCGTCGCTGCCGCCCGCTTCCACGCGCCGCCCCAGCGTCATCCGCGCGCTCGCCAGATGCGACCGCGCCATCGCCGCCAGCGTGTTCCCCAGCACCGCCCGCACCAGACGGTCGTCCACCCCCACGGTGAACGTCTGCGTCGCCGTCAGGCCCTCCGGATCCTCTGCGGTCACCGTCACCATCGCGGATCCGTACACCACCGGCGTCACCGTCAGCACCGCCCCGGCGACCCGCACCGTCGCCACGTCGGTATCGGAAGACGCCGCGCGGTAGGCCAGCTCGTCCCCGTCGACATCCTCGAAGTACGGCGCCAGCTCCACGTCCACCGAGCCGCCGCCCTCGTCGAGCGGCTGGTCCGGGATGGTCCCGACCGCGGCCGGCGCGTCGTTGACCGACAGCACCGTCACCTCCACCGCCGCGCTGGCCGTCTCACCCTCGGGGTCGTGACCACGTAGGTGAACCGGTCCGCACCGTGGTAGTTCGCCTCCGGCGTGTAGAGCACGCCCCCGCCCGCGGCGATGCGCGTCGTCCCGTGCTCCGGCGCCGTCACCGACTCGACCCGCAGGCTGTCGCCGTCCGGGTCCGTGTCGTTCGCCAGCACGTCGACCGTCACCGCCTCGTCCTCCGGCGTCTCGGCCGCGTCGTCCTCCGCCTCCGGCCGCTCGTTGACGTTGGTCACCGTGACCACCACCTGCGCCTCGGCCGCCGCGCCGTGCGGGTCCTGCGCCTGGACCGTCAGCTCGTACCGGTTCGGCTCCGCCTCGTAGTCCTCGCCCGGGCCGACATACTTCACGACGCCGTCCCGAGACCCGACCCGGAAGTGCTCCCGGTCGCCGCCTGACACGTCGTAGGTCAACTCGTCGCCGTCGGGGTCCTCCGCCTTCACCCGGCCGAGATGGATCGACTGCCGGCTGCCGTCGAGGTTCTCCGCCAGCTCGAAGCCGTAGACCGGCTCCTCGAACGCCGGCGCCCGGTTGACCACCTCGACGGTGACGGTGGCCGAGGCCGAGTCCTCGCCGTCCGAGACCCGGACGGTGAGCGTCACGCGTCCCGTCTCGGCGGGCGCCGTCCAGCGGACGGACGACCGGTCGGTGGGGTCGGTGAAGCGGCCCGCCGTCGCGCTCCAGCGGTAGGTCAGCCGGTCGCCGTCGGGGTCGGAAGCCGTCGCCGTCAGGCGCGCCTCACCGTCCGGGGCCACCGAGCACGGGTCGCACGACGCCCTGACCGTGGGTGGACTGTTCACCGACGGCTCTGGCGGCTCCGGCGGATCCCCCCCGCCGTCGTCGTCGCGGATCGTCACCTGCACCGACGACGGGCTGCCCGGTGTCACCTCCGGCGGCAGCGTGCCCAGCGCGACGGTGAATGTCTCGTTGTCCTCGTCGGCGTCCTGCGCCGTGCTGACCCTGCCCGTCCCCGTGGTCTGTCCGCCGCTGATGGTGATGCTCGCCAGCGAGCCGTAGTCCTCCGGCTCGGCCGAGCCCTCCGTCAGCGTCAGCGGGACCGTCACGCTGCTCGACAGCGCCTCGGACAGCCGCGCCGTCACCGTCACCGCACCGCCTTCGGTCACCGGGTTCGGCGCGACCGACAGGCTCACCGTCGGCAGCAGAGTGCCGTCGTCGTCCACGATCGTCAAGGTATGGGTGTTCGCGCTCCCCACGGTGTAGCCGCTGCCCACCGTCAGCTCCAGCACGACGGTCTCGCTGCTCTCGTCCGCCGTGTCGTCGGTGATCGCCACCGGGATGCTCGCCGTCGTCGCCCCCGACGAGACCGACAGCGTCCCCCGAGCCGCTGATGCTGAAGTCGCTGCCCGCCGCCGCCGACCCGCCCACCGTGTAGCTCACCGTCGTCGCGGCGGTCGGCGCCGGCGACAGGTTCACCGTCACGTTGCGCGTGCCGGCCGCCTCGCCCGCGCTCGACGACGGCAACGCGAACGAGACCACCGGCAGCGTGTCGTTGTCGATCACCGTCACGGGCAGGCTCGCCGTCACCGAGTAGCCGCCCCCCGAGGCCGTGTGCATCAGCGTCGCCGTGTCGTTCGCCGTGTCGTCGTCCTCGCCCGCCGTCACCGTCACCGTCTGCTCGTCGTTCCAGGACGTGGTCGTGAACGTCAGGCTCGTCTTGTCCAGCGTCAGGTCGGTGCCCGCGGGGAGCGCGATCGCCACCGTCACCGTGTTCGTGGGCGCGGTGGCCAGCTTGACCGTGTAGCTCGCGTCGTCGCCTTCGGCCACCGTCAGCGAGGTCGGCGACAGGACCAGACCGGGCGTGTCGTTGTCGGTCACCGTAACCGCAAGGTCCTCGTCCACGTCGCCGTAGCCGCCCCCCGAGGCCTCGTGCGCCAGCGTCGCCGTATCGTTGGTGGTGTCGGGGTCTTCGCCCGCCGTCACCGTCACCGTCTGCACGTCGTTCCAGGTCGAGGTCGTGAACGTCAGGCTCGTCTTGTCCAGCGTCAGGTCGGTGCCCGACTGCCCGCTGATCGCCACCGTCACCGTGTTCGTCGGTTCGGTGCCCAGCTTGACCGTGTAGCTGGCGGCGTCGCCCTCGGCCACTCCCAGCGAGGTGGGCGAGAGCACCAGGCCCACCGTGTCGTCGTCGGTCACCGTCACCGGAAGGTCCACTGACAAGGTGCCGTAGCCGCCGCCCGAGGCCGCGTGCGCCAGCGTCGCCGTATCCTCCGCCGCGTCGTCGTCTTCGCCCGCCGTCACCGTCACCGTCTGCACGTCGTCCCAGGTCGAGGTCGTGAACGTCAGGCTCGTCTTGTCCAGCGTCAGGTCGGTGCCCGCGGGGACCGTGATCGCGACGGTCACCGTATTCGTCGGCTCGGTGGCCAGCTTGACCGTGTAGCTGGCGTCGTCGCCCTCGTCCACATCCAGCGAGGTCGGCGAGAGCACCACCGCCGCCGCGTCCCACGTCGCCGTGGCCGAGACCGCCGACGCCGGACCCGTGTTGCCCCCGCCGTCGGTAGCGGAGTTGGCCGCCACCGTCACCACCACGTTGGATCCGCTGGTCGGCGTCACCGCCAGCGTGTACACGCTCGCACTGGTGCTCGCGAACGCGCCCTTGGTGCCGCCGGTCACCGTCACGTCGCCGGTCGCGAACCCCGTCACGTCCTCCGAGAACGTGAACGCCACGCCGAGCGCCGCCGTCGAGTTGATCGTCGACGGCACCCCGTCGATCTCGACCGTCGGGGCCGCCGCGTCCCACGTCGCCGTGGCCGAGACCGCCGACGCCGGGCCGGTGTTGCCCCCGCCGTCGGTAGCGGAGTTGGCCGCCACCGTCACCACCACGTTGGATCCGCTGGTCGGCGTCACCGCCAGCGTGTACACGCTCGCACTGGTGCTCGCGAACGCGCCCTTGGTGCCGCCGGTCACCGTCACGTCCCCCGTCGCGAACCCCGTCACCGCCTCCGAGAACCTGAACGTCACGCTGAGCGTCGCCGTCGAGTTGATCTGCGAGGGCACCCCGCCGATTGTCACCGTCGGGGCCGTCGCGTCCCATGTCGCCGTGGCCGAGACCGCCGACGCCGGACCGGTGTTGAGGCCGTCGGTCGCCGAGTTCGCCGCCACCGTCACCACCACGTTGGACCCGCTGGTCGGCATCACCGCCAGCGTGTACACCCTCGCGTTGGTGCGCGCGAACGCGCCCTTGGTGCCGCCGGTCACCGTCACGTCGCCGGTCGCGAACCCCGTCACGTCCTCATCGAACGTGAACGTCGCCGTGAACGCCGCCGTCGAGTTGATCTTCGACGGCACCCCGCCGATTGTCACCCTCGGGGCCGCCGTGTCCCAGATCGCCGTCGCCGACACCGCCGACTCCGGGCCGGCGTTGAGGCCGTCGGTCACCGAGTTCGCCGCTACCGTGACCACCACGTTCGCCGAGCCAGCAGGCGTGACCGCCAGCGTGTACGTCGTCGCGCTGACGGCGGTGAACGCTCCTTTCGTCCCCCCAGTCACCGTCACGTCGTCGGTGACGAACCCGATCACGTCCCCCGAGATTCCAGCCGGTCCGGCCCTCCGACCACGTGAACGTCGCGGTGAACGCCGCCGTCGAGTTGATCTTCGACGGCACCCCGGTGATCGCCACCCTCGGGGACGCCGCGTCCCACTGCGCAATGACCTGAACATCCGAGACCGGGCCGCTCACCCCCCCGCTGGACGCCGCGTGTGCCTTCACGGTCACAAACACGCTGCCACCGTAGTACGGCATGATCTCCATCGTGTACGTACTCGCGTTGGTTCTCACCAACGCGCCCTTCCTGCCCCCGACCACCACCAAGTCGCCGAGGAAGTTGGCGAATCCACTCACCGGCCGCGACCACGTGAACGTCGCGGTGAACGCCGCCCTCGAGTTGATCTGCGAGGGCACTCCCGTGATCGTTACGTCCGGGGGGTCGGTTGCTCGCGCACTGCCCTCGATCCGACACCGCGAACCTCCGCTGAACAGGCACCCGAGGACCCGGGACCATCAACCCGAACTGCGAGACCGGACGCGCCCTCGTACGCGCGCTCAACTCGCCGAGCAACGAGCCGCGCGAAGAGTACGAAGCGCGGTACGGCAAACTGGACGCCAGCGACCACGCCGCATAACGGACGGCAAGGACACGGAACCACACGATGCTGCTGACCATCTCGACCACGCACCGCCCCGCGACCGACCTGGGCCACCTGCTGCACAAGAACCCGGCCAGGGCGCAGACCTTCGAGCTCGCCTTCGGCAGCGCCCACGTCTTCTACCCGGAGGCCACGGCCGAGCGCTGCACGGCCGCGCTGCTGCTCGACATCGACCCGCTGAAGCTGGTCCGCGGCCCCGGCGCCGTGCTCACCGACTACATCAACGATCGCCCCTACGTCTCCTCGTCGTTCCTCTCCGTCGCAATGGCGCGCGTCTTCGGCACCGCGATGAGCGGCCGCGCCAAGGAACGGCCAGAGCTGGCCGGGACCCGGATACCGCTGGAGGCGGGGCTGGCCGCCGTCCCCTGCCGCGGCACCGAAACCCTCGTCGAGGACCTGTTCGAGCCGCTCGGGTACGAGGTCGAGAGCGCGACGGACCCGGACGCCGAGCGCCCGCGCTACCGCAACGTGCGGCTGCGGGCGACGAAGACGCTCGCCGAGGTCCTGAACCACGTCTACGTCCTGCTCCCCGTGGCCGACAACCGCAAGCACTACTGGATCGGCGAGGCCGAGGTCGACAAGCTCCTCGCCCGCGGCGCGGGCTGGCTCGAACAGCATCCGCGAAAGGACTTCATCGTCCGCCGCTACCTCGGACACCGGCGCACGCTGGCCGCCGACGCCGCCGCGCGCCTGACCGTCGAGCACAGGACCGGCGATGCCGAGACCGAGGCCGCCGGACAGACGCCGCCGGCCGAACGCGCCGGCCTGCACCAGGCCCGCCTCGAGTGGGTCGTCGACACCTTCCGCGACGCCGGCGCCAGGCGCATCCTGGACATCGGCTGCGGCGAAGGCCGCCTGCTGAAGCTGCTGGCCGACACGCCCGAGTTCACCGCGCTCACCGGCGCCGACACATCGGTGCGCGCCCTCGAGATCACCGACCGCCGCCTGAAGCTCAAGCGCCGCGGCAAGAGCGCCGACGGCCGCATCCAGCTGCTGCATTCCGCACTCACCTATCGCGACGCGCGGCTGACCGGCTACGACGCCGCCGCGCTCGTCGAGGTCGTCGAGCACATCGACCCGGAACGGCTCGACGCCTTCGAGCGCGCGCTGTTCGGCCACGCCAGGCCCGGGCTGGTCGCCCTGACCACCCCCAACCGCGAGCACAACGTGCGGTTCGACGGACTCGAGGCCGGCAAGCTGCGCCACCGGGACCACCGCTTCGAGTGGACGCGGGCCGAGTTCCAAAGCTGGGCCGGGACCACCGCGGCACGCTACGGGTACCGCGTCGAGACCGGCGAGATAGGACCCGAAGATGCCGAGGTCGGCGCCCCGACCCAGCGGGCGCTGTTCCACCGCAGCGACTGAAGGCCCGCGGCCACCGCCCGGCCGTCCCGATCGGCCCCGGCCGAGAACCGACACGGAAGAAACGATGCGCTTCGACCTTACAGAGCCCTGCAAGCACTGCCCGTTCCGGACCGACGAGACCCGGATCACCTTCCGCGGGCGCGAACGCGCCGAGGAGATCGAGGAGCGCGCGTACCGCCACGGATTCCCGTGCCACGTATCCGCCGAATCCGAGGAGAACACCCTCACCGGAGAGGAGACGTTCGTCTTCGGCGACCAGACGCAGCACTGCGCCGGGTACATCCTGACGCAGCTGCGAGACGGCGGCGGGACCCCGTGGCCCGGGATCGGCAACGACGAAGAGCTGGCCGAACGTCTGGCCGATAGGCTCGACTGGAACGCGCCGGTGTTCGAGAACGTCGAGCAGTTCATCGAGGCCAACTCCGAACCGGACTGAACATGCAACTGAACATCCACGACTACGGCCTCGTCGTCCTGATCGGCCCCAGCGGGTCGGGCAAGACGACGTTCGCCAAGCGCCACTTCCGCCCCTCCGAGGTCCTCTCCTCGGACCACTACCGCAGCGTCGTCGGCGACGGCGAACGCAACGCCGCGACGACGAAGGACGCCTTCGACGTCATCGAGACGATCGCGGCCAAGCGCCTGCGCTCCCGGCGCCTCGCCGTCATCGACGCGACCAACGTCGCCCCCGACGACCGCAAGCGCTACGTCCGGCTCGCCCGCGACGAGCACGCGCCGCTGAGCGCCATCGCCTTCGACCTGGCCGAGCGCGACTGCATCGCACAGAACGCCGCCCGCGGCGACGAGGCCAGACCGCAGCATGTCGTGCGGCGCCAGTGGCGCTCGATGCAGCGCTGGATGAAGAAGCTGTCCGCCGAGGGCTTCCGCCGGCGCTACCGCCTCCGCTCCCCCGAAGACGCACGCGGCGCCGAGATCGTGCGCGAGCCGCTGCCCTGCGACCGCCGGAACCTGACAGGCCCGTTCGACATCATCGGCGACGTCCACGCCTGCCGGAAAGAGCTCGAAGCGCTCCTCTCCAAGCTCGGCTACCGCGTGGAACCGAAAGTCGCGGCCGATCGACCCGGCTATGACGTGGCGCCCCCGCCGAACCGCACCGCCGTCTTCGTCGGCGACGTCGTTGACCGCGGCCCCGACAGCGCCGGCGCGCTCGCGCTGGTGATGGACATGGTCGAAGCCGGCCACGCGCTGGCGGTCCCCGGCAACCACGACTCCAAGCTCGCCCGTGCGCTCGCCGGCCGCGACGTCGAGCGCAAGCACGGGCTGGCCCGCACGCTGGAGCAGCTCGACGCCACGCCCGAGAGCTTCCGTCGGCGCGCGGCCGAGTTCCTCGCGGGACTGCCCAGCCACTACGTGCTCGACGGCGGGACTCTCGTCGTCGCCCATGCGGGCATGAAGGAGCACCTGCAGAACCGCGCCTCGCGCCAGGTGCGCGACTTCGGCCTCTACGGCGAGACCACGGGCGAGACCGACGACGACGGCCTGCCGGTACGGCTGGACTGGGCCGCCGGCTACCGCGGCCGCGCCCCCGTCGTCTACGGCCACACGCCCGTCCGCCGCGCCGAGTGGGTCAACGAGACGATCTGCATCGACACCGGCTGCGCCTTCGGCGGGCGCCTGACCGCCCTGCGGTGGCCCGAACGCGAGATCGTCTCGGTACCCGCACGACAGACCTACGCCGAACCGTCGAAAGCATTCGCCATCGCACTCCAGGAAACCGCGGACCGCACCCGCCAGCAGGAGAGCGACGCGCTGCTCGACATCGAAGACATCGCGGGGCCGTTGCGCCTGCACACCCGCATTGCCGGCGCCATCGCCATCCGCCCCGAGAACTGCGCCGCCGCGCTCGACACGATGGCCCGCTTCGCCATCGACCCGCGCTGGCTCGTCTACCTGCCGCCCACGATGGCCCCGTGCGCATCTTCGACAGCCGAGAACCTGCTCGAACATCCCGCCGAGGCGTTCGGGTACTTCCGCGCCCGCAGCATCCGCCGCGTCATGTGCGAGGAGAAGCACATGGGATCCAGAGCCGTGATCGTGCTCGGCCGGACCGCGGCGGCAGCCGAGGCCCGCCTCGGGGTCGGCAGCGCCGCCGGCGGCATCGTCTACACCCGCACGGGACGCCGCTTCTTCGACGACGCCACGATCGAGCAGCAGGTGCTCGACCAGATCCGGGCCGGGCTCGACGCCGCCGATGCGTGGACCCGGCTCGCCACCGAGTGGGCGGTCATCGACGCCGAGATCATGCCGTGGTCGGCCAAGGGCGGCGGACTCATCCGCGACCACTACGAACCGGCCGGCGCCGCGGCGCGCACCGGACTGCGCGAAGCGACCGCCGCGCTGCGCCAGGCCGCGGCCAGAGACCCCGGGCTCGCCGCCCTGCTCGACCGCTTCGAGCAACGCACCGAGATGGCCGCACGCTACGAGAACGCCTACCGGCGCTACAACTGGCCCGTCGACGGCCTCGAGGGGCTGAAGATCGCACCCTTCCACGTGCTGGCGACCGAAGGCGCCGTGCACGCCGACAAGCCGCACCGCTGGCACATGGAAATCACCCAGCGCATGTGCTCCGAAGGCGGCATCCTCACCGCCACCGACCACCGGGAAGTCGACACCGAGAACGAGACCGAAGTGGCCGAGGCCACCCGCTGGTGGACCGAGCGCACCGAGGCCGGCTCGGAAGGGATGGTCGTCAAGCCCGAGGACTTCGTGGCCCGCACCGAGCGCGGCGTCGCGGCGCCGGCCCTGAAGTGCCGCGGACGCGAGTACCTGCGAATCATCTACGGACCGGAGTACACCGCGCCCGACCAGCTCGAGCGGCTGCGCCGCCGCAACACCGGCCGCAAGATGACGCTGGCGCTGCGCGAGTTCGCCCTTGGGATCGAGGCGCTGGAGCAGTTCGTCGCCCGGGCGCCCCTGCGCAACGTCCACCGGGCCGTGTTCGGCATCCTCGCGCTCGAGGCCGAGCCCACAGACCCCAGGCTGTAACGACCCCGGAACATCCGACGCGCCGCGCCCCGAGACGCCGAAAACCTGCTAACCTCCTCACCACCCAGCCTCAAGGAACGACCCCATGGCCGACACGCTCGCCCCCTTCCCGCCTCGCCAACCTCCGCCCGGAAGGCAGGAGAAACACGAGTTCAGAGTGGAACAGAGGGTTCCAGCATTCCGGGCCGACGACACCGTCCTCGAAGAGCTGTGGCGCATCATGCGCGACAAGTGCGCGGAAGCCGGCGAGCCCAGGACAAGCCTCACCTTCTCCACGACGACGCACGCGTCCGGAAACGGCCCCCGCGAAGAGCACGAACACAAGTACGAACGGATCGACGACCTGCGCCGATCACCCGACAAGCCCGACCGGCTTCGCGAATACACCCTCTACGCCTCGACATCATTCCTGCACGACGACAGCCGCTCCATCTCCTTCAACGCCTACCGGGACGGCGCCTCCATCAGCGCAAAGGCGCCCGACGCGGATTGGTGCCGCGACGCCGCCAGCGCCATCCTGACGGTGCTCCGTCCGCATACAACCTGGTACGCACCGATCTTCCGACTCACCGGACTGCAAACGTTCGGCCCCGCCGCAGCGCTGACCGCACTCCTGCTGACAACCGCTGCCATCAGGGAACAGCTGCCCGGCGCAACGACGTTGACCTCGATCTGGGCAACGCTTCTTGCCATCATGCTCCTGCCGCTCTACCGCGAACTGTTCTTCTCGCCAGCCGAGATAGAGATCAGAACGCCAGGCAGCAACGTCGTGACACTGGACCGCCGCTCCAGGCCGGACGACCCCGACCCCGAAACACCGAAGCAGTAAACGGACGCCGCACAGTCACTCGACGACCTCACTGAGCATCCTCCGAACCAGCCACACTGGCCGCCCCCGGTCCGTCAGGACGAGGCCGGTAGACGATCAACATCCCCGGAGGACATGTTCGGCCGGGTCAACAAGGACCGGACGGACCGTCCCCGCCCGAGCGCCGCCCCCCGCTTCCGACCGCACAGCACTCACCAGCAGCCGTCCGCACGACGGCCAAGACAGGACCGGACCATGTCGACGACCCTGATGCACATCGAACACCACCCGACCGACTTCACCGTGCCCACCAGCACGTACCGCGAGATCGCAGAACTGGCCGACGCCGCCATCCGCGACGACGAGACCCTGGAGCAGACGTACCGCAACGACCCGGCACAGATCAACGTCCTGCGCAACGTGCTCGACGACACCGAGGGGCCGTTCACCACGGACCGCGAGGCCGTCGAGCGTTTCGCCGCCGTGCTCGAGAGCACCGCGTTCGACCACATCGCCGGCGACAAGCTGGCCGAGCTGACCACGCTGGCCCGCGACCTCGCGAGCGAGCTGCGCATGCTGGCAGCCGAGCACGACACGCTGCACCTGAAGCTGCTCTGACGAACCGGCAAGCCACACCGGCGCCCAGGCGCCACATCCCTACACTCAGGACCGATGCACGACGAGCAGCGGATGCCCCTAACACTCACCGTCAACGACGCGACCGTCCTCAAACTGACCGTGTTCGCGATCCTCGAGGGCTACAGCGAGACGGACCGCGCGATGGTCGACAAGCTGGCCGCATCCATCGAGATCCTCGACCCGCCCGAGACGGTGCACTGACCGCGGACCCGGAACAACAAGCACGTTCGCGGTAGGGACGCCGGTTACCCGGCGCCCCCCGCACAGATCCGGACGTGCCCGTTTAAGGCATCCGGCTCTTCCCTTGGGTGTCGCCCTGTCGAGCACTAACGGCAATCGTTGGTTCGGCCATGCGTAGCTGAACCCCAGGAACTCCGCCTCGTCGGCGTCAGGATTGTCTCCGTCACCACCTTCTGGACGAGATGGCCGCGACGCCGAGCGGTCGTGTGCCGCCATCGGGCTGATGGCGTCGCTCGGTACGCTCCCGAGTGAGGAGCGCCGTCAGACGTTCCCGTGGCTCCCGGCATACGAAGTGCCGTATCCGGTCGGCCGCCTGGGACGCGCTTGCCCGGCACTGCGTCCGGCGCGCGCCTTGACCTCCCGGATTCCCCTTGGGCTCGGTCCTTGGCTCCATCGGCTCCGCAGGGACCCGAGTCCCCTTGTTCGTCGACTTCTCAGCTACTACGACCGAGTCAGACTTCTCCATGCCGTGCATCCTCGGTTACGGATGTCCTCCTTTCCTCAGCGACCCCGCCCACGACAGCGGGGTGGCATGGAGACCTCCCAGGTCCCGGTGCCGTGCGTACGTGCGTGCCTGGGTTCTTCGACACCGCGGGATTCCGGCCCCCCTCGCCATATCGGTGGGACGGATGCTGCCTTCGGCCCTCGGTGAAGACCTCGGCATCCCGGATTACCGTTCTTTCGATGCTCAATAGCCCTGCCCGCACGCGCCCCTGTCAACGCTTGACCCCCGCCCTCGCGAGCGGTGGCCCATGACTCGGGGTGGAAGTGGTGGCTGACCTTCTTCTTCCTGCCGGACTCTCACCGGCTGCACTGGCACCAGTTAGCCTGGCGCACCACCGAGCAGTTCGCACAACCGGAAGGCGCCGAGCGCGGCCTGCAGACGGCACACGCCGAGCGGAGTCCCCGCGGATCCCGACACGCAAACGCATCACGCCGCCGCCGGTACCCTTGTCCCGCCAGAGGACGTTCCGCGCCGAGCAGACATCATGCACGTACGCCGGAAACAGTCGCCGGAGCCGCCCAAGCACGAGGTCCTCGCCGGCCTGATCGAGCACGTCAGGTTCCACAGCGCGGAGAACGGATTCTGCGTCCTGCGGGTCGAGGCCAGAAGCCATCGCGAACCGATCATCGTCACCGGCCACGCCGCCACCGCGGCCGCCGGCGAATGGATCACGGCCACCGGCGAGTGGATCAACCACCCGAAGCACGGCCCGCAGTTCAAGGCGCACTTCATCCGCAGCTCAGCGCCGTCGGCCAGCGAGGACATCGAGAAGTACCTGCGCTCGGGCGCGATACGCGGCATCGGCAGGATCTACGCCGCCAAGCTCGTGCTGGCCTTCAAGGACAAGGTGCTCGACGTCATCGAGAACGAGCCAGAACGGCTGCGCGAGGTCGACGGCATCGGCCCGCTCCGCTCGAAGCGGATCACCGACGCGTGGGCCGAGCAGCGAGCCGTCCGCGAGATCATGATCTTCCTGCACTCCCACGGCGCGGGCACCGCGCGCGCGGTGCGCATCTTCAAGACCTACGGCAGCGACGCCGTCGAGGTCATGACACGCAACCCCTACCGCCTCGCGCGCGACATCCGCGGCATCGGCTTCAAGGTGGCGGACGAGATCGCCATGAAGCTCGGCATCGAGAAGACCGCCGAGGTCCGCGTGCGCGCCGGCATCGGCTACGCGCTGGACGAAGCGAAGAAGAAAGGCCACTGCGGACTGCCCAACGACGAGCTGCGCCCGCTGGCGTCCCAGCTGCTCGGAGTCCCCGACACGCTGATCGACAACGCCGTCGGCCTCGAGATCTCCGAAGGCACAGTCGTCGCCGACACCGTCGCCGGCACGCCTTGCACGTTCCTGGGCAGGCTGCACCGCGCCGAGCGGACGATCGCCCAGCACCTCGCCGAACTGACGGCGGGGAGCCCACCCTGGCCGAAGATCGACACCGACCGCGCACTCCCCCGCGTCGAGAAAGCGACCGGACTGTCCCTGGCGCCACCTCGCCGCTCGAGCTTCGTCGCCGCGCAACGCGTTCATCGCCGCTCCCGTTCGTGACGCGTTCCCGTCGCGGTAGGAGCAGTACGTCCCGAAGCCCTCGCCGGCCACACGGAATTTCGCGGCAAACGCCCGCGGGAGCGTCTAACAGGGTAACCGGCACTGAGAAGTACCTCTCTCAGTACCGGCAACAGAATCGAAGAGCCGCGACGATGGGAGAGATTCGAGCCAGCGTGACGCTGGAGAACAGCGGCGACCGCGAGTACGTACACCGCGGAGACCGGATCGAGGCCGACGTCCGACGGACGACGGTCGAAGGAGTCGTCGACACCGGGGCGGTGAGTCTTGTAATCCCCGAGGAGATCGCGACGGAGATCGGGCTCCAGTACGAGGGCACGAGAACCGTCGTCCACGCGGACGAGCGCCGCGAAGAACGCCCCGTGACGAAGGTCACGATCGAGATCGGAAACCTCGCCACATGGACCGAGGCCATCGTCGGACCGGCGGGGAGCCAGGTCCTGATCGGACAGGTCGTACTCGCAATGCTCGACCTTGTCGCCGACTGCAGAAACCGAACACTGACGCCACGCCATCCGGAAGGCCCAGTCCTGGCTATCCGCTCCGCGCTGACGCGCGGATAACCCTAACCACGCCTGCGCGGAGCACCTACCCAGCGATCTCCACGCTGCCCATCCGAGCGAGGCCCGCGCCGCGGACCCGCCGCGTCCGGGTTCTGGTACTCCCCGCGGGGCACCAACCCCGCCCCGCGCCGCTGGCGCACCGCCTCCACGAACAGGGGGAAACCCTCCGCGATGCACTCCCGCAGGATCCAGGAGCGGGACATCTTAAACTCGGCCACCGCCTGATCGAGCTGCTCGAGCTGACGCGCCGAGAGCCGGAGCTTGACGGTACAATCCAGCGGTTCGGCGTCAGGCTCCCGGATTGGAAAGAGCGGCATCGACGTACCTCCCCGGTCCCCGCACCGCCCTACTCCGGCGGCTGCGACGGATCCTCGACAGGCTGCACCTGCGGCTCGCCGAACATCTGGCCGAGGACGTCGAGCAACACGTCCTCGAGGTCATCCGGAGACACGCCGATCACCTGGGCGTGCATCTGCAGACCCGTACGCAGCTCCTCCGGAGCAATCTGCGGATCCGCCGCCCGGGCCGCCCGGCCGTACTCCAGAAGCGCCGACACCGCACGATCCGGATCCAGCACATCTCGGGAACGGCCGCGGCCGGACCGCTGCGCCGTCCCACGAGCCTTCCAGACACGCGCGGCGCCAGCGCCGGCAGCCTCGAGCAGCCTGACCTCCCGAAGACGCTCCAGGGCCTCGACAGCCCCCCGCATGCCTTCGGCCACCGCCAGCCGCACGACCTCCGAACGGTTCGAGCCGTACTTGGACGCGGCCACGTCGCACGCCTTGACGGCCGCTGGGGGAAGGAACACCACGATCCTCTGCATCTGCATCCCGAAACCTCCCCGACGGTGAACACTTCGAGTGCAAACAGTGCACCATCACCCGAAAATTCGCGATGCCCGGATCGGGCCAAAAACCGAACTGAGCAAGGTGATCAGGTTTGTTCCCGGTCCCACCAACGCATCCAGCAAACACGCTCAGGTGGGAAACACGCCCGACGGCTTCACCGTGAACAGCGAGGCCCAATCGCCGCCGACGACCCCGTTCAGAACCCTCCGCCATCAGCCGCAAGCTTAGGCCACCAGAAGCCGCACATCCGCCCCGACAGAAGCCGTAAAGCACTCGCAGCAGGCTACTTGCAAGCAGAATCAAGGCCGCGCAGTCCGACCGCAAGACAGAACGCTCGGCACCTTCAGGTACAGCACGCACAGAACGCTCGGAACGTTGACACATTCACCACCGAACGCACTTTGTGGAACCCACAGAGAAGATCAGAGATCAGATGGGTGAGCGACCCCGGTTCCGGCGTCGCTCACCCGAGATTTTTCCCTGCGGGAAGGCTGGATCCGGCGGAGCCGGTTGACGTGTGCACCGTCAGTGACCTATCGGCGGGATCCGGGCTCCATCGCCCGAAAAGGGCAGGTGCTCAAAGAGTGTACTTCTCTGAACCGGGCAACCCTATTAGACGCTCACCGCGAGCGAAGGGTTCCCCGGTTCGAGAACATAAAATCCATCACGATGCGATATTCCTCCCAACGACCCCTTCCGCGCGACAGCGCGGATCACCCGCGCGCCGAGTGCTTCGCCAGGCTGGTACTGACCGGCCGTGAGGACCACCACGGCCGGAATCTGCTCGACTACGCCGAGCGCACGGCTGACCGCCTGGCGATGCACCGGGAGAAGACGCTCGCGTGGCTGTCCATCTCGCTGCACGCCGACAGCGTGGACGAGACGACGCTGACGGGCATCGGGTTCAACGACCAGGACGTACGTCACGCGACGGTCATGCAACCCCGCGAAAACGAAACCGCCATGGGGTACGCCGAGCGGCTGGCCGCCTACAACGAACCCGAGGCCTTCGCCGTCGGCGAGGCGATGCTCGACGAAAGCCCCGACACGAATCCGACCGTGCCGACGGGTACGACCGACACCGCCCGGGAACAGGCAATCGGCCGCCTGCGCAGCGCGCACAAGGAATGGGCCCAGGGCCACAGGGGAGACAGGCCCCCGGCCGGCGGCGTCGTCGACGAGCGTCCCACCGCACCAGGACTGGCCGACGCCGTCCGTCGGTTGGAGCACCACGTGCGCATGACAGGGCTGTGCCTGAGCGAGATGCAACGAGGCCCTGGGGGCACGCCCTGGGGAATCGCCGAACGGCTGTCGCTCGACGACCTGAACACGTTCCTCGACGCCGCGTCGCAGCTGATGTTCAACGCCGCGGCGATCGTCGTCGAGACCTCGAACCTCACGCTGACGCCCGCCACAGAGAAAGAGCGCGCCACCCTGGCAGGCACCCGAGACGCCGGCACCGAACACCTGGCCGGTATAGCCACCGCGGCCGCGACGATCTACGAGGTCGCGACACGCCTGCAGTCGCAGGTCCCTCCACCCGCCGCCGACGACGACCGGATCCACTGAACGCGAGATGACGACAGAAAGCGCCTACGGCATCATCCTCGACGAGGGCGACCACCTGCACCGGATGCCGCGCCACGAGCGCGCCACGCCGCTGAGCAGGCGCGACTACATCCGCGGGCGCCTGCTGCTGATGATCGCGAAGAACGCGGTGTACCGAAGCGAGTACGAGGCTCCTGACGAGTGAGAATCGACACGTCGGTGCTGAGTGGTGTACTTCTCAGTGCCGATACTCGGTTAGACACCGAATCCGGGAAAACGTTCCACCCGGAATCCAGAAAGGCGCAAGGTCGCATCGAGCCCCTCACGCAACACCGCAAGAGCAGCAGACCGCGCTGGAACCCGCTCCATAGACTTCAGCAGAGAGCGCCCGGCGACGCCGGAGCGCAACTCGAGAAAGGACGACACCCGATGAGCGACCACATCCCCGGCTCCATCCCCCGCGCGTGCGACTGCACCTACCGCGGCAACCTCGCCGCCAAACCGCAGGTGATCGACAAGGAAGGACGCAAGTTCGTCTCCGCCCGCATGGGCGTCAACATGGCCGCACCCAACGTCCCGCGCGAGGAGCAGGACGAGCTGACCGAATGGGTCGACGTGATGGCCTTCTCCGAAGCCATGCAGGCGAGGCTGCTCGCCTGCGAGAAGGGCGAGACGATCGCCGTGTCCGGCAACGTCACCAAGAGGCTCTTTCAGCGGCGGAACGGCGAGACCGCCGTGGGCCGCACGATCATCGCCGACTACGTCCGCGCCGCCGGCGCGAGCATCGCCGGCTACACGCCGCGCAAGCCCGCCGAGAAAGTCGAAGAGGCGCCCCAACCCGACCAGCCTCCGGAGTAGACCGAGAGCGGCCAACCACGCCAACCCACGACCCGCCGGCGACCCCACGCCAGGAGTCGCCGGCATCGGACCGCACCACCACACCCGGCAAGCAGCACTGAGCGCCGCCGCGAGGGCGCAGCGACGAAGACGCCGGAGGCGGCCAGCACCTGCCAGGCGGAAAGGTCCGCCAGCGTACCCGCGGCAACGACGCGCTCAATGTTCGGCACCTGCGGATGCGTCAGGAGCGCCCTGTTGCCGGCCAGCCGCGGCACGAGATAACGGTTCAGCGTCGTCCCCCGAAACGGGCGGGGATCGTAGGACACCACACAGGCGCCGTCGTCGCCGACCGCACGCAGCGGATCGGCGCCGGCGCGCAGCTGAGCCGGGACCGGAGCCGGACAGGCCAGCAGCGCGGCAACCACCGAAGCGAGGACGCGAAGCATTCGAGGACCCCCTGTAAGGGGTACCGAAGCGCACGGACAGCCTACGCCGGGAGGCGTGGACCAAGATGCTGAGAATCGAGATAGCGGCGGCGAGCCCGGCGCGGCGGCGAGCCCTGTGGCAGATGATCGAGCTGGGAACGCGGCACTTCAACGTCCTCGAACGCGTCACCGTCAAGCCGGCCGAGCTCTTGCGCGAGGCGCAGGAGACGGCCGGACAATGGCTCGCCGGAAGAGATACGCCCGAGGCCGCGCAGAACGCGCTGGCCGAGGACCCGACGCCGAGCGTGCTGGTCATCGACCACGCCGGCACGGGGCCGAGCGGCCACCGGCTGAGTACGAGCAGCGAGGCGACAGGCACGATCCGCGCCACCGGCCACTGCCGAATAATCGTCGCCGTCGACACCGTCTCGCGCAGCTTCGACGCCGGACACCTGTTCGGCGACCACCGCAGCCCGGCGGACCTGAGCGTGCGCCTCGCCGACCTGGCACACCCGGCGCTATGGCGCCGCGAGCCGGGCGAGACCGGCTTCCCGGCCTACTGGCCGGAGCTTGCAGGCTGGGCGATGCGCCGCCGCACACAGATGGACCAGCTGATGCGCTCGCCGAAGGCGACTCTCGCACAGATACTGCTGTGGGCACCGCGACGCTTCGGCGAGCTGAGCCGCCGGCAGGCCGGCGCCCTCGACCCCGCGCACGCCAACCTGCGGGCGGTCCGCTGGACCGGCGCCTGGACGCGCAGCGGCGGCGACCTCACCGCGCCCATCCGCGAGCGGATCGTCTCGATCGCCCTGGACGGCCGGCCGGTCCCGCAGTGGCACGCGCGGCACGCGCTGGCCGCGCTCGGCGCCGCCTGGCTCGACCGCTGGGTGCGGCTCGAGCTGCTGCCGGTAAGCCGCCCGCTGCTCACCGCAAGCCGCGTCGCCTCCATGTGGCCGCAGGCAGTGCACAACAACGCCGCGAGCGTCGCCGAGTGGATCGAAAGAGCCCAGACGGCGACAGACGCCACCAGCGACCCGTGCAGAGACGCCGAAGCCGGAAGCCACGCATTCGACCCCGCCGTCTGGCATATGAAGGATGCGCCGATGGCCAGCGCGGAGCTGGAGCACGGGAGCAGGCACTGGTACCCGGTACGCGTCTTCGACACCGCCGCCGTGCGAGTGAAGAGCCGCTGGTGGCCGATGTGGAAGCTCGACCGCAACCCGCTGTTCTGCGAGGCGAGCTCGGCCTTCTTCGACCCGCGCGAGGAGAGCGGCTACAACCTGCACCTCGCGCAGGAGGACGCCTGGCCGAGGTCGCTCCGCAAGTGCGGCCGCGGCTGCGAGCCGCGCTGCCGGATCGAACGCCACGACTGAGCGGACTCCGACGCCCGGACCCGCCGCCACAGAAGGATCACCGCCGAGGACAAGAGGACGCGGAGCGACAACGCTCGAAACGAGCTGATTCGAGAACCGCGAAACCACCACCGCCGCTCGACTGGTTCAAGCGAAGGAAGCGCGCGCAGGGCATAGCCAAGATGGAAGGGTCCCTCGAGGGCTTCCTGGCTGGCCGCCGCGACCGCGACGCGGCGTGATCAACGACCCACAGAGTCCGCTCCGAGCTCCTCCCCGACCGCACCCGAATCCGCCTCGCCGCCCAGCTGACCCTCGATGAAGCACTCGCGCAGCACGATCTCGTCACCCACCCACACGCCGCTCACGCAGACGATGCCTCTGCCCTGCGCCACCGCGACCTCCACCGCGCTGATGCTCACGCCGAACCCGAGGTACGCGCGGCCGACAGGCGCCGGCAGGTCCAGGTAGATCTCGTCGTACTCGACCCCGAAGCGCTCGATACCGTCCCGGATCGGAACACCGACGTAGGTCTCGAGGACCTCGGCGCGCTCGGCCTCCAGCAGGGCCTCCTGCCGCTCCGTCTCCGCGCGCACCGCCTCGATTGGATCGAGGATCCAGCCGCAGGTCTCCGAGACGACGGACAGGCGCTCGTACGCCAGCGCCGTGACGACGAACTCCGCGAACACCGCCGTACCGCGCCGCGAGACGGTCTGCACCGCAACCGAGTCCGCCTCGACCAGATCCCGCAGAAAGGCCAGCGGCGGGTCAACGACCAGGGAGCGGCCCGTAGAACCCACCTCGAAGACGACCGGACGCACGTCCCGGGGAACGAACCGCACCAGCACGCGCTTGGTGCGCACGTCCCCGTCGGTGATGACGTCGTCGCCCAGTTCCACGCCCATGTCAATCTCGACCTCGGTGCGGTCCCCGAGGCAACGAGCGTACAGCACGACGTCGGCCGAGCCCGACACGTCGTCCGCCGAGCGGTAGACGACGACGTTCTCCAGGTCGTCCACCGCTCGGCGCCCGCGGGAGACGTACCAGCGGACGTCACGGGCGCCACGACGCGCCACCGGCTCCGTCGTGGGCGCGCGCGCCTCTTCCGCCTCGGTGTCCGAGTCGGAAACCGGAATCTGCGGTGTGGCTTCGCCGCCACCGCACGCGACCAGCAGCGCCGCCCCGACGAGCGACCCGCACAGTGCGAGATGGCGCATCACTTCTTCTCCCCGCGGCTGGCGACAGCCGCCATCGGATCGGTGGGACGCCCCAGCCGCGAGGCGTCGCCCAGCCACTCCAGCGTACGGATGATCGCGTCCGGCCCCTCGACCCGCGCGGTCACCACGACGGGGCGCACCCCGTCCGGCCCGTCGACCTCCCCTCCGGCAGCAATACGGTCCAGCAGCGCGCGGGCTGCGCGCTTGGTCAGCCGGCACGGGGCCAACGCCTCGGAATCGGAGACCAGCCATACCTGGCGCGCCTTGTGCACCGCGCGCCTAACACCGTCGACGCCAGCGACCGTCTCAGCCGGATCCAGCACGTCCGCCACGCCGCGTTCGTCTTCAGCCATCGCTTCGCGGCCTCCACCGCTCGGCCCGCACCAGACCCACAGGTCCGCCACATCACGCCCGTTGGGCGCATCCGACACCCACACCGTCCGGGCCTGCACGCACAACGTTCCCCGCCAGACGCGCAACCGCACGCCGGCCGTCCCGGTCGCCATCGGGAAACAGAACCACCTCGGCTGCCCCTGCGCATGCCGCCGGCATGAACCCCGCCCAGCCGACCACCCCGCACACCCGCCAGCCGTCCTCGGCCACGAACGGAAACCGCAACGGGACGGCCAGCGCCGACACCGGCCTCTCGACCAGTGCGACCCGACCGGCCCCCTGCCCGCTGGCCGCGGCCTCGAACACCCGGGCGCAGCCCGCGAACAGGCTGCCGGCGGCCGATACCCGCGTCACGCGCCGGCGCCCGAACCCGAGCCGGCGGCCATCGGCCCGCACCGCCTCCGGTCTGCACCGCATCGCAGCGATCTTCGCCCGCGACGAGGAAGGCGTAGACGAGGACACCGGCGCAGCCCACGGGCGGTCGCGGACGGACCGCAAGACGCAGCGCATCAGCCATGCACGTGAAGCGCACCGCCGGCGG
Source organism: Vicinamibacterales bacterium (assembly GCA_965116825.1). Classification (GTDB taxonomy): domain Bacteria; phylum Acidobacteriota; class Vicinamibacteria; order Vicinamibacterales; family UBA8438; genus WTFV01. Next base: position 6,180,015 of record OZ220736.1, read on the forward strand.
CCAGCCCCCCGCAGCCAGCACACGGCGTACCTCGACCAGATAGCGCTCCCCCGCCGTCCCGGCCAGCGGCTCGGCCGCCTCCCAGAGCCGGGACGGCCGACAGACGTCAGCCCCCGGCACCGACCACCCACCGCTCGACGGCGATCGGAGCGAAACGCCTCCGGGAAAGGCAGCCGATCCGACACCCCCGGCACACGCCCCCGGCGCCAGCGCCTCGAAGTGCTCCGCGAAACCGCGCCGGCCGAGCGGATGGCACCGCCGGCAACTACCGCGAACGGTGTCACCCGGGCCCCGGTGAAAGAAACAGCAGTCCCGGCCGGACCCGGTGACCGGACACGGCCCCGCCCAGACCCGGCCCCGGCGCCGCCACCCGGCGACACTGGCCTGCAGCGCCGCTTCGACCGCCGACCAGGTCACCTGCACGCAGCAAGCGTACGCCCCGCGTTCCATCCGCCCGCCCGCCGGCTCCCGATCCGTGCGGCAACCCCCGTTTCCGGCTCCCCGCAGGTCGGATACGTTCGCGAGGGCCTCGCCAGCCGTCTAGCAGGCCGAGCACGTAGGCTCGGAGAAAGCCGGCCGAGGAGTAGAACGCTGACGGCGTTGCGCCGATACATGTAGACGTGCAGCAGATCGAGATCGCCATCGAGCACAAAACGCGGGGGCTGTTCGTGATCGAGGCGCAGAAGGCGGACTACGCCGACGGCGTCTGGACAGTGCGCCGGTCAGCCGAAGGGCGCGAGGTGAGAATTCCGCCGCCGAGGTCGAGCGCATCGGCCAGTTCCGGCCGGCGATGGAGTGATACGACATCCGGGCCAAGTGGCGGCGTGAAGTCGTCGGCGACAGGTGTTCGTGGTGGCCTGACGTGACCTGACGTGGGCGACAGCCGGCAAACTGCGCGGGGCCGGAACGGGCGCAGGCGCTGGTCGACCGGACGGATCGCCGGCTCAGCCTGCTGGCGAAACTGGAGAGCTCATGGAGGAACGATCAGGCCTGGAACCCAAGCCCGTCTTGCGGACTCCCCCGGGGCCGGTGCTGTAACCGGAGGGACCGTTTCGACACCGAGCACCTCCGCCGCCTGCAGGTGGCCATCGTTTGGCCGTCGGCGTCCTGGAACACCAGCCGCCCGTTGGCGGCCGCGAGCGTTGCCGCCTCGATGACGAGCATCGTCTGGTGCCCGTGCCGCTTCACCGAAAATAGTGCCATCAAGACATTCTAACTCTAACCGGTCTCGTGAACAGAACTGAGTTGATTTAACCTTAAGCTTAACAGCCCGTGGAACAAGGTTGTCGGCGGCCTGACACCGGTTGAGAGGGTGCGGATCTAAAAGTGTAACATGGGGTTTTGAGCCGGCCAGCGGCTTTTCCAAGCTCACGCCGCCTCAAGATGAAGCATGGACCGTTTCAGCCCCCACACCCGCCTCAGGCGCTCCCAGCAGCCCACCCAGCGCCCGATCAGACCGTAAATCGCCGACAAAGCCCGCCCCTGCAGGCTCCGGGGCGTACCAACGCCGGTCTGCCCGCGCAGGAGCAGCCCGATGTTGCAGGCGGCCGCCTGGAGCAGCACGCGCTTGCGGACATTCTCGTGGCCGCGCACCCAGACCCGACGCATACCGCCCGTCTCATACATGTGCGCGAAAGTACGCTCCACCATCTCGCCCCGCCGGCGTTGCAGGCGGCGACCCCGCCGCCCGCGCACACGCCGGCGGTTCGCATACAACGCTTGCTGCGCAGCTCGCTTCTCCGGCGGCGTCTCGCCCGTCTTCTTGTCCTGCCAGCGGCGCCGGCCGCGCTCCGGTTCCGATATGTGGCTTCGAACACCCACCTCGCGCAGCCCCACCAGCGTCTCGTCGCTGTGATAGCCCTTGTCGGCCACCGCCTCTTCGACCCCCGAACCCTCCGGCTGCACTGCCTCGACCTGCTCGGCCGCCGTAATCAGCGTCTCCGGCAGCGTCGCCGTATCGCCGTCCGAGGCATCCTGCACCGTCACCGACACGATGGCGCCCGTGTCCATGTCGACCCCGTGCTCGGCCTTGTGGGCCAGGTGCGTCCGGCCGTCCTTCATCTTCGCGATCTTCGCGTCCGGGTCCTGCGGCGATTTCCAGTCCTTGTTCGACGTCTTCTTGTTCTTCCGGGACCGGTCGAACCGAGCCAGATCCGCCCGCGTCGGGGTCTCCACACCGGACGCTTCCGCCAACCGCCGAATGAACTCTTCGTGGGATTCTCCCGTGTCCCGCCGCTCGATGCTCCGCATCGCCGCGTTCGCTTCCAGCGTCGTCGCATCGATGCCGACCGTCTTCCCCCGAACCAGACCCGCTTCCGACAGCCGCTCCAGAACCCACGTGAACACCGCCTCGTGGGTCTCCACGTCGATCCGCCGCCGCGTGCGCGACAGCGTCGAGTGATCCGGCGCCGCCTCCGTCAATTCCAGATCCAGGAACGACCGCAGACTCAGCGAATCGGCCACCCGCCACGCAATCCCCCGCTCCGACGACAGACCTTCGAAATAGCCGATGAACAGCATCCGGAAATACCGACCCGGACGCAGACTCGGACGGCCCAGCCGGTCCGCGTAGAAGGACGCGGTTGCGGTAGGGAACCGGGTTGCCCCGGTCCCCCCGCTCAGATCCGTACGTGCGCGCTAACGCATACGGCTCCTACCTTGGGTGGTTGACGACAAACCGCTGGACAGGCCACGGGTGCCGAATCCGCACGGGGGGCCAATACCGCGCCGTGAGGCGCCTCACAACGGCCATCGTCGCCGCTGTCTTCTGTGACCGCCGGCGCAAGGTCATGAGCCAAATCCACTCAAGACGCCATACGAAGCCGTCAAGGGTCCGGGAACTGGTCGGCACGGCATAATAATTCAGCCAGCCGTTGACTACCTTCCCCAGCCATTGCGCCGTCTCGTGGACGTCCGCGTGCATCCGAGCGCGGAGTCGCTCCTTGAGCCGTTTCAAGGTTCGCGTGACCCGTTTCGCTATCGGCTTGCGCCCCAGCCCGAATTTTCCGTTCCTCTTCGTCTTGCAGTAATGCGTGAACCCGAGGAAATCGAAAGTCTCCGGGCGACGCGCCCCCCGCGCCTGGCGGTTCGCCATCGCGAACCGGCCGAACTCGATGAGGCGGGTCTTGTCGGGGTGCAGCTCAAGCGCGAACTGGCTCATTCTCTCCCTGAGGTCGTCGAGAAACTGGTCCGCATCCGCCTTGTGTTGGCAGCCAACGACGAAATCATCGCAGTAACGTACGATGATGGTATCCCCCGTAGCCCTTCGGGTGCGCCACTTCTTCTGGAACCAGAGGTCAAGGACATAGTGCAGGTAAACATTGGCGAGGATGGGCGAGACCACCGCGCCTTGCGGAGTCCCCCGCAGGTCGTCCTTCCACTCTGTGCCGTCCATGACGCCGGCGTTCAGCCACTTGGTAATCAGCCGCAGTACCCGGTTGTCCCCGATTCGGTGCTCGAGAAACCGTAGCAACTGGTCTCGCGAGAGCCGGTCGAAGAACGCCCGGATGTCGGCATCGACTATCCAGTTGACCTTGCGCCGCTCTATCCCGAAAGCCAGGGCGTCGAGTGCATCATGCGCGCCACGCCCCGGCCGGAACCCGTAGCTGAACCCGAGAAACTCCGGCTCGTAAATCGGCGTCAGGATGACATCCACCACCGCTTTCTGGACGATCTTGTCTTCCAGCGCAGCAATGCCGAGCGGTCGCGTCCCGCCGTCCGGTTTGGGTATCTCAACCCGCCGCGACGGCAGCGCCCGATACGCTCCCGAATGTACGCGTCCGTGCAGGTCGAGCAGCCGCTCTTCCAGCCCGTCCGCATACACGTTCCACACCATGCCATCCACGCCTGCCGATGCGGTCTTCTCCAAGTCGAAGAAGGCGCAGCGGAGCGCGTCCGTCGTGATATGGTGCAAGAGCGCAGTCAGTTTCTCCTGCGGTTTTCTCGTTGCAGCTTGCCGTATCCGTTCGACCGCCTGTGACACGTCATCCCGACCCTGCGTCCGGTACGTGCTTTGGTCTCGCGAATTCCCCTTGGTTGAGGCCCTTCCCTCCAGCGGCTCCGCAGGCGCTTTCGCTCCCTTGTTCGCCGCCTTCATCGGTACTCCTGCCTCATCCGACTTCTTCATTCCGTGCACCATCGGGTACGGAATCCTCCTTCCCTCTGCGGCCCCGGTTCGACTGCCGGGGCGGAATGAAGACCTCCCAGGTCCCGGCGAAGGACGTACGAACGTGCGTGGGTTCTCCGACACCGTGGAGCCCTCCATCCCCTCACCCGTCGCGGTGATGTCGGTGTGGCCTTCGACCGCTGTGACAGTCTCGGCGCTCCAAACCTGTCTTCTTTCGATGCTCAATAGCCCCGCCCGTTCGCGCCCCTGTCAACGCTTCACCCGCCGCCTCACGGCGACCGGCGCATGACTCGGGGTGAAGGTGGTCGGTTACGCCTTCCTTCCGCCGGACTCTCACCGGCTATCCTTCGCCAGTTTGCCTGGCGCACCACAACTCCTCGACGAACGCATCGAAGCCGGAATCCGCCAGGACCCGGTTCAGCCGCTCGAAGTAAGGATGCCCGTCGCTCGTCGGGAGGTCCGACGTGTCCACCCACATCGGCGACGCCTGTCGCGCCGCCGGTCTCTTGCCCATTGCCATGGTCGTTCAGTGTACGGGTTCGATCGCGCCGGGGCCAGGCCGGATCAGCGACTTTTGCCACGGGCTGTTAAGAGCCTCTTGCAAGAACCCTGCGATGGGATGGTTTTCTTGCCCGACAGGGCAGGATGCCGGTGGGGCCGCCAGCCGAGGGCAGCACAATCGGGCGGCCGGCCGCGAGTGCGGGACCACCCACCCGGCGGGTCAGGAAGGCGTTCTTGCTCGGCTCGAGCCCGGACGAGATTACGTGCGGACAGGGCGGATCGACTGCTCCTCACCATCCGCCGGTACAGACCTATCGGACCGCTCCGCCATGCGCGACGCAGGATGAAACAGGGGCCTGAATCGCAACGGCGGTACTTACCGGGTCGTCGGCTCGCAGTGCCGCCGTGAACCCTTCGGCCGATGGCTGGCGTTTCCACCCCGCACAGCCGTGTGCGAGCTGTGCCCTGACCGTGGGCGAGGTCTTCGCTTCGTCGTCCCGGAAGGGCGCTCTGGCGCAGGTCTCGGACGCTTCCCGGTCGCTGAACAGCTCCGGCGGCGCCAGCGTGTCCGGTTCCGCGTCGCGGTGCCGTTTGCGTGCCGCCTTGCGCGCCTTCCGCCACTCGGCTGGTGTCAGCTTCGCCTATCGTAAGCCGCAGCGATCCGGTCGTTGCCGGCGCCGGTCCGGACATCTACGCTTCGGCTCTATCGTCGTCGCGCATCTTCGCCAGCGCTTCGGTCAGCCGGCGATGTTCCTGCTCGTACAGCCGCGCACCGAGTCCGGCCGGCCTCGCTGCCGCGAGTCTGTCGACCTCGAGCAGCCACTCGAGGTCCGCGTTGTCACCGTCCAGCGCTGCCGCTTCCTCCCACTTGGCCTGCTTGCGCAGAATCCGCCTGACGTCGGCCGCCGTACCGGCCTGTTCGTACGCGTCGCGCGCTTCGGCGGTGTGTCCTCTCTCTTCTTCGAGCCGGGCGACCAGCAGCGGCTTCCACCCGCTGGCGTGCAGCAGGTTCTCAACCTGGCCGAGCAGGATGTTCCGGCTGGTCTCGTTCGTGTCGGCCTCTGCCGCGTCGAGCAGCGTGCTGATTGCTGTTTCGCACAGCTCATGCGCCTTTTCTGCGGCGTCTCCGCGGTAGCCGGTCAGCTTCAGCCAGCCCTCGACGTCGTCGGGGAAGTAGTTGCGGGCACTCGACGGGTCGCTTGCCCCGTCGATAAGGCCGCTTCGCAGCGTCTGCTGCATCCGCGCCAGGGCCAGATCCGGCCAGTACCGGCGTCGCGGCACGGCGTCCTTCAATGCCAGCAGCGCTTCGAGCAGCTTCAACCTCGGCCGGTCGTCGGGCGATTCCGTCAGCAGGAACTCGACCACGCCGTGCTCTATCGACCGGATGATCTTCTGGCCGGCCCAGTCGTGGGCGTCGCTCCCCTCGTCCGGAACTTCCTCCTCCGTTTCGGCATCGATATCCACGCCGAGTTGCAGCGAACCGCTCAGATGCACGTTGTCTTCCCTGTCCTCGCCGGCGGCGAGAAGCAAGGCCAGAGTGCGCAGCAGCGTCGCGCGCGCGTCGCGGCGCACTTCGCGGTCGGACACGCCGTTCGGCACGTCCGGCGCCCCCATTTCGGCGACCGTCAGGCCGGCGATCTCCCAGGCCCGGTCCGGGTCCTCCTCGACGATGGCCTCCGCCCGGCGGATGCGTTCGCTCGTGCGCTCTTCGGGCGTCGCCGTCTCGTCTCCGAACCGGGCGATGATGTCGTCCTGGTTGTAGCGGCCCGCTCCGCCGACCAGCGCCAGCGTGCTCAGGTCCTGACGCGCCTCCGGTTCGACGTTGACAACCGCCAGCGTCTCGGTAGCCCGGCTCAGCGCCACCCGCAGCTGGTCGATGGCCGTTCGCCGGCTTTCCTGCCGCAGCGGCGTCCTGTCGTCGATCACGTTCCCGTCGAAGGCCTCAATGGCGGCTCCCACATCCAGCACGCACACCCGCTGGTACTCCAGGCCCTTGGCCTCGCCCGGCGTCAGCACCAGCTTGCGGCGCCTCTCGTCCAACCATGCGGGCGGTTCGTCGGCGGCCGTGATCACCGCGGTTCCCTCCAGGGCGGCGAGCTGCTCGACGAGCCCGTTGGCCTGTTCCGTCCGCTCGACGCGCACGTACAGCGCGTGGCCCGTGACGTGCTCGGATTCGACTACCGGCTGCTGCTTCTCCGGCCGGCGGTTCTTGTCGACCAGGCTGTAGAAGATGTTCGACCGGTTGACGACGGCCGCGATCCGCGACGGGCAGCGCACGTGCTCGTGCAGGTCGAACGTTGCCGGCTTGCGCCAGCGGCGGCTCAGCAACTCGGTGTAGCGTCCCCACTCGAAGCCGCTGGCCTCGACCCGCTGTCCGGCGTCCCCGGCCATCAGCACCCACGGGCTCTTGCCCGTGCGCTGGCGGCATGCCCGGAGCAGCTCGAGCAGCATCCAGAACTCGGTCAGGGTCAGATCCTGCGTCTCGTCGACGACGAGACGGTCGAACTCCATCCCCTCCGGCAGGCCCTTGCTGGAGAGCAGGCGCGCGGCGGCCGCGGCGGCCGCCAGCTCGGGGAATATCTCCACGCGGGCGCTCTCGGGCACCCTCTCCCACAACCGCAGGAGCGTCTTCGCCGTAGCGGCGCCGATCCCCTGCTCGTTGCCCCGCTGCCGGCGGTACGCATCCGGGCACAGCGCCGCCAGCTTCCCGCCGTCGTTGCTGTCGGCCTCACCGTCGACGCCTCGGCCGAGCAGCCGCCCCCGCACCTCGGCGTACACGGCGGCCTCGTGGCCCTTCCATGGGTGGCGTTCGTGGCCGACGGCCTGCTCGATCGCAAGGCCGAGCTTCCTCCGGCTTTCGGCCGGCGGTATCCGGCGCACGTCCGCGCCGGTGATTTCGCCGGTCAGCGTCCGGAAGTCCGTCGCGCGGACCCGGCTCGTCGACGGCGCGAAGGCCGCCAGCCGTTCCTCGGCGCTGCGTTTCAGCCGCGCCGACCAGGTAACGTAGAGGACGTTCTCGCCCGAGCGCGCTTCGATGGCCCGCCACAGCGCCGTCGTCTTGCCGCTTCCCGGGCGGCCGCGCAGCACCCGCACCGGGCTCCGGTCGGTCTCGAACGACGCCTGCTGCCTGTTCCGCGGCCGGCCCGCGATGTCCTCGTCCATGTCCGTCGCCTGCTGGATCGGCAGGTAGTCCTTTCGGCTACCGCCGCCGAGCGGCGTGTGGTCGTCGTGGTGCCGCACGGCGCGCACGACTATCGTTCCCGGCTCGGCGCCGCAGCTGTCTGCCGGCCCGCTGCTCCCGGCTATCCCCCACCACAGGTAGTACTGGCTGCCGCGTGCGCCGCCCAGCGGCGAGCGCCGCCAGCCCCGGTTCGGCCGCGCGCACCCCTTGACGATCGCGGTGCGTCCGTGGGCGGCCAGCTGCTCGAGGATCAGCCCGAGCCGCCGGTACAGGTGCGACCACTCCCGCAGCGTGTCCGACACGCTCGGGTGCAGCCAGATCGGCTTCGCCAGCGGGCGAGGCGCGTCGGGCTTCTCCGGCGCGATGTCAGCGCGGAAGCCGTTGGCTTCGTCGGCGGCTCCCGCCCGGGGCCGGCTGGCCCCGCGGTTCCGGCGTCTGTTAGTCATTACAGCTCGTCCTCGTCGTGCATCACCCTGTTGGCCAGCACCCACGCCAGCGTCTCGCGCGCCGGGCGGTTGAGCGGGATGCGCTCGTCCTCACGCGCCCTCTCGATCCGCTCGTACGTCTTGTGCCGCCGGCGCCGGGCGTACAGCCCGAGGAAGTGCGCCAAGGCCTTGCTCGCGCAGACTTCCCTGACCGTGTAGTAGCGATACGTCGGCGGGTCGCCGCTCCGGCTGTCGAGCAGAACGTCGATCTCCTCCGCCCGCCCCGGCAGCCACGAGATGCCCCGTCCGCGTCCGCCCAGCCCTGCACTGAACGCCACCATCTCGTCGGTCCACTTCTCATGGAGCATTCCGGCCTCGCCCTTGCCGAACTGCTCGCCGTGCTCGTCGGTCACCCAACGCCGCAGGTAGCGGCGTCCGGCCGCGCGCAGGAACGCCGGGCCCCGCTGGCCGCCGAGACTCTTGCCGTCGCTGTCGAGCCCCGCCGGCATCGTGCCCTCGTGCAGCCATGCGTCGGCCGCCCTCAGGTCGACCGCGCGCGCGAGCGTCGGGTGCAGCTCGGGCGGCACTCTCTTCACCACGTCCGCATACAGCGGGTGCTCGCTCCATCGGATGTCGTTCATCATCGCTTCGGTGCCGCGGTTGGCCTGCCGTCGCGCGCGGCCTTCGCATCCGCGCGCCGAGCGGCTGGTTCGGGCAGCAGGCCCACGGGCCCCGCTACGGCCGTACAGTAGATGATCTTGGGGAGCGTCGGGCGCGCTGTCGCCCGCCCGGCCGCGGCACCGCTCAACTTGCTGGACCCGCCGCCCGGCACGGCCTTGACCCGGCCTGGCACCGCGACACCGCTTGGGCGAGGCGCCCAAGGAAGGGACCTCGGCGGGCCTGACGATGGTGGCCGCACCGGTGTCGGCGTTCACGGGCCGTCCGGTACGCGGCCTGGCGATGAGTGCGAAATCACCCTCCTGATGATCGTGCACCTGCTGCAAGGAGGAATGCTGCGAAGAGCCGGCGAGCGGTTCCAGACGCCGGCGAGTCCTGCGCGTCGCGTCAAGTCACTCCTGCGCCGCTTCCTCCTGGGCCTTGGCCTCCCGCTGCGCCGCCCAATACTTGCGCATCCGCTCGGCGACGGCCCTGCGCTGCTCCTCGCTCATCCCGCGCTTGCGCCTGCCGACCGCCTTGGCCGCCTTCTTCCTGCCGCCCCCGGCGGCCGGCGCCACGTCGCCCTCGATCGCCTCGATCGCGCGCTGTATGGCAACGAGTTGGCTCTTGAGCGAGCGCTCCTCGTTGCGCAACACGTCCAGGATTCCACTCTTCGACATCGTTCACCTTTCTTTCTCGACGATCCGCCCGCATCATTCTGCGGCGGTTGCCGGCACGCAACAAACATGCAAGGAAACGCCGCCGGACGCCGGGCAGATGGAACGCTTCCTTCCGATTCGATCACCTCGGCACGACAGCCCCGATTACGTACTCCGACCGGCGCTCGCGCCGCCATTCGCCAGCGTCGGAAGATCACGACTCGCTTCCCGGGACCTCGGACCAGCGCATCCGCGTGATCCTGTCGCTCCCCGCACTGTGGATCAAGTCGTTCCGGCGGCTGGGGTCGGCTGAGCGCCCACGGGTGGAGCGGCGCAGAGTCGGTCGATGTGCAGGAAGCGTTGAAGGTACGGGGTAAGTCCATTCCGCCGAGGGCCGGTCCGTGTGACCCCACAACGACCGAAGCGCGGTATCTTCAGGCTCCACCCACCAGACCGAGACTGCCCAGTCCGCGTGCCGCCGACGCCTGCCGCATCTCTCTGGCGAGCTCGAGAAGTGCGGTGCGCGATAGCCATGCTCGCGGCCGTCCGGCTCCGGCACCGGATTCGCGGCGCGCCACTCGGCGCAGTTGGCCGACAGGCACCGCATGTAGCCGTACACGACGAGCGCCAGGCTGCACCTCGGGGCGCCGTCGGCGAGCGCACGGGCCGCGGCGTCGAACCTGCGGCGCTTCTTCAACGTCTTGCGGACCGCGGCGATGCGCACCTGCGCAAGGTACGAAGGTAGCCGCGATTGTCGCCGAGGCGAGCGTTGTGCTGCCGGTCCAGATGCTGCCCGAGCTCCACCTGCCTCCCGAGATGGCGGACTCCGCGCCGTCGCAGGCCCAATGGTGGGCGAGGTACTTGCGAAGCCCCACATGAAGAGGCAGCAGTCGCACTCGCAGCGCCACTTCCGGCCGTGCCGATAGGCGCTGGCTACCTACAGCAGACTCGCCAGCCTGCGGATGCAGAGCTGGTGGCCGCGGAGGTGCATGGCTGTGTCGCCGGACAGCGATGCCCGCACCACGGCTTCGACCAGGGCGATCCACCATTGGATGTAGGCCTAGACGACGGCGGCGTAGACGGTCTCGACGTTGTAGACGTGCAGGACGGTGTCCTTACTCGTGTTTCTCGTCCATTTATCGAGAGTCGCGGGCCGAAACCGCCCCCCATCAGACATCTGTCGGTGGGCAGGTGACCTGCCACTGAAGTGCCGCCGGGTGATATTGTGGGACCGCTCCGATGCAAAGGCCCATCACCGGTTTTACGCGCGACGAATCGGGCGACTGGACCGCCCTGCTCAGCTGCGGCCATCGCCAGCACGTGCGGCACGACCCGCCGTTCGTGACCCGACCGTGGACGGTCACGGCCGCGGGCCGCGCCAGCCGCCTTGGCGAGCAGCTCGACTGCGTGCGCTGCGACCGGCTCGAGCTGCCGGACGCGTGCGTGGCGTTCGAGCGCACGCCCGAGTTCACCGAGGACTCGATCCCGAACGGCCTACGCGCACGCCACGTGACCGTAGCGGGAGTCTGGGGCCGGATCGTCGTGACCGCGGGCGCGCTGCGATACCGATGTGCCGAGCTCGGCATTGATGTCGCGCTCACGCCGGAGCAGCCCGGCATCGTCGCGCCGGAGGCGTCACACCAGGTCGATCCCGCTGGGCCCGTGCGCTTCTTCGTGGAGTTCCTGCACGTGCCAGATCTTGCGGCACGCGCCTGAAGCCCGCTTCTGCCTCGTCGGACGCGCACGCCCGCCGGGGAACGCTACAGGCCCTGCGGGATCATGATTGGCCGCGGAGGCCGGCGCCGGTCGCCGTCGAAGGAAAGCGGGCTGGCGGATTGATGATGTGCCAGATCCGACGCCACCTGCACCGTCTCGAACAACAGTCAACAGATCAGGGCCTCCAAACGCGAGCACGGGGACCGAATCCAGAATCGCGGCGGGTGCATCGGGCAGCCGCGCCCCGGCGAAACGGCGGATTGCTGCAGACGTACGAGCTCTCGTTTGGTGGCGGCACGTCGGAACAGTCGATCTCCAGCGTGTCGGCATTGCGGATATGGGCGACTCCTCGATCGGGATTCGCGCGTACGTCTGGGCCACTGTAGACTGTTCTGGACGGTCGTCAGGCGCGGGTTGACGGCAGGCGAGTTGGAAGAGCAATGCCGAGGGGGAAGTGGACGGCGGCACGCGACATGCCCGACCAGTCGGGGCGGGTCGCGGTCGTGACGGGCTCGAACACCGGCATCGGACTGGAGACCGTAGCGGCACTTGCCCGACGCGGCGCACACGTCGTGCTGGCCTGCCGCGATCAGGCGAAGGGCCGATCCGCCGCGGCCGGCATCGCCGCCGGGGGCGTTTCGGGAACACTCGGCGTGATGGTGCTCGACCTCGCCGACCTCGCGTCGGTCCGTGTGTTCTCTGCCGCGTTCCGCGACGGGTTCGACCGCCTGGACTTGCTCATCAACAACGCGGGCGTCATGTGGCCGCCGGCGTCGAAGACCGTCGACGGGTTCGAGTTGCAGTTCGGCACGAACCACCTGGGGCACTTCGCCCTGACGGCCCGGCTTCTGGATCGGCTGCGAAAGACGAGCGGGTCGCGGGTGGTCACCGTCTCCAGCGTGTCCCACCGGTTCGGCACGATCGACTTCGACGACCTGCACTGGGAGTCACGGAAGTACCATCCCAACCGGGCGTACGGTCAGAGCAAGCTGGCCAACCTGCTGTTCGCCTACGAGTTGCAGCGGCGACTCGACCGCGCCGGCATCGAGACGATGTCGGTCGCGGCGCATCCCGGCTATACCGGCACGGACCTGCAACGCTACAGTGGCTTCCTGCGGCTGCTGAACCCGTTTGTCGCCATGCCGACGTGGCGCGGGGCGCTGCCCACACTGTACGCAGCCACGGCCAGCGGCACGGAACCGGGCGGCTACTACGGCCCGGACGGCTTCGGAGAGCTTCGCGGGTATCCGACGCGGGTCGGGTCGTCGTCTGAGTCGACGGACGAAGCGGTCGCCGCGAAGCTCTGGCAGGTGTCCGAGGGGCTCGTCGGTCTGGAGTTCGCCCTGTAGGCCGTCCGAGGAATGCCGGCGCTGTCTGGACCGGGCGGCCGAACGGAAGCGAACGCGCGCCGCAAGGCAGGCACGGCTTGGAGAAGCCGCCGCGTGAACCGACACGACTGATCTCGGCGGTCGGGCGTCGCGCATGCGGCGACCTATGCGGTGCGGAGGCGTCGCCATCCAGAGACCGATCAAGGGGGGGAGGTGGCAAATGGCCGTCAACACGATGGAGGAGTTGCGGGCGGTCTATCGGTCTCCGGCTGCGCGGGCCGGCCTAAAGGTCCTGGATCATCTGGACGTGCACTGCCGCAACTTCATCGCCTTGTCGCCCTTCTACGTCATCAGTTCGGCCCGCGCGGACGGGCGGACCGATGCGTCTCCACGGGGTGATCCGCCGGGGTCGCTGGCTCACGTCCTGGACGACAAGACGCTGTTGCTTCCTGACCGGCCGGGAAACCGTCAAGTCGACACACTGATGAACCTGGTGGAGCGTCCCTACGTGGGCTTGGTGTTCTTCGTACCGGGACTGACCGAGACGCTTCGGGTGAACGGGCGGGCGGAGATCTCCACCGACGCAGATTTGCTGGAGCCGCTGGCCATCAAAGGCAAGCTGCCCATCTCGGTCCTCAAGGTGACGGTCGAGGAGGCGTTCCTCCACTGTGCCAAGGCTCTGATTCGAGCCCGGCTCTGGGAGCCAACAGCTCAGGTCGAACGCGCCCGGTACCCGACCTACGGGCAGGTCCTGGCGGACCAGATCGCGGACGCGAACGCAGTCGAGATCGACGCTGGCGAGGCGGAGAGCGCCAGAACCGAGCTGTACTGACCCGGCATGGCGGTACTGGCCTCCCATGCCGACGCGATCAGCCGCCGAGCGCATACCGGACCGTGAACAGCAACCTCCAGTAGCGCGTGCCGGTGAAGGCGGTGCGGTTGGAGAAGTTCGGATCAACCGCGTGCAGCGGGTGCTGCTGGTACGTGCCGGTGTACTCGATGTCGCCCAGGACCGTATAGGTCAGCTTCACGCCCAACGCTGTCCGGTCGGCCACGCCGAAGTCCGCCCCGCCGTGCAGGTGGCCGCCCAGCACGGTGTCCGTCATGTCGGCGTCCTGCCGCGACGTGTAGTGTGACAGCGGTGGGTCGTAGGCCCCGTCGTTGCCCGCCGGGTCGCGGTAATGTTGCTCGTAGTGCAATCCGCGAATCTCGGCGAATGCCGGACCAAGCCCGACGCCGACGTAGGGCGCGAACCAGCCGGCGCCCCTTCGGAAGTCGTAATACGCACTGACTGCCAGCGTGCGGACGTTGAGGTCGTCGATCCAGAACTCGGAATCGGACGTGACCGTGCCGTTGCGGCGACGGTCGAGGGGACGCCCCGCGTAGTCGCTGACGCTGCGGAACACTTGCTCGATGCCGTTCATCCGCTGCGCCAACGCCAGCTCCAGGCGCAAGCGGTCGAAGTCGAATCCGGTGGACAGCTCGAAAGGAGCGCCGACGGCTGTCTGCAGGTCGTAGACCCAACGGTAACCGGACTGTTCGGGCCGCGGCTTCTCGTCGAAGCAGGCGTATGTCGGATAGCAGAGGTGGTCGCGGTTCGAGCCGCGCTGGTTGATGTCCGAGGCCCAGTTCACCCCCGTGCCGCCGCCGACGTACCACCCGGAGCGTGGCTCGCCGGCAGAGTGCTGAGCAGTCGCATCGGGCGCGGAAAACAGCACCAGCACGCCGGCGAGGGCGGGTGTGGCGAAGCGAGAAACGCGCATGCATGTCCTCCGTCGGTCGGGCACCACGCCAGCAGCCACGTCCGGGGGCGCGAGTCCAGCCCTGTGCGATGCCAGCCGGGTACGCCGGGTACCCATGTCTCTGAGACGCAGCATCATGCTAGCACCCGCGCGACGCAGCCGTTCCCCGCGCCCGCGTGCAGGCCGGATCCCTCGGGCGCGGCTCGGAGCGGAGGCTCGCGCGCCAACTCATCTGCGGCCCCAGGAGGCCGGTCTGATGGAGCGAACGGACCGGATACGAGAAGCACGGATGCCGCGTGGGGCAGCATCGGCGGACGGCCGATGCGCTCGTGCTCGGCCGGTAGGCCGTCCGGCGCGTCGCGCCGTGATCGATGTGCGGCATCCCGAGCGCCGACCCATAGTTCGAGGCGGCGTTCCACGGAGACGCCGGCCCGGCGGGCTACCCGCGGGAAGGCACGGGCGTTGGAGACCGAGACGTGTGGCCGGGTCCGTGGAGCCCCTTGGTGTAGTCGGCACTCGCTACCCTGCGCAGAATGTCTACGCTCGACACCTGATCCAGATCAATATCAATCCGGGAACCGGGGGGACGCGAACTGAACACCGCCTACGCGCATTGGGGCGACGGCAATCCGCCGATCATCGGGGCCTACCTGCTGCACGCCCACGAAGCGCACTTCCGCAGCTACCACACCTGCAACTGCGGCTCTGACCGCTCGGACCATGTGGATCGTGCTGGCCTTCGTGGTTGTCGTCGTCGTAATCGCTGTCGTGGCGGTCGCGGCGTTTCCGGCAAGCACAGTGGCGGTAGTGGTCGGTTGGTCGATCTACTTGGGTCATCGGCCTCGTGATGCAGCCTTGGGGGATGGCCGCGCTCGCCGTGGGCGCGGCCGTCGCCGCCGTCTGGTTGTTGGCGAGCTCGAGGATCCGCCGAATATTGGAGTTCCGCCGACCGCAAGATGTTGTGGTGCCGCCGGCATCGTCAGACGAACAGCGTGCGCGTGTGCTCACCGGCGTCAAGGCGCTTCGCTTAGCTCCGCCCCCGCTTCGCGGGGCTTCCGGCCCTGACGCCGGCTCCGCGCACGCTCGTCCAGACTGGCTCTTGCTGACGATGCCCGCACGTGCCGTCGGGGCGCCGCTGAACGTCACGTCTCCCCGGATTGCGGTTCAGGCGTTCCGCCATCGGCGGGCTTGCCGGTGCCGCATACAGTGTTCGCGACTGAGACATTCAGGCTGCTGTTCAGCTCGTTCCTGAGCACGTCCGCTCGGTCTCGTTGCGGATTCCGGTCCGGATCTCCCCCCCGCCTGTGGTCGGGGTTGTGATGTGAGACACTCTTGAGCTGAGGGGGATCGCCGCCATGAAGGCCATCGTGTTGCTCCGTTGCATTTGTACCCGACTCGGCATCGTCACGATATTGTTGTCGTTTCCCGTCGCCGCGATGGCATCCGCGCAGACATCAGGGGCAATCGAAGGCTCTGTCGTTGACGCAACCGGCAACCCGTTGCCCGGCGTCGTGGTAACGGTGAGCGGCCCCGACGCGCGCCAGGAGCGGGTGACAGGCGCGGACGGCTCGTACGCAGTGACCGATCTGCCGCCCGGTGACTACCGTGTCTCGGCGATTCTGCCGGGTTTCGAGACCGTTGACCTCCCGGTCGCCGTCGGCGCAGACTCCGCAGCAACGGTCCCGATCATCATGCAGATCGCGCGGCTGCTCGAAACGGTCAGCGTCGTCGCCGAAGAGCCGCGCATCTTCGCGCGCAACATCGTCGCCGAACCGATGATGATGCAGCAGTCGAGCATCACCAGCGTGACATCGGTGGTGGACAACCTTCCCGGGGTGTCCGTCCAGGAGGGCGACGCGTACGGCTTCGACGACTGGTCGAGCAACGTCGCCGTGCGCGGCTTCCAGGTGACGATCAACGAGGCGCAGATCGGCACGACCATCGACGGCTTTCCGAACGGCACGTCCGACTACTGGAGCGGCTCGAAGGCGAACCGGTTCATCGACCCGATGAACCTCGGCGGCGTCGAGGTCTCGCAGGGAACGGCCGACATCGCCTCACGGTCGGTCGAGGCGCTGGGCGGCACGTTCGACTACCTGACGGACGACCCGGCCGCCGAGCGGACCTACACGGCGTCGACCACCATCGGCGAGAACGAGGGCCAGCGGTTCTCCATGCGGGTCGACACCGGGCCGCTGTTCGGCCGCGACACGCGGGCGTGGATCGCTGCGGTCCGCCAGGAGGCGACGGACTGGGTAGAGGGTTCGGCGCGCAACGAGCGGGAGCACGTCGCCGCCAAGCTCGTCTCGTCGCACGGGCGGCTCGATCTGACGAGCTATTTCTCGTACGACAGCATTCACGAGGATGTCTACCAGCGGCTCTACAGCGATGCCGACTTCCGGGCCAATCCACGCTGGGACCGGCTGGTCGGCGAGTGGCCCGGCGTGCCGTACCTGAACCAGTTCTACCGGCCCGGGTGGCAGACGCGGCGGAACAACACGTTCGGCTACCTGAAGGCGGACTGGTCGTTCAGCGACGTGACCTCGCTGAGCCTGGGCGGCTATTTCCACCGCAACCGGGGCCGCGGCGACTGGCTGCCCCCCTTCATCGCCGACGTGACCGACGACGGCGGCGGCCCGGAATCGGAGCTGATGAGCGGGACGCCCGTCCGGGGCGGCTCGCAACTCGGGCTGATCCGCTTCGTGAACCCCGACGGCGCCGCCGTCGGGCCGACGGCCGGGTGCGCATCCTCCTACATCTTCAACTACTACGGCTCGGGCGGGCCGGCGGTCGACCCGGCGTGCCACCCCGGCGCCACCGCGGTGCAATCGTACCGCCACAGCCACTACGGCAAGGACCGCGTCGGCCTGACGCTCGACGAGGAGTGGTTCGCCACGATCGGGGCCGCGGGCAGCACCTTGCGCGCGGGCATCTGGTACGAGAACACGCGGCGGGACCTGGGCCGCGACTGGCACCAGATTCTGGACCCGGCGCTCAGCTTCAACTGGAACGAGCAGCCCTACTGGCAGCAGTACGACTGGCAATTCCCGCAGCACGTCTTCAAGTGGTACCTGGAAGAGACGATCTTCGCCGGACCGTTCGCCCTGAGCGGCGGCGTCAAGCAGTACCTGGTCGGCGTGTCGCGCGAGGACCTGTTCAACATCGATCCGAACCTGGAGGTCGATTCGGATTCCGACGTGCTCTTCTCCGGCGGCGTGACGTACGAGACGCCGGTCGAGGGCCTGGACCTGTTCGCCGGCTACGCCGAAAACTTCAAGGCGATCAGCAGCTTGCTGCTCGAGGTGCCGGGACGCAGCCTCGACCTGCTCAAACCCGAGACCGCCTCGAACGTCGATGTCGGACTGCAGTACGCGGGGGACCGGCTGGCGTTGAGCGCCACCTGGTACAACATCGACTTCCAGAATCGCATCTTCTACCTCGGGCCTGCCACGGCGACTGGTCCCAACTACCTCATCCCGGGCGGCGGCGCCTACTTCAACGCGGGCGGCATCGACACGAGCGGCGTCGAGTTCTCGGCGACGGTGCAGTTGCCGCGCCAGACATCGTTCTATACCGCCTTCACGTTCAACGACTCGGAGTACATCGGGACCGGCGACCCACTGGTCGACGCGAATCAGGGCATCGTGGCGGGGACCGATGTCACGGGCGTGCCGGACCGGCTGTGGGTCGTCTCGCTCGACCGGAGCGGTCCGCTCGGCATGGGGCTCAGCGCCAAGTACACGTCGTCGCGGCGGGTCAGCCTACGGTCGGACTGGTACGCGGACGACTACTGGCTGGTGGACGCCTACGTCAGCTTCTCGGGCGAGGCGTTGAGCGACCTGCTCCGGTCGACGGAGTTCGCGATCGTGGCGAACAACCTGCTCGACAAGGCGTACCTGTCGGCCATCACCGAGAATGCTGCGTGGCTCGGAGCGCCGCGGACCATCTCGATGACCGCGACCGTCTCTTTCTGACGGTTCGTCCTGACGGTTCGTCGCCGACGAACCGCCGTGCAGGACCGCGGCCGCTACTGGACTGAAGTGGTACTTGATCTGGTCGAAGCGATCCCGCCCGAAGGTGAACACGAAGCACAGTGGCTCCGAGCCGGTGCATCGGAGCGCGTGCCGGCATTGGCAGGGATGTAGATGGCGCAGCCGGGGCCGACCACCGTCGTGTCGTCGTCGATCTCCATCTCCCCTTGACCGCTGATGATGTAGTAGGTCTCCTCGGGTTCGTGGTGATGCGGCGGGAGTTGCGCGCCGGGCGCGAGTTGTGCAACGCCGGTGATCAGGCCCCGGCTCGCTGTGCGTTCGCCGGTGATCAGGAGCTTCCAGCGTATCGCGCTCCTGGAAGGGAGCGTCGGGTCGCTCCAGCCTTCCCAGTCGAGGGTGGCTTCGTCGACAACAGCCGGTTTGGGCGTGTTCATGGATCATTCCCTGCCGACCGTCTCGGCGTGCACGCGGCGGCATCATGACTGGCGCGCCCGCCGCGCCGGAGCATCGTAGCGCACCGGGCAACGCCAGGAAGGCTGACTACGAACTCGGTCAGGACAACATCCAGCTCTTCGGCCTCGACATCCACAATCCGGTCTTCGTGGTGCCCAGCCTGACCGTCATCGGGTTCGTTGCCGGCGTGCTGGTGTTCCAGGAAGATGCGGCGGCCACCTTCGGGATGCTGCGCAGCTGGCTCACCTCGACGTTCGACTGGGTGCTCATGGCGGCAGCCAATCTGTTCCTGCTCTTCTGTCTGCTGCTGCTGGTGACGCCGCTCGGGCGCGTTCGGTTGGGTGGCCCTCACGCACGGCCGGACTATTCTGCCGGCGCCTGGTTCGCCATGCTGTTCGCTGCCGGGGTGGGCATCGGCTTGATGTTCTTCGGGGTGGCGGAGCCGGTCGAGCACTTCCTGCAACCCCCGCTCGGCAGCGACGGTACGGACGCGGCGGCGGCGCAACGGATCGGAATCGCCGCCACCATCTTCCACTGGGGCGTGCATGGCTGGGCGATCTACGCGGTCGTCGCCCTTGCGCTCGCGTTCGCCTCGTACAACCTCGGATTGCCGCTGACGCTCCGGTCGGCATTCTATCCGCTCCTGGGAGACGCGATCTGGGGGCGCTGGGGTCACCTCATCGACACCCTCGCCGTCGTCGCCACGCTCTTCGGGTTGGCCACCTCGCTCGGTTTGGGCGCCGAACAGACGGCGGCCGGACTGGCCCATCTGTTCGGCGTGCTGCCTTCCACCACCACCAAGGTGCTGCTGATTGCCGGCATCACCGCCATGGCGCTGGTGTCGGTGGTCATGGGCATCGAGAAGGGTGTCAAGCGGCTCAGCCAGGCCAACCTGCTGCTCGCCCTGCTCCTGCTGGCGTGCGTGGTGGCGGCCGGCCCGACGCGCGACATCCTGGCCGGCGCCGGCGCCAGTCTCTGCTGGTACGCCGCGACGCTCGGCCCGCTCAGCAACTGGGTCGGTCGCGAGGACCTCGATTTCATGCACGACTGGACCCTCTTCTACTGGGCCTGGTGGTTCTCGTGGTCCCCCTTCGTCGGGATGTTCATCGCCCGTGTCTCGCGTGGCCGCACCGTGCGCGAGCTGATCGGCTGCATGCTGATCGCTCCGTTGCTGTGCTGCGTGCTCTGGATGAACGCCTTTGGCGGGACCGCAGTCTCGCAGTACGTCGACGACGGGTATCGGGGCGTGGTCGCCGCAGTGCAGGCGCAGCAGCCGGAGATCGCCCTCTTCGCCATGCTGGACGCGCTGCCGCTGGCCAACGTGACCTCGTCCGTGGCCATCGTGCTGGTCGTGATCTTCTTCGTCACCTCCTCCGACTCCGGGTCGCTGGTCATCGATACGATTACAGCCGGCGGCAAGCTGGACGCGCCGGTCGTTCAGCGGGCGTTCTGGTGCACGCTGGAGGGCGTTGTCGCCATCGCGCTGCTGCTCGGCGGCGGGCTCGTCGCGTTGCAGACCGCGGTCATCACGACCGGTTTCCCATTCTCGCTGGCCCTGGTCGCGATGTGCTACAGCACGTGGAGGGGCCTGCGTTCCTTCGTCGCATGAGCGTCGTCAAGCACCGATTCGGAGCCGGCCGTCAGGGAATCACCCATTGCCCGTCCACGGACGGCTTCGGTGGTCCAGTCGATTCCTGTTCAGAAAGAGGGGAACAGTCGATGTCGCTGATCACGTTCTGGGTGACCGTGGGCGTCGCAACGAGTTCGCGCCGGGCTTCGATCAGCTCGGCACGGTGCAGGCGATACCACGTCGAGGATCCCGACGGCGGGGCGGCACCCGCGTGGGTCAAGTGGGTCGACGAACCGGTTCCCGGCTACCCGAAACGGACCGTGCCCCGCGACGAAGACGCGGCGAAGGCGCTGAAGAAGCGCACCCTGACGAAATCTCTACAACGCCCGCCCGCAGATGGCTTGCCGATGTGCACGACCCTTGACGCCGCGGTGGCTGCGGCGTACGGTTGGTCCGCGGACATCGACGACGACCATGTTCTTCGCGAGTTGTTGGCGCTCGACAGCGGCGGCGCGTGAGCGATTTGCGGGCGCGACGACGACGGGCGAACAGCCGGAGTGGAGAGGATTGCTCCGAGCGAGACGCCGCAACGCAAGGGCCAGCAATGAAGACGTTCCAGCGGGCTCCATTGCACCTGCACGAACGGCAGTATCGCGGCGTCTTGGGCCGCGGGGCGTTACTGATGCCCGCTGTTGTCTTCGGCGCATGGCGGCTCGCCGCGGCGCAGGACGGAGCGCACGGGGGCGAGATAACGCCCTTCTTGCTGTCGATAGCCGCCATCCTCGTCGCCGCCAAGATTGGCGGCGAAGTGGTCGAACGGCTGGGCCAGCCGGCGGTACTGGGAGAGCTGCTGGTCGGTATTGTTCTGGGCAATTTCAGCCTTACTGGCCTGCATGTCTTCGATGCGCTGCACAGCACCCCATTCCTGCCGATCGCCGCCGAAATCGGCGTTATCCTGCTGCTGTTCCAGGTCGGGCTCGAGTGCGATCTCAATGACCTGCTCGCGGTAGGCGTCTCCGCTGTGGTCGTCGCCCTGTTGGGGATTATCGCCCCGATCGGGCTCGGGTACGCGGTGTCATCGGTGTTCTTCCCCACCGACGCCGCGTGGTACGTACATCTGTTCGTCGGGACAGTGCTTGCGGCCACCAGCGTCGGGATTACGGCGCGGGTGCTCCGCGACCTCGACAGGATGGATGACGTCGAGTCGAAAATCATACTCGGCGCGGCAGTGGTGGACGACATCCTCGGCTTGGTCGTCCTGGCGGTCGTACTCGGCATCGTGGGTGCGGTCGAGGCCGGCGGCGCGCTTGCGCTCCCCCTCGGCTCGGTCGCGCTGATCTTAGCGAAGGCGTTCGGTTTCCTCGCCGGTTCTCTGGTGTTCGGACGATTGGTGATCAATCCTCTCATGCGGGTTGTCCGGCTGGCACGCTCGCCGACGGTGCCGGTGGTCCTCAGCGTGGCCTACTGCTTCTTGATGGCGGCGCTCGCCGAGCTGGTCGGTCTGGCGGACATCGTGGGGGCATTCGCGGCCGGGCTGGTGGTCAGCGACGAGATCCGACGATTCTTCGGCGAGCAGCGTGAGCGCTACAGGATCGACACCGCCGTCGCTCCTGTCGGCACGATATTCGTACCCGTGTTCTTCGTGTACATGGGTCTGCGGGTGGACTTGTCGTCCTTCGCCGCGCCCGATGTCCTGCTGTTCGCAGTCCTGTTGAGCGTCACGGCGATCTTGAGCAAGCAGGCCTGCGCGTTGGGGGTGTTCAAGCGCGGTGTCAATCGCTGGGCGGTGGGCGTCGGCATGATCCCGCGCGGCGAGGTCGGGTTGATCCTCGCCAGCATCGGCCATACCGTCATGGTCGCGGGCACGCCCATCTTGAGCGACAACGTGTTCTCTGCACTCATCGCTATGGTGATGCTGACGACTCTCGTGACACCTCCGCTGCTCCGGGCCGTGTTCGCGGCCAATTCCAGCGGGAAACCGCCAGCTTTGGCAGCCTTCGGCGAAGTGTCCTGACGGGCATCACCCGCCGGAGTGGTCGCCGGCTTCGTTGAGGGCGGTCGACCTCGTCAAGGACGAACACCGGACTGCGGACCCCGACGCGCGGCAGCTCCTCGACGATCCGTCCGGGGCGGGCCCGGGTGTGGGTGCCGTGCGAGCGTGCTCGAAATCGCTGCGCGCCCACGCCGATATCTGCCTGAGGACCTGCCGCCCTCGGACCCGCACGGCAGGCGGGAACCCCGGCGCGTCGAGCTGGGGGCGCAAACGGTCGAGCCCGTCGGTGTGGCCTGGCCCGGCTCGCCGAGGAACCTGCGGAGCTGCCGGGCCGTGAAACACAGGGGACGAATGGTGGCTCCAGACGGCCTGCCCGACTCCGCGACATCAGCGCCCCGAAGTCATTCAGAAAGGTACAGGGACGAAAAAACGCCGCGGCGACTGGCGCACGAAGCACCTGTGGGCCTGCCTGCTCTGCGGCCGGTCATCGACGATGACGGCTGTGGGAGTGTGGGAACCTCGCGGTCCGGACGCAGGCGTGATCGGCGACGATCGCCCGCGATATTCTCAACGGACTGGGGGCGCTCGCCTCGTCTGGTCCGGTCTCCCGGGTGGGTTCCGAGCCCGCACGTAGGTGTTGGTCATGCCCGTCCGGGGTACCCTCGCGAGACGGAACGCCCCGGGCTGGGCCGGACGGTGTGGTCGACGACGACAAACGGGAACGGGCGTTGCGTCGAGCGACAACTCGAGTGCCGCGGAAGGCTCGTCTGGCGCACGCGGCGACCGTCGAGACGCTCGGTGGCGGTTGTTGTGCCAGACGAGCCTGGAGGCGGGCTGGCCTTCGCCGGCGACGTCGACCGCTACTTCCGGGCCCACGACGCGGCCACCGGCGAGGTGCTCTGGGAGACGCGGCTCGGCACTTCCGTGCAGGGGTTCCCGGTCACCTACGGCGTCGACGGCACGCAGTACATCGCCGTGTCGACCGGGCTGGGCGGCGGCAGCCCACGGCGCGTGCCGGCGCTGCTGAGCCCCGACATCGTGCACCCGGATACCGGGAACGCGCTGTACGTGTTCGAGTTGCGCCGGTAGGCAGGACCCCGGGGGGCGGTCATCCGAAGGTGGACCGCCTCCCCGCGTCAGGCGCCCCAGCCGTAACCGACACGCACGTAGTAGTAGGCGCCGCTGTAGCCCCACGGCGTGTACTCGCTGTAGCGCTCGCCGACGGACATCGCGATCGCCGATACCTGGGAGTAGGTGTCGAAGATGTTCCGGCCGCCGACGGCCAGCGTCGTTCCCTCGCCGAGGGGGAAGCCGAGCTCCAGGTCGATGATCGGCCGGCCGGCGAAGAAGCCCTGGGCGAGGCCGCCGGAGGGCGCGAAGACCTCGCCGTGGCCGCTGTCGTAGTCGTACCATCCGCTGTAGTAGCTGACCCGGCCGAGCAGGCTGGCCGGTCCGAGGCGCTGCGTCACGCCGACGTTTCCGCGGGTGCGCGGAAGCGCGTGGGCGTACTCGGCGAGCCGCCGGCCGTCGAGCAGTCCCCTGGCGTTGTCCGTCACCCGGGTGGCGGTGTGGTTGAAGGCGGCGGTGATGATGGTGTTCCCGCGGAGCCCCAGCGGCGTATACGTGGTGACGACGTCGACGCCCCGTGACGAGGTGGCGAAGGCGTTGGTGAAGAACCGGAAGTTCCTGACGCTCTCCGCGGCGTCGAAACCGCCGGCCACCAAATCCGCGACCTCCGCGTCGGTCAGGTAGAAGTTGCTCGTGATCCCGATCCGGTCGGACACGTCGATGCGGAACCAGTCGGCCGTCAGCGTGAAGGAGCCGTTGTCGATCACCACGCCGGCGGTGTAGTTGACCGACTGCTCCGGCCCGAGCGGCAGGCCGCCGCGGAGCCACGCGGCCGGTGAAATCGACGGAATGACGGCATTGTTGACCAGGTCGCCGACGGTCGGATCGAACCAGCTCGAGATGTTGAACCCGTTCTGCTGCCCGGGCGTCGGCGCCCGGAACCCGCTGCTCGCGCTGCCCCGCACGAAGCCGAACCGACCCGCGACCTTGCCGTTCGTCGTGGTCCCGAAATCCTCGAAGTTCTCGACGCGGATCGCCCCGCCCAGCGTCCACGCGTCCTCCGTGTCCGTCACCTCGAGGTCGCCGTAGGCCGCGACGTTGTAGCGGCTCCAGGCGCCCGCGTGCAGCGGACCGTAGCCGAAGAAGCCGTTGGCGCCGGCCATGAAGCGCTGCCGCGCGTAGGGACCCACGAGCCATCCCTCCCGGTCGCCCTCGACGGTCCGGAACTGCTCGTCGCGCCACTCGGCGCCAGCGGCGACGTGGATCCGGTCCGTGACGGCGTACGAGGAGTCGAAGTGGAGGTTGAGCTCCCGCTGCCGGTTCGCGCCGACGTCGAACGCGGTGGGAGAGGCGGGGCCCAGCGAGCCGTTGACCGTGTCGCGGATGAACAGGTCGCTTCCGTGCAGGCCGACCGAGCCGCTCAGGTCCCAACCAAGGCCGCCGGCGGTGGAGCCGCGGACGCCTCCGGCAAGCGACGCGTCGGCCGCCGTGCCGCCCATCTGCGGCGTGAAGCCGCCGGGGAACGTCTCCTGGAACGAGAAACAGTTCGGGTCGTCGAACACCTGCTGCAGCGCTGCCGGGTCCGGCACGTGGTCGGTGACGGCCACCGTCGGGCAGTCGGCCGAGCCCATGCCGTTCGCGGCGAGCACATCCCCGATCAGCAGCGTGCGCCCGCCGTCGTTGCTGAACACGCCGAGCCGCGTGTTCGGGTTCCGGAAGAAGAAGCCCTGCGTGACCTTCTTGCGGGCGAAGTTCGTGTGGGCGTAGAGCTGCGCTCCGCCGCGCAACGGGTAGCCGAAGTTGCCGAACAGCTTCAGGTCGTCGTCGATGTCCGGGTCGCCCCAGACCTGTGGATGCGCGGACCGGACGTGCGTGTTGCCGGCCGCGATGAGCGCAACGGCGTCACGCCGCGGCGCGGCCCGGTCGGTCGGGTTCGCGTTGCCGTACTCCAGGCTCAGGTTGGCGAACCCGTCCCCGCCGATCGGCAGGCCGACGTTGCCCGCGAACCGCGCCGACTCGCCGTCTCCGGCGCCGTAGATCCCGGTGTCGATCTCGACGGAGC
The DNA here is from genome assembly GCA_965116825.1 of Vicinamibacterales bacterium. GTDB lineage: Bacteria > Acidobacteriota > Vicinamibacteria > Vicinamibacterales > UBA8438 > WTFV01. Next base: position 6,205,488 of record OZ220736.1, read on the forward strand.
CGCCCGAACGGGCGTCCTTGAGCTGGAAGTTCATCACGCCGGCGATGGCGTCTGAGCCGTACTGCGCGGCCGCGCCGTCTCGCAGCACCTCTACTTGGCCGAGTGCAATGGCGGGAATCACGGAGATGTCCGGGCCTTGCGAGCCGTAGGCCACGCCGTTGCCGCCGTGCCATTCGAGGACCGAGGAGCGGTGGCGGCGCTTGCCGTTGACGAGCACCAACACGTGGTCCGGCGCCAGGTTGCGCAGCATGGCGGGGCGGACCACCGTCGATGCGCCCTGGATCGGCTGCGTATTCGTATTGAACGACGGGACGATCGCGCGGAGCTGCTCCTTCAGGTCGCCGGTTCCCTGCCGGAGGAGGTCCGCGGCCGACAGGACGTCCACCGGGACCGCCGACGCGGTGGCGCTCCGCGCCTCGCCGCGGGAGCCGACGACGACCGCCACCTCCCGGAAGCCGGCGAGCAGGGCCTGCATCTCGCCGGGCGACAATCCCAGAGCCTCGATTTCGGCGCGCGCCATACCGAGTGCACGGCCCAACTCTTCCACCAGCGCGTCCGTCTGCCCGTCCGCCTGCGCCTGCGGATTCTCGGCCTGCGGCGCTCCGTGCGCATCGGGCGCGAGCACGGTCCACGCGGTCAGGAGTACAGCCAGGGTCCGGACGATGCGCCGTCGCAAGTGGCCGACCCTGCCGGTCTCGTCAGAACGAGCGGGTGTAGCCCAGCTGAACGCTGACCTCGCGCACGCCGAACGTGTGGTCGATGCGCGGCATCCCGAGCGCCGACCCGTCCCCTCCCGTGCGGAACTCCAGATCGGAAGCGGTGTACCGGACCTCCAGCCCGACCCGGTTCGCCAAGCTCCCCCACTCCACGCCCGCACCGGCGACCCGCGGCCGCAACGTGTGATCGTGCACGACCCGCGTCGATTCTCCGCCGATGTCGGAACCGCGCCGCACGGTTGCCCGCAACCAGTGCAGGCCGGTGACGAAGTAGACGGATCCGCCCTCCCCCAACAGCCCGCCCGGCGCATACCCCAGCCGGGCGTTCGCGCCGAAATCACGGTTCTTCTCCACGCTCCAGGGACCCGGCCACACGTCTCGGTCTGCAACGCCTGTGCCCTCCCGCAGGTAGCCCGCCGGCCCGGCACCGCCGTGGAGCGCCGCCTCAAACTCCGCCGAGACGTACGCTCGACCGACGACGAAGGTCCGGTAGCCGAGCGACACCCGCACCGTGCCGAACCCGCCCCGCGCCTCGTTCGTCGCCGTCTCGTAGCTCACGGGCGGCACGTCGAGGCCGATCCCCTTGGTGTAGTCGGCGCTCGCCCGATCCCACCCGGCCGCGATTCCAGCGTACAGCCCTTCCTGCGCCCGCGCGTACTGCGCGGCAGAGAGCACCAGAACGCAAGCCGCGAGCAGCGTCGGTAGGCACCTGCGTGGCCGACCACCGAACAAGCCGTTCCGTCGCAACCGAAATCTCATCGCCCTGAACCGCGTCGATCCTAATCGGCGGTGCTGCCTGATTGCCAGCGCCGCCCGTCCACGGCAAGTCTCGTCCCGTGTCGCCGGCGCCGCCGTGAGCCTTGGGGCGTGACCAGGATCGCCGCGGGCCGAGTCACGAACCGCCGCCACCGGTGGCCTGCTCGGGGACTGGACGACGCGGCAACTGCACGAACGCATCGTCGCTCGGCACCGCCTCGGCGAGGACGACTACACCCTCGGTCAGCTTCGTTACGACCTGGGCAAGCTCCGCGCCCATGGCTGCTATGGAATGACCCCTTGTCAACACTCATGCGTTCGTCAACACCTGTGGCCCCTGAGCGCCGGGCTCCGTCGGCCATCAGCCCAAGAGTGGGCCGCCGAAACGACGAACGATCGAAGGGCGCTTCGACGACGAGTCACGCTGCTATTCGGTGATTATCACGGTTTCCCGTGACAGTGCACGCATGACGGTGATTCGTCGGGAGAGTGGGCCGTCTTGGAGTCGCGAGTTGGGAGCGGTCGCGCCGTCCGGATCGCATTGCCATGTCGCCCGTTCTCCAGATCGTGCCTCTGATCATTCGCCGTCTCGACGGCCCCTCCTCAGGCCACTTCACGTTCCGGTCAGTTCCTGGCCGGAAGCTTGCTTTCGGCCATATAAGCTGTTCCCACCGTGGTGGGCGTCGGGTCACCCGGAGGGCCGTAGCGAAATCGGGATAGGGGGGAGCCTCGCGGCTCCGCCCCTCCCACACCACCGTGCGTACGGGTCCGTACACGGCGGTTCGACGGAGTTAAGCGGCATGGCCTGCGGCAATGGGTGCGAGGCCGATTCGGGCGAAGAAGGCGTTGGGCAGCGCGATACTGAGTGCCGGGCTGCGGCTGATCCGCCACGGGCCGTGGGTGCTGCTGGCGGTCTGAGCCGCCAGCCGCTTGCCGACGCCGCGACGGCGCAGCGCCGCGAAGCGAGTACTCCCACGCTTCCAGTGCGTCCAGGCGACGGCGCGAAGCCGCCGCCGTGTCCACTGGTCGAGGCGGAGCAGGACGTAGGGGACCTCGCAGAGTCCGAAATAGCCCCGCCACCCAACGAGGTAGCGGGACAGCTCCTCCACGAGAAGGGTGAAGCTGACGCGCTTCGTGCGGCACGTCAGTTCCCGAACCCGCGTCTTGAACCGGGCGAGCGCCTTCGGCGAGATGACCCGCTGAGGCGTCGGTCCGGCCGTGAAGCTGAAGCCCAGGAAAGCCCGCGCCGAGGGGCGGTCCACCGCGCTCTTGGCTGCGTTCACCGTCAGCTTCAGCCGCCGGGCGAGGAACCGTGTGACGCCCGCCATGACCCGTTCGCCCGCCCGTTGGGACCGCACGTAGATGTTGCAGTCGTCGGCGTAGCGGACGAAACGATGGCCGCGCGTCTCCAGTTCCTTGTCCAGGACATCCAGCATCAGGTTCGACAACAACGGCGAGAGCGGTCCGCCCTGCGGCGTCCCCTTCGTGGTCGGGCCGACCAGCCCGCCGTCGAGCACGCCCGCGGTCAGAAAACCGCGGATGAGCCTGAGCAGGCGTTTGTCGGCCACCCGCTTGGCCACCAACCCCATCAGGGTGTCGTGATTGACCCGGTCGAAGAACTTTTCCAGGTCGAGGTCGACGACGAAGTCGAAGCCCGCGAGGATGTGCTCCTGCGCGCGCCGGACTGCCTGATGGGCCGAGCGTCCGGGCCGAAACCCGTAGCTCGCATCCGAGAAGTCGGGGTCCCACTCCTCCTGCAGCACCTGCATCACCGCCTGCTGGATGAAGCGGTCGAGCACCGTGGGGACGCCGGCTTCATAATGCACCTCCTACAGCACGACTTCGGGATTCTCGTGCGACCGTTCCGATTCGCGAGGAGTTTCGGACCCAGGCGCGCAGTGTCTCCTTTGTATCGTCGTCGAAGGCGATCCAGTACGGCGAGCCGTGGTTAGGTCGTCGAGCCGTGACTACACCGCGGTCGATCCAGTAGTAGACCACATTGCGGCTGACGCCGAGTTCGTCGGCGACCTGACGGACGCTGCGCTCGCCGGGGCGCTGGAAGTCGGGCGCCGGAATCCGGTGCTTGTGACGGATCCAATGGACCATCGAGACGTTGAATGCACCGCCTTTGGCGCTACGGCGACCCTCTCGGTTTAGCGCTGCCGCGACCTGCTCGTCGGACCGCTCGCGAGCCAGCTCGCGCACGCGGTCGACGACCTCGTCGGGGTACCGGAGGCGATCGGCAATGTTGGCGGGCAGCGTGACCTCGAGGTCTTCGCAGGCCCCGCCCTGCCACCGGACATGCAAGACGGCGGTCTTGCGTTCGCCGAACCGCTCGACGGTGATGTCCTTGATCACGAGCCGGAGGATGCGCTTCTTGTCCTTCGCCTTGGTCGTCGGCGCGTTCCACAGGCGGGGGAAATCGTGGGCGAGCGCTGCCACCCGGGCGCGCTGCTCCGGCGTGACCACGAGCGCTTCCTGGCTCTGGAAGTCGGCAAACTGCGTCCGGACCTCTTCGAGCCGCACCAGGGCATCGTTCCAGCGCTGCTCGAGCGTCGCGGCCACGAGGCGATTCGACGGGTCGACTTCCTCGTAGCGGCGCTGGGCCAGCTGCGCTTCGTACTCGGCTCGTTCCAGGCGCATGCGCCATTGGGTGGACATCGCCTTGTCCCGGTGCTCGAGCTGCCGCAGCGCTTCCTCGGCGACCTCGAGCTCGGCAGGCTGGAGCACCGCCAGCACCCGCTCGGTAACCGCGGTGTCCAGCAGGTCGCAACGCAGGCTCATGCAGCTGCTGGTCGCCACACCTTCGCGTCGCCGCGCGTTGCACTCGTAGGTCGGGTAGATGCCGCCGTTGCCTTGGTACCGGATGGTCAGTCGGCGACCGCAGCGGCCGCACAGCAGCAGGCCTTGGAGCAGTGCGAGCCCTTCCCGCGCGGCGCCGCTCAAGAGCATGTGCTCGGCATTGGTGCGGTTGTTTTCGAGCAGCTGCTGGTTCCGCTCGTACTCCGGCCAGGAGACGTAGCCATCGTGGTGATTCTGGATCCGGACGAGCCAGGCGTCCAGCGGAACGCGGCGCGTGCGCATGCGGACGTCGCCTTCGGGGGAAACCTCCTTCGTGCTCTGGTGACGCCCGAAGACATACGCCCCGGCATACGTGGGGTTCTTGAGAATGTCGAGCACGCGGTTGTGGTTCAGCCGGCCCCAGATGAGTCGGCCGCCCCACGCGCCGCCGTAGGCGCGCTTCGGGAACCGCAGCTGCTGTCGGCCGAAGTGGTGCACGACCGCGTAGGCGCTACCCGTCTGGCGGAAGACCTCGAAGACCAGCCGGACAGCGCCCTGGACCTCCTGGTCCGGATCGAGCACGATCTGCCCCTCGTCGCCGTAGCACAGGCCGACCGGCAACGGGAACCGGAGCTCACCCTTCCGGGCCTTGTGGAGCTTGCCGCCCTGGAGGCGCGCGCGAATGACGTGCAGCTCGGCCTGGGCGATGGTGGCCTTGAGTCCCAACAGCAGCGCGTCGTTGAAGTCCGCCGGGTCGTAGCAGCCGTCCTCGTCGATGACCAGCGTCCGGGTCAGCGCGCAGATCTCGATCAACCGATGCCATTCCAGGTTCGAGCGGGCCAGCCGCGAGGCTTCCAGGGCGAAGATCGCGCCGACGCGCCCCAGCGACACATCGGCGACCAGCGTCTTGAAGTCCTCGCGGTTGGTCGTCTGCGCCCCCGACTGCCCGAGGTCCTGGTCGAGGACCCGGATTCGCGCCGGCGCCCACATCATCTCGACGGCCCGGTTCCGGAGGTCGTACTGCCGCTCGGTGCTCTCCTGGTGATCGCGCACCTGCCCCATCGTCGACTGCCGGACATAGATGTAGGCCGGCTTCTGCAGGTGGTGGCTCTGTACTTTCGACATCGTCAGCACCACCTTCGATCACGTCCTGACGGGTGCTGGACGGTAGCGCGTGCGCGCTCGTCCCAGTGGCCACGCGCTCGGAAGCGATCCAGCACTGCAGCATGTTCGCGGCCAACAGGCCGGCGGTCTCGACATCGACGGGGATGGCGGCCGCCATCTGCATTCAGTCGATCGGCTCCCGGCGTCGCAGCAGCTCGAGGTTGACCGCGGCGACCTCGTCGAGGAGCTGTCGCGTCCGGCGGTAGTTGGCGACGAACTGCTCGACCTGGCTGCGATGCTCCTGCGGCACGTAGACCATGACCGGTCGCGCCTTCGGCATGCTGACCGACAGGTACAGCTTCGGGCCGTGGCCGATCCCCCGCGCACACTTGCATCCCGGCCGCCCGCAGCGCTTGAAGCGTTCGATGAGCGAGCCGCGCAGGATGGCCTTCAGGGGCGGGAGCTGCCGCAGCAGCATGGTCCTGCGCCTCCGCAGGGTGCTCGCCAAGCGCGTTGTCAGACCAGTCATACAACTGGTCCGATACTACACCCCTCGACCTCATTTGTGAAGCCCTCGGCCGTCGGCCTGCTCCAGGGCCGCCAACAGCTCGGTCAGCGCGATGAGCTTCACGAAATCGAGGACATGAGCACCGCTCGCAAGATCCGCCGTCGTGGCCGGGACCTCTCGGTCCGTCCACTCGCGGGGCACGCAGAACGTGCCGCCGGAGGTGCCCTGCAGGATGAGCGTATCGATGCCGGAGACGCGGCGCGTCTTCAGGATCGGAAACCGCCGACCCTGGAGTGGATGAAACGGGTGGGTGATCTCAGTCCACCCCGACGGCTCGTTGGGACGATGTGCAGTTTGCGATGACCGTGGGCACGCCGAGCAGGCGAACGCCGCCCGACGGCTTCGGTATCTCGACCCGCCGTACCGGCTGCGGGGTGTAGCTGCCGGCGAGGAGCCGGGACCTGATCTCGGGCCAGTGGGCCTTCAGGTGATCGCCCAACTCGTCGACGGTCATCCCGTCGACGCCGGGCGCCCCCTTGTTGCGCCGGACACGCGCCAGCGCCTTCTTCAGATTGCCAGGCTCGACGACCGCCTCCATCGACGGTTGCAGCCCAGCCGCCGGGCGTTCGGGTTCGGCACGCGCCGTACGGGCTTCGGTCCCTCGGGCTCCGGCGCTCCGGGCTTCACCCTTCGCCTCCGGCTCCAAGGCCAGCTCCAACTGGATGTTCTGCCGCCTGGTCCGCATGAGCGTTGCCGTCCTACTGACCCTGTCCGTCGTTCGGGCCTTCGCCGGCGAGCCGGCTACTATGCCCTCTGCTGACTTCTGCGCCGCGGTCGCGGGCCTTGCGGACCCGCTCAGTCCGGGACTTCCGGACACGGCGCAGACCTCCCGAGGTAAGACCGACCGCCTTCACTGCATCCCCGCCGGATTTACCACCCCGTCCCTTGATGGCTGTGGACTTCGCGGTTCCGCGCTCGCTCGTCCGGCCGGGTAGGCCTCGCATCCGGTTCTTGTCCATCGGGTCGCAGCTTTGCTCCGCGCTTCCTTCAGACCCCGCCTCGCGACGACGCCCTTGCGCTTCGCTAATCCTTCGCCGCCATCAGGCTGGATAGAGGACTTGCACCTCCAAGCTGTCGGTCATGCTCGGCACACGCGAAGGAGCCGCGCTTGCGCGGCTTGACGCGACGCCCACCACGGTGGTTCCGGCGCCCAAGGCCTCGCATCCCCCTCGCTCGACGCCGGTCGGCGTGCGCCGAATGCCGCACCGCCCCGCGATTCATGCCGCCTCCGGGTGCAAGGCCGCCCACAGAAATCCGACCAGCTCGCGGGCCACCGCCACCGTGACGACCGGGCCCGGCTTGTGCTCGGCCAGCCGCCGGAAGCGGCGGCACAACCGCTGCTGCGCCTTGTCCGCCAACGCAATCACCCGTGGCGGTTGCCCGCTCCGCCGCTGGGCGAGCGTCCGGCTGACGGCGGGCCGGTGTCGGTAGTGCCATGCCGCTTCCACCACCAGCCGGCGCGCCAGCGTGTTGCCCGTCTTCGTGATCGGCCCCCGGCGATGACGCTCCCCGCTGGAGTGCTCCCCGGGAACCAGCCCCAGATACGCCATCAGCGCCCGCGCCGTCGGAAACCGCTGCACATCGTGCAACTCGGCGAGCAGCAGCATCGCGGTCAGCGTGTCGATGCCCCGGAAGCAGCGCAACCAGCCCACCGGCTCCCGATACGGGTCGGTGGTGGCCACGGTGGCCAACTGCGCATCCAGCTCCATCAGCCGGGCTTCGAGGTGGTCGATCGCTAGCAGGTAGTCGTCCAGGACGACCCGGTCGGCCGGATGCGGCCACGTCAGACCATTGACCCAGCGCCGGTGCGCCTGGGTCCACGCGCGACCCGGATAGTGCAGCCCTCGGCGAAGCAGCAATTTGCCGAGCCGGTGCCGGCACCGCTGCCGATCCGCGCGTGCGTCATCACGAGCCCGGCACAGGTCGCGCACCGCTTCCTCGGCCGGCGTCGGCGGCCGCACCTCGGTCAACAGCCCCGCCCGATGCAGTTCCGCCAGCTTGCGCGCGTCCCGCCGGTCGGTCTTGATCCGCTCCCCCGGCTTGCGCGGCACCAGCGCCGGCGCGATCACCTGGCACTGGACCCGGCCCCGCTCGAGCTGCCGCTGCAATACATAGCCGCACGGCCCGGCTTCGTAACAGCAGGCGACGGGACCCGCTGCGGCCTTCTCCAGCTTGCGGCGCAGCCGTTCCACCGCCCGGGCCTCGTTCTGTACCTTCCAGGTGACGGGAGCGGAGGCATCCGGCGCCAACAGCGCCACGTGCAACTCCACCTTGTGCGCATCGATTCCCACGTAGGTGATAGGCTCGCTCATGACCGGCTCCTTTCGTCTGCGGCTCTGACGCCGCGTTCGGTGTCAACCCGCGAATCGTAGGCGGCCTCGGCCACCTTGTCGCGTGCTCGCGCACGACGACCGTACGATAGCGAGCCGGTCATTCCATATCGTCTTGGCGGAGCGCGTCGGTCGCACTCGGCGTTATCGACTCACCCCGGACGGCGTGCGGCTCGGCGCGTTGCTCGTCAAGATCCGCACCCGTCTGCTCGGCCCCATCTTCGCCGACCCAACCCTGGCTCCCAATCCACGTAGCGAGAACCCGAGCACCGTGGAAGCCGCGCTGCGCACCGTCGACCGAGCCCTCGACACGCTCTGCTCAACCCTCGGACTCTCCGCAGCGGCCGCCTGATCGCCTGCGACCGTGGCCGACGACGAGCACCGCGCATCGCAACGCGCCCGTAGTTGGTACAGAATCCGCAGTTCGGCCGGACAAGGCAGCTAACGGCCCGAGCCGCTGACGTTCAGTAGGTGACGCGTCCCGCCCGCTGCATCCAGGCGACGAAGGTGTCGAGCGCTCCGTCGCACGGCACCTGCACCATCGGCAACGCACGCCGGTCGAACGGCTTGGCCAGCTCCTCGTAGATGAACTCGTCGCGGAACTCGATACCGGCCGCGTCGTGGCGGTTGACCGCGAAGTAGACCTTGCCGATGCGCGACCAGTAGATCGCGCCCAGGCACATCGGGCACGGCTCGCAGCTGGCGTAGATCTCGCAGCCCGACAGGTCGTACGTTGCCAGCTTGCGGCACGCGCTCCTGATCGCCACGACCTCGGCATGGGCCGTGGGGTCTTTCGTGCGCAGCACCTCGTTCCAGCCTTCGCCGACGATCGCGCCGTCGCGGACGACCACGGCCCCGAACGGCCCGCCGTAGTCCAACTCCATCCCTCTGCGGGCCAGGGCCACCGCCCGCTTCATGTGCGCTTCGTTCATCTTCTGCCGAGCCGGCCCGCCGCTTGCGTGCGAAGGCTGGCCTTGACGCGCTCGTTCCATCTCGCTCCCCGCCTGGCGGCCGGCCTGTGCGCTTCTTGCAGGAGACCTCGCCCAATCGTCCATCAGCAGCCCGCGATGTTCAAGCAAGCAAGGCCGACCACCCCGGCCGCGGACCGATTGAGATCCCGGCGATGTCGAAGCGAAGGCCCTTTACTCAGCGCCCCCGCACCCAGCCTCCGTGTCCCGCCCGAGCTTCTTGAGGAGCCAGACCGCCAGGGCAAGGGCGCATGCGAACAGCAGGCCGGCGCGGAAAGGCGTCCCGAACAGCATCTGGTGCGTCGCTGCCAGCGTCAGGTACACGGCGCCGCAGCCGGCGGCCCAGCGGCTCGCATGCGGCCCCAGCGATGCTGGCGGCGACTCGCCGGCGGCCGCTGCCACGCTGCTCCAGCCCGGCCCGTCCGGGTGCGTGCGGCGATAGAACCTGACCAGGTGCACCATCGGCTCGGCCGGTGTCGCCAGCGTGGCAACGACCCAGCAGGCCGTCGTCCACGGGACGAGATAGAGCAGCGAGTCGGGGAACGGAACCGTCGTGAAACCCCGAACGAAGACGAAGCCGGCGGCGGCGGCGGCCATCGCCACAAGTTCCGAAACCGCCGTCACGCGCCACCAGTACCAGCGCAGGATCAGCACAAGCCCGAGCCCGGCGCCCGATTCGAGCACGAATTCCCAGGCCTGGCGCACCGACTCGAGCCAGAAGGTGACGAGTCCACTCAGCAGCATGATCCCGATGGTCGTGAGGCGAGCGACGACTACCAGGTGCGTCTGGCCGGCATCCGGCCGCATGAACCGCTTGTACACGTCGTTGACCAGGTACGACGTGCCCCAGTTGAGCTGCGTGGAGACGGTGGACATGTAGGCCGCGAAGAAGGCGCCGACGAGCAGTCCCCGCCATCCATTCGGTAGATGATCGCGCAGTACGAGGACGTAGCCCGCTTCCCGGTCGGCCAGATCCGGATAGAGCACGAGCGAGACGAGCGCCACCAGCACCCACGGCCACGGCCGCAGGCAATAGTGCGCCACCGTGAACCAGAGGGTCGAGAGAACGGCGTCGCGTTCGCTTCGCGCCGACATCATGCGTTGCGCCACGTAGCCCCCGCCGCCCGGTTCCTGGCCCGGATACCAGCTTGCCCACCACTGGACCCCGAGGTAGGCGATGAAGGCGGCGACCGGCAAGGCCAGCGTCGTGGCCGCGTCGGCAGTCGGGACACTCGAAGAGCCGACGGCCGGCCACAGCCGGAACGTGGACTCGGGCAGCGCGGCCTGCAGTCCTGCAACGCCGCCGACCCCCGGCGCGGACAGCGCGTACCAGGCCAGCACAACGGCACCGAGCAGTGCTATCGCGAACTGCACGAGGTCCGCCGCGACGACGCCCCGCAGCCCGGTCAGCGCGGCGTACCCGCCGGTGGCGGCGAGCCCCACCAGGACGCCGGTCAGCCGGTTCCACCCGAGCGAGACCGACAGCACCTTGGCCAGCGCGAGGTTCACCCAGCCGATGATGAGGCAGTTGACGGGGAGCCCGAGATAGAGCGCACGAACGACGCGCAGCACGCGGGCGGCCCGTCCCGTATAGCGCAGTTCGACGAACTCGACATCGGTCAGGATGCCCGCACGGCGCCATAGCCGGGCGAAGAAGGTAACGGTGAGCACGCTGCCCAGCGCCGCGTTCCACCACAGCCAGTTGCCGGCCACGCCGCTGGCCGCCACGATCCCGGTAACCGCGAGCGGGGTGTCCGCGGCGAACGTGGTCGCAACCATGGATGTCCCTGCCAACCACCAGGGGAGATTCCGGCCCGACAGGAAGAACTGCGAGAGGTTGCGACCGGCACGACGTCCATACGCGATGCCGACTGTGATCGGAACCGCAAGCGTCAGGACGAGCACCGCCCAGTCGAACCCGGTGAGCGCCATGCCGTCACCCGTTGCCATCACTGCATGATGGAGCGCAGACCGGACCGTGGGCATGGCCTCGTCGCTCTGGACGGGTGTCTCCGGTCGGTCAGCGCCAACCTCCGTGCCATCCGCGCGCCGATGCGCTCCCTATCCCCAGCATTCGCTCAGACCGCGACCCGTACCGATGGATGGAACCCCCGGAACCGGTACGTCGGTGACCAGCGCTGTGCCCGTGTCGTGGAAGTCCAGGCCGGGTGTGTTGGCTGGCTTCCGACCCGTCGTGAAGAACTCGACCACCGCCTCGACACCGAGGGTCGCCATTCTGAGCGGGTACTGCATGACAGTGGCGCCGAACTCGCCGGCCGCGACGCGACTCACCCCCGAACAGCTGCCGTCGATCGTGACGATGAGCACGTTGTCGGCCACGCCCAGCGCACGGAGCGCCGCGTAGGCGCCCGCCGCCGCAGGCTCGTTGATCGCGTATGCCAAGTTGATCGATGGATGCTCCCGCATCAGACGCTCCATTGCGCTGCGCCCGCCTGCTTCGGTACCCATCGTCGCGCCGCTGCCGACGAGGCGGGGGTCGTCTTCGTCGTACATCCGCCGAGGGTTCCCGATGTCGATGCCAAAGCCCTGGAGGAAGCCCTGGTTGCGCAGCACGTCCACGGTGACCTGCGCCGCTGACAGGTCCAGCGTCGCGACCCTTGCGTCCCTCGCGGCAGCGCCCATCCGCGCCCGCGCCCACATGCCGACCAGTTCGCCCGCCCGGAAGTTGTCGGTGACGAAGGTGGCGTCCACCGCGTTCGGCGGGTCGAAGGGGGTGTCGAGCGCGATGACCAGCACGCCGGCCTGCCGCGCCCGTTCGACCGGTCCGCCCAGGGCCGCCGGGTCCGAAGGCGTGATCAGAATGCCCTGCGCGCCCTCGCCGAGCAGGGTCTCGAAAGCCCGAACCTGCGACGCCGAGTCCCCGTCGTAGAGTCCCGCGAACGTGCGCAACTCCACACCGAGTTCACCGGCACGCCTGAGCGCACCCTCCTTCATCGTCACGAAGAACGGATTGGCGTCGGTCTTCGTGATCAGGCCGACCATCAGTGCGTCAGCCCCCGGTCCTCGCGGTTGGACGGGGACCTCCGGCGACGGGGAGGTCGGAGACGGGCTGCATCCGGCAACGAGCACCGTGCCGGCCAATCCCGCTGCCGCGAGGAGACTCCTTGCGCTCAAGCCAAGTGTCCGGGCCGCAGTCTGCGGGCGGGCCGTCGTTACCTCGACCGTACCGCCGGGCGGTGTGTCAGCCGCCTGGGCGGAGCGTCGGTGTAGCAGCCGAGTATCGGCTTGACGCGCCGCCCCGGCGGGTTTCGCTCTTCGCGGATTCGCGCTCCACTCACAACGCGGAAGCGTAAACGTCGGCGCGCCTCCCGAAGACTTGAGGCAGACACCGAACCGCCACCTCTAACTGCTACCGAGGTGAACCGTCAATTCCTCGGGCAGGACTTCCACCTGCTGGATGACGACGCCTTCCACGGCGCCCCTACAAAATGAAGACAGCGAGCCGAACCTGAACATGTTCTTCGTCACGCTCGCCATCGCGGGCCACGAGACGACACGCGGCACGGCGTCGCACTTCATTCGGCTGATGAACGAGCACCCGCGTCAGTACGAACTGCTGCACAGCGATTTGCCCAGGTACCTCCCGAACGCGATCAGGGAAGTATTGCGTTTCTCCCCGCCAGTAATCAAGTTCCGCAGAACGGCGACCGAGGACACGGAAATCGGCGGCTGCAAGGTCTCCAAGGGCGACAAGACCTACATTCCTACCCTGCCGCGAACCGCGATCCGGCAGTTTTCGACAGACCGCACGAGTTCGACATCACCCGGAAGAACGCCACCGAGCACCTGTCGTTCGGCGTCGGCCCGCATTTCTGGATCAGGGCGCGGCTGGCCCGGCTGCAGCTTTAGGCGCTGCTGACGCAGATCAACGATCGGATACCGCATGTCCATCCGGCCGGGGAGATGGAGATGCTCAGGAGCATCTGGTTCAACGCCATGCTGAAGATGCCGATGGTGTTTACGCCCGAGCGGCACTGACCTGACCCCCGCCGCAGCCGGCCCTGCGCGCCCTCAGGTCGTCCCGTGCAGTCGGTCGCCCACGTCCCCGACGCCGGGCACGAGATAGCCGTGGCTGTCGAGGCTTCCCTCGACAGCAGCAGTGTAGAGCGGTACGTCCGGGTGTGCTGCGCGGAACGCTTGGATCCCTTCCGGGCACGTGAACAGGCACACCATCCTGATCCGTTGCGCGCCGGCCGCCTTCAGCCGGCTCACGGCGGCGTTCGCCGAGCCGGCGGTTCCCAGGGTCGGGTCCAGGACGACAACCAGCCGGTCGTGCAGGTCGCCGGGCGCATTGAAGTAGTACTCCGAGGGCGTCAGCGTGTCCGGGTCGCGCCGCAGGCCCAAGTGGCCCACGCTGGCCCTGGGCAGCAGGTCGAGCATGCCGTCCAGCATGCCGTTTCCGGCGCGCAGAATCGGGATCAACACCGGCTTCTCGTCGGCCAGGAAGTTCGCCTCTGCAGTGGTCAGCGGTGTTTCTACCGCGCGCGCTTCCAAGGTCAGGTCGCGCGTCACCTCGTAGCCGATGAGGCAGGACGCCTCCCGCATCAGTTGCCGGAATCGCGGGCTGTCAGTCTCCTTGCACCGCATGAGCGACAGCTTGTGCTGCAGCAGCGGATGATCGACCACGGTCAGGGTACTCATGGACAGGTTTCAGTCGCGGCGTGCCCGTGGTAAGCGTACTCGAACAGGGATTCTTCGAGGCCGCAGCGCCGTCGCAATCTCCGGCGGGACAGTTGATTCAGCCGTCCGCTCGTCGGGAGGGGATATCGTCAACACGACGTTCGCCTGTTGGATACTCCAGGCCTTCCGACCGCACCCACGCGCAAAACAGCGGAACCGTCCCATTATCAGCACCTTACAGGGACACCCGGAGCGGTCGTTGCTTGTTCGGTATGCAGTTCGCAGCGGCCGTCCCAGGCAACTTCCCCGCCACGGCGATCACCCGGCGCGAGCGGACGGTTCGATGAAGTCCCCGACCACCAACCCGAGCCACCCCCCGGAACCGCTCCTTGCACGGCGGCGAGGCCCGCAGGCGCCATTGTCGGCCCCTACAGCATCCGCGTGTGCTCGCCGACGTCAAGGCGCTCCGCGCACGCTCCACTACGGGCTCTTGTCCGACGATGCCGAAAGCCGTCGGGCTCCAGTCTTGCCTTCCTCGCCCGGCATCAACAGATCACCAAGCTCTTCGCCGGGATCGAAACCTCCGGCGTCGGCTGACCCTTCGACCGCGCGCCACGGTGTCGCTACCGGACTGCTGCTATTCGCCGCCCGCACCTCTCGCCGCATGGCGAGCCGTACTTCCTCGATCGCGTGATCCATGGCTCTGCCGACCATGAACCGCCCGAAGGCGCGTGTCGCAGCCCGGAGGCTTGCGACTACGAGCCAGCCGCTGACAACCTGGCCGGCCTTGCCCGTCGCAATCAGCGCCTCGGCGAGCCCCGCGAGGAGCAGAAACTGTATCCACGCGAGAGAGCGGCCGGCCGCGGTCGGCGACCGTCCGTCGGCGGTCCTGCGCCCTTGGTGGCTGCCGCAGCCGCCCGAGCGAGCGCGTCGAGGTATTCCTCGGTGACGGCGGACTGCGCGGCGCGCCGATCACAGTCGGCCATGAGCTTGTCGACCTGCCGCAGTGCTGCGCGGTCGAGCATGGCGTCCTCCTCTCGATCCTCGTGCGTTCAGTGTAGCTGATCAGGAACCGGCGGGGCCTGGCGGGGCCACACCAACCGACTGGACGCGGCGGCGACGGCCACGCGCGGTGTCGTGCGGTTCTCAATCTGTCCCGGCTTTGAAGCGTGACGTGGATCCGGTACCAGACCCCACCGTTAAGGGTCAGCGCCCCGGAACCGGGCAGGCGGCTGGCTTCGACGACGATCACCGCGCCGGCGGACGCGACTGGCGGCCTCGACGTCTGGCCCGGCCGGCGCGCCGAGCATCTCGACCAGGGTCTACGGCGTGACCTCGACCGGGACCTCATTTCCCTCGGCGCGTCGGCGCACTAGCTTGCCGCACAACTCGCCGAGCCCCCCCGGCCAGCCCCCACACGCCGGCCTGCCGCGTGTAGCCGCGGATCAACGCCTCGACCGCCTCGTCGGTGACGTGGACCTGCTCGGCCGTCAGCCCGTGGCGCGCGAGTTGCAACGGCAACACGTGCCGGGTCGCGATGACCCTCTTCTCCGCGGCGGTGTATCCGGGCAGCTCGACCACCGTCATCCGGTCGCGCAGCATGGCCGGCACCCGGCCGGGGCTGGCCGCCGTCGCACGAAGAGCGCCTCGGACAGTTCGAAGCCCACGTCGAGATAGATTAGATACGCGGAAGGCGGCGCCGGGAGCCGGGTCGAGCGCCTCGGGCAGCGCCGCGACGGCGCCGCCGGCTTCGACCTCGTCGAGGACGAACACCGGATTGCGGACGCCGACGCGCCGCGGTTCCTCGACGATCCGTCTGGGTGGACCCGAGCGGGCGCCGTGCAGCGCCGCCGCCGAGCCCAGCCCGCCACACCGCAACCAGGCGCACGCCCGCCCGAGGCGCGGCGGCGAGCTGCCGCACCAGCGTCGATTTTCCGCCCCCGGGCGCGCCCACCAGCGACAGCACCGGAGACGGGACGTCCGGGTTCGCCAAGCACACGGCGACGTAGTCGATGAGGCGCTCCTTCACTGCGCCGTGCGCCGCATGCCCCGCGGCACGAGCGCCAACGCCACCGGCGTCACCGCCAGCACGGGCTGTCCCCGGTTGGCTCGGAGTCGGCCGAAGCCTCCGGCGGATGCACCCGCTTCGTTGAGCGTGCGCGCCAGATCGACCCGCGACCAAGCGAGCGCCGGCGCCGTTGTTGGCGAGCGCCAGGAACCGCGCTGTATGACCAGACTGGTCATACCACACGCTTTCCAGCGACCGTTGCCACCGTACCGAACAGCAGACCGGCGAACACCGACACCGCTGCGGTGAACGCGAGCACGGCCCCGTCGATGCCCACATCGGCCACGTCCGGGTCGGAGCCGAACCGGCTCGTCCAGGCGCGGTGGCTCAGCAGAACAACCCGTGCGCGCCCTCGACCGCCTCATGCGAGCCGACGAAGACTCGGACGTGTGGACGCGTGTCGACGACGAAACGGACGCCGCGGCCGTGAACAGCCCGGACACCCGTCCCACGGTCGGCGAGGATGGCCTCGGGACAACCTGGGTATTTCCCTAGCCCAAGTTTAACAGCGGTATTACTAAGCTATTGCAGAATCAGCAGTTTACGGCGACAAGAATGCTCGAGTGGCACTACAAAACGCGCGCGAACCGGGGAAATGGGTCGGTCAGATGGTCTTCTTGCGGACGCCTCCCGGCTGCGGGTCGACGCCGAGCGCGTCGTAGATGGCCCGCTGTCCGGTTTCGGCCTGCGTGGCGGTGCGCACGTGCAGCGTGCGCCCGTCGGGGCGCCGGAAGGTGGCGGTGACGCGCTGCTGGCCTTCGAGGATGCGGCGCAGGGTGGTCCAACTGGCGTGTTCGCCGTGGTCTCGCAGCCGGGTGCGGATGACCTGCACGAGTTGGTAGGCGATGACGGTGATGAACAGGTGGCCGTCGGCCCGCCGCGGCTTGTGGTGGTAGATGGGACGCAGTCCGAGTTCGGACTTCAGTGCGCGGAAGACGGCCTCGACGTCGGTGAGGGTGGTGTAGGTGCGCCACAAGGCGTCTTCGTCCCAGTCGGTCTCGCTGCTGCGCAGGCAATAGACGCCCGGATGGGTGGCCATCGAGCCGTCCTGGGGCTGGCGGGTCCAGGTGACGGCGGCGGCCTTCTCACCGGTCTGGTCGGGGGCGACCTCGATCTGGTAGTGCTTGGCGACGCGGGTGTGCTTGGCTCTCAGTCGCCCGATGCGCTGCCAGACCTGTCCGAGGCGCTTGTGGGCGCGGGGGCGCGCCAGCCCGTCGTTGAGCGTGGTCAGCGCGGCCTCGAGCCGGGCGGCGGCCCGCTCGACGATGGCTCGCTCCTTGTGGGCTCGCTCTTCGGAGTAGCAGTACAGGCGGACCTCGCCGGGGTCGGTCGAGACCTTGTGCAGATGCACGGTCTGTTTCGACTGTGTGCGGACCGCCACGGCGGCCTCGGCGTCGAATTGCCGGTGGCGTTCGCGGCTGACGACCAGATAGCGGTAGCGGTTGTCGCGCAGCCACCCGATGGCGGCCTCGGTGGCGACGCCGCGGTCCATGACCACCAGGGCGCCGGCCGGGGCATCGAGTGCTTCCAGCATGCCGGCCAGCGTGCGGTGTTCCCGGACGTTGCCGGCGAAGACCTGCGAGCGGCGCACGAAGCCGCTGGCGTCGAGCATCAGGCCCAGGGTCAGCAGCGGACAGTCGCTGCGCTTCTCTTTCGAGTGCCCGCGCTTGGCCTGCGGCTGCTCGCCCGCCTCGCCTTCGAAATAGGTGTTGGTCAAGTCGTAGAGGGTGACGGTCGGCTGCAGGTCGAACAGCCCCATGGCGCGGTCGAACAGATGCGCCTCGATTGCCTCGCGATGCTTCACCAGCGCGTCCGAGGCGCGGTAGAGCTGCATCGGGCTGACGGTCTCGAAGTCGACGCCGAGCAATTCGCCGAGACCGCTGCGCGTTTGCAGCCAGCGGTGCGTCGCGCGCTCCGAGGCCGGCTGGGCCAGACGGCCGACGACGGCGCCGGCCGCCGCGGTGCGCAACGCGCCGTTGACGCCCAACTCGGCCAGCAGCGTCGGCAGTCCCAATTGCTCCAGCGCCCACAGGCCGACCTGCTCGACGCCGACGCTGCGGGGGCGGACCAGGCGCAGCGAGTCGACGTCGACCGGCTGCACGTCGGTCGACTCGGCGGCCGGTCCCTGCACCGGCGTGCCGCGGGCGACCAACTGTGCGGCTATGCGTTGCGCTTCGTGCTCGACGGCGGTCGGGCAATCGGCCACCAGGGGCGTCTGGCCGGCCAGTATGTCGTCGATGCGGGAGCAGAGCAGCGGCCATTGCGCTTGGGGAATGTCGAAGTGGCGTCCGAGATTGAGCAGGGTGCGCTGGCGGACGGCGTTGCCGATGCGCTCGGAGTGGACGAGGCGATGCGAGAAGTAGGGCTGCCCGTCTGCGGTCCGCCGGGTTTGGGTGCGCCGAATGAACACACGCCCACGATAGCGGGTGCACGTCCCCCGAAGCAATGCCTCCGTGACGATTATGGCACTACATTCAGATCCGCCGCCACCCGATCCTTTAGAATCAACAAGTTACAGGTATGCGATCCCCGAAATATCACCCAATACGACAAAATCGTCGGGAATCTTGTTAAACATGGGCTAGTTCCGTCCGGCCGCTGACCGCGGGTACGATGCCGATTGAGAGCGTATCTGTTCCGACATCCCTGTCCGGTCAGGGAGCGGAGGGGGAAGGAGGTGATGGCCACGCCGGCGCCGACGCCGAGCCCACAGCCGTCAGGCCTGCACGCGCTCTGCTGCCAGCGTGCAAGAGTTGGCCGTCACTCTTACGCGGCCGGCGGCGGCTTTCACTCCGCGCGGCCGGGGATCGCGGCGCTGCTGCTGCTCGGCGCCGCGGTTCTCGTTCTCCTCGCCCGCGGGGCGGCGCCGGCGCCGGCCGCGACGGTCTATCGAGTGTGGCCATCCGGCGCCTGCCGGGCAGTCGTGACGGTCGACGGCCTGTCCCACGGTTGTGCGAACCTGCCACGGCTGCACCATGTCGTCTGGGTCTCCCCCGCCTGGAACAGCGACCGGGCCGCAACGGACGGAGCGCTGGCGCGAAGCGCGGCGGACAACGCAGGCCGCGGTTGAAACCCTCCTTCCCGCGGCGTGCTGGCTGCGCCGAAATCCGCCACGACAAGGGCCGGGACGGACAAGAAGAACCGGGGCGAGCGCGCCCGAGGCGGACCGCTCCCCTCGACGTTCCGCGCAACGGGCCGGCCGACGGGCGGGGGTGCAGCTCCGGCCGGCTGCGGTCGATACCTCCGGGCGTTGCTTCTCCGTCACGGGACCGCGGCCGCGGACTTGGCACACCTGCCGCCCGCAGCCCCGACCTGTCGCTTTCGGCACCCGCCGGCCCATACTCGATCTCGCCGTCAGAACCTGTCAGCCCACCGAGACCTGAACTAATGGCGAAGACCCCCGCGGCCGATACCTCCGGCTGATGTCACTGCCGTGCAACTACAGCAGGCCGACGACGTGGCGTTCGTCATCGAGGCGGCGGGCGCCGTCGCGGCCGACGGCTGGTGGGTCTTCCGCGCCGAGGACGGCAGGGCGATCGCGACGCTGCCCACGACGGACGTGCGCGCCATCAGCGGCCTGCCGGCCGGCGATGAGAGGGGACGCGCCTGGGCGCAGGACGGCAACGTCGACACCGCCGCCGTGCCGGAGAATCGGCTCTACGCCAAGGTCTCTTGAACCGGTTCTCCCCGGCCCCGGCCGGGAGAGGAGGGCGACCATGGGCTTGTTCTTGTTCGGCGTGGTGTTCGGCGCGGCGCTGGCGCTTGCCTGCATGACGCTCCGGAGCCCGGATGCGAGCGAACGGCTGGAGACAGCGCTCGCGGAGGTCTCGTCCATCACGGCCCGGTATTCACCCCTTGCTTCCGAACCCAGCCAGGAGAATGACGGATGAGGACGATGACGAGCGTACTGGCGGCTCTGATTCTGCTGGCCCTCGGTGGCCCAGCTCTGGCCGGCGAGACATGCTCGGCCTCCGGTGAGATGCGCGTGGCGTTGACGGTCCGCTGGTAGCTGGCCCCGAAACACCTTACAGATCCGGACCCGCACGTCGTCGCCGCCCCACTCGACGAGACGCCACCGCGCCACTGGCACATCTGGGGGGTGGCGCTGAGCGGCCGAGCCGCGTTCATGTCGAGGGCCTATCCGACCAGGGCGTCAGCGACGCAAGCGGCACGGCGATGGTCGCATCACGTTGCCGACCGGATGGTCGCCGAGTGCAGCCAGCAGCCTGCCCGCGGCCACCGCGGGGCGTACCGGACGTCATCGAACGTTGATACCCGCGAACCGATGGCGAATCAGAAGATGGGCTGTAACGCGGTTTGCGGCCCTCCTCTCAACTGGACGCGTCAGACTCCTCTGAGGGCTTCTGAGGCCTTCGCCCCGGGATGGTGCAAATCGCTGTCGAGGACCGATCCCGTTGACCGTCCGATACGGGGCGGGACGATTCTTCCACAGGATTTCCACGGATTCTGTGGGTGCCGATTCCGGGGACGCCGAGGGGGTCCGGCGCCCCCGGGGTGTCGGCTTCGTCACAAACGGTCGGTCGATACAGTAACATCCGGCAAGAATGCCACCCGGCGAGCCCGACGAGAGGACCGGCGCAAACCCGATGACGGTGATGTCCAAGACCGCGGGCGTGGCAGTGTCGGTCGGAGCACAGGTGCGCGTCGTCTGGCCGTCCCGGCGGACCGACATCATCGGAACCGTCGTGGACGTCGACAATATGCGGAAGCTGCTGGAAATCCGCATCGAAGGCGACCGCTGGGAAGGGGCGCCGATGCTCGTCGCGCTCGACGAGGTGGAACCGGGCCCGTAGTAAGGCCTCTTCGCAACGATACCGGGGTAGCATGAGGTAGCATGGGCAGTTGTGATTCCGGTCCTTTGGCCTGCCGGCTTGGGTTGTCTGGCAGGGCCGAGCAGCCGGGGTAGTCGGGATCGTGGTTTCTCCTCAGATCTGATGGCGCTGTTCTCGGTGAAACGACGCGGACACCGGACGATGCTCGTCATCGAAGCGGCGATGCTCCTCACGGTGGACACGTGGCTGGTGTTCCAGAGCGCCGACGGCCAGCCGCTGGCCACCTTGCCGGTAGCGGAAGTGCTGAGCCTCGAAACGGTCAACACCCACCTCGTCGCTGGGGGGACCACGGCGAGCCGGCCCCGAGCCTGACGGCTTCAACTCTCCAGGTCCGCCAGCAGGCCGAGTCGCCGCAGCGCCCGGTCGACCAGCGCCCGCACGCGCCCGTCCCGGCCCCGGCGCAACTCGCCGGCCGCCGACTCCAGCGCCACGGCCGCCAGTTCGCGAACACCCGCCGCGGCCGCATCACGCTTCCAGCCGGCCCGCGTCAGGACCGCCACGAACAGGCGGCGGCGACGCCACACCGCCGCCGCTCGACCTGAATGCTGCATCACTCCGCCGCCGGCCGGAACAGGCCGATGTGTTCGACCTCGCTTGCCGGGATGGTCACCTGGCGGTTCCCTGCCGCCCGGAATGTCCAGACGCCGACAGCGTAGTCCGCCTTCTGCGCCTCGATCCCGAGTAGCCCCCCACGTTTGTGCTCGACGGCAATCTCGACCCGCTGCACGCCAGAAGTATCGTGCGCAACGCCGCCAAGGTCCATCCCCCTGCCGGCTCTTCCCCCTCGAGCACGCGTGCTAGGCTGCTAGGAGTTGCGCAAAGCTGATGTTGCCCAAGAAACATGGAACACGACAACGGCCGACCGCCCTCGTGAGCGCGGTCTTCGCTCTCGGCATCCTGATACCCGGACCGGTCCCCGCGCAGGAGTTCGACCGCTTCCCGGGGTTCGATGTCGCTGCACGGGCCGACGTGATCTCGCTGACCGGCAGCGTCCTGGCTCGTTTTGACGATGACCGGTGCGCCTTCACTGCGGACACCCTCGTCGAGGCAGCCCGCCGGGCGCTGGTGCGCAACGGGATCGTCGTTACCGTTCCGACGCCGCCGCCGGCAATCCCGACGGGCGTCGGCTTCGACGTGTCGGCGCTGGTCCTCCCGGTCCTGGATACCGAGGCGTGCGCGGTCGCCACCCGACTCCAGCTGACCATCGGCGCCGCCGCCGTGGCTCTGGTGGCCGAGCACTTCAACCTGTTGACGTGGACGGCGACGGGGCTGTTGCCGCGGATGCTGACGGCCGTGGACCGGGACGTTTCCGCCATCGCAGACGCGTTGAGGCGGGAACGGCAAACCCTTACGAAGGACGAACGATGAATCCCACTCCCCCAGTGGTCTGACCGTATTGTCGTCGCGGGATAGACGAGCAGCACGGTGGCGTCGTCGTCTCCCCGGAGCAGCTTCACGCGCATCCAGCATCTCCTTTCCGCACGCGTCTTGCTCTCTCCATTGCGGTCTTGCTCCTTCCACGGCGGCATCGGGACGGTTCCCCGGGCATCGGCGCGGCAGTGACGTGCGTAACGCCCGCCGGAACGAGATCCGATGCCCCGAGCACTCACCGACCAGATCATGGACGCCATCAACCGCCTCCGGATGGACGGCAGGCCCGTCCTGAAGCGGCGGCCGATGATAACGCGGCAACATCGGAACGACGCAGAAGCAGTTCGCTGAAGCGAAGCGCAAGAACTGCCGCCAGCGGGAGTTCCCCCGCAGGGTCATCTGGATCGGGGCGCCGGCGTGCGCTCGCGAACCAGCAGATCGCGCGTGCGGAACAAATCGCGCGTGCGGAACAACATGCCTTGGGCCTGCTGTTCCCGCGTCTCTACCGCCACGAAGCCCATCGTCGGCCGCGAGGCCGCCTCGCAGATCGCCTCGGCGTCGGTCGCGTCGGTCTTCTGCCGTTTCACGAACGGCTTCACGTAGATCGGCGGAACCAGCTTCACCTCGTGACCGAGCTTCCCAATCTCGCGGCCCCAGTAGTGCGAACTCGCACAGGCCTCCATCGCCACGACGCATCGCGGCTGCGACGCTACGAAGCCGAGCACCTTGCCGCGGCTCAGCTTCTTGCGGAACGCAACCGACCCGTCCGCGCGGAGCGCCATGAAGCTGAAAACTGCGTTTCGCCAGATCCATTCCGATGATGGTAGCGTCTCCCATTGGATGCCTCCTCCTGCAGGTGGTGCGTCATGACAGCTCCACCCTGGCACATTGCGATGCCGTTGAGGGAAGGCCGTCCACCCCATCAGCCGAGGAGACGGAGCACCGTCGGAAGGTCATCGAGGCCGCACCTGCCCACGTGGTACGCAACAACGTGGAAGGCGGCGTATGCACGGTCGGACCTGTTCGCGCGGCGGCGGCGGCTGATGGACGACTGGGTGGGGTATCTGGCCGGCAAGCGCCGGCCGGAAGACTCGTGACGACGTTGACGCGAGCACTGCTGTCGGTCTAGCTGGTTGCGACCGATAACGCTATCAGGATCACCATGATGCCGCCGAACCGCTTGCGCCGCTTCCTGCTGGCCACCGCTCTCCCGGCGCTGCTGGTTGCCGCGTGCGGCGACGGCGGACCCACTGCGCCATCGACGTTCCCGCAGGTCGCCGGAACCTACGACGGACAGATCACGCTGAGTTCGTCGCTCGCCCCGGAGGAATCCCTGACGGGGCAGATGCAGATGGTCGTTGTTCAGGACGGCGAGCAGCTCACGATTACCGCCTCGATCACGTTGTTCGGCGAAACCACTGAACAGCCTGCCATCACCGGCACGATCGACGAAAACGGATCCTTCACGGTAGCATCCGGTGAGTTCGCCGGTACTGACATCGATCCCGAGTGCGGGACGAGCACAGTGGCGAGCTTCACATTGATGTTCTCGGGCTCCATGGCGAAATTGCAGGTCACCCTTGCGTCCGACTCCTGCGGTACCTTCACACTGGACGGGGACCTGACACGCTGACCGCCGGGGGTTGCCTCGGCGCATCGGGCCGTGTGACCCGGGCGGCGGCGTCCGGGTCCCGGCGCGGACCACACCCCACGACGACGAGCACGGTGGCTGCGTGTGCGAAGACGGCGGCGCGATGCCGACCGTCGGCGCCGAACCGAACGGCAGACCGGGAGCGCCGGGCGGGCGCGACCGACGGCACGGGGTTCAAAGGGGACGCGCAGCGACACGTGCGAGGCGGGGGTCTCTAGGGTCTGGCCGCCGCCATCGGCACCGTGTGCGCCATGGTGGTGCGCCGCCGCGCCGAGGGGTTCGGTGACCTTGCCGGCCCCGCTGCACCCCGACACATTGGGTCGGACATCGTGCTCCCACCTCGGACGCTGCCTCTCGTCCAGGACGAAGGTAACGGCAGTTACCGACGGGTTCTCGGCCGCGCATACGCCACCGCCGCCGCCTTGCTCGGAACCGCGTGCGCCAGCGCCCGCCTCGATGACTTCCCCGTGGATGGTAGGTCCGCTCGACCACCCAGTCCCGGAACGAGCGGAGGCGTGCCCGCCGGCCGCGATCTGCGACCGGCCGGCTACTCAGCCGTCCGCTCAGCGGAAGGGTAAATCGTCAACGTGACGCGCTTGCCGGATGCTTCAGGCCGTCCGGCTCAACCTCGTCGATGCACACCGGCACCGGCGGCAGGTATCGCCACCGTTCGCCATCGAAGCGCACCAACAGCGTCCCGTTGCGGACTTTGACGACTGTCCCGCGATACCCTTCGCGTGGAGACGCCCATGTGACCCGAACCCGCGAGCCAACGGCGATTCGTCCTGAATCGGTCATCCTGCCCGTAGCCCGGAAAATTCGTGGCGTGTTCCGATTCCGGTACAGACACAAAAGCCCCCGTGTGGTACAAGTGCAGTGTTAACAACCACTTGCGCCACCACGGAGGCCCTTGCGTGACAACCGACACTGTACCACAGACTGTTCTGTTCCCGGAACTGTTTGACAAGCCGCTGTTCGCCCAGTTCAACCAGGAGCAGGCCAGTTCCGACGGCGGGGCGATCCTGCTGAAGGCCGCCGAGCGCATCTACGGCCTGGTCAAGGCGTTCGCCGGGTGTCTGTTCGACAAGCGGGCGCCGGACAAGACCCGGCACTCGCTCGCGGACCTGATCGGCCAGCGCATCTTTGGCATCGCCTGCGGCCATCCCGACTGCAATGATGGCGACCGTCTCGCCGACGACCCCATCCACAAGCTGCTGCTCGACAGAGACCCGGTTTCGGGCGAGCGCCTGGCGTCGCAGCCGACGCTGTCGCGGTTCGAGAACGCAGTCAACGGCTGCGCGCTCTACCGCATGGCGGACGAGTTGGCCACGCGGGTCATCGCGCGGCATCGCCGCCGCCTGGACGGGCGGGCGCGGTGCATCACGATCGATCTGGACCCGACGGACGACCCGACGCACGGGGCGCAGCAGTACACGCTCTTCAACGGGTACTACGACAACTGGTGCTACCTGCCGCTGCTTGGCTTCCTGAGCTTCGACCGCGAATCCGAGCAGTATCTGTGCGCGGCGCTGTTGCGGCACGGCAAGGCGGTCGCCTCCGAGGGGACGGTCGGGCTGTTGTCGCGGTTGCTGCCGCTGCTGCGCCGGGCGTTTCCGCGGGCGCGCATTCTCGTTCGGCTCGACGGGGGCTTCGCCAACCCGGCGGTCTTCGACTTCCTGGATGCGCAGCCGCGGCTCGATTACGTGGTCGCGATGGCGAAGAACGCGGTCCTGCTGCGGCATGCCGAGCCGGCCATGCTGGTGGCGCGGGCGCGGACGTGGCGCAGCGAACAGACCGAGCACGTCTACACCGAGACCGACGAGTACCAGGCCGGCAAGTGGAACCACGCGCGCCGCGTCGTGATCAAGGCCGAAGTCGTCCGCCACCGAGACCGCGAGCCGCGGGACAATCCGCGCTTCGTCGTGACCAACATGCGGCAGACGCCGCGCTTCCTCTATGAGAAGGTCTACTGCGCCCGTGGGGACGCCGAGAACCGGATCAAGGAACTGAAAGCTCTGCAGATCGACCGCACGAGTTGCCAGGAGTTCTCGGCGAACCAGTTGCGCGTGCTGCTGACGGCTGCCGCCTACGTGCTGATTCAGGAGTTGCGGCTGCGCGCCGCCGACACCGCATGCGCCCGCGCACAGGTACCCTGGCTGCGCGACCGGCTGCTGAAGCTCGGCGTCCAGGTGGTGTGCTCGGCGCGTCGCATCGTCCTGCGCCTGCCGCGCGCGACACCGGACCTGGCGGCGTGGCGGCACATCGCGTTCGCGCTCGGGGCGCGCGCCGGATAGCCGCTCGGCGAGCGCCGCATCGCTGACTGACGGAGGCTGCCAACCGCCCGCAACGGGGGAAGTGTGCGCTGTCCTCCCCTGCGGCACCCGTCATCACGTCCATTCGGCGCTCAACCACCTGCCACGCGCGGTTGAGAACGTTCCAATGGCCGCCCACTGCTCATTCCCCGTTGTCCGTGACCGAGTCCGGTTCCGGCGCCGCCTCCCAGGGGCCGAGTCACGGTCGCCACGAATAGTCCGGGGTAGTATCGGGCTCGCTCCTGACCAACTTTACTACAACTCGACCAGCCGGGGCTTCAACACGCACGACGAGCCGCCTCCGAAGCGGACATCCAGCAGGACATTCGTCCGTCACAGAAACGATCGGAATCGTCGAGATCCCCACCGCATGACCGCGAATACGGAGCACCCGAACGACCGAGATCGAGCACGATCGGAACACGCCTGCACGAAGAGAGCCGAACGCGCCCCGAGCGGGATGAGTTCCACCCGTCAACGACCCCTCCCTGAAGGGAGGGGCTTGAAGGAACCACATGCCAAGCGGAACCGGAGAGACCAAACCGTTGACTAGACGAGGCGGGCAACCGCCGACTGAACCGGCGCCGGTGGCACGGCGACCCCGCCCAGGTGTCCCGCTAGCCGGGGGTGAGCCGCGAGTCGCGGCATCGGGGGCCGGTCAGTGTCGAAGCGGAAGCACACACACGGTGGGTAACCACCTGCGAGTTCCCGTCAAGGCCGCCGACGGCGACATCCTCATGCCCTGCAGCCCGAAACGGGCACGCAGGCTCGTCGAACGCACAGAGGCGACACCGTACTGGTCGCACGGCGTCTTCTGCATCCGGCTCAACCGCGAGCCGAGCGCGCGCAACAAGCAGCCCGTCGTCATCGGCGTCGACCCCGGCAGCAAGCGAGAGGGATTCAGCGCACGGACCGCAGCGCACGACCTGCTGAACGTGGACGCCGACGCAAAAGACTGGGTCGGGGACAAGCTCGAAGCACGACGGATCCTGCGCAAGGCGCGGCGGCGCCGGAAGACACCCTGCCGCAGTCCGAAACGCCACAGGGAGAACCACGACCGGGTGCCGGCGGGAACACGGGCGCGCTGGGAATGGAAGCTGCGCGTGCTCGAATGGCTCGCGACGCTCTACCCGGTCACCAACGTGGTGGTCGAGAACGTCGCGGCGGCGCCGCGCAAGAAGGCGAGGCGGTGGAACGCGAGCTTCAGCCCGCTCGAAGCCGGGAAGCGATGGTTCTACACCCGAGTCGAGGAAGGGTGGGAGTTGAGCACGCTCGAGGGGTACGAGACGGCAGAGCTGCGAGAGCAGTACGGGCTACGGAAGACCAGCCGGAAGACCAGCGAACGATGGGACGCACACTGCGTCGACGCCTGGACGCTGGCCGAGAGCGTGCTGCAGGCAGGCAAGCCACCGGAACACGAACGCGTCGTGCGGATCACGCCGATGCGGCGCCAGCGTCGCTGCCTCCATCGCGCGAACGCGAGCCGGGGAGGCGAGCGAAGGCCGTACGGCGGAACGAACAAGGGCGGATTCAAGACCGGAACGCTCGTGAAACACCGGGCCCACGGGCTGTGCTACACCGGCGGCGCCGCCGACGAGCGGATCAGCCTGCACAACCTGCAAACAGGAAAGAGGCTTTGCCAGAACGCGCGGATCGCGGACCTGCGTCCGCGGACGCCACTGGCGTGGCGATTCCGTTTCCTCCCCGCCGTAAACGGCGGGGTCTCCACAGAATGAGCAGGATGACAAACCACGAAGCGGGCATCCGAGAGCAGCTCGACTGCGGACCGTCCACCTCGTCGACCGACGCCCGCGATGACCCAGGATTCATCTCTCGGTGCTTCGCACGTCGTGGGCACCGGCATCACAACCCTCGTGGCGCGGTTCGACTCCCGTCCGCGGTTATCGAAGGCTTCATGGTGCGACGACTTCCATGGCCAACAGCGTCAGGTCGTCGTCAAGCTCCTCCCTGCCGCGCCACCGAACCACTGCGCGGCGAACTTCCTGCACGGTGTCGCCGAGGGGCGCTCCCTGCGTCCTCGTCAGCGACTCCACCAGCCCGGCGATGCCAAACTCCTCATGCTCGCCGTTCATCGCCTCCGTCACGCCGTCGGAGTAGAGGTAGAGCCGGTCGCCGGGTCGGACAAACGCCTCGCACTCGTCGTAATCGGCGTCGGCGAAGAAGCCGACCGGTAGTCCAGCGCCTCCCAGTGCGGTCGGCGGGCCGCCGCGTGGCACGTGAATCGGGCCAGGATGCCCGGCGCAGGCATAGCGCAGCGTGCCCGTCGCTTGGTCGAGCATGCCGCAGAGAAACGTGAAGTACTGCCCAGTCTCCGGGTCGATAGGGAACTCCGCATTGAGCCACTTGATGAGCTGCGCAGGCGATGAGCGCTCCTCTGCGGTCCACGTCGATGCGAGGACGCGCGTCAGCGCCATCGAATGGAGCGCCGCGACCGTCCCGTGCCCCGCCACGTCGAGCAAATAGAAACCGATCAGGCCGGCCGTGACCTCGAACGCGTTGAAGCTGTCGCCACCGAGCTTCTCGCACGGTTCATAGATCCAGTCGACTTCGACACCGGGGATCCCAGCCGGCCGGCCCGGCAGGAGCGACTTCTGGATCTTGGCCGCCACAGTGAGATCCCGGCCGAGCTTGTCGTTCGCCTCCCGCAACGCGGCCTCGATGCGATGGCGGTCGGTCATGTCACGCACCGCCGCGATGACCAGCCAGCCTTCGTCGGACTCGATCGGACTCAGAGAGATATCCGCCGGGAACTCGCGGCCACTCCTATGCAGGCCGAGCACGTGAGAGACCGCGCCCATCGGTCGCGCCGCTGGTGCCTTGCCGTAGTCCGTTCGCTGCCCCCGATGCCGCTGCCGCGCTTCCTCGGGCACGAGAATCTCGACCGAACGGCCGACCAGAGCGTCAGGGCTGTACCCGAACACCTGCTCGATCAGCCGGTTGGCGTAGACGACGCTGCCCGTGGCGTCAACTACCACGACAGCGTCCGGCATCGTCTCAAGCAGCGAGAGCGTCGACCGCGTCCATTGTCGAGTGTCCGTCATCGGGCTCCTCGCGCCGACTCCCCCTGTCGTCCTGGGAATGCCGAGTCCATCATGCGGGAACGCACGCCGTCGGCCGGCTTGCCGCCCGCCGCCGTTGAACGCCAGCAACTCACGGAGGACATCGTCGTCGGAGATCTCCGCGAGCCAACCGTACGCGGCGGCCACGGCGGCGTCAAGGGCCGCGTGCGCGTCGGCGAGCCACTGCGGCCGGGCGTTGTAGAGGTTCGTCAGCGTGCGCTTCTTGAACGCCTTCGCCGCGTTCTCGTCGCCGGGAACGGGCCGCTTCGGGTATCCGGGAACCGGCTC
The DNA here is from genome assembly GCA_965116825.1 of Vicinamibacterales bacterium. Lineage (GTDB taxonomy): Bacteria > Acidobacteriota > Vicinamibacteria > Vicinamibacterales > UBA8438 > WTFV01. Next base: position 6,234,975 of record OZ220736.1, read on the forward strand.
CTCGACCCACTCGACCCATTCGTGCGGGTTCAGCCAGCGGTCGCGCAGCTCAACGAGCCGTCGGGCCTCCAGGGCTCCAGCCATGTTTGTGAACCTGCATCGGGTTCCCGAGAACGGTCGAAGCCGTCCAGGATGTCGTGGTCGCCGACGACCTGCTCAAGCTGATCATGCGCCGTTGCGAGCAAGCCTCCACGAGGCTCACCTCGAATCGTCCCATCGACGAGTGGGGAAAGCTCCTCGGCAACGCCGCCCCCGTCACCGCGGTGCTCGAGCGGCTCCTGCCTGCTGGCGCATGGTTGCTCGAGCAGCGGCTTCCGTCGACGTGCGAATGCCCGCCCCTTGGAAAAATCGTCGCGCCAAGGGTTCGGCTGGAAGAGTGTGGAGTACGTGTTGGCGGAGCTTCGACCGCGAATCCGAGCAGTATCTGTGCGCGGCGCTGTTGCGGCAAGGCAAGGCGGTCGCCTCCGAGGGGACGGTCGCGCTGTTGTCGCGGTTGCTGCCCGTGCTGCGCCGGGCGTTTCCGCGGGCGCGCCTTCTGGTCCGGCTCGACGGGGGCTTCGCCAGCCCGGCGGTGTTCGACTCTCTGGAGGCGCAGCCGCGGCTCGATTACGTGGTCGCGATGGCGAAGAACACGGTGTTGCTGCGGCATGCCAAGCCGGCCATGCCGGTGGCGCAGGCACGCAGTTGGCGCAGCGAACAGACCGAGCACGTCTACACCGAGACCGACGAATACCAGGCTGGCAAGTGGAGCCACGCGCGCCGCGTCGTGATCAAGGCCGAGGTCGTTCGCCTCGGGGACCGCGAGCCGCGTGACAATCCACGCTTCGTGGTGACGAACCTGCGGCAGACGCCGCGCTTCATCTACTTCTACTGCGCGCGCGGTGACGTCGAGAACCGGATCAAGGAACTGAAGGCCCTGCAGATCGACCGCACGAGTTGCCACAGGTTCTCACCGAACCAGTTGCGCGTCCTGCTGACCGCCGCCGCCTACGTGCTGATGCAGGAGTTGCGGTTGCGCGCCGCCGACACCGCGTGCGCCAAGCCGAAATCCGGTCACCGGTCGGCGTCCCCAGAAACCGTGGAAATGCTGTGGAAGAATCCTTCCCGCCGGCGCCGGCCAGCCAACGGAATCCGTCCTCGATAGCAATTTGCACCAACCGAGGGCGAGGGCGGCGAGAGCCTCAGAAGCCCGCAGACCGGCAGCCACGCCCCGAACAGGGAACAAGCCCATGGTCGCCCGTCCCTCCCCGTTCCGGATGACCGGTTCAGGAGACCTTGGCGTAGAGCCGATTCTCCGGTACGGCCGCGGCGTCGGCGTTGCCGCCCTGCGCCCAGGCGCGTCCCCGCGCATCGCCGGGCGGCAGCGCATCTATCGCACGGACGTTCGCGGTGGGGAGCGTCGCGATCGGACGGTCGTCCGCGGTGCGGAAGACCCACCACCCGTCGGCCGCGACGGCGACCGCCGCCTCGATGATGAGCGCCGCGTCGTCGTCGGCCTGCTGAACGGCGAACAGTGACATCAACACAAGATATCGGCCGCAACGTGCCCCGCCATCAGGCCGTGGCGACATTTCACGCGCAGCCACCGGCAACGCGCCCGCCGCAAGCGGCGTACACACGAAGGGCGGACACGACCGGACCGCAACCCGGACACCGTCCGCCCCCCGACGCCATCCGGACGCTGGCGTCTACGCAAGCTCCCGAGGCCCATCCCAGCGGCAGGCCCTTGCACAGCGCCTCGCGCGCCAGCTCGCCCTGCGTCCGACCCGTGCGCCGCACCCAGCGCTCCAGCAACTCGGCAGTCTCCTCGGTGACATTCAGGCTCTCCGCACACGTTCTCATCAGCCATCACGCACCACCATCGCCCGATCTGAAAGCTCGCCGCCTACGGCAGGTTCTCTCCCGGACACTTGCCGTCGGGTCCGACATCGGTGGGCAGCAGGCAGACAATGCGCTGGGTCGGCAGCATCACCGAGCCCTGCGGCGGCTTGTTGTCGAGGGCCGTGCCCCCCTCGATATCGAGAATGCAGCCGCCGGTGCCGCCCAGCGTGCCCGCCCCGTACCAGCGCACCTGCCCCTGATGCTCCAGCCCGCCCCAATCCATCGGGGCATCCCTCGCATCGCACGTTCCGCCAGCACACCAAGCGGGAGACACTCCCTCGAACGCCTCTCCGGAACGGAGCCAAGACGAACGCTGGCTGTTCGACCAACTGCCGTAGCCAAACCAGATCGACCGGCGCTCCACGTCCAGGCTGCGGTACCCGAGAAGCGTGTGGAAGAACCCGCTGCGCAAGTTCAGCTCCAACCTCTCCGACCCGTCGATCATCCGATACGGCGTCGGCCTCAGCTCGCCAACCGAACCGCTCCTGCCGGTGTCGCTGGACCCGTCGCCGCTGTACTCGAGCATGTAGGACGCGCCAGCCGAGCTGGGATGATCCGGAGTGCTGTACGCCCCGAGGCCGTCTGCAGGATCGAAGCAGCGCCGGGTGCCGTCGGCACGCACATCGTCGTACGCAGGATCGCCCACACAAGGAGTCCCGCTGGAGTACTGCGTGCTGGTGATGTCCCCGAGGATGATGTTCGGATCCGGGTTCAGCCACGCCTGGTCCGGATGCTCGCGATGATCGAGGGTCGGCGTGCCGACACGGGTGAGCCCCATGCCGTAGTAGCCAGTGTGCGCCGTATAGCAGGCGAAATCCCGCCACACCGTCGATCCGAGACGGTTGTTGTTGTAGTTCGAATAGGCCCGGAGCTCCTCCGGATACTCCGACCCCGGATTGATCACCGCCTCGGAGTACGGCGTCGTGCGGCCGACGACGTCGGCGTGCTGCGTATAGTGGTCCCCCTGCTCCCCGGCGACGTGCGCGCCATAGCCGTCGAACGCCTGGCCGTACCACATGGGCCCGCCCTGGCCGGGAACGGAGCTCTGTCCCGTGTAACCGACACCGGTAACCATCGCGGGCATCGACGGCACCAGCGCCTCGTTGTACCCGCCGCCCATGTTGGTCACACACGCCTTGCCGCCGTGCCCGAGGACCCGGCCGTTGGCCCTCAACACACCGCTCGGAGCGTCGTACCCGTAGGGAGCCGCCGCTCCCAACGCATCCACCATCTCCGGGAGGTAATCCACGCGGTAGTCCCGGACAAGCTCCCACCCGTACGCGATACGGAACGCCCGTCTGGCCGCCCGACGCGCAGCGAACGCGTCGAGCCACTGCCCGCGGGCGAGCGCAAGGAGGAACAGAGCGTTCTGGTCGTCCATCTCCTCCACCCACTCCAACCGGGCCTGCTCCGCGTCGTACGCCAGACCGAACGCGCCGAAAGAACCGGACCCCGGATTCGCCGCCGGATCGTAAGCCACCTCCGCCTCGAGAAAGAGGCACCCGAGCGTCGCGTTGCGATGCTCGAACCAGCCGAAACCCGCCGGCGGAGACCAGAACCCGGCATGCCGGCGCGCAAGCCCGCGTCCGCCATACCCCCGCGAGTTGTCGACCGGACCCACCTCCCGCGTACGCTCCGCGGTGCCGTGTCCCATCACCGCACGGTTGACCCGGGCCGTGTTGGGGCTGTTCTCGCGGCCGTGCACGCAATCGACGTTCAACGTTCCGGTCGCCGCATCCCAGCCGGACTCGCCCATCTCCAGGCACTCGATGGCGTTCAGATCCGAGTTGTACAACTCGACGGTCCCGGCTCCGTAGGTCGCGCCACCGAACGGATCCACCCGGTTCGGATCCAGAAACCGCGAGGGCATGGCGCCGCGCGTCGTGCCGATGCTCACACCCGGGTCCGGGTACGACAGGTTCGTCCACGGCACGGCCGGAGGCGACGCCGACGCAAGCTCATCAGCCGTGAAAGCAGCGACCTCGCCCCGGCGCGCCATCACGTACGGCGCCGAGTAGTCCGGGGGGAACTCCGGCAGGTGACTCCCACCGATCCACGCCGGAGCAGGCAGCGGCGGCGCCGCGTCGAACCCCGTCCAGAAACGGTCCGTATACGGGTAGCGCTCCGCCAGATTCGGCTCGCAACGCGCCTCCGAGTTCGCCCGCAGCACCAGCGGCCGCGCGTTCGACCAGCACTCCCCACCGTCGGCCCCGACCGGCGTCGGCGGCCAGACCTTCTCGCCGCCCCCCCGGTTGACGCCATGCATCTGCACCATCGAGATGCCCAGGCACGGCATGGTGAACCCGCCGCCGCCCCAGAGCTGCCAGTGCGAGTACAGCGGGTTGATCCACATCACGGAGTGGCCTCCGTCGTAGAGAGGCGGACGCTGCACGGTGCCCGCGCCATCCTTCATGCGGACATCGAACCACCCGAAGACATCGGGATCGTACGCCGCGGTCGAACCGCTGAAGTGCTCCGCCCGGGCGGCTGCATTGTCGTAGTACCCGCGGTACTTCATCCCCTGCCACCACTCCCCGATGTGCATGGATATCTGCAAGCCGGCAAAGCCGCCGACTCCGGAAGGCGTCCGCGCGGTGCGCGGGATCGGGTTCCCGTCCTCCGGATACGGCGGGCCGACGTTGACCAGCTCCGTCCCGTTCTGCACATCGCACGCGCTGTTCTCCGGCGCCCCGGAAACGTTGGAGACCCAGACGACCTCACCCGGAATCGTCGGGAACGAGGTGGCGACCGTCCAGTCGTCACCCAACGCCTCGAAGTACGACATGTGCCACACGTCGTGATGCCGCGAGTACGAACCGTCGTTGGCCGGAAACCACCACAACGGCCCGCCCGACCCGATCGCGTTGTACGACTGCGCCGCGACCGAAACGCCCATCGCCGCCGCGAGCACGGCCCCTGTCACGACGCGGCCGAACACTCCAGAAATCCTCATCGTGAACCTCCCCAGGAAACTGTCCGCACACCTCACCGCCCAGGCACCAACTCGTCGATATTCCGGCCCTCCGGCCGGCCCACCGGCGGCGCCGGTGACGGAACGCCCTGGGCGCGCTGGTGCACCGTCTGGATACCCCGGTCGTTCAGCCTTTGCTGCGCCCCGTCGGCGACCCACGAGCTGACGCGGTCGACCTCCTTGCCCAGCCGCACGCGCACCTGCGGGTTCTTGAGCATCTGCGCGAACTGCTTCCGCTCCTTCGCGGTCACCGGCGGAGACGTCCGGTAGGCCACCCCGATCCGCCCCGCCGCCCGGTCTGCCGCCATCACCTCGACCAGCCGGCGTTCCTGCTTCGCCTTGGCCGCATCCGAGGAGTACGCACCCTTCGGCGGCGCCGAACGCGAGTCGTTCTCGCTCCGGTTAGGCGACAGCGTCGCACGCACCGCGGCCCCGACGAGACGGCCGTTGCGCTCGGCGACCGACTCACCTCCGTCCTTCGCAATCACGATGGTGTCCTCCGGGACGTTCAGCTTGGGATTCGCCGGCTGGAACTCGCTGCGCCCCGCAGGATGCGGCATCTCCCGCGTGTCGACCCCGACGGACTTGCACAGGTCCTCGGCGGTCATCTCCCGCACCGGTGCGGCAAGAGGCTGGGACGGCACCTGCCCGCGGGCCAGGTCCGTCTCGCTCGAGACGTGGTAGAGCACCTGCGGCGACTTCACCCGGTACTCGACCGGGTCCGCCTTCCGGTCGACCTTCCCGTCCTCCCCGAACGGCTGCGCCGAGACCGCGACCTCGCGCATGACGATCACGCCCTCGGCGTCCGGCGACACCCTGCCGCCGGCCGCCTCGATCTGCTCCCGCGTGGCGAAGCGCAGGTCGTGCCCCGCACCCTCGCGGATCGCCTTCGCGCGCAGCAGGTCGCCGTCGACCCCGTCGATCCCCTCCCGGCTGAACGCGTTGGTCGCCTGACCGGGCATGTAGCCGGCCCGCTCGACGTCGAACGGGGCTCGGCCGCGCTCGACCGCATCCGCCAGCGTCTCCCGCGCGGCGCGCTCGAGCTCCACCGTCTGCGCGGTACGCTCGTTCTGCAGCTCCACCAGCTGCGGGTCGGTGCGCCGCTTGTGCGTTTCCGAAGCCGCCTCCTCGGCGAGCCCTTCCGGAAGCGCCGCCACCCCCGGCTTGAACCGGACCTCGTACGACCCGTCCTCGCGCGGGATGACGCGGTCGATCCGGTCGTCGTCATGGACCTTCCACGACCCGTCGGGAGGCGGCTCCGCCTCCTGGGTCATCTTCGGCAGGTCCTCCTCCTTCACCTCGACGTCACGCAACGCATCCGCGGGAATCACGATGCTCGCGCCGGGGACCGGAGACGACCCGACGCCCGGCGGAGCATGATCCGGCTGCGAACGCTCCCGGGGCTGCCAGCGTTCGAGCACGGTCGATTCCATCTCCCTCGAATATCCGCCGGGTTGAGCAACTTGCGTCTTCTCGGTACGCAGGCGATACCCCGCGTCGGCGCCTCCGAGAGAATCAAACCGTTCCTTCAACTTCTCCACATCCGAAGACAAGACAGCGGAATCCACGCGTGCCCACTCATAGTCCTCGGAACCGGAACGGGACCCCCGGTCCTGTGAAACGAAACGCCCGTTGACCCGCGCGTCGACCTGACCCGCCGCCCACTCGCCCACCGCGTCCGTAGGCACGCAACCCTGCTTGAACACCACATCGTAGGACCCGTCGGGCAACTGGTACACGGTGTCGACCTCCAGATCGCCTCGCACTTCCCAGGCACGCTTCCCGTCCCTGTCCTCTCCGACCAGCTTGAACTTGTCCGCCTGTTCCGGATGCACGGACAACGAGCGATCGACGTCGCCGGCCGGGACGCTCATCATCTTCTGCACTCCCGAGTGCCACTGGCCATCCCGAACCCCCGAGAGGTCGACCTCCTGCGAGTCCGGATGCGGCTGCGGACGCCCCGGGATCGGATCCGACATGCCCGGCCCCGTCGGCGGAGCCGGAGGCCTCGGCGGAGACGAAGACAGCGGCTGCGAGGATCCCGCAATCGGATCCGAAATGCCCGGACCCTGTATCTCGGGAGTGGGCTGCGGCGGAGGCGCCGCGGGCTGCTCCATCGGCGGGACACCACTCCCTTCCCGCGGGACCCGTCCAGTCTCGCCGCGCGCCCAGTCGTCACCTGCGCCACTGTCACGCGCCGCTTCACCCCGTGCGCGAGACAGGTCCTTGCGATCCGGCCCGAACCGCTCCTGCAGCTGCTCGGCCGCCGCCCCTTCGACCACCGCCTCGCGCCGAGCCCGCCACGCGTCGTAGACGCTGCCGTCCACGCTCCCCTGCTGGAGCTGCTCGCCCAGGGCGCTGTCCGCGCTCCAGCTGCCGCCCGCGGCGCCCGCCCGGTTGTCCCCCTGCCAGACCTTGTCGACGAAGCGCGCGCTCGCCTCCCGCATCCCCTTTGCCGACGCAATCCCGCCGTCGAGCGCGTCGCGCTGCGCCTTCACGTCGGCAACGCCGCCGTCCGGCCCCTGCCGCACGTTCTGCAGCCGCGCCACGTCCCGCTTGTGCAGTTCGTCCTGCAACCGCCCCAGCGGCCCCGACTCGCGCACCGGCTTGCCGGCCAGCATGCCCTCGATGGCCTTCGGACCGATCGCCGCCGCGACGACCATCGGATCCAGGCGCGCCCGCACGGCCGCCGCCGCCCGCCGCGGGTTCGACGCCACCGAGGTCAGGAACCGGCGCGTCGCCCCGGGCCCGCGCGCCATCGCCAGCTTCAGCCGCACCTGGAACGCGATCCGGCTGGCCGCCATGCGCGGCGAGAAACGCGCGTCGGCCAGCTGCTCGACACGACCAGCGCCGCGTGCCACGAAGCGCGCCCGCGGGCGCTGCGGGCCCTCGCTGCGCGTACGGCGGCGCCGCCACTCCGCGGGCATCTGCGTCTCGGCCACCGCCTGCCCGCGCATCCGGTTCCAGCGCACCGAGCCGTAGCCGGCCAGCTTGCCCGCATGCGCGCCGGCCGGATCCCACGTGGCGGGCGGCACGGTCGACACCAGCCGCCCCTGCGCGGCCTCGCGCTCGGCCGAGCACGCCGCGCCGTAGGTCGCCTCCATCGCCGAGAGCGCCGGTCCCAGGTGCCCGGAGCGCATCGTGGCCCGCGACGCGGCCCACTTCGCCTCCAGCCGCTTGGCCCGCTCCGGGTCCGTACGGCACAGCTCCCAGTGCTGCTGCACCCGCCGGGCGGCCAGCGACTCCACCACGGTCGGAGCCGCGTTCGACCGGCCGCCGGCCGGCGTCACGCCCGCCAGGTCCTCCATCGACCGCTTCCCCGCCAGTGCGCACAGCAGCAGCGGGTCGTGCTCGCCCGACAGGACCCCGGCCACGCGCACGGGACTCGACATCACCCGCCGCGCCAGCGCGTCGAAGGCGTCCTCGCCCGTATGCGCCGCGGTGCGCAACGCCCACGCGCTCTCGGCCGCCGAGGCCCGCGCGCGCACCGTGCCCTGCAGCTCCAGCGCACGGTCGATGAACTCGGGGGAAACGCGGGCCATCAACTGACTCCCTTCCGGCGCCGCCAGCCTGCAGGGGCGACGCCAAGTCAGGCGCAAGCATACGGACGCCCGGACCGGATCCGGCCCGCGCGAACGAAGTGGATCGAAAGAGAAGAAGTACGCGTCAGGACGACGCGCCGGAGTCGACGTCGAGACCGCCGAAGACCAGCCGGCCCCCGGCGAAACGGGTGCCGGCAAGCCGCGGCCCCAACCGGCCGCAACGCGCCGCCGCCGACGCGACAGGCGCCGCCGTCAGGCACATCCACGACCCGCCGGAGCCGATCACGCCCCAGCCAGCCCGCAGCCTCTCGAGCCGCTCGGCCGCCGCGGCCGTCGAGCGCACCCGCGCGAGCAGGTGCCCCGGCTCGTCGCCGGCCACCCCGTCCGGCGCACCGACTACCAAGTCCGAGAGCGGCACCTCGAGATGCACGCCCGTCCCGGGACCGGCCGCCGCGAGCGAACGGAGGCCGTCGGCCACAGACACTACGACCAGCGGCAGGCTGTCGGCGGGCTCCGCGCCCAGCACGTCGGACACCACGCGGCGCAGCAGCTGCGCCGACGCTGGCAGCGGCCACAGCCGCACCCGCAGGCAAGCATCCGCCACCACCGAACGCCGCCGCGCGACCAACCCTTCGAGCATCACGACCCTCCCGTCACAGCCCAGAGCAGCAGCAGCACCACGAACGCGAAGAAGCCGCCCACTGCAGAGCCCAGCACGCCGCCGAGCAGCGCGAGGCGCCGGACCGCCAGGCCGGAGTTGGCGACGCGCTGCAGGTCCGACATCACCCGCGCCGCCTCCTGTCCCACGGCCGTCGACGCCGCCCCGGCCGACTCCACCTTCGAGACGACCTCACGCGCAGCGTTCTCGCACAACTTCAAGTGCCCGCCGACACCCTCGAACGCCATCTGAAAGCCCTTCACCTTGTCGCTCAGCGCCTTCCTCTCCCGGCCGACGAACTCCTCGAAGCCCTCCGTCTCCTCCTGCATCGTCTTGCGGAAGCCCTCCGTCTCCTCCTGCATCGTCTTGCGGAAGCCCTCCGTCTCCTCCTGCATCGTCTTGCGGAAGCCCTCCGTCTCCTCCTGCATCGTCTTGCGGAACCCGACGGCCAGCTCCTTCACCTGCTTCTGCTGGGTCTCGAGCACCACCCGCACGCCGGCGACCAGCTTGAGGTGATCCTTTGACTCCGACTCGAACATCCGGATCCGGTGCCCCAGAGAGACCGACGCCTGGGTGGCCAGCGTCTCCACGCGGTCCACCACCCGCAGGAACGCCTGCTGGACCTCGAAGGTCGTCAGCTGCCGGCGGTCCTCCTGCGACATCGAGTCGTAACGCAGCTTCACGACCCCCAGGTCCACACCGAGCGCGTCGAGCTCGGCCCGCAGCTCCTTCTCCAGCTCGGGATCGACCCGCTCGCCGTCGCGGGCGAGCCCCATGATGTGAGACACGCTCTCCGCCTCAAAGTCGGGCTTGCCGTCGAGCCCGAGGATCCGCCGCACCTCCTTGCGCACCACAACGGCAGCCTTCTCCGAAGCCTCCTCGCGGGTGTCCTCGGCCTGACGCCTGGATATCGCCCGGATGGCGGCGAGAGTCTCGGGAGTCGGCTCGGGAGACTCGGGCTGCGAGTCCGGATTCCGCAAGGGAAGCTCATCCTCGCCACCCGCCCCAACAGCGTCCTCTGACTCTCCGGAGCCCGGATGCGGATCTTCCGAAGGTCCCTCCTCCCCCGGCTGCCCGCCGGCCTCTTGCCCATCGCCGCCGTCTCCAGGGGCAACAGCGTCACGCATCGCGTCGGCGAGCGACGGTTCCGCAGCATCGGTCGACGACGATGTACCGTCCTGCGTCCGGTCCGTCTCGGCTCCGCCCGCACCATCGGGCGCGGCATCCTCGCCCGAACCCTGCGCAGCAACCTCGCGCGTCTCTTCAACGACACCAGGGTCCGCCATCACCCGCTCCCTCCATCCACCGCCCCGGAAACCGGCTCACCGTGCGGATAGCCGACCACGCGGCTCGCGGCGCCGGAATCCGACTCGTCCGGCAGACGCGCATCGACCGGCGGCGCCGACACCACCTTGCGCCGGCCGAACTGCTCGGTCACCGCCGGCGACGGCAGCCCCGGGGCCGCCGGCCGCGGGACCGTCCGCCGGTCCTCCGGGTCCACCTCGACCACGCCGGCACCCGGCTTCGCCCCGGCGCGGACCGCCACCGCCTTCCCGCCGGCCGACACCCCCGAAGCGAGCGGCGGGAGCACGGGCCCCGCCTCGGGAGCCCCGCCCGCATGCTCGCTGCGCCACAGCGACTTCGCCTTCCACTCTCCGGAACCCGCGTCGTAGCCGTACACGCGCAGCAGCTCGCTCACCCCCCGCGAGCCGTCCGGACGCCGGTGCTGGTGCACCACCAGCTGGAACGCGCTGGCCACCCCGCGGCACAGCACGTCCCACGGCAGCCGGTCCTCGGCCTGCATCGCGCACGAGGCCAGGCGCGAGAGCGCGTCCTTCGCCGTGTTCGCGTGGATCGTCGTCAGGCTCCCGCCGTGCCCGGTGTTCAGAGCCTGCAGCACGTCCTGCGCCTCCGGACCGCGGATCTCGCCCACCACGATGTGGTCCGGCCGCTGCCGCAACGCGTGCCTGACCATGTCCCGGATCGTCAGCTGGAACGCCGACAGCTGCCGCGCCTCCAGGCGCAGCACGTTCTGCTGGTCCACCCTCAGCTCGATCGTGTCCTCGATGACCACGATCCGCCGGTCGGCCGGGAACAGCTTGATCAACGCGTTGAGCAGCGTCGTCTTCCCCGAGCCCGTGCCCCCGGCCACCAGCACGTTGCCTCCATGCGCGAGCGTCGCGCCCAGCAGGTCCAGCACCTCCTGCGGCAGCGAGCCGCCGGCGACCAGCTCCGCCCCGCTCATCACCACCTTCGAGAAGCGCCGGATCGTCACCGCCGGCGCCAGCGACGCCGGCGGCAGGCACAGCGCCACCCGGCTGCCGTCGGCGAGCCGCCCATCCCCCAGCGGCACAACGTCCGGGTCCACGTCCAGCGGCCGCGCAATCGAGTAGACCAGCCGCTCGACGTCGCGCGGTCCCACCCCGCGGGCCTCCAGCCGGTGCAGCACGCCCCGCTTCTCGAAGAACACCAGCACGGCGCCGCCGCGCGCGCACACCACCATGATCTCGGTCACCGTCTCGTCGCCGATCAAGTCCTTGATCGCAGGGAACACGTTCCGCAACGACGTGAGCGTCAGCTCCCCGCCGGCCGCGCCTGAAACACCCAAGGCCACCCTCCCCTCACGCCACCTTGTCGCGCTGCATCTCCTCGTACCAGCGCCAGTACGGCAGGTCGCGCGGCTTGTAGTCCGGCTTCAGGTACACCCGCGTGGCGTCGTGCACCTCGTTGCCGTCGAAGATCTGCGCGATCGCCTGGCACGTGCCCAGCAGGGCGATGTCCCGCGGGTGGAACAGGGCCTCGCGCTTCTCCGCATACGACTTCGACAGCCCCGCCGAGGCCGAGCCGCCCCCGATGCGCCCGGTGAAGAGCGACGCGGCCGCCCGGCCCGTGTTCTCCGACAGCGAGAACGACGCCCGCATCCGGTTGACCTGCCCCAGCAGCTTGCTCGCCGTCTCCAGGCTGGCGTCGTCGGCCATCGACAGGAAGATGCGCGAGCGCAGCGTCTGCAGCAGCGCCCGCCACGACTCGCCGTCGCCGAGCACCGACTTCAACGACGAGATGCTCTGCGTCGCCACGATCGGGATGCAGCGCGACTGCCGCGTCAGCGCGAACGCCTTCTCGTCGCCCGCCGGGTCGTCCTCGCCGGTGGTCACGAACGACTGGTACTCGTCGCAGATGAACACCGCCGGCCGGAAGAACTTCTTCGGGTTCAGCTTCATCGCCTTCGGCCGCAGCAGCAGCGTCGACAGCCACGCCGACTTCAGCATCACCCCGGCCGCCCGCGCCAGCGCCGGGTTCGTGCCGCCCGGCATGTTCAGCGCCAGCACCTTCCCGGTCTCGATCGTCTCCAGCAGCGGCGGGATCAGGCGCTTGCGCTCCGCCTCGGTCATCTGCTCCGGGTTCTTCGGGCAGAAGACCCGCGCGACCCGCGGCTCGACGAAGATCCCCAGAAACACCGACATCCCCTCGACGATCGACGAGCGCAGCTTCTCGTCCAGGCCGATCCAGTCCTTCTTGTACCACTGGTCGATCTTCGCGTTCAGCGCCACCTCGTCGTCGGTCGGACCCTTCACCGGGTGCCGGTGGAACTCGATGACCCGGCCCTCCTTGCGCATCTCCCACAACAGCACGCAGTAGCCGGCGTGGCCCACGCGGATCGCCGCACGGTCGCCGAGGACCTGCCACTCGAACGTGTGCGTGCGCGGTGACCGCTTCCCGTCTACCAGCGGCCCGAGCACGAACTGCTCCGGCAGCACGGAATGGTTCCCGTCCCCGCCGGCGACCGGCGTCCCGACCAGTGCCTGGTGGTCCGCCACGTCCTGCGCGGTCACCGTAACGCTGGTGAGCCGGTCCCGGTGCTCCTCGAAGTCCTCCACGCTCACGAACACCTCGTACTCGAACTGGCCGTAGACGTATGCGGTATGCTGGTCGATCAGGTTCTCCAGCTCCTGCTTGTCCAGCAGGCAGTCGTAGACGTCCTCGAACGTCACCCACCCGCCCGGCAGCGACCGGTAGGTCGCCAGGATCCAGCGGATCACGTTCGTGTACGCCTGCTGCCAGAACGGCTCCTTCGACTTCCCGAACAGCTGGTTGACGATCGAGGCCAGCGAGTAGGCCAGCGAGTAGGTGTCCAGCCACGGGCAGTACAGCGGGTTCCACTGCCAGACCTCCCGCGTGCCCGCGTCCGGGTCCCCCGGCTCGGGAGGCAGCGACAGCTCCATGTAGTCGTCCATCCGCCCGTACTGCTGCAGCATCTCCTGCACGTCGTAGCAGAAGTCCCCCTTGACCTCGAGCACCAGCGCGGCGACCCGCTTCTCCGGGTCGTCGGACCGCCACTCGAGCAGCTGCCGGCAGAACGGCCGCATGCAGCTGGTCGTCTTGCCCGTGCCGATGGCCCCGAAGACGAGCAGCCCCGTGAACAGGCCCTTCTCGGGCATCCGCAGCCACTTCGGCCGCGGCACCTCGCACAGCTCCGTGCGGTGGTGCACCTCCCCGATGACCAGCGACGGCGACTTGTCCGTCCTGCGCAGCGGCCACGGCGGCAGCTTCCCCGCGAAACGCCAGTCCAGCAGCCTCCCGGCAAAGACCCGCAGGACCGACTCGGCCACCGACGAGCCGACGAAGAACAGCACCCCCGGCGCGAACAACGACATGAGCACGAACCAGCTGTAGATCCGCGGCGAGTTACCCGCCACGTACACCAGCAGCGGGTCGACGTCCGGGTCGGCGCCGGCGGCGAGGAAACGCACATGCGCGTCCATGCGCCACGCGGCCACCCGGTCCGCCGGCCGGCGCTCGGCCAGCTCCAGCGCGCCGCCCTCGCCCAGCGACAGCGGAAACGCCAGGAAGCAGGCGACGCAGACGACCACCGACGCAACCAGGCGCTGCAAGCCGCTCATCATGCCCCTCCGGGGCCGCGCACCCACGCCGGCTGCGACAGCCGTTCCGAGTTCCACACCTCGACCGCCATCACCTCGCGGCCGACCGCCAGCCGGGGCAGGTTCCTCTCCAGATCCCGCAGCCGCGCCCGCGCCCCCGGCGCCCCCCCGTAGGCCCGCAGCACGGCCGCGCCGTTCGCATCGCCATCGAAACGCTCGATCAGGTACCGCTCCACGCGGTTCGCCAGCCGCTCGCGGTCGTCGCGCGACGGCGGGTCCACATACCGCGACACCCGCCGCTCCCAGTCCCCCGGGTCGCCGTACTGGCCGACGATGACCACCTGCACCCACAGCCCCTGCCGGCGCAGCGCCGCCCACAGCGGGCCGTAGGGCTCCAGCCGCGACACCGCCGCGTCCACCGTGCGCTCCTCGCAGAAGACGAACGGGAAGCACAGCTTCCAACTCGCCACCCCCACCGGCAGATGGTCGACGAACCAGCGCCGCACGGTCCCGCCGCCGGCGCCCTCGCCGCGGTACTCGCGCGACGGGAGCACGTCCCGACCGACGCCGAGCGCGTCGAACAGCGCCAGCTTCTGGTCCGTCGCCCCGTACCACGTCCACCGGCCCGCCGTCTGCAGCACGTAGTCGTGCAGCAGTAGCCGCTGCAGCGCCGTCAGCGCCGGCGGCAGCCGCCGATAACGCGACCCGCCCAGGCCGACCGCCTCGTACGCCGGCCGCGACCCCATGTGCGCGAACTGCCCGCCGGCAGGCATCCGGTGCGTCGACGCCAGCCGCGACGGCCGCTTCTTCGAGCCGTACTCGCGGAACAGGTTCTGCAGGAACCGGTTGCGGCCGTGCCGCCGCCGCGGCTCCGGGTCCCCCTCGCCGTCGTCCCAGCCGGGGGTGTGCTCGTCCAGCCACGCCCCGGCCTGCTCGGAGGTGAACACGCCCCCCAGGTGCATCACCGACGCCGCAAAGCGCGCCTGGTTGCGGTCGATACCGCCCTCGCAGAAAGACCGCAACGACTCGATGTGCTCGTCAGTGACCGGACGAGGCCGGCGACGCGGATCGAAGTAGTCGTCCTGGCCCATCCCGAATCACCCCAGCCCGTCGACGCCGACCAGCTGCCGCTGCACGTCCATGAACGTGATCACCAGGCCCAGCGGGTTCACCAGCAGCGCGGCGGCCGGTACCGAGTCCGCGAAGACGAACTGCAGCGACAGCGTCATGCGCTCACGCGCGATCTCCGTCGGCCCGAACTGCTCGACCCGGTCGAAGATGACCTCGGCGCGGTACGGCGGCTCGGGCTGCGGAATCACGCGCACGAGCACGTTCTCGACCAGGAACTCCGGCGCGTCCGGCGCCGACACGAACACCGTCAGCTCCTCGACGGTCTCCGCGTACACCTGCTGCTGCAACTCCACCGTCATGAACGCCAGCGAGCGCTGCCAGCGCTCCGCCCGCAGCGCGTGCCGGCGCTCGAAGTGGTCCCGCACGAAGCTGTTGAGGAAGTACCCGACCACCGGGTCGTTCTGGTCCAGCGAGGACCGCTCGACCTCGTAATCGACCACCTCGGCGCGGCCGACCTCGTCGACCCGCACCACCAGCGGCATCGGCGCCGGGCGCGACGCCTGCACCATCACCACCACCAGCAGCACGAGCACCACCACGGCGAGGAACACGGTCAGCGACCGGTACCAGCGCCCCGAGTGGATCAGCTCGCCCCACAGGTCCGAGAACTCCTCCGCCTTGGCCCGAGACTCCGCCACTGTTCAAGCCTCCCCCGCAGAACCGACACGCAGGCTGCGTACCGGGCGGGCGGAGTGTACGAAACCGGTGCCGGAGCACCCCGGCCCCGACGACACGCTCACCGCCCTGTACGGGCCGCCCCGCCTCTCGAACGTCGGCGCGGAACCGGAGACGAACCACGAGGGAGGGATACAGGCGGGCGACAATGGAGGTACGGACGGGATCGGAACGACGGCCAACCCGCCGCCACGCCACAAGACCCCTGTCCCCCACGCTCCCCACGCGCCGGCGGCCTCAGCCGCCCGGGACGCCACGCCCGCAGCCTCCAGCCCTGACCGGCGCACACCCCGACGGCGCCTCGGCCGGCGACAGGAGAACGCACCGATGACCGCGAGCATCTTCGGCAACGGCGCACGACTGCTGGAAGACTTCCTCGACCGAGCCGAGGAAGCGGCCTGGCTCGAAGCCATCGACACGAGCGATTGGTCCCATCAGATCGGGCGCCGCGTGCAGCACTACGGCTTCCGCTACGACTACTCGCGCCGCACGGCCGGCCGCGCGGCGCCGGCCGCGCCCTTCCCGGCCTGGGCGAGAGCAGCCGCAACACGGCTCGAAGACCTCTTCGGCCGAACGCCGCCCGAGCAGTGCATCGTCAACGAGTACCTGCCGGGGCAGGGAATCGGCATGCACGCCGACGCCGACGCGTTCGGCCCCGTCATCGTGTCGGTCTCGCTCGCAACCGACTGGCCGATGCGCTTCCGGCCCCGCTACGGGCAGGCGTACAGCCGGGACGGCCTCCCCGGCGACGAGGTCGTCACTCTGCCGGCGCGATCCGCGCTTGTCCTCACCGGGGCGGCCCGAACGAGCTGGATGCACGGCATCGACCGCCACGACACCGCCGGCGAGCGCCACCGCCGCATCTCGGCGACCTTCCGCACATTGAGCTGAAACGAACACGGAGCTTCCCGCTCCACACGGGCATCCCGCCCGGTTACGCTTCCAAGGAGACAACGCCCCATGAACGACCAGACATCCTCGTCAGGCGGCGGCCGCAAGACCGCCACCACCGGCAGCTTCCGCTTCGCCCAGGCGCACCTGCGCGGCGTCGTCGTCCGCGACGGGCCGGAACGCAAGGTGTCGCCCAAGGGCGCCGAGTGGATGGAGATGACCCTCCTCGTCGGCCTCTACGACGGCCGCCAGAAGTGCGAGCGCGAGCGCCCCGCCTTCGTGCGCGTCAAGGCCTTCGGCGAGCGCGCCGGCCTGCTCGACGGCACCGCCAGGCGCGACCACGTCAGCGTCGCCGGCGCCCTTGTCCTCGACGTCTGGACCGACCGTGACGGGAACACCCGCGAGTCCTGGGAGCTGTTCGCCGACGCGGTCAGCCGGGAGAAGTTCCCCGACATGGCGGAGCTGATCCGCCAGCACGAGGCGGCCGGAGAGCCCGGCGTCGCCGACGCCCTCGAGGACGCCGCCGACCCGGGGGCCGACGTGCCCTGGAACGACGGCGGCCAGGGCGGCGCCCCGGCGAACCCGAACGACCTCACCGAGGACGACATCCCGTTCTGACGCCGCCACTCCCTCTGATAGGATCCTGAACAGATGGTCAACAAGGACAATGCCCCCGTGCTGCTCGGCATGGGGGCGATCATCGTCACTCTCGGCATCGGAACCTGCTCGACCAACGCGCGGATCGACGACGGATTCGCCAATGTCGACCGACGGTTCAACGAGACCAACCGCCGAATGGACGACGGCTTCGCCAACGTCCACCGGCGGATCGACGACACCAACCAGCGGATCGACGACACCAACCGGCGGATCGACGATGTCCAGGAGGACGTCCGCGAGCTGCGCACGATGGTCTTCGAGCTGCTGAAGAACCTGAACCCCGCCAACTGAACGCCAGCCGCCGCGTCAACCCGCGACCGACGCTCCCACGCTCCACGGAACCCGCCCCGGAAAATCGACTGGCGAAGCCGCCTCGCCGGCTCCATTTGATGGTCGATTCACCGGGTCAAACGACCACCCGGAATCGTTACAAGTCGATTCCGACCGACCCGCATTTCCGCCTGCGCACGCAGGCATGCCCGCAACGGAGAAACACCAATGATCAGGCTCATCATCGTCGCAATCGTGCTCTCGATGCTCAGCGGAACCCTGGGGGCCGGACTCGCCGCCTGCCGCAACTGGACGGTGGGGCCAGCCACCGAAGCCGGCACGACCGCGGCCGCAGCACCGGACCCCGCCGCCGCCCGACACGACACCCCGCCGAGCGAGACCGACCGGCTGTGGGCCGCGCTGGAACGCGAGCGCGCAGCCAGGCGCGCCGCCGAGCGGCGCCTCGAACGGATCGCCCAGCCACAGGCCGCGCACGCGCGCCCCGAACGGCAGCAGTCCCCTGCCCCGCCGGCCCCGGCCGCGACGGCCGAGCCGTCACGCCACGAGCCGATACCGGCCACAGCGCCCGCGCCAGCGACGCAGGCGACGCCGACCACCATCCCGGCCGGAACGGCCATCACGGTGCGGACCGCAGCCGCGGTCACCAGCGCGACGGCGCAAATAGAAGACAACGTCTCCGCGAGGACCGCCGGCGACGTCACCGTCGACGGCCAGACGGTGATCCCCGCCGACAGCCGCATGCTCGGCTCGGTCACCGCCGTCAAGCGCGCCGGCCGCATGAGCGGGTCCGACCGGATCACGGTCCTGTTCCACACGCTTGTATACAACGGCGTCGAGACGCCCCTGGAGACGGCCCCGGTCACCCGCACCGGCCCGGGCCAGACCTCGCAGAACGCGACCCGCATCGGCGGCGGCGCCGCCGTCGGAGCCATCCTCGGCGCCGTCCTCGGAGGCCGCAAGGGCGCAGCCATCGGCGGCGCGATCGGCACTGCGGGAGGCAGCGCCGCGGCCGCGGCCCAGCACGCCGCCCCGGCCGTGCTCGAAACCGGAGAGACGCTGACGCTGCGGACGACGCGCTCCGCGACGATCGACACACCCTGACCCGTGCGATGCTCTGTCATGAATTACATTCAGGCAGACTCCGTCGTCCACAGCGACCCGGAAATCTCCGGAGGCACACCCGTCTTTCGCGGTACGCGCGTACCGGTCCGGTCGCTCTTTGACCACCTCGAACAGGGAGTAACCGTTCACGAGTTCCTGGATGACTTCCCGTCGGTGTCCAAGGAACAAGCCCTCGCTACGCTCGCGATGGCGCGTGATTTCGTCCTGGACCATGCGCGCTCTGCTTGACGAGAACCTGCCACGCCGGCTCGCCGCCACGGGGACCACAACGCTGACACCGACCTGGACCGGACCCGAATCCGACCCCGGTCCGGAACGAGACCCGCCACCGCGGTCCTCGAAACCGGAGAGACGCTGACGCTGCGCACCGCGCGCCAGACAACTGTCGAGGCGGTGGTTGCGACGGTTGCGACGCTGCTCGATCGAACGCTCGAGGCCGGCGGCCACCGCCGCGAACTTCGAGTCGGGATGTTCCAGTGATCCGCCGCTCATGACATCCCCCAGCAAGACCCGGCTCGCGCCGGACAGCGCGCCAAAGCCCAGTTGTTCCAACCCTGCACGTGGGAAGATCGGCAACGACTGCCGAAGAGAGCCATGACGACAGGCGACAGCGAAGGAACACCGACAACAATCGGACCGACGAGCCCACGGCGCCACATCACCGGGACCACGGCCATCAACATCCCGTACGCCCGCATGTCGCAGAGCGGGGCTGGCACACCGGTTCAACATGGTTCAGCCCGATCCCCCTCGGTCTGCACGAACTCAACTACACCAACCAGGACACACACAGCGTGGTGCTGGATCGACTCGGCAGGTCCGGGCTACGAGACGCGCGCCGTGGACTGCGAACCCTCGGCCACCCCGACGGCTGGAGCGCAACGAAGATATGGGCGGCTACCCACGACCGCGCCGTCATCGAGATAGCGTGGGAAGGATTGATGCTGGAGCGTAAGTACCGTAGACAGCGGCTCGCACCGCCCATAGACAACATCGAGCTGGCTCGCTGGCTGCCGTACCCTCACCAGTGGATACGACTGCACTGGTGGGCCTGGAGACTACGGTGGTCTCTGACGGGCGAAGAACGACGCAAATGGGACCGTTGGAGAGAGGAATGGACCCCGTGGCCGGCCGGATAGCGTATCCACGCATTCCGTTCACGGACGGAGCCGGCCCAGCCGGACAGAGGCTATACGGCCGGCCGCTGTAGACCGGATCAACGCCGCCGCGGCGCAAGCGGCGCGCCGGATGACCGGAGGATTCAGATGCGCATGATCACCACGGACGCAGCGACGCTGCCACGGGTAGTGAGTCACTGTCAAACTGACGCACTACCCTGCCACGCTCGGAGTTCCTGCAGCGCCTCGCGCTGTGCTTCGAGGCCGACGGGCGGCCAGGCCCGAACGGCGTCACCGTCTACCAGGTCGACGACCACGTGCGCGACGCGATCGCCCACCGGCTGCGCACGCTGGGCGACAACCTGTCGATGAAGTCGTAGCGGGCACAACCCCCGTCGACGCCACAGCACCCCGACCGCACCGTCTGCATCCGCCACCCGCGGACCCGGACCGACACACTGGACACTGCCCGATGCGCACACGCCTGATCGAATCCGCCCCGGCGCTGTCGCTGGCCCTGACCGCC
Organism: Vicinamibacterales bacterium; assembly: GCA_965116825.1. Lineage (GTDB taxonomy): Bacteria > Acidobacteriota > Vicinamibacteria > Vicinamibacterales > UBA8438 > WTFV01. Next base: position 6,255,321 of record OZ220736.1, read on the forward strand.
GTCTCCTGCTGGGTCGTCGGCATCGCCCACACCGCGACCTACCGCACCCTGGTCACGGGAGACGAACAGACGGCGCTCCGGAGCGTCTCCCCGCTCGACGGCGTCTGGTTCGCCGTCGGCATCCTCGGCATCCTCGGCACACACGAGCTCGGACACTGGTGCGCCGCACGCCGCCACGGAGTCGCCGTCTCGCCGCCGCTCTTCATCCCCGGACCGACCTTCGCCGGGACCTTCGGCGCCTTCATGCGCCTGCGGGAAAGACCTCGCACGCGGCGCTGCGCCTTCGACATCGCCGCGGCCGGACCGCTGGCCGGCTTCGCGACCCTGCTGCCCGTGCTGTGGGCCGGCGTCGCCCTGTCCGCACCGGCTCCGCTGGAAGCGATGGAGACCGCGCGCGCCATCGGCCATCCAGCACTGCTGCAAGCCGCCGTCACGCTCATCCACGGCCCCGTCGGCGACGGCTCCGCGATCGCGCTGCACCCGCTGGCGACGGCAGCCTGGATCGGAATGCTGCTGACCAGCCTGAACCTGTTCCCCGCCGGCCAGCTCGACGGCGGCCATATCGCCCACGCCCTTCTGCCGCGGGCCTGGGCGCGCAGCGCGGGACTGGGCGCCGTCACGGCAACGGCGCTGCTCAGCACCGAGTCCACGATCTGGATCGCATGGACGCTGGTAACCAGCGTCATGACGTTCACGAACTGGAACGCGACGCCCTGGAACGAGCCTCCCGCCGCCATCGGCGTTGGCCGCCGGATCGTCGCCGGGGCGCTCGCGATCACGCTCGCCCTCTGCTTCACGCCCGTCCCGCTCGGTCCGGTCCGCTGAACACGGCCGACGGCCGCAACGGCACACACACTTCCGCTTCCTGGAGCAACGGATGACCCCGCTTTCAACACCACGCCCGAGCCCCGCACGCCGCGACCGATCCAGCGTCCGCTTCGCGATAACCCGCCGCGGCACCCGGCGGATGATCGAGTACAAGCAGAGGAGAACCTACCACGACCTGCTCCGCGAGACGCCCCACTGGGACGCCCCGCTGGCCGTCACCCGCGACCACGACGGCGACTGGATCATCATCGCCCGGCTCGACCCCGACCTGACCCACGGGCGCCCGCAACTGGCCGAGGCGCAGCTCGGCAAGGGCTGGTGCTGGGACAGCGAGGCGGAGGCGCAGGCGCACCTCGAGGAGCACGCCGACGAGCTACGGGATGAGCTCGTCGACGACCTGTTCACGATGGGCGTCTGCACGCGCTGCGAGGCCGTCGTGCCCGTCTTCGGCGACTATCACCCCTACTCCCCCGCCGGCAGCCTGGTCTGCGGAGAATGCCTCAGCGTGGACGGGGACGAGCCGGCCGCTCCGGCCATCCTGCACCCTTGAGCAGCAGGGCAAGAGGCGGACGGCGAAACCGCAGGATCGCAAGACTCGCCACACCCTGCCGCTGGCGCGTCGCCGGCGCCGACGACGAGACGCTGCGCGCCCCCGACCGCGGACGAGCCCGCAGGCCGGCCGCCGTGTACCAGAGGCTGCCCGACACCTCCCCGGATTGCACGCACGCTGCAATCGAAACAGCGGCACCAGTAGCCGCGGAAACAGACCACAGCGATGAGGACACGACCTGACGCGATGACCGAACGGATGGACGAGTCCGCCAGAGGGCTGGGCGACGGACCGATGGCATCGCTGGCGAGGATGCTGGCCGCGGTCGAGTACGAGCACGACGAGGATCGGCGCGTGTTCGGATTCAGCACGGCAGCGCCGCCGCATTACCAGAGGCTGCGCGAGGCAGCGCACAACGTCGTTGACTGCTACCGCAGAGAGCACGAGCACACACAGGCACGGCCGGAGACCGCCAGCACGACCATCGCGTTCCGCGAGTTCAGCGGCGAGTGCACGGTGGTGTTCATCAACAGCGAAAGCGCTGGGCGGGTGAGCTGCTTCTCCGCAAGGGACGGAAGCTTCACCGCGACGCGCGACCTCGTCGCACAGTGGCCGCAGGCCGAACCGACGAGAAGACTGCTGGCCGAGCTCGCCGACAACCTCGGCGCCGAAGACGAGGACCACGCAGCCACGCCGGAAGGCCGATGACGGGGACCGTCGCGGGAAACCGGCATCCACCCGAACTCATGCACGGCCATGGACGAACCGTCCGACCGACAGACCGCAGCCTTGCGAGCACCAACCGAGACCGGAAACCCCAGCCCATCCGGAAGGTGAGCATGTGAAGTTCACGCACAAGAAGTTCACGAACAAACAGCGAGGCGAGTCGCAAGACGTCTTCACGACAACCGATCCGGCAGGCCGCGAGCTCGCCAACGGTAGCGGCGAGGGCCGGCGCGTGGTGTCGGTGTCGGTGTACACCGTGGCGCCGCTGCGGCACTACAACCCGAACGAGAACCGAATGGTGGTCGTCGTCCCCAGCCGCTGGTCAGCGGACATCGAGATGAACAGCCCGGACCGGTTCCACGACCACAGCGTGCACGGCGGCATCTACAACGAGCGCCACGAGGCCGAGGCGTGGATCGCGGCGATGCTCCGGAACGACGAAGACGAACCAAGCGCCCGAAAGTCGGCGGCACCGACCGGCAAGATGCACGCAGGATGACAGCGCAGACGACGCCCTGGGCGACGCTGGCCAACGCGTCGGAACAGCCCGAATAGACTCGCCCGCATGCGGTTGACGGATCGGCTCCTCTCGATGCCGCGGCGCCTCGGCGCCCGCCTGCGCAGCGAGCTGCTGACACGCAAGGGCCAGCGGCAACTGCGCCGGCGGGCCACAAGCCGGTTCCTGCTGACCGGACTCGCAATAGCATGGACCCACCCGTTCGTCTCCGACTTCTGGGACGGCCAGATCGGGTCGTTCATCGCCGGGCGGGTGATCGTCGCCGACACGCACGCTCCGGTGCTGCGCACGGCCGTGGTGCTGGTGCCGGTGCCGAAGCAGTCGGGAACCACACTCGCGGCCTACGCCAAGATCGACCCTGGCGATCCGGTCACGTTCCCCGAGCAGGTCGAAGACGCCGCAGTCTGGCTCTGGCCCGACATCGACGGCTGGTTCGACGGGATGCACCTGGCGGCCGGGCTGCCGTACCGCGTGGAGGTGCGGCGGCCAGGCTGTCCGACGGCAGAGTTCGGCGTGCGGAGGTTCCGGCTGCTGGGGTTCCAGGCCCGGCGGCTGCACCTGGAGGTCCCGGCATGCGAGGCGGAGTCGTGAGAGAACACGCGCACCGGACGGCGTGGCCGGGTCTCCCAGTACCGGGAGAGGACTCCGGCGCATCCCGGATCGTTGACCCTCTGCGGAACGCAGGGACCGCCATCCCGTGGCGCTGGCGGCGCTTCGTCGTCCGCCGCCGACGAATCCTCGTACCCGGCGTGCTCGCCGCATACGTCGCCGGGTTCTTCTTGTCACCGCACCTGCACGACTGGTCCCGCGGGACAATCCTCTACGGCAACGACGCCGTCTCGGGACAGGTGCTCGTGCGACCTCCGGTCGGCTCGGGCGCCATGCAAGACGCGAGCGTGCGCCTGGTGCCGGCGGATGTATGGAGTCTTGGAGCGGCCCTGCACCTGGCCGCACGCGGCGAGAAAGCCGAGGTCCTGCACGCAGGGACCGACTTCGCCGGGCGCTGGTCGGCCGACGCCGGCCTCATCGCCGGCTGGCGGTACGCCGTGATCGTCGAGGCCGAAGAGTGTCCGCCGCGGCTGGCCGGCACGATCGATCTCGGATGGTTCGCGACCTCGCGCGTAGACACGGTGCTGCGCTCGTGCCGCGGCCGGTGGAACACGCTGAAGGAAGCTCTCCGCCGCCGATAGCACTGCGCAAGGTCTGCGGGAAGCGCACCCGGGTACCGGCAAGTCCGATAAAGGTGGCGACGAGCCCGCCGGCCAGGACCCCACCCAGCAACAGGAGCCGCGCCAGCGCCAGCAAGGCATCCCGGACACGGACGCCCAAATGCCAAGCGGCCGCCACGGCGAGGAACGACAACGCGAAACCGGCGCCGCCGGCGGCGCACGAGAACCGCCCGGGCGGCGCCGTCCACCTCGACACAACGGCCCCAGCCGGGGCCACAGAAGCTGCAGGACCATGACCCACAACGACCCTGCCACCGCCGCGCGCGGCATCGCCGATCGTCTCATCGACATGATGGCGAGGGAAGTCGACGCCTTCGTCATCACCACCTACAACGCCGAAAAGGGACGATCCCACGACCCGGAAAGGACCCGCCAGCATATCGACGACGCGCGCCAAGAACTCGCCCGCAGCGCCGTCACCGGCGTCGATGGCGTAGACGTGCGCACCGACTTCGTCGACCTGCGGACCGCGCAGGACGCCGAGGCGCGCATCAGCAACCACGTCGCCGAAGCGTGCATCCGGTTGAACGGCCCGAACCGGATCCGGATCCACTGCATCCGCGAGGACGAGCGCTTCCGCGTGACGCACGTCAGCGCCCGCGAGTACGGACAGATCGCCGAGGTGGAGCCCGCCCCCGCCACAGCAAGCCAGGCCGACGTCTACGCCAACGCGATTCTCAACGCCTTCGGCCTCTGAGACACGCCGAAGCAGTAGCGCGTACGGCCCTGAGATGACGCGACTGCACGGCGCAGGGATCGCCAGCGACACGCACACCCAGCAAAGGAAGACCTGATGCGCAAGATCATCGAGACCCGTTACCAAGCAGCGAGCTGCGCGGACCCGCACGGGACCGAGTCCACGCGGAAGCGCGAGGCGATCCGGCAGTGCCGGCGCGACAACCGCACCCTCCGGGACGATGCCGGGAACACGCTGCCGCGTCCGTGCGAGTGGACCGAGGAGCAGGACGAGCGGTACGGGCATCTGGTGTACGAGGTCGTCGCCATCGCAACCGACGCCGACGGTCGGCGGAACTACGGACACGTCGACGACGACGGCCGGATCGACTGGAGCGGCTGGGGCTAGGACGCAGCCGGCTGGCGGCGCCCCAGGTGCCAGAAACCCACGCCGCCACGCCGGCGACACCACCGCGCAACGCCGCCGAAAGACCCGCGCTCCCGCAACACTCCCAACACCCGCACCCGAGGAGGAAGCCATGCTGAACCTGACGTCATCCGCCATCATGCTCCTGACCGCCGAGGGCCCCTCGGACATCGTCCTGCATCCGGCGAAGCCGACCGCGGCCGAACACATAGTCGACGGCTACATCCTGCGCGGTGAGCGGATCCGCACCGGCTCCAGCGCAATGGACGCCGCCACGCTGAGCACCCCGGACGCGGAGCAGGTCCTCGCGCTCAACCGCTTCCTCGAACAGGAAATGGAGCGCGACCGCGCCGAGAACGGCGGCGACGGCATGGTCCTGGTGGACCGTGACGTGCTCCGCCACGTCGATCCCCGGCTGGCGGCCCACGTCGCCGAGCCGCACCCCGACGCGCTGCTGACAGGCAGCCCCGGACCCGTCAAGGTGAGCCTGCTGATCAGGCCGCCGGCAACCGGCACAGCCGACAAGGAAGCCGCAGACAGCGACCGCGCGCGATACACGCTCTACCTGGACCGCGCGGCCATCTGCACCGAGAAGCCGGCAACCGACGAGATCGGGCGCGCCGAGACCTGGGAGCAGCTCCAGTGGATGGCCCGCGGGGCTGCGCCCTTCGAGCGCGGCGGACGCCTCTGGGCGCTGAACAATCGGACGCTGACCGTCCTGTTCATGGGCGACATCAAGCTCAACGACGACCCGCACGCGACCCAACGCGAGGACCAGCGATGAGTCTCGGCCGAACGGTACTGCACGTCACGATCGCCGACGCCTACCACGAACCCGTCCGCTGAACCGCACCCACCGGCGCATCCGCGAAAGCGCCGGCGGTAACCACGCATGGAAACGACAGCAATGACGAACGAGACCGGCACGGCCGGCGGCGGCCGGCGGAAGAAACGCCGGGCGCTGCTCAGACGGGCGAAGGCGGTCGGTATCTCGACCCTCGACGACCACGAGCTGGCGGCGATCGTCCACCACCGCTGCGCCGAGTACGTGCGGCGCACCAGTCGGCTGCCAAGGCTGCGGGACGCCGGCGCCGACGACTACGGGGACCCGGGACGGCTGCGGCTGGCGGCGGCCATCGAGCTGGGGCGCCGGACACTGGCCGAACCCGAGAGGGAGGAACCAATGCGGGGGCCCCGGAAGACCGCCGCCTACCTGATACGGCGGTACGGAAGCCGGCCACTCGAGCACATAGGCGCGCTGTTGCTCGACACCCGCAACCGGCTGCTCGAAGGCGGCGACCTGATCCTTGGGCGCGGAACGCTGGACGAGGCCTTGGCACAACCGCGGGACATCCTGCGAGCCATCCTGCGATCGGGGAACAGATCCTTCGTGCTCTGGCACAACCACCCCTCGGGCGACCCGACGCCGTCGGAAGAGGACATGGCGATCACCGAGCGGATGTGCTCGGCAGCCGAGATCATCGGGGTCGAAATGCTCGACCACGTGATCGTGACCGAGGCGCGCTACTACTCGTTCAAGGAACACGGACGGCTCGGATAGAGCCGAGACACCGGAGCAGACAAGCTTGCCATGAGCAGCACGAACAAGAAGACCGCCGGAACACCGTGCGAGCAATGCCCCTGGTGAATCGCCAACCACGGCAAGCGCCACCCGGGCGGGTTCTACCGCAAGGACAACCTGCGCCGCCTCTGGAACCAGATCCGCAAGGGCGGCGGCATCCAGAGCTGCCACCCCACGGACCCGACCCACGAGGACCACCGCCAGTACGCCGGCGCGAAGCCGGGAGCCAGGCCGCTCGAGTGCAGCGGGAGCGTCATCCTCGTGCTGCGCGAGATGCGCTACGCCGACACGCTCGACGGCGACACCACCGCCGGAGAACTGTCCGTCACCGACTTCGAGCAGTACATGGCCGAGACCAGGCAGCGCCACGGACTCACGCGCGACGGCCTGCTGTACCACGGCTTCGAGCGCGCCATGCCCCGGCCGTTCGGCGACGGAACCCCGCTGCCCGCGGTGGCCGAGGAACTGCTCGACTCCCCCGCCTACGGACGTCCCGGCGAACCGCCCCTGCAGACCACGGCAGAAGCCAAGCGGGATCCCGCAGGAACGACAACGCCCGACTGAGCGACACGGCGCCCACAGCCCTTGACCGAAATGGAGCTGAGGGACTACCAGATCGAGATCGTCAGTCTGACCAGCACGCGCCAGATCAAACAGAAGCCCGGACCGCAACCCCGTAGACTCCCGCGGTGAGCGCGCGCCTGCTTGAGGGACCCGAGGCCGACGGCGAGAGCACAGGCGACACGGATGCGGATTACGCCTTCGAGGAGCTGCGCGCCACCGTCCCAGAGTGGGCGGAGGACATCCGTAGCGGGCAGGTCCGGATCGAGGGCCTTCAAGAGTACTTCCAGGCGATCCGCGAGGACGAGATCTCCGGCGCGTGGAGGTTTCCCGACGGCTCGGTACTGCGGCTGCAGGTCGGGGTCACGGCCGACGATCCGACGCGTGCCTGGGTCGTCGCCCCCCCGGCCGACGAATGCACGCCGAAAGCGCAGCGCGCCAAGCCCTGCCTGCTCGGCTGGTTTCCGAGTCGACTCCCGAACGGCGAGTGGGGCTCGCGCCACAATGCCCCCGCAGTGCTGCCCGACCAGCTGATTGGCCGCCGGATCGTCGTCCAGGCGCGCAAGAACCGGCAATGGACCTCGGAGATCCTCGAGGTCGTCGAACGAGACGAAAATTCCGTACTGGTACGCGACGGCAAACCGTACCAGGCCATCACCGACGCCGACCGCAAACGGGCGGCCGACCCTGCACCCGGACAGTGACACACCTGATCGGTGCGCCGGTGCGAGAGCGAACGTCCTGGAACAGGACATCGCCAGCGGACACTACCGCAAGGACAACCTGCGCCGGCTCTGGAACCAGATCCGCAAGAGCGGACGCCTCCAAAGCTGCCATCCCACGGACCCAGGGCACCGGGGCACCCGGACCACCGCGATTACGCCGGTGCGAAGCCGGGCGCGAAACCGCTCGAATGCATCGGGAGCGTCATCCTGATCCTGCGCGAGATGCGCTACGCCGACACGCTGGACCGTAACACCACCGTCGGAGAGCTCTCGCCCACCGACTTCGACCGCTACATGGCGGAGACGAAACAGCGGAACGGCTTCACGCGCGACGGGATCCTCTACCAGGGCTTCAGCCGCGCCCTGCCGCGGCCGTTGGGCGACGGCGCGCCGCTGCCCAGCGTGTCCGAGGAACTGCTCGACTCCCCCGCCTACGAACACCCAGACGAGCCGCCGCTGCTGACAGCCCCAACGACCAGGCGCGAGCCGGCCGCCACGGCAGCCACGAGCTGACGACGCCCCGCTGACCGCCGACCGCCACCCTGTACGCTTCGACAAGCCCACACACGCCTGCACGGAGTCCGCACGCGATGAACGACTTCGGCCTGCAGACAGTCCGCAACGCACTCGGCCACCTGAAGCCGCCCGGCGGAAAGACCCCGCCCGGCTCCCGGACCGACCCGAACGCGCTGGCGACACGCCCCGACGCTCTCGCGCCGATCACGCATCTGCACATGCGCACGTTCCACAGCACCGACGGGTGCGACACCGCCGGCTGTATCGCAGGGCTCGCCATCACCCTGTTCCCAGACGCCGCCCGCAAGGCGGCCTGGGATCTCATCGCCGAGCAGCACTGGCGGCCCGGGCGGCTGCCGGTGCCGATCCCGCGCATCGTCGCGGCCATCCTCGACGCGCCACACATCGACGTCTGCAACCTGCTGTACCCTGCGGCCGCACACTACGCCCTCGACCGCATCACCCCCGCAGAGGCGATCGCCGCAATCGACCGCTTCGCCGCAGGCCACGCGCCCTGGCCCATCGACAGGCCCGTCCCATGAGCAACCAATCCCGACCCGGCGTGCTGCCCGTACAACACCTGCGCGATCTCGCAGCCGCCAGACGCATCGACGCGCTCACGCCCATACGCGAGCACCAGTACCAGCCCGCCAGCCTCGACCTGCGCCTCGGCGCCGCCGCCCGCCGCCTCCAGGCCAGCTTCCTCACCGGGCCGGCGGCCACCGTCACCGACAAGCTCGCAGAGCTCGAAATGGCGCGGCTCGACCTGCGCCGCCCCACGATCCTCGAGCGCGACTGCGTCTACCTCGTCGAGTTGCACGAACGGCTGTTCCTGCCGGAGACGCTGCGCGGCAAGGCCAACCCGAAGAGCACGACCGGACGACTCGACGTCTTCACCCGGATCGTCACCGACCACGGCGACGCCTTCGACCGGATCGCCGCCGGCTACCACGGACCGCTCTGGCTCGAGATCGTCCCGCGCACGTTCCCGATCATCGTCCGCGAAGGCGACTGCCTGACGCAGCTCCGCCTCGAACGCGGCAACGCGCTGTGCACCGACGAGGACCTGCGCACGGCGCACGGCGCACGGCGCCGGCGGCCTCTGCCGCAGCGCGACCGGAGAGCCCGCCGGCGCCGTGATCGACGACGGACTGCACGTCACGGCCCGGATCGCAGGCGACAGCCCCGGCGAGGTCATCGCGTACCGCGGCCGAAGCAACGCGCCCGTCATCGACCTGAGCCGGCGCCGTCACTACCGGCCGGCAGACTTCTGGGAGCCGGTCCCAGCGCCCGCCGGCGGGCGGCTCATCCTCGACCCGGGCGACCTGTACCTGCTCAACTCGGAAGAACGCCTCGGCATCCCCCGGGACTTCGCAGCCGAAATGGTCCCGTTCGACCCCGCCGTCGGCGAGTTCCGGATCCACTACGCCGGCTTCTTCGACCCCGGCTTCGGGTCCAGCGACGGCCAGCCGGGAACGCGGGCCGTCCTCGAGGTCCGCGCCCACGAGACGGCCCTGTCGATGGAGCACGGCCAGCGGATCGGCCGCCTTCTCTACAGCCGGATGGCAGCACCGCCCGAACAGACCTACGGCAGCGCCATCGGCTCGGCCTACAACCGGCAGGTCCTGACGCTGAGCAAGCAGTTCGCGCAGGAGTGACGCCAATGAACGACCAGCCCCGCAGCCCCGACTGCCCCGTCTGCAGCCCCCTCGCCGTCGCAGGCCGCCGCTGCACCGACATGCGCCGCTTCCTCGACGGCGGCGCCGGGTACTGCCGGTTCCTCTGGCGCGAGCACGTGAACGAAATCCGCGGCACGGGAAACTGACGCCACCCGATCGGAACCGGCGAGTGAAACGGCAAAGAGCGCGAACACGATGCGATACGAAGCCGAACTGCTGGCACCGGTGCAAGCGCACCTGGCGGCGCAATACCCCGAACAGCAGCCGGAAGCCGGATTCTACGAGTACCGCATCGACCTCTACGCCCACTGCCCGACGACATCGCGGACGATAGCTGTGGAGCTGAAGCTGCAGAACTGGCGCCGAGCGGTGGAGCAGGCTCTGCTGTACCAGCTGTGCGCGGACCACGCAATCATCGCTGTTCCCGAAACAACCGCGCCACACGTCGACCTCGAGGAGCTGCGGTCACACGGCCTCGGCCTGCTCGCAGTCCGACCAGACGGATGTTCGCGGTAGGGACGCCGGTTACCCGGCGCCCCCCGCACAGATCCGGACGTGCCCGTTTAAGGCATCCGGCTCTTCCCTTGGGTGTCGCCCTGTCGAGCACTAACGGCAATCGTTGGTTCGGCCATGCGTAGCTGAACCCCAGGAACTCCGCCTCGTCGGCGTCAGGATTGTCTCCGTCACCACCTTCTGGACGAGATGGCCGCGACGCCGAGCGGTCGTGTGCCGCCATCGGGCTGATGGCGTCGCTCGGTACGCTCCCGAGTGAGGAGCGCCGTCAGACGTTCCCGTGGCTCCCGGCATACGAAGTGCCGTATCCGGTCGGCCGCCTGGGACGCGCTTGCCCGGCACTGCGTCCGGCGCGCGCCTTGACCTCCCGGATTCCCCTTGGGCTCGGTCCTTGGCTCCATCGGCTCCGCAGGGACCCGAGTCCCCTTGTTCGTCGACTTCTCAGCTACTACGACCGAGTCAGACTTCTCCATGCCGTGCATCCTCGGTTACGGATGTCCTCCTTTCCTCAGCGACCCCGCCCACGACAGCGGGGTGGCATGGAGACCTCCCAGGTCCCGGTGCCGTGCGTACGTGCGTGCCTGGGTTCTTCGACACCGCGGGATTCCGGCCCCCCTCGCCATATCGGTGGGACGGATGCTGCCTTCGGCCCTCGGTGAAGACCTCGGCATCCCGGATTACCGTTCTTTCGATGCTCAATAGCCCTGCCCGCACGCGCCCCTGTCAACGCTTGACCCCCGCCCTCGCGAGCGGTGGCCCATGACTCGGGGTGGAAGTGGTGGCTGACCTTCTTCTTCCTGCCGGACTCTCACCGGCTGCACTGGCACCAGTTAGCCTGGCGCACCACCGAGATCATCGCAGCGGCCGAATCGACGGTAGTTCGGCCCGCATACCGGGCAGCGATGATCGCAGCACTCAGCGAACGCTCGCGATAACAGAAACACCGCTGCGCGCCGGCGCGCGGATCACCCGGAGACACCATGCCCCGCTATCCCCGCTACCGCTTCGCCGGCGAGTTTCACCGCCACGGACGCCCCGTCGACCACACCCTCGACGCCTCGTTCCTGCGCGTCTTCCGCGACGAGGCGGGACTGCTGCGGGCCGGACTGCACCCGAGCGCCGAGCCCGGCGACGACGACCACTGGGACGACGGCACCACGCTGACCGAGACGACCGACGCGCTCGAGGCGATCGCCGAGCACCCCGACAACCAGTCCCTGAAACAGAAGCGGCTGCTCGTCGCCTCCTACCAGCGCCTCGACCACGACAGGACGACGCCGCGCAACGTCTACGTGCCGACCGAGCTCCGCCCCTGGGCGGCGCGCTTCCGGCTGCAGAACCAGGCGGTGCTCCTGTACGTGCAGGCCGCCACCGAGACCGGCGCCCGCTACGCCGCGATCGAAACGTCCCGGCTCCTGATCCGCGACCAGGAAGAGGCGACGTTCACCCGGACGGAATAGAGCAAGGACCAGCCGGCGCTGGACGAACAGCGCGGTACAAGAGGAAACGACGTGAGGACGCCGAAGACGGCAGCCGGGGTCAACGGATTCCTGCAAAGGGTACGCGAGTGGCGCGAGGCCGACGCGTGGCTGGCCCGGGCGAGCGCACCCGCGAGCAGCTCCCACGGCATCGACGACGGCCGCCGATGGGTCGAGGTCGACGGCGAGCGGTTCACCGAGGACGACATCGTGTGGCTGCGCCACAGCGCCGTGATCACCAGCGTCGGCACGCTCGAAGGCCGCACCGCCTGGCAGGAGTGGCCGCAGACGTGCGACCGCCCCGAGGGACCACGGCCGCCGGACCGCATCGACGAGATCCGGATACGGCTCAAAGTCACTGACCAGACTGATTTCTACGTGTACTGCACGGCAGCGTCGGACGGAGCGGCCGGACCGGTGGGCTCGTGCGAGCTGCGGACCTTCCTCGAAGAACAGGACCCGACACGACCGAACGACGCAAACGCGGTGATGCGCACCACGGCCGAGGAAGACGACGACCTGCTCTGGCTCGCGACGCTGACCGTCCGCGAGCACCTGCCGGAACGCTGAAGGCGCTGCCGCAACTGCGAAGCGATCACCAAGCAACAGCCGCGGGACGCCTGAACGCCCGCTGCTGAAGAAGAGGCTCGTCGACCCCACCACGTCACCGCGCCAGGCAGACAGATGCCCAAGCCCGCACCGGCGCCGCTCCCGCTGGCGCCGCTGGGGCCGCCCACCGAGGTCTTCGCCGCCGCCGCCCACGCGCTGTGCCGCGAACGCGGCGAACTCGACGACGGAACGCCGTCCGCACACGAGACGGACACGGCCATCGCCGTGCTCGCGCGGCACGCCCCGCTGTCGAACGCGCAGCGCCTCGGGGTGCGGCTCGCACGCCCATCATCGACGACGTCGCGGCCGGACGGCGCGGCCCCGCCGACCTGCACGGAACCGGGGAACCAACGCCCCTCGCTGAGCGACTTCATCGTCGCCGTCACCGGCAACCGCCCGTTTAGATGCACGGGACCTGATCGACCGGCTCTCGCCGTACGTGCGCCTGAACCCGAAGCGGACCGCGGCAGCGAACAACGTCCACCACGCCGTCAACGCCGACAGCCGGTTCCGCCGCCACGAGCCCGGCGTCTACACGCGCGTCCACCACGGCTACTAGAGCTGGCCACCCGGCCATGCAGTGGCACGGTTCAGCCGCAACCAAGAATGGTTTACCATCGGGAAGGATCAGGAAACAGTCGCCATGACAGACACCGGCCGCACGGAGCTGATCGTCCCCGAAGTCGAAGACAACCGCGAGATCTGCTTCGAGCAGGGCAAACCCTGCGTGTACGCGCCCGACGACGAGCCTGGAATCATCATGACCGAGTGGCCCAACAGCGTCATCGACCGCTGGTGCCTGGAAACGAACACCGAGACGCGCCACTGGCCCGACGGAACGACCGAGACGGTGCCCGGCAATACGCCGCTACCCTTCCCCCACTGGCCACGGTCCACAGAATAGAGCTGCACGCTCGCCGAGGACCACTCAGTGCCGCAACTGACCATCGTGATCGGAGCCAACGGCGCCGGCAAGTCCACGTGGTGCAGACGCCACCGCGACCGGCTACCGGAACACTTCTACAATGCCGACTCGATCGCCGAAGACCTTGGCAACTAGAACAGCCCAGGAAACCAGCGCGCGGCGCGCGGAATAGTCGACCGCAGGATCGAAACAGAACAGCAAATGGTATCATCATGACAGGATCCAGCAACATGAAAAGGAGAGCAACAATAAATGCCGAACTCATCAAAGAGTTCGATGCAGCATGGGAGCGAGGACTAGAGCTACGCGCGGAATACAGCTTCATCAAGACGCACAAGCCTGTAATGGATGACAGCCCGTTCCGCGCATGGACGACAACCAAGGACTACCGGCGCTGGTGCGACAACAACGTGCCAAGGTGGTTGGGATATGGGAACTATTGACAGTCGACAACTGAAACGGTTGACCGAGACCCTAGACAGAAACCAGGTGCAATACCTGTACATCGGCAAAAGCGCCGCCATTATTCACGGATTCGCGGACACCACCCAAGACGCGGACATCTACGTCAACCATACCAAGGAAAACAAGGACAGACTCGTAACAGCGCTGAAAGACATGGGCTTCAGGCTGACAACCGTACAAGAAACGGACATAAAGGGAGGGCGCGACTTTGTACAACTACACAATGGGCCGTTCGACTTGGACCTGATTTATGCACCAGACGGCATAGAAACATTCGAGAAAGCGTGGGAACGAGGACGGACGATAGATGGACACCAAGTATGTTCCATCGAAGACATCATTGCCAGCAAAAGGGCCGCAAACAGACCTAAAGACAGAGAGAGTCTCGAACGATTGACACAGTTCAGCGAATACCTCAAGCAAAGACCCGAGCGAGGACACAAGCTGCCCACACTGAACCCCACATGGCGAGACAAGATAAAAGCTGAACTATCACAGAGCCAAGCAACTCCAGAAAGCAGGGGTAGCGGCGGCAACGCCGCCGATCCGCCCGCCCCGCCGGGCCCGGCCAAAGGTTACGCCGACTCGCTCGAGCGCAACCGTAACGACCCGCCGCTCACGCGCTGACCATCGCAACAGGCAATAGCGTCCTGCACGCTCACCGAACGGACTCATCCTTCCTCGACCCGCACAGATCCAGCTCTCGCGCATCCCATCTCCCCTCCTCTCGATCGCACTGGCGGCAAGAGCGTCGAAGTCGCCTGACCAACCCAACCGATCCGCTCTCGCTGCTGGCGGACCACCCCGCAAACCGCCCACCGGCCGACGCCGGCCAGGAACACGCCCATGTTCAGAGTAGCCAGACACACCGCCCACCCCACCGTCGTCGACTGCGAGGACTACCACGCCATACTGTCGGTCGCCGACCAGTGGACGCAGCTGAAGACCGGACGCGACGGACGCGACAGCCCCGACTTCCGCCGCTGGGCCAACCCCTTCACCTTCATGACCAGCTGCTACGACAACCGCGTCATCACCCGGCTCGACTTCGACACGAGGGAGGAGTTCGCCCAGCAGATCGAGGACCTCGTCAAGTTCCACGCCATGAACGACGCGTGGCGCGGAATCGACCCGCCGAGCGATTACGTGCGCGAGCATTTCATCGCCGCCGGCGCCGGACGCTTCTTGAAGCCGCTGCCGATGCTGCGCCCCCGGCCGGTCAAGAGCGGACACGCCGCCGCGGCCGACACGCCGTTCGTTCACGCCGCATGACACCAGCCAGGACGCTCCCTGGTTCGGCCAGTGGGCGAATCCTTTCACCCTGCAGATCCTCTGCTACGCCGAGGGCGACCGCACGCTGATCGAGTGCAGTACCGACGCCGAATTCACCGCGAAGCTCGAGGAGATCGCCACATTCCACCGGGAGAACGACGACTGGAAGAGCATCGACACATGGAGCGTCCGGATCCGCGAGCGCTTCGCCTCCGCGGGCGCCCGACACCTGGTGCACCCGTCCTGCTTCGAGATGCAGGAAACCGAATGCGCGGAGAACGCGCCCGAGCTCGACGCCCCGCTGTCGGAAACCAGCACGCCGGCCCACGTCCCGGCTGGATGACGCCGTTCCACACACAGAACGCCACGGCCAGCGACGACGGGCGCCAACAGTCAGACTCCAGCCGCCCCGTCGCCAGACCTCCGAACCCGCCACCCGAACGAGCCCACGAACCGCCGGCTCGACCACGGCGCGCCGCCGCACGTCACGCGCCCCTACGCTTTCGCCATGCCCCAGGACGACAACACCAACCTCGCCGGCCGCATCGATACCATCGAACGCAACCTCCAGAAGCTCCGGCGCGACACGAGCCGGCTCTCGGGCCTGACGACGCGCAACCGCGAGGACCTCGACCACGCGCTGGCCGACCTCGACGAACTGCTCTACGCCGCGCTGGCCACGGGTCGCGAGCTCACGCCACCCGCTGCGCCGGTCGGCACGCCCGGCAGCGCGACCGGCACAGTAACCCACGAGCCGCGCTGCACGCACCCGGCGCACGACGCAACGCCCCCCGAGGCGCGGCCCGCCGCCACGCACCTGGTCACGCTGCGCTCGCCGCACTCCGAACGCGGAGAAGCGCACCCACCGCTCCCCCGCTGCGCCGACTGCGCCACACGCGTACTCGATAGCCCGTCAGCGCCGCGTATCACGGTCACGCGCATCGACGGCGGCGAACGACCCGTGGACGGGCCACGCTGCCAGTCTCCCGTCCACTTCGCCGGCGACCTGCCGCCCGCGACCACGATCATCGTCACCGCCGGCGTGCGCCCGGGTATCCGCTACTGCGACACCTGCGCAGAGACGACCAGGGCCACGCTCAACCGGCACCGGATCCGCTGCGAGAGCGCCCGAATCGTCACGCGCACCCCCGTCAGGCCCCAACCGGGCGCCGAGCGCCGATAGCCGCGGCGCAAGCACGGCGAAAGGGCGAGATGAACAGCTTCAAGCACATGCGAGACAACCTCGACGAGCGGATCCGCAGACTGCGCGACGCGACCGCGGCCACCCGCGGACCGGCGCCCGAGATCTGCGGCGACTGCCGGGGCACCGGATGGGTCGTGCGCAAGGAGAACGGGAACAACCGCGCCCACCGCTGCGAGTGCTGGATCCGGGAGAACACCGGCAAGCTGAAGCAGAGAACCGGGATCCCGGAACGCTACACCAGGTGCACGTTCGACAACTTCACCGTGTACCCGAACGAGGACCTCGAGCGCGCGTTCCGCCGCTCACGGGACTTCGCCGTGAGGTTCCCGGTGCGCCAGAACGGCCTACTGCTCGCCGGTCCGAGCGGGATCGGCAAGACCCATCTGGCCGCCGCCATCCTCAACCAGTGCGCCGACAAGGGCATCGGCGGCCTGTACTGCGAGGCCGCGACTCTGCTCACCGAGCTGCGCAGCACCTACAATAAGGACTCGGAGACTCAGGACACCGAGATCCTCCGGCGCCTGACCAACGCGGACCTGCTCGTCCTCGACGACCTCGGCTCGCACCACCTCACGCACTGGGGACAGGACATGCTCCACACCGTCCTCAACGCCCGCTACAACCAGTACCGCGCAACGGTCTGCACGACACGGCTGCCGCCCAGCCCCCACGAGCGCGACTCGCTGCTGTTCGAGATCGGCGGACGGCTCCTCTCGATACTCCACCAGATGTGCGACGTCGTCGAGTTCGACGGCGCCGACTACCGCCACGCCGGCGACCACCCCGACACAGACACGCTGCAGACGCTCTGGGAGGACCGTAAACGCCACGCAGTCGAGCCGACGCGGCGGGCGCAATTCGCACCGAACAGCGGCTTGCCGCGCCAGGAGCCGGGATGAGCTCGTCACGAACGAACAGAAAACGCCGGTAAACTACTGCTACAGAAGGCACGCCCCCAGTCGCTGACAGCAGCGAAACGGGTCCGGTATACAATCCGAAGCGGTGCCGCTCACACGGCAGGGAACAAACCACCTGAACGGCGGCAGACCCAGCGAGGGACGGAGATGAAAACAGCACCGGATAGCAGGTACTGCCCCGGGGGTATCGACTGGAACGAATGCCCGGGAATCTGGCGAGACCCAGAAAGAATGAGCGGAGCATGGTGCATCGACCAGGGACGAGTCCAACTCGCAAGCATGTTCACAAACATGGGCAGCGGGATGACCGTGGAGGAGTTCATCGACACCTTCGGTGCAATAAAGCACGAGGACGTGACATCGGTGCTGCGTCACGTCGTAGAGCAACTCCGAAACGGAAAAACGAACCCGGACTCACCCGTTCCAGGGAGAGGAGCAATCGACTGGCGCGAACACGAAGGAATCGAAATCATCAAGGAGAACCATTCCAGCGAATGGGTGTTCAAAGGCACCCAAAAAAGAATCGCCGATCTGTTCGAACACATTGCAGAAGGGGGAACCACCTATAACTACGAGATCCAAAGAGCTAAAACCGAAGAACTGATGGACTTTCTCGCTGCTCGCCTGAATACAAAGTAAAAGGGCACAGAAACGCAAAGCTGCAATGAAGATCCTTTTCGACCACTGCACCCCGAGACCGCTGCGTCAGTTCCTGACAGGTCACAATGTGACAACCGCTGACCAGCACGGATGGAGCAAAATACGCAACGGCGATCTGCTCGACGCAGCAGACAGAAATGGTACCGAGATATTCATTACAACCGACCAAGAGATGAAGGAAAAGCAAAGGTTCCAGGACCGTCGATTCGGCACGATAATCATTACCGATACTAATTTGCGAAGAATAAAGCATCACATTCCTGCATTGCTCGCTGCAGTACGAGCAGCGCAACCAGGAACAATAGAACATGTAAAAGTCGCGTACGGAGCGAAAGAACCGCCCGTGACCGAGATCACATTCTACGAACAGCAAGATCACTTCGACCTAAACTGGACAGACCCAGAAACGGGAGACCCAAAAAACCTGACATCCGTCAAGGACGTAGATGCAGGTCTGTCATGGCTGGCAGCCCATAAGCTAATCACAAACGACGAAATACCCGAGCGGCGACGTGAGGTGCTGGAAGATCTGAAGCGGGAACGAGAGCGCAAACATCATCGATGATCAGCTCAAAGGGACCGACTACCGCCACGCCGGCCACCACGGCCACCACAATCTGCACAACGCAGCTGCCACCCGCCCCCCCACGAGCGCGACTCGCTGCTGTTCGAGATCGGCGGGCGCCTCCTCTCGATACTCCACCAGATGTGCGACGTCGTCGAGTTCGACGGCGCCGACTACCGCCACGCCGGCGACCACCCCGGCGCGGACACGCTGCAAAAGCTCTGGACGGCGAGAAGACGCCAGGCGAGCGCGCCAACACCCCCAGTGCACTTCGCGCCGCCCGGCTGACAGCGGCCCGCAGAAACAGGATGAACCGGGGCCGGGAGCCGCTGATCATTCCTGTGTCAACGGTCACTGAGATCCGCGGAGTATGACCAGCTGGTCATACTCCGCGGTATGACCAGCATCGCGTTATGACAAGTGACCGTTCGGCGAGACGGCGGCGGTCGGGGTCCAGCACGCCATCTGCTTGTCATAATCAGAGGCTCGCCAGGAAGGCCAGCAGCGAGGAGTCGGCCTTGAACCGCTGCGTCCGTTGACCGAGCGGCTCAAGTTTCCGCAGCGCGTCTTCCTTGAGTTGCAGGTCAGCCTCGACGTATTGATGGGTGGTCTCGAGTCGCTCGTGGCCGAGCCACAGTGCGATGGTCGCGATGTCGACGCCAGCCTGGAGCAGGTGCATCGCGGTGGTATGACGGACGACGTGCGGCGACACGCGCTTCGTGTTCAGGCTCGGACTGCGCTCGCGAGCTCGCCGGCAGGCCTGATCGAGCAGATGGGTGACGCCCTGTCGCGTCAAGCGGTCGCCCCGCGCGTTGCGGAACGCATAGTCGGGCGCGGCTTCGCCTTCTTCGTCGAACCACTGGCGCAGGCAGCGGCTGGTCCTGGTCCACAGGGGAACCGCTCGCTCCTTGCGGCCCTTTCCGAAGAGCTGGACGACCGCGGTGGGACCGAAGCGTACGTGGGAGCGCCGCACCGCAATGAGTTCAGAGACCCGCGCCCCGGTGTTGTACAGCGTCAGCAGGAGGGCGTGGTCCCGCCGACCGCCGTGGGTCGAACGGTCACAGCCTGCCAGGATGGCGTCCATTTCCGGACGCGTCAGGTAGGCGACCTGTCGTCGTGGCGTGCGTTTGCGGGGAATGGTCAGGACGCGAGACGCCAGGTCGACGCACTCCGGCGTACGCAGCGCTGCGAACCGGACGAAGGAGCGGACGGCGCCCAGACGCGCGTTGCGCGATGCAATGCTGTTGGCGCGGTCTTCTTCGAGGTGGTCGAGAAACGCGAGGATGACGGGAGCATCGAGGTCGTCGAGTGTGAGCACCTCGGGCTTGCGCTGACGGTGCTGCTGCAGGAACGTCAGGAGCAGGCGAAAGGCGTCGCGGTAGGCGTGGATGGTCTGTGGGCTGACGGCCTTATGCTGTAGGAGATGGTCGGCGAAGAACGCACGGAGCAATGGGCCGAGCGGGGCACGGGCAGTCATGGCGCCCCCTTCCCGTCGACGAACGCCTCGAACCGCGCGGCGGCCGGTTCGAGCACCGGCGGCGTGGCCGTCAGATACCAGTAGGTGTTTTGCGGGCTGACGTGGCCGAGGTAGACGGCGAGCGCGGGGAGCCGATCACGGACTACGACTCCTTGCTGCGCCCAGGCGGCGAGCCTGCCCACGGCGAAGCTGTGGCGCAGCTTGTGCAGGCTGACCCCCGGGGTGCCGGCTGGCCCGCGCAGGCCGAGCCGGCGGGCCAACTGCACGAACGTCCGGGCGAGGACATGGTAGTGGAGTCTGGCGCCGCGTTCGGAGACGAAGAAGGCGCTGCACAAGCCGTCGTAGCCGAGAGCCCGGCGTTGCTCGGCGTAGGCCCGCAGCGCGGCGGCGGTCGTGGGATGGAGCGGCACGAGGCGCGACTTCCGGAACTTGGTGTTCTGAATCTCCAGGCATGGCGGAGTACCGACGAGATCGACGTGATCGATGTCGAGGCGAATCGCCTCGCCGCCGCGGAGGCCACAGCTCGCCAGCAGCCCGATCACGGTGGCGACGGTGTGCGGACGCAGCGCATTGGGCGGTCCGAGAGAGCGGGCGGCATCCATCAGAGCAACGATCTCGTCGGGCGCGAGGATGCGCGGGGTGGGACGTTTGCACGTGCGAACCAACCCGACGCCGGGCACGTCGACATCGGGCTCGGCGGCGCGGACCATCGTGAGAAACCCGCGCACGATGCTCAACCGCCCTGCGTGCTGGCTTTCGGTGCTCGCCGAGGCCCACTCGACGGCGACCTGCGCCACCGGGGCGTCGTGGCCGCGCCGTTCGAGATGCTCGACGAAGTCGTGCAGGAGGCGTTCTTCCCGTTGCATGGTGAAGCCGATGGCGCGGCGCAACGCGACGTAGGTCTGCAAGTACTGGCACCAAGCCTCGCCGGTCATCGTGCACCTCCGGGCCACGGCAGGGCGATCGTCGCCAGGGTCTCGCGGTCCAGCTTGGCGTAGATGGTGGTGGTCTCCAGGCGGGCATGGCCAAGCAGGTCCGCGACGGTCTTCATCGGCACGTCGCGGCGGACCATCCGGGACGCAAGGGCGTGTCGGAACAGGTGAGCGCCGGGCCGCGGGACGATGACGCCGGCGCGACGCAGCGCCCGTTCGGCGATGGCCGTGACGGCCGACCCGCCCAGCTGCCGATACGGCGGCCGCGCGGTGACGAAGATCACGTCCGGCGGACTCGCCGGGGGCCGCGAGCGTAACGTGGCGACCAGGTCCGCCCCGACGTCGGCCGGCAACGGGAGTCGTCGCTCCTTTCCTCCTTTGCCGGCCACACGGACAATCCCGTTGTGCCAGTCGATGTCCTTCACCGTGAGGGCTGCGGCCTCCGCTGCCCGGAGGCCGAGCCGGCTCAGCAACAGCAGGATGGCGCGGTCACGACGGCCGTTGGGGCGCGTCTCGTCCACCGCGGCCAGCACCCGCTGCACGTCGTCATCGGCGAGGGCCCGGGGCAGTGTGGCGTGCTTCCATTCGCGGATGGTCGGTACGGCGCCCTCGATGCTGGCGGGAACCACACCGCGGGTGGCCAGGAAGCGGAGGAACGCACGGGTGGCCGTGGCCGGGCTGCGGCAGGACGACTGACAAAGCCCGCTGGTCCGGGCCTGCACGAACGCCGCGATCGTCGGTACCGTGAGGCGGGACCAGTCGGGCGTCGGCGTCCCTGCGCACTCGGTAAGAAAGGCTGCGGCATAGCGGCGGTACATCCGCCGGGTCCCGACGACCAGGCCATGCGCTTGCACGAGGTGATCGTCGAAGCGCTGCAGCCACTGCTCGGCCTCGCATGGCGCGGCGACCGGGACAGGGTGTGCCGCTATCCCTCGGGTCCATAGATGCGCGGCCAACAGACGGACGCCGCTTGCCACATCCGAGAGCAGGCCGCTCGGGCGCGTCGAAGACGGTCGCCGGGGCAGCCCGATCACGAAACGAGTGACCAGCTTCTCGTCAACGTCCGTCGCCGCGAAGCGCTGCTGGTCCAGCCAGACGCTGAAGATCGCCGCGGCTCGCACGTACCGGCGCACCGTGCTCGTCGCGTATCCGCGCGTGATGAGTACGGCGACGAAGTCGTCGACCCAGCGACCCAACGGCCCGGACCGGATCTGGTCGCAGATGCGTGAGCGAACGGAGAGCGTTTCAAGCATGGTCTCCTCCTGGGCCCCTGACACTGGGGACCCGCAGAGACCATGCGTGCTATGTCAAGCTCGCGGTGGCGCCAATGCCCGCCACGCCGGGGGCAACGGCGCCTCGGCGACGGTCACTTGTCATAACGCGATGCTGGTCATACCGCGGAGTATGACCAGCTGGTCATACTCCGCGTTTTTACGTGACCGACAACACCTGTGCAGCACGCCCTTGCGCAGAGCAGGACGCAGCGGTTGAAGCGGCGTCCGGTGCAGCACCGCCGTCAGCAGCCCGCTCGCGCGCGTACGCAGTCCGCTGCGCGCATCCGTGGATCAGAGCCCGGATCACGGCCGGGCTCAGCATGTGCGTTACTTGCTGGAATGTATCTTCCAGCAAAATGATCAGCCTGCCGCATCACGCCACCGCGCACGGCGTGCGCGCGCACACGGCGCATCCGTCCGATCACGGATCGGCTCAACCGGCGGCATCACCCGCTGCGCACTGCGAAGCATCCGCAGGCGCCGCCGGGGGCGGTGCAGCTACCTGCTCCCCGGCCTGTGCGCCCGGCTGCTCGCTTCCCTGCGCACCCGGCTGCTCCGCTCGCTGCTCGCCGGTCTGGTCACTCTCCCGATCAGCGCCAGCCGCCAGCACCGGCTCACCGTTCTGCCGCACCGACGCCCCAGGTGCCGGCTCGGGCCCCGGCAGTCGAAGGTCGAGCGCTTCGGCGACCTCGGCGACCGAATCGCCCCCGGTCTCGCCCGGGGTCGTCGGCGCCAGCCCGCCGGTGACCGCAAGAGCGCCTTCCCGGCGGGCAACATCGAGCAGCCGTTCAACGGCGTAGTGCACCGCCCTCGCCAGCGGAACCCCGCTCGCCGCGGCCAGCGCCTTGAGCGCATCCGCCTGGCTGGCCGGAATGCTCGCATGCACCCGGACCGTCCTCTCCCTGACGACCATCGGTATCTGCATGCGGCAAAGCGTACGCAACGCGAGCCGCAGCCGCTGATCCTGCGGCTGATCCGGCGCGTGATCCTCTGCCTGAGCATGATCCTGCACCTGCCGCCGAGCCCGATCCTGAACGTTTCCCAAAGCGGCAACGATTCCGGCACGCCGGCCCGTACACTCTCGCCGCCACGAGACCGCAATGAACCAGGAACAGATCGACGCGGCGCTGCCGCCCGGCCACGTGCCCACCCTGCGAGTCGCCACCCCCGACCCGCGGGACGCCAAGCGGCACATCCGGATCCAGAGCGGCTGGGCCCACTACCACGTGGCCGCCTGTCTGGTCGACCTGCCCAAGACGTGCTCCGAGACCGGATCGGCGCCCGTCGACGACATCGAGTGCCCGCGCTGCCGCCAGACGCCCGAGTTCGCCCGCGCCGTCGAACAGGCACGCAACCCCGGAACCGTCCGCCGCAGCATGCACGCCGCCGGCGAGGCGGCCCCGCAACCGCCGCCGCGAACAACGCAGTCCAAGACCCCGGCACGGCCGAGAAAGCAGACGGCCCGGAGCAAGGCCGCCGGCCAGCCTCCCGCCAGTCCCCAAGGATCACTGTTCTGATGCCGAACCCGGTCACAGCGCTCTACGAACGGATCGAGCTCGAGAACGCCGCGAAGGAAGAGTCGCGCTTCCCGCTCATGCGGCGCATCGACACGCCCGTGCCCGAGCGGGTCGACAAGCACCCGGCCGGGGCGTACCTGATCAGCACCCACACGCCCATGAGCCGGGACACGGCGTTGTCGGCGCTGAACACCGCCGTGCGCCTGCTCGGACAGGAAGACATCAAGTCCACGCCGTGGCACCTGATCCGCTACTACGAGATGAACATGCTGCGCAGCATGCTCGCCGAGTACTACGCCCCGGCAACCGCCAACAAGATCCTCTCCATCGTCCGCGGCGTGCTCCGCCAAGCGTGGAAGCTGGGACTGACGAGCACCGACGACTACAGGCGCGCCATCGCCGTACCGGCCATACCGGGAAGCCGGCTGCCCGCCGGACGCGCCCTCGAGCCCGGAGAGATCCGCGCGCTGTTCCAGGCATGCGCCGAGCCCGGCCCCCAGGCGGCGCGCGACGCCGCGCTACTGGCCATCCTGTTCGGCTGCGGGCTCCGCCGGACCGAAGCGGCGCGCCTCGATATCGAGCACCTGGACAAGACCGCATCGACGCTGCGGATCCTCGGCAAGGGCAACCACGAACGCATCGCGCACATGAACGCGGGCGTACGAGCCGCCCTGGACGCATGGCTGAACGTCCGCGGCGAGAAGCCGGGTCCGCTCCTGTGCGCCATGACGGCGAGAGGCAACAGCATCGTCTGCAGGCGCCTGCGGACCGAGAGCATCCGGCTGATACTCAAGCGGCGGGCGAAGGAGGCGCGGATACGCGCCTGCACGCCGCACGATCTGAGGCGGACGTTCATCACCAGCCTGCTGGACCAGGGGAACGACATCGCGGTCGCCTCGCGGATGGCGGGACACCGGAACATCTCGACGACGACCCGCTACGACAGGCGCAACGAACGAACCAACCGCGACGCGGCCGCGACGATCCACATCCCCTACCACGCGCCGCCGGACGCGCCGTGAAGTGACGATCTACCATCGGAGAAGACCATGAGCCCGACGATCATCCCCCGCCGGGATGTCGGCAACCACATCCGGCTCCTTCCTCTGGAACGCTTCAGCCCCATCCTGGCCGGCGACGACTGCTACTACGACGCATTCGAGGGGCGGCAGCCCCCGCAGCGCGGGCGGCGAAGCCGAGCGCTGAACATCGTGATGGTAACCAGGTGCGCCGGATGGGACAGGCTCCCGTCCGGCAAGGACATGTACGACGCCTTCCACGCCGACCAGCCCTCAGACCACCAGATCCGGATGGTGCGCACGTTTTTCGACGAGGGCGACGAGCAACTGCTGATCCAGGCATGGACACAGCAGGCATTCAGCCATCGCACGCTGGTTCGCGCGCTGCACTGCGCAGGCTGCACGACCGGCAATACGGTCCACGCATCCCTTCTGATCCAGCTGATCAACCAATGGTCCACCCGCTAACCGCCCCGAACGCACCGTCCGCGCCCAGAAACCCCCGCAGGGACTCCACGCTGGCCGAACCCCTGGATCTTGCGCAATGCCTTCATCTCGATCCGCCGGACCCGGTCCCGCGACATCCGGGCCAGCAACCTCGCCCTCGTAGGCGAGACGCCGCCGCGTAGGGCAAGACAACGCCCAACGGCTGCGCGCGCGCCGGAAGAGAGGCGAACAGCAAGAGAGAGGCGACCCCACACGCGGCCGCCGTCCGGCGGCATCCACCCAAACCCGGCACCATTCGCACCCCCGCTCCACACCCCCGCACCCACGAGCGACGAGTATGCGCGCGCCGGATCACTCGCCGACGACCGCACCCGACCCAGTCGGCCGACCGGCCGCGACCCCATACGCTCGCGGCACGCCTCGCCCGCCGGACCAGGCGCACGCCGAGCCGCGCAACGGAAACCCCGGCGGCACGAGGGCGAAGCAAGCAGGGAGGACACGATGCGCCGAACCAGATTTCTCGCCGACACGGCGCTGCTCGCCGCGGTGCTGGCGACAGCTGCAACGCCGACCGAAGCCACCGGACAGGCCGAGGCGGCGCCCACCGGAGCAAGGGGCGAACGGGTCACGGTTACCGCGCCGCCGCCGCGGATTCCCGCCATCGCGTGCCTGCGCGCCGGAGGGCAGCGCTGCCTCGACGAGACCCGATGGAGGAACACCGACAGCCGCGGCCCGCAGGCGGCCGCGCCGAACGAAGAACCGGAACCCGACCCGGTCCTCGTGCTGCGACCGCGTACGTTCAAGTCCCGGCTATTGCGCGGCGGGCTCGCCCTAGGCGCCACGGCGGCCTTACTGGCCGCGTGCGGCCAGTTCGGTGGCGATTGGGAACCCGGCGCCCCGAAACCGTGCAAGCTGGACAACGAGGCGCTGCACGCCATCGCCGGGATCGGCGCCGGCGCCGGCATCGCCTTCGGCATCACCGAGATCGTCATCGGGTGGTAGCCAGGCAGCCCGCACACCACAGCCTCGCGCCACGCGCTCAGGCGCCGCGGCAGCGGTCTACAACGCCGCGGCGCCCTGAACACCGCAATCCACGAAACCGTCCCGCGGACCGAGACGCAACAGCCCGAGGGCGACCGCGAGCACGCCCGGGTCGATCCGCCGGAACGGCGCATACTACTGCGCCGGGCGACCGTCGCGGCCGCACTCCAGCGCACGAGGTGGCCGGCCGGGGCCACCAGCGAGAGTCGCGCGCCGAGAGAACGCAAGCCGTCCCGCACGTCCGTACCGATAGTCGACCGCCGCCGGCCGCCACGCACATCCACCCCCGGAGGTCCTTTCCTGCAAGCACCCTGCAGAAACCAGACCTCACATCAACGGGCGGCGCCCTCGTGAGCCGGTGCGCCATCCATCACGCGTTCTCTGCCCGCCGCACCAGCAAAAGCCCGAGCGGGCAACTGAGACAGCCTCCGTATACTAGACCGCGAACCGAGCCCGCAATGAACGAGACACACGAGTCCGACCCGCTACGTGACCAGATTGACGCCGACGTGTTGGCCGACTATCTGGACCGGCTGCAGAAGGTCATGTTGACCATGACGAGCAGACGCGCCCGGGAAGAGGCCGGCAGCGACGCCCCGATAGAGGTCTTCGCACGGCATCTGATCGCCGCAGGCGCCATCGACGCCGCAGGCGACGCCTACAGCGACAAGGCGGGGACCACCGATACGGCGGAGATCGCGCGGTGGCACCGCCAGTTGGCCGACGCACTGTGCATCCCCACGAGAGACACCACAAGCTTCTGTCCGCCGCTAGAGCCCGGCACGCCACGCGCCACCGAGCCAGGCCTGCGGCGCTGGAACGCGCACTTCCAGGTAAGCCTCCGCGACGCGGCCGTCTATTTCTGCCGCGGACGGCACAACGGCCCGCACAGTTACGAGTTGTGTAGAACGGGCTACGGATGGACGCTGATCGACCACGGTGAACCCGCCTGCGACCGCGAACGCACGAAGCACCTGATTCACGAGAGCGCCGAAGCGCTGATTCGCTGTGCAAACAACATGGGCGGAGCGCAAAAGGACGCCGACACGCTGCGGGCCGAGCTGTGGGAAGACGCCGAGCGCGAAGGCAAAGCGTACCCGGGTGACGGACGATGACAGCCCCCGGGCTCCCGGAAGGACTCGAGCTCGACGTGCGACAGGTTGCTCTGACCGGCAACCCGCAGAAGACCTACCGCACGGGAGACACGCTGCCGACCGGCATAACGGTCGAAGGAACACGCGAACGACCCGAGATCCGGGTCGACACGGACAAGATCCACATCCACATCGCGAGACTGTCAGGTCCGGGAACGGGCTCGATCCACCTGACAGGAGACGGCGCGGGAACCGCCATCAGAGCCGGAATCGGTCGCGGAGACGCGATCCGCTCCGGCAAGGGCGACGGCGACGCAATCCGTTGCGGCGACGAGGAGCACGGCGACGCCGTGCGAATGGGCGCCGGACTCGGGAACGCGCTCCGCGAAGGCGCGGGCCCCGGAGACGCCCTGCGCAGAGGCATGGGCGGTGACGCCGCACGCGTCGGACCGGGTCCCGGAACCGCGACGCGCGAGGAACGCGGCAGGGCCACCCTGCGCCACCGCGTCATGATGACGGTCGGCAAGGCCGGTATCGCGGCAACCATCATGATGAGCGCCTACGCGCACACCCATGCGCAGCCCATCATCGCAGCCAGCGACCTGGAACGCGTAGAGCGACCCGTCGCCGAGTTCCGCCTCGACGGGCCTCCCGGCCCGGCCACCACCGCCGACGGCCACCGCCGCATCGACAGCAAAGCCGACGCGCACCGGCATGACAGGAACGATCCGGGCCAATCCATCGCGCCCGCCGGAACGGAACTGGAAACCGAGCAAACAAACCGAGTCGCCGACGGCAACGAGATCCCACAGCCGCGGGCTCGTGCAAAACACGAAGCACGCAGCATCGGCGACGCCCGCGGCGGTACCGACCCCGGCGGGTCAGGAGCCAGGGACACCGACCACGGCCACGGCGAGAGGGCCACGCCCGAACGGCACGGCCAGAAGCACAGGACCGTGCACGCCGACCACGGCGGCCACGACCACGGCGGCCACAAGGCCGGACACGACACCGCGCACAAGGCACACCACGAACACCTGCCGGAAGATGAGAAACAACGCACCAAGACCAAGTTCCAGAGAGCGAAGACACCGCTGCAGGAGGCCCTCCAACGCCACCGCCGGCAGCAGCAGATGAAGCGCGCGAGCGGAGGAGACCCGGGTACGCCCGAAACACCGACGCGACCGAAGGCCGACGTCCCCCAGGGTACCAAGAGCATGCCCCCACTGAGAAGCGGAGGGGGCGCCAAGACACCGGTGGTACCGACACCGCCGAAACCGGCCAGCGGCTACGCCGCCGCACACGACCACGGCCGCGCCGCCGACAGCCACACGCGGTAAGGCCACCGCCACAACCGACGCCGGCATCCGCACCCTACGCGCCGAGAAACCCCCGCAAGGACTCCACACTCGCCGACCCCTGGATCTTGCGCAACGCCTTCATCTCGATCCGCCGGACCCGGTCCCGCGACATCCGGGCCAGCGACCTCGCCCCGGCCGGGTCGGCCATGTCCGCGAGCCCGAACCGGCGGCACAGCGCCGCCTGCTCGACGCCACTCAGCTCCCGCTGCATGAGGTCCAGCAGCACACCGCGGAACTCCCGCCCGCGCACCTGCGCCTCCGGATCCGGCGCGGCCGGGTCCGCAAGCCGCGAGCCCCACGTCTCGCTCTCGTCGTCGTCCATCCACACCGGCGCGTCGACCGACACCGACTGCCGCGGCACCAGCCGCAGCCGCTCGACCACGGCAGGCTCGACGCCCATCCGCTCCGCCACCTCCACCGGGCCGGGACGCAGGCCACTCTCGCGCGCGACCTCGGCCTCGACGGCCGCCGCATCGGCCAGCCGCTCCAGCACGTGCACCGGGATACGCACGGTGCGGCCCGTCTCGGCGATCGCCTTGCGCATCGACTGGCGGATCCACCACGCGGCATAGGTCGAGAAGCGAGCCTGCGCCGGGTCGAAGCGCTCGACCGCCTTCATCAGCCCGACGTTGCCCTCCTGGATCAGGTCCGGGAACGACACGCCGAGGTCCGGCCGGTACATCCGCTTGGCGAAGGACACGACGAGCCGCAGGTTCATCTCGATGAGCTGCTCGCGGGCGCGCTCCGCATCCCTCGCGCCGGACCCCGCACGACAGATCGCGGCATCGAGAAGACCCGCCGGGTCCGAGCCCGCGACCCCGCGCCTTGGAACCACGCGGCGGCGCCGTCCGCCCGGGATCACTTCACCCTCGGTGACGATGGCCGCGACGCGCGACAGCTCGCGACCGGCCGCCGCCGCCATCTCGTCGAACACGGCCGGGCAGAGACCGAGGGCCTGCACGGCGTGCGACATCCGCACGCGCGCGCGGCCGGACACGAGCCCACGCGCGGCGTCCCGCCCGAGCCAGAACATCACACGCTGAACCGCCGCAGCGTCCGCCTGCACGCAGGCGTCAATCACCGCCTGCGCCCGCCCGGCCGCCTCCGAGAGGGCCTCACGCCCCCGCTTGCCGACCTCGTCGACCACCACCGCGTGCACCGCGCGTTCGCCGGCAGCTGCGGCCCGGCACGCGGCCACCGCGACCCGGGCCCCCACGACGGTCCGCGAGATCGCCCGGACCCGGCGCCGCATCCCGCGGCGGAACGACCGCGCCAGGCGCCACTCGCCGCCCGAACCGAGAAGGTCCTGCCGACCGATGTCCCGGAAGTAGAGGCTGACCACCGACGCCCCGCCCGGACCGTACCGCTCGTCCTCGGCCATCGTCACCGACACGCCGGCCACACGCAGATCGGAGACGAGCTCCCGCAGGTCGCTCTCCACAGCGTGCTCGGGGACCAGGGCGTCGACGTCCTCGACGCCGACGCTCCCGCGCCGGCGCCAGAGCGCAACGAGCGAACGCAACGCCCCCGCGCGCCAGTCGCCGGGATGAGACGGTGAAGGGATCGCAGATTCACTTCTGGCGGACATGGCGGCTACGTCTCCGGGAATGACGGCGGGGAAGGTACGCACACAAGGCGCGTGGGCCCAGTCAAGGTATGAAGATCTCCAGCGGTTACCAACCGCAGAATCTACCGAAACACGACCCGAAGTCAAACCGCAGGACGGCGAATTCGGCACTGTCGTTTGTTACCGCTAACGGCAATAAGTTATTTCACGCGAATTAGAACCACAATACACAGGCTTTGCGGCTTGCGCTGCGGGAGAAGTTGCAACAGAAGAAAAAGAGACGCTTCCCGAGACCAAGGAAACTCTACAACGCGGCATGGCCGCCGCCGCCAGCACCAGATCGAGACGTGCGACCCCAACGCCCTATCGAGACGTGCGACCCCAGCGCCCTTCGCCAGCCGTTTCTGTCTTCGTACCGCCGCCGCCGCCGCCAGCGCCGGGTCTCGACCCGCCAGTACCGCCGCCCGAACGGCGCCTCGCCTCGTCGACCGCCTGGCCGGCGCGCTGCCGCGCAGTCCCGCCGGCGCCGGCCGTCGCCTGCGACAGGGGCGCGGACGACCCGGGCGCCGGCGCTCCGAAGCGGCCCGCCAGGGTCGCCGCACCCGAGGCGCCCTTGGTCAGGGCCGAACCGATGCCTGAACCCGGCGGCGTACCGCCGGCGACGATCATCCCCGAGACCGCATTCACCTTGAGCGCAGCGAACAGCGACATGATCACCAGCGGAAGATACTCCGCGATCATCCTGACCTGAAGCTCGAGCATCGCCAGGAAGGAACCCGGATCCCCGGGAAACGGCAGCTGCGCCAGACGCTGAAGCGGAACGATCAACACCATCGCGGCCACGGCGTACATCGCCGAGGCGGTCAGCATGTAGATCACGCCGTTGATGAGCCCCTTGAACCAGCCCCAGAACAGGAAGTCGAGCTGACTGATCATCATGAACGGCACGAAGAGCGGACCGACCACGGTAAGTACCGTGAGCGTGAAGAAGCCCCACACGTACTGCGCGTAGATCATCCAGCCGATCACCCACAGCAGGATCGACAGGAAGAACTTCATGATGCCCATGGCCAGGACGCGGAACTGGAAGGTAAGCCAGCGGAAGAAGCCTCCCACCGCCTCGTCGGCCCCGGCGTCCGCATTCGTCAGAGCCTCGGTGTAGATCCCGTCCGGATCGAGCGCGACCCGTCGGGCGCCGCCCAACATGTTCTCCTCCGCGGAGGCCCGGGCCTCGACGAACGCCCGATTGAACTGCTCGTCCGCATCGCCGAGGATGAGATCGCCCCAGGCGACAGCCTGATTCGCGATCAAAGCGACGAACCCGGTGCTCGTGCCCGACGACCAGGGAACTGCGGCACTGACGACAAAGTAGTTGTTCACCACTACGAACCCGAACCCGGCCAGGAACAGCGTGCCCAGCAGGCTCCCCAGATCGAGCTGGCCGGAGAACATGAAGCCGACACCGGTCCAGACAATCATGATGATCACGAGACCGCCGAGCATGGCCTGGCCGATAGGTACGACCTGCAAGTGCGCATACCAGCCGGCGCAGATCCACACCGCGTTGAGCAGGGTGTCCGGGTCCTGAAAGAAGTTGCGTTGATCGGCAGGCGGGAGCGCAGCCACGCGAGCCGTCACCTGACTCTCGATGCACGCCGGGAACGAATCGGCATTCGCAGGCCGGGCGGGAGCCTGCGCCGACAGGGAGACCGCCGACGGACCGGCGAGCCACAGCACGAGAAGCGAGACGGCAAGAACCGCGCGGAGCCTCCACGCCCCGAAGAACGGTGCACCGCGCCGGGCTCGAAACCTCATGCCGTCTTCCGCCTATTTGCTGCGCGTAGACTGCGACAGCACCTTGCCTGCGGCCAGCACGGCTGCCGCAGCGCCGCCGGTCGCCGCCACCGCCGCTCCTCGCGCGGCCAGCGCGGAGGCCCCGCCCCGGGCGATCGCGCCAGCCGACCGCCCCATGCTCCGCATGCTGCCCATCGAACGCATCCGGTCACCGATGCCCGACGCCGGCATCGAGCCTCCGTTCATGATCATCCCCGTGAGCTCTCCGATCTTGAAGGCCCCGAGGTAGGCCACCAGAATGAGGGGCAGCGACTCCATGATCGCCGCGATCCCCGCACTGAGTGCGACCCCGGCGGTCGCCCCGAGCAAACCGAGCGGATGCACCGAGACGGCCTCCAGCGCAGGTTGCGCATTGGCCGCTGTCACCAACGTCTTGAAACGGATGATCGGAATCATCAGTATCTGCGCCACCACCGCGAAGCACGCCCCGGCCACCATCATGTGCACGCCGGCGCCGAGCAGCGTACGGAACCACCCCCACGCAAGGAACTGAAGCTGCGGAACCAGAACCCACGGGATCAGCAGAGGTCCAAGAATGATGGCCACCAGCAACGAGAAGTAACCCCACAGGTACGAGCAGTACGCGACCAGGGCCGGAACGATCAGAAGGAGGATGAAGAGACCGCCGAGAAGAATGACCGTAATGGTCCGCGCGAGAGCCTCCAGCAGACCCATGATCCAACCGAACAACGCGTTGTAGACAGCCGAAGTGCCGGTGGTGATATAACCCCACACCGTCGCAAGGAAACCCCCGGACTCGTTGGCGTCCCCCGACTCGTCTTCGGCCTGGAGCAAGGCCCCCTTGAAGGTCTCTGCCGACCAGATGCTCGATACCGCATCGTAGACGACCTGCTGGAACGCCTCGAAGGCTCCCGCCACAAGCCGGGCGCCAACGACCTGGCCCATGCCCGACACCATGTGCGAGAACGTCATGTCCCCCCAGGGCGTGCCGACGGCCGTGTTGTAGAAGTTGAGCACGGCCCAGGGAAAGCCCAGCAGCAGGATCAGCGAGATGACCTCGCCGATGGCGAAGCCCCCGCCGAACATCATCTGGATGCCGGTCCAGATCGTGATGATGACCGCCAGACCGCCCCAGATCCTCAGTCCGATCCCGACAAGGTTCGCGTCAGCGAACGACTCGGCGCACTGCACGGCGGCACGGACGAACGAGTTCCCCGGCGTAAAAGCGCCGCCCCGCGGGGGTCCGTCGGGGGCGAGATCCCCGCCGGTGCGGAACGCCGCCGTCTCGGGACTGGTGCGCATGCACACCCCGAGCTCGTTGCCCTGCGCACCGACCACCACGGAGAACACCGGCAGGACGGTGGCGAGCAGCAGCGCCGCGGCGAGACGCCCGGCCACGCGGCGCGCCCAGTCGCGGAACGAAGCCGCACGGCGGCGCCGCAGCCGCCGGAGCACGCCCCCGCCACCCGAATGCCGGCACAAGCCGACCGAACGCTTCATCCGCTCGTCTCCCCCCGGCGGCTACGGCAGAACCAGGGACGTCAGCTGCGCCTGCTGGCGGCGCAAGGTCTCCGCACCGGAGACGACGGTCCCGCACACGCCGCCGTCCACGTACGCCAGCGATCCCGTCGTCTCGAAGCACCTCAACCTGGCCGCGACGCGCTCGGACTCCCGGCGCCGCTGCTCCTCGGCCCGCTCGGCGGACTCGAGGGCCGCCGTCTCCCGCTCGCTGCCCCGCTCGAGCTCGAGAGAAGCCATCTCCACCAGGCCGACCATCCCCGCCGCACGCAGCGTCTTCGCCTCCATCTCCGACAGGTGCGCCTGCTCGGCCAGTGGATCGTCGAGACTGCCCGCGGCAGGCTCGCAGTCGGCGTTGATCGCCTGGTCGAGAAGCGTCGCGTCCGGGTCCGGCGGAACGCCGGCGGCGGGATCGCCGAAATAGCCCGCGGGAACATCCGGACAGCCGTCGTTGGCGGCGCCGGGCAACGGGCTCGGGCCCGGACGCTGATCGGCGCGGAAGAGGAAGTTGCGGCCCGCATACGTGCTGCGGTTCGCGATCGAGCGGATCCGACGGATCTGCCACCGGTTCCGCTCGACGTTGCGCTCGACGCGCTGCCGGGTAATCCGCGCCTCGGCCGCGGCCGCAGGATCGAAGACCGCCAGCGCCTCCTGGACCGTATCCAGCGCCGACCGCTCGAAGACCTCCCCCTCGAGCTGCTCCAGCGTGTAATTCCAGCCCGACGCGCCCTGCCGGACCCCGGTCCGCAGCTCGTAGTCGACCGAACGGACCTCGGGCGGGATGAAGTCGCGCTGGAGCGCGCAGTTGCCGGAGTACCCCGGCACGAAGCAGCGCGGGTCGGAAACCGACGCGCGGTAGGAATCCGCCATGCGGTAAACGTCCCGGAGGCCGTTGGTGTTCGTCAGCTCGCGCACGCCGGCGTGAATCTCGCTGAACGGCTGCATGATCCCGGTCACCTTGTCAAGGTGGTCCTCGAGGATCCGCGAGTACTTCTCCCACTCGTCGATCAGGATGTTCAAGTAGGTCTTCGTCTGCGCCAGGATTGCGACGAACCCGGCCTCCGAACGGCCGGCGCCGGTCGACGTCAGCGAGAACGACAGCACCAGGGCGCCGGCCGCCACGCACCGCAGACCCGGCCGACGCCGGCGCCCGCCCGCAACCAAAGACGGCGCATGGAGCCGGTCCGCCCTCGACGCCGGCTCCGGAACATGATCAGTCACCACACACCTCCATCCGAACATCCGCGCCCACGGCTACGGACACTGGCCCGGCAGAAGACAACTCGACCCCAGCTGCTGAATCGACGCTAGAGAAGCATCCTGGACGGTTGCACAGGACCCCGACGGCGGGGTCGTTGGAGGAGCGCTCTCCAGGAAGTACGAGTACGGCCCATTCGACACCTTGCAATCGAAAGCGGCCTTCTGAAGCTCGAGAACGCGCCGGCGCGCCGCCTCGGCCGCCATGCGGCGGTCCTGCTCGTCCTCCATCGCCGCCGCTTCCCGCTCCATCCGCGCCGCCTGAATGCGGCCAAGCATCACGATGAGCTCGGTCTGGATCGTGTCGAGCTGGACCTTGGAGACGTCGCCGTCCTGGTACGCCTGCAACGCATCGAGCTTGGAGACCAGCGCCTCCTGAGCGCCGCTGGTACCGCGGCCGACGCCCGTGTCCTCACGGCCCCGCCCCCCGTTGGTCACGCACGGGATCCGATCGCCGGTAGGGGTCCAGGCCCCGGGCACCGCCTCCTGACAACCACGCCAGTCCTCGACGATGGCCATCTGCTCTTCCACGAGCGCACGGCGCATCGCCCGTTTCTGCTCCGAACGGTCGATGGCGCTGTCGGCGCGCGCAATCGCATGGCGCATCCGCGCCTCGGTTACACCGATCCCGGCGGCGATGCGTGCATCAGCCCCACTGTACGACCGCGTAATCGGGCTGACAGCGCCCGCCGACAACATCGAGCTCCGCGCAGCACCCGCCAGCGAACCCGCCATGGCCACAGGCAGGGTCCTCTCCACCGGCATGCACGGGTCGGCAGGGGAGACGACGCCCGCGCACTGCTCCATGGGCCGGTTGAAGACCGGCACCGACGACGGCAAGAGGTCAACATGGCTCCCGGGCGTGTGCCCCACAGAGCAGTTCACAGGGTCATAGACGCAAACCCCGGCCTGCGTCCTCGAGTTGCGCAGCCACTCTGCCACCACCGTCAGCTTCCCGGTCAGCGGCGCCAGCTTGCCGAAGAACTCCGCCCGCGCCTGATTGCGCACGTTCTCGACCTGCCGCTTGATCGCGATCGCCTGCGAGATGATCGCCGCCATTTGGGCCACTACCGCCCAGCCCGCCGGATCCAGCGACGAGAGGAACGCACCGGCGGGCGTCGCCCGGCCGACCACCATCACCACGACCAGCGCCGCGGCCACCACGACGCGCCGCACGCCCTTGCGTCTCATGACCACAACCTCCTTTTCCGCTACTGCGGAAGACCCGGCGGCACGGGCCAGGGCCCAGAACCCGGGCCCGGGGCCGCCGCATCGCTGCGCCGCTCGACACGCACCATCGAGCGGCCGGCCGCGTCCGAGTAGATCACCCAAGCCTCCTCGCCCAACGCGAAGCGGCAGTACAGGACACCGTTGACGACCGACAGCACGACGACCACATCCGGGCGCTGGCGCAGCGTCCCGGTATAGACCACCGAGTTGCGCGGTTTCAGCCCGGCAACGCCGGCCGCCATGGCGGAGACGTCCTCGCGCTCGACGTCCTCGACGACGACGTCGAGGACGCTCCCCTGCGGACCCACCCGCGGCAACACCATGCGGAACGCGAGTCCGAGCCCGCGACCGATGGCCGCCGCATCGACGCCCAGCGGCAGCACCGTGCCGAAGTCCACCCGCCCGCGCCAGGGGGCACCCGGCAGCGGCCCGAGCACCAGCGGGACCGCGCCCGGCGCCAGGCGCCGGCCGTGGCGGTCGTACTGTCCCGCCTCGACCCCGTCGGGAACCAACCCCGCCAGCAGGACCGCGGCCGCCAGCGAAGCGCCCAGAGCCCTCGTTGAACCGACGACCGGCTTCGTACGCATGTTCATGCCGCAAGTATGGGGATCGTGGTCCGCCGGTCGACGGCCCAGACCGCTTCGGCCGACGCCACCAGGTCCTCCGATCGGTGCTACGCTACGGGCATGAGCGATGCGCAGCCGCCCGAGCCGCAGGCGCCCGTCACGACTGCCGACACGAAGGCCCTCGTCAGGACCATCGTCGGCACCGGGATCGGGCTCGCCACACTGCTGCTGATGCTCATCGCCCTGGTGTTCCAGCAGAACGCCAACTTGAACGCCCGGATCGACGACGTGCATCGGCGGATCGACGACGTACAGGCCGACATCCGCGACCTGAGGACGGAAGTCCGGGCCGACATCCGCGAGCTGAGGGAAATCGTCATCAACGTCCTCAAGGGCGAGACGCCCGCCGACTGACCGACCAGATTCAGCACGGCATCTGCGCGTTTCCTGTTGGGCTCGCGTCGCCAGCACCAGCGCAGCATTGCGCTTGCGCCACGTCCTGGCCGCCTCGACCATCCGGTTCGCACGTGCGGTCCGCCGGTCGACGTCCGCAACCGCCTCGCCCGGCGCCACCAGATCCTCCGATCGGTGCTACGCTACGGACATGAGCGACGCACCGACGCCCGAGCCGCGGGCGCCCGTCACCTCCGACACGAAATGGATCATCGGGACCGGGATCGGGCTCGCCACCCTGCTGCTAGTGCTGATCGGGCTGATGTTTCTGCAGAACGCCAACGTAAACGCCCGCATCAACGACGTGCAGGCCAACATCCGGGACCTCCGGGCAGACATACAGGCCGATATCCAGGACCTCCGGGCAGACGTGCAGGCCAACATCCGGGACCTCCGAACAGACGTACAAGCCGATATCCGGGACCTCCGGGCAGACACCCGCGAGCTGCGCGAGATCATCATCAACGCCCCGAAGGGCTCCGATCCTCCCGACTGACCGACCGCCGTCTTCCCCTAGTCACGTCCCAGGCCGCCCCGGCCGGCACCACCAGGTCCTCCATCAGCCGGATGTTCACGCGGTGCCCGGCCCGGATGGTCACCTCCGGCAGGCGGTCCGCCAGTCGATGTCCCAGGCTGCCTCGGCCGGCACCATTAAGTCCTCCATCCGGCAGACTCACGGAGAGTGCCGCTGTCACGGCTCTCACCGGTTTCTGTCCCGGGCTCGTTCTCGTTTCAACTCGAGTTCAAGCTCTCGTTCGAGTTGCGGGATCTCGCTTGTGTCGATCCGGTGGTTTTTTCCGAGCCATTCGAGCCCCTCTCGGATCGATCCGACCTGGATCAATATGGCTCTGCTTCCGGACTCGATCTCCTCCTCGGTCATGTCGAACCTGTTGTTACCCTTCTCCTCGAACGTGATTTGACTCGGCGCCGGTTCGATGACGCCGGTTGCGGCCATTTGCAGCGACGCCAGAACACCTTGGTGCGCCTCAAGCTTCGGCCACCGCTCCTGGGGGTTCCGCTGAAGCCGTTCTCCAAGCCGTTCCAAGCTCTCTCGATTCACTTGAGCTACTACGTTTCGGGCCGCCGACCCGATATCCGCTCCCCCTCGCAGGAGCGCTTCGAGGTCCTCTCCGTCTCGCGGGCTGTCCCGTTCGATCATTGCCGCGAGTTTCCGAGCCACCAAGGGCCGGAGCAAGAATAACTTCCGTTTTTCGTTACATGGGTTCGATGGTGTAGTTCCACTTGGGGAGAAAGCTGCTCGGTGTCATGCGTAGCTCTCGCATCTGCGCGTCGGTGACCTTGACGCCGGTCTTGTAGGTCTTGCGCACCAGGTGCGCGCGCACGCGCAGTCCGGTGGCGGTGCGTGTGGTGCGCAGGTACTTCAGGATGGTCTCGTAGCTGTCCAGCGGGCGGCCTGCCCAGTTCTTGCTGACCGCACAGAAGAGGCGGTGTTCGATGGGGTTCCATTTCGACGTGGCCGGCGGATAATGGGCCACGGTCACGCGCAAGCGGTGCCGGTTGCAGAGGCGATGCTGCAGGTTGAACTTCCAGGCGCGCGCGGTGCAACTGTTGCTGCCGCCCCCATCGGCTAGGATCTGGAGGGCTTCAGCCTCGGGATAGTGCTTGTGCCCTTCGGTGCGCCACCACTTCTCGATGCAGTCGACGGCGAACGCCGGGGTGTCGGCGGTTTGGCCGACGAAGACGGTGCCGGCATTGGCGCGCACGTCGTAGATGCCGTAGGGGATGGCGCGGCCCTCGGCCGCGGATGGAAAGTCGTGGTCGTTGACCAGTTCGGGGCTGTGGTCTCAGAGATCCCCTCATTTACTATGTGAACCGAATAAGACGCCAGTCCTATTGAGATAGAACATCTCGCATTCTGAAGGTTTGCAGAATAGCGCACCTGGATTTAGAATGTGGTTCCTATGCATCCACAGCGAAACAGGCAAACGTCATCCGGGCGATGGCTTCGGAGACACGACCTCCTGAACTTCATCAACGCCTTGTACGAAGGCGACCTGCATGCCAAGCGGGTGCTGTCACTGGCCAACGCCACCCTGGGCGTGCTGACGAGTGCGTCACTGGCAATCCATGCGGTGGGACGCGGCCTGGCGCAAGCCATGGGCACGTTGACCAAACATGGCGTCAAGCAGGTGGACCGGCTCCTGAGCAATCGAGGCATCAACGTCTGGACCTTCTTCGCCCACTGGACGCCGTACCTCATCGGCGCCCGCACCGAAGTGGTCGTCGCGCTGGATTGGACGAGTTTTGCGGCCGACAAGCAGGAGACGATCGTGCTGTCGATGTTGACCGGGCACGGGCGCGCAACGCCCCTGCTGTGGAAGACGGTGGCGTCGTCGACGCTGAAGGACAATCAGCGGCGCTATGAGTACGAGGTGCTGTGCCAGTTGCGCGAAGTGCTGCCGGACGGGGTGAAAGTCACCATCGTGGCGGATCGGGGCTTTGCCGACTGCAAGCTGTTCTATGCGTTGACGACGGAGTTGGGCTTCGAATACGTGATTCGATTGCGTGGGGACGTCTATGTGACGAACGCGAGCGGCGAACGGCGAGTGGCCGCCGGGTGGGTTGGCGCCGGCGGGCGTGCGCGGCGGCTGGTGGGGGCTCGGGTGACCGACGTGCACGAGTGGCCGGTGGGCGCGGTCGTTTGCGTACACGATAAGAAAATGGACGAACCGTGGTGTCTGGTGGCCAGCGAAGCGTCGGTCCCGACACGGGTGTTGATTCGCTACTACGGCAAGCGCTGGGGGATCGAGGCGGGCTTCCGAGACATCAAGGACATGCGCTTCGGGATGGGTCTGTCATCGATGCATGTGTCGCGCCCGGACCGGCGGGACCGCCTGCTGTTGCTCAGCGCGTTGGCGATTGCCGTGCTGTCGTTGCTGGGCGCGGCGGGCGAGCGGATCGGCTATGACCGGTGGTTGAAGGCGAACACGGTGAAACGGCGGACGCATTCGTTGTTTCGGCAGGGGTTGATGCTGTACCACCATCTTCCCAATTGGCCCGAGGATCGGATTCGTCCGTTGATGGAGACGTTCGGGAGCATGCTGATGGAACAGCGGGTGTATCGAGAGGTCTTCGGCGTGATCTGACGCCTTGCAGAATGAGGGGATGCATGAGGGCTGTGGTCCCACTTGGCGCCGGCGTTCTTGAACGCGCCGACGAGTTCCTTCTTCTTGGTGTCGACGCTGATGACCGGCGTGTTGTCGACGGCGCAACGCTCGCGCAGTTCGGCGATGTGCTGGAACTGGTCGTCGCGGTTCGGATGCGAGGCGCCGGCACGCTTCTTGTGGTTGACGCGCAGCGAGAATCCCATCTTCTTGAGGAGCCGGGCGACGGTGCGCGCGCAGATGTCGGTGCCGAGCTTGCACAGTTCGGCGGCGACCTTGGCGGTCGTACGGCGTGTCCACTTCAGGCCGCGGACCGGGTCGCCGGCCGTCTCGTGGTCCATCAGCGCTTCGATGTGGGCGATGACTTCCGGCGTTTTTTTTCCGTTGCTATGCTGAGCTCAGCATAGCGACGGCTATGCGGAGTCCGGGACTATGCTGAGTTTGGTTCGGTGGCCCGCGTGAACGCGGACGATCGCGTGGAGCGGTACTGCGCATAGTCAGAGGGCTTCGAGGAAGTCGAGAAGCCGGTCGGTGGCCGTGAAGCGGAGTGGCTGCGGTGCGGGGTCCTCGACGCAGCGGAGAGCAGCCTCCTTCATGGCGAGGTCGGCTTCGACGTACTGGTGGGTGGTGGCGGTGTCCTCGTGACCGAGCCAGAGGGCAATCACGGTGATGTCGACGCCGGACTGGAGCAGATGCATCGCGGTCGTGTGGCGGAGCGTGTGGGGTGAGATCCGTCGCGTCGCGAGCGAGTGGTGACGGCCCGAGGCCTTTCGGCAGGCGACGCGCAGTTGATGTTCGACCCCGGAGCGCGACAGGGGCTTGCCGGCGCGATTGGGAAACACGGGAGCGTCGGGGCTTCTATCGATTCGGGGTAACCACGTCCGGAGTTGCGCTGCGGTGCTCTTCCAGAGCGGCACGACACGTTCCTTGCGTCCCTTGCCGTGCAGAAGCAGGGAGGACGCCCGGTCGAGAAGCACGTCGGCGACGTGCAGACCGGTGATCTCGGAGACACGGGC
Source organism: Vicinamibacterales bacterium (assembly GCA_965116825.1). Lineage (GTDB taxonomy): Bacteria > Acidobacteriota > Vicinamibacteria > Vicinamibacterales > UBA8438 > WTFV01. The sequence continues at coordinate 6,296,653 of OZ220736.1, forward strand.
TCCGGTGTTGTAGAGCACGGCGAAGAGGACGGCGTCGCGCTGTCCGCTCCAGGTTGATCGGTCCGGGGCATCGATGATCGCGGCTACCTCGTCGCGGGACAGGTAACCGAGGACGGGGCGGTCGAAGCGCTTGACGGGAATCGCCAGTACGCGTTGCGCGACGGGCAGCAGGGTTGGCTCGCGCAGCGAGGCATAGCGCATGAAGGACCGGATGGCGGTCAGACGCAGGTTGCGCGTGCGCGCGGAGTTGCCGCGCTCGGTTTCGAGATGGTCGAGGAAGTCGAGGACCATGGGTGCGTCGAGGTCCTTGAGGGTCAATGCCGAGGGCGTCCGTCCGGTGCGCTCTGCGGCGTACCCGAGAAACAACGTGAAGGTGTCGCGGTAGCTGGCGATCGTGTGGGCGCTGGCGCCCCTTTGTGCGACAAGGCGCCGATGAAAGAAGTCTTGCAGGAGTGCGGGAAACGCCCGCTCGACCGAGGTCATGACGGGCGCTCCAGGTCCCGGTGGGCGAAGCGTTCGAAACGCTGCGAGGTACAGGCGAGCAGCTCGGGAACGGCCGTGCAGTACCAGTAGGTGTCGGTGACCCTGGCGTGGCCGACGTAGGTCGCCAGGGCCAGCATCTTGCGGTCGACATCGGCGCCGTCTTGATACCAGCGCAGCAGCCGTCTCGTGATGAAGGAATGTCTCAGATCGTGGATGCGCGGTTGGTGCGTACGCCCGTGCCCGGTCCAGTCCAGACGCCGCCTCATCCGGCGGAACGTCTTCCCCACGGCGGTGGGCGTGAGGCGGGGCGAATGCTCGGTGCGGAAGAAGTACTCGGATCGCGGTGCAGCAAGACACGCGTCGCGACGTTCGGCGTAGCGGGCCAGTGCCTGGGTCGTAGTCGGATGGAGCGCGACGAGTCGGGACTTGTGGAACTTGGTCTCACGGATCGTGAGGAAGCCGTTGACGAGGTCGGCGTCGTCGGTCGTGAGGTGGCAGGCCTCGGAGAGCCGCAGGCCGGTCGAGGCCAGCAGGGCGAAGTATGCGACATAGGTGACGGGTCGCAGCCCGTGTCGGGGCAGCAAGCAGCTTGCCTGCTGCAGGAGCGCAGCCAACTCCGCCTCGGTGTAGATGTGGGGCGTTGAGCGGCGCGGGATGCGTCCCAGGAGCCCGGCCGGTGGAACTTCGGTGGCCGGGTCGAAGAGTGCGCGGTACCGGGCGAACTGCCGCACGACCGCCAGTCGACGTGCGGCCTGCGCCGGATTCGTGGAGCGTGAGGATCGTGCCCACTGGACCGCGAGCTCGATCGTCACGGACCCGCTGTGTCCGATCCGGTCTGCATGGCTGGCGAAGTTCCGCAGCAACCCTTCGGCCGTTTCGAGGTCGAAGCCAAGTCCGCGGCGCGCGGTGAGGTACTCGTCAACCAGACGGTGGAAGCTCTGGGGCGTCATCGGAGCACCTCCGGCCAGGGAAGCGCGACCTCACGCAACCTCGGGAGATCGAGCTTGGCGTAGGTCGTCGTGGTGTCGAGGCTGCGATGGCCGAGCACGTCAGCGACCTCCTTGAGGCTGGCTCCCTCTCGCACCATGCGGCTGGCCACGGTGTGCCGGAAGACGTAGGGGCCGGTGAGCGGCGTGTCGACCGCCGCCCGGCGAAGCGCGCGGACCACGAGAGCCGAGACGGCTGGGCTCGAGAGCGGCTCGCCGCGACGAACTCCCAGGTGCTGCACGAACACCCGGCGTTCGTTGGTCGGCGGGCGCTCCCCGCTCAGGTAGGCGACCAGCGCCTGTCCCACCACGCGAGGCAGTGGCAGCACGGCGCCTCGACGGTTCTTCCGGGCGCGTATCTGAATGGTGCCGTTGCGCCAGTCGATGTCGTCCAGACACAGGCCGGCCACCTCGCCGGGTCGCAGCCCCAAGGTCGACAGGCACTGCACGATCGTCTGGTCCCGTTGCCGGCACGGGGTGGGGGCGTCGAACGACGCCAACACCTGCTCGACCTGCTGCTCGGTCAGGGAACGAGGCAGCGTCGCAAGCCGCCAGTGCGCAACCGCCGGAAGGGCGGCTTCGAGCTCATCGCCGCAGAAACCCTCGGAGCGCAGGAACCGAAAGAACGACCGCAACGATGACCGCACGGTCCGCATCGACCCAGGGGAGAACCGGTGCCGTAACGACGTGATGAACGCCACCACGTCGGCCGGCGTCAGGCGGCTGGGGTCTATCGGGTCCGCGCCAAGAGCGGCCGGGACGAGCCTCCGGACGAACCAGGCGCGGTTGCGCAACGTCTGAGGGCGCAAGCCGCGCGTACGTCGTTGGTGTTGCGTGTACGCATCGACCAGGCGGTCGACGGTCCACGAGGCGTGAACGGTCATGGAACGCTCCTTTCCGGCCAATCAGGCCGGACAGAGCATTCCAACTATGCGGAGTCTCGGGAACCCGTCAGCTCACGTAAACCCTCGTTCCATCAGGTACTTGAGAGTGAACTCCTCAATCGACTCCGCATAGTCTCGAGCTCCGCATAGCCGTCCGCGGACGCCCGCCGCCCGCGCGCCGCACCCGGTCGATCTCGACGTCGCGCTCGACGAGTTGCCGCCGGCCGGCGGCGACCGTCGACGGGTCGATGCCCAGCAGTTGGGCGATGCGCCGGTCGCCGCCCCACCCGCACTTGAGCGCTTCGAGTCCGGCGAACAGACGCCGCTGCCTCTCGTCGAGCAGGCTGGCGAACAACACGATCGCGGCGCGCAACTCCTCCGGCATCAGGTCGGCCTCGGGCAGGGGCCGCACGAGTCCGGGCGTGGCCATCAACAGGCGCCGCGCGCGCAGTTGGTGGGCTTGGTGCGCGCGGTCGGCCGCGCAGTAGAGGAACTGGCCGGCGAGCTTGTGCCGCGTCAGCCGCCCGTCGGCGACGAGCTTGCGTAGCGGGTCCTGGGTGCCGACACCGAGCAGGTTGTCCAACTCGTCGACGAAGTGTCCGGCTTCGGCGTGGTTGACGAACGACTCGGCGGTCGCGATCAGGGTGCCGGCGCGGGAGAAGCGGACCCCGGCGAAGGACCACAGGCCGTGCTCGTCGAAGTCGGCGAGTGCGTCGAGGGTGTAGTAGCTGCCGCGATGCGAGTAGCTGGTGCGGGCGTTGAGGTCCTTGAGCTTGCGAAACGCGGTGCGCCTGCTGGCGCGGGGGCCGAGGGCCGCCATTACCTCGGGCAGCGTGGCGACGGTCTGCTTGCGGAGCAAGGCGTTGATCGTGTCGGCGGAGAACGCGGTTGGTCTCATTGTGGCACCATTACGTATCTATGTTTCCGTAATTATGCCATAAATCTGGACAGGCCTCTGCTCCCGGAATCCAGAGAACCTTTGCCTTGGCGGGGCGGGTCGACGCCACGACCGTTGCGGGACCGGTGTGCTCTATAGCGAGACTACAGGCGCTTCTAGGAAGTTATTTTTGCGCCGACCCCAAGTCGCACGGCGCTGCTACGTGCAGCCCATTGTCAGCTCTCAAGGGTGGCGCCGTCATCTTCCAGGGATCCGTCCCGTGGACCTCGATCTTCGGACTCGTCTCCGTTGCGAAGAACTTGATGACGATACCCGTCCGTCGTTGCAGCACCTTGTGCTTGCCAATCTCGACTGCGATGTTTTTCCGAATCGTACGAGGGTGTTCGGCTCCCCCGCTGCAGCTGAGATCGACGTCTACCGATTCGCGATGGTTGCAGTACAGCGCGATCGCCGTTCCGCCAATCAGCGTGTAGCGCGGCCCGATTTTGCCCAGCTCTCGCCAGATCCGACGGATTTTCGCTTCGAGTCGCTCCGTATGCGTCGGTTGCAGTCCCTTCTTCACGGCTTTCCGACCCAGACCTCTTGATCTTCATCGAGCTGGACGTAGCAGCGCCCGTCCATCGTTTCCTCGGTCGTCCTTTCCCACTGGAACGGATCGTGGAATTGCACGTTCCTCCTGTCTGCCGTTTCTGGCTCCTGACCGGCCCGTCGGGTCCAGTACTCCCACGTCTCCTGAGTCAGCCGTCCCTGTGCGGCCACGGCGTCGCGCGCCGCAAGGATGCCGTTAGCCCCGAGCGCCTCGTGAACACAAGTTGCCCCGCTGTGCTGCGGGTGGTCGGGATCCCCGATCTCGGTCAGCACGACGGCAAGCTGCTCGTCCTCGCTCAACAGTTCGGGCGCTTGCCATAGAGCGGCGTGGCGTAGCCAGTGCCATACGCCGCATCGATCGAGTTTCTCGATCGCCTCTGCAACTCGCCGGTCCTTCGTTCTAGGCCGCGTACGTTGATCCTTCAACCAAGCGTGGATGCCAAGCACCACGGCTCCCCTTGGGCCCTCTGTTCTGATCACAAATCGCTCCGTCGTTCACTAATCGTAGCCAATTCTCGGCACGCTTCCGGCTCACAGCTTTTCGGCTTCCGGCTCGGGCGTCCCGGTGATCTACTCGCACCGCAGCCCTTTGCGTCACGTTTCGTCACGCTCCTGGACGCTAGTCGACGTCCCAGGCCGCCCCGGCCGGCACCACCAGATCCTCCATCAGCCGGATGTTCACGCGGTGTCCGGCCCGGATGGTCACTTCCGGCAGGCGGTTGAGGAACTGCGAGACGATCTGCAGCGACGTGTTCGCCATCTGCTCGGACACCGCCGAGCGGAACTGGCTCTGACCCCCACCGCCGGCCTGGGCGAAGCCGGCGAGCAGGCCCACGCCGCCGGCCGCCGCGAACATCTGCAGGTAGTGCCGGTCGACCTGGTCGCGCAGCGACGTCTCGCCCAGCCCGTTCATCCCCGCGAACTCCATCCGCACCCAGCGCCCGTCGGGAAAGATGAGCCGGTGGAAACCGATGGCCAGCCGCCCCTGCCACAGGTCCTGCACGCCCTGCGACGTGCCCAGCGCGACGGTCCCCCGGGGGACGAGCACCCGCTGGCGGTCGGCCGAGTAGACATGCCGCGTCACCTGCGCCGAGAGCGGCCCGGAGAACGTCCCGTCGAGCTGCGTCTGCAGCACCGCCGGCAGCATCGTGCCCTCGTAGAGCCGGTAGTCGCGCCCGTCGTGCGGAGTGACGACGACCCCGGCCGGACCCACGCCGCCGGTGCCGCCGTCGGCTGCCGGACCCGCGGTGAAGGTCCCCGGCTGCCCGCCGCCGGCGGACCTGCCTCTGCCCGAAGCGCCCTGCGGCGCCCCCCCCACGGCCGGTGACCCCGCCGGCGGATCGTCGTAGAACGAACCCGAAGGCGGCGGCCCCTGCGCCGGCGCGGGAGAAAACCCCTGTGGCCCGAGCGCCGGCGCAGCGGCAGGCGCCGCCGCCGGCAGCACCGGAGCAGCCCCGCCGGCCCCCAGACCCGGCTGCAGCCTGCCAGTGTCCACGGCCCCGCCGGGCAGTCGCGCAGCCGCCACGGTGCGCAACGCATGCTGCCGCTCGCCGATCCCGCGGGCCGACGACACCACCATCGGCGCCCGCAGCGCCTCGGCGCGCCGCGCGATGTCCTCCAGGCGCAGCGTCTCGAGCAGGTCCGCCTCGTCGGCCGTGCGGGCCAGCAGTTCCATCGGGGTCTCCGGCGCCTCCGGCCGAGCCGTCTCGGCCTGCCGCTGGCGCAGCGCGGCCAGCTGCTCCTCGGCGCGCGCCAGCTGCGCCGCCCGCGCCCGCGCCGCCTCGTTCGCCTCGCGCCGGATGCGCTCGGCGTCCTGCAGCCGCCGCCGCTCCGCCTCGAGCTGCTCCGCCCGCCGCCGCTCCGCCTGCGCGTCGATGTCGCCGTCGACGAGCAGCCGCGGGTCCATCGCCTCGACCTCGCCGAGCTCGGGCCGGGCAGGGTCCAGCGGGTCGACTTCCTCGACCACCTCCTCACCGGTCAGCAGGAGACCCACGAGCACCACCACGCTGAGCGCCACCCCCAGCAGCAGCGGCCAGTTGGGCGGGATGGAGCCCATCGGCAGCCGCACGTCCTTGAACAACGGGATCTTCATGGCCCCTCCAGCTCCCGGCGGCGCCGGAAGTACAGCTCCCGCACCTGCGGGTCATTGTCGAGTCTCACCATCACCACACCACGCTCGACCACCCGATCGAAGCGGTACAGGAAGTCGTCGATGCGCTCGGCCGCCAGCGGCTCACCGGTGTCGGCATCCCGGAAGACCGGGTCCGGAGCCAGCAGCCGCCAGTAGGTCCGGTCCCCGTCGTGCCACACCCCGAAGTGCCACAGCGGCTCGGTGTAGGGCGGCAGCGGCGGGTCGAGCACGTAGCTGAACTGCGTGCGCAGCGGGTACTCCTCGCGCAGCGCCTCGAGATCCGCCTCCAGCGCGAGCTGCGCCGCCGCGATGCGGTCCCCCGCCGACCGGCGCGCCGTGTCCACCCGGGCCCTCGCATCCCGCAACCGCGACTCGAGCGCAGCCAGCTCCGGACCCGACACGTACTCGGCCGGCCCGGTCGCTTCCGCGCCCGCCGGGCCGCGGCCGCTGCCGAGCGGCTCCCGCGTTCCGACGCGAAGCGCACTGCCGGGCGGCGCAGTCCCGGCCACCGGCTCGGCGCCGCCGGCCGACCCCGAGACCGCCTCGGAGACCGGCTCGGACGCCGGCGCCGCCGGCAGCGGCCGCAGGCCTGCCGGGCTCGGCACCGCGCCGGTGCCCCCGTAGAGCCCGACCACCGCGACCGGGTCGGCGAGCAGCTGCGCGACGCTGACCGGGGCGTCAGCCACCCGGCGGCGGACATCCTGCGGGAGCATCGAGAAGATGCGGTCCACCAGCCATGCCTCGGGACCGACGTAGACCCGCCCGATGCGCCGCGCCCCGGCCAGCCCGGTGATCTCCTCGAGGTCCATCTGCAGCACCTCGCCCGAGGCGAGCACCGCCGTCAGGTTCGTGCGCGCGCCGGCCTCGCCCGGCTTGAGCACCACCAGCGGCCCGGCCTGCGCCACCGCCCAGCGCCGCGGGTCGCCGACGAAGACCTGCACCAGGGACCAGTCGGCCGGGAAGATGAGCGTGACGTCGTGGTGCACCTGCGCCTGCACGACATACGGGATCGACCCGGCGACCGGCGCCGCGAACACCGCGCGGGCGAGCGACTGCGCCAGATCCGCCGCGCCGCCGGCCAGCGCCACCCGCCCGCCGGCCGACGCCGCCGGATCCAGCGTCCCGCCGAGCAGCGCCGCCGCCTGTGCCGCCAGCGACAGGTCCGACTCGGCGCCCATGACCGGCGGAGACGCCGCGGGAGGACCCGCCGCAGGCGCAGCCGGCAGAACCTCCTCCACCGACGCGGCCGGTTCGGCCGTGCCCGCAACCGGAGCCTCCGGGTCCTGCTCGACCGCCGCGTCGGTCGCCAGCACCGGAGCGTCCGGCGCCGGCCCGGCCGGATCCTGGAGGACCGGACCCACGAACAGCTCGGCCCGCTCCCGGGCGGCCGGCGCGCGCAACGCCTCGGGCAACGCCGGGATGCTCACCGCCGGCACGGTGTCGACCGTCCCCCCCGGCGGCTGCGCCGCCGCGACGCCCCACACGAGCAGAACGAATGCGGGCGCAAGCCCCCGCGAACCCCGAACAGTCCCGATCGTTGTCGACCTGGCCACCGGCCTCTCCCTTCGGCGACGCCTCAGCGCAGCGCCTTCCATGTGACGACCGCCCCGGCGCCGGCCACTCCGAGCCACGCCAGCAGCTTGCCCCGCCGCCGCACGAACGGCCGCGACGAGCGCGTCTCGACCCACGCCGGCCCGTCGCCGCCGCGCGGCAGCGGCACCTCGGCCAGCAGCGACAGCGGCGGCACCTCCCACAGGTGCCACTCCCCGCGCGCGCCCTGCAGCTGCGCGAACCCGGCCCCGAGCACGTGGTCGACCACATACAGGCCTGCCGGCGACAGCGTGTAGTTGACGAACACCGGCTCTTCGCCCTCGTTGCCCGTCAGCGAGTACAGCGCCGGCGACTCCTCGGAGCGGCTGCGCAGGTAGGTGAACTGCCCGTCGGTCCAGATCTGGGTCAGCAGCAGCGGCGCGCCGCGCGCCTCCTCGCTCAGCCGATAACGCATCTGCACCCGCCGCGGGTACGCCCGCAGGTACTCGCCGAAGCGCGCCGAGCCCAGCTCGCGGATGCGGATCTCCTCACGCGCCGCCTCGGCCCCGATCCGCCGCACGTCCTGCTCGGCCGCGCGGATGCGCGCCTCGTAGCCCGCCACCGCCCCGGCCGGCGCGAAGTCGAGCACCAGCCCGTCGGGGTCGAAGCCCGGCACCAGCCCCGACGCACCGTCCTCGCCCTCGCCGGCGCCGGCCCACCACTCGACCACCAGCACCTCGTCGGGCCGGTACGCCTCGGTCGCGAACACGTCGAACGAGTACGTCCGGCTCGAGGCCGTCACCAGCGACACCCGCGTCCGCCGCCCGAGCGCCATCGCCTTGACGAACGCCACGTTGTCGGCCCCGCGCACGTCGAAGTAGACCGAGTCCCCCACCACGAAGTCGACGATCGACTCGTCCGGCGCCAGCTGGATCGTCGTGTGCCGCAACGTCGCCGTCAGCACCGGCACCGACTGGTTGCGCGGGTGCGCCACGGTGCGGATCGGCGGCAGCTCGGCGAGCGCGCGCAGGTCCGGCCAGCCCGGATGGAGCGGACCCCCGTCAGCCGCGGCCTCCGCCCCGCCGAGCATCTCGATCTCGGCCTCGACGACGCGGAGGCGGCGCTGGACCTCCGCGTCGCCGACCAACTCGCCGGGGGCCGGCAGATCCGGCATCTGCACAGCCACCGGCGCGCCGTCGGCCCCGCCCACCATCACCGGCGCCGGCGGCTGCGCCCACGCCGGCCCGGCAAGCAGCAGCCCCGCAACAAGTCCCGACCGCGACCACCGGCCCGTCCGTCGTCTCATGAGAGCATCTCCCGCCGCCCCGGCTCGTCGCCGGGCCGTTCTCCCGCCGCCAGGCGCGCCAGCGCGCCCGCCAGCCCGTACCGATCGACCATCTCGGCCCGCACCGCCGCCTCGGCCGCCGACGACGTCGACAGCCAGTAGGTCTCCGGGTCCACCGTCAGGCGCAGCACCACCTTCTCCAACGCCCGGTGCAGGAACAGCTCCTTCTTCGGCTCCAGCCCCCGCACCGTCTCGAACTCGGGCTCGCTCAGCTGCAGCGTCTCGGCCGCCGCCTGCGGGAAGCTGGCATTCGCCAGCAGCAGCCTCGTCGGCAGCATCTCGAGCAGCGCCTTGGACTGCTCCGAAGCCGTCAGGTCGACCACCGACTGGGTCGCCATCACCAGCGCCGCGTTGCGCTTGCGCCACGTCTTGGCCGCCTCGGTCAGCACCGTCAGCACCGCCGGGTCGGCCAGGTAGCGCCACGCCTCGTCGACCACCATCAGCTTCAGCCGCCCCAGCTCGGCATCGTCGTCGATGACCAGCCGCAGCCGCTCGAACAGGTAGAACAGGGCCGCCGCGCACCAGTCCGGATGCTCGGTGGCCCCCGCCAGGTCGATCACCTGCCAGTCGTCGCCGCCGACCTGCATCTGCTCGTCCGGCGGACCGTCGAAGGTCGGCGCCCAGGGGCCGTCGCCGATCCAGCGCGACATCGGCGGCTTCATCCGCGGGGGCAGCTGGCGCACCAGCGTCCCCAGCGTCCGCTCCGCGACCGGGTACTGGTAGGTGTCGGCGATCCGCTTCCGGATGTCGTCGACGTCGGCCGCCTCGCACGTGTACTGCCCGATGGCCAGCAGGCGCTGAACCCAGCTGGCCAGGAACGAGTACGTCCGCTCGCCCTGCGGCAGCGAGAAGGGCCGCAGCCCCGGCTGCTCGCCGTCCTCGCCGGACTCGGCCCGCATCGACAGGTAGCTGCCCTGGAGAAACTTCGTGATCCAGCGGTACGACCCGCCCAGGTCGAGGATCATCACCCGCGGCTTGTACTGCAGCGCCTGCTGCAGCAGGAAGTTGAGCAGGAAGCTCTTGCCCGAGCCGGTCCCGCCGAGCACCAGCGTGTGGCCGACGTCGCCCCCGCCGAACAGGTCGTAGCCGTACGGCGTCCCCCAGCGCGTCTCGAACTGCGTCAGCGGCGGCTTGTCCAGGTGCGCGCAGCGCGCATGGCCCCGCGCCCCGCCAAAGAGCGGCGCCAGCGCCGCCGCCTGCCCCGACGAGACCAGGATCGGACGCGCCAGCGGCTGCACCCGCTGCCCCGGGAAGCGCCCGAACCAGATCGCCGTCTGCCCGAAACGCTCCTTGACCGCCTTGCCGTCGGCCTGCGTGAACACGCGCTGCACCAGCCCCCCGACCTGGTCCAGCTCGGCCTGGTCCCAGCCGCCGACCGCCACCGACAACGCCAGCTCCCCGTAGGGAACGCCCACCGTGTCCAGCTCGAGCGAGGCCCGGTAGAGCTGGTCCACCGCCGCCCCCGACGGCGCGTCGTCGAGCGCGACGTTGGTGCCCTCGGTCTCGGTCATCGCGGCCCAGAACGACCAGCGCTGCGTGTTGTAGTGCTTCTGCACCGAGCGGATGCGCGACAGCGCCGCCGTCTTCTCCAGCGGACGCCACTCCATCACCGCCGTGAAGTCGTAGGGCAGCGCGTAGAGCTCGCCCAGCGCGTTGGCCGCCGAACGCGGCGGCGGCAGCGCCATCGAGAAGACCCCCACCACCCGGTCCCCCACCACCATGTGCTTGCGCTCGAAGGCCACCGTCTCGCCCGCCACGCGCCAGTTCAGCCCGTAGCGCGAGGGCCGCTCCATCGGCGTCCACACCCCCTGCCCCTGGTTGATCACCCGGAACAGCAGCGCGCCGACCTCGTCGCCCCGCAGCGCCCGCAGCGGCGTGAACTGCTCGACCAGCGTGTCGATCTCGGAATAGAGCGCGCGCGACTCGGCGAGCGCCCGATCGACGATCTCGCGCAGGTGGAACGACAGGTGCGGCTGGCGCCCGCCCGACAGCCAGCCGCGCACGTACCGCATCCACCACTGCGACTGGTCGGTGCGCACATGGGCCTTCAGGCCCGGCTGGAACGCCAGCACCAGGTAGACCCGCATCTGACGCACGCGCCCGGCCACCCAGGAGCGGCGCTTGCGCTGCGCCAGCATGCCGATGCTCTCGCCCTCGAAGCCGGCCGTGTCGATGCCCGCCGGCGGCCGCTCGAAGACGACGAACGCCCGGTGCGGCGGGCGCACCAGCCCGAGCAGCCGCTGCCACGCCTGCGTCGTCGCGTCCAGATCCTCGGGCGCGCACGCGTCGACCGTCGCCTGGGTCACCTCGGCGAAGAAGAGGAACTGCCCGTCGGTCGTCAGGACCACGTCGTCGGCGACGAACCCCCAGTACGGCACGTAGGTCGAGAGACTGCCCTCCCTGGGCTTGAACAGGTCGATCACCGCGCCCCCTCCGCCTCTTCCGCCGCCGCGCCGGCGGCTTCGGCCCGATCGTCGGCCAGCGACTCGACCGCTACATCGAGCACGCACTCGCCGAAGCGCGCCGGCACGCCGCCGGGGTCGCACCACGCCACGTCGTAGCGCGAGGTCACCCGCAGGATCTCGAACCAGTGCGGGTCCTGGACCGTCATCCGCCGGAACACCACGAACAGCGCCCCGGCCACGGCGAGGCCCAGGAGGAACGACTCGACGAGCTGCCACAGCACGAAGAACGCGATGCCCAGCAGGCCGAACAGGCGGCGGTCCACCCCGGCCACCTCCGGCGCCTTGCACAGCACGTGAAACCCCTCCCACTGCTGCTGCCCCCGCAACGAAACGCTCATCGCCCACACCTCCTGACGCCTACGACGAGTAGTCCCCCGACTGCTCGCGCCCCAGCGCCTCGGACAGCTCCGCGTCCCCGCCGCGACCCTCGCGGATCGAGCGGTCCAGCACCTGGATCCGCGTCCCCACGTCGCCGAGGAACAGCGACCGCGCCACCTGGTAGTAGGCGGTCACCATCAGCAGTACCGTCGCCGAGGGCACCGCCACCAGGTGGAAGCTGTAATGGCTCCACGCGATCTGCCACAGCCCGGCCAGATAACCCAGGTCCGACAAGACGAAGTACGCGAGCGGAGACACGCTCGCCAGCGACAACCCGAACGCGACCTGCCAGGGATGCATCTATCGGTTCCTTCCCGCGCCCCGCTCAGCGCCCGCCCCACGACAGGGGGAACTCCTCGACGCGCAGCGACTGCGCGCGCTTGCTCCTGTCCGGCCGAAAGCCGTACACCCGGAACCCCGACCGCTCCTTGTCTGCAACCTGCGCGTGAGTGTACGAACCCGAGGCCACCTCGACCGAGCGGGTGACCACCCGGCCGGACGCCTCCTCGACCTCGACCAGCGCGTCGGGCAGCGGCACGCCGTCGTCGAAGACGCGCAGGCCCACGCCGGCCGCCGCCTCGGCCCGCATGCGCCGCGCCTCGGCCGGCCCCCCGCGGCGCCGCCCCGCGTCGTCGGCCGCGGCCAGCAATCCGCGCAGCTCCGACTCCAGACGGATGCGGCACACCCGGCCGCCGCCCGGGCCGACGTCGGCCGCATCCTGCGCCACCGCCTCGAAGACCTGGTGGTCGTGCCGCAGCTGCCGCTGGTCGGCCAGCCCCTCCCAGAAGCGCTGCTCGTCGGAGAGCACCGCCCGCACCCCGGCCCCCTTGCGCCGCCGCTCGGCCGCACGGTCCCGCCCCTTGCCCGTCAGGGTGAACACCTGGTAGCCGTACTTCCCGCGCTCGACCCGCACCGGACGCACGAGCCCCTCGCGCTGCAGCTGGCCGAGCGCCTTGTTGGCGACGAACGGGTGCCCGTCGAAGCAGTGCGCCACCAGCGCCTTGCGGCTGACCACCCGGAAGATGCCGATGGTCTCCAGCGTCAGCGCCACCCGCTCCTGGTAGGACACCCGCGGGCCCTCCCGCCGGTCCTCGCGGCGCCCGGCATGGACGGCCGGGGCGTCGAGGTCGCGGAGCTTGGTGATCTCGAACGGCTCCGGTTTCGGAACAGCGCGCTGGTCCGCGCCCGAGAACGGGTGATCCGGGCGAGAACGCCCGTTCCGGCCGGACACGTCCGGCACGGCGCCGTCCTCCGGCTCCGGACGGTCCGGATTCTGCGGGAAGGAACGCTCGTCACGCGAGCCTGCCGAGTCGAGGCCGTAGACGCTCCACACCGCCCGGCTACCTCTCCACGCCCCCGCGCAAGTCGCGCACCCGATCAATCGCCGCCACGTCCAGGGCCCACAGGTCCCAGCCGCCCACCACGCCGTCGGCGTCGATCCATACCCGGCGCACCGACTCGACCCGCGCGCGCGAGTCCGCCATCGCGCGCAGCAGCCGCTCCACGAGCGCACCTGCCTTGCCGGAGAGCACGATGCGCGCATCGTCGGAGCAAGCCCCGCCGTCGCGCCGGACACGCTCCGCCGCAACCGCAGGGCGGGGCGGCGCGGGCGGATCGGCCGGCGCACCGTTGACGCCGCGCCCCGAGACCGAAGCGGTCGACGCCGCCACGTCCGCCCGGGGGAGCTTCCGGTCCGCATCAGGTTTCCGGGCTGCATCCCGAGCCGCATCGGCCGCATCCGCGGCGGCCTCGCCCGAGACCACCGGGTCCGGCGGCGCCGCCACAGGCTCGACACCGGGTTCGTGGACCGCCGCGACTCCCGCCGGCACCGGCCGGTGCACCGGAGAGACCTTCGACGCGGGATGCGCCGCGGGGGGCGCGGGAGACGACCGGCGGACCGCTCGCGGCGAGACCGTACGGCCCGCATCACGAACGCCGCGCTCCGGATAGCCGCGGGCAGCCGCCTGCGAGCCGGTCGACGCCGAAGCCGCCGTACCCCCGGGCCGTCGCCAGCGTGCCCGCTGCTCCCGCCAGACCTTCTCGACGTCCACCCAGTCGGCCGGGTACGCCTGCTTGAAGCGGGCGTACTGCGCACGCAGCGGCTCCACCCACGCCGGAGACAGCCGCGGACCGACCACCGCCGCCAGCAGCTCCGGATCCACCGCCTGCAGCACCAGGCGCTTCAGACCGTCCGCCGCGTCCATCCGCTCGAACTCCGAGCGCACCCGCGACAGGCGGGGACCGCCGGCGCACACCGCGCCGATCAACACCTCGACCAGCTGCACCCGCGCCCGCTTCCGCTTCCCGTCCGCCATGCCGGCGGGAGTGTACGGACCACGTTCCGCGCAACAGGACCCGCTGCCTCGAGGACCGCTGAGCCGACCTCACAACCACGGAATCCCCGGCAGCGGCGGGTCCAGCGGCGGCGCCTCGGCCGGACCCGGACGCTGCAGCGCACGCGAGCGCTCGGGGCGCTCCCGCCAGAAGGCCTGTACCCCGCCCATCCGCTGCCGGTACCAGTCGGTCAGCTCCGCCGGAGCCAGGGCGACCGCCACGTCGGCCCCCACCACCGCATACGGCGCAAGATGCGAATCGGCCAGCAGCCGGTCGCCCGCCGGCACGTACGCCAGCACGGGAACCACCACCGACCCGGCGATCAGCACCGCGCCGGCCAGACCCGCCGCCGCACCCGCGAGCCGGTCCGCCCACGCCAGCATCGCCATGCGCACCAGGGCGCGCACGAACGGCAGGACCAGCGCCGCAACGAACATCACGCCGATGAACACCGCCCCGTAGCCGATCGCGCTCGCCACCAGCGCCGGCATCTCGAAACGCCCGACCAGCGCCCCGGCCACCTGCCCGTGCCGCGCCGCCGCGACCACGAACGCGGCCACCAGCGCCGTCATCCCTACGACGAGTCTCGTCAGGCCCTTGACAACGCCGATCAGCGACAGCACCAGCAGGAGCGCCGTAAAACCGGCATCGAACGCGTTCACGCCGCCGACCTCGGCAACTTCCACGCGACAAGCCTACGGGCCGCCGGTCCCTACACTCCCACGCAGCCGATGACCACCGCACTGCGCCACGCGATCGCCTTCACCGCCGCGCTGCCCGTCGCCCTGCTCGCCCACGAGGGCGGAATGGAGCCGGCGCACGCGGCGACCGCGGCGATACTCCTGCCCGCGATGCACGCCGGCGTCGACCTCGCCGTCAACGGACCCGACCCGAGCCTGCGCTGCATCGCGGGCTGCGCCGCGTTCCACGCCGCAACGATCGCCACACTGGGCCTGTTCCTGACCAGCCTGCTCACAACGCTCTGAGGGCAGCACGAGGACGCCGGCGGAGCGGTCCGCACGGCAAAGGGCAGGACCGTCCAGACGAGAGGCCACACAACAGCAAAGGGCCGCAAGCGCCCTCGCGCCCGCGGCCCCGTGATTACCGCGACTGCGGCAATTCGACGCTATCTTTCCGGACCGTTCCGCTGCTGCGCGCGACGCTCCGCCGCCGCGGCCGTCCCGGCCGCCGGCCCCGGCGGCGACGGCGGATCCTCCGCCTGATCGCCGATACCCAACTCGCTCTTGAGCTTGTCCTTCCAGGTCGGCGCCGACTCCTGCGACTGAGACTGGCTGGCACGCGCCTCAGTCGCCCCGACTCCCGAGCCGAGCGCACGCGCCGGGTTCTCCGACTGATCGCCGACACCCAGCGCTCTCTTACCGAGCGCCACCCGTTCCACTTCAACAAGTTCTGGTTCCGATACACCCCTATTCAATAAATACGCGCGCATTCTCTCAACGAACCGTCCGGCACGTGCACATTCCACTGCCGCGTCGTCTTTCGTATACGCCGCATACACGTCATAATCCGCACCCAGCCGTTGGTCAACACCAGCATGCAGATCCCCCGCCCATTGCTTCTCAATCACACCAGTCCGGACCAAGTGCAATCCAAACATCCGTTTCAAACCGTCATGCGTATCCGCAACCACCTCATCAACAGCAAGCGCCGCCTTTGCGGCATGATTCATCGCATAGTACGCCCGGGAAACACAATCCGCGTTAAAACCCAACGCCGCGAGAGCACTCGCCGCCCCCAACGCCTCCGTCGCCCGCCCCCACTCCGCAAGCGCGTGATCCTTATTCACAACACCCGGACCCCATCCCGCTCCACAGCGGCATGAAACGGCGACCGCAATCGCTCCAACCGCGCCCATTCAGCTTCAGTTCGCGCCAGAATCGACGGAACGGCCCACGAAGTGGCAGCCAAGTCGTAGCCGATCCAACGCAGATCCCACATGAGACCTTCGGCCTGGTCCTTCACAATCAACATCAGATCGATGTCGCTCCCCTCGTGAGCATCTCCACGCGCCTTCGACCCATACACGAGCAGACGGCTGACCGCATCCGCGTACCGCTCTCTGACCGCAGCCACGTACTGCTCGAGCCAAAGCCGTTCCTCCGGATGCCAAGCCTGAACACAACGGGACAATTCTGCACTTTCAGCCGAAACCGGCACTGCCGTCATGCTCTCCCTCCTTCAGCGGACGACCACACGCTACCAGTCCGCGCCGATAAGCGCAACCGCCGCCAACGCCGCTCACCAACAGAAAAGGGCCGCGAGCGCCCTCGCGCCCGCGACCCCGTGAACACCACGACTGCGGCAACCCGCCGCTACTTCTGCGGCGCCGGCCGCTGCTGCCCGCGCCGCTGCGCCGCCTCGGCCGCCCCGGCCGCCGGGGAGGGCGGCGCCGGCGGCTCCGCCGACCTGTCGGTGATGCCGACCGCGCTCTTGACCTTGTCCTTCCAGCTCGGCTGCGCCTGCTGCCCCTGCGACTGCGACTGCGACTGGTTGGCACGCGCCTCGGCCACGACGTCGCCGAACGACTTGCCCGCCTCCAGTTGCTTCGCCACCGTGCGCGGCGGCGCCGCACCGTTGAGCTCGTCCAGCTTCTGCTGGACCTGCTGCTTCGTGGGCTTGTCGCCGCGGGTCGCCGCCAGGGTCTCCATGGCCTTGTCGCTGACCTTCTTGCGCCCGCTGTCGTAGAGCCCGGCCGCCGCCCGCTCGGCCGGATCGACCGTCTTCTCCTGCCACTGCGCCCCGCCGACCGGAGCGGCCGCACGCCGCTGCTGCGCCGGCTGCTCCTGCGCCGGCACCTCGCCACCCGCCGTCCGCTGGCCCTGCCGCGCCAGCAGGTCCCGGTTGGTCCGGTCCACGCTCTGGGTCCGCTGCTGGTTGCGCTCCCGCTGCTCGTACACCGTCGCCGCCCGTCCCGTCGACAGCCGGTACGTCCGGTTCGCCTGCTGGCCCACCTCGTCGAGACCGCCCGGCTTCTCCAGTTGCACCGCCTGCGCCTCGCGCACCTGGGACCGGTTCTCGGCCGAGTACTGCGGCGGGTGCCACGTGTACCCCACCTCGGTCATCCGGTCCATCGTCGCCGCCGCGGCCGCCAGCTCCGAACGCCCGAACTCGGGCATCTTCTCCCGCTCGGCCGGAGCCGCCTTCGCCACCGCGATGGCGTCGGCGTTGCCGTCACGGCACATGTGGAACCGGTTGACCTCGTGAATCACCGACCCGAGATGGTGCTCCTTCGAGGGGAACGAGTCCTGCGGACCCGACCGCAGCACGTACGCCTCCGGCACGGTCTTCCCGCCGCCGATGTCGACGTTCTGCTCGAGGCTCAGCTCCGCCCGGCCCGGCAGCTCCTTGCTCTCGCGCACCTGCAGCGGCTGGTGCGCCGGGTCGACCGAGTCCGCCGGGGCGCCCTGCACCGGACGGCGAGCCGTCGCCATCACGTTGGTCAGCAGGTACTCGCGGCGGTTCTCCGGAGCCTCGGACCGCGGCTCGCGCGACGGCAGCCGCAGGTCGTCGATGTTGAAGTACGTCACCTGGCCCTGGCCGCGGCGCTGGCCATCCATCGTGACCAGCCGCTCCTCGATCTCCCCGTTCTTGGCGCGCTTCCACTCGCCCTTCTTGCCCTCGACGGGCTTCCCGTTGGCGTCGAAGTTCGGACCGTCCTCGGTGAGCTTCACCCGCGCCATGACCTGGCGCGGCTCGTCGGCGCCCTTCTGCCCGGGAACCGCGATGCCGCGGTCCGCGGTGCGGCCCTTGACCACGCCGCCGCGGACCTTGTCCGCGTCGCCGTGCATCTCGTTGTAGTCGCGCGCCGTCCGCTCGGTCGCGAAGCGCGTGTCCTCGTAGCCCCGGTCGTGCGAGACCGTGCGCAGGATCAGCCCGCGCGTGCCGCCGAAGTTGTGCGGGGGCTGCTTCTCGCCGTTCTTCTCGTACGGCAGCCCCTGCGGCGGCCGCGTCGCCTGCGGCTGCTGCAGCACGCTCTGGCCCCGCCGGACCTGGCCCGCGATCGTTCCGCCCCACTGCTGGACCGACTCCGCACGGGTCGGACCCGTCGTCACGCCCCGCGAGGGCCCCCGGCGGAACGCTCCGCCGCCGGTCTGTCCGCTCGTTCCGTTCGCCATCTTCGACCTCCTGGTCTACGGTTACCGCCAACCGCGGGAGACCGGCCGCCACGGAAACGCTTCCCGGACCCGGCCTCCCAGAAACGACGAGAGCGTAAGGGATCGGATCCCGGATCCGACCGCACGCGCCGAAAAAAAGTCCACCAGCCGCAGGTCAGCGGCCCACCGACAGCTTCGCATCGAGCACGTCCTGCTCGGTACGCGGCCCGCGCAAGCGGGCCTGCGCCTCGGCCGCCCCGGCCGCAGGGGAAGGCGGCTCGGGAGGATCCACAACGCGCGAAGGCCCCGGCGCCCGCGGGCCCCGCACCACCCGGCGCACCATCTTCTCGGCCGCGCCGACGCTGCGGCCGATGTCCTCGGCCAGCCGCTTCCCGTCGCGCGCGAGAACCTGCCCGACCCGGCTGGGCGGACCCAGCTCCGACACCCGCCCCTCGGCGACCCGCACCGTCCCGTCGACACGCTCGACCACGCGGGGCGTCGCCTCGCGCCACGCCCGCGGCCACGTCCGCTTCATCTGCTCGGTGGCGAAACCGTCCGCGCGGACCTGCTCGCGCAACGCCGCCGCGTACGCCTTGGCCTCGCCCAGCGCCGCGTGCTCGCGGCTGTTCGACGCGCACGAGTGCACGCCGACCCGCACCGGATCGGCGTCCTTCCCGCCGGAAGCGAGCACGCCGTACACCTTCGACCAGTCCGCGTTACGGTCGGGAGCGCCCTCGCCCAGCGCGCGACCCAGGTCCACGTACGCCTCCCCGTGGCCCTCGGCCAACTGGTCGTTGGTCAACGAGCGGTCGCCGGGCAGCAACCGCGGGTCGATCACGACCTCGCCCGAGACCTTGCCGGAAGCCGGGTCGGGCCGCACGGCATACCCGACCCATTCGTCGTCGTCGGCCATGAAGTCGCGCACGCTGACCTTGACGGCGTCATCGACGGCGACCGCCTCGAGGACCTTCCCGAACCGCTCGACCGCCGCGTCGCGGACCTCGATGCGGCTGTCGCGCTGCTCGGCCAGCTTCCGTGCGTCGCCGCCGACCTCCGAGGCCAGCCACGCCGCCGCCTTCTCCGCCTCTGCAGAGACGGACTCGACGACCGGCAACGGCTCGTCGAAGACCCGCGCGGCCATGCGCGCCCCAAACCGCTCCGAGGCCCCCAGAGGCGTCACGTCCCGATCCGGGCTCCACAGCGCGTCCGCGGCGCCACACATCGCGTCGGCGACCGCATCGCGCCGCGCATCCAGCGAACCGACCGGCACCGGCCCCTCGAACCACTCCCCGTCCCTGCCGCGTTCGGACACCATCCCGAACGCATCGTCGGGAAGCTCCACCGCAAAGCCGGAAGCGCTCTCCCGCAACGCACCAGGATTCCCGCCGACGACAAAGTCGACACCGTGCTGCTTCAGCGCCACGCTCAGGTCCCGGAAGCGCTCCTCCGCACGCTCCAGAACGAGCCGCTGCTCGCGTTCCCGCGCCACCTCCGCCGGGGACACCCCGCCCCGCTCGTCCGCCGCCCGTTGCGGACCACGCTCCAGCGCCTCGACGCCGCTGGCGACATCGGCCAGCACGCGCGCCCGCACGACGCCGGCATCGAGCGGCGCTCCCTCCCGCGCCGCGGCCGCAACCGGAGCGCGCGCCGCATCCAGCGCCCCGGCCACCAGCCGGCCGTACGCCTCGCCGGCGCCGGGCGGCGCCACGCACAGCGGCGCGTCCGGGTCCACCGCCCGGATCCCCTCGACGACGTCGGGATAACGATCCAGCGCCGCGTCCAGCGCGTCGGCCGGCAACGGCGACGATTCCGGGTCGCGGCCCACGGCCGTGTGCAGCCGCACCACGTAGGAGACGCCCCGGCCCGTCTCGGCCATCTCGGCGCCGTACTCCCGCATCCCCTCGACCAGCAGCCGCGTCTCCTCCGGCGCAGAACACCCCGAGGCGCGGTCCCACAGCAGGTCGCGCTCGCGCTCCCAGCGCCGTTCCAGCTCCGCCGCCCGCGCCGGGTCGTCCCGCCAACGGTCCAGACACGCCGCCTCGACGTCGTCCAGCGCGCGCTCGATCACATCGAGAGACTCGTCGGCCGCCTCGGCGCGGCCCGGCCCCGCCAGCCACTCCGGCTTCGCCGCCGGTTCCAGAACCGCGCCGGGATACTTCCCCGCCGCCAGGGCCACGAGCGCCGGATCGACCTCGGCATGCACTAGCGACGCACCCAGCGGCGGGGCCAGCGGCAGCCCGTCGGCGACCACCTGCGCACGGTCGCGCCGGTTCGCCCGCCGGCCGTCGTCGTCCAGCCGCGGGCGCCGCTCGAGCCGCTCGAGCTCGGCAGCGCTCGGCGTCAGGCGGTCGGCCAGCACCACCGTCCGCACGCGCACCAGCTCGCCCAGGCCGCCCGCGACCGCCTTGCGAAGCTCGTGCTCGGCCGCCTCGCCCTCGTTCGCAAGGCGCGCAGCCTGCTGCTCGTCCCAGGACTCGCGGTAGTGCGGTGCGCGCGTGTCCTGCGCCCACACCGACGGCGACTCGCCATGCACGGCGCGGCCGGCGATGCGCCGCTCCTCGGCCGGATCGCCCCCGAACGGCGTGCGCGGCTCCGTGCCGCCGCCACGCGTCTTGAACGCCGAGCGCCCCGCCAGCACATGGTGCTCGTCGAGAGCGAGGTCGGAGACGTCCTGGCGCGCCATGCGGTCCGAGCGCCGCTTCGCCTCCAGCCCGTCGGCGGCCTCCTGCCGGGCCGACTCCTCGGGCGTCAGCTCCTCGGCCGGGCCCGACTCGGGCGGGACCGACGTCTTGACGCCCAGCCGCCAGCCGCCGCGCGGCTCCTGCCGGCCCCCCGTGCGCCCGCGGCCCTGCGCCGTCACCGCCATCGGACTCCCTCACGTTCCGCAGACATCGGCACGCACCCGTCCCTACGCCGGAGCCGCCGCCACCTCGCGGGGACCTTCCCCGCCCGAACCCGCCGCGGCAGGCCGGCGCGGATCGCGCACCGTCAGGGTCGCATCCAGGCGGCGCTCCCGCTCGAGCCGGTCCGCGGCCACGCGCGCGATGCCCTCGGCGTCCGGCGCATTGGCGTCGCCGAGCTCCCAGTGCTCGTCGACATGGCACTCCTCGTCGAGCTCGTCGAGGATCGGATCCCCCGGCTCGGCGAACAGCACGCGCAGCGCCTGCTCGTGCGAGAGCACCGACAGGCTTTCGACCGGCTCCAGGCCCCACTCGGCGCGCTGCTCGGCCGTCGTCGCCACCTGGTACCCCTGCTCGTAGTACTCCCGGAACTCCTCCAGCGTCAGCGGATACGCCACCGACACGATCCGGTGCTCGTGGTCGCGACCAACACCCGAACCATTCACCTCAGACATGCTGACTACCTCCGCACGGCGTGTTCCCGGACGACCGAGCCGCGCAACGCCGGGAGTGTAAGAGACAGGGGCCGCCGAACGACCCGGCACACTTGCGGCTACCGCGCCGGCGCCGGCGCAGCGGGAATCTTCGAAGCCTCATCCCGCACCGTCCCGGCAGGCCCCGGCGGTTTC
Organism: Vicinamibacterales bacterium; assembly: GCA_965116825.1. Taxonomy (GTDB): domain Bacteria; phylum Acidobacteriota; class Vicinamibacteria; order Vicinamibacterales; family UBA8438; genus WTFV01. Next base: position 6,318,319 of record OZ220736.1, read on the forward strand.
GGCGGATCCTCGACCAACGCGTCGCCCCGCCCCACACCGCGCAGCGCCGCTTCCCGCCAGCCCTCGGGATCCCCGGCAGGATCGCCCGCCGGAACAGCAGCGCCACCACTGCGCACGGCGCCGCCGTCGTCCCGCTCACCCCGCGCGGCCTCCAGGTGGGCCTCGGCCCGCTTCACCGTCTTGCGGGCGTACCCGAGCGGGTCCGACTTGGCCCCGTGCCCGGTCGAACGCATCCCGGCCAGCGCCTTGACCACCTCGCCGGGATCGGCCCCCTTCTCCAGCGCCGAGAGCACCCGGCCCCAGTCCTGCTTGTCGTACTCGGAAGGCTTGCGGTCCTTCCCCTTCGCCGCCGGCGGCTCGGGCACGATCCAGCCGGCGGCGATCCCCACCCGCCGCAGCCGCTCGGCGCGCGACTCGCGCTGCGGCACGAACGTCGGCACGCCCCGGCGGTTGACCCACCGCCCGGCCGGCGACGCCGGGACCGCCGGCGCCGGCGCGCCTGCGACCCGCCCGCCAGGATCCGACCCCGGACCTGCCGCACGCGGCGAACCCTGCGAACGCTCCGCCCCGGCAGGCGGCGCGGGCTGCTCGGGAACGCTCCCGCGCGGCATGCCCACCGAGCGGCCCGGCCACCCGGCCGAGAAACGCGCCTCGGGAACCTCCGGGACCGTCCCCCGCATCCGCGGCGGCAGCACCACCCCGGCCCGCGCGCTCGCCGCCCGCAGGCGCAGACGCCACACATCGTTCTCGTGCGCCATCTCGCCCGCACGCGCCGCCGCCTCGTCGACCTTCGACGCCGACACGCCCAGGGAGCGGTCCGCGGTGACCCATTTCTCCAGGCCGCGGCGCAGCGCATCCACACCGACGACCCCTTCGAGCGGACGGAACCGGTCCACGTCCAGCTTCGCCCGCGGCCGTACAGGCCACAGCCGCCGCGACAGCTCGACCTCCTCGACCACCGGCGAGCCCGACTCGGCGCGGTACTCCTGCTTCGCGTTGCGGAACCCCGGCACCCGCATGACCTGCGTCGCCGGCGTCACCACCTCGTCGCCGCCGTAGCGCGCCGCCAGCAGGTGGCTGTACAGCTCCGCCTGGCCCGCGGTCCAGTCCTCGCCGTCCACGTTCCACAGCGCCTGGTACTTCTCCGGTGACGAGCGCAGCACGAAGGACGGCGCAGGCACGATGCCGTCGATCACGTCCTCGCGCATCCGCTCGAACGCCGCCGCGTTCTCGGCCAGCGAGCCGTCCAGGTCCAGCTGCACGCGCAGCACCGAGGCGATGTGCGGCCGCGTGCGGCCCGCCTCGGCCCTCCTGTCGCCCGAATCGACCGCCTGGAAGGTGTTCACGGCGACGAAGACGTCCCAGCCCCGCTCGTTGACCCGCTCGAAGACGCGCTCGAGGTAGTCGGTCCGCGACTTGCGCCAGCCCTCGACCGAACGCCCGACCGGCGCGCCGGCCAGCTCGGCCACCCGCGGGAACAGCTGCATCTGGACCTGAGAGCGCGGCTTGCCGACGTCATCCGGGTTGCGGCTGCGGCAGAACACGCACACGTGCTCTCGGTGCGCCCGGCGCGAGTCCGCCGCGACCGTCTCGAACATCTCCTCGAGAAACAGGCCCGCGGTGCGCATCCGCCGCCGGCGCTCGCCCGCCGTCTCGCCGCGAGTCCCGATCCAGCTCACGCGCCGAGTATTCGCCAAGAGGGGCCGAAACGAGCGGATCCCGGGATCAGGAGACCGAAAGGCGCAACAGGCCAATCGGGCCGCCGCGCCTCTCGGACATCGGCGCGGCAACGGAGACGAACCACGAGGGAGGGATGCGGACGGGCGACAATGGGGCAGATCCGGAACGGAACGACGGCACGACCCGCCGCCACGCCACAGGACTCCGTCTCCCCGCCTCCCACGCAGGAGCGGACACGCCCGCCGCACGACGCCACGCCGCCGGCCTGACGGCCCCGATCGCCGACAGCCCACGCCCGACGTTCCGGCCGGATCCACGCGTACACTCGCGCCCGCGACACACACGACGCCACCGCGGCGTACGGAGGATGCGATGAGACCCCGGATCACCGCCGAGACCCTGGAAGAGATCAACCACGCAATCGACCGCCTGGTCGCCGTCGCCGACTACGCGCGCCACGGCGCGATCACCGACGACCGTGCCGCCGCCGCCGGCTTCTACGCCGACGAGGGACTCGGCTCGCCCGAGACCCTGCTCTACGGCCCCGACGGGGCGTTCGAGCGCGGCTGCGACGTCCACGAGGCATGGGAGGAGCACGCCGCGCTGGCCAACGGCGACGCCGAGTACCACGTCACCGCCCACGACAACGGCGCGATGAGCGTGACCATGCAGGTCCCCGGCGCCGACCCCGACGGGCCGCCCGTCGAGCTGACCGTCGGCATGAACGACCGCGTCGGCCTGCACGCCGACCCGGCGACCACCATGGCGCTGGGCGGCTCGCCGTCGCACCCGCCCACCGGCGTGCGCAGCGCCGAGTTCGACCACGACACCGGGATGGCGGTCGACCTGCAGAACCTCGCCGCCGCCGGCGTGCCCGAAGAGGCGCGCGAGCGCGTCTGGTCGGCGCTGAACGAGGCCAGCCACAGCCACCCCGACGCGCGGCTGGCGCGCCACTACGTCCACGACGGCGACCGCCGCGACCTGCCCCGCCACGACACCGTCGACCGCGCCCTGCGCACCGTCGACACCCTGCCGGCGCCCGAGCCGGCCGCCGTTCCGTCGCCGGCGCAAGGCGAGCACGCACGGCAACGCGGACTGGACGGCCCGGCGCACGACGCGGCGTACTCCCGGTAGCGCCGCGGAACCCGAACCGGCACCGGGGAACCAAACCAAGCGCCTTCGCTGCCCGCACCTGCTCGGCGCCGGGACAACCAACAAGCGCCGTTTTCCATCTCTGGATCCGGACTCGCCGCGGGCGGCGACCCGCCCCCCAAGGGGCGGGATCGCCGACACATCCGCTTGCCCTGTACCTCCGAAGTACATATCCACATATCGACTCTTACGAGTCGAATGTGGAATGTGGTACACGAGGGTCGCGAAAACCACCGTAAACATTGGGGAAAATCGACCCAAACGTACCAACAACCGTCACAAACCGTACCAACAACCGTCACAAACCGTACCAACAACCGTCACAAACCGTACCAACAACCGTCATTGGCCCGGCCAACGCCCGTACGTGCAAACGCCCCCGCAGACCCGCCTTCCACGGCGAGCCCCCAGGGGGCGTACCATCAAACGTCACTCCGTTTCACGATCTCTACACGACGATCTCCAGGTCCTCTGGCGGCGGCAAAATGCGCTCTCCAACAACGCGCACCTCGCCGGCAGCCTCAAGCCGGCGGATGATCTCCCACGACCGCGCAACGAGCATCCGGCGGTTCGAGTGCACCGACGTCGGATAGCACAGCTCGACGATCCGATCGCGCGAGTACGGCTCGTAGCACGACGGGTCCTGACTCTGGACCCATTCCCCCTTGCCGTCCGCGGCAGGGATGCGAGTCACGCCGGGCCGGTACCACTGGTAGGCCAGCGCCAGCTTCGCCCGGTACGCAGGTTCGGACTTCCAGCCCCAGTACCGCAGTTGCGAACGATGGATCGTCGGGCCCGAACGGGACCCCGGCGGCAGGTGGACGACAAGGCCGATCGTGTCGTCCAGCGCTTGCGCCCCCCGCGGAATGTCACCCAGGCTCACGACCCGGCGCAGACCGCCCTTGCCGGTCTCCGGATCACGCCACGGCACGCGCGCCTCCTCCCGGTCGAGCGCCGCGCACGCATCCATCAGCCGCGGCCAGTACTCGTTCGGCCGCGGCCTGCGGATCGGATAGAACCACGACAGGAACTCGCGCAGCGTCGTCGAGACCATCACCGGCCGGCGCTCCGAGCGCCGCCAGTCCCGCTTCATGACCGCGCACAGGCCCTCGACGAAGATGCGCAGCGCCAGGTCCGTCGAACCGGCCCCGCCCTTGCTGCGGCCGGCGACCGTAGTCAACAGGTTGTAGAGCGGCAGCGGCAACAAGGGCCCGTGGACGTCACGCTCCAGTTCCGGAAGACCACCGAGCCGAAGACCGCTGTCCAGGCGCGACTGCACCGCGAAGAGGCCCCGGTTGGCGAAGAGCGAGCCCGGGCCCACCAGCGCCACCGACGTCGGCAGCAAGGGATCGTCACGCCCATTCAAGTCCACCGGTTCCGGAAGGTTGACCCCGTCGACCACCACGGCGAGCGCCGACAGGCCATCACAGGCCGGCAGTTCCCCGAGCAGGCGGACCACCACGGCGGCCGCCCGTTCGCCCCCGGCGCCCTTGGTCCCCGGCGAGCGGGTCGGCAACAGCCCCTCGCCGGCCGAGCCGGGCTCGGCGCGCCAGCCCATGTCGAACGGCTGGACCTCCTCCCTTCCCATCTCCTCCAGCCGCTCGACGAACGCATCCAGGCGGTACCGCGCCTTCAGCGCCCGGTTGGTCTCGTCCTCGTTCATGCGCGCGTTGGTCATCCGCCGCGAGGCCATCTGCAACGCGTCGAGACCGTCGGACGAGACCGCCGCCTCGAAGACCGCACGCACTCCCCCCGGTCCGTCGACCACCTCCCAACCGGTCCGATTGCCGTCACGGGCGCGCCTCTTGTCGACCGCCATCACACCGTGCCGCCCTTCTGCTGACACGCGTACCGGCGGTCGCGCGTGCCGAACTCGAGCAGCACGCCGTCCTGCGGCCAGCGGCCCAGGTACGACAACCGCCTCGTATTCGACGAGCGCGGCAGGCAGCGCTCGCACTCCTGATCGACCGCATCGAAGGTGATGACCATGTCCACCGAGGCGGCCAGGTCCCGTGAGTCCGCGAGCTCGCCGTCGGAACGCCGCGCGTGGTGCACCACCAACACGCCAGGGCCGTGGTCGGCAACCGCGCGCAACGCGTCCATGACACGGCGCATCCCCGCCGGGTCGCTCATCGACTCGGCCCCGGCCGCGACCGCCCACGGCGTGAACGAGTCCACGATTACAACCTCGGGCGCCGAGCGCTCCAGCGCCTCGAGCAACCGGTCCACCCCGTGCGCCGGCGAGGCGAGGAAGACCGCGCCCCGGTGGCTCGAACGCACGCCGTAGACGTGCAGCCGCTGCGCGAGCAGCTCGAGCGGCTCCTCGGTCACGATCGCCACCGGGCCGGCCGGCCGGATCGTCTCCCCGCAGAACGCCTCGCCGCCCAGCCGGCAGCCGATGGCCTGCGCCAGCACCGTCGACTTGCCCGCCTTCGGCGGACCCGACAGAATCGACAGCCGCCCGCTCCATGCCAGTCCTCCGAGCACCTCGCCAGGCTTCGCCGGCGACGCGGCCAGATCGAGGACGTCGATGAAGGGCGACCAGCCCTCGTCGCCCTCCGGCTCGCCCCCGGCGCCGGATGCGGCCGGCCCGCCGCACGACGCCCGCAGCTTGCCGACGACTTCCTTGATGGCGTTCTCCACGTCCTCGTCGCTGACGTTGGCCAGCCAGGCGCCCTCCTCTGCGAGCCTCGCGTCCGATAGACCCTCCGGACCCCGCCGAACCTCCGGACCCTGCTCAGTGCTCACCGATGCCCTCCCTCTCGATGCCCGCGTCATGCGCCAAGTCTGACCAGTCGGTGCCGTACGGCGGCCGGTGAACGGCATGCGCGCGGCCCGCCAGGCCCAGCTCGGCGCCGAGCTGCAGCGCGGCGGCAATGCCCGCCTCGTCACCGTCCGGAGCCAGCACCACCGGCCCGGCCGCCCAGCAGGCCCGCGGCCTGAACCCGCCCGGCACGCCGGCCGCACCGAACACCGCGGCGCCGTCGAGAGCGACCAGACCGAGCGAGTCGAGGCGGCAGACCGCCAGCGCGTCCAGCGGACCCTCCACCAGCCAGCAACCGGCGCCGGACATGCCGCCCGTGGCGGAAAACACCCGCCGTCCGAAGCCGAAGCACGAACCGGCGACCGACGGCCGCTTGATCGGCACGCCGCGCACCGAGCAGGCCAGCCGGCGGCCGGCCTCGTCCACCGGCTCGAACTGCACCGCCCACGTCTCGGCCTCGCCGGGACCGGCGAAGCGGTAGACCAGCGCCCCGGCGCAGGCCGCGGGCAGACGCGGCGCGCAGCGGACCGACACGGCGGCGCCGAGCGAAAGCCAGCGCACCGAAGGCGGAACGCGAGCCGAGACGTCGAGGACGCCGCGGCTGCGCAGGTACCGGAAACCGGGAGAATCGGGAGCCAGGACGACCGAAGCCGACCAGACGCGCCCCGGCAGCGGATCAGGGCCGGTCCGAGCCGAACCGCGAGCCACCGGGGTCTGTTCGCTGGCGGCCGACGCCGCCTCCAGATCGCCGACGACCGCGGCCAGGTGCTCCCGGAAGTCCGGGGACGACAGGCGGCCCCCGCACTTGCGGCAGCCGCCCCGCACCGGCGTCCGCGCCCCCGGCCCGAACCAGCACGTGTTCTCGCCGATCCCGCGCACCGGACACGGCCCGTGCCACTCGCGCCCGATGCGCCGCCACCGCGGGCGCGCCCGCAGGTGCCCCTCGAGAACGGACCAGGAGACAGGCTCGCCCGCGCTCACGAGGCCGCCCCCATCTTCGGCTTCGAGACGTTCCCGAAAACACCGGCGGCAGCGGCGCGGGCGTACTCCCGGCGGCGGACCGCATCGGCCGCCCGCTGCGCGCGCTCCTCGATGTCGAGGATCTGATGCAGCCGCAGCTCGACGTCCCGCGCGAGCCTTGCGCGGCCCATGACGATACGGCTCAACCTGGCAGGAGGCAGATCCGCGAGCGCGGCCAGCTGCCCCTGCCGTATCCCCAGCGTCGCAATCCGCACGCGCAGCGACACCACCGCCGGATCGTGGATACCGGGTCCCGGCTGCCCCGGCGGCCGGCCCCGCCTCACGACGCGTTCTCCCTGGCAGGCGAGGCGTCCAACGCACTGCACGCGTCGATCCAGTCGCAGACCGCCGCCGCGCTCGACCGCAGCTTCTTGTCGATGCTCGGTAACGACGCTACCGGGAAGTCCCGCGACCTCACCCTCCGGCGGATCGTCGACACCGAGCAACACCGGAGCTTCACCACGTCGCCGATCAGAAGAACCAGCGACAGGCGGCTGAGGTCCATCCGAGAGAGCCGCGAGAGCGCGCTCATGGCAGACCTCCGGCAAGAACCTTCCGGCGCGCTTCGTCGGCCGCCTGCTCGGCGCGCTCGACCAGGTCCAGCGCGGCATCGAAGCGCTTCCGGAACCCCGGTGGCAGAGGCCGGTACCCCAGGATGTAGCAGCGAAAGGTGGTCGGACTCACGCCCAGCAGCTCGGCTACCGGAGCCTGGGTGAGCCCTCGGCGCGCGAGCTCGACCTTCAGGCTCCTGTCGAACGTCCTCCCCATCAGCCTTCCCCCCGGCCACGGGATGCATGCACGCACGGCGCAAGCCTACGGAGCCGGGCGCCGCCGCGACCCGCGGCCACAAACCCCGAAGCCATCGGGATCCCCACGGAATGACCCGCAACGACCCGGCCCGCAGGGCGAACAAAAGGCATAACCACACGCTACCAAAACCGGGGGGCGATTGACGCCCCACCGTGCGTGCGGCCTCGGCCCCTTGCCAAGAGCAGCAACAAACGGACTGCCCCGGTCGGAGAAGAAGCACAGACGAACGCAGTGTCGGAAGGGATCTGCGAGAACCAGGACAGCCTCGCCGCGACGGTCAACGTCAAGACGAGACAGCAGAAGATCCGATTCCCGCCGGAAACCTCCCTGCCCACGATCCACGCCGAGCGGAACACGATGAAACCCGCGATAAAGTTCCGGCCTTTATCACGGAAACCGCACACGCTCGCCTACGGCGCCGTGCGCTGCGTCGAGCTGGTCGCGCCCCTCGTCGGAATACGCAACCGCCACCACGAAGGCAGGGTCCGGACGGCCCGCCTACGCCACCGGAACAACCCGGCCACCAGTTCCCGTGCCTTCATGCCGTTCTCCGCTTCCGGCTTGACGTTCCGTCAAAAACGCCAGACGCCGGCGCCAGCAGCCTCTCGAAATCGCGCGGGTCGTAGACGACCAGACGGCCACGGTTCATGGCCGGAACACCGTGCCGTTTGGCAAACATCCGCACGGCGTCCGTTGAGGGAAAGTCAAAGCGCTCCATCGCAGTTCGGCGCGTGATCAGGCTGCGCTTCGTGCTCACACCGCCTCCTCTCGGGCCAGCCCTCGCCGACGCGTCACCTGTTCCCGCACGAGACGACTCGGCGCGGCGCCTCCGCAAACATGTCCTGTAGACATGCATCGGAGCTTAGATGTCCTCTAGACATAATGTCAACCCCCCGTGCGCTGTGTTATGTTCGCCGGACATGTTCGGCAAACGACTAGCGGCGTCGCGCGAGCGAGCCGGATTGACGCAGAGAGAACTCGCCGCCGCGCTCGGCGCGCGGTACGACCAAGCGATGGTCTCCCGCGTGGAATCGGGCTACAAGGGGCTCCGATTCGACGGTGTGGTCAAGGCGGCGAGGGAACTTCAGGTTTCTGTCGACTACCTCGCGGGCCTGACCGACGACCCCGAGCCCGCCGCCCGGCTCGCCGGCGAACTGGCTCACCACCGGGCCAGGGCCACCGAACTGCACGACTCCGGGGCGCTCGCCGCCAGCCCGAGCGACAGCACGCCGCAGCTTCACTGGTTCGCCCGCCCCGGCATCAAGCCGGTACCCCTCTTGCAGAACGCCGGCATCGCTGCCGGCGCGGGAGGCCACGCCGACAACGAACACGTACTCAGCTACGTCCCGTTCCGGGACGACTGGCTGCGCAGCCACAGGCTCAACGCCGCGCAGTGCGTGGTGATCGAAGTCATCGGCCAGTCGATGGAGCCGACACTGGAAGACCACGCGGTGATCCTCGTGGACTTCCAACGGAAGACACAGCGACGGAACAAGATCTTCGCGGTCCGCGACGCAGAGGGACCCGTCGTCAAGCGGCTCCGACACGACAAAGACGGCTGGTGGCTCGACAGCGACAACGAGGAGACCAACGAGCAAAGCGGGCAGCGGATCTACCGTCCAAGACCATGGCCACAAGAGGCCGAGATCATCGGACAGGTAATGTGGACGGGACGAACCCTGTGACCGAAGCGTGCGCACAAGTCGACCACCGCAAGAAGCGCCACGTTCGGCCAGTCGCCGCCGGCCCGACCTTCCGTGAACACCAAAAGAGGACACAGACCGTGCAGCAGACCGCCATCACGCCATCACCCGATCCCGAACGAGAGGCTCCCACCACACCCCACGGTCCGCAGATCGCGACGATCGATTCCTCGGCGGAGACACAACGTATCGAAACTTGAGGAAACCGACCGTGAAGAACCAACGACGCCGTGAGCCGGGTCAACGCCGCCTGCAATCAGGAAAGTGGCAGGTCAACGTGCAAGTCCGCGTCCAAGGCGACGCCGGCTACCGCTTCCTGTCCAAGACCTTCCCCGCAGACTCGCTGCTGAGCGACCGGCGAGCCTGGCGGGAGCGGATGCGCGTCGAGGCCAGGCAGGGCCGCCTGTCCACGGAGACGGCGAGCTTCGCCGACGATGCCGCCCGCTACCTCGAGAGCGTGGCCGCGCTGCCGACCATCGAGCAGCGCCGACAACACATCGAGGAGTGGATACGCCTGTTCGGCGACCGGCTGCGCAGTTCGATCCGCCCGCACGAGATACGGGCGCAACGCGATCGCTGGCTAACCGAAGCGCGCATCGATCAACAGGGGCGGCCGCGGCAACCGTATGCCGCTGCATCCGTCAACAAGCGGCTTCGCGCGTTGAGCAATCTCTGGCGCGTGCTGGACGGGCGCCACGCCCCGAACCCGGTTCGAGAGGTGCCCGAGGCCGACGAAATCGAAAGCGAGCCGCGAGCACTTCCCTACGGCGTCATCGAAGCAATCCTCGAGGCGATGCCGGACGTGACCCGGGCACCGAAGGGCGCCAAGCGCGCAGCCGGAAACCAGACCAAGGCCCGGCTGGCGGTCATGGCATGGACCGGCCTGGCCCATGTGCAGCTAGCCAACCTCCAGCAGGAGGACATCGACTGGAACGCGCCGTCCGTCTGGGTACGAGGACGACGCAAAGGTCCTGCAGGCACCGAACGCAAGGGTCATCGGAAACCCATCACACGGCAAGCGGTTACGGCGCTGCGTCGATTCGACGCCCTGAACTGCTGGGGGCGGTTCTCCCATGCCTCCATGCGCAAGAGCCTGCGGACCGCCTGTCGCAAGGTTGAAGAACGCTTCCGGCGCGACGGCATCGAGATCGACTTGAGTCGGGTCCGACCGTACGACTTTCGCCACTCCTACGCAACGGCCCTGCTCGCGGCGACGGGCGATCTCCAGACGACGCAGCGATTGATGCTGCACCAATCCGCCAGCACGACCGAGCGCTACGCGCGCGCCGCCGTAGATCCCGTACTGGTTGCGGCACTGGAACGGTTCACGGAGCACGTCCGGAACCCGTGATCGAAATATGCGTACGCATATTTTTCCGTTCGGAAGCGTTCCGATGCGTTCACCTTCGCCCGCACTTTCGCCTATTCCCGGCCCAGAATCAGAGGTCGGGAATAGGCTGTAAACGATTGCCACCACGGGACTTGCGGGTGGTGGGCGCTAGTGGATTCGAACCACTGACCCCCGCCGTGTGAAGGCGATGCTCTACCACTGAGCCAAGCGCCCGATCCGGATCGAACCTGCAGTGTACCGGAACCGGTGGACCATCGCCAAGGCGCTGCTTCGGCGCGCCTCGACGATGGGTCCCGAAGGCGCGATCAGCGCGCCTCCGCGATCAGCGCCCGCAGCATCCGGGCATACTGCGCGTCGGCGTCCGCGTCGCCGTCGTACCGGGCCGCGCCCGAACCGGTATCGACCATGTCGGCCGAGTCGTCTCCGCCGGAGAGGCCGTCCGCCCCCGTGTCGGTGACCAGCACCTTCGTCTCCGGAATCGATGCCGCATTCAGATCGATGTAGACCTCGCGATACTCGCCGTCGGCGATCTTCTGCTCCACGTACAGAGCCACCTCCAGGCGCGCCGACACGACGAGCAGCGTGCCGGGAAACGCTAGCGCGGCCACGAACCGATCCTCGTCCGCCGTGTCCCGCGCCGCAATGGCATCCATCCCGGAGGCGCTCAGCAACTCGGCCAGCTCGGCGGCCAGTGATGCGGAATCCGATTCCTGCGCCTGCGCCTGCCCCGCCAGGGCAACCGCCACCAGCAAGAGGACAACCGTCACCCGTCTGAAGATCTGCAGACTCCGCATGGTGAATCTCCCTTCGACGGCGCCAGAGCCGGCGCCGGCCCGTGCACACGTTCTACCACCGGCAGGGTCCGGCGTCAACGACCGATTTCCACTGCTTCAGCCGGCACGGCGCGCCCGTTCGAACCGGACTCGGCGGACTCTCCTCACATTACGGCGAGACGCCAATCTCCAGCCGGCGGAGATCCCGCACCTGGTCCCGCAGGACGGCCGCCCGCTCGAACTCGAGGTTCGCCGCGGCGGCTCGCATCTCTTTCTGCACCTCGGCGATGCGCGCGTCCAGCTCGGCCTGCGTGTGGTAGGTCGGACCGGACGCCTCGGCGGCGGGCACCGCGACGTAGTCGCGCTCGTACACGCTCGACAGCACCCCGTCGATGTCCTTGCTGACCGACGCCGGGGTGATCCCGTGCTCGAGGTTGTAGGCTTCCTGCCGCTCGCGCCGCCGGGCCATCTCGGCCAGCGCCGCCCGCATCGAGTCGGTGACGCCGTCGGCGTACATGATCACCCGGCCGTTCACGTTGCGCGCGGCGCGGCCCGACGTCTGGATGAGAGACCCGGCCGACCGCAGAAAGCCCTCCTTGTCGGCGTCCAGGATCGCGACCAGCGACACCTCCGGCAAATCCAGCCCCTCCCGCAGGAGGTTTATCCCGACCAGCACGTCGAAGGCGCCGCGCCGGAGATCGCGCAGGATCTCGACGCGCTCCAACGTGTCGATGTCCGAGTGCAGGTAGCGGACCCGCACCCCCAGCTCCTGGTAGAACTGCGTGAGGTCCTCCGCCATCCGCTTGGTGAGCGTGGTCACCAGCACGCGCTCCCGGCGTTCCGCGCGCAGCCGGATCTCGTGCAGCAGGTCATCGACCTGGCCTTTCACGGGACGGACGTCGACCGCCGGATCGACCAGGCCCGTCGGGCGGATGATCTGCTCCACGACCACCCCGGCGCTGCGCTCCAGCTCGTACGGTCCGGGCGTTGCGGAGACGAAGACCACCTGGGCGACGCGCCCCTTCCACTCGTCGAACGTCAGCGGCCGGTTGTCGATGGCCGACGGCAGCCGGAAGCCGTACTCGACCAGCACGTCCTTGCGCGCCCGATCGCCGTGGTACATCCCGCGCACCTGCGGCACCGTCTGGTGGCTCTCGTCGATGATCGTCAGCGCGTCGTCCGGGAAATAGTCGAGCAGGGTGGGCGGCGGCTCTCCCGGGGCGCGGCCGGACAGGTGCCGCGAGTAGTTCTCGATCCCGTGGCAGTAGCCGATCTCCTTCATCATCTCCAGGTCGAACATGGTGCGCTGGTGCAGCCGTTGCGCCTCGAGCAGCTTCCCGATCTGCTCGAGCTGCGTACGGCGCTCGACCAGCTCGGCCTTGATCGAGTCGACCGCCTGCACCGTGTGCTCGCGCGGCATCACGAAGTGCGACTTCGGGTACACCGCGATGCGGTCGTGCCGCTGGTGGGCGCGCCCGGTCCGCGGGTCGAAGCTCAGCAGCTCGTCCACTTCGTCCCCGAACAGCTCGATCCGGACGGCCTGCTCGTCGTAGGACGGATACACCTCGATGATGTCGCCCCGCACCCGGAACACGCCCCGTGCGAAGTCGTGATCGTTCCGCTCGTACTGGATCTCGACGAGCTTGCGCAGAATGGTGTCGCGCTCGATTCGCTGGCCCCGCTCGAGCGCGAGCAGCATGCCGTAGTACGCCTCCGGAGATCCGAGCCCGTAGATGCACGAGACGCTCGCCACGATGAGCACGTCGCGCCGCTCGAACAGCGCACGGGTGGCCGACAGCCTGAGGCGATCTATCTCGTCATTGATCGTCGCCTCTTTCTCGATGTAGGAGTCCGTGGCCGGCATGTAGGCCTCGGGCTGGTAGTAGTCGTAGTAGCTGACGAAATACTCGACCGCGTTGTCCGGAAAGAAGCGCTTGAACTCCTGGTAGAGCTGCGCCGCGAGGGTCTTGTTGTGGGCCATGACCAGCGTCGGACGGTTCACGGCGGCCACGACCTGGGCCATCGTGTAGGTCTTGCCGGACCCGGTCACGCCGAGGAGCACCTGGTGCCGATCGCCGCGGTTGAGGCCATCGATCAGCTCGCCGATCGCGCGCTCCTGGTCGCCGCGCGGCTCGAAGTCGGAGACGAGGGCGAACCGATCGTACGTGGAGGGCATGGACGAGACGCCTAGCGCGGGTCGGGGGAAGCCTCGGCCTCGTTCCAGATCGCGTAATACCCCTCCCGCACCCGTACCTTCGCGCGCCGCAAATCGGCGCGGTCCGGACGCAGCCGCACCTCGACCTCGCGCCAGCTCCCGTCCCGGCGCGTGTTGGTCGAGGTGAACCCGAGCGAGTACCGCCCATCCAGCTCCTCGACGATCGTCTCGTAGATCTCCTCGAGCGCGGCGAGCGACTGGGGAAAGTACGCGGTGCCCCCGGTGAGCTCCGTCAACCGGCCGAGGCGCATCCGCTGCCGCTGGCGCGCCCGGGAACGCAGATTGCGCTGGAAGCCGATGGCGTAGACGGTGACGTCGGACGCCCGCAGCAGGTCCCGCGCGTCCCGAATCGATAGACGGCTGCGCGTATCCTCTCCATCCGTATAGAGCACCAGCACCTTGCGGCCGTCCTGCTCGAACGCGCCGTCCAGGTAGACGCCCAGCGCGTCGTACAGAGCCGTGTAGCCCTCGGGCCGCCGGCCCCGGACACGCTCGATCAGGCGGCCGAAGTCCTGCTGCCCGTAGCGGCCCACCCGCACCTCGGTATCGAAGTCGACCAGCGTGATGTCGGCCGCATAGGTCAGCGTGTTCAGGAACCTGATCGCGGCGGTCTTCTGGAACCGGTCGTTCCGCTCCATGCTGCTGCTCATGTCGAGCAGCATCCCGAGGTGCAGGGGAATCGTCTCCACGTCGCTGGCGAGCCCGACCGAGAAGTAGCTCACCTCCTGCGGACGGCCGTCCTCGAACACCTCGAAGTCGTCGCGCGTCAGGTCGGTCACCAGGTTCCCGTCCCTGTCGACGACGGTGACCCCGAGGTGCACCAGATCGATCCGGCTGGTGAACAACGCCTGTTGTCCCTGCGCTGGAACAGGCGCGAGAAGCAGAACCGCGACGACGATTCCGTGCCACTTCATCGCCGCGATGATAGCGCATCGCACCGCGCCCGGACGGCCGTTACCGGGGAGGTCCGGGGACTTCCCGTACAGGCAGCCGGGGGCGGACCGGCATATAATTCGAGGCTGCCATGAGGTGCGTGGCCGTCTGCCAGGATGCCCTGGTCGTCAGGACGCTGCACCAGGCGCTCGTGCCGTCTCTCGACATCGAGTTCCTGGTGGAGGATCGCGCCCTGGCCCGCCGCCTCCACGACGCGGGCATCCCCGCCCGGGCCGGTGATCCGCGGCGCGTCGACACCTACCTCCGAATGGACGTCACGCCGGCCACGTGCGTCATCGTCGAGGACGGCGGGCGCCGCAGCGTAAGGCGGATTCTGGAAGCGCTGGCCGACGCCGGCGCGGTGCTGACCTACGTGCTCGACGTCGGGGAACGCCGCTCGAAGCGGTCCGACGATTGCCTCGCCGCCTTTCCCGAGGTCAGCACGTTGAGCCTCGGCGACCTGCTCAAGGGCTCGCTCCTCGGCGCGCTCGGCCGCGCGCTCACCCGTTCGCGGGTCCAGCAGTACCAGCGCTACTTCGCCGACGCCGACCGGGTGCTCATTCTCCTGCACCACGATCCCGACCCCGACGCGCTGGCGAGCGGCCTCGCGTTGCGCGCGCTGCTCCACCGCACCAAGGCCACCGCCATCATCGGCGCGTTCCACGGGGTGACCCGTCCCGAGAACCTGCGCATGGCGAACCTGCTCGACATCCAGGTACAGGCCCTGACCGCCGAGTCGCTCGGCGAGTTCGACCGCATCGCGACCGTCGACGTCCAGCCGCACTACTTCGGCGGCCTGCTCGGACGCGTGGATCTGGTGGTCGATCACCATCCGGAACGCACCGGCTACACGACGATCTTCAAGGACATCCGCCCCGACTACGGCTCGACGGCCACGATTCTCACCGAGCATCTGCGGGCCACGGACGTGAACATCTCGGAACGCATCGCCACGGCGATGCTCTACGCCATCAAGTCGGACACGCTGTTCCTGTCGCGGCAGACGAACCGCAGCGACCTGGAGGCGTTCACCTATCTCTATCCCCTTGCCGACCCGGCGCTCGTGCGGAAGATGGAGGGCTCCGAGATCACGCTGGAACGGCTGCGGCACGTGACGCACGGCGTGCAGTCGGGTGAGATGCGCGACCAGGTGTTCGCCGCGCACATCGGGGAGGCGCCGCGGGAGGACCTCGTGCCGTACGTCGCGGACTTCCTTCTGCAGCTCGAGGATGTCAAGTGGTCCGTCGTGTCCGGCATCGTCGGCGACCGGCTCGTCGTCTCGGTCCGCAATCTGGGCTACTCGCGCAACGCCGGCGAGTTCGTCAAGCGGTGGTTCAACGACATCGGCAGCGCGGGCGGACATCGCGCCATGGCCAAGGCGGTGGTGCCGCTCGACGCGTTCCGGACGAAATTCCAACCGGTCGAGGACAGTGAGATCGCAACCCGGCTCGCCGACCTCGCCGCCCGGTTTCTGCGCGAGCCGCAGCACGGCGAGCGGCGTACATCGGGCAGGAGCCTTCGTACGCCCGCGAGGATACGCTCGCACGGATCCTGACAGGCAGCGCCGGGAAACTCCCACGGCGACGTTTGCGGTCAGTCGTGGCTCGCCAGGCGGGCAGAGAAGGACACCGGGGCATCCACCCGCTCGACCGGCGGCGCCTCTATGAGCTCGCCGCTCGCCCCCAGCACCGCATCGACGAACTGGCGAAATCCGTCCTGGTAGCCACGGTCGACCAGCTCGGCGAGGGTCTGCTTCCGGTCGGACTGCGCGTCGTAGCACCCGGTCATATCGAACGCGCCGACCGGATTGTGCGCCGGCCTGACCTCGAACAGGGACTGGAAGAGCCCGAACCGGCCATCGATCGCCTCCCGCAGGGATACGGTCTCGACGCCCAGCAGGTAATCCCCCGCCTTGCCCCGGATGCTCCGGCGCTCCGCGCCTAGCGCGTGTGGAACGCCGGCGGACGGCACCGCCGAGACCAGAATGACCTGCTGGACGCCGGCCCGCGCCACCTCTTCCAACAGACGCGCGGTGCTGTCCGGCCGGTCGCAGAACCGATGCGTCTCTCCCTGCCAGCTGCTCTCGTGCGCGAACGTCACGTAGTGCGGGTCGGTGGCGACCGGCAGGCACAGCGCAGCGGCGAACGCGTCCATAGCGTGCCCCCGCTCGCCACGCGTGAGGTCGACCGTCTCGAGCGGACGCGCGGCGGCATCGGGGCCGGACTGCCCCTGCAGAAACTCCTTGCGGTACGGCTCGGCGAGCAGGGCGAAAGCAACGTCGCGCCGCGCGTCGACGTCGTGCACCAGCATCAGCAACTCGCGAAACCCGGGCTGCCCCAGATTCTCCTCCAGCAGCTCGGAATAACGCCGTCCCAGCTCGTCGTCCTTGGGGCGCTGCACCCGCGATCCGTGCATGATCTGCCACAGGCCCCCGCTGAACCACGCCACCGCCTGCGCCTGTTCGATCGGCGCCCCGAGCAGCCGCCACCAGAGCCCTCCGCGAGACTGCCGCCGCCCACGGGGCCGCAGGGCGCGTTCCAGCGCATCGAGGGCCAGCAACGCCAGCAGCGACGCAACCGCAATCACGACCAGCCGCGGCAGGTACACGGGCAGCACCGAGGGCGCGAACACCGCGCGGAGCCAGACTCCGTAGGCCGCCGAGAGGTCTGCGCCGGCCTCAAGGCCGCTCAGGACCAGGAAGTACCCGACCGGGAACACGACGGCGGCCAGAGCCAGCGCCGCGACCGGCAGCAGCGTCGTCGCGAACGCGGCGGCAAGCATCCACGCAGCGCCGCGCAGCGCGGGCCGCCAGCGGTAGGTGCGGCGCACACCGCCGCTGCGCCACAGTCCGCTCTGGGCCCAAAGACGGGAGCCGCCGTCCACGGCCGCGAACATGGCCCCCACGGCGCCGATCCCGCGTCCGGCGACGAGATCGATCTTGACACCGGCTTCGACCAGGGCGCGCAGCACACCGGCGTGATACGCGCCCGCCGCGCCGGTGCCGGTGAGGACGAGCGCCGTCCGCAACTGCGGGACGTACCGGCGAACCGTCTCGATGGAAGCCACGGCCAGGCAGGTGGTCAGGACTCGTGGATCGTCGTCAACTCGAGGATCTCGAACTCGCGGACTCCGCTCGGCGTCTTGACCTGAATCTCGTCGCCCTCCTCGCGGCCGACGATGGCCCGCCCGATCGGGGACGCGGTCGACACCCACCCTCTTGCGGGGTCCGCGTCCTCGGGCATCACGAGCTCGTAGGTGACGGTGGCGCCGTCCGCGGCCCGCAGGAGCACGGTCGATCCGAGTGCCGCGCGATCGTGCGGCAACCGGTCGAGGTCCATCAGCGCGATCTCCGATACCCGGGTCCGCAGCATGCCGATGCGGGCCTCGACGAGCCGCTGCCGTTCTTTGGCCGCCTGGTACTCGGCGTTCTCGCGCAGGTCTCCCAACTCCCTTGCACGCTGGATCTCCTTGGGCAGTTCGCGAGTGAGCTCGCGCTCCAAGGTACGAATCTCGCCCTCGATCCGTTTGAGCAACTCGGCCTTCATGAGGAAATACCGCGTCGTAGCGTAGCACATCTGGTATGCTCGGCCCGCGCTCGCGTGCCCGTGGAAACCGTTACCAGCCGCCGGAACGCAATCGTCGCGCGCTTCCGGTCCGCGATCCGCACGAGCCGCCGCTCCCGCACGCACGTGCTCCTCGACGGGCGGCGTTTGATCGCCGATGCGCAACGCGCCGGGGTCTCCCTCGAGACCCTGCTCGTCGCGGCAGCGGCCCTTCGGCGCGGCGAGCCGGCCCTCGACGCGCTGGTGGCGCATTGCGAGGCGCAGCAAATCGACGTCGTGGCAGGGTCGGACCCCGTCCTGGCGGCCGCCAGCCCCTTGACCTCGCCCTCCACCGCCGTCGCGCTGGCGCGCCACCGCCCCCCGTCGGTCGCCGACGTGCTCGCGCGCGCGGCGCACGGATGCCTCATCGCGCCGGTCGGCGTGCAGGATCCAGGCAATCTCGGCGCCATCGTCCGCGCGGCCGACGCGGCCGGCGCCGGCGGCGTTCTCGTCGCCGGAACAGGCGCCGACCCCTTCGGCTGGAAGGCGTTGCGCGGCGCCATGGGCAGCACCTTCCGGCTGCCGGTCGCGGACGCAGGCGAGGCGGGCGACCTGCCGGAACGGGCGCGGCAAGCCGGGTGCGCGGTTCTCGTGGCGGCGGCGCGCGGCGGCCAGTCGATGTACGATCTCGATCTGACGCAGCCGTTGCTGCTCCTGATCGGAGGCGAGGGCGCCGGCATCGAGGGTACGACCCAGCGAACCGCGGACGCCGTGGTCTCGATCCCGATGGCCGGCGGCGTCGAATCGCTGAACGCCGCGGTGGCGGCCGCCTTGATCGCGTACGAAGCCCGCCGGCAGCGAACGGCCTCATGAAGTCCGGCCACCTTTTCGAGTCGACCGCGGCCGAACGCCCCACCGCCGGGGCGCCGCTGGCGGAGCGGATGCGCCCGCGCGACTTCGACGAGCTCGTCGGCCAACAGGAGCTGCTGGCGCCCGACCGGCCGCTGCGCGCCGCCATCGAACGCGACGCCCTGCAGTCGATCATCCTCTGGGGTCCGCCGGGCACCGGCAAGACGACCATCGCACGCCTGATCGCCACGGTCACTCGGGCCCACTTCATCGCCTTCAGCGCCGTCCTGTCCGGCATCAAGGACATCCGGGCGGTGATGGCCGAGGCCGAGGCGGCGCGCCGGGAGCTGGGACGGCGCACGATCCTGTTCGTGGACGAGATCCACCGCTTCAACAGGGCGCAGCAGGACGCCTTTCTCCCGCGCGTCGAGGCGGGCGACATCGTGCTTATCGGCGCCACCACCGAGAACCCGTCGTTCGAGGTCAACGCGGCGCTGCTGTCGCGCTCGAAGGTCTTCGTGCTGCAACCCCTCACGACGGAGGAGACCGCCGCCATCCTGCGCCGGGCCCTCGACGACCCGGAGCGCGGTCTCGGCGCGGAAGGGACCGCGGCGGACGACGACGCGCTCGCCGCCATCGCCCGCCACGCCAATGGAGACGCGCGGGTGGCGCTGAACCTGCTGGAGCTGGCCGCCACGCTCGCCGGGCGGGCCGACGGGTCCGGACGCATCGACCGGGCCTTGCTGGCCCGCGCCGTCCAGAAGCGCGCCCTGCTCTACGACAAGTCGGGCGAGGAGCACTTCAACCTCATCTCGGCGCTGCACAAGTCGCTGCGCAACAGCGACCCCGACGCCGGCGTCTACTGGCTGGCGCGCATGATCGAGGCGGGTGAGGATCCGCTGTACATCGCGCGGCGCCTCGTACGCTTCGCCTCGGAGGACGTCGGCAACGCCGACCCGAACGCCCTGACCGTGGCGGTGGCAGCCAAGGAAGCTGTGCACTTCATCGGCATGCCGGAGGGCAACACGGCCCTGGCGCAGGCCGTCACCTATCTCGCCACTGCACCGAAGAGCAACGCCGTCTACGCCGCGTACAAGCAGGCCGCGGCCGACGCGCACGAGCAGGTGGCGGAGCCGGTCCCCCTGCTCTTGCGCAATGCTCCGACCCGGCTGATGAAGGACCAGGGCTACGGGGACGGGTACGCCTACGCCCACGACGATCCGGACGGCGTCACGGGGATGGACTGCCTGCCCCCGGCGCTCGCCGGGCGCCGGTACTACCGGCCGGCCGCGCGGGGATACGAAAAGGAGGTGGCCCGCCGGCTCGACGCCTGGCGGGCACTGAAGCGCGCAAAGGGGCGGTCGGGCGCCGCGCGCAGGGAGGAGCCCTAGCCGTGCCGGGAGCGCTCTACTACGTGGGCCGCGGGCTGCAGCTCCTCGGGATGTGGCTGCTGCTCGTCTCCATAGTGACCGCCGGACCCCTCGGGCCGAGCCCGCGCCTCTTCGGCGCCGGCGTCGCCGCCTTCGTCGCCGGCTGGTTCATCGTCAAGCGTATCGTCGGATGAGAGTCAGTCGCGCAGCGCGAACGTCGAGAGCGAGCTGCCCGCAATGACGGCCACGTACTGCCTGCCGTCCACCTCGTAGGTCATCGGACCGTTGACGATCTGACCGCCCAGGCTCACCCGCCAGAGCAGATCGCCGGAGCGCGCGTCGAGCGCCTGGAAATACCCGGAACGTGCGCCCGTGAACAGCAGATCCGAGGCGGTGGTCAGGATGCCGCTGCTCGTGACGTCGGTCATCTCGAAGCTCCACCGTTGCTCCCCGGTCAAGGCATCCAGCGCCACGACCGCGCCGCTGCCAGCCGCGGCGGTCCAGGTGTTGACCGGCCCGCGGGTCAACCCCGGCACCGTCGGCGCGTCGGCCACCGGCGCGGCGG
The DNA here is from genome assembly GCA_965116825.1 of Vicinamibacterales bacterium. Classification (GTDB taxonomy): domain Bacteria; phylum Acidobacteriota; class Vicinamibacteria; order Vicinamibacterales; family UBA8438; genus WTFV01. Next base: position 6,339,046 of record OZ220736.1, read on the forward strand.
TCCTCGGCCGGCCGCCGACGAACGGACGCCCCGGCGCGTACTCCTGCGGCTGCGCGTCGAAGACCGAGGCGTAGGACTCCCAGGCCGGGACGTACATCATCTCGGTGCGCGGACTGTAGGACGGCGAGTACCAGTTCGTACCCCCCTGGACCCCCGGATAAGTCGGCTCCCCCGGGGACTGGGGCGTCTCGATAGGCCGCCCGTTGTCGTCGAGTCCCTCCGCCCAGTTCACCGTCACGAACGGCTGGCCGGTCAGGAAACGGCCCGTCTCCCGATCCAGCACGTAGTAGAAGCCGTTGCGGTTGGCCCAGAGCATCGCCTTCAGCTCGATGCCGTTGCGCTCGATGTCGGCCAGTACCGGAATCTGCACCGCGTCGTAGTCGTACGGGTCGTTCGGCGTGAACTGGAAGTGCCAGCGCAGCTCGCCGGTGTCGGCGTCGAGCGCCACCACCGAATCCGAGTAGAGATTGTCTCCGGGCCGCTGTTCGCGGTTGAAGTCGGGTCCCGGATTGCCCAGGCCCCAGTACATCAGGTTGAGCTCCGGGTCGTACGACCCGGTCAGCCACGCCGCGGCCCCGCCGTGCATCCAGGCCTCGGGATCGCAGTACGTCTCGGGATCGGGCGGACACGCCTCCCACGTCTCGTGCCCCGGCTCGCCCGGCCCGGGGATGGTGTGGAAGCGCCACACCTCCTCCCCGGTCGCCGCGTCCAGCGCCGAAATGAAGCCGCGGATGCCGCGGTCACCGCCGGCCGAACCGATGATCACCTTGTCCTCGACGACCAGCGGCGCCAGGGTGAACGAGTAGGCGAGGTGGCGATCCGCCAGCTCGACGTCCCACAGCTCGGCCCCGGTCGCCGCGTCGAGCGCCACCACGTGCGCGTCGAGGGTGGCCATGAACACCCGGTTGCCCAGTATCGCGACGCCGCGGTTGTTCGAGCCGCAGCAGGCCCGGTGGTCGGGCGGCGTCGCGTAGCTGTACACCCAGAACACCCGCCCCGTCCGGGCGTCGAGGGCCACCACGTCGTTGGGTCGCTGCGTCAGGTACATCACGCCGTCCACCACCAGCGGCGTGGACTGCCACGGACCGAAGACCGGGGTCTGGTACACCCACTGCAACTGCAGATCCCGAACGTTGGCGGGCGCAATCCGATCCAGCTCGCTGTAGCGCTGGCTGAAGTAGCCGCCCGAATAGGTCAGCCAGTCGGCTGGCGTTTCCGGTGCCGCGCGCAGGCGCTCGAACGACACGTCCTGCGCCGACGCGCCGCCGGCGACCGCACCCGCGAGCACCACCGCCACCGCGATATGCCGCGCCTTCTCCATGCGTCGCATCATCTGCCTCAGCCCTTCAGGGACACGAGATACGCCAGCAGGTCAGCCAGCTCCGCCGGGTCGAGCCGATCCCCGTAGGCAGGCATCGGCGACAGCTCGATAACCCGGAACTCGCGCAGATCGGCCTTGTCGAACGACCGCAGGCGCGCCCCGTCGTCGAGGATCTGCACCGTGTAGGTGTCCTCGTTCAGGCGGCGGCCGGTAACGCGCGTGCCGTCCGCCGTGATCAGCTCGACCGGCCGGTCGATGGGCCGCATCGTACCCGTCGGATCGAGCAACGACCGCCGCAACGCGCTCAGCGGGCGCACGGCGCCGATCCGCGTCAGGTCCGGCCCGGTCCGCAGACCGCGGCCCTGCAGGCGGTGGCAGCTCAGGCAGTCGCCCGCGCCCTCGAAGACCGCCCGTCCGCGCACCGCGTCGCCGAGGGTGGCGGCGTCGATCTCGTAGGTCATGTTGCGCAGATACGCCACGATGCCGGTCATCTCGGCGGTATCGAGATCGAACGCCAGCATGCCGGTCCCGGGAATGCCGCTCCGGATGAGCTGGACCAGCTCGCGGTCGAGCGCCGCGCGCCGCAGCCGGCCGGCCCGCAGATCCACCCCGGCCACGCCGTCCCCCGTCTCGCCGTGGCAGGCGGCGCACTGCTCCAGGTACACGCTGCGACCGTACTCGATGTCGGCCGGCTCGTAGTCGGTGTGATCCTGCGCGTATCCGGGCCCGCTCCCGGCGATCAGAAAGAGCACCGCGCCCGCGACGAGCCGCCGCCCGCGGATCAGTCGTTGCATGGGAATGACCTCTCGCGCAGCTTCCCGGCCGCCGGAGCGACCTCGCGACACGCTTTATGGCGCGGGGCGCCCGCGGATCCGCCGCGGACGCCGCCGCGCCGCCCTCTCATCGAACGTCCATCAGTCGATGGCGAAGCAGTAGAACAGGCCTGCCCCTCCCGTAGCCACCAGATTGTCCTGTGAGCAACCGCGTGACGGGTGGGCGGTGTTCCAGGGCGAACCCGGCGTCGTGAACGAGTAGCGGTCGGCGTGGCCGAGCATGGCGCTGCCTTCGTCATTGCTGGTCCAGTTGCCGCAGGTGCGGTCGTCGCCCGCCGGAAACGCCGTGCCGTCGATCCGTGTGCCGGTCAGCACGTCGTGCTCCGTGAAGTCGGGGTCTCCGTCGATGCGTGATGCGAACTGGTTGCCGTTCTCGTCCAACGAGTGGGTCCAGTTGAAGGTGGAGTTGTCGAAGTGCAGGCGTTCGACGCTGGTGGCCATGACGAGGCCCTCCGCGTTCGCCCACGGTCCCTCCCCGATCCGATCGCGCGCGTTGACGGCTCCGGGGCCCTGCGTGCTCAGATACGCGCGCCACGTGCGGTCGCCGGCGCCCGCCGCGGCGGCCAGCGTCTGGCAGTGGGCGTCCGCGCCGTCCAGCCCGCCGAGGTTGGCGCCGTCGCCGAGGCCCGTACTGGTGACGAAGAAGCCCATCGGCGGCGGCTCCTCCTGCTGGGCCACGACCGCTAGCCCGGACAGCACCAACGCACCGAAGACCGCCGTAGCTGCGACTTGGATTCGTCTGTTCCTCATCTGAGTCCCTCCTCCCAGGATGGCGAACGGGTTGGCCCCATTCTATCCCACCCGCATCCGGACGCCGCCGCTGGCATGTGTCCAGCAAGCGACCGCCCGACGGAGAACGTCTCTCGCAGACTGCCGCTAGAAACCGAGCCGGAACCCGACGCGCAACAGGCTCGGGTTCATGATCTCCAGCGTCCTTCCGGGCCCCGTCGGACCCTCGGCCGTGCCTACGTCGTACTGGCGCTTGAGCACGGTGCTCGAGTTGAGAATGTTGAACCAGTCGAGGTCCACGTTCATCGTGACGTCGTTCACCCGGAACTGCTTGCCGACCCGCACGTCGAAGCTCCGGATGGCCGGCAACCGATGCGCTCCCACGTCGGGAGCGAGCAGCACGTCCTTGAACGCCGCGGCATCCCGCGAATGGGCCTGGATCTCCTCGTAGTAGGGTTGCCCGAAACCCTGCCGGACCAGCAGGTTGGCGGCGACGTTGATGCCGAACGGCGCCTCGTAGAGCCCGTTGGCGACGAACTGGAACTTCGGGCTCACGAAGAAGAAGTCCGTCTTGCCGCTCCCGGACTCGCTGCTGATGACGAGGCCGCCGTTGCGCTTCGGACTCGTGGGTGACGGCGTCGGATCGATGATGGCCGCCGCCCGATCCGTGAAGTACTCCCGGTGGTCGTTGTAGGAGTAGGCGATGCGCGCCATCCAGCGGTTGCTCAGCCGTTTGGTGAAATTGGTCTCCCAACCCCAGTAGCCCTGGTGATAGCCCTCCCGGTTTCTCTGTTCACCTCCTCCGCCGGGGGGCAGGGCCACTCCCGGCAGCGGCGCGTACACATCCTGGCTGACCGACCCGCCGCCGCCGGCCGACGGCAGCATCGCGTTGACGGTGTCGACCACGCCGTAGTCCGCGGAGGTCAGTCCGATGAGCGGGTTCCACGTGAAGTTGGTGAACCGCCGCCAGGTCACCGACGCGGTCAGGGCCGAGTTCGGAATCGGCAGCTCCCGATCGACGCCGACGATGAACTCGTGCGTCCGCGGCGACGTCAGGTCCCGCGCGACCTGGTTGACGCTCTCGGTCGACGTCGGGTTGGCGGGATCGAAGCCGTCCGCGAAGACGATGCCGTCGTCGAGCAGGAGCTCGTCCCGCTGCGTCACGCCGTCGCCGTTCGAATCGATCGCGTGGTAGTAGACCGCCGAATAGTCGACCGGTCCCGCGAGGATGCCGGAAGCATCCGCCTCCAACTGCGAGGCGAACTGCCCGTAGCTCGCCCGGACGAGGGTGTCCGACTCCTCGCCGAGCGCGTAGCTCACGCCGATACGCGGGGCCAGGATGTCGAAGACGTGCGTGTTGCTCAGAGGCGATGCGCTCAAAGCGGGCAGCACGTCCGGCACCAGGGGGTTGGCGGCGCGGCTCGACTCCAGCAGCGACGCCGCCGACCGGTCGAAACGGACGCCGACGTCCAGCGTCAGGCGGTTCATCGAGATCCGGTCGCTGGCGTAGAAGCTCAGGTACCGGCCTTCCGCGTTCACGGAGGAGTCGCCGTAGATGATCGGCAGCATCAGTCCGTCGTCGGGGTAGCTCGGCAGATGGAGGGAGAGCGTGCCCGACCCGGGCCAGACCAGATCCGTCCGGACGCCGTTCCGCCGCCAGTTGAAGCCGAACCGCAGCTCGTGGTCGCCGCGGAAGTAGTTGGCGTCGAGGTCGATCACCGACTGCGGCCGCCACGACCGGAAGTCCAGGTAGGAGTTGTGAAACACGCGGTTCACGTCGCGGTACACATCCCGATCGAGGCCGCCGCGCGGCGCCAGGAAGAAGCCCCAGTTGTACTGCGTTGCCTTGGCGCTGACCACCACGTCGCTCCCGACCCAGTTGGCCGAGCCGGTGAACAGGCCCTTGCCGCTCCCCCCCTGGTTCCAGGTGGTCTCGTCCGGCCGCGTCGGCCCGGCGTTGCGCCCCAGCTTGATCTTCGCCCCGCTGAAGTGGTTGAAGCCGAGGCGCAGCCCATCGTTGACCTGCCCTTGCACCTTCAACGCCCGGTTGGTCAAGGTGGTGCGGTCGGCGGTGTCGATGAGCGTGCGCAGCCGGATGTCCGTCTCGCCCAGCGAGCCCCAGGCCCACAGACGATCCTCGACGAGCGGGCCGCCGACCTCGAAGCCGTAGTCGGCGTACTGCTCCATCCGGTTGCCCTTCTCGGTTTCGCCGCCGATTGATTCAGCGAGCGCCCGAGACAGGTTGTTGCGCTGAAATCCCTCGTTGGCGAAATAACCCCGCAGGCTGCCGTGGTACTGGTTGGTGCCGCTCTTGAGAACCACGTCCACCGCGGCGCCGGGCGTCTGGTTCCGCACGTCGGCCCCGCCGGTGTTGACCCGCACTTCCTGGAACTGGTCGAAGTCCCAGTAGGTCGGCGACGACAGCGACGCCATGTCGGTGATCACGACGCCGTCCAGCGTCCAGGTGTTCTCGGCGCTGCTCGCGCCCTTGGCCATGTAGATCGACTGCTGGCCCGATTCCGCCCCGCCGACGTTGACGCGGTCGACCACGACCCCCGGAATCGTCTGCAGCACCACCCACGGATCGCGTGCGGACGGGATTTCCTGCAGCTCCTGCACCGTGACGTGCGTGTCGGTGCTCTGGCGACGCGGGTCGACGATCGGGGCCGTGCCGGAGACCATCACCGTCTCCTCGACCCCGCCGACCTCCAGCATCGCGACCAGGGGAGTCGCCGCCGCCGCCCGCACCTGCACTGCCGTGTCCACGAACGTGCGAAAACCCTGCAGCGTGACGCTCACCGCGTAGGTGCCGACCGGCAGGCGCAGCAGGTGCGCCTCGCCCTGCACGTCGGTGAAGACGTTGGACCGATCCTGCGGCCCCGTGATCGTCACGGCGGCGCCGGGCAGGACGGCGCCCGTGGTGTCCTCGACGGCAAGGTCGATGCGGCCGAGGTCGACCTGTGCCGGGGCCGGGGACGCCAGCAGGGCCAGCGCCAGCCCGCCGGCAGCGGTCGGCATGGGAAGGAAGAATCGCCGTTTCATATTCCCGCCTCCATCACGTGCGCGGGAGCGGGCGAACCGGCGCTTGGGTCCCGGCACTCGGGCCGACCCCACCACGTGCCCGGATCCTAGCAGCAGATTCGCCCGAAGACGAATCGCTTGAGAGGGCCAACGTGAAGACGCATAGATCCACCGCGAGGCGGCGGCGCGCTCTCCGACGGCGCGCATGCACGGGCTGTCAAGGCCCGTGAGCATCGAGCAGCCGGGACACGCGGCGGATGTCGTCTGCATGGAACGCCGGCGGCGCCGTGCGCACGAACAACTCCAGGTAGGGGCGCGCCGGGGCCGGATCGCCGGCGTCGGCCAGCTCGGCGGCCAGGTCGAGCAGCGCGTCCAGGGCCATCGCGCTGCCGGGGTCGAGTGCGAGCACGCGTTCGAACGTCTCCAGAGCCCGCTCGTGGTCGCCGCGGTGCGCGTAGGCGATACCCAGCGCGTTGAGCGGGTCGAGGGCCGGCCGGCCCTCCCCCGCCGCCAGTGCTTCCAGCAGCGGCACCGCCTCGTCGGCCCGGCCGCTCTCGGCCAAGTAGATCCCGAGCTGCCCGGCGAGGGCCGGGCTCCCGATGCGGGCGTCCCGCGCGCCGATCAGCACACCGATCGCCTCGTCGACCTCGCCGAGGGACCAGTGCAGGAACGCGAGGCGCCGGTGGGCCGGCTCCAGTTCCGGCCGTTCGGCAATCACCCCGCGATAGACCTCGATCACCTCGTGCGCCCGGCCACGTTGGTACAGATCCGCCCCGCGGTGCATCGCTTCATCGAGGTGCGCGAGCCGCTTCGGGTCGACCTCGGCCGTATGGCCCTCCCCGGCGGGCGCCGTTCCGACGGGGTAGCCGAGCGATTCCAGGCGCTCGACGAGCGCGGCGTTCTCGGCGATGCGCCGCTCAAGTGGATCCGACGCGGGCAGGTCCGCGAGCAAGGTCTTCAGCTCCCGTGCCCGGGGCGCGCGCTCGGTGGCGCGGTTGTTCGACTCGGCGGGGTCCACCTGCAAGTCGTACAGCTCCGGCAGAGGCAGATCGACGTACTTTTCCCGGCCCGCGAGAACCCCGCGCAACGGCGCCCAATCCCGGTTCAGCGAAGCGGACAGCGCTTCGAAGTACGACACCGGCTCGGTGTCGACAGGCGGCGGGTCGAGCAACGAGCGGCCCGGCAGCGCCGGCGGCGCCGGCAGGGCGAGCGCGTCGAGCACGGACGGAACGATGTCGACGTGTCGGGCCGGTGCGTCCGAGACCGCTCCCTCGTCCGGAACGGCCGAGACGCGGCCGACCTGCGCAACGACCAGTGGAACGCGCAGCGTCGACTCGTAGGCGAACAGGCCGTGGGTGCGTTCGCCATGCTCGCCGAGCGATTCGCCGTGGTCGGCGGTGACGACCACGAGCGTCGGACGCTCTTCCGCGGCAACGGCGGCGTCGAGCAGCGGCCCGAGCGCGTGGTCGGTGTAGGCGACCTCGCCGTGATACGGACTCGCCGCATGACGCGCGTCGAACGGCGGCGGCGCCTGGTAGGCCGCATGCGGGTCGAACAGGTGCACCCACGCGAACCAGCGCCCTGCCTGCGACTCGATCCAGGCCCGGGCGGCCTCGACCACCGCCTCGGCCGGCCGTTCCGCGATGGTGAAGTCGGACGGCCCCTCCACGTACCCGAACCGGTCGTCGTACACGTCGAAGCCGTTGTCGAGCCCGAACCGGCTGTCGAGCGGAAAGGCGCCGACGAACGCGCCGGTGGCGAATCCCTCGGCGCGGAGCATCGCGGCCAGCGTCAGGCTGTCTTCCGGCAGGCGATAGCCGGCGTCGTCGTGGACGCCGTGCTCGAACGGATAGACGCCGGTAAGGATGCTCGCGTGCGACGGCAGCGTCGTCACCGCGTGCGCGTGGGCGAACTCGAAGCGAATACCGGAGGCCGCGAGGCCATCGAGGTGGGGAGTGGCCACCGGACCGCCGTAGCTGCCGAGCGCGTCGGCGCGCAGCGTGTCGATGGTGATCAGCAGCACGTTCTGAGCGGCGGTGCGCTCGACGAGCGGCTGCCCGCCGCCCGACCAGAGCCAGACGAGCGCCGCACCGGCGCCGGCGAGCGCCGCGGCGGCAACAGCACGGCGGCGGGCGGCGCCCGAGCCGCTCGAACCGGACCGGGCCCGAGAACGACGGCCGGCGGTGCGCCGGGCACGCGCCGGCTCTCTCGCGGTGGCCCGGGGAGACGCCGCAGGCGATGCAACGCGGGGGGGCGTCACCGCTGCCGGCGACGGAGCGCTGGTCGGTTCCGCCGCCCTGGACGATGCGGCGTCGCGCGACGACGGCGCGGCCCCGCGCTTCGCCGCGCGCTGCGAACGCGCCTTGCCGCGGCGCTGCTTGTTGCGTGACTTACGGCTCATCGGCCCGCGGCACCCATGTTACAGCCCCTCGACGCACGCGCACGCCAGCCCGACCGCCTCCACTCCTTCGCTCATGCGAAATCAGCGCGCCCTGCGTCGCAGGGTCTCCACCAGCGTCACCGTACGGCAGGAGACCCATCCGCTGTCCCTCTGCAGGGGCCTGGTGGAGGCGCACGGAGGGCAGGCGCAGGAACATTGCCGCGATCAGCACGAGCGTGTCACGCTGGGGCGGAGGCCGGGCCCGGAGCCTGCGCTCGTAGTCCCGAGGACCGGAGACCCTACGGTGCGATGCACGGCCGCGCCGCGGACGACGGGGACCGGAGATAGACCATGGCCGCAGCGTCCGTCCTGCCGAAGCTCGTCGGCCAGCGCGTCAAGCGGCGCGAGGACCCGCGCCTGATTCAGGGGCGCGGCACCTACGTCGACGACGTGAAGATCCCCGGCATGCAGCACCTCGCGTTCAAGCGCAGCGACATCGCGCACGGCCGGATCCGGTCCATCGATACCCGCGCCGCGGGGGCGATGGACGGGGTGGAGGCGGTCTTCACTGGGGCTCAGATCGCCGGGTTTCTCGCCCCGATGCCGATCGGGACGCCGTACCCGTCGCCCGAGCACCGCGCCGTGGCGGTCGACACGGTACGCTTCGTTGGCGACCCCGTCGCGGTGGTCGTGGCGTGCGACCGCTACGTGGCGCGCGACGCGGCCGACGCCATCGTCGTCGACTACGAGCCCCTGCCGGCGGTGGTGGATCCGGAGACGGCGATAACCGGGAAGCCGGCCGTGCTGCACGCCGAGTTCCCGGCCAACGTCGCCCTCGGCCCCTTGCCGAGCGGGACCGGCGTCGGTCGTCAGGGGGACATCGACGACACCGCCGTCGACGCGGCCTTCAAGGCGGCGGACATCGTGATCACGCAGCGGATGGTCAATCAGCGGTTGGTGCCGTGCTCCATCGAAGCGCGCGGGGTGGTGGCGCACTACGAGCCGGGCCGCGAGGCGCTGACCATCTGGTCGTCGACCCAGAACCCCCACATCCTGCGCACCTTCGTGGCGCAGACTCTCGGCCTGGGCGAGGACTGCGTGCGGGCCATCGCTCCGGAGGTGGGCGGCGGCTTCGGCGCCAAGATCAACATCTACGGCGAGGAGTACGTCGCGGCCGCGCTGTCGAAGCAGCTCGGGCTACCGGTCAAGTGGATCGAGGACCGCTCGGAGGCGTTTCTCGCCACCGTGCACGGCCGCGACCTGATCGCCTACGTCGAGCTGGCGAGCACGCGGGACGGCAAGGTGCTCGGGTTGCGGATGCGGATCATCGCCGACATCGGCGCCTACAACATGCTGCTCACCGCGCGCGTGCCGACCCACAGCATGACGATGGCCAACGCGACCTACGCGTTCCCCGCCATCCGCGCGACGCTGACCGAGGTCTTCACCAACAAGACCCCGACTGACGCGTATCGCGGCGCCGGACGCCCGGAGGCCACGTACTTCGTCGAGCGGGCGATGGACATGCTGGCCCGCGAACTCGGCAAGGACCCGGCGACGTTGCGACGGAGGAACTTCATTCGGCCCGATCAGTTCCCCTACCGGACCCAAATGGGAGCGGTCTACGACTCGGGCGATTACGAGAAGGCTCTGGATCGCGCCCTCGGCGTTGCCGGCTGGGAGGAGCTCACGCGCGAGCGGGACGCGGCGCGCGCCGATGGCAGGCTGGTGGGCCTGGGGCTGTCGATGTACGTCGAGAGCTGCGGCCTGGGACCGTCCTCCACGCTGCCGCCCGGGGGTTGGGAGCACTCGCAGGTCACCGTCGAGCGGGACGGCCGGATCAGCGCAACGACGGGCGCGTCGCCGCACGGGCAGGGCAACGAGACCACCTTCGCGCAGATGCTGGCCGATCAGTTCGGTGTGCCGCTCGCCCATGTCACGATCCACCACGGCGATACGGCGGTGGTGAAGCAGGGCATCGGGACCTTCGGCAGCCGCTCGCAGGCGGTTGGCGGAGCGGCGCTGCAGGCTGCCGGCGCGAAGGTGAAGACCAAGATGGCGAAGTTCGGGGCGGCGCTGCTCGAGGCGCATGAGAGCGATCTCGTCTTCGAGAACGGGACCATCGCCGTCAAGGGCACGCCGGCATCGGCCAGGCCGTTCGCCGAGGTGGCCGCCTACGCGTACAGGCCGACCCGGTTGCCCAAGGGGCTGACGCCGGGGCTGAGCGACGAGGCGTTCTTCGAGCCGAAGAACCACACCTATCCGTTCGGCTGTCACATCGCGATGCTGGAGATCGATCGGGAGACCGGCGAGCCGCGCCTGCGGAAGATGGTGGCGGTCGACGACGCCGGCCATCTCATCAATCCGCTCATCGTCGAGGGGCAGATTCACGGGGGGCTGGCGCAGGGCATCGGACAGGCCATGATCGAGGAGGTAGCCTACGGCGCCGACGGCCAGCCGCTGACCGCGTCGTTCATGGACTACGCCATCCCGCGCGCCAGCGATTTTCCGCGCTTCGAGCTCGACAACACCGTGACCCCGACGCCCGTCAATCCGCTCGGGGCCAAGGGGGTGGGGGAGGCGGGGACCATCGGCTCGACACCCTGCATCGTCGCCGCGGCGGTCGACGCGCTGAGCGAGTTCGGGGTACGGCACCTCGACATGATGCTGCGGCCCGAGAAGCTGTGGCGCATCATCCACGGCCACGTGTCGACCGGGTGCTCCGAAGCATGATCGCGGTCCCGGCCCACCCCCACCTGCCGCTCATCATCAGACCATCGATACCTGTGCAGAAATGATCAGCCTCTCGTGCTCGGCAACACCTCGGTTGCGTTATAGTCCTGGATTCAGCCGGTCCGATGATGATCGCTGCGTCATCGAGGCGAAACACGGCCGGGACGAGGAGGTATGGTGGACCCGATCAGACGCAAGCTGCTGAAGACTGGCGCCGCCGCGGCGGCAATGGCCGCTACGCCGGGGCCGCTGTTCGCGCGGCAGGGCGGCAATGACGATGGCGGACGCTTCTACGAGAGGGGGAATGTCCGCATCCGCTATGAGGAGACAGGGTCGGGCTTCCCGCTGTTGCTCATCTCGGGCGGGGGGTTGAACGGCTCGACGATCGCGGGCATCCGGCGCGGCAATCCCTTCAACACGATCGAGGCGTTCAGCGGAGAGTTCCGCTGTATCTACGCGGACTTGCGCCACGCAGCCGGGCAGTCCACTGGCCCGCTCGAGGTCGACCGGCCGTGGGATGCCTACACCGACGACCATCTCGGCCTTATGGATCACCTGGGGATCGACAGGTTCATGGTGCTCGGTTTCTGCATTGCGGGACCCTTCATCTGGAACCTCATCAAGCGGGCGCCGGATCGCGTGGTCGCGGCCGTGCCGGCGCAGCCGGTCGGGTTCCGCCCGGAGTTGCCGAACGCCATGTATGACAGTCAGAGCAACTCGTGGGGTGCAGAAGTGGTCAAGCGGCACCCCGACATCACGACGCAAATGGCCGACCAATTCCTGAACCGACTGTTCCGCACCGACCCTGACTTCGTGTTCACGGTGACGCGGGACTTCGTGAGGCAGTGTCAGACGCCGGTTCTCGTCCTGCCGGACGATAGCGCGGGACATTCGTACGATGCCGCGATCGAGAGCGCGATGCTGGCGCCAAACGGACAGCTGAGCATGTACCCCTGGAAAGACACCCCGGAGAAGATTCCGCTGGCGGTGCGCCACGTTCGCAGCTTCCTGCGGTCGTATCGGCCAGCCTAGCGCTGGCCTGGTGTCCTGCGAAAATCATCGGCGCCGGCGCTCGTAGCGCTTGCCGTCGATGCGCAGCACCGCCCGGCCGTCGCGCTCGGCCTGGCGCGGCCAGCGCTTCCACAGCCGGCCGACCGGGCCGCGCATGTAGCAGGAGGCAACCGACGACAATCAGCACCCTGGTCGCCAGATGCATGGTTCGCCGAGTCTACCACCGCCGTCTCGTGCCATGTCAGACCCGCGGGAGCCGGTAGACCCGCAGCGCGGTGTCGTGGAACATCGCCGCCCGCTCGTCGGCCGAGAACCCCCGCGTCAGCTTCTTGAACTGGTTCCAGAGCACGGTGTACGAGCACGACAGCTTGTCGACCGGGAAGTTGCTCTCGAACATGCAGCGCCGCGGCCCGAACGCCCCGATGATGTGGCGATACCAGTCGCCGTTGGCCTCGAGCAGCTCGTCCGAGGTCGGCGGTCGGTCGCGCTCGTGCCAGCCGTAGCCGTTCACGACCATCTGGATCCCGCCCACCTTCGCCACCACGTTCGAACGTCGGGCCAGCTCGGTCACGGCCGGCTTCCAGACCTCGAAGACCTCGTCGCGGCGTCCGGCGTAGGGCCCGATCCCGATGGGCCCGCCGAGGTGGTTGAAGATGATGATCGTGTCGGGGAACGCGTCCGCGAGGTCGGCCAGGTCGGCGATGTGGGTGTGATAGATCCAGCCCTCGAACGTGAGCCCGTAGGGGCGCAGGTGCGCGTAGCCACGACGGAACTCGGGATCGAGGAGCAGATGCTCGGGCGCCGTCGGACGCCGCGCCACGACGGGCGGCTCGGCCCAGGCGGCCCGATGGCGGACGCCCCGGAAGCGCTGCGGGCTGGCGGCGACCTGCGCCTCGAGCACCGGCGCCACGCGGTCGCCGAGGCGCAGGTCTGCCGACCCCACGATGCCCGTCGCCACCCGTGTCTCACCGTACTGGCCGCTCGCGCTCATGGCGGCGACGCCCTGCACGAACTCCGTCTCGCCCACGACACGGAGCTCCTCCGGACCGTCCGCCCGGTACATCGAGGTGCACTCGACGAAGACGGTCTGACGGACGTTGTGCGTGTTCGTGTCCTCGAGCAGCTCCTCCAACAGGTAGCGGTTGCCGGGGCGATCCCACAGATGGTGGTGCGGATCGATGATGGGCAGCTCCGGCTCCAGCACCGCCTCGTCGGTCAACGCCAGCCAGTCGGCGCGAGGACCGCTCGGCGCCGCCGTGCGCTGATTCTGGGCGCGAGCGCGCACCGAGCCGGGCAGACCAGCCGTTACCGCCGCGGCCCCGAGGGCTCCCGCCGCCGCTCGACCGAAGAACGTCCGTCGCGTGATGTCATCCATGGTCGTCACTCTTTGCTCCTTGCGAGCACCTCGCCGTCACGCCGCGGACACGAGCGCTTTCGTGCTCACAGCCTTCCTCGTTCCTGCCTACGCCGCCCCGACTTCCGCGCACTGTGCGCACATGCCCTCGACCTCGACCGTGCGACGTGTCGCGACAAACCCGAGGACGGCGGCATCCTGGACAAGCAGTCCTCCGATCCGCGGATCCTCGAGCTCGACCGACGCCCGGCAGCGGCTGCAGATGAAGAACAGGCAATCGTGGTCGCGCTCGGGATGCACGCACGGGACGTAGGCGTTCAGGCTTTCGATCCTGGAAACCAGGCCCTGCGCCATCAGGAACTCGAGCGACCGGTACACGGTCGGCGGTCCGACCGGACGCGAATCTCTGCGCGTGACCGCTTCGATCAGCTCGTAGGCGCCCGTCGGTCGACCGCTCGCCCAAAGCAGTTCCAGGATACGCCTCCGCAGCTCTGTCATCCGTACGCCGCGCCCCTCGCAAATCGTTACCGCGAGCGCGATCCGTTCACGTGGCGAGTGCTGCCCGGCACAATCCGGATCGGTGCAGGGCCGGGGTCGGGTCGCCGGTTCGGTCATGGCCTGTCTCACTTGCGGCAGGGTTAAGTAACACTATAACATTGCGTTCTGTTTCGCAAGAGAGCGCCAGCCGGGACGGCCCGGTCTTCGCCACGGGCCGGCCGGTACGCTGGAGGCACCATGCACGCCTATCGATTCACAGCGTTTGCCGTATCGCTCCTGGTCACCGTCGGCGTCCTCGGGACCGCGGTCCAGGCCCAGCCGCTCGAATCCGGCGCGGGTCGGGCGGAGCTCGGGGTGGCCCTTCGGGCCCTGAACAGCACGGGCGTCTTCCTGTCGATCGTGGCCCATCCCGACGACGAGAACAACGCGCTGCTGGCGCGTCTGTCGAAGGGAGAAGGCCACCGTACCGTGCTGCTCTCGGCTACACGCGGTGACGGAGGCCAGAACGAGATCGGCCCCGAGCTGTTCGATGCCCTGGCCGTTCTGCGGACCGAGGAGCTGCACGCCGCGCACCGGCTGGACGGCGCCGAGCAGTACTTCACGCGCGCCGTCGACTTCGGGTACTCGTTCAGCATCGAGGAGACCTTCGAGCGGTGGGGCCGGGAGGAGATCCTGGGCGACTTCGTCCGCATGATCCGCACCATCCGGCCCGATGTGGTCTCCGCCATGTCGCCGGAGGGGCGCGGCGGCGGCCAGCATCACCAGGCGTCGGCGGTGTTGGCGCACGAGGCGTGGCACGCCGCCGCGGATCCGGAACGCTTTCCGGAGCAGATCGCCGCAGGGTTGGCTCCCTGGCAGGCGCGGAAGTTCTACTTCCGCGTCGGGTTCCCCTTCGGCATGGGTGTCGGTCCGCCGGGATTCCGCTTCCGGCCGGCGCGCGACGCGGACGTGACCACCGTCGATCTCGGCGGCTACGACCCGCTGCTCGGTGCGACCTGGGCGGAGCTCGGCAGCCTCGCGCGCGGCATGCACAAGTGTCAGGGCATGGGGCAGTTCATCGCCCTGCCGTCCGGCCCGGCCGGCGGGCGCTACCGTCTCGCCGAGACGGCCATTGCGGACCACTCGGCGACCGCCGACGCCGCGCTGTTCGACGGGGTGGATACCTCTATCGCAGGGCTCGCGCGCTTCGCCGGCGAGGACGCCCCGGCCGCGCTCGACCGCGGACTGGCCGAGCTGGCGCGGCAGGCGCGCGCGGCGCTCGAGCGGTTCGCCGCCGAGGGCATGGCCGGCGCCCGCGAGCCGGTCGTCTCCGGTCTCGACGCAATACGCGCCCTCAGAGGGAGCTTGCCGGCGATGGCGTTGACCGCCGACGCCCGGCGCGAGATCGATGTCCGCCTGGAGACCAAGGAACGGCAGTTCGAGCGGGCCGCCGTACTGGCCCACGGTCTGCGGCTCGACGCGTTCGCGGGCGACGGTGTGGTGACGCGCGGTCAGCCGGTCGACCTGGAGTTGCGGGCCGCGAATCACGGCGGCGCGAACCTGGCGATCCACGGCGTCCGCGCTTCCGGTTTCGACGCCGCTTCCCGCTGCGACGCGGCGCCACTGGGTCCCGGCGGCGTGTACCTCTGCGAACGCGACGTCCGGATTCCGGTCGATGCCCGGCTCACGGACATCCACTGGAGCCACGTCGAGGGCGCCGACCGCTACGACTTCGAGCCGGACGTGCCCTTCGGGGCGCCGTTCAGGCCTACACCGTTCCGCGCGACCTTCGACGTCGAGCTGGACGGGACCCGCATCGCCATCGACCGGCCCGTCCGCAACCGTTACGTCGACGACCTGTTCACGGGCGAGAAGCGGATGGACCTGCAGGTCGTACCGCGATTCGCCGTCTCCATGACGCCCGAGATCGCCATCATCCCCGCCGATGCCGGCGCCGCGCGCGAGGTTCGCGTCACGGTGACCAACACCGGGCCCGACGCGGCGGAAGGTTCCGTCGTCCTCGATCTGCCCGCGGGATGGAGTGCGGCTCCCGCGAGCGTGCCCGTGCGACTGTCGCGTGAAGACGAGTCGCGCACGGTGCGCTTCCGTGTGTCGGCGGATGGCGCCGCGGCAGGCGAATACCAGGTGGGTGCGGCGGTCGAGAACGGCAGCGAGCGGTTCACGCGCGGCTTCCAGGTGATCGAGTACCCGCACATCGAGCGGCGGCACATCGGCCGCCGGGCCGCCGGCACGTTCAAGATCATCGACGTGGCCGTCGCGTCGGACCTCGTGGTCGGCTACATCGAAGGGGTCGGAGATGCCGTGCCGCCGGCCATCGAGCAGCTCGGTGCGCACCTGGAGTTCATCGACGCCGACGATCTGGCGTGGGGCGACCTGTCACGCTTCGACGTGATCGTCACCGGCGTACGGGCCTACGAGCGGCGCCAGGATCTGCGCGCGAACAACGATCGCCTGCTGGAGTACGTGGACGACGGCGGGACGGTCATCGTCCAGTACAACAAGTTCGAGTTCAACCAGGCGCAGTATGGCCCGTATCCCGCCGTGGTCAGCCGCAACCGGGTCACCGACGAGGCGGCGCCCATCCGCGTTCTCGCCAACGATCACCCCGTCTTCGCCTGGCCCAATCCGGTCGGCCCGGCCACCTGGGAACAATGGGTGCAGGAGCGCGGGCTGTACTTCCTGGGGGAGCGCGACGAGCGCTACGCCGACCTGGTCGAGCTGGAGGACACCTTCGAGTACAACCCCGGATTGAAGCGGGGGGCGCTCGTGGAGGCGCAGCCGGGCCGCGGACGCTGGATCTATGTCGGACTCGGGCTCTGGCGGCAGCTCCCCGCGGGCACGACGGGGGCGTACGCGTTGCTCGCCAACCTGCTCAGCCTGGGAGCCGGCGGGCGGTAGTGGGTCTTGGCAGGACGTCGAAAAAGCCGAGGCCGGAGCTCAGGGTCGGCCCAGCGACGCGATGCGCCTGTAGTCGAGCCGGATGATCCGTGCGCTTCATCTATTCGCTCCTCAGTGACAGCGCGGGGTCGAGCCGCGAAGCGCGAACGGCCGGCCATAGCGACGCCAGGAGTCCGGCCGCCGCCAGACAGCCGGCCACCGACGCGTAGATTGCCCAGTCGAAAACCGCAACATCGACCAACAAGTGAGCGATCGTTCGGAGAGCTCCCACCGAAAGCACCAAGCCGATCGCGAGTCCGAGCAGGACCAACGCCATTCCGCGTCGAACGACCATGGCCCGCACGCCCGCTGGCGTTGCCCCGAGCGCCAACCGGATGCCGATGTCCCGCGCGCGGACCGAAACAGTCTTGCGCACGCATCTGGACCAAACCGCGGTATCGAGGGCAATTCGAGCAGCGGTCTCGCAGGAGGACCAGAACGCGGCCATGATCCGCATTCTGCATTTGCACGAACGTCTTCATCAGGAGTCCCGCGCCCAGCAACAGCAGCAGCGAGGCCGCCACTTCCGTCACGACGAGCGCGGAACGCGCCCATGAATCGCCGGCGCTCCCCCGCGTCCCGTCGTTCAGCGCCTCGGTGAGATTCACTCGCGAACCCATGACGGCAGGCGCGACCCCGAGCGCAAACCCGCTGATCACCGTCGCCGCGAAGCAGAATGCCAGCACATGCGGGTCGACGGCGATGCGCATCCACATCGGCAGCGAGTCGGGCAGCAGCGTCTGGAACCCGCGGACGGCCACCCACGCGATGGCGGCGCCGCCGGCACCCCCAACGGAGGCGAGCAGCAGACTCTCGGCCAGGAATCCCTTCGTCAGCTCGAACCGCCCCGCCCCCAGCGCCGCCTGCAGCACGTACTGCTTGTGCTGCGTGAGGGCTCGCGCGAACAGCAGATTCGCGACGTTGAAGATGCAGATCAGCAGAACCAACGACACCCCGCCGGCCAGCAACATCAAGTAAGGACGCACCTCGCCCACCTCGGCGTCGCGCAGAGGGACAAGACGAACACCGACGTCCTGGTTGGTGGTGGGAAACTCCGTAGCGAGCTGCCGGGCTACGGCACCCATCTCATCCTGCGCCTGCTCGAGGGATACGCCGGGCGCGAGGCGGGCGACGGTCGCGTACCACCGTTGATCACGCTGCTTCTCGCGATAGCTGTCCAGCCCCAGTGCGTACCAGCTCTCCATCGTGAGCCACAGCGTCGCCCGGTCCGGGTATCCGTATCCCGCGGGCATCACTCCGACCACTTCGAACTCGCCCATGGGCAGCCGGATCATCTTCCCCAGCGCGTCGGGCGCACCGCCATAGCGACGTTGCCACAGCCCATGGCCGAGCAGCGCCTTGTTCACCGGTCCACCCTTGCGATCTTCCTCTTCGCTAAAGAGCCGACCCAGGACCGGTTGCACTCCCACCGCGTGCATGGCCTCCTGGTTCAACTGCGCGATGACGACGGCCTCCGCGAGACCGTCGCCCTCGATCTGCGAATCGAAAACCGTGTACCCGCCGATGTTGTCCAGAAGGCTCGAACGTCGGTTGTACTCTTCGATATCGAGCAGCGAGCAGTTTCTCTCCGCCCCCTGCTCGCCCTCCGCCACGGTGAACACCCGCACCAGGCGGTCCGCGTCCGGATAAGGGAATGGACGGAGAAGTATCGCGTAGACCAGGCTGAAGACCGCCGTCGCAGCCCCAATTCCCAGGGCGATGGTCACGACCAGGCCGGTGTCGAGATACGGCAGGCGCGCTTCCGGCGCAGGCAACAAGCGCTTCCATCTAGTGGAACCGCACCGCGTAGTTCATCCGGACCCCGCGACCCATCTCGGGGGCCAGATCCTTGATGAACGAGGTGTGGTTGCGATAGAGCTCGTTCGTCAGGTTGTAGCCCGCGAACGACAGGATGTGCGCCATGTCCTGCCGCGGCCAGATGTACGACGCCCGCAGGTTGACCACGGAATAGCGGCCCGTCTCTGTCTCGCCCCGGAACACGTCGGCCTGCCGCCCCGCGAACTCCAGTTGCGGGCTCAGCGTGAACCCGCCGTAGGGGATGTCGAGTTCCAGCGTACCTCGCAGCGGCGGAATCCGCGGCAGCGCCTCGCCGGTCGTCGTCAGCCGCGCGTCGACGTACCCGAGGCCAAGCGTCAACCAGGTCCGTCCAGCGAGCCGGGCGCTGCCCCGTGCGTCGAACCCGGCGAAGCGGCTGTCGCCCTGCAGGATGTTGAACACCGGCAGGTTGTCGATCACCGCCCCGCTGCGGTCGCCGAAGATGAAGTCGTCGATGTCGTACACGAAGAAGTTCAGGTCGGTGCGGACGCGGTCGCCCCGGCGCCGCAAGCTCACGTCCAGTCCGAGGGTGGACTCGGCGTCGAGATCCGGATTGCCGATGTCGAAGGAGAGCGTGCCGACGTGAGCGCCGAAGTTGTACAGCTCCTCGATGGCCGGGGCGCGGTGCGAGCGGGTCAGGTTGGCGACCAGGGCGTTGCCGGCGCCGAGCTCCGCGTGGAGTCCGATCGACGCGGATGCACCCTCGAAGCCGCGGTCGCGTGCGTCGGGCGCCTCGACCCCATGGCTGTGCGCATCGCGATCGTCGTTCGCATCGTGATCGTCGTTCGCATCGTGATCGTCGTGCGTATCGTGATCGTCGTGCGCATCGTCGCTATCTCCGCCGCTACGCTCCGCCACCCGGTAGTTGTCACGGTCGACCCGACCGCCGAACTGCACGCGAAAGCGCCCCAGGCTCAGCTCTTCGTAGGCAAAGGCCGCGAAGGACGACAGGTCGGTCCGCGGCGCCAGCGCCTCGACGCCCGCCGCTTCGAAGTCCCGTATCTGCGTCCAGGCGCCGAACCTCCCCGCTAGATGCGCCGTCTGCCGCTGGTCCACATCGGCGCGGAGGATGTAGACGCGGTTGTCGTAGCGCGTGCCGACGTTTTCGTTCCCAGCCTCGATTTCCAGCTCGTCGTGGCCCCAGTCGATGGCGTTCAGGCTGAGTTGCACCCCCTCGACGACGCGGTTGGCAAGGCCCTGGAGGCCGACGTCGAAGCGCAACGCGCGACGCTGCCAATCGAGCGCGATGGCGGCCTCCCCGCCTTCATCGTCCCCGTGCCCGTCGGAATGCACTTCGTGGTGTCCGTGGAACTCCCCGGCGAACGGCACGCCGTAGCGGCCGTCGTTCAGCGTCACGCCGGCGCTCGCGAAGAGCTGGTCGCCCGACCAGCCGACACCGGCCCGCGCGTTGGTCGATTCGGTGGCGGAGTTCTCGACGGTCCCTACGGGCGTGGCGTAGTCGTCCGTCCGCCGCATGCTGCCGCCGGCCCAGTAGTGCACGCCGTTCCGCGCGTGCTGCAGGCCGACGTTGGTGCCTGTCTGCGCGTTCGCGCTCCCCACGTCGGCGCTCAACTGTGCCCGCGTGCCCTCGAGCAACGACTCGCGGTAGCTCTCCTGGGGTGTGATCACGTTGACGAGCCCGCCGACCGCGTTCGCGCCGTACAACAACGTCGCCGGCCCGCGCACGATCTCGATGCGTTCCGCGCTGTTGGGGTCGACCGCGACGCCATGGTCGCCGGACTCGCTCGACAGGTCTCCGGTGCGGACGCCGTCCTCCAGGATCAGCACCCGGTCGCCGTCGAAGCCGCGGATGATCGGCCGGCTCGCTCCGGGGCCGAAGCTGCGGATCGCAATGCCCGGCTCGTTCCGCAGGGCGTCTCCGAGACTGGAGGCCGACTCTCTTGCGATGTCGAACGAGTCCATTGTGGTGACCGCGTTGAACGCCTCGAAGGTCGTCTCGGTTCCGCTCGCCGAGGCGGTCACCGTCACGTCCTCGTGAACGGGCGAGAGTTCGAGTACGAAGTCCACCGTCGCGGCCTGGCCTGGATCGACAATCACCGTCTGTCGTGCCCCGGTCAGATGCTCGCGTTGCGCGAGGACTTCGTAGGAGCCGGCCGGCACGCCGTCGATTGCGAACCTTCCCTGTCCGTCGGTCAGGGCGAAGTCGCCCGTGCCCACAACGAGGACGACCGCGCCGTGAATGGAGCCGTATTCCTGCAGTGTCACGGTGCCTTGCACCCTGCCGGTCTCCTGGGCCAGGACCGGCGCCGCCGTGAGGACGGCCATCGACCCCGCTGCAAGAACACATGTTGCTGTCAATCGGTACATCAGATTCCCTTCCCGAGTTCCACTCTTCGTGATCCTGTTCCCGTGTCCATCGTGCAGGGGCAACCGAGAACGCGTCAGGCAACAAGCACCCTGGACGGGCGCAAGACACGACACCGCTGACCGGTGCCGGGAGACGCCATCCTGAACCGCGGTCGGCTGCGAACGGGCAAATTGCCGTAGCGCGCACGCCAATGCGCTCGCGGCAGAGTGCGCCGTCGACAAACGATGGACGAAACGCAGCGCGTGACGGGGAACTAGGCGGGCGGGCCGCGGGCGGGGAGGCGGCGAAAATGACCGAACGCGATCCATTCGCCGCCGGGAGCCTGTTCGAGCAGCTCCGCAACATCGGCAAATCCGGGCTGCAACGAGCCGGCGAGTTCGGCGGCGGGTTGGTGTCGGAGCTGGCAGACCGTGCAATGCTGATCGGCTGCGTGCTCCTCGTGACAGAAGGCCTCGGCGGCGGCGCCGCCGGCCACCGCCATCACCAGGACGACGATCCATGCGCGCCAGCCACGGCTACCCCGTGCGAGTCCCGTGTGCGCGTCTCCTCTCTGGGCCATCGGTTTCCACGCTAGCAGAGATCGCCCCAGGGCCGCAAGGGTGGCCGCGGATTCGGCATGCGTCCCGTGTCGTTCCGAATCCAGCATGGGGTGATTCGGTACGTCGCCTGGAACCCCACTGGTCACTCTGGCAGTGCGAGCGCGATGTACTCGCTCGGCATGTCCTCCCAACCAACGGTGACGACGATGTACTGCCGGCCGTCGACCATGTAGGTCATCGGCGCCGAGGTGGTACCGCCGGGCAGCTCCATCTCCCAGACCACGTCGCCGGTCAGCTTGTCGTAGGCGCGGAACATCTTGCCGCCAGCCCCGCCCCAAATCGGCTGCAGGACCACGACGCCGGTGTTGCCGCCCTCGCCGAGGAACACGAACGACTTCGTGACCAGCGGCGATACCCGTCCGGGCTGGCCGAGCGGCGGCAGGTCCAGGTCCTTCAGCAGCGGGTGCTCGCGCGGCCCGTGCCCGTTGGCCTTCGACCAGAGGATCTCGCCCTTCTTGAGGTCGATCGCGACCAGCCGGCCGTACGGCGGCTTGAAGATCGGCAGCTCGTTCGGTCCCTCGAGCAGCGCCAGCGTCTGCACGACCAGGCGCATGTCCGAGCGGGGATGTTCGGACGGCACGATGCCGATGACCGATTCGGCGTGGACCGACGGTACGTACAGGATGCCGGTCTCCGGGTCGACGGCCGAGCCGCCCCAGTCGGCCCCGCCGACGACGCCCGGCATCTGCAGCGTGCCCTTCGTGCCGCCCCGCGAGTCGTCGACCAGCGACGGCGCGGTGAAGAGCGGGCCCGTCACGTACTCTTCGAATACCTCGAGCGCATCGCGGCGCAACTCCGGCGTGAAATCGATCAGGTCGTCGACCGTGGTCCCTTGCTGGTCGAACGCCGGCGGCCGGGTCGGGAACGGCTGCGTCGGCGCGTACCACTCGCCCGGCACGTCGCCGGGCGGCACCGGCCGCTCCTCGATCGGCCACACGGGCTCGCCCGTCACACGGTCGAAGACGTAGGTGAACGCCTGCTTGCTCACCGCCGCCACCGCCTTGACGGGCTCCGACCGCCCCTCGACCTGCAAATCGATGACGTTCGGAGCGGCCGGGAAGTCGTAGTCCCAGATGCCGTGGTGCACCGCCTGGAAATGCCAGACAAGCTCGCCGGTGCGGGCGTCGAGGCAGACGAGGCTCTCGGCGAACAGGTTGTCGCCGGGGCGGTAGCCGCCGTAGTAGTCGTTGGTCGGCGTCGACAGGGGCACGTACACCAAGCCGAGTTCCTCGTCCGCGCTCGGCCACGCCCACATGTTGGTGTTGCCGCTGTACTCCCACGACGCGCGGTCCTCGGTGAGCGCGGTCAGCCAGGTCTCGTTGCCCGGCTCCCCCTCCCGCGGCACGACGTGGAAGATCCAGACCTGCTCGCCGGTCCGCACGTCGAAGCCGCGCACGTCGCCCGGCGGCATCTCTTTCATCGCCGGCATGTTCGGGTTGGTGACGTCGGTCATGGCCGAGCCGATGACGACGATGTCGCCGACCACGAGCGGCGGCGAGCCCCAACTGAAGGTCTCCCACGGGCGGTCGAACCCCTGCGTCAGGTCCACCTCCCCGCCGTCGCCGAAGTCCGGGTACCGCTCCCCGGTGCGGGCGTTCAGCGCCACGAGGTGGGAGCCGACTACCGCCAGAACCCGCGCGTCGTCGCTCTGCGGGTCGTCCCACCAGGCGACGCCGCGGGTCTGGCGCACGCGCGTGAACGGCTCGCCGTCGCGGTCGGGCGGCGTGTCGAACCAGAGCACCTCGCCGGTCGTGGCGTCGAGCGCCGCCACCGTGCCGAGGGCCGAGCTGATGTAGAGCCGGCCGTCGGCCATCAGCGGGGTGTTCTGCGCAGCGACCGACGGCGTGAAGTCCTCGCGGCCTTCGCGCATGGCTTCGGGCAGCACCGATTGCTGCCAGACGATCTCCAGGTCGCCAATCGTCTCGGCGTTGATCTGGTCCAACGGCGAGTACTTGGTGCCGGCCGCGTCGGACCCGTAGGACCGCCACTCCACGTCCTGGGCGTGCGCCGCCGAGAAGACGGCAACGAGTCCGAGACCGACGAACGCCACGACAAGCAGACTACGCGCGCGATGCATCTCCACATCCTCCCCGACTGCCGCAGGCGGCGGCACTCCATGCGGGCACCCGAGCAGCCTCGCGGCCGCCCGGGAAGGACCGCGTTGCGACGAGCGCTAGCGCTCTGTCGCGATCTCGTCGTAGAAGCCCGGAATGCTCCGGCGCATGAACAGGCCGTTCTCGGCCGTCGTCCAGCTCAGCTCCGGCGTCACGATCTCCGCCGGTGCGTCCTCCTGGGCGAGGCCGCCGTCGATCAGCTCGCGCATCCGCGTACGGACCGCGACGAACTGTTCGCGGAACGCCTGCACGTCGGCGCGCGTCATCAGGCCGCCGTGGCCGGGGATGGCGGTATCGAAGTCGAGCGCCAGGATGCCGTCGAGCACGCCCAGCCACTCCTTGCTGCTCCCGCCGTTCGCATAGTCGATGAACGGCGCGGTGCCGTGCAGGAGGTCGCCGCCGTGGACGGTCCGCAGATCCGGAAAGTAGACGACCGAGTCGCCGTTGGTGTGGCCGCGGCCCAGGTGATGCGCCCGGACCTCGACCCCGCCCAGGTGCACGGCGGTCTGGTCGGTGTAGACGATGCGCGGCGGCGCGTCCTGCTCGTTGCGAATCATGTTCTTCCGCGCGTTCTCGTGGGCGATGACGTCCGCCGAGTCGATGAAGCCGACGTTGCCGCCGGCGTGGTCGCCGTGGTGGTGCGTGTTGATGACGTAACGGATCGGCTGGTCGGTGACCTCGGCCACCCGCGCCTTGATGCCGTCGACGTTGCGCGGAAACTTGTCGTCGATCAGGATGACGCCCTCGGACGTGACGCGCACGCCCACGTTCCCGCCGACCCCGTTGATGTAGTACAGCCCGTCCTTCACCGGCGTCACGCTCAGCGACTCCGGCTCCTGCCCGGTCACGACGATGACGGCCGCGGCCGCGACGGCGAAGGCCGCCACCATGCCCGATCTGGAAATGCCACGCATGTCGTTTCTCCCTCCTCTCGAACGGCCGCTTCGAGCGCAGGTCAGCGCCACCCGCCTCGCAACGACGCGCCGATTCAAGGTATACCATTCGACGACTCCCGTCACGCGGCGCCGATCGCCGAGTCCACCCGCGACGATTCAAGTCGGTGACG
The DNA here is from genome assembly GCA_965116825.1 of Vicinamibacterales bacterium. Lineage (GTDB taxonomy): Bacteria > Acidobacteriota > Vicinamibacteria > Vicinamibacterales > UBA8438 > WTFV01. Next base: position 6,363,807 of record OZ220736.1, read on the forward strand.
GCCTTCCCGGGACGGTGCTCCGGGCACGCCGCACCTGCGCCCTTGGCACATCCGACATGCGTCCGGGATCACCGCCTGGGTCTCGGCGATCCCGTCGTCATGGCGGGCGGCAGATCGTCCGAGCGCCCGGGTTCTCAGGGTAGGATCGCCCCCTGGATCCAGCGTGCCCGAAGGGAGACCGTTTGGCGACCACACCGACTCTACCCATTCACGAGATGGACCAACGTCACGTCGGACTCACCAGGGCGATCGCCGACTCGTATACCGAGGCGGCGGGCGTGTGCCTGGATCGGCATCACCAGTCTCCCACGAACTTCGACCTCGACAGGAGCGGTTCGCATTCGACGGTCGCCGTCGAATGGCAACCGCCGGGCATCCGAACGCGCAGCGCATGGGCGAACGACACCGACACGACCGAGGCCGGCGCCTACGCCTGCGCGCTCGCAGCTGTCGATCTGGCGGACGGTCTCGTCGCAGTGCGCAGAGCGGAGACTCGGACAGGTGCGGACTACTACGTCGCACCCCGCGGCAACTCGCCGGATGATCTAGAGGACTGTCTGCGCCTGGAAGTGTCCGGGGTCGATCGAGGGCCGCAGAGCAAGATCGAACAGCGCCTGAGGACCAAGTTGGATCAGGCCGCGGCGGGAAACAGCAACCTGCCCGCGCTGGCCGGCGTCGTCGGCTTCAAGGCGCGTCTCATCATGCTGGCCGACCTCGATCCTTGACGACGCGAACGACGGACAGAGTCACGATGTCCTGGATTGAACACCACGAGGTCAGCGAGCGGCTCGCGTCGCAGGCGGAGGCCGCACGGCTCGAGGGCCGGCGAGAAGAAGCTCTGGATCTGTACGCCCGCGCGGCCGAAGCCGAAGAGAAGGCGCTTGCGGACCTGAACTCGTCGAAGACTCGAACGGCCGGTATTTCCGCAGTGAGCGCCGTATCGCTTTACTACAAGGCGGCGCGGTTCGCGAGCGCCGAAACACTGGCGATTCGCTGGTTGGGATTCGACTCTTTGCCGGCCTTCGCCAAAGAGCAGCTACGGAACTTGCTTCAGGCGATCTGGAGTGAGCAGGTCCGCGACAGCGCGAATGCGCAGTTCGCACCTGGTCAGGTCCTTGTTTCCGTAGATGGGCCCGAAATCGTACCGGGGGGCGCCCCTCTCGATCTGATTGTGGACAAGGTAAGAGCCGTTCAGTCGATTCTTCATAGAACGGCCGAGTTCTTGGGTGGGCTTGAACATCGCAAGCGCGGCGCCCCGAGTCGGAACATCCAGGACAGTTGCCGTCCGTGGCTGTTCCAGACCGCACCGGGAAGCTACCAGTTCGCGGTTGCCATCCAGGAGGAGTACCAACCGAGCTTCCTCGAACCCGAGCTGCCGACGCCGAGCGACGTTGCAGACTGCTTCCTGCGAGTTCTCCGCACCGGGATCGAGGATCCCGAAGAGGGTCTTGCGGAGATCGTTCCCAAGGCCGACTACCGCAGTACGCTCCTGAAGCTGACGCGAAACCTGGCGCCGGACGGAAAAATCTGCGACAGACTGGACGTACGATCCGCGGACGACGCCAGTGTGGTCACCCTGGACGCCGAGGTTCGAAAGAACATCGGGCGCGTGATTCGGAAAGTCAAGCAGCAGGACGACCAGTCAAAGACCCGACCGGAGCGACTACGTGGAATGCTTCGCGCGGTCCACCTGGACAAGGACTGGCTTGAATTGGCGGTCGACAACGATCACCTGCGCGTGGAGTCGGTTGGTGAGGAGGTGGACGACGTGATCGGTCCTCTGGTCAACAAGGCTGTGATCGTGCACGCGTACGTCACCGGCCGGAGGCACAAGTTTCTCGACATCGAGCCGGACGGGGACGCTTGAATGCGACCCCGCGCCCGTCTGCACAGCCGATCGACGTCGTTGGCGGCCGACTGGCAATGAGGCGCTGACGGCTCGGGAAGCAAACGTCCCAGCGGGCGCGCCGCCCCCGGAGTCGCAACCTGCATCGGAACTCGGCCGATACAAATCCCGCGTCGCGGCGACTACAATTGCGCGCATGCCGCGAAGGAAGAATCCGGGAACCGGCGGCGCGAACGAGACCCGCGCCGCCGTCGCGTCGATCAGGTATCCGGCCAAGCGCAAGAACATTCCGCCGGCGGGGATCGAAGCACACGGCGTGGTTCGCGAGACGCCCGCCGTGCAGTACGCATTCAACCCGCACCTGCCGCCAGTCCTGCGATCGTCCCCCGACCCGGCGACGACGGACCAGCTTCCCGAGCTGTTGACGGCGGCCCGGCAGCGGGCGCTCACGGATGAAGAAGCGACCGTACTGGCCGACGCGTTGCGCAGGCACGAACCGTGGCTGGAATGGAGCGGCAAGCGCGAAAAGCCGTGGTTCGAAGTGGAGCCGGTGGCGCTGCACATGCACGAGCGCGTCTCGACGCAGGCGATCCTGCGGGTGCTCGCCCGGCAGGACGTGCAACGCGATCTGTTCGCCGACCCGCAGCAGGAGTACGCGAAGGCGGTGCAGTTCTACCGGCACGACGTCGACTGGACGAACCGCATGATCCTGGGCGACTCTCTCCAGGTCATGGCCAGCCTCGCCCGGCGGGAGGATCTCGCCAGCAAGGTCCAGATGATATACGTCGACCCGCCGTATGGCATCAAATTCGCGTCGAACTTCCAGCCGCAACTCGGCCAGCGCGACGTGAAGGACCGCCGGCAGGACCTCACCCGCGAGCCGGAGATGGTCAAGGCGTATCGCGATACGTGGACGCTCGGCATCCATTCCTACCTCGCCTATCTGCGCGACCGGCTGGCGATGGCGCGGGAGCTGCTTGCCGACACCGGTAGCATCTTCGTGCAGATCAGCGACGAGAACCTGCACCGGGTGCGGTGCGTGTTGGACGAGGTGTTTGGAGCAGAGAATTACATAGCCAACATTGTCGTCCAAAAGAAGGGCAGCCAAAAGGGTGACCTGATTCAACCGATCAACGACTTCATCCTATGGTACGCTAGGCAAAAGTACGGTCCTGCTGGAACTCTCAATGTCAAGTGGCGGCCACTCTACGAAGATAAGGCTGGTGCGAGCGCCGAAGAATCGTACGACCGGGCAGAGTTACCAAATGGCGAAGAGAGATCGGCGGTTGAAGCTCAAGACGAGCTTGAAGCTAAGCTTTTCGCTGCGAATCCACTTACGAGCGGCGGTATAAGGAGGAACCAGTCTCTACCGTTCCGTTTTGCGGGCCGAGAATTTCATCCTGGTGAAGGAGCGTGTTGGAAGACAAGAGTGCGAACAGATGACGGTTCCATGCCCGGAATGGACCGACTGGCAGCAGCCGAGCGCCTTTGGGTTGGAAAGAAACAGCTTCGCTTCAAGGCTTATTTGTCGGACTTCGGATTCAAGCGCCTGACCAACTTCTGGACTGGTCTGGGCGGTCCGAAGGATCCCATCTATGTAGTCCAGACGAACTCTCGCATTGTCGAGCGCCTAATCCTGATGACCAGCGACCCGGGCGACCTGATTCTCGACCCTACTTGCGGTAGCGGAACTACAGCTTTGGCCGCGGAGGAGTGCGGCCGACGCTGGATCGCAATCGACACCAGCCGGGTCGCTCTGGCTCTCGCCAAGCACCGGCTCCTGACCGCCAGGTTCGACTACTACCGACTCCGCGACCTGAACGCTAACGATGTGGCGCGCAACCCCAACGGCACCTGGATCGCGGACGTCGACGGCGACGGCAGACGGACCGGGAAGCGGCTGACGCTCGATTGCAGGACGGTGCCCCACATTACACTCAGGAGCATCGCCCGCAACACTTCTCTCGACCCGATCTTCGCCCGACACGAACCGATCCTGGATGCCGCGCTCGCGATACTGAATCGCACGGTCGGTACGGTCGGCGCCAAGCTGAAGGAGAATCTGGTCGGGAAGCTGGTCGCCAAACACCGTGAGCAGGGAGCGAACACCGTATCCGACGCCGACGTGCGCCGATGGCTGTTGCCGGGGGCCGCCCCCGCGTGGGTCACGCCGGTTCCCGCCCGCAAACCGCTCAGGGGGATCACACCGCGGCAGGCCGCGAGGTACCGCGAACGGATACCGCCCAGTACATGGCGGGCCTGGGAAGTGCCGTTCGACACCGATCTCGACTGGCCGCGACCGCTGCAGGACGCGCTGATCGCCTACAGGGCCGCCTGGCGGGCAAAGATGGACGAGGTGAACGCGTGCGTCGCGGCCAACGCCGAGACCGAGGAGCTGGTTGACAAGCCGGCGATCGCCAACGGCGCGGTGCGCGTCGCAGGACCGTTCACCATGGAGGGGGTGATCGCCCGTGAAGAGGGACCCGACTCCCCCGTCGGCGGCGCGCCTGAAGAATTGGAGACCTTCGACGCGGAGGATACGGGTGAACTCGCGATCGCCGACGCCGAAGCGCATCTCGACAAGATGATTCGCCTCCTCAAGACGAGCGGTGTCGATTTTCCCGACAATCAGAACGTCAAGTTCTCGCGGCTGGATCCCGTTACCGGGGCGACACTCGTCCACGCCGAGGGCGAATGGCTGAACGGCGCCGGCACCGACCGGCGTGTCGCGGTCAGCATCGGCCCGGAAGTGGGCAACGTGACCGGCATGCAGGTGGAGGATGCGATCCGCGACGCCAACCGCAAGGGTTACGACGACGTCGTGTTCGCAGGCTTCAGCTTCGATTCAGCGGCGCAGGAAGCGATCGACGAGGCATCGCATCCGCGACTGCGCCTGCACATGGCGCTGATCAGTCCCGACGTGGCGATGGGCGACCTGCTCGAGGATCAGCCCGGCAGCCAACTGTTCCGCGTCTTCAGCGCTCCGCGCGTGACCGGCCCGACGCAGCAGAACGACGGGGACTACGTGGTCGAAGTGGAGGGCATGGACGTATACGATCCGGTCAGCAACGCCCTCTACCCCACCGACAGGACACGCATCGCGGCTTGGTTCCTCGACACCGACTACGACGGCCGGACGTTCTGCATCTGCCAGGCGTTCTTTCCGGACAAGAAGAAGTGGGACAAACTGGCGCGCGCCTTCGGCAACGCCGGCGCAGTCGATCCGGCCGCCTTCGACGCTCTGAGCGGCTTCCGCAGCCTGCCCTTCCCGCACCCGTCCCGGCACGCCGGTGAGATCTGGAAGGTCGCGGTCAAGGTGATCGATCCGCGTGGCAACGAGGGCTTGCGGGTACTGACCGAAGGGGGAAGGTGGGCGTGAGCACGACGCGACCGAAGAAGGGGCGCGCGTCGCCTCGATCCCGGTCGGACGATCAGTTCCCCGTCCAGCCGGTCGAAGACCCGATTCTCTGCTCCCCGTACACGGAACCGGATCGCTACTGGCGCTACGACAGGAAGACCGGCATCCCGTCGCGGGAGCCGGGACGTCGCGAAGCGGCCTATTGGTACAAGAGCGAACGCGCCGGCACGGCCCAGATGTCGCTGCTGGCCGACGAAGAGCAGGACGACCTGCCGCTCGTCAACGCGCTGCGCGCCGACGTGAAGCGCTGGCGGGAATCGCGCTGGCAGGGCGCAGCGGAGACGACCAAGCGACTCCTGAGCCACTGGTGGCGCGCCGACCGGGCTCGGCGCCTGTTCTTCTGTCAGGTCGAAGCGGTGGAGACGGTCGTCTATCTCCGCGAGCTGCTGGCCCGGGGCCGGAAGCCGCGCTGGAATCCGCAACTCGGGCTCGCGGACTTCGAAGCACTTAGCAGGGGCAGGAACCCGCGGCCCGAGGAGTGGCTGGCGAAGGTGGCGCAACCGCCGAAGCTAGCCGACGTGCCCGAGCAGAACGGCCGGAAGCCGCTCCCGCGCTATGCCTGCAAGATGGCGACGGGCAGCGGCAAGACGGTGGTCATGGCGATGCTGATCGCCTGGGCGTTCTGCAACCGCGGCACCAAGCCGGGCGACCCGCGCTATCCGCGCCGCGCGCTTGTCGTCTGCCCCAATCTGACCATCAAGGAACGTCTCCGCGTGCTGCGGCCGGCCGACCCGCACAACTACTACGAGGCGTTCGACCTCGTGCCCTCGCCGCTGCGACCGGAGCTGGCCAAGGGAAGGGTGCTGGTCACCAACTGGCATCGGCTGGGACCGGAGCCGGAAGAGGTCAAGGTCGGCAAGGTGACGGTGAGCCGTCTCGGCAAGGAGACGCCCGAGGCGTTCGCGCGCCACCGCCTGGGCGATCTGTGGGACGACGAGCCGTTGATGGTCCTGAACGACGAGGGACACCATGCGTATCGGCCGGCGCCGGTCGGCGAGGACGTACGGATGTCGGCGGACGTCAAGGCGGACCGCAGGGAAGCGACGGTGTGGATTGACGGACTCGACGCGATCAACGCCGCCTGCGGCATCGAGCTGTGTGTCGATCTGTCCGCTACGCCGTTCTACATCCAGGGCAGCGGCTACCCCGAGGGCTCTCCGTTCCCCTGGATCGTCAGCGATTTCGGTCTGGTCGACGCCATCGAGAGCGGCATCACGAAGATCCCCCGCCTGCCGGCCATCGACAACACCGGGCGGCCGGACCCGAAGTATTTCAAGCTCTGGCATCACATCACCCGGGATCTGCGCGCCGGTGAGCGCCTCACCGGTGGACGACCGAAGCCCGAGGCCGTCTACCGCAAGGCCGAGGACGCCCTCCTCACGCTCGCCGGCGAGTGGAAGGAGAAGTTCGAGCAGGTCCGCGACGCGGCCCCCGGCCAGGACCGGACGCCGCCGGTGCTGATCGTCGTCTGCGACAACACCGACGTCGCAACGCACATGCACCGGATGATCTCCGGCGAGGATCCGGTGGCAGCCGTCCCGGCAGACGAACCGAACGACGGCGCCGACGCCTCGCCGACACGGAGGAGGTCGAAGCCGAAGAAGCACTACAGCCCGGGTCTGCGCGGGTTTCGCGAGCTGTGGAACCGCGAAGGGGAAGCGGTTACCTTGCGCATCGACTCCAAGCTCCTGGAAGCGGCCGAGAGTGACGATCCGACGGCGACGCGGAAGGAGGCCGCCGAAGCGCTCCGGCAGATCATCTCCACCGTCGGCAAACCGGGCGAGCCGGGCGGCAACGTCCGCTGTGTCGTCAGCGTGAACATGCTGAGCGAGGGGTGGGACGCCAACAACGTGACCCACATCCTCGGCCTGCGCGCCTTTCACAGCCAATTGCTCTGCGAGCAGGTGGTCGGCCGCGGGCTTCGCCGCATGGACTACGCGCCCGACCCGGAAACCGGCCTTCTGACGCCCGAGTACGTCGACATCTTCGGGGTCCCGTTCTCGCTGATCCCTTTCAAGGGACGCCAACCGCGGAGCGGGCCACCGCAGGAAGAGCTGCCGAAACACGAGGTGCTGGCGCTCCCCGAACGGCGCGCTTTCGAGATCCGGTTCCCCGTTGTCGAAGGCTACGTCGTGCGACTGACGCGAAACCGGGTCAAGTGCGACGTGCGGGCAGTGGAGCCGTTGAAGCTCGATCCCACGAAGACCCCCATCGCCGCTTTCGTCCGGCCGCAGGTCGGATACCAGATCGGCCATCCGGGAACCCACGGCGGGTTCGGCTTCGAGACCGTCGACCGGCGGGAGTACTACGACTCCACGCATCCGCAGGAGATCGAGTTCGAGATCGCCCGGGAGATCGTGAACCGGCTGTCGGAGGCGGGGCGCTCGGCAGATGCCAGCCCCCCGCGGGCCCGAGCCGTTCCCGGTCGCTCGCCCGAGACCGGGAACGGCGGCGCCAACGGACGTTCCGCTTCGCGGAGCGGCAGCCGCGCGGCCCTGTTTCCGCAGGTTCTCGAGATCGTGCAGGAGTACGTTCGCGAGCGTGTCGACCTGCAGAGCCTCAATCCCTGCGAGATTGGTTTACAGACGTACGCCGAGCAGATAGTCAGCCGGTTGCTCGATGCGATCACGCCCGACGACACGCACGGGGAGCCGCCTGTAATACCGAGGCTTAATCGTTATCGCCCCATCGGAAGCACGAGGAGCGTGCACTTCAAGACCGTCCGGCCCGTCCAGCCTACCGTTGCGAGCCACATGAACTACGTCGCCTGCCACACCGCGAGCTGGGAGCAGGCCGCGATGTTCCGGCTCGAACAGCTTGCCAAGGATCGCATCGTCGAGTGTTACGCGCGGAACTACCGCCTGGAGTTCACCATCCCGTACGAGCTCTACGGCGAGCTGCGGGCGTACGAACCCGATTTCATCGTCCGCCTCCGCAACGGCGTCAGCGTGGTCCTGGAGATCAAAGGTGCTCCGGACCCCGACGCCGACGCGAAGCACCAGGCCGCCCACCGCTGGAGTTGTGCCGTGAACAACTGGCGCCGCCTTGGCGAATGGGAATTCCTCGTCTGCCGGAATCCCCAGCAGCTTGGGCGGGAAATCCAGAACTTGATCGCGGCTCGTGACGCGCGCATCCGCGCCGCCGCGGCGAAGCTGCGCCGCGAAGCCAATCGTGACGCGGAGTTGCTGCGGTCTCGCGGCTGGACACAGGCCGACTTCGCCCAGGCCCTCCGCGAAACGCTGGGCTCGGGTGAGGACGGCCCGGCGTGACGCCGACCGTCTTCCGCGCCGTCCTCGACACGAACGAGATCGTCGCCGCCGGTTCACGCTGGCTCGACACCGGCCTGCCGATGTCCGGCTACAACGCGCATCTCCGACTGCTCCTCGTCGTCACCACAAGGCACTGCGGTCTCTACTGCGACGAGATCCTCGACGAATACGCACGAGTCCTGCTCGAACGCCGTCACCCGCCCGACAGGGTGCGCCGGCTGCTCGCCTACATCCAGGGTGCTTTCGCACGCGTCGAGATCACGTCGTCCGCCGCGCCGACCCCGCCGAGCGATCCGGACGACGAGATCTTCCTGCTCTGCGCACTCGACGGCGATGCCGATTATCTGGTGTCCGAAGACGCGCACTTGCTGGCTCTGCAATCGCACTATCAGCGACCGCTGATCATGACGTGCTCAGAATGTCTCACGGCTTTGCCGTCGTAGCGCCGCCGCCACTGACACCGTCTCACTTGGTACGTTTGGCAGACACCGACTCCTCTTCGAGTCGCGGATGTCATCGAAAACCCAGCCGGCACAAGAACTTGACCAGCACGCTGATGTCCGGGAGCAGCACGCCGATCACGAAACCTCGCCGACCGAAACGGGCTTCGTCGTCGTTCACGTCGATGGCTCGCGGCCGGTCGAAATCGATACCCGACCGCGAACCGCTGCCGCCGACGGTAGTCGGCCTGAACGGCTTCGGCGGCTCCGGCGCCGGGCTCGCTTCAGGAAAGTTCAGCCAACAGCACGGCGCCGTCGTCGCAGTCGATGATCCGGTCGCCGATCACGGCGAGGCGTTCGTGATCGTCGACGCTGGCCAGGGCCTCGGCCAACCGCTCCGCGGTCGCCGCGTCGAACTTGCGTGACGCCAGCCGGCCCAGGAGCACCCGTTGCGCGGCGACCCCCTCGGCACGCCCTGCCCGCAGCCCGGTGCCGTGGGCCTGCCGGCGGTGGCGGCCGATCTGCGGGTCGTCGTCGGGGGTCGTGCCTTCCTGCCGGCCCAGCCTGCGGCCCAGGCGGGTCAGGTCGGCCAGCGTTCGGGGGCTCATGTGCGTCTCGTTCAGCGCGGCATGGATCCTGGCCGCCGGCCATCCCGCAAACGCGCGGCTCTCCGCGGACACCCGGAAACGCCCCTCGTCGAGCCGATAGATCGTCAGGCCCGGCCGGAGCCGCCGCGGGCGACTCGGCGACGGGGTGTCCGGCGTCTCCACCCACACTTCCGGGAACCCCCAGGATTCGTACAACCCGAGCTTGTTGCGGCGGACGTCGGTGGTGTGATCCACCTCCAGGATCACATCCGGCAGCGGGTCTTCGCCCCTGATGATGGCCGGGTCGCTCGGCTTCCAGCGCCCCGGACGCAGGTAGATGGTCTGGTCGGCGACCATCACCCGCCGGGGTCGGCCCGCACCGTCCCGCTCCATCAGGTAGACCGCACCGTAGTAGCGGATGCGCGACCCGCGCTCCAGCGAGATCCGGGTCAGGATCTCGCTCAGGACGTTGGGCGGGCCCTCGTGGACCGGACCCGCGTCGCGCAGGACGTGTGCGGTCGACGACGCGCCGTCCCAGTACTCGATGCGTCCGTCGTAGGCCCAGACCTCGTCCCACGTCATGGGGACGGGGTCGCAGCCGGGAAACGCCATCGCCGGCGCTGTTTCGGCGCTATCCGGGGCGGCATCGCCCTCGACTTGCGCGAGGCCGTATTCACCCGTGTGCTCCGTCGCCACTTCGTCCTCCTCGCCGATCGTGCCTCCCATCATGCCACACCGGACCGGCGATGCGGACTCGATGGAATCCGGCTACGAAATCGCCCGGCCGCCCTGCAATCCGACCGCCGTATACAATGCGGGCAAGGGAGAAAGCGATGCACAAGGGCGCCTCGACCGTCCCGCGGCTGGCCGTCGCGACCGCCGCGGTCGTCTCCATCCTCTGGTGCGCCGGCGTCGTCGCCCGCGCCGCCGACTGGCCGCAGTTCCGGGGGCCGACCGGCCAGGGACACGCCCCCGACGCCGCGGTGCCGCTGGAGTGGAGCGAGACGGAGAACGTCACCTGGAAGGCGCCGGTAGAAGGCCGCGGCTGGTCGTCGCCCGTCATCGCCGACGGCCGCGTCTGGCTTACCACCGCCGTCACCGATCCTGCCGACGGCAGCGCGCTCCGCCTGCTGGCCTACGACGCCGCGACCGGAACCAACACCCTCGACGTGGAGGTGTTCGGCAGCGACGAGACCTACCTTCTGAATCCGAAGAACAGCTTCGCCTCGCCTACCCCGGTCCTCGATCCGGACGGCGAGCGGGTGTACGTGCACTTCGGCGCCAGCGGAACGGCCGCGGTCAGCACGGCCGGCGAGGTGCTGTGGCGCACCCGCTTCCCCTATATCTCGCAGCACGGGAACGGCGGCTCTCCGATCCTGCACGGCGGCAGGCTGGTGGTCAGCATCGACGGCTACGACACCGCCTATCTCGTGGCGGTCGACGCGCGCACCGGCGAGGAGAGCTGGCGGTCGACCCGTCCCGATCCCGTGTCGCAGGCCTACTCGACGCCGCTCCTCATTCGCGTGGGGGACCGCGACCAGATCTTCAACGTCAGCGCGTTCCGCGCCAGCGGGCACGACCCGGAGACCGGGCGCGAGATCTGGCGGGTCCGTTACCCGAACGGATTCTCGAACGTTCCGCGGCCCATCTTCGGCCACGGGCTCGTCTTCCTGTCGACCGGGTTCCAGTCGCCGACGCTGCTCGCCGTGCGGGCCGACGGGGAAGGCGACGTCACACGGTCGCACGTCGCGTGGCGGCTCCGCCGCGGGGCGCCGCTCACCCCCTCGCCGATCCTGGTCCGCGACGAGCTGTACGTCGTCACCGACTTCGGCATCGCGACCTGCGTCGACGCACTGACGGGAGACGTCCACTGGCAGCAACGGCTGGGCGGCAACCACTCCGCCTCGCCGGTGTTCGTCGACGGGCGGATCTACTTCCAGAACGAAGAGGGCGTGACGACCGTGCTCGCCCCCGGCCCCGAGTTCCGTGTGCTGGCCCGGAACCGGCTCGACGGATTGACGCTCGCCTCGATGGCCGTCGCGGACGGCGCGCTGTTCATCCGCAGCGACAGCCACCTCTACCGCATCGAAGAGCGACCGTAGCGGCCGCGCCGAGCGCCACGACGGGCGGAGGCGAGAAAAGCACGGCTGCTGTATACTGCGCTGTATGTCAGCCACCCGGACGCAGATCTACCTGCGGTCGTCGCAGCGCCAGCGCCTCGACGAGATTGCCGGCGCGCGGGGCGCGAGTCTCGCCTCGGTCGTCCGTGAGGCGGTCGAGCAGTACATCGCGCAGGCGCCGGTCGACCCGACGAGCGCCCTCGAGAGCACTTTCGGCGCCGCGCCCGAGGCGCAGTTTCCGGAACGGGACGACTGGGAAGCACGAGCGGACAGGCTGAAGGCGGCCGAGCGACCCGGTGGCTGACCTCCTGGTCGACACGGACATCTTCATCGACCATCTGCGCGGCGCCAGAGCCCTGAAGCCGGGCCGGAACCGGGTCCACTACTCGGTCATCACCCGTTGCGAGCTGCTCTCTGGCGCAGTCGGATCGGCGCTCGTCCAGCGACTTCTCGATCCCTTCCGCGAGCTGGCGGTGGGCCGCAGCGTAGCGGAGCGGGCCGGCCGCATTCGCCGGGAGACAGGCATCGCCACGCCCGACGCGCTGATTGCCGCGACGGCGATCGAGTACGACCTGGCCCTCGTCACCCGCAACCGCAAGCACTTCGAGCCGGTGAAGCAGTTGCGGATGCAGGATCCGAGTTCGGGGGGCGGCGACGAAAGAAGCGCCGCCGGCGCGTCTACTCCTCCGGCAGCCGGTAAGCGATCAGCTCGCCCGGGAACCCGCCGCCGCCGATCGCCGTGACGATGTACTGCCTTCCGGCGTGCAGGTAGGTCATCGGCGACCCGGTCACCCCGGCCGGCATGTAGACGGCGCCGAGCTCCTCGCCCGACATCTTGTCGTAGGCGCGGAGCATCGCGCCCACCTGGCCCGACGGCATGGTGAAGGTGCCCGCTTCGCCGGCGATGACCATGTTCGGCGTGTTCAGCGTTCCCACCCGCCCGATGCGGCCGGTCCGCGGAACGTCGACACCCTCGAGCAACCGGTGGTTGCGGATATTGTCCGGCGTCTCGCCGTGCGGCACCTGCCAGAGGATCTCCCCTTCCTTGAGATCGATGGCGGTGATACGGCCCCACGGCGGCTTGACGATCGGGATGCCCTCGATGGCCAGCGACGCCTCCCGGGCGGAGATGCCTTCCCCGCGCCCGCGGATGAAGTTCATGTCCGAGAGCTCCGGATCGTTGACCAGCCCGAGCGAGACCATCTGCGTGAAGGTATACAGGTAGATGATGCCGGTCTCGGGGTCGAGCGACCCGCCGGGCCAGTTGGTCCCGCCCGCCTGCGACGGCAGCATCAGCGTGCCGTAGACGCCGTCCGCCTCCGAGACGGTCGGCGGCGTGAAGATGGGTCCCATCAGGTGCCGCGAGGCGATCTCTTCGGCCCGGCGCCGCAGCTCGGGGGTGAGGTCGATCAGATCGTCGAGATCGACCCCCTGCCGGTCGTACGCAGGGGGCTTGGTCACGTACGGCTGGGTCGGCGCCAGCAGCTCCCCCGGCACGTCCGACGGCTCGACCTCGCGTTCCTCGATCGGCCAGATCGGCTCGCCGGTGATCCGGTCGAAGACGTACAGCCACGACTGCTTGCTCGGCTGCGCGATGATCTTGCGCAACTCGCCGTCGATCATCACGTCGGCCAGGATCGGCGCGCACGGCAGGTCCCAGTCCCACACGTCGTGGTGGATGAACTGGAAGTGCCACAGCCGGTCGCCGGTCTCGATGTCGACGGCCACGAGGCTGTCCGAGTAGAGGTTGTCGCCGTGCCGGTGGCCGCCGTAGTAGTCGTTGGTCGGCATCTCGGTCGGCAGATAGACGATGCCCGCTTCCAGATCCGCGCTGATCTGCCCCCACACGCCCGTGTTGCCGGTGTAGCGCCAGGAGTCGTTCAGCCACGTGTCGTTGCCGAACTCGTCGGCCCCCGGAATCGTGTGGAAGATCCACTTCCGCTCGCCGGTGTCCGCGTCGAAGCCGCGGATGTAACCCTTGGTGTTGCGCATCGAGCGCGGCCGGCCGCCGGGCACGTGCGCCGCGCCCACGACGACGGTGTCGCCGGCCACGAGCGGCGTCGCGTGCAGGCCGATCTCGCCCGACAGCGGATCGATCTCCTGGTCCATGTTCTGCATCAGGTCGACGATGCCGTCCTCGCCGAAGCCCGACAGCCGTTCGCCGGTCTTCGCATCCAGGCCGACCAGCCGGTAGCCGGGGGTGACGTAGAAGATCTCCCCGCCTCCGCCGTTGTCGCGGTAGGCCAGTCCGCGCCCCGAGCGCCGCCGCGGCGCCACCTCGGCCCGCTCGCCCTCGTCGAGGCGATGCATCCAGAGCAGCTCGCCGGTCCCCGCGTCCGCCGCGATCGCCGCCCGGCGCAGGCCGGCCGTCGAGTAGATGACGCCGTCCACCATCAGCGGCGTCGCCTGGAAGTTGAACTCCGGCTCGGACCCGAAGTTGGCCGTGTTCAGCCGCCAGGCGACCTCCAGGTCGTTGAAGTTGTCGGCCGTGATCTGGTCGAGCGGCGAGTAGCGCGTGTTGGCGATGTCGCCGCCGTAGCTGCGCCATTCGCCGTTGTCCGTCTGCGCCAAAGCCGGAGTGACTCCGGCCGCCAGCAATATCGTGAGGACGATGTTCGACACGATGCGCTTCGGATGTGTTGGCACGTTCGACTCCTCTCGTCGCGTCGCGAAGGATAACAGGTTGAGCGACGATCGGAACCGCACGCGATGATTTCGCGCTAGGATGGCCGCCGATGACGGCTTCCTCGCGCCAGGGAACAGCGGAGAGCGACCTCGCCTACCAGTCCGAGATCCTGCAGGGCGTATCGCGCACCTTCGCCCTCAACATCCCGCAGCTTCCCGGTGCGCTGCGCGACGTCGTCGGTAACGTGTACGCACTCTGTCGGATCGCGGACACCATCGAGGACGAGCCGGCCCTCTCCCCCGCCCAGAAGAAGGCGTTCTCGGAACGCTTCATCGAGGTCGTGGCCGGCCGGGGCGACGTCGCGCCGTTCTCACGCGAGCTCGGCGCCCTGCTGTCGTCGTCGAGCACGGAACGCGAGCAGGATCTGGTCGCCAACGCGGACCGCGTAGTCCGCATAACGAGGGAATTTCGGGCCGCCCAGCGTCACGCGATCGAGCGCTGCGTGCGGATCATGTCGCGCGGCATGGCGGAGTTTCAACAGCACGCGACGGTGGACGGATTGGAGAACGTCCCCCACCTGAACCGCTACTGCTATCACGTCGCCGGTGTCGTCGGCGAGACGCTCACCGACCTGTTCTGCGACTACTCGGACGAGATTCGCCGGCGCCGCGACGACCTGTTCTCCCTGTCGGTGTCCTTCGGACAGGGGTTGCAGATGGTCAATATCCTCAAGGACGTCTGGGAGGATCGCCGCCGCGGTGCGTGCTGGCTGCCCCGCGACGTATTCGGGGCGGCCGGCGTCGAGCTCCGCTCCCTGTCGGCCGGGCACCCGGCTCCCGGTTTCGCCGCGGGCATGTCCGAGCTGGTAGGCATGACCCGGCAGCACCTCGCCAACGCATTGCGGTTCGTCCTGCTCCTCCCCGCCCACGAAGCCGGCATCCGCCGATTCTGCTTGTGGCCGCTGGGCATGGCGGTGCTCACGCTGCGGCGCATTCATGCCACGCCGGACTTCAGAAGCGGACAGGAGGTGAAGATCTCACGTCGCAGCGTGCTGGCGGTCGCCGCCGTCACCAGTGCGCTGGTTCGCTCGAACCGCGCTCTGAAGCTGCTCTTCCAGGGGCTGACCCGGGGTCTGCCGCAGACCCCGGAAGCCGCCTGAGACGCCGGGCGCTCACGCATTCACCGGGGGGCGCCGGACTCTCCCGCCGCCCGCGGCAAGGCGGCGGCGCCGGTGCTATTCCTCCGGCAACCGGTACGCGATCAGCTCCCCGGCGAACCCGGCCCCGCCGATGGCGGTCACGATGTACTGCCGCCCCTCGTGCAGGTACGTCATCGGCGAGCCCGACACCGACGCCGGCATGTAGACCGCGCCGACTTCTTCGCCGGACGCCTTGTCGTAGGCGCGCAGCATCGCTCCCACCTCGCCCGACGGCGTGGTGAACGTGCCCGGCTCGCCCGCGATGACCAGGGTCTTGGTGATCAGCGTGCCCACGCGTCCGATGCGGCCGGTGCGCGGGATGTCCACGCCCTGCAGCGCCGGGTGGTTGCGGACGTTGTCCGGTGTCTCCCCGTGCGGGATCTGCCAGAGGAAGTCACCCGTCGCGAGATCTATGGCGGTGATGCGCCCCCACGGCGGCTTGATGAGCGGCAGCCCCCGGATGTTCAGCGCGCGCAGGCGCGCGGGCACCCCCGGAGGATTCCCCCGGATGAAGTTCATGTCCGAGCGCTCCGGGTCGTTCACCAGGCCGAGCGAGGTGACCTGGGTGAAGGAGTACTGGTAGAAGATGCCGGTCTCGGGATCGACCGAGCCGCCGGGCCAGTTGGTGCCGCCGCCGGCCGACGGCAGCATCAGCGTGCCCCACGGCCCGTCGGTCTCGGCGACCACCGGCGGCGTGAAGATCGGCCCGCTGCGGAAGTTCGAGACCAGCTCCTCGGCCGCGGCCCGCAGTTCCGGTGTGAAGTCGATCAGGTCTTCGATGCCGACCCCCTGCCGGTCGTAGGCGGGCGGATGGGTCGGGAACGGCTGGGTCGGCGACAGCAGCTCGCCCGGCACGTCGGACGGCGGCATCTCGCGCTCCTCGATCGGCCAGATCGGCTCGCCGGTCACCCGGTCGAGCACGTACAGCCACGACTGCTTGCTCGGCTGCGCAATGAGCTTGCGCATGACGCCGTCGATCTCCACGTCGACCAGCACCGGCGCGCAGGGAAAGTCCCAGTCCCAGACGTCGTGCTGGATGACCTGCAGATGCCAGAGCCGCTCGCCGGTGTCGATGTCCACGGCGACGATGCTGTCCGAGAAGAGATTGTCCCCGTGCCGGTGGCCGCCGTAGTAGTCGTTGGTCGGCATCTCGGTCGGCAGATAGACGATGCCCAGCTCCAGGTCGGCGCTGATCTGCCCCCACACGCCGGTGTTGCCGGTGTACCGCCACGAGTCGTTCAGCCAACTGTCGTTGCCGAACTCGTCGGCGCCCGGGATCGTGTGGAAGATCCACTTGCGTACGCCCGTGTTCGCGTCGAAGCCCCGGATGTAGCCCTTCGTGTTGCGCATCGAGCGCGGCGCGCTGCCGGGGACGTGCGCCGCCCCGACGACGATGGTGTCGCCGGCCACGAGCGGCGTGGCGTGCAGGCCGATCTCGCCGGCCAGCGGATCGATCTCCTGATCCATGTTCTGCATCAGGTCGATGATGCCGTCGTCACCGAAGCCGGACAGCCGCTCGCCGGTCTTCGCGTTCAGTCCGACCAGCCGGTAGCCCGGGGTGACGTAGAAGATCTCCCCGTCCGCGCCGTTGTCGCGGTAGGCCAGACCGCGGCCCGACCGGCGCCGCGGCGCGACCGCGGCCCGCTCGCCCTCGTCGAGGCGGTGCATCCAGAGCAGCTCGCCGGTCGCCGCATCCGCCGCGATGGCCGCCCGCCGCAGGCCCGCCGTCGAGTAGATCACGCCGTCCACCATCAGCGGCGTCGCCTGGAAGTTGAACTCGGGCTCCGATCCGAAGTTGGCGGTCCGGAGCCGCCAGGCGACCTCCAGGTCGTCGAAGTTCCCGGCGTCGATCTGATCCAGCGGCGAATAGCGCGTGTTCGCGATGTCGCCGCCGTAGCTCCGCCACTCGCCGTTGTCGGTCTGCGCCGTCGCCGGCGGCGCGCCGGCCGCGAGCAGTCCGCCGAGGACGACGACCGCCGCGATCCTGATTCTGCACGCTGGCATGTTCCTGTCTCCTCTGCTGATCCGATCCTGCTCGTGCGCCTTCGCGTCTGGCGGCGGCTACTGGATGAGCGGGTTCACCCAGCCGGCCGGCAGCACCTTGTCCGGATCCGGCCGGATGCTCAGGTAGGTGACGTGGTCCGGAACGGCGGTCCAGCCATGGAACACGCCGCCCGGGATCACCACGATGTCGCCCTCCGCGACGTCGCGCACCTGGCCGCCCTCGGCCGCGGCGCGGTAGCTCTCGCCCACCAGCACCTGCACGATGTGGGTGTCCTCCGGAATGTCGCCGCGCTCGATGATGGTCCCGCCGGTCATCAGGGTGCCGGCTCCCGACACGATGTAGTACACCTCGGTCACCAGCGTGTGCACGATGCCGCGCGCCGGTCCGTCATCCGGATCGAGGGCATCCCGATGCAGGATGCCGACCGCGACGTTCGACTTGCCGATGTCGACCACCTTGACCTGACGGTCGACGCCCCCCTCGGGGGCGTTCTTGACCGCCATGTACTCCTCCTGCGTCACGTCCGTCGCGGTAGTGACCTGGGCGACCGCCTGCGCTGGGACCAACAGCGCGACGGCGACGGCGAATCCGACCGCGAACCCGAGCAGCAACCTGGACATGTCGACTCCTTGCTCTGACCGCCTCCGGAGAACCCTACCCGCGGGCGGTGGTCGTGTGCGCTTCAGAAACCCGATCGGCACCGCCACCGACGAATCGCGTCGCTCCATCGGCCCCGCCGGCGGGGCCTATTGTATCGCCTCGACCGGCTCGCCACCTGCAGTCGACGCTTCGGGCACGAACCGCCCCGCGTTGCCCTCGACCGGACGTTCTCCCTGCAGCGGAACGGGGAAACACGAAAATACGTGTATAATCCTGCGAAATTAGTGGCTACACGTAATACACGCGCCGCGGCAGCATGATGACGACCGCCTCGGCGAGCCGCCCGGCGTCCGCGGATCTCGCGTTTCAGGCGGAGATGCTGCAACGCGTCTCGCGCACCTTCGCCCTGACGATTCCCGAGCTTCCGGACCCGCTGAGCGACGTGGTGGGCAACGCCTATCTCCTGTGCCGTATCGCGGACACCATAGAGGACGAGCCCGCCCTGTCGCTGGATCGAAAGCAGGCGTTGTCGGAACGCTTCGTCGAGGTGGTGGCGGGCCGTGGCGAAGCGGTGGCGTTCGCGCGGGATCTGGGTGCGGCGCTTTCGTCTTCGACCCCGAAGGCCGAGCGCGATCTGGCGGCCGCCACTGCCCGCATCGTGCGTATCACCCACGGCCTCCGCGCCCGCCAGCGGCGCGCCATCGAGCGCTGCATCGGGATCATGACGCGGGGCATGGTGGAGTTCCAGCAGCAGGCGTCTCCCCACGGCCTGCGGGACGTTCCCCAACTGGACCGCTACTGCTATTGCGTCGCCGGCGTCGTCGCCGAGATGCTGGCCGAGCTGTTTTGCGACTATTCCGCCGCAATCGACGCGGGGCGCGAGAAGTTGACGGCCCAATCGGTCTCCTACGGTCATGGCCTGCAGATGACCAATATTCTCAAGGACATCTGGGGCGACCTGCGCCGCGGGGCCTGCTGGCTGCCGCGGAGCGTCTTCAACGCCGCCGGCTTCGACCTGCGCTCGCTCTCGACCGGACGATCCCACCCCGGCTTCGCCAGAGGCCTGACGGAGCTCGTGGCGATCACGCGCCACCATCTCGCGGAGGGCCTGCGCTTCATCCTGATGATTCCCGCCCGCGAGACCGGTATCCGCCGGCACCTGCTGTGGACGCTGGGACTCTCCGTCCTGGCGTTGCGACGCCTGCACACGACGTCCTCGTTCCGCAACGGCCAGGAGATGGTGCTGTCGCGGTCGAGCGTGCGTCTGGTCATTCTCCTCGCCAGCGTTCTGGCCAGGTTCGACTTCGCCTTGAGGCTCCTCTTCGAGGCGGCGACCCGCGGCCTTCCCCCGGCGGCGCCTCTACGATCTTGAGTCGGCCCCGCGGCGCCGGCGTGAAGTCCCCGCCGGCCCGTCGCCACGGATCCGCCTCCCGTCGCTGCGCGGCCCGCGGGCTACCACTCGCGCGAGTCTTCGTCGTGAAGACTGGTCGGCAGGCTGTACGAGAGCTCGAGCTTGTGCAGGTTCGACACCTTCAGCAGCAGGTTGAAGGACTGCAGCCCATGAACCTTGCTCCAGGCCGGCAACACCTGGGCCCCGAACCGCTCCACGCGATGCTTCGCCCGCAGCAACGGGAGGAGCCTGAACCAGTAGGGCCTCGGGTATCTGAACGCGTCGGCCAGCCTGTCGCCGATGAGCTCGCGTGACATCTGGTAGTAGTGACTCGCCTCGCGGCGGCGGGTGTCGGACTCGGTGAATCCCAGCAGCACCGGAGCGCTGTTGATGATGCTGTTCGCCATGATGATGGCGTCGTCGTCCGGCGGCGGCTCGCACAACGACGCGATCTCGAAGGCGTGCAGCGCCGACGCTTCGTCGTGAAACATGAGCTCGGAGGGAATACCCATGGTCGACGCCGTGCAGCGCCATACGTGGACGTAGGCGTCGCGCTCCTCGGCGCTGAAGTCGCCCCCGAGCGCCGCCACGTGCTGCATGAGACGCCCGGAGAACGCTGCGGCGCCCAGCGCCATGTGTGCGGAACTGAGCGGCAGCCCGTAGATTGCCTCGTCCCACACCCGCGAGTTCCTGACCAGCCTCCTCGACTGCGCGTGGACCAGGCGAATGCGGAGGCTCAGCCTCCACGCGTCGCCCCCCGGCTCCACCCCGCCCGGCAGGTACTGCTCCACCAGTTGCAGCAGATTCTGCCGCAGGCGGCGAACGCCGTTCAGCATGATCCGTCCGCGTATTCGGAAGGACTTGCTGATGAGCGTGGCGAACCCCTCGACTATCGCGCCGGTGGACAACGCGGCCAGAACCACCTCGGCGTTGCGGATGAAGGCCCGGGTGGCCACCATCGCCAGCTCCGGATCGTACCAGTCCGGCGAGACGTCGGCCTCCGCGATCAGGCGTCGAAGGGAGTCGGGAGTGCCCTCCGGCGGGTCCTCGTAGTCCTGGATCGCCCCGCCGATGATCCGGTGCCAGCGTCCCTCGTGCCCCAACGCCGCGAGGTCCTCGACGACCGCGTCCGCGGCGGGGTCTCCCAGGGTGGTATGGCGGATATACGTTTCCGCGAACTCCGGGTCCCGTGCACGCGCCGCCTCGTAACCGGCGGCGTAGCATGAAGGAATCGTCATTCTCCATCTGCCTCCGACTCGCGCATGTGTTCCATCACTGGCGCCTCTTCACGGCAACCGGCGTGCGACCCAGCACGGTAGCGCCGACGTTGCTGACCTCCGGAATCCGGTCGCCGTGCGGATCCAGCCGCAGGTGCTGCGCGAGCGTCGCCACTCCGTAGACAATCATCCGGGTGGCCAGTCCTCCCCCGATGCACGTGTGGGGCCCGCTGCCGAACGGGACGTAGGAATGCGCCGGACACGGCGGACAGCCCGCGCGTGGGTCATCCAGCCAACGCTCCGGCCTGAACTCGTCGGGCTTGTCCCAGTACTCGGGCCGACGTCCCACGACCTTGGGGGCCGAGTGCATCAACGTTCCCTTCGGAATGAAATACCCGTCCAGAACGACGTCTTCGGCGGTGACCTTCGGAAGCGAAACGTAGGTTGGCGGATCGACGCGCAGCAATTCTCGGCAGAAGGCCTTCGTGTAGGTGAGTCTGTCGAAGTCCGCGACATCGATGGACCGGCCGCCAACGACCTCGTCCACCTCCTGCTCGAGCCTGCCCCGCACCGACGGGTTCATTCCCAGGTAGTAGACGGCGAGCGTCAGCGCGCCGATCGGCCCGTCGACGTACCCGCAGAGCACCAGGACCTCGTCGCGGATCGCCCGATCGTTCGCGAACGTCCAATCCACGATCCCCTGCTCCCCGGCCCTGACGAAGTGCGAGACCACGTCGTGCCCGTCGTGAGAGGGCTCTTCCCTCGCCCGGCGGATGGCTGCATAGATCAGGTCGTCGAGAGCCTTCGACGCCCGCTCTCCCTTCATCAGCGTGGGCAGTGGCAGACTGGCCAGCAACCTGGTTCCCGGAAGGAACTGCAGCATCATGTGCAACCTCAGGTAGGCGACGACCTGCTTGCCGATGGAGTAGGGAAAATCGACGTCCCGTCCGAGGTAGCTTCCGATGATGCAGGCCCATGCGTAGTTCGCGAGCTCTTCCTGGATGTCCACGACGGTATCCGGCCTGCATTTCTCCCGTAGCCGCAGAGCCTCCCGGAGAATGATCTCGGAATAGGGAACCATCCGGTCCCCGGCGAACGCCGATTCCATGAGCGGGTACCGGAGGCGATGCGATTCGCCGTTCTGGCTGGTGAGAGGCGTGAACTCCACCAGATCGCTCTGGGATGCGAAGTCTATAGTCGGGAACTCCGACTCCCGGGTTACGAGGACCTCCTCGATGAGCGCGGGGCTGTAGACCACGCAAAACCCGGCGCCCGGGAGCTCGAAATAGACGATGTCGCCGTACTCCTCATGCAACCGGGTCAGGAGTCTGGAGTAACCCCGTAGCCGCTGGATCAGATTGCGGATGCGTCCCTTGGGCCCCGGGGGCAGCCTTGCGCTCGCCGGCCGCTTCGTGGCCGGGCTCTCCTTGTCGGTTTGTGGGCGGGAACTGCAGTTGGTAGCCATCGCACGATTTCCTTCGTCATCCATGCCGGCCTGCGGCCGCGTAGGTCTCGACCGCCGACTGCACCGGGCTGCTGCCGGCGCCTTCCCGCCTCTGCGCGCGCAGGGAGACCGTGGTCAACGCGGGCACCAGAACCATCACTGTCGCGGTGGCGACGAGAATGCCGCCGCCGAGGGAAACGGCCAGCGGACTCAGGAACCGCGCCTGAGTGCTCTGGTCGAAGATGAGCGGAGCGAATCCCAGGAAGGTCGTCGCCGAAGTGAGAAAGATCGGACGAAAGCGTCCCTTGGCGCCGTCCATGACGGCGACCTGCACGGGTGCGCCTTCCTTCAGCCTCCGGTCGATGAAGTCGAGCATGACGAGCGAGTCGTTGACGACGATCCCGCTGAGCCCGATCACCCCCAGGAACGACTCGGGACTCATGCCGAGCCCCATGACCATGTGCCCCAGGATCGCGCCGACGACCCCGAACGGAATGACCGCCATCACGATCAACGGTCTGCCGTACGAGCCCAGGGGGATCGCCAGCAGCCCGTACATCACCACCAGGGCGATAACGGAGCCGCGTCCCATGCTGCCGAACAGATCTGCTTGCCGCTGCTGCCTGCCGCCGAACGCATAGTCGAGTCCTGGCGCGCGCGCCTGCAGCTCCGGCAGGATCGTGTCCGTCAGGTCGGCGGCCACCTCGGCCGGCGTGACCACCGCGAGGTCCACGTCCGCGGTGACGGTCACGACACGCCGTCCGTCCGTGCGCCGGATCGAGGAGGGCGCATCGGACGAGACCAGGTCGGCCACGCGGCTCAGCGGCACCTCGCCGCCGCTCGGGGCCCGGATCAGGTAGGTCTCGAGGTCGGCGACGTTGTCCCGTTCGGCGGCAGGGAGACGCACGTACACTCGAACGTCCTCGCGGCCGCGCTGCACGCGAAGCGCCTCGCGGCCGAAGAACGCGGAGCGGACCTGCCCGGCCAGGCTCTCCAGGGTGAGACCGAGGGTCCGTGCGTCGCGCCGCAATCCAAGCTGGATCTCCTGGAGGCCCTCGGTGTGGTCCGACTGGATGTCGAAGACGCCCTGCAGCTCCCGAAGTCGCTCGGCGAGAGCCTCCGCGACCGGACCGATGCGATCGGGATCCGCATGCGACAGCTCGACGTGAATGGGCTTTCCGAAATCGAACACCGTCGAGGACAGGGTCAAGGCCTGCGCTTCGGGCACTTCGCCCGCCTCGTCGAGCCACGCACCCTGGACATCACCTGCGCTGATACCCTCCCGTTGCGATTCCGGCACCAGCCTGAGCTCCACGATGGCGATGTGCGACTGCGGATTCAGCCCAGGTTCAGGGGCGAGGCTACCCAGGTCGGCCCGCGGTTCCATGCCAACGAACAGGTTCACCCCGATCAGCAGCGGCGTCGCCGCCGCGGAGCGATCCAGCTCGAACCTCTCGACCGCACGGCGCCCCGCGGCCTCCAGGTCCGCCGCCAACTCGTGCGTCCTGCGCGCCGGCGTGCCCTTCGGCATTTCGAGACGCGCGGTCACCACGTCGCCTTCCACCCGTGGCGCATCCAGCACGTCTACGATTCCCGCCGGTATCAGCGCGACGACGAGAACAACCGCTCCCGCCGCCCCGGCAAGCACCATCGCCGGTTGACCGGTGGCCAATCGCAATCCCCGGTCCAGCGGACCGTCCACGAACCATCGCACCAGATCATCGACGCGGGCCTGGATCCCGAGAACGAGACGCTCCAAAGGATGCGAGGGCTCCCAATCCGGACCGGGCAGGTGCGACAGGTGATTGGGAAGAATCAGCAGCGATTCCAGCAGGGATATGACGAGCACCGAGATCAATATGATCGGGACCGAGCTCAGAAGCGCTCCGACCGGCCCGGGCACGAACAGGAGGGGAACGACGGCCACGACCGTCGTGAAGACCGCGAAGATCAAGGGTTTCCTTATGCGCCGGGTGCCGCGAATCGCCGCGAGATCGGCGCGCGTACCCTTCCGGCGTTCAAGGTGCACGCTCTCGGCCACCACCACCGCATCGTCGACCACGATGCCGACGGCCAGGATGAAGGCGAACAGCGAAACGGTATTGACCGAGACGTCGAGGACCAGCATGGTCGCCGCCGTACCGATGAAGGAGATCCCAATCCCGAGGGCGACCCATACGGCGAGGCGGACCTGCAGGAAGAGGGTCATGATCAACAGGACGAGCACGAGACCCTGGAAACCGTTGTCCACGAGAAGTCCGAGCCGCTCCTCGTAGACTCGCGCGTCGTTGTTCCAGATCGTGAGCGACACGCCAGGAGGAAGCGAGGGGCCGATGCGCTGATCCAGATGTCGCTCCACCGCCCGCGCGACGTCCTGGATCTGTTCGCCCGCTACCCGGTAGACCTCCACGAACGCCGCCGGCTGGCCGTCGTGCCGCACTATCAGGCCCACGTTCCGGAAGCCGTCGCGCACCTCGGCGATGTCGCCCAGACGCACCATAGTGCCATCGCTACCGCTCAGCACGACGATGTCCTCGAAGTCGTGCTGGGTATGGCTCTGGCCCACGGTCCGCACGAGCACCTCCGCATCCCGGGTCTCGACGCTCCCGCCGGAAAGCTCGAGGGATCCGCTGCGTATCGCCGCGGCAACGTCGTCGAGCGTGAGCCCGAGTGCGCGCAAGCGAACGACGGGTACCTCGATCGAGATCTCGTAGTCGCGCACGCCGCTCGTCTCCACGTAGGAAACGAGGGGAAGCGAAGCAAGTTCGTCCTCGATGCGGTACGCCAGCTCCTTGAGCGCGCGTTCGGAAATGTCTCCATGGAGAACCGCGCGGATCACGCTCTGGCGGTGTGTCATCGCCCGCACCACGGGACGCTCCGCCGCAGCCGGAAGAGTCTGGATCCGGCCGACGGCGGCAGCGATGTCGTCAACCGACCGGTCGACGTCCTCGCCCGATTTCAGCTCGGCGATGACCGAAGCCATGCCCTGAGCCGCAACCGCCGTGACCCTGTCGACCGCATCGAGGGTCTCGAGCCGTTCCTCGACCTTGAGGACGATCGACTTCTCCACCTCCGCGGGGGTTGCCCCGGGGTACGCAACCGACACCTCGACGGCATCGAAGTTGAGTACCGGATAGGCCTCCTTGACCAGGCCGGTCAGCGACACCAACCCCACCGCAACGATGAGTAACATCAGGAAGTTGGCGGCGACCCCATTCCTCGCCATGTAGGCGATGGGTCCCCGCATTTCCCGCGCCGAGCCGTCGTCGGGGTTCACCGATCCCCTCCGGTCGTCATCCGCACCGCCATGCCCTCGGTCGCAATCTCGATCCCGCCCACGACGACCGGCTGGCCCGCGAGCAGGGCGCCCGTCAGGTACACGTCGTCGTCCGAACGTTGCAGGACCCTCACCGGAACGATGGTCAACGCCTCATCGCGCACCGCCCAGACCTCGTTGCCGGACCGGAGCGCCGGCCGGCGCACCTTGAAGTACGGCCCGGGCGTCACGCCCTGGATCTCCACGTCCACGAACTTCCCCACCAGCAGCGGCGGGTTCCGCGACCCATCGGCGCCCGCCCCCGTATCGGGATCCGAATCGACGCCGCCTTCTACCCGCACGCCGCCCGCGAAGGGATCGGGGACGCGCACGATCACGTCGAGCGTCCGGGTCGCTTCGTCCAGGGCGGCCTCGACCCGGTCGACGTAGCCCTCCCAGGCATAGTCGGCGCTGCCGTAGTCGGCGACCACGCGGGCGGCGACCCGCCGGTCCGCATCGCCGGCACGCAGATCCCACAGGCCAGGTATGAGCGCCGCGTCGGCGTCGGCGAGCGGCACCACCACCTCCACCGCGTCGGCGGCATAGACCTGCCCCACCGTCTGGCCGGCCGCCACGAACTGCCCCACGTCGACCGACTCGGTCCTCACCACGCCGGCGAACGGCGCATGCACCTGCGTGCGGGACAGGCCCAGCTCGGCCTCGGCCAGCGCAACGCGATCCCGGTCCACGGCGGCCCGCGCCGCCGCGAGCTGGGGCTCCCACAGCGCCAGCGGGCCGGCGTCGGCCGCCGGCGCCTCGTCCCCCCGGCGGCGCCTGAACCGCTCGTACTGGTCGCGGGCGAGGCGGGCCTCCTCCTCCACCTTGAGCAGCTCCACCTCCTGCCCGGCGATGACGGCGCGCGCCCGCTCCACGCGGTGAAGGTAGTCGGCGTCGTCGAGTCGGAAGAGCAACTGCCCCCGGCGGACGCGCCCCCCGGTCTGGAAGGCGGGGCTCACCCAGACGACGCGGCCGCTGATCGCGGCCGCCACCTCGATCTGCGCCCGCGGCCGCACGGTCCCGGCCCCGTAGACCGGGATGGCGCCGGCGCCGGGCAATGCCGGCTCGGTGATCGCGAAGGGGATGCGGGACGGAGGCTCGCGGCGGGCCGGCTCTGGCCGCAGGGAGATCATGAAGTAGGCGACCCCCGCCGATCCGACCAGGATGGCGACGGCCAGCACGTAACCCGTCAGCCGACTCATCTGTTCCTCCCGTCCTCCTCCGGCAGGACCGCCGCAGCCAGCGACGCTCCCGCGACCCGGTCCGGGGCGGTCCAGGCGCCTCCCAGCGCACGGTGCACGGCGAGCCGGGCCAGGGCCAGGTTGCGCTCCGAGCCGGCCACGGCGGACTCCACGTCGAGCTGCGTGCGCGACGCGTCCAGGAAGTCGCCGTAACCGCCGACTCCGGACGCGTAGCGTTGCGACCGCAGATCCAGGGTCGCCTGCGCCTCCTCCCGCCGGGCCGCAAGGAACGCGTGGCGCCGGCCCTCGTTCCGCAATCCGGCCAGGGCCGCCTCCACCTCGTTGACCGCGGTCACCACCGCCCGCCCGTAGGCGGCGGCCAGCTCGTTGAAGCGGGTGTGGGCCAGCGCCACGTCGCCGGCCAGGCGGCCGCCGTCGAAGACCGGCGCGAGCAGGTTCGAGAGCAGGTTGCCGAACCACTGCTGCACGTTGAAGATCCCGCCGACGTCGGTCGTCTGGAGTCCGATCGAGCCCGACAACGAGAGCGAGGGCCTCAACGCCGCGCGGCGCGCCTCTATCTCGTGGCCCGCCGCCTCCAGACGGTGTCCCGCCGCCAGCACGTCCGGCCGCTGCAGCAGGAGATCGGCCGGAACCCCCACCGGCGCCGGTTCCGCCGCCGGCGCCGGAGCCCTCGAGGCCGGAAGCAGGTCGGCGACGTCCTCCCGGTAGCCTCCCAGGAGCACGGCCAGGCGCGCTTCGGCCTCCCCCAGCCGGTCGACGAGCCGGGGCAGACCCGCCTGGGTGTTGCGCAGGTCCTGGCGCACGCGGTAGAGATCCAGCGAATCGGTCAGTCCGCGGTCGTAGCGGGTCTCGGCCAGGCGCTCGCGCTCCTCCAGCACGTCCACCGTCTCGCGGGCGATCGCGATCTGCCGCCGGAGGTCTACGATGTCGAAGTACGCCGTGATCGTCTCGGCCAGGACGCCGATGCGCGCCGCGTGCACGTCCGACTCCGAGGCCAGCAGCTCGGCTCCCGCCGCGAGCGACGCATGGCGGACGCGGCCCCAGAAGTCGAGCTCGTAGGCGAAGTCGGCGTGCAACGCGTACGTGGTGAGCCCGAGCCGGTCGGGTAGCGTGAAGCCTCCGGCCGCGTCGCCCAACACGTCCTCCAGCCCCAGCTCCCGAACCTGCGCGCCGATGCCGGCATCGATGGGCACGTCGAAGCTGTCGGCGCCCGCCCGCGCCCGGACGGCCGGCAGGATCGCGGCCTCGGTCAGGCGGGCGCGCACCCTCGCCTGATGCACTCGCGCGACCGCCTCCGCGATGTCGAAGTTGGAGGCGAGCACCGTGTCGACGACCTCGTCGAGAACCGGATCGGCGAAGGTCCGCCACCATTCCAGCGGCTCGTGGGCGCCCGGCTCGGTACGCTCTGCAAAGGCGCCCGGCAGCTCGGGAATCGGCTCGGGGGCCAGCTCCGGCAGCACCGGCTCGGGCCCCAGCGCGCAGGCGACGCAGAAGACGATCACGAGGACCGGGAAACGCCGGCCGAATTCAGATAGTGTCCGCACGCTGCCCCGGAAGCCCGCGAGCCACAAGTCCGTCAAGAGCGAGCTTGAACCAGGCGGTGAACGCCTCCGGCCCTTCGGTGAGCCGGGACCGGACCGCCGGAACGTGCTCCCACTTCCACTCTTCCACCTCTCGAGCGTCGGGAGCGGGAGCCCCCTCGTACCGTCCGACGATGACGTGATCGAACTCGTGCTCCACGAGCCCCCCGTCGAGCGCCGCCCGGTAGACGAAGCCGAACACCGCCTGCAGCGGGCAGTCGAAGCCCATCTCCTCGCGCAGCCGGCGGTGGGCGGCGTCCAGCAGACTCTCGCCGGCCCGCGGGTGGCTGCAGCAGGTGTTGGACCAGAGACCGCCCGAGTGGTACTTGCCGGTCGCGCGTCGCTGCAGCAGCAACCGGCCGGCCTCGTCGAAGACGAAGATCGAGAAGGCGCGGTGCAGGATCCCCTCCCGGTGAGCGGTCATCTTGTCCACGAATCCCGTTTCGCGGTCGTGCGCATCAACGGCGATCAGGTGCGCGTCGGATTCCTGCATCTTCGTCCCAACCTCTCTGGCCGGCTCATCCCCGGCAGCTTGACATCGTGACCAGGCGTTATCACTGCCGTGCACGATTCGTGCTGTCACTATATACTAACAGGCACGATGGCGTCCGTTGACGATCCGCCAAGCAAGGCGCGTGCCGCACGTGTGAGTTCCGGAACCGCCGGCCTGTTCGGCAGCCCGTTCCGCCGCCAGGCCCTGGCCAACAGGAATCAGCGACAGCAGCTCGATCATCTTCTGCGGGTCACGGCGCCGCACGAGCGCATCATCCTGACCGGCATCGGCCTGCTGCTGCTTGCGCTCGTGACCTGGATCTTCTTCGGCAGCGTCGTCCGCACCGTCACGGTCGACGGTGTGATCGTAGCGCCGGGACCTCGCTACGACGTCGTTACGACCGAGACCGGACATCTCGCTGAGTACCTGGTGGCTCCCGGAGATCGCGTCGAGGCCGGAGATCCAATCGCCAGGCAGACGGCGCCGGAGCTGGAACGTGAAATGGCGGCGCTGCGGAACCGGATAGAGCTGCTGGAGGTGGAAACCGGCCAAGCGGGCGGCGGCGCCCTGGCCTCGCGACTGGCCGCGGCCCGGGTAGCGCTGCTGCAACTGGACGCCCGGCGCTCCGCGAGGGAACACATCGTCAGCCAGATCGCGGGCGAGGTCACGTCCTTGCGAGCCGCCCCGGGGGAATACCTGCCCGCCGGCGCCGCGGTCGCCCAGGTTCGGAACTCGCGGGATCAGGCGCTCCAGGCGGTCCTGCGGGTCGCTCCACGGGTGGCGCAACGCATTCGACCCGGGATGCCGGCATCGATCGACCTGGCGATGGCCGGCGGCGCGACGCGCACGTTCCCGGGAGAGGTCGCAGTCGTGACCGCAGAACCATTGCCCGACTGGCTGGCGGCGCTCGACCCGCTGACCGCGGAACCCGGTCGGCGGGTCGACGTCGTGCTCGCCGACGCGCCGGCTCTCCCGGTGCCCGACGGTACCTTGTCGCGGGTGCGCATCCTCCTCGGCCGGCAGACGCCGGCCTCGCTCTTCGACATCGGACGGTCCTGAATGTCCTCCCCCGGGAAGCGGAGCGTGACCACGCCGCTGCAGATGCAGATGCACGCCACCGAGTGCGGCGCCGCGTGCCTGGCCAGCGTGCTCGGCTATTTCGGCCGCTGGGTCCCCCTCAGCGAGTTGCGCGACAGGTGCGAGGTCGGCCGGGACGGCTCCACCGCGGCGGGCCTCCTGCGGGCCGCGAGGCACTACGGCCTCGAGTGCAGGGGCTGGTACACGGACGTGCAGCAGCTCCGGAAACGGCCACTGCCTCTCATTCTGTTCTGGGAGTTCAACCACTTCCTCATCCTGGAGGGCTTCGACGACCAGCGGTTCCATCTGAACGACCCGGCACTGGGTCGCCGCGCACTGTCCGCGGAGGAGTTCGGCAAGGGTTTCACGGGAGTCACGCTGCAGTTCAATCCCGGACCGGAGTTTCGGCGCGGCGGCGCGCGGCCCAACATCCTGCAACGCGTCCCGCTCTGGCTGCACGGGGCCTGGGGCGCGCTGCCGCATGCGGTGGCGTGCGGGCTGCTGCTGGCCGTGCTGGCCCTCGTGGCGCCCGCCGGGGTGAGCGTATTCGTCGATCGGGTGCTCGGCGAGAACGAACCCTGGGGAACTATGGTGGCCGGAGCGCTGGCCGTCGCCGCAGCGCTGGCCTACATGCTCAACTGGCTGAAGCAGCGCTGTCTGCGGCGCCTGGCCATCCGGATGTCCGTCGTCGCCGGGAACCGCTGCCTGTCGCACCTGCTGCGCTTGCCGGTGGTGTATTTCAGTCACCGGCTGGCGGGCGAGCTGGCCGCTCGCGTCCTGTCCATCGACAAGGTCGCCCGGGGTCTGGCGGACCATTTCCTCGGGGTGCTGATCGAGATAGCGATGAGCGCGGTGTTCCTGGCCGTCATGCTCGCCTACGACGCGACGCTGGCGCTGATCGTGCTGGTGCTGGGGGTTCTCAACGCGGGATTCGTACGGGTCATCGCCCGCCTCCGGACCGAGAAGAGCCACGCGCTGCGCGGCGAGCAGGGGCTGCTGGTCGGTATCGGCATGGTGCTGCTGCACCATACGGACAACGTGCGAACAACCGCCGCGGACGACGGCTTCTTCTCGCGCTGGAGCGGCCACCAGGCCCGCGAGCTCGCCGCGCGCCAGCGCTTCTCGGAGCTCAGCCACGTAAACGCGGCCCTGCCGGAGCTGTTCCTGGTGCTGGGCAACGCGGCGGTGCTGGCCGTCGGGGCCGCCCAGGTCATGGCCGGCGACCTGACGCTGGGAGAGCTGACGGGCTTCTACATGCTGGCGGCGATGTTCCTGGCGCCGGTCGGGCGTTTCGTCGAGTTCGCCGACGAGCGCCAGGCCATCGAAGTCGACATGCAGCGCCTGGAGGACATCACGGAGGCCCCGCCGGACCCCGGCCTGGCCCGTCGGAGCCACGCTTCGGAAGGCATCGCCACGATGAACGGGCGGCTGCGGCTGGCCGGCCAGTTGGAGCTGCGGGGCGTGACCTTCGGCTACAACCGGGGCCGACCGCCGTTGCTCAGGGACTTCAACCTGAGAATCGAGCCCGGTCAGCGGGTGGCGGTGGTGGGCCCCAGCGGATCCGGCAAGTCCACGCTGGCGCGCCTGGTCTCCGGCGTCTACCCGCCGTGGTCCGGCGAAATCGTGTTCGACGGCCGCCCACGGCACGAGATTCCCGAGGAGGTCATGTCGCGCTCCCTGTCGATGGTGGACCAGCAGATCATCCTCTTCTCCGCAACCGTGCGCGACAACATCACCCTGTGGAACCCCGCCGTTCCCGACGACGACGTGGTGGCCGCGGCCAGAGACGCCTGCATTCACGACGAGATCCTCGGTCGCCGGCTCGGCTACCGGACGCAGGTCGACGAGGGCGGAACCAATTTCAGCGGCGGGCAGCGGCAGCGGCTGGAGATCGCCCGCGCCCTGGTGAGCAACCCGACGGTGCTGGTTCTGGACGAGGCGACGAGCGCTCTCGACGCGGCAACCGAGATGCGTGTCGACGATGCGCTCAGGCGCCGGGGGGTCAGTTGCCTGATCGTCGCGCACCGGCTGAGCACGGTCCGGGACTGCGACCTGATCATCGTTCTCGACAACGGACAAGAGGTGCAGCGGGGCACCCATGACGAACTGATGGCGGACCCGGACGGTTCCTATTACCGGCTGGTGCGCGCGGGCTAGTGCTGGCTCCATGACCACCCCGGAACGCGCCGCACTGGCCGAGCTCGCTGCCGAATCGGGGGCGGCCGTACCCTGCTCCGGCAACCTGCCGCTCGACCTGGGCGACCCGCGGTTCGTCTGGTTCATCGACGAGGGTGCGATCGACCTGTTTCTGGTCGAGCACCGGAACGGCGTGGAGCAATCGGCGCGGCAGCACCTGCTGCGCGCCGATGCCGGACGCCTGCTGCCGGGCGTGGCGCCACAGGTGGAAGGCACGACCCTCGGCCTGATCGCCAAGGGGTTGCCCGGCACGGTGCTGCGGCGTCTGCCGGTCGCCGCTCTGGCTGCGATCACGCACGCGGAGCTGGCGGAGCAGGTCGACGCATGGCTCACGGATGTTTCCACCGTCCTGTCTCGGGACGTCGCGCACCAGCCACGGGCGGACGAACGCGTCGAACCCGCCGAGAGCTCCGTCTCGAGGCGGGGCACGCTGTCGGCGCGGCGGGGAGTGGTGTGGGTGTCGGTTCCGTTGCCCGGAGCGTGCCTGTTCATGGGTCTGGTCGGCCCGGCGGAGGCCGGCCCGGGAGAAGCCGGCATGAGCCCGATCGCACTCACGCCCGCGAGCTGGCTGATCCTGGTGGAGGAAGCGCGGCTTTCCGCCCGCTCTTCCGAGGCTCTCGCCGAAGAGCACCGCCTGCTGCCCGCTCTCGCACGCTTCCACGTCGTGGCGTTCACGCTGGAGCGACTCAACCGCCGCCTGACCGTGGTCGATCAGGCCAACCTGGAACGGGCGCGAACGACCAACCCCCGCACCGCCGAGGAGAACGCCCGGCGGCGCCTGTTCGACCTCTACGGCCTTTTGGAGACGGCGAGCGCGGACACGGACGATTCGGCGCTGCGCGAGGTGCTGCGCACCATCGGCCGCCACGAAGGAATCGACTTCAAGTGGCCCGCGGAGTCGGACGAACCTGATTCTCCCGTCGTCCTGGGTGACGTGCTGGATGCCTCCGGCATACGCGGGCGACGGGTCCGGCTCGCCGTTGACGACAGGTGGTGGGTCGGCGACAGCGGTGCGATGCTGGCGTTCAGAGTCGACGACGGCCGGCCGGTGGCGTTGTTGCCGGGCGTGCTCGGCGCCTATCGGGAGGTGGACCCCGTCGAGCGGCGCAGCGTCAGGGTGAACGCCGAACGCGCGGCGGCACTGCGCGCCGACGCGTGGTCGTTCTATCGACCGCTGCCGTTCGGCGCCGCGGACGCGCGGGATCTCTTCAGGCTCGCGCGAAGCGGTCTGGAGACCGACCTGGTGCGCCTCGTCGTGACCGGGCTGCTCGGCGGCCTGGTCATGTTGCTGCCCGCGGTGCTGCTGGGATTCGTCGCGGACGAGGTCATACCGACCGCCGATCACGGCCTGCTGCATACATCGACCGCGCTACTGGCGGCGTTCGCCGCGATCGGCGCGCTGCTCCACATCCTGAGGGGCATGGCCCTGATGCGCCTCGAAGGACGCGTCTCGTCCCGCATCGAAGCTGCGTTCTGGGACCGCCTGCTGCGACTGCCTCCCAGCTTTCTCCACCGCTACCCGGCCGGCGAGCTCGCCATGCGGGGCATGGCGTTCCAGAATTTCCGGGACGCCGCACAGGGCGTGGTCGCCAACGCCGTGCTCTCGGTCGTCTTCCTGTTGCCCGCGCTTCTTCTCGTCTTCCTCTACGACGCCGCGCTGGGCGGCGTGACGGCCGCCGTCGGTCTCCTGTCTCTGCTCGTGACCGTGGTGCTCGGTCTGCGGCAGGTCGCGGCGCACGGCCGGGTGATCCGCGCGGTCCAGGCGCTGGCGGGTCGGCTGTTCCAGCTCGTGAACGGCATCTCCAAGTTGCGCGTCGACGGCGCCGAGGGGTCGGCCTTTGCCGTCTGGGCGCAGGACTACCGCGAGCAGAAGGACGCCGAGCTGGAGCTCGACGCCCTCGACGGGCATCTGCAGGCACTCGGCGCCGCGCTGCCCTTCCTGTCCGGCGGCGCGCTGTTTCTGGCGGTGACGCTGCATGCTCCGGCGACGATGGCGCTCGGCGACTTCCTCGTCGTCTACGCCCTCTTCATGGCGTTTCAAGCGGCGGTGGCCCGCCTCGACACGTCGTTCGGCGCCGTCGCCGCCGTCATGCCGGCACTCGACCAGGTGCAGCCGTTCCTCGCCGAGCCCCCGGAGGCGAGCGCCGATGGAGAACCGGTCGGCACCCTGGGCGGCGAAGTCCTCTTCGACCACGTGACCTTCCGGTACGAGCCCGATGGCCCGTCGATCCTCGACGACGTATCGATTCGCGCACGGCCCGGCGAGTTCGTCGCCATCGCCGGTGAATCGGGAGCGGGCAAGAGCACGCTGTTCCGGCTCGCGCTCGGCCTGGCCCAGCCCTCTTCCGGCGCGGTCTACTACGACGGACGCGACTTGCGGCACCTCAACGTCAAGCAGGTGCGCCGGAAGATCGGCGCCGTGCCGCAGGACGTGCGGCTCCATCCGCAGGACGTGTGGGACAACATCGTCTCCGACCACGAGGAAGCGGTGGCCGAAGACGTGTGGCAGGCGGCCCGGGTCGCGGCCGTCGACCGCGCCATCGCGTCGATGCCGATGGGCATGCTGACGCCCGTCGGCGCCAGCACCGCCGTCACGTCCGGCGGCGAGAGCCAGCGCATCATGGTCGCCCGCGCGCTGCTCCGCAAGCCCCGCATCCTGCTGCTCGACGAAGCGACGAACTGGCTCGACAACGACAGCCAGTCCGAGGTCATGGACAACCTTGCGCGCCTGACCTCGACGCGGATCGTCATCGCGCACCGCCTCTCCACGTTGAAGCAGGCGGACCGCATCTACGTGATGCGGTCGGGAAGAGTGGTACAGGAAGGGTCCTTTTCGGAGCTGACGGCAACCGACGGCGCCTTCCGGGACCTGATCCGCCGGCAAATGGCTTGATCCATGGCAGCGACGAACGCATCTCCGTGGTGGCGAATCGGCTGGCGCAATCTGGGCCGGAATCGCAAGCGGACCACCCTCACCGCGCTGGGGCTCGCGATCGGCTACTTCGCCGTGGTGTTCATGATCGGCTGGGGCGAAGGCATGGTCGCCGACCTGATCGAGAACGCCACGTCGCTGGTCGGCGGGCAGATCGAGATTCACGATGCCGGCTACCGGCCGGAACGGAGCCTGTACGACACCATCGGCGGGCGTGAGGGAACCGACGTCGACGTGTTGCTGCACACGATCCTTGCCGAACCCTCCGTGATCGCCGCAGCTCCGCGCGCGTACGCGAGCGGGCTCGTCAGTTCGGGCGCCGCCACGAGCGCGGGCGTGCTGATGGGAGTCGACCTGGAACGCGAAGTCGCGCTCACCCGTTTCCTCGACCCGCTGCTGGCGGGCCGACTGCCGTCCGCCGGCGAATACGAGCTGGCCGTCGGCGAGGAGATGGCCCGCCAGCTTGCGGTCGGTGTCCACGATGAGGTCGTCGTCGTCGCCTCTGCCGCGGACGGATCGATGGCCAACGACCTCTATACCGTTTCCGGCATCTTCCGGACCGGGTTGACCGAGTTCGACGGGGGCACCGCGGTGATCCCGCTGGCCGGCCTTCAGGCCTTCGTGGCGCTCGATCCGGGCCGGATACACGAAGTCGCGATCGCGACCCACGATCCGTCGGCGGCCGGCGCCACGGCCGAAAGCCTCGCGGCAGTGCTCGACGCCGCCGACCGGGAGATCGTGGTCGCGCCGTGGAACGAGCTCAACCCGGTGCTCAGCGGGTATCTCGGGCTGGCCGACTCCGTGTACTGGATGGTCATCGTCATCATCTTCGGGGTCGCCTGTCTGGGCGTCGCCAACACGATGCTGATGGCCACGTTCGAACGCCGCCGGGAGTTCGCGGTCATGCTGGCCCTGGGCGCGAAGCCCTGGTCGGTGGTCCGCTCCGTGCTGTGCGAAGCGCTGGCGATCGGCGCCCTCGGCCTCGCGGTCGGCGCGGCCCTCGCGCTGCCTCCCATGCTGTGGTTCTACATCGCGCCGGTCAGCCTGGACTGGCTCTTCGGGGACGTCACGCTGGAAGGTGCGCTGCTGACGCCCAGACTTCGCGTGGGCCCCAACGTACCCGCCTGGACCTGGGCCACGGTCGGGCTGCTGGTGGCCGCGGTGGTCGCCGCCTTCTATCCGGCGGTCCGCGCCGCGCGCGTACCCCCGGCCGACACCCTGTCCGGACTCTGACCCGAGCAGCCAGGACCGAAGATGCATACGTGGGTTCTCGTCGACCTCGCCCTGCGCAACCTGCGCCGCCATCTGCGCCGCACCGTGCTGACCGGCTCGGCCATGGTCGTGGGCGGGGCCGTGCTCGTCTTCTCGTTCACGCTCGACGACGGCAGCCATGAACAGTGGATCGACTCCGGAGTGCGGCTCGGCACCGGACACGTGACGGTCGAGCGTCCCGAGTACCGCATGAGCCGCCGCCTCGACGACCGCCTGACCGCCGACGTCCGCCGCGCCGCCGAGCAGGCGCTGGAATCTCCGGAGATCGCCGCGCGCGTGGTCGCCGCGTCGGCGAGGCTCGGCATCAACGGCCTGGCGAGCTCGGCCGAGGGGGCGCGGCCCGCACGGGTCGTTGCGGTCGATCCGATCGCCGAAGCGAGACTTCGGCACGTTCGACGACCAGTTGATCGAAGGCCGCTACCTGGAGCCGGGAGACGAGTTGGCCGCCTGCGTCGGCGACGGGTTGGCGGCCAGCCTGCAGTTGGACGTCGGATCGCGCTTCGTGATTCAGGCGCAGGACACCGGGCGCGAGATCGCCGGGCAGTTGCTCCGCGTGGTCGGCATCTTCCACAGCGGCGTTCCGGCGGTCGACAGGACGCTGATTCACATCCCGCTCGACACGGCCGCCGACTGGCTGGGCTCGGCCGGCGACGTCACCAGCGTGGCCGTCGTGCTCGACGACAGCGGCGCCACGGGCCGCGTCGCCGAACACCTGGAGCACGCGCTTGGCGACACCATCACGGCGGGAGACGCCCGGGTGTTGGCCTGGCGCGAGTCGGATCCCGCGCTTGCCGCCGCGATCGCGATCGACGCGTTCGCCAGCTACGTGATTCACGGATTCCTGTTCGCCATCATCGCGTTCGGCATCGTGAATACGGTGCTGATGTCCGTGATGCACCGGCACCGGGAGTTCGGCGTGCTGCAGGCGCTCGGGTTGACGCCGCGCCAGACCGCCGCGGTCGTCCTGATCGAGGGGCTCACGTTGTCCACCGTGAGCGGCCTTGCGGGCGTGGGTCTCGGATTGGCGGGCATGTGGTTCTTCTTCGGCGACGGCCTCGACATGTCGGCCCTGATGGGTGAGATGACCTTCTCGGGAGCCGTCGTCGATCCGGTCGTCGTCCCGCGGTTCCTTCCGTGGCGCGTCGGCCAGATCACGGTGTTCATTCTTTGCATCGGGATCGCATCGTCCATCTATCCCGCGTGGCGCGCGGCCCGCATCGATGTGACCGAGGCGATGAAGTTCGATCGATAGGGAAGCAGGAGGTCTCGATGGAAGATGGAGTGGAGCCGAGCGGTCCGGGCGCCGCGGCTGCCGTGCGCGCGAGGATGATCCAACCGTCGATCGGGAACGCCCTTCCGCACTTCATCCCCCTCGCCGTCTTTCCGCTGGTGGCCGTGGCGGCGACATACGGAGGCTGGTGGATTGCGGGGCCCTTCGTCTTCTTCCTGCTCGCGGACCGTTTCGACAGCGTGTTCGGAATCGAAGAGCGGAACATGGATCCCGACGCGACGCGGGAGAGCCGGTTGTTCCCGTACAAGCTGTCCCTGTGGTTGTGGGCGGCGCTGTGGCCGGCGACGCTCGTGTTCGGGCTCTGGCGGATCCTCGTCGCCGGCGACATGTCCGCCTGGGAAGCGGGACTGCTGGCCTGCGTGCTGGCCGGCGTGGCCCAGACGGTGTTCATCGTCGGCCACGAGCTGGTTCATCGCCGCGCCGCGTGGGAGCGCCGGCTCGGCGAGCTCCTCCTGGCTTCGGTCTCCTATCCGCACTATGCGACGGAGCACGTCTATCTCCATCACCCCCTCGTCTGCACGCCCGGCGACCCCGGGTCGGCGCCCAGGGGAGTCAGCTTCTGGCGCTACCTGCCGCGGGAGGTGGCGAGCAACATCCTCGGGGCCTGGCGCTTCGAATGCGACCGCCTGGCGCGCCGCCACCGGCCGGCATGGCACTACACGAACGCGTTCTGGCGGTACGGCGTGGAGACCGCCGGGTGGTACTCGCTGGTGTACTGGATGGGCGGCCCCTGGGCGACGTCGATCCATGCCGTGCTCTGCGCCGGCGTGATCTTCTCGATGAAGCTCAGCAACTATGTCCAGCACTACGGGCTGCGGCGCATCCGCCTGCCCAACGGCCGCTTCGAGAGGGTCCAGCCGCAACACGCGTGGAGCGCCGACTACAGGTTCACCAACTGGCTGTACTACAACATGCAGCGTCACGCCGACCACCACGCGGCGACGAACCGGCGCTATCCGCTGCTGCAGCATCACGGAGCGACCGCATCGCCGCAACTGCCGGGCAGCTACATCGAGATGAACGGGCTGGCCCTGTTCCCGCGACGATGGTTCGCGACGATGGACCCGCTGCTCGATCGCCAGCGCGACCACTTCTATCCGCAGATCGAAGACTGGAGCGCCTACGACAGCCCGGCGTTCGCCGCACGTCCGGACGCGTACGAGACGATTGCGGAGATCCATGGCGCCGCGCCGCGTCTCGCCCGCTGGATGAACCGCTCCCCCAAGCTGCTCGACAGCCTCCGGCACAGGGAGTTCACCGACCTCGATCTGCGCCTGCCGGAGGGCTTCGGGCCGGATCCGGAATTCGAGACCATCGCCCGGCGCGGTCTGGCGCGCCTCTACTGGACGCGCGAATTCGGCGCCGCCGAGATGAAGGAGCAGCTCTTCGATATTCCCGTCCAGGACGCCAGGGAGGCCGTCGAGGCGGCTCTGGAGTGGTCCAACGGCAAGGTCTTCCAGATTGGCGTGCACACCATCCGCGGCAGCTTGTCGCCCATCGAGGCCTCCACGGCGTTGTCCAACGTCGCCGAAGCCTCGATCGCCGGCGTTCTGACCGCCGTGGAGGAAGACTTCGCTGACCGGGGCGGCGTGCAGCCTCCGGGAGGCGGCGTGGCCGCGGTCGTTCTCGGCGCGCTGGCCAGCGGAGAGGCGGCGCCCGGGAGCGAGCTCGAGGTCTTCTTCGTGTACGACGGAGGCCCCGCCGAATACTACGAGGCCCTGTGCCGGCGCTTCCGTCGGGCGCTCCGCGAGCTGTGCCGCGGCAACCTGCTGCTGGCGCCGGCACCCAGCGGCTGGAAGGGAGGCGCCGTCCGGTGGCTCCGCGGATTCGCGAAGGATCGAGGAAGCAACGGGTCGGTCGAAGACCTCCTGGCACTGACCCGGGCGCGGTGCGTCTTCGCGTCCGGGAATGCCGAGGTCGGGACGCGGTTCGACAAGGCCCGGCGCGACGTTCTGGCGCGGGGTTGCGCACTCGAAGACGTGCTCGCCGAGTCGCGCGCGGCGAGCGAGTCCACGGCGGAGCCAGGTCTGCCGTCGGTTGAAGACATGCGCGGCGGCCTCCGGGACGTCGAACGCGCCGCCCTCCTCCTGGCCCTGACGTCTGCCGGCGATGCACCCGACCCGAGCGCTTCCGATGCGGTCTCCATCTTCCGGACCGCGGGCGGGCGCGGGACGCTCGCCGAAGGTGCGGCGGAGCGACTGGCGGAGGCCGCGACGCTGTGGCGCAACCTGCAGGGTGCGGTCCGGTTGGTCGCCGACGAGGGTTTCGCCGTCGAGACAGCCGCCCCGAAGGTAAAGGCCGTCATTGCACGCTGCTGCGGGCTGGCGGACTTCGGTGCGCTCACCGCGGCGATCCGCGAGACGGCCTCGCGGGCTGCCGCCGACATCGACGCCCTGGCTGCGTGACGGAAATCCCGGTGCGACATGACCTCTGCTGAATCGATGGCACGCCGGCGTTGCGCGGAAACGGATGCCCCGCCGTGGGACATGGCCGTCGTCGGTGCGGGGCCGGCGGGCAGCGTCTGCGCGTGCAGCGCGCTGGCGGCGGGCGACCGAATGCGTGTCGCGCTCGTCGACCGTGACCGATTCCCGCGGGACAAGACCTGCGGCGACGCCATCCGGGCGGACGCCGCCTCGATAGTGAGAGAACTCGGCCTGGGAGCCGTCTTCGACGGACGGCCGAGAGTCCTGCGCACACTATTCACGAGCCCGCCTCGATTCGGATACCTCGAGAAGCTCCTGCAGAGCGGCAATGCGGATCCGGACGAGCGCGGCTACTACGTCATCGAACGCAGGGTGTTCGACCGGCACCTGTTCGAGGCGGCGATCGGGCGCGGCGCGGAAGACTATACGGGACACACGCTCACGAACGCGGAGTTCGATGCTTCCGCCGGGTTGTGGAGGCTCGTTCTCAGAACACGCTCCGCAACGAATACCCAGATCCGCTGCAAGACTCTCGTAGGCGCGGACGGCGCGGGGTCACTCGTCCGGCGTCTGGCCGGACTCGAGTGCAACGCGGACGGACACACCGCCGTGGCGATCCGGGCCTATGCGCAGGCAGCGGGGCTTCCTGAACGGACCATGCGCGTCGACTGGCTGGAGAGCCTGCTGCCGGGATACGGATGGACGTTCCCGCTGGCGGACGGCCAGGTCAACATCGGGATCATC
This sequence comes from Vicinamibacterales bacterium, assembly GCA_965116825.1. Taxonomy (GTDB): domain Bacteria; phylum Acidobacteriota; class Vicinamibacteria; order Vicinamibacterales; family UBA8438; genus WTFV01. Next base: position 6,404,490 of record OZ220736.1, read on the forward strand.
ATCGACAAACGCGACTTCAAGCGCGCCCGAAGACGCCTGGAGTCGTACCTGGAAGAATACGTTCGATACCTGGACGACGACGGCCTCGCGATCAGGAGTCCGGAATCCATCAGGACCCATCCGCTGCCCCTCGGCTCGCAACCCCTGCAGCTCGTTCCAGCCGAGCGAATGGCGCTGGTCGGGGACGCGGCCGCAATGATCAACCCCTTCACCGGGGAGGGCATCCACTACGGAATCTGGGCGGGGCGGGTGTTGGGGCGCGCCGTCGGCGAGTGCGTGAGCCGGTCGGGATCTCCGCAGGCTGCCCTGCAGAGCTACGAGAAGGCATACGCCGAACGATTCGGAGAGACCATGAAGCGATACCACTCGCTGCGCAACTGGGTCCGGTTTCAGAAGCACTTCGGATGATGGCGCCCAACATGCCTCCGTCGCGCGGGTTACTGCACAAGACCACGGACGCGGACCGCGGTATCGTCGAGGTGCCGGTGCTTGCGCCGCATTTCGAGTTCCGCGAAATCGACGACGGGCAGGTGGTGCTGGTGTCGGAGACCTTCAACACCTTGCTTCGCGGACGGATTCACTGCAATCTGCTGCCGCTCCTCGACGGCAGGCGCTCGCGGCGGGACATCGTTGCCGCCCTGGCCGGCGAGCACTCTGCATTCGACGTCGGAGCGGCGCTCGCTTCGCTGGCGTCCCGGGGCTACCTGGTTTCGGCCGACTACGGCATGGAACGGGACGCGGCAGCGTTCTGGTCCGCCCTGGGCGCGTCGCCCCGCTGGGCCGAGCAGCGTCTGCGGACTGCGCGAGTGGCGATCAGCGGCGACGACGGCCGACTCGGCCGACGGCTGGCGGCCATGGGGGTGACCCTCGGCGGCGAGCGGCCGACCCTGTCCGTCATCGTCTGCCGCGACTACCTCGACGAGCGCCATGCCGACGCCAACCGGCGGCACGTCAGGTCCGGCGCGCCGTGGATGCTGGTCAGGCCGGCGGGCATGCAGCCGCTGTTCGGTCCCGTCTTCAGGCCGGCGGAACGGGGACCGTGCTGGGCCTGTCTCGCGTACCGCCTGCGCGGGCACCAGGAGGTGCACAACTTCCTGCGCAACCTCCCCGGCGACTATGCCGCCTTCGCGCCGTCCACAGCCGGGCCCGGCTGCCTGGACGCGGTGTCCGCCCTGGCCGCGACCGAGATCGCCAAGTGGCTCGTTCTCGAGGAGACGGCCCCCATCCATGAGAGCGCGATCTCGCTGGACGTCGCTCGATTGAAGAGCGAGCACCATCCGACCATGCGCCGTCCGCAGTGCTTCGCATGCGGCGACGAGGCCCTGTACCGCGCCGATCGCCCGGCCGTTCCGGTGCGGTTGCGGCCGAGTCCCAAGAGCGTTCGCAACAGCGGCGGTGTGCGCTCGGTCTCGCCGGAGGACACACTCGCCCGGTATCGCCACCTGGTCAGTCCGGTCAGCGGCGTGGTGACGTGGCTGAGGCGCACGACGGACGAGTCCGATCCCTGGTTGCATGTCTATTGGGCCGGCAGCAATCTCGCGCTGCGAAGCCGGAAGCTGAGCTCGCTGCGGCGCAGTCTGCGAAGCAAGAGCGCGGGCAAGGGAAGCACGCGGCCGCAGTCCGAGGCGAGCGCCCTCTGCGAAGCGATCGAACGCTACTCCGGCGCGTTCCACGGCGACGAGATTCGCTGTCGAAGACGCTTCGTCGACTTCGGCAGGGCCGGCGAGCCGGAAGCGATCCACCCGAACGACGTGCAACTGTTCAGCGACCGGCAACTGGACGACGCCGGCGCGGTCAACGATCGGGGCCACCCGTACAACGTGGTTCCGGCGCGCTTCGATCCGGGAGCGGAAACGGACTGGTCGCCGGCATGGTCGCTCACCGCACAGCGGCACCGGTATCTGCCGACGTCGCTGCTCTACGGCATGCCGGCCGAGCATCGAGACCCCTGCGATCTCGCGGCGGACTCGAACGGCTGCGCGGCCGGCAACACGCTCGCGGAGGCAATCCTGCAGGGGTTCTTCGAGCTGGTGGAACGCGATGCCTTCGCCATCTGGTGGTACAACCGCATCCGTCTCCCGCAAGTGGACCTCGACAGCTTCGGCGACGACTACCTCGCCGCCGCCCCGGACCACTACCGGCGCCGGCACCGGGAAATGTGGGTCCTGGATGTAACCGGCGACCTCGGTATTCCCGTCTTCGTGGCCGTCTCGCGCCGGACCGACCAGGACGAAGAGGGGATTCTGTACGGAGCCGGCGCACACACGGACCCCCACGTCGCGGCCTTGCGCGCGGTGTGCGAATTGAACCAGGGCCTGACGTCGTTCGAAGACGTCGCCGGCGGCGGTCCCGGTCGCGGCATGACCGACCCCCTCAGCCGCTGGTGGTGGAAGAATGGAAGGTTGGCCGAACACCCCTTCCTGAAGCCGGCGCCCGGCGCCGCACCGCGCGGCGCACGCGACTATGCGGTCCCCGAGACCGGGGACGCCGGAGAAGACGTGGGGCGCTGCCGCGCGCTGGTCGAAGCACGGGGCATGGAGTTTCTGGTACTGGATCAGACCCGGCCCGACATCGGAATGCCGGTGGCGCGCGTCATCGTACCCGGCCTGCGGCACTTCTGGGAGCGGTTTGCGCCGGGGCGCCTGTTCGACGTGCCCGTCGAAATGGGGTGGCGCGGGGCTCCGCTGGCGGAGCGGGACCTCAACCCCGCACCGGTCATTGCCTGAGCGTCTGCGATGAATATCGAGCAACGTTGGGACCGGACGGAAGCAGACCTGCTCGACGGGCCGGGTTCGATGCGCGGGCTGCTGGAGCGATTTCGGCACCGGATTCCTCCGCTGCTCGTCGGTGAGCGGGAGTGGGAGCGGCTGTTGGAGCGGGCCGCCGGACTGCCCGCCACGCTGGGGGCTTTCCCTTTCGGGTTCGAGCTGCCGCTGCACGACACCCGGCCGACTGCCGATCTGGGGGTCTCGCTACTCGGTGGAAGTCGGTCGGCGGCGTTCTTCGCAGATCGGCCGCAGTCCGCGGGCGCCGAGGCATCGGCCGCGCGAATCACCCGGCTGCTGGACCAGACCCGGCCGGAGGGATCTTCTCTCAGGCGCGTGGCCGGCAGAAAGATGCTGCTCGAATACGACATTCCCCCGACCGGGGGCGACGCCTTCCCGGAACCTGGAATCTTCCTCTATCCCGAGGAAGGGATGCTGGTCGGGGATGGTCTCGACCGGAGGCGTCGGGATCTAGGCGTCGTTGTCGATGCCGTTGTTGCCGCCGCCGGATGGGATGTCGATTCCGCCGAGCGCCGGCAGATCGAGCGGGTGTATCGGGCGCTGGAGCCGGACACCGACATTCGTGCAGTAGGAGCCTTTCCGTCGCGGAGCAGGGCGGTCAGGCTGGCCGTGGCGGGATTCACCGGAGCACGAGACGTCGTGGCGTTGCTGAAGCGCACGGGATGGCTCGGGCATCGCTCGATGGTCGATGCCTTCGTGTCTCCTCTCGAGGCGCGCGGCACGTTCCGCTACATGGTGGTTCATTTCGACGTTCGAATCGACGGCCTGGCGCCGTCGCTGGGTCTGAGCTTCTATGCCCGGGCCGGGCAATGGATCAAGGAATTCGAGCCCTGGGCGGCCCTCGTGGACGGCATCCGCGCAACGGGTCTCGCGGTGCCGGAGAAACTCGTCTCGCTGGCCGGCTCGTCGTGCGGGGCGGAGACGCTGTTCGGCAGGTCCGGCCTGCTCGTGCTTCTGCGGGGCATTCACCACGTCAAGGTGGTGCTGGCCGGTGACCGCGTCGAGCAGGTCAAGGCGTACACGTTCTTCTGGCTGCGACGCCTGCGAACACGGCGGTGAACCCCGAGTACCGCGCCTCAGGACGCCTGACCCGGTTTGGCGCCCGAAACCAGGCCGTACAGGAACACCCCTTCCCGCAGTCCTTCCTCGAAGGCGACGGCGCCCTCCATGAATTCGTGGTACGCCCGTTCCGGACCGCGGGGGGGAGGAGTGAAGAGCGAGAACCACGACCAGTACTTCCGCACTCGTTCCACGTACGGCTTCACCAACGGCGTCAGGTCGTGCCGTCGGACTCTCTCGAACCCGGCTTCCTCGACGAGGGCCAGTACGTCGCGCCACGGCGCCAGAGGCGGCATGCGCCAGCCCCATTGGGCGCGGGCGTGAATCACCTCTTCGGCCTCGGACATCGCCGCACCGTTCAGCAGGCCTTCCAGGGCCTGCCAACGCCCCCCGGGCTTGAGCACGCGATGGACGCCCCGCAGGTAGGCGAGCTTGTCGGTCGCGTAACAGAACGATTCGTGGTTGAGCACGGCGTCGAAACAAGCCCCCGGGAAAGGCAGGTTCATGAAGTCCCCGTAGCGGAACTCGACGAGGTGGCCGACGTCGCGCCGCTGCGCCTGTTGGGTAGCCACCGCGACATGGGGCTCGCAATTCGTCAATCCGGTGACGTGCACGCCGCAGGTCTCCGCCAACGAGATCGCGGTTCCGCCGATGCCGCAGCCGGCGTCGAGCACGCTCTGCCCCGGACGAAGGTCGCAGCCCTCGACCAGAGCGTGGGTCGAGCGGCGCAGGGCTTCCGGCCCGGTCCTGGTATCCGGTCCCCAGAGCCCGAAGTGCCACGCCAGCAGCTCCCCGGCGCCGTACTTCAGCATGAAGTCGGTCGCCGCCTCGTAGTGGACGGGGGCTGACGTGACCATCTCGGGTCCACGCTCCGGCGTTCGCCGCTCACGAACCATGGAGTGGGTGGCAGCGGCACCGCGCCGAGCACACGGTGCCGCTGCCGGGTGCGGGCAGGGAGCCGGCCCTCACCCGCAACAACAGAGGCCGCCGGCAATCTGCTCGAGCTGTTCCTCGTCCAGCTCGGGACTCGCCGGCAGCGCCAGGTGGAAGTTGTTCTTGCTGCTCTGATGGATGTGGATGTCGATGGCCTCGGGGATCTCGATGCCGAATTCCCGACTGATGACACTCCTGGGATCGGCAAGCAACTGCTGTCGAAACGCTTCATCCTCGGTGGCCTTTTCGGTCAGGCGACGACGCATCTCTTCCGCGGTCTGCATGGCCGTTTCTACGTGTGAAGACATTCGCTCTCCTTCGATCTGGATCAAACTTACGTGTAGGCACGCATTGTGTAGCCTCTTCACGCCCCATGTCAAGGCCTTGCGCGATCTTGCGGTCGCGGCGGGATCTTCGTGATAGGCCATCGCGGATCGGCGTCGGGGTCGCCGATCCGCATGTGCGTGATGTTCAGATGGGCGAGCGCCGGATCCAGCGCGCAGGCCTTCTCGTACCCCGTGGCGAAGACTGACGGAACCTCCATCGCCTCCAGCTCTCCCTTCGGGGTAGCCTCGCGCGCGTCAGGTACGTTCGAAGCGCCTTTCCAGCTCCTGCCGGGTCAGCCGAAGCAGCACCGGCCGTCCGTGCGGGCAGACCGTCGAGTAGGCGGTCCGCCGCAACTCCTGCAGCAGCCAGATCATCTTCTCCATCGTCAGGCGGTCGTTCGCCTTGACCGCTGCGTGACACGCCGTGCTGGCCGCGATCCGGCCGATGGCGTCCGCTACGCTCGCCCCGCGATCGAGACCCTCCAGGTCCGCGGCGAGGCCCCGGACGGCGCCCTCGCTGGCCCCGCGGCTCAACAGAGCCGGCACCGACGCCACGCGGACGCTGTCGCCGCCGAACGGCTCGACCTCGAATCCGAGGCGGGCCAGGTCCCCGGCGTGCGCGGCCAGCGCATCGCGTTCGCCGGCCGGCAGCGCGATCAGCAACGGCTCGAGCAGGCGCTGCGACTCGAGCGATCCCCGCGTGAGCCGCTCGGTTACCTGCTCGTACAGGATCCGCTCGTGCGCGACGTGCTGATCGACGATCACCACGCCGTCGTTGTCAACGGCGATGATGAACGTATCGCGGAACTGACCCAGCGGGATCAGCGGCGCCGGGCCGACACCGGACGCGGCCGCACCCCCGGATGTCTCCATCGCTCGGAGGACGCCGCCAGTGTGCCCCGAGCGGCCCGGGTCACCAAAGCTGATACCGTCCGCTCCCGTCGACAGGCTCGGCGCCGAGGCGGCGCCGGGCTCTACGGGCCGATCGCGAACGGCGCCGGGCCCACGCACCTCACCCTCCCGGCGGCGGAAGACCTCGGTCACCGGTCCCCAGCGGCTCGCCGCTCCCATGCCGGCGACGATGCCCGGAATCGCGCGCGCCCGCGGCTCGGCCGGCGTCCCGCGCGGCGGGGAAAGCGTCACGCCCGGCACCGTCTCCTGCCCCAGTGCGTCGGCCAGACCGCGCCGGACCACCTCGTGCACCAGCGACTGCTCCAGGAACCGCACCTCGGCCTTGGCCGGATGCACGTTGACGTCGACGCGCTCGTGCGGAAGCTCCAGAAACAGGTGGACCTCGGGGCTGCGCGGCTTTATGCTGGCGCGGCTGTAGGCGTCGCTCACCGCGTGCAGCACCGTGCGGTCCTTCACCGCGCGGCGGTTGACGAACAGGTGCTGCGGGCCGCGGGCGGGCCCGTCGGCGGCCAGCGCGGCGGCCAGCCCGGACAACCGAATCCCCGCCGCCTCCTTGCGCACCTCGACCAGCCCCGGCCGATCCCCGTAGACCTGGAAGAACCGGTCGGCGAAGCTCGTCACCGGGGGGTGGTCGAAGAGCGTGCGCGGACCGCTCCGCAGCCGGAAGCCCACTTCGGCGTGCGCGAGCGCGAGCTGCGTGAGCGCGCGGGAAATGTGGCCGGTCTCCGCCCCGTCCGACTTCAGGAACTTGCGCCGTGCCGGGACGTTGTAGAAGAGGTCGCGGACCTCGACGGTGGTGCCCTCCGGGAGTCCGGCCTCGGTCACCCGCGCCTGTTCGCCGCCGTCGACGCCGACCACGACGCCGCTCGACGCGCCGCGGGCCCGGGTGCGCAGCCGCAGGTGCGACACCGATGCGATGCTCGGCAGCGCCTCGCCCCGAAAGCCGAGCGTGGCGATGGCGGCGAGATCGCCGAGGCTGCCGATCTTGCTGGTCGCATGGCGCTCGACGGCCAGCTCCGCATCGGCGGGCGTCATCCCCTCGCCGTCGTCCTCGACGCGAATCAACCGCTTGCCGCCCAGCTCCAGCGTCACCGCCACCCGCCGGGCGCCCGCGTCGAGCGCGTTCTCGACCAGCTCCTTGACGGCCGAGGCGGGGCGCTCCACCACCTCGCCGGCGGCGATCTGGTTGGCGAGCCCCGCCGGCAGCCGGTTGATCCTGCCCATTTCCCGCCGACTACCGGCGCGCGAGCGCGGCCTGCGCGGCGGCCAGACGCGCCGTCGGCACGCGGTACGGCGACGCGCTGACGTAGTCGAGACCGGCGTCCTCGAAGAAATCGATCGAGGCGGGATCGCCCCCGTGCTCGCCGCAAACGCCGAGCTTGAGCTTGGGCCGCGCGCCGCGACCTCTCTCCACCCCGATGCGGATGAGCTCGCCGACCCCCACCGTGTCGATGGTCTCGAACGGGTCGCGGGTCAGGATGCCGCGCGCCTGGTAATCCTTCAGGAACTTGCCGATGTCGTCGCGCGAGAACCCGAACGCCATCTGCGTCAGGTCGTTGGTGCCGAACGAGAAGAAGTCGGCGTCGGCCGCGATCTCGCCGGCGACGAGCACGCTGCGCGGGATCTCGATCATGGTCCCGACCAGGTACTTCACCTTGACCCCGGCGGTGGTCATCGTCTCGGCCGCCACCCGGTCGATGATCGCCTTCTGGTCGCGGAACTCGCCCACGTGACCGACCAGCGGGATCATGATCTCGGGAATGACCTTCGCCCCCTCCTTCGCCAGCCGGCAGGCCGCCTCCAGGATGGCGCGCGCCTGCATCTCGGCGATCTCCGGATAGCTGATGGCGAGACGGACGCCGCGGTGCCCCATCATCGGGTTGAACTCGTGGAGCTGCTCGACGCGCCGCAGCAACTCCCGCTGCTCGTCGAGCTTCTTCCCCCCACCGCCCTGCACCTCGGCGCGCGCGATCTCGACCATCAGCTCCTCGCGCTTCGGGAGGAACTCGTGCAGGGGCGGGTCGATCAGGCGGATGGTGACCGGTTGCCCCTTCATCGCCTGGAAGACGCCGTAGAAGTCCTCGCGCTGCAGCGGCAGCAGCTTGTCGAGCGCCGCCCGCCGGTCGGCCTCGGTCTCGGCCAGGATCATGCGCTGGACGATCGGGATCCGCTCTTCGCCGAAGAACATGTGCTCGGTACGGCAGAGGCCGATGCCCCGCGCGCCGAAGGCGTAGGCGGTGGCGGCCTGATCCGGCTGGTCGGCGTTGGCGCGGATGCCGAGGCGGCGCACCTTGTCGGCCCACTTCAGCAGCTTCGAGAACCGGCCGTAGATATCCGACTTGCGCTGGTTCAGCTCGCCGGCCAGCACCTGCAGGATCTCGCTCGGCCTGGTCGGCACGCGGCCGATCTTGACCTCGCCGCTCAGCCCGTCGAACGAGACGTAGTCGCCCTGCTCGAAGCTCTGCCCGTTGACCGTCACCACCCGCCGGGATTCCGAGACGTGCAGCTCGCCCGCCCCGACCACCGACGGCTTGCCCATCTGGCGGCCGACCACCGCCGCGTGCGAGGTCATGCCGCCGGTGGCGGTCAGCACCCCCTGCGCGACGTGCATGCCGTGGATGTCGTCCGGCACCGTCTCCTTGCGGACGAGCAGCACGTCGCGGCCCTGCCCGGCCCAGCGCACCGCCTCGTCCGCGGTGAAGACCACCTCGCCGCAGGCCGCGCCGGGCGACGCCGGGAGTCCCCGCGTCACCGGCGGCAGCGCCGCCCAGGCCTCCGGGTCGAAGACCGGCGCCAGCAACTGCGACAGCGCGTCCGGATCGACCATGCGCACGGCGTCCTCCGGCTCGATGACCTTCTCGGCCACGAGGTCGGTGGCGATGACCACCGCGGCATAGCCGGTGCGCTTGCCGTTGCGCGTCTGCAGCATGTAGAGCTTCTCGTTCTCGATGGTGAACTCGAAGTCCTGCACGTCCTTGTAGTTCTGCTCGAGGCGCTTCGTGATGGTACGAAGCTCTTCGTAGGCTCGCGGCATCACCTGCTCGAGCTCGCGGATGGGCTGCGGCGTGCGGATGCCGGCCACGACGTCTTCGCCCTGCGCATTGATCAGGAACTCGCCGTAGAACTCGTTCTCCCCGGTGGCCGGGTTGCGGGTGAAGCCGACGCCGGTCCCCGAGCGGTCGCCGGTGTTGCCGAACACCATCGCCTGCACGTTGACGGCGGTCCCGATGGCGTCCGGTATGTCGTAGATGCGCCGGTACTCCTTGGCGCGCGGGTTCTGCCACGAACGGAACACCGCGTCGCGCGACATGCGGAGCTGGCGCCGCGGATCCAGCGGAAACGGCTCGCCGCTCTCGCGGATCACCACCGCCTTGAAGCGGTCGACCACCTCGCGCAGGGCGATCTCGTCGAGCTCGGTGTCGAGATCGACGCCGCGGTGCGCCTTGACGCCGTCGAACTCCTCCTCGAACGCCTCCTTGGGGATCTCCAGCACGACGTTGCCGAACATCTGGATGAAGCGCCGGTAGCTGTCGAAGGCGAAGCGGCCGTTGGCGGTGCGCGCCTTCAGCCCCTCGACCGCGCGGTCGTTGAGGCCGAGGTTCAGGATGGTGTCCATCATCCCCGGCATCGAGAACTTGGCCCCCGAGCGGACCGACACCAGCAGCGGCTGGTCCGGCGACCCCAGCTTCGCGCCGGTCAGCTTCTCGAGATCGGCGAGATGCCTGTCCATCTCCTTGTCGATGGCCGCGGGCACGCGGCGGCGCTGCTCGTAGTAGACGGTGCACGCCTCGGTCGACACGGTAAAACCCGACGGCACCGGCAGCCCGGCGTTGGTCATCTCGGCCAGGTTGGCGCCCTTGCCTCCCAGCAGGTCGCGCATCGTCCGGTCGCCCTCGGCGGAGCCGCCGCCGAAGAAGTAGACGTACTTCGCCTTGTCCGCGGACTGTTTCGTGGTCGACTTGCCGGTGGACTTCGTCGACTTGGCGGCCTTGCTCTTCTTATCCGACGGCTTCTTGGACATGCGTATGGATTCGGCTTTCTATTGGAGCGTCTCCGATGGTGGACGATGCGATCCGAGCGGCTATTCTAGCGTGAACGCCCGGAAGACGCGCCATCCCGAGACCGGGCCAAGGGCCGTGGACGGCGCCCGGAACCGCGGGCGACAGACTGACGTCCAAACGGGAGGAGCATGGACCCCGCCATCCGCATGACCGGCGTTACGAAGACGTTCGGGCGGATGACCGCCGTCGCCAAGCTCGACCTGCAGGTGCCCCGCGGGGGTCTCTACGGCTTCATCGGCCCCAACGGCGCGGGGAAGACGACCGCCATCCGGATGATCATGTCGATCCTCTTCCCGGACGCCGGCGACATCTCCATCCTGGGCCACGCGTCGGCGTTGCAGGCGAAGGACCGCATCGGGTATCTGCCCGAGGAGCGGGGCCTGTACAAGCGGATGAAGGTGCGGCCGTTCCTCCGGTTCCTGGCCCGTCTGAAGGGCGCGGACGGCCCGGATCTCGACCGCCGAATCGCGGCGGCGCTCGAGCGGGTCGGCCTGGGCGGCGTCGAATCGAAGCGCTGCGACGAGCTGTCGAAGGGCATGTCGCAGAAGGTGCAGTTCGTGGCGGCGACGTTGCACGCGCCGGACCTGCTGATCCTCGACGAGCCGTTCAGCGGACTCGATCCGATCAGCATGCGGATGCTGCGCAACCTGATCCTGGAGGAACATCGCCGGGGCGCCACCGTCCTCTTCTCCACGCACGTGATGCCCCAGGCCGAGGAGATCTGCGAGCACGTCATCATGGTGCACCAGGGCCGCAAGGTGCTCGACGCAGACCTCGGCGACATCCGCAACCGCCACGACCCGCGCGCCATCCGGTTCGAGCCGCTCGATCCGGAGGCCGACACGGCGGGACTGGCCTCGATTCCCGAAGTGGAACGCGTTCGGCCCGACGATCGGGACCTGGAGATCCTGTTGCGCGCCGGCACCGATCCGTCCGCGGCGATGCGGCGGATCATGGACACGCTGCCGGCCGCGCGCATCGAGCTCGCCCGCCCGCGGCTCGAGGACGTGTTCGTCGACCTCGTCGCCGGCGGCGGTGCGGCCGCGGCGGACCGGCTGCGCGTGGCGCTCCGGGACGCCGCGCCAGGGGAACCGGCGTGACGCGCATCCTCCACGTCGCGCTTCGCGACTTCCTCGCCACGGTGGCCACCAAGGGCTTCGTTTTCGGGCTGCTGGTCGTGCCGGCCATGCTTGCCGCCCTGGCAATCGTGGGGCCTCGGATCTTCAACGACGGCGACTACCGGATCGAAGGGGAGTACGCCGTGATCGACCCGACCGGCGTCGTGTTCCCGGAGCTGCGCGCGGCGCTGGATCCGGAGGCTGTCGCCCAGCGGCGCCGCGAAGAGTTCGCCCGCACCGCCAGCCGGGCCCGTGAGGTATTCGGCGGGATGGCCGACGCCGCGCTGCGGCAGTCGATGGAGGAGGCGCTCGGCCCCGCTCCCGATGTCCGGCTGACGGCGCTCCCGGCCGACGCCGACGTCGAGGTGGCAAAAGGCTGGCTCACCGAGCACACGGACGGCCCGCGCCGCGCGGCGCTCATCGTGATCCACGAGCACGCGGTGGAGCCGGCCGACCCCGGCGGCGATCTCGGCACCTACGATCTCTACGTGGCTCCGGGTCTCGACGACCGGGACCTCTCGTTCATCTACCGCAACGTCCGCGACGCCATCGTCGACGCGCGCGTGGGAGCCCGCTCGCTCGATCGGGCCGCGCTCGACGCGCTGCTCCGCGTGGCGCGGCAGCCCTCGACCACCGTCGGCCCCGACAGCGAGCGCGCAACGGTCCGCGGTTTCAACCGGATCCTGCCCTTCGCCTTCATGGCGCTCCTGCTGATGGGCATCATGGCCGGCGGCCAGACCATGCTGACCTCCACTATCGAGGAGAAGTCGACGCGCGTCGTGGAGGTACTCCTGTCGGCGGTATCGCCGATGGAGCTGATGGCCGGCAAGCTGCTCGGCGCGGTCGCGATCAGCCTGCTCATGATCGGCCTCTACCTCGGGCTCGGCCTCGTGGCGCTCTCGTCCTTCTCGATGTTCGGCCTGCTCGATCCCTGGCTCATCCTCTACCTGCTCATCTTCTTCCTGATCGCCTTCTTCACGATCGGCTCGCTGATGCTGGCGGTCGGTGCGGCAGTCAACGACATGACCGAGGCGCAGTCGCTGCAGATGCCCCTGATGCTGATCGTGATGCTGCCCTGGATCTTCTGGCCGGCGATTTCACGCAACCCCGGCTCGATGCTCGCCGTCACCGTAAGTCACCTGCCGCCGGTCAACACTTTCGGGATGCTTCTGCGCATGGCGTCGAGCCAGCCGCCGCCGTGGTGGGAGGTGTGGCTATCTATCGGCACCGGCCTCCTGGCGGTGGTCGCCGCCGTGTGGGTCGCCGCCAAGGTGTTCCGCATCGGCCTGCTGATGTACGGCAAACCGCCCGACTTCAGGACCCTGATCCGCTGGGTGCGGGCGGCGTAGCCCGGCTCAAGCGTCGTCTGCGCCCGGGTCAATCCCGGCCAGGTCGAGGACCTCGAGCAGTGCGTCTCCCACCCTGGTCATCAGACGTGGCCCCGCCTGCGTGAGCGGCCCGCGGACCAACCGGCGGTTGTCGATGGCCCGAAGCTGATCGATCAGGGCATCCGAGTCCCGCTGCAGCTCCCCCGCCGCGGGAATCCTGATCCGAAGCGGCTCGGCGTCCATTTCGAATACCAAGATTCCACATCCTGCCACACGGCACCGGCAGGACTTCCGGAACTCCGTCCTCTACCCCGCGGGGGAAGCGCGCGGAGGAGGTGCACGGGTTCCGCGAGTTTTGCCTTGAACATACATGCATTGTAGTGCTATGTATTTATGAAGCCCGTCCGTGACAGCGCGTGGTCGACACGCAAGGAACGACGATGGACATCAGCAAGGACCTGGTCGCCGCCTCCGCCGCACCGCTCGTTCTCGCCATCCTGGCCGCGGGCGACAGCTACGGCTACGCCATCATCAAGCGCGTCGGCGAGCTGTCCGACGGCCGCCTGCGGTGGACGGACGGGATGCTCTACCCGGTGCTGCACCGCCTGGAGCGGCTCGGCTACGTGGAGGCGAGCTGGGCGACCGCGGAGACCGGCAGGCGCCGCCGGTACTACCGAATCACGAAGGCGGGGTTGGCGCACCTGAAGACCCAGCGAGAGCAATGGCAGGCGGTTGACGCGACGTTGCGCGGGATCTGGCGGGCGCTCACTCCGATGCACGCTCTTGGATGCCCCGCGTGACCGAGAGGACGGAACGACCATGGCTAAGCACGACGACACACTCGAAGCACAGATAGTGCAGTGGCGATCCTGGCTGCGCCGGCGCCCGGCGATCCGCCCCTCCGACGTGGAGGAGCTCGAAGGACACCTGCGCGACCAGGTGGCGGCGCTCGCCGCCGCCGGTCTCGCAGCGGACGAGGCGTTCCTCGTGGCGGTGAAGCGGATGGGCAGCCTCGACGCCGTGTCGCGCGAGTTCGCGCGCGAGCACTCCGAGCGGCTGTGGAAACAGCTCGTGGCGGCGCCGGCCGACACCGGCGAGACCGGGCGCTGGGCTGCCGGGGAGACCCTCGTGGTCGTGGCCCTGGCGGCCGCCGCGGCGCTGGCCGTGAAGCTGCCGGAGCTCTTCGGCTACCCGCCGCTGGTCAACCCGGACGAGGAGTTCCTGCCGTTCTACTTCCGCAACATGAGCTTCTTCGTGCTTCCGTTCCTCGCCGGCTACTTCGCCTGGAAGCGGCGGCTGGACCGGGCCGGATGCCTGCGGTTGGCGGTCGCTTTCGCCGCCGCCGCCGTGGTCATCAACGTCTTTCCGTTCACACACGGCGGCCATACCGTGGCGCTCGCGGCGCTGCACCTGCCCATCGCGCTCTGGCTGGCCGTCGGCGTCGCCTACGCCGGGGGACGCTGGCGCGACGGCGGCGGGCGCATGGACTTCGTGCGTTTCTCCGGCGAGCTGTTCATCTATTTCGTGCTCATGGCGCTGGGCGGCGGCGTGCTCACCGGCTTCACCCTCGGCACCTTCGCCGCCATCGGCGCGGACGCCGAGTGGTTCGCACAGCAATGGCTGCTGCCGTGCGGCGGAATGGGCGCGGTCATCGTGGGCGCCTGGCTGGTCGAGGCCAAACAGAGCGTCATAGAGAACATGGCGCCGGTGCTGACGCGCCTGTTCACGCCGCTGTTCGCCGCAGTGCTGCTCGCCGTTCTGGCCACCATGGCCTGGACCGGCAGCGGCGTCAACGTGGAACGGGAGGTGCTCATCGGCTTCGACCTGTTGCTGGCCGTCGTCCTCGGCCTGCTGCTGTACGCCGTCTCGGCGCGCGACGCCCACGCCCCGCCGGACGCGTTCGACGCGCTGCAACTCCTGCTGGTGGTCAGCGCCCTCGTCCTCGACGGCGTGGCGCTGGCGGCCATCGCGGGACGCATCTCCGAGTTCGGCTTCAGCCCGAACCGGGTAGCCGCGCTGGGCGAGAACCTGATCCTGCTCGTCAACCTGGCGTGGTCGGCCTGGCTGTACGCGCGCTTCCTGCGCGGCCGCGGGTCCTTTTCGGCCCTGGAGCGCTGGCAGACCGACTACCTGCCGGTCTACGCGGTCTGGGCCGGCTTCGTCGTCGTCGCCTTCCCGCCCCTGTTCGGCTTCCTGTGAGCGGTCGGCGGCACGCCGCTGGCGGACGGAAGACAGCGGTTCGTCAGTAGCGCCTGACGCGGGTCTCGCCCATCGAGTTGGTCACGTGCAGCCGGAGGAGCGGGGTCTCACCGCCTGTCTCGTCCACGGTGGGGATGCCGGCGGTCGCTCCAAGCATGTTCGTCACGTCGGAATCGGACGCTATGCGAACGGCATCCGGAACATTCAGCCGCAGCTCACCCATGCTGTTGTCGAGCGTCAGATCGGCGACGGCATCGCGGGGCCAGTCGCCTCCGAGATCGAGAATCAGGCTGCCCATGCGCCCGGACGCCTCCAACTCCCGCGGGCCCGCGTTGCCGATGCGCTCGAAACGGACCTCGCCCATGCTGCCGTCCACACGCATCCGCTGCGGGCGGCCGGCGAGCGGCTCGCTGAAGTCGACCCAGTGCTCGCCCATGGCAAGCTCGGCGTCGAGGTCGGTCAGCGACAGGCCCCCGAGATCGGTCCGGGTCTCTCCCATGCGCAGGACCAGCGTCAAGGCAACCGGCACGCCCTTGGGAATCGTAACCGTCAGCGCATTGTGCGCGCGGTCGTGTCCGCCGAGCACGTTTCCGATCAGCCGCACGAAGAACGAGTGCGCGGGACGCAGGCGGATGACGGTGGCCGGCCCCCCGGGCTCGCCCGCAGGCGTATGCTCCTCGGTCAGCTCGTAGTACGCCTTCGCGTAGGTACCCTCCACCCGGACGCCGGACCCCGGTGGCCCCGGGCGCACCTCGAACTCACCTTCCTCGAGCTCGATCTCCACCCGCAACGGCCGATCGAGATCCCCGGCCGCCGCCACCGCCGCGGCCGCGTCCCGCGTCGCGACGGTCCGGGCAACCGGTTCGGGGACCGGCTCGCCCAACTGCTCGGCGGTGGAGGTGGCCCAGACGAGACCCACGGCCGCCGTCGCCACGAGCAGCACGACCATCGCGGCCGCGACACCGATGACCGAGAGAACGATCTTCTTCCAACCCCAACCGGCCTGTTCCGCCATGGGCGCAGCCCTCCATTCACTCGCTTGGACGGCTGGCGCACCCGTGGAGTTCCCTGCCGCATCGCTCCCGGCCACGACGCCGAGTCTTCGTTCGCGTCTTGCGGGCACCAGGTCGGTGGGGGGTTCGACGACGGCAGCCAGCAGCGCGTCCCACCGCGTGCCGGTCAGCGGGGGCGCCGTCTCCAGCACGATTCTCTGACGTACCCACGTACCCGATTCCATCTGCTGCTGCCGGCCCGCCAATCCTGCCGGCGTCAACCGCGGGCAGGGGGACTACGTCTCGGGAACAATCTCGGAGACGTCCGCGAGCTGCAGGATGACCTGCTCGACCTCCTGCATGAGGCGGAGACGGGCGCGCCGCAGGGTCTGGTCGTCGACCATGACGAAGACTTCGCTGAAGAAGCGGTCGACGGCGGGGCCGATCCCGGCGGCCTCGGCGAAGGCCTCGCGGAACCCCACTCCCGTTCCCACGGCATGATCTATGGTGGACCGTCGCGACTTCAGCTCGTCGAGGAGCGCCCGCTCGGCGGGCTCGGTGAGCACCGACTCGAACGCTTCATCCGACGCGCTATCGTCCCCCAACTCCCGCGCGATGTTCTTCACCCGCTTGAAGAGGGTCGCCAGAGTCCGGAAGTCGGCGGTGTCGGTGAACTCCGGGAGCACCTCCAGCTTGCGGCGCGCATCGAGCAGCCGAATCTCGTCGAGCGCCTGGTGGGTCACGGCGCGCACGTTGCGAGCGTCGAATCCGCGTTCCTCCAGCAGGTAACGCAACCGTTCGAGCACGAACGCCGTCGAGCGCGCCGCGGCGTCGGCCGGCAGCGCGTCATGCACGCCGCGAGCGAGGGCGAGCAGCGCTCCGACCGAGACGCGCACATCGAGACCGGTCAGCTCTGGAAGGTCGATCAGAATCCGCAGCATCCCCTGCGCCTGCCGGCGGATGCCGAGCGGATCGCGCGAGCCGGTCGGCTTCTCCCCGGCGCCGAACAGGCCGACGACGGTGTCCACCTTGTCGGCCAGGGCCACCGCCGCCCAGGTAGCCGCCGCCTTGCCCAAGTCGTTGCGCGACGGCGGGTCGTCGGCGCCGACACCGATCGGCAAATAATGGTAGTAGATGGCCTTCCAGACCGCCTCGGGCTCGCCCTGCTCGCGCGCGTAGACGCCGCCCATGACGCCCTGCAGCTCCGGAAACTCGCCCACCATGTCGGTGGCCAGGTCGGCCTTCGAGAGCGCCGCCGCCCGCCGCGCCGCGCCCACGACCGCGTCGGGTTGCCCCAGCACTTCTTCGGCGATCCGCCCGGCGAGCTCCGCCACCCGCTCCGACTTCGCCCGGTAGCTGCCGAGCCGCTTGTGGAACAGCAGCGTGTCGAGCCGGTCGAGCCGATCGTCGAGGCGTTGCCCCCGATCCGCGTCCCAGAAGAAGCGCGCGTCGCGCAGGCGGGCCACCAGCACCCGCTCCGAGTTGCCGGCGATGCGCGCGTTGCGGGCCGGATCGTCGCCCGGCGTGTTGGTCACCGCGAGAAAATGCGCCGAGAGGCTGCCCTGCTCGTCGACGACCGGGAAGTAGTGCTGGTGGTGCACCATCGTGGTCGAGAGCACCTCGTCGGGCAACGCGAGGAACTCCTCGGGAAAGGCCCCGGTCACCACCGCGGGATGCTCGACCAGATCCGGCACCTCGGCGTGGAGCGCCGACTGCCGCTCGAGCGTCGCCAGCCGCCCGCCGACCGCGGCAGCGCCGGTCTCCAGCTCACGGGTAACGCGGTTTCGTCGATCATCGCGGTCGATCAGCACGCACGCATCCGCCAGGCGGTCGCGATAGTCGGCGAACCGCGTCACCTCGATCGGCGCTCCCGGCGTGCCGCCGTTGCCGAAGAACCGGTGCCCGTAGGTGACGCTGCCGGCCCGAACCGGCGCCACACCGGCAGCCTCCGCGCCCGGGGTGCGGCCGATCTCGAACGGCACCACCCGAGAGGCGTACAGGAAGACGAGCCAGCGGACGGGACGACCGAAGAGGAACTCGCCGCGCCCGTCGTCCAGGGTGGCGTCCCAGCGCATCGCCTTGGGAAAGGCGAGATCGCGCAGCGTAGCGGCGAGGACGCCGCCCAGCACGGACCGCGTGTCGTCCCCGGACTGGCGGCGATGACAGGCGAGGTACTCGCCCTTCGGGGTCTGTACTCGCGCCAGTTCGGAGACGCTCACGCCCTGCTTGCGCGCGAAGCCGAGCGCGGCCCGCGTCGGCTCGCCGTTCGCGTCGAACGCGGCGCGCACCGGCGGCCCGGTCACCGTCTCCTCCAGATCGGACTGCCGCTCGGCCAGCTCGGCCACCGTGGCCACGAGCCGCCGCGGGGCCACGAACGTCCGCACCGGCGTGCGGCGCTCGATCCGCACCTCGTCCAGGCGAGCGGCCAGCCGCCCGGCGAGCTGCGCCTCGATGCCCGGAACCCAGCTCGCCGGCATCTCCTCGCAACCGATCTCCAGGAGCAGCTCCCGGTACTCCATGCTCATGCGGCACCCGCTTCCCAGTCGGCATGCGCCCGGGCAATGGCGACGGCCAGCTTCCGGACGCGCAGGATGTAGGCGGCGCGTTCGGTGACGCCGATGCTGCCGCTGGCGTCGAGCAGGTTGAAGGCGTGGGAGCACTTCAGGCAGTGGTCGAGCGCCGGCAGCGTCAGGCCTGACGCCAGCAATTGCTCTCCCAACTCGTAGTAGCGGTCGAACAGATCGCGGTGCGTCCGCCCGAACGCGCCGGCCGGCAGATCGACCTGCCCGAAGGCGTACTTCGACTGCTCGACCTCCTCGCGATGCCGCACCTCGCGGTAGGAGACGCCGGGCGCCCAGGCGAGGTCGTACACGTCGTCCACGCCCTGCAGATGCATCGCGATGCGCTCGAGCCCGTAGGTCAGCTCCACCGAGATCGGCGCGAGGTCCATGCCGCCCGCCTGCTGAAAATAGGTGAACTGCGTGATCTCCAGCCCGTCTAGCAGCACCTGCCAGCCGATGCCCCACGCGCCCAGCGTCGGCGACTCCCAGTTGTCCTCCTCGAAGCGGACGTCGTGGCGCGTCGGATCGATGCCGCACGCCTGCAGGCTGTCCAGATAGAGCCGCTGCGCGGCGTCCGGCGACGGCTTCAGGATCACCTGGAACTGGTGGTGCTTGAAGAGTCGGTTGGGGTTCTCGCCGAAGCGGCCGTCCGCGGGACGGCGCGACGGCTGCACGTAGGCGACGTTCCAGTGGCGGCGGCCGATGACGCGGAGAAACGTCTCCGGGTGCATCGTCCCGGCGCCCACCTCGACGTCGAGGGGTTGCTGCAGCAGACAGCCCCGCTCCGACCAGAAACGGGACAGTGTGAGGATCAGATCCTGGAGGGTCATCGTGGACCAACAACTGGAGGTCGGAGACTTGCGTTGAACCCGAACGTACAGCGGAGCCTCCGGTTCCCCGCCGGAGAAACCCCGAGCAAGCCGTGCCCGCCGGCTCGACGGAGCCCGTTTGCGCTCCCGAAGACGCCCTCGGTTAGTGCGTGTGCAGACCCGGCGCGTTCACGTGTGCGTTGACCTGTGCCGTGAGAGTATCGAGCCGGCCGGAAAGCCGACCGATCTGGACGGTGTTCCAGAGCCCCGTGATTGCCGCCACCACCGCCGCCGACGCCGTGAGCACCTCGAGCATTTCCTCATGATACTCCCAAGGAAACCTCCCCCCGACCCCGAAGCGGGACATCCCTGCGCCAAAAGCGCTACCTCCTAACGCGCGTTCACCCAGACGGGGCTCGACCAGGCCATGACGACCCGTCCGCGGACAGGGCTGCGCTGGCGCAAGCGCAGATAGTAGATCGCGTCGTCGCGGAAGCCGCCGTCGCGGCCGGACCAGGTGAAGTCGAGCGCGTTCGGCCGCAGGTCGTGTATGACGCGGAAGCCGCCGTCCGGCGCCGAGTAGCGCAGAATCTCCACCGCCTCGATGACGTCGGTCCCGTGTGCGGTGACCTCGAACCGGGGCGCCAGCGCGGCGGTGGCGGCCGCGCGTTCGCCGCACTCGGGCGACGTGCCGGCGCACGGCTGCGGCAGCGGCACCTCCAGCGCCATCTCGCTCCCCATCGGCGCATCGTTGACCCGGAAGTCCAGCAGGATGCGCTGGCCGGTCGTCCCGTAGGTCCGCCGCGCGTGCAGCGCATCGAAGATGGCCCCGCGCGTCAGCTCCGGCGCGCGCACCGCGGCCAACCCCCAGTGCGGCTTCCCGGGCTGCGAGCGGTGATCGTCCGACGCGGCAATCGTGCTCAGGCGCAACCCCCGCATCCAGGCGTCCTGGGCCGAGACGCCGGTCCGCGCCGAGGCCGAGCGGTTGGTGAACTCGCTCTGCTCGAAGGCGAGGGGATGGCTCGGGTCGTAGGCCTCGCTCAGGCCGTGCGCCGAGTAGATCTCGAAGTTGCGCCGCAGCGCCGGATCGTCCGCCTCCCAGTCCAGCGGCTGCGGGAACTTGTTCGTATGGTGTGGAATCGTCAGCGCCTCGCCCGCGGTCAGCGCCGCCCACAACTCCGGCAGCGTCACCTGGCTCGGCGAGAGCAGCGGTCCCGGCGCGCCGCGGAAGTAGACGTTGTGATGGCCCCACGGCGCGGGAAACGACGCCTCGTAGGCATGCAGGGTGACGAACTCGCCGGGCGCATGGTGCGCGTCGGTGGCCGCGGTGTACTCCTGCCAGACGTGGGGACCCAAGCCCCGCGTGAAGCCTTCGCGCGCCGGACCGTTGCTGTGATCCGTCATGGCGTGGAAATCGAGCCCCGACACCCACCGCGCGTAGTCGAAGACGCCGCTCCCCACCCCGTCGAAGCTGTGCCCGGTGTGCGAGTGGAGATCGCCCCACCAGATCTGCTCCGCCGGCCGCTCGGCGAACACCTCCAGCGGGTTGCTCCGCGCGCGGAGCAGGTCGGCGCGGGCCACCGCCTCCAGGCGGACGATCCCCTCGCTGCGGGGCGTGAACGGCACGGTTGTCCACCCCTGCCCGGCCGGAAACTCCACCGTCCGCTGCAGATCGACGTCGCCCTGCAGCACGCGCAGCGTCACCGTCTCGTGGAACGGCACGGCCGGGTTCGAGTGGATGTCGACGGCGGCCAGATGCAGCTCGGCCGGCTCGCCCGCCACCAGCGCGGAGGGGCCGGTGAGCAGCAGCTCGGCCGCGATCCCGCTGCGCGACGCGAGCGTCGCGTCGTGCTCCACCGGCTCGAACGTACCCGTGCCGTCGCGGTCGACGCTTACCAGAATCGGCTCCGGCTCCGTGGCTACGATCGCCGCGCGCATCCCGCGGCTGCCCAGCGAGGTGTCGCCGTAGACGACGCTGACCGTCTCCCCCTCGCGCAGCGATCCCGAGACGACGTTCGCCCGCACGACGAAGACGTAGCGCTCCGAGCGTGTGTCCAGCCCCGGCCGGGGCCGCTTCACCAGGAAGTCGGACGTCTCCGACTCCACTTCCGCCTCCACCCGGACGTCGGTCCCCGAGCCGTACGCCGCGATGTAGTGATCGTCGGTGGGATCGGAGGCCTGCAGCCGGTTCGCCGAGTTGAGCTCCCCCGCGTGCCAGGTGTCGGGCAACTGCACGCGCAGCGCGCCGCCCGGCGCGATGCCGCCGGGCCCCACGGTATACGCGACCGTCCACGTGCCGTAGTTCCCCGCGACCCCCAACGCCGGCGAGACCGTCACGGTCTCCCGCGGCTGCGCCGCACCCAGCGCCAGGACGCACGCCACGACGAACGTCGCCGCTGCCAGTACTGCTCTTCTCATGGTCTTCGGCAGCCCCGTTCCGGCCGTCAGTCCGGGTCTTCCAGCGAGTCGTAGAACTTGATGATGTCGCCGCGGTCGTCGGACTCGTTGAACGCCATGCCGGCGCGCGGATGCTGGTTGAGCACCCCGGTCATCATGTAGGGGTAGTCGAAGCCCCACTTCAGGGCGGCGCGCATCGGCTCGATGTGGTGCTGGATGCAGTGCAGCACCGGCCGCAGCCGGAACTTCGGGTTGTGCAGAAAGCTGAGCAGCAGCTCCATCGCGCAGTTGCCCGCCCCGCGTCCGAGGCCCGCCATGCTGGCGTCCAGCCGGTTGGCGCCCTTGATGGTCGCCTGCACGGTGTTGGCGAACGCGAGCTGCCGGTTGTTGTGGGCGTGCATGCCCACTTCCTTGCCCGCCGGCGCGGCATAGCTGCGGAAGGTGGTCATGTAGTCGTCGATCTGCTCGCAGTAGAGCGCGCCGAAGCTGTCGACGATGCAGACGACGTCCGCCTCCGACTGCGCGACCAGGGCCAGCGCCTCGTTCAGCTCCCGCTCGGGCACCGTGGAGAGCGCCATCAGGTTGAGGCTGGTCTCGTAGCCCTTGTCGTGCGCGTCCTTGATCATGTCCAGGGCCAACGGGATCTGGTGGATGTAGGTGGCCACCCGAATCAGGTCGAGCACGCTCTCGGACTTCGGAAGGATGTCCTCCCGGTAGTCGCTCTTGTCGGCGTCGGCCATCGCCGACAGCTTCAGGGGCGTGTCGTTGTCGCCGACGATGCGCCGGACGTCGCTCTCGACGCAGTGCTTCCACGGCCCGAACTGGCCGGGCGGAAACTGCTTGCGGGAGTTGATGTAGCCGATCTCCATGTAGTCGATGCCGCTCGCGACGCAGGCCTCGTAGACCGCCTTGACGGTTTCGTCCGGGAACTGGTGGTCGTTCATCAGGCCGCCGTCCCGGATGGTGCAGTCCATCACCTTGATCTCGGGGCGGTACGAAATCCAGTGGCCCGCAGGGGTGTCCTGCGGCGCTCGCTCACTCATCGCACGGTCTCCTTTGTCGCGTCGTGGCATCGGCGAAGAACGGTCGCTTCCGAGACGGCAACGCGACGGAAGCAGGCGGGCGTCCGTCGCGATTGTCGCCCGATCCGATTGATTCTACAGGGATCCTGCGGAGCGCGTCGGCAGCCGAGCGTCCTCAGCCGGGAATCCAGGTCCGTCCTCTCAGGAGCGTGCCGCCGCCCACGGTGAGCCAGACCACGAAGAGGGTCCCGGTAACGATGTGCACCACTGTCGCGGCATCCAGCCAGACGAACTGGATCGCCAAGCCAAGCAGCGCGGACGCCGGCGCGACCCGCTCGAGGGAGCCCCCGGCGCTCCGCTGGCGCCGGGCGATGACGATCAACGCGAAGCCGGCCACGGCGAAGCCTGCCGCGCCGGTGAACCAGCGCAGCCACATCGTGGCTTCCTGGTGACTGAGCACGACCCGCTCCCGGCCGGCGACATCCATCCACTCCGCCGGCATGTTGGCCAGGCCGACCGCGAGCGCCCCGGAACACGCCGTAAGCGTCCCCGATACCGCCAACAGGAGCGGGACGAGGGCCGAACGCCCCCGCCCGGCGTCACGCGGGACTCCGAACAGAAACCACCCGGCAACCATCAGCGTGACGCCCGACAGGAACCGTCCGGCGCCGCCCAGACCGTAGAGCTCCCGGCTCTCCGCGATCGCAGCAAGCGACGCCGCCAGGGTCTCGTGGTCGGCATCCGCGGATACGCGTCCGACGACCGCGACGAGCGTGGCGATTGCGGTGAGAATGAGAAACAGCCCGGCGTTGCGCATCGATCCGCAGATCATAGCCGCTCGCACGGCTCGGCCCCGGACCCGTTACCATCACCGGGACACCTCCAGCTTCGATGCCCCATAGTGGCGGGGACGATAGAATCGGCCAATCTATTGCTGGTCGTGCCCGATGGCGACGACGAAACTGCATCGGTCCTTGCCACGCCGGAGTTGGAGATCCACGGCCTGACGGCAGATCAGATCCGGGAGCACGATCCCAACTGGCTCGCCCAAGCCGAGAACGGCGAAGAGCCCGCGTGGAGCCGCATCAAGCATGTCTTCATCAGCATTCAGCACTTCAAGTGCGGGTACTGCGAACGACCGCTGCCTCGCCCGCAGCGGCGTGCTGGCGCAGACGCGGTCGGCCGAACCTGGGGCGGACGGCGCGATCTCGTCTCGTGCAAGACGTGCAACGAGGACAACAAGAGACCTGCTTTCCGGTCAGCGGACCGCGTGGGACCGACGGCGACAGCGTCCACCAGCTCAATGAGTCGGAACGGCCTTCCTCGTCAATCCGGTCGGCACCGAAGACATGCGGCCCGAGGAACTGGTCGGCTTCCGCAGCTTCGTTGCGGTGCCCCGCGGCACACAAGGGCACGAGTACAGACGCGGCCAAGTCACTATCGATCTCTTCGGCCTGAACCTGCGCGACGAGCTGATTCTCGAACGCTGCAACCTGATCAGGGCGATGTGGCCGTATCTCGATCGCCACCGCACGGGTAATCCCGCGGAACGCGACGACGCCGCACGAGAGCTGGACGCACTGACCAGACCGAGCGCCCAGCATGCCAACTGCGCGCGGTGTTTCAGATCCCTCTACGTGTCCGAGCCGGCCCTGACTGCACGCGCATCTGAGACCGGCGCAGAGTCCACTGCTCACGGCAGCGCCAGCGCGACCAGCTCCGCATCGGCGCCCCCGCGCCCGACCGCGACGACGAGGTACTGCTTGCCCTCGTGGAGGTACGTCATCGGGTTGCCGCCCGGCATCGCCGGCAGCGGCACGGACCCGAGGTGCTCGCCGGTCTCCTTGTCATAGGCGCTGATGGTGCGTGTGCTGGCCGCCATCAGCAAGGCGGCGTCCGTGCTCGGGTCGCCGGTCGCCTCGCCGAGCGCGGCGTCTGCCGTCGATTCGAAGCCGCGACCGCCGTGGTTCATGATGAGCAGGGTCGGCGTCACGAGCGGGCCTGAGCCGATGCCGCCGCCGCCGCCGAGGGGCGGCAGGTCCAGATCGCGCAGCGCCGGATGGTAGCGCGGGCCGTCGCCGTGCGGCGCCATCCAGCTCTGCTCGCCGGTGTTCAGGTCCATCGCCGTCACCCGCTTGTAGGGCGGCTTGAACAGCGGCAACCCCCGCGGGCCGGACAGGCCGACGCCCCAGGGATCGGTGAAGTACCCCACCGTGGCCGGCGGGTCGTACGGCACCACCTCTACCACGATCAGCGTGCTCGAGGACGAGACGAAGAGCTGCCCGGTCTCCACGTCGACCGCCGCGCCCTGCCAGTTGGCGCCGCCGCCCGCCCCCGGCACCTGGATGAACGGCACCTCGGCCCCGCGCACCACCGGCGGCGAGAAGATCGGCCCGAAGCGTGCCCGGCTGGTGATGATCCGGAGCGCCTCGGCGCGCAGCGCCGGCGTGAAGTCGATCACGTCCTCGAGGGCGAAGCCCTGCCGGTCGAACGGGGGCGGCCTGGTCGGAAACGGCTGGGTCGGCGAGTACCACTCGCCCGGCACGTTGCCCTGCGGCACCGGCCGCTCCTCGATCGGCCAGACGGGCTCGCCGGTGACCCGGTCGAAGACGTAGGTGAAGCCCTGCTTGCTCACCTGGGCGATGGCCTTGACCGGGCGGCCGTCGACGGTGATGTCCAGCAGGTTCGGCCCGGTCGGGAAGTCCCAGTCCCACAGACCGTGATGGATCGCCTGAAAGTGCCAGACCCGCTCGCCGGTCTCGACGTCGACGGCGACGATGCTCTCCGCGAACAGGTTGTCGCCGGGCCGCATGCCACCGTACCAGTCGTTCGAGGGCGTGCCGGTCGGCAGATAGACGATGCCCAGTTCCTCGTCGACCGCCATGTAGGACCAGACGTTGGAGTGCCCGCTGTAGCGCCACGACTCGTTGCCCCAGGTGTCGGCGCCGAAGTCGTCGCCGCGCGGGATGGTCCGGAATATCCACTTCATCTCGCCGGTGCGCGCGTCGTAGGCCCGCACGTGGCCCGGAGATGCCTCGCGCAGCGTCAGCCGCCCGTCCTGCACGATGCTGCCGACGATGACCGTGTCGCCGGCGATGGCGACCGGCGACGACCAGGTCATCCGCGAGGCGTCGATCTCGCGCTCGAAACCCGCGGTGAGGTCGACGTAGCCGCCGGTGCCGAAGTCGGGATAGCGCCGGCCGGTGCGCGCGTTCAGCGCGACCAGCCGCTTGTCGTGGCTGGCGATGAAAACGCGCGCGTCGTCGCTCGCCGAGTCCTTCCAGTACGAAACGCCCCGGTGGTGCCAACCCATGTTGGGAGGCCGGTCGAGATAGGCGTAGATCTGCGGGTCGTAGGTCCAGACCGGCTCGCCGGTGCCGGCGTCGAGGGCCGCCACCTGCCCGAGCGCGGTGCTGACGTAGACCAGCCCGTCCGCCATCAGCGGCACGGACTTGAACTGGCTGGGCCGGATCCGCTCGTTGGCCTCCGCCACGGCGGTGGATAGCGACGTCCAGCGCCACGCGATCTCCAGGTCCGTGAAGTTGTCCGCGGTGATCTGGTCGAGCGGCGAGTACTTGGTGTTGGCCGCGTCCCGGCCGATGGCATGCCACTCGCCGTCGGGCACCGAGGTCTGCGCCCAAGCGGAACCGCAGATCACCAGTAAGACCGCCGCGAGTGGAACGAGACGACGCTGCAGGCTCTGGGTCATCGGACCATCCCTTCCCGACCGTTCGCCGGCTCTCCGCAAGTGTCGTAACCGGCGTCGATCATAGCGCGGCGGAAATCGGGAAGGGCGCCCACAGCGGTTCTTCCGAGGCGCTCAGATCGGGCCGCTCACGGCAGCGCCAGCGCAATCAGCTCCGCATCGGCGCCCCCGCGGCCGACCGCGACGACGAGGTACTGCTTCCCCTCGTGCAGATACGTCATCGGGTTGCCGCCAGGGATCGCCGGCAGCAGCACCGACCCAAGGTGCTCGCCGGTCGCCTTGTCGTACGCGCTGATGGTGCGCGTGCTGGCCGCCATCAGCAGCGCCGCATCCGCGGTCGGGTCGCCGGTCGCCTCGATCAGCGCGTCGTCCGCCGCGGACTCGAAGCCGCGTCCCCCGTGGTTCATGATCAGCAGGGTCGGCGTCACGAGCGGGCCGGAGCCGATGCCGCCCCCGCCGCCCAGAGGCGGCAGATCCAGGTCGCGCAGCGCCGGGTGGTAGCGCGGGCCGTCCCCGTGCGGCGCCATCCAGCTCTGCTCGCCCGTGTTCAGGTCCATCGCCGTCACCCGCTTGTAAGGCGGCTTGAACAGCGGCAGCCCCCGAGGCCCGGACAGGCCGACGCCCCAGGGATCGGTGAAATAGCCGACGGTCGCCGGCGGGTCGTAGGGCACAACCTCGACCACGATCAGCGTGCTCGACGACGACACGAAGAGCTGTCCGGTCTCCACGTCGACCGCCGCGCCCTGCCAGTTCGCGCCGCCGCCCGCGCCCGGTACCTGGATGAACGGCACCTCGGCCCCGCGCACCACCGGCGGCGAGAAAATCGGCCCGAACCGCGCCCGGCTGTTGATGATCCGGAGCGCCTCGGCGCGCAACCCGGGCGTGAAGTCGATGACGTCCTCGAGGGCGAAGCCCTGCCGGTCGAACGGCGGCGGCTTCGTCGGGAACGGCTGGGTCGGCGAGTACCACTCGCCCGGTACGTTGCCCTGCGGCACCGGCCGCTCCTCGATCGGCCAGACCGGCTCGCCGGTGACCCGGTCGAAGACGTACGTGAACCCCTGCTTGCTCACCTGGGCGATGGCCTTGACGGAGCGGCCGTCGACGGTGATGTCCAGCAGGTTCGGACCGGTCGGGAAGTCCCAGTCCCACAGACCGTGATGGATCGCCTGAAAGTGCCAGACCCGCTCGCCGGTCTCGACGTCGACGGCGACGATGCTCTCGGCGAACAGGTTGTCGCCGGGCCGCATGCCGCCGTACCAGTCGTTCGAGGGCGTGCCGGTGGGCAGGTAGACGATGCCCAGCTCCTCGTCGACCGCCATGTAGGACCAGACGTTGGAGTGTCCGCTGTAGCGCCACGACTCGTTGCCCCAGGTGTCGGCCCCGAAGTCGTCGCCCTGCGGGATGGTCCGAAATATCCACTTCATCTCGCCGGTGCGCGCGTCGTAGGCCCGCACGTGGCCGGGAGACGCCTCCCGCAGGGTCAGTCGGGTGTCCTGCACGATGCTGCCGACGATGACGGTATCTCCGGCTATCGCGACCGGCGACGACCAGGTCATGCGCGACGCGTCGATCTCGCGCTCGAAACCCGCGGTCAGGTCGACGTAGCCGCCGGTCCCGAAGTCGGGGTAGCGCCGGCCGGTGCGCGCGTTCAGCGCCACCAGCCGCTTGTCGTGGCTGGCGATGAAGATGCGCGCGTCGTCGCTCTCGGAGTCCTTACCAGTAGGAGACGCCGCGGTGGTGCCAGCCCATGTTCGGCGGCCGGTCGAGGTAGGCGTAGATCTGCGGGTCGTAGGTCCAGACCGACTCGCCAGTGCCGGCATCGAGCGCGGCGACCTGCCCAACGGCGGTGCTGACGTAGACCAGCCCGTCCGCCATCAGCGGGACGGACTTGAACTGGCTGGGGCGGATCCGCTCGTTGGCCTCGGCCACCGCGGTGGAGAGCGAGGTCCATCGCCAGGCGACCTCGAGGTCGGTGAAGTTGCCGGCGTCGATCTGGTCGAGCGGCGAGTACTTGGTGTTGGCCGCGTCGCGCCCTATGTGATGCCATTCCCCGTCCGGAACGGAGGTCTGCCCCCAGGCGGCGGAGCCGGTCACCACCAGCGCGGCGGCCAACGCGAAAGGAACCAGACGATGCTGCAGGCTCTGGGTCATCGGTGCATCCCCTCCCGGCCGTTCTCCGGCATTGGCCGCAAGTCTCGGAACAGGCCTCGATCATAGCGCGGGCGGGAACGGGAACTCGCGGCGGGGCGCGCGCCGGTGCAGCCCTCCGCACGGGAGCTATACTGGAGGTGCTCCCCTGACGAACGCCCGCTCTACTGGAGTGGTGCATGACTCAAGATCTGCGGACCGAAAGCACGAACGCCGCGCCGCAACCGACCGCCCCGTCGAACCCCGACGCGCCGGTGCGGATCGACGTCGCGATGCCGCGCGGCCTCTACGACCGCCTCACCGATCACGACGAGGCTCCCCGCAGCCGCTACGAGACGGCGACCGGCCGGGCCGAGTTTCTTGCCGAGCCGGGGGTCAGCCACGAGTGGCGGGCCTGGAAGCTCGCGGCCCTCTTCAGCCGGATCGAGCAGATGCTGGAGGACGCGGGCCGTCCGCTGGAGCTCCTGGTGGCGGGCGCAAGCCGACTGGTGAGCGACGACGGCGCCTTCGAGCCGGACACGTGTCTCTTTCTCGATCCGGTGCGGGCCCGCGCCGCGATGTGCGCCGACGGCTATCTCGACACGCGGAGCGGCGCACCGGTTCCCGATTTGGTGGTCGAAATCGACCGCAGCGTCGATTCGAGCGCCAAACTGGCCCCGTACTTCCGCATGGGCGTGCGCGAGGCCTGGACCTGGAGCCGCACCGACGGCGCGTGCATCTGGGTCGTCGCCCCGACGGCGGGCGAAGCCGCCTTCGTGCGGGCGGACCGCAGCCGGGTCTTGCCCGGTCTGGACCGGAAAGCGCTCGACCGCCTGCTGGCGAGCCGCACGCCGCCCGAAGCGTCCCGGCGCGCCCGGACGCTCGCACAGCAGGTGGCCCACGCGATGCCGGGTGCGGATCATCACGACCCGGTTGGGGAGCGGTGAGGCGCGATGGATCTCAACGCGTTCGACCTGCTCCTGCTCGTCCTCGTCGGGCTGCTCATTGTGCTGGGACTGCTCAAGGGACTGACGCGGTTGCTGATCGGGATCGGGGCGCTCGTGGCCGCGTTCATCCTCGCCGCCCGGTTCCACGGGCTGGCCGCCGCGGCGGTGCTGGGGGCGATGGACATGCCGGCGCCGGCCGCGAACCTCATCGGCTACCTGGCTATCTTTCTGGGCACGATGCTGGCCGGCGCTCTGGCCGGGCGCATCCTGCGGGGACTGCTCAAGGCGGCGATGCTCGGCTGGGCGGACCGGCTGGCCGGCGCCGCGGCCGGCTTCGTCGCCGCGCTGCTCGCGGCGGCGTTGATCGTGCTGCCGGTGATCGCCTACGTTCCGACTGGCGAGCGGCTGCTGCGCGACTCGGTGCTCGCCCCCTATGTCACGCTGTTCTCGGACCTCGCGAACGCCATCGTGCCGGAGGAGCTCGCCGAGCAGTACCGGGAGCGCATGGATGCGCTGCGGGGGTCCTGGCGTCAGCGCTGGGACGCGGCAGGCGAAGCAGGGGCCGACGGCAATGGGGCCGCGAGCCGTGCGTCGGAGTGAGCGTGCCTCACCGCGTCTTGCCGTGGGGGCCGAGTCGGCGGATCGCGTAACGATGGGAGAGCTTCGGAACGATTGCATGTCCCGGCGGGGCCGCGGACGCGATGCAGTGGAGGATGCCATGAACTGGCTGCGCAGCTTGGTCGTCATCGCCGGGGTCAGCGTGATGGCGGCCGCGGTCGCCGTCACCGCCCAATCGGAACCGGAAACCATCATTCGCGGAGGCGAGGTCTACACCGACGGCGGACTGCGGGCCGCTGACGTTCGTGTCGTCGGCGCGACCATCGCCGAGATCGGAACCGGCCTCGAGGCACGCGACGCGGACACGGAGGAGATCGACGCGGGCGGTCTGCTGGTGCTGCCGGGCGGCATCGACCCGCACGTGCACCTGGGCGGCATCCGGATGGACGACTACACCTCCGGCTCGCGCGCGGCGCTGGCCGGCGGCATCACCACCATCTCGAACTTCGGCGGCGTCGCCGACGGAGAAACGCCCGCCGAGACGCTGGCTCGGGCCATGCCCGAGATAGAGGCGCAGACCATCGCCGACGTCATCTTCCACCCCATCGTCTCGGATCCCGCAAGCGCCACCGCGAATTCGCTGGCGGCGCTCGCCGACGCCGGCCAGACCACCATCAAGGTGTTCATGGTGCGGCCGACCTTCGACGCCCGCGCTCCCGGCTTCGTCCACACGATGCACGCAGCGCGGGAGACCGGCGTGCTGATGATGATGCACTGCGAGGACGCCGCCATCGTGCGGATCACGGGCGAGCGGATGGTCGCCGAGGGACGCGGCTCGCTCGCCTACTTCGCCGACGCGCGGCCGGTGGCGGCCGAGGAGGCGGCGACGCAGCGCGCCGTGGCGATGGCCGAGGCGACCGGGACGCCGCTCTACATCGTGCACCTCTCCTCGGAACGTGCCCTGCGGGTCGCCGAGGCGGCGCAGCAGCGCGGCCTGCCCGTCTACGTCGAGACCCGCCCCATCTATCTGCACCTGACCCGCGAGCGGTTCGACGGCCCCACGCCGGGGCTGTACATCGGCCAGCCGCCGCTGCGGGAGCAGAGCGACCTCGACGCCCTGTGGGACGGCATCGCCCGCGGCACCGTCCACGTCGTGGCCACCGACCACGTCGCCTACACGCGCGAGCAGAAGCTGGACTTGGCGCAGAACGTCGCGCGGCACCGGGCAGGCATGAGCAACCTGCAGGTAATGCTGCCGATGCTCTACTCGGACGGCGTCGGCGGGGGGCGCATCTCCCTGGAACGGTTCGTCGAGGTCACCTCGTCCAACCCGGCCCGCCTGTTCGGGCTGTACCCGCGCAAGGGCACGATCGCCGTCGGCTCGGACGCCGACCTCGTGCTGTGGGATCCGAACGAGACGCGCACGATCCGCAACGAGGACATGTTCTCGGGCAGCGGCTACTCGATCCACGCAGGCCGCGAGGTGACGGGCTGGCCGCAGCTCACGATCCGCCGCGGCGAGGTGGTGTACCGGGACGGCGAGGTGCTGGGAACGGCCGGGAGCGGCGAACTGGTGCGCCGCGAGCGGTGGCGGGAGCCGCCGATCTGAGCTCTACGCTCGGCTCATCGCGGCGTCGGGACTCGCGGGGTTGACGATCACCTGTCGCGTCCGCGGTACGACGACCAGGTCCATGTCCTCCATGGGAATGGCCCCCAGCAGGGGTTGCTCTCCCATGACCAGCGCTCCCGTGAACCCGGTCCGATTCCCGAAGCGCAGCTCGATCGGGCCGACGTAGGGCACCCGCACCGGGCTGCCGTCGGCCAGGGTCACGGTCTTCTTCTCCGACTCTTCGAGCTGCAGCCGGCGTTGCAGCGACACCGGAATGCACAGGTGCATCGACCCGGTGTCGGCCAGAGCATCGATCTCCACCGGTTCCAGGTCGGGTAGTCTCGGGTTCCGCAGCCGAATCTTCGCTCCTGTCAACCCCATGGAATGCCCCCCGTCGCGCATCCGACGTGCGCCGATGATGCGCGCTCGGGACGACGGAGGGGGTTCAGTCCAGCCGTTCGACGCGCGTGACCTGCAGGGCGGTTCCCTGCCCGCAGCCGAGCGACTCGGCAAGAGTCGCGTCGACCAGAATCTCATCTCCCACGTTAAGGTCCTGCACGCCACCTGTCAACACGTAGAGCTCCTGCCCCTCCCCCGACTCACTGAGGGTCAGGCAGCCTCCCGCGTCGTCCGCAATCTGCCCGCGGCGCTGCAGTGTTCCATCGGACTCCGTCACGTGAAATGCGGCGGACACGGCCAGCGGCCGGAAGTAGACGTCGACGAGCACGAAGTAGTGGGTGCGGTCGGCGGTGGCCCAGTCGGGCACTTCGATGACCGCGGACATCTCGCCCAGCTCGCTGGTGACGAGTTGGCTGAGGACCTCGAAGCTGGAACGGGTCGCCCCCATGCCGAGGTAGACGGGAGTCAGGGCCGGAAGATCGCGGGTCTCCACGGTCACCTCGGTGCCCGGGGCGCCGCTTCCGGGGGAGAAGGCGGGGCCGCGGGTGTGAACGGGGTCGAGAGGCTGCATCTCCCGCCCATCCTACGCCCCGGCGTCAACGGGGTCCAGCCCGGCACCAGCGATCCAGCGCCGAGCCAGGGAGTCGACGGCGCCGCGTTCGTTGGCGGATTCCAGCGCAGTCACTTCATCGTCGTCACCGCGGCGCGGTGGCTGGGGATCACGGTTCAAGGACCGCGTGGAGGTTGGCTCGTTCCAGGAGCAGGGCATCGGCAGGTCGCTCCAGGAACGGTTCGACATCGCGCGTCAGGGTGCCGATGTCCACGTCGGCCAGCCGCGTACGCAGCAGCCGCCGCCAATCGTCGGCGCGGTAACGATCGGCGCCCTGCGTCTGCTCCAGAGCATGCTGGAGCAGCGGTACGTTCGGGTCGATCGGCGGGCGACGCGACCGATACCACACCAGATCGAACCAGTCGCGACCCTTCGGATAGCCCCGGGTGAGCAACGCATGGAGCTTGCCCGCCATGAGTGACGGCAGGTCGTAGTGACGAATGACGAACGTGAACCGGTGGGTGACGACGGTGCGCCGGACCACCGCTCCGACGGGTGGACGGGTGTCGATTTCGATCTTGACGGAGAGGTTCTGCGCCGAGTGACCGGACAATCCGGCCTCGGCGAGCAGAGACGCCGTTCGAATCCAGGCCACCTGCACCGGCTTGCGGTCCACCCAGCGAACGGTGCTGTCGAAACCGGAAAGATGAAGATCCTGTTTGAGCTTCCGCAGCCAGCGCACGGGATCGTAGCCAGTGGTGGAGACTTGCGAAAAATCGAGGCCTTCGGAGAATCGCGGAAGGTTCTCGAGAAACCGCAACGCGGTGCCGCCGACGAAGGCGACCGTCCGGGAAGCGTCGCTCTCATGCAGCGACCGCATGATGAAGGCCTGGAGATACTCGCGCAGGGAATTGAGCCGGCGCCCGGGATCGTCGAACCGGAGCGCCGCCTCGAGAGCGCGGTCCTTCACAGGTCCACGCCGTCATCTTCCGGCGCGTCGCAGCATTCGCGCCACACCTGAACGGCGCGCAGGATCCTGGGCTTCCCCAGGCGTTGCGCGTAGTCGTGGAGACGACGCCCGTCGACACCTTCATTCCGCTGAAACCGCATCTCCATCATCCGCGGCCGATCCCACTCGCCGGCGCTCAGGTGAAACAGATCGAGCAGCGCCTTTTCCGCCGTGGCGATCACCACCTCGGTACCGGCGATTGAAACGGTACGGTAGCCGAAGAAGAAGCTCCTCTTGATGGCGGCGTAGAGAAACGCGCCGAATGCGTTCTCGAACTTCCGCGGCGTGCGCGTGGTGACGCTCGTGTAGGCGGACACGCCTTCCGGGATCAGGCCGTAGAACCCGAGCGCCCAGAGTCCGCTCACATACGACGGAGGGTACAGCGCATTCGCCAAGGCGGCCGGCGACAGCGGCACCCGCCGATAGCGGTCGGCGAAGGTGTACAAGCCGCGCCGTAGCGGCACGACCTTCCCGGCCCGGCTCCAGCGATGGATCTGATTGACGACGCTCGCATGCGATTCCTCCGGTCAGTAACACTTGCGCGTTGCGTCGCCGGGTGAGCCTTCGTCGCCACCGCCCCTCCCGATTTCGCGTGGCGGTGCCGCGAAAGACTGATACACTGTGCGGATTCGGAATCCGGCCGTTGGCGCACGGTCGTTGGGCGCTTGGCCGGGGCGAAACGCCATGAGAACAATTGCTGCGCCCGCCGCTATCCTTGCCGTCCTGTTGGCGGTTGCCGTCGCGTCCGTCGACACGGCCGCCCGCACGCCCGCCCAGGAGGCCGCTCCTGCGCCCCCTGGGGCCGTCCCCGACCACGCCGAGCTGACCGGGGTCGTGCAGCGCTACTGCCGGAGCTGCCACAACGACCGCATGCTGACCGGCAACCTCTCGCTGGAGGACTTCGACGTCGACGCGGCGGCGAACAGTCCGGAGGAGGCCGAGCGCACCGAGAGGATGATCCGCAAGCTGCGTGCCAACATGATGCCCCCGCCGGGGGTTCGCCGGCCCGACGCCGGGACGCTGGCCGCGCTCGTCGAGACGCTCGAGTCGGTGGTGGACCAGGCCGCCGCGGACAATCCGAACCCGGGCTACCGGACCTTCCAGCGGCTGAACCGGTACGAGTACGAGCGGGCCGTCCACGATCTGCTCGGCCTGCAGATCGACGCGGGCGACTACCTGCCGCTCGACACGATGAGCGCCAACTTCGACAACATCGCCGACGTCCAGATGCTGTCGGCGACGCTGCTCGACGGCTATCTGCGGGCCGCCACCGAGGTCGCCCAGCTCGCCATCGGGAATCCGAACGCGGCCCCGAAGCAGACGACCTACTCGAAGTCGCGGGCCTACTCGCAGTGGGACCGGGTGGAAGGCGCGCCGTACGGCACCCGCGGCGGGTTCTCCGTCCTGCACAACTTCCCCGCCGACGGCGACTACGTCTTCACGATGGCGTTCCAGCACACGACCACCGGCGGTCTGTCCGGATCGACCATCCGCAACGAGCTGATCGAGATCTCGATCGACGGCGAGCCGGTGGCGTTGCTGGCGATGGATCAGTGGCTGCGCACCTCCGACCCGAACGGCGTGTACCTCGAGGTGGAGGAGCCGATCTTCGTCCGCGCCGGACCGCGGCGGGTCTCCGCGGTATTCGTGCGGCAGTTCGAAGGGCCGGTCGAGGACGTGCTGGCCCCGCACGAGTGGTCTATCGTCGACACGGAGATCGGGGACCTCGGCTACGGCGTCACCGCCCTGCCGCACATGCGCGACTTCGTCATCGACGGTCCGTACGACGTGACCGGCGTGTCGGAAACGCCGAGCCGGCAGCGGGTCTTCACTTGCCGCCCGACGTCGCCCGCGACCGAGCGCCCCTGTGCGGAGGAGATCATCACCCGCGTCGCCACGCGGGCCTACCGCCGGCCGCTGTCCGAAACGGACGTCGGCGACCTGATGGCGTTCTACGAGGCGGGCCTGCGCGACGGCGGCTGGGAGACGGGGATCCGGACCGCGCTGCAGGCCACCCTGGCGAGCCCCGACTTTCTGTTCCGGATCGAGCGGCCGGCAGGAGACGTCGAGCCCGGCAAGAACTACCGGATCTCCGACGTGGCGCTGGCGTCGCGCCTCGCGTTCTTCCTCTGGGCCGGGCCGCCCGACGAGGAGCTCATCGCGCTGGCCGCCGCCGGCAAGCTCTCCGACCCGGGCGTGCTGGACGCACAGACACGGAGAATGCTGGCCGACCCGCGGTCGGAGTCGCTGGCCTCCCGCTTCGCAGCGCTCTGGCTGCGCCTGCAGGACATGGATCAGGTGCAGCCGGACGCGTTCTGGTTCCCGAACTTCGACCGGCAGCTCGCCGACGCGATGCGGCGCGAGACGGAGTTGCTGTTCGACAGCCTGGTGCGCGAGGACCGCAGCTTCTTCGACCTTTTCACGGCCGACTACACGTTCGTGAACGAGCGGCTGGCCCGGCATTACGGCCTGCCGAACGTCGCCGGGCCCGCGTTCCGCCGCGTTCGCCTGACGGACGAGCGGCGGCGGGGCCTGTTCGGCCACGGCTCCGTCCTCATGCTCACGTCGCTGGCCAACCGCACATCGCCGGTGCTGCGGGGCAAGTGGGTGATGGAGGTGGTCCTCGGCGTTCCGCCGCCGCCGCCGCCGCCTGCCGTCCCGGACCTCGACGAGACGGCCACGGTCGTCGACGGGCGGTCGCTGACGACGCGCGAGCGGATGGAGATGCACCGGACGAATCCGACATGCAACGCCTGCCACCGCTTCATGGATCCGCTCGGCCTCGCGCTGGACAACTTCGACGTCATCGGCAAGTGGCGGATCCGCGAGAACGGCATGCCGCTGGACACCCGCGGCGAGATGTGGGACGGGACGCAGGTGTCGAGCCCGCAGGGCCTGCGCGCGGCGCTGCTCGCCCTGCCGGACTCGCTGGCCCGTACGTTCGCCGAGAACCTGACGGCGTACGCCCTCGGCCGGCGCGTCGAGCACTACGACATGCCCACCGTCCGGGCGGTCACCGCGGCGGCGCGCGACAACGACTACCGCATGTCCTCGTTCATCCTGGGCGTCATCAACAGCCCGGCGTTCCGGATGCAGCGGGCGGAAACCGACGGCGTCACGACAGAAGCACAGTAACTGCCGGAAGACGGACCGACAGGCACAGGTGGGGAGACAGATTCATGTACATCACTGGCAAGCACATCCCGCGGCGTACTTTTCTCCGTGACGTCGGCGCCGCCTCGCTGGCCCTGCCCTTCCTGGATGCGATGCATCCGGCCGGCCGGGTATCGGCGGCCACCCGGGCCGCGCTCGATCCGACCCGCCTGGTCTGCATGGAGATGGTGCACGGCGCCGCGGGCTCCAACGCCTGGGGCGGCACGCAGCACCTGTGGGCCCCGGCCACCGCAGGCCGCGACTTCGAGCTCAGCGCCGGCGCGCTCAGCTCGCTGGAGCCGTACCGCGAGCACCTGACCATCATCAGCGACACCGACGTCGGGATGGCCGAGGCGTTCTCGCCGCCCGAGATCGGCGGCGACCACTTCCGGACCAGCTCGGTCTTCCTGACCCAGTCGCATCCGAAGCAGACCCAGGGCTCGGACGTCCGCGCCGGCACCTCCCTGGACCAGCTCCACGCGCAGCGCTTCGGGCAGGACACGCCGCTGCCGTCGATGCAGCTCTGCATCGAGAACGTCGACCAGGCCGGCGGCTGCGCCTACGGCTACACCTGCGTCTACACCGACTCGATCAGTTGGGCGTCGCCGACCGAGCCGCTCCCCGTCACCCGCTCGCCGCGGGTCGCCTTCGAGCAGCTCTTCGGCGTGGGCGGAACCGCCGAGGAGCGCGCCGCGCGCCGCAAGACCGACGCGAGCATCCTCGACTGGATGACGTCGCGGGTCTCCCAGTTGACGCGCGAGCTCGGGCCGACGGACCGGCGGCGCATGGAGCGCTATCTGAACAACATCCGCGAGATCGAGCGGCGCATCCAGCGCGTCGAGGAACGCAACACGAGCGGCGAGGCGCGGGAGCTGCCCGAGGCCCCGGCCGGCGTGCCCGACTCGTTCGACGAGCACGTCAAGCTGATGTTCGACGTGCAGGCGCTCGCCTTCGAGAGCGACGTGACCCGCGTCTTCTCGTTCAAGATGGGTCGCGACGCCTCGGGCCGCGTCTACCCGCTGAGCGGCACGGACCGGCCGTTCCACTCGGCGTCGCACCACGGCGGCAACGAGGAAGGAATCCTCGAGTTCAGCAAGATCAACCGCTACCACGTCAGCCTGCTGCCGTACTTCCTCGACAAGCTGAAGAGCACTGTCGAGGGCGATACGCACCTGCTCGACAAGAGCGTGATCCTCTACGGCTCCGGGATGGGCGACCCCAACCTGCACAATCACAAGCGCTGTCCGCTCATCGTCTTCGGCCACGCCAACGGCCGGCTGGCGGGCGGGCGTCACGTGCGCGCGCCGGAGGGAACCCCGATGGCGAATGCCATGCTCACGCTGCTGCACGCGCTCGGGCACGACGACCGGGCGACCTTCGGCGACAGCACGGGCGAGCTCGCGCTCAACGTCTGAGCGCACGACCGGCCAGGACGGAAGACACGGGAGCTCGCGCTTTGCTACCGGAATCCGACCCGGCGGTCGGATTCCGGTATTCTGGAGAAACAGTCATGACTCGATCGCTGCGTTGGGGACTCACGGCGGCGTTGTGCGCGGCGCCGGCCCTGCTCGCCGTACTGGCGGCGGCGCCCGCGGACGCACCGGTGGCGGACGCGGCGAGCCGGGGCGACGTCGAAGCGGTTCGCAGCCTGCTGCAGCGGGGCGTCGACGTGCAGACGGCGCAGGCCGACGGCATGACGGCGTTGCACTGGGCGGCGATGCGTAGCGACGTCGAGCTGGCCGAGACGCTCATCTACGCGGGCGCCCACCTGGAGGCGACCACGCGCATCGGTCAGCATACGCCGCTGCACGTCGCCAGCCGCAGCGGACAGTCGGCGGTCGCCCGGATACTGCTCGAGGCCGGCGCCGATGCGCACGCCACCACCACCAGCGGAGCGACCGCCCTGCACCTGGCCGCGCAGGCGGGCAGCAGCGAGGCAGCGGCCGCCCTGATCGATCACGGCGCGGACATCGACGCGCGGGAGAACACCTGGGGTCAGACGCCGCTAATGTTCGCGGCGGCGGCCAACCGCGTCGACCCGGTCAACGTGCTGATGGAACGGGGCGCGGACCTCGACGTCGCGACCCGCGTGGTCGATCTCCCTGCACTCGACTCCGTGGACCGCGCCGCGGCGTACCGTCGGCAGGAGGTGCTGGACGGGTTCCGGGCCGCCGCGCCGCCGCACGAGCAGACGGGCTGGCAGCCCACCGCCAGCCAGGTGCAGGCCGCGATCCGGGCCGCCCGGCAGGTGCAGGCGTTCCCCGAGACCGCGAAACAGGACAACGAGGGTCGGCGGCTGTCCCGCGGAACGCCCCGCGATTACACCGAGCGGGTCGGCAGGCAGGGCGGCCTGACCGCGCTGCTGCACGCCGCCCGCCAGGGTCATATCGACGTGGCGCTGGCGCTGATCTACGCCGGGGCCGACATCGACCGCGTGAGCGGCGATCACACCAGCCCGCTGCAGATCGCCACGATGAACGGGCACTTCGACCTCGCGTTGCGCCTCATCGAACGCGGCGCCGACCCGAACATCGCGACCAGCGGCGGCGCCACGCCGCTGTTCGCCGCCCTCAACCTGCAATGGGCGCCGCGAGCCCGCTACCCGCAACCCCGCGCCCACGACCAGCAGGAGGCCTCCTACCTCGACGTCATGGAGGCGTTGCTCGAGGCCGGGGCGAATCCGAACGTCCGGACCAACAACCACCTGTGGTACATGTCGTACAACCACTGCTGCTCTGAGAGCGTCGACGGCGCCACACCGTTCTGGCGGGCCGCCTACGCCACCGACGTCGCCGCGATGCGGCTGCTGATGGCCCACGGCGCGGATCCGAATGTCCCGACGCGGGCACCCGAGCCACGGCGCCGGAACGAAGGCAACACGCCGGATCCCTCCGGGCTGCCGCCGGCGGTACCGGGCGGTCCCGGGGTGTGGCCGCTCCACGCCGCCTCCGGCGTCGGCTACGGCGAGGGGTTCGAATCGAACGCCCACCGGCACGTGCCGGACGGCTGGATCCCGTCGGTGAAGTACCTCATCGAAGAGGTGGGCGTCGACGTCAACGCCCGCGACCACGACGGCTACAACGCGCTCCACCACGCCGCCGCGCGCGGCCACACGGAGCTCGTGCAGTACCTGGTGGAACAGGGTGCCGACGTGATGGCGATCAGCCGCCGCGGCCAGACCACGGCCGACATGGCGAACGGCCCGTACCAGCGGACGCTGCCGTTCCCCGAGACGCTGGGCTACCTGGAAGGTCTCGGCGCGGTGAACAACGACAACTGCGTGTCCTGCTGACCAGCGTCGCCGGCAAACACTCCCGGCACGAGGCGGGTGCGACCATGCGCCCGCCTCTTTGTGTACACGGTCCTGAACGGACGCTCCGCAACCGGCACGGAGCGTCGGCGACCGACTCAGGTCCGCTCCACCTCGAACGCCGTCACGTTGCGCGTCTCCTTGCTGAACTCCACGCCGATCAGGTGGATCGGCTCGCCTGAGGCGCGGTACTTGTCCGCGTAGCCCCGCTCCTTGAGCTGCGCCAGCGCGGTGCCCTCGGTCGCCTGCTCCACCACCTTGAACTCGAACAGGTAGACGTTGTCTCCGAAGCGGACCGCCATGTCCGCGCGTCCCCGGTTGCTCGAGTCCTCCACCGTGATGTCGAACCCCGTCGCCGCGAAGTACGAGTAGAACACGCTCGCGTAGTAACCCTCGTAGTCGGCGATCGCGTTGTTCGTGTACCACTCGTAGGGGATGCCGGCAAAGAACGCCTCGAACAGCACCTTCAGCCCGTCGAAGTCGTTGGCTTCCAGCAGGTCGTACAGGCGGTCGCTGTTGGCGGTCTGGCGGGTCGCATCCTGCACGAGCCGCCGCAGCAGGTTCTCGTTCAGGCTCTGCCGGACCTCCCGGTTCGGATAGCCCAGGCGGAAGCGGAGGACGCCGCCCCGGTCCCGCACGTCCCTGATCGTCAGGTAGCCGGTCTGGAACAACAGCGCCTCGGTCGCGATGGCGCCCACGTCGAATGAGGAAAGCAGCTCATTGCTGGTCAGCATCCCGTCCAGCGACAGCGAGCTGATCCGGCGCCGGAAGAGCGTCTCCACGAGGAAGGTCGGCGTTCCGCTCTCGAACCAGTAGCATCCGAACTCCCGCTTGTCGAACAGCAGCAGGATGTCGAA
The DNA here is from genome assembly GCA_965116825.1 of Vicinamibacterales bacterium. Lineage (GTDB taxonomy): Bacteria > Acidobacteriota > Vicinamibacteria > Vicinamibacterales > UBA8438 > WTFV01. The sequence goes on from OZ220736.1 coordinate 6,445,218, forward strand.
CGGGTTGTACATCTTCTCCGCGCCACGCCAGTTGTAGCCGTTGTACCAGTCCCGGATCCGGTCCCGGTCCAACCCGGCCAGCTCCGGCGCGAACACGGTATCGAGGTCCGTCTCGGTGTACCCGCAAATGGCCGAGTATCGCGGGTCGAGGGTGATGTCGGTGAGGTTGTTGAGGCCGGAGAACACGCTCACCTTGGAGAACTTGCTTACGCCGGTGAGAAGCGTGAAGCGGACGTGCGCGTCGCTGGACTTGATCGTCGAGTACAGGCCCCGCAGGTAGTCACGGTTGGCGCGCGCAAGATCGGGCGTGTCGAGAGCATCCAGAAGGGGCTTGTCGTATTCGTCCACCAGGACCACCACGCGCCGGCCGGTCTTCGCGTGCAGGGCACGCAGCAGGTCACGGAGCCGTTCGGGCGCCGTGTCGTGCTCCACCGCAACCCCGTTGTCCTGCCCGGCGGACGCCAGTTGCGCCATCGCATTGATGTGCACGTAGCCCGGCTCTCCGAAGTGTCCACCGCCGAAATCGAGTCGCACGATGGGATGCCGCAGCGACCAGTCCCAGCGGTTGTGGATTTGCAGACCGGTGAACAGCGCCTCGTTCCCCTCGAACAGCTCCTTCAGCGTGTCCAGGAGCAGGCTCTTGCCGAACCGTCGCGGGCGCGAGAGGAAATAGTGCTTGCCCTCGTCCAGCAGTCGTGCAATGAAGCCGGTCTTGTCGACGTAATAGCAGTCTTCCTCACGCAACTCGCCAAAGGTCTGCAGGCCGATCGGCAGCCGGCGTCTGGGCCTCGTATCCACGGCTCAGGCTTCCTCCTCGATTTCGAGCGCGTCCGCGTCGAGGCCGTACTGCTCCAGAACGGGACCGAAGAACCCCGCGAAGGTTCCCGCCACCGGCCCGGCGACAGTCAAGCGACGAACACCGCAACAGACGACGAGATCGTCCGACAGCACGCCCTTCCGGCGCAGGAAGTACACGCTCTCCCGGCCATGGACCTCCGGTGCGGCGTCGTCCAGCGCCACGATTCCCTCCGGCGCGCGTCCTACGACGGCACGATCGGCGAAGAGGAGCACCCACCGCGGCGGCGTCTCGCCGGCCGCTTCGAAGACCGCCAGCGGCCGGGGTACCGACGGAGGCGTGACGACGACTCCCGGCGCGGGGAGTTCCTGACCGCCGCTCGCTCGCAGGATCGCCGGCGCCGCGGGCTTGGGCCAGGACGACGCCTGCGAATGCTTCAGCCGCGTGCGCAACCGCTTCGACACCGCCGCCAGATACTTGCCCCAGCGCGCTTCCACCTGCTTCGGGGCGCCGAGCAGCACCGAGGCGTTGAGCAGCACCATGTGATCGTGCTCCGGCGGCCACGGGTCGAGCGTCGCTCCCGCGAGCAGGTCGATGATCGCGTCGACGAGCGGCCCCGCCAGCTCCTCTCCCACCAGATCCCGCGGCGGTTCTATCAGGCGGCGTACAGACGTTCCCCCGGCCCCTCCGATGTCGACCGCCTCGTCGAAGGCTTCGTCCAGCGCTTTGTTCAGCAGTTTCCCGCCCTCGTCCTCCCCGCAGGCCTTGCGTGCGGCGCCGGCGAACGGGCCGTCCCGGATCGCCTTGCGCGCCTTCTCGCGGTCGAACCGGCACCAGTCGCACGCCAGCACGGCCAACTGCACGAAGCCCTCCCCGACACGCACCGCGGTGCGGCTGCCGGAGCGCACCAGAGGAACCTGCAGGCCGTGCCCCAGGCGACTCTCCAGGTCCTCGATCGCCTGACTGGCCTCCGGCTCGTCGAGTCCGCGCATCTCCGGCAGGATCTCGACGAGCCGCTCCGCGATCGCCTGACGCTTCGCCGGCGGCAGCGAACGCAGGTCGACCGGCGGCGCCTCGGCCCCATCGGGAACCCCGTCGTCGGCGAGCGCGCGCAGCAGCGCGAGCTTCGCGAACTCGTCCGGGATCCGCGCGCGCAGGATATGGTCCAGCAGCAGCCTGCGATTGTGGTCGACGCCGGGGATGCGGCGGTGCACGTCGAGCGCGGCGACCAGCGCCGCGTAGTCGGCGCTCCGCCGCACCCGCCCCGGATCGTAGATGCGCGCCACGTGCTCGTAGACGAGCGCGACCGAGGATTCGAGGGCGTCCCTGAGCCAAGCGTCGACGTACTTCTTCGCAACGTGCGCGCCTGCGAGTCTCACGGCCTCGCCACCCACCAACCAGGCCGCCAGCGTGACCGGGCTCATCCCCGAGGCGACCCGCGCCGCCATACTCCCGGCGTCGATCACACGCCTGTGGCGCGCATAGAACCGGTAGGCCTTGCGCACCTGCTGGAGCTGCTCCAGCCTGGTCTTGACCATCGCCAGGCTCTGCGCAGGAAGATCGACGACGGGCACGAAGCGCCCGATCTGCTGGAACTGGGCCAGGAGCTCCCCGAGGACCGAGCGACTCATCAGCAGGATGTCGCCCAGTCGCGCCTCCATGACGGGATCGTCCCTGTCCTGGTGATACAACCCGGCGACCTCCCGGACGACGCCTTCGATCTCCTTCCCGATCGCACCGAGATCGGGGCCGACCGTCTTCCCGTCCACCTGCCGCCAGTACCGTTTCTCCTTGATGCCGTTCCAGACCCGGTCGCAGCGCTGCCGGATGAGGTCGGCGAGCCGCCGATCGATGTCGGTCGCGGGCACGGCCGCCGGGTCTTCGTCCGTGGGGCCGGCGCGCTGCGCCAGCGCCCGCCAGCTCTGCTCGATAGGCGATACGCCGTCGGAGAGCCACTTCTCCTCCTGCGCCCGCCGTTGTTCCTCACGCAGCTCGTCGAGTTGCCGGTCGATACGTTCCGTCAGCTCGGCGTCGAGAACCGCCGACCGTGCCAACCCCACCAGGTAACCCAGCGCAGCGGCCCCGAGCAGGATGAGCGCCATGCCGAACTCGAACCACCAGAAACGGGCGAGGCCGAAACCGGCCACCATGACGCCGGCCCCGGCTGCCAGCCACCTGCCGTGCTCACGCAACCACATCTTCCACATGGCCCCGTCATCCCCACCGAATCATCCTTCTACAGATCCCGTCCGACGACCGTTCCGGACACCCGTGAGCGGACCGGTCCCCGTTGTTCCCCCACGAATCGCTGACAGATTGTGACACCTGCGCGACGCTGGCGGCGCCAAACCCGTCGCTCGGCTCCGTGCCTGGCCCCAGCCCCCACCGCCCCAGGAGTTTGCGACGCGGAACTCATTCCGTTGCGTTCTGCGGCGCAGGCTCCTAGCGCCCCGAAACGCCTCGCAGGCTCGGCGTTTCGGCCCATCCCCCCCGCTCCACGACCTTGCGTCACAGAACTCCACTTCGTTGCGTTCTGCGGCGCAAGCTCCTAGACTGCCGATGGTCGATCACTGCCGGAAGGCGAGGAGGGTCACTATGCGAGACGCCGGAACCCTGGGACGTCTGGTTGGCGCGACGAGTTGCGCCCTGGCCTGCTGCATCCTTGCCGCATCTGCTGCCACGGCGCAGACGATGGACATCTACTGGGTCGATGTCGAAGGGGGCGGGGCCACGCTGATCGTCTCCCCGACCGGCGAGTCGCTGCTCGTGGACACCGGCTGGCCCCAGCCGGCGGGCCGGGACGCCGAGCGCATCGTCGCGGCGATGCGGGAGGCCGGCCTCGAAAGGCTCGACTACATGCTGATCACGCACTTCCACACCGACCACGTCGGCAGCCTCCGGGAGCTCGCCGCGATGGTCCCGATCGACCACTATCTCGATCACGGCGGCGAGACGGAGGAACGCAACCAGCGGTGGCGCGACCTCTACCTGGAGGTCGCGGGCGACGCACGAACGGTCGCCAACACCGGCGACGTCCTGTCTCTGGGCGATGTCGAGGTGCGGATGATCTCTTCCAACATGGAGCTCATCTCCGAGACGCTCGCCGGCGGCGGACCCAACCCGCACTGCGCGGGAGCCGAGAACCGGCCGCCCGCCTCGGCCGAGAACCAGCGGACCCTGGGGGCGCTGTTCAGCTTCGGCGGCTTCTCGTTCCTGAACCTCGGCGATCTCGACTGGGACATGGAGATGAAGCTGTCGTGCCCAGTCAACCGGCTGGGGACCGTCACGCTCTACCAGACCAGCCGCCACGGCGCGTTCGACGGCGCCGGCGCCCCGGCGCACCTGATGGCCATCGACCCGCAGGTGGTGGTGTTCAACAACGGCCCCCGCAAGGGGATCACCGCGCCGCACATGTACGACCGCGTCGCGGACATGCCGAACGTCGAAGGCATCTGGCAGGGGCATCTGGCCCTTACCGCCGAGGGACACAACACGGCGGACGAGATGATCGCCAACTTCGGGGAGTCCGAGCAGTGCGAGGGCCATTGGCTGAAGGCGTCCGTGCAGGCCGACGGCACGTTCACGATGACGAACGGACGCAACGGCTTCAGCCGGACCTACACGGTCCGCTGACGTTCCGGTGCGGTTCGGGTGCGGCAAAGCGCGTATAATCCTCAGCATCTTCGTTCGCCCGTTCGGTAGTGGCTTGCTCGTTCGGAGGCGCCGTCGGAGAAGCGGAAGCCGGGACACGAGGGGGGAGCATGCGCACCGGAACCGGGGCCCCAACCGCCGGCCTGCTGGCAGTCGTGCTGCTGGCTGGGGCGAACCTGTCCGCCGAAGCCGCCGACCTGCAGCTCAAAGAAGCGATCCGGAGCGGCGACCACGCCGCGGTCGGCACCTTGATCGACGACGGCGCCGACGTGAACGCGCCCGAGGCCGACGGTGCGACGATGCTGCACTGGGCGGTCCGCTGGGACGACCCCGAATCCGTCGACCTGCTGCTCGCCGCCGGGGCGGACGCCGACGCCGCGAACGCCTACGGCGTCACGCCCCTCTCGCTCGCCTGCATCAACCGCAGCGCCCCGCTGGTCTCGCGGCTCCTGGACGCCGGGGCCGACCCCGACGCCGCCACCACGATGGGCGAGACGGCGCTGATGACCTGCGCGCGGACGGGGAACGCGGACGCGGTCGCTGCACTGCTGGATCACGGCGCGAGCAACGTCAACGCGCGGGAAGCCTCGCGGGGACAGACGGCGCTGATGTGGGCGGTCGCCGAAGGCCACCCGGAAGTCGTGCGGGCCCTGATCGAGCACGGGGCCGACGTCCGCGCCCGGACCCGGACCCGTTCGCTGCTCGTGAGCGTCGGCGGCCGGGGCGACGAGCGCGCCCGCGAGCTGCCGTTGGGCGGGTTCACGCCGCTCCTGTTCGCGGCGCGGCACGGCCGGGGCGAGAGCGCCCGACACCTGCTCGACGCCGGCGCGGATATCGACGAAACCGGACCCGACGGCGCTTCCCCACTGGTGACGGCCAGCTTCAGCGGCCACGGCGAACTGGCCGGGTTCCTGCTGGCGCGCGGGGCCGAGCCGAACGCCGCAGGCGCCGGCTACACGGCGCTGCACACGGCCGTGCTGCGCGCCGACGAGGGGCTGGTCAGGACGCTGATCGCGCACGGCGCCGACCCCGACGTCCGGCTCACCGGGGGCAGCCGCGTGCCGCGGGCTACCAACTGGTGGGTCCTGCCGGCGTCGCTGGCCGGGGCGACGCCGTTCCTCCTGGCCGCGAAGTACGCCGACGTGGGAATCATGCGCGCCCTCGCGGAGCACGGCGCCGATCCGCACTTGCCGCTGCGAGACGGAACCACGCCCCTGATGATGGCGGCCGGCGCGGACTGGAGCAACGGCGAGATCGACCGGCACTACCGGCGCGTCCCGCCGGAGGTCGCCGAGGCGCTGCACGCGGACGAGCGGCCGAACCTGGAGGCGACGCGCTTCGCCCTCAGCCTGGGCGCCGACGTCAACGCCCGCAGCGACGCCGGCGACACCGCCCTGCACTCCGCCGTCTTCAAGGCGTGGCCGGGCGTCATCGACCTGCTGGTCGAGCACGGCGGCGACATGCAGGCGATGAACGAGCGCGAGCGAACGCCGCTGTCGATGATGTGCTACGAGGGCGACACGCTCGTCCGATGCGCCGGGTAGTTGGTGAGGCCGACCCCAGACCGAGAGGAAATGTGATGCCACACGCGAGAGCGGGCCGGATCGTGACGGCGCGGCGACGCGCGGTGATTCGGGGATCAGCCCGCTGGCTCGGGCTGGCAGCAATGGGATTCCTGTGCCTGTCGGCCGGACTGGCGGATGCGGGTCCCGCGGGCGGCAATCCGCAGGCCTCCGCGGTGCCGACGGCCGCGGCCGAGGCGGCAGCGGTCATTGCCGGGCCGCAGGTGCAGTCGATGCTCGGCCGCTACTGCATCGGCTGCCACAGCGACCGGGGTGCCGCGGCGGGCAGCGTGCCGATCTCCCTGCAGGGGATCGATGCTTCCGACGTGGCCGCGCACGCGGCGGACTGGGAGATGGTGGCGCTGAAGCTCCGCGCCCGGATGATGCCCCCGGTCGGCCGGCCGCGCCCCGACGAGGCGACCTACGACGCCGTCGCGGACTGGCTGGAGACCGAGCTCGACCGCGCCGCGGCCGACGACCTGAACCCGGGCCGCACGACGGTGCACCGCCTGAACCGCCTGGAGTACGGCAACGCCGTTCGCGACCTGCTCGGGCTGGAGATCGACCCCGAGGCGCTGCTGCCGCCGGACGACGAGGACGAGGGCTTCGACAACATCGCCGACGTGCTCTCGGTGTCGCCGACGCTGATGGAGCGCTACCTGTACGCGGCCCGCCAGGTGAGCCAGCTCGCCATCGGCGATGCCGGCCTGCGCGCCCGCTTCGACACCTACCGGGTCCCCGACCGGGAGATCCAGGACGACCACAACACCGATGACCTGGCGTTCGGCACCCGCGGCGGCATCGCGGTGCGCCACTACTTCCCGCTCGACGGGGAGTACAACATCCGGGTGGGGCTGCGCCGCAACTTCTACAACTACATCCGCGGCATCGGAAACAGCGCGCACCAGCTCGACGTCCGGCTCGACGGCGCCCTGGTCACCACATTCATCGCCGGCGGCGGCCTCAGCGACGACGCCGAGCGCTGCATCGCCAGCTTCTGCGGCAGCTCCGGCATGGGCGGGGCCGAGTGGGAGTGGTACGCGAACCACGCCGACGACGACTTCGAGGTCCGCGTCCAGGTGCAGGCGGGGCTGCGCACGGTAGGGGTCGCCTTCGTGCGCAACCCGGCGCTCGAAGAGGGCGTCCTGCAGCCGCCGGTGGACATGTCGACCTTCGGCTACAGCACCGACGAGGAGATGGACGGCAATCCCGCGGTGGGCGACGTCGTCATCGGCGGCCCGTTCGACGGCATGACGCCGCAGCAGGTGACGAGCCGGCAGCGGCTCTTCGTCTGTAGTCCCGGAGACGACGGCGCGGACGCGGACTGCGCGAGAGAGATCATCCGCAAGCTGGCCCGCCGCGCCTACCGGCGGCCGGTGACCGAGTCCGACGTCGAACATCTCTACGGCTTCTTCGAGTCGGGCCGTGCACAGCGCGACTTCGACGCGGGCATCCAGACGGTGCTGGAGCGGGTGCTCGTCGATCCCGAGTTCCTGTTCCGCGTCCCGCGCCCACCGGCCGATCCGGACGTCGCCGTCTACCGCATCGGCGACGTGGAGCTGGCGTCGCGGCTGTCGTTCTTCCTGTGGAACAGCATCCCCGACGACGAGCTGCTAGCGCTGGCCGAGCGCGGAACGCTGTCGGAACCGGCCGTGCTGGAGCGGCAGGTGCGCCGCATGCTCGCCGATCCGCGCTCTGACGGACTCGCCCGCAACTTCTTCGACCGCTGGCTCGAGTTGCACAAGATCCGCAACGTGGCGCCGGACCCGACCATCTTCCCGGCGTTCGACGAGAACCTGCGCCAGGCGATGCAGCGCGAGACCGAGCTGTTTCTCGCCAGCCAGCTCCGCGACGACCGCAGCGCCATCGACCTGCTGCAGGCCGACTACACATTCCTCAACGAGCGGCTGGCCCGCCATTACGGGATCCCGGGCGTGTACGGGAACCACTTCCGGCGGGTGACGCTGCCCGACGAACAACGGGCCGGGATCATCGGCAAGGGGAGCATCCTGACGCTCACCTCGTACTCCACGCGCACGTCGGTGGTGAACCGCGGCAAGTGGCTGCTCGAGCGGGTGCTCGGGGCGCCGCCGCCGGCGCCGCCGGCCGACGTGCCGCCGCTGGAGGAGAATACCGCCGCCGGGGCCGCGCCGCGGTCGCAGCGCGAGCGGATGGAAGCGCACCGCGCCAACCCGAGCTGCGCGGTCTGTCACCGCCTGATGGATCCGCTCGGCTTCGCGCTCGACAACTTCGACGCGATCGGTCGCTGGCGGACCACCGACGATCCGCGCTTCCCGGGGCAGCCGGGTCCGCCCATCGACGCCTCCGGAATCACCCCGGACGGCCTGCGCTTCGAAGGGCCGGGCGGGCTGCGGCAACTGCTGCTCGACCGGCGGCAGGAGTTCACCCGGACGGTAACAGAGAAGCTGCTCACGTACGGACTCGGCCGGCGGCTGGAGCATTACGATCGGCCGGTGGTCCGGCAGATCGTGCGGGACGCGGCGGCCAGCGACTACCGCTGGTCCGCCCTGATCATGGGTGTCATCGAGAGCACGCCGTTTCAGTTGAGGAGGGTTGGATCATGATCGTCACGAAGAAGGCCATCCCGCGCCGCACGGTGCTGCGGGGCATGGGCACGGCGCTGGCGTTGCCGCTCCTGGACAGCATGGTGCCGGCGTTCACGGCACTGGCGAAGACCGCCGCGAACCCGACGAAACGGCTGGGCGTGGTCTACGTGCCCAACGGGATCATCACGCAGGAAGGCGACTGGACCCCGACCACCCGGACGGCCGGGTTCGAGTTGCCGCGGATTCTGCGGTCGATGGAGCCCGTACGCGAGCACATGACCGTCCTGACCAACCTCGACAACCGCGCCGCCTTCGCCCTGCCCGGCGAGGCGCTCGGGTCGCACTCGCGTCCCGCCGCGGCGTTCCTGACCGGCCTCCACGCCGAGCAGACGCAGGGCTCGGAATTGGACCTGGGCACCTCGATGGACCAGTTCGCGGCGCAGTCCCTGGGACGCGAAACGCGCCTGCCGTCGCTGGAGCTGTCGCTGGAGGGCGCCGACACGTTCAACGGCGTCAGCACCTGCGACACCGGCTACAGTTGCGCGTACCTCAACATCTCGTGGCACGACCAGACCACGCCGATGCCGCGCGAGACGAACCCGCGGATGGTGTTCGAGCGGCTGTTCGGCGACGCCGGCAGCACCGACGCCGGCGTGCGGCGCGCCCGCGCGCAGCAGCAGCGCAGCATCCTCGACGCGGTGATGGACAAGGTGGCGAAGCTGCAGGGCGGTCTGGCCGGCGAGGACCAGCGCAAGCTGGACAACTACCTCGACGCGGTGCGCGAGATCGAGCGGCGCATCCAGATCGCCGAATCGCAGGCCGGCCGCGAGCTGCCGCTGCTGGAATCGCCCGCCGGCATCCCGGTCTCGTTCGAGGACCACGCGCGGCTGATGTACGACCTGCTCGTGCTGGCCTACCAGACCGACACGACGCGCGTCTTCACCTACATGATCGGCCGCGAGCAGAGCGGCACGACCTACCCGCAGATCGGCGTCGCGGACCCGCACCACCCGCTGACCCACCACCGCGGCGACCGCGAGAAGATCGAGAAGGTGAAGAAGATCAACGAGTACCACGTGTCGCTCTTCAGCGAGTTCGTGGCCAAGCTGGCCGGCACGCCCGACGGCGACGGCTCCCTCATCGACAACGTGATGCTGCTCTACGGCGCGCCGATACGCGACGGCGACGCGCACCAGTACAACAACGTCCCGCTGCTGCTGCTGGGACACGACGGCGGCGCCATCAAGGGCAACCGCCACCTCGTCTATTCGGAGAACACCACGCCGATGACCAACCTGCAGCTCACCATGCTGCACCGGCTCGGCGTCCGCGTGGAGAACTTCGGCGACAGCACCGGCAAGCTGAAGGAGCTGTCCGGCCTGTCGTAGCCCGACAGTCGGCGGCGGCCGGGGTGATGGAGTCGCCTCGGCCGCCGGGATTCGCCCGTACTTGCAAGCACAGTGCGTTCCAACAAGGGTGTGGCTCTTCTTCGTCGACGGCCCAGGGGGCTTCTGCGAGCGGCATGGCAAGAGCTACTTGACGCGTCGAAGGCGTGGTGGGGAGGGCGGCGGGGGCGGCTCGCTGACCGGCGGGGCTGTCCGCGCAGCGTATCGCTGGGCGTGATTCCGTTCGTATTCGCACGCTTCGTGGAAGTCCCAGTACGGATCGAAGTCGCCGCTGGCTCGCAGCGCCCGCAGCTTCAGGACCGCCTCGGCTCCCACCAGGCGCCAGCGGGCGCCGGTCAAATCCATCCGGTCGCGGACCAGGTACCGGCACGCCCCTTCGATGACGCCAGTGGCGATGGGATAGCCCGCCGCGAGGTAGCGGTCGTAGTGCAGATACGGCGCGTACTTCTGCAGGTAGTCGGCGCACGTATCGACCGGCTTGCGGGTGTCCTTCGACAGGCCGGCGACGGTCGCGGCACGCCGCATCGCCGCCGCCACCCGGCTGGCCTTGCCCTCGAGAATGCTCTGCACGCGCGTCCAGGCCCAATGCGCTGCATCGGGGCTCCCCTCGCGATGGAACACGTGTGCCGCCTTCCAGACGTACTCGACCACGTGGATGATGTCGAGTATCACCGTTACGTCCACGCCGTAGGCGGCGGCGCTCGCTTCCACCAGGTCGAGCTGCGTCTCGGCGCCGTCGACGAGCACGACCCAGCTCTTGACGTGCTCGGGGTCGTGGCGCTCGGCTTCCAGCGTCGCCTCGGCAACCACCTCCCAGGGCTCGCGTTGCAGGCTCGCCCAGACTCGCTTGGCCTCCGGGCGGGGCCGCACGAGCGGGGGCTTCGCGCCCGGCTGTCGTGGCATCAGGCTCCGCAGGAACTCCTCGGGGCTGCGCACCAACGGCGCCGTCGTGTAGACGGCGGCCACCGTCGCCATGCGCTTGGCGTTCTTCTTCTCGCCCGGCTTCAGGCGCTGGAATAGGGAGAGCGGCTCCCGTTGCTGCCGGCGCTTCTCGGCCGCCCGCCGCGTCGCCTCGCGCAGGTCGTCGCGATGCAGCACCACACCCTTGCCGTCGAAGGTGAGCACGACGACCGACCCCTCGGGGGGCGGCTCGCCCATCGCCGCGCGGCGCGCCTCGTAGAAGGCGTCGAAGTCCTCGGCCGCACGAGCCACCAACTGTTCCGCCTGACGCTTGGGCACTTCGGCCCCGGTACTGCGAGACAGATCGAACAGCGCTTCGTCGAACGACCGCGAGGCGGCCGCCTCGGCCACCCGCCGGCGCACCTCCAGCGAGTAACGCTCCGGCGGCAGGTTCAGCGCGGCGTCGAGCGGATGCAGACTGTCATGACCGGGACGCGCGTAGCCCACGCGCTCGACCGCCACGGTGCCGAAGGTCGTCTCGATGCGGCGTTCGTGCACGCGCCGTTGCGAGCGCTCGACACCGTCGGCCCCCGTGACCGGACCGGCGGCCTCCCCCGGACTGCGCTCTTCGAGGTGCCCCTGCAGGAGCTTGCGTTCGCGGTAGGGACGCCGGTTACCCGGCGCCCCCCGCACAGATCCGGACATGCCCGTTAAGGCATCCGGCTCCTCCCTTGGGTTGCGCCCTCCCCGGCGCTGACGGCGAATCGTTGGTTCGGCCACGGGTGTCGGATTTCCAGCTTGGGCCAGTGGTGCACCGTGAGGTGGTCGACCCGTGCCCGGCCGATGCGGTCCCGTTGCGACCTGCGGCGGAGCAGTCGCAGCCACAGATGCTTCAGACGCAAGACGAAGCGATGCAGATATCGGAAGCTGGTTGGAACGGCGTAGTAGTTCAGCCAGCCGTCAACCACCTTCCCCAACCACTTCGCCGTGGCCTTGACGTCGTCATGCATCCGCCGGCGTAGCACCTCCCTGATTCGTTTCAGGGTCCGGCTCATCCGCTTCGCAATGGGTTTGCGGCCCAACTGGAATCGGCCTCCGCGGGACTTCGCGCAGTAGTGCGTGAATCCCAGGAAGTCGAACGTCTCCGGGCGACCCTGCCCGCGTTGCTGACGGCATGCCATTGCATACCGTCCGAACTCGATGAGCCGGGTCTTGCCGGGGTGCAGGTCCAGTCCGAATCGGACAAACCGGTCCTGTACGGCTTCCAGGAACCGCTCCGCATCCCGCTTGTGCTGGAAACCCGCCACAAAATCATCGGCGTATCGCACGATGATTGCGTCGCCTGTGACCTCGTGGCTGCGCCACTTCTTCTGGAACCACAGGTCGAGGACGTAGTGCAGGTAGATGTTCGCCAGGACGGGTGAAATCACCGAGCCTTGGGGAGTTCCCCGCAGATTGTCCCGCCACTCGCCAGCTTCCATGACGCCAGCGTTCAACCACTTGATGATGAGCCTGATGACCCGCCTGTCCCCGATGCGGTGCTCGAGGAACCGGACCATCCAGTCCCTCGAAACGGTGTCGAAGAAGGCGCGGATGTCGCAGTCCACCACCCAGTTGATTTTCCGCCGCTCTAATCCGACCGCGAGCGCGTCAAGCGCGTCATGCGCCCCGCGCCCGCGTCGGAATCCGTAGCTGAACCCCAGGAACTCCGCCTCGTATATCGGCGTCAGGATGGTCTCCGTCACCGCCTTCTGGACGATTTTGTCCTCGATGGCCGCGACGCCGAGCGGTCGTGTGCCGCCATCAGGCTTCGGGATGTTCACCCGCCGTGATGGCGTCGCTCGGTACGCTCCCGAGTGCACGCGGTCGTGCAGGTCGGCCAGCCGGCCTTCCAGCCCTTCCTCGTACATCCGCCACGTCATGCCGTCCGCGCCTGCCGCTGCATCCCTCTTCAGCGCGAAGAACGCCCAGCGCAACGCATCGACCGTGACATGGTGGAGGAGCGCCGTCAGACGCTCCCGTGGCTCCCGGCGTACGAATTGCCGTATCCGTTCGGCCGCCTGTGGCGCGCTTTCCCGGCGCTGCGTCCGGCGCGTGCTTTGGCCTCCCGGATTCTCCTTGGGCTCGGTCCTTGGCTCCATCGGCTCCGCAGGGACCCGAGTCCCCTTGTTCGTCGACTTCACAGCTACTACGACCGAGTCAGATTTCTCCATGCCGTTCATCATCGGTTACGGATTTCCTCCTTTCCTCAGCGACCCCGCCCACGACAGCGGGATGGCATGGAGACCTCCCAGGTCCCGGTCCAGCGCGTACGTACGTGCCTGGGTTCTTCGACACCGCGGGATTCCGGCCCCCCTCGCCATGGCGGTGGGACGGATGCTGCCTTCGGTCTTGATGAGGACCTCGGCATCCCGGACGTACCATCCTTTCGGTGCTCAATAGCCCTGCCCGCACGCGCCCCTGTCAACGCTTGACCCCGGCCCTCGCGGACCGTGGCCCATGACTCGGGGTGGAAGTGGTGGCTCCCCTCTCCTTCCTGCCGGACTCTCACCGGCTGCGCTGACACCAGTTAGCCTGGCGCACCATCAACTCCTGCCCCCGCCGCTGCAACTCCCGTTCGAGGTTGCTCTCGCTCATCTGTTGTGCTTCGCGCGAAGAAAGGTAGGCTTTGGCCTCGGCGAAGGCGGCCTCGGCCGCCGCATACGGCGCCGGGGCGGGGGGAGTGGGGACAACGGCTCGCATCGCTCAACTCTCCCGCAACCGCTGCTGCGCATTCCGGACCACAGGATAGACCAGGACCGTCTTGGGCGCCTCACCGGCACGGCGACCGTGCCGGTCCATGCGACCGCGACCGCTGGTCGAGCCCAACGCGACAAAGTTGGCGGCGCGGTAGCAACCCCCGTGGTGGCGCCGCGCATCCACCAGCGTTTCCATCAGCCAGGGCTCGACGTGGTAACGGCGCGGCCAGTCCACCGCCAACTGCGAGAGACCGCGCGCCAGGACGGCGCTGGCCAGGTTCTTCACCCCGACCCACGGCAGCAACAGGAAGCGGCTGTTGTTGACCACGTGCTGCAGATTCCGCGCCCGAGTCCGATCATCCCAGCCGACCCAGCGGTCCCGGACCGCCATGCGCCACGCCGGACTGGAGAACTGCAGGCAGCCGACCACCGCCCGCCGAGGCCGCGACGCAAACACCAGATAGCGCAGGTGAGCGCCGAACGGGACGGTGTGCCCGAGGTAGTGGTAGCGTCCCACCAGCTCCCGGAACAGCAGGCGCTGGGCGGGCTCGCGCACCAATTCGACCGCCAGCGGCTCGACATCGCGCACGCTGCCGACCAGCGGGAGCCCCGGCTCCCCGGCCGCCGTCCGGGGAACGCGGGTGACCGAACCGAGTGCGCGGCCCCGGCGCTTGGCAGGCAGCTCCAGCGCATCCTCCGCGTCGAGCCGCTCGAGGAACTCCCGGCACTCCCGCGCCTTCAGCCGCCCGTTCGGCCGCCGCCACCGCAACAACTCGCACACCGTGCGCGCCAGCTCCATCCGGCTCAGACCCGAACACTCCCGCACGACCTCCCGGATCAGAGTCAGCTCCTGCACGCTGAACGCACGGCCGGAGAATCGCGTCGTCGCCACGGTCGTCACAGCAGCGTCTCCCTTCCCACGAGACCGTAGCAAAACGCCCCGCAAATGTCCAGAGGGGGCCCGCCGGAGGGAATCGACCGACGCGCCAGGCGCCGCGATCAGATCGGGCTGGCTGCCCGAAAGAGGCGGGTGGGCGCTGTCCGGAGTTCTGTCCCCGCGAAAATGAACAGAAAAGGAACCGTCCGCGGGCGAAAATGCCTATGAACAGGGGAAAAAACGGTCAACGAAGAAGAGCCACACCCTTCCAACAACGAGACAGCGCCCGAAGGCGGCTCGGGTTTTCGCGGCCTGGGCCAATGTAGGTTATCGACCGCCGAAGTCACTCAGGTGACAGGCGGAACCGAACCGTTCAACTCTCCACTGTGTGCCTGGCCCGATTTTTCGACGAAGTCGAATAGCGTCTGGCTCTGGGAAGCGACGTAATCTGATCCCGGACTGACGAATCGTCCGCTCGACCACCGAGGGCCGCCGCCGCGCGGCGGCGGGTGCCCCAGTTCCTTCGGTCATGAACGCGTTCGGGGTGCTTGCCAGAATTCGCCGTCTGTCGCGGCGAGTCGGCAGAACACTCCCACCTCTTCGCCACGGCGTCAGCACGGCGACGGGCTCACGCTCGAGCAGGCGCTCCCACACGCCCGGCTCATGCGCACTCGCACCACCGTGGTGCGGTACCTTGAACACCGATGCCGTACCGGTCGGGCGCGCGGTATCCTGAAGGACGCTCAGCCAGCCGCGCTGCTCCAGGTCCGATCCAAGAAGCACTGCAATATCGCCGACCGCAATCCATAGCGCGACGGCCACATCGTTGGGCGAAAGACTGCGGATCCTCGTCTCCGCTTGACCGGGCTCCGGCAACAGACGGCGCAGCTCTTGGAGAAAATCCAGGAAGACGACGTCGGTAGGCGCAAGAGCCCAAGCCTCGCAGGCTCCCCTGGCAAAGATGCGGCGGTTGGCCAGAGCCAACGTCGGGGTCGCAGCAGCCTGGCGGAGTCGGAAGAACGCTCCGTGTATTTCCCGCAGTCCGGAACCGAAGGTTCCAACGTGCCGTCCCTCAAGAGCATGAACAGCGGCGAGAAACTCTTCATGACAGAGAACGCCGGCGCAGCAGAATCTGGCGTTCTCGCAAACTTCGACGAGTCGTGCCATGCCACGTATGTGGTCGTCGTGCCAGTGGCTCGCCACGATGAGCTCAACGGCCTGAACGGGATCGAGATTGAGGCCATGCAGGTAATGCAAAGCGGCGGGCTCGTCAGCACGCCCACAGGAATCGACCAGAATCCACGAGCCGCCGCCGATGTGAAGGATGATGCTCTCACCATACCCGGGACCGACAAGAGTAAGCTCAAACTCATCGTGACCCGGAGGTTGCTGCAGCGTCACAGCTTGAGTGCCCGAATCGTCTCGCGCGCCCATTCCGTACCCTTCCGAAAGTCACGCTCGGTAATCCTGGGCAGATCGCGAAAGACAATCTGGGATACGCGCTTCTTCATGCCGCCCGGAGACCGTTCGTAGCCTATGACCCAACGAAAGATGCTGCCGACGGTCATGTTGGCAACATCGCACTCCGATAGCTCTTCCAGAGGAATGATCGCTTCTTCCTCTTCATGCGATAACCCTGCGGTCATGTCCACTAGCCGCGCCACGAAGTCGTCTCGATTTATCTCAACGACATACCCCTCCCACTCCTGGAGCGCGTGCAGGACGGCCCTTGGCGGCGCGGACGCCAGCCTCGGTGGAAAGTCCAAGACAGGGGCAACACACGTGCTCCCTACGGCCGAGCTGGAGAACGCAACAACTGGTCCGCTCGCATCGTTCTTGTCGGAAGCACCGGTTTCCGGTGCACCACTTGCAAGGCCTAACGCCAAGTTGACTGCTTCCTCTATTGCTGAAGCGGGACCAGCGACACTCATCCCAGAGCTACCAGCAGACGCAGCAGCACTGAAGCTGTCCGCGACGGCGGATTGACTCGACTGCGCCATGGACGCTACTCTCCCTCCCGAGCCTGCGCCAAGGACATCATGTGATCGATGATCTCATCGGCGCGCCGGATCGACGTATCGAATTGCCGGTCCAGGAATTCCATCAACTGCGAGTTTCCTCCAGTGTCGCCACTATCGGCCACATAGTGGTCGTTCACTTCGACGAAGATCCCCGACCGCCCCTGACCGATTCGCCTGGACGGTTCCACCTTCACATTGACGCTGCCGCCCCGAGGTCGACCCGTCGGACTGACCTGGCACATGGTCAGCGACGTCATCCCGCCTTGCTCGCCATCCACTCCGAGCGCCGCAGCCCACCGCCCCCACGGCTCAACCGGCGCGAGCGTTCTCCCGATCCGATCGCGCTCAGCCAAACCGCCAACCCGAAAGTGAACGCTGCGGTTGATGCCCATCGCCCTGAGCGGCGTGTGGCTCAAGTGCTCCTTGAATACCCGCATGACCAGATCCTTCACCCGCACGTGCGGTGCCTGCTCCGTGTTGGCCGCGAACCGATCGGACGTCACTTGGAGGTGGAGCCAGTCGATGGAAAACTCGGCCACTTGGCGATGGGCGACCTTGAGGTCGGCGCTGTCCGCGGCCCTCGGCAGCAGGCCGTGCAGAGTAAACCATGCGGGAGTAAAGATCGCGGGATTGAAATCTCCGAGAAGGACGACAGCCAAACCGCTGATCTCCGGCTCAATTCGCATTGTCTCCTACCGCTCACGGCGCGCGACTTCAGCGCGATACCCCCAAGCTACGGCACATCGCCCAAGCGTACTCCAACTGCCGTCTGTAACGCACGGAAGCGGCGGGATCGGAGCAGACTCCTGGCCTGCATTCCGGGTTTCGTTCGAGGCTTGCCGTACGACAGCAATCTTCTCACCATCCGCGGTCGACAATACTTGCCCCGACGGCTCGCCAGCTCGTCTATCGCCTTGCGGGCCGCCTTCGCACCCAACCCCTGCATCTCCGCCAGCACCTCCTTCAGCCGCTCCGCGACCGCCTCGCGCTGCGCAGTGCCGAGCTGCTCCAGGTCAACAGGCGCGGCCGACCGTCGGTCCGGTTTTCGGTCGCCGGCCAGCACCCGCAACAGCGCCATCTTCGCGAACTCGTCCGGGATGCGCGCGCGCAGGATGCGGTCGAGCAGCAGTTTTCGGTTGTGATCGACGCCGGAAATGCGGGCGTGGATACGGAGCGCCTCGACCAGCCGCCCAGTCGGGGCCACGCTGGACGCGCTACGGGTCGTAGATGCGGGCTACGTGCAGGTAGACGAGCCCGACCGAACCCTCCAGCGGCTCCTTGACCCATGCCTCGGCGCGGCGCTTGAAGAGCCGACCGCCGATGCGCTTGGCTCCCTCTGTCCCGAGGAACCAGGCGGCGATGGAGAGCGGGCCGGCGCCGGCCGCGAAGCGCGCGTCGATCCACGCGCGGCGCGGATGTAGTGCTCGTGGGGAGAGATCTTCTTGTAGAGCGCCAATCCCTTCTCGGCCTGCCCCAATCGGGTCACCACCGACTCCACCGACCAGGCGGCCGGATCGACGTAGGGAATCTGGTGCACCAGATGCAGCAAGTCGCCGATGGCCGAACGGACGGCGAGGGCGATGTCGCCGGTGCGCACATTGAGCACGGCGTTCTTGGAGCCCGCGTGGTACAGGGCGGCGACCTCCTGAACGATGTCGCGGATCTCCGTGAACATCGCTCCCCCCGTCCAGGTCGATCACCCGCACGCCGTCGCTCCTCACGTAGCTCCCCTCCCACACGCGGTCGCAACGGGCGCTGATCAGCTCCCCCAGGCCCCCCAGGCGCCCTTCGTTGTCGTCGAAGTCAGCCGCCGACAGCCGTGCCGGGTCGCCGTCGTCGGCGGCGCTGGCGCGCGCCACCAGCAGCGCGTGATAAGTCTGCTCCGCGGGCGAGACGTCGAGACAGTCACCGGCGCCCAGGACGAAGAGTGCGACGCCGGTTTCCGGCGACCCGGAAAGGGCGAGGATCGCGCCGGCGGCGACGCAGCCGGAGTCCGGCGAAGAGCCAGGCGATGGGCGCATCTCTCGACATCAGCGGATGCAGGTCAATGTCTACCGAACGGTCTGCATGTACGATAGCGGAGATGCCGCGGCGTTGAACTGGAAGGGATGACCCGATGCGGACGACATGTCTTGCTCTCGCCGCCCTGCTGGCCGGCGCCCTGCTGGCCGGCGGCACTCGCGCACAGGATGCTTCTCTCGACGAGCCCGATCCCGTGAATCGGGTGGACCGCGATACGGTGGAGTACCAGGACGACCGCGTGCACGTCGTCGCGAAGCACTACTACTTTCAGGGCGCGCACGACCCCAGATGGCTGCTCATCGATGTCGCCGTGGAGGTCACGTCGGGTGACGCGTTGACGATAGCGCGCGACGACATCTCCATCGTGCTGCCGGACGGCGTCGAGCGGCCGCTCACCTCGCAGCGGGAGTATCGGCGCGCCCGCGCGGAGCTATTGCCGATGCGGCTTGCTCTCCACATGCATCTGGACACGGTCAGAGACCATTTTCCGGCGGGCCGTTGCGGCGACCACAACTTCCGGTTCTTCGTCGACAGCGGCATCCGGCAGACCCTGGTCGACGCTTCTCCGGTGATTGGAGGATGCCTGCGAGGCGACCTGTTCTTCGCCTCTCCCACGGGCGCATGGAACAGCGGCACCCATACGCTGGTGATCGGCGGGGACACGAGCGTGCGCCTGCCGATCGAGATCCAATGACCCGCGATCCGACGCGGCTGGATTCCGCTACGATGGAGTGAGATGCCGCGCCTGCGTCGGGAGGTAACCGCATGCGTTCCCCGCTCATCGCCGCCGCCGTCCTGCTCGCCGCCGTCCTGCTCGTCGCACCGCCGCTCACGGCCGAACGCCTAGCGCCGGGGGCGACGGCCGACGAGCCGCATGAAGTAGAGCGACCGGGACGAGACATCGTCGAGTACGCCAGCGAACGCCTGCAGGTCGTCGCGGTGCACTACTACTTTCCGGAAGACAACGACCCCAAGTGGCTGCTCCTCGATGTCGCGATGGACGTCCGGTCGGGCGACCCGATCAGGGTCGCGCGCCGCGACTTCTCCATCGAGGGCCCGGACGGCTTGCGGGTGCCGCTGAGCTCCCTGCCGGCCTTTCGGCGGGGCCGTCGCGCGTTGAGACCCATGATGCTGCAGTTGCACACGCGAGAGCGACCGATCGCGGGCTTCTTCCCGATCCCATGCGCAAACCACAACTTCCGGTTCTTCGTCCCCACCGGGGAAATCCGACAGACGGAGGTCCACGCGAGCTGGCAGGGATCGTGCGTCCGGGGCGACCTGTTCTTCGAGGCGCCCGACGGCGCTTGGAACGGCGGCACTTACACGCTGGTCATCGGCGGCGACACGGACATACGCCTGCCGTTCGACATCGACTGAGGCACAACCCATGCGTGCCCTGGGTATCGTTGCCGCTATCGCGTTCGTCGCTGTCATGCTCGCCGGTGTCCTGTCCACCGGCGAGCTTCGCGCGCAGACCGACGCGGTCGTACGACCGGACGCAGCCAATCAAGTCGAACGCAACGTGGTGGAGTACGAAAGCGACCGCCTGCACATCGTCGCGGCGCAACACTACTCGTGGGGCGACCACGACCCCAGGTGGCTGCTCATCGACGTGGGGATACGAGTTCGGTCGGGTCGCCCCCTGACGGTCGCGCGACGCGACTTCTCCATCGTACGGCCGGACGGCGTGGAGGTGCCGCTGACCTCGCAACGGGACTACCGGCGGGCTCGTTCCGAGCTGCTTCCCTTGCATCTGCAGCTCCACACGCTCGCAGTGGATCCGGTCACAGGTTACTTTCCCGGCGGCCGCTGCCCCGCCCATCGGTTCCGGTTCTTCGTCGACAGCGGCATCCGGCAATCGGTGGTCTATGCGCACCGGGTCGGACCCTGCGTGCGGGGCGACCTGTTCTTCGCCTCGCCGACCGGGGCGTGGGAGAGCGGCACCTACACGCTGCTCATCGACGGAGAGACGGACGTGCGCCTACCGATCGAGATCCAGTGACGCATCCTCCGGAGTCCGTGGTCGAGACCGCGGCCTCCCGCACCGGGTCCGGGGCCCCCGGAGCCAGCCCGAGTGCTGCTTCCGGCTCCAGTCACGCGGGTTTCCCGCGACACGGGTTGACGGTAGACTGACTCGGTTCGCCAAAGGGGAGATCGAGATGCCGCACATCGCAACCCGCACCCTGCAAGCCGGCGTATCGGCCGGCATTCTGGTTTCGGCCCTGGTGCTCGGTCCCGCCGCGCCGGGGGCGGCGCAGACGGTGGAGTGGCCCTCCTACGCGGCCGATCAGGCGGGCACGAAGTACTCCGCGCTCGACCAGATCAACGCCGGAAACGTCGGCGACGTCGAGATCGTCTGGCGGCAGCCGGTCATCCCCGACGCCATCCGCGACGGCGACACGACGCGCGGGCCGGTCGGCTCGCAGACCACCCCGCTGATGGCGGGCGGGATGCTCTACTTCAGCACCGGCCTGGGCACCATAGCGGCGCTGGAGCCGACCACCGGCGAGGTGGTCTGGAACACCGGACCGAGCGACGGGGTGCGGGTCCGGCAGACGCGGGGCATCGCCTGGTGGACCGACGGCGAAGAGGCGCGGATCATCGCCACGCTCGGCCCGAAGCTCGTCTCTCTCGACGCGGGCACCGGCGAGCGGGACGCCGGCTTCGGCGAGGCGGGCGAGGTGGACCTGCGGCTGGGGCTCATCCGGCCGTTCCCCGAGTTCTACTGGAACTCGGCCCCGGTCATCGTCAACGACGTGGTGGTCATCGGCTCCTACGTCGAGGACATCACCACCAACCAGCGGGTCGCCAACAAGCAGTCTCCGCGGGGAGACGTGCGCGGCTTCGACGTGCGCACGGGCGAACACCTCTGGACGTTCCACACGATTCCGCTGGAGAACGAGTTCGGAGTCGAGACGTGGGGCGTCGACCCGGTGGACGACCGCGTGTCGTGGGAGTACAGCGGAAACACGAACATGTGGGCGCACCCGACCGGCGACCCGGAGCTGGGCACCGTCTACCTGCCGCTGTCGACGCCGACCAACGACTACTACGGCGGGCACCGGCCCGGCGACAACCTGTTCGCCGAGAGCCTGGTCTGCGTCGACGCGCGGACCGGCGAGCGCATCTGGCACTTCCAGGCAATTCATCACGGGGTCTGGGACTACGACTTCGCCTCGTCCGCCGTGCTGGTGGACATCACCGTCGACGGCCGGTTGATAAAGGCCGTGGCGCAGCCGAGCAAGCAGGCGTTCGTCTATGTCCTCGACCGCGCCACCGGCGAGCCGGTCTGGCCGATCGAGGAGCGGGCGGTGCCGGCGTCCGACGTGCCGGGCGAGCAACTCTCCCCCACCCAACCCTTCCCCACCAAGCCGCCGCCGTTCGAGCTGCAGGGCGTGACCGTCGATGACCTGATCGACTTCACCTCCGAGCTGCGGCAGGAAGCGACCGAGATTCTGGACCGCTACGTCTGGGGACCGATGTTCACCGCGCCGATCGTGCTCGATTCGAGCCCCGGCGCGAAGGAGGGGACCATCTTCAGCCCCGGCACCGCCGGCGGCGCGAGCTGGAGCGGGGCCGGGTTCGATCCCGAGTCCGGCATGCTCTACGTCCCGTCGGCCTACAGCCAGAACGTGGTCGCGCTCACCCCGTCCGAGCACCCGCGCGCCGACGTGCGGCTGGTGCGGCAGCGCTACACGCCGCTGATCGGCCCGCGGGGGCTCTCGCTGTTCAAGCCGCCCTACGGGCGACTGACCGCCATCGATCTGAACGCGGGCGACATCGCCTGGCAGGTCCCCAACGGCGAGGGACCGCGCGACCACCCGGCGCTGCGCGACCTCGACCTGCCGTGGCTCGGCCAGGGCGGCCGCGCGTCCGTGCTCGTGACGAAGTCGCTGGTATTCCTCGGCGAGGGGGGCAACACCGGCGTGTCGACGCTGCCGCAGTGGTGGAACGGTCCCGGCGGCAAGAAATTCCGCGCCTACGACAAGGCGACCGGCGAGGTCGTCTGGGAGATCGAGCTGCCGGGCGGCACCACCGGCGCGCCGATGACCTACATGGTCGACGGCCGGCAGTACATCATCGCCACCGTCGGCTGGGACGACATGGGGAGCGAGCTGGTCGCGATGGCGCTGCCGGAATAGGACCACCGCCCCTGGATCCCGGACACACTCATTCCTCAGCAGGCTCCCCGCGGCCGGGCGCGGACTTGCACAGACCACGGGCACCGGAGCCCGCCCACCACGAACCTGCGGGGCCTGCCCTGCCTTGGTAGTGCGGGGCTCGCCCTCAGGCAACCTGCCGACCGTGCCCTACCGCGCCACCGCCAGCTCCCGCTCGTCCGCCCGCGCGCCGGCCAGGATGCCCTCCATGCCGTAGTTGCCTTCGTGGCAGGCGAACTCGTACAGGTCGCCCTCGATCGTCGTCATCGTGATCGACGCCGTCCACGGCCGCGTGTAGCTGGCCGGGTCCGAGACGGTGTACTCGTACTCCAGCGCGGCCTCCCCGGTGCGGGTGAACCGCTCGACCAGGTGCATGCCGTGGGTCGAGCCCTGGTAGTAGGCCTTGCCGCTGAAGTTGGTCGTCTCGACCACCAGCGTGTCGCCCTCCCACCGGCCGCGCGAGTCGCCCATCCACTGCCGGATGGCGCCGGCGACCGGCGGACGGCCGTCCATGGGGATGATGCGCGCGTCGTGGTTCTGCTCGGTCCAGACGACGACGGTGCCGGGCGCCTGGAAGATTCGCAGGTGGTTGTTGTAGCCGCCGGCGGACATCGGCGGGCCCGCCTTGGTGTGGTGCGTGCAGCGCTCGCCGGGCGAGCGGTCTTCCGGACCGTGCGCGGGACGGCCGAGCAGCGCGCGGCGCTCGTCGAGCCGCTGGCGCCCGTCGGGCGTGAAGGGAATGCGTCCGTCGGGCGGATCGACGATCAGCGACGTACGGCCGGTCGACTCGCCGCGGTCGAACCAGAACGCGTTGTAGGCCCCCGGATCTCCCGGCGGCGGGGGCTGATCCCCGCGCGTCAGAGCATCGGCGTTGAGGGCAACCACTTCCTCCTCCGTCAGGCGTTCCCGCCCGGCGTAGGCCGCGGGCCGCTCCAGCGGCGTGATCGTCGCGAACGACCAGATGACGCCCTGCAGGTCCGGGTCGCCCCACGCCGTGCGAGACGCCTCCCAGGCTCCGGACACCTCCTGCGCCTGGACCGCCGGACCCGCCGGCGCCAGCCACGCCACCGCGAACACCACGCACGACACCGACAGGCACCTGATGATCATCTGCCACCTCCTGAAGAGTGCACCCTCGAGGTCCGCAACGCTCCCGGCAGCTTCTACCTGCCGCGGACTCGCGGATCCCGGAAGAACGCCCGCAGATCGTCGACGAACAGCTCCGGCTCCTCCGCCGCCGCGAAGTGCCCGCCGCTCGGCATCACCGTGAAGCGCACCAGGTTGTAGCGCGCCTCCAGCCAGCGCCGCGGCGTGAACCGGAACTCGCCCGGGTACGCCGCGCAGGCGGTCGGGACCTCGATACGCGCCGGCTGCGGCGAGCTGCCCCCGTGCCGCCCCTCGTAGTAGTAGCGGGCGGCCGAAGTCGCCGTCTCGGTGACCCAGTAGATCGTGAGCGTCGTCAGCAGCTCGTCCTTGCTGAAGCGGGTCTCCGGGTTGCCGTCGCAGTCGCACCAGCTCCGGTACTTCTCGACGATCCACGCCGCGAGCCCCACCGGGGAATCGTTCAGGCTGTAGCCGAGGGTCTGCGGCTTGGTCCCGTGCATGTGGCTGTAGCCGCGCTCCTCGTCGGTCCAGAACGCGGCGCGCGCGCGCATCAGCGCGACCTCTTCGGGCGGCACTCCGGCCGTCGGGTCGTCCGGATCGGGCGGATCGGCGCTGCACAGGTTCAGGTGCAGGCCGGCCACATGCTCCGCGTCGTTGGCGGCCAGCCAGCGGCTGATGCCGGCGCCGAGGTCGCCGCCCTGCGCAATGTATCGCTCGTATCCCAACCGGGCCATCAGCTCGGCGAAGATGGCGCCGGTGCGGTCGCGCCCGTAGCCCAGACGCGGCGGGCGATCCGAAAAGCCGTAGCCCGGGATCGACGGCGCCACGACGTGGAACGCGTCCTCCGCCCGCCCCCCGTGGGCGACCGGATCGGTCAGCGGCCCGATCACCTTGGCGAACTCCGCGAAGGTGCCGGGCCAGCCGTGGGTCAGGATCAGCGGGAAGGCATCGGGCTCCGGCGACCGGCGGTGCACGAAGTGGATGTCGAGGCCGTCGATGCGGGTCTTGAACTGCTCGAACTCGTTGAGCCGGCGCTCCTGCGCCCGCCAGTCGAACTCGTCGCGCCAGTACTCGATGAGCTGCTGCAGGTAGGCCTGGTTCATCCCGAGCTGCCAGCCGACCCCCTCCGGCTCGTCCGGCAGGCGGGCGCGCATCAGGCGCTCGCGCAGGTCCACCAGGATCTTTTCCGGGATGTCGATGGTGAACGGCTCGATACCGGCACCCGAAGAGGTCTCACCCTGTCCACCGACCGCCGGTCCAGCACCCGCCGAAGCGGGACCATGTATCAGGAGGCCGGTTCCGATTGCCAGCGCAGTCGCGGCAAGGAGCGAGACGAGAGCACGCGTCATGGGTCAACTCCCCCAACGGGCCGGGATGCCGAGTGCACTGATCGAGCGCATGCAGTCTCACCGCCAATCCCGAGCATGTCAAGGTCCCGCGGCGCAGGTCCGCCAGCGCTGCCGCGACCCGCTCGTCCGGCGGGTCAGAACCCTGCGTCGGCCAGGTAGCCCTCGCGCGCCGCGACCACGTGCCGCCGGTCGCTTGTTCGCACCTCGATACGACGCCACGTGCCGTCTCGGGCGGGGTTGGACGACTGGAAGGCCAGAAAGTACCGATTCTGCAGGCGGTCACGGATATGGGCAAGCACGCCGTCCAGCTCTTCGATCCGCTCGATGGAGAACGCACGGCCGCCGCTGACTTGCGTCAGGCGACCGAGCAGCTCCCGGACCCTCTCCATCTCGCGCCCGCGGCCCATCGTGACGACGTACACGGTCGCCTGGCTCGCGCGAATCCGCTCCTCGACCCGGTCGACCGCCGAGAAGCTGTGCCGGTCGTCGCCGTCGCTGAACAGAACCACCACCCTGTCCGCCTGCTCGTCGCCGTGCAAATCGAGCGCGTAGCTCATGGCATCGAGCAGCGCCGTGCCGCCGAACGGCGCCGGAAGGGCGTCGACCGCATCCATGAGCGCTGTACGGTTCTGCTCCTGACGAGCCAGGATGTAGGTCCGATCGTTGAACGCAATGAGCCCCAGACGGGCCCGTTCCGGCAACTCACTGATGAAATGCCGGGCGGCGAACCGCAGCGGGCCCATCGCCGCCGTCATGCTGGCGCTGAAGTCGATCGCCAGCACCAGGTCGAGTGGAATGCTCGCGGCCTGAAAGAAGGACGCATCCTGTCGAACCCCGTCCTCGAAGAGCTCGAAGTCCTCCAACGTCAAGTCGCCGACGAACCGCCTGCGCCTGTCCTGCACCACCACCGGCACCAGGACGACGTCCGTCCCGGCCGAGAAGAGCGCCGCCGGGCGGCCGCGGGCCCGCATGCTGCGCACCAGCCGCCCGCCGCCGCCGAAGCGGGCCACGACACGCACGATGCGTGCCTCGGAGCTATTTCCCGCATCCCAGGCGCATTCGAACGGCGCTGGCGCCGGCGCCGTGCACGCCAGCACGCCGTTGACGAAGAACTCGACGCGCGCGACGTCCGCCGCCGGCACCACCTCCGCGCGCATCCGCACGATGCCGGCGAGCGGTGTCTGCTGGTCCGGTTCGACGATGGTCAGCACGCGATCAGGCTCCTGCGCCCGCGTGGGCGCAGGAAGCGAACCGCCGAGCGGACAGAAGAGCGCCATGCACACTGCCAACACCCACGACATGCGAGGCTTCAGTTCCATCACGGCTCCAGCCCGCTCTGGATCGGGCGCAGGGGACGTCCCGGTCCGACCAGCGACGCCACGTAGTCCTCGATACGCTCCCGCGGAAGATCGTGAACGTAGCCCACCAGCGCGTCGAGCCGCCCGCGACGGGTGGCGCTGACGCCGTCGAGTAGCTCGCGCATCGCCAGCGGCAGCAGGTCGCCGACGATCGATGCCGGAAGCGCCATCTCGTCCACCGCTTCGGCCAGGGCGAGTTGCAGATCCGCAAATCCGGACGCCAACCGCTCCGCGGAAACGATGGAGAGATCGAGGGCGTCCGGCGGCGGGATCCGCACGCACAGGCAGCCATCCACCCAGACGGCAGGAGCACCCCACCCAGACGGAGACCGGACCGGCGGGTCGCCAGCATCACGCAACCCCAGCCAGAACAGCTCGGTCCGCGAAAGAAAGCGCCCCACCGCATCCGGGCGGTGCCGCAACGTCCAGGCGAGCTCGTTCCGCCGCAGAACGCCGAGCCCCGCTTCGCGCGAGACGTCCGGTAGCAGCGGCGGATCGTCACGTAACTGCTCCAGGCGCGCGCGACCCTTGCGGATCGCGGCTGCAATCTCGCTGACCTGAGATCCGGTGACGACCACTGGATTGAACAGCGTCGCTCCATGCGCGAAGTAGTTCTCCTCCGTGGGCAGGATCGCGGGCGTCTCCGACGGGATCACGCCTGCCAGCCGCGGCAGGTGGAATCTCGCAAGGGCCAGATCCAGCGACATCAGGGCACCGTAGACGTGCCAGACGCCGGTGAACCGATCGTCGCCCTCCGGCGCGATCCAGAACTGCCCGAGCCGGTGGAACGGGACCGGCGGCGCGGACCCGCCGCGCGGCATGCTCCAGGGTGCGCGAGCGCGCTCCCCGGCACTCCCGATGCGCACGCCGAACTCGTGCCGCGCCGCAATGTCGTCCCCCATCAGGCGCACGCCGTAACTGTTCGACACGTGCACGACGTAGGGCAACGTGCGCAGCAGGTCCGCGAGCAGCACGTCGACCACGGACAGCAGTCGCCGCGCGGCGTCCGCCAGCCGGCGCAGCCGGCCCCGGCGCACGTTCTCCTGCAGGTCCTCCACGATGGGCCGGACCGTGTCCTCGTACGACACGCTCCGCGTATTGGGCACGTGGATGCCGACGCGGGGAGTCTGGATGCTGCGCAAGGACCGTTCCATCTGCTCGACGAGCCGCCCCGGATCCGCATCGGACCCGCTCGCCAGCCCGGCGGCCGTCTCCGACAGCGCGAGGACCGCATCGAGACGGTTGCCGCCCAACCGATCGCGGGTCTGGATGAAGCGTTCGAACTGTGCCGCCCGGCGGTCGAACCGGTACGTCAGTCCTTCCCACTCCACGACCGGCCGCTCGACGCCCGCGGCGCCGGCGAGCGCGGCGAGCAACTGCTGGTCCATCGCGTCCGAATCGAACGCAGGCGCGATGCGCACGCCGAGGCCGGGAAGCAGGTAATCGACGAGCCAGCCGCCGACCGCTCCATTGAACTGTCCGTTCCGCGTAAGCGGCAACCCGGCAAACGCCAGCAGCGCATTGCCCGCGACGTCCGGTGTCATCGCGCCCGCCAACGCGGCCCGTTCCACGATCGCGACCGCTCCCTGGAACTGCGACAGCGCATTGCGCAACTGCAGGGGTTGCCTGATCCGCTCCAGGCGGTCGGCCAACCGCGCGAGCGCGGCATAAACGCGAGCGTCCGCTATGCCCATGCGCTCCACCGAGAGCATCAGCATGGGATACCGAGTGACGGCCCGGGCGGCCACCAGCACGGCGGGCAGGTCCCGGCCGTCATGGTCCCGGAAGACGCGCTGCACGAAAGCCAGGACGCGCAGGCGCGTCCGGCCCGTGGGCGGGGGTTCGTTGCAGGTGGCGGCCAGCACGTACGCCGCGTCGATCAGCGGGGTATCGTCGAGGCCGCGCAGTTCCCGCTCGGGATTGTCGGGTATCCGCTCGTCCTCGAACACGCGCTCCCAGAAGTCGCGCGCTGCGGGGCCGACGAACGTCCCGGCGTCGTCGAACGCCAGGGCGCGCAGCACCAGCGCCGGATCGAGCGCCCGCAACGCCGGATCGTCCAGCGCCTGCGCGCTGGCCGTCGGCGGCGACCAGCCGATCACGCCAAGCGCCAGTAACAATCCGGCGAGCGTCCTTGGCATCGAGATCGTCTTCCGGCTCACGCACCCCTGAAACGGCTGTCAATGAAGGCGACCAGCCTGCGCATCGCGAATCGCCCTTGCCTCACCGGATAAGTGCCCGCAACGCCATCACATTGGGCACGTCGCGCCCCAACTTGCGGCCGAGCCGGTACATCCTCGCAGGCAACGGTGGTAAGGACAATGCGGCACCAGCCGACACGGGCTCCAGCCTGCCCTGCCCCCCGCGGCGGCGAACAACGACCAGAGCTGCAGCTGCAGGGGAGGGATACGGCATTCTTGCCTGCACTCGACACGCAAATCGGAATCCTTGCTGCGTGACATCGACACCAACGTCTTCGAGAGCGAAGAGCTCGTTCGTTCTTCCCAGACGCGAGCACTGCAGCGCACTACAGGCGAAGAAGGGCGGCGTGTTCCGATTCGGCCTTAGGTCTTGGGGCAACGCAACCCCCGGATTCTCCACATCCCACGTAAGGGCGATGGCCTCGTCGGGAGGAACCCCGCAGATGGTCTCGCCGGGCGTGCGCCGAGCGGCCACGTCCACGTCGGCCAACGGTGCCGCGCCGGGATTGGCGAACACCGAGGCCGGCTGCGGCAGCCGGTCGAGAATCCGCTGGAGCTCCCCCTGACCGCGCTGCCGGTCGCGGGCGTCCGTGCGCCAGGACCCGAGTACGAACCGCTGCTGCCGCTCGGGCAGGCGCGACACCATCTGATAGGCCTGCGCGACGCGTCCCGCCGACCTCGAGAACAACCGCTCGACGAACCGCTCCGGATCGGCCGGGGAAGCATCGACGAGGCGCTCCCAGAAAGGAACCGCGCCGGCGCCGCCCGGCACCTGCACCTCGCCGTCCAGCACGCGCAGCCCGCCGGCGAAGCGCGCGAACATGTCAAGACGCTCGTCGTTCAGGTCGAGGACGGCCCGTGGATGCTCCAGCAGCCAGTCCAACGTCGGGTCGTCGAGCGCGGACAGGCCCAGGTAGAGCTGGGCGGCGCGCGCATCCGTCACGAGCCGTCCCGTCAGACCGGCCGCTCTCTCGGCCAGGAGCGTCGCCGCGAGCGTCTCGCTGTTCGTGCGCTCGCCGTACAACGACTCCAGCCAGAATCCCGGCGACAACGGCAACGACACGACGAACTGCGGCAGGTCCCAGGCCAGCGTCTCGCCCGCGTTCAGGCGCCGCTGCACCGCGTCCGAGCGCCAATCGGCGTCCGCGCCGCAGATGGAACGCGGCTCCTGATCCCGCGCGCTGACGCGATACGACGCCCCCTCGCGCTCGAGACGCAGCTCGAAGAGCTCAAGAAACCTCTCCAGCGCTCGCCTTCCGCCCTCGTCACTTGTGGCGGCAAGGAGACTCGCCTCCCCCGCCGCACCATCGACCGCGGCCCAGCGCGTGCGCAGCTCCTGCAGATCCGTGAGACAGGCCCGAAAGATACCGGCCTCGGTCGGATTGGCGGCCGGCGAGCCCAGATCGTGAAAGATGCCGATCAGATCCCGCAGCAAGCGCTGTCCGGCCGGTTGCGGGAAACCGGGACCGAGGATGCGCTCGATCGAGCCGGGAACGGCCAGCTCAAACCAACGAGTCTGGGAATAGCCGGGCGCCGGCGCGACGAGCAACGCGGCGCACGCCGCAATGATCATCCGTCTCATGACCGCTCCTCGAACTCGTCAGTTGCGGGCCGCCATGGGGAAGTACGCGACGCTGACCCCGAAGCGGCGCGTGAACGGAAGGCCGTACCCACCGCTGGCGATCACCTTCAAGCCGGGCGCCACGGTCACCGCGACCGCGGCCTCGGCTCGAAAGAGCGGCACCGGAACCCTGCTCCAGGGATCCGGGAGGATTTCGGCGGCGGATGTCTCCTGACCTGCTCTGGCCGACGGCGCGCCGGCCGCGGACACTTCGTCCACACGCATCGTACCCTGCAGCCAGCCGCCTCCCACATCGACGTGCATGCCGGCCTGCACCCGGTCGCCTGCGAACGGTGCCCCGAACGGCAGGAACCAGTTGGCGGCGAACCCCTGCAGCCACGCCGACCCGGCCGACTCGAAACACTCGGAATCGTTGCAGATCGCCGCATCCTTCCATCGCTGCCGCAAGAGCGACAGTCCCCAGTGTCCCGACCGCATACGCCCTCTCGCGAATCCGACCGTAAAGTCGGATCCCGACATGTCGAGCCTCTGAAGATTGAGCAAGTCCCCACCGAGATCCTCGGACCGCCATTCAGGCGTGAACGACACCTGAACGCCCCATAACCTCTCCTCGAAGTCCTCCAGAAACTGCGCGTGCGCCGGAACATGGCTGGTCAACACCAGGACGGTGGCGAAGATGAGCAGGGACCGCATTGCACCTCCTACTTGATGCCAGGAGAACATCCACGCCACCCGAGGACCCGCGCGCCCAACGACCTTCGTGGAACCACGAATATCCCGCAGAATCCAGGTTGCCCAATGGTAGCACTGACACCGCCAGCGGCAGCCGGCAGTCGGCGGCGACTCTCGATGTCACTGTCTGGCTGCCGAGGGCGTAGATGACCCGCTTCTACGTCTCGCCTCGTCTGCGTTCCCACGCGGGCCGCGCTGGTGACGGCGGACGGTTGGAGTCGCGACCAGCCGGTACTCGGGCACTGGGACGCTCCCGCCAACATGACGCGCTGGCGGAAGAGGGCCGCCTCACCCGCCGCGGGAGCCTGACGTCAGCGACTGCACGACGCGCAACGACTTCAGCTCCTTGTCCAGGTGCGTCCTGATCAGCCGCTGGTGGACTCGGGTGAGCTCCCGGTCCGCCGCCGTGGACAGCTCGACGGAGCCGAGCTCCAGCGGAGCGACCGCGCGCGCCGCGGTCAGGAACGCCATCGCGGCGGCCGACAACCCGCCGCCCTCGTCCGGGGGAGCGCACTGCACGCAGACCAGCGTCCCGCCGCCGGCCTCCAGCCGGCCGCCGGCGCTCAGATCGCCGCCGCAGCGGCTGCACGCCGTGACCGGCGGATAGACGCCTTGCAGCCGCAACAGCCAGAACTCGAAGTAGCGCGCGAGCCGGCCAACGGGCAAGCCGGCTGCAAGCGACTCGACCACCGCCGCCCCCAGCCGGAACAACTTCTCGTTGGGATCCGCTTCGGGCGCCCATTCGTCGATCAGCTCGGCGAAGTACCCCACATGGGCGAGCGCTTCCACGCTGTCGCTCGCCAACGGCGAGCAAACCGGCTCCACGTAGCGCAGCCGCACCAGCTCGCGGCGCTCCCGTTCGAAATAGGCGACGCGCCCCCGCGTCATCGGCTCCAGCGCACCGGAGAACGGGGAGCGCGTCCGGCGTGCCCCTTTCGCGACGCCGCGGCGCTTGCCGCGGTCGGCCGTCAGGAAAACGACGATGCGGTCCGCCTCGCCCAGCTTGTAGGTCCGGAGTATCAACGCGTCGGCGGCATGGAGCGGCATCTGATCGCCAGGGGAAGGTCATCGAAGACGTTCCGTGCGCTCCAGTCACCGCACCCGGCGGCGCCGGTCGGGGAGGGTCGGGAGGGGATTCCAGCCTCCGCCGAACCGGCGCGGTTCTACGCCGGACGAGCTACTGCTCGGGATCGTCGTGCGTGTGCATGAAGCGCACACCGTCGGCGACCGCGATGCGCCCCGCCGCGAGCCGGCGCCGGTTGGTGACGCCCTCCCAGCAGGCTTCCTCGTAGAACTCGTAGCCCTCGCCGCCGATGCGGCCCATGTCGAACGCCAGCGTCCAGGGCTGCGTGAACACCGCCGGATCCTCGATGGTCGCCTCGTAGCGCAGCGTGTCGGCGTCGAGCATGCTCCAGCGCTCCACCACGTGGAGCTGCTCGCTGTAGAAGCTGCCGTGCGAGTCGAGCCAGGGCAGATCGTTGAAGTTGGTCACGTCGACCACCAGCGTATCGCCCTCCCAGCGGCCCCGCGAATCGCCGTTGTGGAGGGCGATGTCCCTGCCGATGTGGGGGCTGCCGTCCGTCGGGACGACGCGGTAGGCGTGGGCCCACTCGTACATCATCACGACGTGGCCGGCGTTCTGCCGGATCTCGATGTCCCCGCGGTAGTTGCTGCGCGGCACCCCGTTCAGCAGGCAGCGATCCTCGGGATCGATGTGCGAGAGCTCGGTCGGCGTCTCCATGTCGAACAGCAGCTCGACGCGCTTCGCCGCCGCCCACGGCCGGTAGGGGATCCGCCCGTCCGGCGGATCGACGATCAACTGGAAGGGCAGTCCGAGCCGGTCCGGGCCGCGGCTCTGCATCCGCGCGTGGATGGCGTCGCAGCAGCCGTCCTCGATGCTGTGCGAGGCGTTGCCCGGTCCGCCCTCCCAGTAGCCCTGCATGTCGGGGTGGCCGTCGGGGGTACGCGGCAGGTCCGCCGCCTGCCCGCCGCCCGCACCCGCCGCTTCGACCACCGCCATGAACTGCCCCGCCGCGCCCGGTCCGATCGCCGGCTGAGGCTCCAACCACGCCATCGCGACGAAGGTCGCTGCCGCAACCGCGGCTCGGATGCACCGTCTGCTCATCGGATCCTCCATCGAAGCCGAATGCCGCCCGATCACTTGTCGGCCGCCAGCACCTCTTCGGAGTAGGCGTAGCACTCGTACTCCAGGAGCTGGACGTTCGCTTCCTGACGGCGATAGAGCGGCATGGACATCGTCCAGGGCCGCGTGAACACCTGCGGGTCCTCGATGGTGACCTCGTAGCGCAGGTGATCCGGTCCGGTCGGGGTGTAGCGCTCGACCACGTGCAGGGCCTCGCTGTGGAAGTTGCCGGCCCGGTCGAACCACGTCCGGTCGTTGAAGTGGATCACGTCGACCACCAGCGTGTCGCCATCCCAGTGGCCGCGCGAATCCCCCATCCAGAAGTCGATGTGCCCCTCGGGGTGCGGGCTGCCGTCCATGTAGACGGTGCGGGTGGCGTGCACGTACTCGTACAGGATCAGGATGCGGTCGGAGAACTGGAGAATCTGGAAGGGATACGGCATGTAGTTGATGCGCGGCACGCCCGGCAGGTAGCACTGCCGGTTGGGATCCGCGGTCAGCCGGTTCTCGTAGTTCTCCCGCTTCTGCGCCAACGCCCACGGCTGGTAGGGGATCTCGTTGCCGTCGACGACCCCCTGGCCGGCGGGCACGCCGGCGCTCGGCCGGTGATCCTGGATGTCCCAGGCGGCCGTGTTGAGCGCCTGCCAGATGCCCTGCAGGTCGGGCTGACCCTCCGGCGTGCGCGGCGGGACGTACGCCTCCGCAGAACCGGACTGCGCCGGCGCCGCCGCGGGCAGCGATGCGAACAGACAGAAACAGATGGCCGCGACGACGGCCGGCATGGACCGCATTGACACGATGATCACCCTCCGCGACGTGGCGCACGCGTGAAGCGCGCGCCGGACACGCTATCCGCTCGACGACGAACTGCGGCTACCGTTGCCCCGGCGGCACCGGCGCGCCGGTGCCCGAGGAGCCGGCGAAGAAGTCGCGCCCGTCGGGAAACGTCACGGTGATTGCATTGGCGGTCGGCGAGCCGTCCTTGGCCTCGTATCCCTCGACCACGAACTCGATCCCGGGGGGGAAGTGGCTCCGGCGCAGCCCGCGCCGCAGCAACGCCGTCGGATTCCCCATCTCGACCGCCCAGTTCGTCACCGTGCCGTCGGGGCTCTCGACGTCCATGTGAATCCACCCGTGGGGGTTGACCCACTCCAGCTCGGTCAGCTTGCCCGCGAGCGTGATCGGCTTCTCGATGTCGAACTCCGCCGAGAACGAGTGGTGCGCGGATCCGGCGGCCGCGACCAGCAGCACACCGACACTCACGAGCGCAATGGCCAGCGTTCTCATCGCCTTCAACCTCCTGCCTGGACTCAGGCAATCCCTGTCAATCGCAGGTTACACCCACCACCGGAACCAGTGCAATCATCAAGCGCGGACTGCTCGCGCAAGGCCGTGCTCCGGCAATCGGCGGCGGCTCGATTACGGCGGGCTCTCGCCACGGGCTGCCGCGTCCGCTGGACGCGCCGGCGCGATTCCGAACCGACGTGGTCGTGTGCTATCGTGCGGATCTGACCTTTGGACGATCTCGGACATCGATTCCCGCGGGAGGTTGCAAGATGGCTCGCCGAAGAATTGCAGGCTCGATGACGATCCTGATGCTCGTGGCGTTGGCCCCCGTTACGGTCGGCGCGCAGGGCGACGTGCCCCCCACGCCGTGGGGCCACCCCGATCTGCAGGGGGTATGGGATTTCCGCACCATCACCCCGATGGAACGGCCCGAGGACCGCGCCGACCAGGCGTTTCTGACCGCGGAAGAGGCGGCCGAGCTCGAACGGGCGGCCCTCGATCGAAATGCCGACCTCGACAGCCGTCCCGCCCGGCGGACCGAAGTGGACGCGAGCGGCAACGTGGATCGCGGGGTCGACGGCGCGCCCGGGTCGTACAACAACTTCTGGTTCGACCGCGGCACCGCAACCGTCGCCACCAACCGCACGTCGCTCGTGATCGACCCGCCCTCGGGCCGCATTCCGCCGCTGACGGACGAGGCCCAGGCCAGGCGCGACGCACTGGCCGAGGCGCGCAGGAACACCGGGCCGCACCAGCCGACGCCGGGCGGCTGGGTCGACGACCTCGGCGCCAACGGCCTGCAGGTGCGCTGCATCGTCGGCTTCAACGCCGGACCGCCGATGACGCCGGGTGGCTACAACAACAACATGCAGCTCTTCCAGACGCCCGACGCGGTCGTCATCTACAACGAGATGAACCACAACCCGCGCGTCATTCCCCTCGACGGCCGTCCGTTCACCGGCCTGCGGCAATGGGCGGGCGAGTCGCGCGGGCGCTGGGAGGGCGACACGCTCGTCGTCGAGACCGTCAACTTCCTGCGCGAGACCAGCTTCATGCGGGGCGGCGCCACCGCCGACCTGCGGCTGACGGAGCGCTTCACCCGCGCGTCGTCCGACGTGCTGCTGTACGAGGTCAGCGTCGACGACCCGAGCACGTGGACGGCCCCCTGGAAATACGAGGTCCCGATGCAGTTGAACCCGGCGCCGGTTTTCGAATACGCCTGCCACGAGGGCAACTACTCGATGGCGGTCATTCTGGCCGGCGCCCTGGAGGGCGAGGAGGAAGATTCCTCCCGGTAGCGCCCGCATGGCCTTCGCTCGCCATCGCAAGGCATCGATGCGCCCGGCGCATCCGCCGGTACCAGTGTGCCTCGCGGCGTGCGCCGTCGTTGCGGCGGCTCTGATGTCACCGTGGCCAGCCCGGCCGGCAGCGCAGGAAGGCCGATCGGCGCCGAACCGCGACGCCGCAGCGGCCTGGCTGGCCGCCCAACCTCCCGAACCCGCCTTCGTCTGCGGTACGCCCGAGCTGGTTCGCCGGCAAACGTGGTCGGGAGTCACGAGGCTCCCGTTCATCCGGTCGGCCACCGAGGAAGAGGAGGAGGAGCTACCGTACGGACAACCGCTGTGGTTCGACCCGCAGCCCCGCCTGATTCGCGCCGACAGCACGGAAGGGCTGGCCTTCGACGACTTCCTGATAGCAGGTGATATCGAGACGGTGGAGTTCGAGTACTGGTCGGGCGCCGCCGGCGAGGCCGTGACCGACACCTGGACCCGCACCGGGACGCGGACCTTCCGGGGGCAGGTGGTGAGCTCCTTCAATCCAACCTGGAGCGAGGCGGAGCTGTGGGACGCCATCGGCCGGCGGCGCCGCGGGTTCGACAGTCCGCAGGTGTACTTCGGCACGCTCAAGATCCCCAAGATGGTCGAGGAAGACGACGAAGACGCGGACGAAGCGGAAGACGAGGAGGACGAAGACGAGGAGGACGCCTTCGAGAGAGTGTCCATTCGCCTTCCGGTCGCCCCCCTCAACCTTCCGGTGTCGCGCGTGGAGCAGATACACGCCAACCTGCAGTACGCCAGCCACGTCGTGAACATCGTCCTCCCGGGCTTCGGCGGCGATCGTGTGGACGGCGACGACTACGCCTTCGCTCTGGAGACGGTTACCAATCAGTTCTACAGGTACTTTCCCGACGCCTACGACTCGATCGCCATCGTGACGGCCCAGCAGCACCCCAGCACGAAGTTCGGCGCCTTCCACTGGAACGCGCGGAACCCGATCGGGGGGCTGGGCCGGGATGAATTCGACTACACGGATTTCTTCGGCAGCACGGCCGCTCTGCGTTCGGTCGAGTTCTACCGGGACGCACGCTTCACCACGACGTGGACCTCGAACCACGAAATCGGGCACCAGTGGGCCGACTACTGGGACTGGACCGAGATCACGAACGGCGTAGAACGCAAGGGATGGGCCCCTGACGGCCACACGCCCCTGCTGTTTCCCGGCGAGGCGCTCCTGGGCTCGGTCCTGAGGCCGATTCGGCGCGTCGCGCTCGCCGACGGCGGCGACGCAGGTACGGATTCCTCCTATGCGATAGAACGGACGCCCGCGCCATCCATCTATCATCCGACGACCCTGTATCGCATGGGGCTCATCGGGCTGGAAGAAGTGCCGGAGATGGTGGTCTTCGAGAACCAGGGGCAGTTCGACGAGGAGTACGCAACGGCGCCGGGCATCGGCACCGCCGTGGAAGGCGAGACACGGGCCGTCCACATCAACGACATCATCGCGCAACACGGGACGCGCAGCGGTCCGGTGGACGATTCGTGGCGGCGCGTGACCATCGTGGTCTCGCGGAACGCGTTGATTTCCGCCGACGAGATGAACTACTGGAACTTCTTTGCCGCCCGCCACGAGGCGCGGTCCGGCGCGACGACGTTCGGCGGGATGCCGCCGTTCTACGAAGCGACCGGCGGCCGCGCGACCCTGGACACCACGGTCAGGAGAACCGGCGCAACGTCCATCGTCAACGACCCGCCGTTACGGGTGTCGGACGTCCCGATAGACCCGGGCGAGTTCCGGGGCGCGCAACTGGACGCGGAGATTCCGGGCTCGATGACCGTCGGGAAGACCATCACTTTCGCCGGCACGATCACGTCCAGCGACGCACCGGAGGTCGTCGAGGTCTGCGTCGAACAGGTGCACACCGGCGGCCCGGTGGACGACGAGGGGAGCGACATCCGGGTGGTCGTCACCTGCGAGGAGCCGGCCGGCAACCGCTTCTCGATGCCGTTGACGTTCGACACGGCCAGCCGCTACGGGCTCCAGATGGAACTGAAGACCCGGGCGGGCGACTCGGACGCCCTCGTTGCGACGCGCTCGAGCTTCATGACCGGCATCACGGTTCAATGAACATGTGGCCATGCCTGGTGCGCGAGGGCCGGCTCCGGCCGGGGACGCAGGACTGGAGCGCTCTGAGAATCTCCACCATCGAGCGGCGTGTGGATATCCAGTCGTCGCTCCGCGCCATCCGCGAGGATCCAGGTGAAGTACGTCGACGCGAGCGCAGTGCTCCGAGTCCTGTTCGTTTAGCCCGGGCCGTCCGTGCCGCTGCTGGCCGGTGAGCATGTGGTCTCGTCCCGACTCATCGAAGTCGAAGCGTTCCGGGCCGTCGATCGTGAGCGGCTGCTCGGCGGCCTGAGCGATGCGGAGACGGCCATCAAGCGCAAAGAGCTGACCGAACTGCTGGCGATGACGGATCTCGCGCCCGTGGACGGCACGGTGATCGACCAGGCGAAGAACTCGTTTGCGGTCAATCTCCGCGCGATCGATGCGATCCACGTAGCAACGGCGGAGCTGCTGGCCGCTGCAGCCGACGGGGAACCACTGGAGTTCTGGACGCACGACGAGCGTCAAGCCACGGCAGCCCTTTCACGTGGGCTGACCGGCCGCGGCGTCGGTGCCGACGATCACGATTGACCTCGCTCGGGCAGCGTGAA
The DNA here is from genome assembly GCA_965116825.1 of Vicinamibacterales bacterium. Taxonomy (GTDB): domain Bacteria; phylum Acidobacteriota; class Vicinamibacteria; order Vicinamibacterales; family UBA8438; genus WTFV01. The sequence goes on from OZ220736.1 coordinate 6,483,666, forward strand.
CACGAACAGGTTGCTCCCCACGCTCGGACGCAGCTCCGGCGTCAGCCGCCGGTTGGTGCCCCCGCCCAAGCCGGTGTTGACCGCCACGTACTGGCGGCCGCCGACCGCGTAGGCGATCGGAAAGCCGACCACCGGCGAGCCCAGGTTGATCTCCCAGAGCACCTCGCCGGTCTCCTGATCGAGGGCCTTGAACCGGCCGTTGACGTCACCCGCGAAGATCAACCCGCCGCCGGTGGCCATCAGCGGCATGGTGGCGGCCCGCTGCTCGTGCACCCACGCCGTCTCCCCCGTCTCCGCCGAAACCGCGTGAATGGTGCCCAGTTGGTCGGTGCCGGGCGTCAACTGGTGGCGTGCGGCCAGCGCGTAGATCTCCAGGCCGCCCTGCCCGCCGGCGGTCAGCGCCCGCGCCCGTTCGCTGCGCACGTCGTCGGTGGCGAGCATGCGTGCGCAGGTGTTGCGCAGCGGCATGTACATCGTGTTCGTCAGCGGGCTGTAGGCGCCGGCCTCCCAGTCCTTGCCGCCCGCCCAGGTGGGACAGGCGAGCACTTCCTGCCCCAGTGCCGTGAAGGTGACCTCGGCGTTCTCGGTCACCGCGCCGGTGGCGCCGTCGATGTCGCTGATCACGTTCTGGGCGACGGTGGGCCGCGCCCAGAGGAACTCGCCCGTCTCCCGGTCGAGGGTGTAGACCAGGCCGGTCTTTCCCGGCACGCCGGTGACGACCTTGCGGACTTCGCCCGGCTGGATGCGCGGGTTGATCCAGCTCACCGCATCGGGATTCGGTGCGACCGCCGTGTCGACCAGCAGGCGCTCGAACGGGTGGTCGAGGTCCCAGTGGTCGTTGAGGTGCTGGTAGAACCAGCGAATCTCGCCGGTCTCGACGTCGAGGGCCAGCGTCGAGTTGTGGTAGAGGTGCTTGTTCTCGACCCCGCCGAGCAGGAACTTCGGCGCGGGCGAGGTGACCGACGTGCCCTGGTAGATCAGCCGCAGCTCCGGGTCGTAGCTGGCCGGTATCCAGGAGCCGACGTGCACCCGCTCCTCGTAGGGCACGCCGCCCCACGTCTCGTCTCCCGGCTCGCCCGGCGCCGGTACGGTCCGCCGCCGCCACAGCTCCTCGCCGGTGAGCGCGTCGTGCGCGACCACGACGCACGACTCCGGTCCGCCCCGCGGCCGGCAGCTCCGCCCGGAGATGACCCGACCGTCGGCGATGATCGGGCCGGAGCTGTGACCGGCCGGTATCTCCCGGTAGTCGAAAATCTGCGTCTCCCACGCGATATCGCCGGTCGTCGCATCCAGCGCGTAGGCGTAGTCGTCGTCGCTGACGTTGATGATGAAGCGGTCGTAGATGGCGATGTTCCGCATGCTGCGGGCGTTCCCGCCGACGTACTCGTAGACGTCCTCCGGCAGGTCCCGGCGGTACTCCCAGAGGAGATCGCCGGTCGTCGCGTCGATGGCCTGGATCACGTCGCTGCCGTTGGGCATGTAGAGCACGCCGCCCTAGGCCAGCGGCGTCACCTCCTGCGTGCCGGCCATCAGGGCGCGCGACCACGCGAGCCGGATCTCGCCGACGTTCTCCCGCGTCACCTGGTCCAGCGGGCTGTAGCCCCACCCGTCGAGCGTACGCCGCCACATCGGCCAGTCCGCCGGATCGGGATCCTGCAGCATGGCGTCGGTGACCGGCACGAAGTCGTGGGCGGGCTGCGCGGCGGCCGGCAGCGGAATGGCGACGAGCGACGCTGCCGCGATGAGGGCGACGACCAACGACGCGACGAATCGAGGCTGAGGCATCTGGAAACTCCCCGAAACGGAGGGTGAAGACGGCGCTTGACGGCGAGTGGGGATTATAGGCGCCAAGGGCGCAAATCGTGCATCGTCACGACAGCCTGACGTTGACAGGTCAACGCCTGCCTGCGCAAGGGGCTCGAGCGTCCAGGCGTTTGTACAGACGGGCCGCAATGCTCTGGTGCTCGTCGGTCGGCATCGGCAGGACCTCTATGCAACCGTCGGTCCATTCGATGAGGCGGTTCGTGCAGTCCGTGAGCCGGAGATAGTCGTCCTCGCTCCACGGCCCCTGCCGCGGCGCCACCTCCTGCAGCAGGCGGGTCAACTGCTCCTGCGTGATTGCCGCAGTCTCATCGGAGGTCGCTTCGGGAGCCGTCGCAACGGCTGCGGTCCTGTCGGTCACGATGACTCCTCGGAAGTCCTGATGGTCACGCTGCAGCCCGGTTCCGAATTGTACTATTCGACTCACGGCGCTGCAGGCAGCGAGGCCGGGAACGTCACAGGCCGCGCTGCAGGTACGGCAGGAACGCCGTCGCCAGACCGAGAATGGCGAAGAAGCCGAACACGTCGGTCATGGTGGTGATGAACACCGCCGACGCCAGGGCCGGATCGATCTTCAGCGCCCGGAGCGCGATCGGGATCAGCGTCGCCGCGATGGCCGCCACGAGCAGGTTGATGACCATCGCCAGGGCCAGGATGGCGCCCAGATAGGGGTTGCCGAACACCCCCCACGCCACGCCGGCGCCCATCGCGCCGAGCACGATGCCGTTGGCGACGCCGACCAGCGCCTCCTTGCCGAGCACCCGCCGCGAGTTGCTCCAGGTCAGCTCGCCGAGGGCGATGCCCCGCACGATCACCGTCAGCGTCTGGGTTGCCGCGTTGCCGCCCATGCTCGCCACCACGGTCATGAGCGCCGCCAGGGCGATGACCTGCTCGACCGTCGCCTGGAACTCGCGCACCACGAGCGCGGCCAGCGTGGCTGCTCCCAGGTTCACCCCGAGCCACGGCAGCCGCTTGCGCCACGCCTCCCAGGGCGAGGTGAACACGTGCTCGTCGGCAGATACCCCGGCCAGACGCAGGATGTCCTCGGTCGCTTCGTCCTTGATGACGTCGATGACGTCGTCCACGGTGATGATGCCGACCAGCTTGTTCTCGTCGTCGACGACGGGAATGGCCAGCAGGTTGTAGTTGGCCACCTCCTGGGCGACCTCTTCCTGGTCGGTGTCGACGCGGGCCTTGATGAGCTCCGCCGTCATGATCCGCTTGAGCGGCGTCTCCGGCGAGACCAGCAGCAGGCGCCGCAGCGACAACACGCCGACGAGGTGGCGCCGCTCGTCGACCACGTAGAGATAGAAGACCATCTCGACTTCGCGCGACCGCTGCAACGCCTCGATCGCTTCCCCCGCCGTGAGGTCCTCGGCGAGGGCGAAGACCTCCGGGTTCATGATGCGGCCTGCGGTCTGCTCCCCGTACCCGAGCAGGTGCTGCACGTCGCCGGAGTCCTTCCGCCGCATCCGCGCGAGCACCTCGGCCGACAGCTCGTCCGGCAACCGGTCGATCAACGCCGCCGCGTCGTCGGTCGCCAGCTCCAGGAACAGCTTCGCCAGCTCTTCGGGAGGCCGCTTCGCCAGGAGCGCGTCGCCGATTTCGGCGTCCAGCTCGCTGAGCGCCTCCATCGCGAGACGGCTGTTCTGCGCGACGAGGGTGTCGAATGTGGAGAGCCGCTCGGTAGCGGACAGGCTGCTCAGGACCTCGGCGAGGTCGGCCGGGTGCTGCTTCTGGAGGAGGTTGAGGAGGTTAGCGGTCGCACCAATCCGCTGCAGTCGCTTGACTGAATCGAGCACGACGTCGATTCGGCGGAGAGGCGGCATGGTTCCGGTCCGCGAGGTCGCTCGCCCTCGCGCGAGACGGTCCGGTATTGGATCGTTGTCCCACTAGTCCAGACACTAAGCAATTCATTTTACCATGTACGCCCGCGGCCGGGCTGCACGGAGCCGGTCATCTTTCGAGGCCCAGCTCCCGCAGCATGCGCGCGCTCTCGCGCCAGCCGGGGCGCACCCGCACGTGCAGATCCAGATAGACGCGCGTCCCGAACGCGCGCTCCAGCTCCTGCCGCGCGTCCGTGCCGATGCGCTTGATGCGCGCGCCACCGCGGCCGAGCACGATCGGCTTGTGGGTGTCGCGGTCGACCACGATCGAGCAGTAGAGGCGCATGACGCCGCCCGGCTCGGCCTCCTCGAACCGATCCACCACGACGGCGCTAGCGAAAGGCAGCTCGGCCCGGGTCTCGCGCAGCAGCTTCTCGCGCACGGTCTCGGCCACGACGACACGCTCGGGCTGATCGGTCACGTAGTCGTCCGGAAACAGCGGCTCCCCCTCCGGCATGCGGTCCCAGATCTCGCCTTCCAGATCGGGCACGCCGTCGCCGGTCAGGGCCGAGATCGGCACGAGGCCGGCGAAGTCCCGCTGCTGCCGGTACCAGTCCATGATCGGGAGCAGCCGGTGTTTCGCCATCAGATCGACCTTGTTGAGCGCCAGGATCACCGGCGCCGCGGCGCCGTCGAGGAGGTCGAGCACGAACCGGTCGCCCTTGCCCGTCCGGATGCTCGCGTCCAGCACCACGACCAGCACGTCCACCTGCGCGATGGTCTCCACCGCATGGTCCACCATCCGGACGTTCATCCGGTGCATCGGACGGTGGATGCCCGGCGTGTCGACGAACACGATCTGGCCGGGACGCTCCGCCGTCCCCTGCTTCACGCCGAGAATGCGGGTGCGGGTGGTCTGCGGCTTGTCGGAGACAATCGCCACCTTCGTCCCGACGATGCGGTTGAGGAGCGTGGACTTGCCGGCATTGGGCCGGCCGATGAGCGAGGCGTAGCCCGCCTTCATCCCGCCGTCTCCACCGCGGCGGAACGCCGCCGGAGCCGGACCCGGTGCAGCCGGCGGCGCTCGGCCTCCAGAACATCCACCGCCAGACCGTCCACCTCGAACGACTCCCCTTCCTGCGGCACCCGCCCGAGCCGGGCCAGGAGATAGCCGGCCACCGTCTCGAAGCCCTGCGGCTCGATGGTCACGTCGAGACGCTTGCTCAGGTCGTCGACGCTGACCCGGCCGGTGAAGACGAAGCTGCCCGAGCCCTCGTCCACGATCGGATCCGCCTCGACGTCGTACTCGTCACGAATCTCGCCGACGATTTCCTCGATCACGTCCTCGATGGTGACCAGTCCGGCCGTCCCCCCGTACTCGTCGTGCACGATGGCGCTCTGGACCCGCGCCTCCTGCAGCTCCTTCAGCAGATCCGCCACCCGCTTGGTCTCCGGCACCGTGTGCGCCGGACGCAGCAGGCGGGCCACCACCCGCTCGTCGCCCGGCGTGGCGGACAGGGAGACGAGGTCCTTGACGAAGACGAACCCGAGGACCGTGTCCAGGCTGTGCTCGAACACCGGGAGCCGGGAGTACTGCTCCTCGGTGAACCGCGCGCGCAACTCGTCGAGCGTCGCATCGGCCTTGACGGCCACGATGTCCGGCCGCGGGGTCATCACCTCGCGCACCAGCGTCTCGCCGAACTCGACGACCGACTGCAGAAGCTGCCGTTCCTCCTGCTCCTCCATCTCCGCCCTGCCGTCGGCGCGCCGGCGATCGTCCGGACCCGGAGAAGCGCCGCCGTTCTTGGCCACCGAACCGCTCGCCCGGCGGGCTGCCCGGCGCAGCAGCCGGATCAGCCGACCCGTGAGCGGCTGCAGCACGGCCACCGGCACCTGGAGCGACGGCAAGAGCGCCTCCAGGATCCGCTCCGGGTCGCGGCGGACGATGACGATCGGCAGCAAGTGGCCGCACACGAGCACGAAGACGACCAGCCCTCCGGCCACCAGCGCCACCGATGCGGCGTCACGGGCACTGACGGCGACCAGCGCCAGCGTCGCCGCCGCGACCACGAGCACGCTCTGCAGCACGCGGACCGGCACGAACAGGCGCAGGGGATCGTCCAGGTACCCGAGCCGCTCGAGCCGGCCGCGGCGTTCGGCGCCCAATCGCAACGACAGGCGCATCAGCGTCGTGAAGGCGGCCTCGACCGTGCCGACGTAGACCGTCGCGCACGCGAGCAGGAACAGCGCCAGCGGGATCACGTGAGCCCCCCGGCGCGGCGCAGACGCCGCTCGAGGCGCTCCATCTGACCCGTATCGCGCTCGTGGTCGTAGCCGAGCAGATGCAGCAGGCCGTGCAGTGCGAGGCACCGCAGCTCCGCGCCGAGCCGGTGGCCCGCCCCCCGCGCCTGCCGCCGGGCCACACCGGTCGCGATGACGATGTCACCGAGATGACGCTCGCCGGCGGCGGGCTCCGCTTGCGCCGGCTCTGCGGCCGCATCGTCTCCAGCGCCCGATGCGCCGTCCCCGGCCGAGTCGATGCCCGCGTCCGGGGCCACCGCAGCCCTGACGGGAAACGAGAGCACGTCGGTCGCCCGATCGATCCCGCGGTACTGGCGGTTGAGATCCCGCATCTTCCGGTCGCAAACGAGCGCGACCACGACCTCGCCCCCGCGGGCCGACTCGGGCGCCGCGTCGGCCAGCCACCGCCGCAGGCGATCGGCGCGCCGGACCCGCCCGCGCCCATCCGTCACAATCACACGCAACGACCGGCCCACGGGCCGGTCAGGGTCGGGGTCCGATTCCGGATCGTCGAAGCTCATGGGGATTCAGGGACATCTGCGGCCGGCGCCGGGGCGAACCGCTCGTAGGCCTTCACGATGCGCTGCACCAGCGGGTGCCGCACGACATCGCGATCCGTGAAATGGATGATCGACACGCCGTCGACGCCGCGCAGCACCCCGAGCGCCTGCACGACGCCGGACGTCTGGCCCGACGGCAGGTCGATCTGCGTGATGTCCCCGGTGACGACCGCCTTCGACCCGAAACCGAGACGGGTCAGGAACATCTTCATCTGCTCGGTCGTTGTGTTCTGCGCCTCGTCGAGGATCACGAACGCATCGTTGAGCGTCCGGCCCCGCATGAAGGCGATGGGCGCAATCTCGATGACGCCCCGATCGAGCAAACGCTCCACCTTGTCGGTGTGGAGCATGTCGTACAGGGCGTCGTACAGTGGCCGCAGGTACGGATTCACCTTCTCCTGCACGTCGCCGGGCAGAAAGCCGAGCTTCTCGCCCGCCTCGACGGCCGGACGCGCCAGGATGATGCGGCTCACCCGTTTGGACGTCAGATAGGCCACCGCCTGCGCCATCGCCAGATAGGTCTTGCCCGTGCCGGCCGGGCCTATGCCGAAGACCACGTCGTGGCGCTCGATCGCGTCGAGGTAGCGCCGCTGGCCGATGGTCTTCGGCGTCACCTGCCGGGTGCTCGACGCCCGCAGCGGCGCCCGCAGGAAAAAGTCGCGCAGGTCGATGCCGGCGTCCTCGCTCACCATCTCGGACGCCCGCCGCACGTCCTCGCGCGAAAAGCGATACCCCTCGCGCAGCAGTCCCGTCAACTGATCGATGACGTGCTCGGTCTTCGCCAGCCCTGCGGCGTCGCCGGTGACCAGCAACTCGTTGCCCCCGGTCCGGATCCGCACGTCGAACTGCTGCTCGAGCTGCTTGAGGTTCTCGTCATGCGAGCCGAACAAGGTCTCGACCCCCTCGTCGGGGACAGGGATCTTCACGAGAGGAGATGTAACGATCGGAGTTCCCCTAGTCCGCGGCGGAACGCCGCGTGACACCGTGACTGGCGAGAAAGCTCTGCGGCAAGGCTCCTCAATCGATACCACGGCCCGCAACCGGCGGTCAAGGCGCGCGTCCTCGCTGACGCGTTGGAGTTTCGCTGGTGGGAACTCGACGCGCGTGCGCAGAACTCTAGCCGTCGAGATGCAGCTCGCGCAACTGGCGGCGATCGACGGTCGACGGCGACCCCGCCATCAGGTCCACCGCGGCCGCGGTCTTCGGAAACGCCATCACGTCGCGGATCGACGGTTCGCCGGCGACGAGGGCCACGATTCGGTCGAGGCCGAGCGCGATGCCCCCGTGCGGCGGGGTGCCGTACTGCAGCGCGTCGAGAAAGAAGCCGAAGCGGGCCTGCGCCTCCTCGTCGCTGATCTTCAGCAGGCGGAAGATGCGGGCCTGAAGCTCGGCCTGATGGATTCGGATGCTGCCGCCGCCGATCTCGTTGCCGTTCAGCACGAGGTCGTAGGCGCGGGCGCGGACCGCGGCCGGGTCGTCCTCCAGGCGGTCCAGATCCTCGGGACGCGGCGAGGTGAAGGGATGGTGCATCGACACGAGCCGCTGCTCGGTCTCGCTCCAATCCATCAACGGGAAATCGACCACCCAGCTCAACGACGTGCGGTCCTCGTCGATCAGCCCCTCCCGCTCCGCCAGCCGCAGGCGGAACTGACCCAGCAGGGCCGACGCCTCGTAGCCCGTGCCGCCCGCGATCAAAGTCAGGTCGTCGCGCCCCGCTCCGGCCGTCTCGACGACCTGCGCCAGCGCCTCCTCGCCCGCCGCCTTCAGGATGGAGCTCTGGATGGCCCCTTCCGGCGACTGCCGCACCCAGACCATCCCCTTCGCGCCCAGCGCCAGCGCCTCGTCGACGAGGTTGTCGATCTGCGCGCGCGACTGCCGGCCGGCGCCCGGCACCACCAGCGCCCGCACCGAACCGCCGCCGGCCACGAGCTCGCGGAACACCTTGAAGCGGCCCTCGCGGAACACCCCGGAGACGTCCTGGATCGACATCTCGAAGCGCAGGTCCGGCTTGTCGCTGCCGTAACGCGTCATCGCCTCGTCGTAGGTCAGGCGCGGGAAGGGAGCCGGCACCTCCTTGCCCAACACGCGGAAGACCGCTTGCATGAGGTGTTCCACCGCGGCGAAAACGGCCTCTTGATCGACGAACGCCATCTCGATGTCGATCTGCGTGAACTCCGGCTGCCGGTCGGCGCGCAGATCCTCGTCCCGGAAACACTTGACGATCTGGAAGTAGCGATCCATGCCCGAGACCATCAGGATCTGCTTGAAGATCTGCGGGGATTGCGGCAGCGCGTAGAACTCCCCGGCGTGCAACCGGCTCGGCACCAGGTAGTCGCGCGCCCCTTCCGGCGTCGACTTGGTGAGCAGCGGCGTCTCGATCTCCCAGAACCCGTCGGCGTCGAGGCTGTTGCGGACCGCCATCGTGATGCGGTGGCGCAGCCCGATGTTCTCGCGCATCCGCGCACGGCGCAGGTCGAGGTAGCGGTAGCGCAGGCGGACCTCCTCCGAGACCGGGGTCTCCTCGTCGATCTGGAACGGCGGCGTCCGCGCCTCGCTCAGCACGACGAGGGTACGCGCCTCCACCTCGACCTCGCCGGTGGCTATCTTCGGGTTCAGGGTCTCGTCCGAGCGCCGCTCCACCGGCCCCGCCACCGCGATCACGTATTCGGGCCGCACCTGCTTTATGCGCGCCAGCACCTCGCTGCCGTCGCGGGCCACCACCTGGGTGAGTCCGTGCCGGTCGCGCACGTCGAGGAAGGTCAGCCCGCCAAGATCGCGGATCTTGTGGACCCAGCCCATCAGCACCACGTCGGCGCCGACGTCGTTCGGGCGGAGCTCGCCGCAGGTGTGGGTGCGGGTGCGCGGAACGGCATGTGTCTCTTCAGTCACGGTCTTCTCTTGCCCGATGCGCCGTCCCCCTGCCGAACGACGGGATGCATCTGTCTCGTTCTTCGTCTCACATCGCGGCGCCGACGGCAGGCGGCCGCCGATCACGCTCTCCAGCGGATGTTATCGGCCGGCCACAGCGGCGCATCACCCGGACATGCGCTGCACGACCTCGGCGCGCGCCACGGCCGCCTGCTCGCCCGACTCCATGTCCTTGACGGTGACCTCGCCGCGCGCGATCTCGTCGTCGCCCAGGATGAGCACCCTGCGCGCCCCGGACCTGTCCGCACGCTTCATCTGGGCGCGCAGCGAACGGGCGTCGTAGTCGACGAGCGTGGCAACGCCGGCGTGCCGCAGGTCGCGCGCCAGCACGTGCGCGGCCGGCCGCGCCGCCTCGCCCAGGGCGACGACGAAAGCGTCCGGCGAGGGCGCTCCGGGCCCTTCCGGCATGGCGAGCACCAGGCGCTCCATCCCGGCGGCGAAGCCTATGCCGGCCCGCTCCGGCCCGCCGAGCTGCCGCACCAATCCATCGTAGCGCCCGCCGCCGAGCAGCGCGTTCTGCGCGCCGAGCCCGGAGCCCAGGACCTCGAAGGTCGTCCGCGCGTAGTAGTCGAGCCCCCGCACCAGCCGGTGCGAGAGGCGGTAGTCGAGCTCCAGCGCCGTCAACTGCGCGGTGACCGCCGCGAAATGCTCGCGACACCCCTCGCACAGGTAGTCCGTCGAGTGCGGCAGCGCGTCGACGATCGGCTGGCACGCGGGTACCTTGCAGTCGAAGATCCGCAACGGGTTCATCTCGGCCCGCCGCCGGCAGTCGGCGCACAGGTCGGCCTTCCGCTTCCCGAGCGCCTCCAGCAGCGCGCTGCCGAACCCCGGCCGGCATTCCCGGCAGCCGACCGAGTTGACGACCAGCTCCGCCTCCTCGATGCCGAGCCCGCGGACCAGAGCCGCCGCCATTTCGATCACCTCGGCGTCGAGGGTCGCGTCCGAGACCCCGAACACCTCCACGTCGAGCTGGTGGAACTGCCGGTAGCGCCCCTTCTGCGGCCGTTCGTAGCGGAACATCGGCCCGAAGCCGAACAGCTTGACGGTGGGCAGCGCCTGCTCGAGCGCGTGCTCCACGTAGGCCCGCACCATGCTCGGCGTCGCCTCGGGCCGCAGCGTGACCCGCTCGCCCCCTTTGTCCTCGAAGGCGTACATCTCCTTCTGGACGATGTCGGTGGTCTCCCCCGTCCCCTTGGCGAACAGCTCCTCGCGCTCGATGACCGGGGTGCGGATCTCGCGGTAGCCGTAGCGCGCGCACACGTCGCGGATCACCTGCTCGGCGTGCTGCCAGCGCTCGATCTCGCCCGGCAGGATGTCGTGCGTGCCTCGGATGGCCGGAATCATGGAACCTGGATCGCTGCAACCACTGGGCGCGGACGGGACACGCGCGAGGATCCGGATATCGCGCGCTGCTTCGGAGCCACGCGCGGCGCCGGAGGATGGCCGTCTCCCAAGGATTATAGCCCGCCCCGAGCGTTCGACAGGCCGCGGGCCGGGCCCTGCGGCGCGACCCGGGGACGGGTCGTGGGGGGCGGCGGCGGCTTCCGGCCCGCACGCGCCCGCGGGGATGCGATAATGAAGGGCCGATGACCGCCCGCGACCGGTTCGATCGTCCCTTGCGCAGCCTGCGGATCTCGGTCACTGACCGCTGCAACCTGCGCTGCCAGTACTGCATGCCCGAGGAGGAGTACGTCTGGCTGCCGCGCGGGGACATCCTCACCTTCGAGGAGACAGGCGCGCTCGTCGACGCCTTCACCGACGCCGGCGCCGACCGCGTCCGCCTGACCGGGGGCGAGCCCCTGCTCCGCAAGAACCTGCCGGAGCTGATTCAGCGGCTGGCGCACAAGCCCGCCGTCCGCGATCTGGCCCTGACCACCAACGGGATGCTGCTCGCCGACCAGGCGGCCGGCCTGCGGGACGCCGGTCTTCATCGGCTCACCGTCAGCCTCGACACGCTGCGCGCCGACCGCTTCCGCGAGCTGACGCGCTTCGACGGCGTCACCACCGTGCAGCACGGCCTGGCCGCGGCGCGGGAGGCGGGCTTCACGGACCTGAAGATCGACACCGTCGTCATCCGCGGCGTCAACGACGACGAGCTGGTCGACCTGCTCGCCTACGGACGGCAGGCCGGCGCCGAGGTGCGTTTCATCGAGTACATGGACGTCGGCGGCGCCACCCGCTGGTCGACCCGCGACGTCCTGTCCCGGGCCGATATGCTGCGCATCATCGGGGACGCGCTAGGACCGGTAGCGGCCATCGAGGAGGAGTCGTCCGCTCCGGCCGACCGCTTCCGGCTGCCCGACGGGCAGACGTTCGGCATCATCTCGTCGACCACCGAGCCGTTCTGCCGCTCCTGCGACCGCAGCCGCCTGACCGCCGACGGCCTCTGGTACCGCTGCCTGTACGCGCGTGAAGGCACCGACCTGCGCGGCCCGCTGCGCGCCGGGATGTCTCGTGCGAAGCTGAGTGCCCTCATCGAGGAGATCTGGGCCGCCCGCACCGACCGCGGGGCCGAGGTCCGGCTGGCGGCCGGCGACCGCCAGCCGCTGATCCCGATCGAGACGCTGCAGAAGGAACCGCACCTGGAGATGCACACGCGGGGCGGGTAAACGCCTCACGGCGGCGACGTCAGGCCGCACCTGGCGTCAGGTGCGGGGTCAGTCGGCGCCGGTCAGCTACATCCAGTTCTCGACCCGCAAGTCCGGTACCCGTCCGAACTCGCCGGCGTTGTTCGTCACGAGGGTCGCGTCCACGCTTCGAGCGTGCGCGGCAATCAGCAGATCTGTGTGCGGACGCCCTCGACCTGCAGCTCACGGGAAAGCCGGTTCCAGTCGGCTGGAACCGCCAGGCAGAATCGCGCCTCTGGAGTGACCGAGCGCTCTTCCGACTGGGGTCCCTGCTGCGCTGGTGTCGCGGCATGGTCATTTGGCTTGGCGCTCCCATAGTCATCCCCGCGCAGGATGGCATAGAGCAACTGGTCCTGCACCACGCCGTCCTTGACGGCGCTCCGTCGCATGCGGCCCTCCAGCCGGTAGCCGGCCTTCTCCAGCACGCGGCAGGACGCGGTGTTCACGGCCAACGGCACGGCAAACAGCCGTTCCACCTCGTAGGCGGCGAAGGCATACTCGGTGAACGCCACCAGCGCACGTGTCGCGATCCCGCGGCCCCAGCACGACTCGCCGAGCCAGTAACCCACCTCCGCCGAGCAGCGCTCCACATCCTCGCCGAGCACTGCCCCGATGGAACCGACCGGCCGATCGTCGACCGTCACCGCGAACGCCGTCTCGGGGTTCGCGCCACGAGCGAACGCGATGAACCCGCGCGCATCGTCGGTCGAGTAGGGATGGGGAAACCGATCCCGCAACTGTCGCCACACGTCGCGGTTGTTCGCGTGGCGGGCCAACTCGGCGGCGTCCGACTCGCGGAACGACCGGACGCCGCAGGATTCCAGGTCCAGTTGCATCGGCACTACCTTCCAGCCCGGTTCACGCTCACAGCGTGATTGCCAGCGGATGTCCGACGAGGCGACGTCGTTGCGTTGACGGCAACGTCGGCGACGCTTCGTTGCCGCGTACAGCAGCAGCTACCCGCCCCAGCCGTAGTGAAGCCGCGCGTAATAGTACCCGCCGCTCAACCCCCACGGCGTGAACTGGCTGTACGGCAGCCCGAACCGCACGGCGAACAGGTCCATCCGGTCCGAGTAGGTGTTGAAGACGTTCTGGCCGCCCACCGCCAGCGTCACATCGGGGGCGAGGGCGACGCTGGCCTCGAGGTCGAGGATGAAGCGGCCGCCGAGCACCTGCGCGTCGGCGCCGCGCGCGGAGCGTGCGTCGAGGTGATCGACCCACGACCCGAAGTAGTGCAGCCGGCCGAGCAGGCCGACCCGCCCGGCGCGCTGGTTGACGGCGACGTTCCAGCGCGTCTCGGGCACGCCCCGTTCCAGGGCGAGCACGTCGCCGGGGCTGAGCAGGGCCGACTCTTCGGTCACCTCCGTGTCGGTGCGGTTCATGGCCAGGCTGAAGATCGTGTCATCGCGCAACCCGGGGGGCGCCCAGGTCGACACCACGTCGATGCCCCGCGTGCGCGTCGAGAAATCGTTGATGAAGAACCGGAAGAAGGCCAGGGTGCGCGCCGACGTGATGCCCTCCGACAGGAGCAACGCACGCTCGTCCGCCCCGAGCGTGAAGTTCTGCGACAGGGCGAGGCGGTTCGCGACGTCCACCTGGAAGTAGTCGGCGGTGAGCGTGAACGCGCCGGTGTCGACCACCAGCCCGGCCGTCGCGTTGGTCGACGTCTCGGGATCGAGCGGCCGGCCGCCCCGGAGCTGCGCGGCCCGGTAGGTGGACGGCACGGTGGCGCTGTCGACCAGATCCAGCGTCCTGGGGTTGATGGTCGACTGCACGTTGAACGTGTTCTGCTGGCCGGGGGTGGGGGCGCGGAACCCGGTGCTGACGCCGCCGCGCACCGAGACGGCGTCGCCCAGCCCGTAGCGGGCCGACAGCTTGCCGTTCGCCGTCGCGCCGAACACGTCGAAGCGTTCGACGCGCAGGGCGCCGCCGACGGTCCAGCGGTCGTCGGGACCGCCCAGCTCCACGTCGCCGTAGAGGGCGACGTTGGCGCGCGTCCAGGTCCCGGCCGTGTAGTCGGGAAACCCCGGGAAGCCGTTGGAGCCCGAGACGAAGCCCTGCGCCGCGAACGGACCGACCTCCCAGGACGGCCGCTCCCCGGCGCCGATGGTGAAGCGCTCGTCCCGCCACTCGGCGCCGCCGGCCAGGTGGACCCTGTCGGTGGCGGCGTAGGAAACGTCGACGTTGAGGTTGACCTCCGCCTGCCGGTAGAGACCCGGATCGAAATTGCGCGGCGTGTCGGGACCGAGCGACGCGTTGACGGTGTTGAACAGGAAGAAGTCCGCCTGGTGGGCACCGTAGCTCGCGCTGGCGTCCCAGATCAGGCCATTGGCCGCGGCGCGGCGCAGTCCGGTCACCGCCGACAGGTCCGTGATCACGCCGCTGTAGGACGGGGTGAACCCACCCGGGGCTACCTCCTGGAACGAGAAGCAGTTCGGGTCGTCGAACACCCGCGCCAGGGCCGTCTGATCCGGCCTGTTGTCGGTGATGCTCACGGAGGGGCAGCCGGCCGAGCCGTCCCGGACGCCGTCGCGCGCGTCGAGCACGTCCCCCACCAGGAGCGTCTGGCCGCCGTCGAGGCTGAAGATGTTGGCCCGCGTATTGGGGTTCCGAAAATAGAAGCTCTGCGTCGACGTCTTGTGCGCGTAGTTGGCGTGACCGTAGAACTGCAGGCCGTTGGCGTTGAGGTGACCGAAGTTGCCGAACAGCTTCAGGTCGTCCTCGCTGGTCGTGTTGCCCCAGGGCTGCGCCGGGTCGGCCACCGCCGTGTTGCCGGCCGCGATGAGCGCCGCCGCGTCGGCGCGCTGCACGCTGCGGTCGGTCGGGCCGGCGTTGCCGTACTCCAGACTGAGGTTGGCGAAGCCGTTGTCGCCGAGCGGCAGTCCGACGTTGCCGGCGACGTTGTAGGCGTCCCCGTCGCCCGCGCGGTAGGCCCCGGTGTTGAACTCCAGGCTGCCTCCTTCGCGGGCGTCCTCGAGGAGGAAGTTCAGCACGCCGGCGATGGCGTCGGAGCCGTACTGCGCCGACGCGCCGTCGCGCAGCACCTCCACCTGCCGCAGCGCGATCGCCGGGATGGTCGAGATGTCCGGTCCCTGCGTGCCGTCCGTGACGCCGCCGAACCAGACGAGAATCGCCGAGCGGTGGCGGCGCTTGCCGTTGACCAGCACCAGCGTGTGGTCGTGGGCGAGGTTGCGCAGGCTGGCCGGCCGCACGAGCGACGCGGCGCCGCTGATCGGGTGCGTGGCGACGTTGAACGACGGCACGAGATTCCGCAACTGGTAGTCGAGCGTGGTCGCTCCCTGGCTCATGACGTCGCGGAAAGGAATCGCATCGATGGGAACCGGGGATTCCGTCACCGAGCGCGGCTGCGCGCGGCTGCCGACCACGACCACCTGCTCTTCGAGCTGCACCGACAGGGCCGTGTCGAGGGTCACGTTTGCCCCCGCGCCGAGCGCCACGCCGCGGCGCGCGTCCGTCTGGAAGCCGGGCAGCGTGAAGGTGACGTCGTACACGCCCGGCGGGAGTCCGGTGAGCGCGAACGCCCCGGCGCCGTCGGTGACGGCCGCTTCGATCGGGCCGCCGGCCTCGGTGCTGCGCGCCTCCACGGTCACCCCCGGCAGCACGAGGCCCGTGGCGTCGGTGACGGTGCCTTCGATGCCCGCCTCCTGCGCATGGACAGGCCCCGGCGCCGCGAATCCCACCAGCAGCGTAAGGAGCATCGTTCTGGACATTCATCAAGAGTACGCGAAGTTCGCGTTGCTGTTTACGTGCCAACGCTATTCCCGCCCCCGTGCGGGGCGGCGGCGTCATTCAGCGCCGGCGCCGCACGAACGCCAGGCCGGACCAGTCCTCGTCGACGGCGCAGACCTTGAAGTCAACCAGCCCGGCCGCGAGCCCGACGCGCCGCACATCGTCTCCGGTGTGATCCGCGGCCAGCGGCGAGGACTTCTTCGGCCAGCAGATCCAGAGCCGCCCGTCGCCGGCGACCTCCGCCATCCGGGTCATGCCGCGTTCGAGCTCCCGCCGGGAGCGCGTGAACCACAGGGTGATATCGCGCGCCCCGCGGTTCGTCGCGCGGAACGTCACGTCGGGCGGCAGCGGCTCGAGGACCGCTGCGAAGCCGTCCGGGGGCTTCACCAGCACCACACGCATCCCCGGCTTGATGCCGAGCTTGCGCGGCAGCGGCGTGCCGGAATAGCCGGCGGTGCCCAGCGGCGTTGGGGCGGCGCCGCTCGGGGGCATCGCGAGCGCGCTGGCGAGCGCGGTGACGACGTCCTCGGGCCCGGCGTGCATGGTCTCGAGCGGCAGCGCCTTGAGCCGCGTGAAGACGGTCCGGTCGCTGGCGACGAACACGATCGGAACCCGCCGCGTCGCCACCCGCTGGCGCAGAGCGAGGGCGATGTCCCGGCCGCGCGCCGGCGCCCGATCGAGATCGATCACGACCGCCCGCGGCGGTTGTTGCGCGACACGCTTCAGGTCGTCCGGGCCGGTGACCGGATGCCGGTCGACTGCGTACCCGGCGTCCTCCAGGCGTGCGATCCACGTTGCCGCCGGCGACGCCCCGATGATCCTCACTCTTCCGCGTGGCATGCTATGAGAGGATATAATCCGATTCTATCGGACCAACCGTCGGAGGCTTTTGAATGGCGCTGGTCAAGAAGAGCATCACCATAACCGACCGCCAGGAGCAGTGGATCAGGGCGCAGGTCGCAGGCGGCGACTACGGCAGCGACAGCGAGTACTTCCGCACCCTGATCCGGCAGGACCAGGAACGAAACGCCACCTTCCGGGCCTTGAAGGAGGCGGTTCAGGACGGTGTGGAGAGCGGCGTCAGCGACAGGACGGTGAAGGATATCTGGGCGGAGGCGGAGCAGCGCTACGAAGCCAGGCATGGCTAACTTCCGTCTGTCGACCCGCGCCGCGGCCGACCTGGGCGGCATCGCCCGATATACCATCGAGACTTTCGGCGTCGAGCAGGCACGCCGGTATCGTGACGAACTGGAAGCCTGCTTTCGGAATCTGGTGGAAAACCCTCGATTGGGCAGAAGCGCGGACCGGCTTCGACCCGGCCTTCGACGCTTCGAACATCGCTCGCACGCCGTGTTCTACATGCAGAATGAAGACGGAATCCTGATCGTCCGTATCCTGCACGCCAGGATGGATGCCTCGCGCGGTGTTCGCCCGTGATTCGCAGGATGGAACCGACTGCCACGAGGCCCCCGACCGAATCTCTCGACGCCCTGCTGCGCCCCGCGTCGGTCGCCGTGATCGGCGCCTCGAACGACCCCACGCGCATCGGGGGGCGACCCATTCGATACCTGCGTGCCGCGGGTTACGCCGGCCGGGTCTACCCCGTCAATCCCAGGCACAAGGAGGTGCAGGGCCTCGGGGCGTTTCCGCACATCTCCGACGTGCCGGAAGCCGTCGACCTTGCGATCGTCGCGGTACCCGCCCCGAGCGTGGTGGACACCGTCGAAGCGTGCGCGGCGCGCGGCGTACAGGTCGCGGTCATCTACAGCGCCGGCTTCGCGGAGATGGGCGCCGAGGGTCGACGGCTGCAGCGGCGGCTGAGCGAGATCGCGGCAGAGACCGGCCTGCGCATCGTCGGTCCCAACTGCCTCGGCGTCTACAACTCGGAGCTGGGCTTCTTCGCCACGTTCAGCACGACACTCGAGGACGGCTTTCCGGCACCGGGGGGCGTGGCCCTCGTCAGCCAGAGCGGGGCCTACGGCAGCCACCTGTCGCTGCTGGCCCGCAAGCGCAACATCGACGTCCGCTACTGGGTAACGACGGGCAACGAGGCGGACGTCTCGGTGCCGGAGGTGCTCGGCTGGCTGGCCGAGCAGGACGACGTGTCCGTGATCATGGCCCACGCCGAGGGCATCACCGATCGGGACGCGCTCGTGCGCGCCCTCGGGACGGCGCGCGCCCGCTGCAAGCCGGTGGTGTTCCAGAAGGTCGGGGTGACCGAGGTGGGCGCACAGGCGGCTCGGTCGCACACGGCGTCGCTCGCCGGCGCTGACCCGGTCTACGAAGCGGCGTTCCGGCAGTTCGGCGCCTACCGGGCACGCGACACGGACGAGATGCTGGACATCGCCTACGCGGCCAGCTTCGGCGTCTTTCCGGAGAGCCCGCGCGTCGCCCTCGTCTCCATCTCGGGCGGCGTGGGCGTCCAGATGGCGGACGCGGCGGTCGGCTTCGGCCTCGACGTGGCGCCGCTGAGCGAGTCGGCGCAGCAGCGGCTGAAGGCGGCGCTTCCCTACGCCTCGCCCCGCAATCCGGTCGACATCACCGCGCAGGCGTTCAACCGGATCGAGCTGATCGGCGACAACCTCGGGATCGTCTTCGAGGAGGAGCAACACGACGCGGTGGTCGCCTTCTTCACCTACGTGGCGGCGGCAGACGGGATGATCGAGCCGATCCGCGACGCGATCCACGCCGCCCGCGAACGGCGGCCCGGCTGTGCGCTGGTGCTCTCCATCGTCGCCCCGCCGGACGTCGTGCGCCAGTACGAGGCGGTCGGCTGTCCGGTGTTCGAGGACCCGACCCGGGCGGTGCGCGCCGTCGCGGCGCTGCACCGGTTCAGCCGGATCTTCGCGAAGGATGCGGATGGAGACTCGGACCCACCCACCATCGGGACGCGCACGGACAGAACAAGGGACGTTTCCAGCGCAGGCGTTCCCAGCGTGGACGTTCCCGCCAGCGGAGTTCCCATGAGCGCGCCGCGCACCGACACGACCGCGGTTGCCCCTGTCGTCGCGCCGTGCCGGGCGAACCTCCCCGACGGCCCCCTCTCGGAACGCGAGGCGAAGCGCCTGCTTGCAGTAGCGGGGGTGCCTGTGGGCGCAGAGGAACTGGCGCGGACCGCCGACGAGGCCGCGCGCATTGCCGCGGCGTTCGACGGGCCGGTGGCGGTCAAGCTCTGCGCGCCGGGCGTCCTGCACAAGACCGAGCTCGGCGGCGTCGTGCTCGACGTGTCGAACGAAACGGAGGCGCGCCGCGCCTACGAGACGATCACGGCGCGCGCCCGCGCGGCGGACCCGGCGGTCCGCATCGAGGGTGTGCTGATAGCGCCGATGATCACCGGCGGGGTCGAGACCATCCTCGGGGTCCGCCACGATCCGACGTTTGGACCGGTCGTCATGTTCGGTCTCGGCGGCACCCTCGTGGAGGTGATCGAGGACGTGTCGTTCCGCGTGGCGCCGTTCAGCAAAGGCGAGGCGCGCCGGATGATCGCCGAGACGCGGGCCGGCAAGATACTCCGCGGAACGCGCGGCAAGGTCCCGTACGACGTGACCGCCCTAGCGGCGGCCCTGTCACGCCTGTCCGTGTTCGCGGCGCAGCACGGCGACCGGATCGACAGCGCCGAGATCAACCCGTTCGTCGTGTTCCCGAAAGGTCAAGGCGCCGTAGCGCTCGACGCCGTGATCGTTGCAGCGAGTTGGAAGAACCAGGAGGACAAGAGTACATAGTCTCGCTCGCGCGCCGCGCATGAGGACATCCGCTCGGTTCAGCGCTGGTTCAACTCTCGAAAGCCACACGCACAGAGATACTTCCAGGTCTCATCCAATTCGGAGAGACACGGCACGAAGACAACATGAGCGTCACGCCCCCGCGTCAACAGCACGCGGTAGGCGTTCGCGCGCAATCGCCATGGATCGCGCACCTTGGCATTGCCCTGCGTCCGATAGCCGCGGGCGCGGTCAATCGCCCATGCCCCTCCACGCAGCACGAAGTCGGTGCCCCAGGCGAGCAATACCGCGTCCAGTTCCAGCCCCTGCGCGCCGAATTCGGTCACGCACTCCCGCAAGTGTCGGCAAGATCGTTCGCCCTCATCTGCTTCCCGGTCGTTGTACCACGGCCCGTAACGCACTCGCTTGGTTGATTGGAAGTCGTTCGAAACGCCAAATCGGACAAGGTCCCTGTCGCGGCTCGACGCCATGAGTCCGAAACGCGCGTCAATGTGGTTCTGATATCGCTCCCGGAGGTACGTATCCGCCGCCGAGCGGTCGCGCGTGATGCGGAGATCGTGACCGTCATGCTGCAACTCCTCCGCGATCCCGCGCAACTCCGCGGCCGGCGGAGGACGCTTCCCCAACAAATCAGCTACGAAACTGTGCAGGCGCGCCGCCCTATGCGAGCGGAGCGTCTCGTCGAGTGTGAGTGTCGTCGACGTTTCGACGGACAATCCGCGAAAACTGCTGGCGACGGCTGGCGGCACGTGTACGGTCCAGCGGCCCGGCTCGCGACTCCCACGAATCGCCTCGGCCCAGAGACTCAGGCCCCCCTCCTCTCCAATATGAATCTCCTGGCCGCTGCCTACCAAGCCGACGATCACCGACCAGTCACGCGTCCGCTCGGCGAACTCGACGAAATGTTGAGGTTCCGAGCGCGAGTCGGCAAGGGAGTGCTTGTGTGTATCGGCGACCTTCGCCCGGTCGAATGCTCGCTGCGCCTCGTCGAAGACCACGACGTGTTCCGGCGGCTCCAGATCGGGGCGGCCATCGTATCGGCGCACATACTCCCGTATGGGTCGCACGAAGGTGCGCCCGGCACCGCCAGCTTGGCGCAGCACGTACTGCAAAACCTCCACGAGAGGACCGTTTCCCGACAGGAACACGGCGGGCGCACCGCGATCTCCTCGCTTCAGAAGATCCAGGCCCGGATCGTGCGCGATTCGCATTCCCACCAGCGTCTTTCCGGCCCCTGGCACCCCAGCCAACAGTACGAGGCGACGTGTACGGGTGAGGCTCGCGTCTGCCACGATCCGCGCGATGTGATCGACTGCGTCATCGGTGTTGGCGGCCGCGCGCCATAGTTGTGGCGGCTGTTTCGCGAGAAACAGGTTACGCGCTGCCTGGATCAAGCTCGGAAGCGGTCGATAGGCGTCGGCATCCAGGAAACGGTGGGCGTCGATGGGAGGTCCGGTCCTACGCATATCGAGACTGGCAACGAGGGCATCCAGCGCATCCGGCCCGCAGACATGCACGTTCCGTTCGGCTTCTCCCTGGCCACGCATCAGCGTCGGCACCAAGACCGCATGTACAGGCCTCTCGTGACATTCGCGGTGATAGCAACGCAGGTCGCGAGCGTATGCGTGGGCTTGGTCTATATCGGCGTCCGACGGGTGTAGTTTGCCCTTGAGTTCGATGACTACGACACCGTCGCGGAGCAACAGCACGGCGTCGGCCCGCCGCGATTCCAGGGGCAACTGATATTCGAGGACGGCTGTACAGCGGGCGTAGTGGGTGTCCACACGGACCACTTCGCCGATTTCCTGCTGAAGCTGCGGCACCGTATCGCCCCACGATCGACGCTCCTCACGCGACGATTCGGGGTACGTCAACCGCAGGCGGTCGAGAATCCTTGAACGAGGCGTCTTCTCGAACTGAACGAAATCAGAGTCCCAACCACGGGTGGCTTCCGACACGAACCGACTGTTGTCCTTCGTCATCATTCGCCGTCCGCCAATCCCGCGCCGGCAAGTCCACCCCTGGGAGCAACGGAGCATCAACGGCGGCAGATGGCTTCGGAAGATTGAGCCGCTGTCGGCTCACGAACGCCAATACTGTGGGCAGGTGGCACCCCGAGAAGGCTCTGCCCTCCCCGGGGTGCCCGAAAGATCGCCAGCTGATGACTACCCGACGCCGACCAGATCGTCCTGCTTCGAGCTCTTCAGCCCCTGAATCTGGACGATGGGCGGCGCCTCCTCCTTCAGCACGTGCTGGCGGTAGAGCGCGGCCATCTGCTGGTCGTAGGCGGCGTCCTTCTCGGTCTTGCCGTTCGCCCCATTGCCATTCGCGCCGTTGGCTCCGTTGGCCTCGTGCGCTGCGCCGTTGCCGTTCGCTTCCTTCGCCGCCGCCCGCGCGGCCAGCTTCTCCTGCCGCGCGTTCTTGGCGATGCCCTGCGTGTCGAGGTCGGTCTGGATGCCGGCCGCGACCGCCTCGGGATCGAGCACCAGGGAGTGCTCCTTCGAATCGAGATTGACGTTCTTCCCGCCCGCGAAGATCTCGTGCCGGCCGCGCTCCTCGTACCACTTGGTGAGGGTGGCCGTCATGTGCATCTTCTCGATGATGTTGCGCCAGCCGATCCCGGTGTTGTAGGCGCAGAAGGAGATCTCCCCTTCCTGCGTCGCATAGGGGATGATGCAGCGCTCCGTGCGCCGGAAGTCGTAGTTGAACAGGTCCTGGAACCACATGCCGGCGACGAAGAGGAAGTTCCAGCGATCGGACCGCCGCTTCGCGATGTCGTCCTGCGTCCGCTCGCCCGAGACCTTGCCGTACTGCTTGCCGGTGGCCCCGAACGTCTTGTCGAACTTCTTCAGCAGGTCGACCAGCTTGAAGTGGGTCGGCGCGTTGAAGGGGTCGTAGTTGCGCATCAGCGCCAGCGCCATGCCGACCACCGAGCGGAACCGCCCGCCCGCCGCGTCGTTCACCTTCGCGATGTCCCTGGCGAGCTGCTCGCCGCGGACGAACTTGGTGAACGGCACCGCCTCCTTGGTCTCCTTGTCGATCATCACCGCCATGCCGATGCCGCAGTTCGGGTGGCAGCCGCAGTTGAGCTGGCCCCAGCTCTCCTCGGGCCCATGGACCAGGTCGGCCCAGTCGGTGAAGGTGCCCATGAAGGAGATCGGGAACCAGTCGCGCGCCGGCTCGCCGATGCCGGTCTGGTTCTTCACGTCGTGCGCGAGGTGCGACAGCGTGTAGCGCTGCGCCTTGCGGCGCTCGTCGGTGATCTCCTCGTCGCGGCCGGTGAACGACACCGGCTGGAACGACAGGAAGCTGATGGTCTTCGGGTTGTCGAGCGCGAACTGCACCACCCGGCCCACCTGCTCGTTGTTGATGCCGTTGATGATGGTGATGACCGGCACGATGTCGACGCCGGCCTTGTGCAGGTTCTCGATGGCCCGCAGCTTGACGTCGAACAGGTTGCCCACCAGGCGGTGCGAGTTGGCGGCGTTGCCGATGCCGTCGAACTGCAGGTAGGCATAGCGCAGGCCGGCGTCGGCCGCGGCGCGGGCGAAGTCGAAGCTCTTCGCGAACTCGATGCCGTTGGTCGCCGCCTGCACGCTGTTGTAGCCGACCTTGCGGGCGTAGCGCACCGCGTCGAGGAAATACGGCGACATCGTCGGCTCGCCGCCCGAGAACTGCACCGACATCTGGCGCCGCGGCTTGATCGAGATCGCGTTGTCGAGCAGCGTCTTGATGTCGTCCCACGACAGCTCGTGGACGAAGCCCACCTGGTTCGCGTCCATGAAGCACGGGTCGCACATCATGTTGCAGCGGTTGGTGAGATCGATGGTCAGCACCGAGCCGCGACCGTACTTGATGGTGCTGCTGCCGTGGTTGTGCAGCTTCTCGTCGTTGTGGGCGCGGATGTCGCTGCCGGGGAACGACTCCTCGAGGTGCTGGAAGAACTCGGTGTCCATCGCCATGACGTCCTCGAACCGCCCGTGGATCGGGCACTCCTTGACCATGACGATCTCTCCGTCGCGCTCGACGATCTGCGCCTTGATCTCGCCCACCTTCTCGTTGAGCAGGATCCGGTAGTCCTTCTTCCCGTCGAGAATGTCCTGGCGCGCCTCGCGTACGCAGGTCGGGCAGAGCGAGTCGGTCTCGCGCGGCCACCCGAGCGGCGGCTTCACCTTCTGGTGCGACTTCAGCAGCGGCTTGTCGGACCAGGCCGGCGTGAACGACGGGTTCTGCATGAACGCGTTGTAGCGGTCGTAGACGAACCACGCGCCGTTCGCGGCGACCGACAATCCCTTTTCGAGGTACTTGACTGGCTTGTGCATGATGGATCTCCCTCTGAGATCGGTATTCTCGGGTTCACGGTCCGACCCTGGCCGGACCGGTTCTCACACCATTCCGTTCGTTCGGAGAATAGCCGCGATGCGGGCCGTAGACTACAGAATTGTCGCGGAAGGGCGGAACGACGGGCTGAGTGGGCAGGAACGCTTCCGAACGGCCCGCGCCGTCGGTGGCCGAACTCCGTGGCGCATCGAGAACGCCGGCGTGGCCGGGCGGCGGGACGCAACGAGAAACCACATGATCAGGGCTCGTGCGCTTCGAGCGCGTACTGGCGAAACGTCAGGCTGATCCTGCCGGACAGATCGAGATCCGGCGGCGCGGACCCGCGCAGGATACGCGCCACCCCGTGATAGCGCAACCGACTCGCTCCTCCCATCACGAACGCATCTCCGGATCGTAGATCGATCGCCGTGGTCGATTCCCGGCGGCGGAACCCGCCGAGGAGGAACCGGCCGGTATCCCCGAGCGAGAGCGAAACCACCGGCACTCCCGCCTCGAGCGTGGACGCGTCCTCGTCCTTGTCCTGGTGCAGGCCCATTCTCCCGCCCTCGCCGTAGCGGTTGACGAGGCAGATGTCGGGATGGAGAGCGAAGCCGACCCTGGCCGCCGCTTCCACCGCCGGACGCGCAAGCTCGGGGGGCAGCGGCGGCGGCGGACGCCCGTCGTGGTCCGACCGCTCCCACTCGTAGGTATAGGTCCGCGCGTTCCAGTGGCGGCCGAGGCAGAGCATGTCGCAGTGCATGAAGCCGCCGCCCCGCACCCGGGGACGATAGAACCCGGCCGGCCCGTCCGCCAGCGCCTGCACCATCGCCGCCACCCGCCGCTGCGCGGGCGGCGACAGGTATCCCGGCAGATGGAAGGCGCCGGGCGCGAGCGGAACGACCTCGACCGCAGACATGACCCCTCGGCGGCGCCCAATCGGCGCCCGGATGCGCACCGGTCCAGGCCGGAGTATCCATGTTGTCAAGTGCGATCCCCCAGGTGCGTGTGGAAGCTCATGCAGCGACGAGCGGTGCCTCTCCGGTGGATGGTGTCCTGTCCTGTCCTGGCCGCTCTGGCTGCCAAGTGCGGTCCTGTTCGAGCAGCGCGTTGGCGAGGACGAGCAGCTTGCGCATGACGGCGACCAGAGCGACCTTTCCCGGTTTTCCCTGGGCGACGAGTTGCCGGTACTTCGCCCGCAGGTCCGGATTGCAGCGCATTGCCGTCACGGCCGGCATGTAGAGGATTCGCCGCACCTGCGCCCGGCCGGCCTGGATGAAGCTTCGGCCTTGCCAGGTGCCGGACTGTCGCGTGACGGGGGCGAGCCCCGCGAGGCTGGCGACCGCCTTGGCGTCGAGTCGGCCGAGTTCCGGCATCTGGATGAGCAGGCCTGTGGCGGTGATACGGGACACGCCCGGAATGGAGGTCAGGATCTCGGCCCGTCGGGTGAGTGCTGCGTCTTCGGCGAGCCGCTTTCCGATCTCGGCATCAATGGCGGCCAGATGCCGGTCGAGCTGCGCCAGCTGCGTCTTGTTCTGCTGCTTGAGCAGGCGCTGTCGAGTGTGCTTTTGGCGGTTGAGTGCAGCGGTGCGGTCCCTGATCAGTGCGTCACGCGCCACTCGGAGTTCCTCGAGGGCGCGCCACGCGGGTGATGACCTCTCGGTTGGCCGCAGATCCAGCGCGGCTCCCATCTGTGCCAGGACCCGGGCGTCGACGACATCGGTCTTCGCCCGTTGTCCGATGGCCTGCGCGAACCGTCGCGCCTGCAACGGGTTGACCCGCGCCAGGGGCAACTTGGCTGTGAGCAGCGCTTCCTCGAACGCTCGGTGCCAGTGCCCTGTCGGCTCGTAGGTGACGGCCCGCACCGGGCACTCGATCCAGGCGATCAGCGCCTTGAATCCCGCGGCGTCGTTGGTGAATCGCGCGGCCTTGCCGTCGGGTGCCCTGTAGGCGTCGAGATGGGCCTTCGAGATGTCAACGCCTACGGTAAAATCTGGCATCTTTTCCTGCTCCTGTGCTTGTTTGCGAGCCCTCACGCTCAGGTATCCATTCAGGCCGTGGGAAAAGACGGTGGCGACCAAACTCCGGCGCGGCCCCTGATCGGCCAAGCGACTCATACGGTCCGACCACCGCCACCCCCGGCGCTCTGCACGGGGCGCCAGGGGGTGGAACCTTCCGCGGTCGGCGTCCCCTCCCCCGAGCCCCCTCCCGGGTCTACGACGCGCTGCGCGGACACTCTTCAATTCTCCCCCGCCGTCCGGCTGAAGCTGCCAGAGTCCACAGCGGTGAAGCTAACAAACAAGCGACTAGCAGACGGTGCATTTCAATCGTACCGCTATCATCACCGGCATGCCGCGCTCTTCCGACGTCGTCGTCGTCGGCGCCGGTACGTTCGGCGCGTGGACGGCCTGGCACCTGCGCCGGGCCGGGCATACGGTAACGCTGGTGGACGCCTTCGGCGCCGGCAATTCCCGGGCCAGCTCGGGCGGCGAGTCGCGCATCATCCGCATGGGCTACGGCGACCGGACTCTCTACTCCCGCTGGGCGCTCGAATCGCTCCCGCAATGGAAGGACCTCCTCGCAGAGGCCGGCCGGCCGGACCTCTTCCGCGAGACCGGCGTGCTCTGGCTCGGCCATCACGATGACCCGCACGTCGACGTCAGGGCCCGGACACTCGACCGGCTCGGCGTGGTCACGGAATCGCTCGACCCCGCGGACCTGCGGTCACGGTTTCCCGCGCTGGACTTCACCGGCATCACGCGGGGAGTCTTCGAGCCGGGCAGCGGAGTCCTGTTGGCCCGCCGGGCCGTCGGCGCGGTGGCGAAGCAGGCGTCCGGCCGCGGCGTCGACTTCCGCGCGGCGGCGGTCGAGCCGCCCTCCCCGGCCTGGCGCGGCGACGCCCTGCGTCTGAGAGACGGCACACGCCTGTCGGCCGGATCCTTCGTCTTCGCTTCCGGCCCCTGGCTGCCGAAGCTGTTCCCGGACCTGCTCGCTTCGCTGCTGCACCCGACACGCCAGGAGGTCTTCTTCTTCGGCACGCCCGCCGGGGAGCGCCGCCTCGCGCCGTCGGCCCTGCCCGCGTGGATCGACTTTCACGCCGGCGCCTACGGCCTTCCCGACATCGAAGGCCGCGGCGCCAAGGTCGGGCTGACGGCGCTCGGCCCGGCCTTCGACCCGGATCGCGGCGACCGTACGCCGTCGGCCGAGGGCCTCGCGGCTGCACGCCGGTTCGCCGCCATCCGGCTGCCGGGATTGCGCGATGCGCCGTTGCTGGAAGCCCGGGTGTGCCAGTACACGAACACGCCGAGCGGCGATCTTCTGCTCGATCGTCACCCGGACCACGACAACGTGTGGATCGCCGGGGGCGGATCGGGTCACGGGTTCAAGCTCGGACCGGCCGTAGGCGCCTACGTGGCTTCCCGGGTCACGGGAACTGCGCAGGCCGAAGATCTCGTCGGCCTGCCGCAGAAACGGCCCGAGCAGAAGCGGACGGTTCTCTGAGGGCGACGGCTCGCCCCCAACCTCCCACCCTCCACGCCCGGCACTCTCCTTGCAGGCGAATCGATGGTACGATGCCGGCCCCGCACGAGCGGAGCGCTGACCACCAGCCACGGCCGGCCGGGAGCGCTGCGATGAACCGGGAATCCATGGAAGACGTACTCAGAAGTCTCGATCAGCGCGTCGGGCGGATCGAGCAGGTTCTGCCAACCCTGGCCACCAAGGACGAGATCCGCAACCTCGCCACCAGGGACGAGCTCGCGCGCTTCGCGACCAAGGAGGACATGCTCGCCGAGGGGGTGCGCACGCGGGCGCACTTCGATGCCGTCGCCGAGCGGCTGGAGTCGCAGCTCCGCATGCTCGCGGAAGGGTTGATGTCGCTCGACAGACGGTTCGAGGATTTCCGAAGCGAGACCCGCACCAACTTCGCGACCGTCGACCGCCGCCTGCTCCGACTCGAAGCGCGGGCCGCGGCGGAAGACGCGCGTCGCAGTTCGTAGTGCTCCACGGCACGCCGGCCACCGCGCCGGCGTGCGGCGTCCCGACACGGGCGGCGCGCCTGCCGTCAAGAAGTCACGGATCGCGTAGCACCGGTCGCTCCGGTTCGTACGGCTCCGCCGTGGCCGCGGTACCGGTGCGCCAGGCGCGCGCCCAGCAGGATCGCGAGGATGACCGCATAGATCAGCGGCTCCCCGATGTCGATCTTGACCAGCCAGAGGAAGTGCACGACACCCGCGACGGCGCTCGCGTACACGAGGCGGTGCAGCATCGTCCAGCGCCTGCCGAGCCGCCGGATCCAGCCCTGGGTCGAGGTGACCGCCAGCGGGATCATCAATACGAAGCCGACGAATCCGGCCGTGACGTACTTCCGCTCGGCGACGTCGTCGATGATCAGGAGCAGATCGAAGAAGTGGTCGAAGACCAGGTAGGTCGAGAAGTGCAGAACAGCGTAGAAGAAGGCGAACAGGCCGACCATCCTGCGGAAGCGGACGAGCCCGTTCCAGCCGGCCAGCCGCCGCAGCGGCGTAACCGCAAGCGTCACCAGCAGTAACCGCAGCGCCCAGTCGCCCGTGCGGTGCGTGATGTCCTCTATCGGATTGACGCCGAGACCGCCGGTGAACGCGTCCCAGCCCAGGAGTAGCGCCGGCGTCAGACAGGCGAGGAACACGAACGGCTTGACGCGGGGGATGCTGGACGCTGTCGCCATGCGCTGCGAATCCGGGCGCCGGCCCCCGCGGGGCGGGGACCGGAACGCCGCGGCCGATTCAGTAGTTCCGCGCCAGGTCCATCCCGTTGTACATCCGGGCGACCTGGTAGCCATACCCGTTGAACATCTGCGTCCGCTGCCGGAAGAAGTTGCCGATCCGCCGCTCGTTCGCCTGCGACCAGCGGGGATGATCGACCTCCGGATTGACGTTCGCATAGAACCCGTACTCGTGCGGGATCGCGACGTTCCAGGTATTCCGCGGCTGATCCTCGACAAACTCGATCTTGACGATCGACTTGATGCTCTTGAAGCCGTACTTCCAGGGGACCACCAGGCGAATCGGCGCCCCGTTCTGGTTCAGCAGCGTCTTGCCGTAGATGCCGACGGCAAGAATCGCCAGCGGGTTCAGCGCCTCGTCCATACGCAGCCCCTCCACGTAGGGGTACTGCAGGTTGCGGGCGCGTTGCCCGCGGAACTCCGACGGGCGGTACAGCGTCTCGAAGCGGACGAACTTCGCCCGCGACGTCGGCTCGAAGCGCTGTACGAGATTACGTAACGGGAACCCGACCCAGGGCACCACCATCGACCACGCCTCGACGCAGCGCAGCCGGTAGATGCGCTCCTCGAGCGTGTGCGGGCTCAGGATGTCCTCGAGCGTGTAGTCGGCGGCCGGGCGGTTCATGTGGCCCTCGACGCGCACCGTCCACGGCTTCACGGTCAGATCGTCGGCGTAGCGCTTCGGATCTTCCTTGTCGAGGCCGAACTCGTAGAAGTTGTTGTAGCTGGTGATCTCCTCGTAGGAGTTCTGCCGCTCGTCGGTGCTGAACTGGCTCGGCCGCAAGTCCGGAAGATCCTCCTGCGGGGCGGCCTGCAGACCACCGTCCGGTTGCCCCAGCACGGCCGTGCCGGCGGCGCCGAGCGCGGCGCCGGACGCCGCGTGGATGAACTGCCGCCGGTTGCAGTAGAGCCGCTCGGGGGTGATCTCGGACGAGCGGATGTCGGGCGCCTGTTTGATCAGCATCGGTCTACCTCTGGCTCGTGACGCATGCGGCGTCGAGATTCGTGCTCTCTTGTTCATGGTCGCTCCGCGGCCAATCCCTTGTCAACAGGAGCGAGCGCACCGCGCCGCGCGCGCCGCCGGCGGTTCCACCACATCCACCCGGCAACCGCCGCAACGAGGCCGTATTCGACCGGCTCGACCCACACCGGCAGCATCCAGCCGTCCCCCGCGAGGTGCGGGGTCCACACGGTGTAGGTCAGCATGGAAGCCAGCGTCCAGACGGAAAGCGGCCAGCGCGTGACCGGTCCGAGAAACGGAATCAGCCAGACGAGATACCACGGGTAGATCGCGGGCAACAGGACGACGGTGGCGGCCAGTGGCCAGGCCCAGGCCGCCGGGTCGTCGCGGTGGCGCGTCCGCCGCGCATGTACGGCCGCCGCCAGCCCCGCAGCGACCGCCAGCGCAATCGCCGGCGCCGTGCCGACCCATGCCGACAGCCACCGAAAAAGCGGGCCGTTGAACCGCCACTGCGCCAGGTAGGTCCCGAGGGAGCCGGCCGGAACCTGCCAACCGTCCAGGAACGGCACGTACAGCAGCACCACCAGCAATGCTCCGACCGCGGCGTCGACGAGCCGGATCCGCTTCCAGAACATCGGCGCCAGCACGATCGGCAGGAACTTGACGGCCACGGCAGCGGCAAGGCCGACCGCGGCCAGGAGCGACCGGCGGCGCGACAGCGCGTAGACCGCGGCAACCAGCAGCAGCGTACCGGGAACGTCGACGTGGGCCCCGCCAGCCCCCTCCAGCGCGACCAGCGGGTGCCAGGCGTAGGCCAATACCCACCAGGGGCTGCGACCGGTCGCGGTGAGCCACCGCCAGATCAAGCCGACGATCAGCAGGTCGCAAACCAGCACCGCCGCCGCCATCGCCAGCACGGACTCGTGCACCGACGTCACACCGAGAAAGAAGCGCTGGGCCAGCGGCGGGTAGATGGACGGGAGCACCGCGCTCGTCGGATCGATCCGGCGCGTGAGATCCGTGTGGAGATGGTCGAGGGCGGGGTTGGCCGGCGCCAGCTCGAGGGGGTTGAGGCCGTGCTGCTGTACCCGCCCGTCCCAGACGTAGCGGTAGACGTCGTCCGAGACCAGCGGCGCCGCACCCAGCAGCACGAGACGCCAGGCGACGGCCAGGATGAGGCACGCGGCCAGCTTGCGGCGGTCCTCCCGAGGGGCCGGGAGGTGACCGGCCAGCCGGCCGATCAATCGAAGCGCAGCGACGTAGGCAATCGACGCCACGGCCAGCAGCGCGACGAACGCCTCGGCCTGCCGGCGCGCGTCGAGCACCGCGGCCGCGGCCATTGCGACCAGCAACACCAGACCGCACGCCACTATCCGTCTGCTCGCGGTCTCCGCCGCCGACGCGCCGCCGCGGGTCAAGGCCTGCACGAGCCGGGCCGCCACGACCAGCAGCACGAAGAACGCTTCGGCCTGCCACCGGGAGTCCAGGATCGCCAACAACAGCGCCGCCAGCAGCGCGCCGCCGGCGGCAACGATTCTCCCCTGCATCAGCCTTCGGGTACGCCGACCGACGGAGTGCGCCGGGCCGGCTCGGACGAGCGCCTCCCGTAGTACCATCGCCCGAGGCGGTCGGGCGCAACACCGGCAGCGTAGAGCGCCAGCAGCGCAAGGTTCAGCACGGTCCGCCGCAGCCAGCCGTCGTGCTCCCAGCGCCGTGCGGAGACCCGCACCGACGCCGGCGGAAACCAGAGCGTCCCCCGGCCGCGCAGGCGTCGCACGAAATCGACGTCCTCCATCAGCCCGAACGGCCGGTAGCCTCCCAGCGCGTCGAACGCTTCCCTGCGGACGAAGATCGCCTGGTCGCCGTACGGCAACCCGAGGCACCGCGTCCGAACCGCCACGCCGAGCTCGACGACCCGGGCGGCCCAGTGAGCGGATGCGAGAACCAGTCGGAAGGCTCCGCCGGCGACCTCGGGCCGCTTCTCGGCCTCGTCCAGCATGGCGAGCCAGCCGGCGCCGAGTCGCGCGTCGGCATGCAGGAAGAGCAGCCATCGACCGGATGCAGCGCGCGCCCCGGCATTCATCTGGCGGCCCCGCCCCGGATCGCTGTCGATCCAGCGCACCGAGGACACACGCCGGCGAAGCGGGTCGAGAGAACGATCGTCGGCGTCGCCGTTGACCACGATCACCTCGACCCGCGGATCGAGGGAAGCCACGGGGAGTGCGTCGAGCAACCCACCGAGCTCCGTCGTATCCCGAAGCACCGGCACGACGAGCGAGACGAGCGGCCGGGCACGATTCGCGGACACGACCGACAGGGTATCAGGCGGACGGCCGCAGGCGCCGATCGACGGGCTATCGCGTCAGCCGGAGAAAGCGTGCGGTTTCCGACCAGACCCGTTGGAGGCTGCCGCCGAGTTGGTGATCGTCATCGAGCATGACCAGCGTGACGTGGGACCGAGCCGCGGCGTACCGCACGACCATGTCCGGATCGACGACGTCGTCGCGCCGCCCCTGCAGCACGAGCGTGGGGATTGGTTGCCGCGCGGCGAATGCATCGTAGCGCCCTGCGTCGCGGAAGAGCTCGTAGTGCACGCGCGTCGGCTCGCCGGATGCATAGTGCGTCAACTCCCACCAGCCGGTCTCGCGCCAGCGAGCCATGCCGGCGGCGCCCAGATCGCCGACCGGCCGGCGGCCGAAGTCGAGAGCCGGGGCCAGCAGGACGAGCCGTGTGATGGGCCTCACCGGCTCCGCCGCGGCCTGTTCGGCGACCTGCAGGGCCACGAATGCGCCGAGGCTCGATCCGCACAATGCCACCGGTCCCGGCGGCAGCGTGGAGACGAGCGCCGCCGTCCGTTCGATCATCCGCGACGCCGTCAGCGTGGAGAAGTCCGGCTGGTTCAGATCCGGACAGTGGAACGCTACTCCGTGCACCGCCAACCGCTCCTGCAGGAAACGGGCCTTCGACGACGCCGGCGACGAGGCAAACCCGTGGAGATAGATGACCTGCGGCGTCACAGTCGATACGGGCAATCCGGCCGGCAGCGGCATGGGATCGCACCGTCCCCTTCGCTGTTGTAATGGAAGGTCAGCTCCTCACCGGCGGCGATGTTGCGCGCCGCGATGATCCAGATGGTGTCGACGACGACGGACGCGTAACAGTTCGGCTTGCACGAGTGATTGATGAAACGCGCCAGATTGCCGCCGACGTGGCCATCGCGCACGAACAGATGGTTGATCCGGAAGCACCAGATCTCCCCCCGCGTGAGGTAGCGGTCCTCGCGCACGAGGCTGTCGCGCACCCGGATCTTCTGGCCCGCGTAGTGTATGACCCGCTTGTTCTTGTTGATTTCCTCGAGCGCGAAGACACCCCAGCCGTGCAGCTTCGAGCGCTTCCGCCTGATCTTCGGGAAATAGAGGCCGGTGGCATAAGGATCGGAGTGGTCGCGCGGCCAGTCCGGAACGGGGGAAGCGTGCTGCGCCGGGCGGGCGCCGCGCCTCCCGGCCGCGGGTTCGGTTGTCTCCACCATGAATCCGGTACTCGGACCCCGCACGATTGCGGCCGGCGCGGTCGCGACCCGGATCCTCCTCGGGAACGCGGCCAGCCGGCCGTGCCGCCGGGATTATAGCCGTGCTCCTGCGGCGCCCGTTCATTTCGGCGCCGTCGGCCGGCTCCCATCCGGCCCGCGCCCCCGGCTGGACGCCCGTCTATAATGCCGGCCGATGTCCGCGTGGTGCCGGGAACCGCCGCCGCCGCTGCTCCTGTCCGGCATCGAGCAGTTCAATCGGGGCGAGTTCTTCGAGCAGCACGAGACGCTGGAAGACCTCTGGCGCGAGGAGACGCGCGAGGTGCGCCGGCTGTACCAGGGCATCCTGCAGATCGGCGTCGCGATGTACCACATTGCGCGCCGCAACCACCACGGCGCGGTCTACATGCTGACCCGGGGCCCCGCCTACCTGCAGGCCTTCACTCCAGCGTGCCAGACCGTCGACGTGGCGGACCTGCTCGCCCAGGCGGAACGCATTCGCGCGGAGGTCGAGCGGCTCGGCCCCGAGGACCTCGCCAGCTTCGACTGGACGCTGGCCCCGCGGGTCCGCTTCACCCGTTGACGCTGAGGGAGAACACCGATGTCCACGCCGCGCTTCACGTCGGAAACCCTCACGTTTCTTCGTACGCTCGCGCGCCACAACGACCGCGACTGGTTCCGCGAGCACCGCGAAGAATACGAAGAACACGTCAAGGGTCCCATGATCGCGCTCATCGAACGCCTGGCGATCGACCTTCCAGGTATCGCACCCGACCTGGTCGCCGCACCGAAGACGTCGATGTTCCGCATCCACCGCGACACGCGCTTCTCGGCGAACAAGGCGCCGTACAAGACGCACGCCGCCGCGGTCTTCCCGCACCGCGCGCTTCCGAAGCTCGAAGGCGCCTGCCTGTACGTCCACGTCGCAGCGGACCAGTTGCTCGTCGGCGGCGGGCTGTACCGACCCCAGCCGCGGCAACTCCATCGCCTTCGGGAACACATCGCGGCCGACAGCGGGCGCCTGCGGGCCCTCGTCGCCGCGCCGGCGTTCCGCCGCAACTTCGGCGAGCTGTCGGGAGAGCGGCTCAAGCGGGTGCCCCGCGGATTTCCCGCCGATCACCCCGCCGCCGATCTGCTCCGCCTCAAACAGTTCCTCGCCGGCTGCGAACGGCCGGCGGCGTTCGCGACCGGACCGCGCTTCTACTCGTCGCTGCTCCGCCTCTTCTCCCACCTGGCGCCGCTCATCGACTTCCTCAACGCCCCGCTCGCCGGCCGCGAGCTCCGCCTGGAGGAAACTTTGCCGGCCGGCCCGCCGTCCAACTGAGCGGAAGGAGCTGCTCACATGGCACGCCTGCTCGCGTTCTTCTCCATCTGCGCCGCGTTCCCGTTCCTGACCGGTTGCGATCTCGCGATCATGTCCACCCGCCTGTTCGGCGAGCGCCGACCGGCTGACGAGCTGTTCGAGTGGCAGGGCCGGATCGCCGCCGGCCAGCACGTCGAGATCAAGGGCGTCAGCGGCCGGATCACCGCCGCGCCGTCGACGAGCGGCCTGGTGGAGGTGACCGCCGACCGGCGCGGGGCCAGGAACGACCCCAACGAAGTTCGCATCGCTCTGGTGGAGCATCCGGCCGGGGTGACCGTCTGCGCGGTGTACCCGCGCGAGGGCAACGAGTGTCTCCCGGGCGAGGAGGGAAGGCTGAGCGCCCGCAGGAACGACGTCGACGTGGCGTTCACGGTGGGCGTTCCGGCAGGCGTCGACTTCGTTGCGCGCCACGTCAACGGCACCATCAGGGCATCGGGCCTGACCGGCGGCGTGGAGGCGCACACCGTCAACGGCAACATCGACGTGACGGCCGGCGGACACGCACGGGCAGTGACCGTCAACGGCTCGATCAGCGCAGCCCTCGGCGGGGAGGACTGGGACGGAGAAGGGTCCTTCGAGACCGTCAACGGCAGCGTGACGCTGACCCTGCCGGAGACCGCCGACACCGACGTATCCGTCCGCACGGCGAACGGCTCGATCCGCACCGACCTGCCGATCACCGACACCGACGAACGGCGCCGGCGCTTCGAGGGCCGGCTGGGCGACGGCGGCGGCGCGCTGCGCATCCGTACGGTGAATGGCGCGGTCCGACTGCAGTCGGCCGACCAGGGGTCCGTGCCGTAGAACGGCGCCGACTCCCGGCGGGGAGGCGCCGACTCCCGGCGGGAGTCGCCGACTCCCTGGTGCGATTGTGAGCCGGGCGCGCGGGGCCGCCAGCGATCACGACTTCGAGCGCCCGAGCACGTGGCGGAGCGCGTCCTCCAGGTTCGGGTAGCCGAAGGCGAAGCCGCCGTCACGCAGGCGGGTGGGATACACCCGAGCGCCGCCCAGAAGCAACGCGTCCGCCATCTCTCCGAACGCCAGCCGTGCGCCAAACGCCGGCAGCGGCAGGATGGTCGGACGGCGCAGCACCCGGCCGAGCGTCTTCGTGAACTCCGCATTGGAAACCGGGTGCGGAGCGACCATGTTTACCGGGCCGCTCAGGCTGTCCGTGCACAGGGCGTGCAGGATGCCGCCCAGCACGTCGTCGAGAGCCACCCAGCTCATGTACTGCCGGCCCGAACCGATGACGCCGCCGACGCCCATGCGGAACGGGAGCAGCATCTGCCCGAGCGCGCCGCCGGCCGGGGTCAGCACGATTCCTATCCGCAGATGCACCACGCGTATTCCGGCCTCGCGCGCCGGCGCCGCCGCGGCCTCCCAGGCCTGACTGACGTCGGGCAGGAATCCATCTCCCGGCGCCGACGATTCGTCGAGCTCCTCGTCACCCCGGTCCCCGTAGAACCCGACCGCCGAGGCCGCGACCAACGTCTGCGGCGGCCGCGGCAGTGCCGACAGCGCCTCTGCGAGACGCCGCGTACCGTCCACCCGGCTGTCACGGATTCGGGCCTTGCGGTCCGCGTTCCAACGCCCCCCGGCGATGTTCTCCCCCGCCAGGTGCACCACCGCGTCGACGCCGTCGAGCGCACCGGCGGACAGCGCACCGGTATCCGGATCCCAGCTCGGAACGCCGCCGGCGGCGTCCCGGCTCGCTCTCGCCCGCCGCAGGGCCGCGACCTCGTGCCCCCCGCTCCGCAGGAACGGTACGAGCGCAGACCCGATCAAACCCGTCGCCCCGGTAACCGCGACCTTCATCGGTCTCCCTCCATATCCATATCGACGATGCCAGCCCATGTCGACGGCCGTCACGCGCTGGCGGACTCTCCCGACGGTACTTCAACATTCGTTGACCCCAGGAGTCGCGCCAGCGAAACTCCCAACGCGACCACAGGTCGCGCCTCCGCTAGGGAACGGTAACGACC
The DNA here is from genome assembly GCA_965116825.1 of Vicinamibacterales bacterium. Lineage (GTDB taxonomy): Bacteria > Acidobacteriota > Vicinamibacteria > Vicinamibacterales > UBA8438 > WTFV01. Next base: position 6,520,112 of record OZ220736.1, read on the forward strand.
AGTGCCCGGCACGGCTCCCCGCCGACGCGGCGGTAGCCGTGCAGCACCGTCGCGTCGAGGTACGCGGCGTCCCCCGCCGCCAGCGTCTCCTCCGCATCCCGCACGTACAGGCCGAGCGTTCCTTCGAGCACATAGACCAGCTCGACGCCTTCGTGCTTGTGCAGACGCACGTCCTCCATCGGCCGCGCCTCGAAATCGCCGAGGTACGAGTGCATCCGCTTCTTCTCGGCGCGAAAGTCGAGCGATTCGAAATGGTAGGCGACCTCCTTCGTTCCCATGCGCTCCGGAAGGCGCAACCGGTCTTCGCGCCGTACGACGGTCACTGCGGGTTGGTCGTGACTGAAGAAGTAGTCGAGGCCGACGTTGAACACCAGCGCTATCCGCAGCAAGGTCGGGAGCGTCGGGTACATCCGGCTCCTCTCGATCTTCGAGAGCAGCGCCGCCGACAGTCCCGTATGCGCGCCCAGCTCGACCAATCCCATGCGCTTCCGCGTGCGCAGGTCGCGCACTTTCGTGCCGATCCCGTACCGGTCCAGGCCGTTCTGCAGGGTCTCGGTCAGCGCCATTCGGATCCGTCCCCATCCGATCTCTCACGACGCGACGCGGCGCAGGGCGGCGCGGGCTGCCGTGGTTTTCTTCATGCGCAAGTAAATTTAATTTACACTCTATTTCATGAGAAGGCAAGAGGCCGGGCCGAGCAGCTCGATCGGTATCGAGAGGAGACCGCAAGGGGGTTGGCGCCTGTCGTGCGAACAATGGCTGCCGGGAACGCCGGCGGAGGTGTTTCCGTTCTTCGGCAGTGCGGGGAATCTCGAGCGGATCACGCCGCCGTTCCTGAGGTTCCGCATCCGCCGGTTGCGGGGGGAGCCGCTCGCAGCCGGCTCCCTGGTCGACTACAGTCTGCGGCTGCACGGCCTGCCGATCCGCTGGCGGACGCTGATCGAGGTCTGGGACCCGCCCCACCGCTTCGTCGACCTGCAGGTCCGGGGTCCGTTTCGGCAATGGCGCCACGGCCATACCTTCACGGACTCCGGCGACCGGACTCTGGTCTCCGACGTGGTCGATTTCGATCTCTACTGCCGAACGCTGGCCCGCACAGCGTTGCTCGCGTGGATCGAAGCCGATCTGAGGGCCATCTTCGCGTATCGGCAACGCGCGACCGCGCGTGCGTTCCGGCCCGGTTCAGGCCGGGAGCCTGCGCCGTAGAACGGATCGAAACTCCTATCGGTCGCGCCTGGGCGGCAGGGGGAGGAAAGCGGAGGTCCGCGCGACATAGGGCCGGCGCAAGAATAACTTCCGTTTTTTCGTTACATGGGTTCGATGGTGTAGTTCCATTTGGGCATTGAGCTGTCGGGTGTAATGCGCAACTCCCGCATCTGGGCGTCGGTGACCTTGATGCCGGTCTTGTAGGTCTTTCGGACCAGGTGCGCGCGCACGCGCAGCCCGGTGGCGGTGCGTGTGGTGCGCAGGTACTTCAGGATGGTCTCGTAGCTGTCCAGCGGGCGGCCCGCCCAGTTCTTGGTGACCTCGCAGAACAGGCGGTGTTCGATTGGATTCCACTTCGAAGTGGCCGGCGGGTAGTGGGCCACGGTCACGCGCAAGCCGTGCCGGTTGCAGAGGCGGTGCTGCAGGTTGAATTTCCAGGCGCGCGCCGTGCAACTGTTGCTGCCGCCGCCGTCGGCCAGGATCTGCAACGCGTTGGCCTCGGGATAGTGCTTGCAGCCCTCGGTGCGCCACCATTTCTCGATGCAGTCGACGGCGAACGCCGGGGTGTCGGCGGTCTGGCCGACGAAGATGGTGCCGGCGTTGGCCCGCGGGTCGTAGATGCCGTAGGGGACGGCGAGTCCCTCAGCGTCTGAGCGGAAGTCGTGGTCCTTGACCCGTTCGGGACTGCGGTCCCACTTGGCGCCGGGATTGCGGAACGTGCCGACGAGTTCCTTCTTCTTGGTGTCGACGCTGATGACCGGGACGTTGTCGGCGGCGCAACGCTCGCGCAGTTCGGTGATGTTCCGAAACTGGTCGTCGCGCCTCGGATGCGAGGCCCCGGCGAGCTTCTTGTGGTTGACGCGCAACGAATAGCCCATCGCCTTGAGCAGTCGCGCGACCGTCTGCGGGCAGACGTCGATGCCGAGCGCGCACAGTTCATCGGCGACCTTGGCGGTCGTACGGCGTGTCCACTTCAGGCCCCTGACCGGGTCGCCGGCCGTCTCGTGTTCCATCAAGGCTTGGATGCAGACGATGACTTCCGGTGTTTTTTTTCCGTCGCTATGCTGAGCTCAGCATAGGGACGGCTATGCGGAGCTCGAGACTATGCGGAGTCGATTGAGGAGTTCACTCTCAAGTACCTGATGGAACGAGGGTTTACGTGAGCTGACGGGTTCCCGAGACTCCGCATAGTTGGAATGCTCTGTCCGGCCTGATTGGCCGGAAAGGAGCGTTCCATGACCGTTCACGCCTCGTGGACCGTCGACCGCCTGGTCGATGCGTACACGCAACACCAACGACGTACGCGCGGCTTGCGCCCTCAGACGTTGCGCAACCGCGCCTGGTTCGTCCGGAGGCTCGTCCCGGCCGCTCTTGGCGCGGACCCGATAGACCCCAGCCGCCTGACGCCGGCCGACGTGGTGGCGTTCATCACGTCGTTACGGCACCGGTTCTCCCCTGGGTCGATGCGGACCGTGCGGTCATCGTTGCGGTCGTTCTTTCGGTTCCTGCGCTCCGAGGGTTTCTGCGGCGATGAGCTCGAAGCCGCCCTTCCGGCGGTTGCGCACTGGCGGCTTGCGACGCTGCCTCGTTCCCTGACCGAGCAGCAGGTCGAGCAGGTGTTGGCGTCGTTCGACGCCCCCACCCCGTGCCGGCAACGGGACCAGACGATCGTGCAGTGCCTGTCGACCTTGGGGCTGCGACCCGGCGAGGTGGCCGGCCTGTGTCTGGACGACATCGACTGGCGCAACGGCACCATTCAGATACGCGCCCGGAAGAACCGTCGAGGCGCCGTGCTGCCACTGCCTCGCGTGGTGGGACAGGCGCTGGTCGCCTACCTGAGCGGGGAGCGCCCGCCGACCAACGAACGCCGGGTGTTCGTGCAGCACCTGGGAGTTCGTCGCGGCGAGCCGCTCTCGAGCCCAGCCGTCTCGGCTCTCGTGGTCCGCGCGCTTCGCCGGGCGGCGGTCGACACGCCGCTCACCGGCCCCTACGTCTTCCGGCACACCGTGGCCAGCCGCATGGTGCGAGAGGGAGCCAGCCTCAAGGAGGTCGCTGACGTGCTCGGCCATCGCAGCCTCGACACCACGACGACCTACGCCAAGCTCGATCTCCCGAGGTTGCGTGAGGTCGCGCTTCCCTGGCCGGAGGTGCTCCGATGACGCCCCAGAGCTTCCACCGTCTGGTTGACGAGTACCTCACCGCGCGCCGCGGACTTGGCTTCGACCTCGAAACGGCCGAAGGGTTGCTGCGGAACTTCGCCAGCCATGCAGACCGGATCGGACACAGCGGGTCCGTGACGATCGAGCTCGCGGTCCAGTGGGCACGATCCTCACGCTCCACGAATCCGGCGCAGGCCGCACGTCGACTGGCGGTCGTGCGGCAGTTCGCCCGGTACCGCGCACTCTTCGACCCGGCCACCGAAGTTCCACCGGCCGGGCTCCTGGGACGCATCCCGCGCCGCTCAACGCCCCACATCTACACCGAGGCGGAGTTGGCTGCGCTCCTGCAGCAGGCAAGCTGCTTGCTGCCCCGACACGGGCTGCGACCCGTCACCTATGTCGCATACTTCGCCCTGCTGGCCTCGACCGGCCTGCGGCTCTCCGAGGCCTGCCACCTCACGACCGACGACGCCGACCTCGTCAACGGCTTCCTCACGATCCGTGAGACCAAGTTCCACAAGTCCCGACTCGTCGCGCTCCATCCGACTACGACCCAGGCACTGGCCCGCTACGCCGAACGTCGCGACGCGTGTCTTGCTGCACCGCGATCCGAGTACTTCTTCCGCACCGAGCATTCGCCCCGCCTCACGCCCACCGCCGTGGGGAAGACGTTCCGCCGGATGAGGCGGCGTCTGGACTGGACCGGGCACGGGCGTACGCACCAACCGCGCATCCACGATCTGAGACATTCCTTCATCACGAGACGGCTGCTGCGCTGGTATCAAGACGGCGCCGATGTCGACCGCAAGATGCTGGCCCTGGCGACCTACGTCGGCCACGCCAGGGTCACCGACACCTACTGGTACTGCACGGCCGTTCCCGAGCTGCTCGCCTGTACCTCGCAGCGTTTCGAACGCTTCGCCCACCGGGACCTGGAGCGCCCGTCATGACCTCGGTCGAGCGGGCGTTTCCCGCACTCCTGCAAGACTTCTTTCATCGGCGCCTTGTCGCACAAAGGGGCGCCAGCGCCCACACGATCGCCAGCTACCGCGACACCTTCACGTTGTTTCTCGGGTACGCCGCAGAGCGCACCGGACGGACGCCCTCGGCATTGACCCTCAAGGACCTCGACGCACCCATGGTCCTCGACTTCCTCGACCATCTCGAAACCGAGCGCGGCAACTCCGCGCGCACGCGCAACCTGCGTCTGACCGCCATCCGGTCCTTCATGCGCTATGCCTCGCTGCGCGAGCCAACCCTGCTGCCCGTCGCGCAACGCGTACTGGCGATTCCCGTCAAGCGCTTCGACCGCCCCGTCCTCGGTTACCTGTCCCGCGACGAGGTAGCCGCGATCATCGATGCCCCGGACCGATCAACCTGGAGCGGACAGCGCGACGCCGTCCTCTTCGCCGTGCTCTACAACACCGGAGCCCGTGTCTCCGAGATCACCGGTCTGCACGTCGCCGACGTGCTTCTCGACCGGGCGTCCTCCCTGCTTCTGCACGGCAAGGGACGCAAGGAACGTGTCGTGCCGCTCTGGAAGAGCACCGCAGCGCAACTCCGGACGTGGTTACCCCGAATCGATAGAAGCCCCGACGCTCCCGTGTTTCCCAATCGCGCCGGCAAGCCCCTGTCGCGCTCCGGGGTCGAACATCAACTGCGCGTCGCCTGCCGAAAGGCCTCGGGCCGTCACCACTCGCTCGCGACGCGACGGATCTCACCCCACACGCTCCGCCACACGACCGCGATGCATCTGCTCCAGTCCGGCGTCGACATCACCGTGATTGCCCTCTGGCTCGGTCACGAGGACACCGCCACCACCCACCAGTACGTCGAAGCCGACCTCGCCATGAAGGAGGCTGCTCTCCGCTGCGTCGAGGACCCCGCACCGCAGCCACTCCGCTTCACGGCCACCGACCGGCTTCTCGACTTCCTCGAAGCCCTCTGACTATGCGCAGTACCGCTCCACGCGATCGTCCGCGTTCACGCGGGCCACCGAACCAAACTCAGCATAGTCCCGGACTCCGCATAGCCGTTGGTGTGCGTCCGCCGCCCGCGCGCCGCACCCGGTCGACCTCGACGTCACGCGCGACCAGTTGCCGCCGGCCCGAAGCGACCGTCGACGGGTCGATGCCGAGCAGTCGGGCGATGCGCCGGTCACCGCCCCACCCGCACTTGAGCGCTTCGAGGCCGGCGAACAGACGCCGCTGCCGCTCGTCGAGCAGGCTGGCGAACAACACGATGGCGGCACGCAACTCCTCGGGCATCAGGTCGGCGTCGGGTAGGGGTTGTCCAAGTCCGGGCGTGGCCAGCAGCAGGCGTCTGCTGCGCACTTGGTGCGTCTGCTGCGTGCGGTCGGCCGCGCAGTAGAGGAACTGGCCGGCGAGCTTGTGGCGTGTCAGCCGCTCGTCAGCGACGAGTTTACGCAGCGCGTCCTGGGTGCCGACACCGAGCAGGTTGTCCAACTCGTCGACGAAGTGTCCGGCTTCGGCGTGGTTGACGAACGACTCGGCGGTTGCGAGCAGGGTGCCGGCGCGGGAGAAGCGGACTCCGGCGAAGGACCACAGGCCGCGCTCGTCGAAGTCGGCGAGTTGGTCGAGGGTGTAGTAGCCGCCACGATGCGAGTAGCTGGTGCGGGCGTCGATGTCCTTGAGCTTGCGGAACGCGGTGCGCCTGCTGGCGCCGGCACCGAGCGCGGCCATCACCTCGGCCAGCGAGGCGATGGTCTGGTTGCCGAGTAGGGCGCTGATCGTGTCGGCGGAGAACTGGGTGGGTCTCATTATGGCACCATTACTGGTTTATATTACCGCAATGATGCCATAATCCAGACGGGGTTGCACCTCTCAGAATCCAGAAAACCTCCGTCCTGACGAGACTGGTCGCCGATCACGAGAGTCGCGGCGCTGGTGTGCTCTACTGCAAGACTACAGGCACTTCTAGGAACTTATTGTTGCGCGGACCCATAGTCGCGATACGCCGGCTTTTCCCGCAGGTGTCTCGCCGGCACAGCGCCCGATGCCCACTGGACGGTCGTCGGCCCGCTGCTCCTGACCTGGCTCCGCATCACGGCCAGCAGCGGCAGCGAGACGATCCAGGCGAGGACCGCCTGCAACCAGAACACCACGAACAGACTGTTCCACGACTCCGCTGCGCCAAGGCGATGCACGTCTCGCCGTTTCTGGCGATAGACTGCACGTACGATTTCGAGCTGGCTCCCGTCGGCGATCGCCTGAGCGTCGTCATCGTGCAGCACGAGGGCGGGCGGCGCGTGCTGGACGCCCGGCTCCGGGGACGGCGCAAGCCGCTGACGTCCCGCACGGTCGCGGACGCGTTGCTGCGCTATCCGTGCGTCACGTTGAAGACGATCACCGCGATCCACGTCGAGGCCGCCCGGCTGTATTTGAAGGGGATTCCGTTCCTCAGCCACCCCGGCGAGACCGCAGCCCAGCGGAGACAGCGCGCGCTGCTCGACGCCCTCACCAGCGAGGGCAGGCAGGAGCACGCGCCAGCGGGGCCGCGCGAAGGCGTATCGTGAAGACCATGACGGCTGCGGCGCCGGTTCGCCTCGGGGTCTCGAGTTGCCTGCTCGGCGAGACCGTGCGACACGACGGCGGGCACAAGCGCGATCCGTATCTTGTGGAGACGCTCGGACAACTCGTCGAATGGGTGCCGGTCTGCCCCGAGGTGGAGGCAGGGCTGGGCACGCCGCGCGAACCGATCCGACTGGTGCGCGATGCCGGCGCGTCCGACGGCGTGCGGCTCGTCAGCCACAGCGGGGCCCTGCTCACCGGCCGGATGCGGCGATTCGCGCGAACCCGGCTCCGAGCGCTGGCCAAGGCGGGGCTGAGCGGCTACATCCTGAAGAAGGACTCGCCGAGCTGCGGCATGGCGCGCGTCAAGGTCTGGATCGGCGGCGACAACCGGGCGCCCGAACGGAACGGCCGCGGGATCTTCGCGGCGGAGCTGCTGCGGCAGTACCCGAACCTCCCCGTGGAGGAAGAAGGACGGCTGCACGATCCGGTGCTGCGCGAGAACTTCTTCGAGCGGGTCTTCGCCTATCAGCGCCTGCGGGCGCTGTTCTCCTCACGCTGGACCGTCGGCGCCCTCGTGCAGTGGCACACCACGCAGAAGCTGGCGCTGATGGCCCACTCGCCGGTCCGCTACCGCGAGCTGGGGCGCCTGGTGGCCGAGGCGCGCGAGATCCCCCGCGCGGAGTTGGGCCGCCGCTACGAGGACGAGTTCATGGCCGCCATGCAGATCCGGGCGACGCGGGCGCGCCACACGAACGCCCTGACGCACGCCATGGGCCACTTCAAGCGCCATCTGGACAGCGCCTCGCGCGACGAGCTGCTCGCCGTCCTCGAGGACTACCGGCTCGGACTCGTTCCGCGAATCGTGCCCCTCACGCTGGTGCGGCACCACGCGCGCCGTCTCGAGGTGGACTACCTCCGCGAGCAGACGTACCTGAACCCGCACCCGAAGGAACTGGCGCTCCTGAACCATGTCTAGGTGCGACCCTTCGGGTCGGCTCTGGGAATATATCGCTGGCGCGAGACTCCTGCGGCGCAGACGCCCGGCGCACCCGCGCATGGCTGATAGAATGATGCCGGCAGCGTTCCAGTGCTCCGCGAAATCGCCGACCTCATCGGACGCGGATGCAGGCTTCGATGCCCCTGCTGTGGCTATGGGCGTCTCTTCCAGTCGGCGACCCGCATGCACGAGCACTGCTCCGCGTGCGGCGAGCGGTTCGAGCGCGAACCGGGACAGTGGCTCGGCGCCGTCTACGTCAATCTCGGACTCACCCTCGGGCTCACGGTGACGGGCTACCTACTATTGCAGACCTTCACCTCGCTCACCACGTCCCAGCAGCTCCCCATCTGGATGACGATCGCGGGGCTCGCCCCGTTCGCCTTCTATCGGCTGTCCAAGGGACTCTGGACCAGCTTCGTCTTCCTGGGTGAAGGGCTCTACATTCAGTGGCCGAACCGGTAGCCCAGCCCGACACCGACGCCGCCCCGGCGAGTACCACCTTCCAGGGCCGCGTGCTGCGCGCATTGCTGCGCCTCGGCGAGGCGTTCACCTTCCGGGATTTCCGAAACCTCTGGACCGCGGCTTTCACCTCGGCCGTCGGCACGTGGATGCAGCGCTTCGCCCAGCAATGGCTGATCTACGATCTGACCGGATCGGCCTTCTACCTGGGGCTGGACATGTTCGTCGGGAACGTGCCGCTGCTCCTCTTCACGCTCATCGGCGGCGTCACCGCCGACCGCTACGACCGGCGGCACATGCTGATGGCGTCGCAGACCCTGCAGATGGTCTGCGCCGTGATCCTTACCGCGCTCGTCTTCACGGAAACGGTGCGGCTGTCCTACATCCTGGTGTTGTCGTTCACGACCGGCCTGGCGCAGGCCTTCGGCGGCCCGGCGTTCCAGTCGCTCATCCCGGCGCTGGTACCGCGCAAGACGCTGCCGAACGCCGTCGCCCTCAACTCCATCCAGTTCAACTTGGCTCAATCGGTCGGGCCGCTCATCGGCGGCCTGGTCTTCACCACGCTCGGGCTCGTCGCCTGCTTCGGGATCAACAGCGCGTCGTTCCTCGTCGTGGTCGTGGTGCTGAGCCTGCTGCGAATCAAGCCGCCCGACCCGGCGCAGCGGCGGCCGGTCATCGAGGAGTTGAAGGGCGGGCTGCGTTACGTCGGCAGCGGCGGCGCACTCCTGGCCCTGACCATCCTGGCCATCTCGACGACCTCTCTGGGCCTGCCCATTCGCGCGTTCCTTCCGGTGTTCGCGGGCGATCCGAACACGCTCAGCCACATGATGACCTCACTCGGGACCGGTGCGGTGGCCGGCGCACTCGTCGTCGCCTGGCTGGGCAGCTTCGAGCGGATGGGGCTGACCCTGCTGCGCGTGCTGGCAGTGTTCGGCGGCCTGATCTCGGTATTCGCGCTCCTGCCGGTCAGCCCGCTGAGCTACGCGCTGCTGTTCCTGGCCGGGGCCGCGCTGCTCATCGTCTTCTCGCTCACCGCGTCGCTCGTCCAGCTCACCGTGCCGGACGAGCTTCGCGGCCGCGTCATGAGCATCTACCTGATGGCCTTCCGGGGCGGGATGCCGCTCGGCAGCCTCGCGAGCGGCTACCTGACGACGTACGCCTCGACCTCGACGGTCATCGCAGCAAACGGCGGCCTGCTCGTGCTGGTGGCGCTGTACTTCCTCGCCCGCAGCCACGGGATCCGCGAGTTGTAGGTCGGTACTCGCGCCAGCGAGACTTCCAACGCGACCCGCAAGGGTCGCCCCTAGTCGCGAATCAGCGGGCGCCAGGACAGATCCCAGCTCAGCGGCACCGCCTGCGGCAGATAGCACACTGCGTGGTCGCAGGCCTGGTATTCCAGCACCGCCTCGACACGGACGGCGGCGCCCGGCGCGGAAGCCAGCTCGGCGATGTCCTGCCGCATCGGAATCGTGACGTCCTGCACGAGGCGGAACGGCTCCTCGTAGACCGCCACCGTTTCGTCCAGCGGCTCGAAGCGGTACATCCCCGACGGCGGATAGGTCACCTCGTGGCTCCGCAGGAAGTCGGGCGCGGTCGTGCGGAGACGAATCACCCGGTAGGCGTGATCACCCGGTGCATAGACGTGCATGTCGGGCTTCGGCGTCACGTCGACCACCAGCGACAGGCGGTTGCCCGGGGCGACCACGTCGTCGGTGGCCCAGACGAGCGCCTCCAGATGATCGGTCTCGACCCGGGCCGCGTCCCGGGCCGCGCCCGCCGCCGCGTCGCCGAACCGGACGGCGATGCTGGACACCGTGGAGCGCTCCTGGTAGGCCGCCTCGAAGAAGCGGGCGGTCACCCGGCCCTCGGTATCGAGCATGAACGTTCCCGGGTACGGGATCCCGTACAGCCGCTGCATCATCGCGCGCCGCTCCTCCGGCGCCCGGGCCGGGTCCATCTCCTCGTTCAGGAGTCCGTACTCCCGGATCGTCACCGAGCCCGGGTCGGACAGGAGCGGAAACTCGATTCCGCGCGCGGCGGCGAACTGCGAGAGCGTCGTGGTCGGGTCGTAGGTGATGACGGCGAGGCCGAGGCCGCTGTCCCGGAGGTCCGCATGCCGGCTCTGCAGCTCCACGAGCTGCGTCTTGCAGTACGGTCACCAGTCGGCCGAGCGGCTGAACACGAGCATCAGGCCATTCGATCCCATCAAGGACTGCAGGTCGCGCGCCTCGCCGTTCTGGTCGGCGAGCGAGAAGGCCGGCACGGTCTCGCCCACCTGCGGGCCGAACCGGTCGACGTCCGGCAGCGGGGCCTGCGCGGCGGCGGTCGCAACGGTTCCGAACGCGAGCGCCAGCGTGAGTGTCAGGATATGCGCGAGCTTCATCTCGAACCTCCGATGTATTCCATGTCGTGCCGACCCGGCCCCCCCTGCGACGAGGGCCGAGCCCCGAGCCGCCATCTCATCATACGCGGATATGCTGAGGAGAGATGATCGTTCGACACGAGGACGACGACTTCCTGCTCGTGACCCAGCCGGAGCATGCCGCCCTCTCCGGTCGCGTCATGGCCGCGTGGTGCGCCGACGGCCTTCCCGCGAGCCCGACGCGCGAGACGGTGCTCCTCGCCACCCGCGAGCACGACAACGGCTGGATCGAGGTGGACGACCGACCCCGGCTCGATGCCGCCCGCGGACGCCCGCAAGACTTCATGACCGCGCCGGACGCGACGAAGCAGGGCATCTGGCCGCGCGGTGTGCGGCGCCTGGAACGAGTTGATCCGGCGGCCGCGGCGTTGGTGGCGCAGCATGCACTGGCCCTCGGCGCCGCAGGAGTTTCGCAACAGCGCAGCTTCCAACGCGACCGCCAGGTCGCTCTGCAACCACTGCCGGGCTGGGAGCGCTTCCTCGCCGAGATGACGACGGAGCGCGACAGGATTCTCGGGAACGGCGCCTACGACAACGATCCGGACGCCCTGCGGGCGGACTACCGCTTCGTGTTTCTGGGCGATCTGATCTCGCTCGTGTTCTGCTGCGAGTGGTCGGAGGAATTCCGCTACGACCGCTACACGATCGTGCGCCGCGGGACGGCGGTGCACGTGGCCCCGGATCCGTTCGCGGGGGAAACCGTCGAACTGACGGTCCCCGCCCGCCGGTTGCCGGCACGGCGGTACGCCTCGGACGGCGCTCTCCGGGACGCGTTCGACCGGGCGCCGGCCGTATCGCTGCGGGGGACGGCTCGCGGCCCTCTGGGCGTCCGCGACCAGGAACCCGCGCAGACGACGCGGAGCAGGACGCTAGAATGAGACACCCATGGCCCGTAGCACCAGCGGTGTTCGCCGGCGGCGGCGAGCGCGCATCGTGTCGTGGCTGCTGCTCGCAGCCGTCTCGCTGGCCCGCCCCTCCGCGGCTCACGAGATCGAGAACACCCACGTCCTGATCAGCTTTCTCGCTGACGGCGAATACCAGATCGACATCCTCAACGACCCCGACTGGCTATGGATGCAGTTCCACCCGGAGGCAGCCGAGTTGCCGCCGGTGGAGGCACGCGACGCCCGTCTCGCCGAGCTGACCGCACAGTTCGCCAGCGGCATCACGTTGCTGTTCGACGGCAACCCCGCAACACCGCAGGCGGTGACGTATCTGCCGCCGATCGAACGCGATCGCTCGGCCCCGATGGGACTGGCCGAGCCCGGTCTGATGCGTCTGTCCGGCGCGGCGCCGCCCGGCGCGGGCACGTTTCAATTCGGCTACGACCTGGTGGTCGACGAGTACCCGTTGACGGTCACCCCGGCCGTCGGCTCGGCCGTCACCCGCTGGCTGCTCGCGGCGCAGATCAGCGAGGCGTTCGACATCGACGCGCTGCAGCCCCTCACCCGCCTGCAGGTCGCCACCCAGTACCTCGGCCTCGGCTTCACGCACATCCTGCCCCGGGGACTCGACCATATTCTCTTCGTCCTCGGGCTGTTTCTCCTCAGCACGCGCCTGAAGCCGCTGCTGCTGCAGGTGACCGCATTCACGGCCGCCCACACGCTGACCCTCGCCCTGACGATTTACGGCGTCTTCGCCCTGCCGCCGTCCGTGGTCGAACCGCTCATCGCCCTGTCTATCGCCTACGTCGCGGTGGAGAACCTCGTCACCAGCGAGTTGCAGCCGTCCCGCGTCGTGCTGGTCTTCGGATTCGGCCTCCTCCACGGCATGGGCTTCGCCGGTGTCCTGACCGATCTCGGACTGCCCCGGTCCGAGTTCGTCACCGCCCTGCTGACGTTCAACGTCGGCGTCGAGGCCGGCCAACTCGCGGTCATCGCGGCCGCCTTCGCGGTGGTGCTGGGCGTTCGCGATCGCCCGTGGTATCGGCCGCGCGTCGTGGTCCCGCTATCCGTGGCAATCGCCGGCGTGGGACTGTTCTGGACGGTGGAACGGGTGATCGGGTAGGGCCGCCCCCCGCGCGCTCGACAGCGTTCCCGCCGGGGTCCCCCGGAACGCTGGATTGCCACGTAGAGGACGGCGGCGCTACGATCCGCGCGCCCATGCCCTCTCGACGGAACCGAACGAATCTCGCCGTGCTCGTCATCGCCGTCGCCGTGCTGCTTGCCGCCGCCGGTGCGGCCGCGCAGCAGCCCCCGGAGCAGCAGCCCCCGGAGCAGCAGCCCCCGGAGCAGCAGCCCTCGGAGCAGCAGCCCTCGGAGCAGCAGCCCCCGGAGCAGCAGCCCCCGAAGAGGACGCGCATCGTGAGCGCCAACTTCGGCATGCAGTTCATCAACGACGCGTTCATGAACCGGGTTACGTTCCAGCAACATGGCGAGGCCAGCTCCTTCGAGTCGCATTACGACGTCACCAAGCACTATGCTCTCGACGGCGGGATCGCGTTCCTGCTGTGGAAGGGGCTCGGTCTGGGCCTCGCCGCATTCCACGTCGCCGAGCCGACGACCGCCCGGGTCGACGCACTGATTCCCCATCCGCATTTCTCGGGTTTCCCGCGCCGGGCCAGCGGCGTGCGAATAGGCCTGACACGGAGAGAGACCGGCCTGCACGTGCAGGGACAATACTGGTGGTTCATCGACGAGAACTTCCTGCTGCGCGCCGTATGGGGACCGACGTTCTTCATGGCCCGACAGGATCTCGTGGAGCACATCGACTCGCGGGAAGCCAATGAAGACTTCGACCAGCTCCTGCTGACGGGCCACCGGGCCAGAACGGTCAGCGCGGGCAGTCTCGGTCTCAACCTCGGTTTCGACGGAACCTGGTTCCTGACCGAGCGCGTCGGCCTCGGATTCAACGTTCGCTACAGCCGCGGCACGGCAACGGTCCGCCTTGGCGGCCGGGCGGCGACACCGCTGGAGCTCGGCGGCACCCACGTCGGTGGCGGGTTGCGACTAACGTTCTGAACCGCAACGAGTGATACCGGTGCAGCACGCCCGGCGCTGCTGCCGACTACCTGAACGTCAGCAACTGGTTCGAGACCCGCACGACGCCCTGAATATCGGCGACCAGCAGCTCCAGTTCCCGGCGTTCCACGTCGTTCCGGACGTACCCGGCCAGCGTGACGGTGCTGTTGCTGACCAGGATCCGGAACGGCGGGGGGCGCATCCGCGCGAACCGCATGAACGACAGGCTCCCGAAGACCCGCCGTCCGATGGCCCTCCGGAGCCGGTCGTCCTGGATACTGGCGGGCAACGGCTGGATGCCGCCCCGGATGTCCTGAACACCGCGCAGTCTCGCGATGCGCTCGAAGATCTCGCCTGCCTTGTCCAGTTCCGGCGTGACCCGACCCGAGAGTGTCACGACGCCCCGATCTACGACCGCCCCCACGAAATCCCAGACGGTGATGTCGGGATACTCGCGCAGTGCACGGCCCACGACCTCCGCCAAGCGCTCGTCGCTCTCCGCGGCCGGAAGGGTGATGTCGCTCACGACCTGCTCCACGCCGGGCACGTCGAGCGCCCGCTGCAGCGCGTCGTACTTGAACCAGAAGGTGTCGGCGGGACCCGCCAGCGTGACCCGGGAACCGGAAACGGTCACCCTGACGTTTCGTAGAGCCCTCTCCTCCCCCAGAGCCTGCTCCACGGCGCGGGCAAGCGTCTCGCTCGGCTGCGCAGCGACGGGAACGGTCGCGGCGAGGATTGCCGGACACAACGCGGCGAGGCCCGGGAGTCGGATTGGGTGCCCCAGCATGCCACATCCCTCCTAATAAGTGGCATCATACGCGGGAGCACGGCATGCGCGCCGACGACGACGTCGCCGCCGGCACGAATCAACGCGGGAGGAAGCGTCATGACATCACCTGAGCGAGGTCGCGTCTCGGCGTGGAGTCGCCGGCAGGCGCTGCGGCTCCTCGGTCTCGGCGGCGTCAGTCTGGCGGCGGCGTGCGGAAGCGCACCCGAATCGAACGAGCCGGCGGAGGACTCGCCCGCGCCCGCAGGATCGGCTCTCCCGGAAGACGCGATCGTGCGGACCATTCTGGAGGACGTCGCTCCGGACGACCTGAGTCACGGCGCCCTGCTCTTTCACGAGCACATGTCGCTGGACATTCCTTTCTGGGATCGGCTCGTGGGCGCAGAGAACCCTGCGCGCGAGAGCTTCATCGGCTCGGCGGGCTCGCCCTACTTCATGCAGGACGTCGAGGCGATGGTCGAGGAACTGCAAGCCGCAGCCCGCGAAGGAGTCGCGGCGCTCGTCGACGGCGGTCATGCGGACATGGGCCGGGACGTCTCGTTTCTGCGCGAGGTCTCGGAGCGATCCGGGATGCCCATCGTCGTGAGCGGCGGATACTACACGGACCCGTTCCACCCGCCGGAGCTGGCCGACCAGACCGAGGACGAGATCGCCGCGGCGCTGGCCGAGGCCGCCACGGCGGAACGGTGGGGTGCATTCGGCGAGATCGCGAGCTCCGCGGAAATGACGCCGGGCGAGCGGAAGGTGTTCCACGCCATCGGCAAGGCGCACCTGCTGACGAACGTGCCCATTTTCACGCACACCGCCAACGGGCTGGAAGCCGAGGTCCAGCTCGACATCTTCGAGTCGCTCGGGGTCCCGCCCGCCAACGTAGCCATCGGGCACATGGGCGGACTCGACGATCCCGAGGCGACGGTCCACCGGCGCTTGGCCGAACGCGGCGCCTTCGTCGGGTTCGATCGGCTCGGCGGCGGCCCGGAGGCCGATGGACACAAGGTCCCGATGGTTCAGGCGCTCATCGATGCGGGCCACCTGGAGAACGTGCTGCTGGCATCCGACTTCGCCCGCGCGAGCGACATTCAGCGCAACGGAGGACCGGGGTACGCCAAGACCGTGACGCAGTTCGTCCCGCTGTTGCGCGCGGCCGGGGTGACCGACGAGCAGGTCCGCGTCATGACCGTCGACAATCCGCTGCGGCTGCTCGCGTTCGTGCCGGCGGCGGGGTAGACCGACGCAGGCGCACCGTTCACGACCCGCCTGCCGGCGGTGTTCGTCGTCGACTGGACGAGATGTCCTCCATGAGGGTTACGCCCGAAGGCGCATCCGACGGCGGCGATCCGACGCATCAGGCGCGGTGGCTCGGGCTCGTCTGCTTCGTTTCGGGCGCCGCGAGCCTGGTGTTCCAGGTGGTCTGGTTCCACCTGGGGGGCTTGGTATTCGGCAGCGGCGTCTGGGCCACCAGCCTCGTTCTGTCGAGCTTCATGGGCGGGCTCGCCTGCGGGAGCGCCCTCGCGGCGCACCTCGGTCACCGGATCCGGCGTCTCGTGCACGCCTACGCGGTGCTGGAGACGTTTGTGGCGGCGGCCGGCGTCAGCCTGGCCCTCGCATTGCCCAGCCTGACACGCACGGTCACCGCCGTGACGACTCCGGTCCTGGAAGACGTCTGGCTGGCCAACGTCATTCGTTTCGGCGTGGCGTTCGTCGCCCTGCTGACGCCGGCAACGGCCATGGGCGCCACTCTGCCGCTGCTGGTCGCCGCGCTGACCCGGCGGCAGGCACACTTCGGCCCGGCGCTCGGACACCTGTACGGGTGGAACACGCTGGGCGCGGTGGCCGGCGTCGCCGGCGCGGAGCTCCTGCTCATCGGGACGCTGGGGGTTACCGGCTCCGCCGGATGCGCGGCGCTGCTGTGTTTGCTGGCTGCCGCCATCGCCGTCACCGCGGCGCGGGAGCGGATTCGAGTACTCCCGCGACGCGACGTCGCTCCGGCGGTCGAGCACGGATTCTCTCCCGTCACGCGGGACATGGACCGGAAACGCGGCCATCGATGGAGCCTTCTCGTGTGCGCGTTTCTCTCGGGCGCCATCCTGCTTGCGCTCGAGGTGCTCTGGTTCCGGTTCCTGACGATGTACGTGCTGTCCACCACCCTTGCCGCCAGTCTGATGCTTGCGGTGGTGCTCGCAGCCATCGGACTGGGTGGATTGGCGGCATCCGCCTGGCTGCGGCGGCGACCGCACGCCATGACGCGCCTCCCCATCGTCGCAGCCCTGGCCGGCTGCGCGGTCATCGGGTCCTACGCCGCGTTCGAGGGGCTCACCGCCGGCACACAAGTCGAATCGTGGCCCCGGATCGTCTGGCTCGCCTCGGTACTGACGCTGTTGCCGTCGCTGCTCTCCGGCGTCTTCTTCACTCTGCTCGGCGACACCCTGCAGCGTCACGTCGGCGTAGCAACGCGCACCGCAGGCTGGCTGACGATGTGGAACACGAGTGGCGCGATGTGCGGCCCGCTGGCGGCGGCCTTCGTTCTGCTGCCGGTGCTCGGCATGGAAGCCGCGTTCTTCGTGCTGGCCGCCGCCTACGGCGCCGTCGGGATCCTCGTCATGCCGGGCGCCGGCTCGTGGCGCACGCACCTGCGGACACCGGCGGTCGCCGTCTGCGGCCTCGCCCTGGCGGCCGGCCTGGCGCGGTTCCCTTTCGGCCTGATGCGGGGCGTGTACTTCACGCGGGTTGCGCAACCCTATGCCGCGGACGGATCGGAGATCGCCGCCATCCGGGAGGGGCCGTCGGAGACCATCCTCCTGATGCAACAGCACTGGCTGGGACACCCGGTCTACAGCCGCCTCGTCACCAACGGGTTCTCGATGTCCGGGACCGCCGTCTCCGCGTTGCGCTACATGCGCTACTTCGTCTACTGGCCGATGTTCGCGCACCGCGGTCCCATCGAGCAGGTGCTGGTCATCTGCTACGGCGTCGGGATCACCGCCGGGGCGGCATTGGATCTGCCCGGCGTCGAGTCGGTCGACGTCGTCGAGATCTCGCCGGACGTCGTCGCGATGAGCGACCTCATCCATCCCGTCGATCACCCGTTGCGCGACCCGCGCGTGACCGTGCACATCGACGACGGACGGCAGTTCCTTCACCGGACGCGGGAACGGTACGACCTGATCACCGGCGAGCCGCCACCGCCCCGGACCCCCGGCGCGGTCAATATCTATACCCGCGAGTACTTTCAGCTCATCCGCGACCGCCTTGCCGAGGGCGGGATCGCCACCTACTGGCTGCCCGTCGCCAGACCCGATCCGGGCACCAACGTCAACGCCATCATCCGGGCGTTCTGCGACGTGTTCACCGACTGCTCCCTCTGGAACGCCACGCCGTTCGACCTGATGCTCGCCGGCTCGCGGAACGCGAGCGGTCCCGGCTCGGTGACGGCTTTCACCCAGCCCTGGCGCCTGCCGGCGCTGCGGGCGCGCCTGGAGGAGATCGGCCTCGAGCTGCCGCAGCAGATCGGTGCGACGTTTCTCGGCGACGCCGCCTACCTGAACGACCTGACGTTGGACACGCCGGCGCTGGTCGACGACCATCCCCGCCGGCTACGGCCCGATCCCCACTCTCCGTCGCTGTCGGATCCGGGCTACGGCAGCGATCCGCGGGTCACGGCACTCTACGACAGCGTCCTCGATCCCGGACGAGCGCGCGATGAACTGACGACTTCCAGCTACATGCGCCGCCTCTGGCCGGCGGAGCTGATCGAGGCGGCGCTGCCCTGGTTCGACCTCCAGCGCGTTCTGAACCGGGTGATGTGGGACGGCGGCCGGCCGCTGGCGCAGATCGACGATCTGCACCGGCTGCTGACAGAGACCCCGCTGCGCACGCTGCCCCTCTGGATTCTGGGCAGCGACGACGTGAAGGCGAGCATCGCCCAACGGAAAGACGACGGGGCGGGCGCCGCGGAGTACGCGCGGGGGCTGACCGCGCTGGCCCGCCGCGACTACCTCGGGGCGGCCGCAGCGTTCGCGGGGGCCGAGCGTCGAGGCCTGCGCGGCGAGGCCATCCGGCCGTTGCGCGTCTACGCCCTCTGCCTGGCCGGCCGGATCGACGCCGCGGCGGTGCTGGCACAGGACCGGTTCCCGCGTACGGAGGAGCAACGCCACTTCTGGACGTGGCTCGGGTCGCGGTTCGGCGTCGGCCCGCTGGCGGCCGGTTGACGTCGCCGACCCGCGGGCCGGGGCCGTGGAAGCGAAGCGAGCGGTTCAGCGCCTCCGACCGGATCGATCGATGGCCGCTTCGAGCGCCGCGAGCCCGGGCAGATCAGGATGCACGTGGCGCGCCTCGGCAAGCCACGTACGGGCCTCCTCCGGGCGCCCGAGCCGGATCAACGCGTCCGCCCGCCCGAGCCATGCCTCGGCGAATCCCGGATCGTCCTCGGTCACCCGCGCGTAGTGCGGCAGCGATTCGGCGAAGCGGCCGGCTCCCCGCAACGCCTCGGCCAGTCCCATCCGCGCCTCGATGTAGCCCGGCTGCAATCGCAGCGCGGTCTCGTAGCGCGCCGCGGCTACCTGCCACCGGCCCTGCAGAGCGAGGATTGCCCCGAGACTGAAGTGCGCCCTCGGAAAGTCCGGTGACCGCCGCAGGGTCTCCTCGAGCTGCGCCACGGCGGTGCGGGTATCGCCACCCGCAGCCAGTGCCGTCGCCAGCCGCTGGCGCAGCGAGGCGTTGTCCGGCTCGAGCTCCAGGCCCTGCCGGAAGGCATCCACGGCGGCGGCCCACCTGCCGCTCTGCAACGCCTGAATCCCGCGCCCCTCGAGCTTCATCGCACTCGGCAACAGCGCGTCGAACTCCTCCATCAGCGGATCGCGCAGCGGCGCGTCCACGCCGCCGCGGCGTGCGAGGTGCGCCTCGGCAAGGCCCATCTCCCCCAGTTCCCGATACGCCATCGCCAACGGATAGTGCAGGCGGGAAGCCTGCGGGGCGGCGGCGAGCGCCCGTTCCAGGTACTCGACCGCTCCCAGGAAATCGCGCCGGGCGAGGGCCGCACGCCCCGCGCCGGCAAGGGCCGCCGCCGAGCGCGGATCGTACGCGGCAGCCTGCCGGAACTGCCGCTCGGCCAGCTCGAACCGCCCCTCGTCGAGGCGGACGCGTCCGAGCCAGACCAGCGTCGGCACGTCCGACGACCGCAGATCGAGGGCGCGTTCGAACGCCGCAGCGGTTGCGCCACGCTCCTCCGTCATCCTGTGCAGGTGCCCCCCATAATAGGGCCAGCGCGGGTCGCGCGGCGCCAGCGCCTCCGCATGCCGGAAGCTGACGGCGGCCGCCTCGAAGTACTCGGCCGCCATCAGGACCAGCCCGAGGGCGCCGTAGGCATTGGCTAGCTCGACGGCCGGCGCGCCGCTGCGCAGGGCGTCCTCGACCGTACGGAAGCGCGTGCGAACCTGCTCTTCGGCCGGCGCCGCCAGGCGCGAGAGATCGGGCAGCGTGACCGGCGGCGACGCGGCGGGGTCGATCGGCGACGGGAAGGGTGCCACTCCGGCGTCCGCCTCGGCAGGGCGGTCCGATCCGGCGCATCCGACGACCGGCAGGCCGAGGAAGAGCACTGTCGCGAGCCGGCCGGCGCGCGGAAGAAACGCCCTCATCGTCCGCGCCCCGCGGTAAGGGTCGTATAGCGATCCGCGGGCACGCCGCTCCACTCCTCGACCCGCCCGTCCGGCCAGATGACGCGCACATCGATGGGGTCCGCCAGAGAACCGAGACCCACGAGCACCCGCGGGTCGCTGGCCGATGCATAACTGCCGTCCGCGCGTGCGCGGCGCCACAGGGTGGCGCCGTCCGATCGGGTCACCGCCACCCGCGCGCCCACCATGTCACGTCCGCCCGCCCCGACCAGACGCAGCCCGGCCCAGTGGTGAAGGTGACCGACGCCGTTGAGGAGAAGCCGCACCGGTCCGGCGGCGTTGACCACCAGCACGTCGGTGTCGCCGTCGTTGTCGACGTCACCGAACGCGGCGCCGCGGCTTACCTCGGACGCCTGGAACGACGTGCCGGCCCGAGCGCTGACCTCGTCGAATTCACCGTCTCCCCGGTTCCTGAAGAGCTGGTTCGGCTGATCGAGCGGGAATTCCTCGCCGGAGTCGGCGCGGTCGAGGCTCTCGACGACCAGGCCGTTGACGGCCAGCAGATCCAGCCAGCCGTCGTTGTCGAAATCGAACCAGCCGGCCCCGAACCCGGTGTACGGCAGACTGGGATAGCGAATGCCGGCTCCCGCGCTCTGCTCCGTGAACAGGCCGGATCCGTCGTTCACGTAGAGCGTGCTCCCTTGACTCGTGAGCTCCGTGACGAACAGGTCCTCGTCGCCGTCGTTGTCGAAGTCGCCGAAGTCCACTCCCATGTCCGCCTTGGCCTCTCCCGCCGCGCCGAGCGCCACGCCCCACAGCGGCGCCAGGTTCTGGAACCTGCCGTCGGCTTGATTGATCCAGAGCTGGTTCTCCTTCTGATCGTTGGCGACGAAGATGTCGATCCACCCATCCCCGTTCACGTCCGCGGTCGCCACCCCGAGCGCCGGACCGAACTCGCGCGCCATGCCCGCGGCGGCCGTCGCCTCGGCGAACGTACCGTCGCCCCGGTTCCGATAGAAGCGGCTGGGTCGGGCGCGGTACATCTCCGGCACGCAGTAGTTCTCCGGACCCGTGGGATGGAAGCAGGGCACGTGCATGTCGAGGGTGTAGTGGAGATAGTTGCCCACGAACAGATCGAGCCAGCCGTCGCGGTCGGCGTCGACGAAGGCCGCCGAGACGCCCCAGGATTCATCGTCCGTGCCGCTGGCGGCCGAGACATCGACGAAGGTGCCGTCGCCCCGGTTGCGGAACATCTGGTTGGCGCCGAACCGGGTCAGGTACAGATCGACCCACCCGTCGTTGTCGATGTCGCCGGTTGCGACGCCCATGCCGTAGCCCAGGCCCGCGACGCCGCTCTCGTCCGTGACGTCGGTGAAGGCCAGCACCGGAGCGCCGGCGGCATCCGCCCGCAGATCGTTGCGGTACAGCCGATCCCCGGACACCCCGGCCGTCGGCGCCGCCAGCGGCTCGTGACTCCCGAGCGTGGCCCCCTGGACGAGATAGACGTCGAGATCGCCGTCGTTGTCGTAGTCCAGCAGCGCAGCGCCCGGGCCCATGATCTCCGGCTGATAGAAGCGGCCCGACATCCCGTTGAAGTGGACGAAATCGAGGCCCGCGACCGCGGCGACGTCCTCGAACCACTCCACCGTGGTGTCCGGGCCCGGCGCGGGCATGTCCCCGGGCGACTGCGCATCTGAGGATTCGCCGCGGCAGCCGGCGGCCAGCACGGCAATTGCCGGGAGCACCAGAGCGCGGGCGACGAACGGCATGCCGCGGGTCACCTCTGCCCCCCGGGCTCGACCGCACCGGGATCCGCGGGGGGACCGGGCGCGTGATCCGGATCGTCGTC
Organism: Vicinamibacterales bacterium; assembly: GCA_965116825.1. Taxonomy (GTDB): domain Bacteria; phylum Acidobacteriota; class Vicinamibacteria; order Vicinamibacterales; family UBA8438; genus WTFV01. The sequence continues at coordinate 6,542,096 of OZ220736.1, forward strand.
GCGCCACGGCGTACGGCAAGGTTGCCGCCGCAGGTACAACTGGAGGTTGGACGCCATCCGCTGCGCCACGTCGGGGCGGTCCGCCTTGGCGGCAATCGCCATCGCCGCGCGCTGCCACTCGACGGCCTCGGCGAACAGCCCCAGCTCGGCCAGGGTCATGGCCATCGTCTCCGCGACGGCAGTGGTCGGCTCGGACTTCACCAGCGCGCGCATCAGCTCCAGCGCCCGCCCGCCGTCGCGCACCCTCTCGTCCGGCGCCGCGGCCAGCAGCCGGGCCAGGGCGTGCGGGAACTCCGGCCGGCCGGGGTGTACCGCAACCGCCCGCATGAGGCGCTCGCGAGCGGCCGCGTACCGCCCGAGACGCACGAGCGCCATCGCCTCACCGAACCGCGCCGCGGGATTCCCCGGATCGAGCTCGATCACGCGGCGGTAGGCAGCCAGGGCCGGCTCGAGCCGTGCCGACCGCCGCAGCGCGTCCGCCAGGGCCAGGTAGGCCGCCGCGAAGTCCTGGTTGCGGAGCACCGCGTCCGAGAAACGATCGATCGCCTCTGAATCGCGACCACTTCGCGCGAGCAGGGCGCCCAGCGCATAGTGCGCCCTGAACGAGCGCGGGTCGAGTCGTAGCGCTTCCTCGAACGCGGCCTGCGCCCCGCGAGCATCACCCGACCGTTCCAGCGCGGTCCCCAGGTTCAGCCGCAGCATGGCCACCTCCGGCGCGGCGTCCGCTGCAGTCCGGAAGTGCGCAGCCGCGAGCGCCCAGTTGCCGCCGGTGGCGGCATGAAACGCGAGGTCGCGGAAGTACTGCGGATTCCGGAGAATCCCGTTCAGGGCGGCCAGCAGCGGATCCGGCAGTCTCACCGGGTCACCGGGACCGCCTGCCCGCCGGCGCCGGAGCTGGCTCTCCGCCCACTCCCGGTCGCCCAGCCGCCGGTAGGCCATGGCCAGCGGATAGTGGATGCCGCCGGCCTCGGGATCGAGTGCCAGCGCCGCCTCCAGGTGTTCGACGGCGGAAGCCGCGTCCTCCAGCTCCAGCGCGATACGACCCGCCTCGAGCCGCAGCGCCGGCGCGTCGGGCCGCCGCTCGAGCATCTCGCCGACGAGCGGCTCGGCCGCGGCCGGTCGTCCCAGATCCAGGTAGACGCGACTGAGCCAGACGGTGGCCGCCAGGTCCGTCGGCCTCAGCTCGAGGGCCCGGCCCAGATGCTCGGCCGACCGCTCGAGAGCGCCCATCCTGCGCTGTACGTGGGCCGAATAGTACGGCCATCGAAACTCGGACGGCGCCAGCACCTGCGCGTTGCCGAAGCACCGCTCGGCATGCTGCAGGAACTCGGCGGCCATGAACAGCTTTCCCAGCTCGCCGTACGCCTCACTACGGGCGTGTGTCGCCGCCGCCGGATCACGGGCGACCGCCAGCAGGAATCGGTAGGCTTCCGCGAGCTGCCGCTGGACCGCCGGATGCAGGCGACCGGCGTCGGGCAGGGCGACGGTCTCCAGGAACTGCGCCTGGCGCGCGCCCTCCGGAGGCGGGCTCGATCCCGCCTCGACGCGCACCGTTGACGGACCGGCGAGCACGGCGAGCGCGAGCACGGCCGGCACAACGCCGCGCCGCAGGTCTTTTCTCATGCGGATTCGCGGACGGTCCGTGGACCACGTTGCGGGCCGGCGGTCACGATCGGGGTCCATGCTCTCGACCATAGGTTCGACTAGCGAAGCGTCCGCCCCGTCCCCTCCGTCAAGGTGCTCCAGCGGTCCGCCGACACGTCGGTCCACTCCTCGACCCGGCCGCCGGGCCAGATGACCTCGACACGTCCCACCCGCGCGGTCCGCCCGAGACCGACCAGCACCCGCGCATCGCTGGCCGACGCGTAGCTGCCGTCGGTGCCCGCCCGCCGCCACAGCGGCGGACCGTCGCTCCGAAAGACGCCGACCCGCGCTCCGAGCATGTCCCGGAGAGCCGCGCCGCCCACCAGCCGCAGCCCGAGCCAGTGATTCCGGTTTCCGGCATTGTTCAACAGGAGGCGCGCCGGTCCGTTGTTGTTGCCCACCACCACGTCCACGTCGCCGTCGTTGTCCAGGTCGCCGAACGCGGCGCCGCGGCTGACCTCCGACAGCGCGAACGCCGGTCCGGCCCGCCCGCCGACGTCCTCGAACCGGCCGTCGCCCAGATTGCGGAACAACTGGTTCGGCTGGTGCAACGGGAACGGATCCCCGGCCTGCACCAGCGGCTGCAGGATGCTCACCGCACCGTTGACGGCCAGCAGGTCGAGCCAGCCGTCGTTGTCGAAATCGAGCCAGCGCGCGCCGAATCCGGTGAACGGCAGGCTTGGCGCCCCAAGCCGCGCCCGCGCGCTCCGATCCTCGAAGAGGCCGGATCCGTCGTTGACGTACAGCGTGTTCGTCTCGTTGTCGAGGTGAGTCACGAAGAGGTCGTCGTCGCCGTCGTTGTCGAAATCGCCGGCATCCACCCCCATGCCCGCCTCGGTCATCCCGGCATGGTTCAGCGCGACACCCGCCAGCAGGGCCTCGTTGCCGAGCGTCCCGTCGCCCCGGTTGATCCACATCTGGTTCTCGTCGCCGTCGTTGGCGACGTAGACGTCGACCCAGCCGTCGCCGTCGAGGTCGTCGGAGACCACCCCGAGCGCCCGCCCGTACGCACTCGCCACCTGAGACTCCGCGGTGACGTCGTCGAACGTTCCGTCGCCACGGTTGCGGTACAGCCGGTCCGGCACCGGCAGGTAGCGCTGCGGCCCGCAGTAGTTGCGGACCCCGGTCGGCGTCGAGCAGTCCGCGTCGCCGCCGGGGCGGTGGTCGACGTAGTTGCCGACGTACAGGTCGAGCCAGCCGTCGCGGTCGAAGTCGAGAAACGAAGCCGACAGCCCCCAGCGGGCGCGATTCGTGCCGATCCGATGCGAGACGTCCGCGAACGTGCCGTCACGGTTGTTGCGGAACAGCCGGTCGGGGCCGAGGCGGGTGAGATACAGATCGATCCAGCCGTCGTTGTCGAAGTCGCCGGTGGCGGCGCCCATGCCGTATCCGGGCACGTCCAGACCGCTCCCGGCGCTGACGTCGGTGAACCGGAGAGTGCGCGCGCCGTCAGCATGCACGACCAGGTCGTTCCGGTACAGGCGATCCGTCAGCCGGAGCGCCGGCCGCGATTCCGGGAGGTCCTTCTGCGCCTGCGCGGCGGACAACGGGCGCCCCTGCGGAAAGTAGACGTCGAGATCGCCGTCGTTGTCGAAATCGAGCAGCGCGACACCGGGCGCGAAGATCTCGGCGAAGTCGTAGTCGCCGGACATGCCGTTGAAGTGGACGAAGTCGATCCCGGCCGAGGCGGCGCGTTCGATGAAGAACCACTCCCCTTCGGATGCAGATGTCGCGCCGCCTGATCCACTCGCCGTGAACGCCAGCGCGGCGGCCAGCGCAATCCCGCCGGTCGACTGCACACGCATGCTGCGAAACATATACCGCACTCCTGGGCGCACGCGCGCCGGTCCGCATGTTGTCGCCGGGTCATGAAAAATGCGAAAGGCCCGCCCCGCGGTGCGGGGCAGGCCCCTCCGTGCGTGGCCGGAATCAGGTCGCGACCGCGCTGCGCCAGCCCGGCCGGCGTCGATCAATAGCTGATGGTGGCGCCCACCTTGAACATCCTCCCCTGCATGATTCGGGACGGCGCGAGCCAGGTCGGTCCGAAGGTCGTGTTCCACGAGAGCGTGGCGTCGGTGTTGAACAGATTGTAGAGGGCCGCATTGACCTGCACCCGTCCTCTTCCGACGTTCAGGTTCTTCGAGAGCCGGAGATCCATCTGGTTGACCCGCTCGCCGTACTCCGTGCCCGGGGGTATGAGATGGATGCTCCGGCCGCCGCCCGTCAGCGGCCGGTCGATGCCGGTGACGCCCGCGTCCGTCACGAAGTAGCTGGCCAGCACTTCCGGCCCCGCACGGTTCTGCCACACCGCGCTCACATTCAGATCCCCGGGCAGAGGATAGGTGGCGAGGGCCTTGAAATCCGGCTGGAAGGGTGGCTGCACCGAGCAGTAGTTGGTGCTCGGAAACGAGGCGACCCGCGTCTCTCCGACCCGGCCCGCCGAGGTGGCGGCGTTCGAGCCGATGTTGGCGTGCTCGATGATTCCGCAGAAATCCGTTCGCTCGCGCCCGAGACTCACGCCGCCGTTGAAGATGGCGCCGTTGGCGAGGCGACCCTCCAGGGACACGTCCAACCCCGTGTACACATCGGTAACGTCGCCGAAATCGTCGGCCGAGGTGACGTAGTTCTCCACCCTGCCGAAGAACTCGGGCCGAATGTCCATGAAACCGCAGATCTCGCGCCCGCCCCCGCCGGGCAGCCGTGAGTCGGATGGGGCCGTGACGCAGTACGGATCGAAGCCGCTCGGAGGGGTGGCCCGGTTCTGCGTAACGAAGAAGTTCCCGTACCAGTGGCGTGTCCACTGGACGTCGAGACTGACGCGCGGCGTCAACCCCTGCTGCATCCCGATGAGAATCTCGGTGTCGTTCGGACGCACGCCGTATCCGCGGACGATGGCCGGGTTCCACGTCGTGACGATTCTCGGGTCGCCGAGCTGCGCGTTCATCGCGCCGCACTCGCCGTTCGCTCCCCGGTTGGTGAGATCGCAGTCGGGCATGAAGTTGCGGTTCGCGTCGTTCCAGGTGCGACGCGCCGAATTGATGCGGGTGTTCACCGGGTTGTTCGCCGTGGCGGTCGCCACCGATTCGCTGGCGACGTATCTGCCGAGGTTGGCGCGCACTACCGTGCGTCCCGTGCCGAAGACGTCCCACGCGGCCCCGAAGCGGGGCGAAATGTCCCTCCACGAGGGTGTGTCCGGCACCTCCTCGTAGCGTGTCGACGGCACGAAGAGAAGCTCCGCGGTGGTTTGCGCCGGCACGTAGGCCTCGTGGAAGTCGTAACGGATGCCGAGGTTCAACGTCAGGTTGTCGATCGTCCACCGATCCTGCGCGTAGATGCCCAGGGCAGCCCGCAGCTTCTGCAGATCCTCGAGCGGCCTCGCGTACTGCTGGATGTGCGAGGGGACGCCCATGTTGAAGTCCCAGAACTGGGCCTGGGTCCCCGAGGCCGTGTAGTTGCGCGTGCCCCACATATCCTGCATGCCGATCTTGAAGGCGTGGGTCCCGGTGACGTAGTTGAGGGAGAGACGCATGTTGTACTGGTGGTTGTACGCGTCCCAGTTGGTTTCGTCCGCCGCGTAGCGGGTCCCGGTTGACAGCTCGCGCTTCGAGATCACCCCGAACGGAACGGGAAACTCGGGCTGCTGCAGGAACCGCCACGTCTCGTTGTAGAACGTCGCGCCCCCCTCCAGCAGCAGCCGGCTCGTGACCGGGCTGGTCCACTTCGCCTGCGCGATGTAGTCGGGGTCCGACGTCAGATAGTCGGTCGCCTCGGGCGTGCGGAACAGGCCGGAGTCGCTCACCTTGTGCCGCTTGCCGAACTGGTAGAAGGCGGTCACCTTGTTCCGCGGCGTGACCTGTCCGGTCAGGTTCATGGTCGCCGTGTGGAAGTAGGTGTCGCCGGCGAACGCCGGCTTCGACAAGTCACGCTGATCCGGCACCGGTTGTCCGTCATACAGACACCCGCCTTCCGTGCGGCAGAACTGCGGGTCGAGCGGATCGATGCGCTCGAACGACCCGGTCTGCCACTGCGTGGACACCAGATTCCGGTAACCGACGTAGAACCAGAACCGGTCCTCGACGAGCGGCCCACCGAACGACGGGTTGAACTCCGACACCTGCTTCACCGAGTTGACGGCCCGCAGCCCCTGGTCGATCAGGGCCTGCGACAGGTTGTCCGACTGCAGGCCGCCGTTGGTGTAGTCGGTGTAGAGATCGAACGAGTACTGGTTGCCCCCTTCCTTCGTGATGCTGTTGGCGACGACACCGCTCGACCGGAACTCGGAGTCGGTCCCACTGGTCGTGACGGTCATCTCGGCGACCGTGCCTATGTTGATCGCCTGCGAGTGGTTGTAACCGCCGCCGGTGTTGTTCATGTTGTTGAACGGCATGCCGTTCAGGATCAGCGGCATCTGATCGCCGCGGCTCCCGTGGACCTCCATCGTCTGCCAGTTCGCGCCGTCGGCTCCGCCCACGTCCTGCTGGCTGAGCGGCACCTGCACGCCCGGCACGAGGATCCCGAGATTCTGGAACGACCGGCCGGTCGGCAGCTCGGCGAGGACCTCGGTGGTGAGCGCCTGCGTCTGGGTGACGGTCGCGACGTCGATCAGCGGGCTCTCGCCTGAGACGGTGACCGTCTCTTCGATGCCGCCGACCGACATCTGCGCGTCGACGTTCGCCGAGAAGGTGGCGGTCAGCGTAATCCCTTCCCTGAGGACCGTGGAGAAGCCGGGAAGGCTGAACGTGACCGTGTAGTCGCCGGGATTGAGGGCGATGATGCGGTACGCCCCCGCGCTATCGGTGAAGACGACGCGCGACTGCTCGATGAGCGCCGGGCTCGACGCCTCGACCGTGACGCCGGGCAGGATGCCGCCGGTGTTGTCCGTCACGACTCCCGCGATCTCGGCGTCCTGGGCCAGGACCGCGGAAGGGACGGACAGGGAGGTGACGACGACCGCCGAGGCGAACGCGCATGCGAACCGCCGTGCTCTCATCACTGTCCTCCTGACGAGTTCGTGATGTCACGAGTCGACGCTGTCGACCCGTGGGGCTTGCCGCCTCCTGTCCGGTGAGGCGACACGACCTGCGATCGACGACGTGCGAGCTACGACCGGATTCCGCCGCGGCCGGCTGCCGACTACCGGCAACCGGAACTCAACGTATACACCCTGTCGCGGCCCTGGGCAACCGCTTGTTCTCGGGCGGGCGCACGGCTCGGAGAGATTTCTGAATGGAACGGCGCGGACGGACCCCGCGGGACACCTCGGGCTACCGTTGCTCGATCCGTCGCAGGCCATCGGCGGCGCCCGCATGCCCGGGGTCGAGCTCGAGGGCCATGCTAAACGCTTGGCGAGCCGGTTCGCGCGCGCCCTGCGCCAGCAGCAGCGCGCCGAGATTCACGTGCGCGTCGGCGTGATCCGGATCGACCGCGACGGCCCGCTCGAGCCGCCTTGTGGCCGGAGCGAAACGGCCCTGGCGGGCCAGCGCCACTCCGAGGTTGTTCAATGCCCCGACATGATTGGGATTGCGATCGAGAGCGCGCTCGTACTCGGCGACGGCCTCGTCCAGCCGACCGGTACGGTCGACGACAAGCGCCAAGTCGTAACGTGTCTCGGCCGTGTCCAGCCCCTCCAACGCCTGACGCAGGACCGGCTCGGCCGCGGCATACTGCCGCAGGCCCGACAGGCAACGCCCGATGTCGGCCACTACCTGCAGATCGCCTGGAAAGAGCCGGCGATGACGCTGCAGCAGCTCGAGCGCCTCCTCGTAGCGCCGGAGCACGCGCAACATCGTGGCGAGGTCGAACAGGGCGTCGGAATCGTCCGGGTTGAACGCCAGCGCCCGCCGCACCAGGTGCTCCCTCCAGGCGGCGCTGGTCGTGAGGTCCGCCGTCGAGGCCTGCTGGAGCAGGAGCGCGGCGCTGCGCGATTCGTCGATCACTTCGTAGAACAGGTTGTCCAGATACGGTGCGTAGCGGGGCGACCGGTTCGCCCGCCGGCGCGCGCGGGACGCCTCCTGGTGGCGGCCGAGCGCGGCCAGGGCATCGCCCAACAACCTGAACGCCGGCCCGAATCGGGGCGCCTCTTCCGTTGCGGCCTCCAGCAGCTCGGCGGCGCGCAACGGGTCGCCGGCGGCAAGCGCGAGCCGCGCCAGGCCGAACGCCGCATACGCCGACAGGGGCGCGATCGGCGTGTAGCCCGCCGCGACAGCCGCCGGCGGCGGGTCCGGCTCGGGAAGCGCCATCACGCGCCGCCAGGAGCGCGATGCCTCGTCGCTGCGCCCGGCCTTGAACTCAGCGTCCCCCAGACGCCACCAGGCCGGGCCGAATTCCGGAGCGGCTTCCACCACCGCACGGAGGGCGCCCCGGGCCTGCTCGGCGTCTCCGCGCGACGCGTGCGCGAGGGCGCGGTAGTAGGTCCACTTCCACGCATCCGGATCCAGAGCTGCAGCCAGCGCATAGCTCCGGACCGCCTGGTGGTAGTGCAGGTCCGCGTGGTAGGCCAGCCCGAGGGCGCCGACCGTATCCGGCGAGTCGGGGTCGGAGCGCGCCGCGCGATCCGCCCCTGTCAGGTGCGTCCTGACGGCCTCGGTCTGGCCGGAAAGGTCGGGAAGCGCCGGCAACTGCGCCTCGGGCGCCGCCTGACGCCCTCCGGCGCACCCGCACAGGAATGCAACGGCGGCAAGCGCCGCCACCGTCCGGATGCGGCGGGGGCACGCGCGCTGGCGGAGAACGCCCGCGCCGCGGGGACGCGGCGGCGAGCTGGCGGACGCACTACGGACGGAACCGGATCTCACGATTGCTCCAGACCGTCACGCGCGACATCCGGTCATAGGGTCCGCTGATGTGCATGCCGCCGGTCACCAGATCAGGCGCTCGATCGCCGTCCAGATCGCCGACGGCCAGCGTGACCAAGTGCGTGGGCGCAGCGGCGATGCGGTGCATCGCGAAGCGCATCTCCCCGTCGTTCTCCAGCCAGACCAGGCTGCGCACATCCGGGTCGTCCCACTGGTTGTACGCGCTCGCCACCACGACGTCCAGGTCGCCGTCGCCATCAAGATCACCCGCCTGCGGGCTCGAGGCCCCCGACAGATCCGCGATCCGGTGGACCTGGAACTGCCGATCGCCCAGGTTCTGGAGCCACTGCACGCCATGCCACGGACGACTGTTGGCGGGCGCGTAGTCGAAAGCGTCGCCGTTGCTGTGCAGGAGGTCGGAAAGACCGTCGCCGTCCAGATCGACCACCGTGATCCAGCTCGATCCGAAATCGGCATTGGTCGATCCCCACACCATGTCCGGCTCGAACTGCTCGCTCCCGTCGAATACCCAGACCTCTTCCCACTCTTGGCTGACGAGAGAAACCACGTCGGGCTCGTCATCGCGATCGATGTCGACGATCACGGCGTTGATGGCCCCGGACAGCCGCAGCAGCACATGGGGCACGAAGGACCAGCCACCCCGGTTCTCCAGCCAGAGGGTCTCACCATGGTCGTAGCCGAAGGCGGCAACGGCCAGGTCCGGGTCGCCGTCGCCGTCCAGATCGCCCGCCCGCACGTCGGCCGCGCGCGGAAGTCCGTCGGCTACCACATGGCTCTTGAACTGCTGATCGCCGTCGTTCTCGAGTACGACGACGGCGCCAATCCGCAGGTTGCTGGGGAAGAGCTGCCCAAGACTCGCCACCACGAGATCCCGGTCGCCGTCCGCATCGAGATCGACCGCCTCGACGTGCGCCGGCGCCAGGATGTCGTCCGCGAGCGCGTGCTCCGTGTATACGCCGGCCGGGGCCTGGCGGATCCAGGAGACACGGTTGCGCCCCGCATCGCACGCCAGGATGTCGCGCAGGCCATCCCCGTCCAGGTCGGCGATGGCTACGTGGGATATCTGCGGCCGTTCGTTGACGCCGGGCGGTTCTCCGACGGCTCGCGGGGCGAAGCCCTCCGAAGCGGCTCCCTCAGGGAGGATGGAGGAGCGCCCGTCCAACGCCGCCTGGGCCTCACGCCGCGGCGACGGGCCGCACGCCGGCAGGATGGCTCCCCACAGGCACGCCCCGGCGGCAATGAAGACCGCGTTCTTCCGCGTCATCGGTCAAGCGCTCCCATCGCACTGTATCTGCGCCGCATCGCGCGGGTCAAAAAAGGCAGTCCGACGGTATGATGCTCCTGTCCGCGCCGTTCGCGGGCAGGCGTCCCGGCTCGCACGCAAGGAGGGATCCGATGAAACGGTGGTTCGGTCCGGTCACGCTGGGCGTCGCCTGCGTGCTGGCGCTCACGGTCGCCGGCGGGCACGCGCAGCCGCAGGAGGAGCGGTTCGTCCGGATCGACACCCTCAACGTCCGCGACACCCTGTACCACCTCGGAGACGGCGGCGCGAACGCGCTCGCTCTGATCGACGAGATCAACGGCGGGGTCGTCCTGGTCGGCACCAAGCTGCCCGGTTGGGGACAGGCGGTGAGCGACGCGGTCTACCAGGTCACCGACCTGCCGGTGACGACCATCATCAGCACGCACGCCGATGTCGATCACACCGGCGCCAACGGCGAGTTCCCGGACATCGTCGACATCATCGCGCACGAGAACACGCGCGCGAACATGGCCCGCACGGAGTTGTTCGCGGGCGGCGCTCCCGGACTGCCGACGACCACCCTCACCGACCGCTTCGCGCTCCTCGAAGACCTCGACCGCATCGAGTTGTACTACTTCGGCCCCGCCCACACCGACGGCGACATCGTCGTCGTATTTCCGCAGAAGCGGACCGCGTATCTCGGCGATCTGTTTCCGGACAAGGCAGCGCCGGTGATCGACACCGCCAACGGCGGAAGCGGCGTCGCGTTCCCCGAGACGCTGGCGAGGGCGGTCGCGGCCATCGACGGCGTGGACCGGGTGATCACCGGGCACGGGCCGATTCCCACGACCTACGCAGGGCGGGGCCGGCGCGACCGCGGGGAGCGCCGGGCATGGACCGGGTGGATGACGTGGGACGACCTGGCGGAGTACGCCGACTTCAACCGCGACTTTCTCGCTTCCGTGCAGGGCTCTCATGAAGCCGGACGGAGCGTCGACGAGGCCGTCGCGAATCTCGACCTGCCGGCGCGCTACGCAGACTACGACATGGAGCGGGCGCCGGCGAACGTCGAGGCGATCTACACCGAGCTGGCAGGCCGCTGACGGCCGCGAGGCACACCCCATGAAGAAGACGTGGAAAGCGGCAATGTTCGGCGGCCTGACGGTGCTCGTGGGCGGCGCCGCGAACGTCCATGCCGACGACTGGCCGGAGTTTCGCGGCGAGGGCCGACTGGGCGAATGGCGCGAGACCGGACTGCTCGAATCGTTCCCCGCCGAGGGCCTGAAGGTGCGCTGGCGGATGCCGATCAAGGCGGGGTTCGCGGGACCGGCGGTGGCCGACGGGCGGGTGTTCGCGACCGACTGGGAGCCGACCAACGGCATGCGCGGCACCGAGCGCGCCATGGCCTTCGACGAGGCGACCGGCGCGGTGCTGTGGGTCCAGGAGTGGGCGGCCGACTACGCCGGCGTGCAATGGGAGGTCGGGCCCGGCGCGACGCCGACGGTCGACGACGATCGCGTGTACGTTCTCGGGCGCGACGGAACCCTCTCCGCGCTGCGCGTCGATACCGGCGAGCTCCTGTGGCGCCGGAACTACAGCGACGACTACGGCGTGGACCGCATGCAGTGGGGCTTCGACTGGGGCTTCGCCAGCGCGCCGCTGGTGGACGACGAACGGCTCATCTGCTTCGTCGGCGGGCAGCCCGACGCGCGGGTCGTGGCCTTCGACAAGCTGACCGGCGAGGAGCTCTGGCGCGCCCTGCCGAGCGACGAGGACCTCGGGGTGGCCCAACCCATCATCGTCGAGGCAGGCGGCGCGCGGCAGCTCATCGTCTGGAACCCGGAGGAGGTGGCCTCGCTCGATGCGGTCACCGGCGAGATCTACTGGCGGCAGCCGTACATCGTCGGCGGGGCGATGACCGTGGCCGTGCCGGTGCAGTTGGGCGCGCAACTCTTCTTCACCACATTCTACGACGGCCCCATGATGCTGGCCCTCAACCAGGACCGCCCCGACGCAACGGTCGCGTGGAAAGGGCGCAGCAACAGCGAGATCCGCACCGACGGCCTGCATGCCGTCCTCGCCACGCCGATCATCGACGGCGGCTACATCTACGGCATAGGCAGCTACGGTCAACTCCGCGGCCTGAACGCCGCGACCGGCGAGCGCCTCTGGGAGACTCAGGAGGCCACTGTCGAGCGGCGCCGCTGGGCATCCGGCTACCTGGTGCGCAACGGCGACCGGGTGCTGATCAACAACGACCGCGGCGAGCTGATCATCGCGCGCCTCAGCCCCGAAGGCTACGACGAGGTCAGCCGCACGAAGCTGATCGCGCCCACCTCCCCGCCCGGCAACCGCCGCGAGCTGCGTTTCGTCAACTGGGTGCACCCGGCCTACGCCAACCGGCACATCTACACGCGCAACGACGAGGAGATCATCTCGCTGTCGATGGACGCGGCCGACTACGAGTGAGCGAGGCTGGCAAGAACGTTGCTTCACCCATAGACTGGGGGAGGCAGCGAAGTGACGACCACTACGTTCGATACCCATGCCGCCGTGAAGCAGCTCCGCGCCGCCGGCATCGGCGACACGCAGGCGGAAACGCTGGTTGACGTCATCCGCGGTGCCATTGGCGAGCGAGTCACGAGAGCCGATCTCGAGCCGCTCGCGACGAAGGAGTTCGTGCGCGCCGAGATCTCCCGCGTGGACGGCAGGGTCGCCGGCCTGCACGCCGAGCTGCAGTCGCAGATCGCCGGCGTACGCACGGAGGTCGCCAGCCTCGAAGCACGTCTGTTTCGACATCTGTGGGTGATGGCAATCGGCATCGTCGGGGCCACGTTCACCCTGTTGAAGCTCTTCCCCTGAGGGTAGAATCCCGCGCGTGACCGCGACCGCCCCACTCCGCGAGCTGGCCGTTCTCTTCCTGCGCCTCGGCGTCACCGCCTTCGGCGGCCCGGCCGCCCACATCGCGATGATGCGCGACGAGGTGGTCGACCGCCGGGGCTGGCTGAACGACAAGGAGTTTCTGGATCTGGTCGCGGCGACCAACCTGATTCCCGGCCCGAACTCCACCGAGCTGGCGATCCACCTGGGCTACCGGCGGGGGGGCCTGGCCGGGCTCGCCCTGGCCGGCGTCTGTTTCATCCTGCCGGCCGCGCTGGTCGTGGGCTGCATCGCCTGGGCCTACGCGCGCTACGGCACGACGCCGCAGGTCGGGTGGCTCATGTACGGCATCGGGCCGGTGGTGATCGCCATCGTCGTACAGGCGCTCGCGAAGCTGGGACAGGCGGCGCTCGGCCGGTGGGTGTATGCGCCGGTCGGCGCCGCCGCGCTGGTCGCCGCGCTCGCCGGCGTGAACGAGCTGGCGGTGCTCGGGATCGGAGGCGCGCTCGGACTCGCGCTGGCCATGCGGCCGAGCGGGCCGGGAGGAAACACGGCAGTCGTTGCCTGGCTGACCGCGCTCCCGGCCGCGCTGGCGCACCTGCTGCGCGGCGCGGCCGCGGCGGCGGCCCAGGCCGGCGCAACGGCGGGAGCCGCGGCGGGCGGCCTGGCGTCGGCAGCGGGCGCCGCGGTCCCCTTCACGCTCTCCGGACTGACGCTGTTCTTCCTGAAGGTGGGCTCCGTCCTGTTCGGCAGCGGCTACGTCCTGCTCGCCTTCCTGCGCGCCGATCTCGTGGAGCGCTGGGGCTGGCTGACCGACCAGCAGCTCATCGACGCCATCACCGTCGGGCAGGTCACCCCGGGACCGGTGTTCACCACCGCGACGTTCATCGGCTACCTCCTCGGCGGCTGGGCCGGCGCCACGCTGGCCACCGCGGCCATCTTCGCCCCCGGCTTCTTCTTCGTGGCGGTGACCCAGCCGCTGATCCCGCGGTTGCGCGCGTCGCGGGCGCTCGGCGGCTGCCTCGACGGCGTGGTGGCCGCGTCGCTCGGCCTGATGGCGGCGGTCACCTGGCAGTTGGCACGGGCCGCGGTGGTCGATCTGCCCACGGCGCTGATCACCGCAGCGGCAGCGGTGGCCCTGTTCCGCTGGCAGCCCAACTCGACCTGGCTGATTCTGGGCGGCGCGGCGGCCGGCTGGCTGTTGGGCGGCTAGAGCCAGAAGGCCGCGCCGGCAGGAGGCGGCGGTCAGCGGCGGCTGGGCGACGCCGCCGGCGCGCGCTCCAGGGACATCTTCAACACGCGACTGCGCCCCGTGCGCCCGCCGTGATCGCTGGACACCTGCGCCGCCAAGCGCCGGGCGATACGGGCCACCTCGACCAATCCCGTCTGGCCGGAGACGAAGACCCCGTGAAGCCGGCGGCATTCCTCGGTCAGATCGCGATCCAGCGCGGCCAGCTCCTCCGCCCAGGGCTCGTCGCGATGGGCGAGCAGGTCGATGCTGCGCAGGAGTTCCTGGAGGATCTCGATGTCGTGCAACCGGCCCAGCGAGTCCTGGACCGTCTTGAGGCGGGCCACCGCAGCGGCGGTGTCGGCCTCACCGGTCTCGGACACGAGCTCGAGCCCGTAGCGCAGCTTCTTCGCTGCGATACGGACTTCGTGCACGCGCTCGGAGACGTACATCGGTCCCGCCTCGGCGACGGCATCGCGCAACCGGTCGGCCCGCTCGCTCAGGCGTTGGGCCAGGGCCAGCGCCCACGCGTCGGTCGCATCGCGCATGCCGATGGCCTTGAGCACCTCCGCGACGTCCCGCGCCACCTTCCGCAGCCAGGCCGGCCTCAGGCGAGCCCGCATGCGTTCGCGCTGCCGCTCGCGTTCCTCGCGCACGCGTTGCCGCAGGCGGTTGGCCGCACCGGGTTGCGCCCGCCCGGCCCCTTCCACCTCGTCGATCAAGCCGAGGGCCACATCCAGCTCGCGCACGGCTCCGAGCGCACCACCCAACTGCCGCACGCGCTTGCGAGCCCGCGCGGCAATCCGCATCCCGAGCTCGACGTCGCACAGCGGCAGCAGCTCCCGCAACCGCCGGGTCGCCACCCGGCACTGGTGGAGCGGTTCGACCGCGCCCTCCGTCGTCGGGCGCAGGTGCCGCAGCAACGCCCGGACACGGCGTTCCAGCGGACGCTTCAGGACATGGGAACCGGTCATGCTACGATGCCTCGCTCCGGGGCAGGAGCACCAGTATATTGGACTTCCCGGCGCCTGTCGCAGCACCGTCTACGCCGTATGCGCCTCCTGTTTTCATAGTGCTTGCATAGTGCGTATCGCAGCCATCGACATCGGCACCAATTCCGTCCACATGATCGTGGTACAGGTGCGGCCTGACCACTCGTTCGAGATCGTGGACCGCGAGAAGGAGATGGTCCGGCTCGGCGCAGGCGGCCTGGGCGGGCGCGCCCTGACGGAACTGACGATGCGCTCGGCGCTGCAGGCGCTGACGAAGTTCAAGCGCCTGGCCGAGTCGCACGAGGTGGACGAGGTGATTGCGGCGGCCACCAGCGCGGTGCGGGAGGCCGAGAACGGCCGCGAGTTCCTGGCCGCCATCCGCCAGCGGACCGGGATCGAGGTCCGCGTCATCTCCGGCACCGAGGAAGCCCGCCTCATTCACCGCGCCGCGGTCTACGGTGTCGACGTCTCGGACGGTGCGGCGCTGGTGATCGACATCGGCGGCGGCAGCGTCGAGCTGACCCTCGGGCGCTCGTCGCAAGTACGCGTCGCCCACAGCCTGAAGCTGGGCGTCATCCGGCTGACCGAACGGTTCGTGCACAGCGACCCGATCACCGGCGCGGACGAGCGGCGCATGGCGAGTTACATCACCGAGGTGCTGGCGCCGGTCACCGAGAAGCTGCGCAGCCGCGGTTTCTCCCGCGTCGTGGGCACGTCGGGCACCATCCTCAGCCTCGGCGCGCTGGCCGTCGGCGAGGGCCGGGCGGTCGGCTCGGACGCACTGCGCAACCGGCGCGTGAGCCTCAAGCAGCTCCGGCGCGTGCGCAAGGAGCTGACGGCGCTGGATCTGGCGGGGCGCATCGGCGTCCCGGGGCTCGATCCGCGCCGCGCGGACCTGGCCGTCGCCGGCTCCATCCTGGTCTGCACGATGCTGCGGCTGCTCGGCGCGCGCGAGCTGACGCTGTGCGACCTGGCTCTGCGCGAGGGTCTGGCGCTCGACTACATCCACCGCAACCGGGCCCACATCGCCAGGGTGGAGCAGTACCCGGACGTGCGGCGGCGGAGCGTCATCGAGCTGGCCGAGCGCTGCAACTACAGCGAACCGCACGCCCGCCAGGTGGTGCGGATGGCGCTGTCGCTGTTCGACCAGACGGCGGCGATCCACGGCCTGGGGGCACGAGAACGGGAGTGGCTCGAGTACGCGGCGACGCTTCACGACATCGGCGTGCACATCAGCTACAGCCGGCACCACAAGCACTCCTGCTACCTGATCGTGAACGGCGACCTGCGCGGGTTCGAGCCGCAGGAAATCGAGGTCATGGCGCTGGTCGCGCGCTACCACCGCCGGGGGCTCCCGAAACGCTCCCACGGCGGGTACGGCGACCTCTCGGGAAAGCGCCGGCGCACCGTGAGGACCTTGGCCGCGATGCTGCGCGTGGCGGAGGGACTCGACCGGAGCCACTCGCAGAGCGTCGCCTCGGTCGCCGTCGCGGCGGGTGCTCACGACTGCCTGCTGAAGCTCACGCCGACCGGCGACACCGAGCTCGAGCTGTGGGCCGCGCAGCGCAACGTAGCGCCGTTGGAGTCCGTGCTCGGCCGCATCATCCGCTGCGAGGTCGATACGAAGCGCCGGCGCCCGGCAGGCCGCGGCGGCGCGACGGGACGGCGCCGGCAACCCGTTGCGCCGCCCGCCCCGACGCCGCGGCGGCGATCGACGGCGCCTCCGACCGGCGAGCCGGACTGACGCACGGCGGCGCGACGATCTACAATCCGGCGAGTTCGTTCGACGCGACGGCGCCCGGGGCCGGCCGCGCGCATCCGCATCCAGGAGACGTCGTGACCGAAGAGCGTTGCGTACACTGCCGGCGGCGTCCGGCCGACCCGCAGTGGCGGCCGTTCTGCAGCGAGCGTTGCAGGCTCCTCGATCTGGGCAACTGGATCGGCGAGCGCTACCGGGTGCCGAACGAATCGACGGCGGCCGAGGATCATGATCCGCTCGGCGGCGACCGGGGCTCCTGAAAGGAGCGCCCCGCGGTCCGACCGAGCTATCCGGGGAGCGACAGGCAGGCATGAGCGATACGCTGACCATCACCGACAACCGCACCGGCAAGCAGTACGAGATCCCGATCGTCGACGGCACGATCCGCGCCATCGACCTCCGGCAGATCAAGGTGGACCCCGAGGAGTTCGGGATGATGTCGTACGACCCGGCCTACCTCAACACCGCCAGTTGCCGCAGCCGGATCACGTTCATCGACGGCGACCGGGGCATCCTCCGCTACCGGGGCTATCCGATCGAGCAGCTCGCCGAGCAGAGCACCTTTCTCGAAACGGCGTGGCTGCTCGTCAACGGCGAGCTGCCGACGGCGGCCGAGCTCGACGCCTGGACCGCCGGGATCGAACGCCACGCACTGAACGGCCGCTCGGAACTGGATTCGCACGTGCAGGCGCTGATGGGGGGCTTCCCGAAGGGCTCCCATCCGATGGGCATGTTCCTCGCCGCCGTCGGCGCGCTCTCCACCTTCTTCCCCGAAGCGAAGCAGGTGCTCGACGCCGAAACCCGCCGGACGCAGATGGCCCGGCTGATCGCGCTCGCGCCCGGCGTAGCCGCCTACGCGTGCCGGCGCAGCACCGGACGCCCCTACGTGGCGCCCGATGCCGGCCTCGGCTATACCGGCACTTTTCTGAGCATGCTCTACAAGGAGGAGGGGAAGGCCTACGCGCCGCATCCGGCCCTCGAGCGCGCACTCGACGTCCTGTTCGTCCTGCACGCCGACCACGAACAGAACTGCAGCACGAGCGCGATGCGCAGCATCGGCAGCTCGCAGGCCGACCCGTTCGCGTCGCTCGCGGGCGCTGCGGCGGCGCTGTACGGCCCGCTGCACGGCGGGGCGAACGAGGCGGTCCTGCGCATGCTGCGCGAGATCGGCTCGGTGGATGGGATTCCGGCGTTCATCGGCCGCGTGAAGAGCGGCGAGGGCCGCCTGATGGGTTTCGGCCACCGCGTGTACAAGTCCTACGACCCGCGCGCGAAGGTGATCAAGAAGACCGCCTACGAGGTCTTCGAGGTGACCGGCCGCAACCCCCTGCTCGACGTGGCGCTCGAGCTGGAGAAGATCGCCCTGGAGGACGACTACTTCGTGCAGCGCCGCCTCTACCCGAACGTCGACTTCTACTCCGGCCTGATCTACGAGGCGATGGGATTCGACGCCGGCATGTTCCCGGTGCTGTTCGCCATCGGCCGCACCGCCGGCTGGGTCGCGCAATGGCAGGAGATGCTCGAGGACAAGGAGCAGAAGATCACCCGCCCCCGGCAGCTCTACATGGGAGAGCACACGCGGGACTACGTCGCGGCCGATGCGCGCGGCTGATAGGTGACCACCATCGCCGTCACGTCGTCGTGCTGCGGGGCGCCGGCGGTGAATCGCTCCACGCTGGCGAAGATCTCCTGCAGGCGGGGCTCGCACGCGGAACCGGTCATGCCGGCCAGGCACTCGAGGAGCCGGTCGTCGCCGTACTCCTCTTCGTCGCCGTTCATCGCCTCCGGGACCCCGTCGCTGAACAGCACGACGCAGTCGCCCGGCTGCAGGGTCACGGCACCCTCGTCGAAAGGAACCCCGTCGAACAAGCCCACCACCATCCCGCCGATATCGAGACGCGCAACGCCGGTCGCCGTCGCGAGCACCGGCGCGTTGTGCCCGGCGTTGCAGTAGACCAGCCTGCCGTCGGGGTTCAGGACCGCGTAGAAGAGCGTCACGAAGCGCCCCTGCACGCCGCGGCGGACGAGCGCGGTGTTCACCGTGGTCATCGTCGCCGCGGGTCCCGCCCCCACGCAGCCCTCGGCCGCGAGCGAACCCTGCATCAGGGCAGCGAGCAGCGCCGCGGGCGGCCCCTTGCCGGCGACGTCGCCGAGCGCGAAGGCCAGCGCCCCGTCGGGCCGATCGATGTAGTCGAAGAAGTCGCCGCCGATGGACCGGCACGGCAGCGTAGCGGCCGCCGCCTCGAAGAACGCACCGGACCGCTGCCGGTGCGGAAGCAGCGCCTGCTGGATCTCCGCCGCGGTCTGCATCTCGCGTTCCAGCTTCGCGTTCTCGAGCGCCGCACGGTACAGCTCGGCGTTCTGGATGGCGACCGCCGCCTCGTTGGCCAAGGTTTCGAGGGCTCCCTCGGTGCCCGGAGACAGCAGCCTCGCCTTGTCCCGGCTGTCGAGGTACAGCACGCCGATCCGGCGCTGCTGCTGCTCCGCCGACGACGGCTCCGCGTCCGCCGTGTCCGAGAACCGCATCAACCGGAGCGGCACGCAGAGCACATGGCGAATTCCCAGCGCTACCGTACCGACGTGGACATTGGCGAGGTCACCGTCGAGCAGATCGGCTTCGATCCGGGTACGGCCCGTGCGGAAGACCTCCTCGGGAATCTTGCGGCTGGTCTCGAAACCGCTGCCGGGCAGGGTCTGCCGGCCCCGTGCCCGCGCCAGCTTCAGCTCGAGCGCGCCGGCGCCGTTCGCCAGCATGATGAACCCGCGCTCGGCGCCGCTCACCGCGATGGCCGAGTCCATGACGAGCGCCAGAACGTCGTCGAGGACGCGTGCGGAGCTCAGCGCGCGGAGCCCCTCGAGCAGCGCCGCCACCTGCCGCAGGTCGGCAGCCGCAGCGACGCCACCGCCGGCGTCGCGGGCGGTCCTCGACGCGGCCCCACCCGGCAGACGAAAGACCAGCTCGGCGCCGCCGCTTCGGCCGAGCCGGATCAGATCGCCGTCGGCCAGCGCCCGCTCGGTTACCGGCTCCTCGTTGACGAATGTGCCGTAGCGTGAACCACGGTCCCGGATTGCGTAGCCGGAACCAGCCTCGACGATCTCCGCGTGGTCCCGCGACACCTCGGCGTGCGGCAGCACGAGGTCGCTCTCGGCGCGACGACCGAGCAGGAAGGGAGCCTTGTCGATGCGCATCCCCCGCTCGGCCGCGCCGGTCAGTTCGAGTCGGGCTTCTTCCATGCGCGCGCCATCCTGTCGCAGGCAGACCCGCGGTGCTTCAGCCGAGCCGCAGACGCCATGCGAGCAGTCCCCCGGCGCAGGCCAGCATCAGCCAGACCAGCGGTGCCGGCGGCCGGCCGCGCACGAGCTCGCTGACGAAAAAGAGCACCACGCCCAGAAACACGACCGCCAGGAACAAGGCGGACCAGCGGCGCCGGCCCGCCTCGTCGATGACCGCCGGCTCGCGTTCGCGTGCGGTCGTCGCCGCGCCGCACTTGTAGCAGATGAGAGCGTTGTCGGCAATTTCCTGCCCGCAGTCGTCGCACGTCATGTGTACCCGTCCGTTTCGTTCAGCGCCCGCCGTCGAGACGCCGCATGTCCCGTGAAACGCGCGCGAGCTCCAGCAGGAGCCGCTCGAGCTCGGCTGCATAACGCTCGGGCGCCAGGGTCGCCCGGGACGCTCGCAGCGCTTCCACCTCGACTTCCAGCGCCGCGCGCCGAACCGCCAGCCGGTTCGCCTCTCCACCCTGGCTCGTCGCGACGTCGTCCACGCCGGCCCCTACGTACGCCGCCGCCGACAAGCCGGCGCGCGGGCCGTCCTGCGCGTCGCCGGCGTCGACCCCGAGACCGTCGCCCGTGTCGTCGAGCAGCGCACGCTCCGTGGCAAGCCGCCCGCGTTCCTGGTACCAGCGCCGCACACCGGCGCTGGCGTAGGCGAACGCCTCCCACACCGAGATGCGGCCGTTGCGGTCGAAGTCGCCGGCGGCGTCGGCAAACGCCCGGGTCAGAAACTCGGGGAACACCGTCGCGTAGCGCTGGACCGGCGACGCGGTCGCCGTGATCACGATGCGACCACTCTTCGCCAAGGTCGCGAGGAAGGGTGTGCTGGCCGCCGTGGTGTTGACGAAGATCAGACGCCCGGGCAATGGCTCGACCAGAGCGGCCCACTCCGCTGCGGTCAGATCCGGCCCGACGAGATTGAACCTAGCGTCCTGCCCGTCGAAGGTCCCGTGACCGAGCAGGAGGATGAACAGCACCGACTCCCCGTCCATGCGCCCGCCGAGCTCCCGGATCGCATCCCGCACGCCCTCGCGCGACGCACGGCCCACGCCGACGACGGCGGTCTCTGCGAGCACCAGCAGATGGTCGTGCCGAAACCCCGGCTGCGCGCGCAGCGCCGCGACGAGGCCGGACCGCCAGCGGTCGTAGCGCTCGGCGTACTGCGGGCCGCCCGACGCACCGGAGACGATGAGCGTGAAGTAGTCGCGGGCTTCCGCCGGACCCTGAACCGCCAACAGTAACAACGCCGCGACGCCCCCCCGCCACCGGCGCCGGATCATCGCATCCCCCACAGGCGGCGGAGCGACCACTCCACGAAGAGCAACGCGACCAGCAGCATGAACACGCCCGAATGATGCCAGACTTCGCGCGTCACGGTCCGCGCAGCGGTGCGGTCCGCGGACCGGAGCCGATCGGCCAGATCATCGAGCCGTTCCGCATCGAGGTAGGCCCCGCCGCCCGCCTCGGCGGCGCGGCGCAACAAGTCCGCGTTCATCCACGGGTCCTCCAACTCCGGGTCGGCGCCGCCCACAAGCACCCAGTCGCGCCGGCGGCCGAGTTCCTCCCCGTCACGCGAGACGGCCACGTCTATGCGGTGCATGCCCGCGGACACCGGCGGCGTGGAGACGCCGTATTCTCCTGCGCCCCGGGCGGCCGCCGACTCCTCTTCCAGCCGCGCCTCCCCGGCAGGATCGCGGACGCTCACGCGCACGGCGGCGCCGGCCACGGGCCTGAACTCGTCGTCGCGCACCGAGACGTTCACACGCAGGGCATCGCCGGGCGCGTCCCCGCCGCTCGTCGCCACCGCGATGCGATCGACAGCGCCGGCCGTCAGCCAGCGGGCCGCCTGCCCCCAGAATCGCTCGTAGGTCCGGTCCTCGGCGGGAAGCTGCATCCGCCAGCGCCAGGTGGCGCGTCCCGCCAGGATCATCGACCGGCCGGCGCCGTAGCGCTGCACGACGACGAGCGGCCGCGCGGAACCGTTCTGCGACGCGGTCTGCGCGAGCACCGCGGCGCCCGGACGCACGGGACCGATGCGGACGCTGCCAACCAGCGCCGGCGCCGCTCTCCAGCGGTTCCCGGTTTCCTCGACGGTCGATCCGAGGCGCAGCATGGGGTGGGCGAGCCCCGCGGGAGTCGGCGCAAGCCGATCCGCACTGTCGCCGTCGCGGCCAGCGCCGGTCAGACCCAACCGGTCCGCGAGCCGCGCCGGCAGAACCGCCTCGAGCGAAGAACCGAGGTAGCCTCGCCGGCGCAGGCTGGCCGGCCCGAACAGCAACAAGCCGCCGCCTCGCTCGGCAACGAACGCCGCCGTCATGTCGAGCTGTTCCGGTCGAAAGAACTCCGCCTCCAGGTTGGCGAACACCACTGCGTCGTACCGGAAGAGATCCGCGCGCGTCCGCGGGTAGCCGGCAGCGAGCGCGGCGGTCCGCTCCGGATCCCCCTGCACGTAGAAGGTCTGCTCGCCCTGGTCGTTCTGTCCCTTCCGCACCACCGCGTCGAACGTGATTCCACGATCGGACAGCCACGTGCGCTTGAGGAAGCTGTGTTCATGGCCGGGCGATCCCTCGACGAGCAGCAGGCGGCGAGACCGCGCTGGCGGACGCACCAGGACCTGCCGGCGATTGTTCCCGGGTACCAGCTCCGCCGCGTCGACCGGCACCTCCACCGTGTACACGGACGCCAGCACCGGATCGGGCGCCACACGGAACACCGCGACGGTCGGGGCGCCGTCCCGCTCCGGCCGCACGCGGCGCACATCCACCAGCCGGCCGTCGGCGCTCAGCCGAACGTCGAAGGGCGCGTCGCCCAGCCCGTGGCTCACGATGGTCGCACTCACGTCGACGACGGAACCGGCCCCGACCGGCTGCCCGGATTCCAGGGCCGCAACCTCCCTGTCAGGACCCGCGAGAGGCTCGCCGACCCCCAGCGTGTAGACCGGCGCCGGCAGCCGTGCGGCCACCGCGGCCACGTCGCTCCTCCCGGTTGCGACGCCGTCGGAAACGACGACGATGCCAGCCATGGCCCGCCCGCCGAACCGCGCCGGGCTGCCCTCGAGGGCACCGGCGAGATCCGACCGTGACGCGCCGGCCGCCAGCGCATCGAAATCTACCGCAGTCAGCGCGTCGCCGAACGCCAGCACCTCCGTCTCGAACGCCTCGTCCAGCGCGGGGAGCAGGCGATCCCTGACGAGTTGCCTGGCGCGATCGATTCGCGGCCCGCCGCCCGCATCGGGTATCGCCATGCTCCGCGAGTGGTCCACCAGAATGGCCACTACGCCGTCGCCCGGCGGCGCGGGCTCGGTGAGCAGCGGGCGCAACAGCAGGAACAGGACGACGAGGAAGGTGCACAGGCGCAAGAGCGTCAGGGCCGCCCGCTGGCGGGAGGTCAGGTCGATTGGCGGCCGAGCATAGACTCGCCACGCGACAATCGCCGCCGCCAGGACCGCGACCGCGACGCCCCAGCCTGTAATCGGTACGCCGATCTGCACGGGTTCAACGCCTATCGACGCTCCCGCCGCGGCCGTGGCGGGTGGTCGGCGAGTGCGCGGTAGTAGCGGTCGACGAGCGCGCCGTAACCCTCCGGCGCCGCCTCGCGGGAACCGACGTCCAGACGCCCCTCGATCCTCGCCGCCCGCAACGCGCGCGCACGGTCCGCCTCGAAGGCCTCAATCGCCCGCCGGAGGCCGTTGCGCAGGTCCTCCCACGCCGCGAAGTCCTGCTCGGAGGCCGGGAGGGCGGGCCCAGCGCCGGTGAGACGCGACGCCGCCCGGCGCGCCAGATCGTCGAGAAGCCCGGGGCGAGACGCCCGGAGCGCTTCCACCAGGCCGGGCAGCCGTTCCAGCCGGCGCAGCAACTCCTGCGCCGCCTCCCGGATGGCCGCCGAATCGCGCCCGGCCCCCTCGCCCGGCTCCGAGGATCGACCGGCCGAATCCGATCCCGGCTCGCCGGTCTGCGCCTCCTCTCCACCAAGACGCGCGAGACGCTCCTCCAGCGCCGCGAGACTCCGCCGCACCTCCTCGGCCGCCTCCAGCTCCTCCGCGAGTCGCCGGCTGTCATCGGACGCCGCTTCACCGCTTGCGGCGACCAGCGCCCGTTCGAGGTCGCGCAGTCTCTCGAGCGCCTGACGGCCCTGCTCGGCCGCCTCCGCGACCTCGCCGCGTTGCAGCTCCGCCAGCGCCCGCCGCATCGATCCGCCAGCTCCGCGTGCGCCGCGATCGTTGGATTCGGAAGACGCCGACGATCCGAACGATGCGGCCGACTCGGATGCGGACGAGTCGGACGAGTCGGACGAGTCGGACGAGTCGGACGAGTCGGACGAAGTCACGGACCGGCGCGAATTGTCACTCGCCGAGCGCGCATCGATCTCCCGCTCGAGGGCTTCCGCCCGTTCTCTCAGCTCCTCCTGCTCGCGAGTTAGCCGGGCGAGGACACGCGCCTCCTCCTCGTCACCGAGCGCATCGCGGCGCCGCGCCAGATCGTCCTGCGCGCGGCCCAGCGCCGCCTGGCGTTCCGCCAGCTCCCGCACGCGGCGCAGCGCAGCGCTCTCCGCACTCGATTCAGCCGGCGGCGAGGAAGGACGGTTCTCGTAGTTGGTCTCCTGCTCGCGGCGCAGGTCGCGGTCGAAGAGCGCCGACATGTCCTCCTGGGGCTGCCACGCCGCCGACCGGCCGCTGCCGCCGCGCGAAACGCGCGTGCGCAGATTCGCGGCCTGGGCGCGCAGGAGAGCGGCAAACGCCTCCGTCTCGAACGGCAGGGCCGCGCCGGTCGACGTCGTGCGCAACGCCTCCTCGGCCCGCGCCATCGCGTCCACCGCGGCGGCCAGCGCCTCCCGCTCCGCCCGCGCGCCGCGGCGCTGCAGCGTGCGCGCCGCGGCGCCGAGCGCGGTCTGGCGCAACTCGGCCTGCGCGTCCGCCACCGCTACCAGATCCGCATCGTTCACCGCCAGGTCCGGCCGGCCGTCCAGTCTCCAGGTCGCGGCGATGATCTCCTTCTGCACGGCGGCAAGCTGCCCTATCGTGCCGGCGTCCATCGACAGCGACGACTGGCTCGGCGCATCCTCGAACTCCCGCTCGAACGGTCTCACCTCGAGGAAGTAGATGTCGCTCCGGGTATCGCCGACGCGGGCCGGGTTGGCGTCCTTCGCTCGCAGGTGGTAGCTGATGACGTCCCCGGGCGAGACGTCGAGATCCTCGGCGTAGAGGGTATGGGCACCGGTCCCGCGAGCCACGGGCTCGGCCCCGAGCAGATCGACGACGCGCTCGGCTTCCCCCGCGACGGCGTAGACGAGATCGAACCGCGCGAGCGCATAGTCGTCCTCGGCAAGCGCTTCGATGACTACCTCCTCGAGCGGCGTGATCTCGCGATCGCCGGCGGGTCGGCGGACCTCGACGAGCGGGGCGGCGTCAGCCAGGGCACGGATGACGTACTCGGCGGCACCCCGGTTCGACAGGCCGTCGGCGTCCCGGAGCGCGACACGATAGACATCGTCGCGGGTCACCTCGAAGGACGCCGACAGCGCCGCCGGCGCCTTCGAGCGCAGCGGGAGCGAACCGCCGGCCGCCATCCGCAGCGAGCCGGCACGGACCGGCTTGCCGGTGTGGACCGTGAGCGTCACGACGGTCCCTTCCGGTGCAAACACGTCGCCACCACCGGTCTCGACGCGGGCAGCGAGTCCGGTGAACGCCGGGTAGGCGTACTCCACGTCGATGCGCTCCACCCGAGGCGCCTGCAGGACCGTGACCGCGAAGGGCTCGGATACGAGCGCAGCCGCGGCAACACGGTAGGTGAAGCTGCTGGTCGCGGGCGGCAGCGTCGCCGCATATTCGCCGCCGCGCGATTGCATGTCGAGCGTGGTACGTCCGCCGTCGCGGTCGATGACGTTCACCCGCGGAACAGACCGTCCGAAGGCTCCCAGGGTGTCGGAGAGACGCGCGCGCACTTCCAGGGACTCGCCGGCGGCCAGGCGCGCCTCTCCCGGCTCGACGATGAGCGTCGCACTGAACGGCGCCGCGTACAGCCACGCGCTGCGCGCGATCCGCACCATTTCGTCGGCGCCGACAAGCAGCAGAGCCGCCAGCGCCGCCATGGCCCCAACCCCGCCCGCGACGGCCCGCCGGACCATCCGCGCGGCGACCACACGGTCCGGATCGACGCCGCGCGCGCGGCGCGCCGCATCGTCCAGCACCCGACCGCCGAAGGACGACGGCGTCTCTCCCAGATCGATCGCGCTGGCCAGACGGTCCTGCAAGTCGGAACAGCGCTCTTCGACGTACCGCGCCACCTGGCTGTCGGAGGGGGCGCGCCGCAGGGGCCAGAGGGTCCGCACGCAGAAAACGGCGGCTATCCCCGCCGCCCCGGCCGCGAGCAGCGCCATGAAGAGATCGGACGGCGCGAAAAGACGGTCGACGCCGAGGACCAGCGCCAGCGCCAGCAAGGCCATGGAGGCGGCTCGAGCCACAGCGCGCATGGCGCGCGCCGCCGTCCACCGCCGGCGCACCGACGCCAGCAGCTCGGCGATCTCGGCCAGGCTCGACGCGCGCGCGGAGCGGCCCCTGAGCACGCTCCGATTATAGCCGCGCCGCGCGATCCTCGTTCCAGCTCCGCTACGCCCCCCGGGGTCAGGCCATGGTGCGCCCGAGCCAGGCTTCGCCGACCAGTGCGACCGCGACTGCCAGGACGACGTACCACCAGAGCGACTGCTCCGCCTCGCGTGCAGCGCCGTCCGCAATCGGAACCGCGCCGGCCCCACCCGCCGGCTGGGCGCCGAGGCGCGCCAGGAATCCATCCTGCGTCAGGGCCCGGGGCTCCGACTCGCGCGAATCCACGTTGACGGCGACGCGGCGCCCGGAAGCAGGATCGGTCGCCACCCCGGGTTGGCGCGGGATGCCGCCGGGGACTTCACTCGGAAGCAGTTCGCGCGGCAGCTCCGCCGGACCGGCCAGATAACGGACGATCTCCTGCACGAACGGCACGAAGCCCGGATGGCGCGGGAAGTCGTTCCACTCCATGCCGAGATCGGAAGCAAGGACCAACGCACGGCCGACTCCCGGGTCGTACTCGATCAGCGCCGGATCGCCCTGGTCGAAGCGGGCCAGAGCGTGGGCCGGGCTGTCCGCACCAGCCGGGGCATCGGCGGGCCGTGGAGGGAGGATGCGAGTCATGCCCGTGAAGCGCACGTGTCCCAGTGTCGCAACGAGGTCCCCGAACGGCCGGAACACCGGGTGCCGCGGATCCATGACGGCGAGCCGGTGGACGGCGCCGTCCGGAGCGGTCTCGACCGGCATCTCGACACCGAGCGCGACCGATTCGCCGAGCAGGTCGCGAACCAGACGCGGATCGATGCCGGGCCCGGTCGCCAGCAGCAGGCCGCCACCGT
The DNA here is from genome assembly GCA_965116825.1 of Vicinamibacterales bacterium. Taxonomy (GTDB): domain Bacteria; phylum Acidobacteriota; class Vicinamibacteria; order Vicinamibacterales; family UBA8438; genus WTFV01. The sequence goes on from OZ220736.1 coordinate 6,569,304, forward strand.
TCTCGACGAACGAGGCGATGCGTCCTCGCCCCGAACGGCTCAGACCGTCCGTGCCGATGACCACGACCACGTCCCCCGCCTCCCAGGCGGACGGAAGCAATGCGGGCAACGCGCCAGGCGCCACCGGCCTGACCTCGAACGGCCGGGATGCGGGCGCGACGGCGAGCGCCTGCGCCAGATAGAACGCCTCCGCGTCGAGCGTGCCGCCGTTGACGACGACCAGCACGACGGTTGCACTCGCTCGATCGAGCAGCGCGTAGCGGGTGTCGTCCCAGCGGTACCCGTACCGGTCCGTCACGCTGACCGTTGCAACCTCGGCGTCGGTCGCCGGCAGCGCCCAACGCACCTCGTTCCCGCCCGGAAGGAGCGTCACCGGCCTCCGAGCGACCTCGTAGCCATCGACGTCGAGCGTCACTTCCGTCTCGGCCGGCGCCGGTCCCGTGTTCAGAATGCTGACGGTAAGCTCCTCCGCGTCCACGTCCGCGGCGGTCACCGCCAGGTTGCGCTCGACCGGCACAACGGCGGCGACCTCCACGCTCACCCTCGCCGGAATCGCCACCCGCGCGTCGTCCGGCCAACCGCTCGCCTGCAGGTCGGTCACCACCACGACTCGCCCCGCCCGTCCGTCGAGCAGCTCGATAGCCGCCGCGAGACCGGCCGCATGACGCGTTGCTCCGGTTGTCGGCTCGATGCGTCCGAGCGCCGCCTGCACGGCCGGGCGTCCGAGCGCCGGCGGCTGCAGGACCGCCGCGCGATCGGCGAACGCGACGACGGCAATCGGCTCGTCCGGCGACGTGGAGGCGATCGCCTCTCGGGCGCGTTCACGGGCAAGCGCCATCTGCCCGGGGGCCGACAGGCTCAGCGACCTGTCGACAACGAGAACGGTGACCCGTTGCGCCCCGCCGGCCGCGTCCAGAAACGGGCGGGCGAAAGCGACGGCCAACAGCAGCAGCGCCGCGACGCGCAGCGCCAGCAGCAGGAGTTCACGCAGCCGGCGGCGCCGATCGTGGCGCACGAACGCGCGTTCCAGAAACCGGACGTCGCTGAACGGCAGCCGCGGCGCCCGATCCCGCGCGAAGAAGTGCAGGAGAATCGGCGCCGCCGCGGCCAAGGCCCCGAGCAGGAAGGCCGGAAAGAGGAACGACATCAGCGCCGGCTCCGGGTCGCAAGGTACTCGCGAAGCGCGCCGTCGAGCGGTTGCACGGTCTCCACCCGGCAGTACTCGATGCCCGCCAGACGCAGCTCGCGACCGTAACGCGCCGCCATCCGCTCCATCTCCCGGACGTAGCCGTCCCGGATCTCCCCGGCGACGGTGGTCACCTCCCGGCCCGTCTCCAGGTCCTGGAACCGTGTTGCACGCTCGAACGGAAACTGCATCTCGGCCGGATCGAGCACGTGAAACACGATGACCTCGCTGCCCCGGAACTTCAGGTGCTTCAGGCCGGCGACGACCGCGTCCGGATCGTCGAGCAGGTCGGAGATCAAGGCGACCATCCCCCGCCGGCGCATTGCGGCGGCCAGCATGTTCAACGCTTGCGAGACGTTCGAGCGGCTTCCGATGCCGAGCTGCTCGAGCGCGACCAGGATGCGGCGCAGATGGCCGGGCCGCGCGCTGACCGGGACGTTGGTCACGACCCACTCGTCGAAGGTCAACAGCCCCACCGCATCGCGCTGCCGGTTCATGAGCCACGCGAGCGCGGCCGCGAGGTACGAGCCGTACTGCAGCTTCGACACCGCTCCCGAGCCGTAGCTCATCGACGCCGAAACGTCCAGGAGGATGCGGCAGTCGACATTGGTCTCCTCCTCGAACCGCTTGACGTAGAACCGGTCGCTGCGGCCGTAGACCTTCCAGTCGAGGGCCGACAGATCGTCGCCCGGCATGTACTGGCGATACTCGGAGAACTCGGCGCTGAAGCCGGTCCACGGGCTACGGTGCAGGCCGAGGAGAAAACCCTCGACGACCGCGCGGGCCCGCAGCTCCATCGAACCGAGGCTGGCGACCGTCTCGGGATCGAGGCAGCCGAGCGCCGGGCGATCTCCGCCGGCGGCGCGCATCACATCCCGCTCGCGGGGGCCGGCACGGCGTCGACCAACCGCGTGACGATCGTGTCCGCGTCGACGCCCTCGGACTCGGCGTAGAAGTTCGTCACGAGGCGGTGGCGCAGCGTGGGCAGCGCCAACGCGCGGATGTCCGACACCGATACGTGGTAGCGCCCGGCGGTCAGCGCACGCGCCTTGCCGCCGAGCACCAGTGCCTGCGACGCGCGGGTGCCGGCGCCCCACTTCACCCAGCGCGTCACGAAGTCCGGCGTGCCGGCCCGTCCCGGCCGCGAGGCGTCGACCAGACGGACAGCGTAGCGCGCCACCTCGTCAGCCACCACCACCTGCCGGACCAGTCGCTGGAATTCGAGGATGTCGTCGCCGAGCAGCACCCGGTCGAGCACCGGCGTCTCGTCGGAGGTCGTGCGGGTCACGACGCTCACCTCGTCGTCTTCCGCGAGGTAGTCCATGACGATGTTGAACATGAAGCGGGACAGTTGGGCTTCGGGCAGCGGGTAGGTTCCCTCGAGCTCGATCGGGTTCTGGGTCGCGAGCACCAGGAAGGGCTCCTCCAGCGCATAGGTGCGCCCCGCCGCCGTTACGTGGTGCTCCTGCATCGCCTCGAGCAGGGCCGACTGCGTCTTCGGCGGTGTCCGGTTGATCTCGTCGGCCAGTATGATCTGGGCGAAGACCGGCCCCTTGACGAACCTGAGCTCGCGTTGACCGCCGCTCTCGTCGATGATCTCGGTTCCCGTGATGTCGGCCGGCATCAGGTCCGGCGTGAACTGGATGCGCTTGAAGGACAGGTGCAGCACGTCGGCCAACGTCTTGACGAGCAGGGTCTTCGCCAGGCCGGGCACTCCGGTGATGAGGCAGTGTCCACCCGCCAGCAAGGCCGTCAGGACGAGGTCGATCACGTCGTCCTGCCCCACGATGACCTTGCGCAACTCGGCCAGGATCCGTGCCCGGCCCGCCATCACCCGTTCGGCCGGCGCCTGCGCCGCGGTCGTCGTGGGAATCGTCATCCGCCCGTCAGTGGGTCAACGCGTAAACGATCTCGTTGATGAACATGCGGTACGACTGCGCCGTGTACCGGATGTAGCCGGGATACTGCTCCGCGTTGGACCACTCCCAGCCGTCCCCCATGTCGGTGTTGAAGTTGACGAGCGCCATCACCCGGCCGTCGTCGTCGAGAATCCCGTGGAGCTGCGCCTCGAACCCGCCCTTCTCCCAGGTGACGTTGTTGAAGAACGACCCGAGGCCGGCGATCTGGGGGTACTCGTCGAGCTGATAGAAGCAACTGAAGACCGGGTGATCGGCGGGAAGCTCCACGATCTCGCGATCCGGAAAGACGCGCGCCATCTGCCGCTCGAACAGCTCCCACTCCTGCGGCCCGTGGAAGTCGTCGAAAGTCGCCGTACCGCCCCGCAGCAGGAACTCGCGCAGCGTCTCGACCTCCGCGTCGGAGAGCATCAGGTTCGCCGGCTCGACGATGTAGATCCAGGGGTGCTCCCAGATCGCCTCGTCGGACAGCTCCAGGACGATGGGCTCGTTCACCTGCAGGCTCGTCACCCGCGCCATGCGCCGCGAGAGATTCTGCTCGGCGACCGGCGCGTCGACCTCCCAGGGATCGACCCGGTAGATGCGCTTGAACTCGGCGAGTTGGGCCGGTGGCGTGTCGTAGCGGATGCGGACGAAGCGCCATTCGAGCCCGGTCAGGCCGTCGCGCTCCGGCAACGCCTCGCCCTGGCCCGCCACATCGCCGCCGCCCGTCAGGATTGCCGCGGCGACCAGCACTCCGGCCGCGGCCTGCGGCCCTGCCGGTCTCACCGGTCGGCCTCGACGATGGTCAGCAGCAGCTCGAGCGCACGGTCGTAGGTCGGAGCAATCTCCAGCGCCGCGAGCGTCTGGCGCCGCGCCTCGGCGAGCCGGCCGGCCGCAAACAGCGTCTCTGCCAGGTCGGCGTGGGCTGCCACCCGGTCCACCGGCCCGAGGGCCAGGGCCACTTCCAGCTCCCGCACGGCGGTCTCCGTCCGGCCGGCCTCCTTCGCCAGCCGCCCGAGCGTCTGGTGGGGGATCGGATCGAACGGGTCGATCTCTATCAGCCGCTCGTACGCAGCCTGCAGGCGCGCGTCGTCGTCCGCCTCCTCCGCCAGCGCGGCGAACCTGCGGACGGCGTCGATCGAGGTCTCGTCGTACACGAGCAGACGCTCCAGCTCCGCCATCGCCCGCTCGGCATCGCCCTCGGCGTCGGCAAGACCCGCCAACCGCCCGCGCGGGCTCTCCAGGCCGGTCGCCATCGGCGCCAGCTCGGCCGCCCGCTCGAACGCGGCCCGCGCCCCCGCCGCATCGCCGGCGGCCTGCAGCACCTGGCCGAGTCCGAACTGCACGTTGAAGTTGGCTGGTTGCTCCTCCGCCAGCTCTCGTAGCGCTTCCAGGCGCTCCGGACCCTCGGGCAGATTCTGCGGCGCGTTCTGCAGCGCGCGCCGGAGTGCGCCGAACTGCTCCTCCATCGCCGCGTCGAAGCTCGCCTGGAGGCTCTCGAAATCCAGGTCGATACGCGCCAGGGCTTCTTCGGTCTCGAGCCCGTCGCCATACGCCCGAACGAGAGTCCGGAGGGACTCCAGGCCGTACGTGTCGATCAGGTGCTCGACCACCACCGAGGCGTGGAAGTACGCGAGCGAGATGGACTCGGGCCGCGTGAACCCGCTGTTGAGCTCGCTGATCGACAGCAACGTGCCGGCATTGAGCGCATTGGCGAACTCCATTACCTGATCGCGGCCCCAGGCGAGGTGCTTGCGTTTCTCCTCGTAGGTCGAGATTCCTTCGCTCAGCCAGCGCGGCAGCCGCTGACTGGACATCTGCAACGTGATGACGTGGGCTATCTCGTGCCACAGCGTCGACATCCAATTGAAGTCGCCCGGCGGCCGGGCGCGCGGCGAGTCCAGGGTGACGACCTGCCCGAAGCAGGCCCCCAGCGCGCCGAGCATGCCGGGCAGCCCCAGGGTGCGCACCGCGAAGTCGTCGTGGTTCGGGAACACCTCGACGAGGACCGGGGTCCGCACCGTCATCTGGTAGCGCGCGGACAGCTCGTCGAGCGCTTCCTGGGCCAGGTCCAGGACGTACCGCTCGAGAACCGGCGCCTCGTCGGGATGGAGCCGCACGACGAGGTCCCCGCGCTCGACGGTCACGAACCCGTCGAGATTGTCCATCATCTGCAGCAGGTTGAACGTGACGACGTCGTAGGGATCGTCCTCGAACGACCGTTCCAACGCCACCCGGGCGCCCGGCTCGTCGCCGGTTCGCAGCAGATGCATGCCGAGCTCGGCGTGGGCGCGGGTGTTGTCCGGATCCAGCTCCAGCGCGCGGCGGACCAGGGTGACCGCCTCGGGAAAGCGATAGGCCCGCGCCGTCTGGCTGCCCGCGATGCGGTAGACGTCGCCGTAGGTCGGGTTGATCGCCAGCACCCGCCCGACCTCGGCCTCGAAATCGTCCGTGCGGTCCTCCAGGTAGGCGATGGCCGCGAGCAGTGAGCGCGCCTCCAGGCTGTGCGGATTGACCGCGAGCGCCCGCGCGATGGACTCGCGCGCGGCGTCGCGATTCCTGTCGCCGAGCTCCAGCTCCGCAACGAACAGGTGCGCCGCGATGTTCGAGTCGTCGACGCCGAGAACGCGCTCCACCGCGCCGCGAGCGACCGGGGGGTTCTCGTTCGCCAGCACCCGCGCCATGCCGACCAGCGCCGGCGCCCACTCCTCATCCAGCTTCAGTGCGTCCTGGAACGACTGCAGCGCATCGGGATTGTTGTACTTCTCCAGGAACAGCTCGCCCCACGTGGTGTGGATCGCCGGATCGTCGGGCAGCGCCCGCGCAGCGCCGCGCAGAAACGTGTTGGCCCGGCGAAAACCGCCGGCGGCGCGGGAGGCGAGAGCGCCGTAGTACTGCGACAGCCCGTCGAACGAGTTGAGCCCGTTCACGATGACCGCTTCGAGGAAGGGAACCGCCTCGCCGACGCGGCCGAGCGTGACGAGCAACCGGGCCAGCTCCAGACCGGCCACGCTGCTGGGATTGGCCTGTGCGATCGGATCGAGCAACGCCTCGGCCTCGCCGTAATCGCCAACGTCGATCAACAGCCGCGCCCGCAGCGCAACGGCCGCGGGATCGGACGGGTCGCGGCCGGCGGCCAGATTCTCGGCCGCCTCCCGATCGCCGTGTGCAAGGGCGCGGGTGGCGTCCCGGTGGAACTGCTCGTCCGCGGTGAGCTCCGCCGCCGGTTGGCCGGCGCTCGCCGCGGGCAGCAGCGCGAGCAGCAGGGAGACGGCGACGAAACGAGCCCACCGTCGGTTCATCAGGCGATTATAGTGCGTAGGCTGGGCATCCGGAACCTGCAGCGACGGGGCATAATCCGTGCACCCATGGATGACCAAGGTCCCACCTCGCGCCGCCGGTTCGCTCACCACCCGACCGTGCGTCGGACCGGGGCACGCCTCTACGCGCTGGCCGGCGCCGCCGCGTTCGCGGCATCACTCGGCTACTTCGCCTACGCGTACGGCATCCGCTTCGGAGCCGTCCAGTCATCGACGCCGTTGGGCATCGCCGGCGGCCTTGCCGTCAATACCGGTCTCTTCAGCCTCTTCGCGTTGCACCACAGCCTGCTGGCGCGGAGCGGCGCGAAACGCCGGGTCGCGCACCATCTGCCGGAAGGTCTCGAGCGCGCGACCTACGTATGGACCGCCAGTATCCTGTTCGTCCTCACCTGCGCCCTGTGGCAACCGCTCCCCGGCGTTCTGCACCGCGCGGACGGGCTGGCGCGGGCAGCCTGCTTCGCCGTGCAGTCGGCGGGCATCCTGCTCGTCTGCCGCGGCGGGGCGGTGCTCGACCTGCGCGAGCTGGCCGGGATCCGGCAGGCCGCGGCGCCAGCCGCCGCGCGCGTCGCGGAGCCGTCCGAGCTGCGGATCCGCGGTCCGTACCGGCACCTGCGACACCCGCTCTATGCCGGCCTGCTCCTGGTACTGGTCGGGACGCCCGACATGACGTACACCCGGCTTTCGTTCGCCCTGCTGAGCACGGCGTACATCGTTACCGCCATCCCGTGGGAGGAGCGGGACATGGCCGCCCGGTTCGGCGAGCGCTACGAGCGCTACCGCGCCAACGTGCCCTGGCGGCTGGTGCCGCGCATCTACTAGCGAGGCTCCTTCGGTCGGGACGCCGATGTCGGCGACACGTGGGAGAATCGTTCGTGACAACCTTGATGCTAGTGCGCTGTCCCGGAAATACGCACCGCAATACGCGCCACCTTGTCGATGATCGATTGCGCCGTGGCGACCCAGACGAACGGTGTGGCGGAGGTATTGTAGGCGTCGATGAACGCTTGGATCTTGTTCACCAGATCGGTGACGCTGTGGAACGAACCCCGCTTGATCGCCCGCTGGCTGAGCAACCCGAACCACCGCTCCACCTGGTTCAGCCAGGACGCCGAGGTGGGCGTGAAGTGCAGATGGAAGCGGGATCGCGCCGCCAGCCACCGCTTGACCTTGGCGTGCTTGTGCGTCGCGTAGTTGTCCAGGACCAGGTGGATGTCCAACTCCGCCGGCACCTCGCGGTCGATCAGGCGCAGGAACGACAGGAACTCCTCGTGGCGGTGCCGCTTCCGGCACAGTCCGAACACCTCCCCGGTGGCGATGTCCAGGGCGGCGAACAGCGTCGTCGTGCCGTGCCGGACGTAGTCGTGGGTGTAGCCTTCGGCATAGCCGAGGCCCATCGGCAGCGTCGGCTGGGTACGATTGAGCGCCTGAATCTGCGACTTCTCGTCCACGCACAGGACCATCGCGTGGTCGGGCGGGTTGAGGTACAACCCGACGATGTCGCGCACCTTCTCGATGAAGAACGGATCGGTGGACAGCTTGAAGGTCTTCGCCAGATGCGGCTTGACCCCGAAGAGGGCGAGCCAGCGCTGTACCGTGCTCTTGGCAATGCCTTCAGCTCGCCCCAAGGTGCGCGTACTCCAATGCGTGGCGGGGTCGGGCTTCTCCTGCAGGGCACGGTTGATCACCGCCGCCACTTTGTCGTCGCCATAGGTCCGGGGACGGCCGGGGCGGAGTTCGTCGTGCAGGCCCTCGATGCCGGCCGCTCGGAAGCGCCGTCGCCACTTGCCGACGGTTTGTGCTGTGACGCCGAAGCGCCGCGCGACGGCCGAGTTGGCCAAGCCTTCGGCACTGGCGAGGACCATCTGGGCACGCTGGACCAGGGCGTAGGGCAGGGTGGCCGACCGGGCGATGCCGTTGAGCTGATCCTGCTGCTCGTCGGTGAGCGTGAGTGGTACCAGGGGGCGTCCGCGTGGCATGGCAGTCTCCCTTGCTTGAAGCCTGCCACTTACGATACTCATTTCCGGGACGCTACACTAGGGTTGATGGGGAGGGAGGAAGAGCATCATGCGAACCTCAGGAATTCGTGTCGGACAGGTGGTGCTCCCATCGAATCCAGGCGTGACGCGCCTCTTCCGCTCGCGCTTCGGCTTACGGCGGGACCGCGGGCAGGCTTCGTCTCGCGGGTCTCACTGAAGAACTCACGTTCATGCAACGCCATGCGCGGATGTTAGCAGCCCCCGGCTTCGGCCGCCGGCCACCCCGCCGGGCTCGGAACGACGCGGGAAGCGGACCGTCGACCTTCTGATGCCGGCCGTCGTCTTCGCCATCTCCGGACACGGCTTCGGCCACGCGTCACGCCAGACCGAGATCATCCGCGGCCTGCACCGGCGGCGGCCCGACGTGGACATCCACGTGCGAACCTCGGCGCCGCGGTGGCTCTTCGACCGCGCCCTCGACTTCCCGTTCTCGTTCGAGCCGGCCGAGCTGGACACCGGCGTAGTACAGGTCGACAGCCTGGAGGTCGACGTTCCCGCCTCGATCTCCCGCGCCGACGCATTCCACCGCACGCTCGACTCGCGCGCCGACGCGGAGGCTCGCGCACTGACCGCCGGAGGGACCGACCTGGTGGTGGGGGACGTCCCGCCGCTGGCCTGCGCCGCCGCGGCCCGCGCGAACGTCCCGGCCATAGTCGTCGGCAACTTCACCTGGGACTGGATCTACAAGGGATACCCGGAAACGGCGGCGCTGGCCCGAGACCTCGTACCAACGCTCCGCGACGCCTACGCGCATGCGGCAGCCGCGTGGCGGCTTCCCCTCCACGGCGGCTTCGGCGGCTTCGACACCGTCGTCGACATCCCTCTCGTGGCGCGGCGTTCGGCCCGGGAGCCGGGCGACGTCCGCCGGCAACTGGGGCTCCCGCACGACCGGAGGCTGGCGCTGTTCGCCTTCGGCCGCTATGGCGTTCGGGCCGTCGACTGGTCGGCGATCGCACGGATTCGACACTGCCATGTCGTCTTCACGACGGGCCCGCACGCGGTCGGCGGACCGGAGGGCCACCCGTTCACCACACTCGACGAAGGCGCCCTGGCCGCTCAGGGCATCGGCTTCGAGGACCTCGTCGCCGCCGTCGACGTCGTCGTCACCAAGCCGGGCTACGGCATGATCGCCGAGTGCGCCGCCAACGACACCGCGATGCTCTACACGTCGCGCGGACGCTTCCCGGAGTACGAGGTTCTGGTCGCGGGCCTGCCTGCGCTGACTCGGGCGGCATTCATGGACCACGAGGAGTTCTTCGCCGGGCGCTGGCAGGAACACCTGGACCGGCTCCTGGCGCAGCCTCGCCCGGCGCCGCCGGCCGCGAACGGCGCGCAGGTCGTTGCGGACGCACTGGCGGCGTGGCTCTCCTAGCCCGCCAATCGTCGCCTGACGGCTCCGCTTGCCGCCCAACCAACCCTCCGGGAGTCCGCACCGTTCTACGGCGCAGACGCCCGAGGATTCTCAGTCCTTGGTGCAGGTAACGAGCGACCAGATGCGGGGGATGTTGACCTTCTCGATCGACACCGGACTCAACTCCGCCTGCGCGAGGAACGCCGGCAGATCCAGATCCGCCTTGAAGCCGATGTAGACGGTCAGCGGCGAGATGAGACGCTCGGCGCGGGCGACGAAGCGATTCGGGCTGAGGAAGTGGTTGAGGAAGACGAAACGTCCCCCCGGGCGGCAGACCCGACGCATTTCGCGCGCGACCGCCACCGGGTCCGAGACGGTACTGATGACGTACGGGGCATAGACCAGGTCGAACGAATCGTCCGGAAAGTCGAGGTGCGCGGCATCCATCTGCATCAGACGGACATTGTCGACCTTGTGGGCGGCGAGCCGGCGAGCCGCCTTCTCGAGCATTTTCTCCGCCACGTCGATGCCGGTCACCGCGACATTGCCCGGGTAGAGCGCGGCGTTTATGCCGGTGCCGACGCCGACTTCCAGGACCTCGTCGCCCGGCTGCAGGTCGAGCTTCCGTATCGCCTCGAGGCGGCCCGTGTGCAAGGTCGCCCCGAAGAGCCAGTCGTCGATGACGGCGATCTTGTTGTAGACGGCTTCGACGAAGGAACTCTCCACGACGGCGGCGGAGAGCGCACGCGTCTGCGGATCCGAGCAGAGGTCCTCGTCGGGATTCCGATGCAGAAGACTCACGCCGGGAACCGCCAATCGCCGAGTGGGGCAGCCCTCACCCGCTGCTCCGTAATGGTAGAGGCTCGCATGTTTCGTCGAATCGTTATCCGGCCCCGGCGACTATACCCCGTTGGTCGGCGGGTCGCAAGGACCAACGGCCGCCTCGTGACGCGGCGGACCGAGGATCGCAGGGACCAACGTTTGCCGCATTCGCTATAGTGGCCGGGAGTGCCGCCGGAAGCCAGATTCCTGACCACCGCCCAGCAGGTGCTGCTGACGACGCTGGTCGTGAAGCTCGCCGTCGTGGCGACGCTCTCCACCATGCTCGTCCGGTTCCGCCAGTTCCGGCGAATCCTGCTGACCGAGCAGCGCGCCTGGCGCGAGCGTCTCGTATTCGCATTCAGTCTCGGAATCCCGCTGGTCGGCGGCATCATCGCCCGGCTCGTGCTCGGCTACGACGCGGCGGACCTCTCGCTGGCCGGCCCGTTCCTCGCCGGATTGATCGCCGGTCCGTACGCCGGCGCGATCGTCGGCGTGCTCGCCGGCGCCCCGGCCCTCGTCGGCGGCGAGGTGGCGGCGATGCCGTTCGCGGTGGGTTGCGGATTCGCCGGCGGCGGCCTGCGCGAGGTGTGCCCGAAGGAGGCCATCTGGCACCTGTCGCCTTTGTTCTTCGCAGACCTGCACCGGCACGCGTGGTACCTCGTGCGGCGTTTCCGCGTCGACTGGCTCCCGATTCTTGCCGCGGCGCCCGTCGGCCTGGAAGTGATCAGGCAAGGACTCGGCGTGCGCTTCGGCCTCGATGTCATCTTTTTCTTCGAGATCGAGAATCTATGGCTCGGGGTGCTGGTGATGCTGTCCACCGTGTTGAGCGTCGCTATTCCGATCAAGATCTGGAACACCGCGCGCATCGAGCATCGCCTGCAGGAACAGGAGAAGCTCCTGATGGCCGCGCGCGTCGACGCGCTGTCCAGCCAGATACACCCGCACTTCCTGTTCAACACGCTCACCTCGATCTCGTCGCTCATTCGCTCGCAGCCGGAAACGGCGCGGACGCTGATCCTGAAGCTGTCGGTGATGCTGCGGCGGATGCTGAGCACCCAGGAGCAGTTCGTCACCCTGCGGGAGGAGTTGGCCTCCATCAATGAATACCTCGACATCGAAGCGGTTCGCTTCGGTCCCACGCTCGTCGTGGAGCAACGCATCAGTCCCGACAGCCTCGATCTGATCATTCCGAGCATGGTGCTGCAGCCGCTGGTCGAGAACTCGATCAAGCACGGGATCGAGAAGAAGGTGGGCGGCGGGCGTATCATCATCAGGAGCCGCCGCACGCGCGGACACGGCGTCATCGAGGTGATCGACAACGGAGCGGGCATGGCCGACACCGACGTCGGGCGCAGCCGCGAGGGCGGGATCGGCCTGCGCAACGTCGACGAGCGGTTGCGCGTCATATACGGAGAAAACTATCCGCTGCGGCTTGAGAGCACCCCCGGGGAAGGAACGTGTGCACGCATCGAGATTCCTGCGTTGACCGCACCGCGGAGAGCATCCGCGTAGTTGGAGCATGAGCATACGCACGGTCGTGGTCGACGACGAACAGCTCGCGCGGAACGAGCTCTGCTTCCAGCTCGAGCAGTTGGAGGACGTGGAGATCGTCGGGCAGGCGGGTGACGGCCTCCGAGCCCTCGAGGTCATCGAGGCGCAGCACCCGGACCTGGTGCTGCTCGACGTCCAGATGCCCGGCCGCACCGGTTTCGAGGTGGCGCGCGAGCTGGTGGATCGGGGCGACACCCCGCGCGTGGTCTTCGTGACCGCGTACGATCAACATGCGATCGAGGCATTCGAAGTGAACGCGGTCGACTACCTGCTGAAACCGGTCGAGCCGGCGCGCCTCGCCCGGACGATCACGCGGGTACGAGGGCTGGTGTCCCCGGCGCCGCGCCCCGAAGCACGACGGACGGAGCTGCAGGCGGACGAGCTCGAAAGAATCGTGAACCTGGTTGCGCAGCGCCGCGCGCGGCGGGAGCCCATCGCCGTGAAGGCAAGCGAGCGGCTCGTGCTCGTGCAGCCGCAGGACATCGTGTTCGCATCGCTGGTGGACGATATCATCACCGTCGTGACCGGTACACTGCACGGCGCCGCGAGCTTCCGCACGCTGGACGAGTTGCAGTCGCATCTCGATCCGGACGTCTTTTGGCGCGTTCACCGGTCGCACGTGGTAAACATCCACAAGATCAAGGAGATAGTCCCGTGGTTCAGCCGGAACTACATTCTGAAGATGAAGGATCCCAGGGGGACGGAGATACCCGTCAGCCGGTCGCAGACGAAACGACTGCGGGAGTACCTCAGCCTCTAGAGCCCGGCGACTCGGTCGAGGCACTGCTCCGACGGGACATCGCAGCCGAGGCGGCGCCGTCTCCGACGGAACCATCGCTGTCGGAACCATCGCTGTCGGAACCATCGCTGTCGGAACCATCGCTGTCGGAACCGCCGACAGCGGAGCAGCCACCGCCCCGCGCGGAACCCGAGCCGGCGCGCGGACCGCGCTACGAAGCCTTCCTGGTCCGCGCCGGCGAAGAGCTGGTGGCGTGGCTCAAGACGTTCGCGTCGGCGGCGGTCTACGCCACGCTCATCGTCACCTTCGGGTTCCAGGTCGCGCGGGTCGAGGGCAAGAGCATGCAGCCGACGCTTGAGGATCAGGATCGGCTGATCGTCAACAAGGCCATCTACAAGTTCTTCGAGGACCCGCAGCCGGGCGACATCGTGATGCACTACTACCCCGTGGATCCCGACAAGTCGTTCGTCAAGCGGATCATCGCCGAGGCCGGCGATACCGTGCGCATCGAGGACGGCCAGGTCTACGTGAACGAGGTGCTCTTCCCCGTCGCCATCCCGTCCGAGTTCCGGAGCAGGGAGGACTACGGTCCGGAGGTCGTGCAGGACGCCTATTACTTCGTCATGGGAGACCACCGCAGGAGCAGCTCGGACAGCCGCACCTGGGGCCAGGTTCCGAAGAAGTACATCGTCGGAAAGGTGCAGCTCCGCTGGTGGCCGCTGACAGACGCGACGCTCTTCTGACGACTAGCCCGACGCGTACAGCCGCTCTATCGCATCGCTCCAGCGCTCGGCGACCACGCGCCGCTTGACCTTGAGCGTCGGCGTCAGCTCGCCGGTGGCGATGGCGAACTCCGCCGGCAGCAATGCCGATCGCTTGATCTGCTCGTGCCTGGCGAGGCCCGAGTTGACCCGATCCACCACCTCGTCGAACAGCGCCACGACGTCCGCGCGCTCCACGATCTCCTCGCGGGGCGCGCCCTCGGCGCCGGTGTGCGCGGCGAGCGCCGCGAAGTCGGGAACGAGCAGCGCGGAAACGTAGGGGCGCCGATCGCCGATGAGCACCGCCTCGGCCACGAGCGGCGAGCGCTTCAGTTCGGCCTCGATGGGATTCGGGGCGATGTTCTTTCCGCCCGCCGTCACGATCAGCTCCTTCTTCCTGTCCAGAATCGTCAGGTAGCCGTCGTCGTCGAGGCTCCCGATGTCGCCGGTGCAGAACCACCCGTCGCGCATCACGTCGGCCGTCGCCTCGGGCTTGCCGTAGTAGCCCTGCATGACGTTGGGACCGCGCGCGAGCACCTCGCCGTCGTCCGCGATCTTGAGCTCCACGTTCCGGATCGCGGGCCCGACCGTGCCCAGCTTCGGGCGCTGGAGCGGATTTACGGTCAGCGTGGGCGAGGTCTCGGTCAGTCCGTAGCCCTCCGCGACCGGAATCCCTATCGCGAAGAAGAACTCCGCGATCGGCGTCGACAGCGGCGCGCTCCCCGAGACGACGAACCGCAGGCGTCCGCCGAGACGGCCCCGGACCTTGGACAGCACCAGCCGCTCCGCCAGGCCGTGCAGCAGCCGAGCCGGCAGCGCCACGGAACGGCCGGCGAGACGGGCGCGGGCCGTCTTGAGGCCGCTGCGGACGGCCCAGTGGAAGAGTCGCCGCCGCACCGCCGGCGCGCTGGCGACCGCCTCGTGGACCCGGGCATGGAACTTCTCGTAGACGCGGGGCACGCCGGTCATCACGGTCGGCTTCACGGCTCCGAGGTCGCGCGCGATCGTGTCCAGCGATTCCGCGAACGTCACGGTCACTCCGTGATACAGGTACAGGAAGACGACCGCCCGCTCGAAGGCGTGGCTGAGCGGCAGGAACGACAGCGCGACGTCCTCGGAGTCGACCCGCACCACGGCACCGCCGTCCATGACGTTGCTGGCGACGTTGCCATGGGTGAGCATCACACCCTTCGGCTCTCCGGTGGTTCCCGACGTGTAGATGATCGTGGCCAACTGGTCCGGCGTAATCGCCGCGGCGCGCTCCTTGTACTCCCGGCCCAGGCCGTCTTCCGCCATGAGGCGGCGATGGCCGCGGCCGGTGGCGTCGGCCAGGCTCAGCTCCTCGCGCCCGGAAGCGCCGGCGGCGGCCCCCGGCCCGCCCGCGGGGTCCATAATCACCAGGGCGGACAGATTCGGAAGCTCGTCCCAGACGGCGCGCACCTTCGCCGCCTGCGTCTCGTCGGCCACCACGACGACCCGGGCTCCCGAGTCGGCGAGGATGTAGCGCACCTGCGTCTCGGGCAGGGTCGGATAGATCGGCGCGGTCACCGCCCCGGCGGTCAGCGCCGCCAGATCGGAGATGACCCACTCGGGGCGGCTGTCGGACAGGATCGCGACCCGGTCGCCGGGCTCCACTCCGAGCGCGCCGAGACCGAGACTGAAGTCGCGAATCCGCTCGAAGAGCTCCTGGGTCGACAGCTCCTCGACGGCATCCCCGCGGCAGCGGCGCATGAGCGCCGGCTTGGGATGACGTCCGGCGAAGTGAAACGGCAGCGCAGCCAAAGTCCTGAGTTCATCGTCCATGGTTGTTCACCGGCACGCGGCTGACAGCCCCGGCTTCCGCGACCGCATCCCGACGCCGTCAGCGGCGTGGAAACGCTGTCAACCGGCGTTGAAGTCGCCCGACCGGCCTCCTGACTTCTTCACGAGTCGTATGGAACCGATTACCATCCTCTTGTCTATCGCCTTGACCATATCGTAGATGGTCAAGGCGGCGACGGAAACAGCGGTCAACGCCTCCATCTCCACACCGGTCCGCCCCGCGGTGCGCACCCGCGCCTCTATCCGATAGCCGTCGTCGAGTGCCTGCAGGTCGACATCGATCTGCGACAGCATGAGCGGATGGCACAGCGGGACGAGCTCCGCGGTCTTCTTCGCCGCCATGACGCCGGCAAGACGGGCCGCCTGGAGCGGATCGCCCTTGGCGACGCGTCCATCGCGAATGGCCCGCAGCGCCGGCTCGCCGATGGCGATGTGACCGCGGGCCACGGCCACGCGCTCGGTGACCGGCTTGTCTCCGACGTCGACCATGCGGACCCGGCCGGCCTCGTCGACGTGGCTGAGTCCCGGCTCGTCCCGTCCGCGGTCGCGCTCCCCCATGCCCTCTCCCGTAGACGGATCAGTTCCTGGCGCCGCTCTCCAAGCTGGCCAGATAGAACGACAGGCTCTCGAGCGAAACCGTCAAGTCCACGCTCTTCAACTTGACGTCGGGCGGGACTCGCAGCGCGCCGGGCGTAAAGTTCAAGACGGCCTTGATGCCGGCGTCGACCACCGTGCCCACCACCTGCTGGGCCGACGCCGCCGGCACGGCGATGACCGCGATCGTGATGCCTTCGCGCGAAGCCACGGCGCACAATTCCCGGACATCGTAGATGCGCACCCCGCTGCGCGACTCCTGCCCCACCTTCTCTTGCAGTGTGTCGAACAGCGCCACGATGCGAAATCCCTCCCGGCGGAAACCCGGATAGTCCGCCAGCGCGAGACCCAGGTTGCCGGCGCCCATAATCGCCACCGCGAGCCTGCGATCCAGACCCAGAATCACTTGCAGCTCGCGGCGCAGGTCCTTTACCACGTATCCGACGCCCCGCACGCCAAGGTCTCCGAAGTGGGCGAGATCCTTGCGGATCAACGCGGCGTTGAGGCCGAATCGATCGGCAAGTACGGTCGACGAGACCGTGCGCACGCCCCTCTCGTCGAGCTCGTTCAGAAACCGAACGTACAGCGAAAGCCGGTTCGTCGTCAGCTCCGAGATTTCATCACGCATCGTCGCGTCCGGGAAGGACCGCGATTCTATGGCCCGGACGCCGGCCGGTCAAGGCAGGCCGACGTCGTGGATCCGCGTGCTAAGATGCGAATCATGGCCCAGTTGCAGTGGTGGCGGCGAACGGCGCGGCGGGCGGCGGCGTTCTCGTGCGCGTTCGCCCTGCTCGCCCCCGGCGCCGGCGCGCAGAGCCGGCGGGCGGCCACGCTCGACGCGATCGAGAGGCATCCCTTCTTCTTCCACGGACAAGAGGTCCTCCTCGTCTCGGACGCTATCGCCGAGCAGGTGCTGACCTGGCTGGTGAGTGACGACGACAGCATGCGCCTGCTCGCATTCGACGTTCCGCCGCCCCCGGAAGGCACCCGCGAGCGGCTCGAGGTCATCGGCACGTTCTACGACGTCGGCCGCCTCGACGAGAGCGACCAGCGCCTCGCCGGGCTGCCTATCCGCAGGCTCTCGGAAGAGCTGCTGCGCAAGCCCTGGCCTGCAAGAGGCGAGTTGCCGCTGCTCGTCGCCACGTCTTCACGTCCCGCGGCCCGCCCCTCCGCCACGACGCTCCGGAGCATCGTGCTCGACCCGGACCGCTATCGGGATCAGGGCGTCACGATCATCGGCCGTTTCCGAGGCCGCAACCTGTACGGGGATCTGCCCGAGGCGCCGGACGAGAGCCGCTGGGACTTCGTCCTCCGTTCGGCCGACGCCGCGGTCTGGGTGGTCGGAAGGGAACCGAAAGGAGACGGGTTCGAGCTCGACGTGCTGGCTCGCATGGACACCGGTCGCTGGCTCGAAGTGACGGGCGCCGTTCGTGTTCAGGACGGCATGGTGCTCGTCAACGCCGGTGCGCTGGCGCTGGCCGAACCGGTCCCCGACCGGTCCCCGCCGGCGGCGGTCGAGACGCGACGCCTGCCGCCGCCGGAGGTCATCTTCAGCGCTCCGTTGCCGGACGACGTGGACGTGCCGCAGGACACCATGGTTCGCGTCCAGTTTTCCCGGGATATGGACCCGGAGTCGTTCAACGGGCAGGTTCGCGTCTCCTACGCCGGCCCCGCAGGAACCCGCGTCGACCCCGACGCCGCGGACATCCTGTTCGAGCTGGCGTATCGCGGCCGGAACCGCGTGCTTGAAATCCGCTTCGACGACCAGCTGGAACGCTTTCGCAGCGTCACCGTCGAATTGCTGGACGGAGTGCAGGCGAACGACGGTACGCCCCTGCCGCCCTGGACGCTGTCGTTCTTCATCGGCGGCTAGGGAGTCTGCGCCGTAGACCCGGCGGCCAGCAGCGTCTCGATGGCCCGCCTGGTACGATCGATGAGCAGGTTACGATCCCCCGCATCCAGACCGTCCACGGGGATAGGCTCCCCAATCTGCACGCGCACGGTCACCGGCCGAATGACCGGGCTGCCCTTGCGCATGGCCGCGTCGGCGCCCTGCACGGCAACCGGCACGATCGGAGCCCGCCCCTTGATCGCCATGATGAAACCCCCTTTCTTGAAAGGAAGCAGCCGCCCCGTCCGGCTGCGCGTACCCTCGGGAAAAATCATGAACGAGTCGCCCGCCACGAGAGCCGCGGCGGCACGGTCTATCGCCCCTGCACTCTGATCCCGGTTGCCGCGCTCGATAGGCACGAATCCCACCAGGTCGAAGGCGTTGCGGAGCACCGGCAGCGCCGCACGGAGCTCCGCCTTGTACAGAATCTTCAGCTTGGGATGCACGGCGGAGAGGGCCATGTAGATGATGGGCGGTTCGAGATTGCTGCGGTGATTCGCACAGTAGACTGCCCCCCGCCGAACCTGAACGTGGCTGCCTCCCGCCGCCGTGAAGCGGATGCCGGCGGCCGCTAGTCCCAGACGCACACCGCCGCGGCCGAGCGCGTACAGGATTCCCGGCCGGCCCAGAACGTACGCGAGAAGCATGCCGATGGGACCCGTAATGAGGACCCAGAGCAGCACGCTCAGGTACGCCGCGGCAGACCGAACGGTCGCGACGATGGTGCGGACGAGTTCCGCCACGGGACACGGATTGCCAGGAGCCCGACGCATCCCCGCTCGAATGCAGCGGGGCGCTATCCACGAGCTCCTAGGGGCTTGCGGGGGTAACCTCAACGACCTCGGGCGTTTCGGATGTCTCGGAGGCTTCGTCTGCCTCGGACGCCTTCGCCCTGGCCGCGCTCTCCTTGGCGAGTTGCCGCTCGCGGTTGGCGAGGCAGCGATCGAGCGCCTTCTCCACGCGCTCCTCGATTGTCTCGGACGGCTCGCTCACGACCTCGGAGATCTCCGATACGACCAGGAACTTCGCGCGGTCGAGCATCCGTTTCTCGCGAAACGAGAGGTTCTTCGACTGGCTGAGGTGATTCAGGCTCTTGAGGACGTCCACGACGTCGTACAGCGAACCCGTCCGCATCTTGTTGGAGTTGTCCTTGAAGCGGCCCTTCCAGTTCTGGTGACTGTCGATCTTCCCGTTGCCGAGCAGGCTGAAGAGCTTCTTGACCTCATGATCTTCGATCGCGCGGCGCAAGCCGACGTCCTCGACGTTGTCCACCGGCACCAGGACGGTCGTGTCGCTCGAAGCCATGCGCAGCGAGTAGAAACCGCACGTCGTGCCCATGATGGTCCGCGTCTCGATTCGCTCGACGATGCCGAGTCCCTGGTTGGGATAGATGACCTTGTCTCCGACCTCGAACTGCAACATGGCCCCCCCGAACGTATAAGGTGGACGGCAGCGCTGGACGGGCCTCTACTTGAGGCGGGCAAGCATTATAGCTGATCTGGAGCAGATGCCCAACCGGAAGTCGCGCAGAATGAGCGATTTGGCCGCTCTCCCCCACGTCTCGGGTGCCGACCCGCCGCACGATGACCGGTCCCGGCGCCCCGAATCGGACCTGGAACGAACGCCGGCCGGCCCCGTCCGACCCACCGGCTGCGCGCACCGGCTCGGACGGCTGTTGTAGAGTAACGCCTTGCAACCGCGGCCCGGCGCCGCACGTCACCAGGAGGGTGCGATGAGGTCACGACGGTTCAGTGCGACGGCATGCGCGTTCACGTTGGGAGCGCTGGTTCTCGCGGGGCCGCTGGCAACGCCGGGGATCGGACACCCGGCCGCGCAGGACAGCCGGAGCCTGGCGCCGTTCGTACCGACGCCGAACGACGTGGTCGAGCGGATGTTGACGCTGGCAGGCGTCACGGCGGACGACGTCGTGTACGACCTCGGATGCGGAGACGGACGCATCGTCATCGCCGCCGCCCGGGACTTCGGCGCGCGCGGCGTCGGCGTGGACATCGACCCACAGCGGATCGCCGAAGCGAACGCGAACGCGGAGCAGGCCGGCGTGCAGGATCTGGTCGAGTTCATCGAGGGGGACGCCATGCAGACCGACGTCTCCGACGCCACCGTCGTGACCCTCTATCTGCTGTCGTCTTCCAACGCCCGCTTGAAGCCGATCCTGACGCGCCAACTTCGACCCGGCGCCCGGATCGTCTCGCACGCCTTCAGCATGGGCGACTGGGACCCGGACGCGGTGGATCGGTTCGAGGACGCCCGCGGAAGTACGCGTACACTCTACCTGTGGCGGCATGACGGCACCGTCAGGCCTTGACCACCGGCAGCCGGAGTGGCGAAATTGGCAGACGCGCTGGACTCAAAATCCAGTGGGGTTCACTCCTCGTGTGGGTTCGAGTCCCACCTCCGGCACCAGCTCCGTCCCGTACTCCGGACTCGCCACCCATCCATCAGGAGGTTTGCATCGTGACACGCTTCTCCATCGCCGCGGCGATTGCCCTGGCCCTCGCGCTGGCGCCGCTCGGAGCCCAGCAGATTGACAACAGCGACGCGCCGGAGATCCCGTTCGTCTCCGTGCCGGACTACCTCAAGTACTCGCCGGAAATGAACCTCGGCGAGATCCTCGCGGTCGCCGAGAACTCCAAGGGACACCTGCTGGTGCTGAACCATCCCGGCACCGCCACGAGCGGCCCCCTGTACGGCAATGCGACCACGCAGCTCTTCGAGTTCGACGACAACGGCAACTTCGTCCGCGAACTCGGGCAGGGCGTGTACGGGCTCGGCTACTCGCACTCGGCCCGTTACGACCGGCACGACAACCTGTGGATTGTCGACAAGGGAACCAACGCGGTGACCAAGTTCAATCCGGCCGGCTACGTGACGATGAACCTGGGGCGGCGTCCGGAAGGATACGAGCCGCACGAGCACATCGCCCCGCCGGACGCACGGCACGTCGACGGCTACTTCAACGGGCCGACCGATGTCGGGTGGGATCCGGACGACAACATCTACATCAGCGACGGCTACGTCAACTCACGCGTCGCCAAGTTCGACAAGCACGGCAACTGGATCAAGTCGTGGGGCACCTACGGAACCGAGCCGGGTCAGATCAGGCTTCCGCACAACCTGGGCGTCGACCGCAGCGGCCACGTCTACGTCGCCGACCGTACCAACCGGCGTATTCAGAAGTTCGACTCGGACGGCAACCTGTTGCAGATCATCCATCTCAACGTGCCATACGACAAGACGCGGCAGCCGGTTCTGGGCAACGTGAACCCGAACGCTCCCGACGAAACCGCGCCATGGACGATCTGTATCTCGGGCGGAGAAACGCAGTACCTGTTCGCGTCGGACGTGGAACCGGGGCGCATCTACAAGATGACGCTCGACGGCAAGATCCTGGGATGGCTCGGAGAATCAGGCCGTCAGCTCGGACAGTTCAACTGGGTGCACGGGATCTCCTGCCGTTCCGACGAGACGCTGTACGTCGCCGACCTGAACAACTGGCGCGTTCAGAAGCTGCTGCTGGACCCGCGCGGCAGCTCTACCGATCAATAGAGGAGAGGCCTCACGGCTCTTGTGGAGGAGCACCGCCGCCAGAGAATGGCGGCGGTGCTCCCCCCCACGGGGCCTTCAGCCTACCCCTTCCCCCTTTGCTTCCCGTCTCGACGCCCAGTACTTCCGCATCCGCTCCGAGATGGCCCGACGCTGTTCTTCCGTCATCGCCCGCTTACGCTTCGGCGGGGCGGCCACCACCACCACCTTGCGGGCCTTCTTCTTGCCCCGCGCGGCGGGCGCGGGCGCATCGGCCAGCTCTATCGCCTCGATTGCACGTTGTATCGCGACAAGCTGAGTCTTGAGCGCCTTTTCTTCGTTCCTCAGCGCTTCCAGGATTCCGCTCTTCGACATTGTCACTTGCCCCCTTTGGACCGGACCCGCGACGGCATCGCACGGATCCCTGAACTCGCGATGCGCGACAGTCTACTACAGAAAACCAACCTATGAAGCACGTGGGCTTGTCCTGACACGCCCCCGCACACGACATCGTCTCTACAACGGCCGTCTTATTCGACGTGAGGCCGGCGGCCGAAGCCGCTCGCCAGAGACGGACACGCGGCACTACGAATCGCCGGCGTCCTGGCGCTGCGTCGCCATCAATCGCCGCCGTCTGGCAAACGCGCGCAGGTCGGTCACCTGGTCGAACTCGTCGACGATCTCGCGTCCAATGAGCTCCTCCAGAACGTCCTCGAGCGTGACGATGCCGGCGAATCCTCCAAACTCGTCGATCACCGCCAGCATGTGCCCGCGACGGGCGAGAAAGGTCCTCAGCACCTGGTCGAGCGGCGCCGCGGCCACGACGAAGTTGATGGGTCGCATCATCTTCTCCAGGGTCGTCTCAAAACGATCCTCCGCAACTGCCTTCAGGATATCGACCCGGTGCACGACGCCTACGAGCTCCTCGGGGTCCGCCGCGTAGACGGGAACGCGGCTGTACTTGTCCAGCTCCGTCATCGCGGCCGCTTCACGCACGGTCACGGCGGCCCCGAGAAGGAAGACGACCGGGCGCGGCGTCATGACCTCCGACACGGTCCGCCGCTCCAGCGCGAGCACGTTTTGAATGACGCGGGCTTCGTGCGGCTGGAAGTCGCCCGACCGCAGGCCGAGCGTGACCATCGTAAGCAACTCTTCGTCGGAGATCCGGTCCTCCTGGGACTTGGAGCGAACGGCGCGGGTGGCGAGCTGGGTCAGCAGAATGAGGGGACGGAAGAGCGCCACGAGCCAGGCCAGCGGCCGGGCGACGAACGGAGCAAGAGCCCGGGCGTATACCACGCCGACCGTCTTCGGGAGCACCTCGGAGAACAGGAGGATCGCCAGGGTGAAGGCCAGCGAGAACACCCAGATGCGCGCCGCGCCGAACGCCCCCGCGGCCAGCGCGCCGGCCAGGGCGCCGCCGCCGGTGTTGGCGATGGTGTTCAACGACAGCACGGCGGCGATCGGCCGGTCCACCTGCTGCCGCATCCGCTTCAGGATGCGGCCGGAGGGGCGCTTCGCGCGGTTGAGAGCCTCGATGCGGCTGGCCGGCACCGAATACAGAACCGCCTCGAACAGCGAGCAGGCCGCGGATGTTCCTACTACGAGGCCAACCACGACGAGCAACTCCAGCATGGCTGTCTCCGGATGATAGCTGCGGGCCGACCCCGACCCGCCAGTGCCTCATCGAGCGAGGCTGACCGCGAGCAGCGTGTCGTCGTTCCGTACGTAGAACCGGCCGCCGGCCAGCGCCGGATAGGCCCGCACGGTGCCGCGCAACAGGCGCGCGCGAGCGACCGGCGTGAACGCTTCGGGAGAGGCCTGGGCAAGCATCAGGTCGCCCGATTCGCGCATGACGACGAGCAGATCGCCGGCCAGCAACACGCTGCCGGCGCCGAATCGCGGCACGTCCCAGGCGACGTCTCCGGTTTCGAGAGCCACGGCGCGCAGGCTCGGTCCGAACTCCTGCCGTCCGTGGTAACCGTAGAGGTAGCCATCCCGGTGCACGCTCGTCGCATAGTGATTCGACATCACGTCGTTCGACCTCCACAGCTCGTCGAGCCCGGACCGGGCGACCCGGAACAGACCGGCGCCGGTGCCGTACTGCGCCGAGACGAAGACCAGGTCATCCGTGACCAGCGGCGTCGCGGCATTGACCGAGGCCCGGATGCGGGCCCGCCAGCTCCGGCGAAAGCGCTCCCGGCCGCTGGCGGGATCGAGACTCACGAAGTTGTCGCGCGTGAAGAAGAGCGCGTGCCGGAGGCCGTCGAAGGTCGCCGCCACCGGCGACGAGTAGCTCGCTTCCTCGCCGGCCACGGTCCAGAGCACCTCGCCCGAGTCGGCATCGAAGGCCGCGATGCCGGCATCCGGCCCGCCGATGTTGGCGATTACCCGACCGTCCTCGACGAGCGGCGACCCGGCTGCACCGAAGAAAGCCTTGCGGAAGCGGAACCGGGCCCGGGTATCGACGCGCCAGACCCCGTTGCCGGTTTCGAGATCGACCGCGTGCATCTGCCCTTGCGCGCCGAACGTATAGACGCGGTCTCCCGCGACGACGGGCGCCGAACGCGGTCCTTCGTCGAACCCGAAATCGTCGCGGTAGCTCGACGGATAGTCGTATCGCCAGAGGGAGTCGCCGGTCTCGGCATCGAGCGCCTCCAGCACCTCGCGATCGCGCAGACGGTGGAACAGCAGCACGCGGCCGCCGGAAACGACGGGGCCCGCGAAGCCTTCGCCGACCGGGCGACGCCAGAGCTCGCGCGGCGCCCCGCCCGGCCAGTCGCGATCGAGCGGCGGTCCGGAATAGTGGCCGTCACGCTCCGGACCCAGGAAGTGCGGCCAGTCCTGGGCACCGAGCGTCGTCCCCCCAACGAGCAGCAGGAATGCTCCGACGCCCGCAAGCCGCCTGCGCTTCGTCACCCGTTCCCCATGCTCTCGGTTGCAGGTCCTCATCTTCCCCTCCCCACGCCGTCACCGTGGCCCGACCGCCGCCATTCCCGCGCCAGGGCCGCATAGACCACGTGATCCACGAAATGGTCGTAGAGCCACTCCGCGTCGCGCAGCAACCCTTCTTCCCCGAGGCCGAGCCGGACCGGGATCGCCCGGCTCCGGTGGTTGCCCGCAGCGCACCGAATCTCGATACGATTCAGTCGGGCGGTGTCGAACGCGCGCGTGATGAATGCGCGGCAGGCGGCCGTGGCCAGCCCGAGACCCTGGTAGGACTCGCCGATCCAGTATCCGAGTGCGGTGCTCCGGTTTCGCCAGTCGACATGGTGCTGCCCAACGACGCCGGCGATGCGATCGTCGACGGTCAGGGCAAGCTGGACGCCGTCGTTGCGGGCCGCCTGCGCCTGCGCGGCGCGGATGAACGTGCGTGTGTCATCGACCCGGCGAACGCTGTCGAGCCAGGGCAGCCATTGCCGCAGGTAGCCGCGATTGTCGTCGGTCAGGGAGAAGAGTTCATCGGCGTCCGCCAGATCGAGCGGGACCAGCCTGCAGCGGTCCGTGACCGGAATCGTCAGCATGAACATCCTCGGCGTCACCGCACGCCGATTGGCGCCGATTATAGCTGCCTCCCGTCGGGGCCCCGGCTGGTCCCGCACGGCATGGAGCGTCGGTCCGGACACGTATAATGCCTGCTGCATCGCGATTGGGCGCTCCTCCGGGCGCAAACCGTGGACAGGCGGCACCAGTGGCTCGACCTTCGAACTATCTAGACGCACTCCGCGCGCGCGCTGCCGCGTTGCCCTTCTTTCGGCTCATCGGGCTGGAGGTCGTCGAGATGCAGCCGGGACGATCCGTCCTGACCATCGGGCACCGCCCCGACCTCGCGCAACCGACCGGCATCCTGCACGGCGGCGTCACGGCCGCGCTGGTCGACACCGGCATCGCCTACGCGGTGCTCGCGCGCGACGAGATTCGGCCGCTGGTCGAGGCGGGCGGCTCGGTCGTCGCCATCGATTTGCGGATCAAGTACTTCCGCCCGGTCACCGCCGGCAGGCTGACCTGCGTGTCGACTGTGACGCGGATGGGCCGGCGGATCATTCACGGCGAGAGCATCGTCACCAACGAGCAGGACAAGGAGGTCGCCCGCGGCGACTCGATCTACGGCACCGTGAACGCGAACGAGATGGCGCGGCACGGCGCTCCGTCCGGCACCATGCACATGATGCCGGAAGCCGCGGCGCATACCGTCTCCGAGGAGGGGGCATGAAGGCTCATCGTCGACTCGCACTGGTCGTCGTACTCGGACTGGGCACGCTGGCCGGCGTCGCTTCGGTCGGACTCGCGCAGGCGCAGGCGCCCGCCGTCGGGATGATTCCGGTCGAGGGCGAGGGTGCGCGGTACTGGTCCCGCTGGCGCGGGCCGTCGGGGCAGGGCCTGGTGACCGGCTCCGGCTATCCCGACCGCTGGAGCGCCACCGACAACGTGGTCTGGCGCGCCCCGGTTCCGGGACGCGGCAATTCCTCGCCCGTCGTCTGGGGCGACCGCATCTTCCTGACGGCGGGCCGCGACCGCGGCCGACGCCTGTACGTCCTGGCCTTTCGACGCGGCGACGGGGCGCTCCTGTGGGAAACGGAGGTGGCGCCCGGCCCGCGCGAAGCGGTGCACCAGAAAAACGGCCCGGCGTCGGCCACCCCGGCCACCGACGGCGAGCGGGTGTACGTATCCCTGGGCAGCCGGGGGCTGGCGGCGCTCGACTTCGACGGCGCGGTGCTGTGGCACACCGAGGTGGGACGCATCAGCAACTACCACGGGCCGGCCGGCTCGCCGCTGCTCTACCGCGACAAGGTCATCATCTACCAGGATCAGCGCAGCGGCGGCTTCGTGGCCGCCTACGACACGGCCACCGGCGAGCAGGTCTGGCGAACGTCTCGCGCCCAGAGCGTCGGCTGGGGAACACCGGTGGCGATCCGAGTCGGCGACCACGACGAGCTGGTCGTCAGCAGCCAGCGCACGGTCAACGCCTACGACCCGCAGACCGGCCAGGAGCTCTGGCGCTGCGGGGGGAACAACTTCGAGGTCATCCCGACCCCGGTCGTCGAAGCGGGGCTCGTCTTCTGCACGTCGGGGCGCGCCGGACCGACGCTGGCGATCCGGCCCGGCGGACGGGGCGACGTCACGGACACGCACGTCGCGTGGTCGACGTCGCGCGGGTCGCCGTTCGTCCCCTCGCCGCTGGCCGCCGACGGCTACCTCTACACCATCAACGACATGGTGAGCATCGTCACCTGCTTCGAGGCCGCCACCGGCGAGGTCATGTGGCAGGCGCGGCTCGGCCGGGCCGTCCGGGAGGGCTTCTCGGCATCGCCGGTGCTGGTCGACGGCAAGATCTTCTTCACCAACGACGACGGGATCACCTTCGTCCTGCGGGCGGGTCCGGAGTTCGAATTGCTGCACACCAACGACATCGGCGCCCGGACCTTCGCGTCGCCGGCGCTGGTGGACGGGAGGTGGTACATGCGCACGGAGAACGAGCTGCTGGCCATCGGCGGCACGCCCTGAGAGGCAAGGCGAGCCGCCGCACCGACGGCGATGGCCACGAGCGGGCAACGGCGGCGGCCGTTGGCGGCATGCGCGCCGCCGAGGGCCGCCGGCGGGAATCGTCGGCCGCGGTCAGAAGATCGCCAGCGGATTGAGCGGCGAACCGGTACCGCCTTCGACGGCCAGCGGCGCCGCCACCAGCAGGAACTCCCAGCGGCCCTGGCGCGCCGCCTCCGCGGCCAGCGCCTCGAGATCGAGGTTGTCGAAGAGCGGCATCCCCATCGCCACGATGGTCAACTGGTGGATCGGCTGCGTCACGCCGTCCACGCCGGAGGGCAGCACGTCGTTGGTGCCGTCGGCCCCGAGCATGGCGACACCGCGTTCGCGGAGCCAGGGCGCGACCGAGGCGTGCAGTCCGGCCGCCTCCCGATTCATCTCCCACGGTCCGTGCTCGGCCCGGCGCGCCCAACGTCCCGTGCGCACGAAGAGGATGTCGCCGCTCTCTACCCGCAGGCGCGCCTCGCTCTCCCAGTCCTCGAGATCCTCCACGTGAATCGGTGTCCCGGGTTCGAGATAGTCGACGCCCTTCAGCCGCGGAATGTCCATCAGGATGCCGCGGCTGACGATGCCCTGCTTGTAGTTGCCGATCCCGAGCTTCCCGCAGCCCGCCGCGGTCACCTCGTCGACCCGAATGTAGCCGTTGTACAGCGCTCCCCCATGCATCATGTGGCAGAGCGAATCCATGTGGGAATGGGCGTAGCCGTGATAGGCGAACGTATAGCGATCGCTGCGGAAGGGACCGGGGCGATCCGGCCCCAGCATCTCGTAACCGACCGGAGACGTGGCTTCGACGTCCGCCTCGGTCAGGTAGTCGTGCGACAGGGACACCGAGACGCCGGCGGTGGCCAGGGCCAGCGCGCCGCGGCGCTTCTCGGGCGTCACGAGGTTGAGCGTGCCCATCTCGTCGTCGTCGCCCCAGCGGCCCCAGTTCGAGAGCTCGTTCATCCAGCCGGCGACCGTCTCCGCCGTGACCTCGTCCGGACCCTGTGCCCCGAGGGGCGCCGACAGCACGAGGCACGCCGCCAGCACGCCGCCGATGAGCCCCGCTGCGCCGATCCCGTATCCGGTCGTCCTCTTCATCTCTTTTCCTCCGGCCCCCCGTTTGAACGGAAACCACTGCACGTTCGCGGTGCGCCGACGACCCGGATTCTACCGCGCAAGACGGGGCTGGGAGCCTGCGCCGCGGGAGGTTCGGGCCAGCAGACTCCCAACGCGACCGCAAGGTCGCCCTAGAACCGGAACAGGCGGTTGAACTTCACGACGAGGGCCCGGTTCTCGAGCCCCGGAAACCGCGGGGTCAGCGTGTCCCGCTCGTCGGTGTAGACGACGAACAACTCGCTGCCGGGCTGATACTCCCACCGCAGGCGAATGTTCGTGCCCAGCGAATCGGCGCCCGAGTTGTACTGCAACAGCGCCGCGACGAACAGGCGCGGCGTGAGGGTGTAGATGGCGCGCGCAGCGACCAGCTCGGTCGTGAAGTCGCCCTGCGGCAGCTCGATCCAGTTGAACGACAGCGACGGCTCCACCGACAACTGCGGCGACAGGTTGACGCGGCCGCGGAAGTAGCCGACGCTCGTCCACTCGCCGCCGAAGAACTGTCCCCGGTCGAAGGTCAGTCCCCCGGACGTGGTGCGCTGCTGTCCCAGCGCATAGACGACCCGGGCGTTGGTGAACGAGTAGCCGCCGACCGGAATCGTGACGTCCTTGTGGATGTCGAACGGCTCCTTCAGGAACTCGTAGTTGTCGGTGGCGCCGGCGAAGAACCGGTCGCCGTTCTCGAACTCGATTCCGAAGATCCCCTGCTGCAGCCGGGTCTCGAGCAGCCCCGCCCCGTCGGCGATGTAGTCCAGGCTGCCCTCGAACAGGAACTTGCGCACCGCGTCTATTGACCGCGGGCGAGGACTGAAGCGGAACGAGCCGAACGAGCGGCGGAAGTCGTCGCGGCGCAGAAAGCCGACCTCCGGGTTGAAGTTGGCGCCGACGCCGAGCCGCTCCACCACCAGGCCCCAACGATCGCCGCTGTATTCGAGCTGCCCCTGATAGCTGGCGTCGTCGCCGCGCCGCCCCGGCGTCTCGGTCCGGGCGACATAGGTGTTGAGGTTCAGGTTGTCGTAGAAGGAAAAGACCCCGTCGACGCCGTAGGTGTAGCTGGCCCCGGGCGCGTCGACCGCGGCCGAGCGTCCGGTGAACAGCGCCCCGACGGCGCTGCGGCGCAGCACGTCGCGCTTCAGACGGGCCACCGCAAAGTTCGTCGCCGGCGCGCCGGCGGCCGATTCCGAGCCGGTCTGCACGTCGAGCAGGCCGATGCTGTAGGGCCCGACCTTGCCGGTGAGCCGGCCGCCGCCCCGAATCGGCACCGTTTTCCCTTCGTTCAATCCGATGCGGCGACTGAAGAAGAGTACCGGCGCGGCGCCGCCGAACCGTTCGCCCTTGAAGTAGTAGGCGGTGGGGCCGCCGCGGAACCCGCCCCCGAAGTCGAAGATCCCCTGCCCTTCCAGGAAGAACTCGCGCTTCTCGGGAAAGAACAGGCTGAAGCGTGTCAGGTTGACCTGCTGCTCGTCCACCTCCACCTGGGCGAAATCGGTGTTGTAGGTCAGATCGGCGGTAAGCCCCTGCGTCACGCCGTACTTCACGTCGACGCCGAAGTCGCCGCCCGGGTCGTTGGACAGCCGGGGCGTGGCGTTCAGGTCGGTGGAGACGTCGGAGATGGCGTAGGGCTTGACCTCGAGCCGGGTCCCGGACGCCGGCACCTCGACGCCCACCAGCGTGGGCGCGGACGAGAACCGGAACATCCCCTGGAACGCCAGCGCGGCCGGGATCGGCGTCAGGAAGGAGGTCTCGTTGGTGGAAGCCACGTTGCGCTGGAAGTTGATGCCCCAGGTCTGCAACGGACCGGTCCGGTAGCGGAGCGACTTGAAGGGAATCGCCATCTCCAGCGTCCAGCCCTGCTCGAAGCGGCCGGTCCGTACGTCCCACACCGCATTCCAGTCCAGGTTGGGGGTCCGCTCGTTCGTGATCGTGGCGTCGAACAGCGCCCCGAGCGCGTTGGTGATGAAGTTGAAGCCGTTCCGGCGGTCGTAGAAGGTGTCTAGCACCACCGAGAAGGTCTCGTTGCCGAACATGTTGTAGCTGTCGCGCTTCATCTCGTTGGCGATGATGCGCTCCGGATCGGTGCTCCAGCAGCGCGCGGCGACGTAGAAGGTGTCGCGGTCGAACAGCACCCAGACCTCGGTCTGATCCCGGGCCGGCGCGCCTTCGTCCGGCTCCTGCTGGATGAAGTCCGTCACCGGCGGCACCGTGAAGTACACGCGCTCGTCGAGCTGCCCGTCGAGCTGCAGCGGGCCGGCGAGGCGAATGGCCCGCATGGTGGCGCGGCCTTCGGCGTCGCGTCGGATGACCTCCGGCGCGATCGGGGGCGGGGGACCGTGGATGATCGCCGGGGCCATCGCGAACCCGGCGCTTCCCGACGCACCGGCGGAGACGGCGGCCGCCATGCCCCCAGCCGGCGACTCCGTACCCGCCATGCTCCGCGGCGCCGTACCGGCAACCGCGTTCGCCGCTCGACCTCGCGAACGAGTCGCGCGGGTCCCGGCCGTGATCCACCGGCCTGACGGAGGCGCGGCCACCGGCGCGGGCAACGCCGCGGCGCGGGCCAGACGGGCGCTCAGCTCGTCCTGGAGCGCGAACAGATCAGACATCGTCCCGTCCAGCGTCGCGGCGTGCTCCACGCGCCCGGTCTTCGCGTCCAGCAACTCGGCGGTGAGCCGGATCCGGCCGGCGAGCCGCTGGTAGCCTCCGCGCACCAGCCAGCTTCCCGGCGCGTGCGCGGCCCGCGCAGCGAGGTCGGCGTCAAGCGTCGCGGCGATGCCCTCTCCGATCCAGTCGTCGGCCGGGTCGCCGCTGATGTTGCGGAACGAATCGACACGGATGCCGGAGATGCCGGCCCGCACGAACGCGGGCCCTGCCCCCGGCAGGCCCTCGCCGCTCCCTTCCTGCGCCGGACCAGGCGTGGGGTACAGCACGGCGGCAAGCGCCACCCATCCGGCGAGAGAACGGCAGGGTACTGGGAACCTCATGATGCGTGGGGGTAAACGGTGTAGTTTAGCGCGATGCATGCCTCTGCCGATCTCTGCGCCTGGCCGGCGGCCGATCTCGCCCGCTCCATCGCCGCCCGCGAGCTCTCGGCGGCCGAGGTGATGGAAGCGCACCTCGCCCGCATCTATCGGTTAAACCCGGCCGTCAACGCCATCGTCACCCTCCTGCCCGACGAGGCACGGCGCGGGGCGGAGGAGGCCGACGCCGCGGTCGCGCGCGGCGACGCGCTCGGTCCACTCCACGGACTGCCGGTCGCCCACAAGGACCTCACCTGGACGAAGGGGATTCGGACCACCTTCGGATGCCGGGCCTTCGAGCACTTCGTCCCCGACGAGGACGCGCTGATCGTCGAACGGCTGCGCGCGGCGGGGGCAATAACCGTCGGCAAGACCAACACCCCGGAGCTAGGCGCCGGTTCGCAGACGTTCAATGCCGTGTTCGGCGCCACGCGCAACCCCTACGACACCACGAAGACGTGCGGCGGCAGCAGCGGCGGCGCGGCGGTGGGGCTGGCCACCGGGATGCTCCCCATCGCCGACGGCAGCGACCTCGGCGGCTCGCTGCGCAACCCGGCCGGGTTCTGCAACGTCGTCGGCTTCCGCCCCTCTCCCGGGCGCGTGCCGATCTGGCCGACCCAGGCCGCCTGGTTCCCGATGGGGGTGCAGGGACCGATGGCGCGCAACGTGACGGACGTAGCCCTCATGCTGAGCGCCATCGCCGGACCCGATCCACGGGCGCCGATTTCGCTGTCCGAACCGGGGACGGTCTTCTGCCCGCCGCTGGACCGCGACGTCGACGGCGCGGTCGTCGCCTGGAGCCGGGACCTCGGGGGCCTCCCCGTCGACCCCCGAGTCACGGCCGTCATCGAAGCCGAACGCGGAACCTTCGAGGACCTCGGCTGCGTTGTCGAGGACGCCGAGCCGGACATGAGCGGCGTTGCCGACGTGTTCCGAGTCTGGCGCGCGTGGTACTTCGAGGCCTGCTACGGGACGCTGCTGGACGAGCACCGGGAACTGCTGAAGGACACCGTGATCTGGAACATCGAGGAGGGGCGGCGGCTGACCGGTCCGCGCCTCGGGGACGCGGCGCGGACCTGGAGCGCGCTGCTCGACCGGGTGCGCCGTTTCTTCGAGCGCTTCGACTTCCTGGTGCTCCCGGTCAGCCAGGTGCCGCCGTTCGACGTGGATCAGCCGTACGTCACCGAGATCGACGGCGTGAGGATGAAGACCTACCTGGACTGGATGAGCTCGTGCGCCCACATTTCCGTCCTCGGCCTGCCGGCCATCTCCGTGCCCTGCGGATTCACGGACGACGGCCTGCCGGTGGGCGTGCAGATCGTCGGCCGACAGCATGACGACCTCCGTGTACTGCAACTCGCGCATGCTTTCGAGCAACTCAATGGAGCCGGCCTTCGCCGGCCTTCTATCGAGCATCTCGCCCGAGGTGAAAGTGCGTGAGGGCTCTCCACTGCCGGCAGATCGACCGCCTGCTCCAATCTCACTTCGCGTGCCTCGTGTTCCTGACCGTGTTGTGCGTATGGCGCCTCTCGCATGAAGGCCCGTGCGCGGCTCTCGCGCTGCCGGGGCTGATCTGGTTCACCATCACCTACGGGCTGCTGCACTATCGGTTGCAGCGCAAACGGTTCGTCCTGGAGTTCTATCTCGACGAGTCGTCCCGACTCCGCAGGTTTTTCCGGCGGCCATTGCTGGCCGTGACGCTGAGCCTGCTCGCGGCCGCACCGCTGGCGGCGTTCCTGGCCGTCTTCGCCGCACTGTCGCGCCCATTCGACTGGTACTTCCTCTGTGCCGCCGCCGTCGCCGTCCCGCTGCTGTTCGTCGCCGCAGTCCGCTGGCCAGGAAGTCATCTTCGCGCGGACACAGGCGGCGAAGCGGCGGGTCAGTCGTACCGGGGCCCGTCGCTCCGGGAGGTTCTCGCCGTGCGCATCGCGGGCTGGCTGGTGCTGGCCGGCATGCTCGGCGCCTACCTCTACTTCGCCTACTACTACACTGCGGCGCCCGAGGGCGTCATCTATCCCGGTTCACTGGAACGCACCCTGCAGGCGTTCGCTGCGCGCGCCGCCTCGGCATGCCCGGTCGTGGACGAAACCCTGCTCGTCGCCACCCGCATCGAGGGTCTGTCGTGGTACGTCGTCACTTCCATGACGACCGCTCCCTGGATGCAGGACGGGGTACGGCCGCTCGTGTGGATCGCTTTCCTCTTCCATTCCGCGATGGTGTTCGGCGGCTTCGTCCGCGGCCTCGAAGGCGCCGTGCTGCTCGCCGCAGGTGCGGCGGCGCGGCATCGAAGGGAGTAGGCATGTCGACACCTTGGGTAGCGCGGACGGCCCTGGCACTGGTCTCCGCCGCACTCCTGTCCTTCGTGCTCGCCACCACGGCATTCGATCTGTTCGTGTCACCGGATGGGGCGGCGCCCCCGGAACCTCCGTCGACTCCCCCGCCTCCCTGTGACTGGCTGTCGGACCTCGAGCTGGAGCAACTCGCGGAGCGGTGGTGGGCACGGGTGGAGGCAGGTCTGCGCAACGAGCCGCTCGCGGAGACCGAGCAGGCGATCGAGGTCCGCGTGGAGGAGGCTTTCGCACCCGTCTACGAACACATTCCCGACTTCCTCGACTGGCACTATTCGGTTGCCGGCCAATACACGCAACTGGCGGTGGCAATTGTCACGCTCCTGCAGGAATGGGGCTTCCCGAGGACGCTTGCCGAGCGACTTGCGCGATCGGAATTGAGAACGGCGGTCTTCGATTGGTTGCGGGAGTGGGAACCGACGCGGGCGCTTCTCGAGCGCCTGGCCGGGCTCGATCTCCCGGCGGCGGCCCGCGAGCATCTCGATCGCTTCCAGCAGCAGGTGGACGCGCGGCTGTTCGGCGATCTGTCCGACCGCGTGAGGGTGGCGTCGGACGAGGTCGAAAGGGTACTGAGAGCCGAGGTGCGCGACATGATCGCCGGGCGGATACGGGACGAGCTGGATATGTTGCCCGCGAGTGCGCCCGTACGCGACGACGCACCCTGTTCTGAAGTGGAGTCGGTCAGGGTCCGGCTGGCCTACGAGGGCATGCTGGCGGAAGCAGCCCCGGAGACCGTCCAGCGATTCACCGCCGCCGCCGCTCCGACTGGCATCTTCGCCGTCGCCGCGGGCGTCCGCAGCGCGGCCGCGGCCAGAGCGATCGTGAAGGGCCTGTCCGGGAGACTGACCCGGAGGCTGCTGCCTCGGCTCGGCCGCCTGATCGGCGTCGGCGTCGGGGCGGGCGCCTGGCTGCTCCTCGACTTGCTCGTCCTGTACGCCGACGAGTACTTCACGCGGGAACAGTTCCACGAAGAGCTGACCGCACTGGTGGACGAACAGAAGGCCGGACTGAGGACGGACCTGTCGGCGCGGGCGGACGAGGTCCGTCTGACGGCGCTTGGACCGTTCAGTCCCGCCGCGCAAGGAGGGTAGAATGCAGGCTGATGCAGACGTGATCATTCACCCTCGCGGGAGGCTCCGATGTCAGTTCGATTCAGCCGTATCCCGGCGTTGCTCGCCGCCGTCACCCTGGCCGGTGCCGGTTCGATTCTCGACGGTCCTGCCGTAGCCGCGCGACAGGCCCCCGAATTCGACGCCGACGACATCGGGGGCGTCGTCGCCAGCCCGAACGGCCCCGAGGCGGGGGTATGGGTCATCGCCGAAACGGACGACTTCGCGACCGGGCTGCGCAAGATCGTCGTGACGGACGACGAGGGGCGCTACGTGCTGCCGGATCTCCCCGACGCGGACTACCAGATCTGGGTGCGCGGCTACGGGCTCGCCGATTCGCCGAGAGTCTCCGGCCGGCCGGGGCAGACGCTCGATCTGCGTGCGGAGGCCGCGGCGACGCCGGAAGAAGCCGCCGCCGTCTACCCGGCCAACTACTGGTACTCGCTGATGGAAGTGCCCGACCCGTCCGAGTTCCCCGGCACGGGCGCGGACGGCAACGGCATCCCGCCGACCGTTCGCACGCAGGCCCACTGGGTCGACCTGCTCAAGCAGGGCTGCCAACTCTGCCACCAGCTCGGCAACCTGGCGACGCGCGAGATTCCCAACGCGGCGGACTTCGACTCCACCGAGGCGGCCTGGGCGCACCGCATCGTCACGGGCCAGCGGGCATCCAACATGGCCGCCACCATCAACCGCTTCGGGCGCCAGCGCGCGATTGCGTCCTACGCGGAGTGGACCGACCGGATCATGGCGGGCGAGGTGCCCCCGCAGCCGGAGCGGCCGCAGGGCCGCGAGCGCGACGTCGTGCTCACGATGTGGGAGTGGGGCGGCGAGACCGGCTACATCCACGACGAGATCGCGAGCGACAAGCGCGATCCGCGCGTCAACGCCGGCGGTCCGGTCTACGGCGTCGAGTTCGCCGGCGACAAGCTGGTCTGGGTAGACCCGGACAGCAGCGAGGCGCACGAGGTCTCCCTGCCGGTCCGCGACACGCCCGGCGAAGGAGACTTCCGGTCGTACATCGCCCAGGAGGTGCCGAATCCCTCCTTCTACTACGGCGACGAGCTGATCTGGAACAACCCCGGCAACCCGCACAACCCGATGATGGACGCCGAGGGGCGCGTCTGGATGACGCACCAGATCCGTGGACCCGGCAACCCCGAGTGGTGCCGCGAGGGCTCGGACAACGCGTTCGCGCGGTACTACCCGATCGACCGCGCCGCCCGGCACGTCGCCTACTACGACCCGGCGACCGAGCACGTGGAGCTCATCGATACCTGCTTCAACACGCACCACCTGCAGTTCGGCTTCGACGAGGACGACACGCTGTATCTCAGCTCGGTGAGCGACGTGATCGGCTGGGTCAACACGAAGACCTACGCCGAGACCGGCGACGAGCAGGCGTCGCAGGGCTGGTGCCCGACCATCGTCGACACCACCGGCGACGGGCGGATCGGCGAGTGGACGGGCCTGCGCGAGGATCCGGACCCGTCGAAGGACCGCCAGATGGGCCGCGGCTGGTACGGCATCGTGCCCGATCCGACCGCGGAGAACGTGGTCTGGGCCGCGTCCGCCGGGGTCCCCGGCCAGATCGTGCGCCTGTCGCTCGGCGACAACCCGCCGGAGACGTGCATGTCCGAGTACTACCAGCCGCCGTTCGAGAACGCGGACGCGCCGGTCCAGGGCTACTCGCCGCGCGGCGTCGACATCGACCGCAACGGCGTCGTGTGGACGGCGCTGTCGGGCAGCGGGCACATCGCCAAGTTCGACCGCAGCCGATGCGCCGTGCTGAACGGGCCCACCGCGACCGGGCAGCACTGCCCCGAGGGGTGGACGCTGTACGCCACGCCGGGACCGCAGATGCAGGGCGTGGACGCGCACGGCAGCGCCGACTTCCACTACTACAACTGGGTCGACCAGTTCGACACCCTCGGCCTCGGCGAGAACGTGCCCATCGCCACCGGCTCGACATCGGACTCCCTGTTGGCGTTCCTGCCGGAGGAGGAGGAGTTCGTGATCATGCGCGTCCCCTACCCGCTCGGCTTCTACTCGCGCGGCCTCGACGGGCGCATCGACGACCCGGACGCCGGCTGGAAGGGACGCGCCGTCTGGGCCGACTACGGCACCAACGCCGTCTGGCACATGGAGGGCGGCAAGGGGACGCAGGGCAACCTGGTGAAGTTCCAGGTGCGGCCGCACCCGCTGGCGCACTAGCCGTCGAGACTATGGCCGACCCGCGGCACGAGGGCCGCGATCACGCTGACGATCGGTGACACTGACACGCTTGAGAGAACTCGCGTCGGCAGTTGAAATGCCGATGGTGGACGTGATCGACGTCCTCGCGAGGGTAGACATCCCGAGGCTTCGACGACTCAGGGAGCAACATCGCCCGAGGACAAACGATACCGCGACGAGATCTGTAGCGAAACGGATGCGTCTGCCGAAGCCGAAAGCCAAGGGCGTCGCGAAGCCTAGAACCAAACCAGTACTGCTGGAAACGGTGGCGGCTGACCGCGTAGACTTTATTGACGGAAACTGGGCTTGCACCGACATAGACCCGCACGGACGCACGGACTCCAGCGAACGCGAAAAGGGAGACTGGTGATGTCTTGTGTACGCATCGCACGAAGCAACACGGCAGTGTGTCCCGCTACCCCCTCCCGGTAGACGCCTCGACTGGTTCCGCGATCCGTTGTCGGAGGAACGCTCTCGCCGGGGACCAGATCCGCCGCCCTACAGCACGGGCGTGTCAAGGCCGGCGATGAACCTGATTCCCGGCACGTTGAGCCTGGTCAGCCTCGCGTCGTTGGTCAGGAAGAGATCGACGCCGGCGGCGGCGGCGCATGCGAGGTGAATGGCGTCCGGCGCGCTCGTGCCATGCAGCGCGCGGATCTCCGCATAGTGCTCGGCCGCGCCTGTATCGAACGGCAACAACTCGATGTGCGGCGGCCGCATCGCCTTACGAATCGCGTCGGCGCGGCGACGGTCCCCGTGCTTCAACGCGCCGACCAGCACCTCGCCGATCCCGAATGCGCTCGAACAGAGCTGGTCACCCCTCGCTTCGATTCTGGCCAGTATTCGATCGATCTGGCCGACATAGTCCGGATGCTCCTCGATCCAGTAGATGAAGAGCATCGTGTCCCAGTAGACCCGGGAGGTCACCGCTCGTCCTCCTCCCGGCGGAGGACGTCGTCGGCAAGGGCCGCGTCGAATGCCTCCCTTTCCCTTTCGAGCCAGCGTTCACCTCCGCCGACCGCGGCGAACATGTCTTTTCCGATACCCCGCAGGTCGCGGATCGCGTTGCGCAACGGCCTAGTGTGACCGGTCTCCGAACGTCGAGGCAGCCGGTAGGTGAAGGCGGTCGTCGTGCTCTGCTTCGACCGCGGCCCGTCCACCCTGAGCAGTTCCAGATCGTACTCCGCGCTGAACTTCCTCGCGCGCAACGCGGAACAGACGCTCGGCGCGTAGTCGCCGCGTAGCTGCAAGTCCCTGAGCACAGATCCCGCGATGATGGTGACCGACTCCTCGCCACGGCTTCGCGCTGGCTCGACGTAGTGCTTCACGACATGCGAGCGGATGCGATCGGCGATTGTCATGCAAAGACCCCCTTTCATTGCTCAGCGGATTCACCGACGGTGCCTCTCGGCACTCAGCCCCGAATCTGCATTGAATACGTTATATTCCATTACTTACATAAGTTCATGTCAAGAACCCTTCCAAGCTGAACGGCCCGGTCGCCGCCAAGGGGGGAACCTCGACTCCAGGCACAGCATGCATGTATGCTCTACATGTATACACACAATACAGGTGCGGTTGCTGCTGATGGCCAGAGTACAACTACTGATTCCGGACGAGGATCACGCTCGGTTCACGCATCAGGCGCGAAGCGAGGGGATGTCGTTGAGCGCCTGGTTGCGAGCCGCGGCAAGCGAACGCCTGGATCGACAGTCGCTGAACGAACGGTTCGAGTCTCGATCGGACGTCGAGCGCTTCTTCGCAGCTTGCGACGCGCGAGAGGGCTCCGGGGTCGAACCTGATTGGGAACAACATCTTGCGGTCATCAGGGAATCCCGAGGCCGCGGCGCAGCCAGCGAATGACGTTCGTAGATACCAACGTCGTCATGTACACGGTGGGTCGACCGCATCCTCTGCAGGAACCGGCCCGAGAGTTCTTCGCTGATGCCGCGCAGCGTCGGAGGCCGCTTTGTACCTCGGCGGAGGTCTTGCAGGAACTGGTACATGCGTATCTGGCGGTTCAGCGGGAATCGACCCTGGACTCAGCCATGGCGCTCATCGCGCAAGCGGGAATCGAAGTCTGGCCGCTGGAAAGCGACGATGTCCACCTGGCTTGGCGGCTGCGCTCGCAGTTCCCCGCACTGACCGCACGGGACCTCTGTCACCTGGCGAGTTGTCGGCGTCGCGGCGTGACCGACATCAAGACCTTCGACCGCGCCTTCGGCTCCGCGGTACGCGCCCTGCACTGACGCTCGCGGCTCGCCCTCCGCGTTGACGGCTACGCGAGATACCGGGCCACCGCCGCCTCGTCCCAGTCCATGCCGAGCCCCGGCCCGCGGGCGGTGACGCAGCCGTCCACCGGAACCGGCGGATCGGCGAGCACGGCGCCCGCCAGGTCCAGGTACTCCAGGTAGTGCGCCAGCGGCGTCACCGGCAGCACGTGGGCGCTCGCCTCGATGAACAGGTGGCTGGACACCGGCACCGCGGCCGCCTCGGCCTGCCCCATGGCGCGCAGCCAGCCGGTAACGCCGCCGATCTTCATCAGGTCCGGCATGCAGAAGTCGCAGGCGCCGGCGGCCAGGGCGTGCGCCATGTCGTGTCCGAACCACCAGTTCTCGCCGGTCTGGACAGGCGCCGGCGAGCCCTCGCGGACGCGGGCGTGCCCGGCCAGATCCTCGGCCGGCACGGGCTCCTCCACCCACTCGAGATCGAACCGGGCCAGGGCGCGAATGCGCCGCAACGCCTCGGGAGCGGTCAGCGACTGGTTGAAGTCGATCATCAACCGCACGTCCGGACCGATCACCTCGCGGACGCCGGCCAGGTTCTTCAGATCCCAGTCCAGATCGCCGGCTCCCACCTTGACCTTGATCGCGCGGAAGCCCTGCTCGACGCTGTGCTCCAGGGCCGGCGCGTCCGCAACCGGATCGACGATGCCGTAGCTGTCGTAGGCCGGCACCGGACTCGCCTTCCCGCCGAGCAGCTCGACGACCGGCCGCCCCAGCGCCTTCCCCCGCAGGTCCCACAACGCCATGTCCAGGCTTGAGAGCGCCATGCCGACCAATCCCTGGCGGCCCATGAGGCGGAAGCGCGCGGCCAGTTCGTCGGCCACCAGGGTCGGACAGGCGGGACGGCCGCACAGCACCTCGTCGAGGTCGTCGACGAACGCCTTCAACGCGCGCAGCACGATCGTGGTGTAGCCGAAGACGTAGGCCCGCCCGACGGGGCCCTCCTCCGATGCGACGTCCATCAACAGCAACGGCGACACCGGAACGTCGCCGGACGCGGTACGCAACGGCCTGGCCAGCGGCGCGGCGACCGCACGGGCGGTCAACGAGCGAATGGTGAGCTCGCAGTCGGACATGAGAATCTCCTTCAGGTCCGCCCGCGACCAGCCGGCCGGGACGGGCTCGCAGTCTGCCTCGTGGTTCGGCCGCCGATGCGCGGCGGCGCCTCGACCATCACTCTATCCGCATCCGCCGTGGTACGATGGCGGCGCTTTCAGCGAGGCGAATCCGCCGCTGCCCCTGTCCTGCCGGTTCCACGAGAATTCAGGACATCGGGAGCGCGGCGCGGCGACGAAGGAGAGAGAGAAAATGGCGAAGCGTCTTGTCGGCACCGTCGCTCTGCTCATGCTGGCCGCAAGTCCGTCGGCTGCGCAGGACTTCCCTCCCGGATTCGTCGACCCGGCGCCCCTTCTCGCCGCGGTCGCCGAGGAAATCGGCGAGGCCGACCTGCGCTGCCTCTCGTACTCCGGCAGCGGCGGCTACGCCGGCGCGGTGGGCCAGACGTTCGAGAACGCGGTGAACATCGACTGGCCGCGCATCGGCTCGCTGGACAACTACACGCGCACCATCAACTGGGAGGCCGGGACGAGCGTGGAGACGTTCGACCGGGAGCCGGGCCTGGCGCCCGCGTCCTGGAAGTACGGCCTCGGTTGGCGCAGCGGCACGCCCACCCAGACCCGGACGCGCCAGACGCACGTCACCAACGGCGAGCTCTCGTGGCACATGGACGGCGACGGGCCGCCGGTGGCCGTCCACCCCGAGATCGCAGAGGTGTACCAGCTCGACATGTGGCTGAACCCGCACGGGTTCCTCAAGGCCGCCCGCATGCCGGGCGCGAACCCGGTGGCTTTCTGGCGCTGGGAGCAGATCGAGAAGGGCCGCGACGGCAACGTCGTCATGCCCGAGAAGATGCACGTGGTCGCGATCGAGATGTTCGGCAAGTACCGCGTGGACGCCACCATCAACTCCCGCAACCTGATCCAGCGGCTCAAGACGACGGTGAACATCCCCGCCCTCGGCGACTTCAACATCGAGCACGAGTCCACGAACTTCGTCTCGTTCGGCGACGTGAAGTGGCCGACCAACTGGCATTCGCACCAGGGCTGGGACGACAACTGGCAGTTCTACCGCGAGAGCACCGGGCACAACGCCTACGGCGGGTCGTTCCCCGACATCCGTCCCAACGATTGCGGCGACCCGGTGCCGGTGCCCGAATCGGTGGCCGACGCGGACTGGACGACGGAGGTGACGGTCGACGAGATCGCCGACGGGGTGTACCGACTGGGCGGCAATCCCGCCAACAGCTACATGATCGAGTTCAGCGACTTCGTGGCCGTCTTCGAGGCGCCCGGGGACGAGGAGTGGAGCCTGAAGGTCATCGACCGGATCACCGAGCTCGCCCCCGGCAAGCCCATCCGCTGGGTCATCGCGTCCCACCCGCACTTCGACCACATCGGGGGATTGCGCACCTACCTGCACGTCGGGTCGACCATCGTCACCCACATGATCAACCTGGAGTTCCTGAACCACGACGTGCTGACCTACGAGCCGCGAACCATCAAGCCGGACATCGTCTCGAAGTGGCCGCCGACCGAGCTGGCCGAGGGCTACAACTACGAGGCGATCCAGGAGAACTACGTCATCACCGACAACTCCCGGATACTGCGCGTCTACTACGTGCAACCGCTGCGGCACGTCGCGGGGATGCTGATGGCGTACCTGCCGGCCGAGCGCATCGCGTTCCAGTCGGCCCTGTTCGACACCCACGAGCCGCCGAGACCGGCGCAGTTGCCGTCGATGCGCGCGCTGCACACGCAGGTGGAGCGCATGAACCTGGACGTGGAAACGCTGGCCCCGGTGCACGGGGAGCCGGTGCCCTGGAGCGACTTCCTGGCAGCGCTGGAGCAGCTCGAGCCGTAAGTGAATCGTCGAACGGCTACCCGGCCCGTAGCGCCGCAGGCGGATCGAACGATCGACGGCTCGCCGGACGCATGGTCACACTGAATTGGGTGTTCCCCTTCCTCCCGGCCACCATGAGAACGTCGCTTTCGCGCTTCGCATCGCACCGCCCGGCCCTCGGTGTCGCGCTCGCACTGGCAGCGCTTACCTTCGCCGGTGCGTCGAACGCACAGGGCGGCGAGTCCTGGAGCATCGCCGCCGGCGACGTGCGGGTCCGTTGCCGCATGACCGTCGGCGGCAGCTTCGACGCGGTCACGTCAGGTGTATCCGGAACGCTGCGGCGCCAGGCGTCGGACGCCGGCTCCTACACGGGTGAGCTGCGAGTCGCTCTCGCGACGCTCGATACCGGCATCGGTCTGCGCAACGAGCACCTCCGAACCACCTACCTGGAGCTCGACCGCGGGCCGGAGTTCCGCGACGCCGTACTCTCCGGCATCGTGCTCGACGAGCCGCTGCCAGCCGGCGATGGTCGCCACGGGACGGGTTTCTCGGCCATGCTGACG
Organism: Vicinamibacterales bacterium; assembly: GCA_965116825.1. Lineage (GTDB taxonomy): Bacteria > Acidobacteriota > Vicinamibacteria > Vicinamibacterales > UBA8438 > WTFV01. The sequence continues at coordinate 6,611,908 of OZ220736.1, forward strand.
CTCCACGGCGTGCAGCGGGCGGTCGAGGGCGAGGCGGAGTTGCGCCGGCGGAACGGTCGGATGCAGGTGGAGGCGCAATTCTCGCTGAGTCTGGACGCGTTCGACATCCCGCCTCCCCGCTATCTGGGGATTGGCGTGCGCGACGCGATAGACGTTGCGATCCGGTTCGAAGCGACGGACGGCGAGATGCCCTCGGACGGCGGCTCATGACCTCAACGATAAGCCTCGCCACGATTCCGCGGCTCGTGCTCGCGGCGACATTGCTCCTCGGAGGGTGGGGAGCCGGTCCGGTTCTCGCCGAGCCGACGTTCCTCTCGAAGCAGTACCCGCGGTGCACCGCCTGCCACTACTCGGCCTCGGGGGGAGGGCTCCTCACGCCGTACGGACGGTCGTTGTCGCGAGAGGAAATCTCGACGTTCGGCCGGCAGGGAGCGGGGGGAGTCCCGGCCACCGGTACGACCCGGGGAGAAGAGGGGTTCCTCTTCGGCGCTCTGTCGAGCGAGAGCCCGCTGCAGCTCGGCCTCGACGTCAGGCCCTCGCACGTGGGGGTCGATCTGCCCGGCCGCACGATTGCCGACCGCAACTTCCTGATGAACCTGGATCTGCAGGCCGCCTGGCGGCGCGACCGCTGGACGGCGTACGGCTCCGTCGGACGCGCCCCCGTCGGCGGCGGCGGCGAGCTGGTCTCCTACGAGCACTGGGTTGCCTGGCAGGCCACGGAGGCGGTCACCGTGCGCGCCGGGCGCTTCCTGCCAGCCTACGGCGTCCGCTTCGCCGACCACACGTCGTTCACGCGCGAGGGGCTGGAAATGGCCCAGAACGACCAGGTCTATGGAGTGGAAGTCGGCCTGTCGACCGACCGCACGCTCGTGCAGGTGTCGGCCGGCCCCGGACGCGCCGAGTCGGTCGTCGAGGACGACGGGCGGCAGGCCTTCTCGGCGAGCGGCCGGTTTCAGCTCGACCTCGGTCCCAGAACGGTCATCGTGGCGTCCGCACTGCACCGCGCCGCATCCGAGGCGCGCCCCCGCAGCACGGGCACCGGGCTCTCCTTCGGCTACGCGCCGGCGCCATGGCTGACGACATGGACGCATGCCGATGTCCGGCTCCAGGACCTGGGCGCGAGCAGCCGCTCGTACATCTTCGCCAACCAGACATCGGTGGAGGCGCTGCGCGGTGTCTGGCTGCGGGTCTCGCCCCAGTTGCGCTGGACGGACACCGACCCGCGCGGCGAGATCCGCCGCATGGTGTACGGCCTCGACTTCTACCCGCGCACCCACTGGCACGTCAACCTCTCCTACTACCGGGACCGCCTGCCGTTCGCCGGCCGCAGCACGCGCACGCTGCTGGCGCAGTTGCATCTCTACCTCTAGCCGCCCGTCGCAAGAGCCCCGGCGCCAGTGTTCGTACGCAAGGCGTCCGACTTGCAGAACGACGCGCAACCGCTGTGGCACGGACTCGTCCCGGCGACGTCGCAGGGCGGAACCCTGGACCCGGTCGCACCCGTTCGCTACGCTAGTGGTCATGCGAACCATGGTCCGATGCCTGTTGTGCTTGGTAGTGGTGGGAGCCGCCGCCTGCGGAGACGATTCCCCGACCTCTCCGACGCCGACGACGCCGACGCCGACGACGCCGACGACGCCGACGACGCCGGCCACGGGTACTCTGACGGCCACGCTGTCGAGCATCCAGAGAGAAGTGTTCAACCCGGTGTGCGTCACGCACCACGGCCCATCCGCAGCCGAGGCCGGCCTCGACATCTCCGAGGGACGATCCTTCGAGAACCTGGTGAACGTGCCCAGCACCCAGGTGGGGCTCGACCTCGTGACGCCGAACGACGCCGAGAACAGCTACCTGATTCACAAGCTCGACGGCCGCGCGGGCATCGTGGGAGCGCGCATGCCGGTCGGCTCCGGGGGGTTCCTGTCCGACGAGGCGATCGACATCATCGAGCAGTGGATCAACGCGGGAGCCCAGAACAACTGATCTGCCGCTCGCGAACGCCTGGCATTGCCGTCGGAATCGACGCACGGGATCATTCAACCGGGCGGGTCGCGTCGGGCCGCGGCATCGCTCCGATATCGTGGCGTCTCGGGACGACGGCCGAGGAGACAAAGTGAAGGGATACGTTCAACCGGTACTCGTGGCGGCGGCGTTCCTGTTTCTGCTGTCGGCGCCGGAGGCTTCCGCCGCATCCGACAACTGGCCGCAGTTCCGAGGCCCCGAGGGGACGGCGGTCGTAGCCGACGACCCCGGGCTCCCCGAATCGTGGAGCGCCACCGAGAACGTGGCTTGGAGGATTCCCGTTCCAGGACGGGGGTGGTCGAGTCCGATCGTCTGGGGCGACCGGGTGTTCCTGACGTCGGTCGTCGCCGACGAGGACTACGAAGGCCCTCAACCCGGCCTGTACCTGCCGGCGACCGGCAACCAGACACCGCCCGATCCGCCGCCGGGAACCCACCACTGGATGGTGTTGTGTTTCGACCTGGACACCGGCGAGGAGATCTGGCGGCGCACGGCGCACGCCGGACCGGTCGCATCGACCATCCATCCGAAGAACTCCTTCGCCTCGGCCACGCCGGTGACCGACGGGGAGCGGGTCTACGCGCTCTTCGGCAACCTCGGGCTGTTCGCCTACGACCTCGACGGCAATCTCCTCTGGTCAAGACCGGTCGAACACCACATGGACCAGTGGGGTTGGGGCGCCGGTTCGTCCCCCACGCTGCTCGACGAGCAGGTTCTCGTGATGCACGACAACGACGAGGAGTCGTATCTGGCGTCGTTCGACACGTCCAACGGGGAGCCGAACTGGCGCGTGGAACGAGACGAGGTGAGCGCCTGGTCGACGCCGTTCATCTGGCGCAACGACCTGCGCACCGAGATCGTCACCGTCGCCAAGACGCAGGTGCGGTCGTACGACCCGTCCGGCAATCTGCTCTGGTGGTTCGCGGGACGCATGACCAACGTGACGGTGCCGACCCCGATCCCGGGCAACGGGATCCTCTACGTCAGCTCCGGCTACGTCGGCAACAACCACCGGCCGGTCTACGCCGTGCTGCCGGGCGCCGAGGGCGACATCTCGCTCGGCCCGAACCAAGGGGCCAACGAGTACATCCGCTGGTACCAACCGCGCATCGGGTCCTACAACCCGTCGCCGCTCCTCTATCGGGGCATCTACTACACGCTGCACGACCGCGGCTTCTTCACCGCGCACGACGCACGCACCGGCCGCACCGTGTACGACCGCGTCCGGATCGAGCGGGGCGCGACGTTCACGTCGTCGCCGTGGGCCTACAACGGCAGGATCTTCGCCCTGAGCGAGGACGGCGACACCTATGTCATCGCGGCCGGACCGGAATTCGAGCTGCTCGGCAAGAACGTCCTCGGCGAGATGGCCCTCGCCTCTCCCGCCGTCGTGGGGCGCACGCTGCTGTTGAGGACGGCGGCGCACCTGTACGCCATCCGGCGGTAGTCGGCTCCGATCGGACCTGGATTCGACGGAGACTTCGCCATGCCCCAACGGCTCCGCCCGGTCCCGTCAAGTCTTGCCCGACCGCATGTGCCGGCCACGCGATGAGCTCCCTGCTCGCGCCCCTGTCGCGGGTTTACGAGTGGGCGCGAGAGCAGGGGTTCGGCCTGCACGCCGAGCACCTGCTGATCGAGGGCGTCCCAGTGCAGCTCCTGCCCGCCTACAATGCGCTCGTGGAAGGCGCGCTCCTGTCCGCACGGGTCCACGACTATGGCGGCGTGCCGGTCCGTGTCGTGGACCCCGAGCACTTGGTCGCCCTGGCCTTGCAGGCCGGCGGCGCGCGGCGGCGCGAGCGGGCCTGGCAACTCCTGGAGGCGGGTGCGGTGGATCGGGAGCGGCTGCGACAGATCCTGACGACCCACGCCATTGCCGCGGAGATCCCGGACGATGCCTGAACGCCTTCCGGAGAAGGTGAAGGACCTCCTGCAACGAAAGCGGGCCTGGCACCGGGCACAGGCGGCGGCGCCCTTGCGGGAAAAGGTGCGCGTCCTCCTGGAACTGCAGAGGCAGGATCTACCGCTCATCGCCCGCCGTCGGCCGCTCCGGCCGTGGGAACGGCCGTGGGACGTGGCGCCGTAGAAACGACGTTGTCCGACCATAGAGCCCCGACCGCCAAGCCGCCTACGGGACGTACGCCGGTGTCCGCACGAGCACGTAGGTGACGTGACCGCCCTCCGGCACCAGGTAGCCGTGCGGTGTCTTCGCAGGAATGTGGAGCACGTCGCCGGCGGCCACCGGATGGCGCACGCCGCCTCCGATGCCGCTGCCTCGGCTGCCGTCGCGGTCGAGCATCTCGCCCCCCACGAGCAGGTTCCCGGCGCCGCTCTGGATCAGGACCACGTCGATGATCTCGTCGTGGATCTCCGGGACGCCGTCGGCGTCGCGGTGGATGAAGCGGAAGCGGTGGGCCCCGCTCGGGTTGCCGTAGTCCGCCAGCGTCTCGCGGCTCGAATGGTCCGGGCCGATCCTGGTCGCCAGGGCGGCGTTCCGCCGGTCCAGCTCCGCGGCGCTCCACATCGCGAAACCCGGCGGATCGAAGTCGAGCTCCGGCGCGTCGGCGCGGGCGATCGGCTCGCCGGTGAAGGCCGGGTGCCTGACCAAAATGTAGGTTACGTGCCCGCCGTCCGGCACCAGGTAGCGGTGCGGCGTGTCGGCGGGAATGTGGATGACGTCGCCTGCACCGACCGGATAGCGCATGCCGCCCGCAATGTCGCTCCCGCGGTACTCACCGTTGCCGCCGGCGCGGTCCACCAGCTCCCCGCCCACCACCAGCGTGCCAGCCCCGCTCTGGATGAACACGACGTCCTCGATGTGCGCGTGCTGCTCCGGCACCCCGTCCGCGTCGCGGCGGATGAAGCGGAAGCGGTGCGAGCCGCTCGCGCTGCCGTAGTCGGCCAGCGTCTCGCGGGCGGAACCATCGGGGCGTGTCCGCTCCGCCAGCGCGGCGTTCCGTTGCGCCAGCTCCGCCGCACTCCACAGGACGAACCCGGGTGGTTCCGTCTGGGCGGCGGCGGGCACAGAAAGAACCACGACCACGATAGCGGCTGGAAGAAGACGAGGCGGCGTCATGATGGAATGCTCCTGTGTAAAGTCCCAATCGGCCCAACCAATCCAAGCTCGGATACATCAACGGCCTCTTCGGACGTGTTCCACATCCGAGTCTGCGATGTGTCCTTCAACATACAACCATCCGAGAAGGCGAGGCGTCGTCTGGAGGCGACCGTCGGCGAGTCTATCGATAGCCGCAAAGTCCTTCTTGTTGTCCGTGAGCACCGCTTTGCCCATTTGGCGTGCGAGCGCAGCGCAGGAGAGCTCTCCTTGCCCAAGTCGCTTGTCACATCTACACTGACGGGCAAGAGACGGCAGAGTTCAGGAGCTTCCTCCTGAAGACGTGGCAGCCGAGCGTACGGGCCAGACGCAAGGGGTTGTCGATGGGATCATCTCCGAGCCCGAGGTCCGCGCGGAGCTTTTCTGCGACCTGCCGACCGTGCGTCTTCTTCTGCCGATGGCCGCGGCCTGGATGGAAGTCGAACTTTCCCGGACGACTTCCAAGCAGTGTCTCGATCTCATGCTCCATGCGGCACAGAGTCAGGAATTCCTGAATGTTCCGTCGATCCGCCGATGAGAACGTGCTGCCGTACATCCGGTATAGATCAGAGGACTTCTCAATGCTAGCTGAGCGTTCGTTCGTGATGAAGAATTCCACGGGCTCGCCGTAAACGTCGGCAATGATAAGGACTTCGTCTCCGCTGGGCTCGACAACACCACGCTCAATGGAAGCGAAGCGGGCCTGCTCAATGCCGGTTAGTTCGGACGCTTGCGTCAGTGTCATATCCAGGATTTCCTCCCGAATACGGCGACACTTGGCTCCAAGCTCAATCAGGTCGATCGGCATCGCTACGTCAGCGTGCTTCCTCTCGATCTGTCAAGAGGATGAGATCGAGTCCCTTGAATCGGCGGAATCCGCGGTCGAACGTTGCGAAACGATGCCCTCCGGCAAGCGCAAACGCAGCAAGATACGCGTCTGTCCAGAAGCCGGGCGATGAGCTGCGTCGCACACAGAACCCAGCCAGTTGTCGCTCGATACCCGCGGGCTCATCATGAACGCTGACATGCTCCTGCGCCACCACGGCACGCACGGCGCCCCACGCTTGCGCTCGGTCCATGCGGCTCGGGCCCATCACACGCTCGCTGCACAGCAACCGCAACAGCCCCAACTGTGTAAGCCTGCAGAACGCAACACGATGCCGGTCCGGAATCACCGTCGTGCGCCACCACAGGCTCGCGGCGTCGTGATGAGAGTGCTCCGCCACCAATATCGCCAGCCACACATTGACGTCAGCGAGAATGGACTTCGCGGTCGACGTCATCTTCATCCAGCAGCCGCTGGGCGCGACCGGCTCTCAGTTGACGCAGAACGGGCCCCGTGGGGCCGGTAACGAGCGGGAACACGCAACCGCCGCCCAGCTCTTGCCCGTCGAGCGCCGGCGCGCCGGGCTGATCAGGCAGATGTCCATCCGCCAAGTGATTTTCCAGCGCATCGCGCACGATGTCCTTGAGACCCAGCCCCCGCAACGCCGCCTCGGCCTTCGCCTGCCGGAGCAAACGCTCCGGAATGTCGATGGTGGTGCGCACAAGCGACATCTTAGCATCGTTGATGTGTTTGTGCTCCGGCGGGCGCCTGTTTTCTATTCGACGCCATCGCTTGGTATCGGGCGCCGTGGAGTTCGCTGGCTACGACGAGGTGGTGCTGGAGTACAACGGCGACGACTGGCCGAAGCGCGTCCAGGAGTCGTTCGAGACGTATATGGAAAACGGCGGCGGCATGGTCTACGCCCACGCCGTGAACCACACCTTCACGGACCGCGCCACTGGTTGCCTCGCAGAGGACCAGCCGCAGGCGGGCGGCAGAAGGCTTGGGTGAGCAGCGGCGGAGTTACCCGAGGCAGCAGCCATGAAAAACGGCCCCGGGCAGCGTGGTTGAATCGACCACGCCGCCCGGGGCCATCGATGTCAGACGCCGACAGTTGTCCTAGCGCACCTGCGGCTGCACCTTCGCGCCCTTCTCGGACTTCTCCTGCTTCTCGGGCTTGTCGGGCTGTACCGCCGGCTGCGGCTGCTGCGCGGGCAGCGAGTACTGGTCGACAAGCTCCGGTCGCGGACCGCCCGTCGAGACGCCGGCGCCGTCCATCAGGAACGTGACCACCTCGATAGTGGCGCGCGACGGCCGCGGGAGACCGCCGCGGAAGCCCTCGGCGATGAACAGCGGCGTGCGGCCCTGCTCGTTCGGCTGGGTCCAGACGTGGATGTCGGCCCCGTAGTCGGCAAGCTTCTGCACCACCGTGGGGAAGCTGGCAAACGCGGCCCCGTGCACCGCGGTATCGCCATTGTCGTCGACGGCGTCGAGGTTGGCGCCGAGACCGACCAGCAAGTCCACCGCGTCACGCGCCTCGGCCTCGGAACCGGCTTCCTCCTCCGGTGCCGTCGTGCCGAGCCCGGCCGCCGCCATCAGGGGCGTGGAACCCTCGACGTTCGGGAGGAGCGGGTCCGCGCCGAGCTCGAGCAGCAACTCCATGAACGGCACGTCGGCCCGGTCGGCCGCCATCAGGAACGCCGTGGCCCCCTCCATCCCGAGCCGCGACGCGGTGTGCGGCGGACGGACGGCGCTGTTCAGGCGGAGGTTCACGTCGGCGCCGAGCGCCACGAGCTTGCGGACGAACTGCAGCGGGGTCAGGTTGCCCGACCCGATCGGCGGGGGGTCGCCGCGGTCGCTGGCGTCCGGCTTGCGGACCCACGACATCGTGTGCAGCGGCGCGAACCCGGAACGCTGATCGTTCGGGTCGGCGCCGGCCTCGATCAACGCGACCGCGAGCTCGAAATGGCCGTTCCGCACCGCGAACAGCAGCGGGCTCATGCCATCGTCGATCGGCCGATAGCTGGCGTTGTTGACCGCCGCGTCAGGCCCATCCTTCACCCGCTCGAGGACCGCGTTCACGTCCACACCCGCCTCAAGGAACCGGTGCACCACGTCGATGTTGCCCTCGCGCACGGCGAAGAACAGCGGTGTGAACCCGGACCTGAGCGACGCTTGGACATCGGCGCCCGCGTCGAGCAGGGCGTTGACGATGCCCAGGTGTCCTTCCGAGGCGACCCACATCAGCGCGGTCTGCTCGCGGCGTTCGCGCGCGTTCGGATCGGCTCCCGCGCCCAGCAGTGCCTGAACCGCGCCCAGGCTGCCCGTCCGCGCGGCGGTCATCAGAACGGTCTCGCCGCCCAGCAGCGCCACGTTCGGGTCGGCGCCCGCGTCGAGCAGGAACTGCACGAAGGCCGCGTTCCCGTTGGTGGCGACCAGCGACAGCGCCGGCACGCCGTAGCGGTTGGCCGCGTTGGCATCTGCGCCGGCCTCGACCAGCAGCCGCGCCGTATCGAGGTCGTCGTGGTATGCCGCCCAGTGCAGGGCGGTCGTGCCGTCGACCTGCGGGGCGTTCACGTCCGCGCCCTCGGCGAGCAGAGTCCGGACGAGCTTACCCTGCCCCTGCTCGGCCGCATCGGCGAGGGTGGTCTCCTCCGCCGCCGTGGCCGCGCCGGCCACGGCAAGCATCAGCACGGAGAGTCCAGCGATCAATCGTCGCCAATCCATGTGTCGTCTCCCATTCAAGCGGCGATGCATCCCGCCTCGCTTTGTTGCTCCTCGGTCACATGCAGCCCGGCATGCTCCCTCGTCGCGCCGCGCGATCCGGGCGCCTCGCCGCTCTCGGTGCCATGCGCGTTTCACCAAGGGCTGCTAGACCGGCACCGCGTCGACCAGCTTCTCGATCCGGCCGTCGCTGTCGCCGAACGAATCCAGGTGCACGCCCACGCGGTCGAGCAGCGTGAGGTGCAGGTTGCCGAGCGAGGCGCCCTTGTCGTACCGGATGTGCTGTCCTCCGTTCATGCCGCACGCAGCGCCGCCGGCCACCAGAATCGGCAGGTTCTCGTGGTCGTGCAGGCTCGAGTTGCCCATCCCGCTGCCGTACATGTAGACGGTGCTGTCGAGCAGCGACCCGTCACCGTCCGGCGTGTTCTTCAGCTTCTGGAGGAACTCTGCGAACAGCGACAGGTGGAACGTGTTGATCATGGAGATCTTCAGCAGCTTCTTCGGATCGTTCCCGTGGTGGCTGGTCGGGTGGTGTGGATCCGGCACCCCGATCTCGGGATACGTGCGGTTGCTCAGCTCGCGCGTGAGCTGGAAGCTGACCACGCGCGTGATGTCCGCCTGGAACGCGAGCGCCTGCAGGTCGAACATGAGCCGGGCGTGATCCGCGAACGAGGCCGGGACCCCGACGGGGCGATCGACGTCAGGCATCTCGTTGTCGATGGCGCTGTTCTCCGCCCGCTGGATCTGCCGCTCGATCTCGCGCACGCTGTCGATATACTGGTCGACGCGCACGCGGTCGGTCGCACCCACCTCGCGCTTCAGGCGCGCGATGTCGGCGCTGAACGAATCGAGCAGGCTGCCGCGGCTCCGGAGGGCGGCCTGCCGCTCGGCGGCGGTGCCCCCTTCGCCGAACAAACGCTCGAATACGATGCGCGGATGCGCCTCGGACGGCAACGGCGTCGTCGGCGACGACCACGACAGGCAGTTCTGATAGACGCAGGCGTAGCCGTTGTTGCACACCCCGGCCAGGGGGTTCAGGTCCATCGACAGCTCCAGCGAGGGAAGCTGCGTGTCCCGCCCGATCTTCCGCGCCGCGATCTGGTCGACCGTCGTCCCCAAGTGGTAGTCGGAGCTCTCGGTGTGCTTGGCGTACGCCGCGCTCAGGAACCCGGAATTCGACGTGTCGTGGGTCCCCGGATACGAGAGCTGCAACTCGAGGTTGGTTACGACCGTCAACTGCTCCTTGACGGGCTCGAGCGGACTCAGGATGGGCGTCAACTGCCCCAGGCGGCCATCCTCCTGCGGCGTCCAGCGGCCATGGTCGCATCCCATCGGGATGAACACGAAGCCGAGCCTGGACACTGGACGGGCCGGCGTGTTCGCCAGCGCGGTCGCCGCGGGCACCATCGCGTCGAGCAGCGGCAGCGCCAGGGTGGCCTGCAGCCCCCGCAGGAAAGTACGCCGGGGGAGGGCCTTCTTCGTGATGATCATGACGATCTCCTCATCTGGAATGGAACGCTCTTGACGATTTCCACTACGAGCGACGACAGGCGGTAACCATCCTGCTCGGTAGCGCGCAGGATTCGCCGAATGGTCGGCTGGTCGTAGTACTCGACGCCCCGCCCGAGCGCGAACGTGAGCAGTTTCTCGGCAATCGTGCCGGCGAACAGGTCGGTGCGGGTCCGCAGTCCCGCTTCCAGGCCGTCGATCCCGTTGAACTCGCCGATCAGGGGCAGGCCCCCGGACACGTCGATGGACGCGGTGTCGCCCTCGTGATCGCGCCAGCGGCCCACGGCGTCGAAGTTCTCGAGCGCGAAGCCGACCGGATCGATCGTGCGGTGACAGTTCGCGCAGACCGGGTTGCTCCGGTGCGCGGCCAGCCGCTCCCGCATCGGCAGGTTGGCGACCACCTCGTTCTCCTCGAGCGCCGGCACGTTCGGCAGCGGCGGCGGCGGCGGCGCGCCGAAGATGTTCGACAACACCCACACGCCGCGGATCACCGGCGACGTGCGCGTCGCATACGAGGTCACGGACAGGATGCTGCCGTGCCGCAGCAACCCGCCGCGCCGGCTGGCGGGGTCGAGCTGCACGCGGCGGAAACGGGTGCCGTACACGCCGGGGATCCCGTAGTGCTTGGCCAGCCGCTCGTTGAGGAACGTGTAGTCGGCTTCGAGCAGGTCCGCCACCCCGCGCCCCTCGCGCAGCACGCTGTCGAAGAAGCGCTCCGTCTCTTCCCGCATCGCCCGGCGCAGGTTGTCGTCGAAGTCCGTGAACAGGCGCGGGTTGGGGCTGACGGAGACCAGATTGCGAAGTTGCAGCCACTGCCCCGCGAAGTTGCTCGCCAGGTTGTAGGAACGCGGATCGGCGAGCATACGGCGGGCCTGCCGCTCCAGCTCGTCGGGCCGGCTGAGCTCGCCTCGAATCGCCGCATCGAGCAACTCGTCGTCCGGAATGCTGCTCCACAGGAAGAACGACAGGCGGGACGCCAGCTCCAGGCCGCTGACCGGGTACGTGCCGCCGGCGACGTCCAGCGGATCCAGCTCCACGCGGAAGAGGAACTCCGGGTTGATGAGGACCGCGCCGAGCGCCTTCTCGATGCCGCTGTCGAAGTCGCCCGCCGCGCGCCCGTCGCGGTAGAAGGCCAGCGGCCCTTCGACGTCCTCCGCCGAGACCGGCCGGCGGTAGGCGCGGCGCATCAGGGTCGACAGAATCTCCCGCGCACACGGCTCCTCGGCGGCCGGCCCGTCCGGACGGCAGACGAAGAGGCGATCGCGGCTCGGCGTGTCGGCGGCACCCTGCGGCGCGTACGGCCCCGTCACCGTCACCTGGTAGACCGCGGGCGTCTGGCGGGGATGCCGTGTCTCGTTGAAGTGCGACTGCAGCGGCTGGCGCTCGGTCTCGGGCACGGAGTCTCCGTCCCGCGCGAACGTGACGCCGAGCTGGTGCGGGCCCGCGGTGACGGGCACGCGCACCTTCAGATTCCGATCCAGCAGCGTGTCGTCGTTACCTTCCGGCCGCGCGATCGTGAAGCTTCCGATGGGCATCCGGTCGAGCAGGAACTGCAGCTCGTGCGACCGGGGATCGCGCAGGCCGCCGATGTTGCCGCTCCGATTGCGCGCCAGGAGCACCTGGATGTCGTACTGCCCGTCTTGCGGAAAGGTGTGCGACACGACCACGCCGCCCCGGGTGCCGATGGGCAGCCCCGGCACGTGCGCTTCCTGCGTGGTGTCCGGGGGCACGCGTATCACCGCGCTCTCGACGGACTCCTGCTGGGCGCCGACGGCCAGCCGGCTGATCTTGCGCGCCGCGGAAATGTAGCGGTCGAGCAACGCCGGCGAGAGGTTGCCCACCGTCACGTTGTCGAAGCCGTACCCGCTCTCGTCAGGCAGCAGCAGCGCGGTTGCGTCGATGTCCAGGGCCAGCAGATCGCGGATCGAGTTCTGGTACTCCGTGCGGTTGAGACGCCGGAGAGTCTCCGTCCGCCCCGGGTTCGGATTCGCCTCCGACGCGGCGTCGAGCGACGTCTCCAGCCACTCGAGCGCCGCCTGACGCGCCTCGGCGGTCGGCTGCGGCCGGTTGGACGGGGGCATGGTGCCGGTACGCAGCTTCTGCACCACCTTTTCCCACGTCTCGGCGCCCTCGGCGACGTGCAGCGTATCGATTTCCTGCAGGCTGAGCCCGGCGGTCTCGAGCCTGTCGTTGTGGCAGGTCACGCAGTAGCGGTTGAGCAACTGCCGGCTGTCGGTCGCGCCGGCCGGCGCCTCGCTCGCGGGCTGCGCCACTGCGCCAGCCGGCGACGGGGCGGGCTCCTGTGCGGAGAGCTCGGCGGGCTGGCCCGCCAACGCCGCCAAGACCAACCCCGCGTAGAGGATTCCGATCCTGGAGATGCACTTCCGCATGCTTGGATTCATCCGGGCATTGTAGGTTTCGGTCGGGCGGATTTCAAGGCCTAAAGTCGCCGCGCCGGACATTCGCATCCCGACGTGGAGCAATCGATAGAGAGGCGTGAAGCGGTGCGGCGCCGTCGTCGTGCACCAGAGCGAAGCCGGGTCGATACTCGACCGCCCCGCCGCCATGCCCGCCTCGAGGGATCCCGGCGGCTATCTGGCTGCGCCGGCACGCTCTTCCGCCCGGTATCCGGCGAGAATGCCCTCCATGCCGAGGTTGCCCTCGTGGCAGGCGTACTCGAACAGCGGATCCGGGCTCCGCCGGAGCGGGATCTCCACGGTCCAAGGCCTGATCCAAGTCGTCGAGTCCTCGAACGTGACCTCGTAGTGCAGGGTACCGGGTCCGACGCGCGTGAAACGTTCGACGACCACCAGATCCTCGGAGGCGCTCCAGAAGGACCCGAGCCTCGAGTAGTTCGTCGTCTCGACTACCAGGGTATCTCCATCCCACCGGCCCCGCGAGTCGCCGTGCAACTGCCGGATCTTCCCGCTCGGGTGCGGTCTTCCGTCGATGGGTATCACCCGCGCGTCGTGAATCATCTCCATCAGGACCACGACGTGGTCGCGGCTCTGGAAGATCTGGTAGTAGCTGTTGTACCCGGCGAAGAGCGACGGAACGCCGAACGTGATGCAGCGCTCGCTCAGCGGGCGGTCGGCCCACGAGTCGGCCTTCTCCGCGATGGGCGGCGGCGGCTGCCCCCGTCCGGCCCGCTCGGCCTCCGGCGTCCGGGGTGGAATCCGGCCGTCGAGAGGATCGACAATCAGCGAGGTACGGTTGTCGAAGTCGCGCTCGACCAGCCAGAACTGGTTGTAGTTGCCGGTTCCGGGATCGTACGAGTCGACGTCGGTGATTCCCGCCAGCGCCGCCAACGCCAACTGGTCGCCGAACACGGCGTCGAGGCCGCTAGCCGTCACTTCGGCGGCGGCGGCCCGGAACGCGACGAGTTCCTCGTCGGTCAAGCGCGTCTTGCCCGCCCACGCCGCGGGCCGCTCGAGCGGCGTCGCGTTGTTGTTCGCCCAGACGCCCTGCAAATCCGGGTGGCCGGCCGGGGTCCGGGGCACGCTCCATTCGCCGGCGGCCGGTTGGACCGCCGCAGAAAGGGACAGCGCCATCAACCCCGCTACTGCTCCGACGCCGACAACGATGAACCGTCCAGCCATCGCCCCCTCGCTTTCTCGACCGTCCGCTTCTCTATCGCCGCCGGGAGCGGCGGGCCGGGCGTGCCTGTGCGTGCGCCCGAACACACTCCCTCCGGCGCTGACCTCCGAGCCGCGGCGCTGGCCTCCGAGCCCACGGCGCAACACTTCCGGGTTGCCCGAATCGAACACGCCGGCCGCGGCCGGATTCACTCCGGGATCGTGTAGTCGGCCGCCCACTCGTGGGGGCCCCAGTGAATGACGAGCCGGCCGGCGCTCTGGGTGGCCGGCTCGAGGGCGGCGCCAAACGGGCGCGTGGCAAGCCCCTCCCGCGAATAGGCCAGATCAATCTCGGCGGCATCGAAGGCCGGGTCGTGCTGCGTGCCCCACGAGTCCGCCTCGTGGTTGAAGACGAGGCTCCATCCGGCCCCGCGCCGCTTCAACCACAGTCCATAGGAACCTGCGAAGCCCGGAGCCAGGTTGCCGGTCCGAATCGCCACCTCGCCGAACCGGAGCGGCGTCTCGTTGCGAAGTCGGAGCACCGCCGCCTGCGTCAACCGCAGGACCTCGCCGTCGGCCAGCGCCTCCACCCCGGCGAAGTCCGCGAGATCCACGCTCTGCTCCTGCCAGTAGAGCACGGCGAGACGTGCATCGCCCGGCAACTCGACCACCGACTCGTGTCTCTCTGCGAGCCGCAGAAAACGGGCGCCGGCGCTCGTGTCCGAGTCGAACCGCAGCGATTCCCTTTCGTTGGCGACACGGGGACCCTCGTCTTCCTCTTCTTCCGATGCGTTCCCGTCCGGTGAGCCCCTGTCCGACCCTTCGCGGTCGCTGGCGTTCGCCTCGTCGCTCTCCGCTGCCGGCCCGGACTCCTCCCCCTCTTCCTCATCGGGCTCCGGGGGATCCTCGAAGTGAAAATCGGCCGTCCAGCGGTGATCGCGCCAGCGCAGCACCAACTGCCCGGCGCTCTCGCCGGTGGGAGCCAGCGCGGCAGAGAAGGTCTCCTGCATACCGGCGGCCTCCCGGGCCAGCGCAACCTGACCGACGACGGTCGTGTCCCGGCCGGGGGTGTCGGCGTCCGTGTCCGCGCCCCCCTCGCCCCCGTCTTTCCCGCCGTCGTCCGTCTCGTCCCGGCCAGAGCCCGGCTCCGCCCGGAGGTCGAGCGACCAGCCACCGGCGGTGCGCGCCAGCCAGAGTTCCAGGGACTTCGTGGCGGGGTTCGGCGAGTCGCTGCCACCGGGTTGCGAGCCGTCGAGCGTACCGACGCGCAGACGCGGCATGGCCTCGATTTCGCCGACGCGGGTCCGCGTGCTCGACGCGGAGTCGGTTGCAGCCAGCAGCTCCCGATGAGCCGGATCCGCGGCGTCGAGTCCCGGCTCGAAGGAGACCGCGACCGGGCGCAGGTTCAAGGTGAGTTCCGTGCGAACGACATCCGCCGGCGCGGCATCGGCGCTGCCCTGCTGGGCCCCGGCGGCCACCGGGACCAGCAGGCAGGCACCCAGCCCCCATGCCAACGGACCGGACTTCGAAGACATCGGCTAACCCTGCGAGTATCGGCGAGCCTCGGACCGCGCCGGGAGCTTGCACCACATGAGTTTCGCGCCAGGCTCCCGACGCGATTCACAAGGTTCGCGCTAGTCCTGATCGTTCGTCGTCGAGGCTTCGTCGAGCTCCGTGTAGCTGAGGAACGCGAGGGCCATCTCGTCGTTGGTCCGCTGGCCGAAGCCGACGCTGCGGTCGGCGTCGAAACCGCGCCGCACTCCGCGCTCCTCCGTGCTGTCGTACCAGAAGCTCGCCTCGATGCGGGTGCCCTTCGGCAGCAGCTTCGGCTCGCGGTACTTGTAGGTCACCTGCCAGCTCTGGTCGTAGTGCGGCACGTCGAGCAGCAGCTCCTCCGTGCCGTCGGGATAGAAGGCGGTGTAGCGGGACGCGATCGCGCGCAGGTGCGCGTGCGGCCACAGGTTCAGCACCAGGATGTCCTTCTCGAGCGTGCGGGCCATTCCGACCCGGTAGCGGGGATGGTTCGGCGGGATCTCGAACCCGTTGTTGCCCAGGGTGTCGGTGATCACCTGATGGGCCACCGGCCGCTCCTCGACGAAGAACCCGACCTCGGCCTGGCTCGTGAAGGACGTCCCCGGACCCGGCTCCTTGTTGAAGTGCATGTTGAAGTTGAGGACCGAGCCCTTCTCGACCAGCAGGCCGTAGCCGTCGGGCAGCATCCCCGACTCGCCGCCCTCGGCCACGCAGGAGAGCAGGCCGCCCAGCGCCACCGCCGACTTGTTCGCGCCGGTGATGACCTTGCCGTCCTCGGGCCGCACGAACGCGCACATGTGATGCACGCCCGAGCCCTGGGCGCCCGTGCGCAGCTCCCAGCCGCGCACCCAGACGTCCTCCGGCACCACGTCTTCCGGAATCCGGACGTCGAACGAGATGTTGATGTCGAAGGCGTCGTCCGGCACGACGAACGGCTCTTCCATGCGCACGACGAAGTCCGGCGTGCCGTGGGACCAGCCGTCGTGCAGATCCTCCGGCCAGACCGGCGCCGGCGGCGCAGCGGCCCGATCGCCGGCGGGCGCGCCCGCCTCGACCCAGCTCACGATCGTGTCGATCTCGGCGTCGGTCAGCCCGCGCTCGTTCTCGAACACTCCATGGGGTCCCGTGGCGAACCAGGGCGGCATCTCGCGCGACTCCACCTTGCGGGCGATGGCGCGGGCCCACGGCCGCGTCTCCTCGTAGCTCATGAACGACATCGGGGCCACCAAGCCGCTGATGTTGTGGCCCGACGGCCGGTGGCAGGTCTGGCAGTTCTCCTGCACGATGGGCAGCACGTCCTCGTAGTAGGTCGCCGCGGCCTCGTTGGCCGCCGACGCCGGACCCGCCAACCCGAACACGACGCCGACCGCCGCGGCTACCGACACGATACGAGAAAACGTTGTCATCACCTGGATCTCCTCACCGCCGGATGGGCCGACGTGCTTATCGCCGAGCGTCGATCGTACACCAAGAAGCCGCTCAGGGCACCGTTGCGCGACGAGATGCAGGCCGGACGCAGCGAACTACAGGACGTGCGCGGCCTGTTGATCGACCGGTATCGACGGGCACCCCAAGGCGGACCGGACGACTGATCCTCAGTCGGGATTGACGCAGGCGAAGTTCGCGGCGTCGTCGATGCTGCCGCTGCCGTCGTAACGGGCCGCCTGCGGGTAGGCGCAGAGCGGGCGCGTGCGTCGGACCTCGCCGTCCTCCACCTTCGCCGCAATAATCCGGCCGGGCGCCTCGCCCTGCTCGACCCAACGCTCCAGGGCCCCCACCGCATCGAAGCGGTCGGGCCCGGGCCCGCCACGGCAATGCGCCACGCCCGGCGCCATGAACAGCCGGTAGAAGTCGGCGGTCCTCTCCAGGCCACCCATCGCGTCCAGCACGCTCTCGTAGTACTGCACCGCGTAGTGGCCGGTGATCAGCGCGTCGGCCCACCCGTGGTAGCTGATCAGCTTGCCGCCGCGCGCCTTGAACGCCGACAGGTCCGGGTCGACCGCGTTGAGCGCCGAGGCGAGGGTCTCGTCGCTCCCGAGCCGACGGCTGTTCGCGCGATCCCAATCCGCATCGAAGTCGAAGTCCCGCAGGTCGTAGTCCGGATCCTCGAACACGCTGTACTTCATGAACTGCGCCGTGCTGCCCCCCGGCTCGGTGATGCCCGACCAGTAGCGGGCCCAACCGCCGAGGCCGTCCGGCGCCTCGAAGTGCTCGCTGCCGAGCGCGTAGCCGGGAAACAGCGGCTCGCCGGTGCGCGGACGGACCGGTCCGGCGTAGATCGCTCGTGCCGCCGCGACCTGTCCGGCGGTCAGGCAATCCGCGGCGTCCTCTCCCTCGCACTGCAGCACACCCGGGTCGAAGTCGCAGTTGCGCGGATCGTCGATCAGACCGTCCTGCAGCCCGTCGAGCCCGTCGCAGGCCGCCATGACGGCCGCCCCGAGCACCGGGAGCTTGGCGCGCGGGAGATCCTGACCGGGATCCCGGGTCGTGGCGAGCCCGGCCCACAGCTCGGCCGTCATCAGGCCGATCCAGTAGTTGGCCGGGCCCCGGCCACGATGCCGTCGTAGTCGTCGGGGTAGCGCTGCGCCTCCATCAGGGCGTGATGGCCGCCCTGCGAGCAGCCGACGAAGTAGGCGAAATCGGCGTCGCGGCCGTAGTAGGCGCGGGTGACCGCCTTGCCCGCCACGGTCGCCTCGTGCTGCGCGCGGTACCCGAAGTCGACCAGCCGCACCGGGTGCCCCAGCGACCAGCTCCCGTCGAAGCCGCTCGTGCTGGTGTGGCCGTTGTCCGTGGCCACCGCCGCGTAGCCCCCGGCCACCGCGGCCGCGAGCTGCCGGTAGCGGATGGCGCCGGCCGAGCCTCCCGATCCGATGCCCTGGAAGCGGCCGTTCCAGTCGCCGGCCGGGGGCAGCCAGACCTCGAACCCGATCTCCGAACCCGCCTCGGGACTCGCCACCCCCGCCACACGGCAGAACGAGACGTCCTCGACGACGAAGCCGCGCGAGCTGAAGGTCTCGGGCGGCGTGAAGGGAGGCGTCACCTCCTCCGCGACGGTGATCGTCGTGTGCGGCAGGCCGAGGTCTGCCGTCAGCACCGCGGCGCAGGCATCGCCCTGCGCAGTGGCCGCGGCGACCGATGCCCCGGTTGCGGGGCGAGCGTCGAGCGCAGTGTCCGTCGGTATCCCGAACGTGGCGCAGGCCAACGCCAGGAAGAACGCATACAACAGCCGGGTCTTCATGTGCACTCCCAAGTCATGCCTTCGCTCTCCAGGCGCACGACGACGCGGGTTCGGACCCGGAGCGTCATCGACCTCGCGCACGGTCGCAAACCCGCGGTGGGGCAACACGGTCCGCCGCCCATCGACCACGGCATCGACGGGCGGCTCGGCACCTCGCGGTTACTGCTCGGACGCTTCCCGCTCCTGGGCGCGGGCGCCGGAGAGCAGGTTCAGCATTCCGTAGTTCCCCTCATGGCAGGCGTACTCGAAGAGCGGCGCCGCCCCGCGCTTCATCGGCACCGCCGCCGTGAACGGCCGGGTGAAGCTGGTGGGATCGTTGACAGTGAACTCGTAGAGAAGCGTTTCCGCGGCGATGCGGCTGAAGCGCTCGGTCAGATGCAGCGTGGCGCCGGTTCCCACCGCCGCACGCACCGAGGGAGCGAAGCTCGCGGTCAGGCCGGTGAAGTTGGTGGTCTCCACCACCAGCGTGTCGCCCTCCCAGTGGCCGCGCGAGCTGCCCATCCACTGGCGCATGCCGTCGGGCAGCGGATCGCGCCCGTCGAGCGGCACGATGCGCGCGTCGTGCACCATCTCGTTGAGGATGACCACATGATCCGGCGTCTGGAAGAGCTGCATGTTCTGGTTGTAGCCGCCCGGCACGATCGGCGGGCCGGTGTTGAACCCGAGCAGGCAGCGCTCGGCGAGCCCGCGGTCCTCGGGCCCGTGCGTCCCGATGCCCCCCACGCGGAAACGCACCGGCCGGTCCGGCGCCGACGTGTCGTCGTTCGTCGTCTCCTGCTGCTTCGCGTCCGGCTGGGCCTCGGGAATCCGCCCGTCAGGCGGATCGACGATCAGCGACGTGCGGTGGTCGTCCACCACGCCGGCCCCGCGGTCGAACCAGAAGTTGTTGTAGCCGCCGACGTTGCCGCCGACCGGCAGCGGCTCGGTGCGGATCTCGCTCGGCTGGTCCGCCTCGATGGCGCGCTGCACCGCGGCCGCCTCGATCTCCGCCGCTTCCTCCGGCGTCAGCAGCGCCTGGTCGGCGCGGTCCTCCGGCCGCTGCAGCGGAGTCAGCGTACGGAAGTCCCAGACTCCCTGCAGATCCGGCTTGCCGTCCGCCAGACGCGGCGGCTCGAACTCGGACTGGGCCGCCGCCGGCGCCCCGGACAGCGCCGCGAAGGCGAGCAGAATCAGAACGACGGCGCATCCCCGGTTACTCATCGCATGCTCCTTGGTTTGTCGTGCTGGCGGGGCGTTCCGCTTCCTGCGGATCCCTGAACTCTCTCGGATTATAGGCGCAGGGTGCGACGGCATACGACATTCGTCGGATCCCGGTACGCCGCCCCTTGCCTTGGCCCCTGCAACGCCCCGCCGGCGCCGGAGCGGTGGCCGCCGCGCCGTCAGTACTCGATCGTCTCGCCGTCGAGAGGCGGCGCGAGCGGCGGCGGGCGGCGCATCTGGGTCGCCTGCTCGTAGTCGTATGCGTAGCCGATCAGCCTGCCTTCGTCGTAGGGCCGACCCAGGAATCCGATGTTCATCGGCAATCCCTGTGAACCGAAGCCCATCGGCACCACGATGCTCGGAAAGCCGACCGAGCTGTAGCCGGCCAGGGTGGACGGGCTGCGCAGGCCGCGCGCCGGCACGTAGCCTGGATCCTCCGCCGTGAACGTCGGATCCCGAGCCGGGGGCGCGAAGCTCGGGTGGTATGGAAAGACCAGCGCATCCAGGTCGTGGACTTCGAACACGTCGAGCTTGAGGCGGGTGTTGCGCGGCAGCACGTTCTCGACGAGATCGACGTAGACCGGATCCTCGGTCGATGTCGTGCTCGCCCGCTCGAGCAGGTCCAGCACGGACGCCTCGGCCGGCAGCGGCGAGGCGGCCACCTCCGAATAGTAGATTTCGAGGAACTCGTCCACCGTTTGCGGAACCACGGAGCCCAGGGTCGCCAGATACGCCTCCCAGTCCGCGCGGAAGCGGTAATCCGCGATCCTCCGCACGCCGTCCACGAACGAGCCGTCGAACGTCACCGGATCCACGATCACCGCCCCCAGATCGCGCATGGCGTCGATGGCCGTCTCGGCCAGCGCGTCGATCTCGGGGTCGCCGCCGAAGTAGTCGCGCGCCACGCCCAGCCGGGCGCCCTGCAGCGTCCCGCGCTCCAGAAACCGCGTGTAGTCGAGTCGCGCGGCGGCTTCGCCCGCGGGATGCGCCGCAAAGACCCCCAGGCTCAGGCCGTCCGGATCGGCCGCGTCCGGTCCGGCGATGGCGGTCAGCAGCAGGGCCGTGTCCGTCACCGTCCGCGCCATCGGACCCGCGGTGTCGAAGTTGAGGTTCTTCGGTGCGATGCCGTCGCGGCTGATCAGCCCGGTGGTGGGACGCAGGCCGACGATGCCGGTGAACGAGGCGGGCCCGCGCACCGAGGTGCTGGTGTCGCTGCCCACCGAGACCACCGTGAGGTTGGCCGCCACGGCGACCGCCGACCCACTGCTCGATCCACCCGCACTCCGCAGCAGGTGGTAGGGATTGACGGTCCGGCCGTCGACGGAGTTGTAGCTGTTGCCGCCGGCGAACTCTCCCAGAGAGGCCTTGCCCAGGATGAGCGCGCCCGCGTCGCGCAGCGCTCGCGCGACGTAGGCGTCGTCGGGAGCCATCGCGTCCCGCAGGATGACGGTCCCGTTGGTCGTGGGCATGTCCGCGGTGTCGATGTTGTCCTTGAGCAGGACGGGGATGCAGTGCATCGAACCTCGCGGACCGCGCTCGACCCGCTCGGCCTCGAGCTCCCGGGCGACCTCCAATGCCCGGGGGTTCACGGTGATGATGCTGTTCAGCAAGGGGCCGTCATCGTCGTACGCGGCGATGCGGTCGAGGTACATCTGCACGAGCGCCGGACACGAGAGAGCGCCCGCGGCGAACGCCGCCTCGATGCCGGCAACCGTCGCCTCCTCCAGCGTGAACACGGCGGCCGGGGACCGGAGGCTCGGCCCGAATCCGGCGACCGCAGCCAGAACAAGGACGATGACGGCGGTTCGTCCGAAGTACGTGCGCATTGCTCTGCTCTCCCCTCCGCAAACGGAAGCCGCGGCTACGTGTGATACTGCAGGCGTGAACCCCCGGGAGTGACGACATGACGGACAGACAGCTTCTGATCAGCGCCGCGCTGGGGGTTGGCGCCATCTGCGCTACGGTCGCGGGTTCATCGTGCTCGACGAATGCGCGAATCAACGATCTCCAGGCCAACCTCATCGATTTCCGGGCGGCGGTGCGATCGGAGTTTCAGAGCGTGCGCGGCGAGATCCAGAGCGTGCGCGACGAAGTGGAGGGCGTGCGGGTGGAGATCCAGGACGTACGAGCTGAACTCCGGGACGTGCGCGACGAAGTGGTAGGCGTGCGCGGATTGTTGATCGATCATCTCGACGGGCACGAGCGCGGCGGACCCGCCGAACGGTAAACCGACCGCCCGGCAACACCGCTCACAGGTCCTCTCTCATCGCGCGCCGAAACAGGCCGTCCACTTCTCGTCTATTCGGAAGCTTGCCGTGCGCGCGCCTCTGCGTGGGGCGGGTCATTGCTCCGCCGGCCGCAACGTCAGCCGATGCGCGGCCCGTTCCTCCACCGCCCCGCGCGTGTAGAGCAGCGGGAAGTACTCGCCGTTGCCGAGGTTCTCGGCCAGGTTGCCGTAGTACGGGCTGCCGGGCTGGGCCGACTGCCCGGGGGCGTTGCTGGCCACGGAGCGATCCGGATCCGCCAGGTCGATGATGCGCCGGAAGTTGGCGCCCGTGGCGTTGACCGACCCGAAGCCGCCCGGCCGCTCCACCGGAGGCAGGTCGAACGCCGAGGCCAGCATGTGCGGCAGCTCGCTGGCGTGCACCCGCCCGTGCCGCCACTCGGCGCGGTCGGGACCGAGCTCTTCGGTGAGCCGCGCGATAGCCGCCGTCAGGCCCGCTTCGATCAGCTCCCGGCGTTCGGCCTCCGGTGTCTCCGCATCCCGCGCGGCGTCGTCGACCTCGGCGTTCCAGCGCACGTAGAGCGCCCCGGCGGTGCTCTCCCGCGAGACCGTGCCGTCCCACTCGGCGATCACACCGCGCGCCCATTCCACGTCCGGGTCGCCGGAACTCCAGCCCTGGAAGGCCGGGATGTCCCGCTCGGCCGCCAGCAGTCGGGAGTCGTGCTGGATCCGCTTGTGATCCTCCACCGAGAGCACCTCGCCGGCGCCGAGGATCTGGTGCAGACGCGCGATCCGCGACGTCTCCACACCGCGCGACGTGTGGTAGAAGACCGGCCGCCCCTCGTAGCCGGGCGGGTGGACGTTGTTGTTGGCGGTCGCGACGTAGCCGCGCTCGGGGTTGAACTCGCGCGGCAGGTCCTCCCGGAACCCGCGCCACTCGTAGTCGCCGTTGCCGGGCACGGGCAACCGCCCGTTCCAGCCGTCGCGGTCCGGGGTCAGCCCGGTCACCTGCAGGGCGATGTTGCCGTCCGCGTCGCCGCAGACGAGGCTGTGGGTCGGCACGAGCCAGTGCATCGCCCGCTCGAAGAAGTCGGCGCAGCTATCGGCCTGGGCGAGCTGGAAGCTGCCCTTGTAGGCGGCCGTGCCCGGCTCCTGCACGACCGAGCGCACCGCGTAGGCGACGCGGTTCTCCAGGTCCTCGTAGAAGACCGGGCCGTGGCGGCTGAACTTCAGCACCACCGGCTCCGCGTCCTGCCCCTTGACGGGAATCTCCTCCTCGATGACCCGCAGCGGCTCCCAGCCGTCCTGCCAGCGCACCAGGTTGGGATCCTCCGGGTGCAGCTCCTCGACGTAGACGTCGACCATGTCGGTGCCGGCGAAGGTGAAGCCCCACGCCATGCGTTCGTTGCTGCCGGCGTCGACCCCGGCGAAGGGCGGCTCGCCACCGCCGATGACGTTCCAGCCCGGCGCCACCAGGTGCACGAAATAGCGCAGCGCCGGCATCTCGATGCGCCGGTGCGGATCGTTGGCGAGGATCGGCACGCCGCTCGGCGAGCGCTCGCCGGTGACGACCCAGTTGTTGCTCCCCTCGGTCGCGATGGGACGGGGCGAGACTTGCCGCGTCTGCAGCCCCGGCGCAGCCACCAGCGCGCGGTACGGCTCGACGATCTCCAGCGCCGGCAGGCGCCCGGTCACGAACGGATCGCCGTCGCCGGCGCGCATCGCGTCCAGGACCTCCTCGGTGATGATGCTCACGTCGAGCCCATCCGGCACCACCAGGTCGTCCCAGGGATCCGGTGCGAAGCGCCGGTTCGCCTCCTCCGCGCCGTAGCGCGCGACGTCGAGCGCGAGCTGCATCTCGTGGATGGCGTGCCCCCGCACGCTGGGCACGCCGAGGGAGGCCCAGCGCAGCACCGCAGTCTCCGCCGTCCAAGGCAACGGCTCGACGCCGGTGAGCTGGAACTCCACCGGCAGGCTGTCGCGGTTCTGCTCGACGAAGGCGTTCACCCCGTTGGCGTGCGCGGTGAACAGCCGGTGCGCATCGGGGTGATAACTGGTCCACTCGGTCTCGTCCCACGGCCCGCGGAACTGCATCAGCCGCGTGCGGCGGTCGTAGTCGAGCGCCTCGGGCCCGAAGATCTCGGCCAGCCGCCCCTCGCGCCAGCGGCGCCACATCTCCATCTGCCAGAGCCGGTCCTGCGCCATGACGTAGCCCTGCGCGAAGAACAGGTCGTCGTCGTTCCGGGCGTAGATGTGCGGCACGCCCCACTCGTCGCGGATCACCTCGACCGGCTCCTGCAGGCCCGGAACCGCCAGCTCCCCCTCGATGGTGGCCAGCGCGCCCTGTGCAACCTCGTCCAGCGAAGCGGGCCCTCCCGATTCGCCGGCGCCGCAGCCGGCGGCGGAAGCCAGCACCGCAACGGCCGTCACGCCTGTGAGTGTTCCGAGCAGTTGTCGCATCGCCTTCCTCCTGCGCTCTCTCCGCACCGGGGCCGAGCGGTCACCCGCCGATAGTAGCCCGGATACCGCCGCCGTGCGACGCCGCTTTCCACCCGACCAACCCTCTCCGGGCGCCGGCGCCGTCGCACGGCGCAGAGACCTGGCCCGGAAACCGCCGCCCGTCATCTTCGGGCACTCACTATCGCCCCCGCGTGACATAATCGCCGCGGTCGGGCTGCACAAGTCCTTCGAGAGGGGGAAAACATGAGGGCGCGGATGTTTCTGGGGTGGTCGTTGACGGCGGTCTGCCTGCTCGGACTGCCCGCCGCGGGAGCGGCGCAGTGCGACCCGGACGGCGAGGTGGAGTTCGTCTGCGGGCCGGTGAACCCGGAGGACCTGGCCGCGGTGCCGGACTCTCCCTGGGTCATCGTGTCCAGCATGGCGGACGACGGCCACCTGCACGCGACCGACACCCGCGACCATACCTCGCGGCGGATCTATCCCGCCGAGACCTCGGAGCCGCGGCACGACACCGCGCTGTACGGCGCCTGCCCCGGTCCCGACACCAGCGGCTTCCGGCCCCACGGGCTCGGCCTGCGCCCCGGCGACGACGGGGTGCACACGCTGTACGTCGTGCGCCACGGCGCCCGCGAGTCGGTGGAGGTCTTCGAGCTCGACGCGCGCCGCGCGGAGCCGTCCGTCACCTGGGTCGGCTGCGCGGTGGCGCCCGAGGGCGTCGGTCTGAACTCGGTCGCCGCGCTGCCGCACAACGGCTTCGTCGCCACCAATTTCCAACGCTCCACCGGCGAGCTGTGGGAGTGGCAGCCGGCGACCGGCTGGACGGAGGTGCCGGGCAGCGCCACGGCCGGCCCGAACGGCATCGAGGCCTCGCCGGACGGCGAATGGCTCTACATCGGGGGCTGGGGCACGCAGTCGCTGATCCGTCTCTCGCGGGGCCGGACGCCGGTGGTGGTCGACTCGGTCGACGTGGGTTTCCACATCGACAACGTCCACTGGGCGCCGGACGGCAGGCTGCTGGCGGCCGGCCACGCGGGGAGCGGGCCCGACTCGATCTTCGCCTGTCTGGGCCAGGGCGCCTGCGACGGGATCACGTCGCGGGTGGCGAAGATCATCCCCGACAGCCTCGCCCAGGAGGAGATCGTGCGCTACCCGTCGAACGACCGGATCATTCTGGGCACCGTCGGCATCCAGGTCGGAGACGAGATCTGGGTCGGCGGGGTCGGCGGCGGCGAGCGCATCGGACGCTTCCCGGCGCCGTAGTTCGGGACGAGGCACGCCATGACCACCGGCATCCGGAAGTTCACCGTCTTCGCCCTCGCGATCCTGGTTTCCTGGATCGCCGGGGTCAGCGTCCCCCCGACCTGGTCCGTCAATCGGGTCACGCTCGATGTCCTGACCGACGACGACGGGCGGCTGTACTACCTGTCGGAGGGCAGCCCCGCCTACTTCGACGCCGCACCCCTCGAGCAGGCGCGGCTCGATGCCGCGGCGCTGAACGCCTCCGGCGAAGCGCCGGCCGTTACCGAGGAGTTCGTCTCTGCGCTGGAGACGCGCGACGGCGGAAGCGAAACCGTCTACTACCGGCTCGAGGCGCGCGCGCACTGGGGCTGGTGGTCGCTGCTGCCGGCCATGGTGGCGGTGATGCTCTGCTGGCTGACGCGCGAGCCGGTCACCTCGCTCGCCGCCGGCATCGTCTCCGGCGCGCTGCTGCTCAGGAAGTACGACATCACCGGCGAGGTGATGATCCCGTCGCTGGCATCGACGAACTCGGCCGGGGTCCTGCTGCTCTACCTCTGGCTGCTCGGCGGCCTGATGGGCGTCTGGTCGCGCACCGGCGCCGCGCAGGCGTTCGCCGAGTTCATGACCGCGAAGTTCGTCCGCGGTCCGAAGACCGCCAAGCTGGTGGCGTGGGCGCTCGGCATCGTCTTCTTCCAGGGGGGCACGGTGAGCACCGTCGTGGTCGGCACCACCGTCAAGCCGATCGCGGACAAGGAGCGCGTCAGCCACGAGGAGCTGGCCTACATCGTCGACTCCACCGCCTCGCCGATCGCCTCGCAGCTCGCCTTCAACGCCTGGCCGGGCTACGTGCAGGCGTTCATCTTCGTCTCCGGGGTCGGCTTCCTCGCCACCGAGGCGGACCGCATCGCCTTCTTCTTCCAGAGCGTGCCGTTCTGCTTCTACGCGATCTTCGCGGTGCTGAGCACGTTCCTGCTGAGCATCGAGAAGCCGATCTTTCTCGGCAAGCGCCTCGGCGCGGCCATGGAGCGCGCCCGCGCGACGGGCCGGCTCGACGCCGAGGGAGCCGACCCGCTGAGCGCGAAGGAGCTGCAGGCGAGCAAGGTGCCGGCCGGCTACACGCCCCACGTCCTGGAGTTCTTCCTGCCGCTCGGGGTGCTCATCGCCATCGCCATCGGCACGTTCGTCGCCTACGGCTCTCCCAACGTGCAATGGGCGTTCGGGGCGGCCCTGCTGCTGGCCGCGGGCATGGCGCTCGGCAAGGGCATGGCGCTCAAGGACCTCATCTCCGGCTTCCACAACGGCATCAAGGGAGTGGTGCTCGGCTCGGTCATCCTGCTGCTCGCCATCACCATCGGCAACGTCAGCACGGAGACCGGCGGGGGGGTCTTCCTGGTGGAGCAGCTCGGCGACACCCTGCCGTACTTTCTGCTCCCGGTGATGCTGCAACTGATGACGATGGTCATCGCCTTCTCCACCGGCACGAGCTGGGGCACCTACGCGGTGGCGTTCCCGCTGGCGATGCCGCTGGCGTGGGCGGTGGCCGGGGCGCAGGGCCTGTCGCACCCCGAGCTGTTCATGACCCTCTGCTTCGCCTCGGTCATGGACGGCAGCGTCTACGGCGATCAGTGCTCCCCGATCTCGGACACCACGGTGCTCAGCTCGGTCTGCACCGGCTGCGACCTGATGGACCACGTGAAGACGCAGATCCCGCAGGCTTCGGTGGCCGCCGGCCTGGCCGCGGTCTGCTGGACGGTGCTCGCGTTCTTCACGGCGTGAACGACCGGCGAACGCCGCCGCCCTCGACAACCTCATCCGCTCGCCGGAGCACAAGCACACCGACTGGGACATCCCCGAGCTGGTGCCGGCGGCCGGCATCGAAGCGGTGGCGCGCGCATTCGCCAAGATCATCGACCAGGCGAACACGCTCGACATCGAGGAGTTGCGCCCGTAGCCGGGTGCTATATTGGACGCAGTGGAAGCGCACGCCGGTCGCGCAGCCGTCGACGGCCCGGCCACCACGCACACGGGGCCGCTGGGCTCCCGGGTCCACGTCCTGCACGCCGACGCCGGCACCGTGACCGCGCTGGCCGCCGTCGACTGGAATCGGTGGTTCCGTCGAGTCTGCCTCGATCCGGTGCGCGGACTCGTGGTGCTGATGTCCCCGTCGCGTTTGCACGACGACCTCGCCGAGATCTTCGACGACATCGTGGACGCCGCGGTGAGCGTCTCGAAGAGACTCCGCAGCAGTCGGCTCCGTGGACGGGACGAGCCGCCGGGCACGGGGATGGAGCCGGACTGCGCGTTCTACCTGGACGAGCGCGCTAGAGCATATCGGGAGGCGCTCGTCGAGAGCGAGACCGCGGCCGACGTGTTCTTCGAATGCACGCCGCCCGATCTCGTGGTCGAGGTCGAGATCACGAACGCCGACGAGGGCAAGATCGAACGCTACGGCGACATCGGCGTGCGCGAGCTTTGGCGCCTGCATGGCCGCAAGGGAACGCGCAACCTGCGGGCGGACTTCTTCGCCCTGCACCCCGGGCGGCCGCCGCGTCGTCTCGCGGCCTCCCTGGTCATCGCCGGCCTCACCCCCGGCGATGTCTGCGAGGCGGCGGACAGCTTGCGATTGTGCCTGACCCGCGACGAGCGGACGGAAGCCGTCGCCCGCATCGTCCGCCGGCGCCGGCGCGCCAGCGTGCGCGTCCGCGAAGCGGAGACGCCATACGCCACCCCGACCGTCTAGTTTCCCGAGGGCCGGCCGGGACCGGTTTCTCCGTTGACCATCGACGCGTCCACGGTGCGCGACATGGTACCGTCGTAGTATGCGCGTCGGAATCCCCGCGGAGATCAAGGCGGACGAGCACCGCGTGGCCATCACGCCTTCCGGGGTGGCCGCGTTCGCGGCGCGCGGGCACGAAGTCGTCATCGAAGCCGGCGCAGGGATCGGCAGCGCGATTGCCGACGAAGCCTATCGGGCGGCCGGCGCCGCCGTCGTCGACGGCGCGGACGCGGTCTGGGAACGCGCGGACCTCGTCCTCAAGGTCAAGGAACCGCTCGATCCCGAGTTCGACCGGATGCGTCCGGGCCAGGTTCTGTTCACGTACCTGCATCTGGCCGCGTCGCGCGACCTGACCACCCGGCTGCTCCAGCGCCGCATCGTCGGCATCGGCTACGAAACGGTGCAGCTCGCCGACGGAACGTTGCCGCTGCTGGTGCCGATGTCGGAGGTGGCCGGCCGGCTGTCGATCCAGGCCGGGGCCACGTCACTGGAGATGCGCTCCGGCGGCAAGGGCATTCTGCTGCCCGGCGTCTCCGGTGTGCGGCGCGGCCGGGTGACGATCATCGGCGCCGGCGTCGTCGGCCTCAATGCCTGCGTCGTGGGCGTCGGGTTCGGTGCGGACGTCACCATCATCGACATCAACCCGCTAAGGCTCGCCTACGTCCGCGATGTCGTCCAGGGCCACGTCACGACGCTCATGTCGAACGCCGCCAACATCGAGGGCGCCATCGCGTCCGCCGACCTGGTCCTCTGCTCGGTGCTCATCCCCGGCGCCCGGACTCCGCGCCTCGTCACCCGCGCCCACCTGGCGCAGCTGGAGCCGGGTTCGGCCCTTGTCGACGTCGCCGTCGACCAGGGCGGCTGCGCCGAGACCAGCCGGCCCACCACCCACCACGACCCGCGCTACGTCGAGGAGGGCGTGGTCCACTACTGCGTCTCGAACATGCCGGGCGCCGTCCCCCACACGTCGACCTACGCCCTGACCAACGCCACGCTGGCCTACGCGCTGGAGATTGCCGACCGCGGCTGGCGCGTCGCCGCCGCGCGCGACCCGGCGCTCACGAAGGGCGTCAACGTCGTCGACGGGCACGTGACGCACGAGGCGGTGGCGGCCGCGCATCGCCTGCAGAGCGTTCCGCTGGCTGAGACTTGATGACCTCGACGGTGCGGCGCCGCGTGCTATCGTGAGAAGTGGCGGAACGCGAACGACGAGTTGCGGCCGGCCGGCAGGCCACGACGCACACCGGGCCTCTCGGCTCCACGATCCACGTGCTGCACGCCGACGCGGGCACCATCACCGAGCTCGCCGCCGTCGACTGGAACCGATCGTTCCCGCGGGTGTGCCTCGACCCGGTGCGCGGGCTCATCATCCTGCTGACCCCGTCGCGGCTCCACGAAGACCTCACCGAGATCCTGAACCACATCATCGACGCGGCGGCGAGCGTCGTCACCGGCGCCGCGAAAGGCCTGCGCCACACCCGTCTCCGCGGCCGGGGCGATCCCCCCGGCACGGGCATGGAGCCGGATTGCGCCTTCTAGCTCGGAGAGCGGGCCAGAGCCTATCGCGCCGCTCTCGTCGAAGGCGAGGCCGCGGCGGACGCCTTCTTCGAGCGCACCCCGCTCGACCTGGTGGTCGAAGCCGAGATCACGAACCGCGACGAAGGAAAGACAGAACGCTACGCCGAGATCGGAGTGCGCGAGCTCTGGCGGTTGCACGGCCGCAAGGGTGCCCGCGAGCTGCGAGTGGAGTTCCTCGCCCTGCGTCCGGGAACGAAGCCGCGCGAGATTGCCGCCTCCGAGGTCATCGGCGGCCTCACCCCGGGTGACGTCCGCGAGGCCGTGGACGGGGTGCGCCGCAGCGTCACGCTCGACGAGCGGACGGAAGCCGTCGCCCGCATCGTCCGCCGCCGCCAGCGCGCCAGCGTGCGCGTTCGTGACGAGGAAACCCCGTACCCTGCTCACCGCGCCGAGTACGGGGGCGGCTCGCGGTAGACGTTCTCCAGGTGCACCGCCGCCGACGCGTAGTCGGCCAGCCCCACGGTCTGCGCCGGCGCGTTGAACTCGATCGGCGCCGCCGACGACAACTTCCCCTCGCCCTGGTCTTCCGCATCGAGGTGCAACTCGACCACCGTGAAGGCGGCCGCGGCCGGTCCCGAGCCGCCGCTGCCGGTCCACGGCCCACCGCGATCCCATTGTCCGAGCGGGCGATCGGTCACCAGGACGATTCGCTCCCCGCCGTCCTCGTCCTCGGTACGGTGCGCGTACTTGAGGGCGTAGCCCAGGCTGCCGCCGGTCCAGATGAACCCGACCGTCTGCAGTTCCTGTAGCGCGTTCCCGATGTCCTCGCCTTCTCCCGCCGCCTGTCCGGGCGCCGGAGTGATCAGGGACACGATCGCGCCGCGATCCTCCTCGGCCGTCCAGCGCAGGACGTTGATCCGCAGCTCCACCCCCGCCGCGCTCACGGCGCCGGTGGTCGTGCCCCGGAAAGTCTCCAGCTCATCGGACTGCGCTGCCGCCGGGAGCGGCGCGGCGACCGCGACCGCCAGGAGCAGAGCGAGGACGACGACCCGATTCACGAAAGCCGCGGATGCAGACATGGCGTTACCCCTGGGAAAGAATGGTGGCGTCGACGGGGAAGTATTCCCGTCCATCTGTGTGCATGTCAAGAGTCTTGACCGGAAGACAGATGGCGTTACACACTCCCCCCGATGGAACGCGGTCCGGTGGACTTGATGATCGAGCGCTGGGCGCGCGAGCGGCCCGACCTGGATGCGTCGTCGCTGGCGATCGTCGCGCGGGTCACGCGCCTCGCGCGAGCCATCGACGAGGACGCGGCGGCAACGCTGCGGGAGTTCAACCTGAGCGACGTCGAGTTCCAGTTGCTCGCCGCCATCCGGACCGCGCCCGACTGCCGGGCCGCACCACGCACCCTGCTGCAGCCGCTGATGGTGACCTCTGGCGGCTTGACCAACCGGATCGACAGGCTCGAGGCGGCCGGATGGATCGTGCGGGCGCCCAACCCGGAGGACCGCCGGGGGGTCTTCCTCGAGCTGACCCCCAGCGGGCGCGATCTGGTGGATCGCGTGACGGCGGCCTACCTCGAAAACCAGCGGGATCTGCTCCGCGAAGCGCTCACCGACGGGGAACGCACCAGGCTGGCGCCGCTGCTGCGCAAGCTCCTCGACTCGCTGTCGGTGCGCAACACCAGTCGCCGCCCGAACCAGTGAGCGGCGCGGATGCGGGGCGCCGGGACCCTGGCCCGCCAATCGTCGCCTGACGACGCCGCGTGGCGCGCCCAACCAACCCTCCAGGAGTCCGCGCCGTTCTGCGTCCTACGAGAGTGTCACGACGACGTCCAGCGTGTCTCCGTCGCGCAGAATCGTCACGGTGACGTCGTCGCCGGGGCTGTAGCGGTCGAGGACGGCTCTCAACTCCCCCTGCGACCTGATCGGCTCGCCGTCGACGGCCTGAATGACGTCGCCGACCTGCGTGACCTGCCGGCCGTTGCGGGACACCTCCGTGCCGCGCAACCCTGCTTCCGCGGCCCCGGTACCGCCTTCTATGCCGACCACCAGCACGCCGCCGGTACGCAGCCGGCCGAGCACGAACCGGCTCAGATAGCCGCGCCCGTCCATCCTGATGCCGAGCCGGGGAGGCGTGTACTCGCCGGTGTCGATGATCTCCGGCACCACCCGGTTCACGGTGTTCACGGGCACGGCGAAGCCGACGCCGGCCGACGCCCCGGACGGACTGGCGATCTGCGTGTTGACGCCGATCAGGCGGCCGGCGCTGTCCAGCAGCGGACCGCCGGAATTGCCGGTGTTGATCGCCGCATCGGTCTGGATCACGTCCTCGATGGGCGTGCCGTCGAGTCCCTCGATGCGTCGTCCGAGCGCGGAGACGATCCCGGTGGTCAGGGTTGCGCTGAGGCCGAAGGGGTTGCCGATCGCGTAGACGTTCTGACCGACCCGCAGCCGACCGCTGTCGCCGACGGTGACGGGCTGCAGCCTCGCCGAGGACGCATCGATGCGGAGCACGGCCAGATCGTGAGACACGGATCCCCCGACCCACTCGGCGTCGTAGGTGGTCTGGTCGGCCATGACGACCTCGACCGAGTCGGCGCCTCCCACTACGTGGGCATTGGTGATCACATGTCCGTCGTCGTCCCAGATGAAGCCGGTTCCCGTACCCTGGGGCACCTCTCCGCCCATGGGACGCCCGAACCAGTCGGTCCGCCTTGCGAGCGTGGTGATGTAGACGACCGAGGGGCTGGTCCGCTCGAACAGCTCGACCGTCGCCCTCTCGTCGGGCCGGAGATAAGCCGGAATCGGCGGCAGCGCGCGTTGCGGCTGTCCGGCGGCGGGCAGCGGCGCGGCGACGCGGTGCGCAGGCGGAGGCCGAAGCGCATCGGGCGCGCAGGCCGCCCCCGCGAAGATCGCCAGCGCGACACAAGGCAGGCCGGCTCGACTCGCCCACAGGTCGGGTCGTGCGTTTCTCATGATCCGGACTCTCCCTGGCCGCAGCTCAGATGAGCGTCAACTGACCGCTGCGCACCCAGCCGACCCTTCCGTCTTCCAGCACGATCTCCACCCACGCCTCGCTGCGGCGCTCGACCCGCACCCGCGCGCCTTCGTGCACGGTAAAGATCAGCAGCTCGTCATCGTCCGCCGGGGCACTGTGCACCGGCGCCTCTTCAGCCATGATAACCGCCTCGTCGGACCGTCCCACGTCGAGCTCGCGCGCCACGAGGCTGAGGCCGAAGACCAGCGTCACCGCCCCGGCCGCCGCCGCGGCGCGGCGCGACCACGCCAGCAGGATGGCTCCCCGCCCGGTGACGAAGACGACCAGCGCGGCCATGGCCGTCAGCCAAGCCAGGGTCACGACGGTGAGCAGGGCTGGACGGGGCAGCAGATCGACCCACCAGCGGACGACCCGAAAGAGCCAGAAGCCGGGCAGCGGCGTCACCCGGTCCACCGTCAGCGAGCGCGCCAGCTCCAGGTTCGCTCCCAGGTCGTCGTCGCGCGGCATGATCCGCCGGGCCCGCTCGTAGTGGAGAATCGCCGGACCGAGCTCGCCCAGCCGGAACCAGGCGTTGCCCAGGTTGTAGTGCAGCTCGCCGCTCTCGACGCCGCTCTCCAGGATCCGCTGGTACAGCTCGACCGCGCCGGCGTAGTCGCCCTCCTGATAGCGCCGGTTCCCCTCGTCGAAGAACGCCTCCTGCCCCGCGAGCGGCGCCGCGGTCCAGGCGGCGAGGAAGAGGGCCGCCAGACCGGGTCGCGCGAACGTGATGCACTTCATGACCGCAGCGCCTCGCCCAGCGCCGTCATCGCCTGCTCGGCTTGTTCGAGGAGCGCCGCCGCCTGCCCGCCGCCGTCGGCGCCCGCCGCCGGGGGCGCGAACCGCTGCTGGTCGCACGTGTCGAGACACGCCAGGTAGCGCTCGACCACTTCGGCGGCGACGCCGCGGGCCGCGAGCTCCCGCCGGATGTCGTCGCGCACGAGGCCCGCCTCGGCCACGTTCAGCGAGTCGCCGAGAAAGCCGAGCAGTGCCTGGCTGATCCCCGCGACGAACGCCTGGTGTTGCTCCGGCGCACGAAGCCCCCGCGCCTGCTCCAGCCTCGAGCGCGCCAACCGGGCGGACCGGCGGCGCCGGGCGTAGGCGACGTTCCCCTCCAGGCGCTCGCGGTGACGGCGCAGCGCGAGCGCGCCGGCCAGCCCGAGGACCGGAACCAGCAGCAGCGTCCAGAAGACGCCGCTCCGGAACAACTGCCGGTCGACCGGCACGAACGCCGACGTCGCGACGCGAATGAACCGGATGTCCTGCCGCGCGGCCTCCAGGCGGGTGCGGCCTCCCCCGCTGAGGACCGCATCGCCCGCCACGGCGGCACCCGACACCTCCACGGCGACGGGATCCGACGCGGCGACCGCGTACCGCCCGCCGGCCGCGTCGAAGTAGGCCAACTCGACCGCCGGAATGACGTGCGATCCCGGGGCGCGCGGAACGAGGACGTACTCGTAGCGCTTGACGCCGCTGACCCCTGTCGCGCCGGCGTCGAGCTCGTCGCTCACCTCCGGGGGATAGACGTCGAAGTCCGGCGGAAACGCCACCGCCGGATCGGGCAGCGTACGCAGGTTGCCGGCGCCGCGTACATCGAGACGGAACGTCAGCGCCTCGTTCGTCGCCGCCTCCGCCGCATCGAGCGACGCCGTCACGTCCAGGCTGCCGACCAACCCGGTGAAGGCCGCGGGCCGGCCGGCGGCGGGCAGCGGGCGCACCTCGATCTCGATCGCCTCGGATTCGGCAGGCACCGCCACGCTGCGGCCGAACAGTCCCCCGCCGAACGGATCGCCGAAACCGAAGGGATCGCCGAACGCCCGGCTGGAGCGGACCCGCACCTGAGCCTCCAGCGCCAACGGCTCGATGCTGCGGTTTCCGGCGCCGGTCGGGAAGAGCGCCGCCCGGCGGACGACGATGCTCGCATACTGCACCCCGCCGCGCACGATCCGCTCCACCCGCGGCCCGCGGGGCACGGCGATCTCCTCGACCCAGAAACCCGCCGCACCGGGCGCCCGGGTGATGCCGTACGACTCCACGTCCACGCGCGTGAAAAGGCGGTACTCCACCAGCACCGGTTCGTTGACCCACGGTTCGCGGGTGCTCACCGACACCTCGACGAAGAGGTCCCGCGGCCCGATCTCCACGCCGCCGCGTGACCGGTCCGGGGCACGGCGCGCCGTCGCGCTGCCGGCCGGCGTCACGCGGATCGTGAGCGGATCGGTCGCGTGCTCCGCCCCGCCGGCCCGTACCCGCACCGGGCCTATCCCGTACATCCCCTCGGCGACCGCCCGGAACCGGTACTGATAGGTGACCGCGGTCGACGTGCGGCCGTTGACGAATTGCATCGACGTCTGGGTGCCGACGCCCAAGTAGGAGGCGAAGTCGGACAGGTCAGGCAGGCGGGGGTCCTCGTCCGCGCCGCCGGCGCCCGACACCTCGACATTCACCGTGAACTGCCGATCCACCGCCACCTCGGCGCGGTCGAGGTAGGCGCGCACCTCTACGTCCTGCGCTCCCGCCGAGGCGGACAGACCGAGCAACGGCACCACCAGCGCGATTCTTCTCACCACGGTCACCAGGGTCGCAGCGTGCGCCGGCCGGGATCGGCGGAACGGCGTTGCCGTCGGATCCGGCCCGGATCCTCGGTGATTGCCTGCAGCAGCCGCTCCGCTTCCTCGCGGCTCATCTCCCCGGGCCGCGGCTCGGCGTGCGCCTCGCCCGCCTCCGGCTCGGACGGCTCGCCGTCGGACTGCTGCCCCGCGTCCCGCGGATCCTGATCCGATCGGTCCTCCCGGTTCTCCGCCGGCCGCTGCTGTTCCGGCGGTTGCTCCCCGGGCTGCTGCTGCTGTTCCTGTTCCTGCTGCTGCAACTGTTCCAGGGCCACTTCCAGGTTGTGCTTCGCGTCGGTATCGGCGGGGTTGCGCCGCAGCGCCTGCTTGTAGGCTTCCAGGGCGCCTTCCACCTCCTGCTGCCGGTAGAGTGCGTTCCCCAGGTTGTACCAGGCCTGCGCCTCCAGAACCGGATCGGCCGCCTCGATCGCCCCGCGGTAGGCGTCGACCGCCCTCTGGAACTCGTCGGACTGGTACAGCGCGTTCGCGTCGTTGAAGCGGATCAACGGCGAGTCCGGGGCCGCGCGCAGCGCCTCCAGGTACCTCTCGTGCGCCTCGCCGTAGCGGCCTTCACGGTAGAGGCGGTTCCCTTCCCGCACGTCGCCCCGCCCCGGCTGCGCCGCCGAGGAAGACGGCAACCCGATCGCGGCCGCGGCCAACGCGACGACAGCACAGGACACTCGCATCAGTGCAACCTCCCGATCCAGGCCTCCGCTACACGGCGACGCTCAGAGATCAGCGCCTCGGCGGCCAGCAGCAGCAACGCCAGTCCGAGAAAGATCTGGTACTGCTCCTCGTAGCGGGTCACCTCGCGCGACTCGATCTCCCCGCCCTCGCCGCCCGTCAGCTCCTCGACGAGCCGATCGAACGCCGCCCCGGCACCGGCCGCCGCATGGTAGTAGGCGCCGCCGGTCCGGTCCGCCACACGCTGCAAAGTGACGCCGTCGAGGCGCGTCGTCACGACGCTCCCCTCGTCGTCGCGCAGGAAGCCGTTCGGCGCGCCGCTCTCGTCGAAGCTCGGAATCGGCACCCCCTCGGTCGACCCCAGGCCGACGGTATACACCCGCACCCCCTCGTCCGCCGCACGCTCGACCGCCGCGTCGATCGCCCCTTCGTGATCTTCCCCGTCCGTGATGACGACGAGCTGCCGGTTCCGTTCTCCCGGCTCGCCGAACCCGTCCAGCGCCACCTCTATCGCCTGGCCGAGATCGGTCCCCGGCACCGGGACCAGGTCCGGCTCCATGGCGTTGAGGAACAGGGCAGCCGCCGCGTAGTCCAGAGTCAGCGGACTCTGCACGAACGCCTCTCCGGCGAACGCGACGAGCCCGATCCGATCCCCGTCCAGCCGCTCGATCAACCGGCCGACGGCCAGCTTGGCCGCGGCGAGTCGATTCGGCGCGACGTCCTCGGCCCCCATCGACGCCGACAGATCGAGCGCCACCACCACGTCCTGCCCCTCCCGGCGCACCGTGTCGACGCGATCGCCGAACTGCGGCCGGGCGAGCGCGGTCACCAGCAGCACGACGGCCGCGAGCAGCAACACCGTGCGCGTCAACTGCCCGCCCCGGCTGACCGCCGCGGTGAGCCGGTCGATGCGCCCGCGCTCCCCGAAGCGGTCCAGAGCGCGCCGCCGCCGGGCGGCCGCCCACCACTCCAGCGCCGCCAGCGCCGGCAACAGCAGATACGCGTAGAGCAGGCTCTCGACCCCGAAGCGGAACATCAGCCGGCCACCCTCCCTTCCACGAACCCCTACTCCACCGACAACGCCCCCGTCACGGCAGCCGCCTCAGCACGGTTCTCCCGAGCGCGACCTCCAGCAGCAGCAGACCGAGCCCGGCGCCGAGCGGCAGGTGGAACAACTCGCCGTAGCGCGTGAACGAGGCCATCTCGATCTCGGTCGTCTCCAGGGCGTCTATCTCCTCATAGACGCGCTCCAGGCTCTCCCGGTCGGTCGCCCGAAAGTACCGCCCGCCGGTCAGCGCCGCCAGCTCCTCGAGGGCCTCGTCGTCGATGTCGACCTGCAGCGACACGTACCGCCGGCCGAAGAGCGGATCGTCCACCGGCACGCGCGCCGAGCCGCGGGTGCCGGCGCCCACGGCGTAGATCCGCACGCCGAGCGCCTGCGCCATCTGCGACGCGGTCTGCGGATCGATCGCGCCCCGGTTGTTCCGGCCGTCGGTGAGCAGCACGATCACCTGCGACTCGGCGCTCGAATCGCCGAGCCGCTTGACCGCGGTGGCCAGCCCCATGCCGATGGCCGTCCCGTCCTCGACGACCCCTACCTCCAGCTCCTCGATCAGCGTGGTCACCACGCGGTGGTCGAGGGTGAGCGGCGCCTGCGTGAATGCCTCGCCGGCGAAGACGACCAGGCCGATGCGATCGTTCGGCCGCCGCCGGACGAAGTTCGCGGCCGCCTGCCGGGCCGCCCCGATGCGGTTCGGCTCCAGATCCTCGGCCAGCATCGAGCTCGACAGGTCCAGCACCAGCACGATGTCGATCCCGTCGGTGGCGACGTTCTCGGCCGTCACCCCGGTCTGGGGGCGGGCGAACGCGACCAGCAGCAGCGCCAGCGCGAGCAGGCGCAGCCCGAAGGGCACGTGCCGCCAGCGACCGGTCCGGCGCCGGTCCGCCCGCCGCAGGCGATCCACCGCCGGGTACCGCAGCGACCCGAGCGTGCGCTCGGCGCGCGTGGCGTACCACCAGACGAACAGCGGCAGCAAGAAGAACAGCAGCAGGTAGTACGGGTCCACGAACCGATCGATCATGCCGTGCCCGCCTCCGCGGGCGCCGGTTCCGCATCGGCCGCCGGCTCTGCCGGCGGGACCGCCACCCGCGTGCGATCCACCAGGCTCCGCCCGAGGGGGATCACCTCGCGGCAGCGCTCCGGCGCCGGCCGGTCCTTGGCGAACTTCACCAGGTCGCAACGTTCGAGCAGCCGTCTGAAGTCCAGGAGGGGCTCCTCGTCGACGTCCTGGCCGCGCAAACCGTCGAGTACCTCCGCCGTCGTCATCTCCAGCGCGTCCACGCCGAAACGTCCCTCGACGTACGCACGAACGATATCGGACGCCCGGATGTGGAACGTCTTGATCGCCCCCCGGTCAGGCAGCCTCTCGGCCTCCAGAGTACGAAATGCTTCGTAGGCGATCTCGTGGGGCGAGCGCGGCGGTGGGACCGGTGCGAGGCTACTGTCCGGCCGACGCCCGCGAGAGCGCCGCCACAGCCAGTACCCCATCCCTGCCAGCAACGCCATCCCGGCCAGCCACGGCAGCAGGGCCAGCACGCTCAGCGGAATGTCGAGCGGCCCCTTGATGGCGCGGATGTCGCCGCCCTCGTCCAACCCCACGCTCGCCACGGTGACCGGCGCAGGTTCGGTCGCCAGCGTCACCACGTTCCCGTCGGCACCCACTACGTCAACCTCGAGCACGGGCACCTCCAGTTCGCCCAGCTCGAACGCGGTGAGGACGAGCTCGATGCTCGACACCGCCCGACCACCCTCGACGCGCGGCTCGTCGACCCGCCGCTCCAGCACCTCGAACGGCCCGAGCGTCTCGGGCGCGGGCCAGGCCACCGACGCGGCGGCCTCGTGCTCCACCTCGATGACGAGCCGCGCCCGGTCTCCCACCGCCATCTGCCCCGGCTCCAGGGTGGCGGTGACGGCGGGCGCCCCGGTCTGCGCCGTTGCGGCCGGGGCGCCCGGCGCGACAACGAGCAGCAGCGCGGCGGCGGCCGGGATCGGCTTCATCGGAACCGCCTTGCCCGTTCCCGGAAGAACCGCATCAGCCGCTCGATGTACGGACGATCGGCCGCGACCTCGACGACGTCCACCCCGGTGCGCCGAAAGAGCTGCGTGCGGACCTCGTCGGCCGCCCGCGCGTCGGCCGCGAACGCCTCCCGGAACGCCCGGTCGGACAGGTTCACCGTCACGCGCGCGCCGGACTCCGCGTCCTCGAAGTCGACGAAGCCGATGTCGGGCAGCTCCGCCTCCCGCCGGTCTCCGATGCGGATGGCGACCAGATCGTGCCGCCGGCCCGCGACGGCCAGCGCCTGCTCGTGCCCCTCGTCCAGGAAGTCGGAGACGGCGAACACGACGGCGCGGCGCGAGACCACCCGGGCGAGATACTCCAGCGCGGCGCCGACGTCGGTGCCCCGCCCTTCCGCCCGCGTATAGAGCAGCTCGCGCAGCACCCGCAGCACGTGCCGCCGGCCCTTGCGGGGCGGGACGAACTTCTCGATGCGGTCGCTGAACAGGATCAGCCCCACCTTGTCGTTGTTCCTGATCGCGCTGAACGCCAGGATGGCGCAGATCTCCGCCGCCACCTCCTCCTTCATGCGCCCGCCCGAGCCGAAGTCGCCCGAGCCGCTGACGTCGACCAGCAACACCACCGTCAGCTCGCGCTCCTCCTCGAACACCTTCACGAAGGGTGCGCCGGCACGCGCGGTGACGTTCCAGTCGATGTTGCGGATGTCGTCGCCGTACTGGTACTCGCGCACCTCGGCGAAGCTCATGCCCCGGCCCTTGAAGACGGAGTGGTACTCCCCGGAGAACACGTCGTTCACCAGGCCGCGCGTGGCGATCTCGACCCGCCGCACCTGCTTCAGAACCTCGCGCGGGATCATGCCGCCCTACGGCACCTCCACCTTGCCCAGGACGCGGTCGACCACCTCGTCCGACGAGACCTCCTCGGCTTCCGCCTCGTAGGTGAGCAGCACCCGGTGGCGCAGCACATCGAGGCCGATGGAGCGGACGTCCTCCGGCGTCACGTAGCCGCGCCGGCGGAGGAACGCGTGGGCCCGCGCCGCCCGGGCGAGGTTGATCGTGGCGCGTGGCGAGGCGCCGAACGCGATGAGCTGGCTCAGATCCCTCAGGCCGCAGCTCGCCGGCTCGCGGGTGGCGAACACCAGATCGACGATGTAACGCTCCACCTGCGGATCCATGTAGATCATCTCGACGGCTGACCGCGCCCGGCGGATGTCGTCGAGGTGGACGACCGGCTCGATCGCGGCCTCCGCGCCGGTGGCCATCCGGCGCAGCACCTCGATCTCCTCGTCCTTGCCGGGATAGCCGACCACCACCTTGAACATGAACCGATCGACCTGCGCCTCGGGCAGCGGGTACGTCCCCTCCTGCTCGATCGGGTTCTGGGTGGCGAGCACCAGGAACGGCTGATCGAGCGGGTACGTCCTGTCGCCGATCGTGACGGTGCGCTCCGCCATCGCCTCGAGCAGCGCCGACTGCACCTTGGCAGGCGAGCGGTTGATCTCGTCGGCGAGAATGAGATTGGAGAAGATGGGCCCCTTCTTCGTCCGGAATTCCGCATGCTGCGGGTCGTAGACGAGGGTTCCGATCAGGTCCGCCGGGAGCAGGTCGGGCGTGAACTGGATCCGCCGGAAGGTCGTGTCGATGGCCCGCGCCAGCGTCCTCACGGTCAGGGTCTTGGCCAGCCCCGGCACCCCCTCCAGCAGGACATGTCCGTCGGCCAGCAGGCCGATGACCAGCCGCTCCACCATGGCCCGCTGCCCGACGATGACCCGCCCGATCTCGCCGAGCAGCCGCTCCACGAAGGCGCTCTCCTGGTGGATCCTCTCCTGTATCGCTTCGATGTCGTGGTGCATGTCGCGCGTCCGATCGTAATGGAGCAGCCCGTGGCGCAGATCCCGCGGCGTTCCACCGCCGATGCACCCCGCCGGGACCTTGTCGCTCCTCCGTCGAATATGCCCCGAATGTCGCTTGCGATCAAGAATCTTGACACAGAGTCATGGCGCGTGGTACCTCTCGACTTCGCGCCCGGCGCGCGGGGGCGAACCGGAGTCGGCGGCAGCCGCGGAAGCGGGCTCTCGCCCGGCAGAGAGTAAGATCCGGGACAAGATCATGAACGAACTCAACAAGACGGCCATCTTCGTCGGCATCGCCCTCGTCCTCGGCGTCGTGGCGTTCGCCAGCGCCCCGCGCCGGGCGGCGCCGGACCTGTTCTTCGACGTCGGCGAGACGTTCTTCGCCGATTTCACCGACCCGGACGCCGCGGCCACCCTCGAGGTGATGGAGTTCGACGAGGAGACCGCCTCGGCCACCCCCTTCCAGGTGACCAACCAGGGCGGGCTGTGGACGATCCCGTCGCACCACGACTACCAGGCCGACGGCGCCGAGCGGCTGGCCAACATCGCCGCGGACGTCATCAGCCTCGTCAAGGAGGACTTCCGCTCGGACAACGTCGCCGACCACGAGGCGCTCGGGGTGATCGACCCGTCCGACCTCACCACGTCCAGCCTGGTCGGCCGCGGCACCCGCGTGACCGTGCGGGATGAGAACACCGAAATCCTCGCCGACCTCATCGTCGGCAACCGCGTTCCCAACCGACCCGGACTGCGCTTCGTGCGCATGCCCGAGCAGAAGCGCGTCTACACGGCCCGCTTCGAGGCGGACATTTCGACCCGCTTCGAGGACTGGATCGAGCGCAACCTGCTGGAGGTCGAGCGCGACCAGGTGAACCACATCGTGCTCAACGAGTACACCGTCGACGAGGTCACCCGCCGCGCCTCGACGCCCAGCGAGTTCACGCTCGACAAGGTGGACGACACGACCTGGAACGGCTCCGGCGTGCCCGAGGAGCAGGAAGTCGACTTCGTCGAGGTCAACCGCCTCGTCGGCGCCGTCATCGGCCTGCGCATCGCCGGCGTCCGTCCCAAGCCGGCGGGGATGACCGGCAACCTGCGCGACGCCGCCATGGCCGGCCGCATCGGCCAGACCGACATCATCGACCTGATCAACAAGGGCTTCTACCCCACCGCCGAGGGGGGCCTGCTCTCCAACGAGGGCGAGTTGCTCGTGCGCACCACCGAAGGCGTGCTCTACACGCTGCGCTTCGGCGAGATCGTCTACGGCCGGGGCGACGCCATCCTGCTCGGCAGCGACGAGAGCGACGACGAAGAGGCCGGGCCGGGCGAGAACCGCTACGTCTTCATCACCGCGGAGTTCGACGAGGCGGCCCTTCCCGAGCCGGACACCTCCGACGCCGACGCCCACGCCTCGTGGGAGCGCCGGGTCGCCGAGGGCCGCGAGAAGGCCGAGCGCCTCGCCGCGCGCTTCGCCCGCTGGTACTACGTC
This sequence comes from Vicinamibacterales bacterium, assembly GCA_965116825.1. Taxonomy (GTDB): domain Bacteria; phylum Acidobacteriota; class Vicinamibacteria; order Vicinamibacterales; family UBA8438; genus WTFV01. Next base: position 6,654,593 of record OZ220736.1, read on the forward strand.
GTCGCGGCCAGCAGCTACGACCGCATCCACAAGCCGCGCGAGGACTTCCTGAAGGAAATCGAGGACGCGGACGCCTCCGGCGCGTAGGATTCGGAGTTCGCTGCATATGGCGGTCCAGCCCGTTCCAGCGCCGGCTCCACCGCTCTCCCCGGGCGAGAACGATGCACCGGCGCCGGTGCGTCGACTCTCGTTGGAGAACGGCGACCGGCTCACGCGACGTGAATTCGAACGGCGGTACGCAACGCGGCCCGACATCAAGAAGGCGGAGTTGATCGAGGGAGTCGTCTACATGTCGGCCGCCGTTCGCATCACCAGCCACGCGGAGCCTCACTCGGCGGTCCTGACCTGGCTCGGAAACTACTGCGCGCACACCCCGAGGGTTCGGGTGGCGGACAACGCCACGCTACGTCTCGATCTGGACAACGAGCCTCAACCGGACGCTCTGCTGCGTATCGAACCGCAGGCGGGCGGCCAAGCGCGGGTCAGCGACGACGACTACCTGGAGGGGGCGCCGGAGGTGGTCGTCGAGATAGCGACCAGCAGCGCGACGTACGACCTGCACGACAAGCTGCGCGTCTACCGCCGCAACGGGGTCCGGGAGTACGTCGTCTGGCGGGTCCACGACCGGCGGATCGACTGGTTCGTCCTGGAGGACGACGAGTATCGGCGCATGGAGCCCGACGCGGGCGGGGTGCTCCACAGCACCGTCTTTCCCGGCCTGCGGCTCGCGGCCAGAGCGCTCCTGGCAGGCGACCTCGCGACCGTGCTCGCCGAATTGCAGCGCGGCCTCGACACCGACGAGCACGCCGCGTTCGTCAAGCGCATGGCGGCCGCGTCGTAGGCCGCCGGGCCCTCCCTCACTGTCCCAGGCGCCCGCTGCTCCAGGCCGAAGTCCCCCATCACCCCGCCCGACCCGCGTCGGCCGTCTCGATCTCGATTTCGACGGCTGGCTGATCGGCCAGACGGCCGATGTCGGGTACGCTTCCCCGCGATGATTGTCGATCCGTACTTCTATCTCGCCGCCACCGTCGCGGTGCTCATCGTCGGCATGGCCAAGGGGGGCTTCGGGGGTGGCATCGCCGTCGTCGGCGTGCCGCTGATGGCCATGGTCGTCAGTCCCTTCCAGGCGGCGGCCGTCATGCTGCCGATCCTGATGGTGATGGATATCCTGGCGATGCGCGCGTACTGGGGCCGCTGGGACTGGCGCAACCTGCAGATCCTGCTGCCCGCCGCCATGCTCGGCACGCTGCTCGGCTTCGTGACCGCCCGCGCGATCTCGGCCGACGGGTTGCGCGTGCTTGTGGCCGTCGTCGCCCTTGCCTACGCGGTGCAGTACTTCCGGCGCCGCCCCGGCGACCGGACCCTTCCACCGCGCCCCGGCCCCGGCCTGTTCTGGGGCGCCACGGCCGGGTTCACGAGCTTCTCGATCCACGCCGGCGGGCCGCCGCTGCAGGCGTTCCTGCTGCCGCAGCGCATGCACCGGACGACGTTCCAGGCGACGAGCGTCCTGTTCTTCTTCGTGGTCAACTGGTCCAAGGTGGGCCCGTACTACTGGCTCGGCCAGTGGACCACCGACAACCTGCTGACGTCGCTCGTCCTGCTGCCGCTGGCCCCGATCGGGGTCGCCCTCGGCCGCTACCTGCACGAACGCGTGGACGACGAGCTCTTCTTCCGCGTGGTTCACGCGTCGCTGTTCGTGATCGGCGTCAAGCTGCTGTACGACGCTTCCGGCGTGTGAGATGCGGCTACTGATGCCGCACGTTCACAACCAACCCCGCTGGCGGGCGATGCGGGCCGCCTCGACTCGGTTCGACGCGCCGAGCTTGCTGATCGCCTCGGACAGGTAGTTGCGCACCGTCCCTTCCGACAGACGCAGCTCCGCCGCGATCGCCGCCCCCGACGCACCCTCTCCGGCCAGCCGCAGGACCTGGCGTTCGCGGTCGGTCAGCGGATCGGCTTCGTACCAGGCCTCGGCGGCCAGCTCCGGCGAGATCGCCCGGCCGCCGGCCTGCACCTCCCGCACCGCACGCGCGAGCTCCTCGGCGGGTGCGTCCTTCAACAGGTAACCGCGGACCCCTGCATCCAGCGCCCGACGCAGGTAGCCGGGACGGGCGAAGGTGGTGAGGATGATCACCCGCACGCCGCGCTCGACCAGCTTCGCCGCCAATTCCAGCCCGCTCACCCGCGGCATCTCGATATCGGTGAGCACGACGTGCGGCTTCAGACGCTCGGCGAGTTGCAGCGCCTCGTGCCCGTCCCGCGCGTGGCCGATCACCTCGATGTCGTCCTCGAGGTCGAGCAGCGCCGACAAGGCCCCAAGCACCATCGCCTGGTCCTCGGCTACGAGCACGCGAATCAAGCCGCCGCCTCCCCGGATGCCGGCAAACCCGACGTCGGACGCTCGACCGGGATGCGGACCATCAGTGTGACGCCGCCCGCCGTCTCGACCGTCATCTCGCCGCTCGCCTGTTCGACCCGCTCGCGCATCCCCACCAGGCCGGCACCCTCATGGATCGGACCGCCGCGCCCGTCGTCCTCGACCGTCAGGCGCATCCAGCGACCCTCGCATCCCAGACTCGCCCGGCACCGACCCGCGGCCGAATGGCGGACGACGTTGGTGATCGCCTCGCGCAGGCACATCGCCAGCACCGCCTCCTGCTCCGGCGGCGCGTCGAGCACGGGCCGGTCGACGATGAACCTGATGCCGCCGGCCTCGCAGGCGAGCCGGGCGCTGGCCAGCTCCGCGTCCAGATCCGGTCGCCGGATCCCGGTCACCGCTTCGCGTATCTCGCGCAGCGCGCCGCGGGAAACCCGCTCCACCTCACGGATCTCCCGCGCGGCTCGGCTGTCTCCCCGCGCTACGAGCTTCGCGGCGAGCCCCGCCTTGATGGTGATGAGCGAGAGCGTGTGGCCGAGCAGGTCATGCAGGTCGCGGCCGATCCGTTCGCGCTCGGCAACGGCCGCGAGCCGGCGCACCTCGGCCTGCGAGAGCTTCAGCGCCGCTTCCTGACGGTCGAGCTCGTCGGAGTGGATGGCCACGGCCCCGATCAGCAACGAGAGCGCGCCGCCGAACAGCGGGACGAAGAGGGGAAGGTCGAACGTCAGCCACTCGACGGCCACAAGCAGCACGACGCCGGCGAGCCACGCGTAGGCGCGCGGCGGTCGGTCCGCCCGACCGACGAACCCGCTGGCATAGATGAAGAAGCCCATCGCATTCGGGTTGAACGGCGTCCATACGAGGGCGATGAGCAGAATGCCGGCGATGTTGACGAAGACGCGCCGGCCGGAGTGCCAGAAACCATTCAGGTACAGTGCCAGGAACACCGGCAGGGTGAGCAGGGCCAGTGTGAGCTCGACCGGCTCCAGCGGCACGAACCACCACTTCGCGAAGAAACCGATGAGCCAGAACAGCCACAAGTAGGGTACCCAACCGATGCGGGGATTCGGCGGCAGCAGGCGCCGGTGCAGCGCGAGAAACGCCCTGCCGACCGCGCGGACGACGGTCTTCGCCATCACCTGATCTCCACGTCGTCGATCTCGAACGCGTAGGCGCCGGCAGGAGGCGCCAGCGCAACGAACGCCAGCCCTCCGACAATGCCCGGCGCCGCCGTCGGGAAGCGCGCCAGTGCGATCTCGACCTCGATCCAGTCCGGGGTCGCCGTGAACGGCACGGCGGCCGGGATCGCAGCGGCCGAGCTGGCAACGAACAGCATGACGGTATAGGTCCGGCCGTCGCCGCGCGTACGGAAACGCAGCGCCTCCCGGTCGGAGAAATCGACCGGCTGCATCGGCTGCTCGCCGGGGAAATAGATGGCGCCCGACCACGGGAATCCGGATCCGGACGCCACGACCTCGCCCTCGACCCGCAGCGCCCCCTGCCGGGCGGCCAGGCTGGCCGTGGACGATCCGCCCTGCATCCGATCCGAGGCCGCCTGCCAGCCCGCGCCGAACGCGGCGCCGACGCCCTCCTCGAAGTCGGCGATCAGAGTTGCCTCCGGCGCCGGCGATGCCGCGGGCGCTTCCTCCTCCTCGATACTGCGCTCCACGCGGTAGCCGTCCTTCCAGATGGCGACGATGCGGGTACTCCGAGACGGATCCTGCTCCAGATCGCCGTCGACGAGAACGAGATCGGCGATCCGCCTCGTCGATACGGCCGCGATCGTCGAGCCCGAAGATCTCGGCCGGGGTCGAGGTGGCCGCGGCGAACGCCTCGGCACTGCTCAACCCTGCGCGCCGCAGGAGCCGCAGCTCGCCGTGCATCGAGAGGCCGGAGGCGGTACCGGGGTTCGGCGCGTCGGTGCCGGCGAGCAGACGGACGCCGGCCGCGTGCAGGCGCCGCACGTTCTCGCTCGCCCGCTCGCCCGCCCGTGACGCTTTCTCGGCGTCGCCTCCTGCGAAACGACTGGCCAGGGTCTGGCGCTGCATGGACGACACGGGCGCCTCCCCGGCGTCCGCCCCCAACTCCCGATCCATGGCGTCTCCCGCTATGGAAACGCTGACGGACAACGTCGGTACGACGAACACGCCGGCGTCGCCCATACGAGCCGCCTGCGCCGGATCGACGATCTCGTCGCCCCATACGTGGACGAGCCCATCCGCGCCGAGGGCCACCGCGTCGAGAGCATGCTGGAGCGTGCTCACATGCACCACCGCCCGCAACCCCTCGTCATGGGCGGCCGCGACGAGGGCGCCGACGGTGTCGCGCTCGAGCGAAGCGAAGCTCAAGCCGTAGGCGCTGCCGTCCTCGTAGACAATCTTGATCCAGTCCGAACCCTCCGCCTTGCGGGCTCGCACCCAGGCCGGCGCCTCGTCCGGGCCGTCCAGGGTCTGTACGGACACGAACTGCGAGTATTGGGTGCCGTGTCCGCCGGCCGCGGTCGCGAGCATGCCGGCGGAGTACAGATCCGCCTCGTCGGTGCGGGCCAGATCTTCACGGGCGGGGCGCTTCGACGCCGCAAGCTCCGGATCCATGAACTGGTCGAGCACGGTGGTCACCCCGAAGCGCACCGCGTCGTTCAGCGTGCTGCCCCACGTGTGCACGTGGCCGTCGATCAGTCCGGGCGTCAGCGTGCGGCCGCTGCCGTCGACGCGCGGAAGATTCTCCGGCAGGTCGAGCGCCTCCCCGACGCGCCGGATGCGACCATCCTCGATCCACACGTCCTGTTCCGGACGGAACGCCTCTCCGTCGAAGACCTTCACGCCGACGATCGCAAAGCTGACCTCCGGAAACGCAGCGTCCGCTCCCCCCTGGGGCGGCACGGGCTCGGGCAGGGCCATGAGCACGCCCACGAACACGGCGAAAACCGCGGCCAGATACGTCACGCTGCGGGCCACGGTTCTTTCTGATCCAGTCATCCTCACCCCTCATCGCGAGCCGACGCGGCGGAACCCGGCGGCCGCGACAACCAGGAACACCACCGTGAAGATGCCGACCATCAGCACGTGAACCCCAGCCGAGCCGCCCTCGTCCAGCGCAACCACCTTCAGCGCGAGCTGTGACTGGTGGTACGCGGGGAAGACGACGGCTACGTCCTGCACGAACGAAGGCAGCAGGGAAATCGGTATCCACAGGCCGGAGAGGAACGCCATAGGCAGGTAGACGAGGTTCACGATGGCGACCGCGGACTGCGCCCTGACCCAGGCTCCGATCGCCAGGCCGAGGGCGCAGAACGGAATCACGCTCGACAGCACGACCCCGGCCAGGGCGAACCACTGCCAGCGGTACAACGTGACGTCCGCCGCGTACGCCCCGAGCAGGAACAGGCCGACGACGATAGCCATGCCGAAGAGGAGGGCCGTTCCCACACGGGCCAGCAGGTAGGCGCCCGCCGGCATCGGCGTGGTCTGCTTCAGCAGCAGCGCGCCGCTGTCGCGCTCGGTCGCGAGACCGACCCCGAACCCGAACAGGGAGGGCCCGATGAGCCCGAAGACGCCGTAGGTGGCGAGCAGGAAGGTCGGCGCCGCCGGCGAGAAGCCCATCACCACGCCGAAGAAGACGTAGAACATGAGCGGGAAGACCAGGGTCGGGATGGTGAACCCCGGCGTCCGCGCCACGGTCAGGAACTGGGCCCGCGCCTCGAGCGCGTAGATGCAGGCGCGGCGGGCGGGCCCGAGGCGCCGCGCGCCGTTGCTCGTCGGCGTCATCACGCTTCCTCCTTCCGCCCGCCGTCGCGGACCAGGGTGAGAAACGCGTCCTCGAGACCGGCTCCAGCGACGTGCAGGTCGCACAGGCTGGAGTCGAGCCCCAGCAGCGTCCGCAGCAGATCCTCGGGCCGCGCGGTCAGAATCTCCAGGTGCCGGCCGTTGACCTCCACCCGCACCACGCCCGGCAGCGCCGCCACCTCGTCGCGCGGCACTGACGTGACGCAGCGGACGCGGCGATCCGCGGTCCGCGACTTGATCTCGGCCGGCGTCCCCTCGGCGACGATCCGTCCCTGGTGGACGACCACGATCCGGTCGGCCAGGGCGTCGGCTTCCTCCAGGTAGTGGGTGGTGAGGACCGCGGTCCGACCGGCTGCCCGCAGTCCCCGGATCTCGTTCCACAGGCTGCGGCGCGCCTCGACGTCGAGACCGGTAGTCGGCTCGTCGAGAAAAACCAGCTCCGGGTCGCCGGCCAGCGCCAGCGCGAACATCACGCGCCGCTTCTGACCGCCGGACAACCTGCCGTAGCGCCGCGCGCCCAGTTCATCCAGACCGGCCATGGCGAGCAGCCGGGAGACCGGGAGCGGGGCCGGATAGTAGCTGCCGAACAGCTCGAGGTGCTCGGTCACGGTGAGGGTGTCGGCAACCCCCGAGACCTGCAGCATGGCCCCGCGGCGCAGGCGCACCGCCCTGGCACCCGGATCGCTTCCGAATACGCGCACGGCGCCCTCTTGCACGCCCAGGGTACCGAGCAACAGACCGATCGCGGTGGTCTTCCCGGCGCCGTTCGGCCCGAGGACGGCCAGCACCTCACCCGGCCGGATCTCCAGGCTCAGCCCGTCGAGCGCGACGACGTCGCCGTACCGATGGGTTACGCCCGACAGCGTCGCCAGGCACTCGTCCGACACTTCGGTCCCTCCCACGGCTAGTCGATTACGCCCAGCGGGACGAGAGTCACGGCCCCGCAACGGGCCCCCGCCGGGTTGCAGCGGCCCCGTGCACCTCCCTGATGACAATCGCACGGGCGAGTCGCCATTCGCGGCCTGCTGTGCGGCTCTGGAGACTGATGGTACGAGCCGAGTCCGGTGCCGGGTAGTGCGAGGTGTCATTCACCTGATGTGACGGTTGTCACGTCCCGGTTCGTTCGACCGCGCTGTCCGCCCGGCCGCCTATAATCCCTGTTGGATGCTCGACTTGGACCCGGGCGCCATCGCGCACCCACGGCGGCCCCGGCCGCGAATCCTCGTTCTCGTCCTGCTGGTCGTCCATCTGGCCCCGGCCGCCTGCGGCGGGCTGCAGTGGGAGGACTACATGGAGGCCGCCTACCACGCCCGACAGGACGGCCGCTACCGCGAGGCCGAGGAACTGCTCCTGGTGGCCGCCGACCATGCGGCCGGCTTTCCCCCGTACGACCTGCGGCGGGCGATGACCCTGAACGATCTCGCGGAGATCTGCGTCGCGGAACAGCGCCACGCGGAAGCCGAGGTGCTCTACCGGCAGGCGACCGAGGTCATCGAGGCGGCCCTCGGCCCCGACCACCTGGACCTGGCCACCCATCTCGCGACGGTCGCGGCGTTCTACGCCGAACAGGGAATCTACACGGAGGCGGAGCCGCGTTACGAGCGCGCCGTCGCGATCCTGGAGCCGGCTCTCGGCTGGGCGCATCCCGACATCGCCGACAACGTCGCCGCCCTGGCGTCCGTCTACTACCGCCAGGGACTGCACGCAGAGGCCGAGCCGCTCTACGAACGCGCCCTGGCCGTGCTGGAGCTCGCACTGGAGCCGGACAACGTGCGGCTGGCCGAAATCCTCGAGGAGTACGCCGGGCTGCTGCGGGCCACCAACCGCGGCGCCGAGGCAGGACCGCTGGAAGCGCGCGCCCGGCGCATCCGGGCGGCGCCGTAGCCTTTCGCTGATCGCCGGCAAGAGGCCTGGCTGCTGCCATGCTCACTTACGGCATGTGCTATGGTGCCTGGACATGCAGGCGACGAGGAAGATCACCGTTCACGTCCCGGCGGACCTGCTCGAAAAGGCACGGACGACAACGGGTCAAGGCATCACCGCGACCGTGTGCGAGGGCCTTCAGCTCGTCGCCGGCGCAGAAGCCTATCGAAAGCTCCGTGAACTTCGGGGCAAGGTCACCGTCTCCGTCGACCTCGACCGACTCCGCGAGGACGGCGGGTGATCGCCGTCGATTCCAGCTCGTTGATCGCCTACTTCAGCGGCGACGACGGCGACGACGTGGAGTGGCTCGACCAGGCGCTGGCGCTGAAGCAGGCGGTGCTCCCTCCGGTCGTTCTGACGGAGATTCTGAGCGATCCCGTGCTGGATCACGCCGTCGCGGACATCATCGGGGATCTACCGGTCCTCGAGGTCCGTTCGGGCTTCTGGGTCCGCGCCGCCGCAACCCGCGCCCGTATCCTCGCGAAACGGCTGCGGGCTCGCCTGGCCGACACGTTGATCGCGCAGAGCTGCATCGACAACAGGACGCCGTTGATCACGCGAGACGGTGATTTCAGGCATTTCTCGGCGTACGCGGGCCTGGAACTGTTGTGAGGCTCCCCGCTTTGGCGGCTCGCTCCGACGCCGGCCGAGTCACCCGCGGGCGCGGGACCGCAGCTCTCGCAACAGGCGCAACGGTCCCCTGCCCGGCGCGTCGGAAACGTCCCCGGACTTTCGTTCCAGGTCGGCGTCTTCCTCGTACGTCGCATGAAACTCGTCGACCACGGTGTCCGGCGCGGAACCGGGGCACAACCGCAGCAGATCCCATTCGTTGATCGCGGCCCTGACCTTGTAGCGCATGCGGGTCTGAACCCCGGCGCCTCCGGTCCTGCCTGCCAGCCGCGGCGCATTCCAGCCGTAGGCCTCGCTGTAGATCTTCCGCAGCTTGTCGATCGTGTCGTTCACGTCGTCTTCCGACGGCGCGTTCAGCGGTACGCACGACTGCTCCAGCAGACGCATGCCCCCCTTGGCCAGGGCGGCGATGCCGGCGTATCTGCTCTTCGCCAGCCGCGGCCCCACGTGGTCGCGATCCTTCTTGCCGCCGTCGGGGCTGATGACGGCGGAGGCGAAGTCGTCGGTCACCGTGCCGACCGCGACCAGGCCCGGGCCAGTCCGACTTCGGCGCCCGCCGCACCAACAACCCCGACCCCGGCATCCGGCGGCCGTACCACCTGCGGACCAACGTCGCCGTCGACCACCAGGTGACGCCCTGGCTCGGCGTCACCGCGGCCTGGAACTACTCGGAGTCGAGGCAGTTCTTCACCACCAACAACCTGCTGCGGACGCTCGACGACTACGATGCGTTCCAGGTGGCCAACCCGCTCTCCGGGTACGAAGGCCAGATGGTCACGGTCTACAACCTCCACGCGGACAAGCGGGGCGACGTCGACAACCTCGACACGAACACCACATCGAACCGCGACATCTACACCGGCTCGACGCGGTCGGCGGTCGCACCCAGACCGTCCGCGTGCGGCTGAACCCGCCGGGATCCATCTACAACGAGCGGATCAACGTGGTCGACCTGAGCTTCGGCAAGCTGATCGACGTCGGCAACGCGCGGATTCGGATCGGCGCCGACGTCTACAACATCCTCAACCCCGACACCATCCTGCGGAAGCGCGACAACTACGGGGCGTCGCTGGGGAACGTGCGGGAGGTCATCCTGGGCCGGCGAGCGGTCCGAGGCACAGATGCAGGAACTGCGCGGATACCTGGTCGACCACCTCGACGGCCACGCCAACTAGTTCGCGCCGGGCTCCGCGCCCTGGGCGACAAGGTACTCGAGAACGCTCTCGTACTGCAGCGCCTCGGCCTCGTCGAGGATGGTGCGGCCGGTGGCGTCGACCGCATTGAGGTCGACGCCGAGCTCGACGGCGAGCATGACCGCGTCGAGGGTCCGGAACTCGGCCGTGCCGGCGCCGCTGTAGGGCACCCAGGGCCGGGCGCGGCGGCCGCCCATTCCGAACGCCGCCATCAGCGCCGTGGTGCGCTCGGTCCGCCACTGCTGGCTGCCATCGACGATGTAGTCGACCTCGTGCACGAAGTGCGGGTCGGCGCCGTGGTCGGCGAGCAAGCGCATCAGGTCGATCCGGGCGAACCGGGCGGCGAGCCAGAACGGGCTGGCGCCGACGAGCGGCGGCGGGTAGTGGTGGTCGCGCGAGGCGCGGCGGGTCGGCGTCCAGGTGAGCAGCGGCTGGTTGGGGTCGGCCCCGTGCGCGAGCAGCGCCGCGACCATCCGGCGGTCGTTGCGCATCACCGCATCGTGCAGCGCGGCGAAGCCGGCCGAAGCAGCGTTCGGGTCGGCCCCGTTCTCGAGGAGGAAGTCGAGCAGCTCGCGGTGCCCGCCGTGGGCCGCCAGCACGGTCGCGCCGACGCCCCACGCATCGGCGTCGTCGACGTCGGCGCCGGCCGCGACCAGGATGCGTGCCGACGGCAGGTCGCCCGCGCGGACGGCGAACAGGAGCGCGGTGTTGCCGCCGTGGGGAATCTCGCGGTTGTACTCGGGCTTGCTGTGCGGCGGCACCGCCATGACCTGCGTCCAGACGTCGGAGCGGATGCTCAGGTCGGCGCCGGCCCCCAACAGCGCTTCGACGACGCCGGGATGCCGTTGCGCCGCCGCCCACATGAGGGCGGTCTGCCCCCGCGAGCCCTGCCGGTCGAGGTCGGCGCCGGCCGCGGCGAGTTGCCGAACCACCTCTGCGCTCCCGGCCCGCGCGGCCACCATGACCGGCGTCTCGCCGCTCAGGAGCTCGCGGTTCGGGTCGGCGCCAGCCGCCAGCAGCATGCGCAGGACGGCGGTACTCCCGTTCTCGCTGGCCGCCCAGATCGGGGTCGCGCCCAAGTCGTTGCCGGCGCTCGCATCGGCTCCGGCTTCGATGAGCAGCCGGACGGTCTCGACATCGTCGCGGTGACTCGCCCAGAGCAGCGCCGACGAGCCGTCCAACTGGGCCGCGTCGGCATCGGCGCCAGCCTCGAGCAGCACTCGGACCCGGGCAGCGTCGCCGGCCTTGACTGCATCGATCAGGCTCGGCGCGGCATCGGATTCCGACACGCCGGTCGACGCCGACTCGATGCCCTGCGCCCCCGCACCCGCCGGCGCCGGGAGAAGGGTCGCGACGAGAAGGCACGCACCCGCGGCTGCCGACCAACGGCCTCCGCACCCGCGCGCGCTCCGATTCGCGCTCGTCCCCGACGGGAGGCTGACGCCGCTAAACGGTCTGGCGTGCATCGCTCTGCTCCTGAACGTCGACGCTCGGACTACAGGTCGGACAACGTATCCAGCGGCAGCCGTCCGGTGCTGCCCCCGACGCGCTCGACCGGGACGTCCATCTTGTCCATCAGCGTGAGCAGCAGGTTGGCCAGCGAGGGCTCGTTCCCGTAGCGGATGTGCCGCCCGCTGGGCAGCCGGCCGGCGCCGCCGCCCATCAGCATGATCGGCAGGTTGTCGCCGGAGTGGCGCGTGCTGTTGGACAGCCCGGTCCCATACATGATGGTCGTGTGGTCGAGCAGATTGCCGTCGCCGTCCGGGGTCGCCCGCAGCTTGGCCACGTACTTCGAGAAGAGCTCCGCATGGTAGCGGTTGATCTTCGACATGTGGGCCACCAGCTCGGGCAGGTTGTTGTGGTGCGAGAGCGGATGGTGCGCCTCGGGCACGCCGATCTGCGGGTAGGGGCGTGCGCTCTGCTCCTTGCCGATCATGAACGTGATGACGCGCGTCAGGTCCGACTGGAACGCGAGGAGCTGCAGGTCGAGCATCAGCTCCAGGTGATCCTCGAAGGCCGGCGGCGCGCCCTGCGGCTGCCGCATCTCGGGCAGCTCCAGATCGCTCTGCTCCTCGGCCCGCTGGATCCGCCGCTCCACGTCGCGCACGGACTCGGTGTAATCGTCCAGCTTCGCCTGGTCGTGTACGCCGAGCTCGCGCTTCAGATCGGCGAGCTTGCCGGTCACCGCGTCGAGCAGGCTCTTGTGCTGGCGCATCCGCGCCAGACGCGCCCCCCGCTCGGTGCTGCCGCTGTCGCCGAACAGGGTCTCGAAGACGGCGCGCGGGTTCCACTCCATCGGCAACGGCTGGGTCCGGCTGCGCCACGAGATCGTGTGCGTGTAGACGCAGCTCAGGTTGCCGGTGCAGGCGCCGGCGTTGTTCGGCCGGTCCAGGGCGACCGCGAGCGACGCCACCTGCGTATCCCTGGCGAAGTGCCGCGCCAGCAACTGGTCCATCGAGACCTCGCCGAGGATCTCGGTCTCGTTGCTGCCCCCCCGCGTCATGCCGGTGAGGAACGACCCGGAGGCGCCGGCGTGGATGTAGTTCCAGCTCGACTTGAGTCCCGAGAGCACGATCATCTGGTCCCGGAAGGGCGCCAGCGGCTCCAGGATGGATGGCAACGCGAAGTCGGTCCCCTCGGTCGCCGGCGTCCAGTACGGCATCGCCATCCCGTTCGGCGTGTAGAAGGCCTGGAAACGCTGCACCGGCTTCGCCGCGGCCCGCAACGTGGACGCGGCCGGAGCCATCGCGTCGAGGAAGGGCAGCGCGAGCGTCGCGCCGATGCCTCTGAGAACGGTCCGCCGTGGCAACGACTTGTTGATCAAGGTCATGTCCGCCGTCTCCTCAGTCCTAGTTCGCCGCCGCCGCGGGTGCGGCCCGCATGGTGAACTGCGGGCTCCGCACGATGCCCGCGATGATCGCCGACCAACGATACTCCGACGCCGCCGCCTCGCGCACGATCTGCCGCACCGCGGGCCGATCGAAGTACTCCAGGCGACGCCCGAGAGCGTACGCCAGAAGCTTCTCGGTGAGGGTGCGCGGAAACTGCTCCGGGTCGTCGAGAAGCAGCGCCCGCAAGCCCGCAAGCCCGTCGAGCTCGACACCGCCGGTCGTGGTGCCGATGCTGTCGATCGGCCGGCCCTGCTCGTCGACGTCGCGCCAGCCGCCGATCACGTCGAAATTCTCGAGCGCGAACCCGAGCGGATCGATCACCGCATGGCAGCTCGCGCAGGTCGGGCTCTGCCGATGGCGCGCGAGACGTTCGCGGATCGTCGCCGGGACCTCGCCCGGCGTCTCCTCCAGATCGGTATTGACGCCGGCCGGCGGCGCCGGCACCGGCAGCCCGAAGATGTTGTCGACCAGCCACTTCCCGCGCAGCACCGGGGAGGTCCGATCCGGGTACGAGGTCGTGGCCAGCAACGCGCCCGCCGCCAGCAGCCCCCCCCGCTGATCGGTGTTCGGGAAGGTCACCCGCCGGAACCGGTTGCCGTAGATGCCCGGCAGCCCGTAGTGGCGCGCCAGCCGCTCGTTCACGAAGGTGTAATCGGCGTCGAGCAGATCATGCACGCTGCGGTCCTCGGTCAGCGTGCTCGCCACGAACCGGATGACCTCCTCCTCGAAGGCGTTGAGCAGGCTCTCGTCGTAATGCGGATACTGCACCGGATCGACGACGACCTCCCCGACGCGCCGCAGGTTCAGCCACTGCGCGGCAAAGTCCTCGACGATCGCCGCGGTGGCGCGCGGGTCGGTGAGCATCCGCCGCACCTGCTGCTCGAGAACGGCCGGGTCGCTCAGCCGGCCTTCCTCGGCGAGTTGCAGCAACGGCTCGTCGGGAATGCTGCTCCAGAGGAAGAACGACAGGCGCGAGGCCAGCTCCAGATCGCTCAGGGCGTAGACGGTCCCCCGATCGAGGTCTATCGGATCGCGGTAGACGCGCAGCAGGAAGTCCGGGTCGACCAGGATCCGTTCGAGTGCGAACTGAATGCCCGCCTCGAAGCTGCCCGCGGCGCGGCCCTCGTCGAAGAAACGGAGCAGGGCACCAACTTCACCGTCCGTCACCGGCCGCCGGAACGCGCGCCGGGCGATGGAGTTGAGAATCTCGGTGGCGCAGGCGCGCTCTTCGGCGGCCCGGCTCGGCTCGCAGGTGAAGATGGCCCTCCGGCTCGGCGTTTCGGACACCGTGTCGGCCACCAGGTACGGCCCGCCGATCTCCACCGACCGGACCGCCGCGTAGCCCATGTAGATCTGGTCGTTCGTCAGCACGCGGCCACGCTGCAGCGGCTGCGGCAGCCCCTCCGGCTCCCACAACTCGCGGACGAACGAGACGCCGACGACGTGCGGACCGGCATTTACCGGGACGTCCACCTCAAGGTTCGCATCGCCGGTGCGCTGCATGAAGGCTTCCCACTCGACGCCTCCGGCAAAGCCCGGCTCGCCGTCACCGGCGTAGCTCGCGGCCACCGGCCGGCCCGGCGCGTTGCCGCCCACCGTGAAGCGCTTCACCAGCCGCCCGTCCAACCGCACGTCGAGCGACTGCGGCCAACCCATCCCCATCAGGTAGTCCTGGTACTGGCGCCGCAGCAGGACCTTGACGCGGTACACGCCGTCGACCGGGAACTGGTACGGGATGGCCACCCCGCCGCGCGAGCCGAGCGGCAGGTCGTCTCCCTGCCGGGTGTCCTGCACGACGTGGATCGAGATCTCGTAGGCATCCGCCCCCGGGCTGGGCGGCGGCAACCCCGTCGCCAGCCGGGTCACCTGCCGCGCGACGGACAGGTAGCGCTCGATATGGGCGGTCGACAACCCGAGCACATCGGCGAAGTTGTCGAAGCTGCCGTCGGCGGTCTCGTCGCCCGGCAGCAAGGATTCGACATCGACTTCGAGGGCGAGCAGATCGCGAATGGCGTTCCGGTACTCGGTGCGGTTGATGCGGTGAATGGCGTTGATGCGCCCCGGGTTGGGCGCGGCCCCCCAGGCGCTGTCCAGCTCGGACTCCAGCCACCCCGCCACGTGCCTGTACGTCGCCTCGTCCGGACGCGGACGTCCGGGAGGCGGCATCGAGCCGGCCCGCAGCCGGGTCACCACCTTCTCCCAGGTCTCCGCGTCGGCCGGAACGTTTTCCACATCGAGTGCGGCGATGGAGAGATCGGCAGTCCGCAACCGGTCGTTGTGGCAACCGATGCAGTATCGCCGGAACATCCGTTGCGGCTCCGCGTTCGGGTCGACCGAGGTCTGCTGCGCGGAGGCTGCGCCAGCAGCCTGCGGGCTGCCCGGGGCCGGTTCACCCGGTGCCGGTCCGCCGGCCGCCTCGACCAACACGGTGCCGCCCGCGATCCCGGCGGCCGTCGCGCCAGCGACAATCCACGCGGCGGCCAAGCGCCACCCATCTCGGCGCGGCCTCGCCGCACGCCGGCGATTCCGTTCGCGTCGCGCTTGGATGGTCATTTGCCTCCGCTCCTCGTCATGCCCTCGGCCGGGCAATCACTGCTCTTGCGCCGCCTGCTTCTCGAGGTTCCGGTTGACGGTCAGAATGTTGCGGACGTCGTAGTTCCCCTCGTGACAGGCGTACTCGAACATCGGCTCGTCCCGCCGCAGCATCGGGATCTCGACGCTCCATGGACTGACCCACGCCCGTGGATCGTCGACCGTGAACTCGTAGTGAATCGTGTCGGGGCCGGTGCGCGTGAACCGCTCGATGACGATCATCTCCTCGGTGGCCGCCCCGCGGAACAGGGTCTTGCCCGTGAAGTTGGTCGATTCGACCACCAGGGTGTCGCCGTCCCACCAGGCGCGCGGATCCCCCTGGAACAGCCGAATCCGGTCGGAGATCCGGGGTCCGCCGGCCAGCGGGATGATGCGCGGCTTGTTGGTCCGCAGCTCGGGCGCGATGACGACGTGGTCCGGCGTCTGCATGATCTCCAGAATGTCGTTGTAGGCCGGCGGCACCATCGGCGGACCCTCGTGCGGCCAGACCACGCACCGCTCGGAGAGCGGCCGCACGAGATGGCTCTCGAACTCGCGCCCGCGCCTCGCCTCGCGCCGGTCCGCCGCGGCCCGCTCCGCCTCCCGCGTCCGAGGCGGGATGCGGCCGTCGGGCGGATCGACGATCAGCGACGTCCGCCGGGTCGACAACCCCTTGGGCGTGTTGCCGCGCAGCCAGACCGAGTTGTCGTAGTGCGTGTCGCTGTCCTGGTACAGGCGGTCCTGCCGACGCTCTTCGTCCTCCAGCGCCAGGACGTTGCCGGCCAGCGGATCGACTCCCTCGGCGGTCAGCAGCTCCTGCAGCTCGGCCGCTTCCTCTTCCGTGAAGAACTCCTTCCCGGCCAGGTGGGCCGGCCGCTCCAGCGGCGTGAAGGTCTCCATCGTGTAGCGACCCTGGAAATCCGGATGGCCCCACGGCGTGCGCGGCGGCGAGTATGCCTCGCGTGCGTCCGTCTCCGTCTGCGCCGCGGCGGCCCCTGGCGACAGCAGGCAGACCGCCAGCGCGGCCACCTGCAGGATAGTTGCGGCAAAGCGTGCCGGCGTCTTCATTCGGCTCACCATCCCTATTGCGCCCGTCACCGTCCCTCCGCCGCTTCGCGGTCTTCGGCCCGGCCCGCGCTCAGGCTGTTCTCCAGGCCGTAGTTCCCTTCGTGGCAGGCGTACTCGTAGAGCTGGTACGTCCCATCCCGGTTGAGCGGCATCGCCACCTTCCAGGTGTCGGTGTAGATGGCCGGATCCTCGATCGTCACCTCGTACTCCAGGGTGTCCGGGCCGGCGATCGTGAACCGCTCCACCACCCGCAGATCCTCGGTGCGCGGGATCCCGCGGGCGCCGCGGGTCGCGATGTTGGTCGCGATCGCGCCCTTGGAGTTGTAGTTGCCCACCTCGACCACCAGCGTGTTGCCCTCCCAGCGGCCGCGCGACGCCCCGTTCCAGTTCCGGATCTTGCCCGACGGCAGCGGGCGGCCGTCGATGGGGATGATCCGCGCCTCGTGGATCATCTCGTAGAGAATGACCACGTAGCCCGGCGTCTGGAGGATGCGGTAGCCGGCGCCGTAACCGGGCGGAAAGATCCCCCCGGGAACCCCGCGCGTGATGCACCGCTCCCACGGCGTGTGGTTCATGTAGGAGTCGGTCAGGTGAATCAGGTTGTAGTCGCGCGTGTCGCGAGCGTGGTCTCTGACCGGAATGCGGCCGGTCGGCGGGTCGACCACCATCGACCTCCGGCGCGCGTTGCGGGGCGCGCTGCCCGGCCCGTCGCCCCACGGCCCCTGCGGCGCACGGGTGCGCGCCTCGGGATCCGGCATCGCCGGCGCCCGCTGCGGCTGGTTGCTGCCCGGGAACCACGCGGCCAGCGGCGCGAGCCGCTCGAGGTCGACGTCGTCCGGGGCCTCGAACGGGGTCGGATCGAAGTTGGTCCAGACGCCCTGGATATCGGGCTGCCCGTCAGCCGTGCGGGGCGGCTCCCAGGTTGTGTCGTCGCCGGACTGGGCGTGGACAACGCCGGCAGCGGCGAGCAGGATCGCGGCCGCGGCCACGACGATTGCGGATCCAAGAACTCTGTGGCGCATCTACCTCTCCTCCAGGACGACTCGATGCACGAGGTCACACCACCTCGGGCAAACCGAGACGGGTCATGATCGCTCGGCGGGCGGGTCAAACGCAAGGATCTTCTCGATGAGACGTCAGAAGTACCAGGTCAGCGAGAGGTAGCCGGTGAGGCCCGCCAGCCCGTAGATCGAGGGCAGGGGCTGCCCCGGCACGAAATCGCCGGCCCCGGTGCCGGTGAACACGCCGCCGGCCAGCGACGCCTCGTTGCTCACCGAGTAGGAGAAACCGGGAAAGACGAGCGCGCTGCGATCGTTGAGGTTCCAGATCGTGGTGCCGGTGACGCTCCAGAGCGGGTGGATCTGGTACGCCGCGGTCACGGCCACCTCGTCCCGGCCGAACACCTGGTACTCGCCGCGACGGAACTCGCGGGACTGCAGCACGGTGAGCAGCTCGTCGGGTCCGGCCGCGCCGCGGCCGTCCCGCTGGTACTCCGCCACGACGGTGAGGTCCCGCTCGGCGACCTGGAACAGCCGAAATACCCCGACCGCGCCTCGTCCCACCACCGTCCCGTGGTAGTCGCGGACGACCGCCTCGAAATTGACCGCCCACGGCCCGATGCCGCCCGACGCACCCACCGCGCCGGTCGGGTCGCCGTAGAGCGTGCCGCCCCATGCCGAGAGCCCCCAGTTCTTCCACGTGGCGAAGCCGCGTGCAAGCGCCGTGATCTCCTCGCCCACGTCGGTGCGGCTCGGCCGGAAGACGACGTCGATCTCGCTCAGCGCGCTCGGGTAGATCCGCAGGCGCGCGGCGTCTACGCCGGCCCGGAACACCTGGAACGGGTCGGTGGGGCTGAAGGCGGGGAATGGATCCGCCGGCGTGAAAACCTGGGTCGTACCCCAGGAGATCGCCTGCCGTCCGACGCTCAGCTCCATCGCCTCTGCCGGCGCCCACGCCACGTTGAGCCGGTCGAAGCGGTGGCGCCACAGCATGTGTTCGTGGTCGTGGCGCGAGATCGTGCCCTGCAGATCGAACCACTCGCCACCGCTCTGGATGCCGGCCAACCCGCCGAGGCCGAGGCTGAGCGGCATTGCGTTCTGCTGGAACGTGACGGCGTGCTCGTAGGCCGCCTCGAAAAACAAAGGGCCCAGAGACTGCTCGGTGGAGAGCCGGAAGCGGTTGAAGTTGCTGGCGTTGCTGTCGGAGAGCGCCGTCGAGCCGCTGAACAGCGGCACCGTCAGCACGTACCCGGTGAGCCAGCTCGACTGCGCCGCGGCGGGCGGCGCTCCGGCAGCCAGCAGCACAGCGGCGAGCAGGCCGGCGATGAGGAAGGCACCGGCCCCGGACCTGGTCGTCACGCGCGGGTCTCGTCGGAGTCGATGTTCCCGTCCACCATGCGCACGAGCCGCCGCGAGCGCTCCATGACGCGGGCGTCGTGGGTCGCGAAGACGAAGGTGACCCCGAGGTCGCGGTTCAGCTCGTGCATCACGTCGAGCAGCGCCTCGCTGGAGGTCGAATCGAGGTTGGCGGTGGGCTCGTCCGCCAGCACCAGGGCCGGCCGGCTGGCCACGGCCCGCACCACGGCCACGCGCTGCTGCTGCCCGCCCGAGAGCTTCCCCGGCCGCCGGTCCTCCAGACCGTCCATGCCGGTCCGCGCGAACAGCTCCCGGACGCGGGCGCGCCGCTCGACGGCGTTCACCCCCTGGAGCAGCATCGGGAACTCCGCGTTCTCCAGGGCGGTCAGGACCGGCAGCAGGTTGTAGGCCTGGAACACGAACCCGACCTGCTCGAGCCGGAGTTGCGCCAGCGCCCGGTTCGACATCTCGCCGACCTCGCTCCCGGCCACCCAGACCTGCCCCCGTGTCGGCCGCGTCAGGCCGCCGATCAGGTTGAGAAGCGTGGTCTTGCCCGATCCGGACGGCCCCGCGAGCGCGGTGAACTCCCCGCGGTCGACGGTCAGGCTGACGTCCCGGACGGCCCTGACCTCCTCGGCCTCCTGATGAAAGATCTTCCAGACCCCTTCGGTCCGGACGGCGGCGTTGTCGGTATCGGTGATGGGGCTCATTGGATGGTCGACTGGATTCGAAAGGGTCCGGCCGCCTAGCGTGCCTAGCGGTCGAACTTCATCGCCTCGGTCACGTCGATTCTCGACGCGCGAACCGCCGGGTAAATCGACGCCAGGGCGCCGACGACGAGGATGAACACGAGGACCTGCACGATGCGCCGCGCCGTGAACAACGGCACGATGACCGGGTCGACGGCGACACCGGAGAAGGTCATCTCGTCCAGGTTCTCCATCATCGCGGTGAGATCGAGGCCGTCACCGAGGAAGTACCACGTGCACAGCATGCCGATACCCACCCCGAGGAACCCGCTGATGACCGTCAGCGTGAACCCCTCGATCAGCACGACCGTGCCGGTCTGCCCCGGTGTCAGCCCGAGCGCCTGCAGCACGCCGAACTCCCGATGCCGGTGCATCACGGACATCAGCACGGTGTTGACGATGCCGAATGCGATGATGGTGAACAGGAACGCCTGGACCAAGTAGTTGCCGAAGTCGTCGATGGCCACCGCCGCGGCGAGCGCCGGATCCGCCTCGCGCCAGCGCATCACGCGCGCCTCGCCGCGCCCGACCGGGTCGGCCAGCACGCGCTCCAGCCGGTCGGCGACGCGCGCGGTGGCGGCGCTGCCGTCCAGCAGGACCCCGACGTTGGTGACGTCCTCCTGCGAGCCGAGCCATTCGCCGGCGGTGGCCAGCGGCATGTGGATCAGCGCCCGGTCGACCTCCGGCACGCCGCTGCTGAAGGTGCCGACGACGCGGAGCAACTGCCCCGCGATCTCGCCTTCGGCGTCCTGCGCCTGCACCACGAAACGGGAGCCCAGGCGCAATTCGAGGCTCTCGACCATCTCGGCGCCGACGTACGCGGCCAACCGGTCGTCCGGCTCCAGGTACCGCCCTTCCGCCACCCGTTCGTCCAGCATCCCGAAGGCCGATTCCTGCACCGGGTCGACCGCCATGATCTGCGCGGGGCGGGCTCCGGCGGCCGAGCTGGCCAGGCCGTTGATGCTGAGCTTCGACGACGTCGCGACGACGTACGGCGCGATCTCGGGCGACGTGAAAGCCTCCTCGACCGCGCGTCTCACCTCGGCCGGCAGTCGATCGTCTATCCGGCGGCGCAGGCGGAACTCGGGCCGTTCGACCGTCACGTGGCCGGTGCCCAGCCGCACCCCCGAGTCGATCCACTGCTCGTGGCTCCCGTCACCGAACGAGAGGGAGAAGATCAGCAGGCCGCCGCCGATGATCATGGCCGACGCGGTCAGCAGCGTCCGCCGCAACTGCCGGCGCAGGTTGCGCATCGCGAGCACGACGAGAACCGCTGCGTGCATCTTCAATGTGATCCTAGAGCCCGGACAGGGTGTCGGCCGGCGGGATGCGGGCGGCGCGGGCCGCAGGATAGAGCGCAGAGAGCAGGGCCGTGGCCAACAGCCCGACCGACGCCCAGGTCCAGGCCGGCACGTTGTAGCCGACGCGCAAGGTCGGCGTCAGCAGTGCGCCCTGCAAGGTGACGTTCCCGTAGAGCCATTCCAGGCTGGGCGGCGCGTTGTACAGCCACGCCATCAGCGGAAACGTGACCACCGCGCTGCCGGCGAGACTGATCGCGCCCATGGCCAGCGCTTCCGACACCACGATGCCCATGACGGCCCGCGGCGTGGTCCCCAGCGCGAGCATGACCGCGAATTCCCGCCGCCGCTCGAAGGTGGCCATCAGCATCGTGTTGGCGATGCCGAAGGCGGCCACCGTGAAGACGATGACGATGATGATCCAGTAGAAGGACTCCGCCAGCGCGACGTACTCGGCGAGCACCGGGTTCAGCTCCGCCCAGGAGGCGACGACGATCGGCTGCGCCGGCACGTCGAGCACGCCGGAGAGGCGTCGCGCGGCATCGGGGGCGAGGTCGGGCTCGGCCGTCGCGACCGCGATTTCGTGAATCCGATCGGGACCGAGCACCACGAGCTCCTGCAGGTCGCCGATCGGCATCACGACGGTCGACGCGTCGAACTCGACCAGCCCGGTGCGGTAGATGCCCGCCACGGTGTACAGGTCGTTCGCCATCGACCCGTCCGCGCCGGACCCCACCAGGACGAGCTCGTCGCCGACGCCGACCGAGAGCTGCCGGCCCATCTCCTCGCCGATGACCAGCTCGTAGCGGCCGGCCGCCGGCAGCGCACCTGCGACCAACGAGTCGAGGAAGCGGGTCAGAGCCACCTCCCGCGCGGGGTCGACCCCCAGGAACATGCCGGCCGACGTCGCTTCCCCGGAGCTGACCAGCCCGCCCGCGTACACGCGCGGCGCCGCCGCCACGACGGCCTCGTCCGCGTCGATGGCGCGCAGCAATCCCTCGACGTCGGCGCCCTCGCGGCCGCCGATGGTGTCGTACAGGCTCCGGTCCGGCCGGTACTCGGCGTCGTGGATCTCGATCTGTCCGCTGACGAGGGAGGTCGCGTTCTCGACCAGCTCGGACATGATCCCCTCGGACCACCCGACGACGAACACGCAGGCGAAGTAGCCGACCCCCAAGCCGATTGCGGTCAGCGCGGTCCGCTTGCGGTTCCGTCCGAGGTTTCGCCAGCCGATGCGCGGCCAAGGCGATTCCTTCACCGGCGCCGGCCCCGCCCGCCCTGCAGGTTGCGCAGGGAGAAGAACGACGGCTCGACGTCGATGTCGAACTCGATGTCCTCGTAGCGCATCGTGGTCCGCTCGCCCGGCTTGTCGGCCGGGTACATGTTCATCACCGCGGGCAGGAGGCGCCCGTCCATCTCGGTGAACGCGCTGTGCTCCATGGTGCGGGCGAGCTCGCCGTCCTCGTCGTAGAACTTCGTCCAGAGCGGCATGTAGTCACGCTGCCGTATGCGGTACTCGATGCTGCCCCAGACCACCGGGGCCTCCGGCTTCGGCGTGAGGACGAAATCCCAGACCGCGGCGCCGTCAGCTTCGCCCTCGAAGGCGATCTCGACGTCGTAGTCCTCGATGAGCCGGCTCTCCTTCACGAGGTCGTCGTTCGTGAAGTGCGAGCCCATCCACGCGCCGCCCATCATCGACGCCGGGATCTTGATAGACCGATCGACCTTCGGGAGGTAGTTCCAGATGTCGTCCTCGGCCTTCAGCGTCGCCGTGCCCGCCTCGCGCCGCGGAGCCTGCACCCGCACCAGGCTGTAGTCGGTGCCCAGCGACCAGACCTCCATCGTCATGCTGCGGTCCCAGTTCTCGGTCACGACCTCCATCGTCATCGTGCCGTGACTCGAGTCGCCGCGCAGCATGCGGTCTACGCGATCGATGATCTCGATCGGATCCGTCTGGGCCAGGGCGGGAGCCGGCGCCTGCGCGGCGACGGCGGCAACGACGGCAAGAAGAGGAACACGCGTTCGCAATCCGTACATGCTTACCCCCAAGAGATCGAGCAAGTGTACAGCCATACATCGACGGCGGCACTTCCAGGAAGAATCCTGGCTCACTCCGCCGGAGACGGCGGTTGGCGGCTTGGCCCGGGCGGTTGTTGGTGCGCACCCGGGGGGGACCGAGGCCGTCGCGCGACCGCACGAAACGGCTATCCTACCCAGCGTCATGAGTACAGTCCCTGTCTCGTTGCTCCCCGACGACGAGTTCAACCGCCGGCTCGCCGCCAACGTCCATCCGCCGGAGTGGGAGAACCCCACGCCCGACGGACGCTACAACCTGGTCGTGATCGGCGCCGGCACGGCCGGACTCGTCACCGCCGCGGTGGCCGCCGGAATCGGCGCGAAGGTGGCGCTGGTCGAGCGGCAC
This sequence comes from Vicinamibacterales bacterium, assembly GCA_965116825.1. Lineage (GTDB taxonomy): Bacteria > Acidobacteriota > Vicinamibacteria > Vicinamibacterales > UBA8438 > WTFV01. Next base: position 6,677,854 of record OZ220736.1, read on the forward strand.
CTGATGGGCGGCGACTGCCTCAACGTCGGCTGCGTCCCCTCGAAGGGACTCATCCGGGCCGCGCGCGTCTGGGCGTCGGCAAGGGACGCGGCCGAGTTCGGCCTGACCTTCCCCGGCGGCATCGAGCGCGACTTCGGTACGGCGATGGCCCGCATGCGCCAGCTTCGCGCGGGAATCAGCCACGTCGATTCCGCCGAGCGTTTCAAGGGCCTCGGCGTCGACGTCTTCATCGGCGAGGGACGGTTCAGCGGACGCCACACGGTGCGCGTCGGCGACGCCGCGCTGCCGTTCGCCCGGGCCGCCATCTGCACGGGAGCACGCGCCGCGGCCCCGCCGATTCCAGGACTGGAGGAGACCGGCTACCTGACCAACGAGACGGTCTTCTGCCTCACCGAGCTGCCGCGCCGGCTCGCCGTCATCGGAGCCGGGCCGATCGGCTGCGAGCTGGCCCAGGCGTTCGCCCGCTTCGGCAGCGAGGTGACGCTGTTCGAGCGGACTCCGCACATCCTGCCGCGCGAAGACCCGGACGCGGCGGCGGTGGTCCAGGCGCGGATGGTGCACGACGGCGTCCGGCTCGCGTTCGATGCATCGGTCGACCGCGTGGAGGAGGTTTCCCCCGGACAGACCGGCGGCGGGAAGCGGATCGGCCACACCGTCGGCGACGAGTCGCGCGAGGTGGTCGTCGACGAGATCCTCGTCGGCGTGGGCCGCGCGCCGAACGTGGAGGGGCTCGGACTCGACGAGGCCGGCGTGTCGTACGACCGGACCGGGGTGCAGGTCGACGCCCGGCTGCGAACCAGCAACCGGCGCATCTACGCGGCGGGCGACATCTGCTTCCCGTTCAAGTTCACGCACACCGCCGACGCAATGGCGCAGATCGTGATCCAGAACGCGCTGTTCCCGCATCCGTTCGGCCTCGGGATGGCGTCGACCGGGTCGCTGAACATCCCCTGGTGCACCTACACGGAGCCGGAGATCGCGCACGTCGGGATGTACGAGGCGGACGCGCGGAAGAAGGGGATCGAGGTCGAGACCTTCACCCAGCCGCTCGCCGACGTCGACCGCGCCGTGCTCGACGGCGAGGACGCCGGCTTCGCCCGGGTCCATGTGCGAAAGGGGACGGACAAGATCCTGGGGGCCACGATCGTTGCCGCCGACGCCGGCAACCTGATCACCGAGGTAAGCGTCGCGATGAAGGCGGGCGCGGGGCTCGGGACCATCGGGGCGACGATTCACCCCTACCCGACGCAGGCCGAGGCGCTGCGCAAGGCGGCGAACCAGATGCGCAAGGCGCGCTTCAGCGAGCGGCAGCGGTCGATCCTGGCCCGCATGTTCGCCTGGCGACGATAGCCGAGACCACGGTCCGCGCCCCGATCCCGCTCCCCATGAGACGGCCGAGGGGTGTGCTTCGCCCGCGGCACGAGGGGGACCGGCTCACATCGACACCTCGATGTCGCCGAGGCGCTCGGTGAGCAGCCTGTTCTCCCGGTAGTCGATCGGCACCACCACCAGGTTCGGGCCCGGCTCGGCGAAGGCCGCCTCGAGCGCCGGGATCAGGTCCGCGCTCCGCGCGATGCGGCGTCCGGACCAGCCGAAGGACTCGGCCAGCAGCAGCCAGTCGGGATTGCCGAAATCCAGCTCGGTATGCCGGCCGAAGCTGTTCTCCTGCTTCCACTTGATCAGCCCGTAGCCGCCGTCCTCCCAGACCATGACGGTGCAGTTCACGCCGAGGCGCTTCGCGGTCTCCATCTCCTGCACGTTCATCAGGAAGCCGGCGTCGCCGCAGATGGACAGGACCCTGCGCTCGGGATGCACGAGCGCCGCCGAGATCGCGCCCGGCAGGGCGAACCCCATCGAGCAGAAGCCGTTCGGGATCAGGCAGGTGTTCGGCTCGTGGCAGTGATAGTGACGGGCGACCCACATCTTGTGCGCGCCGACGTCGGACAGCAGGACGTCGTGCGGGCCCATCACCCGGCGCACGTCCCAGAGCGCCTTCTGCGGCCGGATCAGGCCCTCCGTCTCGTCGTCCTTGTGCTCCGCGAGCTCGGCCTGCATCTCCCGCCGCGCCGCGTGCTGATCGGCGAGATCGAAGGTCAGGCCGCCGGCCGCGTCGACGCGCTCGTTGAGCATCCAGAGGGTATGCGCCAGATCGCCGACGATCTCGACGTCCGGATCGTAGTGGGTGTCGATCTCCGCCGGCAGGAAGTCGATGTGCACGATCCGCTTGTCGCCGCGGTCGTTCCACAGGCGGGGCTGGTACTCGACCATGTCGTAGCCGAGCGTGACCACGACATCCGCGCCGTCGATGGCGCGCGAGATGATGTCGCGCGCCTGCAGGCCCACGGTGAACAGGCAGTAGGGGGCGTCCCTGTCGACGCAACCCTTGGCCATGAACGTGCTGGCGACGCCGATCCGCGTCTTTTCGCAGAGCATCCGGAGCTGCTTGGAGGCGCGCTTGCGAATCGCGCCGTTGCCGGCGAGGATGACCGGACGCCGAGACGATCGGATCAGCTCGAAAGCCTGGTCCACGACCTTGTCGGCGGGGACCGATCGCCGCAGGCGGTGGACGGCGAGGGGCCGCTCGGACGTCTCGTGCCTGGCGATGTCCTCGGGCAGCTCTATGTGGGTCGCCCCCGGCTTCTCGGTGCCGGCGAGGCGCACCGCCTTGCGCACCACCTCCGGGATGTTGTCCGCCCTGATGATCTGGTGCGCCCACTTGGTGACCGGCCCGAACATCCCGACCACGTCCATGACCTGGTGGGATTCCTTGTGCAGCCGGTCCGACGACCCCTGCCCGGTCAGGACCAGTACCGGCGCCCGGTCCATGTTGGCGTCGGCGACGCCGGTGATCAGGTTCGCCGCACCCGGGCCGAGGGTGCCCAGGCAGACCGCCGGCTCTCCGGTCAGGCGGCCGTGGATCTCCGCCATGAACGCCGCGCCCTGCTCGTGGCGGCAGAGGACGAACTCGATCCGCTCGGAACGTTCGAGCGACATCATGAAGTCGGCATTCTCTTCGCCGGGCACGCCGAAGACGTACCGGATGCCCTCGTTTTCGAGACACTCGACGAACAGATCGGATGCTTTCAAGGACGTCGCCCCCCGCGGTCGCGGCTACCTTCCATCATAGAGCGGCCACGGTGCTACCATTCCCCGCATGACAAACATGCTCCAGGCGATGTTGATCGCCACCGTCGTCGTGCTCCTGGCGCACGCGCCGGCGTCCGCCCAGGAGCGGGAGCCGATCGACGTCGCGTCGCTCGGCCCGCAGGTGGGCGAGAAGATTCCGGACTTCGCCCTCCCCGACCAGTACGGCCGCATCCGCGACATCGACTCCATCATGGGCGAGCGGGGCGCGATGCTGGTCTTCCACCGCTCGGCCGACTGGTGACCGTACTGCAAAGCGCAGCTCGTGGAGCTGCAAGAACGTCTCGGTGAGCTTCGGGCGCAGGGACTCGGCGTCGCCGCCATCAGCTACGACTCGCAGGAAGTGCTGGCCGCCTTCGCGGAGCGCAAGGGCGTCGAGGACGTGCCGCTGCTCTCGGACGACGACTCGTCGGCGATCCGGGCCTTCGGCATCTACAACCACGTCGCGGAAGAGGGCATCGGCCCCAACCGGGACGACGAGGACGTCAAGGCCGACGTGGCACAGTACGTCTCGGTCTTCGGGGCCAACCCGATGATCGTCGGCACGCCATTTCCGGGCACCTTCGTCGTCGACCGCGAGGGACGCGTCACGTCGCGCTTCTTCGAGGAGTTCTACCGCGAGCGCAACACCGCCGCGAACATCATGCTGAAGCTCGGCACGCCGCTCTCGGGCATCTCAGGCTCCTCCGGGGAGACCGCGCACCTCGAGATTTCGGCGTCGCAGAGCAACCCGGACATCACCGTCGGCAGCCGTTTCCACCTCGCGCTCGACATCACGCCCAAGGCGAACATGCACGTCTACGCGCCGGGCGCCGCCGAGATGGGCTACCGGGTGATCGGCCTCAGCCTGGACACGCCGAGCTTCGTGCGCGCGCTGCCGCCGGAGTATCCGGCGTCGGAGATCTACCACTTCGAGCCGCTCGACGAGCGGGTGCCGGTGTACCTGCGGCCGTTCCGGCTCGTGCAGGAGATCGTCGTGGAGGGAGACCCCGAGTCGACGGCGCGCCTGGCCGAGATCGACGCACTGACGCTGACCGGCCGTCTCGACTACCAGGCGTGCGACGACAAGGTCTGCTTCAACCCCGAGTCGGTCCCGCTCACGTGGACGTTGGCCGTGCAGGCGCTCGATCGGCAGCGCGCGCTGCAGCAGGACTAGCAGGTTTCGCCCGTGGGCGGCGCGAGTCCTCGCCCCCGCCGGTGGAAACCCGTGCGATCGACGGCGGCCGGCCTCTCTCAGGAGGCCGGCCGCCATCCCCTCCTTCGGCCGGCGCAGCAGGCCCCTGCAGATATATCCGTGACAAGATGCAGATACGTGGACATCCCGATGGCGCGTACGATGTATGTTGAATACCTCATGCAGCGCACGCGGATTCATCTCACCGCGGAGAGGGGACGACTCTTGAAGAGCCGGAACCGGGCGACCGGCTGTACGGCGTTGGAACTCATCCGCACAGCCATCGACGATGCGTACGCGCCGCGTCGCGACCTAAGCACGGCGGACCGGCTACGCCTGGCCCGGCACACGGCCGGCGCCTGGAAGCACATCCCGGAAACCGGCGCCGAGTACGTCGAGCGCATCCGGGGATCGAAGCGGCTGTCGCGGTTGACGGAACGGTAGCTGTGCGACCGGTGCTCGACACGTCGGGGCTGGCCCGCGCATCGAGGCCATCCGGATGATCCGCCGCTTCACCCTCGAGGGCTTCAAGCGCTTCCAGCGAGAGACGGTCATCGACCTCGAGGACGTGACCGTGCTGGTCGGCGCCAACAACAGCGGCAAGTCGACGATCCTGCACGCGCTCACCCTGTTCCAGTACTGCATCGAGACGACGCGCAGGACCAACGGCAACGGTCCGGAACCGAACCAGCTCGCGCTGGCCCGGCGCTCGGTGAGCCCCGACGAGTTCGGTGTCCTGCCGGTGGCCGATCCGGGCGACCTCTGGCCGAACGGACACGTGCGCACGAAGGGCAGGCCGAATCCTCTGGCGCTGCGCGCGGAGTTCGACAACGGGGCGACGATCGGCTTCCAGCTCCAGCTCGACTACAACCGCTTCGGCATCGTCCCGAGCGTTGCCGGACACTGGCGCGAGGCCATCGATGGACGCGAGATCCGGCTCATTCCCATCTTCTCGGGCTTTCTGCCGCGCGAGGAGCACCTCACTCTGCCGGCCCGCCGGGACCGGATGCGGCTCCAGCGTCATGGCGAGATGGTGCGGAACTTGTTGTGGGATCTCCGGGAGCACGCCGGCGCACGCTGGAGCACGCTCCTGGATCTCCTGAAGGAGTTGTTCCCGGAGAGCGCGGTCTCCGTGGCATTCGACCTCGAAGTGGATCGGTTCCTGAACGCCACGTACCGCGACCGCGTGCTGACACGGGAACGGGACGTCATGACCGCGGGCTCGGGATTCCATCAGGCGCTGCAAATCCTCGCGTCGGTGCTCGCGCCCGGAGCGGGAACCGTGCTGCTGGACGAGCCGGACGCCCACCTGCACGCCCGCCTGCAGGGCCATCTCATGCAGATCCTCGCCAGACTGGCGCACGACGAACAGGAACAATTCGTCCTGGCGACCCATTCGCCCCAGCTTCTGAACGCGGCGCCCGAGGGAGCTGTCCGGATCTGCATGGACGGCCGCGTCGCGCCATTGCGCGTTCAGCCGGAGCAGCTCCGCCTTCTCGAGGAGCTGGGCGCCATGGACCGCATGGAGATCGTCCCGCTGCTGGCGAGTCGAGCGGTGGTGTTCGTCGAGAACAAGCGCGATAGGAATCTGTTGCAGGACTTCGCGCAGAGGCACTGGGGCGAGAGGAAGCAACATGAGGTGTGGCACGCACTGACGTTTCTCTACACGTACCAGAGTCCTGTTGACGCGGGCGTGCTCGACCTGGGTCGCCAGGTCCGGGACCTCTTGAACAGCTCCGCTATCGCGTCCGGGCGAGCCGTCCGCATGCTGGCGATCGGTGACCGGGACTATCGTACGGACGCGTCCCGTCGCGCCGTGCTGCAAACGCATACCCGCCGGGCGAAGACGGACGCGTACCGTCTCGACTTCAAGCTCCTACTGTGGGACGCCAACGAGATCGAGAACTACCTGCTGGACCGGGCAGCGATACTGAGCGTGCTTGACCGCCAGGCGGACGAGCGGCAGGTCGGAACGGCATGGAAACAGCAGCGGAGTGCGTTCACGGCAGAACTCGACCGCCTTCTGGATGCCCAGCGCGAGCACGTTCGGCAATCCGTGGCGACGCGCATCCAGCAGGAGGACCGAAGACTCGCGCTGAGCACGGCGCTCGACAGGGCCGACCAGTTCCTGGCCACACGGTGGAAGCAGCCCGAACGGTGGTGTGATGCGAAAGCCGTCCTCGGCGAACTCCGCGCGTGGCTTCAATCCCGCGAGCTCGCCCTGCGGATTGCGGAGCGAGACATCATACGGGAGATGTCCGCCGTTCCCAACGACGTCAGGAAGGTCCTGCGTGCACTGCATGCGCTCAGCCGTGTGCGCAGCAGCAGGGCAAGCGCCCCGAAACGCCTCGCCGGCTCGGGGCGCTAGTTCGATGCGTGTCACGTAGTGAACAGTCATTCCCGTCGGAGATCGGCGTCGAGGTCCTTGAAGGGCGGCTCGGCACGCGCCGGCACGGGGACCCGCATCAGCTCGGAAGCGACGGAAGGAGAACCCGGAAGCGGAACGGCCTCATTGTCGGTCTCCCACCACGCTTCCGGCTTCAGCGTCGGAACGGGTACCAACCGGTCGGTGGCACTGATCGGATACAAGGCGGCAGAGATCAGGGAGCTGAAGGAGAACGGCAGGCGGAGCGAGGAAGCGCCGGCGATCATCCGGACGGTCCACAAGCCGGGCACCGAGGCCGCCCCGCTGCGCGGGCTGTTCGCGGCCAATGTAGGTGGCCGGGACGCCGTGGTGGAGTACGAGCCGGACACCGACCTGCGCGACACCGAGCAGATCCCGCTGCAGGAGGAGGGCGGCATCGAGGCCTTCCTGCGGCGTGAAGTGCTGCCGTACGCCGCCGACGCGTGGTACCAGGCCGACAGCGTGAAGGTCGGCTACGAGATCAGCTTCACGCGGTACTTCTACAAGCCGAAGCCGATGCGGACGCTGGCCGAGATCCGGGCTGATATTCTGGCGCTGGAGAGAGAGACAGAGGGATTGCTGGCGGCGATTTCTGGGCCACGGTGAACCGATCGCGACGCGATGAAGACGAGCGCAACGGGAGCGGGCAATGGCTGACAGTGCGGCGGCGGAGTCGCGGGCGCGGCCGGCGGAGATCATCTTCGAGGTCACGGAAGCGGTCGAAGGCGGGTACGACGCCAGGGCGCTTGGCTACAGCATCTACACGCAGGGAGAGGACTGGGACGATCTGAAGGAAATGGCGAGGGACGCCGTGCTCTGCCACTTCGATGAGGACGGGGCGCCGCGCGTGATCCGCCTGCACCTGGTCCGGGAGGAGGCCATCGCGGTATGAAGCTGCCCCGCGACCTCTCGGGCGCCGAGGTCACCCGGCGGCTCGCTCGTCACGACGACTACCGCGTGAGCCACATGACCGTGACCCGCCGCCCGGTACCGGCCGGACAGCGTGAAGGTCGGCTACGAGATCGGCTTCACGCGGTACTTCTACAAGCCAAGACCGATGCGGACGCTCGCGGAGATCCGGGCTGATATTCTGGCACTGAGTTCGTCGAGTGGTTCCCGAGCGTCGCCAAGCAACAGGTTCGGGCGGTGTTGGAACATGAAGCAAAGGTGTTGAGAACGGCGCTGGCGCATTGAAGCTGGCTGGTCGGGCAAGGGGCAAGGCGAGTCAGAGCGCCCCTGCGGCGTCAGGGGAAGAGAACATGAGCAACGAATCGGAACTGCTCGATCGCATCACCGTGCGGGCGGACGTCTTCGACGGAAAGCCGATCATCAGGGACATGCGAATCGCCGTGGAACATGTGCTCGGGATGCTGGCGGCAGGAGACACCGCGGAGACGATCCTGCGGGAGTACCCGGACCTGGAACCGGAGGACATCCAGGCCTGCCTGCGATTCGCGCATCGTTCGATGGCCGGCGAGCATGTGTATGACCGGCTTCCGGTTCGAGAGGCTTCGTGAGGTTCCTTCTCGACGCCTGCGCCGCCTCGCGGACGTTGCAGGAGGCGCTGACGGTTCTCGGCCATGACGTACGAGCCACGCGGGGCGAGCATGCGCAGGCCTCGGACGAGACCCTGCCAGCGCTGGCGTACAAGGAGCGTCGGGTGCTGATCACGGAGGACAAGGACTTCGGCGAGCTGGTCTACCTGCGCCGGCTTCCGCATCCGGGAATCGTGCGGCTCGTCGATCTGCGGGTCGCGGAGCAGGTCGAGGGACGAGAAGACCGGCAGGAAAAAGCGGACGCAAGTCTGGCCCCGCTACCACCAGCTCGACATCGTGCGCCGGCTGCTCGACGACGCCGCGGCGCACGGGGCGGGCCGGCGCTACCTGATCCAGCATTCGGCGGGCAGCGGCAAGAGCAACTCCATCGCCTGGCTGGCCCACCAACTGATTGGGCTCGCCAAGGACGAGGCCCCGATCTTCGACTCGGTCATCGTCGTCAGCGACCGGCGAATTCTCGAGCGGCAGATTCGCGACGCCATCAAGCACTACGCCCAGGTCCGAGCGACGGTGGGACACGCCGAGCGTTCCGTCAACCTGCTGAAGTTCATCGAGTCAGGCAAGACTTCGACCGACGGCGGGTCGAACTGTAGCGAGGCGGGTCGGATGGTCAACACCCGGACGGCGGCCGGTCTCCCTCAGGAGGCCGGCGCCACACCCGGCCGGCGCAGCAGCCCCTGCAGCCCCTCCTCGAACAGCGTGTAGACGACCGGCACCACGACCAGCGTCACCAGCGTCGACGACAGCAGCCCGCCGATGATCACGCGGGCGAGCGGCGCCTGCAGCTCGGAGCCCTCGCCGATGCCGAGCGCCATCGGCACCATGCCGAGCAGCGTCGTCGACGTGGTCATCAGGATCGGCCGCAGCCGCGTGCGTCCCGCCCGCTCCACCGCCGCGCGCAGCGGAATGCCGTCGCGGCGCCGCAGGATGTTCGTGTAGTCGACGAGCAGGATGGCGTTGTTGACGACCAGCCCGCCCAGCACGATGACCCCCATGAACGCCTGCAGGCTGAACGGGGTTCCGGTGAGGAGCAGCGACGCGACGATGCCGATGCCCGCCAGCGGGATCGAGAGCAGGATGATGAACGGATCGCGCAGCGACTCGAACTGCGCCGCCATCACCGCGTAGACGAGGAACATCGCCAGAATCAGGACGAGCTGCATCTGGCCGAAGGACCGCGCCTGCTCCTCGACCTCGGCCCCGAAGCCCACGGAGAAATCGGCCGGCGCCGCCATCTCGGGAATCCGCGCGTTGACGGCGGTGACCGCCTCGCTCAGGGTCGTTTCGATCTCCGCGTTCACCCGGACGATCCGCTCCTGGTTCTTGCGCTCGATCTGCTCCGGACCGGACTCGGCGCGCACGGAGATCACGGTGCGCGCCGGGATGACCATGCCCCCGGGCGTGCTCAGCGGGACGTCGTTGATGTCCATGGTCCGCAGCCGATCCTCCTCGCGCAGGCGCACGACGATGGGATACTCGTCGCCCCGCTCGCGGAAGAAGGCGGCTTCGGTGCCGGCCACCCCGGTGCGCAACGCGTCGGCGACCTGCGACACGCGCAGGCCGAGCAGCGCGGCCTTGGCCCGATCGACCTGAATGGCCAGCTCCGGCCTGCCCTGCTCGGACGCCATCTCCGCGTCGGCGACCCCCTCGGTGGTGTTCATGACCGACATGGCCCGTTCCGAGACCCGGCGGGCGTCGTCGAGGTCGTGGCCGCGGATCTCCAGCGCCAGCCGCGCGTCGTCACCGGAGCCGCTGCGCATCAGCCGCGTCATCATCCGGTTGCCCCCGGAGGCCCGCGCCCGGACGATAGCGCCGGGAATCGTGTTCAGCGAGCGCCGCAGCGCCATGGCGATCTCGTTGCTCGACCGCTCCCGCTCGGTCTTGTCCAGCAGGGTGACGGTCATCGAGCCGCGGTGGCTGGACCCGCCGCCGAACGGGCCGCGCCCGCCGCCCACCTGGTTGGTGATGTTGACCGCCTCGGGCACCTCCGTCCGGATGCGATTCTCCAGCTCCAGCATCACGTCGCGGGTCCGCTCGAAGCGGGTCCCGATCGGCAGCTCGGCGGAGATGCGCACCTCGCCCTCGTCCACCTCCGGGGTCAGCTCTATCGGGATGGTCGGCGCCAGCATCACCGTCAGCCAGACGAGGACGCCCGCGACCACGAGCACCGTGGGCCGGTGGGCCAGCGCGTGATGTATCCCCTTCTGGTAGATCTCGTCGAGGCGCTCGAGGCCGCGCTCGCTCAGCGTCAGGAACCGGCCGTAGGCCCCCGTCCGCTGGTCCGCCGGCGGCGGCAGCCGCAGCAGCCGCGACGTCATCACCGGCACGAGCGTCACGGCCACGAACAGCGACATCGCCAGCGCGATCATCACCACGACCGCCAACTGGCCGAAGACGATGCTCGAGACCCCGGTCAAGAAGAGCAAAGGCAGGAACACCGCCACCTGCGTCAGGGTCGACGCGACGATGGCCCCGCTGACCTCCTCGGTCCCGTCCACGCTCGCGGTGATCCGGTCCTTGCCCCCTTCCATGTGCCGGAACGTGTTCTCGAGCACGACGATGGAGGCGTCGACGATCATGCCGACGCCCAGCGCGAGTCCTCCGAACGTCAGCGTGTTGAGCGTGAAGCCGGCGAAGTAGACCAGCGCGAACGTGCCGATGATCGAGATCGGGATGGCGGTGCAGATGATGAGGGTCGTCCGGACGTTGCGCAGGAAGGCGAACAACACCACGATGACCAGCATCGCGCCCCACAGCACGACGTTGCGGACGGCGTTGATCGAACGCTCGACGAAGATCGCCGAGTCCATCCGGGTGGAGAGCCGGACCGCCGGCATCTCGGTGTTGACGCGGTCGATCTCGGCGCGCACGGCCCGCGCGACCTCCACGGTGTTGCGCCCCGACTGCTTGCTGATCATCATCTGGACGGCGGTGCGCCCGTTGATGCGGATCAGCTCCTCCTGGTCCTCCGTCCCGTCGCTGACCACCGCGATGTCGCGCATGTACACCGGCACGCCGCCGCGGGTCATGACCACCACGTTGCGGATGTCGTCCAGGTTCGCGAACTGCCCGGGACTGCGCAGCAGGTAGGTCATGTCGCCGTCGTCGAGCTCGCCGATCGGCACGTTCTGGTTCTCGAGCCGCAGCAGGTCGATGACCTCGTTCACCGCGAGGTCGAGGGCGGTGATCTTGTCCTTCGCCAGCTCGACCCGGATCTGGCGGCGCAGGCCGCCGCGGACGGTCACCGTGGCCACCCCGGGCACGCGCTCCAGACGCGGCGAGAGATCGTTCTCGGCCATTTCGCGCAACGCCACCGGCGTCAGATCGCCCTCGAGGCCCAGGAACATGATCGGCGCGTTGGCCGCGTCGAACTTGAAGATGACCGGCGGCTCGGCATCCTCCGGCAGCCTCCCCCGCATGCGATCGATCCGCGACCGGAGATCGTCCGCCGCCTCGTTCAGGTCGGTCCCCCAGTCGAAGTTCAGCCGAAGCTGGCTCTGTCCCTCCTGGGAGGTGGACACCACCTCCTCGAGCCCCGCGATAGCCGCCACGGTCTGCTCCAGCGGCCGGGTGACGAGCTCCTCCATCTCCAGCGGCCCGACGTCCGGATAGCTGACCGTGACGGTCAGGCTCGGAAACGTCACGTCAGGCATCAGGTCGACCGGCAGGCGGGACAGCGCCACGATGCCGATCAGCACGATGGAGATGCTCAACATCGACATCGTGACCGGGCGGCGGACGGCGATTCTGGGAAGGCTCATGACGGCTCCGGTTTCTGCAGTGCGTTTCCTGCCGATTCTGCTGTACGGGTCGGCCCGCCGTGCCGATCAGCGCCGGGGCGCCAAGGAGGAGCGCTGCACGGGAACCCGCTCCTGTCCCGGCTGAGACGCGGCGTCGCGCTACCTCTCCGGCGCGGCAGCGCCGGGCGACGGCTCCCGTTCACGGGCGGCGCCCGGCGGGGTGATGCCCAGCGCTTCGAGCACGGTGTCGCGGGGAGCCGGTCCACGGCTCTCGGCGGCGCCGGACGCCGGCAGCCCCGCGTTGCCGGCCGCAGCGCGCCCCGAGACCGGCGCGGCGTTCGCATTGCCGGCGCCGGGAACGGGGCCGCCCCGCGACGCATTCGCGGCGCCGAACGCTTCGCTCGCCGGGCCTCGCGGCGCAGGACCACCGGCAGCAACGGGACCGCGCCCGGCCGCGGCCCCGAGGGGAACGCCCAGCTCCGCCACGTCGCCGGGCGGGGCCTGGCGGCCGGCGGCAGCCCCTGGCCGCACGCCGCTGTCCGAGCTCGCGCCGGGCGGTCCGCCTCGTCCGGACGGACTGCCTGGCCCAGGCAGTCCGCCACGTCCAGGCCCGCCGCCCGGTCCGCCCGCGTCGGCCAGCAGAATCGGGTCGCCGTGCTGCAGGCCGGCGGCGCCGGTGGTCACCACCCGGTCCCCTTCCGACAGGCCCTCGACCACCTCGACGTGCAGCTCGTCCTCCAGTCCGGTGACGAGCGAGACGAACTGCGCCGTCGGCGCCCCGCCGCCGGAGTCCACCCGGAACACGCCGCGCGCGGAGGTGCGGACCACCACCGCCTCGCGCGGAACGACCAGCGCCTGGCTCTTGTTGCCGACCACCAGGCTTACACGGGCATACATCCCCGGCTTCAAGCGGAAGTCCGAATTGGGAACCTCGATCTCGATCTCCGCGGTGCGGGTCGCCGGATCCAGAACGGGAGCCATCCGTGCGACGCGGCCCGCGAACGACTCCGACGGAAACGCATCGACCTCGATGCGGGCTCGTACGCCCTGCTCCACCAGCCGCAGGTCGCGCTCGACCAGGTTGGCCACCAGGCGCACCAGGCTGATGTCGACCACGGACACCACCGCGGTGTTCGACGTCACGTACGCGCCCGGATCGAGATAGCGCCGGCCGATGAACCCGTCGACCGGCGAGACCATCACGGTGTTGTCCAGATTGATGCGGAGCTCCTCCAGGCGGGCGCCCGCCTCGTCGAACTGTGCGCGCGCCAGATCGAGCTGGGCATTCGCGGCCTGATAGCGCGCCTCGGCGTCATCGAGCTCCTGCCGCGAAACCAGCGCGCGGGAGAACAGGCTCTGCGACCGATCCCGGGTGGTCTCGGCGAGCAGGAGATCGGCTTCGCGCTGGCGCACGGTCGCGCGGGCGACCTCGAACGACGCTTCGGCCTGGTTCACCTGCTGGCGGAGCTCGTCGTCCTCTACGCGCGCCACCTCCTGCCCGCGCGTCACGGGATCGCCGAGGCGCAACTCGACCTGCCGCAGGCGGCCGTTGATCTTCGGCGCCACCTCCACGGTCGCCGCGCCCGTCAGGTTGCCGACGATCTGAAGCTGCTCGGCGATGTCCGAGCGCGCGACGCCGGCCGAATTCACGCGCATGGGCTGCGCACCGAAGGCGCCGCGGCCGCCCCCGGGACGAAACCCGCCCGGAGGCCCGCCGCCGGGCCGTCCCGGGCCTGCCTCGCCGGCGGGCATGACGCGCTGATAGACGAGAACGCTGGCAGCGCCCACGGCGACGAGCAGAAAGGCAGCAAGGTGTCTGGGCATATCCTGGAATCGAAGACGCCGCGGCCGGCCGTACGGTTTACGCGGTCCGGCGCTCCGTTGACGCGGACCGCCCGGGCCGTGCGTTTATTCCCGCTGCTTGCGCCGGCCCGTAACGCCTCGCGCGGGCCCCCGCGCCGCTACCGGAGCTCGAGGTCGTAGACCCGCCGCAGCTCGCGGTCGCGGTCCCGCCGGCCGCCGTCTATGCGCGTGGTCACAATCAACTGCCGGTAGCCGCCGTCCGTGATCCGGACCTCGTAGGTCTGGCGCACGCGGAGCTCCATCCGCGACTGCAGCTCGATCTCGGCCTCCAGCACCGCGCCGCGCCAGCGCGTCTTGCGCGTCACCCGCGCGCTGGTGCCGGCGAGCCCCGCGTGCTCGCGGTCGTCGGGAATCAGCCGGACGACGCGGCGGTCGCCGTAGGTCAGGACGATCTCCCGCTCGCCCGCCGTAATCGTCATGCGGCGCGGCGCCGTCATCAGATCCCGCATCGCCTCCTGCACGGTCGCCCGCATCCGGGCCATCTGTTGCGGGTCGCCGCCGCCGCCGAAGCCGCCGCCGCCGAAGCCGCCGCCGCGACCGCCGAAGCCGCCGCGGCCGACGCGCCCGCCGAAGCCGCCGCCCGGCCCCCAACCCGGACCGCCGAAGCCGCCGGGGCCACGTCGCCCGCCATCGCCGTCGCGCCCGCCCGGCTGCGGCCGCAGCTCGTCGCTCAGGTCCTCGTTGATCACCCAGGAGCCGGCAAGCGCCTGCTCCTGGTTCTGGGCGGCACGCGCCGCGGCCGGGGCCGTGGCCGCCGCCGCCGGTGCGACGCCGAACGCGATCACCACGATCAAACCGATTGCGAAGAGCTGCATGCTGATCCGGTACATCTGGGACTCCCTGCTGAGCGCACTCGCGGCCGCCAGAGCGCCGCTGCGATGGCGCACTGCAACATGGTATCCGGGATCAGAAGCGGAACAGCCGATTCATCTTGACGACGAAGCCGCGGTTGCGCAGGTCCGAGAACCGGTCCGGACGCAGGGGGTCGGTCTCCCGGTCCTCCGTGTAGACCACGAACAGCTCGCTGCCGGGCGCGTACTCCCAGCGCAGCCGCAGGTTGTTGCTGACCGTGTTGCTGCTCGAGTTGTACTGAATCAACCCGCTGAAGAACATCCGCGGCGTGAAGGTCCAGTTCACGCGCGAGACGATCAGGTCCGTGCGGAACGAGCCGTACGGGGAGTCGATCCAGTTGACCGAGACGCTCGGCTCCAGCGAGAGCCGCTGCGTGACCTCCATGCGCCCGCGGCGGAAGCCGACCGTGCGGATGCTGCCGTCGAAATAGTCGCCGGCCAGCACCGACAAGGTCCCGTTGAGGCGGCGCTGGGTACCGGGCGACCAGGTGGCCTCGACGTCGAAGAAGCTGTAGCCGCCAACCGGGAAGATCACGTCGTCCGGCCCCGGGGTGAACGGGCTGTGCAGGAACTCGTAGTTCTCCGCCACCGACACGCCGAACCGGTCGCTGTTCTCCAGCTCTGTCGAGAACCCGAGTTGCGACTGCCGGGTCTCCACGATTCCCAGATCGGCGGTCTCGATGTAGTCGTAGCTGCCTTCGAGCCGGAACTGGCGGATGTTGTCCAGCGACTGCGGCCGCGGGCTGAACCGCGCCCTCGCGTAGCTCCGCCGGAAGTTGTCGCGCCGGAGGAAGCCGACCTCCGGGATGAAGTTCTTCTCCACCAGCAGGTGCTCGGCCTGAAAGCCGTAAAGGTCGCCCCCGTAGTCGAAGCGCCCCTGGTAGCTCAGGTCGTCCCCCCGCCGCGCGGGATCCGGAACCTGGGTCCGGGCCATGTACCCCAGCAGGCTGACGTTCTCGTAGAAGGAGAACGTCGCGTCGGCGCCGTAGGACTGGCTGGAACCGTCGCCCGCGAGCGACAGCGACCGGTTCGTGAAGATCGCGCCGAGGCTGCTGCGGCGCAGGATGTCGCGCTTGAGGCGCACCACGGTGAAGTTCGTCATCTCCGCGTCGGCCAGGACCTCGTCGTCGGTCTGGATGTTCAACGCGCCGACGTCGAACGCGCCGATCTTGCCGGTGAGCCGGCCGCCGCCCACGATGGGCACCACGGTTCCGTTCTGCAGGCCGATCCGGCGGCTGTAGAAGATGGTGGGGGCATTGCCGCCGCCGAAGAAGCCGCCGCCGCCGCTGCGCAGCGCGCCGCCGAAACCGCCGAAGAAACCGCCCCGGGCGAAGTCGAAGATGCCGCGGCCCTCGAGGAAGAACTCCCGCTTCTCCGGAAAGAAAAGGTTGAAGCGGGTGAGGTTGACCTGCTGCTCGTCCACCTCGACCTGCGCGAAGTCGGTGTTGACGGTGAAGTCGGCGGTCAGGTTCTGCGTGACCCCGTACTTCACGTCGAGGCCGCCGTTCCCGTCGCCGGCGTTGCGAATCGGCGGCGAGGCGGCGAGGTTGGTGCTGACGCCGCCGATGCCGTACGGCTTGATCTCCAGGTTCTTGCTGCCGCTCGGGGCGTCGAGCCCGACCAGCGTCGCGGCGCCGGAGACGCGGAAGATCCCGCCGGGTCCGGACCCGGCCGAGATGGGCAGCGGCGTGATGTAGTTCCACTCGTTCTTGCGCCGCACATTGCGCCGGAGCTGCACGCCCCAAATCTGGGACGGTCCCGGCCGGTAGCGCAGCGACTTGAACGGGATCTCCATCTCCACCGTCCAGCCGCCCTCGAAGCGCCCCGCGCGGACGTCCCACACCGGGTTCCAGTCGCTGTTCGGATTGCCCTCGTTGGTGATCTGGAAGTCGGCGATCGCGCCGAGAGGATTCGTATAGAAGGCCACCGCGTTGCGGCGGTCGTAGAAGGTGTCGAGAATGACGGCGAAGGTGTCGTTCTGTCGGAGCTGCCGCGTGTCGCGGCGCATCTCGTTGGCCACCCACTGGCTCGGCGGCGCCGAGTCCCACACGCGGGCCGCGACGTAGATGTTGTCGGCGTCGAACAGGATCCACGCCTCGGTCTTCTCGGTGGCGGGCGCGCCTTCGTCGGGCGCCTGTTGAATGAAGCCGGTGATGGCGGGCACCGTGTAGTAGACGCGCTCGTCGAGCTGTCCGTCGAGCCGAATCCCCTCGGGCTGCTCGACGGCGCGCAGCGTGGCGCGGCGCTGCTCGTCGCGGCGGATGACCTCCGGCGCGATCGGCGGCGGCGGTCCGTCGATGAATCCGGGGGCGACGCGCGCGGTCTCGAAGCCGGCCACGCCGGCGGATGGAGATGCCGCCGCTCCTGCAGGCCGTGGCGCTACCGTTTCCGCCGCGGGCCGCGATGCTTCCGCGACCTCGCCCGCGGCTCGCGCGCTGGACGGTTCGGTGGGTCTGCGCCCGAGCGGCGCGCCGGTCTGGAACGATCCTTCCCTAATGACCGTCGCCCCGGCTGGCTGGCCCCTTCCCTGCGCAACGAGCGCAGGACCCTGCCCGTCGTGCGCGTTCGCAAGGGCAAGCAATTCGGCCGCCACGCGATCTTGAAGCGCGAACAGCTCGTCGACCGCCCCGTCCACCACCGTCGCGGCAACGGCCGCCCCGTTCCGCGCGTCGACCAGCCGCGCCGTAACACGCATTCGGTCGCCGACGCGCTGGTAGCCGCCGCCCGCCACAAGGCGCGCGCCGACGGCCCGGCCCACCTCGACGAAGTCCATGTCGGAGTCCAGGGACTCGCCGGAAGAAGCCAGCGTGCGCATCGCCTCCGCAACCGGACCACGCCCGATCGGAGTCAGGGGCGGGCGCCCGAACAGCTCCGCGGTCACGGTTTCCGCCATGCCTGCCCCGATCCAGTCGTCGTCCGAAACGCCGCTGATGTTGACGAAGGGCAGCACGGCCACCGCGACCGGCGGCTCGACCTGCGCCCGCACGGCCGCGGCAGCAAACCATCCGAACAAGATGCACAACGCAATCCGAGCCGGTGGTGCGTGCAACATGCATCCGTAGACGCCCGGCCGCGAGCCGCCGTTTAGTCGCGTCACGGCCGTTGCGCCGCTGCATGCCGTGAACAGGTCTCCCGCGCCGGGCTGCGCTCCCGGAAGCGTCTGTCGCGACGCGCCTGGCTCGTTGGACCCCGACGGGATGATCGGCTACCGTCGTTCGATGGCCAGTTGGAGGAGATGATGCAAAGGGCCTGCGTTCTGCTGCCGGCGCTCGCACTGGCTGCCTGTAGCGCGGCCTCCGAGCCGGCCACGCCGGCCGTGGCCGCCGCCGCCTCACCGTTCGCCGCCGACCGTTCCCCGCCCAACATCCTCTGGATCGTCGCCGAGGACCACGGCCCGCACCACGGCAGCTACGGCGACGCCTACGCGGTCACGCCCAACCTCGACCACCTGGCCGCCGATGGCGCCCGCTTCACCCGCGCCTTCGCAGTGACGCCGGTCTGCGCGCCGGCGCGCTCGGGGATCATCACCGGCATGTACCCCACGTCCATCGGCTCGCACCACATGCGGTCGACCGCGGTGCCGCCGCCCCATGTCAAGGGCTTCACGGAATGGCTGCGCGCGGCCGGCTACTTCACGACCAACAACGCCAAGACCGACTACAACTTCTCGCCGTGGCTGCCGACCGAGACCCGGCGCGCGGTGCGCGAGGCCCCGCTCGGCCTGTGGGACCAGAACGGCGAGCACGCGCACTGGCGCAACCGGGGGCCGGGCCAGCCGTTCTTCTCGGTGTTCAACCTCAACGCGCCGCACGAGGGCCAGGTCCGCATGCCGGACGACCGCTTCGCGGAGCGGACCGCGGGATTGGCCCCTGCAGCCCGCCACGACCCCGCCTCGGCGCCGCTGCCGCCCTACTACCCGGACACTCCGGAGGTTCGCCGGGACATCGCGCGCTACTACGATCTGGTCAGCGTGATGGACGCGGAGGCCGGAGAGATCCTCGCCGCGCTCGAGGCCGACGGGCTGGCCGACGACACCGTCGTCTTCTTCTACGGCGACCACGGCTGGGGGCTGCCGCGCGGCAAGCGCTGGGTCTACGACTCCGGGCTGCGGGTTCCGCTGCTCGTGCGTTGGCCGGGCCGCATCGAACCCGGCACGATGCGGGACGATCTGGTCAGCTTCATCGACTTCGCCCCCACCCTGCTGTCGCTCGCCGGAGTGAGCGCCCCGGGGCACATGCAGGGGCGCGTCTTCCTGGGCGACGACGCGGCGCCGGAGCCCGAGCAGCTCTTCTTCACCCGCGACCGCATGGACGAGACATGGGACCGCATCCGCGCGGTCCGCGACCGCCGCTACAAGTACATCCGGAACTTCGCCCCCGAGCTGCCCTACGCACAGCGCATCGCCTACATGGACCTGATGCCGACGATGCAGGTCTGGCGGCGGCTGGCGGCGGCCGGCGAGCTGATGGGGCCGCAACGCCATTTCATGGCCGCGACGAAGCCGGCCCAAGAGCTCTACGACACCGAGACCGACCCGCACGAGGCAGACGACCTGGCCGGCGAGCCCGCACACGCCGCGCGGCTCGCGCGGATGCGCGCGGCGCTGGACGAGTGGATTGTGAAGACCGGCGACCTGGGCGAGATGCCGGAGGCCGACCTGGTCAACCGGTTCCGCCCCGAGAGCGTCTATCAAACGGCCGAGTTGCCCGCGGCGGACCCGCCGGGCGGCATGTTCCACTACCCTCCGACCGTGGAGCTGACCTGTCCGACCGAGGGCGCGACCATCGAGTACACGACCGAGCCGGGCGCAACCCCCCGCTGGAAGCTGTACACGGGCCCGGTCCGGATGCTCGACTGGACGCTCCGGTTCCGCTGCGGCCGGCTCGGCTACTTCGACAGTGAGACGGTGCAGTACGATTTCCACATCGACTACAACTGGTGGTAATGAATCAGATGCGTACCCGGCATGACCGAGGAGGACCGATGAATCGCCTCATGGCAACGTTCCTGACCCTGTCCGTGATGGGGCTCGGCTTCGCGACGACCGCTGCCGCCGACGTGGTCCGCGTGGACGTCGAGAGCCGCGCCGACGTGGCCGGCGGCACGGCCTACGGCCTCGCGGGGCCGTACGAGAAGCTGGCCGGCATGGTCCACTTCGAGGTCGATCCGGCGAATCCGGCCAACCGGATCGTCAGCGACATCGACTTCGCGCCGCGCAACGACCGCGGCATGGTGGAGTTCCGCTCGAACTTCTTCCTGCTGAAGCCCAAGGACGCCGCGCGCGGCAACGGCACCGTCCTCTACGAGGTGTCGAACCGCGGCGGCAAGGGGATGCTCGGCACCTTCAACAACGCCGCCGGCAGCCGCGATCCGCAGACGACCGAGGAGATGGGCGACGGGTTCCTTCTGGAGAACGGCTTCTCGCTGCTGTGGCTCGGCTGGCAGTTCGACGTGCCGCTGCGCGACGGGCAGATGCGGTTGTACACCCCGGTGGCGACCGACGGCGGCAACCCCATCACGGGGCTGGTCCGCAGCGAGGTGATCGTCAACCAGCGCGCCTACGATCGCTCGCTCGCGGACCGGAACCACATCGCCTACCCGGTGGCCGACCCGGACGACCCGGCCAACGTGATGACGGTGCGTGACGGCGTCGACCAGCCGCGGCGCGTCGTGCCGCGCGACCAGTGGCGCTTCGCGCGGCGCAACGACGACGGCTCCATCGTCGACGATCCGACCCGCGTCTACCTGGAAGGCGGCTTCGAGCCGTTCAGGATCTACGACGTCGTCTACGTCGCGCAGGATCCGGCCCTGGTCGGGCTCGGACCCGCGGCGGTCCGCGACATGATCTCGCAGATGAAGTACGAGGCGACGCCGGAGCTCGGCCTGCCGGCCGGCGCCATCGAGCACGCCGTCGCCTGGGGCGTCTCGCAGAGCGGCCGCTTCCTGCGGACCTTCCTCCACCACGGATACAACGTCGACGAGCAGAACCGACGGGCGTTCGACGGCATCCTGTCGCACGTGGCGGGCGGCGGCCGCGGCAGCTTCAACCACCGCTTCGCCCAGCCGTCGCGCGACGGCCACCCGTTCCTGAACAAGCTCTATCCGAGCGACATCTTCCCGTTCACCGACGTGGTGCAGCACGACCCGGAAACCGACATGCGGGACGGACTGCTCGCCGGCATCCAGCCGGGCCACATGCCGAAGGTCTTCTACACGAACTCGTCCTACGAGTACTGGGGACGCGCGGCGTCGTTGATTCACACCACCATCGACGGCACGGCGGACGCCCCGCTGCTGGACAACGTCCGCATCTATTCGTTCGCCGGAGGGCAGCACGGCCCCGGCCGCTTCCCGCCGCGGCGCACCAGCGGCCAGGAGCTGAGCAACCCGAACGACTACTCCTGGTTCCTGCGACCGCTGCTGCTGGCCATGGACCGCTGGATCGACGACGACGCGGCGGCGCCGCCGGCCAGCGTCTTCCCGCGCATCGCGGACGACGACCTCGTGCTGCCCGAGAACCTGGGCTTCCCGGAGCTGCCGGGCGTAGGACAGCCGGCCGTGCCGCACCTGGCCTACCGGGCTGTCTACGGGCCGGAGTTCCGGACCCGCGGCATCGCCTCGGAGCAGCCGCCGGAGGTGCTTTCGGCATTCCCGATCCTGGTACCGAGCGTCGACGCCGACGGCAACGAGACCGGCGGGCTGATGATGCCGGAGGTCGCCGTCCCGCTCGCCACCTACACCGGCTGGAACCTGTTCCACGCCGAGGCGGGGCCGACCGACGTGCTGTCGAGCATGCAGGGCTCCTACATCCCGTTCCCGCGGACGGCCGACGACCGCGAGCGGACCTCCGATCCGCGGTCTTCGATTCAGGAGCGCTACGGCAGCCGCGCCGAGTACCTCGGCCGGGTGACCGAGGCCGCCCTCGCGCTCGTCGGCGACGGGTATCTTCTGGCGGGTGACCTCGCGCCGATCCTGGCCCAGGCCGCGCGGCACTGGGACTACCTGATGGAGGAGGACACCGGCAACGACGGCCAGCAGTGACACAGTGCGCCCGGGGCATCGCGCCCCGGGCGCGCTTCTCTGTCTGCTCCCGGCTTCCACACCGCCGACTGACGGGATTGCACCCGGCATGAGGTGAGGAAGCGGCACGCCCGCGAGCCGGATCGTGGAACGCGCCGGGTACCTGTCGTCTCCACCCGTGACGCCGAAGCAAAGTATCGCCAGGAGAACATCTGATGCGCACCCGCACCCTGCTCGTCGTCGGCTCCATCTTCCTGGCCGCGTTCGTCGGCGGCATCGCCGTCGGCGCCCAGGTGCAGATCCGCCAGCAGGCCCCCACGGACCGAGCGGCCGACTTCCCGCTTGCCGAGCTCGCGGCGATCGTGCAGGAGATGGACGCCGAGCAGCGTCAGACCGTGCGGCTGCTGGAGGGCGGCAGCTACAACGTCAACATCCGCCGCATTCGGGGCGGCGAAACGGCACTGATGCACCCGCGGACGATCGACGTCTGGGTGGTTCGAGAGGGCTCCGGGACGCTCGTCACCGGCGGGCAGATCGTCGACGAGAACGGGGAGCCGGTCGAGCAGCGCGGCGCGGCGATCCGCGGCGGGGAGGAACGGGAGATCGGAGTCGGCGATCTCGTCTTCATTCCCGCCGGCGTGCCGCACGGCATCCGCGAGACCGACGGCATCACCTGGTTCAACATCCGCTTCGATACGCTGCCCTGATCGGCGGCTCGGTGCTGCCCACAGACGGGAAGCGGCGAGCGACGCGTGCTATCGTGAAGAGCGTGGCCAAGCCCCCTGCACGCGTTGTGACAGAGCACCCGGCCACGATGCACACCGGACCGCTCGGGTCCACGATCCACGTCCTGCACGCCGACCCGCAGACCGTGGTCGAGCTCGCCTCCATCGACTGGAACCGGTCGTTCCGCCGCGTCTACCTCGACCCGGTGCGCGGCCTCATAACCCTGATGACCCCGTCGCGGCTCCACGACGAGCTGGTCAGGATCCTCGATCACGTCGTGGACATCGCCGCGAGCACGCTTACCGGCGCTGTGAAGGGGCTCCTGACCGCACGTCTTCGGGAACCGGGCTTTCCGCCCGGCACCGGCATGGAGCCGGATTGCGCGTTCTACGTCGGAGACAAAGCCAGGGCCTATCGCGACGCGCTCGCCGCCGGCAAAGAAGCCGCCGATGCGTTCTTCGACGAGAACGCACCCGATCTGGTGGTGGAGGTCGAGATCACGAACGCTGACGAGGGCAAGATCGAGCGGTACGCCGATATGGGCGTGCGGGAACTCTGGCTGCTGCAAGACCCGGCAGGTTCCGGCGTTCCGAGCGCGGAGCTCCTCGCCCTCCGTCCCCGGACCGCGCCGCAACGGCTCTCCTCCTCCAGCGTCCTCGGGGATCTGACGCCCGAAGATGTCTGCCAGGCCGTGGCCGGCGTGCGGCTCAGCCTGACCCGCGACGAGCGCACGGCAGCCGTGGCCCGCATCGTGCGCCGCCGGCAGCGGGCCAGCGTCCGCGTGCGCGAAGCGGACACGTCGTACGCCGCTCGTTCGGGCTGAGCGCGGAAGGCGCCCCGAGGATCACGCGCGAGACGCCAACGCCTCGAATCGCTCCCTCAACACCGGGAGACGAACCTCGTTCGCCGGGACGAGTCCAGGCATTGCGTTGAGGAAATCCTCGGAACGGAGCAATTCCCCAAACTCGTCCTGGATGTAGCCGCGCACGTCCTGCGGTGCGTTCCGCACTTCGGCGACGAGCTCTTCTCGTCCGTCGACAACCGCGATGATGTCTTCGAGGTCATGACTGGCGAGATAGTCGCCTGCGCCACGGCCGTGAAATGCTTCCAGCTTGGTTGCAGCGAAGTAGACGGGGTTGATGAGGCGCATAGTCAACTCCGAGAGTTCGAATCTGTCGGCCGATTCCACCGCAGGTCGATACCAGCGATTGGCGAACCCCAGGACGCGCTCGTCAACCGGCATTACGTCTATCGTCAAGTCACCATGGCGCCATCGGCAGGTCGGCGCATGCTCGCGAGCGTCCTCAACCAACCCAAGCTCTCGAAGCCGTTGGGACAGTCCATCGTATTCGGCGTACGAGTACACCTCGGCGATGACATCGACGTCCGTGGTGGGCCTGACACCGGCAGCGGCAGGGTCCGTGATGAACAAGCCGGTCACGCACCCGCCCACGAACACGAACTCATCGAGCATTGGCTCCAACGCCCGGGCCGCAGCTTCCAACAACTGGAGGTTGGGATCATCATGCATTCGAGCGTTCTCGTACGCGCTTCACGACTTCACGTTCTGCGATGCTCCTCTCCCTAGCACGACCGTCCCGCAACGCGTCCAGCAGGGCCAGCAGCTCGTACAAGCTCGGGTCCGCGCGCGCAGCGAGGGGTACAGTCTTGTACAGCGGCTCAAGTGACAAGCCTCGATGCCTCCCCATCGCGAACGGCCAAACGGGCGGGAGCTCGGATCCACTCGAGATGTGACGATCCAAGGCGGCGCAGCGTACGAGGTGAGCATCCCACGGGTGACCCCGCCCCGGACTGCCGGAAACATGTACTTTGTGCCGTGTACGAGGAACTCCTCTGCCGCGCTCGTGTTCGGCCGGCTGCTGCGGGCGTCCTTGAAGACCAGCCGGGCGGCTGCCAGTCTGTTCAGCGCGGCGTGTACCTGGGATCCACTGAGAAGCAGGTCCGCGGCCATCCGTGCCAGGGATGGCCGGCGGTCGGGGTAGCTCAGCAGCTTCGCCAGCACCACGACGTCTTGGGAAAGCAGCGCAGACGGACTCATTGAAGTTCTATATTCCAGAATCTGGAATATAGAATAACACGAGCAGACCCGTCTCGCTGCTCGAGGGCGTCCGCCCGACGAGCCGCGCACGTCGTTCAGGGCGGTCGCCATGATGCCATAATGATCCACACCATGCGGGAGAGTCTCTGCGCGCGTTTCGGATTTCGATCGGCTCGGCGGCGGTTCGGCGGCGCGTGCCTCCTCGCCTTGGCCGCGACGACGATCGCCGCTGTTCCGGCTGCCGCCGGACAGGCGCCCGAATCGCCGGCCACGGCGCTCCACGGCGAGGCCGCGCCTTTCTTCGCCGAACACTGCGCCGTCTGCCACGGCAACCGCCTGAGCACGGTGAACCTCAACCTGGAGAGGCTCGCCGCCGCGCTCGATCCACAGGCAGTCTCCGCGGGATCGAGCGCTTCCGGCCCGACCGTCGACCCGCAGATCGACACATGGATCCGCGTGCTCGGCAGACTGAACGGCGGACAGATGCCGCCGCCCGGGCGCCCCCGGCCGGCTGACGACGCCCTTGCGCGCCTGACGGCGTCCATCGAGGCGTACCTGGCCGACGCCGGCTACCGCAGGACGGCCGACCCGGGCCGCGTCACCGCCCGCCGGCTCAACCGGGTCGAGTACGACAACACGGTCCGCAGCCTGCTCGGGGTCCACGGCAGTCCGGCCGACGAGTTCCCGATCGACGACTCCGGCTACGGCTTCGACAACATCGGCGACGTGCTGTCGGTCTCCCCGCTGCTGATGGAGAAGTACGTCGCGGCGGCGAGGCGGCTGTCGCGCATCGCCGTATTCGGCGAGCCGCTGCCCGCCGAGCCGACGCTGCTCGCCCGCTACATGGGACGGCGCTCGCACGATGCCGGCAACGACCTGAGCGACGCGAGCATCCTCCCCTACTCGATGCGGGGCGCCCTCTACGGCTCGCACCTCTTTCCGTGGGACGCCGAGTACGAGCTCCGCTTCCGCGCGGCCAACTACCGCTACAGCCGGCGGCAGCTCATCGACCGCGGGCTGATCGAGCCGGCGGAGCGCGACAGGCGCAACCCGACCATCGAGGCGCGACTGACCGCCGAGGAACGACTCGCCCGCTTCGTCGAGGACGCCCGGCAGAGTCAGCCGCCCGTGCCGGTGGTCGCGACGCTCGACGGCCAAGTGTTTCGCGAAGAGCTGATCGAAGGAAGCAACGCCTTCGGCTACGAGCGGGGGGAGTTCGTCACGCGGGTCCCGGTGACGGCCGGGGTGCGCGACTTCCGCATCTCCTACCCGCACGTAGCGGATATCGACGACCCGCACGACAACGTGATGGACGACGGCCGGCGGGTCCTGTACGTCGACTACGTCGATATCGTCGGGCCGTTCAACCCGAGCCCGGCCCCGCCCGCCAGCCACGAGCGCATCTTCGTCTGCCGGCACCGGCCCGGTGAGCACGACGAGGAATGCGCCGGCGAGGTGATAACGAACCTGGCCCGCCGCGCGTACCGGCGCCCGGTGACAGCGGCCGACGTCGCTCCCCTGGTCGGGCTGGTGCGCCAGGCGCAAGCGCAGGGCGACTCGTTCGAGGAGGGGATCCGGCTCGCTCTCCAGGCGGTGCTGCTGTCCCCCAACTTCCTGTTCCGGATCGAGCGCGAGCCGGCTGCCGGCGACGTGCGCGCACTCGACGACCACGAGCTGGCCTCGCGGCTGTCGTACTTCCTCTGGGCCGACATGCCCGACGAGCGGCTCTTCCGACTCGCCGGCGAGGGGCGGCTCACCGAACCGGCCGTGCTGAGAGCGGAATCGCTGCGCATGCTGGCGGATCCGAAGGCCCGTACGCTGGTCACCGACTTCGCGGCGCAGTGGCTGCAGCTACGTATCCTCGACCGGGCGAAGCCCGACCCGGCGCGGTTCCCGACCGTCGACGACGAGTTGCGCGACGCCATGCGCACCGAGACCGAGCTGTTCCTCGACGCGATGCTGCGCGAGGACCGCAGCGTGCTCGACCTGCTCGACGCGCCGTTCACCTTCGTCAACGGCCCGCTCGCCCGGCACTACGGGATCCTGGGGGTCGATGGCGAGGCGTTCCAACGGGTCGCCCTCGACGGACCGCAGCGTGGCGGGCTGCTGTCGCACGCGAGCGTGCTGACGGCCTCGTCCTATCCGACGCGCACCTCGCCGGTGTTGCGCGGCAAGTGGGTGCTCGAGAACCTGCTCGGCGCGCCGCCGCCCGAGCCGCCCGCGGACGTCCCGGCCCTGGAAGCCGCCGGCGGCAATGGCGGCGCCACGCTGCGGGAACAGATGGAGGCGCACCGCACGAACCCGAGCTGCGCAGTCTGCCACAACCAGATCGACCCGATCGGCTTCGGCCTGGAGAAGTACGACGCGGCCGGCGCCTGGCGAACGCACGAGGGCGAGGTCCCGATCGACGACACCGGCGTGCTCCCCGACGGCACGGCCTTCCGCGGGCCGGTGGAGCTGAAGCAGGTGCTGCGCAGTCGGGCCGATGCGTTCCGGCGCAACCTGAGCAAGAAGCTGCTGACCTACGCCCTCGGCCGGGGGCTGGAGCCCTACGACGTCGAGGCGGTAACGGCCATTGTGGACACGGCCCGCGAGAACGGCGACCGCTGGTCGGCATTCGTCACCGGCGTCGTCGAGAGCGCGCCGTTTCGCATGCGCCGTGCCGAAACGCGTTGACGCACGACCGACCAGCAACGACGAGCCTCCGTCTCACGAAGCAAGGAAACGAAAAATGACGACGCATCGAGCCCTTCCGCGACGGACCGTCCTGCGCGGCGTCGGCGCCACGCTGGCGCTGCCGTTTCTCGACGCCATGGCGCCGGCGTTCGCGCGCACCGCGCAGGCCGCCACGGCGCCGAACCGCATGGTCTTCGTCTACGTGCCGAACGGCATCGTCATGCCGCAGTGGACACCGGAGACGATCGGTCCCAGCGCGCCCCTGCCCGCCACGCTGCCCCGCGTCCTGGAGCCGATGATTCCCTACCGGAACGACATCTCGATCCTGAGCGGGCTCACGCACAACGGCGGACGCGCGCTCGGCGACGGTCCCGGCGACCACGCGCGCGCCGGGGCGAGCTACCTCACCGGCGTCCACCCGAAGAAGACCTACGGCGCCGACATCCACGCCGGCGTCTCGGCCGACCAGATTGCCGCGCGGCACCTGAGCGGAGAGACACGCTTCGGGTCGCTCGAGCTGGGCTGCGAGCCGGGGCTGCTCGGCGGCAACTGCGACAGCGGCTACAGTTGCGCCTACAGCAACAGCATCTCGTGGCGCACCCCCTCGTCGCCGATGCCGCTCGAAGCCAGCCCGCGCGCCGCGTTCGAACGCCTGTTCGGCGCCGAGGACATCGACCCGGATCCGGCCGTCCGCGCCCGGCAGCGGCGCTACGACCGCAGCGTCCTCGACGTCGTCCTCGGCGATGCCCGCCGCCTGAGCGGGACGCTCGGCCCGACCGACCGGCGCAAGCTCGACGAGTATCTCTTCTCCGTACGCGAGATCGAGCGCCGCATCGCGAGCAGCGAGCGGGACGCCGAGGCCGCGCCTCCCGACCTCGACCGGCCCGCGCCCGGCCTCCCGGGCGATTTCGTCCAGCACGTCCGGCTGATGTTCGATCTGATGACGGTCGCCCTCGCGGCGGACCTGACGCGCGTCATCACCCTGATGGTCGCCACCGAGTTGAGCAACCGCGTCTATCGCGAGATCGGGGTCTCGGAGGCCCACCACGGCCTGACCCACCACCGGGGCGACCCGGTGAAGATCGAGAAGGTGACACAGATCAACCACTTCCACGTGGAGCAGTTCGCCTACTTCATGGAGAAGCTGCGCAACGCGACGGACGGCGAAGGGTCTCTGCTCGACCACGCGATGGTCGTCTACGGCGCCGGCATCGCGGACGGCAACCGCCACGAGCACCACGACCTGCCGACGCTGCTGGCCGGACGCGGCAGCGGCCGGTTGACCCCGGGGCGCCACGTCACCTACGCGGACGAGACGCCGATGGCCAACCTGCTGCTGACCATGCTGCACCACATGGGCGTGCCGGCGGAGTCGATCGGCGACAGCACCGGCGCCATCGCGCATCTGTCGGAGGTGTGAGAATCCGATCGGCCTGGTGATCGGGCCCCACAGCGCGCCACAACCGACACTTGGCTGTCGGCGTCCTACCCTGAACCGACGGCGCGTTGTCCGCGACGCTACACGCCGCGCGGGCGAGCATTCGCCTGGAATCTTGGAGCAACGCGCCCCGCGAACTGTTTTAATTTTGCGCTAAAATTACACTTCTTCGGGGTGTTATTGGAGTTCTTGCGGTAGGGAGTCGCACGACACCGGCAAACGGACTTCCATCACCGTTATTAACTTTTAGGCATTCTTTTCCATTTACGGAATCGCCTGTTGCAATCTTTCCATCAAGAGATCGACCACCATGCAGCGCGGAGAAATCGGCGGGTATGAGGAGACGATCGCAGGCGGCGAACGCGTTCGCGCCTTCGTGCCGGCGCCTCTGCCGCCTGCTCCTGCCCTGGATCCGGACGGGGCGCTTCAGCAGACCCGCTCGACGACGTCGTCGAGGTCTCCAACTATGTCGCTGCCCTGGAGCACGGCCTGCGGCGCCTGCGGGAGGGGTTCCCGCTGTCGAATCGGCTGATTCGCGAGATCCACGGGATCCTGCTGTCGCGCGGTCGCGGCAGCACCAAGGCGCCCGGCGAGTTTCGGCGTTCCCAGAACTGGATCGGCGGCTCCCGGCCCGGCAACGCCGCCTTCGTGCCCCCGCCGCACACCGCCGTCGCCGACTGCATGGCGGCCCTCGAACGTTTTCTGCACGCCACCGAGGACGGCCTCCCCGTCCTGTTCCGCGCCGGACTGGCGCACGTGCAGTTCGAGACCATCCACCCCTTCCTCGACGGCAACGGACGGATAGGACGGCTGCTGATCACGTTGCTCCTCTGCCACGCGAATGTCTTGCGCGAGCCGCTCCTGTACCTGAGCCTCTACTTCAAGCAGCACCGGACCGCCTACTACGACCTGCTGAACGACGTGCGGCGCACTGGCGACTGGGAAGCCTGGCTCGCGTTCTTCCTCGACGGGATACGGACCACGGCCGACGGCGCCGTCTCCACATCCCGTCGTCTCCGGCAATTGTTCGCAGCCGATCGGACCGCCATCGAGCAACGCTGCGGCCGCCGCGCCGGCTCCGCGTTGCGGGTGTACGGAGCATTGACCGAGCAACCGATACTGTCGCTGCCGTCGGCCAGCACGCGGACGGGGCTCGTGTTTCGCACAGCCGCCTCGGCGATGGAGCTGCTGGTCGAACAAGGCATCGCGCGCGAGATCACCGGGAAGCGTCGGGGGAGGTTGTTCGTCCACGATCGGTACCTCGCCATCCTCAACGAAGGGACGCAGCCGTTCTCACGAGACGCACCTGCGCGTGAGGCAACAGCGGGCGGGTCCGCCGGGGCGGAAGGAACCGAGCCGTGAACGGTCAGCGCTCATCCGCGTACCTCAACGGCCTGCTCCAGGAGCTCCGCGCCCTGCCCCACGAGACCGAGTGGCTGGAGTTCAAGCAGAGCTACGGCGATCCGCAGGAGATCAGGTGCGCTTCGAAGACGGCGTCGCCGCGCAACGCGTGAGTGACGAGGACATCCTGCTGCGGCTCGACTACCCGGCGTATTTCCACCTGCTCGGCGCACCACTTCCCGACGGTCGCACGGCCATTCTCGACGCCCTGCAGCGGGATCGTCTTGTCGCGCCGTGCGAAGCGGGCGGCTTCAACGTCACGAACCTGGGCGCTATCCTGTTCGCCCTGAATCTGGCCGATTTTCCGCGGCTGGCGCGGAAGTCCGTACGCGTCATCGAGTACCGCGGCAAGGGGCGCACCGAAGGCCTGGGAGAGCGGGAGCATACGAAGGGCTACGCCGCCGGCTTCGAGGGGTTGGTCGATTACGTCAATGCCAGGCTGCCCACGCAGGAGGTCATCGGACAGGCACTTCGGCGGACCATCCCGGAGTTTCCGGCACCGGCGGTGCGGGAGTTGGTCGCCAACGCGCTGCTGCACCAGGACTTCTCCGTGACCGGGGCGGGGCCGATGGTGGAGATCTTCGACGGGCGCATCGAGATCACGAACCCCGGCGAGCCACTGGTGGACACTCAGCGCTTCCTCGACAGCCCGCCGGCATCGCGGAACGAGGCGCTCACGTCGCTCATGCGCCGGTTCGACATCTGCGAGGAACGAGGCGGCGGAATCGACAAGGTCGTGGAACAGATCGAGCGCTATCAACTCCCTGCTCCGCTCTTCGAGGTGCCTCCCGGCTCCACCCGCGTCGTCCTGTTCGCTCGCAAGCCGCTGGCCGACATGGACTGGCCGCCGGTAATTGACAAGCACGGGTTGGAGCATGCGCTGTGTGCACGTAAGTTATAGAAAATAATATCTTTGCGTCAGTTGACGGGTAGTTGACGGCAACTCGTCCTCACAACCGGGGAACAAAACACGATGCTTCCGGTAGTTGATGGGTAGTTGATCGCCAAACTCGACAGTCCGGCCCGCCGTTCCTGCAGCATGCCGAGAACCAATGTGTCGGATCGGTTGTTTCCGAAGGGCGAAGCCCAGGACAGCGTTGCGGCGAGATGCGCCGCGCGCTATTCTGCCGCGCATGCAACAGGAAACCGAGCGCGATGCGGTTCGCTGACCGGGGCGGACATCCGCGGGGCGGCGCGGCGCTGCTGGTGCTCGTCGCACTCTGTGCCCTCGGCGCATCCGGCTGGGCGTCTGCCGGCGCGACGCAGACGGCCCCCTCCCCCGAGCCTGCGGCGATTGGCGCTCGGTCGAGACTGGCGCTGGACGCCTTCCGGACGCCGGACGCCCCCTGCTACGACCGGTCCGCGCAGCCGCAGACCGCGGTCGTCGACACCCACGTCCACTTCCGGCCGTTCGGCGGTCCCGCCGTCCCGTTCGAGGAGATCCTGGAGTACTTCGAGGCGACCGGCGTTCTCTTCGCCAACGTCTACGGCATCGGCCAGATGCTGCCTGCGTCGTCCTCCTGCACGTACTACCTGGACTGCCCCGGCACGCCGGTGACGCCGACGCTGAGGAACGACTTCTTCAACGCGGCCAACGTCGTCACGAAGGCGCCGGAGGGCCTGCACCTGACGCTCGCCATGACCTTTCCGGACCTGGCGGATCCCGAGTCGGTTCTCGCCGGCATGGGGTTGCTCGACGCGGAGTACCCGGGCCTCTTTCGCTGGATGGGCGAGGTCAACCTGGTCAAGCAGGCGCTGTTCGAGAGCGGGCACGAGCCGGTGCCGGCGGCAGCCATCGGCCGCTGGGCGGGATTCATGGAGTTGCTGCGCGACCGCCGCATTCCACTCGCCATCCACTCGGATCTGGGAAGCGACGAGGAGCCGACACGCTACCTTCCGCTGATGGAGGAGGTGCTGCGCCGGTATCCGGACAACGCCATCGTATGGGTCCACATGGGTCTGTCGCGCGAACTCACCACCCTGGCCCCGGACCGGCACGTCGCGCTGATGACGTCGTTGCTGGAGCGCTACCCGAAATTGATGCTGGACATCGCGTGGCGCGTCATCGACGATGCCTACTTCTCGACGCCGGAGGGGCGGGCGGCCTACGTGCCGTTCCTGAACGCGTTCTCGGACCGGATACTCCCGGGCACGGACTTCCTGGCGTCGCGCGACAAGAACCTGGCCGTCTACCGGGAAGAGCTGGAGGTCACGGGCCGCATCCACCGGCATCTGAACGACGAGGCCTTTCGGAACATCGCCCTGGGCGGCAACTACTTCCGGCTGCTCGACCTGGAGTACCGGGCGCCCTCGATCTGTTGAGGAGAACGCCATGACAGCGACCCTCGAACGCTTCTTTGGACTGGCGGAGCGCGGCACCGACGTGCGGACGGAGGTGACGGCAGGCGCTACGACGTTCCTGACGATGGCCTACATCGCTTTCGTCAACCCGCAAATCCTCTCCGACGCGGGCATGCCGTTCGACGCCGTGTTCGTCGCCACCTGCCTGGCCGCGGCGTTCAGCACGCTGGTGATGGGGCTGTACGCCAACTATCCGATCGCGCTGGCCCCGGGCATGGGGCTCAACGCCTTCTTCGCCTACGGCGTGGTGCTCGGCATGGGGCACTCTTGGGAGGTCGCACTCGGCACGGTGTTCGTCTCCGGCGTGCTGTTCCTGATCCTGAGCGTGCTGCCGGTGCGGCGCTGGATCGTCGAGGCGATCCCGCAGAGCCTGAAGCTGGCCATCGCGGCCGGTATCGGCCTGTTCCTGGGGGTCATCGCGCTGCGCAACGCCGGCATCATCCAGGGAAGCGAGGCGACGCTGGTCACCGCCGGCGAGTTGATGACGCCGGGACCCTTGCTGGCGCTGGTGGGGTTCTGCGCGATTGCGGCGCTCTCGGCGCGCCGTGTGCCCGGCGCCGCAATCATCGGCATGCTGGGCGTGGCCGTCGCCGGTCTCGCGCTAGGCGTCTCCGAATGGCAGGGAATCGCCTCACTGCCGCCCGATCCGACGCCGACGCTGCTGGCCCTCGACATCGCCGGGGCACTGCAGGCGAGCATGCTGGCGGTCATCCTGACCTTCCTCATTGTCGACCTGTTCGACACCACCGGCACGCTGATCGGCGTCGCGCACCAGGCGCGGCTGCTCGACGGCCAGGGACGACTGCCCAACATGCAGCGCGCGCTGATCGCCGATTCCACCGGCACGGTAGGCGGGGCCCTGCTCGGCACGTCGCCGGTGACCAGCTACATCGAGAGCGCCGCGGGGGCCAGCGCGGGGGGACGCACGGGACTGACCGCAGTCGTGGTGGCGGGGTTGTTCCTGGCCTGCCTGTTCCTGTCGCCGCTGGCCGGATCCATTCCGCCCTACGCGACCGCGGCGGCCATCCTCTACGTGGCGTGCCTGATGGTGCGGCCGCTGGTGGACGTGAACTGGAAAGACGTCACCGAGTCCGCCGCCGCGGTCATGACCGTCATCGCGATCCCGCTTACATTCTCCATCGCCGACGGCATAGGCCTCGGGTTCCTGACCTACGTGCTGATCAAGGTGATGGCGGGCCGCCGGCACGAATGCTCGCCGACGCTGATCGCCGTCGCGCTGCTCTTCGCGGTGAAGTTCGCCTGGCTGTAGGCTGAGGACCGACTCCGCGATCAGCCCGCGTAGGGGTGCGGCCGCCCCCTCCGCCACGCCCAGGCGGTCGCGATCATCCCGTCGAGCGTCCGGTAGCGCGGCGACCAGCCGAGAATCTCGCGGGCCCGGTCGGCGCTGGCCACGAGCCGCGCGGGGTCTCCGGCCCGCCGCTCGGCTGCGATGGCGGGAATCGGGTGGCCGGTGACGCGCCGGGCCGCCTCCACCACCTCCCGGTTCGAGAACCCGGTCCCGTTGCCGAGATTGAACGCGCTCGATTCGATCCGGTCGATGCGGTCGAGCGCCTGCAGGTGCGCGTCGGCGATGTCGGCCACGTGAACGTAGTCGCGGATGCAGGTGCCGTCCGGCGTGTCGTAGTCGCTGCCGAAGATCCGGATCTCGGGACGCAGGCCGAGCGCCACCTCCAGCAGTATCGCGATGAGGTGCGTCTCGGGCACGTGGTGCTCGCCGTGCTCGTCCGTCGCCCCGCAGGCGTTGAAGTAGCGGAGCGAGACGTGGCGCAGCCCGTAGGCGGCGGAGTACCAGGGCAGCGCCTGCTCGAACGCCAGCTTCGAGGCGCCGTAGGCGTTGACCGGCAGGGGCGGGGCATCTTCGCGGATCGGGGTCTCCTTCGGCTCGCCGTAGACCGCCGCGGTCGACGAGAAGACGAGGCGGCGCACGCCGGCGGCGCGCATGGCGTCCAACAGGTTGAGCCCGCCGGTGACGTTGACCGCGAAGAACTTCGCCGGCGCGGTCACCGACTCGCCGACGAGCGCCTCCGCCGCCAGGTGCACCACGGCGTCGGGGCGGACCGCGGACATCACCTCGGCAAGCCGGCCGCGCTCGCGGAGATCGCCCTCGAAGAACTCGGACCCGTTCGGCACTGCCGCACGGTGTCCCTGCGAGAGGTCGTCGAGCGCCGCGACGGCGTGCCCGTGCGCGATCAGGCGCTCGGCCACCACACTGCCGATGTAGCCGGCCGCGCCGGTGACGAGAACTGTCATGGATGATTGAGCCAATCCCGGGTCGCGTCCGCGGCGGCGGGCGCGGGAGCCGGTATTATTCATGACCGTGGCGGCGCACGGCAACGCCGGCCACCGGGGAGCCGAGCCGGGCGCAGTTCACCGGTAGTCCGAGAGGAAGCCTCATGCATCTTCGAGCGCATGGAACCGAGCGCCGCGTGACCGCAAGCATCCTGCTGTCTGCCGCCATTGCGCTTGCGGCGGTACTCGCGAGCGGCGCGAGCGGCGCGCCCGAGCCGGCGGCGCCGGCAAGCGCCGCGGTCGTGTACGACGGCGCGAGGCTCATCGACGGCACCGGAAGCCCCGCTGTCGAAGCGGCGCGACTGGTGGTCGATGACGGCGTCATCACCGCGGTCGGACCCCGGAGCGACATCGAGTCGCCTCCGGGCGCCACCGTCGTCGACCTGACGGGCAAGACCGTGATGCCGGCGCTGGTCAACCTGCACGGCCATGTCGGGTTCCAGCGGGGGCTCACTTACGATGCCGCGAACTACACCCGCGAGAACATCGTCGACCATCTCAACCGCTACGCCTACTACGGGGTGGGAGTCATCGTGTCGCTCGGCACCGACGCCGGCGACGTGTGGAGCGACATCCGCCGCGACCAGGACGCGGGCACGCTCGGCGGCGCCCGCCTCTTCACGGCGGGGCGCGGGCTGGCGCGGCCCGACGCCGGTCCCGGCGCGGCCGCGTTGCGGCCGTCGGCTTACGGCGTCACGAACGAGGAGGAGGGGCGGCGCTACGTGCAGGAGCTCGCGGCCCAGGGCGTGGCGTTCGTAAAGGTCTGGGTCGACGACCGCGGCGGCTCGGTCGAGAAGCTCGAGGCTGACCTCTACCGGGCGATCATCGACGAGGCGCATGGTCACGGCCTGGACGTGATCGCCCACGTCTTCTACCACGACGACGCCGAGGAATTGGTAGCGGCCGGTATCGACGGCTTCGCTCATCTGGTCCGTGACCGGGAAATGGACGACGCGCTCGTCGCGGCCATCGTCGAGAACGACGTCTTCGTGATGCCGAACATCGGCATCTCGGAGCGCGGCCGGCACGCGGCGCCCCCGCCGTGGCTCGCCACGCCGATCCTCGCGGAGACGGTGGCGCCCGCCGTGCTCGCCCGCGCGACCGACGCCTTCGCGAGCCGAGCCGCGGACGCGGCCGAGCGGGCCGCACGTTCGTACGAACAGATGGAGCGCAGCCTCGCGAAGCTCCACGCCGCCGGCGCGTCGCTCGTCCTCGGCTCGGACTCCGGCGTCCAGGATCACTTCTACGGCTTCTCGGCGCACCGGGAGCTGGAGCTGATGGTGGCAGCCGGGTTGAGCCCGCTGGACGCCATCGTGACCACGACCAGCCGCTCGGCGGACCGTCTCGGACTGGACGACTCGGGACGCCTGGCGCCCGGCGCCCGCGCCGACTTCATCGTGCTCGACGCGAATCCGCTGGACGACATCACCAGCACGCGACGGATCGCGGATGTCTACCTCGGCGGATCCGCAGTGGACCGCGCGGGGCTACGGGCAGGCTGGGCGCTGCCGTAGGACGGCGCAGACTCCTAGCGGAGCAGCTCGTTCAGCCTGGCGTAGCCGCTGCGGCTGACGGGAAGCTGCGTGCCGTCCTTCAGCACGGCGACGTGGCTCTGCCGGGTGGCCGCCTCCAGCCGCGCCAGCCGATCGAGGTTGAGGACGCACGAGCGGTGGATGCGCACGAAGCGTTCCGGGTCCAGTTGGCCCGCCAGGTCCGCCAGCGTCTGCTGCTTCAGCAGCTCCCGCCCGCCGACCACAACCCCGACGTAGTCGTCCCGAGCCAGGATGTAGTCGATGCGTCCGACCGGTACGACCTCCACCCTCGCGCCCGAGCGGATCAGGATGCGCTCACGGCGGGCGCCTTCCGGCCGCACGCTCGCCACGACCTGGGATCCCGGCGCCCGCTCCGCGCGCGCAAGCCTCGCGCGGGCCTCGTCGAGCGCCGCGGCGAAGCGCCCGGCCCCGAACGGCTTCAGCAGATAGTCGGCGGCGTGGACCTCGAAAGCCCGCAACGCGTAGGTGTCGTAGGCGGTCACGAAGATCACGTCGACGTCCGCGCCGACGAGCTCGAGCACCTCGAACCCGTCCAGCTTCGGCATCTGCACGTCGAGAAAGAGCAGGTCGGGCGCGAGCTCGGCGACCGCCCGGACCGCCTCGAACCCGTTGGCGCACTCACCGACTACCTCCACGTCCGGGTGCTCCGCGAGGTACTCCAGGATCAGGGCGCGCGACAGCGCCTCGTCGTCCACCACCACCGCGCGGATGGGCCGCGCCGGCTGCTCCGTCATGCCGTTCGCTCCCGCACCCCGTCCTCCCGCGGAAATCGGATATCCACCAGAAACGAATCGTTCTCAAGCCGCCACCGCGTCCCGGTCCCGCCGCCGAAAGCGGCGGCGAGCCGGCGCTTCACGTTGTCGAGCCCGACCCCCGCGCCGGCCCGCGGGGCAGCCTCCGTATCGACCGGATTCCGGACGCGCAGATATACGAACCGCGCATCGCATCGCGCCGTCACCTCCACGACACCGCCGTCGACCAGGGAGTGGATGCCGTGGCGCACGGCGTTCTCGACCAGCGGCTGGAGGACCAACGGCGGAATCACGCAGCTTCCGCATCCGGGCTCCAATACGATGTCGGCGGCCAGGCGCGCACCGAAACGCACCTTCTCGATGTCGAGATAAGCCCGGACCATGTCCATTTCCTGTTCGAGCAGTATCCGGTCCCGCGCACCGAGGCGGACGCTGTTCCGGAAGAAGTCGGCCAACAGCAGGCACATGCGCCGCGCGCCGGCAGCATCGGTCGAGGTCAGCGCGCTGAGCGACTGCAGGCTGTTGAACAGGAAGTGCGGATCGATCTGGGCCCGCAGCGCCTTGAGCTCGGCCTCGCGCGCCAGCACCTGGTAGCCGAGCTCGCGCGCTTCTGCCCGCCGCGCGCTTTCGAAGGCGATCAGCAGGTAGTGGAGCATGCCGGAGAACCAGAACAGCAGCACGCCCGCGACCGGCAGGACGATCGACCGGGCGCGGTAAGCGTCGAGCATGTCGGCCTCGAAAGCCGGCGACCCGATCAGCACGCGCAACCAGCCCTCCCACACGAGCATCCACAGTGCCGCCGCCACGACGGCGGCTCCCGCGTGGGTACCGAGAATCCGAACCCCGGACCGGGCCGCAAGCGGCGTGGCCCGGCAGACGTACCAGGCCGAGAGGCACACGAATCCGTAGAACACGCTCGGCGGCACGACGACCGCAAGCGCCCCCGGAAAGCGAACCCCCGAACTCGCCGCGGACCACGCGACCGCGAACAGCAGGCCAATCAGCACCCACGAAGCCAGATAGAGAAGTCGCCGCTGGCCGGAGGCGAGAATCGGGTGCACGTCAATCCCCGACGTACAACGCGCCCATCAACACGCCTCCGCGGACGACGAGCAGCGGCGCACCGGCGGCCGCCTCCCACCGGGAGGTGTGGATCTCGGCCGCGCCGAGGGCCGCGTCCACCTCGGAGACGACCCTCCAGTCGTCGGGTACGAGGATCTCGACGCGTCCCATGACCACGTCCACCTCGATGACGATCTCTTCGCCCGCCATCGTGGCGGCGCGCAGGTCGACCTCCAGCCGCCCCATCACCGCAGCGGCTTCACCTCCGCGAAACGCCGCCGACAGGTTCCGATGCTCGACCGAGCCCAGGAATGCAGCGCTGTCGAGCCAGGACGCGTCCTCGGCCCCCGTCGAGTCCCGTGTGGCATCCGACTCGGCGATCACGACGCCAAGCACCATGATCGCCACGATTCCGAGCATTCCGCGCCCAACATAGGGACCTCTCGTCATCGTCTTCGTCCTCATCGCAAACGCGCTGACAGTTCGGGGACACATGCCCGCTGCCCGCGCTCGCCACGACATTCAGTTCCTGATCTCGACCCCGCCCATCAGGACCGTTCCCCTCAGCACGAGTCGCTTCGTCGCCGCGGCCGGTCCCCGCGTCTTGTCCTCGACCCCGCCCATGATCGGCGTGACTCTGAGCTCCGTCGCCCAGTCCTCGGGAATGCGAATCTCCACGCCTCCCATCAGCACCGAGATCTGGAGCACCGCCCGATCTGCGGCCATGTCGGCCTGGGTCAGATCGAGCTTGACGCCGCCCATGCACGCCGACGCCCATCCGCCCTGGAAAGCCGACGAGCGATTCCGGCGCTCCACGCTGCCGAGGAAGGCGGAACATCTCTCGGTCGAGTCGGTCGACTCGTCCGTCGCGACTGGAACCGACCCGGCGTGCGAGAGCATCCTGAACCCGATCGCAACCAGCACGAGCGGCCAGAGGTCCCAGAGGTCGACGTCGATCACGTACAGGTTGTCCAGCAGCAGCAACCCGCCGGCGGCCGCCAGCAGCGTGCCGCTGACGGCGGCGCCGCGGTCGCGCGCCTCCCACAGATACTTCACGCCGGCCGCGATCAGGATCACCGGCCAGAACCGGAGCACCTGCCAGGTCCGGACGAAACCGAGGTTGTCCAGCAGGAACACGACGCCGAGTGTGATGACCAGCAGCCCGGGCGCGAGGGGCCCGACTCTGCGTGAGGGCCGGCGTCCGTGAACCCGACCTTCGTCGTTGCCCGCGAGGGTGTCCGTCACTCCATGCCTCCCTGAATGAGCGTGGACATGCAGTCTGACCGCGGGTGGGCACGGGCGCCAGCGCCTATCGGCGAACGGCGGCTCGGCACCGGTGAACGGCGACGCGCGGTGCTCGAACAGCGGCACCGCGTGACCCGGTATCCGCTGCTACGCGCCGATGGACTATGCTGATCGCCGCATGCGGCCAGGAGCTTGCGCCGCAGAACACAGCGAAGCGGAGTTCGCGACACAGGGTCGTGGAGCGGGGGGGATGGGCCGAAACGCCGAGCCAGCCAGGCGTTTCGGGGCGCTCGCGCTCGACGGCGCGCAACCAGCCGCCGGTTCCGAAAGAGAGCGAAGACAATGACGCAGCGTCACCTGATTGCGACCACCATCCTCCTGGCAATCGCCACCATCGCCGCGGCCCCGGCCCGCGCACAGACGCAGGCCGACCAGCGAGAGGCGCCTGCGTTCGCACCGGTTACTGCAGAGCGCCTGCTCAACGCCGAGGACGAGCCGCACAACTGGCTGATGTACTCGGGCAACTACAAGGCCCAGCGCTACACGCGCCTCGATCAGATCGACCGGCAGAACGTCGCCGGCCTGGAGATCGCCTGGGTCTACCAGCTCGCCGTTCTCGACCGCGCCGAAACGACGCCGCTGGTGGTCGACGGCGTCATGTACATCACCGAGTCGCCGAGCACCGTCATCGCGGTCGACGCCGCCACCGGCCGGCCCTACTGGCGCTACGAACATCCGTTGCCGGACGGGATCATCATCTGTTGTGGCCGCAACAACCGCGGGGTGGCCGTGCAGGGCGATCGGGTGGTCATGAGCACCCTCGATGCGCACCTGGTGGCGCTCGACGCCCGCACGGGGAGCGTGCTGTGGGAAACCGAGGTGCAGGAAGCGTCGTCGGGCTACAGCAAGACGGCCGCCCCGCTCATCGTCGGCGACAAGATCTTCACCGGCGTGGCCGGCGGCGAGTACGGCATCCGCGGCGTGGTCGACGCCTACGACCTGGAGAGCGGCGCGCGCGAGTGGCGCTTCTACACGACGCCGGGACCCGATCATCCCGACAACCGGTCGTGGTCTGGCGACTCCTGGCGCACCGGCGGGTCGGCCACCTGGATGACCGGCTCCTACGATCCGGAGCTGAACCTCCTGTACTGGGGCACCGGCAACCCCGGCCCGGACTACGACGGCACGGTGCGCGAGGGCGATAACCTCTACTCCGACTCGGTGGTGGCCCTCGACGCGGACACCGGCGAGATGCGCTGGTACTTCCAGTTCACGCCGCACGACATCCACGACTGGGACTCGACGCAGATTCCGATCCTGGCCGACACCACCTTCGACGGCGAAGAGCGCAAGCTGATGCTCTTCCCGAACCGCAACGCGTTCTTCTACGTGCTCGACCGCGAGACCGGCGAGTTCCTGCTCGGCGAGCCCTACGCCCGGCAGACGTGGGCCGAGGGACTCGACGAGAACGGCCGGCCCATCCTGGTGCCGGGCATGGAGCCGTCACCCGAGGGCACCGTGGTGGCCCCCGCCATCACCGGCGGCTCGAACTGGTGGTCGCCCACCTACAGCCCGCGCACCGATCTCGTCTACGTGATGGCCTACGACGCCGAAACGCGCTACTTCATTCGGCCGGTGGAGTACCAGGAAGGCGAGAGCTACCGCGCCGGCGGCGGCGAGTCGCCGGAGCCGCTCGAGAACTACGTGCGCGCGGTGCGCGCCCTCGAACCGCAGACCGGCGACCTGCGGTGGGAGTTCCCGGTGGACTCGCGGACGACGTCGGGCCTGCTGTCGACGGCCGGCGACCTTGTCTTCGGCGGCACGGCGGACGGCTTCTTCTTCGCGCTCGACGCCGCGACCGGCGAGGAACTGTGGTTCAGGAACATCGGCGGGCGCGTGCACGCCGGGCCGATGGCCTTCGCCGTCGACGGCCGGCAGCACGTGGCGATCGCCGCCGGCAACGCGATATTCGCCTTCGCGCTGCCAGAACGAGATTAGTGTCCGTAGAACTCCGAGCCACTCCGTAGAACGGCTAACAATCCCAGTATTATTGGGAGAAAACGGAATCTGTCTTCCGCGGGCTTCCGTCCCCGTGTCCCCGGTTCCGAGCCCTGGCGTGGGATATACGTGGTATCCTCGGAGCAGGGGATCACGATGGGCGGACGACTCAGAGCCAAGCAGGTCGGAGCGTTGCGACCGGGACGGCACGGCGACGGCGGCACGCTCTTTCTCGTCGTCGAGCCCGGCGGCCGGAGCCGCCACTGGGTGCAGCGGTTGACGGTCCACGGCAAGCGCCGCGACCTCGGTCTGGGCGGCTACCCGTACGTCGGGCTCGCCGAAGCGCGCGCCGCCGCGTTCGCCAACCGTCAGCTGGCGCGCCGCGGCGGGGACCCGACGGCAGTCCTGCGGCAGTCGAGGGCCCCGACGTTCCGCACCGCGTGCGAACGGGTGGAGGCCGGCGCAACGTGGAAGGGCATGGGGGCGGAGAATCGGCGGCGTGCTCTGGAGCGGTACTGCGGCTCGATCATGGACCGGGGCATCGACCAGATCCGTCGTGCCGACGTGATCGCCATCCTGTCGCCGGTGATGGCCGAGAAGCGGGCCACGGGCTCGAAGCTGCACGGGTGGATCCGCGGGGCGCTGGCGTGGGGGGTGGCGCGCGAGCACATCGAGTTCAACGTCGCCGACGGCATCGGTGCGGCGCTGCCCTCGGCTCGCAAGGCGAAGAAGCACCACCCGGCGCTGCCCTACTCGGAGGTGGGGGCGGCATTGGGAGCCATCGCGGGGTGCACGGCGAGCGAGGCGGTGAAGCTGTGTCTTCGTTTCATCGTCCTGACGGCGGTTCGCTCGGGTGAGGCACGCGGCGCGATGTGGAGCGAGATCGACGTGCCCGGGGCGGAGTGGCGCATACCGGAGGAGCGCATGAAGGTCGGCATCGAGCATCGAGTGCCGTTGTCGGCTGCAGCGATGGACACGCTGGAGCGCGCCCGGGGGCTGCACAGTCCGGCCGGCTGGTGCTTCCCGGCGCCGGCGCGGGCGGGCAGGCAGATGCACGCGTCGACGCTGGCGCAGGTGGTGCGGACGCTCTATGGTGGCCGCTGCACGGTGCACGGCTTCCGCTCGTCGTTCCGCGACTGGGCGAGCGAGCAGACCAGCGTGCCGCATGCGGTAGCCGAGGCGGCGCTGGCGCATCAGGTCGGCAGCGCCGTGGAGCGGTCCTATGCCCGCTCGGACCTGTTCGAGAAGCGGCGCGGTCTCATGGATGGGTGGGCAGAGTTTGTGACCCGGTAGAGGAAGCCGGCCTGCCGGAAGCGACCGTAACGCCGAGGCCTTGGTGCGTCAGAGTTCAGCCCTTGCGCGTTTCCGGCCATGGCCGCTTGCGGATCGCTCCGGCGGGCAACGATCCGGATCAGGCGCGGGTCCTGGCGCTGTCCTGACGGACCGACCGACGCTCGCCGGCCGAACGCGGGCTGGGATCCGATCGGAGGCCGGTGTCGGCGTCATGGGTCTCGAGCCGACCACGTACCCGATGTCGCAGCTTCAGTAGTCGTCGGCGATCGTCGCCCAGGGCAAGGTGCAGTTGGCGCGCGTGCTGGCGGAGCGTGTCGGCCTCCACGCCGAGCAGGGCATGGAGGGCGACGAGTGCCTGTACACGAGCGCGAGCGTGACGGTAAATCCAACGAGCCCGGCGACGCGAAGCGTTCGTGGAGCACCGACGAGCGGCGGTCGAGGCGGCGCGTCGCCTCAGCCACGGGATGGACGCCGCTACACGGCGTCGAGTCTTTCGCGCACCGCCACCGTCTGAGCTACAGGAGCCGGCGGCGATACGACTTGCGCCGCCGCGAGCAGGCCCCGCCGTGTGTTCAGTGAGACACTGCCCACGCCGGGGCTCCTGCTCCGGCTCGCTCAACCGGAGCCGTCGCACACGAGCCTCTGCAAGTGTAGCCGCGGCCGGTCTGCTTCAGTCTGAGGTTCGGCTACCTAGCGGCTCCGGGGACGCGAGTCGATGTAGTCGAGCACTTCATCCAGATACCACCTGACGGCGTGAGGGCCGATCTTGACGGGCTGGGGGAACTGGCCCAACGCCTTCCGCTTGTAGATCGTGGACCTGCACAGCCCGGTTAGCTCCTCTACCCTGGCGAGCCTGATCAGCTGCCGCAGGGGCGCGTTCTTCGGACGGTTGCGCGTGGCCATCGTGCGTCTCTCCTCCATTGACGTGTCAGGAGAAGTGTTACCAACCGCGGCCACGGACCGGGTCGGGGTCCACAAGCTGCATCTCGCAGGTGGTCCGGCGTTGCTGGTGCTGGACCGCCCTTCAACTCGCGCGCATTGGTGGGAAGCGGCAAGATGAAGAGGACCCCTTGAGCACTCAAGGAAGAGCGGTCCTACGGCGATGAATCGATGGGACGAGACACGTTCGTCTCGTCGACATCGCCAGGAGGACGCGGAGGTGATCAGTATGAGTCAGTGGGCCGGGA
Source organism: Vicinamibacterales bacterium (assembly GCA_965116825.1). Classification (GTDB taxonomy): domain Bacteria; phylum Acidobacteriota; class Vicinamibacteria; order Vicinamibacterales; family UBA8438; genus WTFV01. Next base: position 6,721,667 of record OZ220736.1, read on the forward strand.
TTCGCCACCTGCATCTGTGTTCGCCGGCGCGGCGGAAGCGCAGACGCTCGGGCTCGGGCGCCCGGCGACGGCCGCGGACATCGACGTCTGGGGAGCGATCGTGGGACCGGAGGGCGCGGAGCTGCCGCCCGGCGGCGCCACCGCGACCGCCGGAAGAGCGGTCTACGACCGCCGTTGCGCCGCGTGTCATAGCCCGCCCGGCACCGAGGGGCCGGACGACCGGCTGGCCGGAGGACGGGGTTCGCTGGCCACCGACGGGGCGTGGGCAGCTACTGGCCGGCGGCCACCACGCTGTGGGACTACGTGTACCTCGCGATGCCGTTTCAACCAGCCCGGCTCGCTGACCACGGACGAGGTCTACGCGGCGGTCGCCTACGTGCTCTTCCTCAACGATCTCGTCGGCGCGGACGACCGGATCGACGCTGCCGCGCTGCCGCGCATCGAGATGCCGAACCGGGACGGGTTCGTGCCCGATCCGCGCCCGGACATCGCGCCGCCGGCGATCGGGCACGCGCTCCGCATCGAGCGGCTGCTCGACGGCCCGCATCATCACGCCCGACATGGACGGACGGATGGGGAGCAACATCGCCGGGCCGTCTCTCGTCCGCTTGCCGGACTGGGTGGAGAATCCGCTCGGGCGCTACTACCTGTACTTCGCCGACCATCGGGGCACCTACATCCTGGCGTGCGCGAGGGACAGTTCTGATCGTCGGGTCGTGTTGTCGATCTTCTGAAACTGACTCTTCTGTGAGGGCGCCGGCAGCGCCCGCCGGGATCCGCGGAGTATGACCAGCGGGTCATACTCCGCGTTTTTGCGTGACCGACAACAAACGTAGCCCGACTCGAGGATCGTGGTTGATCTTGCGCGTCTTTTCCGGCGATTCGACGATTACGAGGTCAGCCATGGCATGCCGGCCAGCGTAACCGGGCGGGGCCACGCACAAGCGCCGGCAGGACCGCCCGCAAGCAGTCCCGGACGGCTGCTGCAAGGAGGCGAAAACGCGGGGTACGCAGATATACGTGTACGCTCTATGTTTTCGCTCTTGTTTCGCTTTTTTGACTTGCCGATCCAATTCCTTGGATTGGATCAGTAGATCCACTCCTCTGGAATGGCAAAAAAAGTTGCGGTCAGCGTTTACAGCGTGTCAATATATTGACGGTCGCCAGATGCACCAGGATTGGTGCAAGTTTCACTTGCCGATCCGTTTCCAGAACATAGTCTGATATTAGACATAGTCCAGAATTTACGAGGGGCGAAAGTCCGCCCCGGTTGCCCCTCCGAACCCCCGGCGCAACGCGCCGATTCCACAGCCGAGGAGCATCCCGTGAACACGGCGCCAACTGCCGCCACCGGCGGCCCCACGCCGGCAACCCCACCAACATGATCCGGATCGCGTCGGAGCCACCGGCAGCAAGCGCGCCGATGCCCCCTGCTGCCACGTCGAGGTCGTAACCGGCGACTTCGGCCGTTGCACCTGCTGTTCGACTCCTTCACGTCTGCCCCGGCCGCCCGCCCCGCATCGGGCCGGGCAAGCCGCCCCCACCGACACCACGCCGACGCCGCTGCCGGGCCGGCGCGCCTCCCCGAGTCGGCACGCAGCACCACGGGACCCGGGAGGAGAGCGACAGCGGGCGAGAATCAAGCAGAGCGGACGCGGCCGGACAGGCAGAAGGCGGGCGGACAAGGCAGCGCTTCGGCATGCTGCGCCTCGCCCCACGCCGCCGGCCTCCGACCCCGCGTCGGCTAACGCCTCGGGCCTGCCGGCCCGCTTCACCCGGCCCTGCTCGGGCCATTCCCCTTTTCTGCGGAGGAAACCTGATGCCTCTGATCGACCTGCTGCGCCCCGACCAGCGCGCCGCGCTGCGGCGCCTGCGCAAGAGAATCGCCAACCGCGAGAACATGCGCCGCTACCGCAGCGACCTCAACTACCTGCAGCTGTGTCCCGGCGTCGACCTGCCGCTCGAGGCCGGCACCTGCGGCCGCCTGATCTGGCCCGAGAGCACCCGCTGCATGGCCTGCCGCAAGCGGCGCGACTGGCTCCTCCGGCACGCGCTCAACCCCGTCGAGGTCGCCCTGTCCGCGCTGCTCGACGGCGTCGATGCCGACCGCGCCGAGGCCGATGCCGGTGCCCCCGACGATGACCACCCCGTCCCCCTGCTCGACGACCTGTCGGGACTCGGCGATCCCTGCCCGCACTGGTAGCGCCGAAGACGCAACCGCCGCGGCGGACAACGCCGACGCCAGGCGGGCGCCTTCTTCCAGCCCCGTGCTGTCCCGCCTGCGGCCACGGCCACGCCATCGAGCGAGGCCCGGCGCCCAGCAAATACGTTCAATCACTTCCGCGCTCGCCCGCCCGCGTCATCGCTCGGGCTCGACCGCAGGGACCGCGCATCAAGCCTGCGCCGGCGCACCGGTTGCTACAGGACCGCGGTGCGGGGGCCGCGCCGGAAAGGCGGTCACTTGGCCGCCTTTCCGGCCGGCCATCGACGAACGGGAGCAGGCTGACGAAGCGACCGCAATCACAGCGCGCATGATAACGCGTCGACCGGCGGTGGTGCGAAGCCGCCGGGCGGCTGGCAGCGATTCGCACAAGCTACCGCGGACATCGTCGACGCCGACGAGCTCCCCACCGCCGGCACAGGCAGGGCACACAACGGATGTGCGCCGCTGCGGGATCCTCACCCGGCGCGCAGCGCAGGGCAGGCGACCCGCTTCGCGGCCTGACTCGAGTGCATCAGCCGGCCCTGCAAGGCCGGGCCGGCTGATGTAGGCTGACGAGCGGGACAGCGGCATGCGACACGACGACACGCTGCCGTCGGTCGAGAGGTTTCCTGGCCCTGTGCGAGCGGTACGGCTCGGAAGAGTCGGCGAATGGCCTCTGTCGTGCGGGGCCGGCGCGCGGGCTTGCCGGGGTTGCCCTGGCGTGACGACTGGCCGGCGTGGAACGCCGAATCCGGCGCGTGGGGTCGGTAGCGGCCCCGTCGGTTTCGGCGGCGGCCGTTCGTGCATTTCGGCGACCGGCGCGATGCGGCGGCGGCTCGCCCTGGAGGGAGCATTTCACGATGTCGAGGAGCGCAATCCTGGACGCGTTGCGCAACGAGGAACGCTCGCTCAAGAGCCAGCTCGTCGCCATCCAGCGCGCCATCGAAGCGATTGAAGGAGCTGCCGCGCCGACCGCCCGGCGCGGCAGCGAGAAAGCGGTCAAGGCGGTCGGGAGGCGCAAGCGCACGATGACCGAGGAGCAGCGCCGGGCCGTGGCCGAGCGGATGCGGAATTACTGGGCCGCACGACGGGCGGAGAAGGGCAAGGGGAACTGACCGCAGCAGGGACGCGAACCTGTGCGCCTCGGTTCTCCACGCCGGCGCGTCGGCCGGCTCACCGGGGCCCATGCACTCCGAGCCGGCCCGGCGTCGCCTTTTGCGGAACGGCGCCGCGTCCAGTCACGCGGCGACGGTCTCGCGGTCCCTCCGGCCGGGTCACGCGAGACCCTCGCGCAGCAGGCGCGCCACCCGCCGGCAGATCGCGTTGATGCGCGCGTGCTGATGATGCACCCTTGGCTCGCGCGTGCAGCCGTCGATCGGCCGGGACGTGGCAGACGAGCCGGCGCAGGGCGGAGGCCGTGTCGTTCCGGGCGAAGCGACCCGGTTTGCTCTGCCGGGCGACACGTCGCGCTGGATGGCGTCGCGCGGACCCTGGACAAGCTCGCCGACGTCGGCCGGGAGCCGGACGGTACACGTTGAGTGCATCGCCCGCGGGATCGGCTCGGCCAAAGCAGCGACCGACTACCTGCTCGGCGAGAGCGACGCGGCTGGGAAGCTGCGGCGGCGTCGAGAGCCCGCGCGCAGATCCCAACCCGGATGGCCACTGTCCCGAAGCGGACGCTGTTCGCCCTGCTGGACCGCTACGCCATCATGGAGTCCCTCGACCTGGACGAGACCAAATCGACAAGACCGACACCGAGCGACTCCACGAACGAGATCATGGACGCCATCAGCCGCCCGGTCGACGGGAAGCTCGTCGTGCGGACCTGCCGCGCCACCAGGAAGGGAAAGAGCAGCTGCGAGTTCGACTGCCCGCTCGATGACACGGATCAGGCCGGCGAAGCGCAGACCCGTCTGCCTGGCGCTGTTCGTGCGCCTCGGATAGCTTCTGCAGACTGCCGCCGGTCCCCGACCAGGGAAGTCGCCGAGGACGTCGACCAGGCGACGATCGACCGGCTGGCCGCATCCATCGAGGTCCTCGAACCGTCCGAAGCCGTGCACTGACGGCGCGCACCAAACGGGAAGGCGCACCGAGCGTCTGGCGGCGTCGGACCCGTGAACCACGTGTTGGCCGTGACGGGGTCCCGGCACACGTGGAAGTGTCCGATCCCGAGGCCCAGGTCCTTTACGCCGCCCGCTTGCCGGTGACCGCCTCGCGCAGGTCCTCCAGCAGGCCCTCCAGCTTCGCCATCCGCTCGCGCAACTTGCCCGATCTGCTCCCCCGTCTCCTTGCCTTGGGCGCCGATGCGCTCGCGAAGCTGGTCGCCCTGGGCGTCGATGCGCTCGCGGAGTTCCTTGCCTTGGGTGTCGATTCGGTTGTCGACGTGCTCGCGGAACAGCCGCATCTCGCTGCACAGGCTCCGGATTCTCAGTGCGGCGGCGCCAGTACGTCAACTTAGATCAGATTCCGTGCAGAAACCCACGTCAACCTGCACCAGTCACGGCGTTTAGCCGGGCGGCGGGGTGACGCGATGCTGGCGCGAGTCGCTCGTGGAGTCGTCGTCGTCAAGGTGATTCAGCGTCGCCATGACACCACCGAGGACGTAGGTGGCGAATCCGGTCAGCGCCAGTAGCACGGCGAGCCCGATCTCGTCGGCCGGACGGAGCTCGATGTAGTGGTGCGTGAAGACCGGAGGCGCAATCATGACGGCGTAAGCGAGCCCCCAGAGGCCAGGCCACCTCTGGTTGTCTGTCGTGTCGAGCAAGCCGTCACGCAGACCGGTGGAAACTGCCAGGGCCAGCGCACCGGCGGCCAGTCCGTTCAGGGTGGCCAAACCCCAAGTCGCGCCGAGGAGCTGCCCGAGCGCGATCGCAAGGAGCGCGCCGGTTGCGATGCCGATTCCGGTTGACTTCGTTGTGAACACCCGTAAAGGGCGCGGTGTCGGAGCGACGCCCTGCCGGCGCGGGGCACCCGCGGCTTCCTGGCAGTCGAGGTGTGCCAGCGTCACCATGACGCCGCCGAGGGTGTAGGCGGTCCACCCCGTGAAGCCGAACAGCAAGCTGAGCGCGAGTTCGTCTCCCCGGTTGAGCAGTTCGATTCCGATGGCGTCGTCCACGAAAAACATGGGGGCCAAGACGGCAGCGTTGACGAGCATTCCGACGCCGATCCCGCGTCGGTTCTCCATCAGGAAGGCGAACTTGCCGTCGCGCATGCAGATAGAGCCTGCCAACGCGAGCGCCCCGGCGGCCAAGCTATTCAGTGCAACCAGCCCCCAGGCTGCCCCGACGAGCCATCCGAGCACGCCGCCGACGAGCGCACCACTGGTGACGCCGATTCCGATCGAACGCGGGGTGAACACTCGCAGAGGCTGCATCGGGTCCAGATTCTGGTCCGACATGCGAAGCGACAATACCGCGATCGGGGTCTACGCCGCCCGCTTGCTGGTGACGGCCTCGCGCAGCCCTCGAGCAGCCTTTCCAGCTTCGCCATCCGCTCGCGCAGCTGGCCGATCTGCTCGCCCGTCTCCTTGCCCGGGCGTCGATGCGCTCGCGGAGCTGCTTGCCCTGGGCGTCGATGCGCTCGCCTTGGGCGTCGGTACGCTCGCGGAGTTCCTTACCTTGGGTGTCGATTCGGTTGTCGACGTGCTCCCGGAACAGCCGCATTCGTTGCGCAGGCCCCAGAACGCTGTGCCGATCGCGGCGAGGATCGCAATCGCAGCGCCGACGACGGCCCAGGAGGCAGCGTCCATCTCTGGATTCTCAGTGCAGCGGTAGCAGTCCGTCAACCCGGATCCTGGCCGGCGCGTACGACACCGGCTACATCAACTCGCTGGGAGACGGCGGCCACGGGGTGGAGACGTCGCTCATCATCGGCAAGTTCGGCAACGCGGCGGGATTCTCCGCCGGGGTAGGATTCCGGGTCCGCGGCAGCACGGACGTCAACACCCAGGCCGTGGGCGGAGCCATGGCGTCGGGCGAGACGGTCGACGTTCCGAACGACATGTTCGTCAACCTGGGCCTGTTCATCCGGGCCGGGAGCGTGGTCACCCTCGGGGTCGACTACCGAATGGTCAACGCGATGTCCGGCATCGACATCGGCGGCCCGGGTTCTCGCCGAGCCGGTTTCCCGGGCTCGAGGAGGACGCGCACACCGTGGGGGGGGCGGCTGCTCGCCAACCTCACCGACACCGTCAACCTGAACGTGTTCTTCGGACAGGTGGTGGCGGGAAACAACACCGCCGCGTCGCGGATCTTCGGCGCCGGCATCGGCATCGGCTTCGGCGCCGGCGGCTTCGACTTCTGACCCGGCGCCCGTGAGCCTCGTTCGCGGCTGGAGGCGGGAGCCTGGCGAGGGCGCGGTCTCGACGTGGTCGAGGCGGCGCTCCCCTTCCTGCTTCCGCGCTTGCCTTCACCTCCTCGGGTTGTTCCCGTTCGGCCCTGAGTTGTCGCACCAGACCGTGCACGTCGCCGAAGAGCCAGATGTCGGCGATCCGGCCGTCGCGGGTCTCGAAGCGGGCGGCTCCTTCGAACGAGACGCGCCGGCCGGTCGCGCGGGCAGACCGAACAGGGCGCCCCGATGCGTGCCGCGGCAACGCAGGCGGACGAACGCGGAGCCACCGACGGCGTCGACCTCCACTGCTTCGACAGTCTGCTCGAAATCCGGAAACGCGCCGCGCACCAGCTCCAGGTAGTCGGCGAAGGCCGCGTGCCCTGCGGCGTGGCGCCCGAGCGCACCGCGCAGCGTCACGTCCTCGGTCAGGAGGACGGGTATGAGCGTGGAGTCGAACCGGTTCCAGAGGTCGTGGTAGAAGCGCCGGACCAGTGTCTCCAGCGTGGCGGTCACGTCAGCCCCGGGATGGTTCGCGCTCGTGCCCGTGCCGTAGCGGCTCAACCGGCCAGCATGGACTGCCGGAAGCCGCCGAGACCGGCGAACCGCGCCGCGTCGCCCAGCTCCTGCTCGATGCGCAGCAGCCGGTTGAACTTCGCGGTGCGCTCGTCGCGGCAGCCGGAGCCGGTCTTGATGTGGCCGCAGCCGGTGGCGACGGCGAGGTCGGCGATGAAGGTGTCCTCGGTCTCAGCGGTGCAACATGTAGGCGCCGTAGCCGTTGCGCTGCGCCAGGCGCACGGTGTCCAGGGTCTCCGAGACGGTCCCGATCTGGTTCAGCTTGACGAGAATGGAGTTGCCGACGCCGCTGTCGATGCCGCGCTGCAGGATGGCGGGGTTCGTGCAGAACAGGTCGTCGCCCACCAGTTCGATTGATCCGGAGGCCACCGGGCGACTGACAGCGACAGCAGGCTAGAATCGCTGTTCGCCGCTCGCGGCCGCAGACGCCAGACAGGAACCGGAATGTCGAGGAACGACGACGAACGAGCCGCCGGACGGGCCGAGTGCTTCGCCCGGCTGGTCCTGGCCGGCCAGCAAGACGCGCACGGCCGCAGCCTGCTCGACCACGCCGAGCGGCTGACCGAGCGACTCGCGATGTACTGGGAGAAGGAGGTCGGCTGGCTGAGCGCGTCACTGGGAGCCGACCGGGTCGACGAGACCACGCTGCTGGGGGTGGGCTTCAACATCCAGCAGGTGCGCCACGCCACGGTCGTCAAGCCGTGCGCGGGCGAGAGTCCCGGCGACTACGCCGAACGCATCGCGGTCTACAACGAACCGGACGCCCTGGCGGTAGCGACGGCGATGCTCGAGGACGCGGCGGCCATCAACCCGGCAGTCCCGGTCGAGACCACCGACGCGGCGCGGCGCGACGCCATCGAGCGGCTGGGCCACGCGATGGAGCAGTGGTATGAGGACAACCAGCAGGGGAAGCCGCCTCCGGGCGGGGGGATGGCCGACGGCCAGCCCACGGCCCCCGGACTCTCGGCGGCGCTGCTGCGGATGCGGCACCACACGCGGATGGCGCTGCTGAGCCTCGACGAGATGTCGCGGGGGCCGAGCAACCGGCGCTGGGGCATCATCGAGCGCCTCGACGCCCGCGACGTCCTCGTGTTCATCGACGTTGCGTTCGAAGCGCTCCGACTCACCGCCGCGGTCGTCGCCGAGACGTCGGCGGGAACATTGGCCCCGGCGACGCCCGAAGACCGGCAGGCTCTGAAAGCGGCGCGCGATGCCCGCCGGACCGGCCTGCAGGCAATCAGCGCGACCGCCTCGGTCATCGAGCGGATCGCCACGCGGATCCTCGCCTCGCCACCACCAGAGGGCGACGACGACGGCGCGATCCACTGAGCGAGGAGAAGATGTGTCCACGGTTTGGAGTACGCTCGCCCACTGCCGTAGCGTGCCCAGCCTGCCGTTGGGGGCTGTCCTGACTCGCGGTTGACGCCCACTTCGGCGCGACACGGGGGAAGACGGCCTCGACGGTCCATCTTCGCCCAACGCCACCGACGGCGACTGTGGCGTGGTCCCGGCATTGCCGTCCGGCGGCCGGTCCGTAACGACCTGCGTCACCGTGCTCCTCTCATCCATGCCCCCTCCCTTCCGGACGTGACTGCCCGCGTATGGAGCAAGGATTCGGGACGCTGACCATCTGCGTCCGGACGATGCAGTCGCCAGTCCGGCATGCAGGCAGCCTGATGGCCGCCGCACGCGCAGGCGACCGGACGCCGTAGCGGCCGATGTCGCGTCCTGAAGCGGCGCCCGACGGTGACGGGTCACCATGGCCGCAGCCTCGAGTATCGCCCGGGCGGCTGAGCAAATCGATGCGCTCGCGCACAGACACTTCGGCACGCTGCAGCGCGACGGTCGCGGGGTGTCTTCTCAACGACGCAGTTGTCCGGAACGGCCGCCCGCGCACGACGCTCGCCGCCCCTGGCGACCAACCCTTGGCCAACCGCCCGCCGGCACAGCCGCCGCGCCTCCCCGAGTCGGCGCGGAAACGGACCACGGCGGGAGCGGGCGGGCGGACGACAATGGAACAGCAACGAGCGTAGCGGGCACACGGCAACGGCGCCGGCGGGCAAGGCCACGCCCGGCTTTGCGCCCTTTCTCCACGCCTTCCGCTTACGCGCCCGCGTCCACGCCGCCTGCGGCAGGCCGCCACCAGACGGCACGCCCCCGGGCCGTCGGCCCGCTCGACCCGGCCCTGTCGGGCCATTCCCCTTCCCCGGAGGAGAAGACCCATGCCCCTCATCGGGCTGCTGCGTCCCGGACAGCGCGCCTGGCTGCGCAAGCTCCGCCGCCGGATCGCCAACCGCGAGCTGATGCGCCGCATCCGCGCCGACATCGACCGCAAGCTCTTGTGTCCCGGCGTCGACCTGCCGATCGAGGGGGGCACGTGCGGCCGCCTCATCCCGCGCGAGAGCAGTCGCTGCATCCGCTGACGGTACTGCTCAACTACGCCTTCAACAACGCCGAGGCCGCCATCACGGCGCTGCCCGAGACCGCCGCGCTGGAAGACGACGCTCCCGAGGCGGCGAGCGCGCCCGCCGACACGCAGAACCGCGTCCCGTAGCGGCTGGCGGCGCCATGGGCGCCCGCCCCGCTGCGCCTCGGCTCGAACCCCCGAACCGCTACGGGCCGCACTGTTGCGCCGGTGCTCGGTGAACCGTCCCGGTCCGGCCGCGGAAAGAGCGGGACGACCGTGGAAAGCACGAGACGGCTGGGGGAAACAGGAGAACGGTCGTGGAAAGGAAGTGCACAGTATGCGTGTGAAGCTGCTGCGGGGAGACGACGAGGCCACGGTGCTGCTCGTCCATCCCGCGACACTCGAAGAATACGCCCGGGCGCTCGACACGCTCGGCCGCGCGGAGCGCCGCCCGGCGAACGGCTGCGGCGTGGTCACCACTGCCGAGCAGCGTGCCCGGTGGGAGCTGCCCGACCTGGCCGCGTCCGGCCGGGCGCGAATCGTGGGCTCGGCGCAGGCGTTCGCTCTGCTGGCCGGCCCCGCCGAGCCCGAGACCGCGAGGGAGCCATCTGCCGGTCCCGCCGCCGGAGCCGCGCCCCCGCCGCGGGGCGGCGGCGAATCCGGCGGCCCGGCCCTGGCGGCTGTCCGCGCACTCGCCGCCCCTGGCACGCAAGTCGACCAGGCGCTGGCCACCCTCGACGACGCCGGCCTGCCCGCCGCTGTCCGCCAGACCCTGCGGCGGCAGGTCCGCGAGGCGCTCGACTCCCGGTCCGACGCGGTCCGCGAGGCGCTGGGCCGGGCCGAGAAGGCGCTCGCCCTGCCGTGGCGGACATCCGAGCCGCAAGGCTTCGACCCGCAGCGGCTGCAGCGGGCGCTGAACCACTCCCACGGCGCGCTCGCGCAGGTCAAGACGCGCATCCGCGACGTGCTGGCCGCGTGCCCGCAGACCCGCGCCCTGCTCACCGTCGAACGACCCCGCGGCGGCCCGACGGCGGCGGCCGGCGCGCCGCCGGCCCTGGCCGTGCGACCGGGACCGCCCGAGGCGCCGGGGTCCGTCCTCTGCCTGGCCGGGCCGAAGGGGACCGGGAAGTCGTCGCTGGCCGAGGCCGTTGCCCGCGCCCTCGGCCGCACCCACGTGCGCGCCACCCTGGAAGGGCCCGACGCCGAGCGCCTCGTCCGCGGGTCGGAGGGCGGCGCCGCGGGGCGCATCGTCGAGGGCCTGTGCGAGGCCGGCGTCAACAACCCGGTGTTCATCCTCGAGGCCGTCGACCGCGTCGAACCCGATGCCGCCGGGGCGCTGCTCTACCTGCTCGACCCTGCGCGCCGGCCCGCCTTCCGCGACGCGTACCTCGATGTCGCGTTCGACCTGTCCGCGGTCCTGTGGATCGTCACGGCGACCGATCCGGACGCGGTCCCCGAGCCGGTCCGCGAGCACCTCGCCGTGGTCGAGCTGCCGGCGTACACCGACGAAGAGAAGCTGGCGATCGCGCAACAGCACCTGCTGACCCGCCCCTTCGACGCGCCCGCGCCCGCCGCCGAGGCGTGGCTGCCGCCGGGGTCGCTGGCCCCGCCCGCGCTGATCGAGCCGGCCGCCGCGCCCAACGGTCCGGCCGTCGTCGCCGAGCGGGAGGTCGCGTCGGCGCGGGAGCTGGAGGCGATCGCGGCGCAACCGCCGCCGCCCGACGTCGTCGAGGCGTGGCGCACCGCGGCGTGCGACGGCGAGGTCCGCTTCGAGACCGAGGCCATCCGGTGCCTGATCCGCGACCACACGTGCGAGGCGGGCGTGGCCGAACTGAACCGGAAGCTGGCGGCGGTCGGCCGCCACGTGGTGTCGCGCCGGCCGCCGGGGGGTCGCGGACCGGAGGTGATCACGGAGGCCACCGTGCGGGAGGTGCTCGGCGACGGCGACGGCGACGCGCTGCCCCCGGCCGTGCGAACCGCCATCGAGCGTGAACGGCGGCGCCTCGCGAAGTCGTCCGATGGCGACGCCGCGGCGTCGAACGACTGGATTGACTGGCTCGAGCAGCTGCCGTGGAACCGGCGCAGCGACGCGCCGACGGACCTGGCGCAGGCCCGTGCCGCGCTCGATGCCGGGCACGCCGGCCTCGAGCAGGCCAAGACGCGCATCGTCGAGCACCTGGCCGTACGCCGCCGCAACCCGCGCGGCCCCGGCGCGGTGATCTGTTTGGGCGGGCCGCCCGGGGTCGGAAAGACCTCGCTGGCCCAGTGCGTCGCCACCGCCCTCGGGCGCGGGTTCGCCAAGCTGTCCTGCGGCGGGTTGCGCGACGAGACGGACCTGCGCGGCCACAACCGCACCTGGAAGGGGGCGCAGCCCGGCTCCATCCTGCGCGAGCTGCGCCGCATCGGCCGCAAGGACCCGGTCTTCGTGCTCGACGAGCTCGACAAGCTCGGCCCGGACCCGGCCGCCGTCCTGCTCGAGGTGCTCGACCCGGCCCAGCACCACCGCTTCCGCGACGCCTTCGTCGAGCTGCCGTTCGACCTGTCCGAGGTCCTCTTCATCACCACCGCCAACGACCCGGACCGCATCCGGCCGGCGCTGCGCGACCGGCTCGAGGTCATCGACCTGCCCAGCTACGCCGAGGCCGAGAAGCTCGTCATCGCCCGGACGCACCTGATCGACGCGCAGAAACGGGCCGCCGGCCTCGAGGCCGCGCCGCTGCGGTTCACCGACGGCGCCTGCCGGCGCATCATCCGCGACTACACCAGCGAGCAGGGGGTGCGCCAGCTCGCCCGCTGCCTGCAGGCGATCTGCCGCAAGGTGGCGCTGGGGCTCGAGACCGGCGACGCGGCGCTGGTCCGCGACCGCATCACCGCGGCGCAGGTGCGCGCGTTGCTCGGCGAGCCGGATGCCGCGCACTCCGACGGGCTCGGCCGCATCCGCCGGCGGCTCGACGCCGCTGCGCTGCCGCAACCGGTGCGCGCACGAGGGCGGCGGGTCCTCGCGCAGCTGTCCGCATGCGCGCCCTCCGACCCCGAGCGTCACCGGGCGCGCGAGTACCTCGACCGCCTCCTGAGCGTGCCATGGACGGCCCGCGCCGAGGCGCCGCTCGATCTGGCCCGCGCGCACGCGGTCCTCGACGCCGGGCACGCCGGCCACGAGGCGGTCAAGCAGCGCCTGCTCGACCAGCTCGCCGTGCGCGTCTCGAACCCCGGCGCCGGGTTCCCGGCGATCTGCGTGAGCGGCCCGCCCGGGGTGGGCAAGTCGGCGCTGGCGCGGCTGGTCGCCGCCGCCCTCGGCCGCCCCTGCGCCTGGCTGTCCTGCGCGGGGCTGGACTCGGCCGCGGTACACGGCGTCCGCGCCGCCGCGCCCGGACGCATCGTCGAGGAGTTGCGCCGGGCCGGGGTCCGCAACCCGGTGTTCGTCCTCGACGAGGTCGACCGGCTCGACGCAGCCGGCGGCGGCGCCGCGGCGCTGCTCGACGCGCTCGACCCGGACCCCGCCGCCCCCTTCCGCGACCGCTATCTCGACTTCCCGCTCGAGCTGTCCGAGGCGCTCTTCATAGCGACGGCGACCCGCCCCGCCGCCGTCCCGGCGATGCTGCGCGAACGCCTGAGCGTGGTCGAGCTGCCCGGATACACCGATGCAGAGAAGCGGGTCATCGCGACCCGGCGCCTGTTGCCGTTGCAACTGGCGCGCCACGGGCTGACGGCCGGGCAGGTCCACGTCACCGGCGAAGCGATCGGGGCCCTCATCGGCGGCTACACCCGCGAGGCCGGCGTGTGGGACCTGGCCGGGGCGCTCGGCGAGTTGTGCGCCAGGCTGGCGCGCCGGCGCGCCGAGGCCGGCGGAGCCCCGGTCGAGGTCACCCCGCAGACCCTCGTCGAGCTGCTCGGCGCGCCGGCCGGGCCGGACGTCGAGGCCGCCGGTCTTCGCGCCGGGCGGCCGGGCGTCGCCGCCGGGCTGTGTTGCACGGCGAGCGGCGGCGGCGCGCTGCTCGTCGTCGAAGCCAGCTGCCTGCCCGGCTCCGGGGCGCTGACCCTGACCGGGCGCCAGGGCGAGGTCATGCAGGAGTCGGCGCGCACCGCGCTGGCGTGGCTGCGCGCCAACGCCGCACGCTACGGCCTCGACCCGCACTTCCATCGCCACACCGATGTCCATCTGCACGTGCAGTCGGCCGAGGTCCCCAAGGAGGGCGCCTCGGCCGGCGTGACGATGGCCGCCGCGCTGGTGTCGGCCGCCACCCGGCGCCGGGTCCGTGCCGGCGTGGCGATGAGCGGCGAGATCACCCTTGCCGGGCAGGTGCTCGGTGTCGCCGGCATCGCCGCGAAGGTGCTGGCCGCGCACCGTGGCGGGCTGGCCCGCATCCTGCTGCCGCAACCCAACCGCAAACAGGTCGACGAGGAGCTGGGCGACGAGCTGCGGCGCGCCGTCGAGATCGACTACGTGACGCGGGTCGACGAACTCGTCGAGCTGGCGTTGCGCGCACCGGCCGGACTCCGAGACCTCGCGGCGCCGCCGCGTGCACCGGTTTCGGCGGCCGAACGCCCGCCGGACCGGGAGGCGTGAGCGTAGCGACACCGGCGCACGCCATCGGCGCCCACGTCCCACGCACCAGGCGAACGGCCGCGCCGGCCGCCGGATCGGTCGGCCGGATTGCCTCACGCGGCCGTCAGCCAGCGCCGCGCCGCCGCCTGCGCTTCCCCTGGCCACCCTCACCGCCCCCGCCTCGTGGAGCTTCTGCGCGATCGCCATCGTGTCCGACACCGACAGCTGCAGCAAGCGCTGAAGCGGCCTGCTGCAGCATCGAGGCCGTCAACGGCTTCGGCCGCTGCGGCGCGTCCCCCCTCGCCTCGCGCCAGCGGCGGTTCCCACTGCTGTTCGGTTCCTTCACGCGCTCGGCCCGTGCCCGCCCGCGCCGCATCGGGCCGGCGCAAGCCGCCGCCACCCACACCACGCCTCGGCGGCCGCCGGGCCGGCGCGCCTCCCCGAGTCGGCGCGCAGCAGCCACGGGACCCGGGAGAAGAGGGGCAGGGAGGCGACAATCAATACAGCGGACGCGGCCGGACAGGCCGAAGGCGGGCGGACAAGGCAACGCTTCGGCATGCTGCACCCCGCCCCACGCCGGCCGTCTCCGATCCCGCATCCGCCACACCCCCGGGCCTGCCGGCCCGCTTCACCCGGCCCCCTCGGGCCATTCCCCCTGTATCTCCGGAGGAGAACCTGATGCCGCTCATCGACCTGCTGCGCCCGGACCAGCGCGCCGCGCTGCGGCGCCTGCGCAAGCGCATCGCCAACCGCGAGAACATGCGCCGCTACCGCAGCGACATCAACTACATGCAATTGTGTCCCGGCGTGGACCTGCCGCTCGAGGCCGGCACCTGCGGCCGGCTCATCTGGCCCGAGAGCACCCGCTGCGCCGCCTGCCGCAAGCGGCGCCACTGGCTCGTCACGCACGCGCTCAACCCCGTCGAGGTCGTCCTGTCCGCGCTGCTCGACGGCGTCGACGAGGCCGACGCCGACGAGCACGACGCCGACGCGCCCGAGGAAATCGGCCAGGACGTCCCCCTGCTCGACGACCTGGCCGCACTCGGCGATCCCTGCCTGCGCTGGTAGCGCCGAAGCAACGAACCGCCAGTGGCGGCTCGGCACCCACCAGGCGAACAAACGCCGAACCGCCCAAGGTGCTGGAGACCGACACCCGGCGCCCCCCGGCAACGACCGACACCGTGTCGCGATCACTATCTGTCGTTCGCCAGCACGTCGATCCAGACCGCCGGTTGCTGCGAGTCCACCCGTTATCGGCCGCTGCTCACGTGCTGTCGTGCCGCCACGCGGGTCACCGCCCGCGCACACCACCGCGATGCCGGCGACCGGCTCGGCGGCTCCGGCGCCGGCACCGCGAGGAGCCGCAGCTACACGTACCGCTACGGGTCTCGAATCCGGTTGCCGCGCTGGGCCGTGTGCGCCCCAGGGTAGTAACGTCGCCCGCGCCGAGTCATGCAGGAGGCGGCGCGCACACCACTGTCGTGGGCGCGCGCCGACGCCGACGCCGAACGGTTCGACCTCAACCAGTAGTAGAGGCTCCCGTCGGGTCCGGGCGACGACCCCCAGACCGTGGCGTTTGACTGCGAAGAGTTACGCCCGGAACGAGACCACGGCCGGTCGCCGGTGGTTCCGGACGGGGCTGATCGGACCGGTCCAGCACTTGCTGACCCGCGGGTCGGTAATTCACAAGCGGCCGCAGGGAACGCTCGCCCACGACAGTCAGGCAGCACTTACTGACCCGCGGGTCAGTAATTCGCAAGGGAGAAGGCCATCCGGTGACACAACGCGCCGGACCGACCGAGGCAGCGACCGGAACCGGGCGCATCCTCCCACTCGAACGCCGGATTCCCGTCCCGGCGTACAACCAGCTGCACGGCAGCATCGTGCCGAGATTCGGCGTGGCAGACCAGGCGCAGGGCCCTGACTGCCGGGCGGCGCCACCCAAGCCATCGTGTTTGCCGCCAGCGGACGAGGCGGCCGGCCCGACCCCAGCCGCTCAGCCCTCATGCCGGATGGTCCCGGACCGCGCTGATCGCATCGGCGACCGTCACGGTCGAGCCAGAGCCGCAGGCGCCGAGGGGCTGCGACGAGTGACCGCTGCAGGGCCGCCGAGCCGATCGAGATGTCCCCGGCATCGTCGAACAACCGGCCCCGGCCAGCGGGCGGCGTCGGGGCGGGCCGATGGCACCGGTTCCTAATACTCGACCGTCACCGTGGTCAGTAATTCGGAACTGCACACAGGGAGGTAGCCATCATGTCGACCAACACGCCGGCAACGCGCAGGGGGCGGCCCAAGACCGAGCGCATGCTCCAGATCGCACGTCAGATCCTCGCCATTCTCACCCAGGACCATCCGCAGAGCGTGCGGCACGTGTTCTATCGCCTGCTCGACCCCACGCTGCCGCTATCGCTGCCGAAGACCGAAGCCGGGTACAAGTGTGTCCAACGGGCGCTCGTCGACCTGCGCCGGTCCGGCCAGGTGCCGTACTCCTGGATCAGCGACGCCACGCGGTGGGGCTATTACGTCAGCGCCTACCAGCATGCCGCCGACGCGCTGCTGGCCGCTGCCTACGCCTACCGCGTCGACCTGTGGTCGCAGGCCAACACCTACGTCGAGGTGTGGACCGAGAGCCGCAGCATGGTCGGCGTCATCCGCGACGTGATCGACGAACTGGCGGTGCCGCTCTACGCGGCCGGAGGCTTCTCGTCGCTCACGCTGGCCAACAACGCCGCCGAGCACATTGGCCAACTCGCCAACGGCCGGCCGGTGCGGATCCTCTACATCGGTGACTGGGACCCGGCCGGCGTCCTGATCGACGAGAAAGTCCTCGAGGAATTGCGCGGACACCTGCCCCACCTCGACATCGCGGAACACCGCCTGGCGATCACCGCCGAACAGGCAGCCGAGTTGCCGTCAAAGCCGCGCAAGCGCGGCGAGAAGCGGCGGCCCGACATCCTCCGCACGGTCGAAGCCGAGGCGATGCCGGCCGACGCGCTGCGGGCGTTGTTGCGCCGCACGGCCGAAGCATACCTGCCGCCCCGCGCGCTGGAGATCACCAGGGCGGTCGAAGCGCAAGAGCAGCAGTCGATCCTGGCGATGGCCAAGGCGGTCCGGCGACTGGGCGTGCAGGGCGCCGTCGAAGCGCTGGCCGGCTGATACCCCGGCTCCCGGCGTCGGCGGCGCCTGCGGGCGCCGCCGACGCACGACCGCAAGGTCGATGTCGACCCGCAGTTGGCGTGATGGCGCCAGCCACGGCGCGGCCGGTCAAGCGGTTCAGACTGGAAGCACTCCCGGCCGCATCGCCGACGAGCGCGACGACGAGCCCACCCCAAGGGGGACGACCACGAGACGTTCTACATCTACAGCTACAGCTTGCCCGCGTCCATCGAGATCCCCGCCGCTCGACACGGTGCCACCACATGCAGCCGAGGGGTGACCGCGCACCGAGCAGAAGCAACGGTCCGCGCGCACCGAGCAGGAACACGGGCCCACCACGCAATGCGCTACCCGTCATGATCCTGACGACGAGCCGCATCCAGCCGGGCAAGCTTGACTGGGCAATGCGCATCCTGCAGTCCGGACGGCCGTTGCTGTGAGTCCACGTGGTATCGGCCGCCGCTGATGAGCTGTTGTCCCGCCGCGCGGGTCACCGCCCGAGCGCCACCATGCCGGCGACCGGCTCGGCGGAGCCGGCGCCGACGCCGCGATGAGCCGCCGACGACGAACCGGCCCGGTCGAGGTCACGCCGCAGACCGTTCGCCGGCCTGCTCGGCGCACCGGACCGCCGCTGGCCGCACCGCGCGGCCCGGCATCGCCGTGTGTGTCGTCGGCGGCGAGCTGACTGCCGTCGAAACCGGGTCGCCTGCTCCCAGCCGATCGGCCTCGACCAGCAGAGGCGCCCTTCGGGTCCGGACGGTGACGCCCAAGCCGTGGCGTGTGACGGCGAAGAGTCACGCCCGGAACGAGACTGCGGCCGGCCGCCGGTTATCCCGGCCAGCCGGCACTTGCTGACCCGCGCGGGTCAGTAATTCGCAAGCGAAGACCATCCAGTGACACAACGCGCCGGACCGACCGACGGAGCGACCGGAACCGGGCGCGTCCTCCCACTCGAACTCCAGATGATTCCGGTCCTGGCGTACCACCGGCCGTACGCCGGCATCGGCGTGCCGGGATTCGGCGTTACAGACGAGGCGCACGGGCCCTGACTGCTGCGCGCAATCCCGCGTTCGTGTCGGCCCAGCCCCGGGGAGACACGTCCAACGCGCCTGGGGTCCCGGGCAGCGCCGGCCGGGCCGTGGCGTGTCCCGTCGGCAGACGAGGCGCCCCGGCCCGGCGCCAGCCGCTCGGCCCTCACGCCGGGTGGTCCCGGACCGCGCTGAGCGCATCGGCGACCAACACTTACTGACCCGCGGGTCGGTAATTCTGCCATCCGCCGGAGATGTCCGGCTGACCAACGCGCCGGTCGGGCGCAACGGTGCGTCTTCGGGTGACCGCCGCAGGCGCCGCGGGCTGCGAAGGGTGACCGCTGCAGCGTGGCCGAGCCAGTCGAGATGTCGGCAAGGCAGCAGCGCGAGCCGTCGCGGAAACGACCACAGCAGGAAATCGGACGCCCTCGCCGAGGCGCTCGGCATGGTCATCGACGACGGCCTCGCCAATCACCTCGCGCACATGCGTGCCCGCATCGACCGTGACCTCGTCGACACGCAGCGCGCGGCCGGTCCCTCAGGACCCTGCACCGAGCAGAACGCAAGGCCCACAGGCGCCGAGCAGGAACCGCGGGCCACACAGCCGGAGGCTGCCCGGCATGACCCTGACGGCCACCAGCCGCATCGAGGGGATCGCGATCCTGCAGCATCACGACCTGGTGACCGCCGAGGCCATCGTCGACGCCAACGTCCTTGAGCAGCGGCATCGAGCACCACGCCGGTCAGCGCGGCGGCGCACCGAACAGGACGAGCTCCTCCGCACGCAGCCGCCCGAGGTTGCCCGCACTGAGCCGAACGCCGACCGGGAGCGAGGCGGCACGCAAGCGGATGTCCGCCGTCAACAGGCGCACACAGCGCAGCGCCGACAATGCCGGTGAGCGCGCACACGGCGGCGCGTATCCATGGAAGATCCGGGCCGACGCGCCGGCCGCACGCATCGAGCAACCGCCCCGGGGGCACCAAGCGGTACGCGACTCGGGCGACCGCACCGAGCAGCACGCCCATCAGGACCGAGTCCACACCGAGCAGGACACCGTGCCTGAACGCACCCAGTAGGCGGCGCCGTTTCAAGCGGTACGCCAGAACCACCGAAAGCGCCCTGCCACGCACACAGACGCCCATCTTCAGGAACGCGCCGAGTACAGCGACTTCAAAGGCTGTCAGCACGCGCCGAGTGCAATGCCCCCGAACGCCTGCGCACCGAGCGGTCCTCGCACCGAGCACACCGTACCGCCCGAACGCACCGAGTCGGCCACGGCCAGCGAGCGGTACGCCGCCCGGCATCCCACCGAGACGGCCATCTCCGGACAGGCGCCGAGTGTGGCGCGCCGCGAACCTGCCAGTACCCGCCGAGTGCAACGGCCCCGGGAACCTGCCAGGTACGCACCGAGTGAAGGCGGTCAGGAAGACCCGCCGCCACGCAGCGAGCGACGGCCGCCCAAGATAACGGGAGGCGGCATGCAACCTGACGGGAGGGCAACGCACCGGAGACCGTGTCGTTTCCACGAGCCGGCACGCACGGCTGCCGGCTGCCCCGGAAGGGAGTCCGGAACAGGCGAAAAACATTCCGCCCGCCGGGAACAAGACGCGCCTCTACGGTGTCTAACAGCCTGTGCGGCACCGAGAAGTACGCCTCTCGGTGCCGGCAACCCGAATCCGGCCGGATCCGACAACCTCCCGCCGCTTCCTCAAACCCTCATGACCGGCGTGCCGCTCACCCCGACGTCATGAAACGCGCGCCGGGCGTCTGTTCCACCGGAGTCTCCGGCGTTCTGGTGCGGACGCGGGTCTCGTGGCATCCTCAAGGAGGCGGAAGCGGGACAGTCGTCGTAGCTCTTTTCGGTGGCGGGAGGCAACTCCCTTCCCCGTCCTCAAACTGACGCTGCGCGCCTGGCATCGAGCCCCGAACCGTACCCGGCCTCACAGGCCGTGGACGAGCAGCAAATCGAACCCCGCCTGGTGGCGGGTGTTTCCTGCACCGGGCGCGCCACCCCGCTTCCGCCGCCAAGGAGGGTACCTGATGATTTGCGCCACTGTCGATACCGACACCCTGTGCACCGACGACATGCACGTGGCTTGTCCCCGGGCGGCCGGCCTTGATGTGCACAAGATGCATATCACTGCCGCGGTGCGGTTGTGCGAGGCCGGTAGCGGACCGGCGCGCACCGCCACGCGGGAGTTCAGCGCGCTGCCGGACGGCCTGCGGGCGATGACCGACTGGCTGCGTGGGCACGGCGTCACGGGCGCGGCCATGGAAGGAACCGGAGTCTATTGGAAGGCGCCGTTCGAGGCGCTGGAAGACGCCGGGATCGCTGCCGACCTGCTCAACGCCCAGCACGTCAAACAGATCCGCGGCAAGAAGACCGATACCAACGACAGCCTGTGGCTGGCTCGCATCTGCCAGTTCGGTCTGGCTCTGCCCAGCTACGTCCCGCCGCGTCTGTTCCGGCAGTTGCGGCAGTTGACGCGCTACCGCCGCAAGCTGGTCGGCGAGCGCAGCCGGGCCCGCAACCGGGTCCACAAGACTCTCGACCACGACGGCTTGCGGCTCGGCGGCGTGTTGACCGACATCTTCGGCCTCAACGGACGCCGCATCCTCGACGGGTTGGTCTCCGGGCACTCGCCGCGCCACATACTGACTGAGCTCACACACCACGTGGCGGCCAAGCTGGAACCGCTGGCCAAGGCCCTGGCCGCCACGCTCAACCCGCTGGCGCTGTTCACGCTGCAGATGCAGATGGAGGCCGCCGACCGCGCCGACGCCGCGCTGACGGCCGTGGACAGACGCATTCGGGCCACCCTGTCCGATCACCAACGCCCCCTGCGGTTGCTGCAAACGATTCCCGGCATCGATTTCGGCAGCGCCTGCGCCATCTTCGTCGAGATCGGGCCGGACCTGGACGCTTTCCGCGAGTCGCGCCATCTCGGCGCCTGGGCCGGCGTGGCTCCAGGCAACAACACCAGCGCCGGTAAACGCCGCTCCGGTCGTGCGCGCCCGGGAAACGCAACGCTGCGCGCCACGCTGGCCGAGTGCGCCCACGGCGCTGCGCGGACCAAGAGCTCGCAATTCTACGACTATCACCGGATGCTGGCCGGCCGCATCGGCTACAAGCGGGCCATCCTCGCCACCGCCCACAAGCTGTTGCGAGTCATCCACACCGTACTGCGCGAAGACCGGCCGTACACCGACCCGGACATCGACTACGAGAAGCTCGTCGTCGAGCGCAACGCGCCACGGTGGATCCGCATGCTCAAGCAGCACGGCTTCCTCACCGAGGCGCAGGCCGCCGCGCGCGGCTGAGTCGAACGCCCCGGATCAAGCGGCGTTGTGACGGGCCATAGAACGGGGCTGCCCGCACCGCGCATCCGATCCGGAACCTCGCTTCGACAACCGAAGGGCCGCCCGATCCGCGGTCACGCCACACGTGTGTCCGGAGGAAGGGCGCGTTTCACAGCAAAACACGTCGAAGGCGGCCGACGTGATCGCAATGAAACTGGGTATCAGCGAGACCCGCGATGAACCCGGCTGCGCGCCGGTATCGGCTACACGCTGGCCGAGGCGACGGACGGCGGCCACTGCGGACTGCCGGCCGACGAGCGCGGGCTGCTGGCGACCCGGCTGCTCGACATTCCCGGCGATGCGATCCGAACCGGTGTCGAGCTGAAACTGGCCGAAGGCGCCATCGTCGCCGACACCGTGGCGGACGCGCCGTGCGCGTTGCTCGGACAGGTACCGGGCCGAGCGGGAAATCGCCAACCGGCTCGTCGAGCTGATGGCGGGGAAGTTCCCCTGGCCGGACAGCGACGGTTCTCGGCGATGCCGCCGACCGGGAGCGCCTGTCCGCCGTGGGTGCTCTCGCCGGTCATCGCCACGTCGGTACGGACAGAACGCCGCGTGAAGGCGGACACCAGCGCGGCGGCCATCGTCACGCCGGCCGAGGCGCCCTCCTTGGGGACCTCGGCCGACTGCTCGTGCAGATGGACGTCGGTGTCGCGATGCAAGTCCGGGTCGAGGCCGTAGCGTGCGGCGTTGGCGCGCCGCCACGACAGCGCGGTGCGCGCCGACTCCCGCATGACCTCGCCCTGGCGCCCGGTCAGGGTCAGCGCCCCGGAACCGGGCCTCCGGCTGGCTTCGACGACGCTCACCTCGCCGCCGCCCGCCGCCGTGCGGCACAGCCCGACGGCGACACCCGGCCGGCGGGCGCGACTGGCGGCTTCGACGTCCGGCTCGGCCTTGTGTCTTCGGCGGCCACCTGCCGGACGCGGGGGATGGCGCCTGTCGATCCATCGCTCGACTTCGGCCACCGCCTGCGCCGCCGCCGCCCGGATATCGTGCCGATCGAACACCGCCGCCGCTACCGCCTTGAGTCCGTCGCGCCAATGCGATCGTGGCGGTCGCCGCCTCCATGCTGACCGCCGCCCACCTCGACTCCATTCCGAGGTCTTGCACACGCCGGAGGAGACGCCTAGCCGCCTAGCCTGCGCCGTGCTGAATCAGACGCCACGGCTTGCCGTCGACCTCGTACAGCTCGACGTTCATCTTGCGCAGCACGGCCACGACCTCATCGCGCCGCTCGGCGATCAGGCGTTCGAGTACGGCGCGCTCGAGCCGCCCGGATTCCAGATCCTCTCGCCGGCCGCGGCGCACACCCTCATCGACCGCGACTTCCAGCGCCGCCTCGTGCTCGGCGGCCAGACGCCGCAGCTCCACCGCGTGCTCAGCCCGTAGCCGCTTGACGTCCGCGGCGTGCGCATCGCGGAGGCGGTTCATCGCCCCGGTGTCGGATTCGTGTCCGTCCGGTGTTGTCGCCGACGGCGCCCCGGCAGCCGCAGCCGGGTCGCCGCCCGTCTGACGGGCCACGGCGGCCAGCAGCATCGTAGCCGTCGGAAACGCCCGGCACATCAGATCCACAACGGCGCCACGAGTGGTAGCCACCATCCCGAGCGACACGGACAGGTGCTTGAGATGCTCGTTGGCGCGCCGGGAAATCCGCGTGGAGATCGTGCCCTCGTTCATGCCGGGTAGCATCGCAAGCCCGGTGACAGGCTGTCAACAGATTGCCGCTTGTTTGTGGTCAGCCGCCAAGCCGCCCCGAAACCACGACTTGTCAACAGATTGTCGCAGTGAGGAAGATGATCGCGTTCACTGCAGGGGCCACCAAGCGGCCAGTAACGATCCGCGCTGATCTGGGGGTACCGAGTAGTACGTACTTCTCGGTACCGAGAGACTTGATTATAGCCCGGAAACACTGAGCCGTCCAGTAGACACCCTGAAGGAGCGTTTTTGAATTCTCAAAATCGATGGTTCAGAGGGTGAGCGACCCCAGTTCTGGCGTCGCTCACCCAATGTTTTTCCCTGCGGGAAGGCCGCTTCGGCGGTCACGCTGTCACCGTGCAATGCAATGGCCGTGATCGGCCGAAAGCATGGCCCTGGTGCACTTCGGCGGCATGGCCCCAGTTCAGGCCGTTCGATGGCCCGAGTTCTCGATTCAGGAGGGTGAAGCGCCCCCTGAGATCGCAACTCACCGGGCCGCGGATCACCGGAACGCCGGTGGAGATGCCGTCGAGCGGACCCGCTGGCGTGACTATCGGCATCGCCGACGATCTCGTCCTCGTGCTCAGCGACATCGACGTCGCCGCCGACGGCGCGTTGCTGCCCGCGGACACCGGCGGCACGGTCGGTATGCTGTTCGGCCGCGAGGGCAACCGCCGTGCTGGTCAACGGCCGCCGGCTGCCGGAGCTGATCGCGCGGTCGGGAGCGCCGCAGCGCTGGCGGGTAGTGAACGCGGCCAAGAGCCGCTACTTCAAGCCCGACCTCGGCAAGGGGCACGTCTTCCGCAAGATCGGCGGTGACGGGGGGCCTGGCGGATTACTCCGAGGACCACGTCATCGTGCTCGGTGCCGGGGAGCGGGCCGACGTGCTGGTGACGCCAACCGGCGAGCCGGGCGGCGAGGGACTGGGTCCGTTCGCTACTGCACGACTGCGGCTATGGCAGCTCTTCGGGCGCGACTTCGAGAGCCTGTTCACGATCCGCTTCGCGGACGAGCTAACGTACGACCCAGGCCCGCTGCCCCGCACGACCTCGCGCGGGTGATCCGTCTCCTCGGCCGCCCAGTCGCGGAACGACGAGCGGAAAGCCGTCGGCCACAGCGGCGACCCGGTGCTGCTGGAGCATCTTGGGCAGCGTCGACGCCGAGATCGCCTTCCCGCTCCGCATCGGGAACACGAGCCGATTGCCGTCGCCGAGCGCGCGCGCCGCGTCGAGGACCTCCAGCGCCCGCCCGCACAGCGGAACACGGTGCTCGCGCTTCGCCTTCATCCGCATCGCCGAAATGGTCCACACGCGGTCCGTCGTGTTGATCTCGGTCCACGTGGCGAGTCGCACTTCCGCCGACCGCGCAGCCGTCAGGACGAGAAACTCGAACGCCAGCTTGACGGCGGGCTGCGCCGAACTCGACGACCGCACCGTCTCGACCGCCGCGGCCACGTCCTTGTGCGGCAGCGCCAGCCGGTGCGTCACGATGTCGTTCTGCGGACCGAGCACCGGCAGCACTCGGTCACACGGATTATCGTTGCGCAGGTCCATGGCGATGGCCCACTCCAGCACCGACCGGATCCGCTGGCGCACAGCGCGGGCCGTCTCCGCCTTCACGTGCCAGATCGGCGAGAGGATCTCCAGCACGTCGGCCGTGTTGACGTTACAGACCGGCCGGTTGCCGATGCGCGGGAAGGCGTACCGTTCGACGCTCCGGATCCGGTTCTGCGCGTGCCACCAGCCCGCGCCAGCCCCCGCGCTTCTGTTCGAGCACGCGGTGAGCGGCCTCGGCAAAGGTGGGAACGCCCTGGACGCGGCGCTTCTCCGAGAGGGGTCGCCGCCGGACCGCGCATGCGGTTGGCGAGGGCCTGCTTGCGGGTATTGGCGAACGGGACGAGTACGGCGGTGCCGAGTCCGAGCTCGCGGCGTCGGCCGCGGACGACGAGCCGCTGGACCCAGCTTCGGGTTCCGGGTAACAGAACGCGTGCAACCATGCATGCACGTAGGCACCTCCGATCAGTTCCGCGCCGGCCTCGCCGAGGTCCGGGCCGAGATTGCGGACGGCCTCGCCGAGATCCGGGTCGAGGTTGCGAGCCTCGACACCCGGCTGTCGAAAGAGATCGTCGGCGTGCGCCCTTTGCTGTGAAACGCGCCCTTCCTCCGGACACACGTGTGGCGTGACCGCGGATCGGGCGGCCCTTCGGTTGTCGAAGCGAGGTTCCGGATCGGATGCGCGGTGCGGGCAGCCCCGTTCTATGGCCCGTCACAACGCCGCTTGATCCGGGGCGTTCGACTCAGCCGCGCGCGGCGGCCTGCGCCTCGGTGAGGAAGCCGTGCTGCTTGAGCATGCGGATCCACCGTGGCGCGTTGCGCTCGACGACGAGCTTCTCGTAGTCGATGTCCGGGTCGGTGTACGGCCGGTCTTCGCGCAGTACGGTGTGGATGACTCGCAACAGCTTGTGGGCGGTGGCGAGGATGGCCCGCTTGTAGCCGATGCGGCCGGCCAGCATCCGGTGATAGTCGTAGAATTGCGAGCTCTTGGTCCGCGCAGCGCCGTGGGCGCACTCGGCCAGCGTGGCGCGCAGCGTTGCGTTTCCCGGGCGCGCACGACCGGAGCGGCGTTTACCGGCGCTGGTGTTGTTGCCTGGAGCCACGCCGGCCCAGGCGCCGAGATGGCGCGACTCGCGGAAAGCGTCCAGGTCCGGCCCGATCTCGACGAAGATGGCGCAGGCGCTGCCGAAATCGATGCCGGGAATCGTTTGCAGCAACCGCAGGGGGCGTTGGTGATCGGACAGGGTGGCCCGAATGCGTCTGTCCACGGCCGTCAGCGCGGCGTCGGCGCGGTCGGCGGCCTCCATCTGCATCTGCAGCGTGAACAGCGCCAGCGGGTTGAGCGTGGCGGCCAGGGCCTTGGCCAGCGGTTCCAGCTTGGCCGCCACGTGGTGTGTGAGCTCAGTCAGTATGTGGCGCGGCGAGTGCCCGGAGACCAACCCGTCGAGGATGCGGCGTCCGTTGAGGCCGAAGATGTCGGTCAACACGCCGCCGAGCCGCAAGCCGTCGTGGTCGAGAGTCTTGTGGACCCGGTTGCGGGCCCGGCTGCGCTCGCCGACCAGCTTGCGGCGGTAGCGCGTCAACTGCCGCAACTGCCGGAACAGACGCGGCGGGACGTAGCTGGGCAGAGCCAGACCGAACTGGCAGATGCGAGCCAGCCACAGGCTGTCGTTGGTATCGGTCTTCTTGCCGCGGATCTGTTTGACGTGCTGGGCGTTGAGCAGGTCGGCAGCGATCCCGGCGTCTTCCAGCGCCTCGAACGGCGCCTTCCAATAGACTCCGGTTCCTTCCATGGCCGCGCCCGTGACGCCGTGCCCACGCAGCCAGTCGGTCATCGCCCGCAGGCCGTCCGGCAGCGCGCTGAACTCCCGCGTGGCGGTGCGCGCCGGTCCGCTACCGGCCTCGCACAACCGCACCGCGGCAGTGATATGCATCTTGTGCACATCAAGGCCGGCCGCCCGGGGACAAGCCACGTGCATGTCGTCGGTGCACAGGGTGTCGGTATCGACAGTGGCGCAAATCATCAGGTACCCTCCTTGGCGGCGGAAGCGGGGTGGCGCGCCCGGTGCAGGAAACACCCGCCACCAGGCGGGGTTCGATTTGCTGCTCGTCCACGGCCTGTGAGGCCGGGTACGGTTCGGGGCTCGATGCCAGGCGCGCAGCGTCAGTTTGAGGACGGGGAAGGGAGTTGCCTCCCGCCACCGAAAAGAGCTACGACGACTGTCCCGCTTCCGCCTCCTTGAGGATGCCACGAGACCCGCGTCCGCACCAGAACGCCGGAGACTCCGGTGGAACAGACGCCCGGCGCGCGTTTCATGACGTCGGGGTGAGCGGCACGCCGGTCATGAGGGTTTGAGATCGCAGGTCCTAGAACGGTGGGCAGGCAAGTACCGCCAAGCCCTGACCTCCGTTCGCGAATGCCAGCTACAGGATTGCCCGAGGCTGCCTGGGAAAGAGGGGCGAGCCCCGTGATCGAGCCCGCCGCCCCCATGGGGAGGCCGATCTACACCCGGTCCTCCGCGAGCCATACGCCCGTGAGCCGCAGGAACCACGTCCCCGCGAGCATCCCCAGGCAGCCCCAGCCCAGCTCCGGATACCCCTCGACGAACGCGCCGACAACGCCCACGGGAACGACGCCGATACCAAATAGGAAGAGTCCGACGAACAGACCGAACAGGCCCCAGGTTCCGAACGCGAGCCCCGCTCCGTAGAACCACGTCGCCGCGCCCAGGAGGTAGGAGAGACAGAACAGAATCACCCCCGTCCATGGCCGCGTCCGCCGGAAGATGGACAGGATGAATCCGACCAGGAACAACGGAAAGAGCGTATAGAACGCGTCCACAAGGAGCCGTGTCGCCGAGAACGCCCACTCTACGACTTCCGCTTGTGTCGGCATTGAAGGCCGGCAGCATACCACGCCGTTCTACAACTCGACGCGCGCGCGACGCCTCCAGCAGCGCCCGATGCTCGCGGGTACCGCTCGGCCACGATTCGTTCCGCCGACTCCGCCGTGCGGCCGTAGCGCACGATGCCGCCCGCACCATCGCCCATCCGCCAGACGCTCTACTGGGATTGGCCTGTCCGCCAGCCGTTCTGTTCTCCTGATCACCCCCTCGATGGACGGGTCAAAACCGGCCATTGAACGAAACCGCCACGGTGGTAGGCGCTCAGTCGACCCGCCGCCACTGACGCGTCCGGCCAGATCGTCCGACCGCCGCAGCTCCTCGTGAGCCTCACCTACGCTGCTCGGCGAGCGCCTGGAATCCCCCCAGGCCCTTCGCAGAGGAGCGTCAGATGACATCGCTTCGTCAACGCATGCTCGAAGACATGCAGGTGCGGTGGCTGTCGCCGTTCACCCAACGCACGTACGTCGAGACCGTCGCGCGGTTCGCCCGCTACTTCGACCGGTCACCCGAGCGCCTCGGCCCCGAGCAGATCCGCGCCTACCAGGTCTACCTGGCCACCGAACGCGGCTTGGCAACGGGCTCGCTGCTCGTCACCGTGGCGGCGCTGCGCTTCCTCTATCGGGTCACGCTTCAGAAGCAGTGGCCCTTCGACGACGTGATCCCCGCGCCGAAGAAGCCGCAGTCTCTGCCGGTCGTGCTCAGCCCGGGGGAAGTGGTCCAGTTTCTCGACGCGGTCAAGCCCGCGAAGCATCGCGCCATCCTGACCACCTGCTACGCCGCCGGCCTGCGCATCTCCGAGGCCATTGCCCTCACCGTGTCCGCCATCGACAGCGAACGGATGGTGCTGCGCATCGCGAAGGGCAAGGGTCAGAAGGACCGCTACGTGATGCTCTCGCCGAAGCTGCTGGCGATTCTGCGCGCCTGGTGGAGAGTCCAACGGCCCCGGCACTGGCTCTTCCCCGGCGAGCGCCCCGAGGCGCCCATCACGCGCAGCGCGGTCCAGCTTGCGTGCCGCATCGCCGCCCGGCGCGCGCGTCTTGCCAAGGCCGTCACGCCACATTTACTTCGCCATGCCTTCGCGGTCCACTTGCTCGAGGCCGGCACCGACCTGCGTACCATTCAGCTCCTGCTCGGGCATCGGAGTCTGCAGACCACCTCGCGCTACTTGCGGGTCGCGACCACCAAGGTCTGCTCGACCGCGAGCCCGCTGGACCTGCTCCCGCGGCCGGCGCCACGACGCACCCAGCCCGTCGACTGAGCGACGGCCATGCCGCGCGCCACGCTCTCGGTGGCGGAAGTGTTCCGCCGCTACGGCGACGCCTTCCGAGCCCAGGTCGGAACCGTTCTGTCGACGGCCCAGCACCGCGTGATGACGGCCATCGAGCAGTGCCGCACCGCCGCGCTCGGCGGCCATGTCGAGCAGTGCGACCACTGCGGCCATCGGCGCGTCTGGTACAACTCGTGCCGCAACCGCCACTGTCCGACCTGCCAGTCGCTGGCCCGCGCCGAGTGGCTCGAACGCCGCCGCGCGGACCTGCTGCCCACCGAGTACTTCCACGTCGTCTTCACCGTGCCCCCGGCCGTCGCCGAGATCGCCGCGCAGAACAAGGCCATCGTCTACGGCCTGCTTTTCCGCGCCGTCGCCGACACGCTGCGTACCATCGCCGCCGACCCGCGCCACCTCGGCGCCGAGATCGGCTTCTTCGCCGTGCTGCACACCTGGGGCCAGACGCTCGTCCACCATCCCCACCTGCACTGCGTCATCCCGGGTGGGGGCCTCGCCAACGACGGCAGCGGCTAGGTCGCCTGCCGCCCCGGATTCTTTCTGCCGGTCCGGATCCTTTCACGCTACTTCCGCCGCGTCCTGCTCGCGGCGCTGGAAGACGCCTTCGAGTCCGGACAGTTGCACTTCGCCGGCCGGCTGCAGCCCCTCTCCAACCACCGCCGCTTCGCCGAGCACCTGCGCCCGGCCCGCAAGACCGAATGGGTTGTCTACGCGAAGCGGCCATTCGCCGGTCCCGAACAGGTCCTCGACTACCTCGGCCGCTACACCCACCGGATCGCCATCAGCAACCAGCGCCTGCACAGCCTCGACGACGGCGCCGTGCGCTTCCGCTACACCGACTACCGCACCAATGGCGCCGCCCGCCACAAGACCATGACGCTGGCGGCGGCCGAGTTCATCCGCCGCATGCTGCTGCACGTGCTCCCACCCGGCTTTCATCGCATCCGCTACTACGGCTTCCTCGCCAATCGCTCCCGGCAGCAGAAACTGGCCGAGTGCCGGCGGGCGCTTTGCGCGCCGCCCCCGCCAGCGCCACAGCAGGACGCCGAGGTCGCTGACTATCGGGATCGCTATGAGGCGCTGACCGGCCGCTCGTTGCGCCAGTGTCCCCGCTGCCACGCAGGCGACATGCAACTGATCGACCAACCCGCCGGCGCCTGGGCGTGTCCGGCCATTCTGGATTCGTCGTGACAGGCGCATCCACGTCCGCCAGGCGCACTTCCGCTGCTCCCGGAGTCGCCGGGACGGTCGACCTGCGTCTGCGGTCCTCCCGGCGGGCTGTACGACCACCCTCGCGGCCATCGCCACCGACTGCGGGCGGCCGGCAACCTGCCTGCAACGCCCGGCCCGGTCGCCGCCAGTGCCGTCTACCCGCAATGCAACGCCCATAGAAGTCCAACGGCGGGGGGCGGTTTCGTCCAATCCAGCTTTCGGTCACCGGCGCGGTGAACGCACTGCCACCGTTGCCCGGTCGCTGCCAGACGATTTCCGCACGGCTGTCGAGACGGCACTTGGCGGCAGGTTCTGGTGAGCCGCCTGGGCGATGCCCACTGCTGTCGGCGACGACAGCCATCCAATGCGTGCTCACGGCGCCGCCTAGCTAGCCGACCGTAGTAGGCCTGGCGTCAAGCCTGCGGGAGAAGCTCTACGGCGTCATCCTCTTCGGCCTCCCTGGAGTCGGCCTCGTCCTTGCCGCTCGCCGCTCATGCGCACCAGGTCGTCGGCGGTGAGGTCGACGGTCTCGCCCCATTCGACGGTACCGATGTCCATACCGTGCCCATCGCTGGTATACACGTGGCGGTTCTGGATCGAGAACGTGCGCGTGGCGCCTACCGGAGCCAGGCAGCTGTCAGCGTGGGCGAAGTAGTAGGTGCGGCCGGCGGTGTGCTGCCGGGCGACGATGCAGATCGAGCGCACCGCCGCGACTTGTTGAACTGAGCCGCCGACCTTCCCGATGGCGGTCCTTGCGCCGCCTTTGCGGAAGTTGTTGATCAGCACGGGGGCGCAATCCGGGTGCTGCTGGGCAATGTCGGCCAGGGGCTGGAGCAGGCGCTGCGCCTTTTTCGCGTTATTGATGCCGATGCCGGGGGGGAACGCGTGTACCGGGTCAAGTACAACCATGCGGTGTCTTGCGCACGCTTGGTCGAAACGTATCAGGAACGCGGGATTGTTCAGCTGGTTGTCCCGGTGCAGGTTGAGCACGTTGATGCGGCTCAGATCCGCTTCGGCCGCAGCGAATCGCGGGGCCACTATGGACTCCGTATTGTCCTCGGGCGACCACCACGAGACGTTCACCGGTTCACGTTGCTGGCCGTCCGGCTCCCCAGGCAGCGGCCGTCCGGCGGTCAGCGCGGCAGCCACGGAGAGTAGCGCCATGGATTTGCCGGCAAACGGCATTCCAGAGAGCACAGTCAGGCAGCCGCACGGGAGATAAGGAGGCCAGACGTGGTCCAGGTGTTGGGTGATCGGGTCCACGCGGTTCGTCATCGTACTTTTGCCGCGAAATGTTCCCCTTCGTTGGGGGCCCCGGCCTTCAACTCGGGGCGGAAACATTGCTGATTTCCTCGCCAGTCCGTTGATTCTACTTGATTCCTCCGGCGCGGATTCTGTCCGCCCGCGCGTTGCGGGTGATCCGCGCGTGCGCGGAAGGGGCCGAGCTATGGTGCCGGCAGTGGTATCAGGCGGCGTTCGTGTTGCGCCGCTCGTTCATGAATGTCGAGAGGGTGCCTTCGAGCGCTCCGGTACGGTCGCGCAGGTCGGCGACGTCGTGCCCGACGGCGTCGATCCGCTTGCTGGTGTCGTCGATCCGGGTCTCGATGTGCTGCAAGCGGCTGTTCGTCTCGGTGAACCGGCTGCTGATGTCGGTCTTGAAGTTGACCCGGTTCCGTGGAGACTCAATCCTGTTGCAAGGAGGAGGGTATCCGCGATGTCGAAAACGAGACCGCCGTACCCGGCGGCGTTCCGCGAGCAGATGATCGAACTGGTTCGGTCGGGACGTACGCCGGGCGATCTGGCTCGGGAGTTCGAGCCGTCGGCCCAGGCCATTCGGACCTGGGTGGCACAGGCAGACCGCGACGCCGGCAAGCGCACCGACGGCCTGAGCACCGAGGAGCGTGAAGAGAATCGCCGGCTGCGTCGTGAGGTCCGTCGGCTGCGTGAAGAACGAGACATATTGGCGAAAGCAACCGCCTGGTTCGCGCGGGAGACCGGACCCGGGAGGACTACCGGTTCATGAGCGCGAATCAGGGTCGTTTCCGCGTCGCCACAATGGCCCGCGTGCTCGGTGTCTCCCCGAGCGGGTACTATGCGTGTAAGCGTTCGGTGAAGCCGGTATAGCTCCGGCCTCCGGTCGTCGTCGACCCCGGACGGAAGGAGAGCCCTTCGTGCGCAACCAGTCATCGACGCCGCCGCGCTTGGCCGCCCTCCTCCTGGCGGGAATCTCAGCAACCTACGCGTTCGGCTTGATGTTCTCGCAACCCTGGGACCGGTCAGGCATCGGCTGGTCCCTGCTCCAGATCTGGGTCAGCTCGATTCCGCTCGTCTTCCTGCTGGTCGCCCTGACGGTCCTGTTTCAACGCCTACAGGACCGAAACGCCTGGGTGATGGCGCTCATGTTCTGCGGCTTCATGAGCCTGATGAACCCGGGCGCGGCCGGGGCGTCCCCGGCCCTCCCCGGATTCATGATGGCGTATCGCATGACGCTCCTGATGATGGCGCCGGGGTTGTTCGGCTTCTTCTTCCTCGTGTTCCCCGCCCGCTCGCGGCTCGACGAACTCGCTCCGTGGTTGAAGTGGCTCCTCGTCGGGTTCGGTGCGTTCCTGGTTTTGACCGGCGCTCCGTGGCGGCCTCTCCTCGGTCAGCAGTTCTCGGCCAGTTTTACGGGCGAGTCGATCCTGTCTGGCCGGCTGGCCCTCTGGCGGACCTATGGGGTGTTCGGGCTGGTCTTCCTGGGAATCGGCGTGGGAATCCTGGCCCTGATCGGGCACGCGACCCGCGCCGCGTCCTCCGAGGTCCGGCGCAAGGCGCGGGTCCTGACGTGGGGCACGGTGGCGGGAATCGCCCCCGCGCTCGTGATCGCGGCAGTCGAGGTCGTCGGTCCGGTCCCCGACTGGCTGGGCGCGTGCGCGCTGCTCGCGTTTCCACTGATGCCGCTCGCCTTCGCGTACGCCGTCGTCAAGCATCGCGTGATGGCGGTTCCAGTGCTGGTGCAGCGAAGCGCCCGGTACCTGCTGGTGCAGCGGGGGTTGGCCGTCGTCAGCGTGGCGTCAAGCCTCGCGGTGGCGGTGGTGCTGGCGGTGCTCGCCCAGCGGTGGCTGCCGACGGGGTCCGACGTGGGGCTGCCGGTCGCGGTCGTCGCGGTCGGGCTCCTCGGCGTCGGCGTGGCGCGCGCGGGGGCGCGGGTCGAGCGGCGCATCACCGACCGCATCGACCGCGCCTTCTTCCCCGAGCGGTACGAGGCCCGGCGGGCTCTTGAGGAGTTGGCCGACCGCACGCGGACGGCGGAGGATCGCCCGGCCCTCGCGTCGCTGCTACAGGCCATGCTCCGCTCCGCGTTCCGGCCGGTGTCGCTGGCCGTCTATCTTGAGGACCCGGCCGGCCGCCTGGCCGCAGCGGACCTGTCGGAAGGCCCAGGGACTCTGGCCCGCGACGCCGGGGCGCTTGCAGCGCTCGCCAGCCGCGCCCGGCCCGCGGTCCTTCCCCCGCCAGGCGTCGACGACGTGGCCGACGAATTGCACCGCATGCTCGCCCCCCTGCAGCCGGAGTGCCTCGCGCCGATGGTCGATCGGAACGGACGTCTCGTCGGCCTCGTGGCCCTGGAGGGGCGAGAGTCGGAGGAGCCGTACTCCGGCGAGGACATCCGGCTACTCACCGTGGTGTCGCTGCAGTCCGCGTTGACGGTCCAGACCATCTGCCTGAGTGAGGAGATGGCGGCCCGCATCGAGGCCGAGCGGCGGGCCGAGCACGAGGTGGAGATCGCCAAGCAGGTGCAGCGGCAGTTGCTACCGGCGGGCGCCCCGCTGCTGTCCGGATTGGCGTGCGCGGGCGAGTGCATCCAGGCGAAGTCGGTCGGGGGCGACTACTACGACTTCGTCGAGCTGGGGGCGGACCGCACGGCGTTCGTACTCGCCGATGTCTCCGGCAAGGGCATCGCGGCGGCGCTGCTCATGGCCAATCTGCAGGCGACGCTGCGCAGCCAGTACGCGAGCGGGGCCGGCGATCCGGCCTGGATGCTGGAACGAGCGAACCGTCTCTTCTTCGACTCGACCCCCGGCAACCGCTACGCCACGCTTTTTCTCGCCGAGTTCAGTCAGGTGACCCGCAAGCTGCGCTACGTGAACTGCGGCCACGTACCGCCGGTGCTGGCGCGCGCCGACGGCGCCATAGAGACGCTGGAGCCGACCGCCACCGTGATCGGTCTGTTCGAGGACTGGTTCGGCGAGTCGGCGTCGATGGTGCTCGAGCCGGGCGATACGCTGATCGTCTGCAGCGACGGGGTGACCGAGGCGTTGAGCGACGACGAGGAAGAGTACGGCGACGACCGCCTGCGCGACGCCATCGCCGTCCACCGCGGCCTCGCCGTCCCCGAGCTGCTGGCCACCCTCCAGACCTCGGTGCAGCAGTTCGCCGGCGCGGTTCAGAGCGACGACCGGACGCTGCTCGTCGCGCGCGCCCTGCCGCTACCCGCGGCCGCCGTGGAGGCCGCCGGTGCGACCGAACAAGTACCCCGCGCGGGTCGGGTCGGTGGGGCTCCGGGCTCCGTGGGCTCCGGGGCTCCCGGGGCTCAGGCTGAAAAGGCGGCTGGGGCGGCTGGGCGGCTTTGGGCGGCTGGGCGGCTGTAACCGTTCGGGGCGGCTCGGCGGGTCGGGGGTCGGGGGGGCGCCGCGAACCGCTCTGAACCGCGGCCCGTTCACTGCCTGCCGCGGTTCGGGACCCATGCCGTCACTCGACCGATGGCTCTGAGACATGCTCTTCGAGCTGTGGATCGAGTTGCTGGAGGTACGGGTCGAATACGTGCTTCATCGCCGCCGCCGCCCGGTTGAGTTCGCGCATCCTGGCCAGGTCGGGTTCGCCGTCCTGGTAGTTGACATCGACTTCGTAGCGGATCACCCATCGGCCGGCGGTGACCGCATCCGTCCAGACGAGCGGCTGCGGCAGGCCGACCGCCGCAAAGTCCTTGTCGATCTTCTGCCTGTTCTTGGTCAACGCGGCCAGTGCCCCTAACCACCTGCCCCTCGCGTTCGTGATGACGACGCGAGACCCGTGGCGATTGACCGCGAGCCGGTAGACCAGCCCCTGACCCTTCGCGGGTGTGTAGAGGATCCCGTGAATGCTCGGCGAGAGATTCTTGAAAGGGGAGTCGATCCCCTCATCCCGTGCCTGGGCGAAGAGAGCCGCCAGGAAGTCACGTCTCTTGACTTGGCTCTGCGTGAGTTCTGTCGACTCGACAGTCTTCTCGATGTCGATCGGCTCGGCACCACCGCAAAGAGTGGGGCAGGCGCGGAGTCGCCGATCGCGATGGTCCGCACCGTGACCATCCAGATCTGCCCGATGCCGCGGTCGTTCAGCGTCTCCGCTGCCTTGACGTGCTCGGGCCTTGCTTCCTCAGGGATCCAGATCGCTCGCTCAACGTCCCGTTGCGACAGGTAGGTCACGAGCTGACCGAGGTGGCGGTGATCGCTCCGTCCGAACTGGTTCTTGATGACGACATCGCCGAAGTTGGTCTCCGCCACGAGGTCGATGCTGAAGTCTCCGGCACCGACCTCCCGCTACGGTCAATCCGAGCCCGAGGATGTTGTCGAACTCGCCAATGTGCGCCTGGAGCCAAGGCGTAAAGTCAGCATGCTCCTCCGGGCAGACCGTGCGGATCGCCACGTTCTTGATGAAACCCGACCGTCGATGACATGTAGAAGCCCCCGACCAGTCTACCCGCTCCGGCAGCGAACCGTCCCCGGCGTCGCGGCCAACGCCAGCCGACTTGGCGCGGCGGTTCAACCGTAGAAGGCCGCCCCGGTCACCTTCGCCGCTTGGGCGCCATCATCTCAGGCGAAGAACTGCGCAACGAACCGGCTAGTCTAGCGGGTGCGCGGCGTATCTCTGACGGCGTTCCGCACTGCACGATCCGGCCCCGTCGCAGGACCGCGATCCGATCCGCGACATCGAGTGCGTCCTCGGGATCTCTCGTCGCATAGATCACCGTGCGCCGCCGAGGCCTCGGATGCATGGCGTGCAGGTCTCGGATGAATGCACGCCGGTCGGCTGCGTTGCGGAACCTCGATTTCGTCGAGAGGTCGTCGACCAGCAGCAAATCCTGCCGGTCCGGGTCGTTGGGAGCCGCGCCGTCCCAGCCGACGTTACGCACCGTGCCATCCGTGGAGTGGATCGAGAAGTGCACGTTGTCCGCGTCGTCGGACCAACCGCCCGGGGGCTCGCGGTCGGAGCCGTCCAGTGCCATGTTCGGAAACGCATAGCGCCGAATCCAAACGCCGCGCCATCGCTCCGACCGCCACTGCGGCGGGAATGCGTCGTCTCCCATAGAGAAACGCCAACCGCGGATCAGGCCTGGCTTCCGCCCGCTTTCGTCAGCGTCCGAACCGAGGAGTACGCCCCCCGCGCCGTCGGAGCGCTTGCCCACGTAGCGGAGCAGCGTCGTCTTGCCAACTCCTTCGCCGCCGACCACGGCGGCGATCTCTCCCGAACGTACGTAGAGGGAAAGCCTGTCCAAAGCCGGAGCCTGCGCGCCGCGGTATCGAAACGTGATCTCGTCGAGAAACACGTACATCGGGGAACTGTCTCGCACCCCGCCGGGTCAGTGTGAGGTCATCCGGTACGACTCGGCCCGGCCTCGTTCCGACCGGCAGGTTCACGGATCGCTACGATTGAGCGCCAGCAACTCGCGGAGCACATCGTCGTCGGAGATGTCCGTCGACCAACCGTACGCGGCGGCCACAGCCGCGTCAAGGGCGCTGTGGGCGTCGGCGAGCCACTGCGGCCGGGCATCGTACAGGTTCGTCAACGTCCGCTTCTTGAGCGTCTTCGCCGCGTCCTGGTTTCGAGGAACGGGCCGCTTCGGGTAGCCGGGAACCGGCTCGTCGACCCACTCGACCCATTCCGGTGGATTCAGCCAGCGGTCGCGCAGCTCGACCAACCTTCGGGCTTCCAGGGCTTCCGAAGCAATACGTCAGCAAACTATTGCAAACACGTGCTTTACGCCGTGCCTGAACGCTCCTTCCCCTCGCTGTATCCCTCGTTCAGAATCGAATTTCAAAGGATCACCGGGGCCGTGGATGGACGGACGGGGATCGACGGAACTGCCTCCCCGGCCGGGCGTCGCCGAGGTACCCGCCCAACGCGGTTGTTGTCTGGGGCACGTGGTAGGCTCACACGCGACCGGAGCGCTTTCAACCAAGGTGGATCCGCAGCATTCCCCGATGACCATGTACTTCCGCGTCGGAGTTCCCTCGTGATCGTCGGGCCGAAGCGGTCCCGTCGGCCGTGCGCGGAGTGCAAGAAGCGGCCCAGAGCGTTCGGTCTCGAATGGTGCAGCGAATGCTACGAGCGGATCGGGGCGACAGACGGCAGCCTCGGCTTCTCACTTCGAACAGCACCCGAACGCCCGCATGACGTGCATGTGGACCTCACCAGCATCTGGGGCGATCCGAACGCGGTGGTCGCGGCCGTCCGGGATGCACTGGCCGAGGCAGGCATCGATCCGGGTGACTTCCTGGAGGCCGCGAGGTCGGCGGTCGATGACGACGACGAATTGCTGATCACGTGCAGGGCTTGGGTTCTCGTGCAGATCCCACCTTCAACCCCGCCCGAGTGACCGGCGACGGCGTGACCGCGTTCTCGTTCGCCGGCGACGGTTCAAGGTTTCCTGTTGGGGGGTGTTGGGGGACGAAAACGGCCGCGGATGAGCCGTGTCCGGCTCACCATGCGTCAGGCCCCAGATGTCGCGACGATGTTCATTCGCAGGATTTCGGCTTCGACGTAGGCCTGAAACTCCTGCCGCGTCGTGAAGCATCTGTACCCAGCCGCGCTCGCGATCGAGAGCACATCGGGCGGCTCGTTCAGCAGGACGGCTACCGGAGCACTCAGACCCGCCTGAAGACCCTCTGGCCAAGCCAAGTCGATCATGGCACGTTGCGCCCCGGTGACCTCGTCGGCCAGTTCGAATCCGACCGACCCGCGTGGAAGGCTCCGTTCTTCCACCCAATCGTTGATGGCCGTGATCTCCGCCTCTTCCGAGTCACCGCCGGCCAGCGACGAGCCAGCCTCAATCACGACCGTCGCCGGGATCTTCGTATCGATCAGGACGTCGGAATCGCCGTGCAAGAGCTCCTCGAACCTGCCGTTCGCCTCGTTGGCGAGCAGAACGCGTCGCGCCTCAAGGAAGTCCAAGTAGTTCTCAATTTTCCAGAGACGGCGATCCTCGGGAATCCACTGCGACGCAAGTGCGCCTGGGTGTCTATTCTCGACCTCCACGAAGTACTCTTCCGGCGACCGGTCGCGGATCCAGAGGTTGGTCTCCTTAGACTGGAGGCAGTAATTGGCCAGCGCATTCACTTCTGGCCTGTCGTAGTCACGTTCGGAGCCGTACAGCTTCGCCTTGGGGAAGATGTGATGTAGCTCAGGTCGGCTCATCATCCCGAGAAGGCTGCGTCTCAACGGCAGTCCGTTTCCCCAGTCCTTGGCTTCTCCCATTCGAGTCAACATGTAGAGTACCGGGTAGAATCGCGCCCCGAGGCTCCAGCCGGTGAAATCACCGGGTTCGACTCGTCGGTTACCGCTCCACCGACGCAATTCCTCCAGGAGGGCGTCGATTCCGTCAGAGGAGCCTTCCAACGCGGCAAGGCACTGGTCGAGAGCCGTCTCAGTGGACACGGAGAAGCGGCCCCACATGCCTGCCTGGGCGAACCAGGACAGCAGTTTATCCTGGTCGCGCGCGTTCAGTTGTCCCTTTCGGTCCAGGTACCGCACCATGACCGGCAGCGCGAAGCGGCCGAAGAGCACACGGTCATGGTCAAGCCCGAGCCGTCCCGCGATCATGTTCAAGCAGTTGTCGAGCTGCTTGGTGGCTCGCCGCAGACCGTCCTGGACGTCCTGAGCGTCCTTGTCGTGCAGATAGCTGAACCGTGCCTTGCCGGTAAGAACAGTGTTGACCGAGCGCAGGAGCCAGTCGAGGGTGAACTCGTATCCATGTCCCTTCCATCTCCCCAACTCGCTCTTCATGGCCTGGCGTCCTTCGGGCCAGCCCGCACAGACTCGGGCGAGTGCCAAGTCACCCTTGGATAGCTTGGTACCGCCGCTGTTCACGCGGTTGAAGATGTCCACGACGACCTCAAGAGTCTTGTCCTGCCCAGTGACCTCCTCGACATGCAGATCAACATCGACGATTCCGAGCAGCTTGGAGAGTCGCCCCGCGTAGTCGGGAGCTCGCTCGGCATGCTCCGGGATCCCGATGAGCCTCGTGACGAACTGACCAAGCCCTACCGCGCCGGTCCGCATAAGCTCACTCACGTCCACCCACAGCGGGTCGTCTTTCATTTTCGCGGGCTGATAGAACTCGAAGGCCTCTTGCTGCAGATGAAATCGAAGTCCCGTGATCTTGCGTTCATCTCCGTCAAAGAACCGTGGTGGCCGGCCGCGTACCACGCCGTACAGTGTTGTCATGCGTTGCTGGCCGTCGAGAAGCAACTTCACGATTCCCGGAGCCGGTGAACCGTCGCCCCGATGCGGTGTGCTCGCTTCGGTTGCCCAGACCAGCAGTCCACCGACGGGGTGTTGCCGGTAGAGCGAGTGGAACAGCCCGCGCACCTGCTCGCGGCTCCACACGAACCCGCGCTGGAATTCGGGCAGGGCCATGAAGCCAGAGTCGATCTGGTCCAGAATGGTAGAGATCTTCATGATCGAGTTCCTGAATCGGCGCGCTCGCGGTGCGCGCGTGCTGGTACAACCCGCGGGCTCAGCTGGGCTCAGCCCACGAGGCGCAGGAATGCGAGCACGATGCCAGCGACGGCGATCCCCGTCCCGACGATCCACTTGATCAACCGCAGTTCGAGCGCGGCAAGGCGGGCGTCCAGCAGCTCCGGCGTCACGTGATCGCCCTGCTCGGCGGCTTGGCGAACGGCGGCCGTAATGGCATCCGCCTGTGCCGGTGTCAACTCGGCATCGGTCAGGCTACGGGCGATGGCGTGCGTGTCGAACATGGACTGTCGCGTAGTGTAGCGCGGAGCGGCGGCGGCGGCCAGGGGTCGCAGTCGGTAGTGTCTCAGTCGGACTCCCCGCGCTCGACAACCGGTCCCGTCAGGCGGAGGCGAACGTCCGCCAACGCCGGCTCCCTCGGCGATGCCGAAGACCCGACATAGAGCCAATGGCCGATGGTTTCTCTGTCGCCGACAACGGTGCGGAGAGTGAAAGGCGGAACACGCGGACCGGACCCGATGCTGTCGATCCGTCTGTAGATTTCCCGCGGAACCGTCAACGTCACATGATCGCTGTTGTGATAGGTCAGGGAGCCATCGATCTCGATCTCAGTGTCGCTGGCCGGGTGCGTGAGGTAGATCACGACAAGAATCGTATCACGCGGGTTCGCGGACCGGACCCCGACTGTGCCCTGACCGGACACGCGCGGCTTCACCCGCCCAAGCACCACGCCCAGGAACAGGCATCCGCTGACATACTCCGGAACGTAGTACCAGCGGACTGCGCCGAACCGCCCGAGCAGGACGAGCAGGACCAGTACGTGAAGTGCCGAGGAGGCGAACAGGCCCAGGAAGAATCGCCGCGCGGTTCTGTCCAGATGCCGGGCTTCGACGGCCACGGCGACCGCGAACAGTGCCGCCCAGGGCCCGAGCCCCTGAAGTGGCAGGACCTGAAAGTCGATGTGTTCGGCCACCCGCAATGCGCGGGAGGCGGGGTCGTGAACGGTGTTCGCGTTGTGCCGGGCCCACCACAGCTTCACGGCGCCGCTGATCGGCAGCAATCGGCCGGAGACGGCGAGGTTGAAGGCCAGGTACGGGGCGACCAGTCGGCGGTCGCCATGTCCGAGTCCGCGGCGCCGCGAAAGTGATGTGCCACTGCATGTTCGCCGTGCTCGCACTCAGCGCCGACCAGCTCCTGCGCCTGGTGACATAACCAGCCCACCGCCGGCAACGCCCCTCGGCGCCCGACCGGCGTCAGTCATCCACCGGTGTCCCCACGCGCGGCCGAGAACACGTCGAAACATCCGACTGCCACCCCTCGGGCGTGCCTCGGCGTGCCACCGGTCCTCCAGATCAGGCATCCAGGCGGCGACCCAGGGCAAATGGGCGTCCACCAGGAGCATTGAGGACTGCGCCAAGCCGCAAGCCCCAGGAGTTTCGCAAGCGGCTCCCGAACCAGAGACCAGGATCGGGACCACGCCGGAGGCTACGACAACGAACATCATCGACGATCATCGAGGATCCAACCGGCACCACAGACGGCACGAACGGCATCCAGCGACCACACTTCAACGACTCGAAACACCACCGGAAGGTGCGCGGAAGACGCACGACGAGCGGCCTCCGGAGCGGACATCCAGCGGGACATTCGTCCAGCGCGCAGACGAATCGACATCGTGGGGATCCGTAGCGCAGAACCGCACAATGCGGGGCAACCGAACAACCAGGATCGAGCACGATCGGAACACGCCGACGCGACGAGAGACCACCACCCAGAAATCGCAGAGATGTACGACGAACCGCTGCCCGCGGGCTGATGTGCAAGCACGCCGCCCTCTGGCGTACCTTTGAAGAACTGATGCCGAGCGGGCTCGATGCATCATCGGCCGCGTCGGCGAGCAGTCGGTGCAGATGCACGAGCACCTCCGGCAGGACTTGGCTGCGACCGAGATCGAGGCCACGGCCGGCGGCGGGATGGTCACCGTCGCCATGAACGGCCTCAAGCAGGTGCTCGCGATCACGATCGATCCCGAGATCATTCCCCAAGGACGACGTCGAGTCTCTGCAGGACCCATCGTCGCCGCGGTCAACGACGGGCAACGCAAGGTCGACGAGCCGTCAGCGAGATGATGGGCGCGCTGACAAACAATCCGCCTGCCACCCGACGTCGTGCAATGGCGCCGGACGCACGGCCCGCCGCGCCGAATGACCGCTACCTGCTCACGCGCGACCTCGGGTCGCTGCTGACACTTGAGACATCGTGGCGCATGCTGCCGAGCATCGCGCGACTCCGAGCACGAGGCGCCGGTCCGGGGACCGCGCAGCATGTCCCACCGGACGCTGAAGTGCGGCGGCTGCCCGCTGGCTGTCCCTGCTTCCGCAGTGCCCCCACCAACTCCTCGGCCGGCGCGGTTCGACGGCGGCGGTGTCGGCGCGGGCGCGCCGGGAGTTAGAGGGTCCGGCCTTCCTGTGCATCGAGCACCTCCTTCGGACTTGTGCCCCGGTGCCAGCCCTTCGGTGGACAGTCGGTCACACACTTGCAGTTTGGGTGCCCACCGAGGTTCAGACGACGACCAGCGACTGCGCATCCGCTTGGCGCACCGCCGCGATGGAAATGGACGTGTCGAAGGTCACCAAGCGACATCCGTGTTCAACCGCCAGGGCCAGAAGATAGACGTCCGTCAATTGCCGGGGACGCAAGAGGCGCTGGCAGTCCACGACCGCGTCATCCAGAAGACTGATGCTATCCGGAACGAACAGATGGTGCGGAGTAGAAATCGCCGCACGCAACCGCATCACGGCGTCGGCGACGGTCAACGTGTTCGGATACGCGGGCTGCGACAGAATGCGGACGCACCCATTCTGCGTCAGTGGGCAGGATGCCCAACCGTGGTGGATATTGCCAGCGAGCCACGTCTCGGCCGCCGCATTGTGCGTGTGGTTTTCGTCGAGCAGCGCGACCAGTACGTTGACGTCCAGCAAGGCCCTCAACGGTCAGACACCCAGACCGTCGCGAATCTCATTGACGATGTCGTTGGTCACCAGCGTCCCGCCGGCCGGAATCGGTCTGAAGCCGTACCTGTCGCGGGACTGTCCGTCCGCCGGCGCGCGGGTTCTGGTGCGCAACGCCTCGCGCAGCAACTCGGAGACGAACTGTCCGGTGGGCTTGCTTTCTCGCGTTGCGAGCGTCTTCGCGGCGGTCAGAACATCGTCGTCGATGTCGAGTGTGGTGCGCATGATTCCTCTGCTGTGGCCCCGCGCCGCCAAGGAGGCTCGATGCCCAGCCTCGCGATGGCGCGCCGCCCTCACGGGCTCAGCTTATCATCGCCGCAGGCGTCCCGATGCGGTTGTCCGCCGACGATACCGTTGGTCGCGTTGATCGATGTGCTGACGGACGCCGGGCCGGCGGGTCTGTCAAGCGCGGTGCCCGAGGCGGCGAAAAGGACGCTATACCGGCCAACGATTGCTCGCTGTGGCGTGGTCGCCGCGACCATCGTAGACCTCCTCGGCAGCCCGCTGAACGTTCAGTTCCAGCAGCCGCGCCAAGATCTCTTCGCAAATCTCGTCCGGCCAACGGCAACGGTACGGCTTCTTCCTGCTACTTCCGGTCTCTTCCGCACCGGTCTGGTAGTCGAGAAGGAACTCGCAGTCTATCGGGAGGTCGGGCCACCCGTACGCGGCAAGAACCGCGCGGTCCATGGTGGCGTGAAGTTCGCGGAGCCTTGCGATCTCCCGGTCGTTCTCGTTGGGATCGTGGAACCGGTTGTATGTCTTCGTCAGTCCTTCGCGGTTTCGCTTCATCAGCTCAGCGCGGAAGTCGTAATAGAAGCGGCCGGCGTCCTCGATGCCGCGATGCGTCTCCCAACCGTCAGGGAAGGGAAACGTCTCCAAGCAGTCCGAGGGGGTGTACTGCAAGTCATCCTTCAGAGTAGAACTGAAAAAGCGTGTCCAGACCTCGTGTATCCGAGACTGGAGCGTCGCGAACGCCCCAGTCTTCGAAAACGGGAAGACAACTGTCTTCTCGTTGTAGACCATCTCTTGCGGTAGGAAGGTAAACGCAAAGGCGTTGCCAATGCGCGAGATCACCAGCACCCGATCCAGACCGACGATGGCGGCGTAGAGCTCCGAGCGAAGACGCTCGAATTGCCACCACGGCGCGGTCGAGTGACTCGCACGTGTGCCCCTCGCCCGCTCTTCCACGATCTCCAGCAGTTCAGGCCAGTCCGCCGCCACCGGCCCGGGATAATCCAGCGGCACGATGCCGCTTCGCAGCCATGCGCGGCGCCGATCGTCGTCCGTACCCATCCACGGCTCGCCCAGGTCTTCCCGCCGCAACGGCCAATCCCGAAAGTTGATGACGTACCGGTGATGGGCATGCGTCGGGCTGGTGTTCACCTCCTGCCCGCCGATGTAGGGGAAGATGACCTCCTGGTTCCGCGGGTTCTGATCGATGAGCCGGCGCATCTCCGCCA
This sequence comes from Vicinamibacterales bacterium, assembly GCA_965116825.1. Lineage (GTDB taxonomy): Bacteria > Acidobacteriota > Vicinamibacteria > Vicinamibacterales > UBA8438 > WTFV01. The sequence continues at coordinate 6,766,104 of OZ220736.1, forward strand.
GCGGGGAGGCCACGCCCTTCCGGTCGGTGTCGTCGAACGTGAAGCCCATGCCGAGGACGTAACTGCCTACGAAGCTCTTGCCGGCGTTTGCCGCCAGCCGCACCGGATCGTCGTGACCGCCGCGGTGAAACAGGAACGCGGTGATGCGCTCCACGTCACGGCCGTCGATCTGTCTACGGTCGATCACCGGCCCCTTCCCGATGTGCAGCACGCTGACGACCACGGCCGCCAGCCCGGGCCACTTGACCCGGCGACGGACGGAGAAGATCTCGCCGCCCTGCTTGCAGATCCAGCGCATGCCGCTGGCGCGGGTGTCGCCCTGGGCGATGGTGTTGGTCGCGATCAGGCCGGAGACGCCCCTGTCACGGACAAGGTCGAACGCCCGTCTGAAGAAGTGGGCCACCAGATCGGCGTTGCCGTGGCTCTCCGCGTGCGCTCGCTTCAACCAGTCGGGATACCCCGCGACGTTCCCCGCCGCCACCGAGTTCTTGCCTGCGAACGGCGGGTTGCCGACGATGGCATCGAATCCGGGAGCCGGCCCGGACGCCTGCCTCCCCGCCGATGACCCCCGGTCGAACACCTCCGGGAACTCGATCTCCCAGTGGAAGGGGGCCAGCGGCGGTTCCTCTCCCCGACGCTGGTCGATCCACCCGCGGTAGCGTTCGACCTCCCCCTCGAAGATTGCGCCGGCATACTCGATGCGCTTGGTTTCGCGTTCCTTCGGCTTGCGCCCGTTGAAGAAGGCGGCAATCAGGAGGTCCCCGGACAGACGCACCCGGGCGAGATCGATCCGGGCCTCGCTCCACCAGTTCCGCAAGTCCCCATCAGAGACCGTGTGGCCGGCGTCGCGAATCCGGCGGCGCAACTCGTTCACCCGGGCCATGCACTTGCGCAGCTCGATGGTCTCGATCCCCTGCTGCAATGGCTCGGCGCCGGTGTCCCAGTGGAACGCCTCGATCTGCCCCTGCGACAGCCCGACCAGCGAGTCGCCGCGGCGCAGCGCATGGTCGACGAACGTCAGCGGGTGCTCCTTCGCCAGCGTGGCCAGCCAGAGCGAGACCTTCGCGAGGTCCACCGCCATCGGGTTGCGGTCGACACCATAGAGGCAACGCTGGGCAACGAGGCGGCGGGCGACGATCACCTCATCGTCGCCGGCTTGCATCGGGGGCGCCGCGGTGTGGAATCGCCACGCATCGAGCAGCGCGTCGCCGAGCTGCCGGCACGCTTCGACCAGGAAGGCCCCCGAACCCATCGTCGGATCGCAGACCTTCAGGTCGAGGATCGCCGTGGGGTTGGGCGGTTCGCCGCCGGGGCCGCGCAACCGCGCCAGGATGGGCTCCAGCGCGGTGCGGACGATCGGCTCGGTCAACTCGCGCGGCGTGTAGTGCGATCCGGAGCGGCGGCGCGCTTCGCTCGGCTGCAGCACGAGCGCCCCGCCGGGGACGATGTCGGGCGTGGCCGCGGCGTCGATGACCGGCTGCAGAGCCGCGTGCAGGTCGGCGACGGTCGATGCCGCGGCCACCGGCCGCCGGACCGTGTCGGTCAGCGCGCGGTCGGTCCGGTCCCGCAGCCACTGCGCGCGCTTGCCCGCCGGCTCGCGGAGCAGCGCTTCGAGGTCGGCCGTGGTCGGCGCGCCCTGCTTCTTCTGCGCCTTTATCGCCACCGACCGGCCGGTCGCCGTCTCGATCCGGAAACCCATCATCGTCTCGTAGACCGAGCCGATCTGCTCGACATCGAGGGCGCGGTAGGAGATACGCTCGCCGTCGAGCACAAGCAGCTTGTCGAGTGCGCGGTAGACGGTGCCGTCGGGAACCAGCGGCGGCTCGATGCGCTCGTCGAGTCGGCGCTCGCCGCCGACGACGCGGCCTTCGAGAAACGGGAACCGGTCGGGGTCGAAGAGTTCCCCGTGACGCGGCGGCAGGCGCAGCCCGTCCGTCTCGGCACCGTCGTGGAACAGCCGGAACAGCACGAGGAGCTGCGCCCAGGCGCCGTAGCGCTGGTTCATCGTGTCGGGATGGAGCGCCGCGTCCTCGCGCAGCCGCTCGTAGAGGCCGGCCAGCGAGTAGTGGCGCGCGAAGGTCTCGCCGTCCGGCAGCAGGTCGCGCTCCTCGGCGTAGAGCAGGAACACCAGCCGCAGGATGACGGTCAGCAGCGCGTGGTAGACGTCGTCGGGACGTTCGGCCAGCGCGTCGCGCAGCAGCCTCCCGTGCGCCGCGTCGTCGGCAGCCTGGATTCCGCGCAGCAGCTCGTAGAGGGCATGCAGCACCTGTTCGGCGAGCCGCTCGCTCACCTCGTTCTGGAACCGCCGGCTGTCGGCGAACAGCGCAGCCAAGCGCTCGTCGCGCGGCAGGCCGAGGAGCCGCGTCTCGCTCAGCAGCAGTCGCAGCGCCCCCACGATCGGCCGGCCCGCCGTGGTGACCATGTCGGTCACGTGCAGATCCAGCCAGCCGGAGCTCTCGCCGCGCGGCGCCGAAACCAGACGGAGCGAGCGGCCGTTGCACAACAAGCCCGCCGGCACGCCGGTCTGCCGCAACAGCCGCTCCATCCGGCCGTGGGCCGACACCTCCAGGCGGCCGGCGCCACCTGTGACGCGGTCGAGGTCCTCACCGGGCTCGAGCACCCTGACCAGGAGTTGCCAGGGCGACGCGTCCGTCCCGGGGTCGCGCTCCCGCACCGCGAAGTCCGGACGCAGCACCTCTCCGCCTTCGTGCAGCGGGGTCTCCAGCTCCGGCGGGATCGGGCTGTCGCCGGTCCCGGCATACCCCTTCGGCGAGAAGTTCCAGCCGAGTACCGACGAGGCGAACGCCCGGAAGTCAGGCAGCCACGCTTCCGGCTCGCGGTCGGGATGGAACCGGCGGTCGTCGGCGCACGCGCGCAGCAGCCGCTGGCCCTCCGGGTCGTGCCGAAGAATCGCGCCGGCGCGGACCAGGGCCGGCGCCGACACCACAAGGCCGGTCGGCCGAACGAAGCCGATCCACTCCAGGTGGGCGTCGACGTGCGGGTCGCGTTTCGACATCGATTACACCGGTATGCGCAACGGGACAGGGCCGGCGACCGACCGCCACATTGACGGCGCACGCGAATGAGGCGTACGCCGTAGTGTACGAAACGTCGGGTCGGCAATCACCAGCACGGCAGGGTCAAGGCGAGGAGAACGGAAGTCGCCTCAGTTGGTTTCCGGCCAGAGGTACACGAGCCCGACCGGCTCGACGCGTTGCGCCTGCACCTCGTAGAACGCCCGTATCCGCCCCGGCTCCTGCGTCAGGTCCCGGTCGAACCGGTCGAGGCGCGTGCGCCAGTAGCGCATGTTCGACTGCAGTTGCCGCCGCTCATCTTCGTCGAACCCCAGCGTGATCTGTCGGAACCGGCCCTCGTGGCGGTCGAGCTCCCCGACGATGCGCTCGCGCTGCCGGCGAAGCGTCTCCTCCAGGTCGCGCGCCTCCCGCTCGCCCCGCTCGCCCAGTCGGCGCGTCGCCACCGCGGCGAGCTCCGCCGCCCGCGGCTCCAGTTGCGGGAGAAGCTCCTCGACGTCGCGCGGCGCCGCGGCCAGCAGCCGCGCGCGAATGACGTCGTCGGGCGTCCGGTCCAGCCCACCGCCGGTCAGTGACTGGTCGAGCAGGTCCAGCGTCCGCGTCTCGGCTTCACGTGCGTAGGCCCGGAGCGGACCGCTCCGCCGCGCCGGTTCCACCCAGCGCGCCGCCAGCGGGACGATCTCCTCGTGCAGGCGCTCCGCCCGGCGCCCGTAGAGGCAGAGCCGGCCGAGAAGCACGACGCGGGGAATCGAGTCCTGCGCCTGCGCGAGGCAGGCTCGCGACAGGTCGTGGTGCACGAAGCCCTGCGCGCGGAACCGCGCCAGGAGGCGCTGGACGACCCGCTGCTCCAGATGCAGGTGCACCGTGTCGTCGCCGAGCACGCCCGCATCCTCGAAGACCACCGGCCGGATCGGCGCCTCCCGGCGCCAGTCGGCCAGCTTCTGGTCGCTCCGGCGCGGCGGACGGAGCGTGTCCAGCGTCGCCGCCCAGCTCGGATCGGCCCCCGCGCGCCGGTCGAGAGCCGGGAAGGTCCAGGTCGCCGAGCGGCCGTTCCCGTCGCCGTCGCCGCTTCGCGCCAGCCGCTCCGCACCGAGCAGCTCCAGCGCGCAGGACAACGTATCGCGGAACGGTTCCGCCTCGAATCCGACCCACTGCCGGGACCGCTCGAGCAGGCCGCGACACCGTTCCACCTGCGCCACGAGGTCGTCCCGCCGGTCGCGCGCCGCCTCGAGCTCTTCTTCGGTGATCCGTCGGCGGGCCTCGTCCAGGTCCGCGGCCTCGATCTCCCGCTTCAACCGGTCGGCGTCTCGGTGCCGGATGCCCCCGCGCAGCCGCCGTTCCACGTCGTCGTCGATCACCTTCGACAGGCTGCCCAACTCCCGCTTGATGGTCTCTGTCTTGCGGACGAGCACCTCCAGCACCCGGTCCTCGACCCGTTGCGGCAGCACGAAGTAGTGGCAGCGCACCGCCGGCGCCGGCTGCAGCTTGCGGTCGATGCGTCCGTTGCGCTGCTCGATGCGGCCGGGGTTCCACGGCAGATCGAAGTGGAACAGGTCAGCGCAGTGCGCCTGGAAGTTCAGGCCCTCGCGGGCCGCGTCGGTGGCCAGCAGGATGCGGAGCGGATCGGCGGCCGGGTCGGTGTTGAAACGCCGCTGGATCTCCTTGCGACGAGCGCCGCGCGTGAGCCCGTCGATCACCGCGATGCGCTCGCTGGCGCGGTCGGTCCCCTCGACGGCCTGCTCCAGAATGGCGCGCAGATGGCGCTTCGTCCCCTCGCGGTTCTCGGTGAAGATGAGGACGCGGCGCTCGTTCCAGCGCGGCGGCGGACCGCCGGGCCGGCTGCCGAAGGGCGGCGGACCCGGGCACATCCGCTCGCGGATCCAGTCGAGGAGCCGGCGCGTCTTCGCGTCCGGCAGGTGGCGCGCCCGCTCGGCGATCGCCTGCATCCGGTCGAGCAACCGCTGTTCCCGCTGCCACAGCGCCGCCGCTTCCGCGCCGGGAACGGCCGCCGGACCCGACTCGGCGGCCTCGGTAATTGCCTCGATCTGTGCTCTCTCTTCGGCCTCGACGACTTCGGCCTCCTGCTCGCCGCGCTCGTCGTCGGCGGTGGGCGGCGCGACGAAGAGGCCGTACCCCTCGGCAGCGGGTGCCCCCGCGGGTTCCGAGGCGTCCCGCAGGGCAGTGGAGGCAACGGGCTCCCCACCGCCCGCGGTCTCCGCCCGCTCCTGTTCCCGGCGGCGTTCAACGGTCCGCCGGTGAACCGCCAGACTGCGCGCGAACGCCTCGACCGAGGAGAGCAGCCGTTGCTGCAAGCCGACCACGAGCAGGCCGGCCGCCGCCTGGACCTTGCCGGAGGCGCCGGCGTGCCGTTGTTCGCGCGCCGTGCGGTACTCGTCGAGCAGGCGCGACAGCGCCAGCTCGGGCGCGTCCGCCGGCAGACCGTCGATCACCACGCGCTCGACGCGCCGCTCCGGAAAGCCGCCCTGCGTCGCGCGGACGTCCTCCTTCAGACGCCGGACCATCACGTCCTCGAGCGCCTTGCGGCCGCGCACCTTCACGCCGCGCGTGAAGCGGTACGGATCGAGCAGCTCCAGCAGCGTCGAGAAGCTGTTCGAGTGCCCGTTGTGCGGCGTGGCCGACAGGAACAGCCGATGCTCGAAGCGTCCCGCCAGGTCGCGGACGGCCCGGGTGAACTTCGACTCGATGCCGTAGCGCCCCCCGCTCGACGGCGCCGCGTGGTGCGCTTCGTCGAGGATGAGCAGGCTCCCCGGACGCATCGTTCCGAGCCAGGCCCGCATCGGATCGGTGTAGTGCGCGTCGATCAGCAGGTTGTGCGACACGAGGAACCGGCTGTGGGTCATCCACGGATTGACGCCGAAGCCCCGCTCGCGGCGCATCCGCGCCAGGTAGGCGCGGTCGAGAATCTCGAACACCAGCCCGAAGCGATCCTCCAGTTCCCCCTTCCACTGCTCCAGCACCGACGGCGGCGCGGCGACGACGATCGTCTTCGCCTTCCGGCGCAACAGCAGTTCGCGGGCGATCAGCCCCGCCTCTATCGTCTTGCCGAGCCCGGTGTCGTCGGCGATGAACAGATTGACCCGCGGCAGCCGCAACGCCTTGCGCAGCGGCTCCATCTGGTAGGCGTCGATCCGGATGCCGGCGCGGAACGGCGCCTGGAACAGGTTCGCGTCGGTGGCTGTCACGCAGTGCCAGCGCAGCGTGTGCAGGAACGCCGCGAACCGGCGCGGGTCGTCGAAGCCCCGCTCGGCGAGACGGTCCCAGCCTTCCTCCTCGAGGATGCGGCGGTCGAGCTCGTAGTTCCAGAAGACCCGCAGTTCCTCCCCCGCCGCGTCGTCGTCCGCGCAGGACAGCGCCACCACCGGTGAGGCGCCGCGGGTCTCCGACGAGGCCACCTCCTCGACCAGCCACCGGCGAGAGCGAACCTGGACCAGTTCGCCCACCTTCGGCGGGCGTTCCGGCAGCGCGCGGATCGGATCGGGTGGAGTCATCGAATATCTGGGCTATGGAAGCACGGCGGCAGCCGCCATTCTAGAAGAACGCGCGGGTCGTCACCCGGCCACACCCGGCCATCAACCCCACGGCATCCGCATCACGCCGGCAACGGCAGCAGCAGCGCCCCCTCGATCAGCGTCGTGAAGTGGCGCGTCACGGTCGCCGCCAGCCTGCGGTCGCGGACGAGCAGGCCGATCTCGATGTTCCGGTCCAGCGCCGCCGCCGTCAGGTTCGCCGACGTCACGAAGACCGCCTCGTCGTCGACGACCACCGCCTTGGCGTGGAGCACGCTCGCGCCGCCGGCGGGATCGAGCGAACGCGGGTCGTAGAAGACCCGCGGCCGGGTCGCTCCGGGCCACTCCATGGTCCAGAAGCGATCCGCGAAGCGCCGGACCAGGTGGTCGGCGCCGGTCGTGTCGCCTCGGCGGCGCTGCACGTTCAGGAGCAGGGTGACGGCCACGTCCGGCGCATCGTCCATCCGGCGCGCCAGCGCCTCGAAGGCGCGGGGGCCGTCGAAGAAGGCGTAGGTCGCCACCCACGCCGAGCGCGCCGCCGAGCCGAGCAGCTCCTCGTAGACGCGCCGCGTGTCGCGCGCGTGCAGGCCGGCGACTTCCGGACCCGACCAGACGAAGGCGGGCGCCGTGCGCCGGCCGGCCACGCGCTCGAAGCCGCGCAGCCACGCCGCGCACCCGCGGCGGGAGACGCCCAGCCCGTCGAGCTCTCCCAGCGCCGCGGCTACCGCCCCGCTCTCTGCTGCGCCGCCCAGCGCCGCGCTCACGGCAACCGGACGGTAGGGCGGTGCGAGCAGTCCCGAATCCAGGGCGCACTCCAGCCGCTTGCGGAGGTGCGGTGGCAACGCCAGCAACGCGTCGGTCATCCCGTCGGCCCGAAGAACGCGGCGTCCGGCACGCCGAGCACCGGCACGACGAGCGCGCGGTCGAGATGGTCGTTGCGCATCTCGCACGATGTCTCGGCGACCAGCACGCACCCGTGGCACGCGGCCCCGTGCAGCCACCGCCCGGTCATGCGGTCGCCCGGCGCATGCTCGGCGCAGGTCGGGTCGTTCGAGCAGAGCCCGCCAGCGTCCAGCGCGCGGGCAAGATGCCCGTCGAGGCCCCGCGCCTGCTGCACGAGACCGCCGAGCGTGCCTTCCGCGTCCGGGCTGCCGGTATGGATGAGCAGCCCGTACCCGTCCTCCTCCGCGTAGATCCGTTCGCGCAACGAGCTCGCCGGATAACCGCAGTGCATGGCCAGCGACTGCATCAGCAGGTGCGACAGCGTGTGCAGCAGCACGTAGGGGCCGCCGGGGAACGGCCGCGCCAACTTGCGCTGCTGCGCCCACTGCCGATGCCCCCGTCCCAGTGCGTCCAGCCGGTCCCGGACTGCCGGCCGCGCCAGCCACGCATCCACCGCCTCGGTGCGCAGCCGCAGGAACAACCCCTCGCCCCGGTTCTCCACCGCCGGAAACCAGGTCGGCTCGATCGCGATGGCGGCACGCTCGACGTCCGTTTCGTACTCGCCGTGGATGTCCGGCGTCACCGCCTCGAACCGTGTGAAGCCCGACAGAGCCGCCACTTCGCGGAGCCGGTGAAGCTGGATGACCGCCGCAACCCCCGCGGCCCGCTCCGACCGCCGCCACACCGCAGCCGGCAGCCGCCGCGCATGGAAGTCCGGATTGACCGGGACGTCGTCGCCGAATCCTGCCGGCGCCGCCAGCAGCGCCTCCAACTCGATCTCCTTGACCGAACGGTCGCTACCCGCCGCGCCTCCCTTCATCCCGGCGATCGCCGCGAGGACCTCCGTGTCGCCGAACGGCGACAGCGCGGCGGCCACCTGCGGTTTCCGCTTTACGACCCCCAGACTGGTCGCGTCGTCGACGATGTCCAGGTAGTCCCAGAGTTCCCGCACCACCGTTTCCACCGCCGCGCCCCGCTCGGGGATGGACAGCACGCTGAGCACCTGCGGGAACCAGGCGTTCGACGCGGTCCGCACCAGGAGCCGGCTCGGCAGCTGGCACTCCTCGTTCGTGTCGCGCCCGAGCCACGGCCGCGCTCCCCGGCACGTCCCCAGCGGGTTGACCTCCAGCATGCTCGCATCCGACAGGCGCCGCGCCGCGCCGCACTCGCAACGCACCAGCAGGTCGGCCAGGTCCCCGGTCGTCCCCTGCTCGTCCAGCCACAGCGGCCGTGTCCGCGGGCACTCGCCGCCGCCCCGATGTGCGAACCGGCTCCAGTCGAGATCGTCGACGTGCCCGCGCGGACAGCCGCGGACGAAACGGGTCGCCACCACCTCCCGGCCCTCGAAGCGCCGCCGGTCGTCGAGCGCCTTCCGGTGCACGAGCCGCCGGACCCCCGTCTGCGCCGCGCCCTCGCCCGCCGCGGGCGGCTGCACGACGAACCACTCCGGAAAGCGCCACGCCCCGATGCCCGTCGGCGCGGCCCCGGGATCGGAAGACACCGGCGGCGGCGCCAGCAGGCGCGGCGACGCGACGCCGGTAATCGCCGCCAACTTCCGCGCCAGCCGCGGCTCGTCGACCTCCTCCAGCTTGTGCGGCGGCGGCCACTCGTCGAGCCCCGCGACGATCGCCGACTCCTGCGGCAGGTCGATGAGAGCCCCCGGCCCGTAGGTCGTGATGACCTGGCTGCGGCGAACCTGGCCGTGCGCCTTCCGCCTCACGCGCCCTCCGGGCGCCGCGGCGCCCGCAGGTCGTGCAGGTACAGGTTGACTTCCGGCTCGACGTCCCGCAACGAGCGGTTGGCCCGGAACTTCCGGTGATGCTCCGTCTCGAACCGCTCCTCGAGCATCTCCCGCAGCAGCGGCTTCGGCTGCCGGAGCTCGTGGCGCTGGTACTGCAGCTCCACGCCGTCTCCCTGATAGTCGTCGAGAACCCGGCGCCACGAGTCGAGCAGATCCCCGACCCGGTCCTGCACGCTGCGAATCCGTTCCTCGCGCTCGTCGTCCTCACCGAACGCCTGTTGCTCCACCCGGCCCGCGAACGCGTCGAGCAGACGCGGTTCCAGGGCGGCGCGCACGTCGGCGATCCGCTCGGCGCCCCGCGGCGGCGTCAGCGCCGGTTCGAGGTGCCGCGCCAGGGCCACCAGCGCGCCCGCGAACCCGCGGTCGAGCGCCCGGGCCGAGAACGGCGTCACGCTGGCCGGCTCCACCGAGCGGTAGAAGGTCTCGTGATAGTGCCGGAACCGCTCGTAATGCGACCGGTCGCGCGGCTTGTGCACGTTGAGCAGCGTCACCACCAGACCAGGACCTTCCGCCGAGCGTCCGACCCGGCTCGTCGCCTGGATGTACTCGGCGTGCATCTTCGGCTGCCCGAGCACCAGCATCAGTCCCAGCCGCGGGATGTCGAGGCCGACCGAGATCATGTTCGTCGCCAGCGCGCAATCGACGCGCCTGGTTCGGTCGTTGAACCGGCATTCCAGCCGCCGCCGCGCCTCGGCCACCTGGTCTGTCGAGACCCGCGACGTCAGCTCCAGCACCTCCGAAAAGGTCGTGCGATCCTGGAACAGCCGTCTCGCCTCGCCAATCCGCCGCCGCGCGCCGTAGCGCTTGACGGTGGTGCTCACCTCCTCCTCCAGGATCCGCCGCGCACCGCCCAGCTCCCGCAGGCTGTTGAAGTAGGCGAGCGTCGTCATGTACGGATCGGCCGGGTTCTGCGGATTCCGCTCGCCGCCGGCCGCCTGCCAAGCGTGCGCCGCCGCGCCCATCAGCGCCAGCAGCACGCGCCGCATCAGCACCTTCGGGTTACGGCCCTGCGAGGCGACCCCGGCGTACAGCCGCGCCGGCGTCTCCGATGACGGCACGGTGCGGGCGAAGAACGTGTCGCGCCGGTCCGGCCCGGGCGGCGGGAACACCTGCGTCGCCGGCCGCGCGAACAGCGCCTGGACCTGATCCTGCGCCCGCCGGACGGTCGCGGTCGAGGCGACGATCTTCGGCTTGATCGTCCGTCCGTCCGCCTCGCGCGCCGCCAGCGTCTCGATCGCCGTCTCGTAGAGGCCGGCCATCGTGCCGAGCGGCCCCGCAATCAGATGCAGCTCGTCCTGGATGACCAGATCGGGCGGTGGGAGCGGCGCCTCCAGACGCCGTCCCGTCCCGGGGTCGGCGGCGCCGTAGAACCCGTCGCCGTCGAAACGGTCGGCGCCGCCGAGCAGCGCGCCCGCCTGCCCGACCCATGGCAGGGAAGCGAACTTGTCCACCGTCGCGATCAGGAACGCAGGCAGCCGCCGGTAGATCGGCTCGTCGACGCCGACGACCGGCAGCGGGCGGTCGCCGCTGAACGCGCACTCCCAGTCCGAGCAGACGATGCGCAACTCACGCGGGCGGTCGGCGTCCGGCGACAGCGTGAACGACTCGGGCCTGAATGCCGCCCCGCACCACGGACAGTTCTCCAGCGGGATCGGCGACGGGTTCCGGTCCGGGTTGCGCTTGAACGCGGTGGCCTTCGCGCGCGCCGAATCCTGGCGGCCATCCCCCTTGCGTCCCAGGATGTTCGGCGTGGCCGCCTTTCCCACCCACAGACCGATCTCGAACGGCCACCTGCCGTAGCGCCCGTCCGCCTCGCTCCGCTCGATCTCGAGCGCGCAGACCAGTCCGGCGGCGCGCGCAAGCTGATCCAGCGTCAGGAGCCTCAGCGTGTAGCGCATGATGACGCTGACCCCGGCCCCGGCCAGCCCGTCGTTGCCCGGATGCCGCAGGCGCCTGAGCACCATCGCAACCGCGGCCAGGCCCAGGTACGCCTCGGTCTTCCCGCCGCCGGTCGGGAAGAACAGCAGGTCCACCGTCTCGCGGTGCACGTCGTGCGGATCGGCGAGGCCGGGCAGGTTCAGCAGCAGGAACGCGAGCTGGAACGGACGCCAGCGCGCCCCGGCCGGTCCCACCCGCTCGCCAAGGCGCTGCCGCAGGGCGCGCGCCACGGCCCGGTTGGCCACCCGGAACGCGTCGAGAACATCGGGGTCTTCGTCGAGCAGCGCCACGCCGCGCGCCATCCGTTCGGCTGCGACCCCCGCATAGTGGAGCAGCTGCCCGGCCGTGTCCCCACGGTCGCCCTCCGACGCGCCAGCGGCGACATCCTGCCGACGGGCCTTGATCCACTCGCGGTATTGCGCCACGACTGGATCGAGCGCCTGATGCGCCGCACTTGCGTCGCCGAGCCGGCCCAGCACCTCCATCGACAGCTCGACGCCGGGCACCTTCGCCGGGACCGTATTCTCCACTTCGGCGGTCCCAATCCACGCCGTGCGGATCAGCCTGCACTCGCTGTCGGCGAGCTCCCACTCCGCCGACACCCCGTGCCCGGCGGCATACTCCCGCGTATCCGCGTAATGCAAATCCGCGACCCGATCGTCCCACTCCGCGGCATGCGCCCCGCGCAGATCCGGCCGCGGCAGGAAGCCCGCGTCGCTCCACACCTCGATCTCGGCCTGGAACGCGTAGGCGCGATCCGGCTGGCCGGCGTCCGGGGCGCGCCGGTTCACCAGAAAGCACGACACCGAGCGCGTGCCGGCGGGTAGTCCCGCGCCGCTCAGGCCCATCGCGTCAATCGCGCGTTCAACCGCCTGAAGCTGCAAGCCGCCCGAGCCGGGGATGTCCCGGACGACCGGCCCTGCGCCGAGCGGGACCGACAGCGCCGCCTCGCGTGGCGTCCGTTGCCACACCGATGTCTTGCCGCCGTCGGCGTCCTCGATCTCGGCCGGCGCGTAGTCCCCCCACCGCACCGTGACCGCCAGCGCGCGGCAAACACCGGCTACGAGAAAGCTCAGACCCATCGACGACGGGAAGAACGCCTTGCGCGCCGCCTTGCGCTCGTCGTTCGACTCCTCGGCCAGGCCGGCCGACTCCGGGACCGTGTCGAGATCGTCGTCCTCGTCGGCGTCCGCGCTCCGATCCGGTGGCGTACCGGTCGGGATCAGAAAGCCGGCGACATACCAGTTCGACGGGCGCTCGCGGCCCGGCAACCGCTCGGCGCCTAGATCATGGCCGGCCCAGGGGCCGACCAGGTCGAGTTTCAGGGCCTCGACCAAGCGGGCGCGGACTTCCTGAGAATCGGCGGAAACACGTTGAGCGTCGGTCATGGCCCGGCGGGTACCTTACACGGAGTGCGGTCCGCCAGCGGGAAACGCATCGGCTGTCGGCCGCTGGACTGGAGCATCGGTGGCGGTACCGGATCGCCCACAGCGACGCCAGCGCTACGGCGCATCCAGATTCGGCAGAATAGCCCGCAGTCTCCGCGCGAACCTACTGCCTTCGCACAAGGAAGCGCCGGCTGCGCCTCCGCTGGTTCGAAACTGGTCCCGCCAGCTCCCGGCTACCCGACCTTGTCGGCTTTGCCGGTCTGCGGGTTCAAGATCCAGCCTGCATGAGTGAGCTTGACGTACTTACGCTTGGACCTTCCCCTGTCCTCTCGGACGGTGGTGACCAAGCCCTTCGCTTCAAGCTCCGCGATCACACGGTGAGTCGTACTGATTCTGATGCTGTGATGCGTACAGGCCAGAGAAATGCCGCGATCGGCCAAGCTCGTAGCGTCGACGAAAATCCCATTGTTCGTAGGATCCGACTGCATCGCCTCAAGCACGTCCTTGGCCTTATCGGACAACGGCAGGGCTGCGTCGCCCTTGTTCTCTCTCCAGAGATCGTAGGCGGTCTTTACCGCACGAAGAGTAAACGAACTGGCTGCGGGATCTAGCACGGCTCCTCCGATTATAGCCAGTGTACACCACTCAGCGCGCCAGATTCCGAAAGAGGCCCTACTGATTGCGGTCCACGCGGATCAGACTCACTGTTCGCCCAGCAGCGAGGCCAGCGTCGACGCTACGCCTTCACCGTCTTCGCCCGCGGTCTCGGCCGCTTCCGCGATCCCATCTCCTGCGGTCTCTGCACCTTCCGGCACGTCGGCCGCTCTGGCAGCCGCAAACGCCGGCCACGGCCCCGCCTGCCGCTCCGAGTGCCGCAGTCTTCAACGCGCCGCCCTTCGGCTCAGGCACGGCGGCGGCAGGCAACGCAGGTACACCTTCGGGGCCTGGACAGGCGCGACCCTCACGCGCCCTCACACGGCCTCACACTAGGTTGCGACCGCGTCGACGTACGAATCAAGGATAGAGTACGGCGTCTGAGCGAAGCAGAAGAACGCGAGCGTGAAATGGCACGACGTCGTTCGCCGCAGCGCGTAGCGGCTCCGGCCGAACCGAATGGTGGGGATCCAGAATGAACACGACACCGACACCGACGGCGGCACAACGCCGCAAAATCAAGGCCGAGATCGAACGAGCGGTCCAGAACGACCCGATCGACGCACTGCTCGACGACTACCGTCCGCTCAGCGTCGAGGACATCCTCCGCTTCGACGTCCACTGGTACCGGGGGTGGTCCAAGGGGTCCAATGCGGCCCAGAAGGGCGACGTGGAACCGCTGTTCCAGACGAACCGCATGAGAATCAGGCCCCTCCGGGTTCTCCGAGGGTTCTTGTACCGGCTGGACAAAGGCATCGCCAAGCCCGAAACGGACGCCGCCGTATGGAAGGACGTCGACCGCCCGGGCCACGGAGTCGTCTACAACCTGCACAGCTCCAACGGACTCGTGAACGGCTCGGGCTACTTCGGCGATCTCCCCTGGAAGGCGCACGCATTCCGCAAGCGCGGTAAGGGCATGACCTGCGCCGTGCAGCACAAAATCAGCAGCACCTGGGGCTGGTCCACGAACAACAATAGTTTCTGGGACGGACCGAGCGGCCCGTACCTGTGGGAACGCCCGGACGGCCGGTTCATCGCAGCCGACCGCGATGCCTGGGGCGACCCAGCGCTGATCGATCTGGTCTGGCGGACCAAAGTAGCCTAGTGGTGTGTCACTAGAATAAGTTTGCAGTTCAACTTCCGTGGCGCAACGAGACTTCCGTCCAAAATCGTCCTTAAAATCGGGCGTTCTTGCGAGCCGGCGGCCACGCGCGGGAAATGCAAAGTCGTTCCTGGGACACACCACTAGCGGGCGGGGCATTCAGCACGGACGCACCAACGCTGGAACATCCGGGCGAACGCAAGCGGGACCAGCACATGCCCCGACACGGGACCCAAAATGGCAGAGACCGACGCGAGCACAACCGAACGCGACGCGATCGAGACGAAGCCCGGCTGAGCGACCGCCATCGCGCTGGCGCAGCACAAGAGCGGCGCCGGTGAGTACAAGAAGGAGCAACGGCGCGAGGTCCACGCGCACGTCGCCGCCGGTCGCCTGGTGCTCGAGGCAGACAACCCGCCGGAGGACACGCGCGGCGTGCTGGCCGCCGCGACCGCCCTGGCGGCCGAGACATGCGACGCCTGCGGCGCCAAGGGCGACCCGATCGCCGACGGCTGCAAGTGCCGCAGGTGCCGAGAGCCGGGGACCGTGATCCTTGCACGGCCGTGGAACCCGGGGGAGGTCGAGGACCACCCCGACGTAGCAGTCGCCCGGACAGTGGACGCAGGACATCCGGGGTGGGTCCACGGCAACGCGTGGGACCACACCAACTGGCGGCACTACCGCCTACGGCGAGCAGATCGGCGCTGATGACGGCGCTCGACGCCGCGGGACGACGCGCTCGCCATGCTGCTGTGGCCCGGCGGCGGCTGGGCGGGACTGCTGCGGGCGCTGTTCCTCACGCTTCACAACGAGCAGGACGACCGAGCCGGCGTCGAGGGGCACGTCCCGTGGCGGCTGCGCTGGATGAAGGAGAATTCGGGCACCTCGGGTCCGGACCACCGGGAGCACGGAGTACCAGTGGGGAGCGACGAGCCTGATCCAGGCGATGAGCGGCTGGGTCTGCATCGACTGCGGCAGGCCCGGCCGGCTGCGGTACGCGCGCTGGTACCGGCCGCAGTGCGACCGATGCTGGAGCACCGCCGACAGCAGTGACAAGGCACAGGACGCCGAGCGGGGACCGAAACCCGGAGAGGAGCTGCACGAAGGTTTGTTCGGGGGGACCGGGCTGAACTGGTGACAGCCGACGAGACGGCCGTAAGACGATGACCAGCGACACGCACGACGACGCGGCCGAACCCGAAGCGACGTGGGATCAAGAACGATGCCGCTCGGGGGAACCTCCCCGGTAGCGGGGACGCAGGGCAACAAGCCCGGAGCATCCGCGCCGACGGAGCCAGAGTGTTGGATGCAAGAGAGCCATTGGAAGAGCCGGAGATCAAGAGAACTGCGAAGCAGGGCTGGGCTCTACCCCTCTACTGAGGGGAAGAATGACGGCTGACCAGTGGGAATACCTATCCGAAGATCCGCGCCCTTCTCGAGATCGCGCAGAACGCGCACACGGTGGAGTTGGGTGCCCAAATGAATGAGTCCCCGGTCCCAAGTGTCGAAGAACTGAACGCTGCCGAGAATCCGCGCCCTGATCGCTGACGCGAGATGCATTGCGTCCCTCGGCTGCAAGCCATCCGTCCTACCGAACTCAAAGAGGAGCTCCTGAGCTAGCTCGGCAGTGGGCCGGTCAAGAGCAACCGGAACAACCCAGGAGTGCTGAAACAGGTCCTTGATAGCGCGAACCTTGGATTGGTCATCAATTTCGCCGCGGAACCAGAAGACCTCCGAGAAGGTGACGGTCGACGTCACCACCTGACACGCGCCGGCCTGAGCACGCTCGACGATCATGTCGCAGAGCGGAGCCTTCTCGGTTTCACGGTTGAGCCAGCCCAGAAATACATCAGCATCCCAGTAGCGCTGGGGAATCATGCATCGGACTCCCAGGTGCGCAAAATCTCCGCGGGAGAGAGCAGATCACGGTCCGGCTGAAAGTCGCGGATCTCAGAAACGTCGATGCTCTTGGGCTCTCCAGTAAACGCCTTCGATCGAACGAGGCCGCTCACGATCACGCGATGCTGGAAGTACTTGAGCAACGCGTCGAGCGGCGTAGCCTCAGCATCGAAGAAGCACCGGACCTGGCGTCCGCTGAGAGAATCGTAGACGTACAAGACGCGGCGACCGTGCGTGAAGATGCCTTCAAGATGGCCCTCCACACTGCCGTAGCTCTCGACCTCGGGACCAAGAATATCGTCCACCGTGGCCGCGACTCGATGGGTGATCGGAACAGGTTCTCCGACACCGTTGGAGACAACGACGCTGCCGCCGTCCGACAGCAGAGCGAGCTTCCGCATGAGCTCGAGAGCATGCGTGGAAAAGTGGTCAGGCCGCTCGGAATGGTCGCCGAGCTGACGAACGCCAGCGACAACGGCATGACTGACGGTGCTGAGGACCACGGGGTCCACGCGAGTACGAGCCACGACAGGAACGGTCTGAACCTGAACGGGACTCGCAAAACTGAGTCCCGTGAGCACCCATTTCAGGGCGTCGCGCTTTCCGGCGGCTTGGGCACTGACCGCGTGGATCACGTTCGACCAGAGACTGGTGAGCCGAGTGAGCTTGTCCAGCGTGATCTCCGGCCAGTCGACCGTCAGCGTCAGCTGAGTTCCGGACCTATCCATTACGTGCCCTCGCGGGTACCTCCCGCCGCAGATGCTAGCACGGAGACCTACGGTCGAGAGAACCAAGGCGCAGGCGCCGAAAAACGTCGGCAGAGCCGGTGTCAATCACGACCGAAGGCTGATCGAGCACGACGTCGACGATCGGAATGGCCGCGACCGTGCGAGGACGGAATACTGCGATCTCGATCGCGCGGTCTTTAGCCACAGCACCAGCCTGACACATCGGTATGACAGGAGAGGTCCGCGGCCAGGACAGCGCGCTCGCGCTGAACGGTGATGTCTGGAGCACGATGTTCGGCGCCGACTACAGCAAGGGCCGGATGGTCACCGGCGTGTCGCTGTCGCACACGCGCGGCCTGGGCGGCTACGCCGGCGGCGCCGACACCGGCCGGATGACCTCCGCGGTCACCGGGCTCTACCCGTGGGTCGGCTTCAAGGCGTCCGAGCGGGTGACCGTCTCGACGGTCGCCGGCTACGGGGCCGGCGGCCTGATGCTCAGCCCCGACGCCGGCGCTCCGATCGAGACCGGCCTGTCGATGGCGATGGCGGCTGGCGGCGGACGAGGCGAGCTCATGACGAGCGAGACCGGCTTCGAGCTCGCGTTCATCGACCACGTACGGCGGGACGCGGACGGGGGCGACGATGCCGGCGCGTGATAAGACCTGCCACGGCCGCTCCATCCATGACGTGCTGGAGATGACCGTCGCCGACGCCCTCGGCTTCTTCGCGTCGGTCGAGAATCCGCGGAGACGAAGCGCCGGCATCGAGCGCGGCCTGCAGTTCCTGGTCGACGTGGGCGTCGTTGGCTACCTGCGCCTCGGCCAGTCGCTGTGGACCCTCTCCGGCGGCGAAGCGCAGCGCCTCAAGCTCGCCTCCGAGCTGACCCGGACCGGCAACGTCTACTTGATGGACGAGCCGACCACCGGCCTTCATCCGGCCGATATCGACCGGCTGCTCACCATCGTCGACCGTCTCATCGCGGGCGGCAACACGGTGGTAGTCATCGAACACAACATCGACGTCATCGCCGCCGCCGACTGGATCGTCGACCTGGGTCCCGAAGGTGGGAAGGACGGCGGCGCCATTGTCGCCGAGGGCACGCCAGAGACTATCGCCGCTCACCACGCGACCAGCCATGCCGGCCGCTATCTGAAGGAACGTCTGGCCGAACCTCCCGATCGGACCACCGCCATCCCCTCGGCGACGTCGTCCATCCGGATGCCTAGCGGCGGCGACCGAGCTTCAACGTTCCCGTTCGGCGGCCGATAACGGCCCATTCGGTCAACTTGGCCCCGCCCCATGTTCACCGGGGTTCCCCGGCTGGGCGGTGACCTGCCGGAACGGGTCGCGCCGGGCCGAGGGAATCGTTCGACGAAGCGTGGAGTCCGGCGGAAATCCCCCCGGGCGGCAATCCGTGGGCCGTAATGGCACGCTGGCGAGCGTAACCGAGCGGGGCCTGCCGGAGGCCTGCGTGCGGAACCGAGCGCCCGCCCTCAGATGTCCGCACGTGCCGGATCTTCGGCTCGACCGGCGTCGGCCAATACAAGTGTATCAAATCGGGGAGGTCAACCCGCGGGAAGCCGCCTCTCACCGGGCCGGTCTCCACTCGCGCGCGAGCCGTTGCGCCCCGGTGACCTGCGCACGTGTCATCCGGGTCGACAGGATGTCGCGCAACTCGCCCGCTTCGCCGTCCCCTCGTGAACCGGCGAGGCTCAACCACATGTGCGCCGCGGTGTAGGAAACCTCCGACGCGCCGTGGCCATTTGTGCGCCCGCACCTGGACTCGTTGTTGCCGATCGCGAGAAAGTGCGGTGTATGTCCGGCTGGACGTACACCGCACTTTCCAGCGACCGTTGACAATCAACACGATCCGCTTCGGACTACGCGCCATTGTCCTTCCCAAACCGGTGCTTGAGCTGCAGCTCAGCCGGTGTCCGCTGTGCTGCGTAGTTGAGTAGATTATCCGTTCGCAGTTCCGGAATCGTGAGTGCGGCCGCCATTTCAAAGTGCTTTTCGAGTGTTTCGATCAGGTTCCCGTAGCGTGCTGCTTCTGCGTCCGGGGGCCATGGTCCGCGTTCTCCGGTCACTATCTCCCGTGTCATCTGAAGCCACTCCCGTGCCCCTTTCAGAAAGGACTCGGCGTCCTTGAGGTGAAGGCTCTTCAAGCCACCAGAGCGTCTTGTCTGTGCGTCCGTGTGACCAACTACCTTGTTGCGCCAAGACTGTAGTGACTCCGCTGTTCTATTCTGTAGCCCCCGTAGCCGGCGGCGCTGCTCTTTGAGCTTGGCGATCTTGTCGGGGTCCTCTTCTACTTCTAGCGCCTTTTCGATCAAGCTGTTGAAGCTTATGTTCTCGTGCTTTCCCATCGAAGCGCTATCAAGTAGACGCCCTGTTCCTAACACGAGGGCTTCAACGAACGACTGCTGTATGAAGTAGAAGCAATGCGGGTCCACGTCGTTAAGGAGAAACAGCGTCTTCTTCTCTTCTTTCTCCGTGCCGTCGTCCTCGCTATCCTCTTTGGTCGTTGTCGTTCTTGACTCTGTTTCTGCCGGTCGTCCAAGGTACATCCGACTGTACTCTTCCCATAATAATTCCACGCGCCGCAGGTCAGTCGCTGCCCAATCGAATTGTTTCTGCAATTCTTCGTGAGGAACTCCGTGGGCAAACCAGCTGAGTTCTTCGTTATCCACGTTCTTATACCTCCGGTGACTCCGCGTGTTCCGCCACCTGTGAGGCCCCACTTTCATCCCCAAGATGGTTGATCACCTTCACGGCAATCCGCCCCCGACTTCGGGCGCTCTCGTCATTGTATTCCGTGTGGATGCATCAGCATGTGGATCCACACGAATCCTGGCACGAGTGCCAGCATTCGTGTGATAACCGGGGACCGCAATTCGCACGCCCCCCTCCTGTCCAACCGAAGTACGCGGGGAGCTGCGACTGCCGGCACCGTGGCGGCTCCGCAAGCGCGCCGGAGATCGTGCGCCAGTCGCTGATCATGCAAGCCAACGAGAGCGGCGGTTCGATGGCGCGCGTGACCTGGTTCAACACGAACTTGAAGTCACGCCACGCGCTGCGGGGGCGCCGGGGCCGGCACGTCGTAGCCCCAGGGGGAAATCGCGCGGGCGTGGTGGATCAGCTTCTCCGCCAGCAGCGCCACGAACAGTTTCCCATAGAGCCACGCCTTGGCGCTGTCGTCGTCGTACTTCGGCAGGTGCCCCAACTGCGCCAGAGACTTGAAGCGCTTGAACACCAATTCGACCTGCCAGCGCAGGCGATACCACTCCAGCACGTCGGCGGCCGAGAAGGGCGGCTCGGGGAAGGTCGTGAAGACGATCACGTACTCGGCAAACCGCAGAGTGGCCGGTTGTACCTGGTTCCCCTTGCGGGCGGCGTCCCGGCGGATTTTCTGATGCGCCAGGCGGAACGCCTCGGCGGACTTGCGGAGCACGCAGACCCGGCCCGCAATCTCGCCCGGCGGGCCGCCGTCGTCACCCGCGGCCGCGACCGTCGTCGCCCAAGAGCGCGCTGCCCCCGGACGCGTGACCGACGACACCGCGGCCAGCAGGTCGAACGGCTGCCCGGCTGCCGTGTGCAGCGGCAGCGACCCCGTATTGACGCGCACAATCAGCCGCCCGCCCGCCTCGACCACGTGGCGAATTCCCCGCGCGGTCGAATACCCGCGGTCGGCCAGCACATGGTCGCCGGCGCGGATCGGGAACTGCGCCAACGATTCTCCCGTGCCCGGCCCCTCGCCCCCCGTCAACTTGAAGAAGTCACACGTCAGCGACGGCAGGCCCACGCTGTAGTGCAACCGCCACAACGACCCGCTCGGTCCCGGTTCCTTCACCGTCGTCGCATCCACCGCCCGGACCTGGAACGCGCCGCCGGGGACGACCGCCAGACCCTGCTCCTCGAACAGACGCACACACAGCGCGTGCAGCCAACCCAACGACTCCCTCTTCCGCGAGCTGCTGCGCTACGCGGGCAACTTGGATTTCTTCAACCGCTTCAACAGAGCCACGTCGGACAGGTCCGCCAGACGCGCTTGGCGGGCGCGAACCACCGTTTCCCGCAACGAATGTCCGCAGCCGAGGTGCAGCAGGAGGGTCCGCAGAAGGTTGTCGACCGTCTTGTCCTTCCGCAGCCCCTTCAACGCCCCGGTGTCCTGCGCCAACTCCCGCCAGTCCCGGGGCAGGAACGACTGCAGCACATCCCAGTCCTCGTCCACCGTGCCGGCCTCCGTGTCATGCATGTGCATGTCAGGATACGGGAGGGACTCCCCACCATTTTGCAAGCGGATTCTCGGCTCGTTTCGGTAGCACCTCCGTCGAGCTCGAGAACGCGATCATCCCGCCCTGGTGAGACAGATGTAGTCGGTTTGGACGTACTACTCGCCCGCTCTGACGTCGTCATCGCCGACGAGCTTGGCTACGTACCGCTCGACAAGGCCGGCGCCGACTTGTTGTTCGGCTTCATCAGCCAGCGCTACGAGCGCTGCAGCCTCGTGGTAACGACGAATCTGCCGTTCGCCCGCTGGTCCGAGGTCTTCCTCGACCCGACGGCCGCCGCCGCGGTCATCGCTATCGGCGACGCGATGCCGAACTCAGTCAACAGGAGCGCAACCGCAAGCGCCCGAAGCGGGACGACGCAGGCGAATGACCGCGCTCGCCCCGCACGTCGTCAAATCCACCGGTCAGTGCTTGTCCAGAAAACCGCGGTTTCACGAGACCGACAACAGGAAGAACAGCAGGTCCACCGTCTCGCGGTGCACGTCGGCGGATCGGCGAGGCTGGGCAGGTTCAGCAGCAGGAACGCGAGCTGGAACGGACGCCAGCGCGCCCCGGCCGGTTCCAACCGCTCGCCAAGGCGCTGCCGCAGGGCGCGCGTCACGGCCCGGTTGGCAACCCGGAACGCGTCGAGAACATCAGGATCGTCGCCGAGCAGCGCCACGCCGCGCGCCATCCGTTCGGCTGCGACCCCCGCATAGTGGAGCAGCTGCCCGGCCGTGTCCCCACGGTCGCCCTCCGACGCGCGGGCGGCGACATCCTGCCGGCGGGCTTCGATCCACTCGCGGTATTGCGCCACGACTGGATCGAGCGCTTGCTGCACCGCACTTGCGTCGCCGAGCCGGCCCAGCACCTCCATCGACAGCTCGACGCTGGGCACCTTGGTGCGCGTTGACAGTCGGCATGCCGTCCGCGACTGGCGGTCCTCAAACCGCCACGGGCAGCCGGCGCTTTGATGCGTACTGAGAACTTCCACGAAGCGCGCGAGTACCAGCGGAAAACCCCCAGCGTCGCTGACGGCACAAGTACCGTCGGACACCGGTCCCCTTCGCCGCTTTCCTCACCACGACCACGCGTTGACAGATCCAACTGCCTCCTGCCTCGCCGCCGCCGTTTGGGCCGCCGAACGAAGAAGAGCCGCACCCAATTCACTTGCAGCGTGCTACGGTTGGAGGACAGGTGCCGGTGCGTTGAATTGCGCGTCATTCAATCGCCAGTAGGCATCGGAACCTCGAATCGCTTCGTTCTGTTGGGCGAGATCCCAAGGGGTGCGCCCGTCGCTGTCCCGCATCGTGGCATCGGCTCCCGCATTGAGCAAGGAATCGATGACCGCTGGGGCGTCGTTGCTCCTGGCCGCCCGGTGCAGGGGCGTCCAACCGAAGAGGGTGAGTGCCTCCAGATTGGCACCCGTATCGAGCAGGCTCTCGGTCACCATCGCATTCTCGTTGCAGCAGGCCGCTCGGTGGATGGGTGTGCTACCGTCGAGACTGCGTGCCTCCTGGTCGGCGCCCGCCGCCAACAAGACTCCGACCACCGCCGGGTTGTTGTTGAACCCGGCCGCCTCGTGCAGCGGTGTGCCGCCGAAGCGGCTGCGTGCCTCCGGATCGGCACCCGCCGCCAACAGAACCTCAACCACCCCGGGGTTGTTATTGAATGCGGCCGCCTCGTGCAGCGGAGTGTAGCCGTTGTCGCTTCGCGCTCCCACGTTACCGCCCGCCGCGAGCAGTAACTCAATGACCGCCGGATTCTCGCTGGACTCGGCCGCGAAAAACAACGGAGTCTGGCCGAAGTTGTCGCGCGCGGCCAAGTCAGCGCCCGCCGTCAAAAGCGCATCGATCACCGCCGGGCTGTTGCTGGACATGGCCGCTAGGTGCAGCGGCGTCCAACCGAGGCCATCGCGTGTCTCCAGATCGGCACCGGTCTTGAGACACTCCGTCACGTCCCGGACCATCGCCGTTTCGAAGAACTCGTTCGTGTTCCATTGCTCGCAACTCCGCGCGGAACTGGCCCGTTCCGGTGCTCGTGAGACATCGTCGCATCCGCCGCCGAGCGCGGGAATGGCCAGGATGCCGGCACCCAAGAGCACAAGAGAGCTTCGATTCATCGCTTGACCCCCGTTGAAGGTCGATGGCCGGCCGGACAGTCGGAACCCCTGCGACGGGCGGGTTGCGGATGTTTCGGCTCGTCTGTAGGAATGAATGTCTCTGTCTTCTTGTTGAGTGCCGTGCTGGCCGCACTCAGCCACCCGAAGTCGGCAGTTCGTCCACAAATGCTGCCCAGTCGTCATCAACTCTCGAGAGGCAATGTCGATTGATGATTCTCTGCCACTCATCCCTACAACGACGAAGAAGGTCTCGCACCTCCATGCCGTGGTACTCCTCTGATGGCCTGTGACACACTACGTAGTACATCTCCCGGCAGATCCCCTTCGATGGCTCGTAGTGGATTCCAGGATCGTGTGACAGTCTAGCATCCGTCTTTCGGTTATCCAGAGTCAGGTGCTTGGACCGATTGGCAAGATCACGGCAGATGAGCAGAGAGAGGGATTGGTGAATGTCCCTATTCAGTGCCTCGGGATCCGTCGCACCAAATCGAGCATCCTTGAGAATCCAATCCTTCAAGTGCCACATTGACTGGCACGCAAAGACGACCATGTCCAAACTGTCCAGGCCGCTAACCCATACGTGGGGATTGTCTGCCTCAACGACGGTCATCAACCGATCTATTCTGTCAAGTTGGTCCCTATAGCCGCTATCCACAACTCTTTACTCCAGTCCTCGTACGCCTCCCAGTGTTGGCTGTCGGCCGGCCTGCCGGACAGCCTGGACAAGCTCGGAAGGGCTGGCCCTGATTCAGCCGGATGGCGCGCGTACCACCCGGGGCGATGGTAACATGCATTCTCCGGCGATGGTTGCGGCTGGCTCGTCCGTTGGTGCGGTTTTCAGCCGTTCGAGAGGTGCGGAGTTCCCGGGACCAGGACGACGCGACGGCACTGGAGAAGGCTCAGGCTGACCAGCCTCTACAGCATCCACCACCCGACACCCAGGCGCGTCTTGCTGGCGGCCCGACCTCGAGGCCGTACTGACGCGCCGCCGCGTTCAGACGGCGGCGGTCGAGCCCCGGCCCGTCGCGGCCGTCGGGCGGCGGATCCGACACATCGATGTTCCGGCGGCCGATCACGAGCACGGTAACGGGCTCCGGTCACCTCTTCCTCGCTTTCCGCGTCGTGCTCCGGTATCCAGTATGCGAAGGCGGCCAGCACGGCCGCCGTCGTCGGCCTGAGCTCGGCCGCGAGGGCCGGCGTGGGTCTCCCCCCGATGACCGACACCGGCGGCACCCCGCCGACCGGTTCCGGCCCGAGGCCGCGGAGCCGCCGGTCGCGGGCCTTCGGGTCCATCGTCACGACGGCCCTCGAGGCATCGGCGAGCCCCTGCCCGAAGCGGTACCCGTTGACGAGCGTGATCGGTTCGCAGAGCGTCCGCACGACCCCGGCCGGATCGGCCGTCGTCCGAATCAGGGAGGCGTCGCCCCCCTGGAACCCGAAGATCGCCTGCCAGTCGTCGCCGACCCCGATCAGGGTGGCGCCCTCGCCCCCGGGCCCCGGGCCCTTCGGCGTCGTCAGGGCGTGGACGAAGGCGGCCTGCGCCGGATTCACGTCCTGGTACTCGTCGACGATCACGTGACGCCAGGGCAGCAGGTCCGGCCGCCGACGCGCGGCGTCGGTGGCCTCGAGGATCGTGCCGTCGTGGTCGGTGGTGCTCGTGTCGGCGAGTTCCTGCTCATAGTGCCGTCGCACCGCGCGGCCGATGCGCCGTAGCGCCTCGACGTCGGCGCGCCCCGTGGGCGGCGGGCGTCCGGCAGGCCGCCGGCGCACCGCGCCTATCCAGGCGTCGACCTCCAGCGTCAGCGGGCCGGGCCCGGCGTCCGGGCCGTCGCCGATGTCGTCGGTCGCTTCGACCGTCCACCGTTCTGGATCGTCGATCTCGACGCCCGTCGCCCGCAGCCGTTCGATGAGTACCTCGGCCATGCCCGGTCCGTCGCCGTCCCAGGCGCGCTGCAGGTCCCCGAAGGAGGTTTCGACATAGCGCGTCGAAAGGTTCTCGTGCAGACGCCGCTTCCAGGCGCGCGCCTCCTCGTAGCCGGCGAACTCCGCCGGCGCCCGGCCGTTCCGGTCGTCCCGCGTAGTACTCGAGCCAGACGCCGCTTCGCCGCACCGGCGCCTCCGGGTCGTCCGGCAGGTAGAAGTCGGGGCGGTAGCCCCTCAGATCCTCCGGTGGGGCGTCGGCCCCCGGCGCGCCCCCGGCCTTCCCGGCCGGAGTGGGAACGACGCCTCGCAGACGAAGGGCACGCCGGCGGTGTGCCAGGAGGGTTCCGACCACCACCTCGCCGTGCGACTTCACCTCGCGGCCGTCGGGGGGGATGCGGTGGCGTTCCACCGGTTCACCGTCCTTCACCGCAGCGGCGCGCGCGTTGCGGGGTAGTTCGACGTCGGCGGCGAGCCCCGGGTCGCGGGCGATCTCCTTGCGGATCCAGCCGGCGATCCGTCGCCGCCTCAGGCCGTCGTCCTCCGCCATCGCCGAGAGCTGGACGGTGCGGCCGTCGACGAGCTTCAGCACCCGGCGCGCGAGCTGGTGGATCGTGCCCACCTGCAGGCCCGGCAGGCGTTCGCGCGTCCGTTGCCGGATCTCCTCGGTGGCCTTGTTCGTGAAGGTGATGAAGGCAATCGCCTCGGGCGGCGTGCCGAGGCGGCGGGCGGCGTAGCCCGCCCGCGCCACCATCGTCCGGGTCTTGCCGGACCCGGCGCCGGCGGTAACCATCGCCCGGTCTTCGAAGCACGCGGCGGCCTGCCGCTGGTGGGGGTCGAGGGCCGACAGCAGCGGGTCGGCGGCGGCGGCGGCCTCCGCGCGCCGGTTCCACCGGGCCCGTTTCGCCGGCGAGAGGCGGCCCGTGGCGAGCCAGACCCGGAACGTGGCCACCGGTTCGGTGAGCCACCGCCAGGGCCGGAGGCGTTTCGTGCGTCGGGCCCTGGCGCGGTCGAAGGCGCTCTTCCGCCACCAGCCGCCCGGGGGCGGGATCAGCTGGCGCCACTCCTTGATCCACGCTTCGGCGGGGTCGGCGCCCGCGGTTCGCCCCGCCGCTCCGGGTTCTCTGCGCATCACGGGAGTCGTATCGGATAGTTCCCATGGCCACTTGAAAAAGGACCTTGAGCACTCATGAAACATTCTCCTTGAGCGCCACGGAAGGCGACGGCCGGGGCCTTGGCGAGGGCTCGTCGAGGATAGTCACGATCTGACCCAGCGACCGGCCGAGCCGAGAACCGCGCTCTAATGGTTACGCGGTGCGGTCCGCGACGGCCCGGACCGCGTCCTTCGCGCCTCGAATGAGGCCGAGCAGCCGCGGATCGTCGCCCGGCTGAACCCTCACGGCGCGCTCGAGACGGTCGAGCGCCGCGATCTCGTCGGCCGCCTGCAAGTCGGTGATGGGGGCCGGCTGCTGATCGTCGCTGTGAAGCGCACGCCGGATCGAGGACCGGATCGCCGCCGCGGCCGGGGACTTCGAGGTGGTCATCCAAGCAGGTTCAGGATGCCGACGGTCAAAGGTGGCCGTCGCGACGACGGTGCCTACCATAACGCACGCCGGTGATGTCGGTGGACAGACGGGTGTCGAGGTTGGCAATCTCGGCGCGCACCTCGGCGAGGCCGGCCCTGGACTGGTCGGAGGTGACGTGGTTGCCGTGCTCGAGGCCGTTGTGGATCGCTTTGGCGATGACCTCGGCTGGTCGCGGGCGACGCCGCCAGCGGCGAACTGCCGGGCGACGGCGAGCATGTCGAACATCGAGGGCAGCCTACCACGCGGTCGGCGCGGGCGAAACCGCTCCCGCCGCCCGGTCGAATCGGGCCGACTTCCGGACAACGCCGCAGCGGTCGCCGAGTCGATTTTCGCCAGAACGGCCCGCGAACACGGGCCCGACCTCTCGTCGGCGGATTCCACCATGGGCGTGGGAGACAATCGTGGGGGCATCACCGTGCGACTTCAGCGCATCGTCTTCGGCGAACGACCGTGGGACTCGGCGTATCATGGGCCGCATGGGGCATGGGCTTCGGGGCTTCGGGGAGATGGGCAGCGACTCGCAGAGGCCGTCAGAGCCTCCCCGACGGTGTGGGGTACATCGTGGGATGGTCTCTTCTGGTATCCGCACAAGCTCATGAAGATTCAGTCATTTACAGCGGAAGTCATGCTGACGCTGCCGGACGAGGAATGAGGTCAACCGTGAGAAGCACACTCGCCGGTTCGCGCTCGTGTTCGCAATCGCCGGCTTCGCCGTCGCGTCGGTGCTGGCCTGGCAGTCGGCCGCGGCCTACACCGAGGTTGCCGAGTGGCCGCGTCCGGCCACGACCGACGCCGGCACCCCATCGGTCTGGAACTTCGGCCAGGTCGTCGCCGTGGCCACCGGCGCCGGCGGCAACATCCTGGTGCTGCACCGCGGCGCGCAGCCGATCCTGGTGTTCGAGCCGGACGGCACCTTCGTGCGCGGGTGGGGCGAGGGGCTGTTCAGCAACGGCAAGGTCATGGGCGTGGCGCCCGAGGACCGGGCTCCGGGCGCGACCGGATATACCGCGGTCTACGGGCCGGCGGGCTGCCACGCGTGCGGCGCGCACGGCATGCGCGTCGATCCGGAAGGCCACGTCTGGGTGGTCGACGCTCCCGGCCACGCCGTCTACAAGCTGCGCGAGTCCGGCGAGCTGCTGATGCACCTCGGCACGCCGGGGGTCTCCGGGTCCGGCCACGACACGTTCAAACCGCCGGCCGTTGCTACTCGTCGAAACTGGTAGGTGCACGCAGATTTCCAGTCGCGTCTCGAGGCCCGAGTCGCGCGGTTGCAGGAGGACACCGGGCTCACCGGGGTGGCCGTCGCCGTCATGACCGACGGGCAGCTCGTCGGGGCGGCCGCCAGCGGCGAGCGCCGACGCGGTTCAGGCATCCCGGTGACCGTCGACGATCGCTGGCACGTCGGCTCGATCACCAAGTCGATGACAGCCACGCTGCTGGCCGTGCTCGAAGGCGAGGGGCGGCTGTCCCTGGACGACCCGTTGCGCGCGTTGCTGCCCGACGTCTACATGGCGGGCGGCTGGGGCGCCTGTACGCTGCATCATCTGCTGACCCACACCGCCGGCGCCCGCGCGAACTTCCCGCACAGGATGCAGCGCGTCTGGCCAGCTACCCCCAAGGAACTGGTCGCGGCGCGGCGCCGCTTCATTGCCGATGTCCTCGCCAAGGAACCCAGGTCCCCCTGCGGCGAGCGCTTCGCCTATTCCAACGTCGGCTACACCATCGCCGGCCATATCGCGGAGACGGTTGCCGGCAGGCCCTACGAAGCGCTGCTGCAGGAGCGCGTGTTCGCGCCGCTCGCCCTCGCCAGTGCCGGATTCGGTCCGCCGCAAGGCGATGCCCCGAACCAGGAGCCGATCGGGCACGTCGTCCTGCTGCGCTGGTTCCGAATGCGGATGGACCCGTTCAAGACCCGTGCCGACAACTCGCCGGTGATCGCCCCTGCGGGCACGGCGCATATGACGATCGGTGACCTGGTGCGCTACGGTGCGGCCCATCTGGAGGGAGAAGCCGGGACCGGGCCATCGTTGCTCCCGCGTTCGACATGGGAGCGGTTGCACACGCCGTTTCTCGACGACTACGCGTGCGGATGGGCACGCGACCAGAGCGACCGGTTCGGTGGACCGGTGCTCTTTCACAACGGCAGCAACACGATGTGGTACGCGCTGCTCACGCTCGTGCCCTCGCGGAACACGGTGCTGGCGTTCGCGACCAACGACGGTGCGATAGGCAGGGCCGAGGCCGCGTTCACCGAGCTGGCCCGGGAGTTGACCGCGCCGACGGCGGACCCCTGAGACACCTTCGAGCCTGCAGAAGCCGGGCAGAGTCCACGGCCGTGTCCAGGAGTCGCCGCGTTACCGCACGAATAATGGCAGGATATCCAATTTTAATTGCTGTATATTGCTGTTTGTGAGACAGCGGGTCTACCCTCCCTCCGTCCAGCGCACCCTCCACGCACTCGGCCGCGACATCGGCATCGCCCGCCGGAAGCGGCGCCTGCCCGTGGCCGACTTCGCGGCGCGCATGGGCGTGTCGCAAGGCACGCTGATCCGGCTGGAGAAGGGCGAGGCCGGCGTCTCGATCGGCGCCGTCGCGATGGCGTTGCTGGCGTTGGGCGAACTGCGGCGCCTGGAGGAGATCCTGGATGTCTCCCGCGACGATACGGGCCTGATGCTCGACGTCGCCAGCCTGCCCAAGCGCATCCGGCGGCCAAAGACCGGTCCCCGCGGGTAGCGTTGCATCAATGGCCAAGACGACGCGGCGCGTGCGGGTGGCGCTCGGTGAAGCGCTGCGCGCCGTCGGCGAGATCGTGTTCGAGACCGATGGCCGGCGCCAGACCTGTATGTTCCGTTACGCCGCCGAATGGCTCGACGCTCCCCGCCGATTCGCCATCGCCCCGACGATGCCGCTGTCCGGAATGCCGTTCTACTCGGCGGCGTCGCGGGAGCGCCCCCGCTCCGCCCTGCCGGGGCCGATAGCCGACGGTGCTCCCGACTCCTGGGGGCGCGGTCTCATCCACAAGGCCCTGCCCGGGATGCTCACGGAGCTGGATTACCTGCTTGCGGCGGACGACGTGACCCGACAGGGTGCGCTCCGCTACCTCGACGAGGAGGGTCGGCCGCTGGCGCGCACATACCCGCCGGCACCGCGTCTGGCCGAGCTCGACGAGCTGCGCCGGCTGGCCGGCTTGAGCGTCGACGCGTTGGGCCGGGATCCGGCCGCGCGGGAGCGACTGCTCGGCAGCGCCGGCTCGCTCGGCGGGGCGCGGCCCAAGGCGAGCGTCCGCGACGGGCGTGGCAACCTGACGATCGCGAAGTTCACCTCCGACGACGACACGATGCCGATAGAGCGGGCCGAAGTTGCGACGCTGAGGCTCGCGCGCGCAGCCGGCATGAACGCCGCGTCGGCCCGCATCGAGCTCGGCGACACGGACCGGCCGGTAGCGCTCGTCGACCGCTTCGACCGCGTCGCGGAAGACAGAGTCCACTACCTCTCGGCACAGTCGTTCATCGGCGCAGAGGCGGCTACAGGCGCGTACTACACGGACATCGCGGATGCGCTGCGGGCGCACGCGCTCGACCCGCGGGCGCAACTGACCGAGCTCTTCCGAAGGATGCTGTTCACGATACTCGTGTCGAGCAACGACGACCACCTCAAGAACCACGGCCTGCTGCACGCCGGCGAGGGGTTGTGGGTGCTGTCTCCCGCCTTCGACATCAATCCCCAGCCGCACCGCCGGCGGCACCTGGAGACTGGCATCAGCGAGATCAGCGGGAATGTGGCGTCGATTGAAGCGGCCCTGGACGCCGCTCCCTTCTTCGACATCGAACGCGATGCCGCCGTGGCCATGTTGTCGCGGATGGTGTCCACCATCGACGGGCAGTGGCGGGCGTGCTGTCGGGCCGCGGGCATGACCCCTGTGGAGATCGAGACGTACGAGCCGGCTTTCGATCACCACGAGACTCGCATCGCGCGCCGGATGACTCGGGCGCGGTGACCGGCGCGACGGCGGTTGCCCTTGCCGCGACGTGCCGCCGCATGCGATCTTCGAACATGACCATGCTGCACCGGGCTCGGCTCGCGGTGCTCTCGGCCCTTGCCGCGACCGTGGCCATTTTCTTCGGCTCGGCCGGCGCGGTCGTCGAAGGGGCGGTCGACGATTTCCAGGCCGATCTCGCGGCCCGCGTGGCGCGGTTGCGGGACAACACCGGTCTGACCGCCGTCGCTGCCGCGGTGATCGTGGACGGAACTTGCTGACGCATACCGCCGGCGCTCCCCGTGACTTCCCGAGCGAGAGCCAGGCGGTCTGGCCCGACACCGCGGAGGATACGCCCCTCATTGCCCCGGCCGGGACGGTCCACATGAAGCTAGTGGTCCGTCACGTGTCAACATTAGGACTATCGGGAAGCTGATCTCAAGCCGAGACAGCTTTCATGCCGGAGAAAAAGTACATCGTTCGACTCACCGCGCAGGAACGCGAGATCTGTCGACAGACGGTCCGCAAGCTCAAGGGGAGCAGCGAGAAGGTGCGCCGCGCTCAGATTCTCTTGAAGGCCGATGCGGACGGACCGGGGTGGACCGACCAGCAGATTGCCGATGCCTTTTCGTGTCGCACCAAGACGGTCGAGAACATTCGCCAACGTTGCGTGCTGGAAGGATTCGAGCGGGCGCTGGAACGCCAACGGCGGGCGTTGCCCCCGGGCCTCAAGCTGCTCGACGGCGAACAGGAGGCGCAGGTCATCGCCCTGCGTCTGGGGTCGCCCCCGAAGGGCTACGCGAACTGGTCGTTGCGGCTGTTGGCGCGCCGTGTCGTCGAGTTGGGGGTCGTCGAGTCGGTCAGCCACGAAACGATCCGGCGGACGCTGAAAAAAACGAGATGACCCGGCGGAGAATCGAGTACTGGGTGATCCCGCCGGAGACCGATGCCGAGTTCGTGGCGCGCATGGAACAGGTCCTGGATCTGTACCAGCAGCCCTACGACCCGGATTGCCCCGTCGTGTGCATGGATGAGCAGCCGGTGCAACTGGTCAAGGAAACGCGCCCGCCGGTGGCCGCCACGAAGGCGCGTCCCCGACGCGTCGACTACGAGTACGAACGGGCCGGCACGGCCGCGGTCTTCCTGTTCAGCGAACCGCTGGCGGGTTGGCGGCAGGCGACGGCCCGAGCCCGGCCTCAACACGCACACGAAGGGTGCCTTCTACGAAGTGTTCGAGCCGGTGCGGGCACGAGAACTGGTTCGTCGCCTCGAGTTCTGCTACACGCCGAAACACGGGAGTTGGCTGAACATCGCGGAGAACGAGCTCAGTGCCATGACGCGCCAATGCCTGCGGGAACGCGGTGTCGACTGGCAGATGAGGGTCGACGATGCTCGCTGTAAACTCAAGTCCGTCTACCCGAACCTCGACACCGGCGAGCGCGGTTTGACGGCGAGAGGCGCCGCCGCATTGCGTCAGGGAGTGACCACCTCGACGTCCGCGCCGTGGCCGGCCGGGGGCGCCAGGCGCCTGTCGAGGGTAAGGAGCACAGCCTTGTGCGCCGCCGAGACGGCCAGGAGATACGAGTCCGTCACTTGCTGATGACCCAACAGGTGACGGAAATGGCGCGTCACCCCCGTGAGGGCGGGCAGCGGCGTCAGGTAGCGGTGCTGTGGATCCGCGACGAGCCTGCCCAGCAGGTCGAGCGCCTCGGCCGGCGTCCGGCGTACGCCCACCACCGCGGGGTTCGAGGAAAGGCGCACGAAACCGAGTTGCGTCAGCGCGCAGGTGGCCCAGTCGGGCGCCGGCTCGCGGTCGAGCCGCGCAACGACCGCGCGGTGATGCTGGTGGTTCGGCCACGCCAGCGCCATCAGCGCGTTGACGTCGAGCAGCAGGCGGCTCCGCTCAGACGACGCCATCGTCGTCGAGCGCCTGCTGAACGCGGGAGGCGGGGATCAGACCCGCGTCGGCCGACACGTCGAACGCCGGGAACCGGCCGCCGCGGCCTGCGGTACCGTCCCCGCGCCGGGCGGGCTGCAACGCTTGGCGCGCCATGTCCGACAGCACGCGACCGAGACGTTGCCCCGTCGCGCGGGCCTGGCACAGCGCGGCTTCGTAGACATCGTCGTCTATGGTCACCGTGGTACGCATGACGGCATGATACAGTGATGTAAGCGTATCCACCAGCGCCCCACCGGTCAACGCGGCGCGGCATTGTCATGGGCGGACCTGTCGATGCATCGGGTCGAGGAGGCTTCAACCGAGTGGAAATCGGCGCGCGGGTAGTGGGTGTCGCGGCGGTCGCGGCGGGTCTGGCCTGCCTGCTGGAGTGCTTCGCCCGCTTCGCCCTCGCTCGCGTCGAGGAGGAGTTCTTCCTCGTTGACCCCGACACCCGCGACCTGGACGCCGATCCGGACCCGGGCATCTTCGAGACGTGGGAACCGCCGGCCCGATGAATTCACCGCTCGGCGCCGGTAACCGTCACTCCATGAAAATGGCCTTCGGGACGAACGCCGTCACCACCTGGGTCAGGTCGACGGCCTCCGCCACGCGGAAGTCGACGGCGATGCTGGCCAGCGAGAACGCCTGCGAGCGGCTCAGCCCATGCTCCTCGACCAGAAAGTCGACGGTCGCGACCACCGCCTTGCGCAGGGCGCGATCGAGATCGAGATCGATGCCCATCAGGATATGGTGCGTCGCGTTCTCGGCGCGCGGCCCGTCGATGCTCCGTCCCTTGTGCAGCACGAAGCGGAAATCGCCGCTCAGCGACTGCTCGATGGCCGTCCCGCTCACCTCGCCGTCGCCCTGTACCGAATGCGGATCGCCCACGTAGAAGCGCGCGCCGGAGTGGAAGATGGGCAGGTAGAGCGTGCTGCCGGCGACAAGGTCCTTGACGTCGAGGTTGCCGCCGAACGGCCCCGGCGGCCGCGACGCCTGCACGCCGGCCACGGTGACACCCGGCTCCCCGATGGTGGGGTTCTCCGGCGCCACCGCCATGACCCCCATGAACGGCGCCAGCGGCACCTGTATGCCGTCGGCGAAGAACGCCACCTCGCGCCCGTCGACCTCCCCGGTCCGGATGAAGTGCCGCATCGCCGGCATGTCCATCGGCTCGTCCTCCGCCGAAGTGCCGGGGTAGCCGGGACCGAAGACGCCGCTCGTGGGACCGGTATTGTTGATGCCGTAGGGCGCCCGGGTGCGCACGGACAGAATCTGCACCTCGAGCATGTCGCCCGGATCGGCCCCGTCGATGTAGATCGGCCCGGTGATGACGTGCCCGCTGCGCCCCTCGCGCGGACGGTCCGGGCGCGTAGCCCAGAAATCGACCACGTCCTGCAGCACCTCGTCCGGCGACGCGCCGAACCCGCCCAGATACTCCACGGGTTCCTCTGCCTGGGTGGTGCCGGCGTGGCTGAGCGTGTCGATACGCACCGTGTCGCCGGACTGGACGGTGAGCACCGGCTCGCGATCGATGGGATACCAGCCCCAGACGACGTTCTCGGGCGTCGACCGCACGACGTGGTCGGGGTCCGTCTCCTGGGCGTGGAGAGATCCCGCGAGGGCCGGTACGAGGGCGACGGCCAGGAACATGACCAGCGGCGAGCGCGTGTGTGGATGCATGGCCTCCAGCATAGCGCGCGGCGGCAAGCTGCGGCGCCGCCTCGCCGTATCCGCGCAGGGCGGGCAGCCCGGCCGTCGCCCGCGGGCAGCCGGGAGCTCGCGCCGCAGGAGCACCCGCCGGCCCGCAACGTTCAACCCACCCGCAAGGGCGCCCCCGGACGGCGCGCAGCCACCCGGGGAGCGGCTACAATGTCGGGGCTCGACAAACGCTCGGACAGAAGTTCAAGGAGGGACGGCGTGCAACGACGTGGACACGGATGGGGCGCCGCGGCGCTGTTGGCGGCGGCCGGGCTGCTGGCCGCGAACGGCGCGACAGCCCAGCAGACGCACGCGGGCGAGTACGCGCAGGCCGACATCAACTACGGCATGCAGGTCTACGGCGAGACGTGCGTGGCGTGTCACGGCCCCGACGGCGACGCCGTCGACGGGGTGAGCTTGCGTAGCGGCCAGTTCCGCTCGGCCGGCTCCGACCAGGACCTGATGCGCGTCATCAGCGCCGGCATCCCCGACACCGCCATGCCGCCCGGCGACTACACGGCGTCCGAGCTCACGGGTCTCGTGGCCTATCTGCGCACGATGGGCGACTTCGACCCGAGCGACGTGCTGGTGGGAGACGCGCTCAGCGGCGAGGCGATCTACCGCGGCAAGGGAGACTGCGCGAGCTGCCACCGGATCGGCGGTGATGGATCGCGTATCGCCCCCGACCTGACCGACATCGGTGCGGTGCGCGCCGCCGGCTCGCTGGCCGCATCCCTCGTCGATCCGACCGCCGCGATGCTGCCGCGCAACCGCAGCATCCGCGCCGTCGGCAATGACGGAACCGTCTACTCCGGGCGGCGGCTCAACGAGGACACCTACACGGTGCAGCTCGTCGACGAGAACGAGCGGCTCGTCTCGCTCGTCAAGGACGACCTGAACGAGTACGCCGTGATCACGACCTCGCCGATGCCTTCCTACGCCGAGACACTGACCGAGCAGGAACGCGCGGACGTCCTGGCGTTCCTCCTGACCTTGAAGGGGATGAACCGATGACCCGGCCGACGCTCGCCGCCCTGACCTTAGCCGCGATCGCCCTCGTGGCCCTGCTGCCGCAGCCGCTGGCCGCCCAGGTGACCTTCGAGCGGCTGCTGAACGCCGACGACGAGCCGCACAACTGGCTCACCTACTCCGGCAACTACAACAGCGACCGCCACACGACCCTCGACCAGATCACCGTCGACAACGTCGACCGCCTCGACCTGCAGTGGGTCTTCCAGGCGCAGTCACTGCAGGTATTCCAGACGACGCCGCTCGTGGTGGACGGCATCATGTACATCACCGAGGCGCCCAACACGGTGCTCGCACTCGACGCGAAGCTCGGCCGCGTCTTCTGGCGCTACGAGTACACGCCGTCGCAGGAGTCGCGCCCCTGCTGCGGGCGCGTCAACCGCGGCGTGGCGATCCTGGGCGACACGCTGTTCATGGGCACCATCGACGCGCAGTTGATAGCCATCGACGCGGTCAGCGGCCGGCCCATCTGGCAGACCAGCGTCGCCGAACCGGGCGCCGGCTACGCGCTGACGCTGGCGCCGCTCATCGTCAAGGACAAGGTCATCGTCAGCGTCGCCGGCGGCGAGTACGGCATCCGCGGCTTCATCTCCGCCTACAACCCCGAGACCGGCGAGGAGGAATGGCGGTTCTACACCATCCCCGGCCCGGGCGAGCCCGGCCACGACACCTGGGAGGGCGACGACTGGCGCTACGGTGGGGCCTCGGCCTGGATCACCGGTTCCTATGATCCCGACGTCGATCTCATCTACTGGGGCATCGGCAACCCCGGCCCCGACTGGAACCCGGCGCAGCGCCCGGGCGACAACCTCTACTCGGACTCGGTGGTCGCGCTCGACCCCGACACCGGCGAGCTGGAGTGGTACTTCCAGTTCACGCCCAACGATCCCTACGACTACGACTCGGTGCAGGTGCCGGTGCTCGCCGACTTCCCGACCCAGGGCGGCGGCACGCTGAAGCTGATGCTCTGGGGCAACCGCAACGGCTTCTTCTACGTGCTCGACCGCGAGACCGGGCAGTTCATCAACGGGCAGGAGTTCATCGAACAGACCTGGGCGGAGGGTCTCGACGACAACGGGCGGCCGATCTTCATTCCGCAGGAGCCGGGGGCCACGACCTATCCCGGCGTGCAGGGCGGCACCAACTGGTACTCGCCCTCCTACAGCCCGTCCACGCGGCTCTTCTACCTGTCGGCCTGGGAGGGCTACGGCTCGGTCTTCGAGGCGCAGGAAGCCGAGTACGAGGAGGGACGCCTGTTCCTCGGCGGCCGACCGGCACCTCCCGTACCCGGGGGCGCGCTCCCGAGCCTCACGCGGGGACCGATCAACACCTGGACCGAATCCGCGGGCACCGGCGCCGTCATCGCCATCGATCCGGCCACCGGGGAGCAGGCCTGGAAGTACGAGATGACCGACGTCACGAGCAGCGGCATCCTGACCACCGCCACCGACGTGTTGTTCACCGGGAACCGCGAGGGCTACTTCCACGCCTTCGATGCACGGGACGGCGAACTGCTCTGGCGGAAGACGCTCGGCGGGATGATCGCCAACGGGCCGATCAGCTACGGCGTCGACGGCCGGCAGTACGTCGCGGTCGCCGCCGGCAACGGGCTGTTCGTCTACGCGCTGCGGGAAGAGTAGGAAATCTGCGCGCGGTCCCGGAAGGGGGCCGCGCGCCATCGACACGGCTTCATTTGTCCTTTACAAAGTGATGAATCTGCCGGTATTGTCATTTACAGAGTGACAATACCGCGAGAGATTCTGCGCGCCAAGCTCGACGAGTCCCTGGCGGCCCGTCCACGACGCCTCACGCGCCGGGACGTGCGCCTCCCGGCGATCCCCGGCAAGGCGTTCGCCGTCATCGGCGTGCGCCGCAGCGGCAAGACTTCGTTTCTGGCTCAGTGCCGCTCCGCCCGCCTGCATCGCGGGGCCTCTTCCGAATCGCAGTTGCTGCTCCTGCTGGAGGACGAGCGGCTCGCCGGCCTCTCCGTCGCCGACCTCGGCTGGCTGATCGAGGAGCACGCCCGCCGGTTTCCCGCGCTCCACGCGAGGGAGGGCGTCACCCTGTACCTGGATGAAGTTCAGTACGTGCCGGGCTGGGAGGGCCTCGTCCGACGCCTGATGGACACCGGCGGCACCGAGGTGTTCCTGACCGGTTCGTCGGCCCGCCTCCTGAGCAGGGAAGTGGCTACCAGCCTCCGCGGGCGGGCGATGGAGGTGCTGGTCCATCCCTTCAGCTTCCGTGAAGCGTTGCGCCACACCGGCGATGAACCGCCCGCGCACGGGGTCACGGACACAGGCCCGGCAGGGCTTGACCGGCGCCTGCGACGCTACCTCATCGAAGGCGGCTTTCCCGAAGCGCAGCGCGCGGACCCCCGAGACCGGGCGGCGTTGCTCGCGGGCTATGTCGACGTCGTCGTGCTCCGCGACGTGATCGACCGGCACGGGGTAACGAATCCACTGGCGCTGCGCTGGCTGCAGCGGCAGTTGCTGGCCAACCCCGGCGGCGGCTTCTCGGTGAAGAAGCAGTACGACGCCTTGCGATCGCAGGGGGTGAAGGTAGGCAAGGACACGCTGCACGCCTACCTCGGCTACCTGGAGGATGCCTTCCTCGTGCGCACCGTCTCCCTGCACGCCGCATCCGAGCGCCAGAGGATGGTGAATCCACGCAAGGCGTACCCCGTGGATCCGGGACTGATCCCGCTGTTCGCAGGCGGCGGCCGCAACTATCAGGGCCACGCGCTGGAGACAGTCATCCTGCTGGAGCTGGAAAGACGCGGCTGGGAGGTCTCCTACGTCCGCACACCGGAGGGTTGGGAGGTCGACTTCTACGCCCACCGCCCGGGCGAAGCGCCGTTGCTGGTGCAGGTCTGCCTCGAAACGGGCGACGACCAGACCTGGCAGCGAGAGGTGCGTGCGCTCCGGTCCGCGGGCGAAGCGTACGGCGACGCCCGTCTCCTGCTCGTGACGCTCGATTCGTCAACGCCGAGGCAGCGGCTTCCGGACCGCGTGACTTGGGCTCCCGCCGCCCGTTGGCTGCTGGAGGATTCGTTTCACTCGCAGACGACGCCGTCACCGTCGCCGTCCCGCATGTAGCGATACGCGGGATGCCCCCGGGGCACCGGCGCTATTCCGTGCCGCCGGGCCTCGGCGCACGTGATGCGGCCGTTGCCGTTGTCGTCCCAGCGTGCGAGGGCCGCCGGCGGATCCGAAGACGCCGGCCACCCGGAAGATGCCGCCGACGCCTCCCGCCGCTCGTCGCCAGCGGTTGCGCCCCACAGCCCCCGGCCCGCCTGACGCGCCTCGCGCTCGAACTGCCGAAACCTGTCGAGGTGCTTGAAGGGGAATCGGGTATACGCGTGGCCGTAACCTTGCCTGATGATCTCCGCGTTCAGGAACGTGCCGTCCGGCAGGTGAACGTACGCGAGCGTCCGCCCGTACCGATCGGTACGCTCCCAGTCGTACTCCAGCCGCACCCGCTTCCCGCCGACCAGCCGCTTCGTAAAGGCGCTGGCCTCCCGGCCGAAGAACTCGACCGGCCGCCGCGGATCCACAGACTCGGGGGTATCGACGCCGATCAGGCGTACACGCCCCACGCCGCCGACGATGATCGTGTCGCCGTCGACGACCCGCTCGACGCGCTGCGCCTCGGCGAGCGCGGGCGCCAGGACGAGGAACCCGAACGCCAGCCCTGCCGCAAGAAGCCCGCGGTAGAAACTGCAACGTCTGAGCCACCCCATCTGCCGCCACCCTTGGCCGGCGCCGGCGATGGCAGGGATTGCCATCCGCTGGCCGCCGAATGGTGGCAATTATGGCGTACTCCGGCCGACTCCCTCCTTGTCCTCGAACGTCTGGCCAACGTGGTGCACGCGTCGCCGGCAGGCCCTCGGTCGAGCGTGCTAGGATCGGGTGTGAAGGTCGTGTCGAAGCGTGCGCCCGGCGCACGAACACTCGACGATATCGAGCACCTGCAGCGTGCGCTCAATCAGCTTCGGGGGCACGATTTGGTTCCGCGCGGTCTCTACCGATTCTCTTCCTTCGAGGCAGCCGACGAATGGATGATGAGCCAGATCGCGCATACAGCCGCGCGCCTGAGCTCCAGGACCTCGTGGCCCTCTGCCGGGCGCTCGGCGAGGAAGGGGTCCGTTACCTCCTGATCGGAGGTTTCGCCGTCGTTCTTCACGGCTTCGTCCGCACGACGAAGGACATCGATTTGCTCGTCGATCACCGGGAACGCATCAGACGCCTCCCCGTACGTGACGCGGGCGAGAGAATGGCTACGGACGCAGCAATATCCTGCGGGTTGGGTGTTCGTTGCTGAAAGACTTGCCCGGCGATTCAAGGACGTTGAAATGACACTGTTCGATACATCGGAAGGCGTCGCCGAACGGTACCAACGGCATCCGGACATCCGGGTGCCGACAAACGTCCGCGTGAAGTTTCAACAGAAAGACGGCTACTTTGCCGCGGAACAACTCGATGCCTCGGACGCGGACTTCGTATTCCTGGATCCGCCATACCACCCTCGAGACTGGCGCCGACTGGGCGAGGTCTGCCGAACGCTTGCAGAGCACGAACTGACCTTCGCGGCATGGTATCCGTTCTTCTGGCCTACACGTCCGCGGGAACTGTCCGGCTCCACTCGGTGTACGAGATGGGAAGTCACCTGGGCGGACTGCGGCTCCAAGCCAAGTCAGAATCTCAAGGGATGTGGAATGCTGGTCTCGGACACCTTGTCGGAGCTCCTGCCCGATATTGAGGGAAGTCTCAGCGCGTTCGCGGCCGGCCTCGATTGGAAGTTCTCGATCCGACACCCGGTCGGCTGACGATCGCGCAACGGCGCAGTCTGGCGTCGGCACGTCCGCTCCCTCACCGCATCCACAGCAGCGCGCGTAGCGACACGGGGACGATCCTGGGTCGTCCGACTCGATGTCCTCGCCCTGGGTCACGAGCACGCCGAACGGCGCGTTGTAGGCCGTCGTCTCGAGAAACGAGCGCAGGCCGCGCGTGTCGCGGTGGGGATCGATGCGGCGGCGGAACTTCACTTCCAGCGGATGCGATACTCGCCGGCCGTCACCACGAAGTCGACCTCCGGCTCATCGGTCCGTTCGGGAAAGTGGTGCAGTCGGATCTGCCGGATGTCCGCCAGGAACGCCCCGACGGTGCTCTCGGCGATCCGACCCGCCAGGTCCGCCAGATGCGGTGACCGAACGAGCCCCGGCACCATCGAGCGGAACGACTTCTCCCAGCCAGCTCGCGCGGAGACCGTGGTCGGCGACACAGATCTTGCGATGTCCGAACCCGCGCCGGAGACGCAGGCTGAGCGGTTCGATCAGCCGGACGAGCAGTGTGTCGAGCAACGGAGATAGTCCTGCACCCGCTGCCAGCGGACGTCGGTTTCGAGCGTGCGGCTCAACTCGCCGAGCCACAGATTCCGGCCGGGCGCCTGTCCGGCGTACCGGCACGCGATGCCGACGAGCTCCTCGAACAGCCGGCCGTCCCGCCCGCGTCCGCCCGTGCGCAGGTCGTGAGCGATGACCCGCCGGATGACGGTCTCGTTGAGCTGCTCGGCGACGTCGGGCCACGGCAGGTCCGGGTGCAGGTGTCCCAGCCGGTACCCGCCGCGCTCCGCGAAGGCCTCGAACGCGCGACCGACCACCTCGACTGTCGGCGCGCGCCGTCCGATTGAGACCGCGCGAGAACTCGGCCGTACGCAGCTCGCCGAAACCGTTGTCCGGCAGCACGGACGTGGCCTCGAATCCCCAGCCGCGGCCGGCGACCTCGCGGAGCAGCAGCGGCCCCATCTCCACGGTGGCGACGCGACCCGCCAAGCTGTCCCGACCCGCCGCGATCCGGAAGGCGCTGCTCCCGGTGACAACCACCCGGACCGCATAGTGATCGACGAGCGCTTTCAATTGCGGCGCCCAGTCGGGAACGTTCTGCAGGTCGTCGAAGAAGAGATACGCGTGCTCGTTCGCGCGGGCGGCTCCGTTGAGCGGCTGGCCAGCGTCTTGTAACTCGTCTGCTCCGGCGGCATGTTCTCTGTACGCCGACGCTCCCCGCTAAGCCGGCGCGGGTTCGGCCGTCGCGGAGCGCGCGCACTCGGTGAGGTAGGTCAGAGAGGCACCGACTCCGCCGGATTGGTGCGGGACCCCGGCCAACCCCAGACCCATCTCGACGCCGGCCAGCGTGCCAAGCAGGCTCAGGTCGTTGAAGTCGCCGAGATGACCGATCCGGAACACTTTGCCGCCCA
This sequence comes from Vicinamibacterales bacterium, assembly GCA_965116825.1. Taxonomy (GTDB): domain Bacteria; phylum Acidobacteriota; class Vicinamibacteria; order Vicinamibacterales; family UBA8438; genus WTFV01. The sequence continues at coordinate 6,807,908 of OZ220736.1, forward strand.
GAATGCCGAGCCCCACGCCGAGAGCCATGTCGAACCGGTCGAGAATGACGTCGAGCAGCCGCCCGGCGTCGTGGCCCGCCGGCGTCATGACCGCGGTCAGTGACGAGCTGTACTCCGACGGGTTGACGCAGAGCAACTCCAGGCCCCAGGCCCGTACCGCACGGCGGGTCGCCTCGGCGTGGCGGTCGTGCCGGGCGAAGACGTTGTCGAGCCCCTCCGCCTGGAGCATGCGGAGCGACTCGCGCAGCCCGAAGAGGAGGTTCGTGGCCGGGGTATATGGAAAGAAGCCCTTCTCGTTGGCGGCCAGGATGGGGCCCCAGTCCCAGTAGCTGCGCGGCAGCCGGGCCGTGGCGTGCGCGGCGAGAGCCTTGTCCCCCACCGCGTTGAAGCTGAGGCCGGGCGGCAGCATCAGCCCTTTCTGCGAGGCGCCGACGGTGACGTCGACACCCCACTCGTCGTGCCGGTAGTCGATGGACGCCAGCGACGAGATCGTGTCGACCATCAGGAGCGCCGGATGCCCGGCAGCGTCAAGAGCGCGCCGCACGGCCGCGATGTCGCTCGCCACTCCGGTCGAGGTCTCGTTGTGGACCACGCAGACCGCCTTGATGGCATGTGCGTCGTCTTGCGTGAGGCGCGCCCCGACCTGCCCCGCGTCCACGCCGCGCCGCCAGTCGCCCGGCAGGAACAACGGATCGAGTCCAAGGCGCGTCGCGATGCCCTTCCAGAGCGTCGCGAAGTGCCCCGTCTCGACCATCAGCACGCGGTCGCCCGGCGACAGCGTGTTGGCCAGCGCCGCCTCCCAGGCCCCGGTGCCCGATGCCGGAAACAGCACCACGGGGTGGCGGGTCCGAACCACGGTCGCCATGCCGGCGAGCACCTCGCGGGTCAGGTCGCGGAACGCCGGCCCGCGGTGATCGATGGTCGGCGCCGCCATCGCCCGCAGGACGCGATCGGGCACGTTGGTCGGTCCGGGGATCTGCAGGAAGTGTCGGCCGCTGGCGTGTGGCATGGCGCTAATTTAGCGTACCCGGCTGCCCGAACCCGCGAATCCGGTCGATCTGATTTATCCTCCTACCAAGAGGAGCATCGCGCGGCCACGACACCTGCAGGCCGGTGAGGGATCGAACCGTTGCGGTGAGCGAGGTTCAATGGATCACGCCCTCCACCGTGTCATCTCGTTCACCGTCGTCGGTCCTTTCGTGCTCGATGTTCGGTTCGATGACGGGACACAGCGAACAATCGATTTCCGGCCTGTCTTGCGCTCGACAGATGATCGCGAAACGACACGTTGACGTTCTGTGCAGCAACGAAGACCTGCTGGATGCGGCCGTATGCGTACTGGCCGCACGGGACTTCCTCACCGGCCGGGCCGTTCCGCCGACCGATCGATGCCTCGCCGAACGCGAGGGCTGGATCTGGACGGCGCTGCCCCGAGACGCGACTTATACTCCGTCTCATGAGTGATCTCCGGACCGATCTCGAAACGCGGCTGGCGGGTGAGGTGCGCTTCGACGCGGTGTCTCGCGCGCTCTATTCCACTGACGCCAGCGTCTATCAGATCCAGCCGCTCGGCGTGGCCGTCGTCCGCTCGCGCGAGGACATGCTCGCGGCGCTCGAGTGCGCCCGCGCCCACGGCTGCTCGATCACCGCGCGCGGCGGCGGCACGTCGCAGGCGGGCCAGGCGATCGGCTCCGGGTTGCAGATCGACACGTCGAAGCACTTCAACCGCGTACTGGAAGTGAACGTCGAAGAACGCTGGGCGCGCGTGGAGCCGGGCATCGTGCTCGACGAGCTGAACGCGCAGCTCGCGCCGCACCGCCTGCGGTTCGCACCCGACATCTCGACGGCCAGCCGCGCCACCATCGGCGGGATGATCTCGAACAACTCGAGCGGCGCGCGGTCGGTGCGCTACGGCAAGACCATCGATCACGTGCTCGACCTGCACGTCGCCCTGGCCGACGGCTCGGTCGCGCACTTGCGGCCGTTGACGCGCGACGAGCTGGAAGAGGCGTGTGCGGCGGATACCCTGGAAGGCGCCTGCTACCGCACCGTCCGCAGGCTGGCCGCCGAGCAGGCGGACGAGATAGACCGGCGCTATCCGAAGATCCTGCGCCGCGTCGGCGGCTACAACCTGGATGCCTTCACGCCGGCCCGCATCGCTGCCGGCGAGCCGTTCGACCTCGCGAAGCTGATCGTCGGGTCGGAAGGGACGCTGGGGCTGATCCTGGAAGCGCGTCTCAACCTGGTGCCGTTGCCCAGGGCCAAGGCGGTGCTGACCATCGAGTACGACAACCTGCTCGACGCGCTCGGCGAGACGCCGGCGATCCTCGCCCACGACCCGTCCGCCATCGAGGTCATGGACCACTCGATCCTCGACCACGCGCGCGAGAATCCGGCGCTGGATGCGATGCGGCGCGCGGTGCTCGAGACCGACTGCGGCGCCTTGTTGTGCGTCGAGCTCTACGGCGACTCGCCCCAGGAAATCCGGCCGCGCCTCAATCGGCTGGAGTCGAACATCCGCGCCCGCGGCGTCGCGAGACACACGACCTGCGCCGTCGCGCCCGCCGACCAGGCGCGGATCTGGAAGCTCCGCGAGTCGTCACTCGGCCTTTCGATGGCCATGAAGGGAGACGCCAAGAGCATCTCGTTCGTCGAGGACACGGCCGTCGCCCCGGAGAAGCTGCGCGACTTCATCGAGCGGTTCCTGGAAGTGATCCGGCGGCACGGGACGACCGCCGGCGTCTACGCCCATGCGTCGGTCGGCTGCCTGCACGTGCGGCCCGTCGTCAACATGAAGACCGCGGCGGGCGTGCAGCAGTTCGAGTCGATCGCGAACGAGATCGCCGGCCTGGTGCTCGAGTACGGCGGCGCCCTCTCGGGAGAGCACGGCGACGGCCTCGTGCGCGCGCCGTTCATGGAGCGCATGTTCGGCGCCGAATTGTACGAAGCATTTCGTACCGTGAAGCGCACGTTCGACGCGGACGGACTGTTCAATCCCGGCAAGATCGTCGACGCGCCGCCTCTGACCGCGAACCTGCGCTACGGCGCCGACTACCGGACGCCGGAACCGGCGGCGGCCTTCGACCACGGCGAGCACGGCGGGCTCGGGCGCGCCGTCGAGATGTGCAGCGGCGTCGGCGCCTGCCGCAAGACGCTCAGCGGCACGATGTGCCCGTCCTACATGGCGACGCGCGACGAGGCGCACTCGACGCGGGGACGGGCCAACACGCTGCGCCTGGCGATGAACGGCGGGCTCGGCAACGGCGGCGGGCCGCGCGACACCGGACTGGGCGACCGCGAGGTCTACGACGTGCTGGACCTCTGCCTGGAGTGCCGCGCGTGCAAGACCGAGTGTCCCGTCGGGGTGGACATGGCGCGCTTCAAGAGCGAGTTCCTCGCCGACTACTGGCGGCGCAACGGCACGCCGCTCCGCGCACGCGTCCTGGGACATATCCGTACGCTGTCGGCGCTGGCCAGCCGCGCCGCGCCGCTGATCAACCCGTGGCTGGACCGCGACTGGGTGCGGGGCCTCAACGAGAGGTTCTTCGGCATCGACCGGCGCCGGTCACTGCCCCGCTGGGCGCGGCGCACGCTGGCCAGGTCATGGCGGAAAGGTACGGCCCGCCAGGGCGCGCGGTCGGGCGCCCCGGACGTGGTCCTGTTCAACGACACGTTCACCAACTACTACGATCCGGAGATCGGACTGGCGGCGAGGGACGTGTTGCGAGCGGCCGGGCTCACGGTCGGTTTGGCGCCGCACGCCTGCTGCGGCCGGCCCCTCATCTCGCAGGGCCTGCTTGCCGCCGCGCGCGATCGGGCGGCCAACGCGGTGGACCGGCTGCACCCGCTGGCCGCGGCCGGAACGCCGATCGTCCTGCTGGAGCCGAGCTGCCTCTCCGCGCTCAAGGACGACGTGCCGGATCTGCTGCGGGGCGAGGCGCAGCAACGGGCGCGCGAGGTGGCCGCCGCGTGCGTACTGTTCGAGGACTACCTGAACGGGCGCCTCGCGGACGGTGGCGCGACGCTGCCGCTACGGTCCGGGCCGGAAGAGATCCTGCTCCACGGGCACTGCCACCAGAAATCCCTCGGCCTGGTCGCCCCCGCCAAGGCGCTCCTCGAGCGGATTCCGGAGACCCGCGTCACGGACCTCGACTCCGGGTGCTGCGGCATGGCCGGCTCGTTCGGCTACGCGCGCGAGCACTTCGACATCTCGCAGCAGATCGGAGAGCGGCGGCTGCTGCCGGCCGCGCGGGAACTCGGCCCCGGCAACGTCCTCGTGGCCGCCGGCACCTCGTGCCGCCACCAAGTCCACGATTTCACGGGCGTCCGCGCGCAACACCCGGCGATGCTGCTGCAGTCTCTCCTGGACGTCCGCCCGTGAGTCCGTTGCCGGCCGACGGCTGGCCGGTTACAATGGCTCTGCTCCTCGAACCCCCGAGGACAGAGTCATGAGCGTAATCGTCAGCGAAGTGTACGACGCCCTGCTCAGTGCGGGCGCACCCGAGGAGCAGGCGCGGGCCGCCGCGGCGGCCATCCCGCTCCAGGGCAACGTCGCCACCAAGCAGGATCTCCTGGAGTTGAAGGCCGAGTTGAAAACGGAGATCGCGGTCCTGAAGTTCGCGAGTTTCACGTTCTTCCCCATCGTGATCGGCCTGCTCGTCAAAATCGCATTCTTCCCCGGTTAGCGACCCGACGGCCGGCTGTTACGGCGCGGCGCGATGCGCGTAGAATGAGGTGCCGGGAGGAACGTCATCCATGCCGATCTACGAGTATCGCTGCAGCGCCTGCGACCACGAATTCGAGGCCGTCGTCATCCCGAAGGGCGATCCGCCCGCCTGCCCCGCCTGCGCCAGCGGCGACCATCTCGAGCGCTTGATCTCGCAGTTCGCCGTCAGCTCCGACGGCACGCGGGAGCTGAACCTGAAGTCGGCGCGCAAGCAGGCGGCGAAGATCCGCAAGGACAAGCAGGTCGCCGAGCACGAGGCGATCCACCACCACCATCATTGAGGACGGGAGGCGCAAGGGACGGGACGCACACTGCCGTGCCGCGATGGGACGCGCGCAGGGTTCCGCGCGGACCCGGCTCCAGCGTTCCGGTGGGGACCGCAGGCAGGCGCGCTCAGGCGGTCGCCATCGCGGTCAGGGCCTCTCTATTCTGCAATCGACGACCAGCGCTCCGCCAGATGCGCTGCCGTGCGCCACGCGAGCGCCTGCGCCGTCAGCGTCGGGTTGTGCGACCCGCTCGTCCCCATGACCGACGCCCCGAGGATGCCCAGGTTCGGCACCTCATGGGAGAAGCCCCAGCGGTCGACGACGTTGGTCTCCGGGTCGTCCCCCATCCGGGTGCCGCCGTAGGCGTGGGTGGACGGCCCCATCGTGCCGAGCCCCTGGCGGATGATCTCCACCGCGCCGGCCGCCCGGAACCACTCCACCATCCGGTCCTGGACGAACGTCGCGATGCGGCGCTCGTTGTCCTTGAAGTCGGCGGTGATGCGGCAGACGGGATCGCCGAGCGGGTCCATCACGGTCGGGTGCAAATCGAGGTAGTTGTCCTCGTAGGGCAGCGTCGACTTCTGGATGTAGCAGTTGGTCCAGCGGTCGGCGTTGTCGGCCACGAACGCCTTCCACGCCGAGCCCCAGCGCGGGACGCGCCCGAAGGTAGGCATGCGGGCCGCCGCGATCGGCCGGCGATCCGAGTAGACCCACAGGTTGCCGCCGCCGATGAAGTCGAGCTCGGAATGGTCGAAGTTGTCGGCCGCCCAGTCGTCGATCGCGACCCCCTGCGCCGGCAGCCCGTACCAGCGGTTTAGCCGGTGCGGAAACAGCGCCAGCACGCCGGCGCCGGTGGCGTGGGTCATGTAGTGCCGGCCGACCTGGCCGCCGTTGTTCGACAGCCCTTTCGGATAGGCGGGCGACCTCGAGAGAAGCATCAGCCGGACGTTCTCGTAGGTGTAGCCGGCCAGCAGGACCACGTCGGCCGGCTGGACGTACTCCTCGCCGTCCCTGACGTAGCTGACGCCGGTAGCGCGGCCCTCGCCGTCCACCTCCACGCGCCGGACGTGCGCCTCGGTCACGACCTGTAGCCGCCCGGTCTCCTGGGCGCGGGGAATCGTCGAGACCGCGGTCGAGTTCTTCGCATCCAGGTGGCAGCCACCGCGGTCGCAGAAGCCGTGATAGCCGCACGCCGCACGGTTCTGGTAGCGGACGGAGTTCACCGCCGCCGGCCCGGGAAACGGATGCCAGCCGAGCCCGCGCGCCGCCTCGGCCATCTGCTCGATGAAGCCCGTCCAGCGCAGGGGCGGCATCGGGTACGGCCGGCGCCGCGGTCCCTCGAAGAGGTTGCCCCGCTCGTCGATCTCGCCGCCGACGTTGCCGGCCTGCCCTGAAATGCCTATGGCGTGCTCGACCCGATCGTAGTGGTCCTCCAGCTCGTCGAGGCCGAAGGGCCAGTCCTCGACCGTCGTCCCCACCGGCAGCCGGGAGGCGCCGTAGCGCCGCGCGGTCTCGCTGACGACCCTGAAGTCCCAGGGGCTGAGCCGCCAGCTCTGCGCCCAGTAGTGCAGCGACGTGCCGCCGACCGCGTTCATCATCGGGTGCAGGGCCCCGCGCGGCGAATCGGGCGACGACGCGCTGCGGCGATGGATCGGGATCTCGCGGTTCGCCTTCTGCACCGACTCGGGCCAGCCGCGATAGTTGTTGAAGAGCTCGTCCGGCGCATGATCGCGGGCGCGCAGCCAGGAGCCCGCCTCCAGACCCACCACGTCCAGACCGGCCTCGGCCAGCGGCAGCACGGCGACGCCGCCCACCGCACCGAGCCCGACGACCACGATGTCCCGTTTCGGAAGTTCAACGGCCACGGGTCCTCCGTTCGCGGGCGGCGCTGAACGCCGGAAAATCGTAGGCGGACACCTGCCGCGAGGGCGGCGCCCGATCTATCCGCTGCAGGTCGGGCGTGACCAGCGTCCGGACGCCCGGGTAGCCGATCATCCGCCAGCCGATGAAGTCGACGTTGCCGCCGTGGGCCGGGTCGGAAAAGGTGCCCTGGATCGTATGGGTCAACAGCAGGTTGAAGAAGCCGGGCGCGCCGGGTCCGAACTCGGGTGCGGCGGCGGCCTCCACGTTCCGGAGCAGCAGGTCCTGATCGGCTGCGTCGAGTGCGGCGAAACGTTGCCCCTTCGCCGACCGTGCGTAGCGGTCGAGCGCCGCGAGACCAGCGCGGTACGCCTCGCGCGATCCGGCCAGCGGGCCGCCCAGCGCCCGGTCGATGTAGGTCGCCGCACCGGCTTCGAGCGCGCCGGGACCGCGCTCGTCGGACGGAATCAGCCGCGCCACGACGGCCTGCAGCGTCGCCCCCTCGCCGGCGGCGAGCGTCTCGAACGAATCCGCCGGCGGTTGGACCGCGGCGACCGCGGTTGCCGAACCCGGCAGGGACGCCGCCGCCCCCGCCACGACCACCCGCTTGAGCATCTCACGCCGCGACAGATCAGCCATCGTGCCTCCGCGCCCACCGGGGCGTCGCTCTCTTATACCCGCCCGCGTCCCCGCGGAACAAGTGCGGATCGGCGGTATCATCCGGATCCGTCACGTTCCGCACACGGTTCACGCAAGCCGGTAGCCGCGAGGTTCGCCCACGGCTCGACGCAAGGAGGTTCCATGCGCATCGCCACCATCACACTCGCCGCCGCGCTGGCGGCCGGCGCCGCCACCGCTCAGGAAAACAGCTCCCCCGACGCCGGCGACCTCGCGCCACCCGACGGCTTTCGCGCCAACCGATCCTCGTACAGCGCGATCATGGACGTCATCCGGTCGAAGCAGGCCGCGGCGGACGTCAGCGACGAGGACCTCGCGCGGCTCGGCGAGATGCAGCTCGAGGACATCTGGCGCTCGCTCGGCGACTACCGCACGAACTACGTGCGCGGCTTCCGCTCGACGCAGCCGGGCCGGCGCATCGCGGGCCGCGCGCTGACCATGCGCTTCCTGCCGCCGCGCCCGGACATGGTGGCGGCCATCGACCAGCTTGCGGCCGAGGGCGACTGGGACCGCCGCTACTACGCACGGGCGGCCGAGGAGGCGCGGCCGGGCGACGTGGTGGTCGCCGAGCTGGGCGGGGCCGACGGACACGTGCTGTTCGGCGGCATGGGAGCACTCGGCATCAAGCTGCGCGGGGCGGCGGGAGTGGTCATCGACGGCGGCAGCCGCGACCTCGCGGAGCTGCTGGGACCCGCTTTCGCGGATTTCCCCGTCTTCGCGCGCTTCTTCGACGTCACCACCACGAGCTGGCTCGGCGTCGAGTGGAACGCCCCCGTGCGCATCGGCACGGCCACCGTGCTGCCCGGGGACGTCGTCGTCGCCGACGAAACGGGGGTGCTGTTCTTCCCTTCGTCACTGGTGCCCGACGTGCTGCGGGCGGCCGCGGAACAGGCGGCGCTCGAGGAGCACGAGCGGGATCTGCTGCGTTCCGGCGAGCACCGCTTCCGCGACGTCTATCCCCTGTCGCCGGCCCTCCGCCGGGAATACGAGCGCGACCGGTAGGGTCCGGCCGCGGGCCGGACGCCACCGATAGCGTGCCGCTGCGAACCGGACCTGCCTGGGCCGCGTCGAGCCGGGGCTTGCGCTGCACCGGCGTCGTGGGACATACTGCTTGACCCCCAAGGGGCCGCCAGCCCGGCGCGGGCGCGTCCCGGACACGGCTCGTGGCTCGGCGTCGGCGCTGTCGGCCCGGGCCATTAACATCGGACTCGAGCAAGTTCGTGAACGCAGGTTGCGCTGCACGGCGGAACCTCGCCACGGACGATGTTGGCGCCGGCTCGTAAGGCGGCGCCCGGAGGCAGGCACATGAGCAAGCCCACGATGTCGGCCGCGTCGGATCAACGACGGGTGAAGTACATCCGACGACTCGATCAGGTGCCCGAGATCCCCTCGGACGAGCTCGCGCGGCTGCAGCCGGTAACCGAGGAGTACGTGTTCCGCGCCAACGACTACTACTTGCACCTGATCGACTGGAACGATCCCGACGACCCGATCAAGCAGTTGATCATCCCCCGCCAGGAGGAGCTGAACGACTGGGGCCGGCTCGACGCCAGCAACGAGAGCGCGGTGACGGTCGCCCGCGGCGTGCAGCACAAGTATGTCGACACCGTGCTGCTGCTGTGCAACGAGGTCTGCGGCGCCTACTGCCGCTACTGCTTCCGCAAGCGGCTGTTCATGGACGACAACGACGAGGTGACGAACGACGTCGGCGCCGGGCTGGAGTACATCGCCGAGCACCCGGAGGTCTCCAACGTGCTGCTGACCGGCGGCGATCCGCTGCTGATGAGCACCCGGCGGCTGGTCGAGATCTTCGAGGCGCTGCGCGGCATCGAGCACGTGCGGATCATCCGCATCGGCTCGAAGATGCCGGCGTTCGACCCCTGGCGCGTCCGGCGCGACGAAGAGCTGCAGGCGGCGTTCCGGAAGTACTCGACGCCGGAAAAGCGCATCTACCTGATGGCGCACTTCGATCACCCGCGCGAGCTGACCGACGACGCGATCGCCGGCATCGACACCTGCCTGCGTAACGGCGTCATCTGCGTCAACCAGTGTCCGCTGATCCGGGGCATCAACGACGACCCGGACGTCCTCGCCGAGATGTACTCGAAGCTCTCCTACATGGGCTGCCCCCCGTACTACCTGTTCCAGGGCCGGCCGACGGCGGGGAACGAGCCGTACGAGGTGCCGATCGTGCGCGGTTGGCACATCTTCCAGGAAGCGCTCCGGCGGGGCTCCGGGCTCGCGCGGCGGGCCAAGTACTGCATGTCGCACGAGACCGGCAAGGTGGAGATCGTCGGCGTCGACGACGAGCGCATCTACCTGCGCTATCACCAGGCCAAGAACCCGGACGACCTGAGCCGCTTCTTCGTGCGCCGGCGCGACGACAACGCCTACTGGCTGGATCAGCTCGAGCCGGTCGAGGCCGAGCTCGCCTACGCCAACTGAACGCCGATGGCGGTTCCTGCCCGGCACCCGCCGATGACGGCAGAACAACTGTTCGAGTTGCCCGATGAAGGCTACCGCGCCGAGCTCGTCCAGGACGTGCTGCCCGGTTTCCGCTGCGTCGTGAGACGACTCTTTCCGCAATAGCAGCTCCGGCATGGCGACGGAGACGGAGTTCCGCAGCACGTCACACGGGGCCGAAACCGTCATCTACCGGCGCGACTGCGTCGCCGGCATGCGGGAGCTGCTGGATCCCGAATCCGTCGACGTGGTCGTCACATCACCGCCGTACAACCTGGGGATCTCCTACCGTTCCTACGACGACACCGTGCCGCGGACGGAGTACCTGAACTGGATTGCGGCCTGGGGCGACGCTGTGCACCGGGTGCTGACGCGTAGCGGGTCACTCTTCCTGAACATCGCGGGCAAGCCCTCGGATCCCTGGGGTCCTTTCGACGTGCTCTCGCGTCTCCGGGCGCGCTTCGTCCTGCAGAACACCATCCACTGGATCAAGTCGATTGCGATCGACGCGGACGTCGTCGGGACGAACAGCAGCGTCACCGAGAACGTCGCCATCGGCCACTACAAGCCGATCAACAGCCAGCGCTACGTGAACGACTGCCACGAGTACATCTTCCACCTGACGAAGTTCGGGGACGTCGAGCTCGATCGCCGCGCGATCGGGGTCGAGTACCAGGACAAGTCCAACGTCGGGCGGTGGGCGGCGGCCAGGAACGACCGGCGCTGTCGCGGCAACACCTGGTTCGTCCCCTATCGGACGATCAAGAGTCGAGATCGCGAGCGCCCGCATCCGGCGACCTTCCCCGTCCGTATACCGATGATGTGCGCCCGCCTGCACGGCATCGCGCGCGTGGAGAGGGCCATGGATCCCTTTCTCGGGCTCGGACACAGCGCGCTCGCATGCAAGACCCTCGGCGTTCCGTTCGTCGGCTTCGAGACGGACGAGGGTTACTTCGCGGAAGCACGCCGATTGATCGAGGCTTTCGATCCACAGACCGTGGAGGCCGCATCCACGGACCGGAACCAGCCCGCGCTGTTCTGATCCCGCCGACCGGACCGGCTACATCCCGAGCAGGTTCGTCTGCAGCTTGGACAGCCCCTGCTCCGCCGCCCACAGATCGAGATCCACCGAGGCCAGCTCGTCGACGACGGGAACGGCAAGACCGTTCTCGCGGAGATCGACCGCCTTGATGTAGGTTCGGCAGGACCCGCACTCCTCCAGACGAATGTGCGGCCACGACTCCGAGACGTGATGCGGGCGCTTCTCGGCGCGCTCTTCGCCGCACGCCGGACAACGCGTCCTGGGAAACGTCCACTCCGTCAGGCACAGCGAGCAGAGCAGGGTGCGCCGTCCCTTGATCTCCGGCTCGTCGCGGAGCACGGCGGCGACCGGCGCCGCCCCGCAACGCGGGCATGCCGCGCGGGTGTCATCGCTCCCGGCAACCGTGCCGTCACCGATCTCGCCGCGGCCCCCCGAGGAGTCGAGGTCGGTCTGGCCGGCGAGAGCCTCCGCTACCGGCTGGACGAAGGCGCGTGGGAAAAACTCCAGGGCCGCGGCGTCACAACCGATTCGGGCCGCGACCGCGTCGACCGGCTCCCGGGCCAATACGGCGCTCAGCAGCGTCGACATCGCGGCCGGCTCCGTCAGCAGCCGCTCCGCCATCGCCCGCAGCACATCGGTCGCCGACGCCGGTACGGCGCGCACGAAACGCGAGAAATCCCGCTCCCGAGGGCGTTCCGGAAGGTGCTCCAGGCGTAGCCGCGGAGCGCGGCCGTCCGCGGCTTCGACCGCACCGAGCCAGCGGGACTTCAGCGCCTTGGCAAACAGGGGCTCCTGCAGGGCCTGCACGTCTGCGTAGAACGCCAGCAGCTCGGCCGCGTGCGGATGTTCGTCCCGCAAGCGGCCGACGCGATGCCGGCGGCGCGACCAGACCGGAGATGGCGGCATGCGTTGACCGAGCGTCCCTTCCGTTCATGACGCCAGCGGATGCCGCCAACGCAGTCCCGTGAACCGGGCGAAGCCGCGGTCCACGGTCACGAGCTCGCAGCCGGCCTCCATCGCGATGGCCGCGAGACAGGCATCGGCAACGAGGTTGCCGGCCATCCAGACGCAGGCTATCTGCCGGTCTGTTCTTCGTGCCAGCCCGGATGATGATGCCGGGCCCAGCGCTCGGTCACCGTCCCGTCGATCATCGCGCGCGCGGTGCCCGGATAGGCGATGGTGCCGAGGTAGACGTGGACGATCAGCAGGAGGCCGCCGCCGAGGGTGGCGAAGTAGTGCGCCAAGCGCATCCACTGCAGCAGGCCGGACCCAAACGACTCGGGGAACCAGAGCGGCACGCCGCTGACGACGAAGACGACCGCCAGCAGTCCCTGGAACCAGAAGAACATCTTCTGGCCGGCGTTGTACTTGCCGGCCGGCGGCACGTTGGCCGAATCCCGCGTCGCGTACGCCCGCACCGCGCCCAGCCAGCGCCGATCGACGTCGCTCAGGAACATGTCGCGGATCCAGATGGCGATCATGAACACCATCCCGACCCCGAACAGCACGCCGACCCAGGGATGCAGCACACGCGCGGACGGGCCGCCCCCGAGCAGCGCCGTCAGCCAGAAGAGCGCCGGGTAGGCGAACGCGAGGCCGGTCGCCAGCAGGAGAACGAACGTGACGCCCACCACCCAGTGGACGATGCGCTCGGCGAAGTTGAAGCGCTGGAGTATCCGGTCGGCCATGTCAGCGGTAGTGTGCTTCGGGTCAGGCGGCCGATGCGCCGGCGTCCCCGCGCGGTTCGTGATCCTCGTGCTCCTCCAGCCGTTCCGGACCGTAGCGGAGGAAGTGCCCGACCACCCCAAGCACGCCGAAGCCCATCAGGTAGGCGCCGACCCGCTTGAGAAACCCGAGCGCGGTCATCGGCGCCGGACTCGCCGTCGGATCCGACGGCAGGCTGTAGTCGGCGAGCCGGTCGCCGTGCGGCACGACGTACATCATGTGCGTGCCGCCGACGCCGGCCGGGTTGTAGACGGCCGCGTTGTCGTAGCCGCGCGCGTTGAGCGTCTCGACCTTCTTGTCGGCCAGCGCCAGCATGTCGTCCTTGCTGCCCCAGGAAATGGCGTTGGTCGGGCAGGTCTTGACGCAGGCCGGCTCGAGCCCCGCCTCGACCCGGTCGACGCACATGTTGCACTTGGAAACCTTGCGCGTGTGGACGTCGAAGCGGGGAATGTCGAACGGACAGCCGGTGACGCAGTACTGGCAGCCGATGCAGTTCTCCTGGTTGAAGTCGACGATACCGTTCGTGTACTGCACGATGGCGCCCGGCGCGGGACAGGCGAACAGGCAGCCCGGATCCTCGCAGTGCAGGCAGGCGTCCTTCTTGATCAGCCAGTTGAGGTTGCCGTCGACCTCCACCTCGTTGAAGCGCATCAGCAGCCACGTCTTCGGGCTCAGGTCCTTGTGGCTCTGGTAGCTGCCGAAGTTGGCGGTCGGCTCGACGCCGAGGTCGTTCCACTCCTTGCAGGCGACCTCGCAGCCCTTGCAGCCGATGCAGGCCCCGATGTCGACCAGCTTGGCGTAGGACGGCCCGGCCGAGCGCAGCGCGCTGATCGGGATGTAGGCGTCCGGGGTAGCCGAGACGCGGCGGATGGAGAGGGTATCTGCCATGGGCGGTTACTCGACTCTTGCCTTCGGGTGCGGCCGCGGGGCGCTACCCCGGTCTCGGTTCTCCATCAGGCGCGCTCGATATTGACCAGGAACGACTTGAACTCCGGGCAGCGGGTGTTCGCATCCCCGACGAACGGCGTCAGCAGGTTCGCCATCGACCCCTGCGTGATGCCGACGAAACCCCAGTGCACGGGGATGCCGACCGTCCAGACCACCCTGCCGTTGACGCGCAGCGGCTTGATGCGCTTGGTGACGATCGCCGTGCCCTGCACCTCGCCCCGCTTCGACCAGACGCGCACCTGGCTGCCGTTGGGAATCCCCTTCTCGGCGGCCAGCCCCTCGGGCAGCTCGACGAAGAAGTCGGGCATCGTCTCGACCAGCAGCGGCACGTTGCTCGTGACGAAGTGCTCGCGCTCGACCACGCGGTAGACGGTGCAGGCGTAGGGGAAGTCGTCGTCGCCGGTCGCCAGCGTCTCGCGCACGCCGTCGTACCAGCGGATGACCGGGTTGATCGGCACGTTGTCGTGCAGCGCGTTGGGCGACGGGCTCTCGACCGGCTCGTAGTGCTCCGAGAACGGGCCGTCCGCGAGGTGGCTGCTGAACAGGCGGGCCACCCCCTCCTCGGTCATGATGAAGGCGCCGGCCGCGTCCGGCGGCGTCGTCCGCCCGTAGTCCGGCACGTCGCCGATCCACTCGCGCCCGTTCCAGGCGATGCCGGCGCGGCTCTGATCCCAGGGACGCCCCTCGGCATCGGCCGACGCGCGGTTGTAGAGCACGCGGCGGTTGGCCGGCCAACTGAACGCCCAGTCGTGGTGCATCCCCAGGCCCGTCGGGTCGGCGGTGCCGCGGCGCTGCATCTGGTTGCCCGCCTCGGTGTAGCTGCCGGTGTAGATCCAGTTGCCGGAGGTCGTCGACCCGTCGTCGGCCAGCTCGCCGAACGACGACAGCAGCCGCCCGGTGGTCCGGTCGTAGCCGTTGATCTCCTTGGCCAGCTCGACCATCGTCGGCTCGCGCGGGTTCAGGTAGTCCCACGTCAGATGCTGGATGGCATCGTTCCAGGCGCCGCCCTCGGCCTGGTACAGCTCCTTCACGCGCCAGAACAGCTCGGACAGGATCCAGGTGTCGGGCTGGACGCCGATCGGCGGGTCGACCGCCTTCTCCTTCCACTGCGCCCAGCGCCCGCTGTTGGTGAACGAGCCGTCGCGCTCGATCCAGTGCGAGGACGGCAGGTACAGCACCTCGGTGTCGATCTGCGACGGGTCCATCCCCGGCGCCTTCCAGAACTCGGCCGAGTCGAGCATGAAGGGATCGATGACCACCTTCCACTTGAGCTTCGACATCGCGTCGAGCAGGCGGGGAACGTCCGGCCCGGCGAGCAGCGGATTGAACCCGAGGGCCACGAAGCCCTCCAGCGTCCCCTGGCGCGCCTTGTCCCAGATCGTCAGCCACGTGGCGTCGCCGTCCTGCTTGGCCAGGTAGTCGTACGCGAAGTCGTTCTCCGGCGTCGCGTGCTCGCCGAACCACGCCTTCATCTGCGAGACGTAGAACTTCGGGTAGTTGCCCCAGTAGTTGACGGTGTCGGGGACCAGCGGCCGCGGCGTCGAGTCGTCCAGGTGAGCCGCCAGCGACTGCTGCGGCGGCGTCGGCACCTTGAGATACCCGGGCAGGATGCCGGCGACGATGGCGTGATCGGTCGCCCCCTGCACGTTGGCGTGCCCGCGCAGCGCGTTGATGCCGCCGCCGGGCCGGCCGATGTTGCCGAGCAGCAACTGCAGGATCGCCGCGGTGCGGATGATCTGGCTGCCGACGGTGTGCATGGTCCAGCCGACCGCGTACATGATGGTCCCGACCCGGTCGGCGCGCCCCGTCGAGCAGATGATCTCGGCCATCCGCAGGAACTCGTCGGCCGAGCAGCCGGCGATGTCGGCGACCACCTCGGGCGTGTAGCGTTCGTAATGCTGCTTCAGGAGCTGGAAGACCGAGCGCGGGTGCTCGAGCGACGGGTCGCGGCGGACGTAGCCGTCCGGGCTCCGCTCGTAGTCCCAGGCCGTCTTGTCGTAGTTGCTGGCCGCCTCGTCGAACCCCGCGAACAGCCCGTCGGCGAAGCCGTACTGGTCGCCGACGACGAACGTCGCGTTCGTGTGGGCGCGCACGTAGTCGGCGTGGTGCAGGTCGTTCTCGAGCGCGTAGCGGATCAGGCCGCCGAGCACGGCGATGTCGGAGCCGGGCCGGATCTGCATGTGCCGGTCGGCAACGGCCGACGTCCGGGTGAAGCGCGGGTCGATGGTGATGAGCTTGGCGCCCCGGTTGTCACGCGCCTCGACCGCCCACTTGAACCCGCAGGGATGGTTCTCGGCCGGGTTGGCGCCCATCACCAGGATGACGTCGGTGTTCTTGATGTCCTTCCAGTGGTTGGTCATCGCCCCGCGGCCGAACGTGGCGGCCAGACTGGCCACCGTGGGGCTGTGTCATATGCGGGCCTGATGGTCTATGTAGACCAGGCCCATCGCGCGCATCGTCTTCGTGATGAGGTAGGCGTCCTCGTTGGAGACGGTGGCGCTGCCGACCCAAGCGACCCCGTCGGCGCGGTTGACGACGCGGCCGGCGTCGTCGCGCTCGCGGAACGAGGCGTCGCGCGAGTCCTTGAACTTGCGCGCGAACCAGTCCATCGCCGTGTCCCAGTCGACCTCTTCCCACTCGGCGGCGCCGGCCCGTCGCAGCAGCGGCTGGTGCCGCAGCCGCGGGCTGATGGCGAGCTGCATCTGCGACGCGCCCTTCGGGCACAGCGTGCCGCCGTTGATGGGGTTGTCCGGGTCGCCCTCGACGTGGATGACCGTGTTCTTCGTGTTCAGGCCGCCGCTGCCGTGAACGTAGGCGATGGTCCCGCAGCCGACCGCGCAGTACGGGCAGACCGTGCGGTACTCCGTGGCGTTGCGGATCTTGAGCTGCCGGACCGCGGCGTGCGCCGGTCGGAGATCGAAGCCAAGCGCGCTGACGGCGAGGCCGCCGGTGACCGAGGCCTTCAGGAACGTGCGGCGGGAGATGTCCATAGGCGATTCGTGCTCTGGTGGTTATACCACAGCGGACGGCATCGCAGCGTACGGTCGGCGGCGGCCGCCGTTCGGGGCGGCGAACAGCGGCGGCGGGTTGGAGCGGACATCTCGGGGCGGCGAACAGCGGCGGCGGGTTGGAGCGGACATCCGAAGGTAGCGCGCTTCCGACGGCGCGGTGCGCTTGACGCAACTTGGCAGTGAGCTCCGGCGCGGGCGAGACCCCGTCCACCGAGCCCTGAACGTCGAGGCTCCGCTATGTGAAGTCCGCCCGCCACACGCGCACGGCCCGCGCCGCGAGTCGGCGCTGGCGCTCTTCCAGCATCGCCGGCGTCCATTCCTCCGGCGCCATGTCGGCGATCTCCCTCGCCAGCGCGTACGCACTCGTCTCGTAGGCAGCCCGCTTGGCAGGGTACGCCGCGTTGCCGACGTTCCGGTTCAGCGTTCGCTCGAGCAGGGTCAGGTTCCCGAGCCGGGGAACGGCTGCATCCCAACGGTCTGCCGGGAAGGCCTCTGGCCATTCCCCGGCCGGGTTCTCGGGCAGCACGTGTTCCACAGTGGCAGGGTCGGTCTCCGGATCGACTCTGCGATTGCCGGCATGCGTCTCAAGCCGGGCAAGGACGTATCGGGCGAGCTTCTTGCGCTTTCCTCTCGTACCGACCGTCCACCGGCCGAAGTCACTCTCGAATCGGTCGTCATCCACGTAGGTTGTCCGGAGCAGTGCGAATACCGCCCCGGGACGGGTCGCGCGCCCGTCGAGAACGGCCTTCGCCGCCAAGTGCGAAACTCGCTCCAGCAGGTTGGGATTCAAGGCGCTGACGATCGAGTAGCGGAAGACCATGACACTTGCCAGCTTCAGCAGCCGGACGAAGTCGTCGTCCGAGAACACGCGCCACGCGGCGAAGAAGACCGGCGTCATCTGCCGGGCGCCGAAGAGGTTCAGCTCCCGGACGAACGGTTTGGCCGCGGGCAGATCCATCCAGTAGCCGTGGTTGACGTCGGCCAATGCCGCGAAGAGCTCTGCGTGGGCCTCCAACGCCTTCACGAACGCGAACGTATCGTCCGGCGTCCGGACGCGGTCACGCACCAGCTTGAACAGCCGCTTGCGACGGATATGCGGCTCCTCGCGCAGGAGGTGGAAGCGAAGAAAGTGGGGGAAGTCCTCCTGCGTCACGGTCGCAATCAGTGATTGCCAGCGCCGCTTGAGCGAGTCGATGTCGCTTTGCGTACGCACTTTCGAGAAGAAGTAGTTCCTCAGCAGGTCGGTCGCCGTCAGCTCCAGGCCGCGGGCGTTGAGCGTCTCGAACAGGGTGTAGGCATTGAGCTCGTCGTCGACCGTGATGAGAATGAAGAGCAGGCGGCGGGCAACGGTCTCCGACAGGATCTGCGCGACCTCCTCGCCGTTGTCCTGTGCGTCTCCGAACAACTGGTCGATCTGCCTGGAGAAGTACCGATAGCACTTCCACAGGAGCGCACTCGACTGCGGCAGGCCGCGGGGATTCAGTGGAGCCTCGAGCTGAACGAGGTAGTCCTGGTAGAAGGAGTCGTCGGTCTCGTTCAGGTGCAGCCGGCTGCTCTCGACCAGCGACGCCGGGTCCTTCTCACCGATGAAGCGGTTGCGAAGCCCTGCGGCGCGTTCCCGGTTCCGCTCCTGATCCGCGCCACCATCCGCCATGCGCCGCAGCTTCTGAATGACCGCCAGGGCGAGCAGCGAGATGGTCGCAAGCCGCTGCTGGCCGTCGATCACGAGGAACTCGCGGTCACCATGGGTCTGGACGACCAGAGCGCCCATGTAGTGACGACCCTCGGGATCGCCGCGCATTTCGACAACGTCGTTCCAGAGGTCCTCCCACTCCTGCTGCGTCCAGGCGTAGTCTCGCTGGTACGGAGGAACGCGGTACGTCTTGCCGTTGCCGATCAGCTCAAGGTAGCTGGCGGTTCCCGTGTTGAGGATGTTGGCCCGGGTCATCGGTCTCCGCCGCCTCCTGTCGCATCCAGCACGCTCCTCAAGGTCGTCCCCGGCGGGAACGCGTCCCTCTTCGCCTGCGCAACGAACTCCGGCGCCGTGAAGAGCGGGTTGCCGGGCGCGCCCTTCTCGATGGCTTCGATCTCGTCCGGCGGGAGCGTGCACCCGACGACGAGACGCAGTGTGGCCGCCGTTGCGGACCAGCCCCTCGATGCCACGAGAGGCCAGCGCGAGCGCCCCGCCATTGAAGCAGCCGGTCAGCCGGACGCAGCTCCTCGCGTCTTCGAGCGCCGGCACATGGAACAACCGGATCGGATCGCCGTCGTCCGGCGCGGTCGCAGACGGGCCCCGGCGACTGTTCCGGGCCATCGAATCCCGCCAGGCTGCGCCGTCGTCCCTCCGGCGCCGTCATCGCGCGCTCCACGCCCGCAATGCGACCACGCCCCCGGCTTGTGCCGCACGCCGGACGTACCGCTCGTCCGCCGTGACGAACAGACCGCCACGGGCAAGCGCGGTGGCATGGTACGCGGCGTCGTAGAACGAGACGCCATACGTTACGGCGAGGAATACCGCGTGCGCCCGCCATTCCGAGTCCGGTCGCGCCTCCGTCAAGCGGAAGTCGACGAGCGACGCCAGCAGATCGCCGACCTCTTCGGGAAACCGCCGCGCCAGGGTGTTCCCGACCTCATAGAGCCAGAGCTGCGGGGCGACCAGCTCGATGGACCCGGAGACCGCCTCTTCACGCAACGACAGCGCCGCGGCGGTGTGCGCTTCGTCGTCCCGGCGAAGGACCCACTTGAGCAGGACAGACGCGTCGGGCACCACGATCACGACGACTCGCGCTCCCGGCCTTCCCGAATCCAGCGGACTACCTCGTCCACGCCGACCGCGGGAAGGCGTGCCCCCAAGGCATCCATGCGCGCCGCCGCCGCTCTCCGCGCCGCAGCGCGCGACCACTCGATGATCGCCGTGTTGACGGCGCGACTACGAGCACCGCGAGGCAGCTTCTCGATGACCCGCCACGCGTCGTCGTCCATCATGATGTTGACTCGCCGCCGCATGGTGACCTCCGCACTCGTTTTCGACCTGCGCATTCCATTACACACTTTCGGTGCGCATCCGGCAAGCCGCGTCCCGGGACTCGCCCGGAAGCTCCAGGTAGCCGGTCGTTCAGTGGTGAGGATGTTGGCCCTGCTCATGGGTTTCGACGGCCTCCCGCGCCGTCCAGCAGCCCCTTCAGCGTCGTGCCTTGCGGGAAGTCGTCGTCCTTCGCCTCCCGCACGAACTCCGGCGCTTCGAACAGCGGGTTGCCCGGCGACCAGAGCTCGACGCTCTCCGAGTGCTCCTCGTAGTAGCCCGGATCCGTGGTCACCCGCAGTCGTTCGCTCATCCCGGGCGCCAGTGTCTCTCGTCCGCGCAGGGCCGGCGAGGAGTACCGCACGAGTTGGCGCCCGTCGTAGATCGGCCAGTTCAGGTTGAACTTCTCGCGCAGCTCGAT
The DNA here is from genome assembly GCA_965116825.1 of Vicinamibacterales bacterium. Taxonomy (GTDB): domain Bacteria; phylum Acidobacteriota; class Vicinamibacteria; order Vicinamibacterales; family UBA8438; genus WTFV01. The sequence goes on from OZ220736.1 coordinate 6,828,070, forward strand.
CTGCCACTGGCGCAGCACCGCCTTCGGCGCCAGGATCAGGATCCGTCTGGCGCGTCCGGCAAGCCACGCCTGGCGTAGCAGCAGGCCGGCCTGGATGGTCTTGCCCAACCCCACCTCGTCGGCAATCAGCAGCCTCGGCGGCCACCGGAAGTAGAGGCGCTCGAACGCTCGTACCTGATGCGGCCAGGGGATGACCGCGGCCGTGGCCTCGCCGACGCGCGCGCCCCCGTCCGGCAACGCCGGCGCGCGGTCGATGAAGACCCAGACACACTACGCAGATCCACTACGCGCTCGGTGCGATCATCGGCAGGCGTCCCGGCCGGCTCCGTGGCCGGCACGACCGGGGTCGCCGCCGGCGGCTCCTTCGCGGATTCCCGCAGGCGTGCCGGCTGATCGCTCTCGGGCAGGAAGCGCATCAGGTCCCGGCGCACCGCCTCAGGGCGTATCCAACACGATCACGCGGTTTGCTGCCGTTCCATGCGATCCGGTCGCCCGCGCGGTCCGTCACGATGCCGGCCTTCTCGTGAAAGATGCCGTCCGCCGGAATCGGTCGCCGTTCGGCGTCGCACGGGACGGCGACCTTCACGTCGAGGCAACCGTGCGCCATCATCCAGGCGAGCAGTTCCAGCGCGTCGGCAGCGCTCGGGTCGGGCGGCGCCAGTGACCGCTCCTTCAAGTGTCGTTCGACCCGGTCGCGGAGCAGCCGGACCGGATCGCGGTCGTCCGGTGTGTGCTTCCACCGCCAGTTGCAATCGGCGAGCATGACTTGTCCAGCATCGTCCGGCTGCGCGCCGAACCTTCTTCGACTTTCCGGACGGCCATCCCCACCGGCTGCAAGCGCGAGGTCGACCCGTGGCCGGATCGCGCGGCCGGGGCCCGTCTGCGGCCGTCCGCCGTACACCATAGCGGAGCAGGCGAGGCAGAGCGGCCGGCGGTATCCACGCGTGCATCGAGCGCTCCGGGCGGTCGCATACAATGGCGGGCGGGCTTACAAACTCGGCAACGTGATGAGTACAGCAGGAGCGGCGGCACGGCAGCGCGATCCAGGCCCGCAACCGCGGGCGACCTACCAGGACGTGCTCGACGCCCCACCCCATCGCGTCGCCGAAATCGTCGACGGTGTGCTCCACACCAACCCGCGGCCGGCCATGCCGCACGCGCTGGCCACCTCGTCGCTGGGCCACGACCTGTCGGGTCCCTTCCAGTTCGGCCGCAGCGGCCCGGGCGGCTGGTGGATCATCGACGAGCCGGAGCTGCACCTGGGCGAGGACATCCTCGTGCCCGATCTGGCAGGCTGGCGCCGGGAGCGGATGCCGGACTATCCCGATGCGGCGTACTGCACCCTGGCGCCGGACTGGGTGTGCGAGGTGCTCTCGCCCTCGACGCGCAAGCTCGACCTGCACGGCAAGCGCCCGGTCTACGCGCGGGAGGGGGTCGGCCATCTGTGGCTCATCGACCCAGCCGATCGCACCCTGGAGGCGTTCGAACTGCGCGAAGGGGAGTGGGTGCTGATCGCGACCGCGCAGGACGACGCCCCGGTCCGTGTCCGCCCCTTCGAGGCGGTCACCTTCGGCCTCGGCGACTTGTGGCCCTGAGCGGCCCCGCCTACGTCACGCGCGGATTCTCCAAGAGCCACTGGACCTCGTCCTCTCTCCCCTCCACACGACGACTTGTGGAAGCGCACAGCGAGGGTACACGAGCTCGCGAAAACGCTGGTCGCAGCATCCACGTGGATAACCCGATTCGGGGGAGTGCGCCGCGTGTGCGGGTGGATACTCTGGACTCACGCCTGTAGTCCCGCTTGCCCCGAGTCGTAAGCTCAGTCGTCCGCGTGTAGACTGAAGATGCCTTGCGGTGCGGAATGCAGCCGGGGGAGGCGGACCACAACAGTCAGGAGCGGGGGTATGACAAGAACGAACGCATGGCTTCTGGCGGCGGGGCTCGTGGCCGCGATGGCCTCGGGAGCGTGCGACGACGCGCGGGTCGCGTCGGCGAACCTGTCGCGCGCCGCGGACAACTTCGAGATCGCGAGACGCGTGGTGTTCCTCAACGGGATCACTGACAGCTACCTGCTCTCGATTGAGGGGTACTGCGCGATCGAGGACCAGGGGCGCCAGCTGGAAGTCACGTGCGAGAGCGCGCGGGGCGAGTACAAGAAGCACTTCTTGGGCCTCTCTGACAACGTTACGTACTTCGCCGAACAGATCGACGGCGCGAACGTCAGCGCGTACCACTACCGCATCACGTTCAAGCCCCAGGCAATCCTTCCGGACCTGGACTTTCGGGGCGACGCCGGGGAGCTGCTCGAGAATGCGTCCGAGAACGAGAGCCGGTAGACCGGGCTGAAGCGGGCGATGCGATCTGCCCGGCCTTGCTCGAAGCTCGGCGCGCAGGTGCCGACGGCCACGGACCGGTCTTCGTTGCGCTACACATTCAACCCATGCTTGGCGCGGGGCGAACGCGGTCGATGCCGATGGCGTGTTTACGAGCAGATCTTCCGGCCAGTATCGACAGGCGCTACTGGCTCGTCCTCACGCGCATTGCGGCCGCGTGGGCGTGTCGGATGATCGAGGAGCGGACATGGCACGGAGCGACCTCCTGGTTTCGCTCGTCAAGGCAGGATCGACACGATTTATCAAGCGGTCCTGCGGATGAGGGAGGGAGACGCCGAAGGACCCGCCAGCGAGCCTTCCAACGCCGCGTACCGAGGAGCTCTCCTCCGCTCGACAATCACGGACTCCTGTCCTCGCGCCATTCGTACCGCGTAGGGAGGAATGTCGCCGCCGGAGCCGCGCCAACCCTTCGGAATATCGAGAACCGCCCGGTCGGTGTCATAGAACGCAACAATGGGCAACTCGACGGGCGGATTCGTTTCCCGGTCCGCACGGACCATCCCGGCCAGCTCGTCCTTCAGCGCCGCAATCGCACTCAGCACGCTCGTCTTCCCGCACGTATTGCCCCCATGCAGCACCGTCAAAGACGGATGGAGCGGCAGACATAGGGTCCGCGCAACAATAAGTTCCTAGAAGTGCCTGTAGTCTTGCAGTAGAGCACACCAGCGCCGCGACTCTCGTGATCGGCGACCAGTCTCGTCAGGACGGAGGTTTTCTGGATTCTGAGAGGTGCAACCCCGTCTGGATTATGGCATCATTGCGGTAATATAAACCAGTAATGGTGCCATAAGGAGACCCACCCAGTTCTCCGCCGACACGATCAGCGCCCTACTCGGCAACCAGACCATCGCCTCGCTGGCCGAGGTGATGGCCGCGCTCGGTGCCGGCGCCAGCAGGCGCACCGCGTTCCGCAAGCTCAAGGACATCGACGCCCGCACCAGCTACTCGCATCGTGGCGGCTACTACACCCTCGACCAACTCGCCGACTTCGACGAGCGCGGCCTGTGGTCCTTCGCCGGAGTCCGCTTCTCCCGCGCCGGCACCCTGCTCGCAACCGCCGAGTCGTTCGTCAACCACGCCGAAGCCGGACACTTCGTCGACGAGTTGGACAACCTGCTCGGTGTCGGCACCCAGGACGCGCTGCGTAAACTCGTCGCTGACGAGCGGCTGACACGCCACAAGCTCGCCGGCCAGTTCCTCTACTGCGCGGCCGACCGCACGCAGCAGACGCACCAAGTGCGCAGCAGACGCCTGCTGCTGGCCACGCCCGGACTTGGACAACCCCTACCCGACGCCGACCTGATGCCCGAGGAGTTGCGTGCCGCCATCGTGTTGTTCGCCAGCCTGCTCGACGAGCGGCAGCGGCGTCTGTTCGCCGGCCTCGAAGCGCTCAAGTGCGGGTGGGGCGGTGACCGGCGCATCGCCCGACTGCTCGGCATCGACCCGTCGACGGTCGCTTCGGGCCGGCGGCAACTGGTCGCGCGTGACGTCGAGGTCGACCGGGTGCGGCGCGCGGGCGGCGGACGCACACCAACGGAAAAAAAACACCGGAAGTCATCGTCTGCATCCAAGCCTTGATGGAACACGAGACGGCCGGCGACCCGGTCAGGGGCCTGAAGTGGACACGCCGTACGACCGCCAAGGTCGCCGATGAACTGTGCGCGCTCGGCATCGACGTCTGCCCGCAGACGGTCGCGCGACTGCTCAAGGCGATGGGCTATTCGTTGCGCGTCAACCACAAGAAGCTCGCCGGGGCCTCGCATCCGAGGCGCGACGACCAGTTTCGGAACATCACCGAACTGCGCGAGCGTTGCGCCGCCGACAACGTCCCGGTCATCAGCGTCGACACCAAGAAGAAGGAACTCGTCGGCACGTTCCGCAATCCCGGCGCCAAGTGGGACCGCAGTCCCGAACGGGTCAAGGACCACGACTTCCGCTCAGACGCTGAGGGACTCGCCGTCCCCTACGGCATCTACGACCCGCGGGCCAACGCCGGCACCATCTTCGTCGGCCAGACCGCCGACACCCCGGCGTTCGCCGTCGACTGCATCGAGAAATGGTGGCGCACCGAGGGCTGCAAGCACTATCCCGAGGCCAACGCGTTGCAGATCCTGGCCGACGGCGGCGGCAGCAACAGTTGCACGGCGCGCGCCTGGAAATTCAACCTGCAGCACCGCCTCTGCAACCGGCACGGCTTGCGCGTGACCGTGGCCCACTACCCGCCGGCCACTTCGAAGTGGAATCCAATCGAACACCGCCTGTTCTGCGAGGTCACCAAGAACTGGGCGGGCCGCCCGCTGGACAGCTACGAGACCATCCTGAAGTACCTGCGCACCACACGCACCGCCACCGGGCTGCGCGTGCGCGCGCACCTGGTCCGAAAGACCTACAAGACCGGCATCAAGGTCACCGACGCCCAGATGCGGGAGTTGCGCATTACACCCGACAGCTCAATGCCCAAATGGAACTACACCATCGAACCCATGTAACGAAAAAACGGAAGTTATTCTTGCGCCGGCCCATAGATGCTCAATCGCCCGGTAGTTGTCAATCTCCACCGACTCGAGCTTCATGATCGCGACTCCCTGCTCCGTGGCCGCAGTTCCTGCAGCAGCATCCGGAGCGCCGTCAGCACCCGCCGCGGGCGCCGCCGGTGCACCGCCATGCCGAGCCAGCAGGCCGCCTCTTTGCGTCCATCGCCTCGATGCCCTCGGCTACCGGCCGCATGTTGTGGCGGCTGCGCATCGGCGCGAACTCGCGGAACAACAGACGCTGCGCGAAGTTACCGTTCTCCGCCCGGAATCGGCGCGAAAGGCACGGCCGGCTCCCGCACGCCCGGATGCCCGCCCTGGATCCGCTGCTGCGACACCAGCGCCGCCGCGTCGATCGCCTGCTGCTCGTCGGCGCGCCCGGCGCTGAGCAGGTTCACCATCGCGTGGTTGCCCTCGTGGCAGGCGTACTCGAACAGCGTGACGCCCGGAGCCGAGCGGTGCATCGGGATGGCCGCGGTGTAGGGCGCCGCGAAGGTCTGCGGATCCTCGACGGTCACCCGGTAGTCGATGGTGTTGGCGTCGACCAGCGTGAAGCGCTCGGTAAGACGCAGGGTCTCACCCGAGCCGCGCGGCCCGGTCGGGGTGACGTGGGACGGCTGGTAGTCGCCGCCGTCGAGCTTGCCGTTGAAGTGCAGGGTCTCGACGACCAGGGTGTCGCCCTCCCAGCGCCCGCGGCCGTCGCCCAGCCACTGGCGGACGGCCCCGGAGGCGTGCGGACGCCCGTCCAGGGGCACGATGCGCGCCTCGTGGATCATCTCCATCAGCAGGACGAAGTGGTCCGGCGTCTGGAAGATTTGGTAGTTGGCGTTGTAGAGCGTCGGGATCATCGCGGTCGGCAGGGTGCGCGAGATGCACCGCTCCCAGTTGTTGCGGTCGCGCCACGAATCGGCCTCGCCGCGGCCGGCCCGTGCATTTTCGCGGTCGATGAGGCGCTGCACTCCCTGCCCGGCCATGCGGATGCGCCCGTCGGGCGGATCGATGACCAGCGACTCGCGCTCGATCTGCCCGGCCTGCTCCAGCCAGCCCGCCCCCGTGCCCCGCGTGGCTTCGATGACCGGTTGCCGCGCCTGCCGGCCCAGGGCCTGCTCCTCGCTGGTCAGCCGCTCGAGCGGCGTCGTCGTCGAGTTGTTCCAGATGCCCTGAAAGTCCGGAGCCCCCCAGGGCGTGCGCGGCAGCTCGGATTCGTCCGCCGCGAGACGGTCCGGCGTCCACTGCGCGTGCGCGGGGCTTGCCGAGACAGCCGCCGACAGGAAGACCACGAGCCCGGCCGAGACGAGCAGACGAGAGATTCTGTGCATCCGTTTCTCCTCCAGATCTGCGCAGTATAGGCCGCGTGCGGCCCCGGAGCGCGTGGTGCGATCGCGCATGGCCGTGAAGCCGGCACAGGCGCCGCATCGGGCGGGGCGACGGGCGCGGGATGCCGGTGTCGGTGGGGTCGCCCCCGCCGGGGCTATGATCGACGCATGTCGCCCGAGGTCGCCGACTCCCCCGCGCTTCGGTCCGTCGCCGTCCGGCGCCGGGGAGAGGTGCTCGACCAGGACCTGATCGTCGTCGAGGAGCCGCTCGAGATACGGCTCGACGGCAAGCCCCTGGTCGTCACCATGCGCACCCCGGGCGACGACGACGAGCTCGCGGCGGGCTTCCTGCATGCCGAGGGAATGGTGAGCGGCGGCAACGCGATCGCGTCGCTCCGCGTGGTTCCGGGCGAACGAGAGGCCTCCCCATCCGGCGAGGCGGCACGGATCAAGGTAACGAGCTTCGCCGGCGACCGCGTCGAGGTCACGCTCGCAGACGGGCCGGACCCCGTTGCGGCCGCCGCTCCGACCGCGGATTCTCCGACCGCCGAGCCGGCGCGCGAGTTCCGGGCCACAGCCGCGTGCGGTGTCTGCGGGAAGGAATCGATGGACGACCTGGAGCACGAGCTGCCCTCGATTTCCCCGATCGAGTGCCGTCCGGCACTCTTCGAGGCGCTGCCCGACCGCCTCCGCGCGGCGCAGACGCTGTTCGAGGCGACCGGCGGCATCCACGCCGCCGGGATCTTCACGCCGGACGGCGAGCTGCTCTGCGTACGCGAGGACATCGGCCGCCACAACGCGGTCGACAAGGTGATCGGGCACTTCGTGCTGCGCCACGAGGTGCCGCTCCGGAACCGAATCCTCGTCGTCAGCGGCCGCGCCGGCTTCGAGCTGGTGCAGAAGGCGCTGATGGCATCCATTCCGGCCATGGTCTCGGTCGGCGCCGCGTCGAGCGTCGCCGTCGACATGGCGACCGGAGCGGGCATGGCGCTCTACTCCTTCGCCGGGCGCGGGCGGGGCAACCTGCACGTGGCGTGACCGCCACCGAGTCGACGAGCGCCGCCGGGACACACGAAAGGGCGACCAGAGCTGTGAATCGACTGGACCGGCTCGCCGCATGCGCCGGGCGCTGGCGAGGATCTCGCGACTGATGCCCGCCTCCCTGACCGAACGCCTCCGCGCGCGTCCGGAGTGGAAGTTCCTGGCCATCCTGCCGCGCGCGAACCCGTTCCTGGCCTCGATCTGGTGGGCGGCCCTGATCGTGCGCAGCCTCCTGCCGGCCCTGTTCGCCATCGCGATGGGAGTCCTCGTCGGCGCCGTCGAGGCGGGCGGCGATCTCGTCTGGCCGCTCGCCGGGGTCGGCACCGTGTTCGTCCTGCTGCAGGTGCTGCCGCCGCTGCATCTGGCCGCGGGCCAGAACCTGGGCAGCGCGGCCGCCGCCTGGCTCTACGACGAGTTGACCGTGGCCTGCGTGGAACCGCCCGGCATCGGACACCTGGAGGACCCGAAACTCGCCGGCGACCTGACCATGGCGCGGGACTTCGATCTCGGCATCAGCGGGCCGCCGCTGGCGATCTCGATGGACTTCATCGCCGGCGGCCTGGTCGAGCTGCTGGCCGGGCTGACCGCGGTGGCAATCCTCTTCGCCTACGCCTGGTGGGCGCCGCTGCTGCTCGGCGGGGCCTGGCTGGCCACGCACTGGCTGCTGCGCGAGAGCGCCGTCTGGAAGGATCGCCAGACCGACGCGGTGCGCGAAGCCCAACGGCACGCCAACTACGCGTACCGGCTGGCGGTGGACGCGCCTGCCGCCAAGGAGCTCCGGCTGTTCGGACTGGCCGACTGGATCATCGAGCGCTTCCGGCGCCACCGGCGGCGGCTCCACGACCTGCGCTGGGAGGCGACGAAGCTGCGCGAACGGCCCGTGGCGACAAGTCTGGCCCTGGTGCTGGCCGCCAACGCGGTCGTGTTCTGGTCGCTGGCCGCCGACGTCACCGCGGGAACCCTGCCGCTCGATCGCCTGGTGATGTTCGCGAGCGCCGCCATCGGGGCCAGCATGATTGCCTTCGGCGGCTTGTCCTGGGCCCTCGACGGCGCGGGAGCGCCCACCGCGGCGGTGCTCAGGTTGGGGGAGGCCATGAGGCCGCGCGGCGCGCTGACGGCGGGCCCGAGGGCCGCGGCCGGTCTGCCGGCGCGCGAGATCCGCTTTTCGGGCGTGCGCTTCGCCTATCCGTCCGGGCCGGACAAGCGGGTGCTGGACGGATTCGACTTGACGATTCCGGCCGGCTCGTCGCTCGCCATCGTCGGGCAGAACGGCGCCGGCAAGACCACCCTGGCCAAGCTGCTGTGCCGGCTGTACGAACCGCAGGAAGGCGCCATCGCGGTGGACGGCGTCGATCTGCGCGCGCTGGACGTCGAATCCTGGCGCGAACGGATCACCGCGGTCTTTCAGGACTTCGCGCGCTTCGAGCTGCCGCTCGCCGACAACGTGGCGCCGGCCGGAGCCCCCGAGGCCGTGGTCCGGGACGCCCTGGCCGAGGCGGGGGCCGCGGACCTCGCCGGCCTCGACACCGTCATCGCCCGCGGCTACGACGGCGGCACCGAGCTCTCCGGCGGCCAGTGGCAGCGAGTGGCCCTGGCCCGGGCGCTCGCCGCGGTGCGGCAGGGGGCGGGCGTCGTACTGCTGGACGAGCCGACCGCGCAGCTCGACGTGCGCGGAGAAGCGGAGATCTTCGAACGGATCCTGAACGCGACCCGGGCGGCCACGACCATCCTGATCTCCCATCGCTTCTCCACCGTCCGCCACGCGGACCGGATCTGCGTCCTGGAGCACGGGCGGGTCATCGAGCTGGGGACCCACGACGAGCTGATGGCGCTCGGTGGGCGCTACCGGACCATGTTCGACCTGCAGGCGCAGCGCTTCGCGGAAGAGGAAGAGGCGGGTCTCGATGTCCTCGACTGACCCGACGCGTGTCGGCGGCGACGACATGCCCGCGGCGCTGCCGTCGATGTGGCGGGCGCTGCGGCGCGGCTTCGAGGCGGAGCCGACGCTGTTGACCGTCGCCTTCACCCTGTCCCTGCTGGCGGCCCTGCCCGACGCACTCATGGCGGTCTGGCTGAAGCTGCTGGCCGATGGCGTGCTCGGCGACGACTCGACGCTCGTCATGGTCGCCGCGGCAGGCGTCGCCGCCTCCGCGACCCTGACCTGGGTGCTGCGCGTGGCCAGCGACCGCACCCAGCGGCGTTTCCGCGATCGGGTCACTATCGCGCTCGAGGCGCACGTCGCCGGGCTGCAGGCGCGCGTCGCCACGGTCGAGCACCACGAGCGGCCGGCGTTCCTCGACCGGCTCACCGTCCTCCGCAACCAGGTGTTCGTGCTCGATCACATGTACATGTCGCTGTTCACCACCGGCGGCTGGATCCTGCGCCTGGCGGTGACCATCGGCCTGCTGGTGTCGATCCATCCGGCGCTGGCGCTGCTCGCCCTCTGCGCCGTGCCCACGGTGGCTACCGCCTCGTGGCGGCCTGCGGTGGAGCGCGCCGCCGAGCAGGCGGGCGCCCAGGCCCAGCGTTTGTCGCGGCACCTGTTCGACACCGCAACGACCGCCGCGCCCGGCAAGGACGTTCGCGTCACCGGCATCGGGCCACGACTCGTGAGCGACCGTCGCGCCGCCTGGGAGCGCTGGTACCGCCCGGTCGCCGCCGCGCGCTGGGCCAGCGCCGGCTGGCACACCCTCGGCTGGAGCGTCTTCGGCGCGGGGTACGTCGGCGCGGTCGTCTTCGTGGCCTCCGGGCTGCGGGCCTCCCCCGGCGACGTGCTGCTCCTGCTGGCCGCCGGCTCGCGGCTGGCGGGCTACGTCAGCGCCACGGTGGGCGAGATCGGCTTCCTGCGCGGCATCTGGCTCGACGGCTCGCGCCGCCTGGCGTGGCTCGAGGACTACGCCGCGGCCCAGGCCGAGCGCGCCGACCGGCCGGCCCCGCCGTCCATCGAGCGCGGCATCGCGCTGGACAACGTCTCGTTCGCCTATCCCGGCACCGACCGCCTGGTGCTGGAGAACGTCGACCTCACGCTCCCCGCGGGCGCCGTCGTGGCCCTGGTCGGCGAGAACGGCGCCGGCAAGACCACGCTGGTCAAGCTGCTCGGCAAGATGTACGAGCCCAGCGCCGGCCGCATCCTCGTCGACGGCGAGGACCTCGCACGCATGCCGGCGGCCGCGTGGCGCTCACGGCTCGCCGGGGCGTTCCAGGACTTCTTCCGCTTCGAGCTGCCGGCGCAGCGAACCGTCGGGATCGGCGATGTGCCCCGTCTCGACGAACGTACGGCGGTCGAGACCGCCGTCGGCCGGGCCGGCGCCGAGGACGTGGTCGACACGCTGGCCGACGGCCTCGACACGCAGCTCGGCCCCACCTGGCCGAACGGCGTCGAGGTGAGCGTCGGACAGTGGCAGAAGCTGGCGTTGGCCCGCGGCTTCATGCGCGACGAGCCGTTGCTGCTGGTGCTCGACGAGCCTACCGCCGCCCTCGACGCGGAGACCGAGCACGCGCTGTTCGAGCGCTACGCGAGCGCCGCGCGGGGGAATGGAAGCGGGGACGCCGCGAGCGACGGGAACGGGGCCACTACACCCAGTGGCCGCATCACTCTGCTGGTGTCGCACCGCTTCTCCACCGTGCGCATGGCGGACCTCATCGTCGTCCTCGACGGCGCCCGCGTCGTGGAGGTGGGCAGCCACGAGGAGCTGATGGCCGCAACGGGACACTACGCCGAGCTGTACGAGATCCAGGCGGCGGCGTATCGGTGACCGGGGTCACACGGCACGACCGTCCGGTCGCGCGCCTGGTAGCGGCAGACCGAGGCAGCCTGAACGACGTGCGCGCGGCCGTGACCGGCCTGCGCGAGCTGCGTGAAGAGATTGCCAGGCGGCAAGGGAGCGAGCCGCGGCTCACCGATGCCCAGGTCAAGGCCCTGATCGAGGCGGGACGCCGGTGAGCCGCGACTTCGTCGTGGACGCCTCCCTGGCGTTCGCGTGGGTGGAACGGAGCCAGGCTTCCGCCGAGTCGGATGCCCTTCTGGACCGCATCGAGCAGGGCGCAACCGGCGTCGTGCCGCCGCTGTGGCTGTTCATTCCTCGTAGTTCTCGTCGAGCCGATTGAAGGCTTCAATCGCTCGTCCTATCGCGCCCAGCCACTCTTCGGATTGTTTCAGCACGTCGGCAATCTTCGGTCTTTTCCCATCGACGACCACTCGCCAGGTCCAGTAGTTCCCGTCCTTCTTGACGGTCGCGCCGGGAACAAGCCGGGCAACGGCCTCCAGGTAGTCCACCCCAACTTGCGGGTCGCCGCTATCGTCAGCGTTCCAGACCACATAGTTCGTATTGAGATCCCCGTCGGAGAACAGGGTGCCGAAGTTGACTTTGGGCCCGTCCGGCCGATACCAGTTCAGGATGTAGGAGGCGCTCGACGCGGTGACTCTGAACTCGTCACCCTGGTCCTCGAACCGTCGGAAGAAGTCCCGCAGGCGCGACGGCAGAGCCGCATCGATTCGCTCGATCTCCCGATAGAACTCGTCTGGCGTCAATCTCTTCCTGCTTCTTCCATCATTCCGCGCCCCCTGACCGGCAGACGCGAGCGATGGAATCTCCTTCACCACGACTCGGCGGTCAGCCGGGTCGGCCAGCTCCACTACGGCGCGCTTGATCTCGACCGTCCTGGCCAGCACCCTAGGCTGCACGATGATGCCACCATCCGATCCCTCCGGCATGTCAAAGATCGCCAGCTCCACAAGTTCAAACGTGAATCGTATGCCAGCGGACTGCTTGAGGTACTCGGCGATGCATTCGACCTCTTCGTGTATGCCGTCGCCAACTACGAGCAGGCGAAGCTGGCCACTCCTGAGACTGCGCGTTACGTTGTCGAAGAAGTCGTCCTCCTGAATCGTGTCGTTATCCTCCCGCACGAGATCGAAGAGCGTCTTCGCTTTCCCGGAACGCTTGGTGGCCCGGCGAACGGCCTCGTCCAGATCCTCGTACGCCCAGCGGCTGATCTCCTTCGCGTAGTCAAGGATCTGGGAGACAACCCTACGCCGTGCCTCCGGGTTGCGCCACAGCTTGCACTCAACGATGGACAAGCGACCCTGGTCACTCATGTAAGCTATATCGACCGAGCCCCCGCCGCGGGTCGGCAGCTCTCGGCAGAGCGGGATAGCGGGACCGAACGCACGATCAATCTCTCCGACTGGCAGCACTTCGGGCGTTGAAAAAAGAAGCTGCTGCAGCCACTTCTCATCATACTTGGAATCCCCGACCAACGGATGCCTGCGCAATCGGACCGCACGTCGCGTCTGTTTCGGGATATAGATTGTTTGACCGTACCTGGTGGACGTACTCCGCATGTTCGTCAGCTCCTTCAGTCGCCAGTCGGCGCCAGATGCGCCGCGAGTTGCACGAAGCGATCGGCGGCATCGACAGCGGCCACCGCCTGAGACTCGGCGAACGCCTCGAACGGCACGCCGCCGGCGAGACCGTTCGGGTAGCGGGTCGGCACGTAGTACTGATCGAGCACACCGCCCAACTCCCGCAGTTCCTTGAGTTCAAGCACGCGGTCGGAATAGCGCGAGATGAGCGCGACCAGGGAGTGGCCCAGCACCGCGCGCTCACCGAGCCCGTAGCAGCCTGTGGCGAAAGTCGCTGATCCGGCCTGGCCCCGGCGCGATCGAACCCGTACACTGAACGACCATGGCAATGGGCAAGAGACCGGCGGCGCGCCAGGCGGCGCCGATGTGGGTGGACACGTCGGACCTCCCGACGAGCGACGGGCATCCTTACTTCGAGCGGCTGAACCGGGTCCTGGCGGATTCCGGCTTCGATGCGTTCGTCGAGGAGTTGTCCGCGACCTTCTACGCGGACCGGCTGGGCCGTCCGAGTCTGCGTCCGGGTCGGTATTTCCGGATGCTGTTCATCGGCTATTTCGAGGGTCTGTCGTCGGAGCGGGGGATTGCGTGGCGGGTAGCCGATTCGCTGAGTCTGCGGTCGTTCCTGGACCTGGAGTTGACCGAGGCGGCGCCGGATCACTCGACGCTGTCGCGCACGCGGCGGCGGATCGACGTAGAGACCCACGAGGCAGTTTTCACGTGGGTTCTGGAGCGGTTGTCCGTAGCGGGTCTGGTTCGGGGGAAGACGGTCGGCATCGATGCGACGACGCTGGAAGCGAACGCGGCGATGCGGAGCATCGAGCGGCGGGACACGGGAGAATCCCACGAAGAGTTCATTCGGCGGTTGGCGGAAGCGTCCGGTGTGGAGACCCCGACGCGAGCGGATCTGGCCCGGTTCGACCGGTCTCGGAAGAACAAGAAGACGTCGAACAAGGACTGGAAATCACCACAGGACCCGGACGCGAAGATCGCGAAGATGAAGGACGGCCGGACGCACCTGGCCCACAAGGCCGAGCACGGGGTCGACATGGACACGGGCGCCATCGTGTCGGTGACGGTGCAGGATGCATCGGACGGCGATACGGCGACGCTGCCGGAGACGCTGATCACGGCGGCCGAGCAGGTCGAGGCGGTGCAGCCGGAGGGTTCGGGGGTCGAAGAGGTGGTGGCCGACAAGGGCTATCACAGCGACGAGACGCTGGTGGCTCTCGGCGAGGTAGGTGTTCGAAGCCACGTATCGGAACCGGAGCGCGGCCGGCGCCGCTGGCAGGACAAGAAGACGGGCGAGACGCCGCCGGAGAAGCGAGCTGCGCAGAAAGCGTTGTACGCAAACCGCCGGCGTGTGCGCGGGCGGCGGGGTCGCCGCCTGCAACGCCGCCGGGGCGAGGTCGTGGAGCGTACTTTCGCGCACATGTATGAGACGGGCGGTATGCGTCGGGTGTGGGTGCGCGGCCACGAGAATGTCCGCAAGCGCGTGCTGCTCCAGGCGGCCGCCTGCAACATCGGGCTGCTGTTGCGCCACCAGACCGGCGTCGGTACGCCCCGGAGCCTGCAGGGGCGGGCTGTTTCGGCGATTTTCCGCCTGATCGGGCGTCTGATCGCCTGCTGGGGGCCTCTGAGGCGACTCTGGGGATTCGAATGGACACCGACGGCGCTCGTCGGCTCAATCGCTCATCGCCAAGCTGCCTGAACAGCGGCGCTCAGCGAACAGACTTCTTCCACGGGCTGGTAGGCGATGGACTTGACGGCCTTCTCCGCCGCCTGCTGAGAGATGAAGCATGCCTGCGCGTGAAATCGCTCGCGCACGGCGACCCGCGCGAACTCGAGATCGTTGGCGGCCTGCCGGCGCCAGCGGTCAGCTTCCGCTCGGGCGTCCCACATGGATCTGCTCGGCGTCGGCGAGCGCGTCGACGAGGAACGGACGTTCCTCGGATTGCATCCGGGCGAACTCGCCCGGCGTGTAGACCAGAAGGTCGACACCGACGTCTGCGTTCGTGATCGCCGGCAGGTAGTCACGGAACCGCTCCACGAACGGCCGGTCGGTCGGCGCGACCACGATGACGTCGATGTCGCTCTCGGCCGACGCCGTGCCGCGGGCCTGCGATCCGAAGATCCACGCCGCGTGGGCTCCCTGCGCATCCAGGAGCGGACGGAGTGTGCCGAGAAAGCCGTCGAGTTGCGTCACATGCCCATTCTATGCGTCCGCGGGTACTCTACGGCGGATTGCAGGGCGTCGGCTACACGCCAAAGAGGCGCCGGAACCAGCTCACAAACGGTTGGGACTCGACCCGGGCAGGGTCCAGGACGGTATGGTTCAGGGCTTCGTGCAGTCGCAGATCCGGCGGGTCCTGCCACGCGAGCCACGTGTGAATCTCTGCCTTTCTCTCGTGCACATCCCTGAACGGTGCATCGTTGCGCTTCGCCTCGGCAACGGAATTCCTGGCGAGTTCGTACAGTTGCCGGGAGCCGTCCGGAACCAGTTGGACGAGAAAGTCCTCCAGCATCCCGGTCAACCGATTGTCGGGCATGATCCAGACGCCGAACCGCACACCGTCGGAGTGGACGACCTCGAGGCCTCCGGCGGGAATCTGTTCCGGAAGATCGGCAAACTCGCTGCTGCACCAGGTCTTGACATCATCCCAGCGGCCGGCGGCGTCACCGTTCGCATCGACCACGACGCCCAGGGCCTCAAGACCGGACGCCGCCAGCTCGAGCTCGATGACTCCCTGCCTCAGAAGCTCGTCGACGCTGCCTGACGGCTCGATGAACACCGGGGAGCGAGGAGGATCCGGCCACGCGACGCCGTTCGCTTCCATGAGGTACGGAATTACGCTCTTGTCCGTCTCACCCTCCACGAGCAGCCTTCTGGGGTGATGCCTGTAGACCCTGGCAGGCATTCACCTGACCTCAACATTACGCTCGGCAGCGGCCACGATGGCCTGATTGGTGATGCTGACCGCTTTTTCGCGACTCCGATCGATCCTCTGAATGGCGACGTCTCCCACATTGGATTCCACGGCCGCCCCCAGGCTCTCGTAGCAGTCGCGGCTGTGCGTCGTGGCGAACACCTGAACCGAGAGGGCGGCGGCCTGCTCACTGATCATCCGCCACATGTCTTCCATGACCGTGTAGTGAAGACCGGTGTCGATTTCGTCGACGAGCAGCACTCCCCCCTTTGCATTCGCAAGGGACAGCGCCAGACCGAGCATCCGCCACATGCCGTCGCCCATGCTTCCTATCGGTAAGCGATCCGCGGCACCAGCCAGCTTGAGAAACACTCCTCCCGGCGCATCGCTGCCGACTTTCCTCCGATCACCGGTAACGGTGGCAATCCGCTCGATGTCCGGATCCAGAATGCGAAGCGCTTGCGTAACCCCTTCTTCGTTCTCCGTGAGCACCACCTGATCGAACATCCGAGCTACATCGGACGCCGACATGCCGCTGGTCCTGACGATCTGAACCGCCTGGGTCGAACCGGGTCGCGGGCGCATCGGCCGTCGAAGCCACAGCAAGAACCCCCTGTCGCTCACGAAAGCTCTGTAGTTCTCTTCCGCGTTGGCCCACTTGACGTGAAGCACGAGGCGAGGTTCGTCGTGCTCCACTTCCGCACCCCATTCATCGTAGTCTGGATTCAATTCGTCGAGATCAGAACGCGACACGTCCTTGACGTGGATGGTCACCTTGTCGTTCCAACCAGCGCCAGCTACGCCTTTGTGGTCGGCCTCAATGCGTATTGTTCCTCTTAGCTCGTGGTTCGCGAAAAGGTGCGAGACGTCGAGCGATTCTGTAGCAGGCCCAAAAGAGACGCGGTCATCTCCATCGCTCGTGTAGGCCCACTCTCCCCGCCGGCCGACAATGGCCGACAGCACGTGCGGGTTGCCCGCGGAACGGAGCAACTCGATGCACTCCAGAATCGATGTCTTGCCGGAGTTGTTCGCCCCGACCAGCAGGTTGACGCGGCCGAGCCGCTCCATCCGGAACGAGTCCAGCCCGCGGTAGCCGTTGATCCGTATCGACGAGTACAAGGTGCGGTCTCCGTCGTCTACCCGTCAATCATCGTATCCCGGCTGCCCGCTCGGCGGTAAGCCGGCGCATCAACTCGATGGTAGGCGTCGGCGCCTCGAACTCCGCTTCCTCCAGCGGGGTGCGGCCGAACTGGTCGAGCGCATCGAAATCGGCGCCGTTGTCCGCGAGGTACTCGACGATCTCGTCCTCGCCGGCGCGGATCGCCACATGAAACGCGCTCCGGCGGCCCGATGGATGGATGTTGACGTCCAGACCGAGCTCTACGGTGAACCGGACCGCGTCGAGCTCGCGACTCGTCGCCGCCAGCAGCACCGCACCCGCGCCGTCGTTGGTCACCGCCTCCGGATCGGCCCCCAGCGCCAGCAGCGCCGCCAGCATGTCGACGTTGCCGGCCTGCGCCGCCGTGAGAAACGGGGTGAGCCCTCCGGTTTGCCGCCAGGCCGCGCCGCCGGGACCGCCGCCGCTACGAGCGTGCACGTCCGCACCCCGCGCCACCAGCTCCCGCGCCATCTCGACGTTGCCCTGCGCCACGACCGCGTGCAGGGCCGTGCCGCCCTCGCGATCCCGGGCGTTGACGTCGGCGCCGTGGTCGAGCATCAGCCGGGTCACCGCGTCGCGCCCCTCCCCGGCGGCGATCAGAAAGGCGCTCCGCCCGTCGGCGGCGGTGACGTGCGGGTCGGCGCCGGCCGCGATCAGGGCGCGCGCGCTGTCGGCATCGCCCGAGGCGGCGGCGAACAGAATCGGGCGGGCGCCGTTCGTGGACGTGGCGCTCACGTCGGCGCCCTGCTCGATGAGAAAGCGTGCGATAGCGGTGTGACCTCCCGCGACGGCCCACATCAGCGGGGTCTGCCCCATCCGGTGCTCCGCCACGTTCACCCCGGCCCCGCGCTCTACGAGCAGCCGCGCCAGCGCCTCGTTCCCGGCGTGCACGGCGGCCATCAGCGGGGTGTCGCCGCTCCAGCGTTCCGCGTCGACAGCAGCCCCGGCGGCGAGCAGCATCCGGGCGATCTCCAGGTTTCCGTTGCCGCAGGCGAAGAGCAGCGGCGTCTCGCCGTTCTCGTCGACGGCGTTCGGGTCGGCGCCGGCCCGCAGCAACGTCTCGACGATGCCGGCGGCATCGCGCAGGGCGGCCCAGGACAGCGGCGTCGAACCGTCCGCACGCGCCGCGTTCACGTCGGCCCCGCCGGCGACGAGCGCCGCCACGGCTCGCACGTCCCGCCGCTGGACCGCCTCGATGAGCGGCGTCTCCGGATCGGAGACCGATCGAGCTTCCTGGGCGGACGCCGGCGCGACGGCACCCGGCACCGGAACCAACGCGAGTACCAACCCCAACCCCCTCATGAGGGCCCTGCGCCGGGACGCCAACAACCGCGTCTTCCACATGGAATCGAATGCTACACTCCGAATCCAGTGAGCGGACGACGAATCTGCCTCGCGTTGGCAACGGTTGCGGCTCTCCTCTGCCTGGCCGCCGCCCCGCACGCAGCGGCTCAGGCGAACCGTCAGGACGCCGACCCCGGCGCCGAACTGCTGCGGAACACATTCCGCCGCTACTGTCTCGCGTGCCACAACGACCGGACGTTGACCGCGGGGCTGTCGCTCCAGGGCGTTGACGCCGGTCGCGTGGCCGCGCACGCGCCCGTTCTCGAAAAGGTGCTGCAGAAGCTCCGGGCCGGCGAGATGCCGCCCGCGGATCGCCCCCGTCCGGACGAGACGACCACCGCCGGCCTGACGGCGTGGCTCGAGACCGCGCTCGATCGCGAAGCCGCCGCCAACCCCAACCCCGGCGCACCCGCCATTCACCGGCTGAACCGCGCCGAGTACCGCAATGCGGTGCGCGACCTGCTGGGGCTCGATCTCGACCACGCCCGCGACCTGCCGGCCGACGATTCCGGCTACGGGTTCGACAACATCGGCGACGTGCTGACCGTCTCGCCGCTGCACGTCGAGCAGTACGTCGCGGCGGCGCGGCGCGTCAGCCGGCTGGCGGTCGGCAGCCTGACCCCGCGCCCGGTGGTCGAACGCTACGAGCCGCCCGACGGAACCACCGACGAGGCGATCGAAGGGCTGCCCCCCAACGAGCGGGGCGGCATCCTTTTCCGCCACTACTTCGCATTCGACGCCGACTACACGCTCACCGTGCGGGTGCGCGGGCGGCGCACCATTGGAATGCCGGCGCCCCGCCTGGACGTCCGCGTCGACGGCCGGCGGGTCCGGCTGATCGACGCCGACTTCGATCCCGAGGAGGCGAACCAGCTCACCCGCAACTTCGAGCTGCGGTTGCCGCTGCCGGCCGGAGAGCACGAGATCGGCGCCGGGTTCCTCACCGAGTACGCGCGCAGCGAGGACGGCGCCGAGACGAACGACTACGCGGTCGACTACGTGCTCGTGGGCGGCCCGTACGACGCGGCCGGTCCGGGCGAGACCGACGTCCAGCGCCGCATCTTCCTCTGCAGGCCCGCGGCGGACGAACCGGAGGAGCCGTGCGCGCGGCGGATCCTGACGCGGCTGGCCCGCCGCGCGTATCGGCGACCGATCGACGCCGCCGACATCGACCCGCTGCTCGGCCTGTTCGCCATCGGGCGCGCCGACGGGGACCGCTTCGAAGACGGCATCGAGATGGCGCTGAGCGGCGTGCTCGTCTCCCCGAGCTTCCTGTTCCGGGCGCCTCGCGTGCCGGAAGGGATCGAGCCCGGATCGCCATACCGCCTCGCGGACCTCGACCTGGCCTCGCGCCTGTCCTTCTTCCTGTGGAGCAGCGTCCCGGACAAGGAGCTGCTCGACCTGGCCGAGCGCGGACGGCTTAGCGATCCGCAGGTGCTCGACGCGCAGATCGCCCGGATGCTGGCCGATCCGAAGGCCGGCGCACTGGTGGAGAACTTCGGCGGCCAGTGGCTGCACCTGCGCAACGTGGCCGACTGGACGCCGGACCCGGTGCGGTTCGCCGACTTCGACGATTCGTTGCGCTACGCCTTCGAGCGCGAGACGGAGCTGTTTCTCGACTACCTGATCCGCGAGGACCGCAGCGTCCTGGAGCTGATCGACGCCGACTACACGTTCCTGAACGAGCGGCTGGCCGGCTTCTACGGCGTCGACGGAGTGAACGGCGGCTACTTCCGCCGCGTCCCGCTCGAGGGCACCGCACGCGGCGGCATCCTGACGCACGGCAGCGTGCTGATGGTCACCTCGTACCCCACGCGAACGTCGCCGGTGCTGCGCGGCAAGTGGGTGCTCGAGAACCTGCTCGGCGCGCCCCCTCCACCCCCACCGCCGGACGTGCCGGCGCTGGAAGCCGGCGCGGAGGTCTCGGCGGGCAGCCTGCGCGAGGCGTTGGAGCGGCACCGCGCCAACCCCGCCTGCGCCGCCTGCCACGCCAAGCTCGACCCGCTCGGATTCGCGCTCGAGAACTTCGACGCGGTCGGCGCGTACCGGACCGAGGACGAGGGCGCAACCGTCGAGGCGTCGGGCGCGCTGCCGGACGGCACCCTCGTCGACGGCCCCGCGGGCCTGCGACGCGTGCTGCGGGACCGCCGCGACGAGTTCGTGGAGACGCTGGCCGCGAAGCTGCTGACCTATGCCATCGGCCGGGGTCTCGAGGCGTACGATCAACCGGCCGTGCGCGAGATCCGCCGCCGGGTCGCGGCCGCGGACTACCGCTTCTCGGCGCTGGTCTCGGCCATCGTCGATAGCGTACCATTCCGCCTAAGGAGGATTCCGGAGCCATGATCACCGGAAAAGCGCTGCCCCGACGCACCTTCCTGCGCGGCATGGGCGCCACCGTCGCCCTGCCGTTCCTCGATGCGATGACGCCGGCGTTCGCGTCCGCGTCGACGCCCGTCACCCGGGTCGCGTTCGTCTACACGGCCAACGGCATCATCATGCAGGACTGGACGCCGGCCGAGAACGGCCCCGGCTTCGCGTTCAGCAAGACGCTGATGCCGGTCGAGCCGTTCCGCGACGACCTGCTCGTGCTGACGGGCTTGGCGCACCGCAACGGCGAGGCGCTGGGCGACGGCCCCGGCGACCACGCCCGCGCCGGCGCGAGCTGGCTGACCGGCGTGCATCCGAAGAAGACGCGCGGCGCCGACATCCGCAACGGCATGTCGGTGGACCAGATGCTGGCCGAGACGATCGGCCGCGACGCGCCGCTTCCCTCGCTGGAGCTGGGCCTGCAGGACGTGCGGATGGTCGGCGGCTGCGACTCCGGCTACAGTTGCGCCTACAGCAATACCCTCTCGTGGAGCTCGCCGACCACCCCGCTGCCTTACGAGAACAACCCGAGCCGCGTGTTCTCGCGGCTGTTCGGCGACGGCGACACCACCGACCCGGCAGTGCGCGCGGTCCGCGCGCGGCAGAACCGCAGCCTGCTCGATTTCGTGCGCGACGACGCGGCGCGCCTGCGCACCACCCTCGGCGCCGGCGATCGGCGCAAGCTCGGCGACTACCTCGACTCGGTCCGCGAGGTGGAGCGCCGCATCCGGAACGCGCGCTACGACGGCATCGATCTGCCGGTCCTCGACCGTCCGGACGGCATCCCGCCGACCTTCGAGGAGCACGTCCAACTGATGTCGGACCTGGTCACCATCGCGTTCCAGGCCGATCTGACGCGCGTGGTCACCCTGATGTACAGCCGCGAGGGGGGCAACCGGACCTACCGCTCGATCGGCGTCCCGGACGCCCACCACGGGCTGTCGCACCACCAGAACGATCCGGAGAAGATGGCCCGGCTAGCGATGATCGATCGGCACCACGTGGCGATGCTCGCCTACTTCCTCGGAAAGCTGCGGGACGCCCAGGACGAGACCGGTTCGCTGCTCGACCATTCGATGGTCGTCTACGGCAGCAGCCTGAGCGACTCGAACGCGCACACGCACGACGACCTGCCGACGCTGGTGGCCGGCGGCGGCGGCACGCTGCGCGGCGGGCGTCACCTGCGGTACCCGGACGGCACGCCGATGACCAACCTGTTCCTGACGCTGCTCGACCGCCTCGGCGTGCATCGGGAGCAAGTAGGCGACAGCACCGGCCGGATCGCGCACCTGAGCGAGTTGTAGGCCGGCGGGTGGAACACGACGGCCCGCACTACGGGACTGCGCAGGCAAAGCTGGCCTCGTCGCCCGGGTCGCCCGCCCCGTCGTAGACGGCGACCTGCGGATAGGGACAAAGCGGCCTGGTCATCGTCGGCTGTCCGTCCGGACCGAGCTTCGACGCCAGCAAGCGCTCGGGCGCCCTGCCTTCCTCCACCCAGGCGCGGATGGCCTCCACCCAGTCGACGCGGTCGGGGCCGGGACCGCCGGCGCAGTGGAGCACGCCCGGCAGCATGTAGAGCCGCGCATAGTCGCGGGCCGCCGGATCGCCCGCCTCGAGCCGCTCGTAGTAATCGATGGTGCCCAGAGGAGCGAGGGCCAGGTCGGACCAGCCGGTCCAGTAGATGATCTTCCCGCCGTTGTCCCTGAAGGCGCTCAGATCGGTGTCCGTGGCGTTGAGGATGGCCGCCGTCTCGGCTACGTCCTCCTTCCAGCTCGAGAAACCGTACTGCGTGTAGTCCCAGTCGGGATCCTCGAAGACGAAGTACTTGAAGAGCTCGGTACCGAAGCCGTACTGCGCGTTGGGAATCCCTGCGGCCCGGCGCTGCGGGGCGCTGACCACCCACGAGTCCCAACCGCCCCCGTCGTTCTCGCCGCCGTAGTTGAACCCGTGGTAGATCGACTCGCCGTTCGCGGTCGGGCCGTCGTAGACGGCGTTGATGGCCGCGAGCTGTGCCGCCGTGACGCAATCCTCGCCCGGCCGATCTCCCGCGCAGCGCAGCAGGTCCTCCGGCTCGAAATCGCACCGGCGCGGGTCGTTGAGCACGCCGTCCTCGACGCCGTCTTCCGCGTCGCACGCGGCGAGGATGCTCGACCCGAGCAGTTCGAGCGTCGCCGGAGTGAGCACCGGGGAATCGATGTCGCCGTCCGGATAGATCGCCTGCTGGTTCTGCACGAAGCCGGCGGTAATGCCGGTCCAGTCGTAGGCGGGCGCCGCGGCGACGATGCCGTCGAAGTCGTCCGGATAGCGCTGCGACTCCATCATCGCCTGCCCGCCGCCTCGGGAGCAGCCGACGAAGTAGGAGTACTCGGCCGGCCGGTCGTAGTAGTGGCCGATGATCGACTTCGCCGCTTCCGCGGTCAGGTGGACGGCGCGGTGCCCGAAGTTCTCCTGCCGCCGCGGATGATCGAGCGCCCAGCCCGCCTCGATGCCGCTGCCGGTGTGCCCGGTATCCGTCCCCACCGTCGCATAGCCGCGCTGCAGCGGGCTCCCGCCGTGCGCGTAGAGCGTGCGCGCCTGGTTCTGGACGCTGCCGACGAAGCCGCCGCCGCCGCCCATCAGGAACCGTCCGTTCCACTCGTCGGGCAGCAGCAACTCGAAGTTGATCTCCGTCTCGATGGTCCCGGTCACCCGGCAATGCGCCGGCTGCCCCGCCTCGCCCGGCACGCGGTCCGCCTCGCCGATCCGCAGATCGATCAGCGCCAGCGCGGCGAGATCGGCGCACGCATCGGCGGGCCCGGCGGCCGGGGTCGCGCACGCGGCGGCAAACGCCAGACCCGCGGCAACGGCAAGATTCACGAGCTGGCGCTGAATGCGGGACATCGGGTCGCTCCTTGTGTCTTCGGGTTTCCCCCAACCCTACCAGCGCGCCGCCGCTCTCTCAAGGCGCGGGCGGCCGAAGCCGCGCGGCGCATATAATCGCGGCACCCGATGCCGCCTCTCGACGGACTGCGCGTGCTCGATCTCACCCGGGTGCTGGCCGGGCCCTACTGCGCCATGATGCTCGGCGACATGGGCGCCGAGGTCCTCAAGATCGAGGAGCCCACCCACGGCGACGACACCCGCGCCTGGGCGCCGCACCGCGACGGCTGGAGCACCTTCTTCCTGGGCCTGAACCGGAGCAAGAAGAGCGTCGCGCTGGACCTGAAGTCCGCGGAAGGCGCGGCCGCGCTGCGCCGGCTGATTGCGACCGCCGACGTGCTGATCGAGAACTTCCGGCCGGGAAGCCTGGCGAAGCTCGGCTTCAGCTACGAAACCGCGGCGGCGCTGAATCCGCGGCTCGTCTACTGCTCGGTCACCGGCTACGGGCAGGTCGGTCCGAAGAAGGACCTTCCCGGCTACGACGCCGTTATCCAGGGCGAGAGCGGACTGATGGACGTCACCGGCCATCCCGACGGCCCGCCGACGCGGGTCGGGGTGGCGATCACGGACTACCTGGCCGGCCTCTACGCGATGAACGGCATCCTGCTCGCGCTGCGCGACCGCGACCGCAGCGGACAGGGCCAGCACGTCGACATCGCGTTGATGGACGCGATGACCTCGGCCCTCGCGCTGCCGGCCGGCATCTACTTCAACACCGCCGAGGAACCGGGGCGCGAGGGCAACCAGCATCACACGCTGACCCCGTACGAGACCATCGAGGTCGCGGACGGCCTGGTCGTCGTGGCCGTCGGCAACGAGCGGCTCTGGAAGCAGTTCTGCGCCGCGGTGAACGCGGCCGACCTCGAGAATCATCCGGACTACGCCACCAACACCGACCGGATGGCCCATCGTCCGCGGCTCATAGCCGAGCTGACGCCGCGCCTCGCGAAGTACACGCGTGACGCGCTGATCGACCGCCTGCGCGCCCACAACGTACCGTGCGCGCAGGTCCGGTCGATCGGGGAGGCGCTGGAGGATCCCCACCTGCGGGCGCGCGGCATGGTCATCGACATTCCGCACGACGACCTCGGCACCATGCGGAGCCTCGGCAACCCCATCCGGCTCTCGCGAACGCCGGCCGCCATTCACCGCCGGCCGCCGGCGCTCGGCGAGCACAACGAAGAGATCCTGGAGTCGCTCCGCGCGGACGGCGGCCCGCGGACCGACCCCCAACCCGTCGGCGCGATCACGCGAGGAGTGGACCGATGATCAAGACCAAGCTGGGACTGGCGCTGTGCATGGTGCTCCTGGTCGCGGCGGCAGGCGCACAGGATGCCGAGCGTTACGGCGAACGCCTCTCGCGGATGCCGGTCGACCTGCGCACCACGTCGACGATCTCCGGCGCGGGATCCGTATCCGCGGAGCTGACCGGCAACGCGCTCACCATCACCGTACGGTTCAGTGGACTGAGCTCGGGAGTGACCGCGGCGCACGTGCACAACGCGCCGGTGGCCCGTCGCGGCGGCGTGGCGTTTTCAGTCGATCTCGGGGGCGCGAACGGTGCCGCCGGAGAGATCGTCGACACGGTGACCCTGGCCGACGACCAGTTGGCCGAGCTGCGCGGCGGCCGCTACTACGTGCAGCTCCACACCGAGAACAACCCCGGCGGCGAGCTGCGCGGCTGGCTCCTGCGGCGCGACGACTGAGACGCCGCAGCATCCGTGGTAGCATGAAATCCAGACCCGTGCGACGGGCCGGCTTGAACACGACTTCATGGCGTTCCAGCTTCCTGGGACGCTCCAGCGGGAAATGTCGGGATGACGAACGGTAACCCAACAGTGCTGCAGGATCTGCTGAACCGTGTGAAGCAACTGCCGCCCGCCGCCGGGCTCGCCGGCATCGTGATTGTCGTCGCGATCGTCGGCTACCTCCTGGTGGACGTTGCACCCGAGCCGGAGCCGGAACCGGAAGTCGTGGAAGCTCCGCCTCCGCCGCCTCCACCGCCTCCGCCACCGGAGCCGGAACCCGAACCCGAGCCCGAACCCGAGCCCGAGCCGGTGTTCGAGATGCCGCCGCTCAACGAGAGCGACGCGGTCGTTCGCGAGCTGGTCGCGGAGCTGTCCGCGAATCCGGAGCTGGCGAGCTGGCTCGTCACCGACGAGCTGGTGCGGACGGTGGTCGTCGTCATCGACAACGTGGCCGAGGGCACGAATCCCTCCCAGCACGTACCGTTTCTCCGGCCCGAGGGCCGCTTCCAGATCGACGGCGCCGCGGCGGCGCCGCGGATCTCCGTGGCCAGCTACGCCCGCTACGACGACGCGGCGGCGCTCGTGGCCTCGCTCGACGCGGAGGGCATCGCGGAGCTGTACCAGCAGCTGCGTCCGTTGCTGCGGGAAGCGTACGAAGAGCTCGGCCAGCCCGGCGACGCATTCGACGACACCGTTTGGCGCGCGGTGGCGCATCTGCTCAACGCGCCGGTCATCGAAGGCCAGCCCGAGTTGGTTTCGCGCGGACCGCTGTATCTGTACGCCGACGAGACGCTCGAGTTCCTCTCGCCGGCACAGCGCCAGTTGATAGGCATGGGCCCCGACAACCAGCGCCGCGTGCAACGGAAGATCCGGGAGATCGCGGCGGCCATCGGCCTCAGCGGCCTGCCCCGGCCCCACACCGTGCAGCCCTGACGGCGCGACCCTGGAAGCCCAGCGTGCTCCGCGTCGCGCTCTGTCAGTCGAATCTGATCGTCGGCGACCTCCTCGGGAACGTCGCTGCCCTGCAGGAGCGGATTCGCGAGGCGCGGGAGCGGCAGGCCGACCTCGTCGTCTTTCCCGAGCTGTCGATCACCGGCTACCCGCCGGAAGATCTCCTGCTGAAGCCGAGCTTCGTACAGAACGCCACTGCCGCGCTCGAAGAGGTGGCCGCATGCGCCACCGGCATCGTCGCCTGCGTCGGCGTTCCGGCACCCGCGGCGGCGGCAGCCGGGGCGGCCGGCGACGGGGGTGCCATCTCCGGAAGCAACCGGCTCTACAACGCCGCTGCGGTCCTCGCCGACGGACGGGTCGCGGCGCGGTACCGGAAGCACCACCTTCCGAACTACGCGGTCTTCGACGAGCGGCGCTACTTCAGGCCTGGAGGCGAATCACTCGTGATCGATCTCGACGGGCCGCGCGTCGGCATCACGATCTGCGAGGACATCTGGATGCCCGGCGGTCCGGCCGAGTGGGCCGCCGTTGACGGCGGCGCCGAGATCGTCGTCAACCTGTCGGCCTCGCCCTATCACCGGGGCAAGGGCCGGGAACGGGAGGAGCTGTTCGCCGCCCGCTGCCGCGATCACCGCTGCTTCCTGGCCTTCTGCAACGCCGTGGGCGGGCAGGACGAGCTGGTCTTCGACGGCCACAGCCTGCTCATCGGACCGGACGGAACCATCCTGGCCCGCGGCGCGCCGTTCGACGAGGAGATGCTCGTCGCGGACCTCGACCCGACCGCCGCCCGCGAGCTCCGCAGATCCGATCCCCGGTGGAGCACGCCGCCGGCCCCGACCGCCGACCCTGCCCCGGCGACAGTGGATCGACCCGACGCGGGGCGGGTTTCCGTCGTCCATCTTCGCCGGCAGGCGGGTCCGAAGCGCCGGCCGCGCGTGCCGGAGCCGGCGGCCGGCACGCTGTCTCCCGAGGCGGAGGTCTACCGCGCTCTCACGCTCGGCACCGCCGACTACATTCGGAAGAACGGTTTTCCGGGGGCCGTGCTCGGACTTTCGGGCGGCATCGATTCCGCCCTCGCGCTCACCATTGCGGCCGACGCCATCGGTCCGGACGCGGTGACCGCGGTGTCGATGCCGTCGCGCTACACCGCCGGCATGAACCGGGACGACGCGGCGACCCTGGCCCGCCGGCTCGGCGTCAGGTTCCTGGAGCTGCCAATCGAGGAGCTGGCAGTCACCTACGGGGCCGCGCTGGCCGAGCCGTTCGCCGGCACGGAGCCGAACGTCGCCGAGGAGAACCTGCAGGCGCGCATCCGCGGCAACCTGCTGATGGCCCTGTCGAACAAGTTCGGCTGGCTGGTGCTGACCACCGGCAACAAGAGCGAGATGAGCGTCGGTTACGCCACGCTCTACGGCGACATGGCCGGCGGCTTCGCCGTGCTGAAGGACGTGTTGAAGACCTGGGTCTACCGTCTGGCCGTCTGGCGCAACCGCGACGGCGAGGTCATCCCGCGGCGGATCATCGACAAGCCGCCGACCGCCGAGCTGCGCGACAACCAGCGCGACGCCGACAGCCTGCCGCCCTACGACGTGCTGGACGGGATTCTGGAAGCGTACGTGGAGGAGGATCGGAGCCCGGCGGGGACCGAGGCGCTCGGCTTCGCCCGCGAGACGGTCGAGCGCGTGGTGCAACTCGTCGACCGCGCGGAGTACAAGCGCCGGCAAGCGCCCCCCGGCGTCCGCATCTCGACGCGCGCGTTCGGCAAGGACCGGCGGCTGCCGATCACCAACCGCTACGCGCCGGCAGGCTGAGCCGCGGCGCTATCCGCGCGACGCGGTACCGGCGCCGCCGTCGCCCGAGACCTGCTTCAGCACAGTAGTGGCGGCGCCGATCATGGACGCGACATCGCTCAGGTTGGCCGGCACGATCAGGGTGTTGCCCGCCTTCGCCAGGTTGCCGAAGCGTTCCAGGTAGTCCTCGGCGACGCGGAGCTGCATCGCCTTGTCGCCGCCTTCCGCGTTGAGCGCCGCGGCGACCTTCGTCAAGCCCTCCGCCGTCGCCTCGGCAACGGCCAGGATTGCCGCCGCCTCGCCCTCGGCCTCGTTGATCTGCTGCTGCTTGGCCGCCTCCGACTCCTTGATGACCCGCTGCTTCGCACCCTCGGCCTGGTTGATCTTGGCGTCCCGGTCACCCTCGGACTCGAGAATCGTGGCGCGCTTCTCCCGCTCGGCGCGCATCTGCTTCTCCATCGCGGACAGCACGTCGTGCGGCGGGTTGATGTTCTTGATCTCGTAGCGGAGCACCTTGACGCCCCACGGGTTCGAGGCCTGGTCGAGCTCCTCCACCACCCGCAGGTTGATGTGACTGCGCTCCTCGAAGGTCTTGTCCAGCTCGATCTTGCCGATCTCGCTGCGCAGGGTGGTCTGGGCGAGCTGGGCGATCGCGAACAGGTAGTTGCCGATCCCGTAGGAAGCCTTGCGCGCGTCCATCACCTGCAGGTAGAGCACGCCGTCCACCCCCACCTGGACGTTGTCCGCGGTGATGCAGACCTGCTCCTCGACGTCTATCGCCCGCTCCTTCAGGCTGTGCCGGTAGGCGACCCGCTCGACGAACGGGATCAGGAGGGCGAACCCGGATTCCAGCGTCCTCGAGTACTTGCCGAGGTTCTCGATGATGTAGGCGTTCTGCTGCGGCACGACCACCGCCGTCTTCGCGATGACGACGATCACGACCAGGGCCAGCACCAGGGCGACGATGAATCCGGCCTCCATTATGGTTCTCCGTGTCGAATCAATGAACAGGCGTTTCCGCGGAAACCGCCTGGATGATCTCCAGGGCCACGCCGTCGATGTCGACGACGACGGCACGGGTCCCGCGGGGCATCGAATCCGGTCCCACGTTCACCGCCGTCCACTCCGTCCCCTGCAGGCGAACCCGGGTCCGTTCGCCGGGAGCGACGTCCTCGTCCACCACGACCGCGGCGCCGACCGCCGGATGTCGAAACTCCGCCCCGCCGCCACCGCCCCGCAACCGGTCGTAGCACTTCTGCCGGAACAGCACCATCGAGGCGACGGCGAGGATCGAGAACGCCACCAACTGCGCCCACGCCGGCAGGCCGACCCCGGCGAGTCCAAGCAGGCCCACGCAGATCGCCGCGGCGCCGGCAAAGGCGAGGTAGAACGCGGCGTCCGCCAGCAACTCCGCGCCCGCCAGGACGATGCCGATGATCAGCCAGCCCCACCAGGACATGTCGTGCTCCCGACGCCGCTTCCGGTTAGACTCTCCGCCGAGTCGGTTCCGTCGATCGTGCGCATCCCTGCTACCAGTGTATACGTCGGAGGGGATGGCGCCGCATGCGAAGGATCAAGTAACGATGACCTGCCTGAAGAGACTCGTTGTCGCGTTGAGCGCCGCCGCCGTCGTGCTGGCCGGGTCGGCTGCCGCGGCCCAGGGCCGGACGCCGGCCGGGGAGCCGGACGGAAAGGACGCCTGCATGGAGATCCTCGCCCATCGCGGCGCGTCGGGCTACCTGCCGGAGCACACCTTGCCCGCCTACGCGCTCGCGTACGGACAGGGCGCCGACTGGATCGAGCCGGACGTCGTTCTGACCGCCGACGGCGTCGCCATCGCCCTGCACGACATCACCCTGGACCGCACCACCGACGTCGCGGAGCGCTATCCGGATCGGGCGCGCGCCGACGGCCGGTACTACGCGGCCGACTTCACCTACGCCGAGATCGAGAGGCTGCGCGTCGTCGAGGCCCTGCCGGACCGCTACCCGCACCGGACGTTCCGCGTGCCGCGCCTGGCGGACGTCCTGGAGCTGGTCGACGGCCTCAACCGCACCACCGGGCGCCGGGTCGGCGTCTATCCGGAGCTGAAGAGTCCCGGCGTGCAGCCGGACCTGGCCCGCACGCTGCTCGCGGAGCTCGCCGGCCACGAATGGCCGATCCGGATTCAGTCGTTCGACGCCGAGGCCCTGGCGGCACTCGAGACGGACCTCCCGCGCGTGCAGCTCATCGCCCGGCCGGACCAGCTAACGCCCACGGGCCTGAACCGCATCGCCTCCTACGCGATCGGCATCGGCGTGCCCAAGGAGCTCGTGTTCCAGGACTCCGCCGTCGTCGGGCAGGCCCACGACCGCGGCCTCGAGGTGCACGCCTACACCCTGCGCGCCGACCGGCTCGACGCCACGTTCGACTCCTTCGCCGGTGAGGTGGCGGCGCTGATGGAGGCCGGCGTCGACGCCGTGTTCACCGACCATCCGGACCAGGTGCTGGCCCTCGTGGCCCGGTCGTGCGATACCGCACGATGAGCCCTCGACGCGTGACGGACAGCCTCTCGACGGCGCGGCACGGGTTCGACTTCCCTCAGACCGCTATCATCCGCGACCGCAGCAGCGACTGCACGAACCGCGCGAGACGCTCCTCGGCCGGCTCGACGCGCTCGCCGAACTCGGCCCGCAGGCGGCCGGCGATCGCGGTCATCGGCGTCTCGCCGTCGCACGCCTTCCAGATGAAGGATCCGACGTCGTCGAGGCGGATGCGATAGCAGGGGTCGCCCACCTTCGAGGCGAGCCAGCGGCCGATGCGGCCGTCACCGAGCTGCGGGCGAAGGACGACGCAGCGCCCGTCGTCCAGCTCGCGCCAGTCCAGGCGGCGGCGCGGGCGTGCGTTCCAGAACGCGGCCGCACGCTCCGCCGCAGACTCGGCGGACGCCATCCCGGCGGCCTCCCCGGACGCGGCATCCCGCGCGCCGGCGATGCCGGCTCCCGTCCTGGAATCCGGCGCCGATCGCGCTCCCCCGATCACTTCCCTCCGCCGCGCATCGCGTTCAAAGGCATCCTGACCAGCATGTAGTAGAGCAGGATGAAGATGAGCGCTCCGCCGAGCGCGCTGTCGGCGATCTGCGGCAGGACCAGCCACGGGACCGCCTCGCTCGCCCCGACCACGAAGGCGAGCAGTACGGCCATCAGCGCCTCGCCGGCGATGAAGCCGGACGAGAGGAGCACCCCGGTGTTGGTCGCGGTCGTGCGCTCCTCGCTGCTCGCTTTCTGCTCGTCGAGCGAGCGCGACAGCCACCAGCTCACCAGCCCGCCGACGAAGATGCCCGCCGTCGACGGGAAGGGCAGGTACATCCCAACCGCGATCAGCATGGGCGAGGGCGCGTCGATCAGGATGAGGACCGCGGCCAGCGCCATGCCGGCGATGACCAGCGGCCAGGCCATGTCCCCGCCGACGATGCCCTGCGAGATGAGGGCCATCAGGCCCGCCTGCGGCGCCGGCAACTCCGGACTGCCGATCTCGTAGACCTGATCCATCAGGATCATCGGCCAGATAAGGACCATCGCGGCGACGGTCACGCCGATCAGCTCGCCGATCTGCATCTTCCAGGGCGTGCCGCCGAGAATGTGGCCCACCTTCAGGTCCTGCAGCATGTCGCCGGCGATGCCGCAGGCGCAGCAGACGACGCCGGCGACGGCCAGCACCCCGAGGATGCCGCTCGATCCGGTCACCCCGATCCCGACCATGACGACGGCGGCGATGAGCAAGGTGCTGAGCGTCAGGCCGCTGATCGGGTTGTTCGAGCTGCCGAGCAGGCCCACCAGGTAGCCGGCCACGGCGGCGAACAGGAAGCCGAGGATGACCATCATGACGGTCAGCAGGATGGCGCCGCCGAAGCTCTCGCTGAAGTACCAGTAGAGGCCGAACAGCGGCACCGCCAGCGCCGCGATTCCGATGCCCGTCTTCCGGAAGTCGATGTCGATGTCCTGCCGGCCGGCGCCTTCCGCCTGCGCCGCGCCGATGTCGCCGAGGGCGCGCCCGATGCCCTGGATCAGCGACGTGCGCAGTTTGTACAGCGTGTAGAACGCGGCGACGATCATCGTCCCGACGGCGAGCGGACGGACCTGCCGCAGCCACACCTCGGTGCTCAGCTCGATGAAGCCGGCCGAATCGTTCACCCCGGCGGCCAGCTCCGGGTTCAGGAAGAGGCTGAGGGGGACCAGCAGCAGCCAGCCGAGAACGGCGCCGGCGAACAGGGTGGCGGCGATCTGCGGCCCGACGATGAAGCCGACGCCGAGCAGCGCCGGCGACGCCGCGGGCGACTGCAGCAGGAACCCGCCGACGTAGTTCACCTGCCGGCCCAGCATCTCGATGGTCGACTGCCCGAGCGAGACGAACCAGGTGGCCGAGTCGGCTACCAGCTTGATGCCGTTGGAATTCTTGAGCAGCTCCCAGGCTCCGGCGACTCCCATCGCCTTGAACACGAAGCTGGCGCCGGTCTGCCGTCCCCCCTGTCCCGCCTTGACCAGCTCCGCCGCGGCGACGCTCTCGGGGAAGGGCAGCTCCGCCTCGACGACCAGGGTGCGCCGCAGCACGATGATGAAGAGCACGCCGAGGATGCCGCCCACCAGCATGATGGCAGTGCTCTCCCAGTAGCGCAGCTCGTCCCAGACCCCGCTGATGACGAACGCCGGAATCGTGAAGATGGCCCCGGCGACCAGCGCCTCGCCTACCGACGCCGTGGTCCGCGCCATGTTCTCCTCGAGGATCGACCCCCTGAACAGGCGCAGCGCGGCCATCGCCACCACCGCGGCCGGGAAGGTGGCGGCCACCGTCAGGCCGGCCCGCATCCCGAGGTAGGCGTTGGCGGTGCCGAGCACGATCGCCATCGCCGTGCCGAGCAGCACGGCGCGGAACGTCAGCTCCGGCAGGTCCGACGATTCGGGCACGAACGGCACGAAGGGACGCGAAGACGGGTCGCTGGTCGGATTCATCCGGCCATTCTGCACAACACGATGCAGGTTGTCACCCCACCGCGCGGTCGCGATCCGGGTCGCCGCGGCCGGGCCGGCGCGTCCGCCTCCGCCCGCCGTAGCCGTATACTTCCGGTGCCGTGAGGCGCATCCCCGACATCTACGCCGAGAAGCGCGCCGCCGGCCGGCCCGTCGTCTCCATCGAGTTCTTCCCACCGAAGACGCCGCAGGGCGACGAGAGCCTGTTCCGGCGGGTGCTGCCGCGCCTGGCCGAAGCACGGCCCGACTTCTGCTCGGTCACCTACGGCGCCGGCGGCGGCGGCACGCGTACGAAGACGCTGCGTATCGTGGACCGCATGCAGCGCGAGCACGGCCTGACCGCCATGGCGCACGTCACCTGCGTCAGCTTCACGCGGGCGGAGATGGACGGCTTCCTCGACGAGGCGGCGGGGCTCGGCATCGAGAACATCCTGGCCCTGCGCGGCGACCCTCCCCCGGAAGAGCCGGAGTTCGTGCGGCCGGCCGGCGGGTTCGACTACGCCTACCAGCTCATCGACGTGCTGAAGGCCCGGTCCGACGAGTTCGCCATCGGCTGCGCCGGCTTCCCCGAGGGCCATCCCGACTGCACGGAGGGGAGGGACGTCGACTGGGGGCGGCTGCGCGACAAGGTCGCCCACGGCGCCGAGTTCATCCTCACGCAGCTCTTCTTCGACAACGCCGACTACTTCCGGATGGTCGACCACCTGACCGGATCGCTCGGCGTGACCGTGCCGATAACCCCCGGCATCCTGCCCATCCTGAGCACGAAGCAGATCAAGCGCTTCACCGCGCTCTGCGGCGCGACGCTGCCGGCCCCGCTCGTCGCCGACCTCGACCGGCTCGGCGACGACGACGAGGCGGTGACCGAGTTCGGCATCGAGTTCGCCTCGCGGCAGTGCGAAGCCCTGCTGGCCGGCGGGGCGCCGGGCCTGCATCTGTACGGCCTCAACCGCTCGCAGTCGCCGCTCGCGATCCTGCGCAACCTCAGCCTTGCCTCAGCCCCGCGAGGCGTTTCAGCGCGCTAGTCGCAGCCGGTGGCGATTGCAAGAGCGCGGCAGAGCTCGCGCATTCTCTCCGGACCGACGTCGCGACACTGGCGTGTCGGTCGTCCTCCTGCTCGAGGCGGCAACGGCCCCCCGGCTCCCGGCGCGACGGGCCGCCCGCGTGGACCCGCTTGTTACGCTGCGGATGGAGTAGACGCAGGATGATACCGGCACGCGAGGGCAGCGGCGCCTGTATGCTCAGCGCATGACGCCGCGTCGATCGGGCGCTGCGAGTCCGGGGCGCGTGAGCCGCACGGCGACCCTCGCCGCCGGCATCCGGGCGCATCACCGCCGGTGGCATCCCGACCCGATCCTGGACGACGCCTACGCCATTCGGATGGTGTCGCCGTTCTGGCGGCAGGTCGCCCACAACCGGCTGCTCAACTGGATCGTCGTCCACAAGCTGCTCGGGCCGTTCCACCCGATCCATACCGAGAACATCCTGCGGGCGCGCTACGCGGAGGATCGGCTCGCCGAAGCGCTCGCGTCCGGCGTGGGGCAATACGTGATTCTCGGCGCCGGCCTGGACAGCTACGCCCTGCGCCACCCCGAGCTCGCCGGCCGCGTACGGATCTTCGAGGTGGACCAGCCGGGCATGCAGGCCATCAAGAAGGAACGGGTGCGCCGGGTGCACGGCGGGCTTCCCGGCCACGTGACGTTCGTGCCGGTCGACTTCGAGACGGATCGGCTGCACGAGGCGCTGGGCCGGGCCGGCCTGGACCCGCGGGCGCCGGCGTTCTTCTCCTGGCTGGGAACCACCTACTATCTCACCCGGCCGGCGATCCGGGAGACGCTCGACGCCATCGCCGCGGTGACCGCGCCGGACAGCCGCCTCGTGCTGGACCATCTGCTCGCCCGGCACCTCATCCCCCTGGACGGGCTGCCCCTCGCCGACAAGCTGGAACGGCTGGTGAAGCGTCTCGGCGAGCCGCTGGTGTCCGAGTTCATTCCCGAGGAGCTCGACGGCGAGTTGGCGCGGGTCGGCTTCGCGCCGCTGGACAAGGTCCCACCCGACGAACAGGCGCGGCGGTACCTCCAGGACCGGGCCGACATGGCGGCGCCGGCGCCGAACTTCGCGTTCGCTCTCTACAAGCGGACGGGTACCGGCGTCAGAACCGGAACAGCCGGTTGAACTTGACCACGAAGCCGCGGTTGCGCAGATCCCAGCCCCGGTCGGGCCGCAACCCGCCGGTGACGTCGCGGTCGTCGGTGTAGACGACGAACAGCTCGCTGCCGGGGCTGTACTCCCAGCGCAGCCGCAGGTTGCTGCCGAACGAATTGTCGGCGGAGTTGTACTGCAGCAGTCCGCTGAAGAACATCCGCGGGTTGAAGGCGTAGTTGACCCGCGTCACCGCCAGGTTGGTCTGGTACTTGCCGTACGGCGTGTCGACCCGGTTGAACGAGAGGGTCGAATCGACCGACAGTTGCGGCAGCACCGAGATGCGGCCCTGGCTCAGCTCCACCGTCGTCAGGTCGCCGTCGAAGTAGGCGCCCCGCCGCACCGCCACCTGCCCGTTGATGCGCCGCTGCTGCCCGATGACATAGGCGATCTGCGCGTCGGCGAAGCCGTAGCCCCCCACCGGGATCGAGAAGCCGGCGCCGGGAAGCGTGAACGGCCGCACCAGCAGCTCGTAGTTGTCCGACGCCGTGAAGAGGAGCCGATCGCTGGACTCGAGCTCGGTCTGGAACGTCAGCAGGTTCTGCCGTGTCTCCAGGTGGTTCCGGTCGGCGGTGACGATGTAGTCGATGCTCCCTTCCAGGCTGAACTGCCGGACGCTCTCCATCGACTGCGGCCGGGGACTGAAGCGCGCCGACGCGTAGCTGCGCCGGAAGTTGTCGCGCCGCAGAAAGCCCACCTCCGGCAGGAAGTTGTCCTCGACCACGAGGTGCTCGACCCGCAGGCCGTAGCGGTCCGCCGCGTAGTCGACGACGCCCTGGTAGCTCTTGTCCCTGCCGCGATGGTGCGGACCGGGCACGCGGGTCCGGGCCAGGTAGGTGATCGCGTTGACGTTCTCGAAGAGGGCGAACGTGCCGTCGACGCCGTAGGCCTGGCTGGACCCCGGGGCCACCCGCGAGATCGAGCGGTTGGTGAACATCGCGCCGACCGAGCTCCGCGCCAGGATGTCGCGCCGCAGGCGCACGACGGTGAAGTTGGTCGGGTCGGAGCGGGAGGCCGTCTCGTCCCCGGCCTGGATGTTCAGCGCCCCCACGTCGAACGGGCCGACCTTGCCGGTCACCCGCGCGCCGCCGACTATCGGCACCACGCGGCCTTCCTCCAGACCGATCTTCCGGCTGTAGAAGAGCTGCGGCACGTTGACGTCGCCGAAGAAACCGCCGAGCAGGCTGGCGGTGGGACGGAGGAACCGGCCCGTGACGCCGCCCTGCGCAAACCCGAAGATGCCCCGTCCCTCGAGGAAGAACTCGCGCTTCTCGGGGAAGAACAGCGGGAAACGGGTCAGGTTGACCTGCCGCTCGTCCACCTCGACCTGCGCGAAGTCGGTGTTGAGGGTGAAGTCGGCGGTCAGGTTCTCCGTGATGCCGTACTTGACGTCGAGGCCTCCGGTGCCGCTGCGCTCGTCGACCACCTGCGGCGAGGCGGTCAGGTCGGTGGTCAGGCCGCCGATGGCGTACGGCTTGACCTCGATGTTGCGGCTCGCCGGCGGCGGCTCGAGCCCCACCAGCGACCCGGCCGCCGAGACGCGGAAGATGCCGGTCGACCCGCTGCCGCCGCCGGCCGCGATCGGCAGGTGCGTCAGATACGAGTACTCGTTCTTGCGCCGGACGCCGCGGCGAAGCTGAATGCCCCAGACATGCGGCGGCTCCGAGCGGTAGCGGAACGTCTTGAACGGGATCTCCATCTCGATCGTCCAGCCGCCGTCGAAGCGGCCGGTCCGCACGTCCCACACCGGGTTCCAGTCGGCGTTCGGGTTGCCCTCGTTCGTGAACTGCTGGTCGGCGCGCCCGCCGAGCGGGTTGGCGTAGAACATGAAGCCGTTACGGCGGTCGTAGAACGCGTCGAAGAACGCGCCGAAGTTGTCGTTCTCGCGGAGCTGGGCGGTGTCGCGGCGCATCTCGTTCGCAACCCACTGGGTCCGGGGCGCCGAGTCCCACAACCGGGCGGCGACGTAGACGTTCGTGCCGTCGAACATGATCCATGCCTCGGTCCGCTCGGTCGCCGGCGCGCCGTTGTCGGGAACGTGCTGGATGAAGTCGGTGATCGCGGGCACCGTCCGGTAGACCGGCTCGTCGAGGACGCCGTCAAGGCGGATGCCCTCCTCGAGACGGATCGCACGGACCGTCGTGCGCCCCTCCGCGTTGCGGTTCATCACCGCGGGCGCCGCCGGCGCGGGCGGTCCGTCGATGCGACCGGGGTCGACCGCGGCGCTCGCCACGGCGGCGGGGAGACCGGCAGTACCGGGGACGACCGTCGGCGGGGGTTGCGCCCGGGCCGGCGCCACGGATGCGGCGGCGAGTGTCGCGGCGAGAACGACTGGCGTGATGCGCCCACGATTGCACGTCATGATCTCGGTCCGGTGCGAAGAGAGCGCAGGGGGCGCGAAGGACGTCAGAACCGGAACAGCCGGTTGAACTTGACGACGAAGCCGCGGTTGCGCAGGTCCCAGCCGCGGTCGGGACGCAACCCGCCGGTGACGTCGCGGTCGTCGGTGTAGACCACGAACAGCTCGCTGCCGGGGCTGTACTCCCACCGCAGCCGCAGGTTGCTGCCGAACGAGTTGCTGGCCGAGTTGTACTGCAGCAAGCCGCTGAAGAACATCCGCGGGTTGAACGCGTAGTTCACGCGCGTCACCGCCAGATTGGTCTGATACTTGCCGTACGGCGTGTCGATCCAGTTGAACGAAACGGTCGGCTCCACCGACATCTGCGGCAGCACAGCGATGCGTCCCTGGCGGAGCTCCACCGATGTCAGGTCGCCGTCGAAGAAGGCGCCGCGCTTCACCGCCACCGCTCCGTTGATGCGCCGCTGCTGGCCGATGGAGTAGGAGATCTGGGCGTCGGCGAAGCTGTAGCCCCCCACCGGAATGGAGAAATCGGAGCCGGGCGGCGTGAACGGCTCGACCAGCAGCTCGTAATTGTCGGTCGCGGTGAAGGTGAGCTGATCGCTCGACTCGAACTCGGTCTGGAACGCCAGGATGTTCTGGCGCGTCTCCAGGTGGTTCCGGTCGGCGGTGAGGATGTAGTCGATGCTCCCTTCCAGGCTGAACTGCCGGACGCTCTCGATGGACTGCGGACGCGGGCTGAACCGGCCCGCCGTGTAGGTGCGCCGGAAGTTGTCGCGCCGCAGGAAGCCCACCTCGGGCAGGAAGTTGTCTTCGACCAGCAGGTGATCCACCTGGAAGCCGTAGCGGTCGGCGGCGTACTCGAACTTGCCCTGGTAGCTCATGTCCTTGTCCCGGTGATCCGGGCCGGGAACCCGGGTCCGGGCG
The DNA here is from genome assembly GCA_965116825.1 of Vicinamibacterales bacterium. Taxonomy (GTDB): domain Bacteria; phylum Acidobacteriota; class Vicinamibacteria; order Vicinamibacterales; family UBA8438; genus WTFV01. The sequence continues at coordinate 6,866,412 of OZ220736.1, forward strand.
AGGTAGGTGATCACGCTCAGGTTCTCGAAGAAGGCGAAGGTGCCGTCGACCCCGTAGGCCTGGCTGGAGCCGGGGGCTACGCGCGAGATCGAACGGTTGGTGAACATCGCGCCGACCGAGCTGCGCCGCAGCAGGTCGCGCCGCAGGCGGACGACGGTGAAGTTGGTCGGCCTGGAGGCGGAGACCAGCTCGTCGTCGGTGTGGATGTTGAGCGCCCCGACGTCGAACGGCCCCACCTTGCCGGTCACCCGCGCGCCACCGACGATCGGCACGACGCGGCCCTGCTCCAATCCGATCTTCCGGCTGTAGAAGAGCTGCGGCACGTTGACGTCGCCGAAGATCCCGCCCACCGGGCCGCCGCCGGGTCCGCCGAAGCGGCCGGTGACGCCGCCGCGGGCGAAGCCGAAGATGCCCCGCCCCTCGAGGAAGAACTCGCGCTTTTCGGGAAAGAAGAGCGGAAAGCGGGTCAGGTTCACCTGCCGCTCGTCCACCTCCACCTGCGCGAAATCGGTGCGGTAGGTGAAGTCGGCGGTCAGGTTCTGGGTGATGCCGTACTTGACGTCGAGGCCGGCGTCGCCGCTGCCCTCGTCGACCAACTGCGGAGAGGCGGTCAGGTCGGTGGTCAGGCCGCCGATGGCGTACGGCTTGACCTCGATGTTGCGGCTGGCCGGGGGCGGCTCGATGCCCACCAGCGAGCCGGCCGCCGAAACCCGGAAGATGCCGGCCGACCCGCTGCCGCCGCCCGCGGAGATGGGCAGCCGCGTCAGGTAGACCCATTCGTTCTTGCGCCGGATCGCCCGGCGAAGCTGCAAGCCCCAGATGTGCGGCGGCTCGGACCGGTAGCGCAGGGTCTTGAACGGGATCTCCATCTCGACCGTCCAGCCGCCGGAGAAGCGGCCGGTCCGCACGTCCCAGACCGGGTTCCAGTCGGCGTTCGGGTTGCCCTCGTTCGTGAACTGCTGGTCGGCGCGGGCGCCGAGCGGGTTCGTGTAGAAATTGAAGCCGTTGCGGCGGTCGTAGAAGGTATCGAAGAACGCCGTGAACGTGTCGTTCTGGCGGAGCTGGCTGGTGTCGCGGCGCATCTCGTTGGCCACCCACTGGCTCTCGGGGGCCGAGTCCCAGACCCGCGCCGAGACGTAGACGTTCGTGTCGTCGAACATGACCCACGCCTCGGTGCGCTCGGTCGCCGGCGCCCCGATGTCGGGCACCTGCTGGATGAAGTCGGTAATCGCCGGCACCGTCTCGTACACCGGCTCGTCGAGCACGCCGTCGAGGCGAATGCCGACGTCGAGGCGGATCGCGCGGACCGTCGTGCGCCCCTCCTCGTCGCGCGTCATCACCTCCGGGGGCACCGGCGCAGGGGGTCCGTCGATGAGGCCGGCGTCCACGAAGAGGCCGGCCGTAGCAGCGAAGGGTCGGCCGGCGGCGCCGGGCGCGGTCGCGACGGCGGTCCCGGTTGCGGAAGGAGCCGCGGGAACCGGGGGACGCTCCGGCCGCGGCTCTGCGCGCGGAGATGTCTCCGCGTCCGCCGCAGGCGGTCGAGACGCTTCCGCACGCGGTGCTTCCGGGCGGCCGAACGGCCCCCGTCGTCCGGGTGGACCATCCGGGAGAGGGTCGGCCCGACGCTCCGGTCGCTCGGGCGGCGCCAGGGCCGGATCCCGGGGCGGCCGCGCCGGCGCCGCCGGAAGCGCCTCGGCGAGCCCGGCACCGCCGCGCAACTCGGCGGCGACCCGATCCTGCAGCACGAAGATGTCCGCGGCCATGCCCGTCACCGTCGCCGACCGGAGCACCGTGCCCGCCGCCACGTCGAGGAGCCGAGCGGTCACGCGCAGCAGGTCTCCGCTGCGCTGGTAGGCGCCGCTGACCACCCGGCCCGCCCCGGCCCGGCGACCCGCCTCCAGCACGCCGCCCGGACCGGTGTCGCCGCGCACCTGCACCGCCGTGCGCACCACCGGCGTCCCGGTCGCCTGCAGATCGATGGCGACCGCCTCGGCGATGCCGACGCCGATCCAGTCGTCGGCCGGGTCACCGGCGAGATTGGCGAAGGGCGCCACGAGCACGAGGGCGTCGTCTCCCGGCGGCCCCGGGGACGCGCCCGACAGCGGCTGAGCGGCCGCGGACGCGGCCGTGAGAACCGTAGCCAGAAGCCCTGAAACGATGCGTATCTTCCACATGGAATGCAAAGGAACGAGAAATGTCGATCGGCCGTGCATGCGGCCAAGTATGTCAGACGGACGGGTTCGTCCCGGCGTTTACACGTCCTAGTTGCGGAACAGCCGCGTGAGCTTGATCACGAACCCGCGGTCGCGGAACCCCTCGTAACGGTCCGGCCGCAACGGATCGGTGTCCTGCTCCTCGGTGTAGACGACGAACAGCTCGCTGCCGGGCGAGTACTCCCAGCGCAGCCGGAGGTTGGTTCCCAGCGTCCGGCTCGCGGAGTTGTACTGCAGCAGGCCGCTGAAGAACATGCGGGGCGAGAACGTGTAGTTCACGCGCGCCCGCACCAGGTCCGTGCGCAACGATCCACCCGGCAGGTCGATCCAGTTGAACGACAGGCTGGGCTCGACCGCCAGTTGCGGCAGCAGATCGATGCGCCCCCGACTGAGATCGACGGACGTGATGTCGCCGTCGAAGTAGCCGCCGGTCGCCACCTCCACCCTTCCGTTGAGCAACCGCTGCGGGCCGAGCGCGTAGGTGAGCCGCACGTCGGTGAAGCCGTAGCCGCCGACCGGTATCGCGACGTCGCCGCCCGAGGGGAAGAAAGGCCTCTGCAGCAGCTCGTAGCTGTCGCTCAGCCGCACCCCGAACTGATCGCTGTTCTCGAGCTCGGTCTGGAAGGCGACCTGATTCTGGCGCGTCTCCAGGAATCCGGTGTCGGCCGTCAGGAAGTAGTCGTGGCTGGCCTCCAGCACGAACTGCCGCACCGACTCGATGGACCGCGGCCGCGGACTGTAGCGCCCGGACAAGGATGTGCGGCGGAAGTTCCGCCGCCGCAGGAACCCGACCTCCGGCCGGAAGTCGTCTTCGACGAGCAGGTGGTCCACCTCCAGGCCGTAGCGGTCGGCGCCGTAGTCGAAGCGGGCCTGGTAGCTCGCGTCGCGGCCCGTCACGCCGGTGGTGCGGGTCCTCGCGTAGTAGCCGAGGAGGTTCACGCTGTCGAAGAACGAGAAGGTTGCGTCCGCGCCGTAGGCCTGGTTCGATCCCTCGCCGGAGAGCGCCAGCGACCGGTTCGTCACGAGGCCGCCGACGCTGCTGCGCCGCAGGATGTCGCGCTTGACGCGCAGCACCGTGAAATTCGTGTCGAGCGCGCCGGAGACCGCCTCGTTGCCGGTCTGGATGTTCAGGGCCCCGACGTCGAAGGCGCCGATCTTCCCGGTCAGGCGCCCCCCGCCGAGAATCGGCACCGCCTGCCCGCCCTGCAGCCCGATGCGGCGGCTGTAGAAGATGGTCGGCGCGTCGCCGCCGCCCAGCACGCTGCCCCGCCGCAGGCTGCGCGCGGTGCGGAAGCTGCCGCGGGCGAAGTCGAAGATGCCGCGCCCTTCGAGAAAGAACTCCCGCTTCTCGGGGAAGAACAGGTTGAAGCGGGTCAGGTTCACCTGCTGCTCGTCCACCTCGACCTGCGCGAAGTCGGTGTTGAGGGTGAAGTCGGCGGTCAGGTTCTCGGTGACCCCGTACTTCAGATCCACCCCCAGCTTGCCGTCGCCCTCGACCCGCGCGGCGGGGCCGGCGTTCAGCCCCGCGACGTCCGCCGGGGCGCTGGTCAGTCCGCCGATCGCGTAGGGCTTGATCTCCAGGTTGTTGCCGGCGGGCGGCGCCTCGAGCCCCACCAGCGTGCCCGCGGCGGACACCCGAAAGACGCCTCCGCGCCCGCCGAACCCCGCGGCCGAGATCGGGATCAGGGTCAGGTAGGCCCACTCGTTCTTGCGCATCACGGTGCGCCGGAGCTGGATCCCCCAGACCTGGTCGCGCGCCGGACGGTAGCGGAGCGACTTGAACGGCACCACCATCTCGATGGTCCAGCCGCCGTCGAACCGGTCCGTCTTCACGTCCCACACCGGGTTCCAGTCGCGATTCGGATTGCCCTCGTTCGTGAGCGCCTGGTCGACGAAGCCGCCGAGCGGGTTCGCGTAGAACAGCAGCGCGTTGCGGCGGTCGTAGAACGTGTCGATCAGGAAGCCGAACAGGTCGTTGTTCAACATGTTGAACGCGTCGCGGCGCATCTCGGTCGCCACCCACTCGCTGGGCGGCGCGCTGTCCCAGCAGCGGCCGGCGACGTAGAAGTTCTCGTCGTCGAACATGACCCAGGCGTCGGTACGCTCGGTGGCCAGCGCGCCCTCGTCCGGCAGCTGCTGGATGAAGTCGGAGACCGGGGCCACGACGTCGTAGACCGGCTCGTCGAGCCGGCCGTCGACGTCGATGCCGGCGAGGAGCCGGATGGCGCGCATCGTCGCCTGGCCGCCCTCGCGCGTGATCACGTCGGGGGCCACGGGCGCAGGAGGTCCGTCGATGACGATGTCGGTCTCGAATCGCGTCCCGTCGGAGACCGGCGCCGGCGTGCCGGCGGCGACGTGCGCCTGCCGGGACGGATTCTCTTCGGTCTGCGCCGTTGCCGGCGCCGCACCCACGACAAGGAACGCCAGCATCGCGCCGGCGGACGCCGCCCTCATGAACGGTGTGGATCCTCGCACATTCGGACCAAATGCGGACGGCGGCCCCCAAAGTGCCCGCGCCGGCGACGGAGGGTGGGTCGAGCTGCCGTCCGCCGGGCTCCTACGGATCGGACACGGATCCACCGTGCTCATCCGGCCGCAGCCCCGCATGCGGCGGCCCGGGTCCGAACGTCAGCACGCCGATTTCGTGGTAGCGGGCGCCGCGAGGCTGGGTATACGCGAACGCACCGTGGCGCTGCTCGAGCCACGAGTACTCTCCACTCTGCCCCCCGAGCCCATTGGGATGCATGATGTCGTATGGGTTCGTCGTGTGGTAGAAGCCCAGAGCATGGCCAATCTCGTGCATGATCAGCGAGGGAGTCAGACAGTCGCGCCGCGCTGGGGTGTTCAGGACGATGCATCCGAGCTCCCTGCCGATGAACGCTCGTCCGCAAGCCACGGGCCCGATGTTCCTGCACGCGCCCGCCTCGGGCTGCAGGCCGCCCCCGGCGCCTTCCACGACAATCCAGCCGCTTCGGCTGCGCAGATCCTGCGCCCCGACTTCTATCGAGCCGCTGTACTGCACTCCGGTCAATTGCGAGACCGCGCTCGGAATGGTCTTCCGGACCAGATCGATGAGGGCGCGGTCCATGCGCGTCGTCAGCAGGAAGAAATTGGGCGACGGCGATGGCAGGCGCCACAGCACCCGGTCCTCGATGGGCGTGTAGTCGTATCCGGCCGCGCTGCATCCGGCCGGCGTGCGGCACTCGTGATCGTTGAACGCGAACTGTCTCCAGAAGGCAGCGTCGAGCCCCGTGTGCCCGGCGGGCGGCTCGACCGTCAGGTGGAAGAACTGCGTCGCGTTCAACCCGTCCGGGTCGCTTGCGGTGACCCTGACATCCGTACTGCCGGGGTTGCTCGGCGCGAGCGTGAGCGTGCTCCCCGAAACGACGACCGTCGCAACGCGCGGGGCGCCGGAACTCGCCCCGAACGTCAGCGTGTCGCCGTCCGGGTCGCTGAAGTAGCTCTGCACGTCGAGCCGCGCCTCTTCGCCGAGCGACACGGCCTGATCGGGAATCGACCCGGACGTCCGCGGCGCCCGGTTCGAATGGGCCGTGACGACCGGTGTCGGACCACCGGGGGTGGTTGGCCGGTCGTCGCCGCAGCCGACCAGCAAACCGCTCAGTGAGAACAGAATCCCCGCCGACAACCGGCCGCTGCACGCGCGCCTGACGACCATGCCGGCCACCTCCGTCCGTCGCCCGCGTCGAGCGTTCCACGGCCCATTCTATGTCCGCCGACCCGACGGACACCGCGCCGACGGGACGCCGGAACCGCACATGTCTTGACGCCCCCCGCCCCCGGTTGTAGGCTCGCAATCACCGCAAGAAGAGCCCTGAGGAGGAAACCCATGAAGGTGTCCGCACGACTCGTTCCACTCGCATTCGTGGTCCTGGCCATCGTCACCGCCGGAGCCGCCACCCTGCAGGACAAGGCCGGCCGGACCGCCTCGATGGCGGAGGCGGCGCAGGCGTTCCTCGACTCGCTGACGCCGGAGCAGCGCTCGGCCGCGATGTTCGCGTTCGACAGCGACGACCGGTTCGACTGGCACTACATCCCCCGCGAGCGCAAGGGCGTCTCGCTGCGGGCGATGAGCGGTGCACAAAAAAAGGCCGCGCTGGCGCTGGTCGAGGCCAGCCTGAGCGCCGAGGGCTACGACAAGTCCGAGCGGATCCGGCAGCTCGAGCAGATCCTCTTCGACCGCGAGGGGCGCGCCATCCGCGACACCGAGCTCTACTTCTTCATGATCTTCGGCGACCCGACAGCCGACGGGACGTGGGGCTGGCGCTACGAGGGACACCACATCTCGCAGAACTGGACCGTGCTCGACGGCATGCTGAGCTCGAGCACGCCGCAGTTCTTCGGCACCAACCCGGCATACGTCCGCGAGGGCAGCCGCGCCGGCGAACGGGTCCTCGTGCTGGAGGACATCCTGCCCCGCAGCCTGATCGCCTCGATGACCGACGCCCATCGCCGGGCCGCAATCGTCTCCGACGAAGCCCCGCGCGACATCCTGACCACGTCCGACCGCAAGGCCGCGATCCAGGAGAACACCGGTGTGGCCTTCGGCGATCTGAGCCGGGGCCAGCAGGACATCCTCTGGGCGCTCATCGAGGAGTACGCCGAAGCGCAGCCGGCCGCCGTCGCCGCCGAGCGCCTCGAGAAGGTGAAGAAGGCCGGGCTCGACGGCATCCGGTTCGCCTGGATGGGCAGCCTGACGCAGGGTGAGCCGCACTACTACCGCGTGCAGGGCCCGACGTTCCTCATCGAGTACGACAACGTGCAGAACGGCGCGAACCACGTGCACAGCGTGTGGCGCGACTTCGACGGCGACTTCGGACGCGACATGCTCGCCGCGCACTACCGGCAGTACGCGCACGACACGGCCAACGCCAACTGACCGGGCGCGACCTCGCGGGCGCGGTGCGATCGTGAGGTCGCGTTGGGAGTTTCGCCGGCGCGAAACTCCTGCGCGGGAACAGGCCAGGGGCCGGGCGGGGAATCCCGTCCGGTCCGATCGTTGTCTCCCACGCCGGTCAGGACGGAATCCGACGGCCCTCCGGGTCGGCGTGCGAGCGGATGATCACCAGGGTGCGATCGTCGGTCTGCCGCCCCCCGCCGAACCGGTGCACGTCCTGCATCACGCGGCTGCAGAGCTCCGTTGCACCGGCATCTCCCGCCTCCCGCAACGTCGTAATGAGTCGCGAGCTGCCGTACTCTTCCCCCTCGGGATTGGCCTGCTCCACGATGCCGTCGGTGTACAGCCCGACGACGTCGCCCGGCGCCAACGTCGCGTGACCCTCGAAGTAGCGCGGCGACTGGAAGAGTCCGAGGGGCACCCCGCCCTCCTCCAGCAGCTCCACCTCGCCGCTCGCGCGTACCAGCACGGGCGGCACGTGGCCGGCGTTGACGTAGAGCAGGCTTCGCGCGGGGACGTCGAGCACCATGTAGAACAGCGTGACGTAGCGCCCCTCCTCGACCGACTCGTGGAAGAAACGGTTCGCGCGGCGCATGATCGCGCGCACGGCCAGCTCGTGACCGACCAGTGAGGCGATAGAGGCCCGGATCGCTGCGACCAGCAGCGCCGCAGCTATTCCCTTGCCCACCACGTCGGCAATGACCACGCCCCAGCGATCCTCGGGCAGAGGGATGAACTCGTAGTAGTCGCCGCCGACGGCCAGCGACGACTCGTGCGCTCCGGCGATGTCGAATCCGGCCAGGGTCGGGGTCGCGCGCGGAAGCAGGTCCTCCATCACGTCGCGCGCCAGCGCCAGGTCGCTGTCGAGGCGGCGCTTGTCGCGCACTTCTGCGATGAGCCGGGCGTTCTCGATGGTCGCGGCGACGCCGGACGCGTACACGCCGACCACTTCCTGCGCCGCCAGGTCGTAGCCGGACGATCGGTCGGACCACAGATCGAGCGCCCCCCGCACCCGTCCCCGGGAACCGATCAGCGGCACGACCAGTCGGGAGCGCGCCCGCTCGCGTCCTTCGCAGACGCCCGCCTGATCGTGCAGCGAAACCGGCTCGCCGGTGGCCAGGACCCGCCCCACGACGCCGTGCTTCTCGAACGGCGCCGCCATGTCGACCGGCGCGGGATTGATGCAGCCGCGCGCGACGCTGTGCGATACGCGCGCACCGAGCGTGTCGACGACGTAGACACCGGCCGCGTCGTGGTCCACGAGCGACACCAGACCGTCGAGGATGCCGTTGAGGATGCGTCCGGCGTCGCTGCCGTCGGTCGTCAGGCGGAACGCCTCGACCATCACCCGCGCCCCGGCGACGGCATCGTCACCCAGTCTGGCCGATGGCCGGCCGGCATCGACCCCGGAATCGACTGATTTCGACATGACACTATTGTACGTGCCGCCGACGTTCCGCCGAAGCCTTGGAGGCAGGCCGCCGCATCGAACGCCCGCGGGGGAGTGTTACAATGGTTGATTGTGCCAAGCGTGAAGTATCGGCTTCGCGGGCACGAAGCGTGGTGAGTGTAGCTCAGTTGGTGGAGCGCCGGACTGTGGCTCCGGAGGTCGCGGGTTCAAGCCCCGTCACTCACCCCACCCTCTTTCGGCCGCGACCCATGCACCGTGGACTGCTGGCCGCCCTGCAGATCGTCATCGCCGCCGCCTGCATCGCCGGGTGCGGCGACGCGGCCAGGCCGGAGCTCCCCGCGGCGGCGGCAGCGCAGCCGCCCGGAACCGGCGGCGTCAACAGCCCCGCGGCGCAGTCCCGACCGCATGTCGTCCTCGTCTCGTTCGACGGCTTTCATCCCGGCTACTTCGCCCGCTTCGACACGCCGGCGTTCGACCTTCTCGCGACGCGCGGGATGCGCTCCGCCGGCCTCGTCAGCGTCTTTCCGTCCCTGACGTTTCCGAGCCACTACTCCATCGCCACCGGCCTGCATCCGGAAGCGCACGGGGTAACCGGCAACCGCTTCTTCGATCCGGCCCGTCGCGCCGAGTTCAGCTACCGGCGGCAGGATGACGCCCAGGACGGCTCGTGGTGGGGCGGCGAGCCGCTATGGGTCACCGCGGAGAGGCAGGGCATGGTCTCCGCCGCGTTCTTCTTCCCCGGCACCGAGGCCGACATCGGCGAGGTTCGCCCCAGCCACTGGCGCCCCTACGACGGCCGGGTGCCGAACCGCGAGCGGGTCGACCAGGTCCTGGCGTGGCTGGCGCTGCCGCCGGCGCGACGCCCGCACCTGATCACGCTCTACTTCTCGCTGGTCGACAGCGCCGGCCACCGGCTCGGACCGGACCATCTAGACATGCGCCGGAGCGTCGAGAGCGCCGACGGGCTCCTGGGCCGCTTGATGGCGGGACTCGACGCTCTGCCGCACGCGGACCGCGTCGCCCTCGTCGTGGTGTCGGACCACGGGATGGCGGCGCCGGACCCGGATCGAACCACGGTGCTGTCGGAGGTCGCGGAGCTGACCCGCGTGCGTCTCGTGGACGCCGGGCCTTCCGTGAGCCTGCACGTCGGCGACCCGGATCGCGTTCGCGCCCTGCGCGACCGCCTCAACGCGCGGCTCGTGCATGCTCGGGCCTACCTGCGCGAGGAGCTCCCGGAGCATCTTCACGCCGGCGGCAACCCGCGCCTCGGCGACCTCCTGGTCATGCCGACCGGATTCGGCATGGTGCATCTCGACGCCGACTACAGGCCGCCGGCCGGCATGCACGGCTGGGATCCGACGCTGCCGGAAATGCACGGCATCTTCCTCGCAGCCGGTCCGGGAATCGCGGCCGGGGTCGCACTGCCCACGGTCGGCGCGGTCGATGTCTATCCGCTCGTCACCCACCTGCTCGGCCTGACGCCGAACCCGGAAGTCGCCGGCAGCCTCACCCCGTTCGAGCCGGGGCTGCTGCCCGCGGACGCTCCCTGACACGCGGCGGCGCCCCGCCCTACCCCGCCAGACCGAGGTACCAGTGCCTGATCGCCTCGCCAATCTCGTGCGGGCGGTCCTCCTGCAAGAAGTGCAGACCGGGACCGACGTCCACCGCCGTCAGGTTGCGCATGTGCTCCCGGCACCAGGCGACGAGGTCCTTGCGCAGGATCGCGCCGGGCTGCGCGTGCAGCAGCAGCTTCGGCACGGCTGAGGCGCCGAGCCAGACCGAGTACTCGTCCACCAGTGCGGAGACGTCCGCCGGCCGGCCGTCGACCGGGATCTCGTTGGGCCAGCGCCACACCGGCCGCCGCGCCGCCGGGTCGGTGAACGGCTCCCGGTAACGCGCCATCTCCTCGTCGGTCAGCTTCCGCATGATCGCCCCCGGCAGTACCTGCTCGACGAAGGCGTTGCGGTTGACGACGAGATCCCAGCCGACCTCCGGCGTCCGGAACTGCTGGAACAGGCCGCGGACCGTGCGTGGCCACTCGTCCCAGGTCAGCGGCCTCACGATCGCCTCCATGAAGGCGATGCCGCGCACGTTGGTCTCATGCCGGCGGGCGTAATGGAAGCCGAGGGCCGAGCCCCAGTCGTGCAGCACCAGGGTCAGCCGCTCGAGCCCGAGCGCCGCGATGAACCCGTCGACGTAGCGCGCGTGGTCGACCAGACGGTAATCGAGATCCGGCTTGTCCGACCGCCCCATGCCGATGAGATCCAGCGCCAGGCAGCGCGCGTCGGACGCCAGATGCGGCATGACGTTGCGCCAGAGGTAGCAGGAGGTGGGATTGCCGTGGATGAACAGGATCGGATCGCCGCTCCCCGCCTCGACGTAGTGGATACGCGAGCCCTCCACCTCGACGAACTTCGACTCGCAGGGCATCGCGGCGGATATCGGACGTTCGGTCATCGCATCCTCCCGCCGAGGGGATCACTCGTCGGCGTGCGCCGGTCCACTATACTGGCGCCGCGTCCGGCGACCCTCGCAGCCCCCGCAACTCGTGGGAAGACCGATGACGACGCGCGTGCAGTCCATTCTCGACCGATCGGACAGCCTGGTCTTTCCCGGGGTCTACGACACGCTGTCGGCGAAGCTGGCCGAGCGGGCCGGCTTCGAGCTCGCGTTCGTGTCCGGCTACGCCGTCTCGGCCACCTGCATCGGCGAGCCCGACGTCGGCCTGCTGACCCAGAGCGAAGTGATCGATCGGGCGCGCCGCATCTGCGGCAGCGTCGACATCCCGATAGTCGTCGACGCAGACACCGGCTACGGCAATCCGCTGAACGTCGTCCGCACCGTGCGCGAGCTGATCGCGGCGGGGGCGGCCGGCTGCTTCCTCGAGGACCAGGTGTGGCCGAAGCGCTGCGGCCACATGCGCGGCAAGCGGGTCGTCGCGCGCGACGAGTACCTGGGCAAGATCCGCGCCGCGGTGGACGCCAGGGGCGACGCCGACTTCTTCCTCGTCGCGCGCACCGACGCGATAGCCGACGGCGGCCTGAACGAAGCACTGGCAAGGGCGGAAGCAGCCCGTGCGGCCGGGGCGGACGCCACGTTCGTCGAGGCGCCCCGCACGCGCGAAGAGCTGACGGAGGTGGGCCGGAGAGCACCCAGGCCGACGGTGGCGAACATGGTCGAGCAGGGGCGGACGCCCGTGCTCTCCCGCGACGAACTGGCCGCGCTCGGGTTCCAACTGGTCCTGTATCCGGTGTCCGGCCTGTACGCGGCGGCCAGGGCCCTCGAAACCGTGTACGGACACCTCCATGCGGCAGGCACCACGGCCGGCACAGAGGATCTGCTCATGGCCTTCGAGCGGTTCAACGACCTGATCGGCGTCGACGAGGCGTACGCCCTGGCCGAGCGCTACGGCGGCGACGCGTAGCTGCCCGATCTGTGTGCCGGGCACCCTGCCGCTCGCGGCGGCACGCCGGGTTTCGCTGCGGACCCCGCAGTCCGGCAGTGGCGCGTGTACGCTGCCGAACGATATAATCGCCGCTCCCTTGGGAGGTGACGCGTGAAAGTCCCCGTCCGCATAATGGTCAACGGCCGCCTCATCGAGCAGGAGGTCGAGCCCCGACTGCTCCTGGTCCACTTCATCCGGGTCTTCGCCGAGCTGACCGGCACGAAGGTCGGCTGCGACACGAGCCAGTGCGGCTCGTGCACGGTGCTGATCGACGGCGTGTCCGCCAAGTCCTGCACGACGCTGGCGGTGCAGGCCGACGGTGCGGACGTCAAGACGATCGAGGGTCTGGCCGACGGCGAGAAGCTGCATCCGCTCCAGGAGAGCTTCTGGAACAAGCACGGCCTGCAGTGCGGCTTCTGCACGCCGGGGATGATCCTCGCCTCGCACGAGCTGCTGCGGACGAACGCGTCGCCGAGCGACGAGGAAATCCGGCACGGCCTCGAGGGCAACCTCTGCCGGTGCACGGGCTACCAGAACATCGTCCGTGCCGTGCGTGACGCGGCCGGCACGATGGCTGGGGCGGAAGAGTAGCGGGAGAGACAGCCATGAGCAGCAGAATCTTCGGCTCCGGAATCCGCCGCCGCGAGGACCCGCGCCTCATCACGGGCAGCGCGACGTACACGCACGACATCGTGCTGCCGGGCATGGTGCACGCGGCGATGCTCCGCAGCAGCCACGCGCACGCCCGTATCACCCGCATCGACACCGAGAAGGCCAGGGTCGCCCCGGGCGTCGTCGCCGTCTACACCAGCGCGGACACGGAGGGCGCCCTGGCGCCGACACCCTGCGCCTGGCTGCTTCCGGATTCGGAGCTCAAGATCGCGCCCTATCCCTGCATCGCCAAGGACGTCGTCCGCTACACCGGCGACATCGTGGCGGTGGTCGTGGCCGAGACGCCGTACCAGGCGCACGACGCGCTCGATCTCATAGAGGTCCACTACGACCCGCTACCGGTGGTCACCGACCCCGAGAAGGCGGCCGCGGCCGACGCCCCGCAGTTGCACGCCAAGGACGGCAACGGGGACGACATCCCCGGGAACCAGGCGTTCCACTGGGTCGTGGCCGGCGGCGGCGACGTCGACGCCGCGTTCGCCGAGGCCGAGGCGAACGGCGTCGTCATCAAGGAGCGGATTCTCCAGCAGCGGCTGATTCCCAACGCGATGGAGCCGCGCGGCGCGGTCGCCCAGTACACCCGGGCGACGGGCGAGCTGACGCTCTGGAACACGACTCAGAACCCGCACATCGTCCGCTTCCTCTGCTCGGTCGTGACCGGGATTCCCGAGGACAAGCTGCGCGTCATCGCCCCGGAGGTCGGAGGCGGCTTCGGCAGCAAGATCGCGGCCTATCCCGCCGACTTCGTCACGGTGTTCTGCTCGAAGATGCTGGGCCGGCCGGTCAAGTGGATCGAGACCCGCACCGAGAACTACCAGGCGACGACGCACGGCCGCGACCACGTCCAGAACGTCGAGCTGGCCGCCACGAAGGACGGCAAGATCACCGGGCTGCGCTGTACTGTCCACGCCGGTATGGGCGCCTATCTTTCGACCGCCGCCCCCGGCATCCCGACCATCCTGCACGGCCTGATGCTGTCGGGCTGCTACACGATCCCGGCCCTGAAGGAGGACGTCTACGGCGTCTACACCAACGGCGTCCCGGTGGAGGCGTACCGCGGCGCGGGCCGGCCGGAAGCGACGTTCATGCTCGAGCGGCTCATCGACATGCTCGCGAACGAGCTCGACATGGACCCGGCCGACGTCCGGCGGAAGAACTTCATTCCGAAGTTCGACGACGGCCACGAGGTCGTCACCACGCTCAACTACGACAGCGGCGACTACCCCGGCGCACTCGACAAGCTGGTGGAGCACACCGGCTACAAGGCGCTGCGCGAGAAGCAGAAGGCAGGCCCGTCCAACGGGAAGTACCTCGGGCTCGGGCTCACTTCCTACGTCGAGATCTGCGGACTCGGACCGTCCCAGGTCGCCGGCGCGATCGGTTTCCAGGGCGGACTGTGGGAGAGCGCCATCGTCCGCTTCCACCCCACCGGCAAGGTGCACGTCTTCATCGGCGCGTCGCCGCACGGGCAGGGCGAGGAGACGACCTTCGCGCAGATCGTGGCGAGCGAGATCGGCGTCGATGCCGGCGACGTGAAGATCTTCCACGGCGACACCGACTCCACGCCCATGGGCTGGGGCACCTACGGCAGCCGGACCACCGCCGTGGGCGGCGCCGCGCTGGCGCTCGCGGTGCGCAAGATCCGCGACAAGGCCAAGGCGCTGGCCGCGCACCTGCTCGAAGCGTCGGTCGAGGACATGGACTACGAGGACGGCAAGTTCTTCGTCAAGGGCTCGCCCGACAAGGCGAAGACGATTCAGGACATCGCCCTGATGGCGAACGTCGCCTGGGATCTGCCGGAAGGGATGGAGGCCGGCCTCGAGGCGTCCACCTTCTACGATCCTCCCAACTTCGTCTTCCCCTACGGCGCCCACCTCGCGGTGGTCGAGGTGGATGCGAGCACCGGCCAGGTCGAGTTGACCGGGTATACCGCGCTCGACGACTGCGGTCCGCAGATCAACCCCGTCATCGTCGAGGGGCAGGTGCACGGCGGCATCGTGCAGGGCGTCGGGCAGGCGCTCTGGGAGGGCGCGGAGTACGACGAGAGCGGACAGCTCGTCACCGGATCGATGCTCGACTACGCGCTGCCGCGCGCCGACCGCCTGCCGGATCTCGACGTGATCTCCACCGTTACGCGATCCCCGCACCACCCGCTGGGGGTGAAGGGCATCGGCGAGGCGGGCACGATCGCGTCCACGGCGGCGGTCTACAACGCCGTGCTGGACGCGTTGAAACCGCTGGGCGTCAAGCGGTTGGACATGCCGTTCACACCCGAGCGCGTGTGGCGCGCCATCCAGGAAGCGAAGGGGAGCTGAGCCATGTTTGCTGCCGATTTCGAGTACTACCGGGCAGGCTCGGTGGCCGAGGCGGGCCAACTGCTTGCGGCGCACCCCGGCGCGAAGCTCCTCGCCGGCGGCCACAGCCTGATCCCGCTGCTCAAGCTGCGCCTGGCGGCGCCGGCCGCGGTGATCGACATCGGGCGCATCGCGGAGCTGCGCGGCATCTCGGCCGACGGCGACGGCCTGCGCATCGGCGCGCTGACGACCCACGCGGAGATTGCCGCGTCGGACGCGGTGAAGGAGCACGCCGCCGCGCTCGCCGAGGCGGCCGGCCAGATCGGCGACCCCGCCGTGCGCAACCGCGGCACCATCGGCGGCAACCTGGCGCACGCCGACCCGGCGTCGGATCTGCCGACCGTCCTCGCGGCGCTCGGGGCCACGCTGACCGTGGCCGGCAAGGACGGCGAGCGGTCGGTCGCCGCGGGCGATTTCTTCACCGGCGTGATGATGACGTTGCTCGGCGAGAACGACCTGCTGACCTCGATCCGCGTCCCGTCGGCCGCGGGCCGCGGCACCGCCTACGTCAAGTTCTCGCACCCCGCCTCGCGCTACGCCGTCATCGGCGTCGCCGCGGCGCTCGCGGTCGGCACCAAGGGCGGGGGCTGGATCTCCAAGATCAAGGGCGAGCCCAAGGAAACCGTCTGCGCGGACGTATCGGTCGTGATCGGCGGGCTCACGCCGAAGCCGATGCGCTGCAGCGGCGTCGAGACCGCGCTGAACGACCAGAACCCCTCGGACGAGGCGTTCGCCGCCGCGGCAGGCGCGGTCAGCGGGGATCTCGGCGACGACCTGCTCGGCGACGTCTTCGCGTCGGGAGACTACCGCAAGGCGGTCGCGCCGGTGTACGTCCAGCGCGCGCTCGCGGCGGCCGCCGAGCGGGCCGGTCAGGCGTGACCGGTGTCGTCGTCGAATCCCGAATCGATTGACGAGCTGCGACAGCTCCTCGCCGAGCACCTGTACATCGCCGACGACGGTCTCGCCACCGCCATCTACTTGGCGCTGAAGCTGCGCCGGCCGCTGCTGCTGGAGGGCGAGGCGGGAGTGGGCAAGACCGAGGTCGCCAAGGTTCTCTCCATTGCGCTCGGCGCCGACCTGATCCGGCTGCAGTGCTACGAGGGCCTCGACGTCACCCACGCCGTCTACGAGTGGAACTACGCGCGGCAGTTGATCGAGATCCGCCTCGGCGAGGCGGCCGGCGAGCTGGCACGCGACCGCCGCGAGCGGGCCCGCGAGCTGTTCGGCCCCGACTTCCTGATCGAGCGCCCGTTGCTGCAGGCGCTGCGGGAACGGGAACGGCCGCCGGTGCTGCTCATCGACGAGCTCGACCGCGCCGACGAAGAGTTCGAAGGCTATCTGCTCGAGCTGCTCTCGGACTTCCAGATCACGATTCCGGAGCTCGGCACCATCAGGGCGGCCGCGCCTCCCGTCGTCGTCATCACGTCCAACCGCACCCGCGAGCTGCACGACGCGCTCAAGCGGCGCTGCGTCTACGCCTGGATCGACTACCCCAGCTTCGAGAAAGAGCTGCGAATCATCACCACGAGGGTGCCCGACGCGCCGGCCGTCCTCGCCGAGCAGGTGACCGGCTTCGTGCAGGAGCTGCGGCAGGCCGACCTCTACAAGGTGACCGGCGTGTCGGAGACGCTGGACTGGGTGGCGGCGCTCGTGGCCCTCGACAAGCAGGAGCTGGACGCGGCCACGATAGACCGCACGCTCGGCATCGTCCTCAAGACGCAGGAGGACATGCAGAACATCCGCGGCGAGCGGATTCAGCAGATGCTGAACCGCGCGAAGACGCCGGGGGCGCGAGCGGCCGGGTCGGGTGTGCCGGCCCCAGGATAGAGCGCCGCTCGCGCCGGCGTTCCCTGAAGCCTCATCCGAACCGGCCGATGTCCTTCCTCCTCTACAACCTGCTCCACTTCACCCGGCTGCTCCACCGCCTGGGGCTCGACGTGCAGGCCGGCCGGGCACGCGAGGTAGCGGCAGCGCTCCCCCACGTCGACGTCGGACGAAGAGCCGACTTCTATCACACGCTGCGCAGCCTGCTCATTCACCGCGCCGAGGATCTCGCGGTGTTCGACGAGGCGTTCCGCGTGTTCTGGCGGCGCCCCCACGGCGACTGGACCGAGAAGGACCTGAGCGCGATGGGCGAGAAGCGCCGCTCGGGAGCGCCGGAGTACGAGTCGGAGGCGCCGGAATCGAACGCGGAGGGGGAGGGCACCGAGCGGCAGTCCAGCTTCCAGGTGGAACGGATGGCGGTGCTCAGCTACAGCGATCGCGAGTCGCTCTACGCGAAGGATTTCGAGCACTTCACCGAGGACGAGCTGGCCGCGGCCGAGCGCATGCTGGCCGACCTGGACTGGGACCTCGGGGAGCGCACCTCCAAGCGCTGGACGCCCGGCCGGGGCCCGGCATTGGACCTGCGCCGGACGGTGCGCGCCAACATGCGCTTCGGCGGCGAGCTGATCGACCTGCCGGAGCGGCGGCGCAAGAGCAAGCGGCGGCCGTTGATCCTGCTCTGCGACGTCAGCGGCTCGATGGAGCGCTACAGCCGGATGCTGCTGCACTTCGTCCATGCGCTGACCGGGGGCGGGCGGCTGGGCCGGGTCGAGTCGTTCGTCTTCGCGACGCGCCTGACGCGCATCACCCGGCAGTTGGTCACCCGCAAGGCCGAGGTCGCGGTGCCCCGCCTGCCGCGCACCATCACCGACTTCGGCGGCGGGACGCGAATCGGCGACGCGCTGCGGACGTTCAACGTCGAGTGGGCCCGGCGGGTGCGCGGCCAGGGTCCGGTCGTGCTCGTGATCTCCGACGGCTGGGACCGGGGCGAGCCGGGTTGCCTGCGAGCGGAGATCGCGCGGCTCCAGCGCTCGTGCCACCGTCTGATCTGGCTGAACCCGCTGCTCGGCTCACCCGACTACGTGCCGCTGACGCGCGGCATGCTGGCCGCCCTGCCGTCGATCGACGACTTCCTGCCGGTGCACAACCTCGCCAGCCTCGAGGCGCTGGCCCGCCACCTGAACGGCCTGCCCGCGCACCGTCCGGCCCGGCGTCAGGCGCCGGTTCCGCCCGCTCCCAATCCGGCGGCGGCGTAGTCCTTCCCTTCCGGCGCCGCCCCGCCGACGTTTGCGCGGTATGCTGATCACATGGAAGTTTCGGCCACCTACACGTTCGACGCGCCCCGGCAACGGGTCTGGGACCTGCTGATCGACCCGCAGGTCATCGCCGGCTGCCTCCCCGGCTGCGAGGCGATGGAGCCGACCGGCGACGACACCTACCGGGCGACGCTCACCATCGGCATCGCCGCCATCACCGGGCGCTACGAGGGCACGGTCCGCATGGCCGACCAGGACGAGCCGGCCGGCTACACGCTCGCCGTCGAGGGCAAGGGCAAGCCCGGCTTCGTGAACGGCTCGGCGGAAGTCGCCCTGTCGGAGACCGACGGCGGCGCCCGGACCAGCGTCGCCGTGACCGGAAAGGCGCAGGTCGGAGGGACGATCGCCCGCGTCGGCCAGCGGCTCCTGGGCGGCGTCTCCAAGATGATGATGGACCGCTTCTTCGCCTGCCTGCAGGAGAAGGCCAAGGCGGCGGGAGGCGGCTCGTGACGGCGCTGGCGGCGCGCGTGCTGGCCGGCTTCGTCCTGCTCGCGGCCTTCGCGGCAGGGGTGGTCGGCTTCCTGGTGGTCGCCTTCGACCTGCAGATCGAGTTCGCCGGCAACGGGATGCGGCCGCTCTTCTCGTTCGGAGCGCCGGAAGCGCATTACGCCGCGCTGGAGGCGGATCGGCACGATGCGGCCGCGACCCCGTCCGCCGCCGCGGAAGACGCCGCGAGCGAGGACGGGGCGGCGCCGGCGGCAGCGGATCACGACGCCGTCTGGACCGACTTCCGCGGCCCGCAGCGGGACGGGCTCTACACGGAGACGCCCATTCGCACCGACTGGCCCGCCGCGGGGCTGGAACCGCTCTGGAGCCGACCGATCGGCGGCGGCTACGCCTCCTTCGTCGTCGCGGACGGGCTCGCCTTCACCATCGAGCAGCGCCGCGGCGAGGAGGTGGTCGTTGCCTACGACATCGACTCCGGCGCCGAACGCTGGACCTACGCCTGGCCGGCGCACTTCCGGGAGACGATGGGCGGCCCGGGACCGCGGGCCACGCCGACCTGGCACGACGGCCGGCTCTACGCGCTGGGCGCCACCGGCCGGTTCGTCTGCCTGGACGCCGCCACCGGCTCGGTCGTGTGGGAACGCGACATCCTGGCCGACGGCGGCGCCGCCAACCTGCCCTGGGCGATGTCCGGAGCGCCGCTCGTCGTCGACGACGTGGTCGTGGTCCAGCCGGGCGGCTCTCGCGGCTGGTCGGTGGCCGCCTACGACCGCCTCACCGGCGACGTCGCCTGGCACGTACTGGACGACGTCCAGGGCTATACGTCGCCCATGCTGGCGACGCTGGGCGGCATCCGGCAAATCGTGGTGGTCACCGCCGAGCGGGCCGCCGGGCTGCGGCCGGAGGACGGGGCGCTGCTGTGGGAGTATCCCTGGACCGTCCCGGTCGTGCCCAACATCGCACAGCCACTCGTCATAAACGACACACGGCTCTTCCTTTCGGCCGGCTACGGGAAGGGCGCCGCACTCGTCGAGTTGACTCCCGCCGGCGACCGCCTCGCCGCAACGACGGTATGGGAATCGAACCGGATGAAGAACAAGTTCAGCAGCTCCGTGCTGATCGACGGCTACATCTACGGGCTCGACGAGTCGATTCTCGCCTGCATCGACGCGGCCACCGGCGAGCTGCAGTGGAAGGGCGGCCGCTACGGCTACGGACAGCTCCTCGCCGCGGGCGACCACCTGGTGGTGCTGACCGAGCGGGGCGACCTGGTGCTGGTGCGAGCCACGCCGGACGGCCACGACGAGGTGGCCGGCTTCCGCGCCATCGAGGGCAAGACCTGGAACGTGCCGGCGCTGGCCGGCGGGCGCCTTCTGGTGCGCAACGCCCGGCAGATGGCCGCGTTCGACCTGTCGCCCTGAGCTAAGCGCGCTTGCGCTTCCGGACCGGGGCCGCCGCGGCGCCCGCCGCCGCCGAGCCCGCCGCCCGCTTGCGTGCGCCCTTCGCGGCCCGCTTCGCCGGCGCCTTCACCGGCTTCTTCTTCGACGCGCTGACCTGGTCGAGACTCTTGCGCAACGCCTCCATCAGGTTCACGACCTTGGCGGGAGAATCCGCTTCCTGCTCGACCACCTCCTCGCCGGCGACCTTCGCGTCGATGATGCGCCGCAGCTCCGCCTGGTACTCGTCGGTGAACTCCGACAGGTCCAGATCGCCGGCGAAGGTCCCGATCACCTGCCGCGCAAGCTGCACCTCGGCGTCGTTGACCGTCTCCGGCAGGTCCTCGAGCTCGTCTATCGCGGACATCCGGCGCACCTCGCTCGCCGCGCGCAGCGTGAACATCATCAGGCCTCTCTCGCGCGGCTGGACGGCGACCAGGTACTCCCGGCCGAGCAGGGCCAGCTTCCCGATGCCGGCCTTGCCCTCAAGGGCTTCGCGGAGCACCGCGAACGCCTCGGCCGCGACCTTGCCGTCCGGCGCGAGGTAGTACGGCCGCTCGACGTAGATGGGATCGATGGACTCGACGTCGGCGAACCGGAGCAGGTTGATGATGCGGGTCGACTCGGGCTTGGCCTTGGCGAGGTCGTCCTCGTCCATGACGACGTAGCGCCCCTTCTCGAACTCGTACCCCTTGACGATCTCCGACTTGTCGACCTCGGTGTCGCACTCCTCGCACCACTTCTTCTGGCGGATCCGCGTCTGGCACTCGGCGTGCAACTGATTGAACCGGACAACGCCGGTCGCGTTGGTCGCGGGAAAGACCCGCACCGGGACGGTCACCAGGCTCACCTTCAGGTAGCCCTTCCAGGTTGGACGTGCGGCCATCGATCATGCTCCTTGTTCCTTCCCTGAATATATCGGCAGGACGCGCTCCGGAGTTCCCGTATGCTGGTAGATTCCATGGCGCAGCGGCGGACACGGCAACAGAAGGCGGTTCCCCCGTGGCGCGACGCGCCGCGTGACGTGCGGCCGATGCTGGCCGAGTCGGCGCCGTCGAGCGCACACGCTCGCCTGCTGGCGCGACCCGAGCTCGTCTTCGAGCCGAAGTACGACGGCATACGGGCGCTGGTCGCGCTGGACGGCGCCGTCCCCCCCTCCATCTACACGCGGCTCGGCCGCGACAAGACCGAGCAGTTCCCGGACCTCGCCGAGCCCCTGGCGACCTTCGGACGCCGGCTCCGGCGGCCGGTGCTGCTGGACGGCGAGATCGTGGCGACCGCGGAGAACGGCGCGGCACTGCCGTTTCAGCACCTCCAGGAGCGGCTGCACGCGACGGGCGGCGCCGTGCGGGCGGCGACACGCCACGTCCCGGCCGCGCTCGTCGTCTTCGACCTGCTGCGCGACGGGGACGAGGACCTCCGGCCGCTTCCCTTTACCGAACGCCGGCGGCGCCTGGAACGCGTCATGCGGCTGAACGACTCGGACGAGCTGCGGCTGGTCGACAGCACGACCGGCAACGGGGTGGCGCTGGCCGCCCGGGGGCGGGAACGTGACTGGGAAGGACTCATCGTCAAGCGGCCGGACGGGCGCTACGCCAGCGGCAGCCGGGGGCCCGGCTGGCAGAAGGTGAAATTCACGCGCACCGAGGAGTTCGTGGTCGGCGGCTGGACGCTGCCGCGCGGGTCGCGCCCGCACTTCGGCGCTCTGCTGCTCGGCTATTACGCGGATGACGAGGCGCGGCCGGCGTCCGCAGCGCTCGTCTTCGCGGGGCAGGTGGGAACCGGATTCACCGACGCCGAGCTCGACCGCCTCGCCGGACTCCTCGCTCCCCTTGCCGCCGAGGCGTCCCCGTTCGTCGAGCTCGCGCATCCCAAGCCGTCCGAGAAGCGCCGCTGGGTCGAGCCCGTCCTCGTCGTGCAGACGACGTTCAGCCAGTGGACGCCGGACGGTGTGCTGCGGCACCCGGTCCATGCGGGTCTGCGAGAGGACAAGCAGGCGCTGGATGTCCGGCTCCCGAGACGCCGGCCGCCGGCCGCACCCGCCACCCCGGCGGCGGCAAGCCCGCCCGCACCGGCGTACCGGCGACCGCAGCGGGCCCGGTACCCCGCGACCGGCAGGCGCACGGCGATAGCGACGGATCCGCCCGCAGCGCCCGCGCATCCGGATCCGGCAGTCGACGATCTCCTCCAGCAGTTGGAGGACATGGAACGCGGCCGGCGGCGCGGCACGCTCGTGCTGAGCGATGGCGCCCGCATCCCCGCCGGCAACCTCCACAAGGTGTTCTGGCCCGAGCCGGGCATCACCAAGGGCGAGCTGCTGCGCTTCTGCTTGCGAATCGCCCCGTACCTGTTGCCGGTCGTCGCGGATCGACCGCTCGTCATGAAGCGGTTCCCCAACGGCGTGGCAGGCAAGTCCTTCTATCAGCACCGGGCGCCGGACCCGCTGCCGGAGGGCCTGCGCGTCGCCACGGTGCGTGAGAGCCCGGAAAAACCGGGTTCGGTCGTCCCCTATCTCGTCGGCGGCCAGCTCCAGACCCTGCTCTACATGGCGCAGCTCGCCGTCATCTCCCAGGATCCGTGGTTCTCCACCCTGGCGGACATCGAGACCGCGGACCTGGTCGCGCTCGACCTCGACCCGATGCCGGACGCTTCCTTCGAACGCGTGCTGGACGTCGCCTGCTGGCTGCACGACGAGCTCGACCGGCTCGGCGTACCCTGCTTCGCCAAGACGTCCGGCTCCGAGGGCATCCACATCTTCATTCCGCTCCCGCCCGGCACGCCCTACGAGGCGGGCATGATCTTCTGCCAGATCGTCGCCACCGTGGTCGCCGACGCCCACCCGGCGGCAGCCACCGTCGAGCGCATGGTCCGGCAGCGGCGGCCGGACGCCGTCTACATCGACTACCTGCAGAACATCTACGGCAAGACGCTCGCTTGCGCCTACAGCGCCCGCGCCAGCCCGTTCGCGGGCGTGTCGACGCCGCTGACCTGGACCGAGGTGCACGAAGGGGTTGCGGCGGGACTCCGGCCCCACGACTTCACCATGCGTTCGATCTTCGAGCGGCTCGAGCGCGTCGGCGATCTCTGGGCAGCCCTGCGGACGGCGGCGCCAGCGCAACTCGAGGCGGCGTTCGCCTACGGGGAGTAGCGCGACCAGGGGTGGCGTCGGGAGTCGGCCGGCGCGAACTCCCGCGGCGCAGTTCCTGGCGGGCCGCGTGCTAAGATGGCCGCTCGCGCGCCCGTAGCTCAGCTGGATAGAGCGCCGGGCTTCGAACCCGTAGGTCGGGGGTTCAAATCCCTCCGGGCGCGCCAACCACGGCCGTTGCACGCCGCGACCGGGCGGCCTCTCCCGACACCGCCGATCCACGGCGGTCCGACACGCTGGCGTTGGTCGTCACGGCCGGCCGTCGCGCGTGGCGGGCTTGGGACGACTAGTCGACGCCTTCCACCAGGTATTCGACCAGCGCGGGTACGATGATGTCCGGCCGCTCCAGGTGCGGCACATGACCCAGCCCGGGAAAGAGCAGCACGCGGCCGTTTCCGTTCGGGACGGTGTCGGCCAACACCCGCATTCGCTCCTGGAAGACCTCCGCCGGACCGAGCAGCAGATCCTCCGCGCCCCCGAAGGCGAGCGTCGGCACGTGGACATGCGGCCAGTCGTAGACGACCGGGTCCTGGTAGAGCATCTGGCTGATGATCGCCTGCACCATCGCGAGGCGCGGAAAGTCGGAGCTGAGGGTCCACGACGAGCGGATGCGGGTGTAGAGCTCGAACTTGTCGTTCCAGACCGACGGGTCGTGCCCGACGTACCGGCTGAGGCTCCGGCGGGTGCTCTGGTAGTCGGTCTGGAGGATGCGCTCGTAGATCTGATCGACCGGCGTCATCGGCCGATTGAACCGGTTGTCCGAGAGGCCGATGGGGTTGTAGATGACCAGTCGCTCGACCGAGTCGGGATACTGCGTGGTGAACCGCGTGGCGAGCATGCCGCCCATCGAGTGGCCGACCGCCATGACCTTGTCGATCCCCTCGTGCTCGAGGACGAGCTGCGTGTTGCGCGCCTGCGTGTTGAAGTTGTAGGGCGCGATCGGCTTCGACGACTTGCCGTACCCGATTTGGTCCGGGACGATGACGCGAAATCCGGCTCCGGTCAGGCCGTCGATGATGTCACCGAAGTAGAAGCCGCCGAAGTTGTTGCCGTGCATCAGCAGGACGACGTGGCCGTTGGCCGTGCCGGTCGGCGCGATGTCCATATAGGACATGCGCACGTCCTGGCTGTAGACACTGATGTCGAGGTACTTGCTCGGGGCCGGATACGGGCACTCGTCGCAGGTGATGCTGCCCGGCTTGATGTCTGTCGGCGTCGGTACCGGCGGCAGAATGTCGCGACCCTGGGCGCCGGCGGCGGCCGCCACAGCGAGAATCACGAGCACCGAGGCGAGTGTTCTGAAATAAACGGGCATGAGTCCTACTCCGTGGTCTAGAGGTGTCGGTGAATGTACCATATGCTGGTGGTTTGCGTCGGCCGGCCGCTACCGTCGCGGCCGCGTCGGCTCGAGCGCGCCCACATCGCGGACGTGCCGGCGCAGTTGACGCCGGGGTCCAAGACCGTAGTACGCTTACAGCCGGGACGCGCCCGTAGCTCAGCTGGATAGAGCGTCGGCCTCCGGAGCCGAAGGCCACAGGTTCGAATCCTGTCGGGCGCGCCAATTCTTCGCAGCGGAGGAGACCCCGCGTTCGTCCAGGAGGGAGTGGCCATGACGTGGCAGAGGGCCGGCCTCGCGGCCGGGATCGCATTTGGGCTGACGCTGGTGGAGACGGTCCCGCACGCCGCCACGATGATCATGGCGTGCATCGCCTTCTACGTGATCTCCCGCACTCTGGCCGGCAGGGCCGTCCTCTCGGCCGGCACGCCCATCACGTGGCAGAGCGGCGCTCCCGTCGCCGCGGTCCTGATCGGGCTGGTGCTGGTGGAAACCTGGCCTCACGCCGCCACGTTGCTGATCGGGTGCGCTGTCATCCGGGCCGTCTGCGCACGCCTGGATGCCGCGACCTGATCAATCCTGCGGGGCGGCTTCCTGCTGCTGCAGGCACAGGCTGACTATCTGGTCGCTCCCGAACACGTTGAAGGACAGCTCCCGGTCGTCCACGCGGACGGTCAGGCTCGCGGCGTTGCGCAGCATCCGGAACATGAAATCGCGCCCGGAGCCGCTGGCGATGGCAAGGAAGTATCCGCCGGCCTGCGACCGGACCGCGACGTTGCGCTGCCCGCCGGGAACGCCGCGCATCGTGACCCCCCGGACCGACCCGACCGGCTGGGCGAACTGGAGGGCCGCGCCGGTGCCCCGGGTCAGACACTGCAGGAAGATCGCGTCGCCCGCCGGGGTGAAGAGCCGAAACTCCTTCCCACCCTCGACATCGTTCTCGACCCACGCTGCCTGTCCGGCGGCGGGAACCGCGCCGAGCGTCGCGAGCAAGCCGAGCAGCGCGAAGGCCGTGACCGTCCTCTTGTCCATCGTTGATCGCCTCAATCCGGTTCCCGGTTCCCGAACGTGACCAGCCCCGGCTGGTCCTGGGAGCGACTCATGCCGGCCGCCCTGTCTTCCATCTGCTCCACGCACTGCTCGACAATCGTGGCGCTGCCGAACACCGCGAACGACGCCGCCTCGCCGGACGCCCGCACGTAGAGACTGGACGCGCTGCGCAGCATCGCCAGCGTGAAGTCGAGACTCCGGCCGCCCGCGACCTGCACCGTATACGGATTGACGGGTTCGACCGCGATGTTCTGCCGCGCGCCCGGAATGCCGCGCACCATGGCCCGTTGCGTCGGCTCGATGGGCTCGACGAACTCGAACCCGGCGCCCATCCCCTGCAGGCGGCAAGCGAGGATGATCACGGCCCCCTCGCCGTTGAGGAGCTGAAACTCCTTGCCGCCGCCCTCGAGGTCGCGCACCTCCCACCGGTCCTGCTGTCCGACAGCCGGCACCGCACCAGCCGTCGCGAGAACGCCGAGCACCGCCAGCGCCGCTATAGCTGGCCTCATCGTCGTCTCCTCAGAATTGCCGCCGCGGGTCCCCGATCAGGGATTCCTGCAGTTCGATGCACTCCCTGACCGTCGATACGCTTCCGAAGACCTCGAATTCGGCGTTCTGTCCGGACGCCCGCACCGAGAGCCTGGAGGCGGATTGCAACAGGTCCAGCGTGAAGTCGCGCCCGCGGGCGCCGGTGACCTGCAACAACTGCTCGGTAACCTGCACGACCTGCACATTCTCCCGCCCCCCGGGCGTGCCCCGCACGGTGGCTCGGTCCGCCGACTCGATCGGCTCGGGGAACTGAAACGCGACAGCCTGCCCGTTGACCAGGCACAGGAGCACGATCGCGGACCCGTCGTCGTTGTTGAGCTGGAACTGCTTGCCGCCGCCCTGGACGTCCATCGAGGCCCATTGCGCCTGCCCCGCGGCCGGCGCCGCGCCGAACGTAGCGAGCACGCCGAGCACCGCAACCGCCGTCATGGTCTTCTTCATGCGTACCCCCTCAGGCCAGGCTGGCGCTGACTCCTGCCCCGACTCTACCGGAAACCGGCTCTTCTGGCGACCGGTTTCGTCACAGGTCGAAGCGATCGAGATTCATCACCTTGCCCCACGCCGCCACGAAGTCACGCACGAATGCCTGCTGCGAGTCGTCGCAGGCGTAGACTTCGGCGATGGCGCGCAGTTGGGAGTTGGAACCGAAGACGAGATCGACGGCGGTGCCCGTCCACTTGCGCGCGCCCGTCCCCCGATCGCGCCCCTCGAACTCGCCCTCGGACGCGGACGACGCCTGCCAATCCGTGTTCCTGTCGAGCAGGTTGACGAAGAAGTCGTTGGTCAACGCCTCGGGCCGCGTCGTGAAGACGCCGCGATCGGACTGCCCGGCGTTCGCGTTCAGGACGCGCAGGCCGCCGACGAGCACCGTCATCTCCGGAGCGGTCAAGGTGAGCAACTGCGCCCGGTCCACCAGCAGCTCCTCGGCGGTGCGGCGGTGTCCGTTCCCGGCGTAGTTGCGGAACCCGTCCGCGGCCGGCTCCAGCACGGCGAACGACTCCACGTCCGTCTGCTCCTGCACGGCGTCGGTGCGGCCCGGCGAGAAGGGCGCCTGCACGTCGTGGCCGGCGTTCTTCGCGCCCCGTTCGACGGCCGCGCACCCGCCCAGCACGATCACGTCCGCGAGCGAAACCCGCTTCCCGCCGAACTGCGCGCCGTTGAAGTCCCGCTGGATGCCCTCCAGCACGCCCAGCACGGTCTCCAGTTGGGCCGGCTGGTTCACCTCCCAGTCCTTCTGCGGCGCGAGGCGGATGCGGGCCCCGTTCGCCCCGCCGCGCTTGTCGCTGCCGCGGAACGTCGAGGCGGACGCCCACGCGGTGGAGACCAGTTGCGAGACGGACAGTCCCGACTCGAGGATCCTGTTCTTGAGCGCGGCGACGTCCTGCGCGTCGATCAACTCGTGATCGACGGCGGGCAACGGGTCCTGCCACAGAAGCTGCTCGGCCGGAACCTCCGGGCCGAGGTAACGCGAGACCGGCCCCATGTCGCGGTGCGTCAGCTTGAACCACGCCCGGGCGAAGGCGTCCGCGAACGCGTCCGGGTTCTCGCGGAAGCGCCTCGAAATCGGCTCGTAGATCGGGTCCATCCGCAGGGCGAGGTCCGTCGTCAGCATGACCGGGGTGTGCGTCTTCGACGGATCGTGGGCATCGGGCACCGTGCCCGCGCCGCCGGAGTCGACCGGAACCCACTGATTCGCCCCCGCGGGACTCTTGGTCAGCTCCCACTCGTATCCGAACAGGGTCTCGAAGAAGCTGTTGTCCCAGGTGATCGGGGTGGGCGTCCAGGCGCCCTCCAGCCCGCTGGTAATGGCGTCGCCGGCCTTGCCGCTGCCGTAGGCGTTCCTCCAGCCGAGGCCCTGCTCCGCCGTGGAGGCGCCCTCGGGCTCGGGGCCGACGTACTGGTCCGCATCGGCGGCGCCGTGGGTCTTGCCGAACGTGTGCCCCCCGGCAATGAGGGCCACCGTCTCCTCGTCGTTCATCGCCATGCGGCCGAACGTCTCCCGGATGTCCCTGCCGGCGGCCACCGGATCCGGATTGCCGTTCGGGCCCTCGGGATTCACGTAGATCAGGCCCATCTGCACGGCGCCGAGCGGGTTCGCCAGCTCCCGGTCGCCGCTGTAGCGCTCGTCGCCGAGCCACTCGGTCTCGGGCCCCCAGTAGATGTCCTCCTCGGGCTCCCAGACGTCCTCGCGTCCGCCGGCGAAACCGAACGTGTCGAGCCCCATCGATTCCAGGGCGCAGTTGCCCGCGAGGATCATCAGGTCGGCCCACGAGAGCTTCCGGCCGTACTTCTGCTTGACCGGCCACAGCAGCCGCCGCGCCTTGTCGAGGTTCGCGTTGTCCGGCCAACTGTTGAGGGGCGCAAAGCGCTGCGTGCCGGAGGCGCCGCCGCCGCGGCCGTCGTGGATGCGGTAGGTGCCCGCGCTGTGCCACGCCATCCGGATGAACAGCGGCCCGTAGTGGCCGTAGTCGGCCGGCCACCAGTCCTGCGACGTGGTCATCACCGCCTCGATGTCCTGCTTCACGGCAGCGAGGTCGAGCGACTCGAATTCTTCCGCGTAGTTGAACTCCCCGCCCATCGGATCGGACAACGGGGAGTTCTGGTGGAGCATCTTCAGGTTCAGTTGATTGGGCCACCAGCGCTGATTCGCGCCGCTGCCTACCGCGGTGTGGCTGTGACCCAGTGCCGGGCACTTGCCCGCGCTCGCCTTCTCGTCCTCGGCCGTGTCGTGCATGTCTCTCAAACCTCTCTGTCGTTGCCCGTTCTGTTCCTGTCGTTGCCCGTTCTGTTCTTGCTGCCGTTGGCCGGTCTGTTCCTGCCCGCCGGACCGTTGCCGCACTCGGGGCAGTACCCCCAGTAGATGACCTCGGCCTCCTCGATCGCGAAGCCGTGATCGTCCTCGGCGGTGAGGCAGGGCGCCTCACCGACAGCGCAGTCGACGTCGATCATGACGCCGCAAGCGCGGCAGACGAGGTGATGATGGTTGTCGCCGACTCGATCCTCGTAACGCGCCGGCGATCCCGCGGGCTGAATCCTGCGGGCCAACCCCCTGCCGACCAGCGTGCCCAGGGTGTCGTACACCGCCTGCCGGGAAATCGATCCGATGCTCCCCCGCACGTCGTCGGCGAGCTCGTCCGCGGTGGCATGCGGGTGCGTCGACACCGCCTGCAGCACGGCGAGCCGCTGGGCGGTGACCTGCAACCCGTGCCGCCTCAGGAGACGCTCGGCATCCTCGTGCACCGCTCAACGTTAACCTCCTATTCTGGACTCAGTCAAGTATTGGTAGCTATCGGATATCCGTCGGCGACGAGCTCTCGTCTCTCCAGCCTGCGCCTGCGTCGAGCGGGCGCCGCTTCGGGCCGAGCGTGCTACGATCTGTTGACGGCGGGCCGCTAGCTCAACTGGTAGAGCAGCAGACTCTTAATCTGCGGGTTCGGGGTTCGAGTCCCTGGCGGCTCACCAACCTAAACCACACAAAATAAATGGCTTGGCGTGAATCAATCGGGGCTCTGGGAGGATCGCCAGAATCGCTGAGTCAGCACTGAGTCAGACTGACGGAGGTTTTCTTCTGAGCTGGTCTTCAGAGGACGGCGCCCACACCCCCGCGCTCGACCCGTCGCCCCGATGCTGCGGCGAGGATCAGGACGCTCTGGCAGCTTTCCCACGGGGTTGCTTCGTAATCAGCAGGTCAGCGGTTCGAGTCCGCTCGCCGGCTCCAGATTTTCTCCTTATTTTCCATATACTTACGAGCGACGTCCGGGGTTCTGCTTCCGTGGCGTCTGCTCGCGTAGCAGCCCGTGGAAGAAGTCTGTTCGCTGAGCGGCCGCTGTTCAGGCAGCTTGGCGATAAGCGATTGAGCCGACGAGCGCCGTCGGTGTCCATTTGAACCCCCAGAGTCGCCTCAGAGGCTCCCAGCAGTCGATCAGACACCCGATCAGGCGGAAAATCGCCGAAACAGCCCGCCCCTGCAGGCTCCGGGGCGTACCGACGCCGGTCTGGTGGCGCAACAGCAGCCCGATGTTGCAGGCGGCCGCCTGGAGCAGCACGCGCTTGCGGACATTCTCGTGACCGCGCACCCACACCCGACGCATACCGCCCGTCCCATACATGTGCGCGAGAGTACGTTCCACCATCTCGCCCCGGCGGCGTTGCAGGCGGCGACCCCGCCGCCCGCGCACACGCCGGCGGTTTGCATACAACGCTTTCTGCGCAGCTCGCTTCTCCGGCGGCGTCTCGCCCGTCTTCTTGTCCTGCCAGCGGCGCCGGCCGCGCTCCGGTTCCGATACGTGGCTTCGAACACCTACCTCGCCGAGAGCCACCAGCGTCTCGTCGCTGTGGTACCCCTTGTCGGCGACCATCTCTTCGACCCACCGCGGCCCCGGATCCGACGTCCGCCGTCGCCCCGTCGACCCGCCGCACGGTCTCGAGATTCCGGAGATCGCCGAGGGCGTCCCGGCCCTGGAACGAGGGGGCGCGCGACGGAAGGAAACCGCCGATACCGTGCAATGGGTATCTCGTCCCGGGGACCTGCAGGATCCGGACGCCTACGGGGTTCGGATTCGCGGCGAGTCGATGCTTCCGACATACCGGCGGAGCATGATCGCCATCGTTTCTCCCCGCTGCCGCGTGCAAGACGGCGACGAGGCCTACGTTCATCTCGTGTCGGGTGAATGTCTGGTCCGCCTCGTGTCGATCGTGCAGCGAGGTTTCGTGCTCCAACCGTACAACCATACCCACGCCGCGGATTTCGTGAAGCCAATAGAGATCCGGGCGATGCACGTCATCGTGTACTCGCGACGAGTGACATCTTGACCGACTTTGCTGGCACGACTGTCAAAGGCCCTCGAGTCCGTCAGCGCTCGGCTGCTGACCGTGGAATCGGGCCGACTCCACGCAGCCTCCCCTCCCCCTTCGGGTACCGTTCCGCTTTGTACCGCTCGAATCGTCGGCTGCCCCTGCCTGTTTGGATGCTGCCTTGCCGCACCCGGCTGCCTGAGGTATTTCTTCCCAGGTTCATATCGACGGGAAGCGGATGCAGCGGCAGTTGCGCGCCGAAGCCCCGCCGTCCCATCGATGCGGGGCAGGGAGGAGCGAGAGCGGGTGAAGTCTGCGAGGAGAGGAAGGATGGCGGAGGACATCGCGGTCGGTACGCGGGTTCGCATCATCTGGCCATCGGTGCACGATGGCATGGTCGGGATGGTCACAGCTATCGATGGGACACGCGGTCGGCTGCTCGTCCGAATCGACGGGGAACGCTGGCGGAAGATGGCACCGATCCTCGTGTCACGCCATGAGGTGCAGCCAGAGGGAACGGCGTGACGCGTACCGACGCCCGGCAACGTTAGCGACCACTCGCGCAGCCCGCCTTGGCCGACCAGTTGGGGCTTGTGGAAGTCAAAACGTACAAAGGAAACGAGGGCGCGGAACGTTGGAATCGAACTCCGATTCTCAGGCATCGGATTCCGCACGGCCGGGCGGACAAGGCCCTGATCCCGGCGCTGCGAGCGTCCTTCCATCGTGGCTGTTGCCGGGGAAGGTGACAACGCCGACGCTGCCCACCGGATACCTGCGTCGTGCAATGCTGCTGCAACTCGTCGATGCCGTGCTCGAGCGACGGCTCACGGTGCTGCAGGCGCCAGGCGGATTCGGCAAGACCACGGTGCTTGCAGACGTGAGCCGAAGAAAGAAAGACGGGGTGCTGGTCGCGTGGCTCTCACTGCACCAGGACGACACCCCGGACGTGTTCGGATTCTACCTCGCGCGCGCCTTCGAGCACGCGGGCCTGGACCTCGCTGCGCTGAACCACGATGACGCCTGGTCCTCGTCGCCGTGCAAGCAGCGTCTGGGTATGCTGGCCCGTGCGGTCGAGTTGCACGCGGCCCCGTGCCTGCTCGTGCTCGACGAACTGGAGCTGCTCCCGCGTGCGACCGTCGAGTCCGTCGACCTGCTGTTGAAGCACAGTCCCTCCAACCTCCATTTCGCAATAGCGTTCCGGTTCAATCCGGGACTGGACCTGGCCCTGCACGTCCTCGGAGGTACGGCTGTCGTCGTCAAGACGGAGCAATTCCGCTTCTCAAGGCCGGACATCGTCCGGTTCTTCGACGGCGCACTCACGCGACGCGAAGTGAGAGCGGTAGCGAAGCGCACAGCCGGATGGCCGGTCGCGGTCATGGTCGCCAGGAACACACGGGTTATCAGTGGTGAACCGTTCGAGGCGGATGCCACCGCACTCGCCGAGAACTTCGTGGAACATCTACCGCAAGATCGGCGTCTCCCGGCGTCTCGAGGCTATCCGTTACGCGGAGGACAAGGGAATCCTGTCATGACGCGGCATCGATCCAGAAGCAGCCGCCATCAAGGCGTGAACGCAATGTTCGGCCTCTACGACTGGCGTGCCTCGGGCGAGCCGCGGCGAGTGCGATATCCGCGTTCGGAAGTCTGCGCCTCCTCGATGCGGGCGCCCGACAGCATGTTGCGCATGCCGTAGTTGCCCTCATGACACGCGTATTCGAATAAAGCGGCGCAGTG
Source organism: Vicinamibacterales bacterium (assembly GCA_965116825.1). Lineage (GTDB taxonomy): Bacteria > Acidobacteriota > Vicinamibacteria > Vicinamibacterales > UBA8438 > WTFV01. The sequence continues at coordinate 6,899,053 of OZ220736.1, forward strand.
CCGTGCTTCATTGGAATCGCCGCCGTGAACGGCGGCATAAGAGCCCCGCTCGGCCTGCATCCGCGAAGAGCACTACACCGCGGGTCGTCGACACGCGCGAAGTCGGCTGATTGGGCCGGCGAGGATGCCCGTGGCGGCGATTCTCGGGGCCCGGAGGGTCTAGCTGTCCGGCTCTTGCGCGGCCGGCGGCCTTTTGCTCGTAGTGGTTGATGACCTCGTTCGCCTGCTCGACGCTGAGCACGACGCCGTCGCCAGTCGTCCGCTGCAGCACCCGCTCGTGGGCGCCCTGCTCCTCGTCGGCGATTGACGGGTCGGTCACGCTTACGTCGAGCCGGTCGGCGGCCGCGCCGCTCCGGATCCACTCGGCGCGGTACCGGCGGCCGCGTTCGCCCTCGGCTCTCAGCACCTCCGCCGGCTTGAGTTCGACGGGCGTCTCCATTGACGCCATCCCGTCCCGGGTGCGCGCCTGCCGCTCGTAGGCGTTGACCGCGGCGTTGGCGACCTCGAGCGTGCGGATCGAGCCCGGCGCGCCGTAGACCCTCCGGACGGGCCGCTGCTCGTCGTGATCCGGCGCCTCGGGGTCGCGCACCCGTCACTTGCAGCGTCTCGCTGCCGTCGGCCCGCTCCTCGGCCATTGCCTCGTAGCGGCGGCTCCCGGCCCCTTCGGCGCAGAGCGTCGTGTTCCTCTCGAGTGTCAGCTCGGGCACCGGCTCGCCGCGTTCTTCGCGTGCGTCGACGATTGCGTCGGCCCACGTTCCTGCGCGTCCTCTCCATGACCAGCCAGCCCGGGTACGCCCGTTCGCAGATGCGGGTCGCGTCGCTGGTTCTGGTGATGTCGAGGATTCCGGCCAGGTGCTTGATGTCCTCGAGGTCCGGCCGCCGCCCCGCGAACACCTTCATCGCCAGCAGGTGCTCGGCCGAGGCCCCGGTGACGAGCAGTCCGGGACTGTTGTGGATGGTTTTCGCGCGGACGTCGTCGCCGCGCGGCACGAACTGCGCCGCTTCGAGGTCGAGCCAACGCTCGTCGATCCCGTGGCGCGCGCCGATGGGCGCCGCCGCGGCGAGGACCTCGTCCTTGGCTTCGTCGATACGCACGTCGACGTCCTTCGACGTGCGGTCTCTGCCGTAGCCGGTGATCATGGCGCCGCCGTCGATCAGGTAGACGTGCGGGCGTTTGCGAGCGCGCCGTGCCGAACGAACGCCGCCGGCGCGTACACCACGGTCTCGATGCAGTCGTGACGGGTGGTGAAGAAGTGCGGGATGTCGACGAAGCGCTCCCGCTCCTGGCTCCACGCCGGTGGCTCGATGTTGTGCAGCTCGCAGACGTGCTCGACCATGGCGGCCAGGAGCACGTCCCACGGCGTGCCTGTCATCGGCGGGCGCTCGGCGAGCAGCTCGATGCGGCGCTTCCGGTCGAGTCCCATCAGCGACCGCGGCAGCTCGTGCAGATGCAACCGCAGCAGCTCGGCCTCGGTCCAGCCGTCGACGACGGCCTGGGCGTATTCCGGCATTCTGGCCGGCGTCAAATCCATGGTCGTCCGGCTCCGCGGGGGCAACAGGATCGCTTCGATGCCCGTGTCAGGGTCCGGTGCCGGAGCCGCAGCTCGCCAACCGTGCGTCGGCGTCCACCGCCGGCATCAACAGACAACCACCGAGCTGGAAGAACAAGGGCAGGACGGTAGTCGCCGTCGGCGACGTGCCGGACCGGGCGCAGCAAGCGTAGGCCGAACGGCCATGCCGAGTCGGCGCACGTCGCTGATGTGTCGACCCGCCGGACGGCCGGATCCCGTACACCGCCACGGTGCACGAGAGCCTCCTTCGACGTGACACGCCGCCGTAGCGCCGCGTCGTAGCGGCGCGCTGGTGGTCCAAATCCCTCTGATCTGCATTTTCACTCTCCATCGATTTCCGGCAGCGGATCGGTCGCGGTCGCCTCACGACCTGTCGGCCGACCGCCGCCGGCGCGGGAACTCGTGCGCCGCCAACCCTTCACGGCGCCGCTCGACCATTCAGTGACGACGGTGTCCCGCTGGTCACAGTCTTCGTAGATGCAGGGTTGTCCTGCCCAAGGCACATCTGCCCGCTGTCTTCGTCCAGGTGGTCGAGGCTCCCGATTACCGGTCCAGGCCATCGTGTGCTGAAGTCCCAGGCGTAGAAGCCGATCCGCGGCGTGCCGACGAAGTTGACTCTTCCCCGGCGCGCTTCGGGCGGGCTGTTCGAGCCGCCCGCGTCGGTCCCTGTCATTGGTGATCATCGCCGGCGGTCTTCGTGGCGTTCCGTTCTTGCGGAACAACCTCAGGAGCTACGCCCAGGCCGGGCGCAACATCGCTCGCTCTCTCTCCGGGGTGGGATCGTCCTCCGGCTTGGCGGAGGACCCAGTCCCGGAACGCTCGCACCTGGGGTTTGCCTATCGATCCCGGCGGCGTGACCAGCAGATACTGGGCCGGCGCGGTCACCCGGGAGTCGAACAACGACACCAGCATTCCCTGCTCCAGCTCGCGGGCGATCATCAGTGAGTGGCCCAGGGCGACGCCCATGCCCTCGACCGCGGCCTGCACCATCATGCTGTAGAGTCGGAAGCCCGACGCTCTCGACAGGTCCGCCTTACCCGCCCCGTGGTGCGCGAACCAGTGCGACCAATAGGTTGTCCAATGCAGGTCGTACAGCAGCGGCCAGCCGTGCAGGTCCGCGGGCTCGCGGGGCTGCCCCCGGGCCTTCAGCAGGCCCGGGCTACACACCGGAATCAGCGTTTCCTCGAACAGCGTCTCGGCGTGCAGTGTCTCGGCGGCCCGGTCGGTGAAGGCGATCCAGACGTCAAAGTCCCGGCGCTCGGGGTCGACCTCGCGGTGGTCGGTCTCGAACTCGATGGAGATGTCCGGGTGGGCGGCCTTGAAGTCGGCGAGCCGCGGCATCAGCCACTTCTCGGCGACCACCTCGACCGCTACGAGCTTCAGATGCGTCGCCTCGGCGTGCTCGCGATGCCGTTCGGTCGCTGTGCTCAGATCCGCGAAGAAGCGTCGGATCTCCACCGCGTACTCTCGGCCGCGCGTGTTCAGGCGCACGCCTCGGGCGTGGCGTGAGAACAGTCGGGCGCGGATGTGCTGCTCCAGCGCTTGCACGCGGTGCGAGATTGTGGCCGCCGTCACGCCGAGCTCTTGTCCGGCCCGTACGAAGCTCTCGTGCCGTGCGGCCGCCTCGAACGCACGTATCCCCTCAAGGGGAGGCAAGTCGAGCATCCGCTTCTCCTCTTTCTTCAGCGCTGTTGTTCCGGCTGCTGCTGCTGCTGCTGCTGCTGCTGCTGCTGCTGCTGCTGCTGCTGCCGCTGCTGCCGCCGCCGGACGCCTGGCGGTTTCGGATCGTGCTTCTGCTGCCGTTTCGACGAACGCGTACGCGCCGGTGGCAGGGCCATCGTGACGACTGTCGCTGTACGGGAATTATCCGAACGACGCCCCCGCCGTCGCAACGCCATATATTCGTGACCTCAGACCGCAAATATCGGTGGCCTCCCGTGTGGTGCGTTCCGAGGTATGTCGTCCTCGTTTGCGTTCCGGGTCGTGGAAGACCCTCGGGTCTTCGACTGCGGGTTGGGTCCGCGTTGCCGTCGTGTTACGCCATGCCTTCGGCTCCACCGGTGTTGAGGTGATTGGGACTACCGGGTCCGCATCTACTCCAGGTAATCGACGGCCGCCCGCATCTACACTCTGCCCCACGCCGTCCAGTCGTTGCCGCCGGGCAGTCCCGGCACCCCGGTGCTCCTGTCTATGGCGACGAGCCGGACTGCGAGCCGCCGCGACCCGTGGTGCTCGCACAGCACCAGGAACCGTTGCGTTAGCGACGGAGGTTCGTTCACGATCGACCGGTCCTTCGGGACGTCGGCCGCCTCGCCCTCTGTGAGGAACGCCTGGTCCTCGCGGTCCTCGCCAGACGAGCTTCCAGCAACGAGTAGCAACGCAGCAGCCCGCCGGTGTTTGTGGTCTGAGGCCATGAATATATGGCGTTGCGAGAGCACGCGCGTAGTTCGGATAATTCCCGAGTAACGGTAAGTCTCGCTGGGCAGCGGTACCACCGCCTCCGAAGGACTCCGACGGTGCAGTCGCGACTGAGGCGTTGGACGCCGAGTAGGCGTCGGTTGGCAGCGAAGCCGATCTTTGTAGCCCGCCGTCAGCAGATGCCGAGACCTGCCTGCTCGCAAGAAGAGTGGTCTGGAGATTCGACACGCAATGCGGAGCCCATGGCTGGCACTTGTCTTCTGCGCCTACTTTGCAATCCTGATCGGCATGGCGTCGGTGCGATCTCGCCGGATGCGGGACATGGAGGATTACGCACTCGGCGGCAGGCGGTTGAGCAGCCTCACGGCGGCCTTGAGCGCCGGAGCGTCGGCGACGAGCGCGTGGACGATACTCTCGCTTCCCGCTCTGGCGTTCACGAACGGGGCGGTTGCGATGTGGATTCCGGTCTCTTCTGCGGTCGGCATCTGGTTGAGCTGGCGAGTCCTCGCCAGGAGACTGCGCCGCTACACAATCGAGGCCAACGCTCTTACCATCCCCGAGTTCCTCGAAGTCCGGTTCGGCGACACGTCCGGAACCCTGCGGGCGCTGGCGTCGGTCATCACCGTCCTGTTCGTGACGTTCTACGTGAGCTCCGGCTTCGTGGCCGGCTCGAAGTTGCTGGAGACCGTATTCGGGATCGAAGCGGCCGCAGGCGTCCTGCTGACGTTCGTCGGAATAACGTCCTACATCTTCATCGGGGGATTCACGGCGGTATCGAGGACGGATGTACTCCAGGCGCTGTTGATGCTCGTGAGCCCGATGGTGATCACGGTCGCGTTGCTCGCCTCGACGCGGAGCCCGTTCTCGGACGCAGGAGGCGCCTCGGCCGGATTCCTGAATCCCTTTACCGACGGCGGCGGTGCGCCGATTACGGTCGGCTTCATCCTGTCCGCGGCCGGATGGGGCCTTGGAGCCTTCGGCGCGCAGCGGACGCTGCAGCGGTTCATGGCGTTGGAGCGGGAGGACCGCCACGTCGCCAGCCGCCGCATTTCCATGCTCTGGCTCGTGGCCGTATTCGTGTTTGCGATCGCGGTCGGCCTGCTCGCCAGGAATGCGCTGTCGCAGGCGGGCGTGGCCCTCGCTCTGGCCGACGCCGAGCGCATCTACATGGTCGTGTCGGAGGCCTTCTTCCATCCCGTCGTGACGGGGATACTCCTGACCGCGGTCATTGCGGCCGTGATGAGCACGGCGGATTCGCAGTTGCTGTTGGCGTCGGCCGTCGCCACCGAGGATCTGCCGTTGGTGAGGCGGATCGCCGCCGGCGCCACGGCCGACGCGAAGGTGTGCTGGGGCCGCCTGCTGCTGGTGGTCATGGGTTCGATCGGGGGTGCGGTCGCCGTATCGTATCCGCAGTCGGTCCTCGATCTGGTCACCTATGCATGGGGCGGAATGGGTGCGGCGTTCGGGCCGGTCACGATCCTGGCCCTGTGCTGGCGCCGGTTCAACTACTGCGGGGCCGTGGCGTCGATGGCGGCAGGCACGCTCGTCGTTTCGGTTTGGTGGTACCTGGACGGCGGTCCGTCTGGATTGTGGGACATCCATCCCGCCACGCCGGGGTTCCTGGTCTCTATGTCGGTGGCGGTCGTCGTCGCTTCCATGACACCGAAACCCGCCGACGAGGTCGTCGCACTCTTCGACCGGGTCAACTCGGACGGGCGCGAGGAGTAGGTAGCGCATGCGAACGGCGCACATCAACGAGCACATCCGTTACGAGCCGGACGAGCGGTGCCCGCAGGCGGTTGCCGTCGGCGTCGGGCTGCAGGGGGTCCTGCTCATCCTGGCGCCGGTGGTCGTAAACGTCGCGGTCGTTTTCCGCGCGGGGGGGCAGTCGGAGGGCTACCTGTCGTGGGCCGTGTTCGCGGCCCTGGTGGTCTGCGGCGTCACCACCGCCCTGCAAGCGGTCCGCATCGGCCGCGTGGGAGCCGGACACGTAATCATCACGGGTCCCGGCCCCATCTTCATCGGCGTCTGCATCACGGCGCTGGTGGAAGGCGGGCCGGCGACGATGGCGAGCCTCGTCGTCGTCTCGTCGCTGTCTCAGTTCGCGCTGGCGGCGTGGCTCCCGATGCTGCGCCGAATCGTCACGCCGGTTGTCTCCGGGACGGCGATCATGCTGATCGCCTCGACCGTCGTGCCGATTGCCCTGGACCTGCTGGACGACGTCCCCGAGGGGGTACCGGCCTCCGCGGCGCCGTCAATCGCCGCGGTGACGCTGGTGGTCGCCACCGCGCTCGCGCTACGGGGTTCGGGCGCATGGCGGTTGTGGTCTCCCCTCATCGGAATCGTCGCGGGTTGCGCCGTCGCCGCGCTGTTCGGGGCATACGACTTCCAACGCGTGGCCGAGGCGCCGTGGGTCGGCATTCCGTCGGCCGAGTGGCAGGGACTCGACCTGACACCGGGCGCCGAGTTCTGGGCATTGCTGCCGGTGTTCGTGATCGTGACGCTGATGCTCGCCATCAACAGCATCAGTGACGGCATCGTCGTTCAGGCGGCGTCGAGACGCAGTCCGCGGGCGACCGACTTCCGCGTGGTCCAGGGCGCGCTCAACGCCAATGGCGTGGGCGTGCTGCTGTCGGGATTTGCGGGAACACTGCCGACGATGGGCTACACCGCGGGCAGCACGTCGCTCATCAGCCTCACCGGCGTTGCCGCGCGGAGCGTCGGCCTCTGTATCGGAGCCATTTTCGTGGGGCTCGCGCTGCTGCCCAAGGTCGTGACCCTGCTGCTCGTGATTCCCGGACCGGTCGCCGGGGTCTACTTCATCATCCTCATGGGGCTTCTGTTCGTGGCGGGCATGCGGACGGTACTGCAGGAAGGGCTCGATTTTCGGAACGCCACGATCACCGGACTGGCGTTCTGGATCGGCGTGGGCGCCCAGAACCAGGCCATCTTCGCCGACTACCTGCGTGGGGCGTGGAGCACTCTGTTCAGCAGCGGCCTGACGGTCGGCGCCTTCACCGCGATCCTGCTGACCGCGTTCCTGGAGCTGACCAGACCTCGCCGGAGGCGCCTGGATGTCGAGCTCGACGTCGCGGCACAGCCGAAGATCGACGCCTTTCTCGTGGCGCTCGGGTCTCGCATGCGCTGGAACCCGGCGTCCCGGGAGCGACTGCGCGCCGCTGGTGAGGAGACGCTGTTGAGCCTGCTGGAACGGACTGACGGCGAAGACACCGCAGCCAGCGAGCGCCGCCTGATCGTCCTGGGTCGACCCGACGGCAAGGTAGTGGAGCTGGAGTTTCTGGCAGTCCTGAAGGACAAGAACCTCGAAGATCGCATCGCGTACCTGAACGAGCAGGTCGAGGCGCTTGCCGAGAGCGACGTGTCCGTTCGCCTGCTGCGGTACTACGCCACTTCCGTGCGCCACCGGAAGTATCACGGCGTCGATATCGTGATGGTGCGGGTAGAGGGCTCACGGTAGCGGCCGGACCGCCTCCCGCGCATTCGGCCCCGGCCGCGGACGCGCGCGCATAGAGCTGGCGGTCGAGGGGCTACACCCCTTCGACGATGACGACGTCGGCGTTGGCCGACCTGTTGAGCATCTGCTTGAGCTCGGCGTAGTCTGGAGCGTTCTGCCATGCCCGCACCTGTTCGACGCTGTCGAACTCGAGCACGACGATGCGACGCGGCGTCCAGTTTCCTTGAACGACCTCGGTGGCGCCGTTGCGCACCAGGTACTTGCCGCCGTGGGCCTCGACGACCGCCGGCACTCGCTCACGAAAGCTGCCGAAGACAGCCTCATCTGTCACGTCATAGTCGATGAGCACGTATGCTGCCATTTCCTTGCTCCTGTGACGAGAGGCGGTGTGTTGTTGTATGCGTCCGGCGCCATGGTGGCGGCGACACAAACCCGCCGGTCGGATCCCCAAGGACGCTTGCACAGCATGGATCGAGAGCCGGCTGATGTCAAACCGTCCAGCGCATGATCCACGCCAGGGAGCGTCACGGATGAAGTGAATTGGTGGCTGAGGGTGCAAACAAATAGTGTTGCCGGAACACATGTCGTCTTCGGATAATTCCTCAGTGGAAGCAGTGAGACCCGGGAATGCTTCTGTCACGGAGGCATATGGCCGTATTGCCTGCCATATCGTCAGGGCTGCGGCCCGGCACCGGTACAGAATGGCGAGGATCTTCCCGTCGGGACCCGGCAATTGAAGACGACGAGATCCGATCGCCTCGGCACGGGCATTCGTGAGCAGGAGTTACAGGCACTGAGTCGGATCAGAGCCGCTCTGGAGCGAGAGGAGCGGACCATGTCCGATGATGGAAATCTGTCGTTGATGCAGGACTTGACGGAACACGAATGCGTTCTGTTCTTGACCGAGTTGAACGGCAAACAGAAGAATGGCACGGTTGCGGTGCTCCTTGCTCTCCTTCTGGGCGGCGTGGGCGGGCACCGATTCTACATGGGCCAGACAGGATTGGGTATTCTGTACATTTGTTTCTCCTGGACACTTGTTCCAGCTTGTGTAGCGCTTGCCGAGTGCTTCTTCATGAGCAGGCGGGTGCGCGTACACAACCGTGCCATGGCGAGCAACATAGCGCTGAGACTGACGGGCCTGAGGGTGGATGCTGATGCATCGAAATAGGACACGCGACCCCACCGCTCGTCCCTGTTCCCGCGGTCGCAGCACCCCGTCCGTCACGCTCGCCTGCCAGCCGTGGGTCAGACGGCAGTCGCGGACACCGGGCAGGGACCGTCCGGGAATCGGGTCAATACAGCTCCGTCCGGGCACTCTCCGCCTCGCCCGCGTCGATCTCGGCCGCGTCGGCTCCGGCGATCTGGTCCGCCAGCACCCGCCCGTAGGTCGGGTGGCAAGAACGGTCGACCTGCGCATCCGCTTCCCAGAGCCGGGCGCGAATCAGCGCCTTGGCGCAGTGCAGAAACGCCTCTTCCACCGTCACCTTGAGGACGGAGATCGGCGGCCTTCCGTTGATGGCCAAGAGCTCCAGGTGTTCCGTGCCAGTGGAGACCTGCGCGCGCCCGTTCACGCGCAACGTCTCCGTCAGGCCGGGCACGAAGAACACCAGACCACATGGGGACGTTCCGAACACGTTCATCAGCGTGTCGACCTGACGGTTCCCGGCCGGTCCGGGTCGTTGATCGACACGGCAGCCATTCGGCCGCGCGCAACGGCGTCATGCCGAAGTCACAATTCTCCCTTGACAACGACTCAGACGACAAACTCGACCGACTCGATCCAGGACATACCCATCGTCAGCAACCGGAAGGAGACGCTCGCGACCAGCAGAACGAGCTCACCACCACGATACCGCCATCCGGCCTGACCGAGGATCCAGTACCGGAACGCCCGCACCTGGGGCTTGTCCACCGACGCCGGCGCCGTGACCAACAGATACCGGGCCGGCGCTGCTACACGAGAGTCGAACACCGCGACCAACGTTCCCTGCTCCAGCTCTCGCGTGATCATCATGGAATGCCCCAGGGCAACGCCCATCCCTTCGACTGCGGCCTGGACCATCATGCTGTAGAGTCGAAAACCCGACGCCTGAGACAGGTCGGCCGCCCCGGCGCAGTGCTGCGCAAACCAATGCGACCAATAGGTCGTCCAGTGCAGGTCGTACAGCAGCGGCCAGCCATGGAGATCCGCCGGCTCTCGGGGCCGGCCCCGCGTTGCCAGAAAGGCTGGGCTGCACACTGGAAGCAGGGTCTCTTCGAACAACGTCTCGGCGTGCAACGTCTCCGCGACCTTGTTGGTGAAAGCGATCCAGACGTCGAAATCCCGCCGGTCGGGGTCGACCTCCCGATGGTCTGTCTCGAACTCGATGGCGATGTCGGGGTGCGCGACCTCGAAGTCGGCGAGCCGCGGCATCAACCACTTCTCCGCAACCACTTCGACCGCGACCAGCTTCAGGCGCTGTGCCTCGACCCGATTACAACGACGTTCAGTCGCGTCACCGAGCTCCGCGAAGATGCGCTGGATATCCTCCAGATACGCTCGGCCGCGCGCGTTCAGGCGTACGCCGCGGGCGTAGCGTGAGAACAACCCGACGCCGAGGTATAGCTCCAGCGCCTTGACGCGATGCGAAATCGTGGCTGGCGTCACCCGAAGCTCTTCGGCGGCTCGGACGAAACTCTCGTGGCGCGCGGCCGCCTCGAAGGCACGAACGGATTCAAGAGGAGGCAGCTCGGGCATACGCTCTATCCGCCCACCAACGCTATCGGGACCCGAGCTGCTGTCCTCGACATCGTCACGCTCTGGCCGCACGTCGGCAACGTCCGTGCTTGTGACCGCGCACGCCAGGAACAAGACAAAGGGACATCTATAGAGAGTAACGGATGAGGGACGAAAAGCGGCCGCGGGGCCGAAGACGACTAGCCCTGTCCGGGAATCCGTGCGAGCGCTTCGGCGAACGCTCGCGCGGTCGCCGGGCGCGCCGGGCGCGCCGCCGCCAGCAGCGACGCCGCGAACTCGGCCGCCGCAGACGACGTTTCCACACCGGTCCCCGGCCGGGGGCCCTCGCGGATGCGTCGACGCAGGATGTGCTCCGTCACTTCTTCGACGCCGGTGCCGCCAAACGGGCGCCGGCCAGCGACCATCTCGCACAGCACGACGCACAACGACCAGACGTCGTCGGCTTCCTCCGCCGGACGGCCGGAAGAGCACCTCCGGCGACGATATAGTGCAGCGTCCCGCCGGCCAGGGACGTGTCGTCGATTCCGCGGGACAGCCCGAAATCCAGCAACTTCGGCGACCCGTCCGAACGTGAACCCGATGTTGCTCGGCTTGACGTCGCCGTGCAAAGACCCGGCCGCGTGCAGCGCCGCCAGCCCCTCGGCCAGGACGCCCGTCACCGAGACCGCCTCGGCTGCCGGGAACGGCCCGTGCCGAAGGCGGTCGGCGAGCGTGCCGCCGGGCAGGAACTCCACCACCAGAAAGGGGCGGCCCCGCCACGACTCGATGCCGTAGATGTGGAGGCCGCAACGCGGCAATGGTCCGCTGCGAATGGTGACAGCCGCCAGACGCGATTGCGGCGGCTTTGAGGCCGATGCGGACGATCCGCTCGGACTGCTCGCACACGACGCTACGGAAGCGCGTCGGGTCCTCGGTCAACGACAGCCAGCCGGCGGCCGCCTCAAGCCAGGCCCGGGCGTCGCGGAAGCGCTCCGGCCGCGGGCGGCCGTCGAGGCCTGCGCCAGCCAACTCCCAAACGTCAGGGCCGTAGCGGGAAGGGTCCACGTCTGACATGTTGGCATATTCGCATGACGGGGCAAACGACGCGAGGACCGCGCCGCCGTAGCACCGGTAGAGGGAACTGATGGCGCACGAGCTGATCGCGGTGCTCACCCTGCTGTGTCACTGGTCAGCGCGAGCGGGGTGCGGTGGATCACGTTGCGGCTGGAACGGGTGACCGTGGGAGTCGATTCCGCAAGTGTAGAGTCAACACGATGACCAGCGAGACGAAGATCATCGTCGGGTCGACGATTCGGAACCACCCTGACGACGGCAATCGGACTCGCCGTTCGGTCACGGCCCTCTTCGTGAACCTCGGGAGCGGGATCGACAGCCTGCGTCCCAACATTCGCGAGGACTACCAGTGGCTCGACAATCGGATGCGGACCGTCGAGCAGGGCTTCGCGAGAAGCGCGCGGCCGAGATGAGAGTCGGTTGGAAGGAGACTATCCATCAGCAACAACCGACGATGAAGAGGAGCAGGGTCGTAGCGGCCGGCGCAGGAATTCGATTGTTGCGGCCGTCGTCACGGCATGGCAATCTCGACGATGTTCAGACGCGCCCGCGTGCTGGGCCCCGGGACGGTTCTTCCTTCCATCAGGCGGCGGGCCAGCCGCCTGATGTCGCTCAGCCTCACGGGACGATAGTTCAACTGCTCGACGCTCACGTTGATGTGCCGGTTGCTGCTCGCCAATCCTGCTGGTGCACATGCCCGTGGATGTTCACCCAGCCGGGAGGGTCTCCATCGCGATTTCCCACCCCTTTCCCGTCGATGCCGGCGTCATACGCGGCGTTCGACTGCCGCGGCCGCGCGACCATGTCGGTCGCGGCGGCGTGTGCCTCGGTGACCGGCCACCCGCGCCGCCGCGGCCTGAGTGCTCCTGATGCTCTCGCGCACGTTCAGAGCGCGGCCCGCCCAGGGAGGCATCAGGTCGGCCGGATGCCTGCAACCCATCCTCGGCGTGGAGGTCCCTGAGTACGGAAGGCTCCTCCGCTCACGGCACTACCTCCGTTTCGGCGGCGTTCCCGCTCGTTCCCGCTTCGTCGGGAGGGTCGACCTCGATGCCTGCGGCTGCGATCGCGTCGCGGGCGAGCGCGCAGAACTCCCGGGCTGTCTCGGCCCACTCGGCGGCATCGTCGACCGTCGGCTCGGCGTCCCCGCCCCGCTGCCAGTCAACTTCCGCCTTCCAGGCGGACCAGACCATTCGGATGCGATTCCGCCAGCCGGGGTCCAGCGCCCCGGGCTCGATCAGGTGGCGTTCGACACTCGTCGGGAGATCCTTGCGCCGCACTACGCTCACGCCCCTGGTGAGGCACCACGCCATCGCCGAGAAGAAGACCGCGTCGAAAGCAGGCTGCGCCGCCATGCCGGGGTACTTGAATCGCCCGTCCTTCAGCTCCTTGATTTCGTACGCGAGCGTCTTCAGGTCGCTCCCGGCCTCCTCCAACCATACGGGCACGGCGTGCCGGATGCCCTTCCGGGTCACCGGCGGCCGGTCGCCCGGCGGCCTCCTCGCCGGTCGGTGGACCGGATGGATCTGGACGCCCTCGGCCTCGACGTTCCTGGGGAACGGCAGCTCCTTCTCCAGGTCCCGGAGCCAGTCGGCCTCCGTCCGGACCACGACGTTGTGGTCGACGCTGTCGGGGTCGTCGTCGCCGTAGATCAAGTTCAGCGCGCTCCCTACGGCGTCCGGGACGTCTCCGACGAGCTGCGCGGAGAGGACGAGGCCGAGCTCGCGGATTCGCGCGAGCTGGTCGGCGGCGGCGATGAACCCGTGCTCGATCGTCCAACGGCGGCCCCCGATCGACCCTTCCGCGTCGGCCGCCTCGTAGCCGGCCAGCACCTGGTCGATCGCCGCGTCGCCCACCGCGTGCGTGGCCACGCGCCAGCCGCGGCGATTCAGCTCCGTCACCGCCATCGTGAACCGGTCGGCCGGGATCGTCTGCAGGCCGTGGAACGTCCCGCCGCGCCCGAACGGCTCGGCGTACGGCTCGCGCATCCAGCCGCCCTCGAACCCGCCGTCGACCCCCAGCTTGACGCCGCCGACACGCAGCCACTCGTCGCCATCGTCCTGCGCCGCAGGCCAGGCGTCGACGACGGCGCCGAGCTCCTCCGCCGTGCGGGCGGCGCGCGCGCGGAACAGGAAGTTGACCCGTATCCGCAACTCCCCTCGCCGCTTCAGCTCGGCCAGCAGCTCGTACTGGTCCGGCGCACCGCCCGGGTGCCGGATGCTCGTCAAGCCGGCCGCGTGGAGCCGCGCATGCTCGGCGAGCTGGTCGGCGATGCGGGTCTCGACATCCCGCTGCGGCGGCGGATCGAGCGACACCAGGTTCTTCGCGGCGTCGATCAGCTTGCCGTTCAACGACCCGTCGTCGTAGCGGCTGATCTCGCCGCCGGCGGGTACCGGCGTGTCCACCGTGATGCCCCACAGAACCAGTCCGGCGCTGTTGAGCACGTACTCGTGACCGCCCCGGACGACGACCACCGAATGGTCCGGCGCCACGGCGTCGAGGTCGCGCCGCAACGGCAGGCGTTGCTCGGCGAGCTGCGCCTCGTGCGGCAGCCGGTTGTCGGGGTCCGGCCGGAAAATGAGGTGCTCGATGTCGGTCTCGAGCTCGCTCCACCAGTGGGGCGTGTGCCCCGGAATGATCACCACGCACCCTTGGTGATGCGCCTCGACACGCCCCTCTCGATACCCGAGCCCCGGACGTTGGTGCTGTTCGGCGTTCGCTGCGGGTCGGTCAGCGCGCCGCCCGTCACCAGCGTGGCCACTCCCTCCACCATGTAGTAGATCTCGGTGGTGTTCACCTCATGCAGATTCGCGCCGCCGGGGAAATCCTGCGGACGGAACACGCCGTAGACGCCGACCCGGTAGTCGCCGGTGACCTAGATGAGGAGCATTGCTGGAACGACTCGACGCATGTGGGTTCTCCTTCCCTGCATCCAACTTCCGACACCGGAATGTACCTATCGGAACGCCTGCGGAGGACACGCCCGAAGATAGGGGCCCACGCGTTCGCCGCAGGCCGGATGCAGTTCCCGTCGACCCGGCAGATGACAGCAAATGCGCTATCATTGAACCATTGCGGATCGTCGTGGACACGAACGTCTTCGTCGCGGCCACTTCGAGCGCGAGCGGCGCCAGCCGAGAGGTTCTGCGTCGCTGCCTGTCGGGTCGATACGAGCCGCTGATGGGTCAGGCCCTGTTCGCGGAGTACGAGTCGGTGCTGGCGCGGTCGGAGCCGTTCCTCCGCTCGCCGATCTCCGACCAGGAACGCGATGCGCTGTTGGCCGCGCTCATCAGTCGCTGCACGTGGGTGCGCGTGTACTACCTTTGGCGACCGAACCTGCCCGATGAAGCCGACAATCATCTTGTCGAGCTGGCGGTCGCCGGGAACGCGGGGGCCATCGTCACCCACAACACGCGGGATTTCGAACGCACCGAGATGCGCTTCCCGGAGTTGCATATCGTGACGCCAGCAGCGCTGATTGCCGAGCACTAGCCATGTCCACACTGACCATCCGTCTCCCCGGCGACACGCACGCACGAATGAAGGCTCTCGCGCGACAGCGCGCCATGAGCGTCAACAAGCTCATGGAAGAGCTGTGCACCATCGCCGTCACGCAGCATGACGCGGAGACGCGATTCCGAGCGCTCTCTGCGCGCGGATCCATCGACGAAGGGCTCCGCGTCCTCGACAAGCTGGATGATGCGCTCGGCGGCGGCGAATAACGGCCTCGCTCCGAATCTCGGTGGCCGACCGCACGGTCCGAACTCGACGACGAGCTTCCGATCGAGCGCCGCCCCTCACGATGTCTTGCATGCCCCGGATCCGTCCGAAAATTGACACCCAAAGTGACACCCTACGGAGCGGACGCCCGTCGGCACAATCTCCGTGCGGTGGCCGTCTCTCCAGAACCTGGAGGAAGCATTTCGGTGAACTGATCTCGTCGAACGTGAATGGCTCGGCGCCGGGCCTCGACGCAGGCCACCAGGGGCAGCCTCACCGCCGTCAGGTCCCGTCACGGACGCAGCGTCTCCACGGCTTCTGTTGTTCTCGATGCCTGTCGGTAGAGCCAAGCACAGTACGTCCGCGCGGCCCAGACGATTCACGGCAGCTGACACCCTGCGGAGCGGACGCGGACGCGATCCCTGGACAGGCGTCGTTCTCCTGGACCGGCGCGGGCGGATCCTGGAGGTCAACGACCGCGCCCGCGACATCCTCCGGAACGGCGACGGGTTGTCGGACCGGGACGGAACGCTACGCGCTCGCGCGTCCGCCGACCAAGCTCGTCTGGAGCGGCTGGTGGGCGGTGCGCTGCCGGCGTCCAACGCGCCTCCGGTCAGCGGGTCGATGCTGCTCCGCCGCTCGTCCGTGCTACCGCCGTTCGTCGTGCACGTCAAGCCGGTGGCCGCCCCGCAACTCAGGGGTGAATCCGTCCGGCCGTGAGCCGGTTCATGCGGGGACCCGCCGGCGGCGAATTGGACAGCTGACCGCGACCCGCGCGGCGACTTCCAGGCGGCGCTGTCGGCCTGCCCGCAACGGTCGGCGTGGGCGAGGTGCTGTTCGTCCAGGCCTGCGTAGTCCGCTGACCTGGGTGCGCGACAACATCGACCGGCTCGAGGGCGTCGATGGACTTGACAGCCCGTGCTGGCTCGGGGCACCCTACTATGCGCGCGTGGACAATGAGTTGCTGAGTCTGCGTGATGTGACCGGTGCGCCACTCGGGGCCGTGAACGCCGACAAGACCCGGCACTTCGGTATCGAGTTCGGCCAGTGCACGCAATTCACCGAGCCGGTCGCGGGCCGGCTCGTCTATACCTACCAGAACTTCCGGTTCGACGGCGATCCGTTGCGCGGCGACAACCGCCTCGCGGGTGCTCCACCGCATGTCATCAACGGGATGTTTGCAGTACGACTTCGTGTCGAACGCCTTCGTCCAGATGCAGGTCGATTGGCACCCGGACAGCACGCCCGTGGACAACATGAACACGCTGTTCAACGAGTCGTTCGTGCTCGTCGCCTTACGCGAAAACTACGACGTCAATGACCACTTCAGCCTGTTCGTGGACATGCGCAACATCTTCGACCAGACGTACGCCTCCTCGATGCTGATCGTCGATCCCGATCCTGTGGCCTTCGGACGTCGGTCGACTTCCCACTCGCCGCTGCACGGCAGTGTCCACGCAAGTGAACGGCGTGCACGACCGGTCCCGCAACCTCATGGCCGGCCGTGGCACAGGCAACCTCTCTGGAATCGCGCAGGAGGATTGGTCGAGACGGCAGAACGCCGATGTGCACCCGAACGGTGTCTGGGAGCTCGCGGTCAACCAATTGACGTCGCCGATCCTTCTCCCTCTGTTTGCCGGCATCGCGTTGTTGGTGATCGGCGCGCTGTCATACGGGGCGGCGGGATACGCGGCCGGGCGCGCCGCCGCGTTCTTCGCCCGGCTCGGCAGGAACCGAAGCACGACCCTCTTCGCGATCGCGGCGGTGGTGTCCGCGCTCCCGATTCCCATGGGGAACTGGTGGCCAACACAGGAAGCGCCCACGCGTCCAGCGGCGGTCCTGGCCGAGCTCGGCGCGGAGGCGATCGCGAAAGACGCACACCATCTCGCCGCCGCAGGCCCGAGGCAGCCATAGAGCGTTCCGGGGCCGAGATCCAGACGGCCGTCGGTCTGCACCGCCACATCTTGACCAATGGCGTAGCCATGACGCTCACCATCGACAAGCGCGAGCAAGATATGAAAGACCGGTGGTGTCAGGCCCGGGGAGCTCTGGGGGGCTTTCTCCTGGGGCATCGACTATATCCGTTGCGGATATAGCAGGCGCCGTTCGCGGCCCGTGTCAAGTCGCACGTCTCGCCGGCCTCGAACCGCGACGACCCCAGTCCGGAGGGACTAGCGATGACGCTGCCAGGTGGCGCGGCTCTCAACTCCGTCGTCACCCATCAGCGACAGCACCAGCGTGTCGCCGTCGTCCGCGAGGTCGTACGAGTAGCTCAGCGTCCTGCCCCGCACATCCGGTCGAGACCCGCCCTCGACCTCATGCTCGACGACTCTCCGAGTGACGTTCACGTCATATCGGCCGTAGTAGGCCAGATAGCTCTCACGGCCTGAAAGCTGGACCGACACCCGGCCGCTGGCGTCATACGACAGCATCCCGTCGGTGAACGCCGGACCGTCCGCGGCCGCCCCACCGACCCGCTCGAACGACGAGAGACCGAACGCGCCGACGAACCGGGCTATCTGCTCGGTGGCCCGCGCGCCGTTCAACATCAACGTCATGCTCCGATTGCCTTCGTGACAGGCAAACTCGTAGATCGGCTCCCCGTTGTTGGTCAGAGGGTACTCCGCCGACCACGGCTCCGTGAACGAGTCCGGGTCGTAGACGGTGTACTCCTGATGCATCGTGGCCTGGTCGATCCGCGTCAGACGCTGCACCAGACGCATACCCGCCCCGGAACCCGCAAAGGTCCAGCGCGGGTCGAAGTTCGTCGATTCGATCACCAGGGTGTCGCCGTCCCAGGAGCCGCGCGAGGTCCCGGTCCACTGCTGGATGGCGCTGGACACCTGCGGCCGGTCGTCCAGCGGGACCGTGATCGTGGCGTTGATGAACTCGTAGTGGATGACCACATGATCCGGGGTCTGGAAGATCTGGGCCGGGAACGCACTCCCTCGGAGCGGCAGCATCCCGCCCACCAGGCAGCGTTCGTCCAGTGCCCGGTCCTCGGGGCCCTCCGGGATGCCGCTCATACGCCGACCTGGCATGCCCACCCGGTAGCGGCCTTCCTCGGTGCGTGGAATCCGCCCGTTCTCGGGTGAGACGACGAGCGACGTGCGCCCGTCCAGCAGCGGATGGTCGTAGATGGACTGGTCGACCCCGCCATCCCCCAGCTCGAAGTCGGCGCTCAGGGCCCGAGCGAGCCTCTGGCGGATGCTGCTTCGCCGCGTGGCAAGAAACTCCGCCTCTTCTTCTTCCGTGAGACGAAGTCTGTCCTCGAATTCGGCCGGTCGCTCGAGGGGCGTCATCGTGGGAAGCGACCAGACCCCCTGGAGATCCGGCACGCCCCAGGGCGTACGGGGCGGGCCCGCCTCGTCGGCCGGCTGCGCCAGCGCCGAGTACGGAAGCGCCGCGAGGGCGCCGGCCAGCCCGAGGCATCGCAGGACGTACTGAGCCATGCTCATGGTCTCGTCTCCGCTTTCAGTCGCTGCAGCTCCTCCCGCGTCCGGAACTCCAGCTTCGCCACTTTCCCGGCCCCAAGGTAGCCCATGCCGATCTGGGTGCGGCCATTCACCGTCACCGCCTGCAGCCCGTGGGTCTTGGTCCCAATCGTCGGCAGGGAATAGCTGGTCCACTCTTCCGTGCTGGGATCGAACTTCGCGATCGAATCGCCATGCGTGAACGGCAGCCACACCATGCCGTCTTCGTCCACCGACGTCTCGTAGCAGTTCCCGTCCTCATGCTCGGGCGGAAAGGGATACATCTCTTCGAGGTCAGAGCGGCTGTCGAGCTTCAGCAGGCCGCCACCGTACCACGAGCAGCCCCAGAACGTGGTGCTCCGCGGATCGGCGCCTGGCTTGCGAATCGCCACGGCGCCCGGCCTCCCGTAGCCGTAGAACGTCAGGCGATCGGCGAAGACCGCCAGCTCCTCCGCGGTGAACAGGTCGCTCCTGTCGTTCACCGCTTCGGGTAGAGGCACGAACGTGGCCTGGCCGGTCTCGAGGTCCGCCTTCATCAACCCGTCCCGCGGAATGGCGGTCGACCACCAGCCATTGCCGGCGCCATCGCCGGTCATCCCGTAGTTCGAGGCGTTCGGAACCGGGTTCTCGAAGAGCGTCCAGTCGCGGGTCCTCGTGTCGTAGCGCATCGCCTTCGCGTCGTTCGTCGCCCCCGCGGCCCAGATGCCACCTCGCCCGTCGCCGCCAATCCAGGGCCCCACGCGTGCCCCCTCGGGCGGGCGAATGATGGCCGATTCGCCCGTCCGCGGGTTGATGCGCCCCAGCGCACCAATGTTGCTCATGTCGAACCACACGACCCCGGCGTCGTCCCGAATGATGTCGTGCGAATTCGCGGGGGGAGCGTCCGGAATCGCTGCCCTGGTGTTCAAACGCATTTGCCGATCCTGCCGACTGCGCCCGATGCTGACAACCCCTTTGACAAACTTTCTGCACTGAGAGCCAAGAACCCTAACGAGTCGTTGGACTTCTCGCGGTGGCCCTGTCGCCGATCTCAACCTTGCACATCGACAGGGAAATCGGGCGTTCGGGCAAGTCGGCCAGACGGAGGCCCGCTCGGAGGCTTGCGACGTCGCGCTGGTCGGGTAGACTCTGCACCATTCGGCAGGCCGGAGGACGGCCTGGGCATGACTGCGGCAGTCCTCCGCCGGCCACGGAAGGAGTGGAGGATTCATGGCCGACTGGAGCACCATCGACACGACGGGAGACGGACAGACCGACAGCGTGATCGATTTCGATAGGGTAGAACGTGTCTACCGGCAGAAAGAGGACGCGGTGTTCGTTTTTGGCAGCGGGCGAGAGCTGGTATCGAAGAATCCGTCCTGGACCGAGGTCCTAGCGTTTCTGGCGAGGGCCGATACGGAAGGCAGAATCGGCAGGTAGGCTGGGCGCGGTCACTGGCGGGGGCGGCCTGGACCGTTGCATCGGGCCGGACCCGTGGCCGTGAAACGCCGAAATCTGAAATGCTCGCCGGCAAGCTGGGATCGTCTCGACATGGCCTGCTCTCCGATCTGGATCGCCAAGGTGATCAGATGTTGGATCTTTTCCCGACGAAATCCCGTAAGTGGCGTGTATGCAACAGTTACGGAGATCGGTTGTGGTACTGCTTGATCCGCGAGTGCTTGTAGTCCACATGCAGCGACGGGATGACCCCGTCGGTTATGACGCGGGTGCGATACCGCGTGGGGGTGCGTCGACTGACGCGCCGGTCGAAGATCAACTGCACGTGGTCGGGTCGTCCCAGGTCGAGGTTCTCGCGCATCACCTCATCGAAGAAGACCCGTCCGGCCAGCGGCCGGTCGAAGACCTCGGTGCGCGCGAATTCGGCTTGCAGGATCGAGATGTCGTAGCGGATGCCCTTCTCACGGTCGTTGCCACGCTAGCCTTCGCCGAGGTGGTCAGTTGAAGGCTGCCATGGGAAAGTAGGCAACGCTGATCCCGATGTGGCGCCTGAACGGGAAACCCCAACCTCCGCTTCCGATCACCTTCAGACCGGGTGCCACGATCACCGCGACCGCCACCTCCGCACGGAAGAGCGGCAGCGCGCTGTCCCAGCCATCCAGCACCTCGTGGACGGGCACCACTTCGCCCACCCTGTCGCTGTCCAGCAACGGTCCTCCCTCGTAGACCTCGTCCAAGCGCACGTTACCGTGGAACCAACCCGCACCGGCATCGACCTGCATTCCAACCTGCAGGCGATCGCCCGCGAACGGGGACCCGACGGGTGAGGTGGCCCCGCTTTTTCGGACCACCGGCTAAGGTGTATTCCAGAGCCTGGAGGAGGCACTGGGATGACGACGAAACGACGGCGGCAGTTCACCGCGAACTTCAAGAAACGCGTGGCGCTCGAGGCGCTGCGCGGGGACCGCACGGTGCAGGCGATCGCGGCCAAGCACGAGGTTCATCCGAACCAGGTGGGCGCGTGGAAGCGCCAGGCGGTCGACGGGCTGGAGGATGTTTTCGCTGGCGGTAGAGCATCGCGCGACTCCGAGCACGAGGCGACGATCCGGGACTTGCACGCGAAGATCGGCGAGTTGACGGTGGAACGGGATTTTTTTCTGCGCGGCTTGCAACGCTGAGCCGCGCCGCACGCCTGGAGCTGGTCGAGCGGGGCGGCGAGTTGAGCATCCGGCGCCAGTGCGCGTTGCTCGGCATCAACCGCTCGGCGGTGTACTACACGCCGCGGGAAGAGCGCGCGGAGAACTTGGCCTTGATGCGGCGGATGGACGAATTGTCGCTGCAGTACCCGTTCTACGGCAGCCGGCAGATGGCGCGCCACCTGGGACGCGAGGGCGTGTCGGTGGGGCGGCGCCGGGTCCGCCGGCTGATGCGTCTGATGGGGCTGGAAGCGGTCTACCGCAAGCCGCGCACGAGCGCCGCGCAGCCGGGTCACCGCATCTATCCGTATCTGCTTCGAGAGCTGACGATAGAGCGCCCGGACCAGGTATGGTGCGCCGACATCACCTACATCCCGGTGACGGCGGGCTTCCTGTACCTGGTCGCGGTCATGGACTGGGCCAGCCGTCACGTGCTGGCTTGGCGACTGTCGAACACGATGGACACCGGCTTCTGCATCGAGGCGCTGGAAGCGGCGCTTCGGACGGGCACGCCCGAGATCTTCAACACGGATCAAGGGGCGCAGTTCACGAGCACGACGTTCACCGAGCGGGTGCTGGCGGCGGGGGCGCGATGCTCGATGGACGGCCGCGGGCGGTGCCTGGACAACGTCTTCATCGAGCGGCTGTGGCGGTCGCTGAAGTACGAAGCGGTGTATCTGCACGAGTTGGCCGATGGGTTCGAGGCCGAGCGGGTGATCGGGACCTGGATGACGTTCTACAGCGACGTACGTCCGCACTCGGCGCTCGGGGGTCGCACGCCGGCCGAGGCCTACGGCGAGGAGCAGGCAGCGTGAACATGTCAGCGGCGTGCAGCGCTTTGGACGCGCTCGACCGGCGGATGGTCCAGGTGACGCCGCTCGGCATCCAGGGCGAAGGCTGCCGGCTCGGCGAGAAAACGCACAGGGTGCTCGACCGCCGGCCTGGAGCTGACAAGCCTTCGCCGTCAGGCGGCGCTGCCAGCGTCCCGTTGCCGTTACGTTACGGTGCTACAAGGAGAGGGAGGCCTCCGAAGGCGACCCCCTTCGTGCACCGCATGTTCGGCATCGAGCAGGGGCTCAACGAGCTCGACCACGGCCGAGAACACGCTCGGCACGTCACCGCCGGAGTCGTGCTCGGTTTCGGACCGAAGACGCTCAGCAGCGCGAGGAGCGCGCGAAATTCGGTCGCGGCAGATCCGGTCGCAGTGGCTGGTTACGTAACCGCGGCACAATGCAATCGGGACGCCCCTGACCGCGGCGCAAATGCCGAAAAACAGTGCCGGTGGCGCGAGCGGCGCGCGGCCGGCGGTCGCTGAAGTACGAAGCTGTGTATCCGTACGAGTTGGTCGACGGGTTCGAGGCCGAGCGGGTGATCGGGACCTGGATGACGTTCTACAGCGACGTACGTCCGCACTCGGCGCTCGGGGGTCGCACGCCGGCCGAGGTCTACGGCGAGGAGCGGGCAGCGTGACGGCATCAACCTCGTCTACGCCGCGACCCACCACTGCGGGGACCCTCGTCGCGGGATTCCCGCGCGGCCGTTTCTACGCGTCTCCAGGGACGCGCGTGCTGTCATTCTCCAGAGCATCGTCGACCACCTTGCCCGCTGACGCGCTTCGCGGACCCGGCCCGCTCGGCGCGCGCGAGGGCGCGGGGGACGTCGCCGCCGGCCGCATCGAGCGCTCGGCGCGCCCGCTCCCAGTCGCCGGCGCAGGCCTTGACCAGGCGGCGCAACGCCTCGTCTGTGGCGCAGCGCCGCGCGCGGTCCTCTACGGCCACCTGATCGCACGTCAGGCAGATCGAGCGGTCGACGTGGCAGACGGGACAGGTCCGGCGTCGTCCAGGACGCCATACCCGACCGCACAGCAGGCAGGCCCGCAGGTGCTTCGTGCGCCAGTCGCCGCGGCGCTTTCGTCCCTGTACCCTTCTGAATGACTTCGGGGCGATGATGTCGCGGAGTCGGGCAGGCCGTCGGGAGCCACCATTCGTCCCCTGTGTTTCGAACACCTGGGAGGGACTTGTGCCCCGACGGTTCGCCATCGATGGACGCCCAGTGGGGAGTTTGCGCCGTAGAGCGCCAGTACAGGGACCGGCAGGCATCGTTGGCGCGCCCGTTCGATTCGCCTGGGAGGTTAAAGTTGAAGTTGGAATGGTTCGCGGGTGTGGACTGGGGCTCGCAACAACATCAGGTGTGCGTGCTCGACGCCGACGGGAAGGTGCTCGGAGAACGGGTGTTCGAGCATGGCGGTGCAGGGCTGCTGCAAATGGCGGACTGGCTGCTGTCGTTCGCAAAGGGCGACGCGAGCGAAGTCGGCGTGGCGGTCGAGACGCCACGCGGGCCGGTGGTCGAGAGCCTGATGGAACGCGGCTTCGCGGTCCACTCGATCAACCCGAAACAGCTCGACCGCTTCCGCGACCGGCTGTCGCCGGCAGGGGCGAAGGACGACCGGCGGGACGCCCGGGTGCTGGCCTCGGCGCTGCGTACCGACCCGCACTGTCTTCGGCGGCTGGAATCGACCGACCCGGCGATCGTCGAGTTGCGGGAGTGGTCGCGCCTCAACGAGGACCTGACTCGGGAACGGGTGCGTCTGGCCAACCGCATGCGGGATCAACTCTGGCGCTACTACCCACAGTTCCTCGACGCGGTTGACGACGACGTCGCGGCGCCGTGGGCGCTCGACCTGTGGCAGAGCCTGCCGACGCCGCGTGCCGGCCAACGCGTGCGCGAGGTGACGCTCACCAGAGTGTTGAAACAGCACCGCATCCGCCGGGTCGACGCCGCGACATTGCGCGCCAAGCTGCGTACGCCGGCCGTCAAGCTGGCGCCGGGCGCGGCCGAAGCCGCCACTACGCATGTGCGGCTCGTCGCTGAACGCCTCGCCCTGGTCAACCGCCAGCTCGATCAGGCTCGGCGCGAACTCGATGGGTTGGTACATCAGCTCGCCGAGGCAGCTCCGGCGGACGACCCGAACGCTTCGACGGAGGACGAACCCTCGTCGAAAGCGCTGCCGGATGCGGCGATCCTGCTGTCGCTGCCCGGCATCGGCGCCAAGGTGCTCGCCACGCTGCTTGGCGAAGGCAGCGACGCGGTGGAGCGGCGGGACTACAACGCGTTGCGCTGTTTGTGCGGGGTGGCTCCAGTCACCCGGCGTTCGGGCAAGAGCATGATCGTGACGCGGCGACAGGCGGCCCATGGCCGGCTGCGCGACGCCGCCTACCACTGGGCCCGCGTCGCTGCCCAACGCGACCCGGTCAGCCATGACAAGTACCGGTCGCTGCGCGCCCGCGGCCACGGGCACGCCCGCGCCCTGCGCTCGGTGGCCGACCGACTGCTGAACGTCGCCTGCGCGATGCTGCGTGACGGTGTCTGCTTCGACCCGCAGCGCGCCGGGACTGGCGCTGCCTGAGCGGATCGTCGACATGTAGCTCGTGGCGTCCCGGACCAGGCGCCGCGCATTCTGTTCGTGGAACGAGGGCCAGCCTTCTGGCTGGCCCGTAAGAACTTCCCGCACGGTCAGCCGCGGCAGTCACCGGAGGCCGTAGCGGAGCGAAGGAGCCGGGAAGCGGCTTGACGGCCGCGGCTGCCCGTGCGCGAGGTAAACGCGTTCCGAGCGCAGCGAGGGCATTCAGTTGCCTTCAAGCCGACCCACATCTGTGTCCAGAGGGCGGCATGATCGCGTCCTCGGACTCGATAGAAGGCGCCACCGAACGAACTCGAAAATCCGCTTGACAAACGGTGGGGAGTCCCTCCCCCGGACCCCCTCCCGGGGCTCGCCGCCGCGCTTCGCGGACTCACTCATGAGGCCGCACGATTCCCACAGCTCATCATCATCTATGATCAGATACCAGACAGACGACGAGGGCGTGGTTTCGCAACCGGAATACACCTTAACGAAGCCCTCGAATGGTCCAAACGACCGGGACCACCTCAGGGCACGAACCAGTTCGCGGCGATCCCGCGCAACTGCAGCGAGCCGGCCGCCCCATAGCACCCGACGTTTCCGCATACCCATGCCTCGCGCCACTCCTGCCGCAGGAACGACACCCCCCAATGCCCCGACCGCATGCGTCCCCTCGCGAATCCGATCATGAAGTCCGATCCGGACAAGTCGAGCCTCTCGGCCCCGAGGAGCTCCCGGACGAAGTCTACGGACCGCCATTCCGGTGTGAGCGACGCCTGCACCCCCCACGCTGACTCCTCCTGGGCCATTGCAGACGATGCGGACCACACGCTGCAAAGCAGGAATCCGAGCACGATGCGTCGCATGGCGACCCTCCTTCAAGGGGAGACAAGTCGGTCCCTTCCCGACCAGCGGAATCCGCCCGCTGCCCATCCTAACCGAAGAGTGCAGCGACGACCGGCGCCGGCTGTCATTTCGGACGCTCGGCCGCGAGAGCGCATCAGCTTTTCGGAGAAATCCTGCGCGACAGTGCCGGTGATGACCCCAGGTGTAGCGCTCGGTCTCCACGGTCTCGTCCAGAGACGCGAAGTTCCAGTGCGGTGATGATGCGGAAGATATTGGCAGCACAGCACCGTACAGCGAGTAGACGACCACAGTCCGGAACCAGCTTTCGACCGGTAACGGACTGCTACATGTACATCGAATGCACATGCCAGCGGGCACGCCCTCCGAGATTTGACACCCTAAGTGACACCCTACGGAGCGGACGCCCGTGCGATTCCTGAACACCCCTGGAAGCGAAAGGTGCCGATTCCCTCAAGAAACAGGCCGTTCTGGACGCCAGCCCACACCACTGGACAGCGTGATTTTGTTCTCTTAATCTGCGGGTTCGGGGTTCGAGTCCCTGGCGGCTCACCACCTTAGACTGAACAAAGGACACGGCTTAGCGTGAATCAATCGGGGCACCTGGGAAGACGCCAGAAGCACTGAGTCAGCACTGACGGAGGTTTCCACCTTTCGTTTCGTCAGAGCTGCAGAATGCTCCTGGTGCTGTTGAAGCACCACAGATTCGGATCACCCACCCGTTCCATCCGCTCCGGGGCGCCCGCTTCCCGTTCGTGGTGACCAAGTCCCGCTGGGGAGAAGACCGGGTAACGGTGCAGCGGCCCGACGGTACGGTCTGGTCGATTCCTGTTGGCTGGACGGACTTTGCGCCACCAGACCCTGCGGTGGTGGCGGGGCGCGGGCGTGCGCCATATCGTCTTGAGGACCTGCGCGAGGCAGGGGCCTTGCATCCGCACCCCGAGGCCGTCCGCGACGATGTCTTTCGGAGCCATCCGTTCTTCGACCCGCGCGACCGCGTCCAGGTCAAGTACGAGAGGGTGCGCCGCCACCAGGTCGATGGACGGCCGGTGACCGAGGTTGCCGCCCGTTTCGGGGTCAGCCGCCAGACGTTCTACCAGACCGCGGCTCCGTTCGAGGCGCACGGGATCCCCGGGTTGGTGCCCAAGCGTCCCGGACTGTTCGACGTCTTCTTGTTCTTCCGGGACCGGTCGAACCGAGCCAACTCGGCCCGCGTCGGGGTCTCCACACCGGACGCTTCCGCCAACCGCCGAATGAACGCTTCGTGGGATTCTCCCGTGTCCCGCCGCTCGATGCTCCGCATCGCCGCGTTCGCTCGTGGGTCTCTACGTCGATCCGCCGCCGCGTGCGCGACAGCGTCGAGTGATCCGGCGCCGCCTCCACCCGTTGACGCCGGCGAGTCGTGCCGGCCCGCGTTCGACTGTCCGAAGTGCGGCGCCGGGGAGCCGCTCGTGGACCGATGCCGACGACCGAGCGGTGGGCCTGTCACGACGCTTGCCCCTCGATCGCTCGGCCGACCGCTTTCCCCTCCGTTACGTAACGGCGCAGGATTGACTTGTGGCGCTGACCAACGCGGAGCGGCGGGCACGTTACCGGGAGCGGCGCAAGGCCGGCGAATCCCGGCTCGGGTACCGCCGGCCGGCGGACCCGAGATCGCGGCCACAACAGTGGAACGACGCGGTGCAGACACTCCTGGAGTTGCAGGAATCGATGGCGTCGTGGAACTGCTGACCGACTGGGCGGCATCGGACAGTACCGGCAGTGGCGCGACGCGTTGCCGGAATCGCTGGCCGGGTCCGCGACCGCGGAGCTGCTCGAACAGGTCTGCGATCTGGATCTGTCGGCACTCGAGGCTGTCGAGCTGCCCAGGGGCTTCGGGCGTGACGGCTAGCGCGCCGGCCAAATGTAGTCGACGCCGAACACTTGCCGTCCGAGCGACCCGCTGGCCCCCCGCCCACCAGGCCCAGCCGTCATCCGGCAACTCGTGAACGAAGCCCTTGCCGCGAACTCTGCGGCTCTGGACGAGCCCCTCCCGGTTGAGCTTCTCCCGCGCCGGTTTCTTCACCTCGAGCCCATAGCGACTCTTGAGTTCCGTGTTCAGCGTCTCCCTGTTGAGAGCCATCAGCGCTATCATCACGGCGCGCTCCGGAATTCAATACGCCATCTCACGACTCCCCTGTTCTGGACCGCCGCCGCTCCTCCAGGAATCGTTCGAGATCGTCGAGGACGCGCGCCACGTCGCCGAGCACAACCGTCTCCTGCGCGAACTCCGCCACTCCGATAGGCCGCCCGCACAGCGACCCCTCCGCAGCCGCCAGGAGGAACGGGCCGAACAGGTCCGTGCCACCGGCTATGCGCTCGCAAATCGCGGGACCCGGCGCCGCCGGGTCCCGCGAGATGTTCGGCCTCCGGCAGCCAGGCGGGATAGGTGCCCGTGACGGCTTCCGACAACGCCTGGATGACGCGCCCCGTAAGCTCGCTCCGGTCCAGGCTCGCAGCGTCCACGCCGACCGCCAGGATTGCCGCCCCCACCTCATCAGTGGATTCGGCGATCTCTCGCACCGTAACCGGCGACCCCTCGGGCCAGCGCACCAGAGGCTCGCGCAGCAACGCCTCGATCCAGGAACTGCTCAGGACGGCGTCGCCACAGGTGTCCGTCGACGCGAAGCCCGATCGTACCCGAACCCCGGCGACTTCGTGTCTTCATTTAGCGGATCCGGGCAAGAAATCCGCGTGTTGGGGGTAAAGGTCTTGCTGCGCGGTGCCGATAGGAAAGGGGCGTGGGCCTGCTGCGCCGCATACGCGCCATCCTGGAACAATCCCCATCCGAGCGGGATCCTCGGGACGTTGTCATCGAGCAACAGGACCAGGAAATCTCGCGGCTGCGTGACGAACTGGCGCGCCACAAGGGCGTGCATCGTCAGAACGGCGGCTTGCAGCGTCAGATCGAGCGGCTGGAGCGCGAGAACGAGCACCTGAAACAGCAGTTGGGAGCCGAGCGCCGCGCGGGACGCCGGCAAGCCGCACCTTTCGCCAAGAAGCGGCCACAGGGTCGCGGCGGCCGTCCCGGCCGGCGGCCCGGTGCGCGCTATGGCCGGCAGGGGCGCCGCCCGTGTCCGGCGCGGGTCGACGAGACCATCGCGGCGCCGGCGCCGACGAGCTGTCCGGACTGCGGCGGCGCGGTCGAAGTGACCGGCGCGGCGTCGCAGTATCAGGAAGACCTACCCCCGGTGCGCCCGCTGGTGCGCCGCTTCGACATCGAGGTCGGCCACTGCTCGCAGTGTCGGCGGCGTATCCAGGGCCGCCACGCCCTGCAGACCTCCGACGCGTTGGGGGCGGCCCGCGCACAGCTCGGTCCCGGTGTGGTCGCGCTGGTCGTGGAGTTGCACACCCACGGCGGCCTGCCGCTGGCCAAGGTCGCCGACCTGCTGCAGACCCGCTTCGGCCTGCAGGTGACGCCGGGGGGCCTCGCGAATCTGCTGCATCGTGCGGCACGCGACGCGCGGCCGGCCTACGAGGCGTTGCGCGAGCAGGTTCGCAACGCTCCGGTGGTCACGGCCGATGAAACCGGTTGGCGCGTCGGCGCCCGCAGCCACTGGTTGTGGGCGGCCGTCACCCCGACGACGACCGTCTACGCCATCTGTGCGGGCCGCGGATTCGAAGACGCGCAAGCGGTCCTGGGAGCCGACTTCGACGGCGTGCTCGTGCGCGACGGATGGGTGGTCTACCGCCGCTACATCAACGGCGAGCACCAAACTTGTCTGGCCCACCTGCTTCGACGCTGTGAGCATCTGCTCGAGGACCATCCCCGCTGCGGGTGGGCCGCTCAGGTGCAGGCCACCTTGCAGGCCGGCCTCGCGCTGCGCGACCGGCGCGATGCCGGCGGTCTGAGCGACCACGGCCTGGCCACCGCCCGCGGCCGACTGCTCGCCCGGCTCAGCCGGCTGATCGACAACCCGCCGCCGCTGGACGAGGCCGAGTGCTTCGCCAACCATCTGGCCAACGAATTCGGCGCCATCTTCACGTTCCTGTGGAACCCGTCGGTCGACGCCACCAACTGGCGCGCCGAACAAGCCATCCGGCCCGCCGTCGTCATCCGCAAGGTGTGCGGCGGCAACCGCACCCGCAAGGGCGCCGACACCCAGCAGGTCCTCGCCAGCGTCGTACGTACCGCACGCCAACGAAACCTCGACCTGCCTGCGCTATTCGCCACGATGTTGCGCGCCCCCGACTCGATCGTCCCCGACGGATTCAACCTTCCGCCGCCGTCCGCGTGAGCGGCAGCGCGACACTACCGAGCCGATGCACGACCGCGAACCGGCGGCTGACCGCCGCGCCGGGTGAATGCCGAGAACGTTGACACCCAAGGCGCAGCAACCCGATGCCCGGGTCGGGTGCTTCCAGCCGTAGCTGGCCTCCGCAACCAGCAGACCTACCCCTTCGTGCCCGGGCAGCCGACGCACGCACCCCGTCCTCGGCTTCCGGCTGCGGCGTGGGTAACAGTGCAGCCACCTCGGCCTCCCGCGCAAGTCGCAACGCCCGCCAAAGGAAACCTCGGCGTCGCTCGAACTTCGACGTGCCAGGCCCATTCCACGCCCGTGTCTATTGACGAATCACCCGGTAAACGAAGACGACTTCGTCAGGTTGAGCCCACGGCACCCCGCCGTCCGTCCTGCCCTCGTCGAGCACCGACGAGACCGGATCCTCGAACTGTCCCCTTTTCGGAATGTGCCCACGAGTGCGGACGAATGCCACCGCCCCCTACTTCCGGTAGAATACGGGCGGACGGCCCGCACCCGCGCACGGCATTCGGCAGAACTGCCGGCACAGCAACCGGGGCTCTCCGTTACGCGGACGACAAGGCTTGCCGGAGGACACATGCTCCGCATATCGTTGCATTCGGAAGAAGACCACAGATGCCCAGACTCGAAGAAATCGCTCAGTTCCGGCCCAACACGATCGAGGCTGCTCTGGAAGCGATGCAACACGGCCTGGAGTACTTCCACCGGACCAATGACTTCCGAGCCGTCTTTCTCAGAGCCTATTACATCACTACGAGGAACATCAAAAGAGCCATCGATCAACAGGAGGACTTCGACAACCCCATCTTTTTCGAGCCGGGCTGGATTCGGATGCTCTCGGGCAAATTTGCATCGCTCTATTTCGCCTCACTGAACACCTTCGACAGGGGCCCGCAGGAAGAACGCGCATGGAAAGTGGCTCACGGAATGGCCACGGACAAGAGAACCAGCGTGGTCCAGGATCTGCTTCTGGGCATCAACGCGCATATAAACTACGACCTGCCCGTCGCGCTCTATCGGAACCTCATGGAATACAACGATGGACCTGACATCATTTCACTGGCCAAGCGCAAGTTCGACCACGATCAGGTGAACAACATTCTCATTCGTTCCTTCGACGAGATTTCGGTTGTCATTCCCCGGGAATACGGCGGGTCGATGAAGGCGGCCAAGGTGGCCGACCTGTACATTTACGAGAGCCTGACGCGCCTGGGACTGAGACACTATCGCGAGCGCGTCTGGTGGGACGGCATCTCTCTCCTGTCCACCGAATCAGAGACTCAGAGACAACTCGTCATGCACAAATTGAACTGGGAGTCCGCGAAGATAGCCGGCACGATAGCGGGAGAGAACTCGGCATGGATTTGGGCAACGAACCAGGTCCTGAGACGTTTTCGTCGAACCGACTTTCAGAGCCTCCTGCGCCGGCAGGCTGTGACGAGATCCGCGGAGCAGGGCTCGACGCGACGGATAGTATGACCCACACTGGTATGTAACGGACCGAAATCCCATCACCTCCAGTCCGCTCGGCGAGTCGTCTTCCACTGTCAGGACGGGACCCGTCACCCCGACTGTCGCTCTACGTCCGGCGAGGCCTCGGCGCGCAGCTTCAGGCCTAGCGCGTCGACCACCCTGAGAACAGTGTCGAAGTTGGGGACGCGTTCGCCCGACAGCGCCTTGTAGAGGCTCTCGCGCGACAGGCCGGCCTTGTTCGCCACCTGTGCCATGCCCCGCGCGCGGGCGATGTCGCCGAGCGCCTTGGCCACGAACGCGGCGTCGCCGTTCGCCTCCTGGATGGACGCCTCCAGGTAAGCTGCCATGTCTTCGCGCGTGCGCAGGTGCTCGGCAACGTCGTAGGGGAATGTGGCCGTCTTGGTCATGGTGTCACCTACAGGTTCCTCGCTAGGCGCAGAGCCGTCTCGATGTCCGGCTTCTGCGTGCGCTTGTCGCCGCCGGCCAGCAGCACGACGATGGTGTGGCCCTGCCGCTTGCATGCTGCACCGTAGCCAACAGGCTACACGCCTGTCAATCCCCGCCCCGGCGGGGTACCACTCGGAGTCGGGGAGCGCCTTCGCAGGGGTCCGTGCGGACGATGGCGAGCCCGTGCTCAGTTCGCTTTCGACCGGTAACGGACTGCTATATGTACATCGAATGCACATGCCGGCGGGCACGCCCTCCGAGATTTGACACCCTAAGTGACACCCTACGGAGCGGACGCCCGTGCGATCTCTGGACACCCCTGGAAGCGAAAGGTGCCGATTCCCTCAAGAAACAGGCCGTTCTGGACGCCAGCGCACACCACTGGACAGCGTGATTTTGTTCTCTTAATCTGCGGGTTCGGGGTTCGAGTCCGCGCCCGAGCGGACGGACGCCGGTGGACGCGGGCGGCTGATTCTCGAGTCTGGATCGGCATTGACCGGGTGTCGTCTTGAATCGTGCCGTTGCTCGCGGCGGAATCAGGAACCAAGCGTCCCTGCCCGTCTTGTTCCCTGCCCGTCTGGTGCACGAGTCAACCTGCCGGAATTGCGCCCTGCGCACAAGGTCAGCCTGCCTTGTAGTGCGTCGTGGCACCCCGTTCGAACTTGACCATCGCCTCTCGTGCGAAGATGGTCTGGCGAATCCGGCCCAACGGCGCGGCCGGGAGGGGCGAATCCGCCTGAGGACCGGCGATGATCCGCCCTGTTCGAACGGCAAGGAGGCTCGCAATGCAGCGTCTGATGTCTGGTCTGTCGCACGTGGCCGCAACGCTCGCAATCACGGCGGGGCTCGGCGCCACCGCCGTACTCGCGCAGTCGCTCGCGAGTGAAGCACCGGGCGCCGCTCTCCGGACGTCTTGGGGGGATCCGGACCTGCAGGGTGTCTGGGTCGGTTCCACCCTTACGCCCCTCGAACGGCCACCGCACTTCGAGGGGCGAGAGTTCCTCACGGAAGAGGAAGTCGCCGCGCTGGAAAACGGCGCCGTTGCGCGCAACGTCCGGCTTGCCGAACGTCCCGCCGAGTCGACGACGGCCGGCGGCAGCGTAGACCGGCGGGCAGACGGAACGCCCGGCTTCTACAACAACCTGTGGCTGGACGGCGGCACGGCCTGGGACCCGAGCCGGCGCACGTCGCTGGTTGTCGACCCATCGGACGGCCGGATTCCGTACACCGCCACCGCTCGTGACAACGAGCGTCCGTACGGTTCCGGTCCCTGGAACTCCTTTCTGGACCTCGACACCGGCGAGCGCTGCCTCGGCGACGGCCTGCCGCAGATCTGGTTCGGCTACAACCCGAACCATCAGATCTTCCAGACCCCGGAGCATGTCGTCATCTTCCACGAGATGTTTCACCAGCGGCGCATCATCCCGCTGGACGGGCGCCCGCGCGCGAACATCGCGCAGTGGAACGGCGAACCGCGCGGCCGCTGGGACGGCGACACGCTCGTAGTGGAGTCGCGCGACTTCCCGGACCGCCCGCACTACCGGTGGAACAACACCTGGCGCACCCCGACCAGCCAACTGCACCTGGTCGAGCGGTTCACGCGCATCGACGCCGAGACCATCGACTACGAGGCCACCATCACCGACCCCACGCGCTTCACGCACCCCTGGACCGTGCGCTTCCCGCTGACGCAGGACCAGTCGGCGCGCGGCGTGGCGGCGGGGGAGCTGTTCGAGTTCGCTTGTCACGAGGGGAACTACGCGATCACCAACGTCCTGCGGGGCGCGCGGGCGCAAGACGACGGGGTGAAGTAGGCGGACCCGAACCCGCGGAGGCTCCCGGAGCGTCCCGCAACCGCCTGATACCCGCCGGGCGCCTCGACCGCCTCGGCCGCCGGGCGAAGGCGCTCGGCCGCGGCGTCGGGACGGTCGTGATGGCGGCAGTCTGGCATGATACGGTGGAGGCTCGACGTCTGGAGGAGCGTGACATGCCCAACCCGAGCACCCCGCAGACCGACCGGCGCCAGTTCCTGCGGATGCTGGCCGCCAGCCCCGCCCTGCCGTACGTCACGCTCTCCCCGAAGATCCTCCACGCGCTCGGCCAGGAGCCGTTCCGGGAGGGCGGCCCCGCAGGCGAGCTGATCGCGTCGCCGGAAGAGGCGCTGACGGTCTTCGACTTCGAGGCCGTGGCCAAGGAGAAGCTGCACTACGGGCACGTGGCGTTCCTCGGCGGCACCGAGGACGAGGGGACGTACCGCGCGAACCGGGAGGGGTTCACGCAGTACCAGCTCCGCGTCCGGCGCCTGGTCGACATTGGCCGCATCGACATGTCGCTGTCGCTCTTCGGGGCGAGCGCGCACTCCCCGATCCTCCTCTGCCCGTGCGGCGCACTCAGCGCCTTCCATCGGGACGGCGAGGTGGAGGTGGCCCGCGCGGTGCACACGCGCGGCCACATCATGGCGCTCTCGAACGCGGCGAGCCAGCCGATCGAGGACGTGGTGGCGGCCCGCGGCGGGCCCGTCTGGTTCCAGCTCTACCGCGACCCCGACTGGAGCCGGACGCTGGCCATGATCAGGCGGGCCGAGGCGGCCGGCTCGCCCGTGCTGGCCTGGACCATCGACAGCCAGGGCGGCGGCAAGCGCATCGTGCACGCGCGCGCCCGGCGCCGCGACCGCGCGTTCTGCGGCACCTGCCACACGCTGAACCCGGACGATCGCGGCCTCGCGCTCCCCGGCTTCCTGGGATCGACGATCAACCCCGAGGGCAAGCCGATGACCACCACGCCGCCGCTCGGGCCGCCCCAGCTCGACGATCGCATCGCCACCTGGGACTACGTCAAGCGGCTGAAGGACGCCACTTCCATGAAGGTGGTGCTCAAGGGCATCGTGACGCGCGAGGACGCGGAGCTCGCCCTGGAGTACGGCGCCGACGGCATCTGGGTGTCGAACCACGGCGGCCGAATGGAGAACAGCCTGCGCTCGTCGGTCGAGTGTGTGCCCGAGGTGGCGGCAGGCGTCGCCGGGCGCGCCCCGATCATCGTCGACGGGGGCTTCCGCCGCGGCACCGACATCTTCAAGGCGCTGGCTCTCGGCGCGACGGCCGTGGGCGTGGGGCGCCCCTACATCTTCGGCCTGGCCGCGTTCGGGCAGGCCGGCGTCGAAACGGCGCTCGACATCCTGGACAGCGAGCTGCGGATGGTGATGCGGCAGGCCGGCACCCCCAGCCTCGGGCGCATCACGTCGTCCTACGTGCGCGATCGCCGGATGCCGGCCTGGTAGGTCCCCGACGCGAGGCTCGACGTGCACAGCGGCGAGGTGGCGCTGCAACCGTGGATCACCTTTGCGAGCTCCACGGGCAGCAGCCGCCGGCGTGGTCATTGCACGGCTTCGGGAGCGCCATCAGGCCGACTGATGCCCGTCACGGTCCGGCTGACCGATGACGCCGCCCGCGACCTGGAAGAAATCTTCGACTACGTCTCCCGGCAAAACGCGCCGAGTAGAGCGGAACACGTGCTGGTCGCCCTCGGAGTCATGCTGTTCCGGGCGCCCGTCGTTGGCGATGCGGCCGGAGCGCGCGCGGCGGCGAGGGCTGTGCTCGATGCGGGCGCCGACGGCATCAAGGTCTTTCCGGTCCAACCCTCCGCACAGGTCGGCGGTTCGAGTCCGCTCACCGGGTCATCCAGCAGTTCCGCACAGGCAGCACAAGCTCTGCATAGTCGGCGCAACCTCACGCGCGGCGTCCTCTTGCCGTCGCGAGGCCCGGCCCGTTCGGGGCGGCGGGACACTACGGCTGGTCCGGCGTCTCCTCGCCCGGAAGCTCCCCGAGGCGCACCGCCCAGAGGCCGGAGTTCATGTCCGAGAAGAAGATCGTCCCCTTGTGGGGCTGAGCGCCGAAGACCTGCGCCGCGTTCGGGACGAAGCCCTCGGGGTCGAGCGGCAGGAAGCGGGCGATCTCCCGGCCCTGCCGGTAGAGGTTGCCAAGCAGCTCGCCCGAGACGTCCACCACCCGCAGGCCCCCGTTGTAGAACGCCACGTACATCACGTCGTCCTCGACCCAGATGTTGTGGCTTCCCGCCTCCGGGACCTCGTAGCGGGCGACCAGGCGCGGCGGCGACTCGAACTCCTCGTCCCATTCCAGGATGTGGACCCAGCCGCGCCAGCGATGCGGCTCGTTCTCGTAGCCGGGCGTACCGGTGCCGATGGCCGACTCCGGACTGTAGTTGGGACCGCTGCGCGCCGCTTCGTCGCCGGCGAAGATGTAGAACTTGCCGGTCGACGCGCTTCGGTAAGGGTAGACCGCGTGGTTCCAGCCGGTCGGGAACGGGAACTGCCCGATGAGCCTCGGTTCCTGCGGGCTTCCACCCTTGCCGGCCCCGCCGACATCGACCACCGCCACCCCGTCCGTCCAGTTCGCGGAGTAGGCGATGCCCTCGCGGACCACGACGTCGTGGATCGAACGCGCCGGGTTGTCGAGCGCGAAGCTCCCGACCCGCCGCGGGGCCGCCGGATCCTCGATGCTGATGATGTCGAAGCGCCGGGCGGCGGAGAGCGCGTACACGTGACCGTCGTGAATGAAGGTGTTGTGGACGCCGCCCGTGAGCTGGTCATCGTACTCGGCGATCCTCCGCACACCGACCGCCGGATCGGACACGTCGAGGATGACCAGCCCGTTCCGGCGGTTGGAGGCGCCCTCGCGCGAGATCACCGCCGTCGCCCCGTCCTCGGAGACCTTGACGTCGTTCACCGAGCGCGCGTCCACCCGCACGAGGTCGACGACCTCGAGGCTCGCCGGGTCGGTCACATCCCACACGTAGGCGTGGCCGCCGGCACTGTGCGTCCCGGTCAGCGCGTAGTCGCGCCCGTTGGGCGCCTCCCACACCCAGAGATCGGTCGTCGCGCGATCCTGCACGCGACCGTGCCCGACCAGCTCGATGGGCCGCCGCACGCCGCGCTCGACGACGCGGATCAGGGCCGAGGCGGTTACCGAGCCGGTGCGGGCCATGACGGTGTAGGCGCCGGGAAGATCGGCCACGAAGCGGCCGTCCTGGGTGATCAGACCCGATGAGGGGCCGCCGCTGGCCATGGCGTCGGTGATTGCGGAGACGCTGAAGGCGACCGGGATGTCGTCGAGCAACCGTCCTTCGGCGTCGGTCACCGTGGCGGTCAGGCGCGTCACGTCCCCGGTCCGGAGGGTGCTCCGATCGGGCGTCAGCGAGATGCGGGCGGCCGGGTTCGGCTCCACGTCGAGCGTCGTCTCGGCCGTCGCCGCGCCGGCGGTCGCCGTGATCGCGACCCTGCCCGGCGCGCCGAGCGCCAGCACGCCCCGGCGGGTGGTCCGCTGGTTGGCCGGCGGCTGCCCGATCGGCATCGCAATCGAAGCGTCCGAAGTGCGCCACTCGACCTCGACGTCGTCCGCGAACGCTCCGTTGTCATCGAGCGGCGTGGCCTCGAGCGTCACCTCGGTGCCGGCATGGAAGGGCCCCGGGGCGTGCAGCGCGATCGAGGCCGGCGGCCGCGGAAGGATGGTGAGCGGCACGCGCCGCTGCAGGTAGTCGCCCGCATCCGAGTCCCTCACCGACGCATCGCGCGCCGTGCCCACCACCCGCA
The DNA here is from genome assembly GCA_965116825.1 of Vicinamibacterales bacterium. GTDB lineage: Bacteria > Acidobacteriota > Vicinamibacteria > Vicinamibacterales > UBA8438 > WTFV01. The sequence continues at coordinate 6,936,223 of OZ220736.1, forward strand.
CCAGCACGGCGTACTCGCCGGGACGGACGGTCGAGACGCGACCGTCGGGCGAGACAGTGAAGATGTTGAAGCCCCAGGTGCGTTCCTCCAGGTTCCAGTACTGCCCGTAGAGGGGCAGATACAGAACCTCGGCCTCGACCTCGTTCCCGTCGCCGTCGAGCACGGTGGCGCTGATGCGGGCGGTCTCGCCGGCCGTCAGCGTCAGTTCCTCGGGCGAGACGGTGAGCGTGTCGGGCGCCGCCGCTTCCGGTTCGGCCACGGCCTGCGCGAACGCGCCCGCGGGAACGAGCAGGACGACAGCCAGCGCCGCCGCACCTCGCAACGATCTGGAAAGAGGCATCTATGCGCACCCCGCAGCCTTCGTGGATGGGAACCGGATCCGCTCCTGCCGCATCGTATCTCCTGTCCGGCATTGCGCCAACTCGTGCTCACCGCCCGCGAACTCGGATCTCCTGCGTGCTCTCGCCGATCTCTTCGCACGAGGTCGCTCGGATCGCAGTCGCTTACCTGCCCCGCGGCGCCGTCACGGCGGCGCCGGGCGTCATGACGGTTTCTCGCCTTGCTTCTCTTCGTCTGCCGCTGTCGCCCCTCAGCGGGCCGTGGTACGCGACGCTGGACCGTCGGGCTCCGCCCGCGAGATTCAGGTCGGCATGAAGCTCACGTTCTAATCCGACGGGTCATCGGATGCGCAGTTGCTCGAGGTATTCGACCGCCGCGCGCATTTCTTCAGCGTCCCACGCCGTCCAGTCGTTGTTCTTCGGCAACCCCGACACGCCTGTGCTCCGACCCACGGCGACCATCCCGACCGCAAGACGTTGCGAACCATGCTCTTGGCACAAGGCTAGAAACCGCTGTGTCAGAGCGACCGAGGGAAGCTCGTTCATTGGGCTGAGCGCGAGGCGCGGGCCCCCGACCGCAGGACCACCGCGGGCACGACGAACATGTTCAGCGCCGTCGACGAGAACAGCCCGCAGACGATGACCAGCGCCAGCGGCGCCTGAATCTCGCTGCCCGGCACCCCGAACCGCAGCGCCACCGGCAGCAACGCCAACCCGGTCGACAACGCTGTCATCACGATCGGCACCAGGCGATCGACCGAGCCGCGGATGACCGCCTCGCGCAAGCCGAGATCCCTTTCTTCCTCGCGCAGTCGCCGGATGCGCGACACCAGCATGATCCCGTTGCGCGTGGCGATGCCGAACAGCGCGATGAATCCGATCAGCGCCGCGATGGAAAGCACCCCGCCACCCAGGAAGACCCCCGCCACGCCGCCGATCAGCGCCAGCGGCAGGTTCAGCATGATGATCGCAGCATCCCGCGTCGACCGGAACGCGCTATAGAGGATCAGGAAGATGCCCGCCACGGCCCCGACGCCCAGCCCCAGCAGCAGGCGCTCGGCCTCCTCCTCGGCCTGGAACTGGCCGCCGTACTCCACGCGGTAGCCCTCCGGCAGGGTCACCCCCGCCGCCACCCGCTCACGCACGTCGGCCACGACGCTGCCCAGGTCGCGCCCCGCCACGTTCGCGGTCACGATGATCCGCCGCTGCGCGTTCTCTCGTCCGATGAAGTTCGGGCCGCGGTCCTCCACGATGTCGGCGAGGCTGCCCAACGGCACCCGCGCGCCCGCCGGCATGTCCAGGCGCGTCTGCCGCATCGCTTCCAGGTCGGCCAGGTCGGTCGCGGCATAGCGCAGCACCAGCGGCACCGCCAGTTGCCCGTCGATGATCTGCCCCACCCGGCGGCCCAGCAGCGCCGTCTCCAGCGTGGACGCCGCCTGCCCCGCCGGCAGGCCGTGACGGGCCAGCGCCGCCCGATTGAAGCCGACCCGCACCGTCGGAATGTCGGCCTGCGGCTCCAGCGCCACGTCCACCAGCCCCGGGACACCCTGCATCGCCGCCAGACTCTGCGCCCCCAGCCCGCGCAGCATGTTCAGGTCGGATCCGAAGATCTTGACCGCGATGTTGGCGCGCGCCCCCGACAGCATGTGATCGATGCGATGCGAGATCGGCTGCCCGATGGTGATGTTGGTGCCCGGCACCAGCGACAGCCGCTCGCGGATCTCCTCCAGCACGATGTCCCGCGGCCGGCCGCCCGGCGTCAGCCGCACGTCGATCTCGGCGGACTCGACCCCCTGGACGTGCTCGTCCAGCTCCGCTCGCCCCGTCCGCCGCCCGGTCGCGGCCACCTCCGGCACGTCCAGCAGCAGGCGTTCGATGGCGCTCCCCAGCGCATCGGACTCCTCCAGGCTCGTACCCGGCAGCGTCACCGCGCTGATGACCAGTGCTCCCTCGTTGAAGGCCGGCAGGAACGCGCGGCCCATCCGCGGAACGGTGGCCAGCGACACGGCGAACAGCAGGCCGGCGGCGGCGAGCACCAGTTCGGGCTGCCGCAGCACGCCGGGCAGCAAACGCCCGTATCCGCGGCGCATGGCGGCCGCCAACGCCGGCTCGCGACCCTCCCGGATGCGCCGCGCTCCCGGCAGCAGATACGAGCACAGGGCCGGCGTCACCGTCAGCGCCACCACCAGCGACGCCCCCAGCGCGATCAGATAGGCGAGCCCGAGCGGCTGCAACAGGCGCCCTTCAACGCCGACCAGAAAGAACAACGGCAGGAACACGAGCATCACGATCAGCGTCGCGTAGACGATCGACGCCCGGATCTCCCGGCTGGCCCGATAGACCACTTCCAGCACCGGGCGCCGCGCCGCCTCCGGCAGCGCCGCGTTCTCCCGCAGCCGCGTGACGACGTTCTCCACGTCGACGATGGCGTCGTCCACCAGCGCGCCCACCGCGATGGCCATGCCCCCCAGGGTCATGCTGTTGATCGACAGGCCCGCCAGCCGCACGCCCACCACCGCGGCCAGCAGCGACAGTGGTATCGCCAACAGCGTGATGGCGCCGGCTCGCAGATTGGCCAGGAACAGCAGCGTGACGAGCACCACCAGCAGCGTGCCGTCGCGCAGCGCGCCGTTCAGGTTCGCCAGGGCCAGCTCGATGAAGTCGGCCTGGCGGAACAGGCGCGAATCGAGCTCCATCCCCACCGGCAGCTCCGACTGGATCTCGTCGAGCGCACGGTCGAGATCGGCTGTCAACGCCAACGTGTTGACGTCCGGCTGCCGATGGATGCCGAGAATCACCGCCGGCCGCCCGTTGCGGGAGCCTTCACCCCGCTTGAGCGATTCGCCTATCCGCACGTCCGCCACGTCCCGCACCCGGATCGGTCGCATCTCGCGGGTCGTGATGACCGTCGCTCCGATTCCCTCGACATCGTGTGCGCGGCCGGCCCCCTGAATCAGGTACTCCTGCCCACCGGTGCGGCGGAACCCGGCCGAGGTGTTGCGGCTCGCGAGGCGCATCGCGTCCTCGACCGCGCTCAGGGCGACGCTGTAGTCCGCCAGCCGCTCCGGATCGACCAGCACCTCGAACTGCCGGCGCTCGCCGCCGATGACCGTCACCTGTGCGACGCCCGGCCTCGCCAACACCCGCCGGCGCACCAGCGTCTCGGCCGTCGTGCGCAGCTCGAGCGGCGCATGCACCGACGACTGGAGCGCGACGAACATGATCTCGCCCATGATCGACGACAGCGGGGCCATGACCGGCGGGGCGACGTCGTCCGGCAGCGTCCCGGCTACCGCTGCCAGTCTCTCGCTCACGGTCTGTCGCGCGCGGAGAACGTCGGCGCCCCAGTCGAAGTCGACCCAGACGACCGCGATGCCGACCGCGGTCGACGAGCGCACCCGCCGGACGCCCGACGCGCCGTTCAGGGCCGCCTCGATGGGAAAGGTGACCAGCGCCTCCATATCGGTCGGCGCCATCCCCCGCGCCTCGACCAGCACCGTCACGGTGGGCGCGGTAAGGTCCGGCAGCACGTCGACAGGCATTCGTACCGCTACGTAGGAACCCCAGACGAGGAAGGCGGCCGCCACCGCGAGCACCGTCAGGCGGTTGTGCAACGACCAGCGAATCAGCGCATCGAGCAGCATGGTCCGTGCCCGGACTCGCAACGCATCGAGTCTAGTGAGCGCCGGGACCACGCTTCCTTAAGATTCCCTTACGACTGCCTGAAGAATCCCTGAGGAAAGCACCTTCATTGCGGGGCGAACGCGAAGACGACCTCCGAACGCCCCCCGGCGCGATGATCGCCGCGCGCGGCGACAAGGTCTTCGTTCCACGCCAACGCGAACTGCGAGCCGGCGCCGCGGATGGCCGGAACGAGAGACGCCGTCGGGTTGTCGGTGAGCCGGCGCGGGCCGCCGTCCGGAGCACCGTTCGCCGCGTACCGCTGGAAGAAGACGTCGTGGGGCCGGCCGGCCTCGACCTGGTCGGACCACGCCAGCCCGAACCGCCTGCCGTTCCAGTCGACGTAGGCGCCGATTGACTCACCCGCCGTGTCGGTCACACGCGACGCCGCGCTCTCGATTCCGTTCGGCCGTTCCTTCCGGGTCTACCGCTGGTGGCGGCGCCAGCGCCAAACGGCAAGCAGGCCCAGGACGGGCGCGCCGACCCAGAGCGGGGCCCACACGCCGTCGTCCGCCCCGGAGGCCGGCGGCGCGGGCAGCGGCTCGGCAGCGTCGGCCGACTCCTCCATGCGGAACCCCTCGATGTTCGTCGTCGTCAGCGCCGGACGCGACTCGTTCCACCGGACGAACTCCTCGGCCTCGGCGGCCGCGGTCTCGATGTCGGCACCGATCGCCTCCTCCATCGCCGCCCGGTAGGCTTCGAGCGCCGGACCCGGAATGTTCATCACCGCGCCCTGCTCCAACACGTAACGCAGCAGCCGGGGATTGCCGCAGGTGTGCTCTGCGCAGCCGACGCCATGGGCGGCGACGCTCTCGACATGCTCGCGGAGCAGCCGCTCGGTGGTCGCGTCGTCGGCCGCCCAGTAGCCCTTGCGGATCGTCTCGACCATCCGGCCGGTGATGTCCTGGTAGGCGTGGGGCGAGTGCTCGTCGAAGAACGCCTTCAGGTCGAGGTCGTGCCGGTCCTCGACGTACACGGCGAACGACTCGTTCCACATCGCGTCGTCGACCGTCTCGGGCACCGTGGCGTCCCAGCCCCAGAGATACTCGACGAACGCGCGCATCTCGCCCGCGCCGGCGTAGCCCTCGCGCTGCATCCCCTCGATCCAGGTGGGGTTGACGTAGCGCGTCCGGAACTCCGCGCCGAGGAACTTGTCGATGCCCGTCATCTGCCGCTGGCCGGGGTCCCGCGTGTTGGTGACCACCATCTGCGGGCTCTCGCCGTCGATGCTTCGCACGGCCGCCGCGAGGCCGCCCATGTACATGAAGAAGTCGTCGTTGTCGAGGGCGCCGTAGAGCATGGTGGAGCTGCTGTGCACCACCTTCTCGGTGCCGGAGAGCGCCAGGCGGAACACGTCCTCCATCGGCTCGCCCCAGAACCCGTTGCCATAGCCGTGGCCCATCTTCGACAGGTACTCGTCGGCCATCGGCCGGTCGCTGTCCCACGTGCCGCTCGCCGCGGCGATGCGCGAGGTGTTCAGGTTGAACGTCCCCGGCGGCTCGTCGAAGATCCGCACCCCGGCGCGCCGGTCGGCGTCCTCCTCCGCGTAGCCGCGATCCATCAACGCGGCCTTCGTCGCGAGATAATGGCGGCGGACGAAGTTCTCGGCCTCCTCGAGCACCTTCACCCGCTGCACGGCCTCGTCCATCAGCCGGGTGACGTTGTTGAACATCCCCTCGGCGGCCGAGGCGATCACGATATCGACCCGCGGCCGGCCGAGCTCGCGCGCCGGAACCACCTCGACGTCGACCACCTTGCCGCGGGCGTCCCAGACCGGGCGCGTGCCGAGCAGGTGGAAGATCTGCGATTCGAGCACCCCCTCGTGACGCAGCGTCTCGGTGCCCCAGATGACGAACGAGACCTTCTCGGGATACCGCCCATGCTCGGCGACGTGGTCCTTCAGCAGCCGCTCGGCGAGGAAGACGCCGAGCCTCCACGCGGCCGGCTTCGGCACCTTGTCGGGATCGATGCCGTAGAAGTTCTTGCCCGTGGGATAGGCGTCCGGGTTGCGGATGGGCTCGCCGCCGTTCCCCGCCGGGACGTAGCCGCCGGCGAGCGCGTGCAGCAGATGGTCGAGCTCGACCCGCGGGCGCCGCGGGCGGCGCGGCGCACCGGCCTCGTGCCGGCCTTCCGGCTTGCCGATTGCGATGCCGGCCCGAAGACGATTCTCGGACGCACCCGCCCGTTCGATGCGCGTTCGGCCGTCAGGTGGCTCGCCTCGCACGAGGCGACGGCGCGCCGGTTCGGACGGCTGCTGATGGCCCATCTCGGTGTCGAGGACCACGATGCAGCGCTCGAGACGCGACTGCTGGCCACTCATCGGACCACCGGCGGGTCCATCGAGGCACTGCTCCGCGAGATAGTGCGATCGGGCGCCTTCTGGTCGGAGTCGTCGCGGTGGACCCTGATCAAGAGCCCGGTCCATCTCGCCGCCGGCGCCTGCCGGCAACTGGGCATCTCGTCGCCGCCGCTGGCGGAGGTCGCACGCTGGCTGGGGGCGAGCGGCCAGACGCTGTTCGACACCCCCAACAGCGGCGAGGGCGGCTGGCCCGGACAGGAGGCAGATCGCTTCGCCCTGCTTACCGCAGCCGACAACGAATTCCAGGGGCGGATCCGCTTCGACGCCACCCAGTCGCCTGGACACCTCGACTTCGTCCATGACGACGGCCTGCTGTGGCAGGCGATCTTCGTGGCGCAGCCGGACTTCTTCCGTCTCAACTACGTCGAAGCGGACACGGACACCACGCGCCCGACCATGTTCGTCACCACGGCGGATACCCCCGGCACGGTGATCGTCATGCAGCGGTGAAGGTAACCGGACGTGGATGACCGTTTCATTGCGTGCTCGGCTACTGCCCGTTGCCGAGGGGGCCGATGTGCTGGTTCTGGTCCGCGAACTCGAGGTGGATCGAGACGCGAGGTGCGTTGCCGACGTTCGCCGTCGTGTGCCCTTGGCCTGTCAGATCGTCGATGTATTCGACCGACCCCGCGGGCAAATCGACTTTGCCTTCCACCACCCCGAGCTGTCCGCCACCCGTCAGATTGATGATGTATCGGCGCCCTGGAGCCACATGGTAGTCGCTGAAGCTCCCCGGCGGTGACACACGCACCCGCATGCCGGTGACCTCCTCCATCACCGACTCCGCGTTCAGCGGGATGTTTTCGACGTGCGACCGTCCATCGGCGCCCGTATAGATCCGCTGCATCAGGAACGGAGCGTCTGACGCCTGCGCCTCCACCACACCGTGACCGCCCTTGACCGCCCACCCGAGACCGAACCCGACCACAAAGGCTCCGGCCACGAACAACCTCGTCCTCGTCATGGACCTCATCTGGATTTCCTCCCGCTGACGACCGAGTTGACAGGCACGGCGAATCCGCGTGCCGACGCATCCTCGTCGCGCTCGCGATTCGCGAATAATCGACCTCCGGATGCCAATCGAGGCGGTGCCGCGCGGTCCATCCCGCCGCCGCCGATGAACGCTGGCGGCAGGCCCTCGACTCTGGAGGAAGGCAGTCCCGACACCGTGCAACCGTTCCCCGCGTTCACGGAAGCATCGGAAGCGTGAGCTCGCTGCCGGGCGGCCGCTGCACGTCGAACGCCTTGAGCGTGTAGTTGACCAGCGTGTAGTGGCCGATCAGGCCGGCGATGTCCATCAGGCCCCGGTTGCCGAAAATCCGCTGGGCCGCCTCGAACGCCTCGTCGCTCAGCTTCGGCTCGCGGATCAGCTCGCGGACGACGCGGATGATGGTCCGTTCCGGCTCGTTCAGACCGGGCAGCTCTCCGGCGTCGGCCAGCGGGGTGTCCCACCGGAGCAGCTCGATGATCTCCTCCTCGAGCCCCGCGTTCCGGCCCGCCGTCTCGTGGGCGGACCACTCGTACTGGCTGTTCAGCGCGCGGGCGGCGGTCAGGATGGCGAGCTCGGCGAGCCGCTGGTCCCGGTTGCCGTCGGCGCCGAAGCGCAGGTACGAGCTGGCCGGAAACAGGTGTTCGGCCATGAGCGGGCTGTTCATCCACATGCCGATCGGGCCCCGCAGGCCGCTGGCGTAGCGGCTGTCCGGGTTCACGATGACGTCGTACGCCCGCCGGCCGTCGGCGTCGAGCGACTCGCGCGTGATGCGCGGCACCCGTGCCCACGAGTCCTCGTGGATGCCCGGCGGAATGTCCTCGGCCGTGACGACGTGCGGCGTGAACGTCTCCTCCTGGGCCGACCCGGCTTCCTCGAACGGGCCGCCCGCGCCGGCCGCGGCGATGCCGACGACGGCGGTGAGCGCGGCAATGCATGCCGCCAGGATCACGTGATTCGTCTTCACGGGTGACCTCCTTCTTCGACCTTGGGTAACGCGATGTAGTCGTGCCCTTCCAGCGGTTCAACGGTGTAGCCGAGCGTCTCCAGCCGCTCCCAGGTGCCGTGGATCCGCTCGAGCACGGCGGGCGACGCCGTCGCGTAGTCCTCGCCGCCCATGATCTCGATCAGAATCACCGGCCGGTTGCGCCGGATGGTCTCTACGGCTCCTGCAAGGACCTCGTTCTCGTAGTGCTCCACGTCGATCTTCAGCAGCGACACGCGCTCGAAGCCGAAGCTGTCGAGGCTGCGCAACTCCGTCCGGTCGCCCCCGGCGCCGACGCCGGTGCCGCCCTCGTTGCCCTGCGTGGCCGGGTTCATCTCGACGATGCGCGTCTCCCCGGCGCCGATCGCATACCGTAGCGGCACGACGTTGGACAGACCGTTCAGGGCGAGGTTGTGGTACAGCTCGCGGTGGATCTTCCGCTGCGGCTCGAACGCGTAGACCCGTCCCCAGGGGCCGACCAGGCGGGCGATCGCCACGGTGTGGCTGCCGATGTGCGCGCCGACCTCGACCGCCACGGAGCCCGGCTCGACATGCTCCTCGAAGATCTCCACCTGGTGCCGCTCCCAGGCGTAGCCGGCCACGATGACCTGCTTGATCATGTCCGACGGATCGTCGATGAAGAAGCACCCGACGCCCGACACCTCGTACTGCTCGTATGCCTGGATCGGAAATGCGTTGAGATGCCGCCGCGTCTCCTCCACGTCGTCGAGCAGCTCCGGCGCCACGGCCACGATCGGCAGCGGGACGTAGTCTTCGGGAGGACTGGCAGGCCCGCAGGCGACGAGCACGCCCGCGACGATCGCCGGGAGCGACGCCCGTCTCGTCAACGACTGCATCGTCTCGACTCGCCGCCCCGCGATCGAACCAGGTCCATCGCCACCAATACTACAGGGCGGACCCGCGGCCGGCTGCTGCCGTTCACCCGCTCACACGGGACACCCTGCGCAGTGGGGTGCTTGAGGCGCTGCACCTCAAGCTGGACGACATCTTTGCGAGCTGAGCAATCCCCGCGGCGCTCCTCCGCGTGGCGTACAGGATACTGTTTCGGGCGGCAGTCGGGCTCGGGGTACGGCATGCGACCGGACGCAGCACTGGAGGACTCGTGGCGGGTCTCAGGGCCGGCGCCGCACGGTCACGGGCAGACCGTTGAAGGCTGCGTTGCCGCTCAACATATCCAGGTGGCGATCACTGGTCACGTCGTTGGCGCTCGCCCCGGCGTGCGCGCGTGCGACGCGCAGCCGGGTCCCGTCGCGGTCGTGTCCCCAACCATGCGGCAGGCTGACGACGCCGGGCCGCATCGCGGCGGAGACCGCGACCGGAACGGTCACCCTGCCGGCCTCCGATCCGATCTCCGCCAGATCGCCGGTGACGAGCCGGCGAGCCGCCGCGTCTTCAGGATGGACGAGGAGCGTACAGCGGGGAGGCCCCTTCACCAGGCGCCGGCTGTTGTGCATCCAGGAGTTGTTGCTCCTCGACTGCCGTCTCCCGATCAGCACCAGCCCGCTCGTCCCGTCGCCGTCGGCCTCGGCGAAGAGCCGCTTGCGCGCCTCGCGCACGAACTCCTCGGGAGCGACGTCGATCCGGCCGTCCGGCGTGGCGATGCGGCCGGCGACCCGCCCCGGCCGGAGCGGGCCGAGATCGACACCGTGCGGCGTGGCGCGCAGCCTGGCGAGCGTCAGGCCGTGCGGCCCCAGTCGCAGCAGCAGGTCCAGGACCCGCTCCGGCCGCAGCGCCCTGGCCGCCCGGGTGACGACGCGGCGCAGCGGCCGCGGCGCGAGCGCGCGACCACCCAGCTCCGCCAGGATCTCCCAGTCGTGACGCTGCCCCGCAGCCCCCGGAACCGCGGGCTCGGCGTACTTCGCCACGTTGCGCACGGCGAAGGCGTTGAGGGCCAGGTCGTAGTGCGGGCGCGCGAGCGGCGGCGCGGGCGGCAGCAGGACGTGGGCGTGGCGCGTGGTCTCGTTGAGGTACAGGTCGACCGCGACCATGTGCTCCAGAGTACCCAGCGCCCGCTCGAGGCGCCGTCCGTTCGGGGCCGACAGGACCGGGTTGCCGGCCACGGTCAGCAGCGCGCGGACCGACCGCGGGCCGGCGTGCTCGATCTCGTCCGCCAGCGCCGCGACCGGCAGCTCGCCGCCGAACTCCGGCAGATTCCGGACACTGCTCCGCCAGCGGCCGACGGTACCGCGCCAGCCCAGCCGGGAAAGAATGCCCAGCACGTCGACGGCCGGCGTCGGCAGCAGCATGCCGCCGACCTCATCCAGCCGGCCGGTCACGAGGTTCAGCGCCTGCTGCAGCCAGGCGGCCAGCGTCCCGTAACGCTGGGTGCAAAGCCCTACGCGGCCATAGCACGCCGCCCGCTCGGCGTGCGCAAAGCCGGCCGCGAGGCGGCGTATCGCCGCCGGGGAAATCCCCGTGCGCCGGGCCACCCGCTCAGGCGGTAGATTACGGACGAACGCGGCGAGCACGTCGAGATGCTGCACGCGGCCCGCGAGCCGGCCGAGGCGCACCCATCCCTCCGAGAAGATCACCTGCAGCACGGCGGCCAGCAGCAGGGCATCGGCGCCCGGCCGGATGGCGAGATGTTCGTCCGCCGCCTCGGCGGTCTCGGTGCGGCGCGGATCGACGACGACCACGCGCCCCCCGCGCGCCCGGATGCCGGCGAGGCGGCGGCGCATGTCGGGAGCGCTCATCAGGCTGCCGTTGGAAACGAGCGGATTGGCGCCGATGACGAGGAAGAAGTCGGTCCGGTCCACGTCCGGCACCGGGATCAGCCCGAAATGTCCGAACATGCGCAACGCGGCCAGCATCTGCGGAAGCTGATCGGCGGAGCTCGCCGAGTAGACGTTGCGCGTCCTGAACGCCCGCCGGAAGGCGAGCCCGTGGGTCAGCAGCCCGAGGTTGTGCGCGACGGGATTGCCGTAGTAGAGCCCGACCGCATCGCGGCCGTGCCGGCGGCGAACGCCGGCCAGCCCGCCGGCGGCGCGATCGAGTGCCTCGTCCCAGGAGGCCTCGCGCCAGTCCGAGCCGGTGCGGACGAGGGGCGTCCGAATCCGCTCGGGATCGTGGTGCAGATCGGCGAGCGCCGCCGCCTTCGGGCAGATGTAGCCGCGGCTGAACGGATCGTCGGGGTCGCCGCGGACCGACCGGATGCGCTGGCCGTCGACGTCGACCAGCAGACCGCACATCGCCTCGCAGAGCGGGCAGGTCGTGATGCGCGGCGCCGATTGCCGGCTCATGTCCGAAACGCAGAAGGTGCGGAACGCATCGCCGCGACGCGGCCGGGCATATCCTCGCCGCGGGACGCAGGATGCGCGGCGATGCGTTCCTCAGGAACGGGCGTTCGTCAGAGTGCGGTCTCGAAGAGGGCGAGCAGACGGCTCCACGCCCGCTCCGCCTGCGCCTCGTTGTAGACCTGCGTGTCCGGCGGGCACCAGCCGTGCAGCGCGCCCTCGTACACCTCGATCTCCGCCGGCAGCCCGGCCTCCGCGAACGCGTCGCGCAGGACGTTCTTCGCCTCGGGCTCGTTCTCGTCATCGTTCGCGGCGATGGCGAACAGGTAGTGCGCCGTCATCTGCGGCACCAGCAGGTGCGGGCTGTCCTCCTGCTCGGTGACGAGACCGCCGCCGTGGAACGAGGCGCCCGCGCCGATGCGGTCGGGCAGGGCCGCCGCGGTGCGCATGGTGATCGGGCCGCCCATGCAGTAGCCCATCGTCCCCATCTTCCGGTTGCTGTCCACCGACGACTGGCTGTCGAGGAAGCCCACGAACGCCCGCGCGTCCCGCACGTGAGTCTCGGCGCTCAAGGTGCCCATCAGCGGCCTGACGACGGGAGCCACCTCGGCGAAATTCGTCGAGTCCACGATTGGCGCACGCTGCGACCGGTAGTACTGGTTGACCACCAGGACCGAGTAGCCGGATTCGGCGAGCCGCTTCGCCATCTGCCGCTTCGCCGGCCGCAGGCCGAAGGCGTCGGGCCAGATGAGGACACCGGGATGGGCTCCGCTCGAGGGGTGCACGAAATAGCTGTCGCACACGCCGTCGGGGGTCGTGACGTCGATCTCGGACTCGGTGACGGCCTGGGCGTTGGCCGCCCGCGGCAACAGCATCGCCAGTCCCGCGCCGGCCGACACGGCCCCGAACTCGCGCCGCGTCAGTCCCTTCGCACGCAGATGCTTGATGTCGTCGGCAACGGTTCTCTCATCGCACATGGCGGTCTCCTTGCTGGGATCTCTCCCGGGTAATGTAATCCCTCCGCCTCGATTCTAGCAGCCCGGTCTGCGGTAATCTCTCTTCGTGACCAACACGATCCGCGTCGACGTGGACCTGGAACGGGAGACGCTCATCCTCACGCCGCGGGGACGGCTTGACACCACCTCGACCGCCGACTTCGAGCGGCAGGTGATGGGCCATCTCGGCAGGGGCGCCACCCGGCTGGCCCTGGACTTCGATCACCTCGATTTCGTCAGCAGCTCCGCCCTCCGCATCCTCCTCATCGCCGCCAAGGCGCTGCGGGAACGCCAGGGGCGCTTCGCGCTGTGCAACCTGAAACCGCACGTCTCCGAGGTCTTCCGCATCTCCGGCATCCACCGCGTCATCGACATCTACGGCACCCGCGGCGACGCTCTCTCGGCCATCGACGCATGAACCTGCGGGTCCGTCCGAACCGCGCTTCGGCGCCCGCGCCGGCTCCCGGACGACCACCCTGCAAGCCGGCTTCGAGCGGCCTCGACTACCATTGCCGTAACACACGTGGCCGAGACGCAGACCCTGACGGCGGAGCTCGTCGACATCGCCTACGGGACGATCCTCTTCTCCACCGGACTCGCCCTCGTCGTGCTGGGGGTGGCATTCCGTTCCGCCCGCTCCTACGAGGTGCCCGCTTTCGGCGCTGCGATTCTGCTGCACGGCATCCGCGCCCTCGGCGACATCGAAGCCGTCCGCCTGGCCTCCGGCCTGCCCGGCGCCGTCTTCGACTACAGCGGCCCCATCTGCCTGTACTTCGTCTCGGCCGCCGCCTACATCTTCATCGAACAGTACTGGGGTTCAGGACTGTGGAGCTCGTTCCGCCGCATCTGGCAGTTCCACCTCGTCTTCGCCGTCGTCGCGACGGCCGTCGATCTGTACGCTGCAGGTCCCGGCGGCTCGATGGAACCCTACGGCGTCCTGGTCGTGGTCTATCGCGTCGTCCTGGTCGTCAACCTCGTCACCGGATCGCTCAAGACCCGCCCCGAAGACGTGTACGTTCTCTACGGCTTCGGGATCGTGGTGCTGTGCACGATCCACGACGTGCTGGTCACCGCCGGGATTCTCGACTGGACGGCGCGCGCCAGACCCTTGGGCGTCCTGGCGTTCATGGCCGGTCTCGGCTATTCCATCCTGCTGCGCGCGCGGGCCAACCAGCGCCAGCTCGGCACGCTCTCCACGCAGCTCCGGACCGCCCGCCAGATTCAGCAGTCGCTGCTGCCCCCCGAGAGCGTCCATCCGAGCACGTGCCGGCACGCGGTCCGCTATATCCCCATGGAAGCCGTGGGCGGGGACTTCTACGACTTCGTCCCGATCGACGAGCATCGCTTCGCGGTCCTGGTAGCCGACGTCACCGGCCACGGCATCCCGGCCGCGCTGATCGCATCGATGCTGAAGACCGCGGCCGCCGCGCAGTCGCGCATCGCCGACGACCCGGCCGAGGTCGTACGCGAGATCAACCAGCGGTTGCACGACCAGCTCGACGCGCACCTGGTCACCGTCGTGTACGCCGTCGTCGATACGCAGGCAAGACAACTTGCGATCACCAACGCCGGCCATCCGCCGCCTCTGCTCCGGCGTCGCGGCGCCTCCACCGTGCAGGACATCGGGACCGCCGAAGCCGCCATCGGTCTCCTGGCCGACGAGCGTTACGGCACCACCCGCATGGCGCTCGAACCGGGCGACCGGCTCCTGTTCTACACCGACGGCCTCACCGAGGCCGCCTCCCCCAGCGGCCGCGACTTCTCCGTCGAGCAGGTCAAGACCACGCTCCGCGAGCGACCCGACGTCGACCTCGAGAACTGGACCGATTACCTGCTCGAAAGGGTCCGACAGTGGACCGGCCGGCCGACGCTCACGCTCGACGACGACCTGACCCTGGTGGCCATCGACATCCCGTAGCCCCGCGCCACTGCGCCGAGCGGGTCAGCCTCGGCGTCGCACGGCGGTCAACGAATCGCGTCCGGTCCGAACGCGTCGGGCAGCATCTCGCGGACCGTGTGATGTTCGTTGACGCGCAGGCTTCCTCCACCCGCTTCGTACAACAGTTGTCGACAGCGGCCGCACGGTTTGCCCGGCTGCAGATCGTCGAGGTCCCTTCCGGCCACGACGGCCACCGCGAGGAGCCTGCCCCCGCCACTGGAGTGCAGCGCACATACGAGGGAGCACTCCGCACAGAGCGCGAGCCCGTAGGAGGCGTTCTCCACGTTGCAGCCCTCGACGACGCGTCCGTCGTCGACGAGCCCGGCGGCCCCCACGTAGTAGCCCGAGTAGGGGGCGTAGGCATGGCGGGCCACCGCCCGGGCGCGCCGAAACAGATGGTCCCAGTCCGGCCGGACGTCGCTCATGCTGGCAGGAAGGCAGTGAAAAAGAGTGCGCGCCCGGACGAGTCCGGGCGTGGGCGCCCGGAACGGGTCCGGGCGCCCGAAGAGTGAGGTCGCCGCCCTACTTGGCAGCCGCGGCGGCCGCTTCGTCGGCGCGCGCGCCGGTGAGCATCGTCTCCATCGAGTAGTTGCCCTCGTGGCAGGCGTACTCGAACAGCGGCAGGTCGCTGCGCACCATCGGCAGGTTCACCGTCCACGGCGCGACCCAGGTTTCGGGGTCGGTCACGGTGTACTCGTACTCCAGGGTGTCGCCGTCGACGCGGGTGAAGCGCTCCTCAAGACGCATCTCTGCGCTCGCGCCCCGCCAGTTGCGGTCGACGTCGAAGTTGGCGGTCTCGACCACCAGGGTGTCGCCCTCCCAGCGCCCGCGGGATACGCCGGACCACTGCGCGAGCTCTTCATCGAGCTCCGAACCGGCGTCGAGCGGCACCACGCGCACCGTGTGCACCATCTCGGTGAGCAGCACGATCTCGTTCGAGGTCTGGAAAATCTGCACGTTCTGGTTGTAGCCGCCCGGCGTGATCGGCGGTCCGGCGTTGAAGCCCATCAGGCAGCGGTCGGCGTTGCTGAAGTCGGTGTAGGAGTTCTGAATCCGATCGCTGAACGAGCCGCGGCCGTCGGCGCGGCGCGCCTGGCCCGCCTCGGTCATCTCGGGCAGCCGGCCGTTCGGCGGATCGATGATCAGCGAGGTGCGCCGCGTGCCGACGACGCGCGTGCCCCGGTCCATCCAGAAGTTGTTGTAGCCGCCGACGCTCCCGCCGGCCTCGGTGGGCCGGGCGTCGGCCTCCCAGAGCTCGATGTCGCGCTCGACCGCATTCCGCTCGCGCTCGGCCGCTTCCTCTTCGGTCAGGAACGCCTTGTCGCCCAGGTCCTCGGGACGCTCCATCGGGGTGATGGTCCGGAAGTCCCAGATTCCTTGCAGATCCGGGGCGCCCCAGTCGGTCCGCGGCGCTTCGTCCTGCGCCGGGGCCAGGGCCGGCAGCGCCAGCAGTCCGACCAGCGCGATCAGCGCCAGCCTCGTCGTCGATCGTCCACGTGTCATCGCAAGACCTCCACAGTCGATACGGATTCCCGGTTGATCGCCTACCATAGCATGAGCCGGTGCGGCGGAGCGCGCCGGATTCGGCCGCCGCGGTGTACGCGTGCCGGCAGACGGGAGACTGCAATGACGGAGAGGCAGATCGAGAGCATCACGCTGGCCGCGGTCGCCGCGATCATGGTGCTCGTCTACGTCTTCATGACGCCTTACAACCGGGTCGCGGGGGTGCGAATCGGCGGGTTCTCGACTCCGCCGCCGGCCGACTGGCGCACGGTGGACGACCAGCGCGTGATCCAGCTCAAGACGGGCGGCTTTCCGCCGTTCGTCGTCAACGTCGTCTACGCCGGCGCCGAGGACGGCGTGATCACCGCGACCCGGCCCGACGGCGGCTACTGGGCGCGGCAGGCGCGGGCGAATCCGGACGGCTGGCTGCGGATCGGCAACGCCACCTATGCCATGCGGGCGACCGAGATCCTGGGCGACGACCGCCTGCCGCTGCTCGAGGCCTACGGCGGGAAGAACGGCATGCGCATGGACGCGGGCCCCTCGGGCGGCATGATTCGGGGCCAGGCCGAGCCGCTCAGCACCTGGGAGGTCTTTTTTTGGACGCCGCGGTGAACGAGGACGCCGGCGGCGGCACGATAGCGATCACCGGGGCCAACAGCGCCGTCGGCAAGACGCTGCTTGCGCACATTGCCGGCCAGGACGCGGTGCGTGCGATGGCCCTGGTGCGCCGGGAGGCGGCGCTGGAAGGCCTGCCCCGCTCGCCGCGCATCGCGTCCCGCGTCGTCACCTACGAGCAACCCGAACGGCTCGTCGAGACGCTCACCGGCGCCCACTGCGTCGTGCATCTGGCGGGCATTCTCTTCGAGAGCCGGACGACGAGCTACCGGACCGGCAACGTCGAGAGCACGCGGGCGCTGGTCGCCGCGGCGCAGTCGGCGGGGGTGCGCCACATCGTGCTCGTCAGCTCCCTGGGAGCTGACCCGCGTTCGTCGAACGGCTACTTCCGCTCCAAGGGCGAGGCGGAGCGCCTGGTGATCGGCTCCGGCCTCAAGGCCACGATCATCCGCACCCCGCTGCTGCTGGGCCCCGCAACGGCCGGTGGACGGGCGCTGCTGCGCACCGCCGCCGGAAGATCCGCCCGCGTCCTGGGGGGCGGATCGCACCGGCTGCGCCCGCTCGACGTCGACGATCTGTGCCGCGCCATCCTGGGCTACTGCCCGGAGTCGGGCGCCGGCGTACGGATCCGCGCCATGGTCGGGCCGACCATCCTGACCCAGCGCGAGTTGCTGCAGCAGACCGCGCGCCTGCTCGGTCACGAACTGGCGGTCCGCTCGACGCCGGTGTGGCTGGCCAGGCTGGTGGCCGGGATCGCCGCCCTGGTCCGTACCGGCGGGTTGACGCCGGCGGTCATCGAGGTCATCACCTCCGACGAGGCGAATCTGTGCGTCGACCGCGCGCCGGAAGCCACCCTCACCCCGTTGTCCGACACGCTGGCCAGACTGTGCGAGACCCGAGCGCCATGAACGAAACACCTGTCGAGACACGAGCCCCCGGCAACTCCCCCTCCGACGACGACGCCCCGGCCGCGCCCCCGGGCCGCGGCCTGGCGGGACGCCTGGGGTTCCTGGCCCTGAGCATCGCCTGCTTCGCCTACCTCTACTTCCGGCTGAACGGCGCCGCGACGCGCGAGGAACTCTCCCTGGTCGACTACATGACGGGCGTCTTCGCCAACGTCGAGTGGCTGTCCTGGATCGCGCTCATGATGGCCTACTCGGGCCTCTACTTCGCCATCGACACCCTGGTGGTGAGCCGCGCCCTGAACTGGTTCATCTCGCCCATCCGCTACCGCGACCTCCTGCCGATCCGCGCGAGCGCCTACATCATCTCGATCTTCAACGAGCAGATCGGCAAGGGCGCGATGGCCTTCTACCTGAACCGGCGCCACCGGGTCCCCGGCTGGGAGGTGGGTTCGGTGATGCTGTTCGTGATGTTCTGCGAGGTCTTCTACCTGCTGTTCTGGGCGACGGTCGGCTTCGCCTTCAGCGGCGGGTCGCTGCCTCCGGCGTTCGCACTCGTGCCCTGGCTCGCGGCCGGCGCGGTGGCGGTCTTCGCCGCCTGGGTGCTGTACTTCCGCGGCACGCTGTGGCCGGGCAGCGGACTGCGCGACAAGCGGATCCTGCACGCCTTCCGGACCGCGCAACTCCGGCACTACGCCCTGTTCCTGGTTCTTCGCTCGCCGGCGCTGCTGGCCGCGGTGATCGTCTACACCGTCGCGCTGCGCCTGTTCGGCGTCGAGGCGTCGTTCCTCTCGCTGCTCGGCTACCTGCCGGTGGTCTTCTTCGCCGCGGCCGTGCCCACCCCGATGCGGGCCGCCGCCATCACGTTCTGGGTGATCCTCTTCCCGGAGAACGAGGGGCAGATGGCCGCCTTCGGCTTCGTGCAGCACAACTTCTTCATCCTGTTCAACGCCCTGATCGGCGTGGCGTTCTGGCCGCGGGCGCAGCGGGAGCTGTTCGGGTAGGTAGATCCGCTCAGAATCCAGCGTCCGGGCGCAGGGTCGGCGTCGATGATGCCCTCGGCTGATCCAAAATCTGATTTTGAATCAGCCTTCCCAGGCACCAAGAGGCGAAGACCCCAATGGCAATCCAGGCCCACTTGCTCACCGGCCTGCGGCTCGCGCTGGCCCTGCCGATCCCGATCGCCTTCGCGCGGCCGGACTTCCTGAGCAGCGGTCTCGTCGCGGTGCTGCTGGCCACAGCCATCGCCAGCGACTACTTCGACGGGGTCGTAGCGCGCCGATACGGCACAGCTTCGGCCGGCGGTCAGTTCTTCGACCATGCCACCGACTGCCTGTTCGTGACCGCCTGCCTGACGGGCGCAGCCCTGGCAGGCCAAGTCCCGCTGGTACTGCCTGTTCTGATCGTGGTGGCGTTCAGCCAGTACGTGGTCGACTCGTACTGGCTGCACCGCCGGAAGCATCTTCGCATGAGCACCATCGGGCGCTGGAACGGGATCGGCTACTTCGTCCCGCTGGTCGTGCTGGCAACCGCGCGGCTGGAGGTAATTCCCGCCGTAACGCCGCTGTTGACCGCGGTGGCCCGCGTCGTCGCCTACGTGCTGGTCGCGACAACCCTCGTTTCCATCGTCGACCGCGCGACCGCGGTTCGACGCCGGCGGTAGCACTCCGCGACAAGCGAAATCAAGCGGCAACGCCCGGTCGGCACGTCCCAGCGGAACTCAGCGTCGCGCGGTCAGGCACGACGGGCGCGGCCGGCGCCGTACCCCGTCGCCCGACGGTGGATCGCCCGCACGGTCTCGATGGTGTCCGCCTTGGCCGCCGTCTTGTCGTCGCGGTAGCGCTTGACGCGGGCGAAGCGTAGCGCGACACCGCCGGGGTACTGCGGGCTGACCTGCACGTCGTTGAAGGCGATCTCGACCACCAGCTCCGGCCGCACGAAGACGGTGTGGCGGTCGCGCCCGAGCTCCAGCTCGAGGAACCGGCGGGTCTGCCAAGCCAGTAGCTCGTCGGTCAGCCCTTTGAAGGTCTTGCCGAGCATGACGAAGCCGTTTCGCTCCGCATCGCGCGCGCCGAGGTGCAGGTTGCTGAGCCACCCGCGGCGGCGCCCGCTGCCCCACTCGGCGCCCAGCACCACAAGATCAAGCGTCGTGATCGGCTTGATCTTCAGCCAGGCCGCGCCCCTGAATCGCCCAGCAGGGTCTCGGCCACGGTCGTCGCGCCGCCCGTCACACTCGATCCGTACCGCGCGCATACGGCTTGAGCGCGGCGTAGACGGTACGGTGAACCGGGGTCGGAACACCGTGCTCGCTCCCGAGGCGGACGACGGTGCCGGACAGCCATTCGAGCTCCAGGCGCCGTCCCCGTTCGAGGTCGACGAGCTGCGAGGTCTTCCCGTTCGCGGGGCTGGAATCGAGGAGCCCGAGCACCCGTTCCTCGACGTCGGCGGGAAGCTGTACTCCGAGCGCGCGGCCCACCGACGCCGCTTCATCGATGGCCCGGACAAGCATCCAACGGGTGTCCGGATCACTGCGCACCGGCCCGACGGGGAGACGTGCGAGCGCGGTGGCCGCGCTGGAGCCGGCGATCAGACAGAACTTTTCCCAGAGCATGCGCTCGGTGTCCTCGAAGACCGCGGCCTCGACCCCCGCAGCGTTGCATAGGCCCGCGAAGTCGCGGGCGCGCGGGCTCGAACCGGCCCCCGGCTCGCCGAAAGCAATCAACGGCTTGCCCGCCATGCGGCCGAGCCAGGCAATCTCTCCCGGCGCCACGATATTGGCGGGAAAGTAGGCGGCGCCCGCCAGCGTCCGTTGCGGACCGATGACGGCTGCGATCCGGGCCGCACTCTCGACACCGTTCTGTACAGTGACCACGAAGGTGTCCTGCCCGAGCAGCGGGCGGATCAGCTCCGCCGCCGTCTCGGTGTCGTAGAGCTTCACGCAGAACAGCACCGTGTCGACGGCGCCGATCTCCGCGGGACGATCCGTCGCCTGGAGGCCGGACACCTCCAGGGATTCGGCGCCGCTGATGCGCAGCCCCCGACGCCGCAGCGCCTCCAGGTGCGCCCCTCGCGCAATCAATGCGACGTCATGGTCCCCGCACGCCAGCTTGGCGCCCAGGTAGCCGCCCATGCCACCGGCTCCCATCACCGCGATACGCACAACACCATCCTCCTGCGAGCATCGTCCCGCGCTCGCGGCCTCGAGGCGGAGAGCCACCAGTGGAATCGGTCTGGAGGCAAAGTGTAGCCCGGTCCGTGCCAAGTGACCGATGCCCTACACTGGCTGCTGCCCGGTTCGCGAGCTTGCGTTCGGACGACCATGTCGGGACAATGCCAGTGATGCAGCCGCCGGAAGACCGTATCGTCGACTGGACCGGGGTGCATCCCGACGACTCCCCGATCGCACCGCTCGATGGCCGGTCGTTCCTCGCGCGTCTGCGCATCCTCGGCGAACGCACCCGTGACCTGACCCTGCTTCGCAGCGCCCGGACGGAGCGGCCATCGCATGCAGAGCGGCTTCCTCGAGATCCTGAACGCGCTTCACGACCGCCGCGTTGATTTCGTGATCGCCGGGGGAGTCGCCGCCGTCCTCCACGGCGGTTCGCGCGTCACGTTCGATCTCGACGTTGTGCCCAGTCTGACCCCGGATTCCTGGGAGACCGCGGTCGATCTGCTCTGGGGGCTCGGAGCCCGCCCGCGAATTCCCGAACCGCTCGAACGGATTCGCGATGCCGAGCACGTCCGCCGCTGGCGGCGGGAGAAGGGCATGCTGGCCCTGAACTTCCGGACCCCGGACGGCAGCACGGAGGTCGATCTGCTGGTCGGGGAAAGCGATGCCTTCGACGAGCTCAAGCAGCGAGCGGTCGAGGTGAAGGTCGATCGGCGCACGTTCTTCGTGGCATCTATCGACGACCTGATCTCCATGAAGCAGCGCGCCGGCAGACCGCAGGATCTGCTGGACATCGCGGAGCTGCGGAAGATCCAGGAGCGGCTGGTCTGAACGCAGCCCAAGAAAACGGGGCTGACCGAAGCCAGCCCCGTTGATCCGCTTGCTGCCGGCGGACCGATCCGCCTCTCCGATGCTTCGGCAGCGCCCTACGCGAACATGCCCAGCGTGTCGAACTTGCCGCCGAGCACGTTCTCGGATTTGCGGTAGCCGAGGTACTCGTCGATCAGCGAGGCGTACACCCGCCGGAAATCGGTGGTGTACTGCAGGTTGTCGCCGAGCACGAGGTCCGTCAGGCTGACCGGCTTGCCGTACTGGCCGCCCTTGACCCCGCCGCCGAGCACGAACGAGACGTTGGCGGTCCCGTGGTCGGTGCCCAGGCTCGTGTTCTCCGGCACGCGCCGGCCGAACTCGCTGTGGATGAAGACGGCCACCTCGTCCTGCTTGCCGAGGCGCTTCATCTCCTCGAAGAAGCCCCAGACCGCGTCGCAGCAGTACTGCACCTGCCGGTTGTGCGGGCTCTCCTGGTTGACGTGGGTGTCGAACAGGCTGTTGCGAAGCCGCACGTAGTAGAGCCGCGCCGGGAAGTCGTTCTCGATCAGCGCCACGACCTTGTCGAGGTCGAGCAGGCGCACATCGCCGCGGGTGCTCGTGTAGTTCTCCCACGCCTGGCTGACCAGGGCCGAGGCCTCGCGCGCGCTCTGGTTGACGTCGAGCAGGAACTTGTGAACCTCGCTGCGCGCCGCCTGCCCGTTGCCGAGCTTGCCGATGTACGGGCTCTGCGGGTGGAAGAAGTCGCGGCGGAACGCGCCCGGATCGTTGAAGACGACCGGGACGTGCTCGTGCGCCCGCACCGCGAGCGACTGCGCAGAGGCGATGTTGACCAGGAAGTTGGGTGACCCGGTCGGATCCAGGGCGTCGGCGGTGCGCCCGTACCAGCCGTAGGCCTCCCCGCTGTTGGGGGCCCCGGTGTGCCAGAACGAGCTGGAGGCGAAGTGGGAGAACGACGGCTGCTCGTAGCCGCAGCCGTGGATGACGGCGCAGTTGCCCTCCTCCCACAGCCGCTGCATGCCCACCATCGACTTCTGGAAGCCGAAGTGCTCGTCCGCCTTGAGGACATCCTGCTCGCGGACGCCGATGGTCGGCCGCCGCCGGTACAGCTCGTCGTCGCCGTAGGGCACGAACGTGCTGAGGCCGTCGTAGCCGCCGAACCACTCGAACACCACCAGGATCTTGCCCTCGGTGGCGGCCAGCGCCTCCGACGTGGCGCCGAACAGCGGCGGCAGGGGGCCGAGGCCGCTGCCGAGCAGGCCGAGGCCTATGCCGCGGGCGCCGATCTTCAGCGCCTGGCGGCGGGACACGCCACTGGAATCACACAGCTTCTTGCCGCGGTTGGTCAGGGTCATGGTCATGCACCTCTCTCGTGGTCGGGTCCCTCAATCGATCTGATACTCGGGCGTGCTCATGATGATGTGGGTCACCATGCGCAACGGATCTTCCAGGTAGGTCCGGGCTCTATCCAGGTCCCGGGTTCCCAGCTCGCCTTCCAGCAGCTCCACGAGTGCGCCGCGCAGGTCGTCCGCCACCGGCATCCGCAGGAAACGCCCCAGCAGGTGGTCGACCGCCTCGTCGGTGGTCGCCGCCCCCGAATCCAGAACCATGCGCGTCATGTCGAACTGCGCCGCGCCGCGCGGGGTCGGAATCAGCTTGCGCACCGCTTCGGCCCAGGCGCGGTAGCCGGAGACGCGGGTGTTGAACAGCTCGTCGCGCTCGAGGGCCGACAGGTCGAACGCGGTCATCTGGTTCGGGTCGCCGTCGATCGAGATGGCGGCGCCGAAGTCGTAGCCGCTGCGCAGGCGCTCACCCACCACCCCGTCCCCGGTGCGGGCGAGGAAGCTCGGATCCCGGAAGTCGATGACGTCCGGGAACAAGTAGTTGAAGGCGACGTTGCCGCGCTCCTGCAACAGAGCCGGCGTGATCCAGGAGCGGCCCTGCGCCCAGCCGGCGACCGACGGCGGGTTCAGCAGGTGCTGGCCCAGGGCGATGGTGGTGCTGTTGAAGTCGGGCACGCCCGGCACATCGGGAGCGCCAAGCTGGTTCAGCATCGCGATCAGGTGCTCCACCGGCCCCTTGATGTGGGCGCCGTAGCTGGCCTCGCTGTAGAAGTCGCGCGACAGGAAGATCGTCCGCAGCAGCGGCTTCAGCTCGTAGTGGTTGTCCCGGAAAACGGCGCCGAGCTCGGCCTGCAGCTCCGGCGACGGATCCTCGCGCACGAAAAAGCGGTAGACCTTCGAGGCGATGTACTCCCCGGTGATCGGCTGCTCCAGGATGATGTGGAGCACGTCGACGCCGTCGAAGTTGCCGGTGCGGCCCAGGAAGTCCTTGGGGCCGTCGTCGTGCAGGTCCTCGTTGACCACGAAATCCAGGTTCACGAAGTTCCACCCCGTGAAGGCCCGCGCCGCCTCGCGGACGTCCCGCTCCGTGTAGTTGCCCACGCCCATCGTGAACAGCTCCATCACCTCGCGGGCGAAGTTCTCGTTGGCGGCCCCCTTCACGTTCACGCCGGCATCCAGGTAGTAGAGCATGCCGGGGTCCTGGGCGACGGCGACGAGCAGCTCGCCGAAGTTCCCCGCCGCGTGCCGCTCGAACGTGTCGATCTGCAGCAGCATCTTGCGGTAGTCGCGGACCTTGTTCTGGGCGGTGGCGAAGTGCCCGTGCCAGAACAGCGCCATCTTCTCCTGCAGCGGCCGGTTGGTGTCGAGCATCCGCTCGGCCCACCAGTAGCCGACGCGGCGCGTCTCCAGCGCGGTCGCGCGCAGCCAGTAGAAGAAGCGGTCGGAGACCGGCTGCATGTGGCGGTTGACGAACTCCGGCTTCACGCGGATGCCCATGCTCCCGCCGCGCACCATGGCTCGCTCGGTCGCGGCGGGCCGGCTCGGCGGGAACTGCATCAGCGTCTCGTCCCAGAAGCCCGAGTGCTCGAACGCCTCGAGGTGGCCGTTCGGGATGTCGTCGTAGTCGACCAGGGAGCCGACCGCCTCTTCGGGCGTCATGTCCGCCAGCCGCTGGACGTCCTCCGGCGTGCCGCTGAAGCCGGCGCGCCCCAGCAGGTGCTCGGCGCGGTCGTAGCTCCAGTCGGCGGCGGCGATCGGGCGCAGGTCGCCGGTCCAGGAGGCGGGTCCCGGCTCCCAGTCGTTCGATTGGGCCGCAACGGTGCTGCCGGCAACGCAGAGCGCGAGCACCGCGCCGGCCACCGCTGCGAACCGGTGCTGTCGAGTCTTCATGGGTCGGTCCCCCTGCTGCTCGGTCCCATCCTGCGGGCAGTATTCCGCCCATCATCCGGATCGCTCCATTGTGGGGGTCTGGCCGGCAATGTCAAGTGCAGCGCGGCGCGCGGCGCGCCGGTCGAACGGGATAGTCCCTGTGGCCGTCCAATCGGGAGCGTAAACGCCGTCCAATCGGGAGCCCTCCGGACGCGCGGCGGCGAGCTCGAGATCGACCTCATCATCGAACGCCGCGACGGCCGCATCGTCGCCCTCGAGGTCAAACTGTCCGCAACCGTGGACGAGGCGGATACCCGGCACCTCAAGTGGCTGGCCGGCCGTCTCGGCTCCCGATCTGCTCGACGCCTGCGTCATAACGACGGGGAACGAAGCCTACCGGCGCGCCGACGGCATCGGCGTCATTCCGGCGGGGCTGCTGACCGCCTGACACCTGCATCTAGCCGCGCGACACGACCCGGAACGACCACCAGCCGTCCGGCCGGGGACTGCCGAGCGGCGCCGGCGGGTTGGCCGGCTCCTCGAGCGAGTGCAGCTTGTCGAGTCTGGCGACCCAGGCCGTGTCGAGCTCGTCCGGGTCCGTCGCCCGCGTCAGTTGCACCGGATAGACGGTGCCGTCGAGGCGCAGCCACGCCGTGCCGTCCTCGACCGCGAAGCCGGACCAGCGCTTGCCGTCGCAGTTCGAGCAGCTCAGGTACAGGTCGCCGCTCTCGTTGGCGAAGCAGTTCAGGTTGATGGCGTGCGGCAGCAGGCCGGCGCGGATCTGGATCTGGCACAGCGTCACCTGGTTCGCGAACGTCCAGTCGCTCACCGCCTCCTCGTGCTCGGCGCCGAACAGAACGGCCCCCGGCATGCGGTCGCACGGGCAGGTGGCCGACCACCCGTAGAACCCGATCGCCAGCACGATCACGAGGGCCACCGGGACGCTGATGGCCGGTCGCTTCAACGCCTTGTCGAGCAGGCCGCGGATATCTGTGCTCATCGGTTTGCCTCCCTCTGTCTCATTGCGTCTTCGGGCGCACCCTTCTCGCCGACGTCCGCATCGAGCCCGGGCCGGACCAGCGCCGGCCGCTTTCCCTCCCGCGCCCAGGCGGGGCTGGGGGTCTGCACGACCGCACGCAGATCCGCGGCATGGAACGACCGGGCCACCTGCGAAGCGGCCGGCTCGCCGTAGGCCGTGGAACGCTGCCTCGGGGTACGGCCCGCGCCATGGATCAGCGCCTCCATCCGGTCCGGCGACAACTCCTGGCCGAACCGCGCGCCGGCGGCGCGCGTGATGCTCTCGTTCATCAGGGTGCCGCCCAGGTCGTTCACCCCGGCGTTCAGGCACGCGTGCACGCCGCGGGGCCCCATCTTCACCCACGACGCCTGGATGTTCGTGACCAGCGGGTGCAGGGCCAGCCTGGCCACCGCGTGCATGAGCAGCGACTCGCGGAACGTCGGGCCGCGGCGCGCCTTCCCCTTCAGGTAGATGGGCGCCTCCATGTGCACGAACGGCAACGGCACGAACTCGGTGAACCCGCCGGTGCGCGCCTGCAGCGCCCGGACGCTCGCCAGGTGGCGGGCCCAGTGGCGGGGCCGGTCGATATGGCCGTACATGATGGTCGCGGTGGTCCGGAAACCGACCCGGTGCGCAGTCTCCATCACCTCGAGCCACTGCCCGGCCGTCAGCTTGTCGGGGCAGAGATCCCGCCGGACCTCGTCGTCGAGCACCTCGGCCGCCGTGCCCGGCAGCGTCCCCAGCCCGGCCGCCTGCAGTTGCCGCAGGAATGCCTCCAACGACACGCCGATGGTCGCCGCGCCCTGCCAGACCTCCAGCGGCGAGAAGGCGTGCACGTGCATCTCCGGCACCGCCCCCTTGACAGTCCGGCAGATGTCCACGTAGGTGGCCCCGGTGTACTCCGGATGGATGCCGCCCTGCATGCACACCTCGGTGGCGCCCCGCGCCCACGCCTCCACGCTGCGGCGGGCGATCTCGTCGAGATCGAGGTCGTAGGGCGCGCCCCGCAGGTTCTCGCTCAGCTTGCCTTTCGAGAACGCGCAGAACTGGCACTTGAAGTAGCAGACGTTGGTGTAGTTGATGTTGCGGTTGACGACGTAGCTGACCTCGTCGCCGTTGACCTCGCGCCGCAGCGCGTCGGCCGCCCGCACCACGGCGACCAGATCGTCGCCGCGGGCGGCAAAGAGGGCCGCGATCTCCGCCTCGTCCAGACCGTCGCCGCGCGCGGCCCTCTCGCACAACGCCCGCACCGTGGAGATCGGCGCCGGCGGGGTTGCATCATCGAGGCGTTCCAGCAGCGGCGCCGGCAGCACGGCGTCCGGGTCGCCGGGCGACCAGGCGCTCTCGCGGGCGAACCCTTCGGCGTCGGAGCCCTGCCGCACGGCCGGCCGCAACGGCTCCGCCACCCAGCGATCCGGATCCCGCACATGGGGCGGATAGACCGTCAGCCGCTCGGTCAGCACCTTGCCCTCGCGCGCCGTCTCGCGCGCCAGGGCCTCCAGTTGCGGCCACGGCGCCTCCGGGTTGACGTGGTCCGGCGTCACCGGCGACACGCCGCCCCAGTCGTTGATGCCCGCCCGGATCAGGGCGCCGAAGCAGTCCGGGGTCAGGTTGGGCGGCGCCTGGATCGCCATGTCCGGACCGAAGATCAACCGCGCGCAGGCGATCGTCCACTGCAGATCCTCGAGTGTGGGATCCGATGCGTTCGCCATCCGCGTGCCCGGCTTCGCGCGGAAGTTCTGGACGATGATCTCCTGGATGTGGCCGTGCGCGTCGTGCAAGTCGCGCAGCGCGAGCAGCGATTCGATACGCTCTGCCCGGGTCTCGCCGATCCCGATCAGGATGCCGGACGTGTAGGGGATCGCCAGCTCTCCCGCCATCCGCAGCGTCTCGAGGCGCGCGTCCGGATCCTTGTCCGGCGAGCCGTGGTGGGCGTGGCCGGGCTCCAGCAGCCGCCGGGAGACGCTCTCCAGCATCATGCCCTGCGACGGGCACACCTCGCGCAGTGCGAGCAGCTCGTCCCGCGTCACGACACCCGGATTGGCGTGCGGCAGCAGGCCGGTGGCGTCGAACACGGCACGGGCCGCGGCCACCAGGTAGGCAATCGTCGTCGGGTAGCCCAGCGCGTCCAGCTCGGCGCGGGCCTGCGGGTACCGAAGTTCGGGCTTGTCGCCCAGCGTGAACAGCGCCTCCCGGCAACCTGCCTCGGCTCCCCGGCGCGCCACCTCGATGACCTCGTCCAGGGTCATGTACGCCCGCTCCCCCGGCCGCGGCGACTGAGCGAACGTGCAGTAGTGGCAGACGTCGCGGCACAGCTTCGTGAGGGGGATGAACACCTTGCGGGAGTAGCTGACGGGCCGGCCGAAGCCGGCGTCGCGCAACGCTGCGGCGCGCCGCATGAGGACTGGCAGATCCGTCTCCCGCGCGAGGCCTCGAGCAGCCTGTCGCGACGGTCTGGAGTGCATGCTGGTGTCGTTCATCGTATCCCGCGGCGGCAGCCGGGCGTCGCTCGCAGACGCTTATACCACGTCGGGACCGGCCCGGACACCAGAGAGACGGTTGCGGGACTTCTCTCCTCCTGACCTCGGAGAACCCGGCCGGGGTGACGCCTCGGAGGCAGACGGAATGATGCTATGACATCATCGCCTGTGATGCTAAACTGTCAACCATGCGCAGTACGGTACGAATCGACGACGATCTCATGGTCGAACTCAAGGCGCGAGCGCACGCCCAGTCCGTGTCGCTGACGCGCATGCTCAATCGGACTCTCCGCGCCGGGCTGGCTCGGCCGACGTTCGACGGGCCGCGCAGGAAACGGTTCAAGCAGAAGACCGTGTCGATGGGACGGCCGACGGTCGACCTCGACAAGGCACTGGCGCTGGCGGCACGGCTGGAAGATGAAGAAATCCTTCGCAAGCTGGCGCTCCGGAAATGAAGATCGTCGATCTCAACATCTTGTTGTACGCCGTGAATCCCGACGCGCCCCATCATGAACGGATCATCGGCTGGTGGGAAGAAGCACTCAACGGCGACGAGACCATCGGCCTGGCCTGGGCGGTTGCGGTCGGATTCCTGCGAGTGTCGACGAATCCAAGGGCATTCCCGGAACCGCTTGCTCCGGAGGGCGCCATCGAACATATCGATGCCTGGCTGGCGCTGGACGTAGTGTCTCTCGTCACCGAGAACCGCGATCATTGGCGTACGGTACGCGGCCTGCTGACGGAAGCGGGCGTCGCCGGCAACCTCGCGTCCGACGCCCATCTGGCCGCTCTGGCACTGACGCACGGCGCGACGCTGGTCTCCTGCGATGGTGACTTCGCCCGGTTCCCAGGACTGCGATGGGAGAATCCGCTGCACGGCACGCCATGAGCGGAAGCCGAGAGAACGCCGACGAGTGGATTCAGGGCGAACGGGATCCGATGACCAGTTCGACCATCGCCCGGCTCAGAACCGCACGCTCAGCCCCACCTGTCCGCGCCGGGTATCCCCCAGACCGCTGCGCAGTGTCCCGTCGAAGTTGAACAGCAGCGACCCGACCGCGGTGTCGACGAAATTGTCGGCGTTGGTCAGGTTGAAGACCTCCAGGATCGGCTCGACGACCGCGCCGTTGCCGAGCGCGAAGCGGCGCGACACGCGGATGTCCCAGGTGAAGAAGGCGTTGTCCCGCCGCAACGTGTTGCGCGTCAGGATCGTCCCGTCCGCGCAGATGCGATCCGACGGCTGGGCGGCCCGCATGCCCCGGTTGGCGCACTGCTCGGAGACGGGCGACGCCGACAGGTAGCGGACGACGTTGTTCAGTTGCAGTTCGCCCGGCAGAGTGGCCAGAAGGTAGCCGCTCACCTGGTGGCGCCTGTCGCGGTCCGACCAGCCGTACTCGGGCGCCAGGTCGCTCGCGTTGGCGTAGCGGAGGACGAACGGATCGCGCTCGTTGTCGTCGTCGGAGCGGTCGAAGGCGAGCGTGTAATGGGTCTCGAAGGTGAGCGGCCGGTTGCGGACCGCGCCGCGCCCGCGCAGCCCGAGGGTCAGCCCCTGGTAGCGCGACCGCGCGCTGCTCTCGGCCACGGTCAGCGCGTTGATGCCGCCACCGGACGGGTGCGTGCCGATGCCGAACGGCGCGCCGAACACCGGATCGTTGCGGTTGATGAAACGGAAGAGGTCGTCGGTCCGCGCGTGGACGAAGGTGGCGCTCGCAGCCACGCCGCCCCCCAGGTCCCGGTCGAGACCCGTGCTGAACGACCAGGTGCGCGGCAGCTCCAGATTGCGGTCGGCGACCTGGATGTCGGGCAGGAACGGCGGCGCGCTCGACGCGTCGATCAGCTCGTCGATCGGCGGCACCGGGCCGAGGGCCGGCGCGGCGGCGCTGCTGCGGAACACGGTCTGCTGGAATGCCCCGTTGGTCGAACGGTGCTGGGCGAAGACGAGCATCGGGATACGGGCCACGTACGAGCCGCCGTTGGCGCGCACCACCGTGCGCCCGTCGCCGGCGACGTCCCACGCCAGTCCGACCCGCGGCTGGAAGTTGTCGAGATCGTCCGGAATGCGGCCGGCGGACGGGAACCGGGGATCGTCGAGGTACGGCGCGAAGAAGGTGTCCTCCGGCTCGACGAACATCTCCGGATGCCAGGTCCCCTCCCAGCGGAGTCCGAGGTCCAGTGTCACGTGGTCGTGCGGATGCCAGGTGTCCTGCAGGAACGCGCCCAGCTCGTGGACCTGGAACGCCTGCAGGCCGAGTTGCTCGGGCGGGACGCCGGGGACGGTCGCCGACTGCAAGTAGAGAAGGACCGGTCCGGCGACGCCGGCGCCCGGCGGGCAGACGCCGAGGGCGCTGGACGATCCATCGGAGCAGGTGACGAAGCGGTTGCCCTGGGTGACGAAGCCGATGAACCCGTCGACCGAGTCGAAGACGTAGCGTCCGTTCGCGAAACCGATGAACTGCTGCTCGACACCGGTCCGGTTGTACTCCAGCCCCGCCTTGAACAGGTGGTCGCCGCTCGCGAAGGACACGTTGTCGACCACCTGCAGCCGGGTGTCGAACGCCGGCTCGATCGGCAGGAAGAACGGCAGCCCGATTCGGAACCCGTCGGCGAAGTCCATGGCGATGTCGGGGAACGGACGGCCGCCCAGCCGGTCGAACTGCGGCGGGCCGGGGGTGCGCGCGCCCGGCAGCAGCGGGCCCTCGTACCAGCGGGGCCGGTCCTCCCGCGCCCACTGGATGCGCAGCTCGTTGGAGAGCGCGTTGGTGAGCAGCGAGCGCAGGCTGCCGTTGAAGGCGTTCGACTCGTCCCCCTCGATGCCGTTGGCCGACGCCCCCCAGGCGTCGACGTCGAAGGTGCCGTTCACCTGCTCCGCCCACGTGTAGTTGTACTTGAACGACGCCTGGTGCCGGCCGTCGAGGTTGAAGTCGAGCTTGGCGAGCAGCGACCGCGCGTCGTCGGTGCGCCGGATCGGCCCGAACTCGTCGTCGAACAGCCCGGGCCAGCGCGCCTGCAGGAAGCTGTCGAGCCGTTCCAGGTTGGCCGGGTTCAAGACGTGGCGGGTCGCCTGCTTGGTCTCGTCCGACGCCTGCTGGTCGTAGGCGACGAAGAAGAACGCCCGGTCGCGCACTAGCGGACCGCCCAGCGTGGCGCCGGCCTGGTTCCGCCCGAAGTCGGGCTTCCCGCCGCCGCGCGACGCCGAGTACGGCGCCGCCATCTCGTCCCACTGCCCGAAGTAGTGCCCCGAGCCGCTGAAATCGTTGGTCCCCGACTTCGTGATCACGTTGACGAACCCGCCCGCCGAGCGGCCGAACTCGGCGGTCGCGCCCTGGTTCACCACCACGAGGTCCTCGATGGCGTCCTGGTTGAACGTGAAGGCGGGCCGCTGGCCGCCCCGCTGCTCGCCGAAGAACGGGTTGTTGAAGTCCGCGCCGTCGACGATGAAATTGTTGAAGATGCCGCGCTGGCCGCTGATGTTCAGCTCGTCGCCGTCGGGCCCCTGCGAGATCGACGCGCCGGGGGTGAGCAGCGTCAGGTTCAGGTAGTTGCGTCCGTTGCTCGGCAACCCGTCGACCACGTCCTCCTGGATGCGCTGCGAGCGCGTGACGTCGGTGGCGTCGATCACCGCCGGCGCCTCGCTGACGACGGTCACCGTCTCGGCCGCCACGATCCGCAGCTCGACGGTCAGATCGAGCATCCCGCCGACCCGCAGGACCGCGCCCTCGATGCGCTCGGTGCCGAACCCGGCGGTCGCCGGCGCCACCGTGAGGTCGTAGGTGCCCGGCGGGAGCAGAGTACGGACGAAAGTGCCGGAAGACTCCGTCTCGACCGTCGTCAGCAGGTCGGTGTCGCGGTTCTGGATGACGATCACCGTTCCCGGCACGGGGTCGCCAGCCGGGTCGCGGACGGTGCCGCGGATGACGCCGGTGGTGGTCCCGGCCTGCGCCGCGACCTCCGGCACACTCGGACCGACCAGTGCGGCCAGCAGCATGGCGGCGGTCACGCCCCGCACGCCGTGCGACGGCGTGGCGGCGCGTAGCTCGTGAAGTACAGTTGGTGTCATGGTTCGCATCAGTCGTGCCCGGTCTACGGTCGACGAGGCGGCATACTCGCGCCGCCGGCCACGCACAAGTGTAGCCATTCGGGATTACACGTAGCCCTCCCCCAGCGATGAGGAATCCGGACGGACCCGCCGACACGGCCGGCGCCCGCTACGAGCACTGGTGGACGCTGGCCGAGTGCGTGCGCCTGCTGCACGGCGCCTCCGAAACGCTGCGGATCGAAACCCTCGCGGCGGGGCGCGCGGAGCTGACCGTGACCACGGACGTGGAGCGTGAGGTCCACTACGCGCGACTCCAGCACCCCGCCGGCACGTTGAGCCTCACCGCTCTCGACAGCGCGGGCGGGGCGCTGCAGACCGCCGGCGACCGACCGGCCGGCAACGACGACCGTTTCGTCCTGGCGTCCGCCGGCGCCGCCCCGGAGCTCTCCGATCCCTGCGCGGCGGCGGCGACTTCGGACTCGGCGGAGGCGTTCGAACGCGAGTGGCTGACCAGCCGCGCCCGCCGGGAGTGGTTCGCGAGGCTGCTCCGCTGCTGGGTCTGCGAAGCGCCGGCGGCAGTCGACCGGCTGCGGCGGATCGAGATCCGGACGGTCGGCGAGCGGGAGATCGAGAAACAGGTGCGCCGGGGACTGCGGGCGCTCTTCGTCGCCGACGCCGGCACGATGGTCGCACGGCTGCTGGCGATCGTGGAAGAGTCCGGGCAGCGCACGTTGACCAGCCGGGAGATCGTCGAGCGGCTCGCCCGGCGTGGATTCCGGCCCCGCCGCCTGCACGAACCCGACCGGGCGGGCGCCGCGGTGGCGCGCGCAACGGACCGCTACCTGGACGGCGGGCGCCGGCGGCTGATTCGCGGAGCGGTGCTGCCGCGGGAGGCGGCGGCGAAGCTGAAGGCGCGTCTGGAGGGAACGGCGAGCGAGAGCGTCCTCACCGGGAGGGCCGGGGCCGGCAAGACCGCCTGCGTCGTCGATGTGGTGGATGCCGCTCGTGCGCAGGGCCTGCCGGTGCTGGCGTTCCGGCTCGACCACGTGGTCACGGCGGCGACCGCCGCGGACCTGGGACACCACCTCGATCTCGAAG
Source organism: Vicinamibacterales bacterium (assembly GCA_965116825.1). GTDB lineage: Bacteria > Acidobacteriota > Vicinamibacteria > Vicinamibacterales > UBA8438 > WTFV01. Next base: position 6,969,626 of record OZ220736.1, read on the forward strand.
AATCGCCGGTTCTCGTGCTCGCCGAGGCGGCGCGGACGGGCGGACGGCCCGGTGTCCTCATCGTCGACGAGGTGGACACGAGCGCCGACCTATCCGGCGGCGGGTCCGGCGCCGGCAACCTCATCGAGCTGGTGATGGAGGAAGCGCGCGGAATCCGCCCGCGGGCCGCGATCCACACCGTCGTCGTCTGCCGGGCCTTCGACTGGCGGAACGACCCCCGCCTGCGGCGGCTCCTGCCCGCCGCGGAGGCGCGGATCGACGTATCCGAGCTCGACCGCCGCGAGGTCGAGGAGACGCTGGCGGGAGCGGGATTCGATCCGCGAACGTTCGGAGATCGCGAGCTGGAGATCCTGCGGCTTCCCCAGCACCTGCATCTCCTGCTCGAGAGCGGGGCCGATGCTTCGAGCGCACCGGCTTTCGCCACGGCGACGGCCCTGTTCGACAGGTACTGGACTGCAAAACGCCGCGCCGTCGCCACGCGGGCCGCGCCGCAGCCGGATCAGTGGATGGCCGTCGTCAGGATCCTCTGCGAAGAGATGGTCTCCTCGCGGAAACGCACCGTCCCGGCGGAGCGGCTGGACGACGTTTCCCCCGCGTACCTGGAGCACCTGGCCGCGGCGGGCGTGGTCGCCCTCGACGGGCGTCGCTGCGGGTTCGGTCACGAGAGCCTCCTCGACTACTGCGCCGCGCGCGTGTTCTTCAATCGGCGGGAGTCGCTGGTGTCGTCTCTGGAGGGCTCGTCCCAGCACCTGTCCCACCGCACCCGGATCCGGCAGACGCTGGCGTATCTGCGGGATGCGGACCCGTCCCAGTACGCGCGGGAGCTGCGCGGGCTGCTCGCCGGCGAGCGCGTCCGGCCGCACGTCAAGGATCTCGCGTTCGCGACCCTCGCCGATGTCCCGGATCCGACCGGGCGGGAGTGGGCGGTCTGGGAGAAATGGATCGCACCGGCGTTGCGGGCCATCGAGGACGACGCCGCGAACCCGGACCCGTTGTCGGCGCTCGCGTGGCGGCGCTTCTTCGATTCGCCGTCGTGGTTCGCGTTCACCGATCGGCACGGCCCGACCGCCGGCTGGCTGGCCTCGGACAACGACCATCTGGCCGGCGCCGCCGTGGGCTATCTGCGGCGGCACCATCGCCACGCTCCCGATCGGGTCGCCGCCCTGCTGGAGCCCTATGCCGATCTCGGCGGCGCGTGGACCCCACGGCTGCGCGCCTTCATGGAGTGGGCCGACCACCACGCGAGCCGCCGTCTCTTCGAGCTGTTCCTGCGCCTCGTCGACAACGGCAGGCTGGACGAGTCTCGTGGCCGGACCGCGGCGAACGCCACGTTCTGGAGCATGCTCCAGGACCTGGGCGAGCACCGCCCCGAGTGGGTGCCGGAGGTCGTGGCGCACCGCTTCCGCCGCCGCATGGCCGTGCTGAAGGCCACGGGCCAGGACCTGGGAAGCCCCGAGTTGCCGGGCTACGACGACCACGCGGCGGCGCTGTTCGCGCGGTCCGCCGAGCACGCGCCCGGCGCCTTCGTGGAGCACGTGCTGGATCCGGTGCTCGATTTCTCGGACGCCACACTGACCGGCGGCAGTCCGCCGCGGCACGACGCGGTGTGGCCGATCGTCGCCAGGACGGAGTATCCGGAGGCCGACCATGCCTGCCTCGACGCGCTGGGGGCGGCGCTGGCGGCCGTCGCACGCGCCGGCGAGAAGGCCCTGGCGGACACCGTCGCGGACCTGCGCCGCCGCGAAACCCACGTCGCGAACCGTCTGTTGCTGGCGCTCTACGCGGGATCGGGCGCGCCGCACGCGGACGAGGTGGCGACGTTGCTGTGCGACGAGCCGTGGCGTTTCCAGTGCGGGTTCTCCGACAGCCCGCAGTGGTACGCGACGGAGACGATTCGGGCCGTGGTTCCGCACTGCGCCAGGGAATCGCGCGAGCGTCTCGAGCGCGCGCTGCTCGACTACGTGGCCCCCGACGAGCGCGGCATCCGCGGCTACCGGCAGGCCGGCCGGGCCCGCCTCGCCCTGCTCTCCGCACTGCCCGCCGAGCTGCGCAGCGCCGGTGCGAACGCCGCCGTGCAGGCGCTCGAGCGCAAGTTCGGGAAGGACGGAGACAGTCGGCAGACGATCGCCGTCGATTCGGTCGAGCCCCCGATCGACCGGCGTGCCGCCGAGACCATGAGCGACGAGCAGTGGCTCGGCGCCGTCGAGCAGCACCGCCCCGGGGCCCCGGCGCCGGCATCGCGCGACGAGCTCAAGGGGGGCGAGTGGGAGCTGGCGGGTCACCTCGAAGCGCGCGCCGCCGAAGATCCAGATCGCTTCGCGCAGCTCGCGCTGAAGCTGCCTCCGAACGCGCACCCGGTATACCTGGACCGGGTACTGGCCGCTCTGAAGACCGCCGCCGCCCCGCCCGCACTCAAGCTCAAGCTCTGTCAAAAGGCCTTCGCGCAGTCGCGCGGCGCCTGTGGGCGCTCGATCGCCGATGTGCTCGGGAGCATCCGCGAGCCCCTGCCGAACGACGCCGTGCGCATGCTCCACTGGCTCGCCACCGAGCACGAGGACCCTGCCACAACGGACTGGCAGGAGGAGGAGGTCGGCATCGACACCGCGCGCGGGAGCGCGGCCGACGCCATCCGCGGGCTGATCGTCGAGGACGCCGCCTGCATCTCCCGATTCCGGGTCACGCTCGACCGTCTGATTCGGGACCCGAGCGCCTCGGTGCGGGCGTGCACCGCGGCGGCGATCCGGGCCGTCGCCGACCGCGATCCGGCCCTCGGCATGACGCTCTTCAATCGCCTCGACCTGTCCGAGGATCGCCTGCTCGCCAGCTCCCAGGTCTACGGCTTCCTCCGCGACAGCCTGCGAGACCGCTTCGCCGACGTGCGCCCCGTCGTCGAGCGCATGCTGCAATCGTCCGCGGCGGAGGTCTGCGAGGCCGGCGCGCGCCTGGCCAGCCTGGGCGCGCTGGAGCACGCCGGCGCAGTCGGTCCTTCCACCGGCGCCACCCAACCCGCGGTCGCCGCGATGAGCGCCGAGCCGGAGCACCGCAGCGCCGCCGATCTGGCCGCCGACGCCGCCCGCGGCGGCGCCGCGCACCGCCTCGGGGTGGCGCATGTGGCCGCCGCCAACCTTGCGATTCCGGAGTACCGGCGCTGGTCGGCCGCGACGCTCACCGCGCTGTTCGACGACGACGACGCCGGGGTGCGACGCCGGGCGGCGTCCTGCTTCCGGCACGTGCAGGACGAGCCGCTGGACATCTACGGCAATCTCATCGAGGCGTTCAGCGCCAGCAAGGCCTTCGGCGACGACCCCACGTCGATTCTCGACACGCTGGAGGCGTCGCGCGAACCGCTGCCGGGTGCGACCTGCACGGTCTGCGAGAAGTTCCTCGACCGCTTCGCCGACGAGGCGCGGGACGCGCGCAGCGACCGCCACGCCGACGCGCTCACCGTCGCGACGCTCGCCTTCCGGCTCTGCCGCCAGCACGAGAACGACGAGTGGACGAAGCGCGGGCTGGACCTCGTCGACCGCCTCTGCCTGCTCCGGATCGGCGACGCGCGAGGCGCGCTCGACGAGTTCGAGGGCTAGGCTAGGCTTGCCCGATGCTGACGAAGCTCACCGTCCGGAACTTCAAGCGCTTCGGCGAGGTCGAGATCGAGCTCGGCGACCCGGTGGTCTTCATCGGCCCGAACAATTCCGGAAAGACCTCCGCGATGCAGGCGCTGGCGCTATGGGACATAGGGCTCAAGCGCTGGAACGAGAAGCGATCCGGCAAGAGCACACCCGAAAAGCGCCCCGGCGTGACCGTCAACCGCCGTGACCTCGTGGCGATCCCGATTCCGGACGCCAACCTGCTGTGGCGCGGGATGCACGTGCGGGACGTACGTCGGGAGGACGGCCGGCAGACGACCAGCAACATCCGCATCGATCTCGTCGTCGAGGGCGTGACGGCCGACGAACGCTGGATCTGCGGACTCGAATTCGACTACGCGAACGAGGAGTCCTTCTACTGCCGGCCGCTACGCGAGAACGACGGCAGGACGCCCGACCGCATGCCGGTACCCGATGCGGCGGCAGGCGTCCGCATCGCCTTCCTGCCCCCGATGTCGGGGCTCGCGGCCACGGAGACGAGGCTCGATCAGGGCGCCGTGAGCGTCCGCATCGGCGAGGGACGCACCGCCGAGGTGTTGCGCAACCTCTGCTTCCGCATTCACGAAGAGCAACCGGAACGGTGGAACGGACTCGTCGAGCACGTTCGAAGCCTCTTCGGGGCGGAACTCGATTCTCCGCGCTACATCCCCGAGCGGGGCGAGATCGTGATGAGCTACCGCGAGCAGGGCGCGCGGCTCGACCTGTCGTCATCGGGCCGGGGCCTGCAGCAGACGCTGCTCCTGCTGGCGTACATGTACGCGAACCCGGGCGCCGTCCTGCTTCTGGACGAGCCGGACGCACACCTGGAGATCCTGCGGCAGCGTCAGATCTACCGGCTGCTCACGGACGTCGCGGCCGAGAGCGGCAGCCAGATCATCGCCGCCAGTCACTCCGAGGTACTGCTGAACGAGGCGGCCGGGCGCGACATGGTCGTGGCGTTCGTCGGCCCGCCGCACCGCATCGACGATCGCGGCAGCCAGGTCCTGAAGGCGCTTCGCGACATCGGGTTCGACCAGTACTACCAGGCGGAGCAGACCGGCTGGGTGCTGTATCTCGAAGGCTCCACCGACCTGTCGATCCTGCGCGCCTTCGCCCGGCGGTTGGGACACGACCGCGCGCTCCGGGTGCTGGAGCGACCGTTCGTGCACTACGTCGGGAATCTGCCGACGGCCGTGCAGAACCACTACCACGGTCTGCGCGAGGCGCTCCCCGCGCTGCGCGGCGTTGCGCTCTTCGATCGTCTCGAGACAGCCCCTCGGGACATCGCCCCTGTCGAGTGCCTGATGTGGAAGCGACGCGAAATCGAGAACTACGTCTGCTCGCGGGCCACGCTCGAAGCGTACGCGAGCGCGTCGGCGCCGGCGGAGGCCGAGGGCCCGCTCTTCACGGCGGCAGAAGCGAATCGGCGTCTGGGCGTGATGCGCACGGCCATCGACGAGATCGAGTCAGCGCTGGAAACCCTGGGCAAGGGCACCCCCTGGGATGCGGACATCAAGGCCAGCGACGAGTTCCTGACCCCCCTCTTCGAAACCTACTTCTCCCGGCTCGGCTTGCCGAATCTGATGGCGAAGAAGAACTTCCACGTGTTGGCCGAGTACGTGCCGGACGACGAGATCGACCCTGAGATCCGCGAGAAGCTCGACGTGATAATGCGCGTCCCCGAGAGCGCGGCGCCCGACGGATGAACCACCACGACCTGTCCGGGTTCGTCGCGGCCGGCCCCGAAACCGGCCGCGACGCTTCCTGTCATCCGGCAGCTACCGGGTAGCCGTCACTGCCCTGCGCCGCTCTCGTACACGTCGTCGGTGACCGGCTCCAACCACTCGATGGTCAGGTGCTCGCCTTCCGCGTTCGGGAAGGTGATCGAGACGTGCGTCAGCGCCTCGCCGGGGATCGCACCGTGCCAGTGGCGGACGCCGCGGGGCAGGTGCGCGGTCTCGTGCAGGCCGATGTCGGCCACCGGCTGGCCCTCGACCTGGTAGCGCAGGCCGCCCTCCTTGACGAACAGCAACTGCTCGCTGTGCGTGTGCCAGTGCGTGCGCGCGCCGGCCTCGAAGCCGCGCGACGACACGCGGACGTCCCCCGCGTCGATCCGGAAGGAGGTGCCGGTGAAGGGGTTCTCCTGGCCGGACATCGTCTGCTGGCCGATCCAGACGACCGCGACCGTCGCGACGACTCCCACCAACAGTCCGACGCGCAACCGATCCCGCTGCCGCTTGCCGCTCATGCCAGTCCTCCTCTTTCTGCCCCGCCGCGGCGCCGGAACCGGTGGTCCCGCGCGGCCGGGCACAGTGTCCCGCTATCTTACGACGATGCGGATCCTTCACGTCGCCGATCGACTGAGCGACCGGGGCGGTGCGGACCTGGCCCTGCTCGGGCTGCTCGATGCCCTGTCGGACAGCCACGACATGCACCTCGCGGTCGGTCGCGACGACGGCACGGCATCCCCGCCCTGCTCGGTGAGCACCGTGCCGGGGATCGACGCCAGAACACGGGCCGGCGTCGATCTCGCACCTCTGACCGAGCGACTGCGGCCCGACCTTGTGCACGTGCACAACGTGGTCAACCCCGCGGTGCTGGAGTGGGCGGCCGGCCTCGATGCGGTGATGACGGTCCAGGACCACCGCTTCTTCTGCCCCGGACGGGGCAAGTGGACCCTGGACGGCCGCGTCTGCGGCGACGCGATGGCGCGCGAGGTCTGCGCCGGCTGCTTCGACGACGCGAGCTATTTCGAAGACACCCTGCGGCTCACCGCGGACCGCCTGGAACCGCTGAAGCGGATGCGGGTGACCGTGCTGTCGGCCTACATGCAACGCGAGCTGATCCAGGCGGGCGTTCCGGCGGAGCGAATCGCGGTGGTCCCGCCGGTCGTGTGCGACCTCGACCTCGAGGTGCGGGCCGACGGTCCACGCTGCGTTCTCTTCGTGGGCCGGCTGGTCGAGGCCAAGGGCATCCGTGATGCGATCGACGCCTGGCGGCGCTCGCGGTCGGACCTGCCCTTCGTCGTCGCGGGAACCGGCCCGCTGCGTCGCGAGATCGAGGCCGCCGGCATCGAGGTGCTCGGCTGGCTCGACCGCCGCCGCCTCTGCGCGGCGTACCGGCGCGCCGCCGTGGTGGCGATGCCCTCTCGCTGGCAGGAGCCGTTCGGCATCGTCGGGCTGGAGGCCCTGACCCTCGGCACGCCGGTCGCCGCCTGGGACAGCGGCGGCGTGCGCGAGTGGCACCCCGGGGGGGAACTGCTAGCCCCCTGGGGCGACCTCGACCGGCTGGCCCGGGCCATCCGGGTCGGGCCCGGACGGAGCGTCGATCCCCCGGGCGGCTTCGAGCGCGACGTCCTCATCCGCAGGATGGAGGCCGTGTACGCCGCAAGCTGACGACGGCGTGCCCCGCTGCCAGCCCCCCCAAGCGGCCGGGCTGGACCCGACGCCGGAAAAACGGACTGCGCGTTGCCGGAACGGGTGTATAAAGGCGTCGAGACGCTGCACGGCGCGCACGCGGCTCGTGCGCGAGCGAGGCGAGCGGGAGGTCACGGTCATGCGCGCACCGGATCGACGTCGCCCCACCGATCGCGGTTGGGGCCTGGAAATCTTCCTCGGCGCAGCCGTCGCCTTCGCGTTCGTCCCCGCGACGGTCGCGGGCCAGCAGCAGCAACAGCGGCGCACGCCGGCCGGCTACACCGCCGAACAGGCCGAGGCGGGCTTCGAGGCGTACCAGCAGGTTTGCGCCGCGTGCCACGGCGCAAACCTGGACGACGGCCCGTTCGCACCGCCGCTTCGCGGCGCCGTCTTCCGCGAGACGTGGCTTCCCCGCTCGGTGGAGGCGCTGTTCCGGCTGACCGCCGAGACCATGCCGCAGGACCTGCCGGGCACGCTCGACGACGAGACGGTGACCGAGCTCGTCGCCCTGATGCTGCAGGAGAACGGCGTGGAGCCCGGCGCCGCGGCCCTGCCGTCCGATCCGGCCCTGATGGCCGGCCTGTCGCCGGGCTGGAGCTCGCAGGGCGGCGGCCTCTCGCCGGGCGCGTCGCTGCCGCCGTGGCCGGCCCCCTGGAACCCGCTCGACGCCATGCAGCCGGTCACCGACGAGATGCTCCACGACCCGCCGGCGGAAGACTGGCTGCTGTGGCGGCGGACCTACGGCGCCTACGGGTTCAGCCCGCTGGATCGGATCGACGCGGACAACGTGGCGGACCTGCGCGTCGCCTGGTCGTGGGCACTGCCGCAGGGTCCGAACGAGTCGACGCCCATCGTCCACGACGGCGTGCTGTTCGTGCACGGCTACGGCGATCGGGTCCAGGCCCTGAACGCCGCCAACGGCGACTTCCTCTGGCAGTACACCCGGCGCCTGCCCCGCGACGTCTCGCCCAGCCTCAAGCGCGGGATGTCGATCCACGGCGACCGCCTCTTCGTCCCCACCTCCGACGCTCACGTCGTCGCGCTGGACGCGAAGACCGGCGACGTCGTCTGGGATACGCAGGTCGGCGACCTCGACGCCGGTCTGCGGATGACCGGCGGCACGCTGGTGGCCCGCGGGAAGGTGATGGTCGGTACCATGGGACGGCACGAGGGCGGCAACTACGTCGTGGCCCTCGACGTCGAGACCGGCGACGAGGCGTGGCGCTTCGGGACCATCCCGGCGCCGGACGATCCCGGCGGCCACACCTGGAACGGCATCCCCCACGTCGAGCGCAACGGCGCATCGGTGTGGATCCCCGGCAGCTACGACCCGGCCAGCAACCTGGCGTTCTTCGGGACCGGCAACACGTACGACACGGCCCCGTTGCGCGATCCGGTCGGACCGCCCGGCACGAACAACGACGGGCTGTACCTGGACGCCACGCTCGCCTTGAATCCCGACACGGGCGAGCTCGCCTGGCACTTCCAGCACCAGGCCAACGGGCAGTGGGACCTCGACTGGGCCTTCGAGCGGCAGATCGCGGAGCTGCCCTTCGACGGCGAATCGAAGAGCGTCGTCGTCACCATCGGCAAACAGGCGATCTTCGACTTCGTGGAGACGGCGACCGGCAAGTACGTCTCCTCCATCGACCTGGGCCTGCAGACCGGCATCACCTACATCGACCCGGTCACCGGCCGCAAGACCCAGGACCCCACCCTGATTCCGGGCGACGGCGAGACCAAGCGCCTCTGCCCGCACGTCGGCGGCGGCCGGAGCTGGCAGCCCACGGCCTACGACCCGGGAACCAACATCGCCTACATCCCGATCATCGAGGCGTGCATGGACCTCGTGCCGGTCGGCGAGGGCGAGCGCGGCAGCCTGACCACCGGCGTGCGCTGGACGGTCCGGCCGCGGCCGGAAAGCGATGGGCGGTACGGCCGGCTGGAAGCCATCAACCTCGCCACCGGGGAGACCGCCTGGATCTCGCGCCAGCGCGCGCCGCAGACCACGGCCGCGCTCGCCACCGGCGGCGGCCTCGTCTTCGCCGGCTCCCTGGACCGGCGGATCAGCGCCTACGACGCCGCCACCGGCGACCGGCTCTGGGCGACGCGGCTCACGGAGGTCCCCAACGCCCCGCCGATCACCTACGCGGTCGACGGGCGGCAGTACGTCGCGGCGATCGTCGGCAGCGGCGGGTACCTCACGCGCGCCTACTCGGTGCTGGCGCCGGAGATTCGGAACCCGCCGGACCGCGCCGCCGCGTTGTTCGTCTTTGCGCTACCTGAAGCCGGGGCGGCCGAAGCCGGTGTACCCTGATCCACAGACCATGGCACAGGCCACCCTCTCCACGACGGCGGCGGACTCGACGACGACCGGGACCTCCCAGGTCGAGCTCGATGCCCTGCTGTGCGACTCCATGCCGCCGCAGGGCTGCTGGGGAGACGAGCACTACCTGTGGCTCACGGACCGGACCCGCCGCCTGGTCGAGTTCACCGACGGCACCGTCGAGTTGCTGCCCATGCCCACCGTCGAGCACCAGGCCATCCTTCAGTTCCTCAACCGCCTGTTCGACGCCCACCTCGCGCCGCTGGGTGGCTTCGTTCTGTTCGCGGGACTGCGGGTGCGCATTCGCGACGGCAAGTTCCGCGAACCCGACCTGGCGGCGCTCTGCAGCCGCTCGGACCCCCGGAACGAGCCGCGCTACTGGGTCGGCGCGGACGTGGTGGCGGAGGTGGTCAGCGCCGACGACCCCGCGCGGGACCTCATCGCCAAGCCCGCCGACTACGCGGAAGCGGGCATCCCCGAGTACTGGATCGTCGATCCCCGCGTCGAGACGGTCACCGTGCTGACCCTCGCCGGCGGCGCCTACGCGGAGCACGGCGTGTTCCACCGCGGCGACACCGCGACGTCGGCGCTGCTGGAAGGTTTCGCCGTCGACGTGACGGCCCTGTTCGACTTCGGAAAGGGATAAGCAGGAGGAGCATCATGCGCAACCTGAGAATCGCCCTCATCGTCGCCGTCGTCGGTCTGCCCTTCGCGCTCGCCGGGTGCGCAGCGGAGACGCCGGCGCCCGCTGCGGAGGAAGCGGCCGTCGATGCCGCAAGCCCGCGTGACCCGTTCGTCGGGACGTACGAGCTCATCGGACGCAACGTCAAGGACGAGAACGGCGAGTACGTCCCCGTGGAGGACTTCAACTCGCTCGGCTACATCACCTACAGCGACCGGGGCTACATGGCCGTCAACGTCATGCCCCTCGATCGCGAGCCCTTCGCCGACGACGCCAATCCGACGCCCGAAGAGGTGCAGGCGGCGCTGCAGGGCTACACGGGGTACTACGGACCCTTCTCCGTCCACGAGGACGAGGACGGCGGCTACCTGATCCACCACCGCACCGGGCAGATCAATCCCGGCGGCGAGGTGGACGCCAAGCGCTACTACGATCTCGTGGACGACCTGCTCATCCTCACCCCCGCGTCCGACACCGGGATGAAGAGCGACGCCAACCGCCAGGTCGTCTGGCAGCGCCTGCCGGACGTGGAGCTGTCGGAAGAGGCGCAGCGCTTCCTCGGCCACCGCGAGCTCCTGTACACCGACCGGTACACGGTGCAGGACGGGGAGCCGGTCGAGAGCGGCGACCGGAACGAGGACCGCGCCGGCTCGGTCATTCTCTACACGCCGACCGGTCACATGATGGTGCACCTGATGGCGCGCGAGGGACGCATGCCGTACGCCGGCGACACCCCGACGCCGGAAGAGTCCATGGCGGCCTACCGGACCTACGGCGGCTACTTCGGACGCTTCACCGTCCACGAGGACGCGGACCCGATATACGTCGTCCACCACCAGGAAGGCAGGTCGCGGCCGACCGCCGGGGTGACGGACGCCGAGCGGCTCTACCAGCTCGACGGCGACGTCCTGCGGCTGGGCGGCCGGCCGAGCGAGAACGAGGACGGCGTTCTCGCCGGCGGGCACCTCTACTGGGAGCTGATGCCGCACCGGGAGGAATAGCCCGGGCCCGCTGCGCGATCGCGCCGTGGCCCTGCTCGGGAGCCACGGCGCGATCACTCAATGCGGACGGAAGCCGCTCACGGGCTGACGGTGACGGTCACGTCCTCGTGCGTTGCGAGGCCGCCGTCGTGGGCGAGGCAGCGGAGCACGTAGGTACCGGGCTCGCTGAACGTCGCACGGACCATCCAGATCCCATCCTCCGGGACCTCGGGCGGCTCCCAGCCGGGCGCCCAGGGCGAGTCGGCGCCCTCGCGGTAGTCCTCCCAGACCTCGAACTGCGGGGGATCGAACGTGACTTGGTCCTCGCCGCGGTAGACGATCCAGGAGACGCGGAGGCCGCTGGCGCTGTTCGGCGTTCCCGCCCCGCCGCGGCCGAGCCGCCATCTCGGCGGGGGCATCGCCCGCCGCTTCGGCACGCCGTCGTCGCTGGCCCGCGCGGTCAGCACGACCGGCTCGCCGACCCGGACCTGCCGGACCGCATCGCCCTCGACGTCGAGCCCCGGCCGCTCGTTGCCGAAGATGTTGTAGGCGCCGCCGGCCGGCCCGCCGGCGCCGTTGTTGTTCATGATCGCGATGTCGTTGAGGAAGTAGTCAGGGTGCAGCGTCGCGTAGGCGCGCTCGGTCTGGCCGTTGCTGGTCAGGGTCCAAACGACCTCGCTGTCGCCGAAATCCGCCGGGACCCGCACGCGGAAGACGTGGCGGTTGCGCCGCGGCTGGAAGTGCGTCGGCTGGCCGCGATCGGGGGCACCCGGATCGAGCCGGTTGTCCGGGCCGACCGGGACGTCGAGCTCCTGGTCCCAATTGCGGTTCATGTAGCCGAAGACGAGGTTGAACGTCCCGTCGTCGTTCTGCTCCCAGCCCTCGTAGGCCGGCGCGATGCTCTGGTCGGTCTGCGGATAGACCTGTGCGGCCGCCGGCGCGACGGCCACTACGAAAGCTGCTGTGACGAACGCGCATGCCAGGATCGCGAACTGCGCCGCAGGCGCGGCAACGGTGGGCGGCGACCCGGACGGCGCCCGTGACAGGTCCCCAGGAGTCGGGCTCCCAGCCATCGTCACTGCCCCCCGTCGTTGTCGTCGTCGGTCGCCGCCGAGAGGCCCGGCACCTCGGCGTAGCCGCAGAGCGGGCAGCCGATCGTCGTCTCGCCCGGCTGCAGGCCGAGCCGTTCCCGGCGTGTCGCCAACTCCTGGGCGAACTCCTCGTCGTCGAGGAACACCGCCTGCCCGATGTTGATCATCATGTTGTCGATCGAGCGGTGGCCGAGGCCGGACCAGTTGCGCGGGTCGGAGACGTTGGGGTTGGTCGGCGTGTTGTCGAAGTAGCCCGTGATGCGCAGGATGGTGCCTCTCGGCAGCAGCGGCGCGTAGTCGTCCTCGAAGGTGTAGACGCGCACCCAGTTGTGGTTGTAGCCGGCGCAGCTCAGCGTCTCGATGGTGTTGTTCCAGATGGCGTCGAGGCACATGCGCACGCCGGCGGCGTGCATGTGCGGCTCGTAGACCGTCATCTTCGTGTGCTCCATCAAGGTGCTGAACGCCTCGAACTTCTGGTCGGCCTGCAGCGGCTTGATGTCGAGGTCGAGCGTCGCCGGCCCGATGATCTGCACCGTGCGCGCCGGCTCGTAGCCCTCCGGATGGAACTTCAGGCCGATCTCCAGATGCGCCCGCGTGTGGCGGCCGTTGGAGTGCAGGTGGGCGGAGGGGAACGTGATCTTCGAGCCCGCCTGCAGCAGCTTGCCGGAATCGGGATGGAAGACGTCGGCGTTGCGGCCCACCTCGTGCACGGGCCAGAAGCCCGCCTCGGCGACCGGCTTGCCGTCGGGGCCGACCGGCGAGATGACCAGGTGGTGGATGACGTAGAGCCCGCCGATGGTGTCGCGCTCGGGCGGCCCCTCGAACGTGTTGACCTCGCGCATCTCGATGGCCGAGACGTAGCGATCCTCGGTCAGGCCGGTCGGGGTCTCGCCCATCGGGCCCCACCAGTCGGGCGCGGTCGGCGACACCTCGATCTCCGGCGAGGTCAGCACGAGATCCGGCTCGCCGATCTCCCACCCCGACGCATCGGCCGCCACGGCTTCCGCGGTCGCCTCGACGGGCTCGCCGCGCGGCGCCCCGTTGTCGGCCCACTCGGCGATGGCGGCAATCTCCGCGGCGCTCAGGGAGATGTCGCCCTTGTAGTGCTGGATGCCGATGTCCTTCTCGATGTACCAGGGCGGCATCACGTCCGGCTTGCCGACGCGGCCGGTGCGGTACTTCATGGCCCGCGCCCACGGACGCGCCTGCTCGTAGGTGAGGAGCGACATCGGGGCCACCGACTCGGGCCGGTGGCACTGCTGGCAGCTCCGCTCCAGGATGGGCGCGATGTCGTTCGTGTAGGTCACGCCGTTCTCCGCCTCCTCCGAAGCGAAGGCGGGGGCAGCGAGCAAGCCCGCGGCAACCACGGCCGTCAGGGTCCGAAGCAGTACGGACGATTTCCGGGCGATCGGCAGACGCAGCATGGAATCCCTCCTCAACGAATCGCCGGACGATGACCAGTCACCATCGTAGTCGGGCGGCGGACCGTTTTCAACGGAATCCTCTACTGCCCGTTCACGATCCGCAGGAAGTCCACGTGCGAGCCCACCAGCCCGTGCACGCCGACGTGCCGGGCCACGTCCCACTCCAGCCGCTCGATGGTCGCAGCCAGGGTCCGCATGTTGTCGTTCACGGGAGGCGGCTCCGCGCTCGGCAACCGCGGCGAGTAGAGGTCGGCGTTGATCAGGATCCGCTCCGCCGGCAGGTGCACGATCAGCATCGTCCCCACGTGGCCGAGGTCCGGCACGGCGTGGACGTTCATCACCCGCTCGCCGTCGGTCAGCGTGTACTCGCCGCTCACCAGCTCCAGCGCGGGTATGCGGTTGGGCGCGAACCACGGCATCAGGCTCGACAGGATGTCGGGCTCCAGCGAGCGCGTGCCGGGATGGAGGAACACGTCCAGGTAGAAGTCGCGGTTCGCCTCGTGCGTGATGACCGCGGCGCTCTGCGCGACGTAGGTACGCAGGCCGCCGGCGTGGTCGACGTGATGGTGCGTGTTGACGACGTAGCGGATCGGCTTGTCCGGCACGCGCCGCCGCAGCTCGGCGATCACGGCCAGCGAACGCGCCTCGCTCTGCGGCGCCTCCACCACGGCGATGAAATCGTCGAACTCCACGCCGATGCTGTGGTGGCTGCCGCCCGACACGCGCCAGACGCCCGGCGCCATCTGCGTCGACCGCACCACGACGGGGGGCACCGTTGCCTCCTGCACGACGTCCGGCACCACCGGCTCCTGGTCGATGTCGAGGTTGGGGTGCACGCCGGTCACCGTGATCTCCATCCAGTTGTGGCCGGGATTGAGCCGCGGGTCGCCCTGGTGCGAGTGGAGCACGGTCGGGAACATCACCCCGTCGAACTCCTGGTACTCCGTGTAGCGGTGGTCGTAGATCATGTCGCCGAAGTACGGGTTCGGCACCCAGGTCAGGACCCGCTCGACGAGGTTGTCCTCGTTGATGGTGCCGTTGACGCGGAACCTGCCCAGCGCGGTGAACGACACGATGGTCAGCGGGCGCCCCTCGAGCACCAATCCGGTCGCGGAAGCGTCGTCGGCTTCCGCCGCCGCCTTCAGAAAGCCGTGCGGCGACATCCAGATGTCGAGTTGGCGGACCTCGGCGGCGGCCGGCTGCGGCACCGGGTCGTCCCCGGCCAGCGTCCAGGCGTGCTCGCCGAGGGTGAAGAAGACGCGCTGCTGCTCTCCCTGCAGCGGCGTGCCGCCGCCCAGCGCGGGATAGTCGCCCTGCCGGCGCGTGTATGTCTCGTACGACGCGCGATGGTCGTAGCTGATGGTGCGATCGTAGGCAGTGACCTCGAACCGGGGCCAGTCGTCGGCCGGCGTGTGGCTCTGGCCGATGTTGGCGACCCACCCGGTTCCGGAGTAGCGGATGGTGCTGACGTCGCCCATCGCCTCGGCGGCGGCCTGCAGCACCTCTTCGACATCCTGGGCCGCGGCCGGCGCCGCCAGCGCGCACGTCACGACAAAAACAGCCAGCGTTCTGCGCATCGATTCCCCCCCCCGCGATCTGCAAATGTCTGTGGAGCCGGATGATAGTCCGCCGTCCGAGACGCCGACAAGGGCGCGCAAGCTCCTGGCGCAACCATGTGGCGCGCGGGCGTATAATCCAAGGATCGACCGTCACCAACGAAGCCAGGAAACGGCCGCAAGGCCACGTATGGGAGGTGTCAGATGACTCGGCCCTATCTCGCCGCCGCGCTGGGCGTGCTCGTGCTCCTCGTGCTGGCCCCGGCCGGCGCCGCCGGGCAGGACGGCCCACGCACACCCTGGGGCGATCCGGATCTCCAGGGGACCTACACCAACAAGACCATCACGCCGCTGGAGCGCCCGGAGGCGCTGGGCGACAAGGCGTTCCTGACCGACGAGGAGATCGCCGAGCAGGAGCAGGCGCGCGTCCAGCGCAACCAGGACCTGCTGGTGGCGCCGCCGCGGCGCACCGTCGCGGGGGGCAACGTCGGCGGCTACAACAACTTCTGGCTCGACGGCGGCACGCGCCCGACCAGCCGCACCTCGCTGATCGTCGACCCGCCGAACGGCCGGCTGCCGGCGCGGACTGCGGACGCCGCGGCGCGCAAGGCCGCCCACGACCAGGAGTATCCGGTCGAGGGTCCCTTCGACTCCTGGGAGGACCTGGAGCTGAACGACCGCTGCCTGGTCTGGTCAGCCGGCCCGCCGATGCTGCCCAGCGCCTACAACAACAACTTCATCGTCCTGCAGACGCCCGACCACGTGGTGATCTACGCCGAGATGATCCACGACACGCGCATCATCCCGATCGACGGACGCGGCCACGTGCCGGCGAACGTCCGCCAGTGGCACGGCGACGCGCGCGGGCACTGGGAGGGTGACACGCTCGTGGTCGAAACCACGAACGTGCGGAAGACGACGGCCAACGCCGGCGCGGTCGGCGGCGATCCGGTCCTGCTCCGCATGGCGAACGGCCGGTCCGACGACACGCTGACCGTGACCGAGCGGTTCACTCGGAGCGGCCCCGACAGCCTGCACTACGAGTTCACGATCGACGATCCGACCCACTTCACGCAGGCCGTCTCCGGAGAGTTCCCGTTCACGGCGTTCCCGGCCGACGAGCTGCCGTTCCTCTTCGAGTACGCGTGCCACGAGGGGAACTACAGCATGACCAACATCCTCGGCGGCGAGCGCGCCCGGGAGCGGGCGACCGACCAGCCGTAGGCATCCCGGCTCGCGGCTTCCGGCGAGAGCCGCATCCGCACGCTACACCGGCGGGCGGCGTCGAGACGACGTCGTCCGCCCGTTCGACGTTGCGGCTTCCCGCGTGCGCTACCGACTGGCTCTCTACGGCCCGGGGATCGTGCCCCCGGTCGTCAATCCGATACGGTAGAGCCCCGTGCGCGCCGTCATGTAGAGGGTGCTGCCATCGTCGCCCCAGGCCACGTTGGCGGGCACCTCGTCCGGCATGATGCTCCCCAGGTGCGTCCCGTCCGGGGCGATCACCCACACGCCGCCCGGACCGGTGGCGAACAGGTTGCCGGCGTTGTCCACCTTGAGGCCGTCGGCCGCTCCCTCGGCGGTCTGGTCGTTGACGTCGAAGAAGACCCGCGGGTTCGAGACGCCTTCCTCGCTCAGGTCGTAGGCCATCCACACCTTCTGCTCGGCGTCCGAGTTGGCGACGTAGAGGACCGACTCGTCCGGCGAGAGCGCGATGCCGTTCGGGCGGGACTGGTCGCGGTACAGGAGCTCGAGCTCGCCGTCGGGGCTCAGGCGGTAGATGCCGTTGAAATCGTGCTCACGCAGCGGCGACTCGTCGCGGCCTTCGAGCGCCGAGCCCGGATCGGTGAAGTAGAGCCAGCCGTCCGACGAGTAGGCGGCGTCGTTCGGGCTGTTCAGCCGCCGGCCCTCGTAGCTGTCCACCAGCGTCGTCCGCGTGCCGTCCTCTTCCACGCGCGAGATGATCCGGTTGCCGTGCTCGCACATCACGAGGCGCCCCTCGGCGTCGAGCGTCAGCCCGTTGGAGCTGACCGACCGCAGGCCGGTGCGGTCGCCTTCGAACACCGGCTCGATGAACGGGCTCGCCCCGTCGGCCTCGGACCACTGGTAGACGCCGTTCCCGCGCACGTCGGAGAAGAGCAGACGGGACTCCGCGCGGTCCCAGACCGGGCCCTCGGTGAAGACGTAGCCGTCGGCGAGCTTCTCGATGCGGGCGTCGCCCGGCACGAGCTCGTCGAACCGCGGATCGACGCGCAGGATGGTGCCGGCGCCGGTGTCCGGCGCGGCGGTCTCCGCCGGCGCCTCGGCGGCTGGTTCCGGCGCACCGCAAGCAGCGGCGAAACACGCGAGCACGGCAAGGCAGAAAACTGTCGCCAGTCTGGTCATCGACTTCTCTCCTCTGATCCTGTTCATCCGCTTCGACCGGGGTTCGATGCGCGCACGCGACGCCGCCGCAACCAACCGTACGGCGGTAGGATACGTGCAGTCCGGCCATCGTGTCCGCGACCCGCCCCGGCTTGAGCGGGCGAGTCGACGCGTCGACGAATGCGTGCCGGGCGTCGAGGACGCGTCGAGGAGTCGAGGAAAGGAAGTGACCCGTGCGTGCACCGACACAGGTAGTCCGATGGGCAGCGGCGCTCGCCCTGCTGGCGGCCAGCGCCGGCGCGGCTGCGGCGCAGACCGCATCCGAGCCGCGGCTGCTGGTCCTGCTGCGCGACGCCAGCGCGCTGGCCGTGGTGGACCCGGCGGAAGGGACCGTGCTGGGACAGGTCCCGACGGTCGGCGGTCCGCACGAGGTGACCGCCACGCCCGACGGCCGGCTCGCGTTCGTGGCCAGTCCGAGCGAGGGGATCTCGGTGATCGACCTGGAGTCGATGACCGAGGTGCGGCGCCTCGACGTCGGCGCGGGCAGCGTGCCGCACGACGTGCGCTTCGCCGGCGGCAAGCTGTACTTCACCATCGAGGGCTTCAAGTCGATCGCCCGCTACGACCCGCAGGCCGACGAGGTCGACTGGACGCTCGGTCTGGGGCAGGACGGCGCCCACATGATGCTGCTCAGCGGCGACCGGGACACGATCTTCACAGCCAACCGCGAGTCGGACACCGTGTCGATCGTGGAGGGCGCGGCGGCCGGCCCGCCCGACTGGCGGGTGACTTCGATTCCCGCCGGCGGCGCGTACCCGGAGGGGCTCGACCTGTCGCCGGACGGCGCCGAGCTGTGGGTCGCCACCCGCAACGACGGCGACGTCTCCATCATCGACGTGGCCGCCAAGGCGGTCAGCGAGCGTCTGGACCTGGACTTCGAGGATCCGAACCGGTTGGCCTTCACCCCGGACGGGGCGCGCGTGCTCGTCTCGGACTCGGCCACCAGCGTCGTCGTCATGGACGCCGCGGCCCGAACCGAGATCACGCGCTTCGACCTCGCCCCGAACGCGCTGCTCGTGCGGCCGGACGGCGCGGTGGCCTATGCGGCGCTGCGGGGCGACGACCGGGTGGCGGTGATCGACCTCGAGACGCTCGAGGTGGTCGACGAGTTCGCGACCGGGGCCGATTCCGGGCCCGGCTGCATGTTCTGGCTGGCGGGAAGAACAGAGGAAACGAGCGGCGCCGCAGAGGCGCTCGCGGGCGCCCTCACGTTCCACGCCTCCTTCGACAACGGCCTCAATGCGGATCGGGCCGCCGCCGATCCGGTGCTCTACACGGCGCCGTCCTACGACGAGCAGGACCAGGCGCAGCCGGGGCTCGGGAATCCGGCGGTGATGCTCGCCGAGGGCGCGGGGCGCTTCGGCCATGCGCTGCGCTTCACCGAGCGCAACCAGCACGCCATCTTCTACCGGGCGGACGGCAACATCGGCTACTCGCCGGAGAGCTGGAGCGGGACCGTCTCGTTCTGGCTCAGCCTCGACCCGGCCACCGACCTCGAGCCGGGCTTCTGCGACCCGATCCAGATCACCGACGCCGCCTACAACGACGCCGCGATCTGGGTCGACTTCACGGGCGAGAACCCGCGCCAGTTCCGGCTGGGGGTGTTCGGCGACCTCGACGTGTGGAACCCGGACGGGCTGGGGCCGAACGACAATCCCGCCTTCACCAACCGGCTCACGGTGGTCGACGAGCCGCCTTTCGCCGGCGACCGCTGGACGCACGTGACGATCACCTACGCCGGCCTCGGCCAGCCGGGCGGCGCCGCCACCCTGTATCTGGACGGCGAACGGGTGCCCGGCGGAGCGGACGACGTCGGCGAGCCGTTCACCTGGGACATCGAGCTCGGCGCTATTCGTCTCGGTGTGAACTACGTGGGGCTGTTCGACGAGCTGGCGCTGTTCGGCAGGCCACTGGACGATGACGAAGTCCGCGCGCTCCATGCCCTCGACGGCGGCGTGGCGGCGCTCTCCGCAGATTGAAGGCTGACCCGTGATGAACCATCCCTACAGAAACGCGTGGCGCGTTCCGTTCGCAGGCATCACGGCCGGACTGCTGCTGGGACTCGCCGGAGCCGTGCAGGCGCACGCCCAGTCGTCGCCCGCGGGCACGGCCGAACTCGCGGCGGCGCTCGATACCGTCGCCGCGATCGGCGGCGAGCCGCGGATCGTCAGCGGCGCCGGCATGACGCGGGATGACGTGCCGCTGCTCACCCTCGAGAACGGGGCACCCTTCGACGCGACGCGCCCCGACCGCCGGCTGGTGCTGGTCGGCGGCCTCGACGGCGACGCGGACGCCGCGCGCATCGTTCTCGACGCGGTCCGCTGGTTCAAATCCGATGCTCCGGAAGCGGAACGCGCCCGATGGCTGGTGAGCGCCCTCCCGCTGGCCCTGCCGGGTGCGGAGGCGGCCGGGGCACCTGCCACGTTCCCGCCGGTGGACGGATTCTTCAACGATCCCGAGCTACCGGAGAGCCGTTACGTCTGGCGTTGGGTCGCCTACCAGGCGCCCGATCTGGTCGTCGAGGTCCGCGCCGGGAACGAGTTGTGGGTTCGTGCCGGTACCGGCCCCGACGCGGAGGGCCTGCCCACAGGCTCACTGGCGGCGGCGCTCGCGAGCCCGGCGAACCTGGCCGGCCTCGGTCCGGTCGCGACGCTCCTGACGACGGCCGGGGCCGGAGACGGCGCAGCCGTCATGCGCGAGGTGCTGGCCCGCGCCAGGGACCGGCAGTCGCCGCTGCGGAACGTCCTGAACCGCCGGATGGCGCGCGATCCGCTCACCGTGGCGCGGCTGATGGCCCGGCGCTACCCCGGCACGCCCAGCATCAGCTACATCCCCGCGCTGGCGTGGGTGCATACCCTGCGAGTGGCGGACATGGACGGCGACGCGTCCTTGCGCGACAAGGTGATGGAGGAGGTCAATCCCTGGCTCTCCGGCGAACAGCCGCTCTTCGGCAACCGGATCTCCTTCGCCGCACTGGCCGGGACGATGATCTTCAGCGAACTGACCGGATTGCCCGGCGAAGACGGTGAAGCGGCAGCCCGCCTGGCGACAGAGGGCGTCGCCCTGGCGGCGGCCGAGACCGCGCCGGGCATGCCCGAGCACGCGTCCGGGTGGAGCGACGACTTCTTCCTGGGCACCATCGCCGCGGTCCGCACCGGCGATCCGGAGGGACTTGCCGCCGCCGTCCGGCTCGTCACGACCACCGCGGCCCGCCTGCAGCAGCCGAACGGGCTCTTCCACCACGACGCGGACGCCCCCACCGCCTGGGGCCGCGGCAACGGGTTCGGCGCTCTCGGCCTCGCCGAACTGCTCACGGTCCTCCCGGCCGACCACCCGGATCGGGAGGCGGTGCTCGACATCCACCGCCGGCACCTCGCAGGGATGCGCGACCAGCAGGCGCCGGACGGCATGTGGCGGCAGATCGTCGACGTGCCGGGCAGCTACCGCGAGACCAGCGTCACCGCGATGACCCTGACCGCGATGGCCAGAGGAATCCGACTGGGGTTGCTCGACGACTCCTATCGGCCGGTCGTCGACCGCGCCTGGCGCGCCCTGCTGGCCCACGTCGCCGACGACGGCGCGCTGGTCGACGTCTGCTTCAGCACCGGGGCGGGTCCTACGCGGCGGCACTATCTCGACCGGCCGGCGGTCAACGGCGCGGACGACCGCGGCGGCGCCATGGTGCTCGGCGCGGCCCTGGAGTACTACGACCTGCTGCGGGCGGACTGAGTCCGCGAAACGGCGGACAGCCGAAGCTGCTTCACCACCGGCGGCGTTTCCATGCCGGTCCGGAAGTGGCTGGAGGCGTGACGCCGCAGCAGCCTGGAGAGTTGGCTGGAGGCGTGACGTCGCCGCGGCATAATACGGAACGGATGACTCTGAGTGAAGCGGACATCGCGCGCCGGCTGCGACTCGGCGAGGACAGCTATTGGGAGTTCAAGGCAATCGCCTTCCGGGGTGATCGACCGATCACCCCGAAGCGGGATGATCTCGCGGATGAAATCGCCGCCTTCGCCAATGCCGGCGGCGGCGTGCTGCTGTGCGGCGTCACCGACGAGGGCAACGTACACGGCATGTCCCGGAGTCAGATGGATGCAGTGGAAGGGATGATCGTCGAGCTGTGCGCCGACTCGATCAGGCCCTCACTCATGGACGTGGTCATCACGCGCCACGAGTTGGACGGCAGGCTGCTGCTGGCCGTCGACGTAGCCAGGGGAACCGCGCAGCACGACAGCCCGGGCGGCAGTTTCCGGCGCGTCGGCAGCGCCAAACGGCCCATGTCCGGCGACGAGCGGATGCGCCTCGCCCAGCAGCGCGGCCAGGCGCGCTTCGTCTGGTTCGACAGACAGGTGGTACCGGGCACCGGGTTCGGAACGCTGTACGACGAGCTCTGGAAGCCCCTGGTGAGCGCGGCCGGCGCCGTGAACCCGGAAACCGCTCTGGAGAAGCTGGCGCTGCTGGCGCGGGACGACGCAGAGACGATGCGCGCCACCGTCGCCGGCGTGCTGTTGTGCACTCGGAATCCGGAGCATTGGTTGCCCTGCGCCTGCATCACGGCCACCCGCTACCGGGGAACGGATCGGGCCTCCGGACAGGTCGACGCCCAGGAGATTACCGGGCCCCTCGATCGACAGGTGGCCGATGCCGTGGCGTTCGCCGTACGGAACATGCAGGTATCCGCCCGCAAGACGCCAGCGCGCGTGGATCAACCCCAGTACAGCGACAAGGCGTTGTTCGAAGCCCTGGTCAATGCCGTCGCGCATCGAGACTACGCCGTCCGTGGAAGCCGCATCCGGTTGTCGATGTTTGCCGACCGGTTGGAGATTCAATCTCCCGGCGCGCTGCCGAACAGCCTGACCGTGGACAGCATGGCGGACCGCCAGGCGACCCGCAACGAGGCGCTGACCTCCGCGCTGGGACGACTACCCGTGGACGGCATCCCCGGCTCGGAGGAACGCCGGTACTTCATGGAGCGCCGGGGCGACGGCGTCCCGCTCATCAAGCGTGAGACGTACGCCCTGTGCGGGACGCTGCCGGAGTATCGTCTGATAGGGGACGCTGAAGTCTGCCTCGTCGTTCCAGCCGCCGTACACGAACAGAGCGCCGCCCGCGCGATCGTCACCGTCCGGTCCGCCGGGACTCCCCTTCCGGGCGCCGACCTGCTGGTACTGTTCCCGAACCGGACGTGGAAGCAGGCGACGACGGACGAAAACGGAGAAGCCGCGATCCACCTGCACACGACACACCACCCCCTGACCGTGTTCGTGGCGGCTCCGGGTCACGCCGCCGGCATCACACCGGACTGGCGTCCGGCCGACGGGGCTCTGGCGGTCGAACTCGAGGCCCTGCCGGGTGGCGGCGCCGTCATCTTTCCGGAAGCGGCCGGCGGCGTACCGGGGCTGAAGGGAAGGTTGAATCCCGTGCGCGACGCGTACGACCGGACGCACCTCTACGCATCCGGCATCGCCATCAACCGGGGGCGGCGACAACCGGTCCATTTTCTGCCCGGCGAGGATATGCGCCTGACCGACGCCAGCGGCGTCGAAGCGCTGGTGCGCATAGTCGACATCGTCGGACGGTCCGCGCTGGTGGAGTACCGGCGGACCTGACGGGTGGATGGAGAAGGCGGATTGACTCGTCGAGGACGACCGCGCAAACAGCCTCGCGGGGCCGGCTGGTGAAGCGCACGCGCGCAGGCACGGCTATCCGCCGGACAAACAGGAGGCGGCGACGCGGACCGTGCTGGAGCAGGGAGGTGCTGTCGGAAGGATGGGCCGCGTATACCACGTGGTATCGTGAGGACACTCTCCCTCTGCATTCGCGGAATGATGCTGCGGGGATGCGACCATGAGGAAACCCAGCGTGTATGTGGAGACCTCGGTCGTCAGCTACCTCACGGCGCGGCCGTCGCGGGACATCATCGTTGCGGCGCAGCAGACCGCGCTCGTCTGGCGGCGCTGCAGATGGTCACGCGTCTCGACAACACGGCGGACGCTGTGTTCCTGACCCGGAGTCTGCTGGAAGCAGGCGCGTTTCCGCGCGAGGCAGCAGCGGATGCGGCGCACGTCGGGATTGCCGCCACGAAGAAAGTCGACTACCTGCTGACGTGGAATCTCCGCCACATCGCGAATGCTGCCGTGAGACCGCGAATCGAGCGAGCGTGCCGAAAGGCCGGCTACGAGCCGCCGGTCATTTGCACGCCGAATGAACTCATGGAGGACTACGACCATGCAGACGGGATGGACGGACCCGATCATCGCTGAAGTCCGGGCCATTCGGCAGGCGTACGCCGCGCGGTTCGACTACGACGTCGCGGCAATCTTCAACGACATTCGGGCCAGAGAGGAAGCCGCCAAGCGCAACTACGTCTCCCGCCCGCCGCGCGGCGTTCATTCCGGGCCCGGCAGTGAGCCCCAATCAAGCCAGCATGAGGTGAGTTCGCAAACGACGCCCCGCTGGGATGAAGGGGGAGTGTCGAAGACGACAAAGGACGAGGAGGCCACGTTCGGACATTACATGATTGGCGTCTTCGACGTTCTGGGACAGAGCCGGAAGTTGCAGGCGCAAACGGAAGTACCACCAGGCAATGATGAAGTCGAACAAGAGCGCTTGATCGCCAACCTCAAGGACACAGCGGGTGTCGTGATCGGATTCAGAAGGCTGTTCAGGAAGTTCTTCGAGGGCGCCACCCAACCGACAGGGCTGGCGGATTCTCTGCCCGAACCCCAACGCACCGAGATGCTCGCGGCAACGGCGAGCGAGATCCTGCTCTGGGGGGTGTCCGACGCCATTTTCGTGGCAGTTCCGCTGGCGTGGACGCGACATCCTGCTGCCAGTGTCGGTGACGTGCGGCGGTCGCTTCTGGCAGCCGGCAGCACGTGGCTCTTCGGCCTCAGCACGGGCCATCCCATCCGAGGGGGCATGGAGATCGGTACGGGAATAGACATCGAACGCGGGGAGATCTACGGGCAAGTCCTTGAGGCAGCGTACCATCTTGAAACCAGGGTCGCGGAGCTCCCGCGCATCGTCGTTGGACCGGAGTGCGTGGCGTTTCTGGAAGCAGTCAAGCGCGGCGAGGCCGCTTCCGACACCAGTTCCAAATTGGCCGCCCTCGACGCCGACCGGTGTCTTTCGATGCTCCGGAGAGATACGGACGGCCAAGTGGTTGTCGATGGTCTCGGCCAAACGATGCGAGATGAGTTCAGGGAGGTCCCGAACCTGCGCGACGAAGTCTTGCGGGCGCACGAGAACGTGCGCGCCTACTGCCGTGACTTCCATGACGCCGGCGAAATGAAGCTCGCCGCGCGCTACGAGGTGCTCCGCGGCTACTTCGATGAGCGCGTACCGCAGTGGCAGGGCACGCCCGGAAGGAAAAGTTGAACACCGGCAGGATATCACCGGTCGTGGCGCCCAGCCGCGCGTGCGGTCACCCGCCCAGCGGCAGCGGCCCCGTCGCGTGCCCGAGCGAGTCCACCGGCACGCCGAGCTTGTCCAGCAGCGTCAGGTGCAGGTTCGCCAGCGGCGTGTCGGGCGCATACCGGACGTGCCGCCCGCCGGCTCCCGCCGCGCCGCCCGCCAGCAGGATCGGCAGGTCGTCCGACGCGTGCGCGTTGCTGTCGGCCATGCCCGCGCCGTAGACGATCATCGAGTGGTCGAGCAGCGAGCCGTCGCCGTCCGGCGTCGCCCGCAACCGGTCCAGGAACCGCGAGAAGACGTCCACGTGGTACTGGTTGATCTTGGTCAGCTTGGCCAGCTTCTCCGGATCCCGCTGGTGGTGCGAGATCGGGTGGTGCGCGTCGGCCACGCCGATCTCGGCATAGGTGCGGCCGGTCAGCTCGCGGCCGAGCATGAAGGTGGCGACCCGGGTCAAGTCGGTTTCCCAGGCCAGGGCGAGCAGATCGAACATCAGCCCGGCGTGCTCGCCGAAGGTGTCGGGAATGCCCTCCGGCCGATCGACCGCGGGGAGCTCGCGGGCGGACTGCGCGGCGGTCCGCTGGATGCGCCGTTCGACGTCGCGCACCGCGTCCAGATACTGACCCAGCTTGCGGCGGTCGCCCGCACCGAGCTCGCGTGACAGGTCGTGCGCGCGTTCCGTGACCGAGTCCAGCAGGCTGGCGTCCTTCCGCAGCCGCGCCCGGCGGACCGCCGGGTCGGTGCTGCCGCTGTCGCCGAACAACCGCTCGAACACGATGCCGGGGTCGTTTTCCATCGGCAGCGGCGTGGTCTCGTCGGCCCAGGCGATGGTGTTGGTGTAGGCGCAACTGAACCCGTTGCCGCACGAGCCGGTGAAATCGCGGCCGTCGATGGCCAGCTCCAGCGTGGCGAGCTGCGTCTGCCGTCCCAGAACGCGCCCGGCGAGCTGGTCCATCGAGATGCCGGCCAGCACGTCGGCGCCGTTCTCCGGCTTGGCCGGAACGCCGGTCAGGAAACGGGTGGACGCCCGCGGGTGCGGGCCGGCACCGGCGACGCCGTGCATCCCGGACAGCACCTGCACGTGGCGGCGGAACCGCTCGAGCGGCTTCAGGACGAGGGGAAACTCGAAGTCGGCCCCCTCCGCCGCGGGAATCCAGTGCTCCATCCGCATCCCGTTCGGAACGTAGACGACGCCCAGTCGGGGTGCGGGTGTCGCCGCCGTCCCGCGGAGAGCGGCGAACGCGGGAACCATCCCGTCGAGGAACGGGAGTGCGAGCGACGCGCCGAGACCCCGCAGCACGGTGCGCCGTGGAAGCGCCTTTCCGGTAACGATCATGATGCTGTCCCCCACAGGTCCGATTCACGCCGCGTCCTGCTCTCATGATAGGCCGATCGGACGCGAGAATCCGCTGTTTTCCAATCCCGGCGGGCGGTGCCGGCGCCCGGCGGCGCTTTCCAACGTGCGCCGCGCGTGACATAGTCCCCCGGAGCCGGCAGGAAGCCGGAAGGGGAGGAATTGTGAGGCGAAGCAGACGGACGGCGGCGAGCTACCGAATCAACCAGCGCGCCGGGAGCGCGGGACGGTGGATGGCGATCCTGGCCGCCGCCTGGCTGCTCATCCCGGGTGTCGCCGCGGCCCAGGGCTTCCAGCTCCTCGAGGCGACGGTCGCCGACGTGCACGCGGCCTTCGCGTCGGGCGAGCTGACCTGCCGGGCTCTGGTGCAACGCTACATCGACCGGATAGAGGCCTACGACCAGGCGGGCCCGGCGCTGAACGCGATCCAGGCGATCGACCCGCGCGCGCTGGACAGGGCCGACGATCTGGACGCGGCCTATGCCGAGTCGGGTCCGACCGGCCCGTTGCACTGCATCCCGGTGCTGCTGAAGGATCAGGTGGAGACGCGCGACCTGCCGACCACCTACGGCTCGGCGCTGTTCGAGGGCTTCGTGTCGCGCCGCGACGCCACCATCGTCGTGCGCATGAAGGAAGCCGGCGCCCTCATCCTGGCGAAGACCAACATGGGCGAGTTCGCGTCGCGCTACGTCGGCTCGGCCTTCGGCATCATCCGCAACGCCTACGACCCGACCCGCAACCCGAGCGGCTCGTCCGGCGGCACGGGGGCCGGCATCGCCGCCAACTTCGGCATGCTCGGCATCGGCGAGGACACCGGCGGATCGATCCGCGGACCGGCCGCCGTCCACGCACTGGTCGGCCTGCGTCCCACGCTGCCGCTGGTCAGCCGCTTCGGGATGATGCCGGCGAACCCGTCGAGCGACACCCTCGGACCGATGACGCGCACCGTCCGCGACGCGGCGCTGCTGCTCGACGCCATCGCCGGCTACGACGCCAACGACCCGGTCACCGCCTACGCGGCCGGACACGTGCCCGACTCGTATGCCGCGAATCTGGACGCCGACGGCCTGCGGGGCGCGCGCATCGGGGTCATCCGCGAATCGATGGACCCGAAGACGGATCCCGACGCCGAGGACTACAAGCAGGTGCGGGCCCTGATCGACCGCGCCGTCGCCGACATGCGCGCGCTCGGCGCCACCGTGGTCGACCCGGTCACCGTCGACGGCCTCGAATCGGCGCAGCGCGTGTACACCACCAACAACTTCGAGACCGAACGGGCGATGAACGCGTACCTGGCCGAGCATCCGAACGCTCCGGTCAAGAGCCTCCGCGACATCCTGCTGTCGGGCGTCGTCACCCCCTGGCGGGCGCGGGGCCTCATCAACGTGGTGGGCAAATCGACCGACGACTACGGGTACCTGCCCATCCTTCACTCCCGCGAACGCCTGCGGCGGAGCGTCCTGGCGGCGATGGCCGACGACGACCTGGACGCGCTCGTCTACGCGACCTTCGATCACCAGACGACCGTGATCGCGTCCGACGCCCTCACCAACGCGAACACCCAGGATCAGTACGCGCGCGGCAACAACCGCTTCCTGAGCCCGGCCACGGGGTTCCCGGCGCTGACCCTGCCGGCCGGGCTGACCGCCGACGGGCTGCCGATCGGGATCGAGATGCTCGGCCGGCCGTTCACCGAGGCGACCCTGTTCGAGCTCGGCCACGCCTACGAGCAGGGCACGCGGCGGCGCGAGCCGCCGGCGACGACCCCGGCGCTGGACCGATGAACGCGGGCGGCGGGAACGAGAGTCTCGCTGACGCCGGCGCCCTCGTTCCGGACCCCGCCGCGCACGGCGCAAAGGGAGCGGCGACGGGACTCGCCGAGCCGGCCCTCTCCTGCACCGGTGTCGTGAAGCGATACGGAGACATGCTGGCCGTCGACGGTCTCGACCTCGAGGTCCGGCGCGGCGAGTGCTTCGGGTTGCTCGGACCGAACGGCGCCGGCAAGACCACGACCATCGAGATTCTGGAGGGGCTGCTCGCGCCGGACGCCGGCCGGGTGCGGATTCTGGGCCGCGCGTGGGGCCGGAACGACGACGCGCTGCGGGCGCGGCTCGGGATTCACCTCCAGGAGTCGCAGATGGACGAGAAGCTGTCCGTGTTCGAGACGCTCAGGCTGTTTCGGTCGTTCTATCCGCGGGGGCGCCCCGTCGACGACGTGCTCGGGCTGCTCGAGCTGGAAGGCAAGCGCAAGAGCTGGGTCGGCAAGCTGTCGGGAGGGCAGCGACAGCGTCTCGCCGTCGGCTGCGCGCTGGTCGGCGATCCGGACCTCCTGTTCCTCGACGAGCCGACCACGGGCCTGGACCCGCAGTCGCGCCGGCAGTTGTGGGCGCTGCTGCAACGCTATCGGGCCGAGGGAGGGACCATCCTCCTGACCACCCACTACATGGACGAGGCGCACGTGCTGTGCGATCGCGTCGCCATCGTCGACCAGGGCCGGATCGTCACGCAGGGCAGCCCCGACGAGCTGATCCTCTCCATCGGCGCTCCGCACATCGTCGATATCGCGTTCGCCCGCGGCGAGACGCCGGCACCCGCCGGCCTGGAAGAGCGGCTCGGCGCCCTGCCCGGCGTCGACACAGTCCGCGCGGGCGCAACGTCGGATGCCTGGACGGTCACGGCCAACGCACTGCACCGCACGCTGCCGGCGCTCGTGGGTCTGGCCGCGGACGCCGGCCGCGAGATCGAAACGCTGGCCACGCGCACCGCCACCCTGGAGGACGTCTTCGTGGCGCTGACGGGACATCGACTCCGCGATGACTGAGCCGGAATCGGTCGAGCCGCGGCATCCGTTCGTCGAGATGACGATCACGCGGTTGCTCCTCCTGGTGCGCGAGCCGGAGATGATCTTCTGGGTCTTCATCTTCCCGCTGCTGATGGCCCTCGCGCTCGGGATCGCCTTCCGATCCCCCTCCGACACGCCGGTCGCGGTGGCCGTCGAGCAGGGAGCCGGCGCCGCGGCGCTGCTCGACGCGCTGGCGGCGCACGAGAGCGTCGAAATCGTGTCCCTCGCTCCCGGTGCGACAGCGGCGGCGCTGCGCGACGGGCTCGCGCACGTCGTGGTCGCGCCGGGCGATCCGCCCACGTACCGCTACGACCCCACGCGGCCCGAGAGCCGGCTGGCCCGGCAGACGGTCGACGACCTGCTGCAGCGCGCCGCCGGCCGCAAGGACGTCTGGACCGGTCGCAACGAGACGGTGACCGCCCCCGGCAGCCGCTACATCGACTGGCTGATCCCCGGGCTGCTCGGCATGAACATCATGGGGACCGGCATGTGGGGCATCGGCTTCACGCTGGTCGTGCAACGCACCCGCAAGCTGCTCAAGCGGCTGATCGCGACGCCGATGCGGCGCCACCAGTACCTGGCCGCCCTCGTGACGGCCCGCCTCGTACTGCTGGCTCTCGAGCTGGTGGCGCTGGTCGGCTTCGCCCGGCTGATGTTCGGCGTGCCCATCGAGGGCTCTCTGGCCAGCCTCGCCGCCGTGTCGCTGCTCGGGGCGATGACCTTCGGCGGCATCGGCCTGCTCACGGCCAGCCGCGCGCAGACCATCGAGGGCGTCTCCGGCATCATGAACGTCGTCATGGCCCCGATGTGGATCTGCTCCGGCGTCTTCTTCGCCTCGTCGAACTTCCCGGACGCGATGCAGCCGTTCATTCAGGCGCTGCCGTTGACGGCACTCAACGATGCGCTGCGGGGGGTGATGCTGGACGGGAACGGGCTGATCGCGAACGGGCCGGACCTGCTCATCCTCGCGGCCTGGTGCGCGGCGAGCTTCGCCGTGGCGCTCCGGATCTTCCGCTGGCGATAGCCTACTGCGGACGCGGGGGAACGGGCATGGCCTGCCGAACACGGATTGCGGCGATGTCCGTCCGCATGTCGGCGATCCTCACAGGTCCGCCGTCCCGCAGACCTGGAGCACGCGGCCACCCCGCCGGATGCGGTAGGGCTGCTTCACGCCGGGACTGACGACGTAGTCGTTCCCTTCCGGGTAGCGAGCGCGAAAAGCCTCGATTGCGGTGCCTTCCGCGTGGTCCGGATTGACCTTGCACTCCACCAGATCCACCCGGTCCCGGGCGCGGCGGATCACGAAATCGACTTCGTGGTGCGCCTTGTCCCGCCAGTAGAAGACCCGCTCGTCGCCGAACCGGATGCGCAGCGTGTCCAGGACGAGGTGCTCCCACAGCAGTCCGCGGTAGTCGTCGCGGACGCGGTCCCAACCCTTCTCGAAAGTGACGAAGCCGGTGTCGAAGGCGTAGCACCTGGGGCGCCTGACGATCTCCCCCGCGCCGCCGCCGTGAAAGGGTCGAAGTAGATGCACGGCATGGGCGGTCGCCAGCGCCTGCACGTGCGACATGACGGTAGGACGGCTCATCCCGCTCAGCGTCGCGAGGCGGCCGCAGTCGAGCTGGCCGCCGCTCTGGTGCAGCAGCACGCGGAACAGCGCCAGGAACCCGCGCCGGTTGCGCACACCGAACAGCTCCAGGACGTCGCGCGCATAGAAGCTGTCCATCCATTCGCTGAAGTACGCAGGCTCCTTGCGCGCGGCGAGCAGCGGCTCGGGCAGCCCGCCGTGCAACAGGCGGCGGTCGAGATCCGGCGCCCCGAGCCAGTCGACGCATTCGTCCCACGGCACGGGACACAGATGCACGGCTTCCTTCCGCCCAGTGAGCGCGTCACGGAACTTGCGCGTCGCGGCCAGCGTGGAAGATCCAGTCGCCAGCACACGGAGTCCCGGATAGGCGTCGGCCGCTATCTTCAACAGGCGGCTGGGATCGTCCAGGCGGTGCACCTCATCGAGAACCAGCACGGACCCGGGCGGCCGACCGTCGAAGTACAGTTCCGGATCGGCGAGCATCCGTCCGACGGAGGGCAGATCGCAGTTACAGTCCTGAGCCACGGACAACAACATGGCGACGTTCTCGCTCCTCGATCTCTCTCCCATCCCGGAAGGCGCCGACGCCGCCGTGGCGTTGCGCAACTCGGCGGATCTCGCACGGCACGCGGAGCGCTGGGGCTACCGGCGCTTCTGGCTGGCCGAGCACCACAACATGCCCGGCATCGCGAGCGCCGCCACCGCGGTGGTCATCGGGCACGTGGCCGCCGCCACGTCGACGATCCGCGTCGGCGCGGGCGGCATCATGCTGCCGAACCACGCGCCGCTGGTGATCGCGGAGCAGTTCGGCACCCTGGCCACGCTGTTTCCCGGACGCATCGACCTGGGGCTCGGCCGCGCACCCGGCACCGACCAGCGCACGAGCCGCGCCCTGCGCCGCCACCTCGACGGCGACGTCGACGCGTTTCCGCGCGACGTCGTCGAGCTGCAGCAGTACTTCGCCGGGCCGGCCGACCAGCGCGTGCGCGCCGTGCCCGGAATGGGACTCGACGTCCCGATCTGGATCCTCGGATCGAGCCTGTTCGGCGCGCAGCTCGCGGCGGCGCTCGGACTGCCCTACGCTTTCGCCTCGCACTTCGCGCCGGCGCTGCTGATGGACGCCATCTCGATCTACCGGTCGCGCTTCGAGCCGTCGGCGCAGTGCGCGAAGCCGTACGTCATGGCCGGGCTCAACGTCTTCGCGGCCGACACGGAGGAGACGGCGCGCCTTCTGCGTACCTCCGCGCAACAGTCGATCCTCAGCCTGCGCCGCGGGAGGCCGGGCAAGCTGCCGCCGCCGGTGGCCGATTTCGAGGACCGGCTCTCGCCGCTCGAGCGGGAGATCCTGGATCAGGCCCAGTCCTGCTCCGTGGTCGGAGCGCCCGACGCGATCCGCACCGGCGTGGCGGCGTTCGTCGAACGCACGGGGGCCGACGAGGTGATGATCGTCAGCCACATCTTCGACCACGACGCGCGGCTGCGTTCGTTGGAGATCACGGCCGAGCAGGCGATCACCCAACCCATCGGGATCTGACGCTCGCCCGCCCGCCGGCAGCCGGACCCGCGACCGATGCCCGCCGGCGGTCGGACCCGCGGCCAATGCCCGCCGGCAACCCGGACCCGCGACCGATGCCCGCCGGCTACTCCTGCGCCAGGTGCCGGCCGCGGAGCGGACGGCCGGGCTGCGCGCCTTCGACAAGCGCGCCGTCGCGCACGACGAACGTGCCGCCGACGAGCACGTGCTCGATGCCGGCGGAGTACTGGTCCGGCGCGTCGTAGGTCGCGCGGTCGATGATCCGCTGCGGATCGAAGATCGTCAGGTCGGCGTCGCTCCCGACCTGCACGCGTCCCTTGCGGGCCATCTCGGGCACGATGGACTCGAGCCGCCGCGCCGGCAGCAGGGTCATCTTGCGGAGGGCGTCCATCAGCGACAGAACGCCGCTGTCGCGGGCGTAGTGGCCGAGGATGCGGGCGAAGGTACCGGCGCCGCGCGGGTGGGCGCGGCCCTGGCTGAATGGGATTCCGTCGCTGGCCGCGATGACGTCGGGCTGGCCGACGATCCATTCGTTGGTCTCTTCCGAACGGCCGTGCATGATCACCCACCCGCCCTCGCGCCGATAGAGCGCGAAGGTCTCCGGCGTCAGCCGCTCGCCGGTGGCGACCCATTGCAGCGCCCGGTAGGCCTCGCGCGGGCGGCCGTCCCAGCCGTCGAACAGGGGCGATTGGATGAGCGACGCGCTCGCGGTATAGGGATAGGCCTCGGTGGTGACGTCGATCCCACGCTCCCGCGCGCCCCGGATCATGGCGAGGGCCTCCGCCGCGCGAGTCCCGGCGGTGCTGTTCATATGCACGATGTGGAGCGCCGCACCGGTGACCGCGGCGTTGGCGATCACCTCCTGAAACGGGGCCAGCGCGCCGCCGCGCCGGAACGCCGCCGACGAACGCAGATGGATGAACACCAGCGCCTCGTACTCCGCCGCCACCTCGAACATCTGCAACAGCTCGCGGTGACTCGCCCCCGGCGTATAGCTCAACCCGAAGCCGAGCCCGATTCCCCCCTCGCGCAGGCCGCGCACCATGAGCTGGCGCAGCCGGGCGAGCTCCTCGTCGCTCGCGGCGCGATAGAGGGTGTCGTCGGCGCTTTCGCCGAGCGAGAACGTCCCGTTCGCGTTGCTGCGGGAGAAGGCGCTCCCCAAGGCGTGAATGCGCGCCGCCTGGTGGCTCACCGACACGCCGTAATTGATCAGCGACGCGCCGTCGCGGAGTGCATACCAGCGGTCGACGGGAAACGCCCCGATCTCGAGCTCCAGCGCAGTCGTCACCCCGTCCATCGCCTGGTAGCGGTTGCTGGCCGGGTCCTGGCCGTGCGCGTGGAGATCGACGAAGCCGGGGGCCACCACGAGGCCCGCGGCGTCCACGGTGGCGCTCCCCTCCAGCGGGTCTTCGGAGATCGCCACGACCGTGCCGCCCTGGATCCCGACGTGGCGCACCGCATCGAGTCCGCTCTCCGGATCGATGACCCGCCCGCCGGCGACCACCAGATCGTGCGCCTCGCGTGCGGACGCAATCGGTTCCATCAACGCCGGGTCGCCGCCCGCGCACCCAGCCGCCGCGCACGCGACGGCAAGGACCAGCGCGCAGATCCGTTCTCGCCCGAGGTATGCCGAGTCCGCCGTGCGTCCGACCGCCGACCAGCCGCGCCGAGCCGGGTCCGTCGAGCATTGAGCAGTCATCACCACAACCCCAGTACCTTCCACCACGCGATTCCCACCGCCAGCCAGATGACCAGGTTGACCACCGACGAGTAGAACCCGGCGCGCCACCAGTCGCGCAGGCTGACGTAGCCCTCGATGAAGATGACCGGCGAGGTCGTGGTGCCGTAGTGGGTCAGGCAGGCCTGCAGGTTGTTCAGGAACAGGAGGCTGTAGACCACGATCCCGGCCGGCGCGCCGACCCCGACGAGCAGCGTGACGAACGGACCGTAGAGCGCCAGCGCGTGCACCGTCGTGCTCGCGAAGAAGTAGTGCGTATAAAAGTAGATGACCAGGGTGACGATCAGCACGACGATCCAGGGAACGCCCGTGAACCAGGCGCCGACCCACCCGGAGAAGGCCACGGTCACCCCGGTCTCGTTCAGCAGGCCGCCCATGGTGAGCAGCCCGCCGTACCAGACGAAGACGTCCCACGCCGACCGCTCGCCGAGGGCGGCCTCCCAGCTCAGCGCGCCGGTGACGAAGAGCACGCCCAGTCCCAGGAACGCGACCAGCCCGGGCGACAGCCAGTCGACGTACGACGAGAGCACCCAGAAGCCGATGAGGAAGAGGAACACGCCGAGCACGATCGCCTCGGTGCCCCGAATGGGACCGAGCCCGTCGAGCTCGCGCTGGGCGAAATCGCGCGCGGCCGGCGTGTGCCGGATGTCGGGCGGCACGACCCGCAGCATCAGCAGCGGCACCGCCACGCTCGACACGATGCCGGGGGCCAGACCGGCGACGAACCAGCTCGTCCAGGTGACCTCGACCCCGGCGAACTCGCGCGCCAGATCGCCGAGCAGCAGGTTGGCGGCGCTGCTGTAGAAGAACATCGCCGAGGCGATGGTGCTCGTCTGATACATGCACGTCATCAGGAACGTGCCGAGCCGCCGCGACGTCTCCCCCGGCTCCGACTCGTACAGGCTGCTGATGCTGCGCGCAATGGGGAAGACGATGCTGGCCGACCGCGCGGTGATCGACGGCACCCCGGTGGCGAGCGTCAGGTCCGTCAGGTGCAGCGCGTAGCCGAGGCCGAGCGACGTCCGGCCGATGGCGCGCACGAACAGGAGCGCGATGCGGCGCGCGAGGCCGCACTCGCGCAGCGCGCGCGACATCATCATGGCGGCCAGGACCATCCAGACGGACGCGGCCGAGTAGCCCGCCAGCGCGCGGTCCATCGGTACGCGGCCGACCAGGATCACCATCGTGATCCCGAGCAGCACCACCTGGGACCCGGGCAGCGGCTGCAGCATCAGCCCGGCGATGATCGCGAAGAAGATGCCGGTGATGCGCCAGCCCTGGGCGTCGACACCATCCGGCATCGGCAGCACGTGCGCGACGAGCACGTAGATGCCGAGCAGGGCGAGCAGCCGAGCCGGCTTGCCAGCCATGACCGGGGCCTAGCCGACCCGCTCGAGGACCGCGGCCAGCCCCTGACCGACACCGATGCAGAGGGTGACCAGGGCGTAGCGGCCCTCGATCCGCTGCAACTGACGGGCGGCGGTCAGCGTCAGACGGGCGCCCGACGCGCCCAGCGGGTGCCCGATGGCGATGGCGCCCCCGTTCGGGTTCACCCGGCTGTCCTCCCGATCGATCTCCAGCAGCTTCAGGCAGCCGAGCACCTGCGTGGCGAACGCCTCGTTGATCTCGATGACGTCCATGTCGGCCAGCGTCAGCCCGGCGCGGGCCAGCGCCTTCCGCGAGGCCGGCACCGGCCCGAGCCCCATTACACGCGGCTCGACCCCGGCGGCCGCCGCCGAGACCACGCGCGCCAGCGGCGCCGCATCGGCCGCCTCGCCCGCCGCGCGCGACCCGACGATGAGTGCCGCCGCCCCGTCGTTGATGCCGGAGGCGTTGCCGGGCGTGACCACGCCGCCCTCCGCCAGGGGCCGCAGCGTCGCGAGCTTCTCCGGACTGGTTCCGGGCCGCGGGTGCTCGTCGCCGGCCACCTCGGTCGTCTGCCCGCGCTTCGGCCCCGGCACGACGACCGGGTGGATCTCGCCGGAGTAGAAGCACTCGGACTTCGCCTGCGCGTAGCGCGCCTGCGACCCGGCGGCGAAGCGGTCGCTCTCCTCGCGGCCGATGCCGAGGTCCTTCGCCACCTCCTCGGCCGTCTCGTACATGGCGTGGTCGCCGACCGCGGCAGTGGCCCGCCGGTTGGGAAAGCGCGATCCGAGCGTGGTGTCGAACGTCGTGAGTTGCCGGCCGTAGGCGCGCTCCGCCTTCGCCATGACGAACGGCGCCCGGCTCATGCTCTCCACGCCGCCGGCCACGAACAGGTCGCCCTGTCCGCACGCCACGGCCCGCGAGGCGTCGACCACCGCGGCCAGCCCGCTCGCGCAGAGCCGGTTCACGGTCATGCCGGCCACCTCGACCGGCAGGCCGCCCAGCAGTCCCGCGCGCCGCGCGACGTTGCGGCAGTCCTCGCCCGCCTGGTTGGTGCAACCGGCGATCACGTCCTCGAACCGATCCGCCGCAAACGGATTGCGTTCAACGAGCGCGCCGACCAGGTCGCCAAGGAGATCGTCGGGGCGGACCGGCGCGAGCGCGCCGGCGTGGCGGCCGAACGGTGTCCGCAGGCCGTCGTAGATGAACGCGTCGATCATCGCGTCATTATAGGGTCAGTGGCTCCGCGACCTCGGACGCGAGTGAGCGGACGATCCTGTTCACCGTGTCGCATAGTATATTATTGCCGTGGTTCGTTCCTGGCGAAACGCGGCGAGCCGCAAGGTCTGGGAAGGCGAGTCACCGAATCGGTTTCGTGGCCTGGATTTCGAGACTGCGGTCGATCTCCTGCTTGCATTGAACGTCGCAGAGACGTTGCAGGACCTGAGCCCGCTCATGAGTGTGGGACTGCACAAGCTCAAGGGTGCGCGCCGGCGGCAGTGGGCCATGACCGTGAACGGACCTTGGCGAATCTGTTTCGAGTTCCGTGATGGAGACGCCCACGACGTCGAGATAGTCGACTATCACAAGGGCTGACGATATGCCTCCGATTGCCCATCCCGGCCGGCTCCTGCAACGAGAGATCAAGGCCCGGAACCTGAGCGCCAATCGTCTGGCGCTCGACCTCGGCGTGCCGTCAGGCCGTATCACGGACATCCTCAACGCCCGTCGATCGATCACGGCGGACACCGCGGTGCGCCTCGGTCTCTACTTCGGCAATCGCCCCCAGTTCTGGCTCGGGCTCCAGAGCCAGTACGAGATCGCGCTGATCGAACAGGAGCGCGGCAGCGCAATCGTCCGACAAGTGCGGCGCCCGACGGCGTCGGCGTGAGGCTCCCCGCGCCGCGCCTGGCCGGCTACCGCAGCAGGTCGAGCAGGTGCGTGTATTTCAGGATCACGCTGCGGCCGCTTCCCGGCAGAATGAAGTCACCGAGGCCGTCGGACTGGTTGAAGACGAAGAACAGGCCGGTGTTGCCCTCCCGCAGCCAGCCGAAGCGGAGATTGACCGACCAGAGGTTGGTGCTGTCGTTGCGCTGCACCAGGCTCTGGACGAACACGCGCGGGGAGAAGTTGTAGGCGACGCGGCTCGACACCAGGTTCGTGACGACGTGATCCGCCGGAAGATCGATGTCGTTGCGGCTCCACCGCAGCTCGACGTTCAGCGTCTCGCCGCTCCGGAAGTTCAAGGTCGGACCGACCACCTGCAGGCTGCCCCCGAAGAATCCGCTCTGCTGGAACCGGACCCCGTAGCCCATCGGGGCCGAGCGGTCCGAGGTGTAGTTGAGGTTGATCTCGTGCCAGTCGTACGATCCGGGCGCCACTGGCACGCCCGAGATCGTGAACGGGCGGGTCACGCCCTCCTTGCGGATGTTCCAGGCGGTGATCGCCCGCGAGCTGTCCTCGAACTCCCAGCCGTTGTCCATGTGGAGCAGCGAGGTCTGGATGAAGCCGGTCTCGATGTCCCAGAACCGGTTGAAGGTGACGTGCGGTTGCAGCTCCTGAATCCGCAGCCAGTTGGACGGCGGCCGTGAGGTGTTGAATATCCCGACGTCCATTTTCCGGAACCCGGTGCGCCGCACGAAGCCGACCTCCGGATTGAAGTCCCTGCCCATCTCCATGACGCCGCCGCGCAGGCGCCACGCCTCGGTGTTGTAGTCGACCGCCAGGTCGAAGGCGTGATCCTGGTCGAAGTGCCGGCCGCCGCGGAACGGCGTCTCGGTCCTGGCCGCGAACCCCGAGACCATGCCGTTCTGTCCGAAGCCCCAGCGCCCGTCGAAGGCGTAAGTCCGGTTGTAGTTGTCGACCCCGGCCAACGGTCCGGTGGCCTGGCGGTTCACGAACAGCCCGCCGACGCTCGACCGGTTGGGTAGATCGTGCCGCATCCGCGCCGCGGTGAAGTTGTTCGCGGGCGTCGCACTGCCGACCGCCTCCGTCTGCATGTTCAGGAAGCCCACGGTGACGTCTTCGGAGACCCTTCCCGACAGCCGCGCGCCGCCCAGGATGGGGATGGCCTGCCCCGCTGCGCCGATTCCGATGCGCCGGCTGAAGAAGAGCTCCGTCTGACCGGGGTCGTTGAACGCCGCCCCGCCGCTGTTGGCCACCGTGAAAGCCCCGGCGTTCTCCAGGAAGAACGGGCGCTTCTCGGGAAAGAAGAGCTGGAACCGATCGAGGTTGATCTGCTGGTCGTCCACCTCGACCTGCGCGAAGTCGGTGTTGTAGGTCAGGTCGAGCGCCAGCCCGGACGTGACGCCGTACTTCAGGTCGCCGCCGAAGTCGCCCAGCGCGAGCGTGCGGCGGTCCGGCCGGTCGACGCGATCGACCGTTTCGCCGATGACGTAGGGGGTCAGCTGCAGCGTGCGCCAGAGCCCCTCGGGCGCCCGCACGCCGCCCAACTGTCCGGCGAGCGAGACGCGGAACAGGTCGTACTGCCGCGGCAGCGGCGACCAGTATGCCTGCTCGTTGCGCCGGCGGATGTTGCGCTGGAAGTTGACGCCCCAGGTCTGCTCGCGGCCGGCCGGGAAGCGCAGCGTGCGGAACGGGATGGCGAACTCCGCCGTCCAGCCCACGTCGGAGATGGCCGTCCGCACCTGCCACACGCCGTCCCAGTTCTGGTTGAAACCGCCGCCGGCGCCGCCAATCTGGCCGCCGCCGCCGAACCCCATGCCGCTGCCGCCCGCCCCCTCGTTGACGAGCTGCCCGTCGTACTCCTGGCCGGAGGGGCTGGTGCCGAAGATGAAGCCGTTCTGCCGATCGAGGAAGGTGTCGAGGATGAGCTGGAAGCTGTCGCTGTCGGCGAGGGACGAGTCGCGCCGGCTGTCGGTGACGATGATCGCGGACGGATCGTCGTCGTAGCAGACGACGCCGAAGTAGATGGTGTCCGCCGTGTAGACGATCCGGACCTCGGTCCGCTCGGAAGCCGGCCGGCCCTCGTCCGGCTGGGTCTGTACGAACCCGGTGGCCGGCGGGGCGAGCGCCCAGGCGGGATCGTCGAGCACCGCGCCGTCCAGAACCGGGGCCACCGCGGCTTCCACGGCGGTCGCGCTGCGGGCGCCGCCGATTGCCGCTATCTCGAAGCCGGCCGCCGACTGCCCTCCGACCGGCCCCGGCGCGGATCCCGGCTCGGTCTGAGCCGACCCGGCAGGCGGGGCAACGAGCAGGGCCAGGGCGGCCGCGAACCCCACAGCCTGCCCCCGACCGCCGCCTCGGGACGCCCTCCGGGCTCGGGGCGCCCGCGGGAACTCCCGCCTGCCCGGATACGCGCACCTGCGCAGGACGCCGCATCGACCCGCCGGATCGTTCGTCATGGGTTCGGGACGGGCGGAGAGGCCCGCCTCAGTCGAGGACGTCGAACAGATAGCTGTACTTGACGATCACGCTTCGGCCGGCACCGGTCGGCACATAGTCGAGGATGCCTTCCGTCTCGTTGTAGACCAGAAACAGGCCGGTGTTGGCGTCCTGCAGCCAGCCGAAGCGGAAGTTCATCGACCAGAGCTGCGCGCTGTCGTTGTGCTGCAGCAGCGTCTGCAGGAACACGCGCGGCGAGAAGTTGTAGCCGGCCCGCACGCTCGTCAGGTTGGTGATGGTGCTGCCCGACGGCAGATCGATGTCGTTGCGGCTGTAGCTGAGCTGCAGGTTGAAGATCTCGCCGATGCGGGCGCGCACCGACGGCCGCAGGGTCACGATCGAGCCGCCGAAGAACCCGCCGAACTCCGCCCGGACGCCCGCGCTGACCGGGGCCGACCGGTCGTAGTTGACCGAAGAGCTCATCTCGGCCCAGTCGTAACGTCCGGGCGGAATGGCCAGCCCCGACACCGAGAACGTGTCGAACACGTTCTCGCTCCGCACGTCGTAGGCGAAGCCGGCCGACGAGCTGTCCTCGAACTCCCCCTGGAAGTGGGTGTGGAGATACGTGGTCTCCGTGATGCCGTCGAAGTTCCAGAAATGGCTGTACGACATGTGCGGCCGCAGCTCCTGGAACTTCAGGAACCCCTCGGGGCGCGACGTGTTCTGGACGGCCAGGTCGTAGTTGCGGAACGCGGTGCGGGTGACGAAGCCGACCTCGGGATTGAAGTCCTCCCCGTTCTCCTTGTAGCCGCTGCTGATGCGCCACATCTCCGAGTTGTAGGTCCCGGAGAGGCTCAGCGCGTGATCGCGGCCCACCAGTCCGGGGGTCTGCGTCCCGCCATAGAAGCCCGACACCATGCCGTTCTGACCAATGCCCCAACGGCCGTCGAGCGCGTAGGTACGGTTGTAGTCGTCCGCGCGCGAAAGCTGCCCGGTTCCCTGCCGGTTGACGAACAGCCCCCCGATGCTGGAACGGTTGGGCAGGTCGCGTCGCACGCGGGTCACGGAGAAGTTGTTGGCGCCGGCGACGCCCGCGATCCCTTCCGTCTGCATGTTGATCACGCCGACGGTGAGATTGTCGGTGACCCGGCCCGACAGGCGGGCGCCCGCCTGGATCGGGATCTGCGTTCCCGCGTCGCTGATGCCGATCCGCCGGCTGAAGAAGAGCTCCGTCTGGCCGAGCTGGCGTCCGCTTGCCGACTGGTTGTTCACGGTGAAGATGCCGGCATTCTCCAGGAAGAACGGCCGCTTCTCGGGGAAGAACAGGTTGAAGCGGTCGAGGTTTATCTGCTGGTCGTCCACCTCGACCTGCGCGAAGTCGGTGTTGAAGGTCCCGTCGAGGGTCAGGCCCGAGTTGATGCTGTACTTGAGATCGGCGCCGTACGCGTAGTCGCCGCGCATCGTCGACGCCCCGCCGTCGCCGCGGCGCATGCCTGTCTCGCCGATGGCGTACGGCGTCATCTGCAGGTTGTTGGCGACCCCGGCCGGGGTCGCCAGCCCGGCGAGCTGGCCAGCCATCGACACGCGGTACAGGTTGTACTGCCGAGGCAGCGGGGACCAGTAGGAGATCTCGCTCCGGCGACGGATGTTGCGCTGGAAGTTGACGCCCCAGGACTGGAACTCGCGTGCCGGATAGCGGACGGTCCGGAACGGGATGGCGAACTCCGCGCTCCAGCCGATGTCGGAGATCGCCGTCTGCACCTGCCACGCGCCGTCCCAGTTGAGATTGAAGCCGCCGGCGCTGCCCCGCGAGAACCCGCCGCTGCCCGACCGGCGTGAGGATCCGCGGGTGCCCCCCTCGTTGATGACCTGTCCGTCGTACTCCTGTCCGGCCGGCGTCGTGCCGAAGACGAAGCCGTTCTGCTGGTCCTGGAACGTGTCGAGGACCATCTGGAAGCTGTCGGCGTCGGTCATCGACGAGTCGCGCCGGCTGTCGCTCATGATGATCCCCGCCGGATCGCTGTCGTAGCAGACGACGCCGAAGTAGATCGCGTCGGACGTGAACAGGACGCGCACCTCCGTCCTCTCGGTGGCCGGCCGGCCCTCGTCCGGGAACGACTGGCGAAACCCGCCGACCGACTGCGCGGCGGCCCAGACGGGATCGCCGAGCACGTTGCCGTCCATCCGCGGCTCCTGCTCCACGCGCACCGCGCGGACAACCTTGATCGACGACTGGGCGGCGAGCTCGAATCCGGCGACAGCCCGCCCCACGGGCACGTCGCTGCCCGCCGGGTCGCTGCCCGCGGAGCCGTTCCCCGCCGGTGCGCTCTGGGCGCTGGCGGACGCCGCAGCCAGGCAGGCCGCCACAGCCAGAGCAGCGCAAAGCCGGAACCTACGCGCCCTGCTCGTCACACGGATCCGTGCGCAACAAGTCTTGTTCATGTCGGAATGCCTGTCGCTCAGGTCGCCCATCGGATTCGACCGGTTCGTCCACGTGGACCCGGCCGTTCCGTCGGCCGCCACCGTCCACTGACGCACTTGCAGTCTACCGTAAACGCCGTCAAGCTGTAACGGCTTCGCGCCCGGGTCCTACGTTTTCGTGGAGGTTCCGCACCATGTCGCCTCTCGGCCATGCAACTGCTGCCGCCCTGCCTGCCTGCACCCTGACCGCCGGCGCTCTCCTGCTTCTGACGGCCCTCCCGACCGCAGCGGCGCCCTGTCCGGCCCTCTCGCGCCTCGATCTGCCGGACACCTCCATCCGCAGTGCGAACGTCGTTCCGGCCGGCGCTTTCACGCCACCGGGTACGAACGCCGCGCTGACGATGCCAGCGTTCTGCCGGGTCGTGGGGGTGACGCGGCCGGCCGTCAACTTCGAAGTCTGGCTGCCCCTCGACGACTGGAACGGGAAGTTCCACGTCTCGGGCAACGGCGGCATGGCCGGCGTCATCAGCTACGGCGGCATGGCCGGCGCGCTGCGCCGCGGCTACGCCGCCGCGAGCACGGACACGGGACACTTGCGGCCCGGGACGGGCGGCTTCGACGCATCCTGGGCGCTGGGCCGGCCGGATCTGATCGAGGACTTCGGGCACCGGGCCCTCCACGTCACGGCCGACAACGGCAAGGCAATCACCACGGCGTTCTACGAGCGGCCTCCGCGCTACTCGTACTACGTGGGCTGCTCGAAGGGCGGCCAGCAGGGGCTCATGGAGGCGCAGCGCTACCCCGGCGACTTCGACGGCATCGTCGCCGGCAACCCGGCCAACGACTGGACGCGCTTCTACGCCGGCGCCCATCTCTGGTACGCCCTCGCCACGCTGCGCGATGCCGGCAGCTACCTTCCCCCGGCGAAGCTGCCGGCGTTGGCCGGAGCGGTCAACGCGGCGTGCGACACCCTGGACGGCGTCGAGGACGGCGTGCTCGACGACCCCCGGCAATGCCGCTTCGACCCGGCGGCGCTCACGTGTCCGGACGACGAGGACCACGACGGCTGCCTCACCCCGCCGCAGGTGCAGGCGGTCC
Source organism: Vicinamibacterales bacterium (assembly GCA_965116825.1). Taxonomy (GTDB): domain Bacteria; phylum Acidobacteriota; class Vicinamibacteria; order Vicinamibacterales; family UBA8438; genus WTFV01. Next base: position 7,012,848 of record OZ220736.1, read on the forward strand.
GGTCCATCTGGGCCGGCTCGCGCAACGCCGCCGGAGAGGTGATCTTCCCCGGCCTGGTGCCGGGCGGCGAGAACGGGCCCGGCGGCGGCTGGGGATCGTGGGTGACCGGGCGCGAGCCGTTCACGAGCCTGCACTGGCTCGCGGCCGAGGGCTTCTTCAAGTACATGGTCTTCGAGGATCCGGACTGGAACTTCCGGACTTTCGACTACGACGCGGACCTCACGTTCGCCCTCGACAAGGTCGGTCACGCGCTCGATAGCGCGAATCCGGACCTCGGACGCTTCCGGGACCGCGGCTCGAAGCTGATCGTCTACCACGGCTGGAGCGATCCCGACATCTCGCCGCTCGGATCGATCAACTACTACGAGAACGTGCTGGCGGCGGCCGGCGCCGACGGGTCCGCGGAAGCTGCTCGCAACCGGGCTATCACGGATACGCAGGCCTTCTTCCGGCTGTTCCTGGTCCCCGGCATGGGACATTGTTCGGGCGGTCCCGGTTACAACCGGGTGGATCCGCTGCCGGCGCTCGAGCGCTGGGTGGAGGACGGTGTCGCGCCGGACACGATCCTGAGCACGCGCGTGGAGGACGGCGCAGTGGTCCGCAGCCGTCCGATCTGCGCCTACCCGGCGGCCTCGACGTGGGACGGCAGCGGGGACCCGGACGATGCGGCGAGCTTCGGATGTGAAGCAGCCGCGGGCGATCCATCGCGGCGGTGAACGCCATGAACCTGCACCTCGCCGTGCTCTTCGTCTACGCCGCAATCCTCATGGGCGTCGGCCTGTGGATCGGCCGGCGGGTGCGCAGCTCGACCGACTTCTTCGTCGCCGGGCGCCGGCTCGGCCCTTCGCTGCTGTTCTCCACCATGCTCGCCGCCAACATCGGAGCGGGCTCGACGGTGGCCGCGGCCGGGCTCGGCTACGCCGACGGCCTGAGCGCCTGGTGGTGGGTCGGATCGGCGGGGCTGGGCTCGATCGTGCTGGCCGCCTGGATCGGCCCGCGCATCCGTCGCATCGCAGCGGAACAGGGACTGCACACGCTCGGCGACTATCTGGAGTACCGCTTCGGCGAGCGCGTACGAGCGACGATCACCGTGCTGCTGTGGATGGGAACCCTGGCCATCCTTGCCGCGCAGATCATCGGCATCGGCTGGATCCTGAACGTGGTGGTGGGTCTTCCGCCGTGGCTCGGCTGCGTTATCGGCGGCGGCGTCGTCATCGTCTACTTCACGGCCGGCGGGCTCCTGACCGCCGCCTGGGTCAACGCGGTACAGCTCGTGGTGCTGCTGGCCGGCTTCGTCGTGGCGCTGCCGCTCACGGTCGCGAGCGCGGGGGGTTGGGATGCAATCCAGGCCGCGACGCAGGGAGTCGACGACTACTGGAACGTCTGGCAGGGCGGAAGCTCCGGTTGGTTCTATCTGGCGATGCTCGGTCCCGCGTTCATCATCTCGCCGGGGCTGCTCCAGAAGACGTACGGCGCCCGCGACGATCGGACCGTGCGGCTGGGAGTCGGCCTGAACGCCGCCGTGCTGCTGGTCTTCGCCGCCCTCCCGCCGCTGTTGGGGATGATCGCCCGGGCGGTCGAGCCGGGGCTGGACAACCCCGAGTTGGCGCTGCCGACACTGTTGATGGAGGCCCTCCCGCCGGCCGTGGGCGCGCTCGGCCTGGCCGCGATCTTCTCGGCCGAGGTCAGCTCTTCCGACGCCATCCTGTTCATGCTGGCCACGTCGCTCTCGCAGGACCTCTACCGGCGCTACGTCGACCCCGACGCGAGCGACCGGCAGGTCCTGAGGGTGGCGCGCCGCGCGGCCGTGGCGGGGGGAATTCTCGGCACGGGGCTCGCCGTCGGCGCAGCCTCGATGGTGAGCGTGCTGGGGCTGTTCTACAACCTGCTGACGGTCAGCCTCTTCGTGCCCGTGCTCGGCGGACTCTATACGCGGCGCGTGGGGCCGGCGGAAGCAATGGGCGCCATCGCCGGCGGCGTCGGGACCTACGCGGCGGTGGAGGTGCTCGCGGCCGGCGAACCGGTGCTCGGAATGACACCGGCGATGATGGGTCTGCTCGGCGCCCTGGCCGGCTGCGGCCTGACGGCGGGCGCCCGCGCCCGGAGGGGCGCACCCCTACGGTAGTCGCGCACGCACCGGGACCCGGCCGTCGCCCCAGCCGGCATCCGCAATCCGCCGAACCGCCTGCCGCACCCCGGCGGGCACCGTCTGCTCGGCGATGTCGCCCGCCGCACCGTAGCGGTCCAGGCGGCCAACCTCGGCGACCAGGCGGGACGCGAAGGCGGCTGGCGCGCGATCTATCGACCGCAGCAGATCGGTCTCCGGCGGGCAGCACCGCACGCGGACGCCGGGCGCCTGGCGCGCGAACGTGGCCGCACAGCGGCGCATCACGAACGGCTTGGCCACGAGCAGCGCAGAGCCGGCCGCGATCCCCCGGCGGCCGAGCGCGGCCAGCCCGTACAGCACGTTCTCGAGCGTGTTGCCCGCCTCGGTCTCCGTGACGATGGCCGCCGGGGGCACGCCGTCGCGCAGGAGCCTGTCCCGGAAGACCAGCGCCTCCGGCCGGTCGAAAACGTCTTGGGTCATCCGGCCGTAGCGGCCGCTGGCCAGCACGAACGGCGCATGCCCCGCCCGGTACAGGCGGGCCGCGTGATCCGGCACGGCGAGAGCCTGACTGCCGAAGACGAAGATGACGTCGGCGCGCGCCGGACGGTCGGCCACCGCCAGATAGTCCCAGACGGGAGCGACCAACCGCACGAAACCGGCCGGAGGCAGAGACGCCGCGACTGCCGATGGGTGGCTCATGCGATGCTATGATGAACGGTCAAATGCTTCACGGGAAGCGGCCTTCGACCGACCTTGCCACGCTCGCTCTGGCCGGCGCCGGTCTGGTCTTCGCGATCGGCCTGCTTCCACTCACTGCCCAGGAACCGGCCGCCGGACTCACGCTGATCACCGAGGAGGGGCGGCGGTCGCTCGACACGGCCAGTATCGAAGGCAACGAAGTGGTCGCCCTCGGCGACCTCGGCGACCTCTTTCAACTCGATACCGGAGAGGATACCGGGGGCCGGACACTCACCGTCAACGCCAGTGGCGGAACAGTGATCCTGACGGCCGGACAGCCGCTCTCCACGGTCGAGGGACGGCTCGTGTCCCTCGACGGGCCTGCGCGCCGCGTCGGTGGCCGCTGGTTCGTCCCGCTCGACTTCATCGGCCGGGCGCTCGCGCCCATCCACGATCAGCGACTCGAGCTCCGCGTGCCTTCCCGTCTGTTGCTCGTCGGTGACGTGCGTGTGCCCCGCGTGTCGGCGCAATACCGGCCGCGGGCGCAATCCGGCCGGCTGCGCCTGGAAATCACCCCCAACACGGCGCACGAGGTCACCGAGGATCGCGGGCGGCTGTTGATTCGTTTCGATGCCGACGCGATAGACGTCGTCCGCGCCGCGCAACCGCGGGGCAACGCGGTTCGCGCCATCGACCTGCTCGACGATCTGCCGGGATTCGCCATCGAACCGGGCCCGTCCTACGCCTCGCATCGCATTGTGAGCGGGGAATCGGGCAACTCGACGCAACTCGTGGTCGACCTCGAAGGGATGGCTCCTGCAGTGGCGGAGGCGCGGGCGGCGGAACCGGGGCGCGCCGGGCCGGACCCCACCTCTGCCGACGTGGAGCCGATCCCCGATTTCAGCGCACCGGCGGAAATCCGTACGATCGTGATCGATCCGGGCCACGGCGGTACCGACGCCGGAGCACAGGGCCCCGCGGGCACGTTGGAAAAGGACGTCACCCTCAGCGTGGCGCAGCGGCTGCGCACCCTGCTCGAGCGCCGCCTGGGCGTCCGCGTCATCCTGACCCGCACCGGCGACACCCTCGTCGCCCTCGACCGGCGTGCCGCCATCGCCAACAACGACCGGGCCGACCTGTTGATCAGCCTGCACGCCAACTCGGCACTGCGCGACGTGGCAACGGGAGCCGAGGTGTACTACCTGGACATCGACGAGTACGGGGCAGAGGCGCGCGAAATCGCCGACCGCGATGGACGATTCCTGCCGGTGTCGGGCGGCGGCGTCCGGGAGATCGACGTGATTCCGTGGGAGCTGGCCCAGGCGCGCCATCTCACGCCGTCCGCGGATCTGGCCGCATTCGTCGGCGACGAGTTGCGCCTGCGTGTTCCGATGAGTCCGCGCCCTGTCCAGCAGGCCCCCTTTCGGGTCCTCGTCGGGGCAAACATGCCCGCCATCCTCGTGGAAATGGGGTTCATCTCCAACCCTGAGCAGGAACGGCAGATGACGCAGCCCGGATTCCAGACGCGGGTGGCTGAAGCCATCGCGGCAGGCGTCATCCGTTTCCGGGACCACCTGGCGACCGGCCCCTATGCGCCGGGTGACGAGCTCGTCCGCGACCCCGCTGACGCCGCACGAGCCGGCGACGACCAGGACGCGCAGGGGCCCAACTAGAGGCCACGATGGCGGCGCTGGAGATTGCCGGACGCTGATGGAATCGTCGAGCCGGGAAGGACGGCGTGCGACGCACGGAAGCTCTCGACACGCGTACCGGATCGCCGGAAGCGTGCTGCTGGCCCTGACGATCGGCGCGGCGGCGCTGACGCTGATCCTGGTCGAGCGCTGGGACTCCGGCGACGGCGCGCCATCCGCGTTGGACGGTGCGGGGGGGCAGCGGGGGGCCGGCTCCCCGTTCACGGCGACGATGTACTACGTGGCGGGTAACGGCCTGGGCCTGGTCCGCCGAGAGATCGAAGTCCCGTACTCGGCCGATCCGCTTCTGCGGGCACGCATCGTCTTGGAAAGGCAACTCGAGAGCCCCCCCCGGCGACTGCTGTCCGCGTTTCCCACGGGAACGCGCCTGCGCGGCGTATATCTGGCCGACGACGGCAACCTCTTCGTCGACCTGACCGGCGAGGTGACCTCGCAGCATTCGGGCGGCTCGCTCGACGAGTTGCTTACCGTCTACGCCCTCGTCAACGCGGTCACGACCAACGTCCACGAAGTGGCGGGGGTGCAGATCATGGTGGATGGCCGCGAGGTGGACACCCTCGCCGGCCATATCGACCTGCGCCAACCGCTCACCCCGAACCTGACGTGGGTCGTGGACCTTCCTGCTCCACCCGACGGCCAGTCGCCGGCGGTCGACGAGCACATCCAGCCGCCGGACGAAGCGGCAGGCTCGAACGAATCGGGCGTGCCGGCCCCCGCCGGCGACGCGCCCTAGCCCCTCGCACGAGAGCCTCGCGGCAGGCTAGACTCTCCGCCATGGCTACGCCGAGCTCGCTGACCGACGCACCCCGTTTCGACGGCCGTCATGCCGACGAATTGCGCGAGACCCGCATCACGCCCCACTACGTCGTGCACGCGGAAGGCTCCGTGCTCATCGAGGCCGGCCTTACGCGCGTGATCTGCACCGCCAGCGTCGAGGATCGTGTGCCGCCGTTCCTGCGCGGCAAGGGAAGCGGCTGGGTGACGGGCGAGTACGGCATGCTCCCGCGGTCGACGTCGACGCGTTCCACGCGCGAGTCGTCGGCAGGCCGGGTCGGCGGCCGCACCCAGGAGATCCAACGCCTGATCGGACGCTCGCTGCGCGCGGTGACCAGGCTCGACGAGTTGGGCGAACGCACCGTCTGGGTGGACTGCGACGTGATCCAGGCCGACGGGGGCACGCGCACCGCCTCCATCACCGGCGGCTTCGTGGCCCTGGCCCTGGCCCTGCAGAAGCTCCGGGAGACCGGCAAGATCGCGCGGCTGCCGATCACGGACTACGTCGCGGCCGCCAGCGTGGGGATCGTCGACGGCCGGCCGCTGGCCGATCTCGCCTACGCGGAGGATTCGCGGGCCGAGGTCGACATGAACGTGGTCAAGACCGGCGACGGCCGGTTCATCGAGGTCCAGGGCACGGCCGAGGGCGAACCCTTCGATCGGCGCGCGCTGGACGCCCTGCTGGAGCTGGCCGGCGACGCAATCGAGCGGCTCGTCGCCCTGCAACGGGAAATCGTGGGCCGCTTCCTCCCGTCCAGCGCCGGCTGAACGCACCCGCCGCGAGCCCCGCGATCGTGCAGTCCCAGCCCGCCCGGACCGTTGTGGTCGCCACGACGAACCCGCACAAGCTCGCCGAAATCACGCGCATCCTCCAAGGCCTGGACTGTGCGATCCGCCCGGTGGCGGCATCCGGGCCGGCGCCCGAGGAAACCGGGCAGACGTTCGCCGAGAACGCGCGGCTGAAGGCTCTGCACTACGGGCGGCTCGCGCCGCAACTGACGGTGGCGGACGACTCCGGGCTCGAGATCGAGGCTCTCGACGGCGAGCCGGGCGTCCACTCGGCGCGTTTCAACGGCGCGACGTATCGTCAGAAGTTCGACGTCATCTACTCGCGCCTGCGCGATCGCGGCGCGATCGCCAGTCCCGCGCGGTTCGTCTGCGCCGTGGCGGCGGCCGAGCAGGGCCGCGTCGTGTTCGAGGCCACCGCCACGATCGAGGGACGGGTCGCCGACGCGCCGGCCGGCGACGCCGGCTTCGGCTACGACCCGATCTTCTTCTATCCGCCGTACGGCTGCACGCTCGCCGAGGTCTCGGCCGACCGGAAGGCGGCGGTCAGTCATCGGGGACGCGCGTTCCGCAAGCTGCGGGGCTTTCTCGCCTCGCGGGCCGCACGCCGACGCTGACCCCGCCGCCGACGCGTCACGCCGCGGGGGTCGCCGTGGACCGGGAGCGGTGCACCCGGTTGGTCGCCAGGCAGTTACGCAGTGAGCTTGTGCGCAGCAGCGACGGCCCCGGAACCGCTCGCCCGCTTCGGCACGACGATGGTGAAGACTGAGCCCCCGTCGGCGCGATTCGCCGCCTCGACGGTTCCGTCGTGCAGGCCGACGAGGTGCTTGACGATGGCCAGGCCGAGCCCGGTCCCTCCCGGATTCCGGGCCCTGGAGTGCTCCACGCGGTAGAACCGCTCGAAGACCCGCGTCAGGTCGGTGTCCGGAATGCCCGGTCCGCGATCGGCTACCCGGAGGACGACGGCGTTGCCGGAATCCGCGCTCGCGGCGTCGAGCTCGATGGCGCTGCGCTCGGGCGCGTAGTGCGCGGCATTCTCGACGAGGTTCCTGACGACGTCGTGAATCTTCACCGGGTCGGCCAGCAGCCGCTCCGCGCCGGGCTCGATGCGCGCCTGCACTCGTTGCCGCTTCGTCTCCAGCACGGGAGCCAGCTCCGCGGCCACGTTCGAAAAGACCGTTGCCGTGCTGCACGTGTCGGGATGCAGAACCTCCTGTCCGGCGTCGAGGCGGGCAAGACGCAGCAGGTCCGTGACCAGTCTCTCCATGCGGTTGGTATGACGCGCGACGATATCCAGGAACCGCTGGCGCACCGCGACCTCGGTCTCGTCCGCCAACGCGTCCACCGCACCGCGAATCGCGGTCAGCGGCGTCCGCAGCTCGTGGGAGACGTTGGCCACGAAGTCCTGGCGGATCTGCGCCGCACGGCGGTAGTCGCTGACGTCGTGCAGCACGATGACCACGCCGGGCTCGTCCTGCTCGGTGTACGGCGCGGCGCTCGCCAGGCAGACTCTGACCGGCTCGGTGCTCAGCGTGATCTCCGTCTGGCTGGATCCGCCGGCCTCGAGCGCACGCCCGATCTGCTTCGCGACCTCCGGATGGCGGATCAGCTCGACATAGTGGCGATCGACGGGCGTCTCCACGATCTGCAGCACGCGCCGCACCGCGTCGTTGGCCATCTTCACGCGGCCATGCGCGTCCACGACGAGCACGCCCTCGGTCATGCTGGCGAGAATCGCGTCCGTCAAGCGGCGGTTCCGCGACAGCTCCGCGAGCCGGCGGCCGAGTTCCTGGACCGAAGCGTCGAGCGCCCGGGCCACGGTGCCGATCTCGTCGTCCCCGTACGGACCGATCTGCGGCGTCAGATCCCCCGCGGCGTAGCGCCGCGCCGCCGCCGCGATCGCGCTGACACGACGGCTCATCGCGGCGGAGGTGACCCAGGCGAGGACGAGCGCCCCGGCCAGGGCCAGCAGCAGACCACCGGCCGTGCCGCGCTGCACGGACGCAATCTGGTCGTCGACCGCGGTCAGCGGAAGCGCCAGTCGGACGAACGCCACGCCGGGATGGTCCACGCGCACGGCCGCGTACAGCAGGTCGCGCTCGACCGTGGTGCTGTAGCGGCGGGTCACGCCGGCGCCGGCGGCCCGGGCGATCTCGATCTCGGGCCTGGCGCCGTGGTTCTCCATCGCCGCCAGCGAAGGGCCGTCCTCGGCCGTATCGCCGACGACGCGCCCGCCCGGCTCGATAATGGTCACCCGGGCACCGAGGCTCACCCCGAGCGAGTCGGCCTCCCGGTCGAGCTCGGCAACGGTAGGAGCGGGTCCGCTCCGCGCCAGGAGACCGGCCACCAGACGCGCTTCGGCCAGCAGATCCGTCGTGATCCGGTCGAGGAGCTGGCGCTCGAGCAGCCATGCCACGAGCGCGGCGGCCAGCAGCAGACTGAGAGCGGCGATGCCGAATGCCGCCAGAAACAGCCTGGTACGCAGTCTCATGGGCGGGTCGACAGGTCGGCGTCCTGCTCGATCAGCTTGTACCCGAACTGCTTCACGGTGACGATCGCGCGGGCCAGCATCGGCAGCTTCTCGCGCAGCCGGCGAATGTGGACGTCGACGGTGCGGGTGCCGCCCGTGTAGGCATAGCCCCAGACGTCCGAGAGCAGAACGTCCCGCGAAAGGACGCGCCCGCGATGCTCGATCAGATAGCGCAGCAGCAGAAACTCCTTCGCCGTCAAGCGGACGTCGCGGCCCTCGCAGGTGACGAGGTGCCGATCGGTGTCGACCGTGACGGGCCCGAACCGCAGCAGACTCGGCGGCGGCTGCTCGCGCCGCGCCCGCCGCAGCACGGCGCCGACGCGCGCCACCAGCTCCTTGGGACTGAAAGGCTTGGTGACGTAGTCGTCACCGCCCAGCTCCAGTCCGACGATGCGATCGGTCTCGTCCGTCTTGGCCGTCAGCATGATGATCGGCACGCTGGACGTCTTCGGATCCGCGCGGATGGAGCGGCAGACGTCGAGCCCGTTGCGGCCCGGCAACATCAGATCGAGCACCACCAACGCAGGCGGCCGCTCGCGGACGAACGGCATGACCGACGAACCGGAGGTGAGGATCTCGGACGCGTAGCCCGCCTTGTGGAGTTGGTGCGCCACCAGCTCTGCGATGTCCCGATCGTCCTCGACCACGAGCACGAGGTCGGCGCCGACGGATTGGCCCCCGGATGGCGGTGCGCCCCCGGATGGCGGTGCGACGGCCGGCGGTGCGACGGCCGGCGGTTCAGTGCTCAGTGGGGCCCCTCCCCTCCTGTGCATGGTGCCGGACGTCGCGGCCCGACTCCATGAAGATCACCTCCTCTGCGATGTTGGTGGCGTGATCGCCGATGCGTTCCAGATGGCGGGAGATGAGGATGAGATCGAGCGCGGGCTCGGTCGTCGCCGGGTTCTGCACCATGTACCGGAGCAGCTCGCGAAACACCTGGTCCTTGAGCCCATCCAGCGTGTCGTCGCGGTCGAGCACGTCGTAGGCCATCTCGGTGGCGTGCCGTACGTAGGCGTTGAGCGCATCCCGCAGCATGCCCTGCGCATGCTCGGCCATCCGCGGGATGTCGATGAGCGGCTTGACGGGGGGGTGCTGCAGATAGCTGAAGGTCGCCTCCGCGATGTTGACGGCGACATCGCCGATGCGCTCCAGATCGCTGTTGATCTTCACGCCCGAGACGACGACCCGCACGTCGGTGGCTGCAGGGTGATGCTCGACCAGCAGATCGTAGCAGCGCTTGTCGATCTCCATGTGCAGCTTATTGATCGGCTCGTCGCCGCAGAGGACCCGTTCGGCAAGCTCCAGGTCGCCTTCGACGAGCGCCCGCACCGCCGCGCGCACCTGCTCTTCCGCTTCACCGCCCATCGCGAGCAGGCGCGTCTTCAACTCGTTGAGTTCATCGGCGACGCGCGGTACGGGGCCGTGAGCCGAATCCAAGTCGCACCCCTTCGAGGACCTCATCCCGAGCGTATCCCAGCGCTGCGCGGACCGCAACAGCGGGAAGTCGGCGGACCGCGTCCTGGGTACACGCTAGACGGCGCCGTTTGCCGGGTCGTGGCGGACGAGTAAATTGTACGTAAATCGTCCGATCGACGATCAGGACGAGCCCAGCGCCTCCACCAGGAGATCGAGCACCATGGTCACTTCGGCAGGGTCGCGCACGCGATAGCGCGCGCTCGTAGGACGGTCGCCGTGCTCGACGACGATGGGAACCCCGGTGCCGTCCAGCAGTTCGAAGGCGTGCTCGTCGGTCTCGTCGTCACCGATGTAGACGGCCGACCCGAACTCCAGCGACATCGCGGCAAGCAGCCACGCGACGGCGCTTCCCTTGTCCCAGGCAACGTCCGGCCGCAGCTCGAACACCTTCTTGCCCCGCTCGCGGCGCAACTCGGGGTAACGGCGCGCCACGTTCGCGACGGCCGCCTCCACCAGGGAGGCATCCCACGGGGCGACGAGCCGGTGGTGCGTCGACACGCTGTAGCGCTTGCGCTCCACGAGCGCGCCCGCGATGCCCGCCAATTCCCGCCGCAGATCCGCCTCCGCGCCGTCCAGAGCCGGCCGCAGGGTTCCCGCCGCCTCGTAGCGCAGGCCGCTGCCGGCCGCCCCCTCGATGTCGAGACCGTGGCAGCCGGCGTAGCCGATCTCGTCGAGTTGCACGAAGCCGCGCACGACGGAGATGTCGCGCCCGGTAACGATGGTCACCGGACAACGGGTCGCGAGCCTGGCCAGCCGTGCCCGCGTCGATGCGCTGAGCGTGGCCTGCTCCGGCCGATCGGCGATCGGCGTCAGGGTGCCGTCATAGTCGAGGAACACACCCGCCGCACCGCGTGTGGCCGCGGAGAGCCATGCACCGCGAACGTCCGGATCCAGGGCCCACGGCAACGCATGGGTGGTGCGCGCCGCAACTCGCGCCGGCCGTGGCGACGCCGGCGGGCTCGTGCTGGACATGGTCCGTGATCCACCGTCCGGCTAGCGCCCGAGCCGCGCGGCCACCGCTTCCGCCTCGCCCCAGACCCGCAGCAGGTTTCCGCCCCACAGCCTGGCGATGTCCTCCTCGCTGTAGCCGCGCCGCACGAGCTCGACGGTGACGTTCAGCGTCTCGCTCGCGTCGTACCAGCCGAGGACGCCGCCGCCGCCGTCGAAGTCCGAGCTGATCCCGACGTGCTCGATGCCGATGAGGTCGACCGCGTGGTCGATGTGATCCACGAAATCGGCGACCGTCGCATCGGGCCAGCGCGCGTCCAGCGCCTCCATCCGGCCGATGTAGTCCTCGTACGGCTCGGCGCCGAGCTCTTCGGGCGGTTGGCCCGGAATCATGCCGAAGGCGCCCCGGATGTTGCGGTACTCCACGGCCCGCCGAGCCACGACCTCGGACAGAAACGCACCGAGCGCCACCGTCTGGACCACGCCTCCGTTGTCGGCCAGCGCCCGAAGCTGCTCGTCGTCCAGGTTGCGGGGATGCGGCATCAGGGCGTGCATGCTCGAATGCGAGGCGATGACCGGCGCCGCGGACAGTCGGACGGCGTCGAGCATGGCGGCCTTCGAGATGTGCGACACGTCGACCAGCATGCCGAGACGGTTCATCTCCGCGATGACCTGCTCGCCGAACGCGCTCACGCCGCCGTGCTCGGCCTCGGCATCGCCCAGGTTCTCCCGCGGCGTGGCGGAGTCCGCGATGTCGTTGTGTCCGCCGTGCGCCAGCGTCATGTAGCGCGCGCCGAGCTCGTGGTAGGTCTCGAGCAGGGAGAGGTCGCGGCCGATGACGTAGCCGTTCTCGATGCCGATCGCCGCCACCAGCTTGCCGCTGCCGGCAATCCGCTCCACGTCGGCCGCGCTGTGCGCGATCTCGATTTCATCCGGGTACAGCTCTTCCGCCATGCGGTGGATCGCTTCGAACTTCGTCATCGCGTCCGCCTTGGCCTGCGCCTCGTTCTCGGGCGTCCGTTCCGTCTGACCGACATAGACGATGAAGAAACCGGCGTCGAGCCCGCCGGCGCGCATCCTCGGCAGGTCCACCTGAAAGTCCCCGAGCACGCCGGGATCGACGTCCCGGGTGGCGAAGTTGAGCGGGATGTCGATGTGCGAGTCGAGCGTCAGCACGCGCTCGTGAATCGCCTGCGCGCGAGTCGTGAGCGCCCTCTCGGCGCGTTCTTCCGGCGTCCCGAGGGCGCACCCGCCGGCTACCGCGGCGGCCAGCACCAGCGCCAGTGATCCGTTCGCCGTCGTGGGGGCCATGGCAGACTCCTGAAAACGGATGAGCATACCACCGGCCGCGCGCACGTGGACGGTAGTAAGCTGATTTGCATGGCGTCAACAGGCAGCGCGGCCGCCTCTCCAATCTCCCGGTGGTTCCGCCGTCCGCCACGCCCGAACGCGCACCGCTCGCTCTTCTCCCTGCCGGCCGGCCTCCACTATCTCAACTGCGCGTACATGGCGCCGGCATCGAAGCGGGTCGCGGACGCCGGACGCCGCGCGATAGACCGCATCGCGGTCCCCAGCCGTCTGGAGACCGGCGACTTCTTCGAGCCGGCCACGCGCGTTCGCCAGCTCTTCGCCCGCCTCGTCGACGCGCCCGACCCGAACCGGGTGGCGATAGTGCCGTCGGTCTCCTACGCGATGGCGACCGTGGCCCGGAACACGCCGCTCGCCGCCGGCCGGTCGGTGGTCGTCGTCGAGGAGCAGTTCCCGAGCGCGGTCTACACCTGGCGGCGGGCATGCCGCGAAGCCGGCGCCACGCTGCGCACGGTGGCGGCCCCGGACACGGCGGGATCGCGCGGCGAGGCATGGAACGGCGCGCTTCTGGACGCCATCGACGACCGGACGGCGGCCGTGGTGCTCCCGCCGCTGCACTGGACCGACGGCCTGCGTTTCGATCTGGACGCCATCGGCGAGCGGGCGCGCGCGGCCGGGGCCCGGCTGGTCGTCGACGGGACGCAGTCGGTGGGTGCGCAGCCGTTCGACATCGCGCGCACTCGCCCCGACGCGCTGATCTGCGCCGGCTACAAGTGGCTGACGGGCCCCTACGCGATCGGCGTCGCATGGTACGGCCCCGCCTTCGACGGCGGCGTGCCGATCGAGGAGAACTGGATCACCCGCCGCGGGAGCGATCGCTTCAACGAGCTCGTCAAATACCGCGACGACTACCAGCCCGGGGCCATCCGCTACGACGTGGGCGAACGGTCGAACTTCGTGCTGCTGCCGATGCTGGAGGCCGCGCTGGAGCAGGTCCTCGACTGGGGACCGGAAACGGTCGCGGTCCACACGCGCGAGCTGACGGCCGCCGCGGTCCCGCGGCTCCGTGAGCTCGGCTGCCGCATCGACGACGACAGGTGGCGGGCCGGTCACCTGTTCGGCGTGCGCCTGCCGGCCGGCGTCGACATTCCGGGACTCGGCCGCGACCTCCGGGCGCGGCGGGTGTCGGTGTCGCTTCGCGGGGGCGCCATCCGCATCGCGCCGCACCTGTACAACGATGCCGCCGACTTCGACGCGCTGATCGACGTCGTCAGGGGCGCGGTGGGCGCCTGACCGGCCCGGCCCCCACCCGCACGGGCGTGGCACGCCGATTGCGTCCATCGCCCGCAAGAAGCACCGGCACCGCACACCGAGTCTTCACGCGGCACGATGCCCGGACGTTCGGAGCGGAATTACAGAGACGCGTCAACGCGGCGCCGCGGGCCACGGCCCGGCCACGACGCGACCCAGGGGCCCGAGGGCCGGGCGCGGGCGATAGGCTTCGCGGGTCGCCAGGTCGTAGGCGTCGCCCGGCGCCAGCAGGTAGAAGAGGCCGCCTGAATCAAGCAGGCGCTCGTGGTCGTAGATGGCGACGTAGCTCTGGCCGATGACCTCGAACCGGTCGCCCTGCACGACGATGGCGGTGTCCTCGTCGATGCCGATCCCGAGCAGATCGGGGCGTGCGCGCACGACGTCGATCAGATCGAACTGGCGGTTACGCCGCAGCAGGTGCTGATCCACGCCAACGCCCCGGAGCAGCCCGAACCCCTCCTCGTGATCGCCCATCATGATCGTGTTGGTCCGCGTATCGCCGCGCACCAGGTACGAGCCCAGGATCGTCGCCCCCGCCGAGGATCCCCCGATGACGCCGCCGCGGTCGAGCACCTCTCGGAGCGCCTCGTGCACCTTCGTGTCCAGGTACGCGTCGGCGAGCCGCCACTGGCGCCCGCCGCCGAACCAGACGCCGCGGGCGTGACGCAACGGTTCGACGAACGCGTCGGTGTTCGCCGTGTCGCGGTCGGTCGTGTGCAACACGGTAAGATGCCTGGCTCCTGCCGTGACAAACGGACCGGTCCCCGGCCAGGTCGGGTCGTAGGACTCTGCGCCACCCGCCGTCGGAATCAGAACGAGGGGCGCGTCCTCTCCACCGGCGAGCTCCAGGAAGCGCTCGACGATGGCCGCGTCCTGCATGCTCCCGCCCACGAGCACGAGCGAACCGCTGGCGGGCCCGACCTGCTGCGCAGCGAGCGGCAACGAGGCGACGACCAAACCGGCCAGGATCAGCCAGAGAATCAGCCGGGGCGCCATCCGTCCCATCAGCGGCCGCCTCCGGCGGGAAACAGCTCCAGCAACGAGAGCGGGTCGACGCGGGCGTCGTTCAGGCGCACGGTCCAATGCAGATGCGCGCCGGTGACGCGGCCGGTCGCGCCGACCTTGCCGACGACCATGCCCTTGCGCACGCGATCGCCTTCGGCCACGTCGATCGCGGACAGGTGTGCGAAGTAGGAGTAGAGCCCCCAGCCGTGGTCGATGATCACGACGTTGCCGGAGAAGTACAGGTCGGTGGCAAGAACCACCACGCCGTCGTTGGGCGCCTTGATCGGCGTGCCCGTCCCGGCCCGGAAGTCCGCGCCGCTGTGCGGGCTCCGCGGCTGGCCGTTGAAGACGCTGCGGCGCCCGAAGGCGCTGTTCGCACGCCCTGGGACCGGGCGCAGGAACCCGCCGCGCCAGTACCGCACGGCGGTGGAGACGGGAAAGAGCGCCGCCTGTTGATCCCTCTCGCGCAGGATCCGCTCCACGACCTCCGGGGGCGGATCGACGTAGCGCGGCTCGACGCGCAGTCTCCGGGTCGCGAACTGCTTGGGCTCGACCGCGAGCGTGTAGTCGGTCTCGGACAGCGAACCGTCGACGGCCGTCGCCCGCACGGTGACCGCGTGCTCTCCCGGCTCTACGTCGAGATCGATCCCGATCAGCGCCGACCAGACGTTGGCCGGCCCGGCCGCAAAGAAGCGCAGCTCGGCGCCGAACGCGGTGGCGGCCAGCGCCGCCGGGGCCGCGGATGTCCGCACGTTCAGGACGACGATCTCGCCCGGGTGCAGGGCGCGCGCCCGATGGGTGACGTTGACGATCAGATCGGCGTCGCCCTGGCCGGCGGACACGGCCGAGACTCCCGGCAGCAACGCCGTGACGAACGCGCACACGAGCTGCGCCGTCACTCGCGGCCGATGTCGAGCCGCGCGATCCGGGCGCCTGGCCGTTCTCCGCGCCACGCGGGGTTTCACCACGAGTTCCTTCCTATCCGAAGAGCGTCACGTCGAACACGCGAGCCAGTATCACGAGCGCGGTCAGGCCGGTGAACACGACGAGGCTGAACCACGCGAAGGCGCGCACCGGGAGCGAGGGATAGAAGGCGGTGTCGTTCTTCGGAATCACCGTCACGCAGTAGTACAGATTCAGGAAGAAAATTACCGGCGCGATGAAGAAGGCCAGCGCCGAGGAAACCAGCACCAGGAACACCGGCCGCGGCAGGCCCGCCAGGATGAGCACGGCGGCGATCAGGGAGTAGAACATCGTGATGCGGTAGATGTTGTACTCGGACGTCGCGGTCCGGCGGCGTTCGTCGGTCAACTGGTCGGCGGCAATGCCGGGCAGCGCCGCCGTGGCGCGGAACAGGTTCCGGCAGCACGCCGCGACGACCCGCGGCCAGCCGTCGAAGTAGTTGAAGGCGGTGGAAAAGGTGGCCGCGAACGCGCCCAGCAGGAAGATGAGCATCATCCCGGGGCCGATGCTGTCGGTGAAGATGCGAGCGATTTCCCCGATGACCGCGTTCCCCGCCACCTCGGCCGGATAGAGCCAGACCGCGGCCAGCAGCAGGAAGATGACCGCGAGCACGAACGACACGACGTGACCGAGCGTGAAGTCCCAGAGCCCGATCCGGAACCAGCGCCGGCAGTACTCCTGCGCGTGCTCGGGCAGCTTCGAGACGTCTACCGCCAGGTCGCTGCTTCTGGAGCCGAACGGATCGAACCGCTTCACCAGCCCGTCCCGCTCGAGCTGCTCGCGGATGCGCCCCATGCCCACCCGCTTCGCCTTGCCCCACTCGGAAGCCTGCAGCGACACGTCCATGCCGGTGGGCAGCAGCCCGAGGAACGCGGCGATGACCAGCCACGAACCGACCGGCGTCTCGAAGACGAAGAAGCGGCCCATCGCCGACATGGGCGCGGGCTCGAACAGATAGACGCCGACCGTCGAGACGAACAGCATTCCGGCCAGCACCTTGGTCGACAGCTCGACCGCGGCGTAGCGCCC
Source organism: Vicinamibacterales bacterium (assembly GCA_965116825.1). Lineage (GTDB taxonomy): Bacteria > Acidobacteriota > Vicinamibacteria > Vicinamibacterales > UBA8438 > WTFV01. Next base: position 7,029,475 of record OZ220736.1, read on the forward strand.
GTAGAGGATGATGCCGACCGAGAGGGCCCCGAGCCCGAGCCCGTACAGCCAGGCCGGCAGGCCGAGGCCGAGATACTCCGAGAAGACGTAGAAGAGAACCGCCGCGGCCGCCGCGAGCCGCCCCGCCTGCCCCAACGCGCACTGGATGATCGTGGTGATCAGCACGTACCAGACCGGCCACTTGCCGGGGGCGGTGGTGTAGGCGTCGAGCATGCTCCGGCCGGTCGCGTTGGTGAAGCGGAACGCCATCTCGAAGCCGTAGTACTTGAAGATGTAGGCCACCGGAATGCACCAGAGCAGTGCGTATTCGAAACGTCCGCCGGCCACCGGGGCGGTGACGAGGTGACTCGTGCCGATCCCGGTCATCATCAGGATCAGCCCCGGCCCGAAGTGGCGCAGGAGCCCGCGCGGGTTGGTGTCCGGCAACGGAAGCCGACTCAACGCATCGGACGCCGCAGACCCGGATGGCGCGGAAGCGGACGGCTGGTCGTTCGGCATGGCGGCAATCGTATCAGACCGCCCGCGGATCCCCGGTCCAGCGTCGTGTACGGGCACCGTGTCCGCGGCGCAGGCTGCTGGTGCCCTACGTGGAGGACGAACCGGGGAGCGGGGACTGGTACAGCGTCCTGCCGACGAAGAACGGCCCCATCTGCTGGATGAACTCGGAGGTCTGCCGGGTGGCGCGCATGTCCTTGACGAGGCGCGACAGCGGGTACAGCTCCGGTCCGATGAGGCCGATCACGAACTCGTTGTCGTCCCGGTCGAGCCCGTGGCACTCGAGGCGCACGTCCACCGCGTACCCCGCCTCGCCGTAGCGGCGCCCCAGCATCCCGTGCTCCATCAGGATACGCCCCTGCTCGGCGCGGGGAAGCTGGTTGAAGGCGCCGATGCGCCGCAGCGGATACCAGACGGCCCACGGATTCTCGGGACTCAGCACGTTGCGGGGGACCTTGCGCAGCAGGAAGTCCTCGAGATCCGCCTCGCGCCCGGAGGAATAGGTGCGGCCGATCATGGTCATCTCCGGCCGCCGCGTCAGGCTCCTGAACGACACGCCGGTGAGCAGGCTGCGCCCCGCCTCGGCGAAGCAGGCAGGATCCTCGCTCATCAGCACGACCCCGAGGCCCCGCGGGTCGTTCAGATCCGCGTAGACGGCGGCGTCGAGGCCGCTCCGCCGCACCGCGTCGACGACGCCGTCCGGCGGCGGGCAGTCGGTGAACACGTGGAGCTGCACGAACAGGCGGCGGGTGGAGGTCTGCGGAACACCCCGGACCGGCGCGCCGTGCTCGCGCAGGTCGGGGGCGCCCGCGTCGTGACCGCCGCCGCGAGTGGCAACCCCGGGGGGCGGGCCGGCGGTGGCGGGTCGCTCGGCGGCTGGCGTAGCGGCGGCCGGATCGTGTGTCGTCGTGTCGGACATTGCGGCAATCTTATACCGGCGGATCGCACCAACCGCAGCCCCGAATCCCGGCCCGGAGGCGCTTCCCGAGGCGGGGCGGCGTAGCATGGCCGCATGAACCGGCCCCATCTGATAGCCATCGCCGGCGCCTCCGGGAGCGGCAAGACTACCCTGGCGCAACGCCTCTCCGCCGCCCTCGTCCCGCCGGCGCCGGTGCTTCCGCTCGACGCCTACTATCGGGATCGGCCGCAGGCAACCGCCGCGGAGCTGGACACGGCCAACTACGACGCGCCGGAGGCCGTCGACGCAGCTCTGCTCGAGGCGCATATCCGGCAGCTTCGCGCCGGACGCGCCGTCGAACGCCCGACCTACGATTTCCGCATACACCGGCGCACGACGGCCACGTGGACGGTGCGGCCGGGCCGCTACGCAATCGTGGAAGGGATTCTCGCCCTCCACTGGTCCACGCTGCGGCACCTGTACCACACGAGCGTCTTCATGCGCATCGACGAGGCCACCGCGCTGGCGCGCCGCCTGGCGCGCGACTGCGAATCCCGCGGGCGCAGCCCGGCGTCGGTGCGCCGGCAGTGGGAGGAATCCGTCTGGCCGATGTACCGGCGGCACGTCGAACCGACGGCACGCTTCGCCGACGTCGTGGTCGACGGCGCCGCGCCGATAGCCGCGTGCCTGACCGACGTCCTGGCCTGCGTACGCGCCGGGGAGAGCAAGAACCCGCAGACCGGCCGTCAACTCCGCTGAGACCCCGCGCCCGGCGACGCGGCGGGCGAGAAGGCGGCCCGCTCGCGCTCGATGACGTGGGCGAGCTGCCCGACGGCGCTGACGATGAGCCGTTCTCGCAACGGATCCGGAACCGTCGAGGCCGCCGCGAAGAGCTCGACCACGGCGACCACCCGACCTGACGACGAGATCGGAACCGCGCAGATCGATCGGATGTCGCCGAGGGAGTCGCGGCGCGCGTCGGACAGCCGGGGATCGACCGTCACGTTCGCGATCCAGATCGCGGCGGCCGAGGAGACCGCGCGCCGCAGCACCTGATCGTCCGCATCGTCGCAGCACGCGTCGATCGCGGCGCGGGTCGCCAGGGGCGCGACCTCCTCGTTCGCAACGTGCCACACGCCGGTCGAGACCAGCTCCCCGCTGCCGTCGGCGGGCACGAGATAGGCCGTGCCGGCGTCCCATCCCTCCGACTCGGCCAGCAGCCGCGTGAGGTCGCGGACGGCCTGGTGAAACGACCCGGCCCGGAGGCCGACGGCCATGGCTGCCTGCAGCATGCGCAGCGTTGCCGCCTGCGCGGTCGCCGCGGGCGCGGCGTCGCCGGCGCCGGTCGCCGCGGCGCGCGCGGCGGTGACGTCCGTATAGACGAGCAGAGTCTCTCCCTGCCCGGTAGGCCGCATGCGCATCTCGATCCAGCGGCCGTCCGGCGTGCGCCGCGTCTCGGTCGACGCTTCGGCCCGCCGGGCAAGCCGCTCCTCGATCCAGTCCTCGATCTCCTCTTCGGGTACGAGCACCACCGCCCGGGTGACGGTGTAGCGCACGAGGTCCTCGAATTCGAGACCGGGCTTCAGCGTCACTTCGGGATAGAACTCCCGAAAGCGGCCGTTGCAGGCGGCGAGCCGGCCCCCGGCATCCCAGACCGCGAGCCCCGCGGCGTCGCTCTCGAGCAGTGCCGCAAGCCGCGCTTGGGCCCGGTCGTGGCCGGCCCGGACGGCCCGCAGCCGCCAAGCCAGGCCAACGAGAAGAACGAGCAGCAGACCGATGAGCACACCGGCCGCGCCGAGCAGGGTCACGCAGCGATCTTACCGGCAGCGGGCGCACGCCGGGCCGGCGGTCGAATCCGCGGCGCAGGCGACCCGAACCGGGATCTTGACAGTTCGCCCGAGCCGTCGTAGCGTGGGAATTGACTGCAGGACGGGGACCGATGCGACTTGTACGCTCAAGCTTCACCGTGGCTATCTGGATTGGCCTCGCCCTGCCGGTGGCCGGCGCGGCGCAGGAACCGGAGGCGAAGAGCGCTGTCGAGGTGGTGGACGCGAGCGAGTTGCCCGTGTCGCTCGATCGCATAAAGCGCCGGATGGCGGAGACCGCGCCCGCGGAGGAGGGACGCCGCGGCCTCCTCAACCTGAACTTCTACGTCGACGTCTACGCGCGGGCGCCGGCCATCGAGCTCCTTCGGAACTTCGATCTGGACAGCGAGACCGTCTCGTACGGCTCACCGACGCACCGCGAGATGCTGGAGGCCGCGACGCCGCGAGAATGGCGCCCCCGCGCCATCAGCACCGGCAACCTCTTCGGCTGGCGCTGATCCGGTCTTGCCCGGGCTCCCCGCTGCAAACCCTACGCGTCGCGGGTCCAGTGCCGCAGCGGGACGGACACCAGCAGATAGCGGCGCCGCAGGGCAACGACGTGGCCGGAGTACGCCTCCCTCGGGATTTCGCCGCGCACCTGCCGCGCGCGGAGCCGCCGCAGCTCGAAGCGATACAGGTCGCTCACGAACTCGTGCACGAGTTCCGGACGAGTGGATGGGGTCGGGCGGACCCCGTGGGACGCCAGGGCCTCGAGCACCTGCGGCCGGTAGCGATAAGGCACGCCCACCCCGGCGAACCACCCTGCGTTGGCCGATCCGTCCCCCGGCGCGACTACGCCGGCTGCGGCTCGACGGACTCGACCCCGCAGGCCCCGAACCACGACGTCGCGCCGCGCAGCGCGGCGTTGACGTTTCCGATGTTGCGCACGCCCTCGGTCTCGAGCCACTCGCGGAACGCATCGCCGCCCTCTGTGGCGTACACCGGAATGCCCTCCTTCCAGGTCGCCCGCCCGCACAGGACGCCGGCGAACTCGACTCCCGACTCGGTGGCCAGCTCCAGCGACTCGGTGAACTCCGCGTTGCTCACCCCGGCCGACAGAAAGATGAACGGCTTCTGCGCCCCGGCGGCGGCCTGGCGGAAAGAGTGAATCGCCTCCTCCTTGGTGCAGACCCTGGTTCCCTGGAAGCTCCGGGTGCCTTCCACGAACTTCATGTTGACCGGAATCTCCACCTTCATCACGTCGACGCCGTAGCGGTCCTTGGAGAACTCGGCCATGCTCCCGGCCACGACGTCCGGCTTGCGCTGCGCGAACGCCGGCCCCTTCTCGTCGCCGCCCTCGTGGTCGTAGCCGACGAACTCCAGGAAGAAAGGAATGTCGTTCGTCCGGCACTCGTCGCCGATGCGCTCGATGAACGCGTGCTTCTCCTGGTTCACGGCCGCCGCGTCGAAGGGGGTGTAATAGATGAGCACCTTGACGCAGTCCGCGCCCGCTTCCTTCAAGCGGCGGACGGACCAGTGCGGAAGAAGGTCGGGCAGGCGCCCGGGGCGGGTGTTGTCGTAGCCGCTCTCCTCGTAGGCGAGCAGGAGGCCGGCGTTGGCGCTGCGCTGCTTCGACGCCTCGATGCCCCACTGCGGATCCAGCAGGATCGCCGAGGCGTGGGGCGTCAGCGCCGCCGTCACTATCGACTTGAACTCCTCGAGCATCGCGTCGGTCGCGCCGCCGCCCGCGGCCTTGCCGAGCGCCTTCTTCAGCGACCCGCGCTGATCCATCGCGGCGGCCGCAATCGTGCCCGTCGCGGTGGACACCGCTTTCATCCCGGCGAGCTTTCCTGGTGTGATCTTCACGTCGGCTCTACTCCCTCCACTGGCAGGCGGCTGCCCTTCCTGTATTAGCACAACTCATAAGCCGTGCCTGGTATTATACTTGAAACTCATATCGTCCGGCATCCGCCACAGGAGAACAACGCCGTGTACTCGACACTGAAACGCCGCGGCGCCGCCCGTATCGCCTTCCTCTTCTGGCTTCTTGCCGGCGCTTCCGCGCTCGCACAGGAAACGGCGTCCTCCGCCGACCTCCGTCTTCCGCCGCCGACCTTTGCCGGCGCCGCGGCGCAACTGCACGCCGGCCGGCCGGCCGACGCGCTGGCCAGCCTCGAGCGGAACGCCGGGACCGCCGGCACTTCACCTCCCGCCCTGGAGCACACGATCCTGCGCGCCACGCTGCTCGCCGGCACCGGGCGCGCGGTGGAGGCCGAGTCGGCCTGGCGGGCGGTGATCGAGCGCGCCGTCTTCATGCGCACCTTCGCCCGCCGCGCCATCGTCGAGAGCGCCGCCGAACGGGGAGCACCGGCGGACGCCGTGCCGTTGCTCGCCGAGCTGACCCGCGCCGACCCCGCACGCCACCGGGATCTGGTCCTGCGCGTGGCGGAGGCGTACCTGAGCGTCGGCTCGCCGGATCGGGCAGCGGCGCTCTACCGCGAGGTCCTCGCCGCGACCAGTGCCGGGGCCGACGCCGACGCCGCACGCCTGGGCCTTGCCGAAGCGCTCGAAGCCGCGGGGGACGGCGCCCGGGCCCTGGCGACGCTGCGCGAGGCGCAACTCCGTCATCGAACCGCCGATGCGTTCGTCGCAGCGCGTCGCGAGGCCCGCCGCCTGGCGCGCGCCCGCGGCGAGACGTTGTCGCCGTTCACCGCAGCGGAGTACCGGGGTCTGGTGCGCCGGCTTCGCGGCGCCTCCCGCTTCGAGCCCGCGCTCGAGCTGCTCGACGAATGGGCCGCGGCGTTCCCCGGCCGCGCGGCCGGGGAACGCATCGCCGCCGAACGGGTCGAGACGCTGTACGCCCAGCGCGACAACGAAGCGGCGGTCGCGGCCTGCGCCGCGTTCCGCGACCGCTTCGGGTCCAGCCCCCTGGCTCCGGCCGTCCGCCTGACCGAATTCCGGCTGGCCGTGCGCATGGGCGACATGGACCGAGCCCGCCGTCTCGGGGCCGACCTCTGGGAAGGACGGGTCCCCGGCGCCACCGCCGAGCAGCGACGCGGCGCAGGCGTGCTGCTGGCCGCCGCCCTCGTGGCGACGGGGGACGTAGAAGCAGGCCTGGCCCTCTTTCCCGGCCTGTTCGAGACCGCGCCCACGCCCGATGATCAGCGGGCAATCCTCTGGCGAGCCGGCGTGGCGGCGGTGCGAGCCGGGCAGCACGACCGCGCGCTGAGCAACCTCCGCAGCCTCATCGAGAGGGAACCGGACGGGAACCTCGCGTTGGCCGCGCGGTACTGGCTCGGCGTCGCCCACGAGCAGCGCGGCGACCGCGCCGCCGCCGCGGCAGCCTTCGAACCGCTCGCGATACGGTACCCGTACCACTACTACGGGCTGACCGCGCGACGGCGCCTGACCGAGATTCGCGACCGGCCGGACGCCCTCGAAGCCCGGCCGCCACTCGACTTTCCGAGCCTGGCCCTCGGCCCCGCGCCCCGCCGCCGGGCCGAGTTCCGCGCCGCCATGGCGCTGGCCCGCGCCGGGCTCATCGACGACGCGGCGTGGTACCTGCGCCGCCTGCTGAGCCGCAGCCGGGGAGACCGAGCCCTGGCCCTGCTCACGGCCCGCGCCGCGTCGCAGGCCGGCGACCACGCCAGCGCCGCGCGGGTCCTCTTCAACCATTTCACCGCGTACTTCAACCAGCCGGCGCGCGGACTACCGGACGACTTTCTGTCGATGGCGTACCCCCGCCCGTTCTGGGACACGGTGGTCGACTCGGCTCGCGCCCACGGCGCGGATCCGGTGCTGCTGGTCTCGCTGATGCGCAGCGAATCGCGCTTCGACCCCGCGGCCCGCTCGGCGGTCGGCGCGGTCGGCTTGCTGCAGATCATGCCTTACACGGCAGAGGCCCTCGCCGAGCGCGCCGGGGTCGGCGACATCCTGGCCGGCGGCGTGGACGATGCGACGCTGGCCGAGCCCCACGTCAACATCGCCATCGCGGCGCGCCTGAACGCGGACTTGCTCGAGCTGTTCGACGGGGCCCGGCTACCGGTGATTGCCTCCTACAACGCGGGCGAGGACCGCGCCGGCGACTGGTGGGCCGCGGCGCGCGACCTGCGCGCCGATTTCTTCGTCGACAGCATTCCCTACACCGAGACGCGAAACTTCGCACGGGGGGTGACGGCGAACTACGCCGCCTACGAGCGGATCTACGGCCCCCGGTAGTTGACCGCCGGATACCCGTCACGTACAGTGATTCTGTACGTGCAGAAGGACACAGGATGATCCGCGAGACGAGCTACAGTCAGGCGCGCCAGCGCCTCGCCATGCTCATGGACCAGGTGACCGACAGCCGCGAACCCGTGCTGATCCGCAGGCGCGGCAAGGAACCGGTCGCGCTGGTCGCCGCGGAGGAGCTGGCGGGCTGGATCGAAACGGCCTACCTCCTGCGATCACCGGAAAACGCCCGGCGCCTCCGAGAGGCGAGCGACCGCGCCGCCGGCGGCAAGGGTGAGCCGCTCGACGTCGAGCAGCTCCGCAGACGCTTCGGACTGGACGACCAGTGAGCGAGCGGCGGGGGCGGGAGGCCGTCATGGATCCCGACTTCCTCCAGGACCTCGAGTACTGGACGCGGACCAACCGCCGCGTGGCCATCCGTGTACTCGCGCTCGTCGAAGCGGTCATGCGGCACCCCTTCGAGGGACAGGGCAAGCCGGAGCCGCTCCGCGGACAACTCGCCGGCAAATGGTCCCGGCGCATCGACCAGGAGCACCGACTCGTGTATGCCGTCGAACCCGACCGCGTGCACTTCCTGGCCGCGCGCTACCACTACTGACCGACGACCGAAACCTCCCGCGGAGATCGCGGGTGCTCAGTAGCCGGCCGCCGCCGCATCGGCGCGACGCGGGTCGGCTGCGCCTTCGAGCACGTCCGCCTCGGCGTCGAGCACGATGGCGTGCGCCGCACCCTGGCTCGTGCGGGCGGCGAGCGCGTGGCCGCGGGCCTCGAGCAGCGCCACGCTGTCGGGCGACAGTCCGCGCCGCTCGTAGCGCAGCTCGTCCGGCAGCCACTGGTGGTGGAAGCGCGGCGCGTCGATCGCCTCCTGCACGTTCATCCCGAAATCGACGACGTTCAGGATGGTGTGCAGCACCGTATTGATGATGGTCCGTCCTCCCGGACTCCCGGTCACCATGAAGAGACGGCCGTCCTTCGCGAGGATGGTGGGCGTCATGCTCGACAGCATGCGCTTGCCCGGCTCGGCGAGATTGGGCTGCGTTCCGATCAACCCGGCCGTGGTGGTCAGCCCGGGGGCGGCGTTGAAGTCGCCCATCTCGTTGTTCAACAGGAAGCCGGCCCCGGGCACCACGATCTTCGAACCGTAGGACTGCTCGAGCGTCGTAGTGAGCGCGACCGCGTTGCGGTCGGCGTCGACCACCGACACGTGCGTCGTCTCGTTCCCCCTCGCCGGCCACTCGAACGTCTCCGGGCCGGACGGGGACGCCCGCTCCGGGTCGATGGTCGCGCGCAGTCCGGCGGCGTACTCCTTGGACGTCAGGCGGAGCACCGGCAGCGCGGGGTTGAAGTCGGGATCCCCGAGATGTCGCGCGCGGTCCGCGAAGCCGCGCCGCATCGCCTCGGCGATGCGGTGGACGTTGAGCGCGGAGCCGAAGCCGGCAGCCCGCAGGTCGTAGCCCTCGAGCACGTTGAGCATCTGGACCAGCGTGATCCCGCCGGAGCTGGGCGGCGGCATGGATACGATCTCGTACCCGCGATAGAGCCCCCGAATCGGCGCGCGGACCCTGGGCTCGTAAGCGGCCAGATCGGCCTCGGTGATCAACCCGCCGTGTTCCCCCATCTCCTGCGCCAACAGCGACGCGGTTCGGCCGCGATAGAAGCCGGCCGGCCCATCGTCGGCGATCAGCTCCAGAGTCGCGGCGAGGTCCGGCTGACGGAAGCGGTCGCCGGCTTCGTACGGGGCGCCGTCGTTCGAGAAGGTCGCGACCGACGCGGGGTACGGAGCCATCCGCGGCAGGACGCCGGCCAGCGACGCCGCGCGTGCGTGGGTGAGGACGAACCCGTCGCGGGCCAGGGCGATTGCCGGCTCCACCAGACGCCGCCACGGCAGGCGGCCGTGGTCGATCCAGGCGCGGTGCAGCCCGGCGACGGAGCCCGGCACGCCGACCGCGACGTGGCTGGCGTGATGCCGCTCCGCATCGTAGACGCCGCCGGTCAGGAACATCTCCGGGGATGCCGCGGCTGGCGCCGTCTCGCGGAAGTCGTAGGCCGCGGCGGATCCGTCCCCCGCCCGATGGACCAGGAATCCGCCGCCGCCGATGTTGCCGGCCGCCGGCAGCGTCACCGCGAGCGCGAAGGCGGTTGCGACCGCCGCATCAACGGCCGATCCTCCTGCGCGCAGCACGTCGCGGCCGACCGCAGCGGACAGTCCGTCCGAGGCGACCACCATGCCCCTGCGGGCTCGGCTCGGCTCGGAACTGCCGCCGACGGTGGCGACCAGAAGCGCACACGCGACGCTGACCGCCGCCACACGGGTACGAATGGTCCTCATTCACTCAGAATAGGCGAAGTGGCAAGCTCGGAGATGCCAGGACGCCGCCTCGCGCATCGAGGAGTCGAACCCCACGGGGCGCATCGGGATAGAATGCCGGAACGCTGCGGCCGCGGGGCGCACGTGAACAGGAGACGGCAGATGACGACGACACCACACCCTGGCAACGCTCCCGGTCGGATGGAGAACAGCGCGCGCTGGCTCGTACTGGCGGCAGCCGCCGCGATCGCCGCGGGCACGCTGGCATGCGGCGGGCCGGCCGGCAGCGGCGGAAGCCTGACGGTGCGCCTGTCGATCGCGACCGGCGGCACCGGCGGCGTCTACTATCCGTACGGCGGGGGCATCGCGAAGGTCATCAGCGACAACGTGGATGGCGTCGAGGCGACAGCCGAAGTGACGGCGGGCACGGTCGACAACCTCAAGTTCATCGCGAACCGGTCCGCCGACCTGGCCTTCGGCCTGGCCGACTCCATCGACGACGCGGCGAACCAGAGCGGCGTGTTCGCCGACTTCGGCGCGGTGCCGATGCGCGGGCTCGCCGTCCTCTACGACAACTACAACCACCTCGTCTCGGTCACCGCGACCGGCATCGAGACCGTCGCCGACCTGAAGGACCGGGTGGTCTCGACCGGCGCGCCGGGCAGCGGCACGGAGGTGAGCGCCTTCCGCATCCTCGAGGCGGCGGGCGTGAATCCGGAGACCGACATCACCCGGCAGAGCCTCGGCGCGGCGCAATCGGTCGACGCCATCAAGGACGACAAGATCGACGCGTTCTTCTTCAGCGGAGGCCTGCCGACCGGCGCGATCCTCGACCTGGCTTCCACGCCGGGCCGCACGATCAAGGTGGTCCCGAACGGCGGGACGCTCCCGACGCTGCAGGACCAGTACGGCTCGCTGGTCTACCACAACTCCCCCATCGCGCCGTCGGTCTATCCGGGCATGGAGGACACGGTGACCGTCGTCGCCGTATCGAACGTGCTCGTGGTCCACGCGGACATGGACGAGGAGATGGCCTACGAGCTGACGCGCGTCCTGTTCGACCACCACGAGGAGCTGGCCGCGGTGCACCCGATGGCCGCCGTGCTGACGCTCGACAGCGCGACCGCCGGCTCGCCCATCCCGTTCCACGACGGCGCCGTCCGCTACTACCGCGAGCAGGGCGTCTGGTCGGAGTGAGAACCGGGGGACGACGCTGACGACACCTGACTCGCCGACCGCGGTCTACGACGATCCGGAAGCGGATGTCCCGACCCGCAAGCTGGAAGGCTGGACCGCCACGCTGGTCACCGCGCTGGCCGTAGGGCTGTCGCTGTACGCCCTGTACTGGGTGGTGGGAATCGTCCAGCCGCAGATCTACCGGGTCAGCTTTCTTCTCGTCGCCCTCGTCCTCACTTTCCTCGTCTTCCCGGCGCATCCGTGCTGGCGCGCCCGGCCGATGTGGCTCGACTGGACGCTGGCCGCGGCCGCGGCCGCGGCGCTGGCGTGGCCGGTCATCGACTTCGACCAGTTCGTCTACCGCGCCGCCACGCCCCTGACGGTGGATCTGGTGCTCGGGGTGGTCACCACCCTCGTAGTCCTGGAGGCCACGCGCCGGACGGTCGGACCCATCCTGCCGGTGACGGCCGCGACGTTCCTCCTGTACGGCTACTACGGGCCGTACCTGGAGCTGGTCGGGCTCGAGCTGTTCGCGCACCGCGGCTACGATGCCGCGCGACTCGTCGGCACGCTGTACATGACGCTCGAAGGCATCTTCGGCGTGCCGCTCAACGTGTGCGCGACCTTCATCATCCTGTTCACCATCTTCGGCGCGATCCTGGCCAAGTCGGGGGCCGGACCGTTCTTCATCAACTGGACGATGGCCGCGTTCGGGCGCTCGGAGAGCGGGGCGGGGCCGGGCCGGACGGTGACGCTGTCGGGCTTCCTGCTCGGCACCGTGTCGGGAAGCGGCGTCGCGACGACGGTGACGCTCGGCGCGGTGGTCTGGCCGCTGCTCCGGCGCGCCGGCTTCTCGGCCGAGATCGGCGGCGGCATCCTCTCGGCCAGCGGCATCGGGGCAATCATGGCGCCGCCGATGATGGGAGCCGCCGCGTTCCTCATCGCCGAGTTCCTGCAGATCACCTATCTGCAGGTAATCGTCATGGCGATCGTGCCCGCCATCCTCTACTACTTCTCGATCGTGCTGATGATCGAGGCGGACAGCCGCCGGTTGGGCACGAAGGCGGTCACCGTCGACCTGCCGTCGGTCGGCGAGCTGACGCGCCGCCACGGCTACCAGTTCCTGCCGCTGATCGCCATCGTCGTGCTGCTGGTGACCGGGATGACGCCGTTCCGGGCCGTCTTCCTGTCGACGCTGCTCGCCGTCGGGCTCAGCTTCATCAACCGGCAGAACGCGCTCTGGCCCGGCCGGCTGGTGGAGGCGCTCGAGGCGGGCGGCCGCGGCGTGCTGTCGGTCGCCGCAACGACGGCGACGGCCGGGATCATCGTCGGCGTCGTGACGCTTACGGGACTCGGGCTCAAGCTGTCGGGCATCATCGTCGATCTCGCGGGCGGCAACATCTTCCTGACCGTGGTCTACGCCGCCGTCGCGGTCTGGATGCTCGGCCTCGCCGTCCCGGTCACCGCGTCCTACATCATCGCGGCGGTCATGATCGCCCCGGCGCTGACGCTGGTCGGCGTTCCCGACTTCGCCGCGCACATGTTCATCTTCTACTACGCGGTGCTCTCCGAGGTCAGCCCGCCGACGGCGCTCTCGCCGTTCGCCGCGGCCGCCATCACCGGCGGCAACCCGTTCCAGACGATGATGCTGACCTGGAAGTACACGCTGCCGGCCTTCCTGGTGCCGTTCGCGTTCACGGTCAGCCCGGAGGGAGCCGGCGTGCTGCTGCAGGCGCCGCTCCCCGACATCGTCCGGACGGTGGGCACTGCCGCCGTCGGCGTCAGCGCGCTCGCCATGGGGCTCGGGGGCTGGCTCCGGCAGGCCGCGAACCCGGTCGAACGGGTCACCGCCGTCGCGGGGGGCCTGCTGCTTTTCTACGCGACCACTGTCACGGATATCATGGGACTGGTGCTGTTCGGCGCGGCCATCGCGCTCCACCTGGTTCGAACCCGCGGCCAGCAGCCTGCTACGTAGACTCCTGGAGAGGTTGGTTGGGCGGCAATCGGAGCGGCTGGCTACGATTGTCGGGTCAGGTCACTGAAGATCGAGGAAAAACGCCATGAGATCACGCATTCGCCTGACGGCGCTCGCCGTCGTGTTCGCGCTGCTGCTCGTTCCGCAGACGCTGGTTGCCCAGGGTCTGGTCCGCGTCTCACCGGAAGAGGTGGGAATGTCGTCCGAGCGGCTCGACCGCCTGAGCCTGGCCCTCGAGAGCTACGTCGACGAGGGCCGGCTGGCCGGCGCGGTGACCATCGTGGTCCGCAAGGGCAAGATCGCCTACCGCGAGGGGATCGGCCACCGCGACGTGGAGGCTCAGGCGCCGATGCCGTCCGACGGCATCTTCCGCATCGCGTCGCAGACGAAGGCGCTCGCCAGCGTCGGGGTCATGCTGCTGCAGGAAGAGGGCAAGCTGCTGATCACCGACCCGGTCGGCAAGTACCTCCCGGCCTTCGCGGAGACGACGGTCGCCGAGCCCAACGACGAGGGCGGCTACGACGTGGTGCCGGCGCGCCGGCCCATCACCATCCGCGACCTGCTGACCCACACCGCCGGCATCAGCTACGGCATGGGGCTGCTGGCCAACCGGGGACCGGCCGCCGACGCGTGGGCGGAGGCGGGGATCACCGGCTGGTACTTCGCCGACCGCGACGAGACCGTGGGCGACACGATGGCGCGCCTGGCGAAGCTGCCGATGGACGCGCACCCCGGCGAGCGCTGGATCTACGGCTACAACACCGACATCCTGGGCGCGATGATCGAGAAGATCAGCGGCCAGACGCTCGGCGCGTTCCTGCAGGAGCGCCTGTTCGACCCGCTCGGGATGACCGACACGCACTTCTTCCTCCCGGAAGGCAAGCTCGGCCGGCTGGCGACCGTCTACTCGTCGGTCGGCGACGGCGGCAGCTTCGAGCGGGCGCCCGACCCGGGCCACATGGTGGGCCAGGGACACTACGTGAACGGCCCGCGCAAGGCCTTCTCCGCGGGCGCCGGCGTCTTGTCGACCGCCACCGACTACGCCACGTTCCTGCAGATGATGCTGAACGGCGGCGAGCTGAACGGCACGCGCATCCTGTCGCGCAAGACGGTCGAGTCGATGATCAGCGACCACCTGGGCGACATCCCGTTCCGCAACGGCCAGGGCTTCGGCCTCGGTTTTTCCGTCACGCACGATCCGGCAGCGAGCGGGCTGCCGGGGTCCGTCGGCGAGTTCGCCTGGGCCGGTGCCTACCACTCCGTCTACTGGGTCGACCCCAAGGAAGAGATGGTGGTGGTCTACCTGACGCAGATCATCCCGGCCATCAACCTGGACGATCAGCAGAAGGTGCGGTCGCTGGTCTACCAGGCCATCGTCGATTGAGGCATCGCCGGGAGTTTGTGCCATAGGAACGGCACAGGCTCCCGGGCGGGCTCGGGCGGCCAATCGGAAGCGCAGGCAACGATGCCCGGGTCAGGCAGCGGCGGCCGCCGCTGCCGTGGCCGCCCGGGAGCACTCGCGAGGCGGTGGCGCCCCGGTTCCGGACCGCGGCACCCGTCGCCAAGGAGAAACGTTGACCAAGGACGAACTGATCGGGAAGCTCAACGGAGACCTCGCCGACGAGCTCGGCGCCATCATCCAGTACATCGTCTACGCGGCCCGCGCCACGGGCCCCTACCGGCCCCAGCTCTCCCAGTTCTTCCTGGCGGAAGTGGCCGACGAGCAGATGCACGCGCAGTTCCTCGCCAACAAGATCGTCTCGCTGGGTGGCAAGCCCTGCACGACGCCGCGCCCCGTGGCGCTGCCCGAGGGCAACCGCGCGATGCTCGAAGCCGTGGTGGAGGCCGAGACGCACGCGATGAAGGGCTACACCACGCGCGCGCAGGAGGCCGAGGCCTACGGCGACAAGGGACTCGCCGTGCAGCTCGAGGACTTCATCCGCGACGAGAGCAGTCACCTGGAGGAGACGGAGCGCATCCTGCGGGACTGGCCGCTGTAGGACGTCTTGTTCCTATCTCTCCCACAACTCGCTCAGCGGGACGGCGAGCATGCGCCGGTCGCCGAGCGGCAACACATCGCGGCCGGCATGGAGCAGCACGCCTGACTGGAAATCCTCACCGCAACGGTCCGCGAGCCGGCGGAGGCCCCGACCATCACCCGGTCCGATGGTGGCGCCGGCCTTGACCTCGATCCCCCAGGTCTTCGCGCCGCGTGTCACGACCACGTCCACCTCCACCTGATCCTTGTCGCGGTAGTGCCAGAACCGTAGGTCGGGATCGGTCCAGGCTGCCTGGGCGACGAACTGCTGGACCACGAACGACTCCAGCAGCTGCCCCATGCGATCACGGCCGGAAAGCCAGTGATCGGCCGTCAAGCCACCGAGCGTCGCGGCCAGACCGCTGTCCAGGAAATGCACTTTCGGTGACGCGACGAGGCGGTTGGCCGGATTGCGGCGCCACGCGGGCAGGCGTCGCACCAGGAACAGCCGTTCCAGCACGGCGACGTAGTGCTCGACCGTCTCCCGGCGTAGGCCGAGATCGTTCGCAAGACCGCTGGCGTTGAACAATTCCGCGCTCCGCAGCGCCAGAAGCTCCAGCAACCTGCCGACGCTGTTCACGTCCCGCACCCGCGCCACGTCCCGCATGTCGCGCTCGATGATGCTGCGCAGGTACTGCCGATGCCATTGCCTCGCGCGCCGCGGCGTTCTGGCAAGCGGTTCGAAATAGCCGCCGGCGACCAGCCTTTCCGCCAGGGACGGTCCCGAGGCCTCCTCGCGGGGCCGGATGCCCGGTTCGAGCGCGCCGGTCAGCAGCGCATTCAGGAATCCGCCGGGCCGTCGCTCTTTTTCCGATTCCGTCAACGGGTGCAGTTGCACGATCTCCATGCGCCCGGCCAGCGATTCGGTGACGGCGGGCGTCAGCAGCAGATTGGCGGAACCGGTCAGCAGGAAGCGACCGAAACGCCGGTCGCGGTCCACCGCGTGCTTGATGACGGGAAGTAGACCCGGTGCACGCTGAACCTCGTCCACGGTCGCAGCCTCCGGCAGGCTGGCCAGGAGACCCGCCGGATCTTCGGTGGCGGTCCGGTAGTAGCTCGGCTCGTCGAGGCTGACGAACGTACGCCGGGGCGCCAGTTGCCGCGCCAGGGCGGTCTTGCCGCTCTGCCTCGGGCCGAGCAGGCAGACGACGGGCGTATCCGCCAGGGCTTCCCGAATGGCGGACGCCAAGGAGCGCGGAAACAGCGGCCGGGCTGCGGCCATTTGCTGGCCAGTCTAGCGGCTGATTGTCGGGTAAGCAAGCGGCTAATTGCCGGGTATGCAAGCGGCTGATTGCCGCGCATTGGCACAGTTGAGCGGCCAAGTGCCCCACGTCAGACGCGGGTCAGCTTCCGGAACCGGATGCGGTGCGGCTGGTCGGCGGCGCGCCCGAGCCGCCGGCGGCGATCGGCCTCGTAGTCGGCGTAGTTGCCGGCGAACCACACGACCTCGCTGTCCCCCTCGAAGGCGATGATGTGGGTCGCTATGCGGTCGAGGAACCAGCGGTCGTGGCTGACGACCACCAGGCACCCGGCGAACTCCACGAGCGCGTCCTCCAGCGCGCGCAGCGTGTCGACGTCGAGGTCGTTGGTCGGCTCGTCGAGCAGCAGCAGGTTGGCGCCGCCCCGCAGCAGCTTCGCCAAGTGCACCCGATTCCGCTCGCCGCCCGACAGCGTTCCCACCTTGCGCTGCTGGTCGCTACCACGGAAGTTGAACCACGAGACGTAGGCACGGGAGGCGACGGTGCGCTGCGCCAGGGTGATCTCGTCCCGCCCGTCCGAGATCGCCTCCCAGACGGTCTGCTCCGGATCGAGCTCGCGCCCCTGGTCGACGTAGCCGACCTGCACGGTCTCGCCCAGTCGGATCTCGCCCGCGTCGGGCTCCTCCTCGCCGGTGATGAGCCGCAGCAGCGTGGTCTTGCCGGCCCCGTTCGGACCGACCACCCCGACGATGCCGGCCGGCGGCAGGGTGAACGACAGGCCGCCGATGAGCGCGCGGTCGCCGTAGCCCTTGATGACGTCGGTCGCCTCGACCGCCACGTCCCCGAGCCGCGGGCCGGGCGGCACGTAGATCTCGACCGAATCGATCTTCTGCGCCGTATCCTCGGCGAGCAGGCGCTCGTAGGCGTTCAGCCGCGCCTTGCCCTTCGCCTGCCGCGCCCGCGGCGACATCGCGATCCACTCCAGCTCGCGCTGCAGCGTGCGCCGCCGCTTCGCCTCGTGCTTCGCCTCCACGCCGAGCCGCTGCTGCTTCTGAGCGAGCCACGACGAGTAGTTGCCCTCCCAGGGAATCCCGGCCCCGCGGTCGAGCTCCAGGATCCAGCCGGCGACGTTGTCGAGAAAGTAGCGGTCGTGGGTGACGGCCACCACCGTCCCCGGGTAGTCCGCCAGGAAGCGTTCCAGCCAGGCGACCGACTCGGCGTCCAGGTGATTGGTCGGCTCGTCGAGCAGCAGCAGGTCCGGCGACTGCAACAGCAGGCGGCAGAGGGCTACGCGCCGGCGCTCTCCACCGGACAGCGTCGTGACGTCCGCCGAGCCGGGCGGCAGCCGCAGCGCATCCATCGCCATCTGGACGCGCGAGTCGAGGTCCCAGGCGCCGAGGGCGTCGATCCTGGTCTGCAGCTCGCCCTGCTCCTCGAGCGCCTCCTCCATCTCAATCGACCCCGGGCCGCTCGAGGCGAGGTCGCTGGCGATCTCGTCGTAGCGCCGCAGCAGCGCGCGCATGTCCCCCACGCCCTCGTTGACGTTGCCGGACACGGTCTTCGACGGGTCGAGCCGCGGCTCCTGCGGCAGGTAGCCGACCGAGAGCCCCTGGGCCGGGAACGCCTCGCCGTCGAACTCGGTGATCTCCCCCGCCATGATGCGCAGCAGGGTGCTCTTCCCCGCCCCGTTGGCGCCGAGCACGCCGATCTTCGCGCCGGGCAGGAACGACAGCCAGATGTCCTTGAGCACGGTGCGGTCGGGGGGATACCGCTTGCCGAGCCCCTTCATCGTGTAGACGTACTGTGGCGGCATGGTTCAAGGATCCTACGCCATTGCCAACGGCGGGCGCCGCGTCGGACAATGGCGCGCAGGAGGGTTAGCTCATGCGCGTCATCATTCCGCTGCTGCTCTGTCTCGCACTCGCCGCCGCGTCGCCGGCCGCCCAGGGCGGCTCGGACGACGACACGCTCGAGATCTACATGGTCGACGTGGAGGGGGGCGAGGCCACGCTCTTCGTGGCGCCGTCCGGCGAGTCGATGCTCGTCGACACCGGCTGGCCCGGCTTCGACGGGCGCGACGCCGACCGCATCGCGGCGGCGGCGGCGGCCGCAGGAGTGACGCGGATCGACTACCTGATCGTGACCCACTTCCACGGCGACCACATGGGCGGCGCGCTGCAGCTCGCCGAGCGGCTGCCGATCCGCAACTTCATCGACCACGGAACCACGGTCGACGAGGGCGAGAACCGTCTGGCCGCCTTCCGGCTCTACACGGACCTGCGCAGCGGCGGCGCGCACCGCGTGGTCGCGCCCGGCGACCGCCTGCCGGTCGGCGACCTCGATGTCGTGATCATCGCCTCGGACGGGGACGTCCTCGACGCCCCGCTCGACGGCGCGGGCGGCGCCAACCCGCACTGCGCGGGGTTCACGTTCCACGGCGAGGACATCACCAGCCGCTACGGCAACGCGGAGGACGACCAGTCGGTCAGCACCTTCGTCGGCTTCGGCGCCTTCCGCAGCGTCATCATGGGCGACCTGAACTGGAACAAGGAGCATTCGCTGATGTGCCCCGAGGACAAGGTGGGCCCCATCGATCTGTACCTGGTCTCCCACCACGGCTCCGAGACCTCCGGGTCGGAGGCGCTGGTTCACGCCATCGCGCCGCGGGCGGCGATCATGAACAACGGCCCGCGCAAGGGCGGCGCGGTCCAGACGTTCGAGATTCTGGCGGCCGCCGACAACCCGCCGGACCTGTGGCAGAACCACTACTCCATCCCCGGCGGCGAGGCCCACAACCGGCCGGCGCAGTTCATCGCCAACCTGGAGGAAGACACGACGCTCGCCGACGGCCGCGCCGTGCACATGGGTAAGGCCCACTGGATCCACGTCTCGGCGCGCCGCGACGGCTCGTTTGCGGTGACGAACAGCCGGAACGGGTTCAGCACGAGCTACGGACCGCGGGAGTAGCCGCTACCGCCCGTCCCGCTCCAGGCGATCCTGCAGACGTGCGAGGGCCTCCCGGGTCCGGTTGAGCTCCGCCAGCAGCTCGTCGCGCGTCGGCGGCGCCTGCAGCTCGTGCAACCGCTCCTGCTTCGCCTCGTCGAGGCTGTTGATCACCACGGCGATGAACAGGTTGATGACGACGAAGGTGCCCACCACGACGAAGCTCACGAAGTAGGTCCACGCCCACCAGTAGTGCTCAAGGGCCGCGTACATGATGTCCGTCCAGTCCTCCAGGGTGACGATGCGGAAGAGGGACAGGAGCGAGATGCCGAGCGTGCGCCAGTGCGTCGGATCGATCTCGTGGAACAGGTGGTAGCCGGCGACACCGTAGACGTAGAAGACGATCGACATCAGCGCCAGCACGTTGAACATGCCGGGCACCGACCGGATCAGGGTGGCGACGATCAGCCGCAGCCCGGGCAGCGCCGACACGAGGCGCAGCACCCGGAACAGGCGGGCCAGGCGGGCGAGCGTCGCCAGCTCGCCGGTGTTCGGCAACAGGCTGACGACGATGACGGTGAAGTCGAAGATGTTCCAGCCGTCCTTGAAGTAGTTCTCGACGCGCGGCCACCGGGCCGCCATCTTGATTAGCGCTTCGACCACGAAGATGGCCAGGAAGGTCTGGCTGGCGCTCTCGAACAGGGCGCCGTAGGCGGCGGACAGCGCCGCGGATGTATCGAGCCCGATGACGACGGCGTTGATCGCGATGACCGCGGTGACGCCGTGCCGGAACCAAGCGGCTGCAACCGCGCGGTCCGCCCAGGCGACGACCGGATTGGCAGGCCGGTACGGGACGTCGGTGGAGCTCACGACGCGTCGCTCCGGCGGATGAGCGGTCGGGACACTGGACGTTGCGATCTACTCGGGCGTGAGAGCGGTGGCGCCACTGACCGTCACGGTCTACTCGAGCGTGAAGTCGGCCTCGGCAGTCCCGCCGGCCGTCACCGTGACCTGCCGCGTGGCTCCCTCGTAGCGTTCGTGCCAGACGGTGAGCTGGTAGGTGCCGGGCGGGATCCCGGTCAGCTCGAACGTCCCGTCCGAACCGGTCACCGTCCCGAGGTCGTCGGAGACGTAGACCCAGCCGCGCATCCAGCCGTGCGAGTCGCACTCGATCCGCACCGGTCCGGGGCGCCGGAACGGCCGCTGGACCTCCAGGCCGGGGAACGGGATGGCGATGTTGAAGAGGGTGCGCTGGCGGTCGTCGTAGGCGTGCGTCGAGTGGAGCGTATCGTCCTGGCTCCTTATCGTGACCACCGTCCGGGTCGGCAGCACCTGCACGCGCGGGACGAAGTAGCAGCCGGCGTTGTCGATCGACGCATCCGAGGGCCGCTCGCCCCAGGGCACGCCGGCAACGAGGACCACGGCGTTCGCGAGACCGCCCGCCCCATCGACCACCACCGCCTCGTCCTCGACCTCGTTGCCGCAGACCGCCTGATCGGTCGTCACCGCGACCATCCGCGGCGCCGGCGGGTCGGTCAGCACGACCCGGCCGACTATCGATCCGTCAGCCTGTCCCGCACCGCCCCCGGCAACCGGCACCGCCGGCGATGCGGCGAGCACGCTCGCGACCAGCGCAGCGCCGCCGGCAACCGCACCCATCCCCGACACCCTCCGCACACGCACTCGATTGCGGCGATCCATATGCAGCCTCGCGCCCCCTTCGAACCGAAGACTCAATCCTACACGTACCACCATCGGCAGCCGGGGCGGCCGGCAAGCGCACCGAAGCCCTGCGCGACCTCGACTCGATGCTGCGAGGCCACATCCGCACGTCCGTGGAGATCGGCTCCGGCCCCGCCGAGATCCGGCGCGCCACCTACCCGCTGCCGGCCCTGCAGGAGCTCGCGCGCAACGCCGTCATGCACCGCGCCTAAGAGACCTTCGAACAGCCCGGTGCAGGTGACCTGGTTCACCGACCGCGTGGAGATCGTCAGTCCGGGCGGCCCTTACGGCGACGTGTCCGCGGAGACCTTCGGGCAGCCGGGCCGGCTCGACTACCGCAACCCCAACCTGGCCGACGCCATGCGCGTCAGCGGCCTCGTGCAGCGCTACGGCGTCGGCATCCCGCGCGCGCGCCGGGAACTGCGCGCCAACAACCAGGAAGAGCCGGAGTTCGACGTCGACGCGCGCCGGGTGCGGTGCGTGGTGCGGGTGCGGGCGGACTGGCCGGGCAACCTGCCCGACGTGGGGCGAGATCGCTCCGGCTGATGGACGATGGGCGGCGTACCTCAACGAATGCTGCGCCGTGATGCCATACGGTTCCCCGACGCCGCCATCGGGCGCCCGGGCCGCCCTGCGTATACTGGCCGGGATGGACCGCAACGACTTCCTCGCCCACGTCCGCCGGACGCACTTCGCGCCGGGGAATCGTGAAGCGGCGCAGTCGGATGCGTACAGGATCGCGCACTTCCTCCGGCAACAGGGGGCGAGCCGGGTCATTGGCATCGGCTCGGCGTTCGCCCCGACCCGGCGCTTCACGAAGCGCTCGGACATCGACCTCGTGGTCGAGGGCCTGCCGCCCAGCCGCTTCTTCCGGGCATCCGCAACGGCCGCGGACATGACCGCGTTCGCGCTCGACCTGACTCCGGTGGAGTCGGCGGCCGACTACATGCGGCGGGCCGTCGACGACGAGGGCGTCGATCTGTGACCCCCGAGAAAGCCTTCGCGCGGCGCCTCGCGGCCGAGATCGAGCACGAGCTCGACCGCCTGGAAGATCTCCGTGAGGAGCTCGCAATCGCACCCCGCGACGACGACACGTTCACGCTGCGGGCACGCGGCTCGATGCTCCACGACTTCTACGGCGGCATCGAACGCGTATTCGTCCGCATCGCAGAGGAATTGAACGGCGGCGTGCCGCAGGGCGAGCAGTGGCATCGCCAGCTCATCACGGACATGAGCCTCGAAATCGCAGGGGTGCGTCCTGCGGTGATCGACGCGGCCCTGGCCGAAGAACTCGCAGATTACCTGCGATTCCGCCACGTGTTCCGGAACGTGTACGGCTCATCGCTCCAGGCAGAGCGCATGCGCCCGCTCGAAGCGAGACTGCCGCGCGTCCTGGCTGCGTTCCTCACGCAGGTACGGGCGTTTCTCGCCTGGATGGTCGGCAAGGCCGCAGACTGACCCGCTGCGGGCGGCGCCTACAAGTCGCCCCGGCCGTGCCCCGCCGCCACCTGGACCGCTTCCGGCTCCGGCGTGAAGTCCTCGCCCGGGTTGATGAAGCGGTTCCGTTCGAGCCCGTACTGCTTGTCGTAGAGCTGCTTGTAGCGGCCGTCGAGCGCGATCAGCTCGTCGTGGGTGCCGCGCTCGACCACCTCGCCCCCTTCGAGCACCAGGATCTGGTCGGCGCTCCGGATGGTCGAGAGCCGGTGCGCGATGACGAAGGTGGTCCGGCCGCGGCGCAGGGCGCGCAGCCCGTCCTGGATCATCGCCTCGCTCTCGCTGTCGAGGCTGGACGTCGCCTCGTCGAGGATGAGCAGGCGCGGGTCGGCGAGGATGGCGCGGGCGATGGCCACGCGCTGCCGCTGGCCGCCGGAGAGCTTGACGCCGCGCTCGCCCACGATGGTGTCGTAGCCGTCCGGGAAGCCGGCGATGAACTCGTCGCAGTGCGCGATGCGGCTGACCTCGCGGATCCGCTCGACCGTCGCATGCGGGTTGGCGAAGCTCAGGTTCGCGCGGATGGTGCCGTCGAAGAGGAAGTTCTCCTGCAATACGACGCCCAGGCGGGCCCGGTAGTCCTTCAGGCGGACCGAGTCCAGGTCGCGGCCGTCGACGAGGACGCGTCCGGCGGTCGGCCGGTTGAACGCCATGACCAGGCTGATCAGGGTGCTCTTGCCCGAGCCGCTCGATCCGACCAGCGCCGTGGTCGTGCCGGGGGGGGCGGTCAGCGAGACGTCCTTCAGCACCGGCACGTCCGTCTCGTACTCGAACCAGACGCCGTCGAGGCGCACCTCGCCCGCGAGCGGCCCGAGCTCCTCGCGCGCCTCGTCCTCCTCGTCCTCGGTCGCCATCTGCATGATCTCGCGGATCCGGTCGAGGCCGGCGAACGCCTCGGTTATCTGGGTGCCGATGGACGAGATCTGGATGACCGGCGCGATGACGAGACCCGTAAAGAAGATGTACTGGAGGAGCTGGCCTTCGGACCACGTCCCGGCCATCAGCGCCCGCCCCCCCATCACGATCATCAGGGCGCCGATCACGCCCATGACCAGCGTCGAGATCGATGTGACGGCCGACACGCCCGTGACCGCCTTGGCGACGTTGCGGAACAGGCGATGCGCACCGCCGGCGAAGACGAGCTGCTCGCGCTTCTCGACAGCGTACGCCTTGACGATGCGGATGCCGCCGAGCGTCTCTCCAAGCCGGCCGGTGACCTCGGCGTTGATCTTTCCCCGCTCGCGGAAGACGGGCCGCAGCTTCGAGAAACCGAACGCCATCGTGGCGCCGAAGAGCAGCAGAATGAAGAGGGTCAGGCTCGTGAGCTGCCAGTTCAGGTAGAAGAGCCACGCGAGCGCGATCGACGCCGTGAGGAGCCCGCCCGCCAACTGCACCAACCCGGTCCCCACGAGGTTCCGTATCCCCTCGGCGTCGGTCATGACGCGCGAGATGAGCACGCCGGTCTGCGTGGAGTCGAAGTAGCGGATCGGCAGGCGCGAGACGTGCGCCATCACCCGCTTGCGCATCTCGGTGATCGCGCGCTGCGCGGCGACGCCGAGCACCTGCGACAGGCCGAAACCGGTGGCCGACTGCACGACCGCGGCCGCGAACCCGACGCCGGCCAGCAGAAACAGTTCGTCGACCCGGCCATTGGGAACGACATCGTCCACGATGTAGCCGACCATCGCCGGCAGCACGAGCCCGGCCAGACGGCTGACGAAGATCAGCGCCAGCCCGAGTGCGAGCCGATACCGATAGCGCCGCATCAGCGCGCGCGCCTCCGTCCATGCGCCCGGCGTCAGCTTGCGCTTCTTCTCCGGCGTGTCCGACCGCTCCGTCTTCCCTTCCCCGGCCGCCTTCTTCGCTATCGGTTCCTTGCGGGTCGTCATGGCCTTCCATGGTAGTAGACTTCCGCCGTGACCCTGCCCGCGCGCCGGATCATCCACGTCGACATGGACGCGTTCTACGCGTCGGTCGAGCAGCGCGACAGGCCCGAGTTGCGCGGGTTGCCGGTGGCGGTCGGCGGCCGTCCCGAGGGCCGCGGCGTGGTAGCCGCGGCAAGCTACGAGGCGCGCGAGTTCGGGGTGCGCTCGGCGCTGTCGATGGCCAAGGCGGTACGGCTCTGCCCGGAGCTGAAGATCGTGCCCCCCGACTTCCACAAGTACCGCGCGGTCTCGCAGCAGGTATTCGACCTCTTCCGTTCGGTCACGCCGGCCGTCGAGCCGCTGTCGCTCGACGAGGCCTACCTCGACGTGACGGAGAACGCCTGGGGCGAGCCGCTCGCCACCACCGTCGCGAAGCGTCTCAAGGCGCGGATCCGGGAAGAGACCGGCCTGACCGCCTCGGCCGGCGCCGCCCCCAACAAGTTCCTGGCCAAGATTGCCTCCGCCTGGCGCAAGCCCGACGGACTGACGGTGGTGGCCCCGGAGCGGATGGAGAGCTTCCTGCAGAAGCTGCCGGTGGACGCCCTGTGGGGCGTCGGACCGGTGACGGCGCGGCGGCTGCGGGCGGCCGGCATCGAGAAGCTGGTCGACGTCCGGAACGTCGACGACGAGACCCTGCACGGCCTCGTCGGACGGCAGGCGGACTGGCTGAAGCGCCTCGCGCTCGGCATCGACGAGCGGCCGGTGGTGAGCGACCGCGAACGGAAGTCGCGCAGCTCCGAGCACACCTACGCCGAGGATCTCCGCGAGATCGACAGGATTCGCGCGGAGATCGACCGCATGGCGGCCGGGGCCGCCGACTGGCTGCAGCGGGCCGAGGTCTCGGCACGGACCGTGACCCTCAAGGTGCGCTACCACGACTTCAAGACCGTCACCCGCAGCGACACCCGGCCTGTAGCCACCGTCGACGCGGCGGACATCACGCGCCGGGCGCGGGCGCTGCTCGACCGCACGGACGCCGGACGGCGACCCGTCCGGCTGCTCGGCGTCGGCGTGCACGGCCTGCGGCCACGGGCCGATACGGAGAACGCGCGCGAGCCGCTGCTGTGGGACGCGGCGCCCGGCGCATGAGAAAGCGACACGCATGACACTCGGAGAGCTGGGCTGGGACGACGGCTTCGCGGCATCGTTCGACGCACTCGGAGACCGCGGTTTCGTCCCGGCGCGGGTCGGGATCGAGCACAACCACTTCTATCGCGTGCTGACGTCCGGAGGCGAGCTGGTGGCCCAGGCGGCCGGGCGGCTCCGGCACCGGGCGGCCGGTCAGGACGACCTCCCGGCGGTGGGCGACTGGGTGGCGGTCACCGTCAACCGCCACGATGGCGCGGGCACCATTCGCGCCATCCTGCCCCGCCGGAGCAGCTTCGCCCGCAAGGCCGCCGGCGACCCGACCGCGAAGCAGGTGGTGGCCGCCAACATCGACGTCGTGCTGGTGGTGGCCGGGCTCGACGGCGACTTCAGCCCGCGCCGCATCGAACGCTACCTGGTGGCGGCGGCCGACAGCGGGGCGCGGCCGGTCGTGGTGCTGAACAAGGCCGACCTCGAAGAGAACGTGGCGTCGTGCATGGCGACGGTGCGCGCGGCAGCGCCGGACGTCCCGGTCCACGCGACCTGCTGCAAGTCCGGCCAGGGGCTCGACGACCTCGCCGTCTATCTGACACCGGGCCGGACGGTGGCCCTGCTCGGCTCGTCCGGGGTCGGCAAGTCGACCATCATCAACCACCTGCTCGGCGAGGCGCGGCAGAAGACGCAGGCGGTCCGCGCAGCCGACAGCCGGGGCCGGCACACCACGATCCACCGCGAGTTGATCGCGGCCCCGGGCGGCGGCATCATCATCGATACACCGGGCATGCGCGAGCTGCAGCTCTGGGACAGCGACCGCGCTCTCGAGGATGCGTTCACCGAGATCGACGCGCTCGCCGCCGACTGCCGGTTCCGGGACTGCCTCCACCGGCAGGAACCGGGCTGCGCGGTCCGCGCAGCCGTCGACGCCGGCCGCCTGCCCGCGATCCGCCTGACGCACTACCTGCGCCTCGACGACGAGCGGGCGCAACTGGTTCGACGGCGCGACGAGCTCGCGCGACTCGAAGACAAGAAGCGCACCAGGGTCACGCACCGCGCGCCGCGCAAGATGCACACCTCATCCTGAAAGGACCCCGTCATGCCTCCACGCCGCGCCATGCGCCCGCTACTCGCAGCCGTCGTGCTCGCGATCGCCGCGACCGGCATCGGCCTCGCCCAGGAGGAGGCGCCCGTCACGATCCGCGCCGGGCTCCTGATCGACGGCACGGGCGACACCCGGTCGAACGCGCGCCTCTTCGTGAACGGCTCGGAGATCACGCGCGTGGACGGCCTGCGCGGCGCCGTGGACTACGACCTCTCCGAGCTCACGGTCATGCCCGGCCTGATCGACACGCACGTCCACCTGACGTCGCACTTCGAGGCCGGCGGCCGGCTGCATCAGGCCGGAAGCACGGAGACCCCCGCTCAGACGATGCTGCACGCGGTAGGTAACGCCTACCGCACCCTGATGGCAGGGTTCACGACGGTGCAGAGCCTCGGCCACCCGCTCGACGCCGACCTGCGGGATGCGATCGACCGCGGCGACGTGCCCGGTCCCCGCGTGCTGACCTCGTTGCGCGCGGTGACCAGCGCCACCGGCGACGCGGACGCCATTCGCGCCGCCGTCCGGCAGCTCAAGGCGGACGGGGCCGACGTGATCAAGGCCTTCGCCTCCAGCAGCATCCGCGATGGCGGGGTGCGGGCGCTGAGCGACGAGCAGATCGAAGCGGCCTGCGACGAGGGCCGGGCGCAGGGCCTGCGGGTCGCGGTTCACGCCTACGGCTCCGAGGTCGTCAGCTCGGTCATCCGCGCCGGTTGCAGCTCGGTCGAGCACGGCAACCGCTACGACGACGAGACCCTCGCCCTGTTCGCCGACCACGGCACGTTTCTCGGGTTCCACCTCGGGCTGCTGTGGGACAACTACGCGGAGAACCGCGAGCGCTTCATCGGCATCGGCAACTACACCCCGGACGGGTTCGCGCGGATGAGCCAGGCCCGCCGCATCGGGATGCGCCGATTCCGCGAGACGCTCCGCAACCGCGACGTGCAGATCGTGTTCGGGACCGACGCCACCGCCGGCGCGCACGGCCGCAACGCCGAGGAGCTGGTCGTCCGCATCGACGAGGGCGGCCAGAACCCGATGGACGCCATCGTCTCGGCGACGTCGCGCGCCGCGCGCTCGCTCGGCCTGGGCGAGGAGCTGGGCGCCGTCGCCCCCGGATTCACCGCGGACCTGGTCGCCGTCGAGGGAAACCCCCTGGAAGACGTCACCGCGCTGCGCCGGGTCCGCTTCGTGATGCGGGACGGCGTCGTCTACCGTTACGAGCCGTAGTAGCCCACCCTTGCATATCAACCGGGGAGACTGCCATGAGCATCCTGCGTTCCATTCTGCTGCCGTCGGTCTCGCTTCTACTGCTCCTGCCGTCCGCGACGGCCGCGCAGCGCCCTCCCATGCTGCCGGACGGCGTGCTGCACAAGACCGTCGACATCTGGAGCGAAGGCACCCGCATGGCGGGCGACCTCTACCGGCCGGCCGAGACCGGCGACCAGCCGCTACCCGCCATCGTCATGAGCCACGGCTGGGGCGGCACCAAGGCGGGCCTGGTTCGCAACGCGATACGCTTCGCCGCGGACGGGTTCGTCGTGCTGGCGTTCGACTACCGCGGCTGGGGCGAGAGCGACGGCAAGCTCGTGGTCATCGGCGTCATGCCGGAGCGCGGCGTCAACGGTGAGGTGCAGGTCTTCGCGCGGGAGATTCGGCGCGTGGTCGATCCCATCGACCAGACCCTCGACATCCGGCGGGCCTTCGACTTCCTGGAGGGCGAGGCCAACGTCGATCTCGATCGGCTCGGCTACTGGGGGTCGAGCTATTCCGGCGCGCACGCCATCTGGGTAGCCGCCAACGAAGCGCGGGCCGCCTGCGCGGTCGGGCAGGTGGCCGCCGCCGACTCCCTCGACCTCGCGCGCACGTCCTGGAAAGACACCGGCATCGACATCGAGCAGCACGCGCGGGAGCAGGCGATCCGGCGCGCCCGCGGCGAGATCGCGCCGCTCCCGCAGGGCACCGACAAGGCGCCCAACCTGAACGGCTGGGCGCACCTCGACAAGGTCGTCGAGTACCGGCCGGTCGACGACGCCGGCCGCATCGACGTCCCGCTGCTGGTCATCGACGCCGAGCACGAGGAGCTCTTCGACCGCCACCGGGCCGGCGAGCTGGCCGTGGCGCGTGCGAGAGCCAACGGCGCCCGTGCCGAGTATCGCGTGATCCCGGGCATCACGCACTACGACATCTACCGCGAGGCGTTCGAGGAGTCGGGCGAAATGGCGCGCGAGTGGTTCAACGGTTGCCTGAAGGACTGAGGTACCGGAACAGCCCGTGCTCCGATCAAGAGACGGCACTCAGGCCAAAGGAATCGTTTTCAGATGCTCCTCAACAGCCCGGACCACGTTGGCTCCCATCGGAAGATGCGTCTTCTCGGCCTGCCAGTGCTGGTGAAACAGCGCGGCGGTTTCGCGGGCCGTGTCGATGACGAGCCGCTCCGGCAGCATGGCCTTGGCGGCCAGATGGGAGAGTTCGTCCTCTGAGAACTCGGAGAACAGCCTGGTCCGGCTGAACTTCAGCGCGGCGGTGCGGTCCGGAATAGGCAACCGTCGCAACGAAGTCGTACGCCGGCGCCAGGGCCGCGTGACGCCGATCGGGGTAGAGCAGCGACCAGTTCTTCAGGTGCATGTCGGCATTGCCGATCAGCGTGCTGAAGGTCAGGCGGCGGACGAACTCGGCGACGTCCGTGTCTGCGCACTCCGCGCCGAGAACCCGGGCTACGCGCCAGCCAGATCCATACCGAGCACCCAGAGGAAAAAGAACTCGCGCACGGGATCCACCCCCGCGCGCTCGGCGAGATAACCCTCCCGCGCACCACGCTTTCGCCGGCGGCTGCAGGCGCACGGCGCCGGCAACGACTCTCGTCAGTGCACGGCGCCCGTGCCGCCCTGCTGCAGGAACGACGGGTCGGCCCCCATGCGGCGGATCACCGCTTCCCACATGTCGTCCGCGCGCGTGTCGAAGACGATGTCCAGGTCGATATCGGCGTGCAGCCACGAGGACGCGGCCAGCTCCGCATCGAGCTGCCCGGCGGCCCACCCCGCGTAGCCGGTGAGCAGGCGCGTGCGCGGCGGCGGCGGCGATTCCAGAAGCCGCCGCAGGAGTCGCGGCGACGTGGAGAGGAAGATCCCGTCGCATACGCGGACCGACTCGACCTCGCTGGGCTCGGCGCCCATCAGGATCCAGCCGCGTTCGGGCTCCACCGGACCGCCGATCCAGAGCTCCAGGCTGCTCCCGGAAGACACCGGGGGCGTCATCCGGACGACCTCGGACGCGGGGGTCGTCGTGCGCTGGTTGAGGACGAGGCCGAAGGCGCCTCCCTCTCCATGCTCGCAGAGCAGGATGACACTCCGCTGGAAATTCGGATCGTCGAGCTGCGGCATCGAAACCAGCAGGGACGGAGCGAGCGAGGGAAGGGACTTCTCAGGTTGGTTCATCGCGAGCGCCGGAGTCGAGTGCGGTGTCTATTCTCTCACGACCGGCGGCGTGGCAGCGGACTCAGCCGGACTCGTCGTCGCCGGTCTCCGCCGCCGGGGCCGACGACTGCGCGGCGAGGCGCCGGCGCGCCCAGTCGATGTGCTCGGCCACCATGGGGTCGCCTCGCGACGGCGTCGCGGCGGAAACAGGCTCGGCGAGCGCTGCTGCCGCCACCGCCGTGGAGCTGTTGCCGAGTGCGACGGCCACGTTGCGCCGCAGTCCCTTCAGCCTGGTCCGCGACATGGCGCTGCGCTCCAGCAGCGCCCCCAGGCGCTCGTCGGACTCACTCCAGAGCGCCGGCAGCCGGGGCTGGTCCAGCTCCGGCTCCGGTTGCCACGCCGGGTCGTCCGACGGCACCGCCGCCGCGTTGTACGGACAGACTTCCTGGCAGATGTCGCAACCGTAGACACGCGTACCGACGTCCGGTCGCCGGTCTTCCGGGATCGCGCCGCGAATCTCGATGGTCAGGTACGACAGGCAGCGGGTGGCGTCGAGCACGCCCGGCTCGGGGAACGCGCCGGTCGGACACGCCTCGAGACACAGCGTGCATGTGCCGCACTGGTCGATCTGCGGCGCGTCGGGCTCGAGCGGCAGGCTCGTGATTATCTCCGACAGGAAAAACCACGAGCCCTGCTCCGGGTTGATGAGGCAGGTGTTCTTGCCGATCCAGCCGAGTCCGGCGTGCTGCGCGTACACGCGTTCCTGCACCGGCCCGGTATCGACATAGCAGCGAGCCGCGAAGGGCTCATCGGTCGCCGCGCGCATCCGTTCGAGCAGGGCCTCGGTACGCCGGCCGACGACCTCGTGGTAGTCCGCGCCCCAGGCGTAGCGCGAGATGAGCGCGACATCCGGATCGTTCACCTCGATGGAGTAGGGATGGTCCGTGTCGTAGAGCGTGCCCAGCGAGATGACGGAGAGCGCCGACGGCACCACCTCGCGCACGTCGGATCGCCGCCGCGCGTTTCGAGCCAGGTAGCGCATCTCGCCCCCGTAGCCGCGCTCGAGCCAGTCGTCGAGGAACCGGAGCTCCGGAAAGGCCTTCGCAGGCGCGATGCCGCACAGGTCGAAACCCGCTTCCCGCGCGAACGTCTTCACGTCGTCGGCGTTCATGCTTCGCTCCCTGGCGGCGCACCGGCCGAGGCTCAGAACACGAAGCGCAGTCCGAACTGCATCTCCCGCGCGTTCAGCGCGCTGAAGACGCGGCCGAAGTTGGGCGACCCGAAGAAGCGGTTCGGCAGGTCGAAGTTGGCCCGGTTGAGGACGTTGAAGATCTCCCAGCGGAACTCGAGCCGGCTGCCGTTGTCGAGCAGCCAGTTCTTGGCGAGGGACATGTCGACATTCGCGTATCCGGGGGCGAAGACGGGGTTGCGGGGGGCGCTGCCGTACGAGAAGGGGTCCTGCAGAGCGAACGCGCCGGTGTCGAACCAGCGCTCGACGGTGCGCTCGCCGCGCGGCAGGTTCGGGTCGCGCAGCATGTCGGGGCGCTGCGCCGGCCCGGCGCCGATGTTGGCGCGGTCGTCGGTGATGTTCACCGTGAACGGGGCGCCGGACTGCACGCTGACGATGCCGTTGAGGCGCCAGTGCCCGAGCAGTCCCTCCCGCCAGCCCCCGGCGTTGCGCTGGAACGGAAACTCGTAGGTGGCGCTGCCGACGAGCTGGTGGCGGTGATCGAAGCTCGACAGCGCGTTCTCCCCCGGGAAGATGTTGCGCACGTCCTGCGGCAGGTTCGACTCGAAAGCGGTCGCCCCCGGGCTCGACGCGTCGTCCTTCGACTGCGAGAGCGTATAGGAGAGGTCGAACGCGAAGTCGTCGCGCAGGCGCCGCACCGTCTTGAACGTCACCGCGTGGTAGATGGACTTGCCGTCGAAGCGGATGGCGCGGATGCCGGCGAGCTGCGGGATTGCGCGCCGACCGCTGATCGACCCCGAGCCGGGCACGGGCACGTTGTGCACGGTGGAGTTGTCCGCGCCGATCGTGTACGACCCCATGTAGAACACCTCGAATGCGGTGCCGGGGCGGACCTCGGTCTGCACGCCGCCGCTCCAGGTCTGCGTGTACTCGACCTGGAAGTCGTAGTCCATGATGGACCCGCCGATGCTGCCGGTCGGGTCCGCGGCCAGGATGGACCGGGTGTCCCAGGCCGGCACGAATTGCCCGGCCGGCACGTCGACCTGCTTGAGGAAGAAGAACGGCAGGTTGCGCGCGAACGCCGTCTGGACGCTGTAGGCCCACTGGTTGAGGAAGATGCCGTAGCCGCCGCGGACGACCGTGCTTCCGGCGTCGTCCGCGAGCCAGGCGAATCCGAGGCGCGGCGCGAAGCGCGTCTTGCTGGGCCGCAACAGGCTGCGGTCCCAGCCGGCCTCGGCCGAGGTCACCCACGGGATCGGGATCAGCGGCAGTAGCTCGCCGGCCGCCGGCGAGATGTTGCCGGCCGAGTCGCTGGCGATGACGTAGCGCCCGCCGGGCACCGACACGTCGATCGTCGACAGGCGGTTGTCCACGTCGCGCATGTGCTGGTTGAGCTCGTAGCGCAGCCCGATGTTGACGGTGAGATCGTCGCTGACCCGCCAGTCGTCCTGCGCGTACAGGTGCAGCCAGTTGGTCCGCGCGTCCTCGCTGCCGCGGCCGCCGATGCCCGAGCGCGCCTCGACCGGGTAGCCGAGGAGGAAGTCGGCGAACGGATTCCCGCTGAAACGGCCGGTGTAGCGGAAGCGGCCGCGCGCCGTATCGGGGTTCTCCGGCCGGAACCGCAGGTGGAACCAGTAACCGCCGAACTTCAGGTGGTGGGCGCCGCGGTCGATCAGGAAGTTGTTGTAGAGCTCGAAGTGCTCGTTGCGCCGGAACACGAAGCTGGTCGGATCGCCCATCGCGCTGTAGAGGCCCGCGGTGTCGATCTGCGGGTAGCCGACGTCGCGCGGGGCGCGGGTGACCCCCAGCAACCCGGTGGACTGCGCGAAGTCGATGCCGCGGTTCAGGCTCTCCTGGCCGCCGTCGACGCTCATCCAGCCGAACCGCGTCTCGTTGAGCATCGCCGTCCCGATCGTGCGCGTGTAGCTCGCGGCCAGGTTGCGAGTGCGGGTCGAGAGCGTGCGCCCGAAACCCGGAATCAGCGCCTCCTGCTGCACGCTGGTGCCGAACGGCTGCAGATCGTGGGCGTCGAACGTGCTGAACCGCAGGAACATCTGGTCGCTCGCGCCGACGCGGTGATCCAGGCGCGCGCTGAACTGATCGATGTCGGACTCGGACCGCTCGACCGACGTCAGGTTCTGCACCTCGCCGGCCGCGTTCGGCAGCGGCACCTGCTCCAGAAAGGCCGCGGCGATCGGATCGATGCGGCCGGCCGGGATCCGGTTGCCGGCCAACAGGGACCCGCACGCCCCGCTGGCGGGGTCGCGGGTCAACGGATCGCAAAGCGGGTCGAATCCCGTGAAGTCGCCGCCGCGGACCGCGGCCGACGGTACCGAGAAGGTCTGGGTCAACGAGCGCGTGGTGCGCTGCCCTTCGTAGCTGAGGAACGCGAAGGTCCTGTCCCGAACGATGGGACCGCCGAACGTCCCGCCGAACTGGCCCTGGTCGAGCGGCGGCACCGGCTCGTTGCGCGGGGCGAAATAGTTGTGCGCGTCGAATCGCTCGTCGCGGACGAACGTGAACGCGCTGCCGTGGTACTGGTTCGTGCCCGCCTTGGTGGCGACGTTGATCAGCGCCGACGCCTTGCCGCCGAACTCCGGCGGGTACATCGACTTCTGGATCTTGAACTCCTGGATGGAATCGACCGACGGGTTGATCACCAGGTTGTTGAACAGCTCGTCGGTCACCTTGACACCGTCGAGCATGTAGATGTTGTGGCCGGCGCGCTGGCCGCCGATGTTGGGCAGCGGCCCGGCCTGCTGCAGTGCCGCGCCGCGCGTGCCGCCGGGCGGGATCACGACGGCGTCGCTGAGCTGCGCGAGCTGCAGGAACTGTCTTCCGTTCAGGGGAATCTGCTCGACCTCGTGGCTGGCGATGACGTCGCTGATCTCGGCGTTGTTCGTCTGCAGCAACGATGCCTCCGCCGTCACCGTCACCTCTTCGCTCAGCGTCCCGAGCTCGAGCTCGAACGGCAGGTCGAGCGTGCGGCCGATATCCAGGAACACGCCGGTCCGGACGACGCGCCGGAACCCCGGCAGCTCCGCCGTGATCTCCCAGGCGCCGATCGGCAGCGACGCCATGAAGAACCGTCCGTCCGCATCCGTGACGCGCTCGACCGAGAAGCCGGTGTCTACGTGCATCGCCACGACGGCGGCGCCCGGCAGGACCGCTCCCGATTCGTCGCGTACCACGCCGCCGAGATCGCCGGTGTTCGCCTGACCGGCGGCGGACGCCGCACCGGCGGCAAGCAGAAGACCGAGCACGATCAGTCGGCCCGTCGCACTTGTTGCACGCATCGGCAGCTCAACCACGCCTCCTCCGCACATCGTACTTGCTCTCCGTACTTGCTCTCCGAATCGGGTTACGACCGGCGCCTTCGGCGGGGCCGAGCAAGGAATTATTGTAACGACTTGCCGCCCCCGGAGGAGTCGCCGGCCCGCGTTCCGCGTCCGGCGACCGACAAGATGCGCTCGGCGGTCCGCCGACTCGCTCCCGACGACCCGAGACGGGCGCACACGCGACCCAGCGCCGTTCGGGTCCGCTCGGCCCGTGCGGAGTCGGTAAGGAACGAGACGACCTCGTCCGCCACCGCGGCCGGGGTGAAGGCGTCCTGGATCAGCTCCGGCACGACCGGCTCGCCGGCGATGAGATTGGCCATGCCGGCGTGGCGCACGTGCGAGAAGGCCTTGACGATGCGATAGGTCAGGGCCGACAACCGATACACGATCACCATCGGCCGGCGG
Organism: Vicinamibacterales bacterium; assembly: GCA_965116825.1. Classification (GTDB taxonomy): domain Bacteria; phylum Acidobacteriota; class Vicinamibacteria; order Vicinamibacterales; family UBA8438; genus WTFV01. The sequence goes on from OZ220736.1 coordinate 7,064,210, forward strand.
TGAATGGCGGTCTGGACCGTCGCCGTGCCGGACGCCGTGACCACCACGTCCGAGGCGGCCAGAACATCGTCCGTGCGCCCCTCGACCACCGCCGCCCCGCCGGCGTCCACGAGAGGACCGACGGGCGCCAGCAGGGCGTCGTCCAGGTGCGGGGCCCGGGCCACGACGAACTGTGCCGACGGCACCCGCCCGCGCACCAGACCCGCCGCGCGCGCGACGTCCGGCAGGATCGCGCGCAGCTCGTTCGGACGGCTGCCCGGCAGCAGCGCGACCGTGGGCGCCGCCGGATCGAGATCGAGCGAACGCAGAAAGGGCGCCCTGTCCTCGGTCGGACCGGACAGCTCCAGCAGCGGGTGGCCGACGAATTCGACCGGAACGCCGGCTTGGCGGTACAGCGCCTCCTCGAAAGGGAAGATCACGAGCGCAAGATCGACGAGCCGGCGCATCGTCTCGATCCGCCGCCGCCGCCACGCCCAGAGCTGCGGCCCGATGTAGTAGACGACCGGGATGCCGAGCCGGCGCACCGCGGCCGCGACCCTGAAGTTGATCTCCGGAAAGTCGACCGCGACGAACACGTCCGGCCGCTCGGCGCGGGCACGGGCCACCAGCTCCCGGTAGACCGCGAACGAACGCGGCACGACCGCGACGGCCTCCGAGAGGCCGGTGGCAACCAACCCCCGGTAGTGCGCCACCAGCTCCGCCCCGCCGTCGCGCAGGCGATCTCCCCCCAGGCCGAAGACACGGGCGCCTGCATCCAGATCGCGCAGGGCGGCGGTCAACGCACCGGCGTAGAGGTCGCCCGATGGCTCCCCGCAGGAGATCAGGATCCTGGCCAACTATGCGGACCCCGGGGCGCCACGGACCCTCAGCGGCGGAAGCGGGAGGCGCGGCGGAAGTCCGCCGTCGTCAGGTCGAGATCGGCCAGCGGAACCACCTCGATTCGGTCGAAGCCGACGCCGGGCAGATCGCGCAGGAAAATCGAGGCGTCGCCCACCAGCACCATCGACAGGTTCGCGGGCTGCAACCACGTCTCGGCCACGCGCTCGATGTCGCGCACGGTGACGGCGTTGATCCGTTCCGCAAAGTACTCGATCTGGTCCAGGTCCAGACCGTAGAGGATGGCTTCCAGCACCCGGGCGGCGATGGCGTTCGGCGTCTCGATGGTGATCGGGAAGCTCCCCGCCAGGTAATCCTGCGCGCTCTGCAGCTCGCGCTCGCGCACGCGCTCGCGCCGCAGGCGCGCGATCTCGTCCACGGTCAGCCGCAGCGCCTCCGCGGTGGCCGCCGACCGGGTATCGGTCTTGGCCATGAAGTCGCCCGCTATCTGACGTCCGGCGATGTCCGCCGAGGCGGCGTAGGTCAGCGACCGCTCCGTGCGCAGCACGCCCCCGAGCCGGTTGCCGCCCTCTCCGCCCAGGATCTTGATCGCCACGTCGAACGCCAGGTAGTCGGGGTGCGCCCGCGGCAGGGCGGCGTGACCGGCGTGAATGACGGTCTGCACGGCTCCCGGCTGGTTGACCACGACGAGGCGCCGCGTCGGCGACGGGATGTTGTCTGCGGTGACCGCCGGCGGAAGCGGGCCCCGCCGCCAGTCGCCGAGGGCGCGCTCGACCCCGGCGAACGCCTCCGCCGCGGTGACGTCCCCCACAACGGCCAGCACGGCGTTGTTGGGCAGATAGTGCGTGCGGTGGAACGCCACCAGGTCGCCGCGGGTGATGGTACGGACGGACCGCGGCGTACCGCCCTGGGGCATGCCATACGGATGGAAGCCGTAGACCAGCCGGTTGAAGACGACGTTGGCGATGTACGCGGGATCGTCGTAGCTGACCTGCAGACCGGACAACACCTGGTTGCGCTGCCGCTCGATCTCGTCCCGCGCGAAGGCCGGACGCCGCGCCACATCGGCGAGCAGATCGAGGGCGAAGTCGAAGCTGTCCTTCATCACGAGGACATCGACGAACCCGAGGTCGCGCGCCGTGCCCACGCTCAGGGCACCGCCGATGCTGTCGATGGCGCCGGCTATCTCCTGGGCGCTGCGCGTCGTCGTTCCCTGGTCGAGGAGCTGCCCGACGAGCGAGGCGACGCCGGGCTGACCGGGCGGATCGGCGGCTGCGCCGGCCCGCAGAATCATCCGTACGTTCACCGCGGGCTGCTCGTGATGGCCGACGTAGACGATCTGCAGGCCGTTGTCCAGGGACCGGATCTCGTAGTCGGGAAAATCGACGTGGCGCGTCAGGAGCGGCGGCGGCGGCTGCTCGCTCGGCCAGTCGACCCGCTGCGCGGACGCCGGCGGCGCGAGCCACGGTCCGCCCATGAGCGCCGCCAGCACCAACGTACCGACCCGCCCCGCAAGCGGCCTCCTCATGACATGCCTCCCCGCCACCGTCACTCCCCAGCCCGCCGCGAGCCGCGCGGCAGAATGGTCAGCACCAGCCGGTTGTCGTCGCGCAGATAGGTGCGGGCGACCCGCTGCACGTCCTCGCGCGACACGTTCATGAAGATGTCGAACTCGGCGTCGGCCGTCGTCACGTCGTCGTGGATGACCTGCGCGTGGGCGAGGTGCATCCCCTTCTGCTCGATGCTGATGCGGCCGATCACGTAGTCGCGCGCGAACTGGTTCTTGGCGCGCTGCAGCTCGCCGTCGCCCGGCGACTCGGTCTTGGCGCGGTCGAGCTCGGCAATCAGGGCCGCCGCCACCGCCTCCGGCGTCCGCCCGGGCTGCACGAGAGCCACCGCATAGAACAGGTTGGGATCTTCGATGATCACACCCTGACCGAAGGCGGAAACCGCCACCTGCTGTTCGTAGACCAGGCTGCGGTGAATCCGGGCGCTCTGCCCGTCCGACAGGATCTTCGACAGGATGTGCAGCGGATAGGCGTCCGGATGCCCGTCGTAGGTGATGGGGTGCGCGACGACCACCGCCGGGAGCGGCCAGTTGTCGGCCTCCACCGTGAGCCGGCGGCTCCTGGTAACGGGGGGCTCGCGCGGCAGGTTGCGCGGGACCGGCTTCTTCGCCTTCGGCACGCGGCCGAAGTAGTGCTCCACCATCTGCAGCGCGTAGTCCGTCTCGAAGTCCCCCACGAGGGTCAGCGTGGCGTTCTCGGGCACGTAGTACGTGTCGAAGAACTCCTGGACGTCCTCGATGGACGCCGCCTCGATATCCTCCATCGAGCCGATCGTCTGGTGCTTGTAGGGATGGGTGGTGAACGCCTCGTCGTAGAGGATCTCGGACAGCAGGCCGAACGGCTGGTTCTCGTACCGCCAGCGCCGCTCCTCCTTGACCACCTCACGCTCGGAGTCAAGCGACCGCTGGCTGATGCGCAGGGTCGCCATCCGATCCGCCTCCAGCCAGAGCACGAGCGGCAGGTACTGCGCCGGCACCGTCTCGTGGAAGACCGTGACGTCCTCCGTGGTGTAGGCGTTGCCTGCCCCGCCGACGCTCGAGATCATCGACAGGTGCTCGTCGGAGCGCACGTTGTGCGACCCCTTGAACATCAGGTGCTCGAACAGGTGAGCGAAGCCGGTCCGGCCTGCCGGCTCGTCCTTCGATCCGACGTGGTACCACATCTGGAGATTGACTATGGGCGTCGAGTGATCCTCGGACAGGATCACCGTCAGGCCGTTCTCCAGCGTGGTGATGTGGTAGTCGAACTTCGGCGGCCGCACCGCGGCGTCGACGGGCGCCGCGACGGCCGAAGCCAAGCCGATGGCCAACGCGACGAGGACCACGCACCGGCACGCGCGAAGGGTGGATCGCATGCCGCGATTATGCCACAGCCCCGCGCGGAAGCAGCGCAAATCGACAGGGCGCCCGAGGTCAGTCGACGACGAAGCGGAACTCCAGACGGGTCCAGCGGATCGGCCGCCGCACGAAGATGTCGGGGTCGACGCGCCGTTCGCGGCCGATCAGCATCTCGCCCGCGCCGGCGCCCCCCCGGAACCGGAGCCCGAAGTGCACGGAGCCGCCATAGACGAAGTCCCGTCCGAACATGCTCTCGTCGGTGAGGGCCGCCGACCCGTCGAGCTCGCCGATCAGAGAGACGCGTCCGTTCAGCGGCCGGAGGACGCGGAGGTAGGCGTTGGCCTCCTGCTGGTAGTCGACCTCCGAGCTGGTGATGGTGCCCAGCCAGCGTCCCATGAGCTCGACGTCGAACGCACCGTAACGCACGCGATCCCCGTAGGACAGTCCGAGCATGTTCCAGGACGGCGAGCCGGGATGCTCCCGATCCGCTCTATGGCGCGAGATGTGGTGGAACGTAACGCCGAACTCGCCCCGCGGCAGGCGGGTGAACACCGAGAGGTCCATCGTGTAGTTGGTCTGCGTCGGATCGATCGCGCGACGCTCCTCGCCGACGCCCGTCTCCAGATTGAAGAACACGTTGCCGCGCGCGAAGAGAAGGTCGAACACGTCCATGTCGACCCCGAGATCGGTGTCCCACCCGAACTGCTCCTCGCCGATGCCGGCCAGGCTCGCAGCCTGGGTATGCACGTGGTAGCGGGTCAGAAAGCCGAGCTCGCGGTCGGCGGTCTGCGTGGGCCGCGGCCCCCCGATGACCTGTGCGGTTACCGCCTGCGGCCCGAGGAGAACGGGAAGCAGCAGGAGCGCGGTGGCGAGAGGGCGCTTCGCCGGGCGGCCGGGTTGCCGCCCCGACCAGACGGGCGAGAAGCCGGCGGCAGCGACCGGCCCGACTCGGCTCCTCGTCCTCAACGCCGTCGAACCGCCATCCGCTCGACGAACGGCGCCAGATAATCCAGACCGAGCTTGGCGGCGACGTCGCGCACGTGACCCGCCCGCTCGTCCGGGTGCAAGTCGAGTATGCCGCGCAGTTCCCCGAGCGGCTCGCTCGCCCGCGTGCGCCACTGCACGTGCGCGAGGCCGTGACGGGCGCCGCGCCAGGCCAGCAGGTGCCCGACGGCCAGGAAACCGAAGTAGTACCCGATCACGTTCGGTCCGGGGACGAAGAAGAGCAGGCCCAGGAGCAGCGCGAGGACCGACGAGGTGAACAGCCGGCGCAGGTGATGCTCGGCATCGCGCCCCAACTGGCGGCGCGCCACCTCGAGAGCCCGGTCACCGTCGAGATCGGCCGGATGCACGAGCTCGAGGGCGGTCTGCTTGCGCAGGTGCCACAGCAGCCGCCACTCGGCGATCGCCTCCGCGACCCAGCCGACGACCGTGTTGCGCACCCGTATCGGCCAGGGCTGCTTCGTGGACGGGTCCGCCGGCACCTCCGCCAGCCGTCGGGCGCGCCGCTGGCCCTGTACTTCGGCCATCATGCTCCGGAACCGCGCGTAGAGCCGGTCCGATCCGGAGCCTTCCTCCAGGGGCGCGACGTCGTCGCCCTCGGCCGAATCGCAGAACAACTCGTACCCGGCGGATCCGAGCGGCACGAGGTAGACGTCGACAGGGCGCAGGGCCGCCACGATTCCGCGCGCGGGGTCGGCGGCGGGCGCGCCGGTTGCGGGCGCGGGCTGCGGGCCGAGGGCGTACGCTCGACGCGGAGCCGCGTCGTTCTCGGTCACGGTCAACGGATCAACCATACCATCGACGCGGGCGAAAATGCAGCATCCCCAGCGGCGCGCCGCGTGCGGTTTGGCACATGCGGCGGACCGGACTAGAATACGCGGGTCAGTCCCTGGCGGGGGTTTGCGCGGCTTCGGCGCAAGCTCCGCGGCAGGTCAGGTTGGGCGAAAATCGGAGGCCGCAGGCGGCCTTCCGGCCGCGTTCGGCGACGATGCTCCGGCGTTGCGTGCGCGCAGCGGAGAACGGGGTTGACGCAGGCGACGCTGGCCCAGGCACGTCCTCATCCCGGACAACGATGACTCGAGGTTGCACGGCGCGACGGTGGATTCATGCGGCCCTGACGCTGATGGGCGTCACCCTGGCGGTGGCGATGGCGGTGGTCTGGAACGGCGCCGCGGCCCAGGAGCAGGCAGGCACAGCGGCAGTCGGACCACTCGACGCCGTGCCACCGGGAGAGCAACCGATCGCTTTCAGCCACGCCCGGCACGTCGGGCAGGCGGGCATCGACTGCCAGTTCTGTCATGCCTACGCCCGCCGCGGGCCGGTGGCCGGGATTCCTTCGGTGGAACGGTGCGTCGGCTGCCATCGCGGCATCCTGACCGAGCGGCCCGAGATCGTGAGGGTGCTCGACTACTGGGAGCGGGAGACCCCCATCCCGTGGATCCGGGTCCACGATCTGCCCGACTACGTCCGCTTCAGCCACAAGGCGCACGTCCGTACCGGCATCGACTGCGCCGAATGCCACGGCGACGTCGCGCGCATGGACATCGCCGTCCAGGTGGAATCGTTGTCGATGGGCTGGTGCGTCGACTGCCACACGGAGCGCGACGCGTCCCGCGACTGCCTGGTGTGCCACTACTAGCCGTCAGGCTCGCAGACTGGATCGCATGGTGAGTGAGACGTCCCCAGACCTGAATGCACTGACGGAGACCGTGGGCCGCCGCACCTTCCTCAAGGTGCTCGGCGGCGCGGGACCGGCCGCGGCAGTGGCCGCCTGTTCCCCGGTACCCACCGAGACCATCATTCCCTACGTCGTCCCGCCGGACGACGTCGTCCCGGGCGTGGCGACCTGGTACGCGAGCGTCTGCGGCGAGTGCCCGAACGGCTGCGGCACCCGGGTGCGGACGCGCGAGGGCCGGGCGATCAAGATAGAGGGCAACCCGGCGCACCCGGGCAACCAGGGAGCCCTCTGCACGCGGGGACAGGCGGCCCTGCAGGGGTTGTACAACCCGGACCGCTTCCGCGGCCCGCAGCAGCGCCGCACGACCAACGCGGCCGCCGGACAATCGGTCTTCGAGCCGGTGAGCTGGGAAGGGGCCGAGAGCGAGCTCGCCGAGCGCATCCGCGTTCTGGTAGAGGCGGGCAACGCGGATCGCATCGCGGTGGTCACCCCGCTCCTGTCGGGGACGCTGGACGCCCTGGTCGACCGCTGGGCGGCCGCCGTCGGGGGAGCACGCCGACTGCGGTACGAGGCATTCGCCTACGAGCCGCTGCGGGCCGCCCACGAGATTGCTTTCGAACGCGCCGCCGTCCCGTACCACGACTTCGGCCGGGCCGACCTCATCGTGTCGTTCGGCGCCGACTTCCTGGAGACCTGGCTGACGACCGTCAGCCACGCCCGCGCCTACGCGGATGCGCGCCGCCCCGGCAACGGGCGAACGGCGCGCGCCGTTCATTTCGAGCCCCGCCTCTCGCTGACCGCGTCGAGCGCCGACGAGTGGATCCGCATCGAGCCGGGCGCCGAGGGGGCCGTGGCGGCCGCGATGGTGCGGACCATCGTGGAGGAGGGGCGGGTCCAGGCGGCCGGCCTCACCGGAGAGGATCTGACCCGTATCCGCACCCTGGTCGCCGACTGGACCCCCGCGGCGGCCGCCGCGCGCAGCGGCGTGCCGGCCGGCCGCATCGTCCAGCTTGCGCGGGCGTTCTCGGATCCGGGGGCCGGGCCGGGCCGGACGCTGGCCGCGGGAGGCGGGGTCGCCGTCTCGGGACCCGACGCCACCGAGACCCAGTTGGCGGTCGCGCTGCTCAACTACGTCGCAGGCAACGTCGGCGCGACCGTACGGTTCGCACCCGATGGCCTTTGGGACAAGGCGTCGACGTGCGCCGACCTGATCGGCCTCGCCGACGCGATGCGCGAGGGCGAGATCGAGTTGCTCATCCTGCACCAGGTCAATCCCGTGCACACGCTGCCCGGCGCCGCGGACTTCGCCGGAGCAATAGATGCGGTGCCCTTCGTCGCCGCGACGTCGAGCTGGCCGGACGAGACGACGGCGCGGGCCGACCTGATCCTGCCGGCGCACACCCCGCTGGAGTCGTGGGGCGACCACCGCCCCGCCGCCGGCCAGTACAGCCTGATGCAGCCGACGATGCGGCCGGTGTACGACACGCGCCATTTCGGCGACATCCTGCTCGCGGTTGGCCGCGGCGCGCTGGCGGGAGCGGCCGAGGCGGGAGTCGCGGCGCCGGCCGACGCCGCGACCCTCCCCGAGGGAGAGTTCTACGAGGTGCTGCGGGACGAGTGGCGCGCCATCAAGGCCGCGCTCGATCCGCCGCAGGAGCCCGCCGCCGAGCCGGAACCGCCGGACGCGGAGCCGCAGGATCCCGCTGCCGCGCGGCGGGTCGCGGCGGCTGCCCGCCGCGCGGCAGCCGCGGCGCGGCAGGCAGCCGAGGCCGAGTTCGAAGCATTCTGGGCGGACGTCGTCCGGCAGGGCGGACGCTGGTCCCCGGTGGTTCCGGAGCCGGTGGCGCTCGGCGCCGGGCTCGGCGAAATCGACCTGGCGGGGCTCGCCGCGCCCGGCGACGAGGGGCGCGCATTGACGCTGATCGCCTACCCGTCGCTGCACTTTCTCGACGGGCGCGGCGCCAACCGGCCCTGGCTGCAGGAAGTCCCGGACCCGTTGCTGAAGACGGCGTGGGGCAACGGGGCGGAGATGACGCCCGAGACCGCCGCCCGCCTCGGGGCGGAGGACGGGCAGCTCGTGACCCTGGAATCGGACCATGGCGCGATCGAGGCAACGGTCGTGCTGAACCCGCACCTGCATCCCGGGGTCGTGGCAATCCCTATCGGCCAGGGGCACACGGACTTCGGCCGCTATGCCACCGGCCGCGGGGTCAGCCCGATGGTGCTGCTCGATCCGGCGCCCGAGGCGATGTCCGGCGGACCGCGCTGGGCCGGCACCCGCGTCGACGCGACGCCGCGCGAGCTGCACCGGCCCGTGGCGCGCCTGCAACAGACGTTCGACCAGCAGGGGCGCGAGCTCGCCCAGGCGGTGTCGCGGGCGGCACTCGAGGCCGGCGACGTGCACCCCGAAGAGGAGCACTTCAGCCTGTATCCCGAGCACGAGCATCCGACGCACCGCTGGGGCATGGCCATCGACCTGAACTCCTGCAACGGCTGCAACGCCTGCGTCACGGCCTGCTACGCCGAGAACAACGTGCCGGTGCTGGGGGCGGACAAGATGGTGCGCGGCCGCACCATGTCGTGGCTGCGAATCGAGCGTTTCGTGGAGGCGCAACCCGGGCCCGACGGCGACGGGCGCGTCGACTCGCGCTTCCTGCCGATGCTCTGCCAGCACTGCGACCACGCGCCGTGCGAGTCGGTGTGCCCCGTCTACGCGACCTACCACAGCGAGGAAGGCCTGAACGCGCAGATCTACAACCGCTGCGTCGGCACCCGCTACTGCTCGAACAACTGCCCGTACAAGGTGCGGCGGTTCAACTGGTGGGAGCCGGAGTTCCCGGAGCCGATGAACCTGCAGCTCAATCCGGACGTGACGGTGCGCAGCGCCGGCGTGATGGAGAAGTGCACGTTCTGCGTCCAGCGGATCCAGGAGGGCAAGGACCACGCGCGCGACGAGGACCGCCCGGTGCGGGACGGCGACGTCACCCCGGCCTGCGCCCAGACCTGCCCCGCGCAGGCCATCGTGTTCGGCGATCTGAACGATCCGGAGAGCCGCGTCTCGCAGCTCTCCGCCGCCGACCGGGGCTACCACGCCCTCGGCGTCCTCAACACGCGCCCCGCCGTGACCTACCTGAAGAAGGTGACTACGTGAGCGTGGCCGACCACGCGGTCAACTACGGCCGGATCGACGCCGACATCCTGCGGACGATGCAGCCGCCGGGACGGGCCTACTTCGCCTCGCTGGCCCTGATCCTCGGCGGTCTCGCCCTCGGCGCCTACGCGTTCTCGGTGCAGTGGCGGCTCGGCCTCGGCGTGGCCGGCTACGAGCACCCGATGCTCTGGGGCATCTACATCACGAACTTCGTCTTCTGGGTCGGCATCGCCCACTCCGGCACGCTCATCTCGGCGGTGCTGTTCCTGTTCCGGGCCAAGTGGCGCACCTCGGTGGCGCGCGCCTCGGAGGCGATGACGGTCTTCGCCGTCATGACCGCCGGGCTGTTTCCGATCATCCACATCGGCCGCCCCTGGTTCTTCTACTGGCTGATCCCGTATCCGAACGAGCGCCAGCTCTGGGTGAACTTCCAGTCGCCGCTGGTCTGGGACGTCTTCGCCATCACCACCTACCTGACGGTGAGCGCGATGTTCCTGTTCCTGGGACTCATCCCGGACGTGGCCGCCGCACGCGACCGCTGCACCGACTGGCGCAAGCCGATCTACCGCGCCCTGGCCCTCGGCTGGCGCGGCTCGACCCGGCAATGGATCCACTACGGCGCGCTGTACGGCTTCTTCGCCGCGCTGGCGACCCCACTCGTCGTCTCGGTGCACAGCGTCGTCTCGTGGGACTTCGCGATGTCCATCCTGCCGGGATGGCACAGCACGATCTTCGCCCCCTACTTCGTCGCCGGCGCCATCTTCTCGGGCCTGGCGATGGTGATCACGCTGCTGATCCCGCTCCGCAAGCTGCTGGGGATCGAGGAGTACATCACCATCCGGCACTTCGAGAACCTGGCGAAGCTGATCATCGTCACGTCGCTCATCGTCGGCTATGCCTACCTGACCGAGTTCTTCGTCGCCTGGTACAGCGGCAACCCGTTCGAGCAGGGAACCTTCTACAACCGGATGTTCGGCGAGTACCGCCTCTTCTCCTGGGGCATGCTCACGTGCAACGTCGTCATTCCGCTGCTGCTCTTCTTCAAGCGCGTGCGGACGAACCTGGCCGCCCTGTTCGTCATCTCGATCTTCGTCAACATCGGGATGTGGCTGGAGCGCTTCGTCATCATCGTCACGTCGCTGTCGCACGACTTCGACCCGGCCAACTGGACCGGCCTCTACGAGCCGACCTGGGTGGAGGGCGCAATCACCGTCGGCAGCTTCTCGCTCTTCTTCCTGCTGTTCCTGATCTTCATCAAGAACTTCCCCGCCATTTCCATCACGGAGATGAAGGAGGGCTCGGCGCACGCCGAGGTGTTCGACGACAGCCTCGCGCGGTGCCTGTCGAAGCACGGGTTCCTGGACCGCTTCTACGAGCTGTTCCTCGCTTCGAGCGAGCAGGTGCGCGAGAAGTTCGGCAACACCGACTTCGCGCACCAGAAGAAGATGCTGGCCGACTCGCTGTCGCTGATGACCAGCATGTCCGGCGCGCCCGTGGACGAGTTGGAAGAGCTGGACCGCATCGCGCGGCGGCACGGCAAGCACGACCTCGATATCGGATTCGAGCTGTACGATGAGTGGCTGGAGTCGCTGATGCAGACCGTCCGGGAGTTCGACGGACACTTCGACCGGGATGTCGACCGCGCCTGGCGCAACGTGCTGGCGGAGGGCATCGAGTTCATGCAGTCGAGGCACGAACGCTAGACCCGTGCCGGAACCGGTACTGGCGCAAACTACCTACTGACGAAACGACAGGGAGCTTTGAGCACCATGCGGGTTTTGGGGGTGTACGACGAGCCGGCGAAGGCATCCGTGGCGGTCGCGACGGCGCAGGATGCCGGATTGAGCCGCGTCGATGCCTTCTCGCCAGCCCCGGATCACACGCTCGAGCAATTGATGGGCGCACGCGTCAGCCCCGTCCGGCTGTTCATCCTGATCGGCGCGCTGCTCGGCTGCACCGTCGGGTTCGCGCTGCCGATCTACACGGTCTCGTCCTGGCCGCTGATCACCGGCGGCAAACCGCTCGTCTCGATTCCGGCGTTCGTGGTCATCGCGTTCGAGCTGACGATCCTGTTCAGCGCCATCTTCGGAATGCTCGGCTTCCTTCTGCTGGCCCGGGTGCCGCGGCTCAAGCGCAGACACCTCGGCGACCCGCGGTTCAGCAACAACTGCTTCGGGGTGGAGATCATGTGCGAGGAGTCGCAGGCGGCGGCGGCGCGATCGGTGCTCGCCGACGCCGGCGCCATCGAGGTACGAACGGATGCGTGACAGCTCGGGTATCCGCCGGACGGTCGGCACGGGCCGCGAAGTTCAGCGGCGAAACTACGGCACCCGCCTGGCGATGGTGCTGCTTGCGGCTCTTTGGGTCACGGCGTGCGCGCCCGCGGACGCCCCGCGGGATCCGGACGCGCGCACCTGGATCCGCAACATGTGGACCGGCCCGGCGGTGCTGCCGCAGACCGAGGCGCGCGCGCTGCCGGAAGGCTCCATGGCCGTCGACGCGCCGCGGATCATGAACCGGCGCGAGGCGCGGACCGCACTGACGAATCCGCTCGCCGAGACCCCCGCCGTGCTCGCCGAGGGGGAGGCGCTGTACGACGTTTACTGCGCCCTCTGTCACGGCGACGACGGGAACGGAGACGGCGAGTTGGCTCGCCACTACCGCCGGATGCCGACCCTGACGGCGCGCCACGTCCTGAACTATCCGGACGGCTTCGTCTACAGCATCATCCGCGAGGGGGGCCGCAACATGCCGCGCTTCGGCGACGCGCTGAGCGTCGACGAGCGCTGGGCGCTGGTACACTTTCTGGGCACGCTGGGCTCTCCGGAGCCGGAACCGCAGGCGGTATCGCGGTGAACGGCGTATCGCTCGCGGCGGCCGCGGCAGATCCCCTTCTGGCCCCCGGCACCCGGCGTTTCCTGCTCGGACTGGCGGTTCTCGGAGGCCTCGCCTTCCTGGTCGGCCTCGCGGTCGACGGAACCCGCGCGTGGCAGGCCCTGCTCGTGAATTTTCTCTTCTTCGGGGGCCTCGCGCAGGCCGGCGTGGTGCTCTCCTGCATCCTGCAGGTGACGTCCGCCCGCTGGGGGCGCCCGCTCAAGCGCGTCGCCGAGGCGTCGGTGGCGTTCCTGCCGGTGGCCGCCGTCCTCCTGCTCGTCCTGCTCGCCGGGACCGCGGCGTGGGCGCCGTGGGTCGAGCACCCGGTCGAGGCCAAGACGCCCTGGCTGAACATCCCGTTCTTCGTGACCCGGGAGCTGTTGGCGTTCGTCCTGCTGGCCGGCTTCAGCCTGCGCTATGTCTACCGCTCGCTGCGGCCGGACATCGGGATGTTGCACGAATCCGGGGAGCGGCGCGCCACGGGTGTCGCGGCACGGCTCATCGCCGGCTGGCAGGGCATCGACGCCGAGCGCGCGATCGGACAGCGCCGGCAGAGCCGGTGGGCGGTAGCGGTGCTGGTGGCCTACGGCTGGGTGTTCACCCTGATCGCGTTCGACTTCGTCATGGCGCTCGATCCGCACTGGTTCTCGACCCTGCTGGGCGGCTACTACTTCATCGGGAACCTGCTGATCGGCCTGGCATTCCTCGCCTTCGTGACCGCCACCGGACGCCGGCGCCTCGGGATCGCGGGTTACGTCGGGCGCCACCAGTTGCACGACCTCGGCAAGCTGCTCTTCGGATTCTGCATCCTCTGGGCCTACATGTTCTGGTCGCAGTACCTGGTGATCTGGTACGGCGATCTCGCGGAGGAAACCGAGTTCGTCTACCACCGCATGCACGGGCCCTGGGAGCCCGTGGCGACGGCCGTCTTCGCGATGGCCTTCGCCGTCCCGTTCGTCGTGCTGCTCAGCCGGGCCGTCAAGACCTGGGCGCCGGGCCTCGCACTGGTGGCGGCGGTCGCCTTCGCCGGCATGTGGCTGGAGCGCTTCATCCTGGTCGCCCCATCGCTGTGGCACGGCGAGGGCGTGCCCCTCGGCCTGCTCGAACTCCTGGTCACCGCCGGCGTGCTCGGCCTGTTCGTGGTTTGCTACACCACGTTCCTCGACCTCTTCCCCACCCTGCCGGTGTCCGATCCGCGGCTCGCGCCCGCCGAGACCGAGCACTGATTCGGCGATCGCCCCTCATCCCGGCAGGTGCGGACTCGGGATGCTCGTCCATCCTACTCGCGCGCCGGCAGGTAACGGTCGAACCAGTCGATCATGGCGCCTATGTAATCCGGCGGATTCACCGCCCCCGGGAAGGTCGGCCCGTGCCCGGCGCCGGGGACGCGCAGCAGGTCGACCGGCACGCCGGCCTTCTCCAGCCCCACCTGCATGACCTCGGCGTTCTCGTAGGACACGACGTCGTCCGCATCGCCGTGAATGAGCAGCACGGGTGGATCGTCCGCCGTCACGTGGGTCACGGGCGATGCGGCGACGAAGCGCCGGTGCTCGACCGAGTCCGTGCGCGCAGAGCGGCGGAAGCCGAACAGCGGGTGGACCCTCCCCGGCGCAGCGAGGGTGAGGTCCGTCGGCGCCGCGCGGGCGACAACCACCTGCACCTTGGCGCTCTCCCGGTTCACCGGGCTCGCATCTCCGGCCGTCCCCTTGCCGTCGAGGACGCCGAGCAGGCTGGCGAGATGGCCGCCGGAGGATCCGCCCATCGCGCCGATGCGGTCCGGATCGATCCCGAACTCGCTCGCATGGTGGCGCACGAAACGCACCGCGCGCTGCGCGTCCTCCAGATGCGCCGGGTGCCGGAAGCGGGGTGAGGCGCGGTGGTTGATCCCGAACACCGTGTAGCCGGCCGCGGCCAGCGGTACCGCGTAGATGTCCTCCTGCCCGCTCTCCTTCAGCGGCGTGGCGTCCAACCCCAGCTCGCGGGTCCAGCCGCTCCCCGAGATGAACACGATGCCGTAGCCGTTGGGGTTCTCCGGGTGGTACACGTCCATCAGCAGGGCGAGTCCGGAGTACATGCCGAAAACCACGTTGCGCTCGACGCGCTGCTCCGCCGCGGCCCGATCCGTCAGGCTGCAGATCAGCAATACCGCCAGGGCGACGACGAGAAACCGTTGCCTCATCTTCGTGCTTCTCCTTCCGCACGTCCCGCTGCGCGGGCCGCGCAAGTCCCCGCTTGCCGGCCGGTCGGTCCCGCCGTTCGAGTTGCCGGCCGACTGTTCGTCAGTTGGATCCCGCTGGGCGTCGACCCCCAATCACCTGCTCGGTCCCGTCGGCCACCGTGAAGACGAAGATCCCGTGCCCCCCGGCGGGACGTTGTTTCTCGGGCGTCAGCTGCCCCGAGATACCGCTCCACAGCGACGGGTCCGTGCCGACCGGGATCGCCAGATACTGCTTCCCGTCCACCGCGTAGGTGATGGGGAACCCGGACACCGAGCTCGGCATCCGCGTACGGAACAGGATGTCGCCCGAGCGCGCGTCGTGCACGTACAGGTTCCGGTCCCAGTCGCCGACGACCACCAGCCCACCTCCTGTCGTCAGCGCGGCGCTGTCGATGGCGGTACGGGTCCGGTGGCGCCACAGCACGTCGCCGTCGACGTCGATGGCGACGAACTCCCCCACCCCGTCCGGCCGTTGCGGATGCATCAGGTGCGTGCGGCGCGAGATGCCGACCCCGCCCCCGCCCTCGACCAGCTCCGGTCCCGGCCCGAAGGTGGTCCGCTCGCAACTGACGAGCAGCGGCACGTAGAACGCGCGGGTGTCCGGGTGGTAGGCCATCGCCCGCCAGCTCTTGAAGCCGGCCACGGACGGGCAGAACTCCAGCTCGACCCCTTCCTGCGGGATCATGCCGGGCCGGTAGGTGATGGCGCCGGTCTCGGGATGGACGTCGAGAATCGTCTGGTAGCCGAGGTCGTGCGCCGCCAGGAAGCGGCCGGTGGCGCGATCGAGCTCCCACAGGATCGCCAGCTTGCCGATCTTGAACAGCGACCGGCGCCCGTCGTAATCGACGAGCAGGTTCTCGAACGTCTCGTCCATGTCGTGCGTCTCGCCGGGCAGGAGCTGGTTGTACCAGACGATCTCCCCGCTGGCCGGATCGAGCGCGAGCACGCTGTTCGTGTAGAGCGCGTCCCCGGAATGCCCGCGCTGGAAGCGCGCCCACGGCTTGGCCTGCGCCGTCGCCCAGTAGATGAGGTTCGTGACGGGGTCGTAGCTGCCGGCGGTCCAACTGTCGCCGCCGATGCGGAACATCAGCGGGGTATCGCCCCAGGTATCGCCGCCCGGCTCGCCCGGCCGGGCCACCGTCGAGGTGCGCCACACCTCCTCGCCGGTCTGCGCGTCCCGCGCCGAGATGAAGCACGGCATGTCCTTGGCCTCGTGGAAGCGCTCGCAGCCGTTGGTGCTGGCTATCACCCTGCCGGCGACGATGATGGGGCCGGCGGTGTAACGGAACCCGAGCCGGTGGTCGGCGCCGGCGACGTTCCAGACGACGACGCCGGTCCGGGCGTCGAGCGCCACGATGTGCGCGTCGACGGTGGTCAGGTAGACCTTGTCGTCGTAGATGGCGAGGTTGCGCGTGGTGACGATGCCGGCCAGCTCGTCCGACTCGTGTTCGTGCCGGTAGCGCCAGAGCAGCTCGCCGGTGGCCGCGTCGAGCGCCTCGACGATGCCGAACGGGCTGGCGATGTAGAGCACGCCGTCGTAGACCAGGGGGTTCGGCTCGGGCCGGCCCTCCGTCCCGATGGCCCAGGACCAGGCGAGCTGCAGCCGGTGCGCGTTCTCGGTGTCTATCTGGTCCAGCGGGCTGTAGCCCCAGCCGTCGAGGGTGCGCCGCCAGTTGATCCAGTCGGCGGGATCCGGATCGAGCAGCATCTCCTGCGTGACCGGCGTGAACGGCCGCTCCTGCGCGTGGGCCGCCGCTCCGCCCGTCGCGAGGACGGCGCCCAGCAGGATCGACAGGGTTCCGATTCTCATCGCGCGCCTCCTCCTGATAGCCCCGCAGCCGCCGGCGTTCGTCTGCTACAGACCGCCTCGTCGATCGACACGGCGCCGTCCTGCGTCGATGATATAGCGGCGGTGCGCGGCCGCAACGTCGCCGGTTCCGTCCGGCGGCATCGTCTCGCCTCGACGCGCCGCCGCTGCAGCAACGGCAAGAGCGCGGCAGCCACGAAGTCCGGGACCGCCCGCGCTACACTGTCCGTCATGGTCACGAGCACCGCGTACCTCGTCGGCCGCCTCGCCGGCCGGCAGTTCCGCAAGGCGAAGTGGATGTGGGACTCGGTCGCCGGCCCCGAGGACGACGCCATCCGCGCCCAGCAGGGACTCGGCCGGGAGATGGCCGTTGCGGTCCGCGAGCAGGCGCCGGCGCCGGCGGATCCGGATGTGCAGGTACTGCTCGACGAGTTGGCGGCGGCGCTGGCGGACCGCGTGCGCAACCCCGTCCACCGCTTCGAGGTGGCGACGGCGGCAGGCGACCACCCGACCGCCTTCGCGCTGCCGGGCGGCTATATCTTCGTGGCGCCGGCCCTGGTCGAGCTCACGGGACGCAACCGCGACGAGCTGGCCTTCGCGATCGGCCACGAGATGGCGCACGTCATCCGCGGCCACGCGATCGACCGCATCAAGCTGGAGTGGAGCCGGCGGGCGCTGTCGGCCGTCTCGGTGGCGACCCCCGCGGGCCGTGCGGTCGCACCCTGGTTGCGTAGCGTCGGCGTCCAGTGGCTGGAGAAGGCCTATTCCCGCGAGCAGGAATACGAAGCGGACGAGCTGGGCGGGCGACTGATGCGCGCGGCCGGCTTCGATCCGCACGGTTGCCTGCGCATGCTGGAACGCTTCCGCCGCATGGAACGCGAGTCCGATCCGCTGGGCCTTGCCGCCTACCTGTCGACGCATCCGCCGGTCGACGACCGCATCCACCGCCTGCGGAACGGCCTGAAGCTGGACGTGAATGTCTGAACGTCCGCACCAGATCGTCAGCCGGCCGGACGCCGGCGCGGCGCCGCTCTCGTTCGAGGGACGCACCCGCCGCCGCTTCGCCCGGCGCCTGCGGCTGCTCGGGATTCCCGACGACCTCACCGGGTGGTCCGTGCTCGACGTCGGCGCGTGGCACGGCTTCTTCTCGTTCGAGTGCGAGCGGCGCGGCGCCGACCGCGTGCTGGCCGTCGACAGCTACGCCTGGGACCGCTTCGGCATGGACGAGTTCCTGTCCGCGCGCCAACGGCTCGGCTCGGCGGTGGAGCACCGGCGGGCGGACGTGCACGAGCTGGACCCGGACGAGATCGGCCAGTTCGATCTGGTGCTCCTGCTGGGCGTGTTCTACCACCTGCGCAACCCGCTGGCCGCCCTCGAGCGCGTCGCGCGGGTCACGAAGCGGCTGCTGATCTGCGAGACCCACGTGCTGCTGCCGTTCATCCACGAGCGCTATCCGCTCGTCCCGTTCTTCCCCGGCGACGAGGAGGCGCGGGAGACGCCGGGCGAGCTGTGCGCGATGCCGACCCTGGCGGCGCTGGAGCAGATGCTACAATCCGTCGGATTCAGCGAAGTCGAAACCGTCTACACCCCGTCTTTTCGCTACTGGAAGAAGTTCGTCGCGCTCGTGACCAACCGCCCCCAGTCGGGGCGCGGGATCGTCCACGCGCGTGTCTCGTCCGCATCGACGACGAGGACGACGAAGGAGAAGGACGCAATGAAGATAGCCGTGCTCGGCATGGGAACGATGGGCGCGCCGATGGCGACCAACCTGATCAAGGCCGGCTGCGAGGTCACGGTCTACAACCGGACCCGCAGCCGCGAGGAGCCGGTCGCCAAGCTGGGCGCCTCGCGCGCCGACAGCCCGGCCGCAGCGGCGGCCGACGTCGACATCGTCCTGAGCTGCGTGTCCGACACCCCGGACGTCGAGCACGTGCTGCTCGAGAGCGGCTCCGGCGCCATTCACGGCCTGCGGGAGGGCGGGCTGATCATCGACTGCTCGTCGATCGCGCCGGCCGCGACGCGCCGCATCGCCGATCGGTTCCGCGCCAAGGGCATCGGCTACGTCGACGCCCCGGTCTCGGGCGGCTCGGAGGGCGCCATCAAGGGCACGCTCACCATCATGTGCGGCGGCACCGAGGAGGACTTCGCCCGCGCCGAGCCGGTCCTGCAGATCATCGGCGCCAAGGTGACCCGCATCGGTCCGGTCGGCTGCGGCCAGATCGCCAAGGTGGCCAATCAGGTGGCGATCGCCGGTACTTTCATGGGACTGGCCGAGGCGTTGACCCTGGCCCACCGCGCCGGCGCGAACCCGGAGCGCGTGGTCGAGGCGATCGGCGGCGGGGTGGCGGGGTCCTGGATCCTCAACAACCGGTCCGACAAGATGCTGAACGACGAGTATCCGCTCGGCTTCCGGACCCGGCTGCACCGCAAGGATCTCGGGATCGCCCTCGACACCGCCCGCGAGTTCCAGGTGCCGGTGCCGATCGCGAGCCTCATCGCGACCATCGAGGACGCGCTGATCGCCCAGGGCTACGGCGACGAGGACATGTCCAACCTGGCGCGCTTCGTGCGCGAGGGCGCCGGCGTCCCCAGCGGACCGATGAAGGCCTGACGGCGCCCGGCGAACTCCGACTCCACGCGAGGAAGCATATGCGCGGCAAGGTCTACCCCAGCTCGGCCGCGGCCCTCGAGGGCGTGCTCCGCGACGGCATGACGATCATGGTCGGCGGCTTCGGCTTGTGCGGCGTGCCGCAGAACCTGTGCGTCGCGCTGCGCGACTCCGGGGTGACGGGGCTCACCTGCATCAGCAACAACGCCGGGGTGGACGGCGCCGGCCTGGGCCTGCTGCTCGACACCCGTCAGATCCGGAAGATGATCGCCAGCTACGTGGGCGAGAACAAGACGTTCGAGGGGCAGTTCCTCGACGGCTCGCTCGAGGTCGAGCTGAACCCGCAGGGCACGATGGCCGAGCGTATCCGCGCCGGCGGCGCCGGCATCGGGGCGTTCTTCACGCCCACCGGCTACGGGACCCCACTGACCGAGGGCAAGGAGACGCGGCAGCTCGACGGCCGCTGGCAGGTGCTCGAGACGGCGCTCCACGCCGACCTGTCGCTGGTAAGGGCGTGGAAGGCGGACGAGGCGGGCAACCTCGTCTACCGGATGACGGCGCGCAACTTCAACCCGCCGATGGCCGAGGCGGGCAGGGTGACGGTGGCCGAGGTCGAGGAGGTCGTGCCGGCCGGGCAACTCGACCCGCACCTGGTCCACACGCCCGCCGTCTACGTCGACCGCATCGTCGTCGGCGAGGATCCGGCCAAGGTCATCGAACGCCGCCGGACGCGGTCCGCCTAGCCCACCCGCGCACATGCAGCCTGAAGGAGCGACGACGTGGCCCTGACACGAGAGCAGATGGCGGCCCGCGCCGCGCGCGAGATGCACGACGGCGACTACGTCAACCTCGGGATCGGCATCCCGACGCTGTGCGCCAGCTTCATCCCGCCGGACGTCAGCATCATGCTGCAGAGCGAGAACGGTCTGCTCGGTATCGGCCCCTACCCCACCGACGCCGAGATCGACGCCGACCTCATCAACGCGGGCAAGGAGACGGTAACCGCCGTCGACGGCGCCAGCTACTTCAGCAGCGCCCAGAGCTTCGCCATGATCCGCGGCGGCCACATCGATCTCGCCATCCTCGGCGCCATGCAGGTCTCGGCGACCGGCGACCTCGCCAACTGGATGATCCCCGGCGCGATGGTCAAGGGACCGGGCGGCGCCATGGACCTCGTCTCCGGCGCCCGGCGGGTCCTGATCGTGATGGACCACCTCTCGAAGCGCGGCGACAAGAAGATCCTCGACGCGTGCAACCTGCCGCTGACCGGCAAGGGGGTCGTCAATACCATCGTGTCGTCGCTGGCCGTCATGGAGGTGAAACCCGACGGCCTGCACCTGCTGGAGCGCGCGCCCGGCGTCTCCGTGGACGAGATCCGCGCCGCGACCGAGCCGGCGCTGATCACGAGCGGCGACGTGCCGGAGATCGCGGTCTGAGCCGCCGACGTTCCATTCCAGGAACCATGTTCGCGGCGCAGGCCTCGGCCAGGCCCTCCGCCGCCGGCGCTCCAGTTCCCCGCTTCTGGTCCCCGGCAGCGACGAACCACACCGGTTCGCCAACGCCCGCGGCGGGTAGAATCAGCGGAGCCGATCACCGGACGTGAACGCGCCCATGCCCGACCACGGCTGCTTCGCCAAGAACGCCGGGATCGGCATGGCGCAGGAGGTAGGCGAGATGGGACTCGTCGGGTAACCGCCATGCTGATCCGGAGACTGAAGGTTTCGGGACTCCTGTCGTTCGGCCCCAAGGGCATCGACTTGTCCATGGAGCCCCTGAACGTGCTCATCGGACCCAACGGCTCGGGAAAGTCCAACCTGCTGGAAGTGCTCGCGCTGCTTCGTGCTGCACCCAGGAACCTCGCGGAACCCGTCAGGAGGCGGGGCGGCGTCTGGGAATGGCTGTGGAAGGGCGAGAAGTCGCCTCGCGCAGCGACCGTGGAGACGATCGTCGAATGTCGAGACGCCAAAGCGCCCCTCCGCCATACGTTGACGTTCACGGACAACGGCGGGCGCTTGCAGGTGACCGCCGAGGAGGTCGCGAACGCAGAAGCTCCTGCATCCGATGCCGAGTCGTACTATCGACTCTCCGAAGGGCAGCACGCGCTCGGCATTCGGCGTCGCGATACCGCGGAAGTCCAAGTCGCCCACAGTGACGCCAAGCCGGGAGAGTCTGTCCTTTCGCAGATTCGCGATCCAGGCGTCTACCCCGCTCTGCACACATTGCAGGAACGGTACGAGCGGATTCGCCTGTACCAGAACTGGGCATTCGGCCCGTTGTCGGCACCACGCAGGGACCAGAGCGCGCACGGCACGAGTGACTTTCTCAACGACGGCGCAGACAACCTGGCTATCGTGCTTTCGCACTTCCGGGGAGAGACGAAGCGACAACTCGTGGAGGCTCTGCACGAGCTGTTCGACGGCATCGTTGATGTCTCTTGCCCCGTGACGGGCGGCACCGTGGCGCTCTTTCTGGAAGAAGGTGATGGGCGTCAGATTCCGGCGACGCTTCTTTCCGACGGCACGCTCCGATACCTGAGCCTGCTCGCGCTCCTGCTGCATCCTTCTCCTCCGCCGCTGATCGCGTTGGAAGAGCCGGAGCTCGGGCTGCATCCAGATGTAGTCGGGGAGGTCGCGAAGTTGCTCGTGCAGGGGTCCCGGCGGACGCAAATCGTGGTGACGACACACTCGCGCATGCTCGTCGACGCCCTGACGGACCATCCCTCCAGCGTCGTCGTCTGCGAGAAGGAGCACGGCGAATCACGATTCGAACGTCTGGATGGGGCAAGACTGAAGGCCTGGCTAGACCAGTACAGCCTTGGCGAGCTGTGGAGCTCCGGCGAACTCGGAGGCAATCGCTGGTGAGCGCGGTGATCTACATCGAGGGCGGCGGAGATCGAGACGAGAACCTCGCTCGTCTGTTCCGGCGCTCCTGGACGAAGTTCTTCGAAGCTGCCGGACTTGAAGGACGCATGCCACGAGTCGTGCGCGGCGGCGGGCGCGCCAGGACCTTCGATCTCTTTCAGACGGCGATTGGAAACCCGCGTCCGGGGCGGGTCCCGCTCCTGCTCGTGGACAGCGAAGCGGACGTGGCAGCCGGCCACTCCGCGTGGCGTCACCTTCAGGCGCGTGACGGTTGGGATCGACCGCAGGGCGCCCGCGACGATCAGGTATTCCTGATGGTACAGGTCATGGAGACGTGGCTTGTGGCGGATCGGAACACGCTGCAGAGTTACTTCGGTGCACAGTTTCGGGAAAATGCCCTTCAGCAGTGGCCCGATCTGGAAGACGTGCCCAAGCGTAGCGTGCTCGACGCGCTCGCCCGAGCGACCGCCGGGTGCCCGCGACGCTACGCCAAAGGGGAGGTTTCATTCGAGCTGCTGGAACGGATCCACCCCGCCCGCGTGGAGGCCGAGTGCCCGCATGCACGCGCGCTCCTGCATTGCCTGCGCACCATCTGAACCGAAGGTGCGGGTCGTTGCCGAGCTCGTGAACGTCGTGCAGCGGTCGTGAGCCGCTACCCCGATGCGACGGCCTGTTCGATGACTTCCAGCGCGCGCGCGAGCGCCTTGCGCCGCCACAGCT
Organism: Vicinamibacterales bacterium; assembly: GCA_965116825.1. Classification (GTDB taxonomy): domain Bacteria; phylum Acidobacteriota; class Vicinamibacteria; order Vicinamibacterales; family UBA8438; genus WTFV01. The sequence goes on from OZ220736.1 coordinate 7,086,871, forward strand.
CCCGGGCGGGACAGAAGCACTCGACCAGCTCCCGTTTCGCGCGTGCGTACGCCGCCGCGCCAGGCACGGAATGGTGGTGTGCCCTGTTCTCGGCTCGCAGGGCAGCAAGCACCCGCAGAGCGCCGTACGTACCAAACTCCAGGCACGCAAAGCGGTAACATCGGCGCACCTCGGCCTGCCGCGCCAGCCAGGCGCCCATCACGCCGCGGGCGGCGTAGGGGGTGTCGCCGCCGACCGCCGCGACCCGTTCCGCATCGAACCGCGATCGATACCAGCCAAGATCGTGCGCATGCGGAGGCTCGATCAGGAGGCGGTAGTCCGCGTAGTCGCCCAAACCGGTGTGTACGTCCAGATGCACGACACCCCCCGCGCCGCGGGTCCATCTCCAGAACCACCCCTGTATGAGACGAGTCGACGCGGCAGCCTCGCGCCCCCCGAAGAACATACCGGCCGGATGCTCGTACTGGCCCGTCGCGACCGCATTCTGCAGCACGGACAACCCGTGACGCCGTACGGTCCAGGCCGCCCGCAGACGGAAGGCATCGAGCCGTGCGGGCGGGGTCGGCGGATTCAGCAGATCGTGGACGCCGTCGTAGTGCGCGGGCACCCCGCCGTAGGTCTCGCCGGCGTCGAGGAAGTTCCGGTTGAGATCGACGTTTTCCTCGTTGGCGCGCCGCCGCCACGCGAAGCCGAAGGGATTGACGGCATGCAACAGCACGACGAGCGTGCCGCCGGGTATCGCCTCGGCACCCTCGCGCAGCCGGCGGAGCCACGCAAGCTGGACGGCGGACCCGAAGAAACCCTCGACGCCATGGAGCCCGGACGAGACTACCACCGCCCGGCGCGGGTTCCGGGCACCGACCAGCGCCACATCGACGCTCAACTCGCACCCGTCCGGCCCTCGGCCGGGCAGCACGTGGCGCTCGAGCACCCCCGCTGCCCCGCGAGCGGCTGCGCGGAAGCGCTGGCGGGCGGCCGCGAAGGTCCCCGAGAACGGATCGAACACGGCCGCCGCCCGCTACTCGGGCATCAGCGCGAACGTCCAGATCGAGCCGCCGGCCGGCACCAGCCCGCGCGCGTAGCGGTTGGCGAGCCCGCCGCCGAGTCCGGACGCGACGGTCACCTGCTGCCGCCCGTTCAGCGTATAGGTGATCGCGGTCGCGTTGACGCTCGATCCGGTCTGGAACTCCCAGAGCGTCTCGCCGGTCTCCTCGTCGAGCGCGACGAACTCACCGGTGATCTTGCCGGTGAAGAGCAACCCGCCGCCGGTCGCCAGGACGCCGGCCGAGCTGGGGAAATCGTGCATCGGGATCTCCCACTTCTTCTCGCCGGTCAGTGGATTGATGGCCACGATGTGCCCGAGCAGGTCGCCCGGCTCGACCGGCGGAAAGCGGTTGGTGACCCCGGTGGAGCTCGCCCCGAGCACGAACTCCTGCGGCTCGGGGAGAAGCCGCTGGATGCGCGGCACATGCCAGGTGGTCGAGTAGATGAGCCCGGTGTTCGGGTTGAAGGCGATGGGCACCGCGTTCGTGCCGCGGGACGGCCAGATGTAGACCTGCTCGCCGGCCAGGAAGTCGCGGTAGATGTCGGTCAGCACCGGCCGGCCGGTCTCCAGGTCGATGTGCGTGGCCCAGTTGACGTAGACGTAGGGATGCGCGGCGATGAGCGAGCAGTCGGTGCGGTCCAGCGTGTACAGGAACCCGTTCTTGTTCGCCTGGATCATCACCTTGCGCATCTCGCCGTCGACCTCCAGCTCGGCCAGCACATTCTCGTCGATGCCGTCCACGTCGTACACGTCGTTGGGCGTGTACTGGTAGTAGCAGTGGATGTCGCCCGTCTTCGGACGGATGGCGAGCACGGTCGACGCGTACAGGCTGTCCAGGCCGCCGCGCGGGGCCGGATCGTACGGCTCGGCGTTGCCCGTCCCCCAGTAGACGAGGTCGAGTTCCGGATCGTACGAGCCCGTGCGCCATGTCGGCGCCCCGCCGTACAGGTACGCGTCGCTGTCGGCGGGCCATGTCTCGTGGCCGGGCTCGCCGGGACCGGGGATCGTGTAGCGGCGCCACAGCTTCTCGCCGGTGGCGGGATCCCAGCCGTCGAGAAAGCCGCGGGTGGTTGATTCGCCGCCCGACATCCCCGAAATCAGCACGCCGTTGGCCACAATCGGCGCCCCCGTGGCGTAGTAGCCCTCCGACCCGTCAGCGAACTTCTGGTTCCACAGCTCCTCGCCGGTCTCCATGTCGAGCGCGAGGACGTGATTGTCGACCGTCACCCGGAAGAGCCGGCCCTCGTAGATCACCGGACCGCCGCGGTTGAAGCTGCTGCGCCGGCGCGAGCCCTCTTCGAGGACGACGGGCGTGCGCCAGATCTGGCGGCCCGTTTCCAGGTCGATGGCGAAGGTCCAGCTTCCGTTGATGGCGTACAGCACGCCGTCGTAGATGGCCGGCGCGGCCAGCTCGCCCGACTGGTTCATCAGGCTCGTGCTCCAGATGGGCACCAACCGGTGGATGTTGGACTTGTCGATCTCTTCGAGCGGGCTGTAGCTCTTGCGGTCGTAGCCCATGCTGTGAACGAGCACGTCCTCGGGGGTCTGCGCGTCGTTGAGCAGGTCTTCCGTCGTCTGGGCGAGCCCGGGACCCGACCACACGCCGAGGAGGATCGCCATCAGTCCGGCCAGGTTCTTCATGATCGGTCTCCAGTGGCCCGCGGCCGGCCGCCCGTCGGCGAACGGCGAGACCCGCGCGCTGTGCGGAATATTCGCATTGCCGGCCATCATACGGGGTCGCCGCCGGACGATCCAGACGCAATCGGCAGAGGTTCGCCCGATCGCCCGGGAACAGGCGCGTCCCGTCCGGGCCCGCGTCGCGGCACCACTCCCGCCCGTCACGCGCCGTCGGGTCGGCCGACCGGGCCGGCTTGCGCCAGTGCCCACGTCTGCACGAACGAGTGTCGGCCTCCTCGCGCGCGCGGCCGCATCCCGGTAGGCGGCCCGCCGTCGAGTTCGCTCTCGAAGGCGTGCGCAATGGTTTGCCGGGTGGCGGCGGGCGTGCGCGTGAGGGCCAACCACGGATCGAGCTCGACTTCCACCTCACGCACGGCCCAGGAACCGACGGGGCGCCCGACCGCTCCCAGCAGGTTCCGCAGTTCCCCGGCGGTCACGGCCCACGTATGCGACGGGTCGCGCATCCGTTCGAACGCGTTGTACCGCTCGGCCAGAGCCGGATCGTCCGGAGACAGCAGATCCACGACGGCCAGCGTGCCCGAGCTCCCGGTGACGCGGGCCATCTCCGCCAGCTCGACCGCCGGATCCGCGAAGTGATGGAGGGCCAGCCGGCACATCACGAGATCGAACCGCCCGTCGGCGAACGGCAGGCGGCCGGCGTCCGCCTGCACGAGGTGCAGATTGCGCAGTTGCGCGCCGGCGGCTTCGGCGCGCGCCTCGCGCAGCATGGCCGGCGTGACGTCGGCAGCGATTAACGACCGTACGTTCGGGGCAACGGCCCGACTCAGGTGGCACGTGCCGGCGGCGACGTCGAGGGCCCGCGTCCGGGGCGCCAGCGGCAGCGCGTCGGTGACCCAGCCCAGGAGCTCGTGCCGGCCGAGCGTCAGGCCGGCAGCCTCGAAGTCCCGCGCCTGCCGGCTGAACGAAGACTGCACGCGCCGGATCTGGCTCGTCATCTCCGTTCGACGCTACCATGATCCGCATGCCCACCTCCAAAGTCATTCCTCTCGCCGAATTGACCGGGCTCGTGACCGACGGCGCGTCCATCGCTCTGGGCGGCAGCTTTCTGCACCGCGGCCCGTTCGCCTTCGTTCGCGAGCTGATCCGGCAGCGCCGGTCTGCGCTGGAGATCGTCAAGCAGTCGCCCGGCTACGACATCGACATCCTGTGCCGCGCCGGCTCGGTGGCCCGGGTGCGCGCCGGCATCGTCGCCATGGAGGGCCACCTCGGCCTGGCCCCAGCCTACCGCCGGGCCGTCGAGGAGCAGCGAATCGAATTGGAGGAGCACGCCTGCATGACGCTGACCGCGGGCCTGCGCGCCGCGGCCTACGGCGTCCCGTTCCAGCCGGTCGGCGGCGTGCACGGCTCGGACCTGCCGGCCCTCAACCGGTGGGCTTCCATTCCGGACCCGTACGGCTCGGGCAAGGACGTGTGGGTCATCCCGGCGATCCGGCCCGACATTGCCGTCATCCACGTCAACGAGGCCGACGAGCTGGGCGACGCGCGCGTCTACGGCACCACGCACTGGGATCGCATCCTCAGCCGCGCGGCCAGGCGCGTGTTCGTCGTGGCGGAGACGCTCGCCCCCGTTGCGGCGTTCCGGGAGCGCCCCGAGCTCACGCTCATCCCCGGGTTCATGGTCGAAGCGGTGGCCGTGGTCCCGAACGGGGCATGGCCCGGATCGTGCTGGCCGCTCTACGAGGTGGACTACCCGGCCGTCGAGACGTACATGCAGTCCGAGGGCCTGCCGAAAGCGCACCTGGCGGCGGCGCCCGAGCACCGCGAGCCCGTCCATGCCTGAACGCTGGTCCGCTTTCTCGTATCTCGTCACCAACCTCGCGCGCTTCATCCGGCCGGACGAGGTGACGTTCAGCGGCGTGAACTCGACGCCGCCGATGCTGGCCTGCCTGCTCGCCAAGCGGGCCTACGACTTCGACTTCGTCTACCTCAACGTGGCCGGCGGCGTGCAACCCACCCCGTCGTCGGTACCCCGATCGAGCTCCGACCCGGTGCTCGCGGAAGGCTCCACGGCCATCTTCGCCAACGAGGACTTCTACGACCTGTGCACCCGGGGCGGGATGGACCTGTGCTTCCTGGGCGCCGCCCAGGTCGACGGCCTCGGCCGCACGAACGTGTCGGCAATCGGCGACTGGCACGCTCCGAAGGTGCGGCTGCCGGGAGGTGGAGGCGGCGCGGTCATGCTGCCGACGGCGCGGCGCGCGGTGACCTGGCGCACCGAGCATTCGACGCGCACCCTGGTCGAGAAGCTCGACTTCGTGACCGCGGCCGGCGGCCTGCACGGCGTCGTGACCCCGATCGCGGTCTTCGAGAAGCGCGACGGCCGGCTGGCACTGCGATCCTGGCATCCGGAGGCATCGCTCGCCGAGGTGCGGCGGCGAACCGGCTTCGCGTTCGACGCTACCGAAGCCGCGCCGTCACCGCTGCCGAGCGCGCGCGAGGTCGCTGCGCTCCATGCCCTCGACCCTGACGGGCAGTTCGAGCGCGACGCGAACGCGCTGCGGTAGCTGGGCGCTGCACTGCGGAGCCGCATGCCCCCATTCTCGTTGAGCCACCTGCTGCGGGACAGGATCGCCCGGCACGCGCAGGCCGGACGGACGGCGCTGCTCGACGGGACCGGCTCGCTGTCCTATGCCGGGCTCGGCACGAGCATCGACGGTTACGCGAGCGCTTTTCGAGGCGCTGTTCGCGGCGCGCTGGTCGGCGTGCCCGCGACGCGCTCGGCCGAATCGATTGCCCGTTTCTTCGGCGTCATGCAGGCGGGCGGATGCCCGTGCTTCGTCGAGCCCAGGCTCCCCGCCGAGGCCCTGCTGGCCCGGGCGCGCGCCGTCGGCCTGCGCCGGATCGTGGTCGAGCACGAGTCGGCGGCCATGGCGCGCGACCTGGAGCACGGCGGCCTGCAGGTGCACCGCGCCACGGACCTGCTCCGCGAGTCGCGCAAGTCGGCAAGCGAGACGGTCAGCCCCGAATCGATCGGTCCTGCCGACGTGGCGATGATGCAGTTGACCTCGGGCAGCACGGGGCTGCCGAAGGGCGTCCTGCTCACCCACGACAACCTGCTGCGGCACGCGGCGGGCATCATCGAACGGACGGCGCTGACCGCGGCGGACCGCCTGCTGCACGTGATGCCGCTGCACCATACCAACGGCGTCAACAACCAGCTCGTCGCGCCGTTCCTGGCCGGCGCGACGGTCGTGCTGGTCGAGCGATTCCGGGCGGAGGACGTCGAGGACCAGATCGCCGCTCACGGCGTCACCTACCTGACCGGCGTGCCGACGATGTACTCGCGGATGCTCCCGCATCTGCGCGACCAGGCGCGGCTGCGCTCGCTGAGATTCCTCCGTTGCGGGTCGGCGCCCATCACGTTGCGCCTGCACGAGGAGGTCGAAGCCGCCTTCGGCGTGCCGCTGGTCGTGTCCTACGGGTTGTCCGAGGCCACGTGCACCTCGACGATGAACCCGGTCGGGGCGCGGCGGATCGGCACCGTCGGCACCGCCCTGCGCGGCCAGCGGATCCGGATCTTCACGCCGGAGAGCGACGAGAAGACAGCCCCCGGCGCCGAGGGCGAAATCCGCATCGCGGGTCCCTGCCTGATGCGGGGCTATGCCGGAGAGGAGTCGCAATCTCCGATCCGCGGCGGGTGGCTCCGAACGGGTGACCTCGGGTGCTTCGACGGCGATGGCTACCTCACGGTCACCGGCCGCCTCAAGGACGTGATCGCACGCGGCGGCGAGGACCTGTCCCCGCGGGCGATCGAGAACGTCCTGGAGCGGCACCCGGGCGTGGCCGCGTGCTGCGTGGTGGGCGCGCCGCATCCCGACCTGGGCGAGACGCCGGTGGCGTTCGTCGTGCGCAGCGGCGCCGAGCCGGTGAACGCCGCGGAGCTGACCGCCCTGGTCCGAGACGGGCTATCCCGGGGCCACACGCCGACGGCGGTCCGCTTCCTGGAATCGCTGCCTGTCAACGCGGTGGGCAAGGTGGACCGCAAGGCATTGCGAGCCAGCAGCACGCGGCCCGCGCGACTATCGGATGGAAGCGACCGTCCTTCTGATCAGTGACGTGAACGCATCGGTGAGACCGTCCGTGCGGGCCAGGATGACGCCGTCCTGATCGACGAGCGCGTAGGTGGGAAGCGCGCGAACGTACCAACGCCGCGCGAGGTCGCTCGCCGGGCCGACGTGCCAGTTCGTCCACGGCAGCGGCTCGTCCCGCCCGACCTCGATGACGGCCTCCGGCGCTTCGTCGACGCTGATCGCGAGCAGGGTGAATCGATCCGCAGGCAACTCGGCGACCAGCTCGCGCAGCGCCGGCCGCTCGACGGCGCAACGCCGGCACCCCGTCGCCCAGAAATCGATCAGCACCACCCGGCCGGCGTAGGCCGCCAGGCGATCCTCGGACCCGTCTAGCCGCCTGCCGACCATCTCCGACAATGCACCGCCGACGGTCGCGTGCCGGATGCCGTGGATCAGACTCGCCTCGGCCGCCGCGAAGGTCGGCGGGATGGCAGCGAAGGAATTGCCCGGCTCTTGCGCCGGGGCGAACGCCTCCTGCTCCACCCCGGCGCTCAGACCGGCCGCCGCCTCGAGAGCGCGCTGCCGCCTCGCTTCGCGGGCGCCGGGCTGCGACCAGAAGCCGTTGGCGGACCGCATCAGGCCGACCGCAACGTAGTACCGCGCCATGGCGCGCACCGTCGGATCGGCGGCGTTCGCCGCCATCTGTTCGAAGAACGCGTCGATTTCCCGCGCCATCGACTGCCCGTCCGGCGCGAACGTCCGACCGGCGTCCAACTGCAGCATGACCCGCGGCCACCCCTCGAAGCGGGGCGCGAGGCCGGCCAGCGTCCGTGCCCCCACGGCCATGTGCCGGTCGGCGTCCAGCTCGTCGTTCGTGTGCGCCACGAGGAACCCCGCCGCCTCGATCAGCCGCTCCTGCGCACCGCCCGCCTCCACAATCGCCGTCGCCGCCGCGATGGCGCGGCGGATTTCCGGCCGCTCGGACCACGCATCCTGCCGCCGGCGCCACTTTTCCTCGGCCGGAATGTCCGCGCGGGCGAGCTCGTGCTCGAGATCCGTCCAGGCCCGCTGCTTCTCGAGATACTCCTCCACGACCGCCCAGTCGGGACCGACGTCGCCCGGCAGCGGCAGACGCGGCGGCCGGAACGCGAACGTTCGGCGGCGTGGCGCCGCGATGGCGGCGGCGCCGCCCGTGAGCGGCAGTCGTCGGATGCGGCTCTCCAACCAGTCGCCGGCGCCATCGGGAACCAGATCCGGCGGCGGCGCCGGAACGACGAGGCCCGGCCGCAGGACGTACAGCACGGCCGCGATCAGCAGCAGCAGCAAGGCCGACCCGGCGCCGACCCAAACCGCCGGACCGACGTGCGATCGCCGGCCGCCACGAGGAATCCGTCGCTGCATCGAGACCTCCATGCCGAGACCCGCTCACACGGCAGGCGCGCCAGGAGCCGGACGGAACCCTAGTAGAACAGCATCGCGACGACGACGAGGAGGATCGCCAGGATGACGAACCACTGCCAGATCTCCTGCTGGTCCTCGGACGGGATGAGCTGGAAGGTGATGGCGCGGTGGGCATCGATGGCGTTGCGGAGGAACGGCGCCGCCGACAGGCCGACGTTCTCCACGACGAACGAGCCGCCCCCGGAGCGCTGGTCGAACATCGCGACCCCGTCCGGGTTGACGCGCGTGCGGATGCCTTCGAGGTCGGCCTCGAGCGTCTCGTCGAAATCGAGGCCGCGGACGTAGTCCTGCAGGACGATATCGACGTCGACACCCGTCCGGGTGCCGATCACCACCGGATAGACCGACAGCCCGCGCCGGCCGAACTCCGAGAGCGCCTGATCGAGCCGGGAGATCTGCTCGTTGTCCGAGGCGAAGTCGCCGTCGGTGAACAGCAGCACGACGCGATCGGAGCGCTCCGCCGGCTGCCAGTCCTCGTCGCCGCTGTCGAAGCGGTCCTGGTTGTCGAGCGACTGGTAGACGTGCTCGAACGCGGCGGCGATGTCGCTGTCCCAGGGAAACGCGTCGCCCGAGAGCTGCTCCGGGGGCGCGATCTGGCCCAACTGCTCGACGAAGCGCTCGGCGTTCGACGACAGATGCACCTGCCGCAACGCGGTGGTGCCGAAGACGAACAGGGCCACCCGATCGCCCGGCGTCAGGATCTCCTCGGTATAGAGGCCGAGCGCCTCGCGCACTGCAACCTCCAGCCGCGAGGGGCCGAGGTCGCGGACCCACATCGAGGCGGAAGCATCGACGATGACGGCCACGTCGACGTCGCCGCGCTTGAAGCTCGACCCGCCGTACACCCAGAAGGGGCGCGCCGCGGCCAGGCTGAGAATGCTCAGCGCGAGGACGGTCAGGAACCAGAACTTGATGTGTCCGAACAGCGGATAGGACGAACCCTGCGTCCGTGCCGGGCGCAGGCGCAGCCGGAGCACGAAGATGCCGACGCCGAACAGCAGCAGCAGCCCGGCGAGCGGTACGAACGTCAGGTACTCGGGATTCTGGAACTCGACGCTCTCGCGCAGCGCGGATTGCAGCTCGCCCATCCCGAACGCCTCCCGTCAGCGGGTCAGCCGCGCCGGCGCCGCACCGGCGTCCCTTCGCCGCGCATCTGCTCGAGCTGCGGCGGCTCGGCCTCGCGCAACGGCTCCAGCGCCCGCCGCACCGCCTCGGGATCGCTGGTCAAATCATAGTTCCACTTGAAGTCGAAGCGGCCCGTCGTATCGGCCCGCAACGCCCGCTCGTAGTCGGCGTTCACATCGTCGAGCACCTCCTCGATGATGGCCGCCTTCTTCAACTGGCCGTCGGGGTCCTCGTCGGCTATCGCCCGGTAACGCTGCCGGGCAAGCTGGAACTTGGCGCTCGCCAGCAGGTGCGACGCCCGCGGGTCGTCGATCTCGTCGGCCAGGTCGCGCACGATGGCCTCGAAATCCCCGGTCAGGTAGTTGTAGGAGGCCTGCTGCAGGAACGCGTCCGCGAAGAGGTAGGCGTCGGAGAACCAGCCAAGCCCCAGGTTCCGGCTGCGCTCGTAGAACCCGGTCACCTCGGCGAGCTGCAGGTCCGCCTGCTCGTAGTCGCCGCGATCGACCGAATCGCTGAGCGCGTCGAGGTTCGCGTAGAAGCCCCCGAGGCTGCGCGACGGAATCGCCACGAGCGCGAGGAACACGATCGCGAGGACGAAGCCGATCAGGTACTTGAACGACCGTTCCTTGTCGAGAAGGTCCGTCAGTGCCACGTGTGTATTCCCCCTGTGCGGTGGTAGGCGGCGCCTACGGCCCCGTCCCCCAGAACAGCTCCGCGACGAACCCAAGCGGGATGCCCACCACCAGCAGTCCCATCGCCAGCAGCAGGAACCGCCCGTAGATCGGCACCTTCAGGGCGCGGTGGCGCTGCTCCACGCGCACCGCCTCGCGCTCGTCGATCGCCTGGTAGGCCGCCAGCAGACTGTCCTCGTCGGTCACGTCGAAGTAGTCGCCGCCGTACTCGCGGATCATCTCGATGAGGCGCGGGGTGCTCGGATGCCCGATCATCGCGGTGCGGATGTCGCTCGTGTTGATGTAGATGATGTAGGGCGTGACGTTGCGCTGGCTCAGCGCGGCGAACTCCGCGTCCGGAAACTCGTCGACCGCCGCATCGGTCACGATCAGCACGGCGCGGTTGACCTGGTCGCCGCCCAACGCCGCCTCGTCCTGATCGAGCTGCCTGGTGATCGACTGCAGCGGCCGGATGATGTTGGTGTCCCCCTCGGCAGGCACGATGCGCACCTTGTCGGGCGGCACCACCATCGCCTTGTCGAGCCGTTGCGTCATCACGTACGGCGCGTCCCACACCTGGAAGTAGTACAACTCGTCGTCCATGACGAAGTCGTCCACCATGTAGGGATAGGTCGAGAAGAGCCACAGCGAGACGCGATCGTTCTTGCCCTGGCGCATGTCGAGGAACCGCAGGTGGGCGTCCCGCGCCACCTCGGCCTTCGACTTGCCGGTGTCGGGGAACTCCCAGGCCATCGAGCCGGAGGTGTCGACGAGGTCGACGCGCACCCGCGACTCGATGTAGCCGCTCACCTCCTCGGTCGCGGTCAGGAACGGGTCGGCCGCGGCGAACAGCATCAGGGCCAGGGCGCCGCCGACCAGCAGTTTCGGCAGCGAGTGCGCCGTCTTGACCCACAGCCGCTTGGTGTGCCTGTGCTCGATCACGTGCCCCGAGTGCTGGCGCACGTGCTTGCGCTGACGGAACATCAGCCGGGCCGCGGAGGCGATCAGCACGACGCCCACGGCGATCGCGAGCGCCGTGGCCATCCCGATGTCGCCGTAGCGGACCTGGGCGAACTCCGTCTCCAGCAGCTCGGCCAATCCGGTGTTGAGAAACGCGACGAACTCGTTCCAGGGTTGTTGGAGCATGGGTCAAGTCCCCTACTGGTCGAACATGCCCGTGAACGCGCGCCAGAGGCGCACGTGCGGGCGGAGCGCGGCCAGTGCGTCCTCCAGCAGCCGGGCCTCTTCCTTGGGGTCCGCGATGCTCGACGCGTGGCCCTGCTCGAGCCCCGCGTGGTGCTCGGCGAGCCGCGAGGCGAGCGTCGCCAGTGCCGATTTGCGTCCGCCGTCGTCGAGTCCTTCGATGTGCCGCAGAATGTCCTTCGGGGTGTCGCCGCTGCGCAACGCCGGCAGCTCGGCCCGCAGATACTCCCGCGTGGAGATGACCAGATCCTGCTTGAGATCGCCGAGCGCCCCGTTGCCCCCCGCAGCTTCGAGCGCCCGCACGTGACCCTGCAGGGTCCGGCGCGCCTCCCAGATGGAGGGCGGCGCCGGGATCTGCGCCTCCAGCCGCTCGATCTCCTCGAGCTCGCGGGCCACCTCGGTGGGAATCACTTCCTTCTTGCGCCACTGCCGCACGAGGAACACCAGCCAGACGAGCAGCGGCAGCGGGGCCACGGCCCAGGCCGCCGCGCTGAAGAGCGCGGCGCGCCCGCCGAACTCGCCGAGCTCGATCGTGTCCCGGATGTCGAGCACCGGCACGTCGGTCATCGTCGAGACGTAGCGCACCAGCCCCTGCCCGCCGTCCACCTGCTGAATCTCGGCGTCCTCGATGTCCTCGCCGAGGTCGCGGATCAGGTAGTAGAAGGCGAACGACGGAACGAGGTAGACCGCCTTCTCCGGCGCGATGATCCGGAGGCCGTACTCGAAGTCCCAGATGTGCTCGTCCTCGATCTGCCGCTTCACCACGTCGAGCGACACCGCCTCGAAGGGATGCACCGGCAGGTTCTCCGGCACCATCCGATCCTCGAGGATGATGATCTCGCGCCCCTCGGAGATGAGATCCGGGAAGCGCAGGCGATAGGTCTGCGAGATGACGTCCCCGGTCTTGACGACGGTCGGCTCGAGCTCCAGCGTCTCGACCGCGATCGGCGACTGCGCCGCCGCGGAGCCCGCGACGACCAGGGACACAACGAACGTCACGACGGCGAGGCGTCTCACCATGCTTCCTTCCGTTCCAGCTAGCGGGCGGTCCGTGCGATCAGGAACTCCGCCAGGGCGTCGGCGTGGTTCTGGGGCGTGAGCACGACCGAATCGACCCCGCTCTTGTGCTTCAGCATGTACTGGAGATCCGACATCCGCTCCTCTATCGTGCGCCGGATGGCGCCCGCCTTGCGCGCGGAGATGACGGTCTGCCGGTCGGTCTCCATGTCGTTGATCCGGATGTAGCCGAGACTGCTCCTGACCCGAAACTCCTCAGGATCGTCCAGGATGAGCATCATCATATCGTGCTTCGCGGCCAGCGTGCCCAGCAGCTTGAAATCGAGCGACGCGCGGTCGTTGACGAAATCGACGGCGTCGGAGATGAGGATGAGGGTGTGGCGGTTCTTCAGCCGCGACGCGATGAACCGGAACGGGACCGTGAAGTTCGCCGCCCGCTTCTCCGGGAACTGCCGCTGCAGCTCGATCTTGTCGAAGATCTGCTTGGCGATGTAGAAGACCTGCGGGTTGCCGAGCTTCGGCTTGACGAACGTCTCGATGCGATCCGAAAAGCCCAGCAGGCCCACCGGATCGCGGACGTTGGCCCGGGTGAGCCCGATGTTGCCGATCAGGTCCAGCATCAGCATGGCCTTGCTCGACGCCTGAGAGAGCTGGAACAGGATCGACGACGACAGGTCGACGACGAATACCGTGCGGAGCTCCTTCGGCTCCATCCGCTCGATGCGGAAGAGCTTCTCCGGATAGGTCCGCAGGCTGAGCACCCACGCGATATCCTTGAGCGGCTGGCCCGGCCGCCACTGATCGACGCCGACGATGTCGTAGCCGGCGCCCTTGAACCCGCTCTTGTGATCGCCGTAGTGGATCGAGGTGGACTTCTTGCGCGTCTTGATTCCGTGCTTGATGTTGCGGAACCGCGCAAAGACCTCCTCTATTTCCACGGGGGGATCTCCATGTCCGCCACGATCTGGCGGAGCAGGTCCTCCTTGTTGACCGAGAACTCCATCCCCTCGCGCAGCACCAGGCGATGCGCGAGCACCGGCTCGGCCACCGCCTTGATGTGGTCCGGCGTGATCACGCTGTCGCCGTTGAAGAACGCGAAGGTGCGCGCGACCGCCTCGAGGTGGAAGTGGACGCGGGGCGAGATTCCGACCCGGATGTACTCCCTGACGGTGCGGGCGGCGCGCCCCTGGACCCGGTGCGGCCGCGTGTTGCGGATCAGCCGTACCTTGTACTGCTGGCCGTAGTCCGACATCTCGACCGTGTCGAAGATGTGCTGCGCGATGTCGAGCACCTCGTGGAGGTTGGTCAGCTTCTCGACATGCTTGCCGACGACGTTGCCGGAAGTGATCTTCAGTTCGTCGTCCTCGCTCTCCGGATCCATCATGTTGATCGAGAGCGTGGTGCGGTCGAGCTGGGCCACCGGGTTGGCGAACGTCCCCTCCTCCTCGCCGAAGATGTTCTCGGTGCAGATCACCATGAAGAAGCGGGGGCCGTCGATGTCGTTGTAGTCGCCCGACAGCGGGAAGAGCGGCAGCATCTTGCCTTCGGCCATGTCGCCGTAGTCGGAGTTGAGCGTCGCCGAGCTCTCCTCCATGCCCTCGAGCACCGCCGCCTTGGTCTTGCCCGACAGCCGGTTGTCCTCGTCGATGAGGACGATGTGGGCCATCAGCTTGCCCGGCTTGAAGTGGATCTTGCGGCTGCCGTCCACCTCCTCGACGATGGTCTCGTAGCCGAGAATGTCCTCCGGCATGTAGGTGGGCAGCCCCTGGATGCGCTCGAACCTGGCGTCGATCGCCATCGCGCAGGCGCTGACCAGGTCGGTCTTGCCGGTGCCGGTCGGACCACGGAACATGATGTGCGGCTGGCGCAGCTTCTTCCCCTGGCTCAGCTTGTCGGTGTACGGCAGGAGGGTGAAGAACGCCCACGAGAGAATCCGCGCGGCGTCGTCGAGCCCGTACAGCCACTTGGTGGACTCGCTCTGGAAGCGCTGCACGACCTCGTTGGCGCGATCTCGATCAACAGCCGGTCTGGTCTCGACAGTCATCGCTCGTACGAGCCGCCTTTCACACGGAGGAAAACGGCGCACCGGGCCGCCGTGCGGCCGGTGCGGTCCGGAAAAGGCGCAAGCATATCAGTGTCTCCGCCGAGACGCTACCGGAGCGACTTGGCATCCGGCCGCCGGGGTGCCAACATGGACCGTTTGCCCCGACGCCCCCGGCGCCGGGCATGGGACGGTGGAACCGGGAGGACGGAACGATGCCACTGATGACGGCCGAGGACTACAAGAACAGCCTGCGCGACGGACGGACGGTCTACTACCGGGGCCGGCGCGTGGAAGACGTCACGACGCACCCCGTGATCGGCCGCGCCGTCGACCACGCCGCCATCGACTACCGCATGGCCCACGACGCCTCCGATCGCCCCCTGGCCGTGGTCGACGGACCCAGCGGTCCCTGCTCGCGCTACTACGCGATCCCCCGCACGCCGGAGGATCTGCTGCAGCGTAGCGCGCTTATCGAGCGCTCCACCGCCCTTGGCGGCACGCTGGTCATCCTGATCAAGGAAATCGGCACCGACGCGCTGCTCGCCCTGCGCCTGATCGCCGGGCACCTGGACCGCAAGAAGAAGACCAGCTACCTGAAACGCGTCGAGTCGTTCCACGCCCACTGCCGCGACCGCGACCTGGCCGTCGCGGTCGCGCAGACCGACGTCAAGGGCGACCGGAGCAAGGGACCGACCGGGCAGGATCACCCCGACTACTACGTGCGGGTGGTGGCGCAGGACGCCGACGGCCTGACGCTGCGCGGCGCCAAGGTGCACACGTCGGTCTCGACCAACGCCCACGAGATCATCGTGCTGCCGACCCGCAACCTGTCCGCCGGCGAGGAAGCCTACGCGGTCGCGTGCGCGGTGCCCGCGAACGCACCGGGCCTGACGATGCTCGCCAGCGGCTACGGCCGGTCGGGCAACGCCTTCGAGCACCCGATCAGCGCGCAGCACAAGATGATGGAGACGCTGACCGTCTTCGACGACGTCAAGGTGCCCTGGGACCGGGTGTTTCTCAACGGCGAGGTGGACATGGCGGGGCCGCTTGCGAAGACCTTCGTCGAGTTCCACCGCTTCACCGCGGTGAGCTACAAGCTGCCTCTGGTCGATCTGTTCGTCGGCGCCTCGCACCTGATGGCCGAGTACAACGGCGTGCTGCGCGCCGGACACGTGCGCGACAAGCTGGCGAAGCTCATCAGCTACGCGCAGATCTGCCGCGGCATGACCCGCGAGGCCGCGCGCGAGGCGAGCGTCGTGGACGGCGTGGCGGTACCGAACGCCGAGCTCATCAACATCGCCAAGCTGCACTTCGCCACCAACTACCACCAGGCGCTGGCCTGGGTGCAGGACATCGCGGGGGGCCTGCTGGCGACCGGACCGAGCGCCGAGGACCTGGAGGACCCGAAGCTGGGCGCGTTGATCGACAAGTACCTGGGCGCGGCGGCGGGCGCCTCGGCGCGCGACCGCCTGCGGCTGATGAACCTGATCGCGGAGATTACCGCCACCGACTTCGGCGGCTACCAGGCCGTGCTGGCCGTGCACGCGGAGGGCAGCATCGAGGCGGAGAAGATGACCATCTGGCGGCAGCACGACGTCAAGCCGAGCGTGCGCTACGCGAAGCGGCTGGCCGGGATCGAGGCCTGATCAGCGCACGGCGCCGCCGAACGTGACGCCGACGAGTTCGCGTTACTCGGCGAACATCACAGCCAGAACGTATGCTGTTGCCGACCTGCCGCAGTCTTGCCCGCATTGGATGACTCACCTTTGCATGTTATTACAACGTAGCAACATGCCATCGTACGGACGGCGGGACCTTGCGGGCGGATCGAGAACGGCGACGGTCGACGGCAAGGCTGCCGAATCACCGCATGACGCGAAACGCAAGCGGTGGGGCCGGCTTCTCCGCCTCGGCCAGCGCCTCGGCGATCAGGTGGTGCTGGGGCGAGAGGTGGCAGACCGGGTCGGTGGCGGTGGCGTCGCCGGTCATCAGGTAGGCTTGGCAGCGGCAGCCGCCGAAGTCGATCTCGCGGCGATCGCAGCTCCGGCAAGGCTCGGGCAGCCAGTCGGTACCCCGGAACCGCTGGAAGACGTCCGAGGTGAACCAGATGTCCTCCAGGGACGAATCCCGCACGTTCGGAAACTCCAGGCCGGGGATCTCGCGTGCGGTCTGGCACGGCAGGGCCGCCCCGTCCGGCGCCACCGCCATGAAGACCATGCCCCAGCCGTGCAGGCACGCCTTCGGAAACTCCTCGAAGTAGTCGGGCAGCACGTGCACGACCTCCAGCCGCCCGGTGCTCGCGGCCAGCTTCTCGTCCACGACGCGCTGTGCGCGCTCCACTTGCGCACGTGTCGGCATCAGTGCCGCACGATTGCGGAACGCCCAACCGGTGTACTGGGTGTTGGCCAGCTCCAACCGGTCGACGCCCCAGGCGAACGCGGTGTCGATGACCTCGCCGACCCGCTCCAGGTTGTGCCGGTGCAGCACGACGTTGAGGGTCACCGGGAACCCGATGCGCTTGGCCGCCAGCACGGCGGTGCGCTTGCGGTCGAAGGACGGCGCTGCGGCCAGCCAGTCGTTGGCCTCCGGATCGGTATCGAGCAGGCTCACCTGCAGGTGGTCGAGCCCCGCCTCGCGCAGGCGCTCGATCATCCTCTCGTCGGCCACCGTGGCCCCGGTGCTCAGGTTCGAGTAGAGCTCGCAGTCGCGCGCGGCGCGGCACAGGTCGAGGATGTCGCGGCGGACGAGCGGCTCGCCGCCGGAGAGATGAAGCTGCGCCACGCCCAGCTCCGCCGCCTGCTCGAAGACCCGCACCCAGGTGGCGGTGTCCAGCTCGTTCTTGTAGCGGGCCAGCTCCAACGGGTTGCTGCAGTACGGACACTGCAACGGACAGCGGTAGGTGATCTCGGCCAGCAGCGCGCGCGGCCGGGGCAGCTCAGTCGGCGGCGGCGTCATGGACCAGTCCTCTCTCGGCGAGCTGGCCGAGGAACTCCCGCACGTCGTCCTCGGGCTCGGCCCCGGGAAACATCTCCTTGAGCGCCGCCACGATTTCCTCCAGCGACCTTCCGTCACACAGCTTGACGATGGCGGCGCTCGGCTCGTTGAGCAGCATCATCTCTTCGGGGAAGACGAGCTGGTGCTCCTTGCGCACCTTGTCCCAGCGGTAGCGGGTGTGGGGCGCCAGCACCGGACGGCGGATGCCGCCGTCCGTCGTCATCCAGCCGCCCCGTCGGTCGGCGTCACGCACTGATGATAGATGGCGTCGAGCTGCGCCCAGAGCAGATCGCACTTGAAGCCCAGCGCCGCCGCCGCCCGTTCCTGCTCGGGGCGCGTCACGCAGTGGTCCAGGACGATTCCCAGCCCATGGTCGGTGTCGCGCGGCGCCTGGGTGAGGCGCGACCGAAAATAGGCCAGCGCCTCGGGATCGATCCAGGTGTAGTGCTCCTCGAACGCCGCCAGCCGCGTCGCCATCAGGTTCGGCGAGAAGAGCTCGGTCAGCGACGAGGCGACTCCTTCCACCCATGGACGGGTCTCGACGAACTTCACGTAGGCGTCGACGGCGTAGCGCACCCCGGGCAGCAGGCGGAGATCGTCCTCGAGCTCCTCGGGCGCCACGCCGGTGGCGGCGGCCAGCCGCAGCCACTTGTCGATGCCGCCGGGACCGCTCTCGGTACCATCGTGGTCTTGGATCCGCTGGATCCACTTCTGGCGGATGCCGCGATCGGGACACCGCGACAGCAGGATGGCGTCCTTGATCGGGATGTTCTTCTGATAGTAGAAGCGGTTGGCGACCCAGAGCTGAAGCTGATCCCGACTCAACCGGCCGTCGTTCATCAACCGGTGAAAGGGATGCTTGTCATGGTAGCGGGCCTGGCCGATGCCCCGCAGATGCTCGGTGAACTCGTCCCGTGACCACGGTTTCATTGGTGCTCCCGACCGATCCGCGACGACCTGTCTCGCCGCCCGCGGCCGCCCCCTGCTCTATCAGAGATCGAATACGTCCCCGTCGGCGCCGACCCGCACCCCCGCCCCGTCGACACGGCGACGCTCGGAGCCCGAGTCGTTCAACATGGGATTCGTGTTGTTGATGTGCACGTAGACCCGGTGGCGGATCGGCAACCCGCCGATCCAGGACAGGCTCCCGCCGTCGCCGTCCACCGGCAGGTGCCCCATCTCCCGCGCCGTGATGTCGGTGATGCCGGTCGTGCGCGGCTCCTCGTCCGACCAGAACGTGCCGTCCATCATGAGCGCGTCGGCCCCCTCCGCAGCCTCGCGCAGGGCATCGTTCACGGTCGGCACGCCGGGCGCGTACACGAGCCGGGTGCCGCGCTCGACGTCGGTGATCTCGAGACCGATGACGGACCCGACGGCGTCGGCAGCCTGCGTGCCGACGACGAAGCGCGGCACGTCACGCCCCACCTCGAACGCGCGCAACCGGAGGCCGCTCGTCGCCCCGTCCGCACCCGCCGGCATCTCGATCGAGTCGTCCAGCGGCAGATCGATCCACGGACGCGGGGCGAAGTGCGACAGCACCGGCGCCACCGGAAAGTGCTCGGTCAGCCACTCGCGGACGAGCGCCGTCGAAACAACGGGAAACGAGCACCCCTCGCGGATGAGCAGGAGCCCCGACATGTGGTCGAGCTCCGCGTCCGTGAGCACGCAGCCCGCGATGGCCGTCGCGCGCCCGCCGCCGCCGGCCGGCGTCAACTCGGGCGTCGCCTGGATCTGTTGCCGGATGTCCGGCGAAACGTTGAAGAGGAACCACCGAGCGCCGTCGGCGGTAATTGCGAGGGAAGATTGGGTGCGTGCGGAGATCTCGGAAGACCCCGCACGCACACCAGAGCAGTTCGGGCATCGGCAATTCCATTGCGGCAGGCCGCCGCCGGCCGCCGAGCCCAGGATCCGAACGCGCACAGCGAACGACCCTGTCGATCCCGCCTAGCGGCTGTTGACGTAGAAGGTGACTTCCATCGACAACGAGATCGCTTTGAACTCAGGCTTCGTCCAGGTCATCTTGGCTACTCCTTGGTAGTTCCGAAGAAAACGCCGTGAACTGTGAATGGGGGAGAATACCACTCTCGTCAAGAGCACGCAAGGGGCGGCGCACGATTTCCGATTCGGGGTCGAGTGCCGGCGCCTCCCCTGCCGCCGGCGCCGGAAGGCGGGCGCTTGCGTCAGGCACGGAGCGTCCGCCAGCGCCCGCTTTGGAATAGCCGCTGCATCAGCAGCACCTGCAGGGCCGGCGCCGCCACCCATGCGAGCAGCGCACCCTCCGGCTCCCAGTCGAGCCCGACCAGCAGGACCAGCGTCAGCGCCAGCAGGACGCCCCACTGCGTCACGACGGTGTAGCGGAAGATCGGCTTCGTGTCGCCCGCCCCGGTCAGCGCTCCCTGCGTGCCGATACTGAGCGAGCTGAAGAACTGCGCCACCGCGAACCAGCGCAGTACCGTGGCCCCGAGCGCGGCGACTTCCGGGTCGACGATGAACAGCGCCGCGATCGGCTCGGCGAGCAGGAAGGTCGCCGCCACCACCCCGGCCATGATCAGCCCGAGCAGCAGCACGCTGCGCTGGCCGACCGAATGCGCCAGATCGAACCGCCGCGCACCGACCGCCTGGCCGACGAGCGTCGCCGCGGCCACCTGGAACGCCAGGGCCGGCAGCACGCTGACCAGGCGCACCTGCAGGCCGACGCCCACGGCGGCGTGCAGCGACGCCCCGAGGGGCACGACGCCGAGCAGGGCCAGATAGACGAGCCGCGCCCCGTTGCGGGCGATGGCGGCCAGGGCCGGCGACGTTCCGATGCGCAGGATGCGCCGCACCAGCCCCCAGTCTACGCCTCCCCAGGGCCGCACCCGCAGGCGCGCGTGCGGGGTGCCGCGCACCAGCAGCACCAGGTAGACCGCCGCCCCGAGGCCGCGCGCCGCCACCGTGCCGATTGCGGCCCCCGCCACGCCGTAGGCGGGCACCGCGCCGGCGCCGAAGACGAAGACGTAGTTGAGGCCGATGTTCAGCACGCTGACCACCGCGGCGAGCTTCAGCGGCGTCAGCGTGTCGCCGGTCCCCCGGAACACCGCCGCGGCCACGACGCTCGTCCACAGAAAGAGCGTGCCCAGAAAGTAGATGTGCAGGTAGGGGACGCCGTGCGCCAGCGTCTCCGCGCTCGCCTGCAACGCCGCCAGCAGCGGTCGGCTGGCCAGATAGCCGGCCAGCGTGGTCGGCACGCCGAGCAGGACGACGAGGCGGAAGCTCTGCCGGACCGCGCCGTCGACCTGCGCCCGGTTCCCGGCGCCCACGCCCTGGCTGACCAGCGTGATCACCCCGGTCGCCACCGCCAGGGCCGCCGACTCGAGCAGGAAGGTGACCTGCCGGTTGAGACCGATGGCCGCCGTCGCCTCGCTGCCGAGCCCGCGGACCATCAGGAAGTCGGCCGTGCCGAGGCTCAGCTCCAGCACGCTGTAGACCAGGGTGGGCCAAGCGAGCGCCCAGATGCGGCGGTACGAGCCGCGGTCGGTGGATTCAGTCATGCACGTTGATCGCGTTCCCGTTGCGGGGGGACAATACCAGGATCCGCGTGATCTCTGCCCGTGACATGCACCGTACGGAGAGAGCCCGATATGACCAGCACGCGTGAACGGCCTGCCCGGTTCCGAAACGAGACCGAGGAGAGAGCCTTCTGGGAGACCCATGACTCGAGTGCGCACTCGAACGCATCAAGGTGGCCGCCAACCAGCGAGACGTCCCCTACCAATCACTGATCAAGGTCTGGCTGGCAGAGAGAGTCGATGCGATGCAGCCCCGGACGGAACTCTCCGCGTCACAGCGACCGGACGACTGACATGACCTGCGCGGATCGCGTCAGGACCGGGAACGCCGAGCGCAAGCCGACTCCGCTGGCGCAGGAGGGCGCGCGGCGAGCGGCCGCGAGCGTCACGGCCGCGGTCTCGACGCTGGCCACGCTCGTCGCCTTTCCGACGGTGGCTGCCCCGCCGGCGCCGAACGTGCAACTGGCGGCGTTCCGGCGCCTGAAGGAGTACCTGTCGCGCCTTTGCGACGATTGGGACTTCGACGTCGAGGACCACGGGGCGGCCGTCGTGATCGGCCTTGGCGGGTCGCAGGACCGCCTGGGGATCCTGACCCACGGTGACGTGCAGCCGGCGGACCGCGAGCGGTGGCGCGGCGACCCGTTCCGTCTGGATGCGACGAGCGAGCCGGGACGGCTCATCGGCCGCGGCGTCGAGGACGACAAGGCGTCGATCGCCACCGCGCTCCATGCCATGCGGACGGTCAGCCAACTCGGCGTCCCGTTGCGGCGGCGGATCGAGCTCATCGTCTCGATGACGGAGGAATCGGACTGGACCCCGTTCCGGGAGTTCCTCCGCGGCTGGGACCCGCCGGCGCTGAACGTGGCGCTCGACGCCAAGTACCCGGTCGTGACCGCCGAGAAAGGCACGGGCGGCATCTTCCTGACGGTGCCGCCGGACACGCCCGACCAACCGCGACCGGTTCGGCGCGGCGCCCGTCTCGTGTCGCTCACCGGCGGCGAGGCGCGGACCCGGGTTCCCGCCGCGGCGGCGGCGGTCATCGAGGGCGCCGACGCGGCGCTGGCGGCAGAGTTGCGCGCCGCCGCGGATCCGTCGTGCGGCGTGACCCTCGCACTGGAATCGGAAGGCGACGTGCTCACGGTGCGGGCGCGCGGCGTGGCCGCCCACTCGTCCACGCCCTGGGAGGGCCGCAACGCGGTCACACATCTGGCGGCGCTGCTGGCGCGCCGCAACTGGCCGCCGACGCCCGCGAGCCGCATGCTGCAACTCGTCGTCGATCTGGTCGGCACCGGCGACCTCGCCGAGCGCTTCGGCGGCCTGGCCTGCGCGCATCCGTTCATGGGTCCGCTCACCCTCGTCCTCACCCGCCTCTATGCCCGCGAGGACGGGGGCCTGGAGGCGTGCCTCAACCTCCGCTGCCCGGTCGGGCGCAGCCGGGAGCAGGTCGAGGCACAGGTCCGTGAGGCGGTGGCAGGCTGGACCGCGCGGCGCGGGGGCGCGGCGCCC
Organism: Vicinamibacterales bacterium; assembly: GCA_965116825.1. Classification (GTDB taxonomy): domain Bacteria; phylum Acidobacteriota; class Vicinamibacteria; order Vicinamibacterales; family UBA8438; genus WTFV01. The sequence continues at coordinate 7,109,193 of OZ220736.1, forward strand.
GGCTGGAAGCTCACGATGGGCGACCCGTACTACCTGGAGTCGGCGCCCCATGTTCCGGTGCTGGTCGACGTCTACCGCCACTACACCGGGCAGCACGACGCGGGCCCCGTGGCGGTGGGCGGCGGCACGCAGGCGCGCCTGCTGCCCAACGGGGTCAACTTCGGACCTTCGATGCCCGGCGCAGCCTACACCGGGCATAGCGACCACGAGTTCGTGACGGTCGAGCAGCTTCGGCTGAACCTGATGATGCAGGCGGCGATGCTGGTGGAGCTGGCCGCCGGGTGACGGATCTACTGCTTCCTCGCGGTCCAGTCCCCGGAGCCGTACCAGACGAAGTGGCCCTCGTTGCCGGCGATGGTGGCGCCGTCGATCTGGCCCGAGAGGTTGATCGGCATGTCGCCGTCGAGGTCCGGCACGATGAACACGAACTCGATCGCGTTGCCTTCCACCGAGCCCTCGACGGGCAGCGTGCCCTCGCCGTCGTGCATGTCGATCTCGCCGCCCAGGGTGGCGCCGCTCTGCTCGAACGTGACGGTCCAGGTATGCTCGCCCGTCTGCGTGTCGAGGCCGATGCGCCAGACGCCGCTCACGTCGGACTGCGCGTGGAGGCCGGCGCCGGAGAGGCCGAGCACCAGGGCGAGGCCGGTGAATCCCAGCATGGCTGTCGTCAGCGTGCGTCTCGTCATCATCACTCCTGTCGGCTCATGGGCTCGCCAGATTCTACGGCACCCGTCTCGCGACACGAACCGGAGGCCGCCCGCGCCGCCGAATCGGCAGTCCAGGCGACCGGAACCGCGGGGACGCGAGTAGAATGTGTGGCCGGCCGGCGGGGGCCACGAACGCGGCCCCCGCCGGCGTGGCAGTTCGCAGCGGCGGGAACCAGACCGCGACGCCGCCGGGCGTCGAGACGAGAGGAGCGCCCGAATGACTGACGCGACCGCAGGCTCTGCCGATTCCGCGCCGAACCGCTGGCTCCCCCTCATCGGCGGGGTGCTGATGAACCTGGCCCTCGGCGTGATCTACGCCTGGAGCGTCTTCGTGGCGCCGTTCGACGCCGACTTCGGCTGGACGCGCACCGAGGTCTCGGTGGTCTTCACCATCGCCATCCTCTCGGTCGGCTCCTGGTTCGTGGTCGCCGGCTTCCTGCAAGACCGCTTCGGACCGCAGAAGGTCGCGGCGTTCGGCGGCGTCCTCTACGCGCTCGGCTTCTTCCTGGCGAGCCAGACCGAGTCGCTCATCTGGCTCTACGTCACCTTCGGGGCAATCGCCGGCGCCGGCAACGGCTTCGGCTACGCCATCCCCATCCCGGTCTGCTCGAAGTGGTTCCCCGACCGGCGCGGCCTCGCGGTCGGCCTCGTCGTGGGAGGCTACGGCGCCGGCTCCGGCATCTACGGACCGCTCGCGCGGGAGTGGCTGATCCCGACCTACGGCTGGCAGGGAACGATGCAGATCTCTGCGGCGATCTTCCTGGTGATGACGCTGGCGGCCGCTTATCTGCTGAAGAACCCGCCGGCGGGCTACAAGCCTCCGGCCGCGGCGCCGGCGCCGGCCGCCGGCGGAACGCCGAAGGCGGCGGCCCCCGCCGCGTCGCGCGACTTCAGCACGGGGGAGATGGTCCGCACCCCGACCTTCTACTTCCTTTGGGTCGCCTACTGCCTCGGCGCGGCGGCCGGCCTGATGGTGATCAGCCAGCTCGTTCCGGTGGGCGCGGCGGCGGGCCTGGGCGCGGCGGCGGCCCTCGGGCTGACGATCGGCGCCATCGGCAACACCGGCGGGCGGGTGCTCTCGGGCTGGATGTCGGACACGTTCGGCCGGCTCAACACGCTGCGAATCATGGTGCTGCTCTCGGCCGCCGCGCTCCCGCTCTTCCCGCTCTTCGCGGGACAGGTAGTCCTTTTCTATCTGCTGCTCGTCGTCATCTACTACTGCTACGGCACGCTGCTGTCGGTCTTCGCCTCCACCTGCGCCGATTTCTACGGCACGAAGCACATGGGAGTGAACTACGGCCTGCTGTTCTCGGCGTGGGGCGTCGCCGGCATCGTCGGTCCGGTCATCGCGGGCCGCGTCTTCGACGCGTCCGGCGACTACGCGCTGGCGTTCTACCTGGCAGCCGGCCTGTCCGTCGTCGCGCTCGGCGCGCTCATGCTCGCGAAGCAGCCGCAGGCGCCGGCCCAGGCCTCCTGATCGGATTCGGACGGAACCATGCCTGAGCCATCGAACAGCAGCACGAGCGGCATCATCGCCATCGTCGGCGATCTCGGGGATCGGCTCTGCCGGTTCACCCAGCGCTGGATTCCCGACTCGTGGGTCGTCTGCATGCTCCTGACCGTGGCGGCGCTCCTGCTGGCCATGTTCGGCGCCGGGGCGAGCCTGAACGAGTCGGTCCTCGCCTGGGGCGACGGCATGTGGGCGCTGCTCGAGCTGGGGATGCAGTTCTCGATCGCCATGATCGCGGCGCACGCCTGCGTCGCGTCCCGCCCGGTCTACCGCTTCCTCGACTGGCTCGCCGGCCTGCCGGACAGCAACAAGCCGGTGCAGGCCATCTTCCTCATCGGCGCCTACGCGCTGGTCACCGGCTATCTGAACTGGGCGCTCAGCGTGGTGGCGTCGGCGCTGTTCGTGCCGTTCGTCGCGCGGCGCAATCCGAAGGCCGACATCCGGGTGATCATCGCCGCCGCCTACCTCGGGATCTGCACCATCTGGCACGGCGGCCTGTCGGGCTCGGCACCGCTCATTCTCGCCACCCCCGGCAATCCGCTGCTCGCGCCGGCGAGCGGCGAGCCGGTCATCGACCGCCTGATCCCGGTCACCGAGACCCTGTTCATCCCGTTCAACCTCGTCTTCATCGCCATCCTCGGGGCAGTCGCCCTGGCGATGGTGATGCTGCTCCACCCGCGGCAGAACGCCCAGACGCTGACGTCCGAGCAGATCGACCGGATGATGCCGTCGCTCCCCGACGAGCAGCCGCCGGAGACGCCGGCCGCCCGCATGGAAGCGTCCCGCGGCTGGATCATCCTGGCCGCGATCCTGATCGGATATCCCCTCGGCTACTCCATGGTCACCCGCGGCTTCGGCGCCACCTGGACCATCAACGCCTACAACGCCGTCTTCCTGGTGGCGGCGCTGCTGCTCCAGGGCCGGCCCGCCAACCTCGTGCGCGCGTTCGCCAACGGCGCCCGGACCGCCTCAGGCGTCATCCTGCAGTTCCCGTTCTACGCGGGCATCTTCGGCGTCATCAACAACACCGGCCTCGGCGCCTGGCTCGGCGAGCTGTTCGTCACCTTCGCCACCACCGAGACCTACCCGCTGGTGGTCTATTTCTATTCCGGCTTCGTGAACCTCTTCGTGCCGTCCGGCGGCTCCAAGTGGCTGATCGAGGCGCCCTACCTGCTGCCGGCCGCGCGGGAGCTCGGCGTATCCGCCACCACCACCGTGCTCGCCTACGCCTACGGCGACGCGACGACCAACTTCATCCAGCCCTTCTGGGCGATTCCGATCCTGACCGTCACCCGCCTGAAGTTCGGCGACGTGCTCGGCTACACGGGGATCGTGGCGGTCGTCTGCGTGCTGATCAGCGTGATCGCGATGCTGATCATCCCGACGGATCTGTAGGCGGATGGAGACCGACTGGTTCAGGTCGAACGCGCAAGCGGATTCTGCTCGATGACGTAGTCGTTTACCGGCCGGCCGCGGACCACGTGCTCCTGGATGATCCGGTCGAGCACGTCGGGATCGCAGGCCCGGTACCAGGTGCCCTCCGGATAGACGACCGCGATGGGACCGCCCTCGCAGACGCGCAGGCAGTTGGCCTTGGTGCGCAACACGCCACCCCGCTCGGAGAGCCCGAGCTCCTTGAGGCGGCGCTTCAGGAAGCCCCACGCGGCGAGGCTCCGCTCCTTGTCGCAGCACTTCGGGACCGTCTGATCGCAGCAGAGAAAGATGTGCCGGCGGGCGACGTCGACGCCGACCGCGGCGGCGACACGGCGCTGGCTGTCGAGGCTGCCCGGCTCGGCCGTGGACGGGCTGGCGGCAGGACTCGACGGGCGGGAAGGCTCCAAGTTGCCGTAGGATAGCACGCAGGGTGCGGCCGGCCCGCGCCGCTTCGGCGTCGCGCCGGCGGCCACGACCGCGCGACGTCGAGACCGGAACCATGGCCAAACGCTTCCGCCTGTCGGCGCTGAACAACTGGACGTCGATCTTTCTCACCGCGGTCGAACGCGGCGGCAACGCCCTGCCCCACCCGGCCACCCTGTTCGCCATCCTGTCGGGCGCCGTCGTCATCGTCTCCGGCATCGCCGTGCGCACCGGGATCGAGGCGGTCCATCCCGGCACGGGCGAGACCATCCAGCCGATCAGCCTGCTCACCGTCGCCGGCCTGCACCGCATCCTGGTCGAGATGGTGACGAACTTCACCAGCTTCGCGCCGCTCGGCACGGTGCTCGTCTCGATGCTCGGGATCGGGGTGATGGAGGCGAGCGGCCTGATCGGCGCGGCCCTGCGCCTGCTCGTTCTGTCGGCGCCGAAGCGGCTGCTGACGTTCGTGATCGTCCTCTCCGGGGTGCTCTCCAACACCGCCAGCGAGATCGGCTACGTGCTGCTGGTACCGCTCGGCGGAATCATCTTCCTCGGCGCGGGACGCCACCCGATCGCGGGTCTGGCCGCGGCGTTCGCCGGGGTCTCCGGCGGCTACAGCGCCAACCTGCTGCTCGGCACCATCGATCCGCTGCTGGCCGGCCTGTCCGAGGAGGCGGCGCAGATCGTGCAGCCCGGGTACGTCGTCAACCCCGCCGCCAACTACTTCTTCATGGTGGTGTCGACGTTCGTCGTCTCCGCCGCCGGGACCTGGGTGACCGAGCGCATCGTCATCCCGCGGCTGGGCGAGTACAAGGGCGAGGAACGCTCGACCGCCATCGACGAACTGTCGGACCGGGAGCGGCGGGGCCTGCGCTTCGCCGGCGTCGCCATGGCGGTGTTCGGCGCCTTCCTGCTCTGGGGGACGGCGCCGGCCGACGGCTTCCTGCGCAACCCGGAGACCGGCAGCCTGCTGCGCTCGCCGTTCCTCTCCGGCATCGTCGCGTTCATCTTCCTCGGCGGCACCTGGGTCGGCATCGCCTACGGGGTCGGCGCGGGCCGCTTCAAGAGCGACACCGACGTGATGAACGGCATGGGGAAGACGATCGGCACGCTGGGCACGTACCTGGTGCTGGTCTTCTTCGCGGCGCAGTTCGTCGCCTACTTCAACTGGACGAACCTGGGCCTGATCATGGCCGTCAAGGGCGCCGAGACGCTGCGCGCCTCGGGGCTGGGCGGCGTGCCGCTGATGCTCAGTTTCGTGCTGTTGTCGTCGGCGCTCAACCTGCTCATGGGCAGCGCGTCGGCGAAGTGGGCGGTCATGGCCCCGGTCTTCGTCCCGATGTTCATGCTGCTCGGCTACTCGCCCGAGCTGACCCAGGCGGCCTACCGCATCGGCGACTCGACGTCGAACGTCATCGCGCCGATGATGTCCTACTTCGCGCTCATCGTCGCCTTCTTCGAGCGCTACGACAAGACGTCCGGCATCGGCACGGTCGTCGCGACGATGCTGCCGTACACGGTGGTGTTTCTCGCCTGCTGGTCGGTGATGCTGGTGATCTGGATGCTCCTCGGCCTGCCGGTCGGACCCGGCGCCGGGCTGTACCTGTAAGCCGCCGCCGGACGCGCCACGGCGCTATTCCGGCAGCGCCAGGTCGATGCGCACGGCCCCGGCGAGATTCGCCGTCGTGTGCACGGCCACGTAGAGGCGCCCCTCGCGCAGCGCATGCATCTCCGGGCCCGTCAGATCGATGCTTCCGTTGACGCTGGGAGCCCGCCGCGACAGGTACCGCAGCACCGGGCCGTTCTCCGCGCCGGCCTCCGCACCGCGCCGGTGGAGCGCAACCAGCAGCACCTGGTCGGCGATGGGCTCGGTCCCCAGGATCTGGTAGCGCACGGTGCGGGTGGCCGGGCCGAGCACGAAGCTGGCGTCGACCCGCAGCCCGGGGTCCGCCTGCACGCTGGCCACTAGCGGCACGGGGGCGGGGGGCGAGACGAGGCTCGGCGTGAAGTCGGGCGCGCGCCGGTGGCGGGTGCCCTGCTCGTAGGCGAACGCGAGCTCTATCAGGCGGGATTCCGCCCAGGCCCGGCCGAGCAGCTCCATCCCCACCGGCATGTCGTCGGCGGCGAAACCGGCCGGCACGGTAATCGCGGGGAGGCCCGACGTGGCGCTCAAGGCGCAATTGCTCCCCGGCTGCGGCTGGCCGATGGGGCGGGCCGTGCGCCGGATGGTCGGATAGACCAGCGCATCGAGCTCCCGCTCGTCGAGCAGCGCGGTGATGGCGGCTCGGTTCTCATCCCGCTTGGCGAGGCTCGCGCGGTAGTCCTCGGTGTCGAGCTCCTCCACCTCGAGCGAGCGGGCGAGCCCGCCTTCGAGGATGCCGTGGTAGAGCCCCGCCGAGACGAAGTCCGCCAGCGAGCGCACGTGGGCGCTCGGAGTCGCCTCCAGATAGGCGTCGAGATGGAAAGGGAACTCCTGGCCGATGACGGATGCATCCTGGGTCAGCTCGCTCGGATCGAGGTCCTCGATCTCGACGACCGTCGCGCCGAGCCGCTCCATGTCCTCGGCCGCGCGCTCGATGACGTCGCGCACCGGCCGGCCGGCGTCCCCCTCGTCGAACATGCCGGGCACCAGGCCGAGCCGCGCCCCGGCGAGCCCGCGCGCGTTCAGGGAGGCAGTGTACGTGGCGGGCACGTTGCCCTCGCTGAGCCGCGTCGTCTCGTCGGCCGGATCGAATCCCACCGTCGCGTCGAGGGCGTAGGCGAGGTCGCGCACCGACCGCGTCAGCGGGCCGCCGATGTCCTGCGTCAGCGACAGCGGCACGATGCCGTCGCCGCTCGCCAGGCCGCGCGTCCCCCGCAGTCCGACCAGGGCGTGGTGCGCCGAGGGGATGCGGATGGATCCGCACGTGTCGCTGCCCATCCCGAAGGCGCCGAAGCTGGCGCCCACGGCAGCCCCCGTGCCGCCGCTCGATCCGCCCGGATTGCGGGTCGGATCGTAGGGATTGCGCGTCTGCCCCCCGAACGACGCCACGGTCGTGATGCCGCGGGCCAGCTCGTGCATGTTGGTCTTGCCCAGGACGATGGCGCCGGCCTCGCGCAGGCGCCGCACCTGCGTGGAATCGTCCGGCGGCACCGAGGTGGCCAGGCCCAGCGTGCCGGCCGTCGTCGGCATGTCTGCCGTGTCGTAGTTGTCCTTGACGACCACGGGGACCCCGTGCAGCGGCCCGCGCACGTTGCCCGCCGCGCGCTCGGCATCCCGCTCGGCGGCGACCTCGGCGGCCCGCGGATTGATGGCGATCATCGCGTTCAGCGCCGGCCCGCGCCGATCGAAGGCCTCGATCCGGTCCAGGTAGGCCGCCACGAGCTCCACCGCGGTGACCGTACCGTCGGCCATCGCGGCGCCCAGCTCGCTGACCGACTTCTCGGCGACGTCGAAACCCGACCGTGCGGTCTCGGGCGGCGCGCCGCAACCGATCATCAGTCCGAACGAGATCGCCGGAACCGCCCCTGCTCGCATTGCGTGCTGTAACACCGTCAACCTCCAGATCCACGTGGCCGCGTCACCGTCGAACGCAATCGCGGCGTCACCGTCAGACGAAGCGGCAGTCCTGCCGCATCGCTTCGGCCAGCAGCGCCCGATAATACGCCCTGGGCACCGCCACCGCCCCCAGGCTGGCCAGATGGGGGGTCACCCACTGGATGTCGAGCAGCGTGTATCCGCGCGCCCGCATCCGCTCCACCAGCCACGCCAGGGCGACCTTCGACGCATCGGTCACCCGGTGGAACATCGACTCGCCGAAGAACGCGCCGTGCAGGGTCACGCCGTAGAGACCGCCGACCAGCTCGTCCTCCCGCCAGGTCTCGACCGAATGGGCGAAGCCGGCGCGATGCAACGCCGTGTAGCTCTCGGCGATCTCCGCGTCGATCCAGGTCCCGCCCGGCGCGGGCCGCGAGGCGCACGCGGCGACCACGCCCTCGAACGCCCGGTCGACGGCGACCTCGAACCGACCCTGCTTCAGCACTCTCCGGAGCCGTCTCGACGCGTGGAAGCGGTCGAGCGGAATGATCCCGCGTTCCCGCGGCGAAAACCAGTGGATTTCGCCGTCGATCGCCATCGGAAAGAAGCCCTTGCGATACGCGGCGAGCAACGTGCTGGAGGTGATCATTCGAAATGTCGTATATTTTTGCGTGCCGGCCGAACAGACTTCACCTGGCGTTTTCACCTCGGAGGCGACCACCAACGGCGTCCGTGTCCAGGTCCGGGCGCGGTACGCGCCGGATCATTCCGAGCCGGCGCATCAGCGGTGGATGTTCGTCTACACCATCACGATCTCCAACGAGGGCACCGAGGCCGTCCAGTTGATCAGCCGTCACTGGGTCATCACCGACGCGTCCGACCAGGTCCAGGAGGTAAAGGGGCTCGGGGTCGTGGGACGCCAGCCGAAGCTCGCCCCCGGCGAGTCGTTCGAGTACACCTCCGGCTGCCCACTCGGAACGCCGTTCGGGTCGATGGAGGGGACGTACCAGATGGTCACCTCCGGCGGACAACGCTTCGACGCCGAGATAGCCGCGTTCGCGTTGTCCGGGCCGTACACGTTGCACTAGCTCACCGGCCGCATCGGGGCGACCGCTATCCCTGCGTCTTCCAGGCCCTGGCGAAGCGCCATGGCGAGCTCGGCCGCGCCGGGCGTGTCGCCGTGGACGCAGATCGTCTCGCCGGCCAGCTCCAGCGGCGTGCCGTCGATCGCGGCGACGCTGCCGTCGCGAACCATCCGCACGGCCCGCTCTATCATCCGCTCCGGCTCGTGGATGACCGCCCCCGGCCGCCGGCGCGAAACGAGCGTACCGTCCGCATCGAACGCGCGGTCCGCAAACACCTCGGGCACGACGTCGAGGCCCGCGTCGCGCCCGGCCTCGACCATCACCGAGCCGGACAGCACGACCAGCGGCAGCGCGCGATCGAACGCGGCGACGGCCCGTGCGATCGCGTCCGCGACGCGTCTATCGCGCACCGCCATGTTGTAGAGCGCCCCGTGCGGCTTGACGTGGCCGAGCCGCATGCCCTCGACCCCGGCTATGGCCGCCAGCGCCCCGATCTGCGTGAGCAGCAGGTTCTCGATCCCGTCCGACGTCAACTCGATGTCGCGCCGCCCGAATCCCTCCCGGTCGGCGAACCCGGGATGCGCCCCGACGCACACCCCGGCGTCGCAGGCCGAGCGGACCGTCGCCCGCATCGTGTCGGGATCCCCCGCATGGGCGCCGCAGGCGACGTTGACCGAGGTCACGTATTCCATCATCCGCCGGTCGTGCTCGATCGCACCGGCGCCGGTCGCCTCGCCGAGGTCGCAGTTCAGATCGATGCGCATCGCACCCCCCCGGCAATCATGCACCATCGCCGGCGGTCCGGACAGCGCCTGGCGACGACCCGCCGCCGGATCGCCTCTCTCGCCGCCCGCGTACCGCTACACTGCACCACCGTCAGCCCAGGGAGTCGCACGACATGAAACGGCTTGCCACGACCGCCCTCGCGTTCCTGCTGCTCGCCCCCGCGGCGATTGCCCAACCCGGCGGCGGTCAGGCGCTGGACGCCGACTTCGCGGCCCGGGTCCGGGAATGGACCACGCGGCCGGAGTTCCTCAGTCCGCTGGTCGATCACCTGCCGGTCAGCGACACCGTGCCTTCACCGAAGGAGATCCTCGGCCACCACGCGGGAGCGCCCCGCGAGCTGACCTACTACGCCGAGATGCTCGATTACTACCGCGCGCTGGCCGCGGCCTCGCCGCGCGTCTCGATCAGCCCCATCGGCCGGACCGACGAGGACCGCGAGATGGTGGTGGTGACCGTCGCGAACGAAGCGTCCCTCGCCGAGCTGGAGCGCTACCGCCGGGACCTCGCCCGGCTCGCGGACCCGCGCGGGCTCGGCGCGGTGGAGGCGCAGGAGGTCATCGCCCGCGCCAAGCCGATCTATCTCCTCATGGCCGGCCTGCACAGCGGCGAGACCGGCCCGCCCGAGATGCTGATGGAGCTCGCCTACCGGCTCGCGGTCGAGGAGGGCGCGCTCTTCGACCGCATCCGCGACGAGCTGATCGTGGCCCTGATCCCGGCCGCGGAACCCGACGGCCGCGACCGCTACGTCGATTGGTACTACCGCCACCTCATCGACATCACCGACGATCGCGACCGCATCGGCGGCCCGCCGTACTGGGGGAAGTACATCTTCCACGACAACAACCGGGACATCAATTACTCGCAGAAGAGCATGCGGAACCTGCTCGACTGGTACCTGCAGTGGCACCCGCCGGTGATGCACGACCTGCACGAGTCGGTGCCGTTCCTCTACACCTTCAGCGGGCAGGCGCCGCAGAATCCGCTGCTCGACCCGATCGTCTACGGCGAGCTGCCGTGGTTCGCGAACTTCGAGATGGCGCAGTTGACGAGCTACGGGATGCCCGGCGTCTGGACCCACGGCTTCGTCGACATGTGGTCGCCCGGCTATCTCGCGTTCATGGCCTCGAACCACAACGGGCTGATCCGCTTCTACGAGACGTTCGGCAACGGCGGCGCCACGACGATGACGCGCCGCCTGAAGACCGAGGACAACACAGCCGAGCAGGCGCGCACCAGCCGCGAGTGGTACCGGCCCTCGCCGCCCTACGAGGAGGTCGAGTGGTCGATGCGCAACAACACCAACTACAGCCAGACCGCCGCCCTGACCGCGTTGCAGCTCGCGTCGTCGAACCCGGCGTTCCTGCTGGAGAACTTCTACCGCAAGTCGCGCAACGCGGTTCTGGACGGCGAGCGCAACCCGCCGCACGGCTTCGTCGTTCCGGCCGGGCAACGCGACATGACGCGGGCGGCGACGCTCGTCGACCTGCTGCGGCTGCAGGGCGTCGAGGTCGGCCGCGCCGACGGCATGCTGGCGCTGGGCGACGAGACCTGGCCGGCCGGGTCCTACGTCGTCAAGGGCGGCCAGCCGTACTTTCGCCTCGCGAAGATCCTGCTCGGCAACCAGGAGTTCCCCGACGACGGTCTGCGGACCTATGACGACACCGGCTGGACCATGGGCCTGATGCATCGAACGGAGGTGGTCGCCGTCGAAGACCCGGCCGTGCTCGACGCGCCGGTCGAGCCGATCGACGAGGCGCGGGTTCCCGGAACCGTCGCCGGGCGGGACGAGGCGCGCTTCGGTTATGCGGTCGCGCATTACGGCTCGAATCACCTGACGACGCTGCGCTACCGGCTCGGCGATACGCCGGTCGAGGCTGCCGAGGAGCGCTTCGAGGCGGGCGGCCGGGAATTTCCGCCGGGGTCCTTCATCGTCGAGGCGCCGCCCGGAAGCACCCGTGCCGCGAGCCTCCGGGAGTGGATCGCCGAGCTCGGCCTCACCGCCGCCGCACTCGACGAGCGGCCGGACGTCGAGACGCATCCGGTCGATCTGCCCCGGCTGGCAATCTACAGCACCTGGGGCAACACGCAGGAGGTGGGCTGGGTCCGCCACGCGTTCGACAGGTTCGAGATTCCCTTCGATCTGATCTTCAAGGAGCGCGTCCGGGAAGGCGGCCTGCGGCGCGAGTACGACGTCATCCTGATTCCCAATCAGGGGCGCAGCGCCAAGGGGCTGGTGTTCGACATCGAGCCGCGCGGCGGACCGCGCGCGTATACCAAGACGGATCGCTACCGGTTCCTCGGCGACTACGGCTCATCCGAGGACATCACCGGCGGCATGGGAATCGAAGGCGTCCTCGAGCTCCAGCGATTCGTCGGCGACGGCGGGCTTCTCGTGACGCTCGGCGCGGCGAGCTACGTCCCGCCGGAGTACGGCCTCACCCGCGAGATCGGCGCCCGCCGGCCCGGATCGGGCTTCTACGCCCCGGGCCCCCTGGTGGAAGCGGAGATCAAGGCCCCCGGGCATCCAGTCTTCTACGGCTACGAGACGGCGAAGACGCCGGTACGCTACGCCAACGGGCCGCTGCTCGACGTGCCGCGCCGGTTCCGCGACGACTGGGTACTGATGACGTTCAGCGACGAGGTCTTGAGCGGCCACCTGCGCGGAGCCGATCAGATCGAGGGCCGACCCGCCATCGTCGACGTGCCGCGCGAGGACGGCCGCGTCGTGCTCTTCGCGACCAACCCCTGCTACCGCTGGCAGAACCACGGCGAGTTCGGGATGCTGTTCAACACCATCCTGCACTTCAACGATCTGGACAGCCGGGCGGGCGATGCTGAAGCGCACGGCGCGCAACCGTGAGACAGGACCGACGCGCAACCGCTTCTCGAGCGCTTCGCGCTGGACAAACGACGTCTGGTGGGTGACGTCTCGCCGCCCGACGCGCCAACGGCCGAGCGCGCGACACATCGCACCGACTACTGCCGGGGCGCCTCCTCACGCGCGTTGGCGAAGGCAAGCTCTCGCTCGGCCTCCGCGATCGCCCCTTCCAGCCAGACCAGCCACTCGTAACCGTACTCGTCCATGTACCCGGTGGAGACCCGGCCGGCCGCCATCACGAACGATCGCTTTTCGTCCACCGTCGGCTCGTGCACGCGGCCGCCCGCGGCCTCGAAAGCGGCAATCGCCTCCGCGTAACGCTCCCGTGCCCGCGCCAGGGTCACGCGCGCCAGCTCGTCGAAGCCCGCGTGCACGATTCGCTGAAGGTCTACAGGCAGTGCCTGGTAGGTCTGCTCGTTCATCAACCAGAGCCCGGCCCGATACCCGTGACGATCGGGTGTGAAATGGCGCAGGTCTTCCTGCAGTCCGCCCCGCACGATATCGGTCGCACCGCCCGCGGTCCCGTCGATCCGTCCGGCGGCGAGGTCGGCGCGGAGCTCCCGCCAGGGCACTGGCGCGGGTGACGCGCCGAGCGCGCGCGCCCATGCCATCTCGATCGGCGAGTCGGCGGTGCGCACCGTGAGCCCCTGCAGGTCGGCCGGCGTGCGGACGGCGCGCGATGTAGTGGCGATGCCGCGCCAACCGCCGGCGCCGCCGAGCGCCATCAGGCGCAAGCCTGTCCGGTGCAGGAGCGCGTCGCGCATCCGCGCGAAGAAAACCCCGCGGAACACCAGCGCGACCACTTCGTCCGTCTCGAGCAGGTAAGGCACGTCGAGGACGTGGAGCTCCGGCATCAGCCGCCCGATAGCGGGCACCGTCGACCGGTACGCGTCTATCGTCCCTGCCTGCAGCGCCGCCAGGCACGCGGCCGGCTCGTCGCAGCGGCCGCCGTCCTCATCGATCTCGACGGCTATCCGCCCCCTCGAGAGCGATTCGATCAGCGCTTCGAAACCCGACGCCTCCGCGGTGTCGACGGCCCCTGCGGGCAGCGCCATCCTGATGGCGATCAACCCGTCGGGTCCGGACGGGTCACGTCCGGTCTGCGCCTCGCCGGACACGCCGGCCCCGCAGCCGACCAGGGCGACCAGCAACGCGGCGGCGAAATCTACTCGCCCACCGGCCAATGCTCGACCTCGATCTCCGTCATCGGAAAGTGCCGCGGATTCCCGGTGGCCAACACCGCCGCGGATCCGTATGCCGCCGCCGCAATCAGGCAGTCTGCCTGCGACAGCGTGGTGCCGCCCGCCGCGAACCGGCGGCGCCATTCGCCGGCCTGCCACCCCTCGGGCCGACCGATGGGCACGACGCGCAGGCCATCGAAGAGATCATCGGCGGCCGATATCTCGCTCGGCCGCAACCCCCGGACAATCTCCTCCACGTTGACGGGAGACGTACACAGCACGTCCCCGCGATCGGCCAGCGTGCCGACGCGCTCGACGACCGGACGGCCACGGAGGTAATCGATAAGCACGGTCGTATCGAGCAGCACGAGCACCGTCTCATCCAAGCCGCCGCGGGTCACCGGTCCGCTGGCGCCTTACCCATGCAGCCGGATCATCGTCCCACGCGTGTCCACCGTCGCGGAGGGTCCCGGCCGCCCGGCGCAGACGGCCGGCACGACGATGGCGGTCGACGGCGGCGAGCACCGCTTCGCGCACGAATGCGCTACGACGCCGCGGGCCGGCGATGGTATCGATCTCGGCAACTACCCCGTCGTCCAACTCAAGGTGCATTCGCATGTGTATATGTATGGCACATACGTTAGCACAGACCGGCGCACGGCGGTCAGGTCAGGGACGCCTTCTCCGAGTCGCCCATCTCCACCCCGCCGCCGGGGAAATACTCCCGCCAACGCTCCGTCACCCGCTGCGCGATGTCGGGCCGGCAGGTCAGCTCCTTCGGATACGAGGGCTTCATGCGGGCGTCGATGACGATGGGCGCGGCGTAGGACAGATGGTGCCGCACGACCCGCGTCGACGCGGCGTGGATGTCGGCGGCCGGCTCGAAGCGCGTGAACGTCGTCCAGAGGAAGTTCATCACCGAGGCCACCGCGCGGTCCGGCTCGTCCGACACGACGACCAGGGGCCATTCTCCGAACGCGGGGTGAACCGCCAGCCGCGCCGCGGCGCCGGGCTCGGCCGTGTACGACGGTGCGTCCACGACGAGGCAGCCGGGGCAGAAGACCCGCACGGTGCCTACCCCGTGGGGCAGCGCCGCCGCCCGGAACTCGGCCGGCAGCTCGCGCACCGGGGGGCCGAGGCCGAGCCAGACCCCTTTCGACCCCTTGTTAACTTCCGGGCCGGTGTAGTCGAGCGTGTCCATCGACAGGTTGGAGAACACGTACAGGTCCGTCTCCGGGTTCGTCCTCTCGAGCAGGTGGACCAGGGTCCGCCGGAAGTCCTTCAGGTCGACCCGCTCGTCGGTCACGAGCAGGAACTTCGTCAACGACAGTTGCCCCTCGCCGAGGATGCGAAACGCGCTGGCCATGGCCTCGCGCGCGTAGCGTTGCCGCACGACCGCGGCCCCCAGCGAGTGATAGCCCGTCTCGCCGTAGGACCAGAGGTCCACGACCCCGGGCATCACCAGCGGAAACAGGGGCGAGAGCAGCTCCTGCAGCAGGTCGCCGATGTAGAAGTCCTCCTGCCGCGGCTTGCCGACGACGGTTGCCGGGTAGATGGCGTCCTTCCGGCGCGCCATCCGGTCGACGGTGAACACCGGGTAGTCGTGGGCGAGCGAGTAGTACCCGTAGTGGTCGCCGAAGGGGCCCTCCGGCCGCCGCACCCGCGGCGCCACCGATCCCATCAGCGCGAACTCCGCGCTGCCGATCAGGCGATGCGGCCCGATCCCGCCGACCACCGGCAGCCGCTCGCCGGCGATGAGCGAGGCGAGCATCAGCTCGGGCACGTTTTCGGGCAGCGGGGCGATGGCCGCGAGCATCAGCGCCGGCGGGCCACCCAGGAAGACCGTGGCGGGCAGCCCCGCGCCGCGCGCCTCGGCCGCCGCGTAGTGGAAGCCTCCCCCCTTGCCGATCTGCCAGTGCATGCCCGTCGACCGGGCGTCGTGCACGTGGAGCCGGTACATGCCGAGGTTATGGCCCGGCCGCTCCGGGTGCTCGGTGTAGACCAGCGGCAGGGTGATGAACGGCCCGCCGTCCTCCGGCCAGCAGGTCAGGGCCGGCAGCCGGTCGAGCCGGACGTCGTCGGTAATGACCTCGGCCACCGGCGCCCGGGCCCTGGATCGCATGCCGATCCCGACCAGCGCGCCGGCGACGTCGCGCGCGCCCCACAGCTTTGCCGGCGTCGGCGGAAGCAGCGTTTCGGCCAGCTCGACCAGGCGCCGTATCAGTTGCAGCGGGCGCGCGCCGAAGGCGAGTTCCGCCCGGCGCGCGGTGCCGAACAGATTGGTGACGAGCGGAAACGATGCGCCCGTGACGTTCGTGAAGAGCAGCGCCGGTCCGCCGGCGGCGATGACACGCCGGTGAATCTCCGCCGCTTCGAGAATCGGGTCGACCGGCGCCTCGACGACCGCGAGGTCGGCATCGCGCCGCAAGCGGTCGATGAACGCACGGAGGTCGGGGAATCCGCCGCGATGCATGGACACCTTGCCGACGATACCTCACCGCACGCCGCGGCGGTGCTGCTCCCGGTCGGCGTGCTGCTGCTGCTGCTGCTGCTCGCGCGGGTCCGCGGCCGGCCGCGGCCGGCCCGCGTCTTCGCGGGTGCGGCCGGAGTCGCCGGGCGCCTCGGCGTGCGGCCCTACGACCCGGGGGTCGTCGACGAGGTCGTCGAGCACCAGGGTGCCCATGCACCGCCGTACGCTCGCCGCGCGACGGGGCCGGCGAGCCTCATGCGCCGCGCGAACCACCGGCGGCCTCTCCCCGCAGCGACAGCATCGGCGCGTGCGGTACGGGATACGTCCTGCGGTCGCGGTGGAGCCGGAGCCGAGCCACCATCGCCGGCGGGACGTAGTCGCGGCGCGGCTCCTCGAACCACTCGATGACGTCACGGAAGTACCAGAGGCCCCAGCGCGCCAACGCCGCACCCCCGACAACGACGTACAACCACGTCATTTCAAGCCCCCCGTCGCCTCGCCGGCGTCGCATCGTCCTTCCCCGAGCGAACGATCGCACCGCGGGCGTCATGGCGACTATCGGCACCCCGGCGCGATCTCTGCACCCCCCTTCCGAACGCAATGCGCAGTGCAGGCGGACGGCTACAATGCGGACATGAACAAGACAGCCATGCGGGTCTCGGTCGGTCTCCTTGCCCTGGTTCTCCTTTCCGCCCTCGCGACCCGGCCGGCCACCGCGCAGGCCGGCCGCTACCCGGCGTCGCGGCACGGCGGGAACTACATGTTCAACTTCTACTTCCCGCCCTCGCCGAGCTCGACGCCGTGGGCGCCGTCGTGGGCGCCGGACGGCCAATCGGTGGCCGTGGCGATGGCCGGCTCCATCTGGCGCGTCGATCTGGCGAGCGGCGCCGCCGACGAGTTGACCTACGGCGAGAGCTACCACTCCTCCCCCGACTGGTCGCCGGACGGGCGCTGGATCGTCTACACGGCGGACCACGACGGGGCGGCGGTGCAGCTCGAGATCCTCGACGTGGCCAGCGGAGAAGCGCATGCGCTGACCGACGACGACCAGATCTACGCCGACCCGGTCTTCTCACCCGACGGGACCCGCGTCGCCTACGTCGCCACCACGCCGAGCGGCTACTTCAACGTCTACATCCGCCCGCTGGCCGACGGCCGCTGGAGCGGCGACCCCATCGCCGTCACCCGCGACAACGACTTCGGCCGCAATCGGCTCTACTTCGGCCCCCGGGACATGCACATCACCCCCGCCTGGCTCCCGAACGGCGACGAGCTGCTCCTGGTCTCGAACCGGAACATCCCGCTGGGTTCGGGCCACGTCCTGCGCGTGCCGGCGCGCGCCGGCGGCATAGAGGACGCTACCGCCGTGCTGCAGGAGCAGACGCTCTACCGCACGCGGCCCGACGTCGCCAGCGACGGCCGGCGGTTCGTCTACTCGTCGACCAGCGGCGCCGCCGACCAGTTCAACAACCTCTACGTGCAGCCGACGGTGGGCGGGGAGCCCTACAAGATCACCTTCTTCCAGCATGACGCGTTCCACCCGCGGTGGTCGCCGGACGACGAGTGGATCGCGTTCATCACGAACACGGGCGGGCTGCCCCGACTCGCGCTGCTGGAGACCCACGGGGGCGCCCTGCGCACGGTCGCCATCGAGCGCCGGCGCTGGAAGCGGCCGATGGGGATTCTATCGGTCGTCACGCGCGACGCCGCGACCGGCGGGCCGACCGGCTCCCGCATCCACCTGACCGCGTCCGACGGCAAGTTCTACGCTCCGGCCGACGCCTACGCGCGCATCGGGGCGCAGGGGGACCACGTGTTCCACCACACGGGCCGCTTCACCGTGGAGGTGCCCGCCGGACGGACGGAGCTGACCGTCGTCAAGGGCTTCGAGTACTGGCCGGAAGAGGTCTCCGTCGAGGTCGGCGCGGGCGAGGTGGCCGAGCTCACCGTCGATCTGCAGCGCATGACGGACATGGCGGCCAAGGGCTGGTACAGCGGCTCGACCCACGTCCACATGAACTACGGCGGCAACCTGCACAACACGCTCGAGAACCTCGTGATGATGTCCGCGGCCGAGGATCAGGACGTGGTCAACGAGCAGGTCGCCAACAAGGACAACCGGATCCTCGACCACCAGTTCTTCGTGCCGGGCGGCGGTCCGCATCCGGCATCGACGCCGGAGCACCTCGTCGTGGTCGGCCAGGAGTACCGGCCCCCGTTCTACGGCCACGTCTTCATGTTCGGGATGCGCGACCACCTCATCTCGCCCTTCACGATGGGCTACGAGGGCACGGCCATCGAGAGCCTCTACCCCAGCAACACCGACATGTTCCGGAAGGCGAAGGCGCAGGGCGCCACCGTCGGCTACGTGCACGCCTTCGGCGGCGAGGCGGATCCGCTCGTCGGCAACCTGGGAGGCGGCAAGGGCTTCATGGTGGACGCGGCGCTCGGGACCATCGACGGCGTGGAATGGTCCGACGCAGCGCGGGCCGGCTTCTTTCCGGTCTACGCCGCCTGGAACAACGGGCTGCGCGTGACCGCCACCGGCGGGGAGGACTCGATCAGCAACCTGCACCGATCCAAGATCGTCGGCTCGGTGCGCACCTACGTGCACACCGGCAGCCGCGGGCTCGACATGGACGCCTGGTTCGCGGGACTGCGGGAGGGGCGCGCGTTCGTCTCGTCCGGTCCGCTGGTCGAGATGACCGCCAACGGCCGCATGGCCGGCGAGACCGTCGCGCTCCCGGCCGACGGCGCCGCCGTCGCGCTGGCCGGCCGCGTCGAGTCGATCACGGCCCTGGAACGGGTGTTCGTCGTCTGCCGCGGCGAGGAGCGGGCCGACGTGCCCCTGAGCGCCGACCGGCGGAGCGCGGCGTTCGAGATCGACCTGGAGATCGACCGCAGTGGCTGGTGCCACCTGCGCGCCGAGGGACATCCCGACGAACGGACACCCCTCGACGTCCGCTACGCGCAGGCGTTCACCAATCCGATCTGGATCACGGTCGGGGAGCAGCCGATCCGCGACGCGGCCTCGGCGGAGTACGGGGTGCGCTGGATCGACCGGCTGCGGGAGATGGCCGAGGCGTGGCCCGGCTGGCGGTCCGGGCGCGAGCGCGCGCACGTGTTCGCGCAGTTCGACGAGGCACGGGCGATCTACGAGGGGTTCGCGACGGAGGCGCCGTAGGTGCTTCCTCGCCGCCGCACGGACGCCGCATCAGCCGGTCCGACCGGCGGCGCCAATCGGCCGCCGCCTGGGTCATCACCGTCCTGCTCGCCGGCATCGGCATTCTGTCGGGAGTCGTGGCGGACGAAGCGGCGGCGATGGCCAGCCGGCAATCGGACTCGCTTCACTGAGAGGCCGGGGAACCCCTGCCTCGTGGATCCGCAAGACGACGCCATCCGGGCCCGCCGGCCGCAGGCGTCCTCAGCCAGCGAACCCGCTCGCAATCGGACGAGTGACCCGTTTCGACCGCGTATCATGCGGCGTGGACAGGCGCAGGCTCCCCGTCGGCATCCAGACCTTCCGCCAGATCCGGGAAGAGGGCTACTACTACGTCGACAAGACCGCCTACGCCCGCCGGCTCGCGGACGACGCCGGCAAGCACTATTTCCTGTCGCGCCCGCGGCGCTTCGGCAAGAGCCTGTTCGTGGACACCCTCAAGGAGCTGTACGAGGGCAACGAGCCGCTGTTCCGGGACCTGGCCGTCCACGACGGCTGGGACTGGTCCAGGCGCCATCCCGTCGTGCGCCTGAGCTTCGCGGCCGGCAACTTCAGGCGGCCTGACGAGCTGCTGGCGAGCACCGCGGAACAGTTGGCCGATATCGAATGCGAAGCGGAGGCGCCCGTCGCCGAGGCCGCCACCGTGCCGCGGCGCTTCGCCCGCCTCCTGGCCGCGCTGCACCGGCAGGCCGGCCGGCGGGTGGTCGTGCTGGTGGACGAGTACGACAAGCCGATCCTGGACGCGCTGGACGAGCCGGATATCGCGAAGGCGAACCGTGACGACCTGCGCGGACTGTACGGCACGATCAAGGACTGCGACGCGCACGTCGAGCTCACCTTCATCACCGGGGTGAGCCGGTTCTCGAAGGCCAGCCTGTTCTCCGACCTGAACAACCTCATCGACATCACCCTGGACCCCGGCTACTCGACGATCTGCGGCTACACCGAGGCGGACCTGGACACGGTGTTCGCGCCGGAGCTGCCGGACCTGGACCGCGATCTGATCCGGACCTGGTACAACGGCTACAACTGGCTGGGAAGGGAGAGGGTCTACAACCCCTTCGGCATCCTCAAGTTGTTCCGCAGCCGCACGTTCAGGGCGCACTGGTTCGAGACGGCGACGCCGCGGTTCCTGATCGACACGCTCCTGCGGCGCGGCTTCTCCGCCCCGGACCTCGACGCCGTGCACGCCAGCGAAGCGCTGCTGTCGTCCTTCGACGTGGACCGCATCGCCCCCGAGGCGCTACTGTTCCAGACCGGCTACCTGACGATCGTGGAGGAAGAACGCCCTGTGCACGCCTCTCCGCGGTACCGCCTGGGCTATCCGAACCTCGAGGTCCGGCAGGGGCTGAACGAAAGCCTGCTGGACGCGCTGGCGCCGAACTGGCGGCGGTCGGCCGGAGACGCCGGCGCGCTCCGGCAGTCGCTGGCGTCGAAGGACTGGACCGGCGTGGAGGCGCTGTGCCGGCGGTTGCTGGCGGGCATCCCGCACGACTGGCACCGGCGCAACGAGATCGCCCGCTACGAGGGCTACTGGTCGAGCGTGTTCTACGCCTGGTTCCAGGCGTCGCTGGACGGCGTGGCGGTGGAGGACGCGACCAGCCGCGGCCGGGTGGACCTGTCGGTGCGGCTGGCGGACGACGTCTACCTCTTCGAGTTCAAGGTGGCCGAGCGCTCGGACACCGGCGCGGCGCTGGCGCAGTTGCAGGCACGCGGCTACGCGGACAAGTACCGCGCGCCGGGTCGCGCCGTGCACCTGATCGGCGTGGAGATCAGCGCGGCGTCGCGGGAAGTCGCCGTGTTCGACGCCGTCACCTGTCCCGAACGATGACCGGGGCGGACGGCCGCCCCGACACGACACCCCCGCATGAGAACCGATCCATGCCGCCGGAGTAGAATCACCCCTGCCGGGCGCGGCGCGCTAGCCAACCCCTTGACGCCCCCGCCGCACGGCCGGCGGCCGCTACCCCTCGTCGGGCCATGTATCCGATCCTCGAAGTCCGGGCCAACTGGCAACCAGCTCCGGAACCGATGGGCAGCAAGCGGAAGTTCTGGTCGCGGTCCGCTGCTGCCGGCGGTAGAGACTGGCTCTTCAAGTACCCGCGGCCGGGCACGGGAGAGCATTGGGCGGAGAAGATCGCGGCAGAGGTGGCGGCGGCTCTCAGGATTCGGCACGCGACGGTAGAGCTTGCCGAGTTCCAGGGCCACCGGGGCTCGGCGACCGAATCCTTCGCGCGCGGTGGACGCGAGTTGCATCACGGAAACGACTTGCTGGAAGGGTCGGTATACGGCTACGACCCGAGCAAGTGGTTCGGGCAGTCCAGTCATACCCTGAGCAACATCTGGGCGGCGATGGACTATGCCTTCGTTCATCCCGGCTCCGCTCGCAAGGCCAAGAGCATCATTGCGGAGTACACCGTGCTCGATGCAATCATCGGCAACACCGACCGCCATCATGAGAACTGGGGGCTGCTTCGCCGGCGCACCGCGGTTTCCTGGCGCGGGATGGTCGCCCCTTCCTTCGATCACGCGTCCTCTCTGGGGCGTGAGTTGCAGGATGCCCGGCGCCAGCGACTGCTCACCGAGAATCGAGTTGGCTCCTATGTGGAGCGAGGGCGTGGAGCGATCTATTGGGAGGAAGAGGACCCGCCGATCAGCCCTCTCGAGCTGGTTCGACGGGCGGTCGCAACGCATGGCGACTACTTCGTGCCGGCACTCGCCAAGCTGCGCGGCGTGGAGGAGGATTCCGTTGGCGCCATCGTCAATCGCATCCCGAACCACTGGATGAGCGGGCCGGCCCGGACCTTTGCCATCGCTCTCATGTGCTACAATCTCAATCAGCTTCAGGATCTCGCCCCATGAGTGTGCGTACTCTGTTTCTTGCCTGGCACGATAAGTCGAGTCGGCAGTGGTTCCCGATTGGCAGGCTGGACGCCGACGTCGAGCGCCCACTTTACCGTTTTCGCTATGTCGGCGGTGTGGAAAGGGCCCGTGAGATGGCACAGTTCGTTCCGCTGTGGGAATTCCCCGACCTGACGCAGGACTACCGCTCTCCATATCTTTTTTCTCTGTTCAGGAACCGTCTGATGTCTTCCGCCCGACCGGAGCGGGAGGACTACCTGCGGGAACTCGACCTCCATAAACAGGCGGACGAGATCGAGATTCTAACCGTGAGCGGCGGCTACCGGATGACGGATGCGTACGAAGTGTTCCCAAAGCTCGTGAAGGGCACGGGTGGCCAATTCTCTTGCCGTTTCTTTCTGCACGGCTGGCGGCACGTGAGTGCGGCCGGGCAGCACCGGATCGACAGCCTGGAGCCGGGTGAAGGACTGCAACTGAGCATCGAGATCAACAACCCGGCGACGGCACTGGCAGTGCAGCTTCAGACGACGGACTATCACATGATCGGCTGGGCGCCCCGCTATCTCGTGCACGATCTCGCAGCAACGATGGCCGACTCACCGAGCACGTACGAAGCCGAGGTCGTGCGGGTCAATTCCCGGTCGGCGCCGTCGACGCAGCGCGTGTTGATCGAAATGCGGGGGTCCTTGCAGCAGCACGATCCGATGACCGCGCCGGAATTTCGGCCGCTGGTTCCCGAATGAGCGAGACCTGCCGGGTGCTCTTTCGGTCGCACAACGCCGGATGACTGGGAATCTCGACTCGGAACCATGCACGTCGTGGCGGCGTACCACCACACGACAAACTGAAGGACCAACATGGGATTCCGCATTCAACCGAAGGAAGTCGATATACCGGAGGACGATCCGTTCAAGAACGATCTCCTCCGACGGAAGGAACCGGCCGATGTCCTCGCACGGATACTCCCATCCATCGAGGGGCCGTGCGTTCTGGCGATCGATGCCCCATGGGGCGCCGGCAAGACGACCTTCCTGAAGATGCTCGCACGACACTTGCGGAACCAGGAGTTTCCGGTCGTCGAGTTCAATGCATGGGAGACCGACTTCACCAACGACCCGTTTCTTGCGCTTTCCGAAGAACTGACCGCAGCGTTGCGCGAATACGTAGCGGCAAGACGTGGTGGCAGGATTGACAGGGTCAAGATCTACAAGCTGAGGAAGGCGGCGACAGACGTTCTCCGACGAGCCGTTCCGGGCGCGATTCGCGTGGCGACCGCCGGGATCCTGGACGTCAACCCCATAATGGAGAAGGAAGTCGGGCTAGCCCTTGCATCCTACGCACAGCAACGGCTCTCAGCGTACCTGGATACAAGAGCCTCGCTCACGACATTCCGAGCGTCGCTCGAGGAACTAGCCAAGGAGTTGGCGGCAACCAATTCCGACCGGCCGTTGATTGTCGTCATCGACGAACTGGACCGGTGCCGTCCTTCCTATGCAGTCGAGCTGCTCGAAACGGCCAAGCATTTCTTCTCTGTGGATCACGTAGTGTTCGTCCTCGCCGTCAACCGTTCGGAGCTCGCCCACTCCGTCTGTGCCATATACGGCTCCGACTTTGATGCTCCGGGGTACCTGCGGCGGTTCTTCGATGTCGACTTCCGCCTGCCGGACGCGGACCGACAGCGGCTCTTGGATGAGATCCTCGAGAGAGCAGGACTCCGGGGAGACAACGGTGACATCATCAAGTACTGGTTGCAGGCGTTCTTCGTTGCTTCGGACCTCAGTCTTCGGAAGGTGGCTCAGTCCATCCATCGTCTCGGCCTGGTCTTCGCGTCGCTTCGGAGCGACAGCCCCTCCCTTGCTTTTGCTGCCACAATGGCCCTGGTGATGCGAACGCTCGATCGGGATCTGTACTGGGCCTTCGCCCGCGGAGAAATCGAAGAACGGAAGGCCCTTGAGTTCTTGCGATCTCACGCTCCCGGTTTGACCCCTGGCCATGACGTATACCTCGAAGCTGCCATCATCGTGGCCTCGCTAGAGATTCGGAATCCCCGTGGCTACCTCGAAACCGTGCAGCCTTCAGGACTATGGAAGGAATACCTGACAGCGGCTCAGAAGGCGGAGCACTCTCCCGGCTCGAACGACGAGACGACCCAACGTGCGTGCGCGATAGTGAATGAGGTCCGAAGGATCTGCAAGGTAGAGACGCTGAGCAACGCACTCGGCTTCGCCGAAGCCGTTCAACGAATCGAACTGCTGTCTTCCTCGCTCAACGGCGATGACTCGGAGAGCACGGACGTCGGCCTCGCCACGTGACGGGCAGCTCACTGCCATCACCGAGGTCGCGCGGCATCCGGCGACGAACCCTCTGGGCGCGCACGTCCCGATCCCACCGCCGGAGTAGAATCCCCCTGCCGGGCGCGGCGCGGTGCGCGCCCGTGGAAACAGCAAGCAGGGGGAAGGCATGACGGATACGGATCGGATTGCGGCGGGCGGACTCCAGGTCGACAAGGAGCTCTACGACTTCATCAACGACGAGGCGCTGCCGGGCACCGGCGTCTCCCCCGAGGCGTTCTGGTCGGGGTTCGACCGGCTCGTGCACGATCTGGCGCCGCGCAACCGCGCGCTGCTCGCCAAGCGCGAGGACCTGCAGCGGCGCATTGACGCCTGGTACCGCGAGAACCACGACGAGCCGATCGACCTGCCGGAGTACAAGGCGATGCTCCAGGAGATCGGCTACCTGGTGCCGGAGGGCGAGGACTTCTCCGCCACGACCGCCAACGTCGATCCGGAGATCTCCACGGTCGCCGGGCCGCAGCTCGTCGTGCCGGTGACGAACCCGCGCTACGCGCTCAACGCCGCCAACGCCCGCTGGGGCAGCCTGTACGACGCGCTCTACGGCACCGACGTCATCCCCGAGGACGGCGGCTGCGAGCGCACCGCCGAGTACAACCCGGTGCGGGGCGCCCGCGTCATCGCCCGCTCCCGCGAGTTCCTCGACG
Organism: Vicinamibacterales bacterium; assembly: GCA_965116825.1. Taxonomy (GTDB): domain Bacteria; phylum Acidobacteriota; class Vicinamibacteria; order Vicinamibacterales; family UBA8438; genus WTFV01. The sequence continues at coordinate 7,134,264 of OZ220736.1, forward strand.
CGGCGGCCCCGCTGGCCGGCGGCAGCCACGCCGACGCGACCGCCTACCTGGTGGCCCACGGCGCGCTCAGCGTCACGCTGAAGAACGGCGGCACGACGGGGCTGGCCGACGCCTCGAAGTTTGCCGGCTACCGCGGGAACGCCGGCGCGCCGTCGGCGGTGCTGCTCCGCGACAACGGCCTGCACATCGAGATCCGCATCGACCGCAACCACCCGGTCGGCAAGGCCGACGACGCCGGCATCAAGGACATCGTCCTGGAAGCGGCGACGACGACCATCATGGACCTGGAGGACTCGGTGGCGTGCGTCGACGCCGAGGACAAGGTGGTCGCCTACCGGAACTGGCTGGGCCTGATCAAGGGCGACCTGACGGATCGGTTCGAGAAGGGCGGCCGGATGGTCGACCGGGCCATGAATCCGGTCCGCGAGTACACCGCGCCCGACGGGTCCAGCGTCACGCTGCCGGGGATCAGCCTGATGCTGATCCGCAACGTCGGGCACCTGATGACCAACCCCGCGATCCTCGACAAGGACGGCAACGAGGCGCCGGAAGGAATCCTCGACGCGATGATCTCGTCGATGATCGCCGTCCACGACGTCAAGAGCGGCAAGAACAGCCGCGCCGGGTCCATCTACATCGTCAAGCCGAAGATGCACGGGCCGGAGGAAGTGGCCTTCTGCGACCGGACCCTGGCGCAGGTGGAGGACGTCCTCGGCCTCGACCGCCACACGATCAAGATCGGCATCATGGACGAGGAGCGGCGCACCACGGTGAACCTGAAGGAGTGCGTGCGCGCCGCGAAGGAGCGGGTCTTCTTCATCAACACCGGCTTCCTCGACCGCACCGGCGACGAGATGCACACGGCGATGGAAGCCGGCCCGATGATCCGCAAGAAGGAGATGAAGACCGCCGACTGGATGGTCACCTACGAGGACTGGAACGTCGACGTCGGGCTGGAGACCGGACTGCCCGGCCACGCCCAGATCGGCAAGGGCATGTGGGCCATGCCCGACCTGATGGCGGAGATGATGAAGGCCAAGATCGGCCACCCGCGGCAGGGCGCGAACACGGCCTGGGTGCCCTCGCCGACGGCCGCCACGCTGCACGCGACGCACTATCATCAGGTGGACGTTGCCGAGCGGCAGGCCGAGCTGCGGTCGCGCCCGCGCGCCGATCTCGACAAGATCCTCACGATTCCGCGCGAGGAGAAACCCAACTGGTCGCCCGAAGAGATCCAGCAGGAGCTCGACAACAACGCGCAGGGCATCCTGGGCTACGTCGTGCGCTGGGTCGAGCAGGGCATCGGCTGCTCGAAGGTGCCCGACATCAACAACATCGGGCTGATGGAGGACCGCGCCACGTTGCGCATCTCGAGCCAGCACATCTGCAACTGGCTGCATCACGGCATCTGCACCGAGGCGCAGGTGCGCGAGACGCTGCAGCGGATGGCCGCGGTCGTCGACGGGCAGAACGCCGGCGACCCGAACTACCGGCCGATGGCGCCGAACTTCGACGGCAGCGTGGCCTACCAGGCGGCCTGCGACCTGATCTTCAAGGGGCGCGAGCAGCCGAGCGGCTACACCGAGCCGATCCTCCACGCGCGGCGCCAGGAGGCGAAAGCGAAGTACGGGCGCGCCTGATGGGGTCCGAGACGCCCGGCGCCGGCAACGGGGCCGCCGCGGTTCAGGCGCGCTACCCCCGGACGGTCACCCTGCCCGACGGACGGGACGTGACGTTGCGGCTGATGACGCGCGCGGACGTCGACGCGGTGCTCGCGTTCGCGAGGACCCTCGACCCCGACGAGTTGCTCTACCTGCGTGTGAACATCACCGAGCCGGGGGTCGTGGAGCGCTGGGCGCACTACATCGAGACCGGCCGCACCGAGACAGTGCTCGCCCTCGACGGCGATGCGGTCGCGGGCGAGGCCAGCCTGCTCCACAACCGGACGAGCTGGACCCGGCACCTCGGCGAGATCCGCCTCCAGGTGGCGCCGCCCCACCGCCGCCGCGGGGTGGCGCGCCTGCTGACCGACGAGGTGGACTGGATCGCCCGCACGCTGAACCTGCGGATGCTGACGGCGCGGATGACGCTCGATCAAACGGCCGCGCAGGGGTTCTTTCGGCAGATCGGCTACCAGCGCGAGGCGGTGCTGTGGGACTACGTGATGACGGCGGACGGCAAGACGCGCAACCTGCTCGTTGCGACGAAGCGGCTATGATGATCCGCCGCCGATGCGGCGGTTGACGAAGGGGAGGACGCTGTGGCCGACGACAAACCGACCGATGGATTCGATGCGCTGCTGACCGAGGACCGTACCTTCGATCCGCCGGAGGCGTTCGCGAAGAACGCCAACATGAACGACCCGGACATCTACGCGAAGGCGGACGCCGACCCGGAGGCGTTCTGGGCCGGGATCGCGAGCGAGCTGGAATGGAGCCGGCCCTGGGACACCATCCTCGACTGGCAACCGCCCGACGCCAAGTGGTTCATCGGCGGGAAGATCAACGCCAGCGTCAACTGCGTCGACCGCCACGCGCTGGGCAGCCGGCGCGACAAGCGGGCGATCGTCTGGGAGGGCGAGCCCGGCGATCAGAAGACGCTCACCTACGGCGAGCTGCACGCCGAGGTCCAGAAGTGCGCCAACGTGTTGAAGCGGCTGGGCGTCGGTCACGGCGACCGGGTGGCGGTGTATCTGCCGATGGTCCCGGAGCTGCCGATCGTGATGCTCGCCTGCGCGCGGATCGGCGCGGTGCACAGCGTCGTTTTCGGCGGCTTCTCCGCCGAATCGCTGCGCGACCGCATGAACGACATGCAGGCGAAGCTGCTCGTCACCGCCGACGGCGGATACCGGCGGGGCGGCGTCGTGCCGCTCAAGGAGATCTCGGACGCGGCCCTCGACGGGGCGCCCAGCGTCCAGAACGTGCTGCTGGTCAAGCGCGAGGGGCTGGAGACGCCGTTCAAGGTCGTCGAGGGCCGCGACCACTGGTACCACGACCTGATGTCGTGGGTCGGCGAGACCTGCCCGCCGCGCGAGAACGACGCCGAGGACCTGCTGTTCACCCTCTACACGTCCGGCACCACCGGCAAGCCGAAGGGGATCGCGCACACCACCGGCGGCTATCTCACGGGGACCTACATCACGACCAAGTGGGTGTTCGACCTGAAGGAGGACGACATCTACTGGTGCAGCGCCGACATCGGCTGGGTGACCGGACACAGCTACCTGGTGTACGGCCCGCTCGCCAACGGCGCCACCTGCGTCATGTACGAAGGAGCACCGGACACGCCGGGCCGCGACCGCTTCTGGGACATGATCGAGCGCCACAAGGTGACCATCTTCTACACGGCGCCCACCGCTATCCGCGCCTTCATGAAGTGGGGCCCGGAACACGTCCAGAAGCACGACCTGAGCACGCTGCGGCTGATCGGATCGGTCGGCGAGCCGATCAATCCCGAGGCGTGGATGTGGTACCACCAGCACGTCGGCGGCGGCCGCTGCCCCATCGTCGACACCTGGTGGCAGACCGAGACCGGCAGCATCCTGATCACCCCGCTGCCAGGACTGACGAAGCTGAAGCCGGGCTCCGCCTCGCGGCCGTTCCCGGGCCTGAAGCCGGCCATCGTCACCGAGAGCGGCCAGCCGGTCGAGGTGGGCGGCGGCTACCTGGTGCAGACGCGCCCCTGGCCGTCGATGCTGCGCACCATCTACGGCGACCACGACCGCTACGTCGCCACCTACTGGAACCGCTGGGGTCACGCCACCTACGTCACCGGCGACGGCGCCAAGGTGGACGAGGACGGCTACTTCTGGCTGCTCGGCCGCGTCGACGACGTGCTCAACGTCGCCGGGCACCGCGTCGGCACCATGGAGGTCGAGAGCGCCCTCGTCGACCACCAGGAAGTGGCCGAGGCGGCCGTCGTCGGCAAGGAGCACGAGATCAAGGGGCAGGGGATCTGCGCCTTCGTCACCCTGAAGGAAGGGATCCAGTCGTCGGACGAGAAGGTGGAGGAGTTGCGGCAGCACGTCGCCACCAAGATCGGCGCCATCGCCAAGCCGGACGAGATTCTCTGGACGGTGGACCTGCCGAAGACCCGTTCCGGCAAGATCATGCGCCGCCTGCTGCGCGACATCGCCGCCGGCAAGGCGCTCGGCGACGTGACGACGCTGGCCGATCCGTCCATCGTCGCGAAGCTGCGGGAGCAGTACGAAGAGAAGGAAGGCTGACGGCGTCTCTTCATTGCGATGCCGCCCTGGCGCGCCGACTCTGCCACGGAAATCGTGCGGGTTCCGAGACCCGCAGGATTTCCGTGGCCTACTTCCATAGGCTCTTCAGGTGCTCCTCTATGTCGGCATCCTGATATGTCGTGATCCCGTGAGCGCGGTTGTTCAGGAAGTACTCGATGTAGCGCTTGCCCTTACCTTCGCTCCACGCCTTGGCGACTTCAGGAGGCTCAGGATACTTCTTATCTTCGACCGGCTTCGTCGCCGTGGCCAACAGCAGGTCCAGTTCGAGTTCGGAACAATCCAGAGGCCACGGAATCGCCAGGAAGCCGTCATCTCCAACGGCTGACGGCTCGTCTCCCGGCCCGGACATTTTTCCATAGCCCGGCTTGCCGAATACATGCTGCACCCAGTCCTTTCGCAGTCTCTCGGGAAGCCCGTTGTTGCCATTCTCGACAACCGAGACACAGCCCCACTTGCCGGAGACGCAGTCGCACGGAGAGCAGTTGCGCTCAGCCGCCCACAGCCATTCCGCCTCGGCAACGAGGTCGCTGATGTCAGACACAACTCTGCGGCACGGCACGACGATGGCTTGTCCAAGTGGATCTGCTTCGAGGAGGCTACGAGAAAACACCATCGTGTAGGAATCGCCACGAGACCGCGACCGTCGTCCGTACCGAATCGGCACAGGAACCGGCGTCCTTGAAGTGACGTTGAGGCGCTTCGCACGCCACTTTCCTCGTGTTTGGGATCGGCGAGCTGCTCCGGCTCGCGAGGAATGTGCTTCATACCGACGCCGAGAAAGCTGGCGAACGATTGTCGGTCCGCCATCAGCCATGCCTCGACGGCCCGCACGGCCACCCTCAACTCCATCCCGTCGGCCTGCCCCGTTCCCAGGAAGCCGCTGCGCAACGCCGGGGCGCATTCGTTACGGTCGAGGTCGCAGAGCACGAACCATGGGGAATAACGGGCGCCTGCGTTGAATCCGTCGAGTCGCTGGCGCAAATTGCCGATCCCGTCGCAAACGTACGGGGTGCCGGAAACGACGCCGGACGCTTCGAAGAGCTTGAGGACGACCGCCTGATCGACGATGCCCTCCACGGCGAAGGATACGGGCAGGCTTGCGCGGTTCGCCATGGAGGGTCAGAAGTCGAAGCGAAACTGATCGGCGTTGGCCGGCGCAGCCTTGGGCAGGAGGGCGGCTCCGATCGACAGCCCGCCTTTCTCCACCATGGCCCGAACGTCCTGGTAGCTTCTGCCGACCTTGATTTCCGTTCCCTGAGAGTCGGCATTCAGAACGTGAACCTCGTCGAGACCGATGCCCGCGTCGGCCAATAGTGCCTCGGAGTGCGTGGTGATCAGTACCTGCCGGCCGGACTTCGTGTGCATCCGGGCCATGAAGCGCGGCAGGTGTCGCACCAGGGCGTCGTGCAGGGCAAGCTCGGGTTCTTCCAGCAGCAGCGGGCCGCCTCCCTCCGCCAGGGACCACAGCAACCCGATCAAGCGCAGCGTGCCGTCCGAGAACGAGCGTTCGTATTGACGCGCCGCGCTGTGCCGCCAGTGGCCGAAACGCGCTTCCAGGTGCCAGCGGCCCCCTGCATCCTGCTGAAGGGTCAGGCTGTCGAACTGCGGAATCGCGAACTTCAGGGCCTTGTTGATGTTGCGCAGCCGCGCGTCGCGCGTCTTGGACGGTGTCGAGGCGACTCTCTCGAGGAAATCGCCACCGAACGGATCATCGTGCTTGCCGATGGACCGTTCGGGATCGCGCACCAGATGGGGCACAATGTGAAGATACCGGATGGACTTGAGGAACTCGGCGAGCTCACGAAACTCCTGGTTCACGACGATCTGCTCCAGGTAGGTCTGCGCCAGCCGCTCGGGGTCCTTCTTGTCCGCCTTGTCGGGCCGCTTCAGAAGCCGATCGTCCTTTTTTCGAACCTCTTCCTTCATGACCACGGGCAGGTGCTTCTGGGGATGGTTGCGGAACCCGAGACTGTAGGTCCACAGGTGCGGCTGGTCGTCCGTACCCACCTGGACCGCCAGCTCGAGGCCGGCCGGCGTCCTGGCCTGCAGGGTGCGTATCTCGCCCATGCCGCCGCGCAATCGGACGGCCTCCTTCAGACCGTGCCCGGCGGTGTCGCGCAGGAACCGCAGCGCGTCGAGCACGTTGGACTTCCCGGAGGCGTTCGGCCCGATCAGGAACGCGCGGCGGCGCAGGCGCACGTCCACCGGCCCCCGGAAATTGCGCCAATGGCGCATGTGCAGGGACGTGATGAACATCTGGGGCGCGCGCGACGGTTTCATGGGGTCACCTTTCAGGCCAACGCGCCTCCACGGCGCGGCGACGGTGCTGCCGGAGGCCAGTGTGGAGGGGGACGGTGACCTGGCGGACCGGCGACGGCAGCCTCCCGCGGGCTGCCGCCGCCTGCTCGCAACGCCACAGGAGAGCTACCACCAAGTCGCGCTAGTTCGAGCCCCCCGCCACCGCGCCGGCGAGGATATTGAACAGGCCGTAGTTCCCCTCGTGGCAGGCGTACTCGTAGAGCGGCTCCGGGTTGCTCCGCATCGGCACCGAGAAGGTCCAGGGCCGCGTCCACACCGTCGGGTCGTCGACGGTGACGTCGTACCGCAGCGTGTCGGCGTCCACCCGCGTGAGTCGCTCGACGAGCGTGAGGTTCGGCGTGGTCGCTCCTCGCATGAAGTTCGTCTCGCGCAGGAAGTTCGTGGTCTCCACCACCAGCGTGTCGCCCTCCCAGTGGCCGCGCGAATCGCCCGTCCACTGCCCGATGCCCGCGCTCAGATGGTCCCGTCCGTCCAGGGACACGACCCGCGCGTTGTGGTTCATCTCGTTGTAGAGCACCACGGTGTCCTCGGTCTGGAACACCTGCACGTTGTTGTTGTACGCGCTCGGCGCCATCGGCGGACCCGAGTTGAAGCCCAGGATGCAGCGGACCTGCAGGCCGCCCGGTCCGAGATCCTCCACGAAACCGCCCTCGGTCGGCTCGTGGCCGCCCACGCCGGCCCGCGCCTCCTCCTGCGCCTGCTGGCGGTCCATGGCCTCCTGCGTCAGCGGCGGGATGCGCCCGTCCGGGGGATCGACCACCAGCGACGTGCGCTCGGTGGTGACCGAGGTGCCCTCGTCGAACCAGAAGTCGTTGTAGGGCACCACGCGGTCCGAGGTGTCGTTGTCGCGGCTGCGGCGCCGGATGGTGTCCTCGGCGAACTCCGCCGCCTGCTCGGCCGAGAACGTCTCGGTGTCGGCGAGCTCCTCGGGACGCTCCATCGGCGTGAGGCTGCGGAAGTCCCAGACCCCCTGCAGGTCGGGAGCACCCCACGCCGTGCGCGGCGCCTCCATCGACGCCTCGGTCTGCGCGCCGGTCTCCAGCGGCGCGAGCGCGACGATCGCCAGAACGGTCAGCAGGGCTGCAAGCGCGTGACGACTCATGATTCACCTCCTCTGCGGCATTGTCTCCAAAACGGGAACGAATCATTCTAGCGCCGCCGGCTACCGCCCGGCCGCAGTCGTCTCGGCCTCGGCGACGATCCGCTCGACGTCCTCGTCGAGCAACAGCCGCTCGCGAACCAGACCCTGCGCCGCCGCCTCGACCGCCTCCACGTACGCCCGCGGGTCCGGATAGCGCTCCTCCAGCGACGGCCGCGGGTCCTCGGTGGCGAGTCGCTCGGCCCGGGTCGCGGCGAAGTCGATCCGCTGGCCCGCCGCGTCGCACAGGTCGGGTCCGCCGAACGCCGGCGCCCGCAGGGCCCAACCTGTGAACGTGGAGCGCGGAACGGCCACCGCCGGCAGACGGATGCCGGCCAGATCGTTCCCGTCGGCATCGGTGCGCGGCACGAAGACGGGATACGGTGATCCGGCGGAAGTCGGCGGCAGGGTGGTCAGGATGCCCTCGTCGAAGTCGGCACCGTAGTCGAACAGGTCTCCGGTAGTCATGAGTCCGGTGAAGAGCACGCCCGGGATGCTGGGAAACCCGACCATCTCGCGCGGCAGCGGCGCCACCAGCGACCCGTCGGCGCGGCGCGGCACCCGGCTGGCCGGCGGCTCGTCCCCGGTCGTGACCCACTCGTCGAGCGCCACGAGCAGTGCCCGCAGGCCCGCGTTGGCCACGAGCGGATTCCGGGGCTGCCGGCAGATGCCGGGCCCGCTGGAACCGATGCCCGCCGCATGCGGCAGGCTCGAGAAGAGGTAGAACCGGACCTCGGGCGGGTCGGGCAGATCGTCGCCGGCGAGGTCGGTGTGCAGCAGCGACGCGCCCTTCACCCAGTACTCGTTGGCCGAGTTGGCTTCCATCAGCTTCGGACAGGTCCCGCTCGCCCGGCAGCGCTCCAGCCGTCCGGCGGTGCGTCCGGTCACCGGATCGGTCAGCCGGTGGTTGGCGAAGGGGAACTCCCGCTCCGGAAACCGGCGCGCGATGTGCTGCCGATGGGTACGGAACGGCTGGGCGAAGCGATAGTTGAAGAAGCCGCCGCTGGCGCCGCCGATCCAGTTCAGCACGCCGTCGAACACCTGCCGGCCGCTCTCGTCTGCGTTGAAGCCGAGGTGCACGAAGTCGCGCAGGAAGCGGGCCGCCTGCGAGATGCCCATCGTGAGGACCTGCTCGACGGAGCCGGCCAGCGGATTCGGCGCGCCGGCGTCATCCGCCGCGGCATGCCGCAGAAAGGCGACCGTGTCACGCACGGCGGCGAAGCCCAGCCCCACCACCTGCGGGTCGCGGGCCGGATAGGCGAGCTCGTACAACCGGCCCTGCAGGAACCGTGTGCCCGGAGGGCGCAACCGGATCGTACGGGTGTCGATGTACTCCCACCGGCTGGCGTCGATCGGCTCCGGGTCGTCCGTGTAGCGCTTCCTCACCGTCAGGTTCGCCCGCGCCGTGTCCCGGCTCGCCGCCGGCCAGGTGAGCGTCCCGGTCAGGGTGGAATCGTTGTCGACGACGAACTCCTCGAGGGCCGGCCCCACGACGGGCGAGCCGTCCGGGTTGACCGCGATCGGCGCCGCGATGCGCAGCCGCGTGCCGTCGGCCGCCGCCGTCGCGTCCCAGCCGCTCGACACGAACGTATAGCCGCGGCGCATCAGGAACCCGTTTCCGGCGTCGGCCAGCGTCGTCGGATCGTTCCCTCCCGAGCGCGCATCGTTCAACTGGCCCAGCGACAGCATCCGGCCGCGGTTGTTGAGCTCGTAGAAGATGCGGCCGTTGCCCTGCGACGGATCGACCGGACGCAGGATGAGCAGGTCAACGGCGTACTCCACCATGCCGCCGGCGTTGCGGCGAGCCAGCTCGACGTCGGTGACGACCGCGTTCCCCGGCGCGTCCGGGTCGACCTCCCCGAAGACGCGGCCCACCAGCTTCTCGTACGGCCCCACGTCACCGAACGAGTGGCCCTCGAACGTCGGCGATTCCACCCGCTCGATCTCGATCCGCACCACGCGGGCCTCGACCGCGCTCGGAATGACGAGCACTGTGCTCAGGGCCGCGCAGAGGATGGCTCGGCGGAGACGCCGGCGGGTTGCTGATCGCATGGACGGCCTCCCTGGGCAGTTGTCGGTTGGCGTCATGACGTCGCCCGCTCCCCCGTGTGCGCAGGCAACGTCGCGCGGAAGTACGTTCTTCCCTCGTCGAAATCGAAGCGGGGCGGGGGCGATCCGTTCCGCGCCATCGCCCCGAAGATCTTCGACACGCCGGTCAGACGCCGTTCGGCCAACTTGAGCTCCGAAAGGAACTCGCCGATGCGCCGGTTGCGCGCCGGCATGGCGGGCACCGCCGCCCCCGGCAGGAAGTGGTCCGGCTCGATCCCGGGTACGGGACCCGGGTAGCTGGTGATGTCGATCCGGTCGGGATAGCAGTAGACCTTGGTCGGCTCGGACGCATCCGGCTGATAGCTCCGGTGATAGAGGGCGTTGACGAGCGCCTCGCGGATCGCGTCGAGCGGGTAGTTCGTCCAGGAGAGCGACTGGACGCGATCGGGAGCCTTCCTGATCTCGGTTTGCAGAAGGCTCTCCAGATACCTGAGGCTGCCGCGCAACTGGGTCACCAGGCCACCTCGAAAGATACGTTCGCGCAGCGTGTCTCCCGCCGGCCCGTCCGGAAACAGCACGACGTCGGTCCGGGCGCCCGGAAACCAGTGCTCCGGATCGTCGGTGAAGAGCAGGAGGGCGATATTGCGAGGCAGCTCGGATCCGTTGGCGCGCACCGTCAGCCGCATGCGGCGGTAGACCTCGCCCGCCGACGGCTCGTCGACCAGCCCGCTGCCCACGTCGCGAAGGAACTCGCGGACGGCCGCCTCGCGCAGGTCCTCGATCCGCGCATCGAAAGCCCGCCGGTCGTCCCACGGAACGCGCGCGGTCTGGGCCATGAGGCCGGACAGCAACCCGTTGGCCTGCGCGTCGACCGTCTCGGCTCCCAGGCGAATCCAGTACTTCGCGGCGCCGCGAGGCCCGTCCGGCGCCGAGTGCGGCTTCATGTCGCTCGCCGGCGCCCAGAGCACGAGGACGCGGCGGCCGGCGACGACCTCGGGGGACGCGACCGGTTGGTACGGCGGGTCGAGACGCTTGCAGTGACCGCGAATCCACTTCCCTGCGGCGGCGATTTCGGCGGCGGTCAGACCGGCCGGCGGCATGACGCCGCGGCCGTGCTCCGCGGCCACCCCGAGCACGACGTAGCCGCCGTTGAGGTTGTGGTAGTCGTTGGCGAACGCGCAGATCGTCTTGAGCGCCTGGTGGCCGGTGGTTCTCGGGTTCCAGCCGGACTTGAACTCGACACGTGCGGATTCCACGCCGCGGCAATGGAGCAGGTCGTCGAGGTTGATCGGCAGGATGGAGCTCACACCGGCATTGTCGCGCGCGGCGCGCGGTGCGGGCAACGGCGGCGCTACTCCGCCTGCCGGTCGAGGATCGCCTCGATCTCGTCCATCACCCGGTTCATGCGGCCGATGAGGGCATCGTACGGCGCATCGGTCGCCAGGTCGATGCCGCGGTCGCGGAGCAGCTCGTAGGCATAGTGCGAGCCGCCGGCCCGCAGGACGGCCAGGTAGTCGTCGCGCGCCCGGCCGTCGCCCCCGAGCAGCCGCTCGGCGAACAGGGCCGCCCCGGCAATCGACGTGGCGTACTGGAAGACGTAGAAGTTGCTGTAGAAGTGCGGGATGAACGCCCATTCGACGGCGTAGGCGGCGTCGTACTCCAGTACGCCCTCGTCCGAGCCGTGGTAGCGGCGCACGAGCTTCTCGTACCGGTCGGTCAGCTTCTCGCCCGACAGCGCCTCCCCCTGCTCGGCGAGCTCGTGCATCCCGAGCTCGAACTCCGCGAACATGACCTGGCGGAAGAACGTGGCGCGAATCGCCTCGAGGGCCGTGCCCAGGTAGAAGAGGCGCTCGCGGGACGAGAGGTCCTGCGAGAGGAGGTGCTCCTGCAGCAGGATCTCGTTGGTGATGGACGCAACCTCGGCCGTGAACGTCGCGTAGCCGGCCGTCTCGTAGGGGTTCTGCTGCTTGGCCAGCACCGTGTGCATGGCGTGGCCCCACTCGTGCACCAGCGTGGTGATGTCGTCGTATTCGCCGTTGTAGTTGAGCAGCAGGTAGGGATGCCCGTCGTAGACGGCGCCGTACATGTACGCGCCGGGCGCCTTGCCCTCCTGCGGGTAGACGTGCATCCAGTCGCCCGCGAGCGCCTCGCGCAGCAGAGCGACGTACTCGTCGCCGAGCGGCTCGGCGGCGGCGACGGCAATCGACTTGGCCTCGTCGAGCCGGAACGACCGCTCCGACGCGACGAGCGAGGGATAGATGTCGTAGTAGCGCAGCTCTTCGAGGCCGAGCATCCGCTGCCGGAGCCGGAAGTAGCGGTGCAGCGACGGCAGGTGGCGGTTGGCGGAGCCGACCAGCGTCCGGTACACGGCCTCCGGGATGTTCGGTCCGGCCAGCGCCGCGTCGAGGGCGCTCGCGTAGCGCCGCGACCGGGCCTCGAAGACGTGCGCCTTGACGTGGGTGTCGAGCGTCTGTCCCAACGTCGCCGCGTAGCCCTTCCACGCCTTCCAGAACGCGTCGAACACCAGCTTCCGGTCGGCCCGCACGCGGGACGCGCGGTGCTTGCCGTAGGCTGCCTGGTCGAGACGCACCTCCTCGCCGGTCGAGAGCGTGACGGTCGGAAACGGCATGTCCGAGCTGGTGAGCATCGCGAACACCCGCTCCGGCCCCTGGCGCATCGCGCTGGTGCCGGCGATGATCGCCTCGGCCTCGTCCGACAGCGTGTGCGGCTCCTTGCGCAGAATATTGCGCACGTTGAAGGCATGCCGGGCCAGCCGCGGCTCCCCGTCGAGGTAGCCCTCGATGGTCGCCGAGCCGACGCGCAGCAGCTCCGGCGAGACGAAGCTGGTCGCCTCTTCGAACGCGGCCAGCAGCAGCGTCGCCGCGCCGCGCCGTTCCTGCGCCTCGGCCACCCGCCGGTCCTCGTCGGCCTTGAGGAACGCGAACACGTAGAGCCGGACCAGATCCTTCTCCGTGGTGCTGATCGCGTCGAGCGCCTCCGAGAGCGCGGCGGCGCTCTCGCCGAGTCGGCCCTTGAAGCGCGAGAGCCCCTCTACCTGCTTCTCCAGGTGCGCCTTGTCAGCCCGCCAAACGTCCAGGCTGTCGTAGATCTCCGCCAGGTTCCATTCGATCTTCGCCGGCGCCGGCGGAGCGGGTTCGGCAGTCGCTGTAGTCGTCATCGTCACCATTATTGCCGGCGGTACGTGCGCTCCCGCCTCAAGTCGCAGTAATCGAGCGTGACCATGTCATCGTGAATGGTGTAGACGAAGCGCCAGCGGTGCTTACGGTAGCGCCAGGCTTCGACGCCCGAGAGCTCCCTGATGGGATGCGAATGGCTGCGGTTGTACGGGTCCGTAGCGAGCACTCGAAGCCTGTCCTCCTTGAACCCCCCACCGCTCCCGTCCGGCCGCCGGCGGGTTCGGCAGTCGCAATCATCATCATCGTATCTCCCGCCCACCGATGTCTACGCGGCGGCGAGCTGCCGCAGGACGTACGACAGGATGCCGCCGTGACGGTAGTAGTCGAGCTCGTCAGGCGTGTCGATGCGCGCGGTCACCGCGAACTCCACGACCGTTCCGTCGGCACGGGTCGCCCGGACCCGCACGTCGCTGCGCGGCGCGAGCCCCTCCGCGATTCCGGCAAGGTCGAACGACTCGTCTCCCGTCAGGCCCAGGCTGTCGGCGTCGGCGCCGTCCTTGAAGACCAGCGGCAGCACCCCCATGAAGACCAGGTTGCTGCGGTGGATGCGCTCGAAGCTCGAAGCCATGACCGCGCGCACGCCGAGCAGCATGGTCCCCTTGGCGGCCCAGTCGCGCGACGAACCGGAGCCGTACTCCGCTCCGGCGAGCACCACCAGCGGGGTGTCCTCCTCCTTGTAGCGCATCGCCGCGTCGTAGATCGCCATCTGCTCCCCGTCCGGCTGGTGCCGGGTCCAGCCCCCCTCCGTCCCGGGCGCGAGCCGGTTGCGCAACCGGATGTTGGCGAACGTGCCGCGCATCATCACCTCGTGGTTGCCGCGGCGGCTGCCGAACGAGTTGAAGTCCCTGGGCTCGACGCCGTTGGCGATCAGGTACATCCCGGCCGGACCGTCAGCCGGAATCGCGCCCGCCGGCGAAATGTGGTCGGTGGTGACGCTGTCGCCGAGCAGGGCGAGGACGCGCGCCCCGGAAATGTCGGCAGGCGCGGCCGGCGTCGGCGCGAGCGTCTCGAAGAACGGCGGATGGCGGACGTAGGTGGAATCGTCGGTCCAGCGAAACCGATCACCCGCCGGGGCCGGCAGCCCCCGCCAGCGATCGTCGCCGTCGAAGACCCGCGCATACTTGTCTGTGAACTGCTCGGTCCGGACCGCCGCCGCCATCGCCTGCTGCACCTCCGCCGCCGACGGCCAGACGTCCACCAGGTGCACGTCGTTGCCGCCCGCATCCTGCCCGAGCGGCTCGGTCGTCAGATCGGTAGTCATCCGGCCGGCCAACGCATAGGCGACCACCAGCGGCGGTGACGCGAGGTAGTTGGCGCGAACCAGGGGTTGCACGCGGCCCTCGAAGTTGCGGTTGCCGCTGAGCACCGAGGCGACCACCAGGTCGCGCTCCTTGATTGCCGCCGCCACCGGCTCGGGCAGCGGGCCGCTGTTGCCGATGCAGGTGGTGCATCCGTAGCCGACGAGGCCGAAGCCGAGATCCTCCAGCGGCTCCAGCAGACCGGCCGCGCGCAGGTACTCGGTGACGACCAGCGAGCCGGGCGCGAGGCTGGTCTTGACCCACGGCTTCGGCCGCAGGCCGCGGGCCGCCGCCTTCTGCGCGAGCAGCCCCGCGGCAATCATCACGCTCGGATTCGACGTGTTCGTGCAGCTCGTGATGGCGGCGATGACCACCGCGCCGTCCTCCAGCGGCGTCTCGCCGTCGCCACCGGCCGGCTCGCCTGCCGCGCCGCTGCCCGCGGCCGCCCGCTCGCGGCCGCCCGCCAGGTCCCCCAGCACGGAGACGAACGCCGACTTCGCCCGCTGCAACGGCACCCGATCCTGCGGGCGCTTCGGTCCGGCGATGCTCGGCTCGACGGTTGCCAGGTCGAGCTCCACGACATCGGTGTAGAGCGGATCGTCGGCGTCGGACGCGAACAGGCCCTGGGTCTTGGCGTACGCCTCGACCAGATCCACGTGCCCCGGATCGCGCCCGGTCAGCGCCAGATAGTCGAGTGTCATCCGATCGATCGGGCAAATGGCGACGGTGGAGCCGTACTCCGGCGACATGTTGCCGAGCGTCGCTCGATCGGCGACCGTCAGCGACCCGAGACCCGGCCCGAAGAACTCGACGAACTTCCCTACCACGCCGTACTGCCGGAGCCGCTCGGTGATGGTCAGCACGAGGTCGGTCGCGGTGGTCCCCTCCGGCAGCTCGCCCACAAGCCGGAAGCCGACGACGTCGGGAATGAGCATCGAGATCGGCTGCCCGAGCATCGCCGCCTCGGCCTCGATCCCGCCGACGCCCCAACCGACGACGCCGAGTCCGTTGACCATCGTCGTGTGCGAATCGGTCCCGACCAGCGTGTCCGGGTAGGCCAGGACGCTCCCGTTCGACGTGTCGCGGCAGACCACGCGAGCCAGGTACTCGATGTTGACCTGGTGGACGATGCCGGTGTCGGGCGGCACCACCTTGAAGTTGCGGAACGCGTCCTGCCCCCACTTGAGGAAGGCGTACCGCTCGCGGTTGCGCGCGAACTCGAGCTGCGCGTTGAGCTCGAAGGCGTTGGCGGTCCCGAAGTGATCGACCTGTACCGAGTGGTCGATGACCAGCTCGGCGGGCTGCAGCGGGTTGACGCGGGCCGGGTCGCCGCCGAGCCGCGCGATGCCTTCGCGCATCGCAGCGAGGTCGACCACGGCGGGCACGCCGGTGAAGTCCTGCAACAGGACGCGCGCCGGCATGAACGCGATCTCCTTGCTGGCGCCGGGCGCCCAGCGCGCAAGCGCGTCGACGTCGTCAGCCGTGACCGCCCGGCCGTCCTCCCGCCGGAGCATGTTCTCCAGCAGGATCTTCAGCGAGTACGGCAGACGGCCCACGCCGGGATAGCCCGACGCCTCGAGCGCGCGCAGGTTGTAGACGTCGACGGTGGTGCCGTCGCCGGCCGGCAGGGACTGACGGGTTCCGAAGGAATTGGTGCTCATGGATGGGACTCTTGTTGTAGCTGCGGAAGCCTCTCGAACGCGGCGGCTCGTCGAGTCCGGCGCGCGGGTCGCGGGCGCCGCCGCAAGCCGGGCGTCACGAACGACGCCGGACCATGCACGGTGCCGGGCCGCCGCGCCGGACGAACCACCAATAATAGCGCGTATGCGTGCTACGATGCGGGTGAAGGCGCGTGAAAGGATGTGGCCCGTGCGACACAGGATCCTGCGATGGAGACGAGCGGCGCTGTGCGCGCTCGCGGTGCTGATGGCGTCGGGGATGCCGACCGCACAGGACTACGCGGCCGAGATCGAGGCTTGGCGCGCCGACCGCGAACAGCGCCTGAAGGCGGACGACGGCTGGCTGACGGTGGCCGGTCTGTTCTTCCTCAACGAGGGAGACAACAGCTTCGGGTCGTCGCCGCTCAACGACATCCTGCTGCGGACCGGACCTGCCGAGGCCGGCGTGTTCACCCTGCGGGACGAGACGGTTACGGTGCGGGCCCCCGCAGGAAAGACGCTCTCGATCGACGGCCGCGCCGTCGAAACGGCGCAGCTCTGGCCCTACGAGGGACGCGAGCGCCCGACCATCACCCTGGGTCCCCTCTCGCTGTTCGGCCACTACAGCGGCGACCGGCTCGCCATCCGCATGCGCGACCGGGACGGCGACATCCGGCGCAATTTCACCGGGCTGCGCTGGTATCCGGTAGACGAGTCTTTCCGGGTGCCCGGCCGCTACATCCCGCACGACGAGCCGCGCACCATGCGGCTGCCCAACATCCTCGGCGACGTCGAGACCTTCCGCACCAGCGGATCGGTGGCTCTCGCGGTGGACGGCGAGGAGCTGCGCATGACCGCGGTAGACTCCGGCGGCCGACTGTGGTTCGTCTTTCGCGACCTGACGAGCGGCAGCGAGACCTACCCGGCTGCGCGGTTCCTGTACGCGGACGCCCCGGACGCGGACGGCCGGACGACGGTGGACTTCAACCGCGCGTACAACCCGCCGTGCGCATTCAACCCGCACACGACCTGCCCGCTGCCGCCGCACGAGAACCGGCTGCCGGTGCGCGTCGAGGCCGGGGAGCTCGACTACGGCTCGCACTGACGGCACGCCGAAATCGAACATCCGGTTGCCGCGAAGGGTGCTCGCCGGCGAGATCAGGGAAAGAATGCGATCTTGACCAGCAGGCCTATGATGAGCGGTCCGTAGGCGAACTTCAGCAGCTTGAGATCCGCCTTGAGGTCGGCGATCTCGCTCTGTACGCGACTCATGGCGCGTTCGAGGTCGAGCTTCGTAACGAGATCCTCACGGCCAACGATGGCTCCGGCTGCCGCCTTCGCGAGATCGTCGCCGACATTGGCGGCCCTGAACGCCTCGTAGATCTCGGTAACGATCTGACTCATGGCTTCCTTGAGTCTAGGAGCCTGCGCCGTAGAACGCAACGGAGTGAGTTCTGCGGCGCAAGCTCCCTGAATGTCCTGATTCAGTCGCGCGTCGGTTCTGCCGGCCGTGCGTAGAGATCGAGAACCCCGCCCATCCTCGCAGCCTCGAGCGGACCCCGCAGTAGCGCCTTCGCCCATCCGGGCCGCCCCGGCCGATCCTCGGCCGGCGTCTCCCAGTGCACCACCCTGAACCCGGCCGCCTCGACCAGCGCCGCCAGCGTCGCCGGGGTGAAGAACCAGAGATGGTGCAGTGCGCCGTAGTGCTTCCAGCGCCGGCGCTTCAGGCCGAGACGGCTCTGCCAGCTCTTGAGGCGAACGCTCAGCCCGGCGAGGTTCGGCACACCGATCAGCAGGACGCCGTCTGCGGCGACCAGACGCCGCGCCTGACGCAACTCCCGCAACGGGTCGGGGGTGTGCTCGAGAACGTGGTTGAGGCGGACGGCGTCGAAGCGCGCGCCGTCGAAGCGGATCTCCGGCAACTGTCCCTCCCACAGTCGCGCATCGTGGCGTCTCGCGTGCTGTGTGACGCTGATGTCGGTGCCGCCCACCGTCCAACCGCGCGACCGGGCGTAGCCGAGAAACGCACCCGCCCCGCATCCGACGTCGAGCAGAGCGGCGGGGCTGCGGCGGACGTACCGCTCGAGCCGCTCGAGCTGCCTGGCGAGAGTCCGTTCCCGGCCTGGATCGATGGTCGCGTGTCCGTCCGGGTGGTACTCGGCGGTGTAGACGACGGCGACCAGTTGATCGAACACCGGGCGCGGATGCTGGAACTCGAGACCGCAGGTGCCGCAGCGTGCCAGGCTCAATCCCTGGAAGTCGACGCCGAACGGCCGCGGCTCGCAGCCGCACAACGGGCAGTCGACCGGCTCGCGAGCCGGAAGGGCGGACTCGACCTCGGCCCGCGCGCGACCGAAGAGCGAACCTGACACCCGTCCATGATCTCACGTCCGCGACAGGCGCGCGCCCCGGCGCCCCGCGGCGCGTGCCGGCCGACCCCGACGGCGGCCCTGGCGGCCCTGGCCGCAGCCCGCGCGGGCTGTGGTAGGGTCGTCCCCATGTCCGACCGCCTCACCCGCACCGACGTCGAGCGGATCGCCGCGTTGGCGCACCTGGATCTCACACCCGAAGAAGTCGACCTGTTCACCCCGCAACTCGCCGACATTCTGGAATACGCCGAGCGCCTGCAGGGCGTGGACGTAAGCGGCGCCGACGAGTCATGGCACCCCGGCGGCGCGAACTGCCCCCGGCGCCCCGACGCGGTGCGGCCTTCGCTCGCCCGCGACGAGACGCTGGCGAACGCGCCGGACGGCGCCGCGTACGACGCCACCGAAGAGGGCGGCTTCTTTCGGGTGCCGCGAGTCCTCGGGTGATGGCGGGCGCGGCGCGGCCGGCGGACGCGGAAACCGCCACCTCCATTCGGGACGACGTGCGGTCCGGCCGGCGCTCGGCGGTCGAGGTCTGCCGGCGGCATCTCGACCGGATCGCGGCCGACGACAAGCGCTGGAATGCGCTCACCGCGGTCTTCCGGGACGAGGCGCTGGCCCGTGCCGCGGAAGTCGATCGACGCGGTGACGAGTGGCGCGGCCGGCCCCTGCTCGGCGTGCCGATCACGATCAAGGACGTCATCTGCACGCGGGGGCAGCCGACGACGGCCGCCTCGCGGATCCTCGCCGGGTTTCATCCGCCGTACGACGCCACCGTGGCCGGGCGACTCCGCGAGGCCGGTGCGATCGTCGTCGGCAAGACCAACTGCGACGAGTTCGCGATGGGGTCGTCGACCGAGCATTCCGCCTACGGTCCCAGCCGCAACCCGTGGGACCCGGAACGGACGCCGGGCGGCTCGAGCGGCGGCGCCGCGGCCGCGGTCGCGGCCGGATTCGCGCCGATCGCCATCGGATCGGACACGGGCGGCTCCATCCGCCAGCCGGCGGCGTTCTGCGGGATCGTCGGACTCAAGCCGACCTACGGCCGCGTCTCCCGCTACGGACTGCTGGCCTTCGCCTCGTCTCTCGACCAGATCGGGCCGCTCACGAGTACCGTGGCCGACGCGGCCCTCGTCCTGGGAGTGCTGGCGGGGCACGATCCGCGCGACGCGACATCCGTGGACGCGCCGGTCGACGACTACACGGCGGCGCTCGCCGCAGACGCGGCAGGACTGCGGGTCGGCGTGCCGCGCGCCCTGATCGAGGGCGGCGAGGCGGGCATCGACGGCGAGGTGCTCACCGCCTTCAACGAGGCGCTCGCCACGCTCGCGGCGGCGGGCGCCTCGCTGATCGACGTCGACCTGCCGCACGCGGAGCACGCGGTACCGGTCTACTACCTGGTCGCCCCGGCGGAAGCCAGCTCCAACCTGGCCCGCTACGACGGGGTCCGCTACGGCGCCCGCGCCGCGGCGAAAGACGGAAGCGGCGGCACCTCACCGCTCGCGGCGATGTACGACCGAACCCGCGACGCCGGCTTCGGGGCGGAAGTGAAGCGCCGGATCATGCTGGGAACCTACGCGTTGAGCGCCGGGTACTACGACGCGTACTACCGGCGGGCTCAGCGTGTCCGCAGCCTGATTCGACGTGACTACGACCGCGCGTTCGACGCCGCCGGTCCGGGCGTGGACGTCGTCGCGATGCCGACCACGCCGGCCCCCGCGTTCCGCCTCGGCGAGCACCTGCAGGATCCGCTGGCGATGTACCTGGGGGATGTCTTCACGGTGAGCGCCAACCTCACCGGCCTGCCGGCGATCAGCGTTCCCGCCGGCTTCACGGCGGCCCGCCTGCCGATCGGGCTGCAGCTCGTTGGGCGCGCCTTCGGCGAAGCGACGCTGCTGCGCCTGGGACACGCGTACGAACGCGCTCAGGAAGGTCCGGCCTGAGAGACGTCCGCGGCGGGTGTCGTCTCCCCGGCCTGCTCGAGGAGCTCGGGCGTGCGCAACTGGTCGGCCGGCCCGCTCGGCGCATCCGGCGAGAGATACCGGAGCGGCGCACCGTCCATCCGATCCCCGAGGTTGCGGACGACCAGCGATCCACGGCCGGCCTTCCGGAACTTGGTGAAGCCCGCGATGACGAGGAAACCGATGAAGAGCGCGAGCAGAAAGCCGGTGGAGACGGCCAGCCCCATCAGGGTCTGAACGGCCCCGCCGATGATCGACTGATCTGGCGCCACGATCACTCCCCCGACGCCGGCGCCGGGTCCGGCACGTCGTAACGAATCTTGCCGCGGTCCACTTCGCGCATGGCGATGCGTTCGAGCTTGGGACGCTGCTTCACCGGACTGTCCGTCTCCGAATCGGCGGCCAGCTCGTCGAGCCGCGGCAGAGCGCCGCGCCGCAACTGCTTCGCACGCTGCGCCGCCACGTCGACATACAGAAAACGGCTCTCGATGGGCGGCGCCGGCTCGCGCTCGGCACCGGCGTCCTCTTCCGCAGCCGCACCGCCGTCCGCCGGAGCCTCGGAAACCTCGGTCTCGTCGTCCATGTCACTAGGATACGCGAAGATCCGACGCCGGGTCGACATCCGCGGGACCACCGGCGGCGGCGGCGACCCGCGCAGCCGCGCGCGGCTCCGGCAGCGCCTCGAACCACTCGCCCCGCAGCACGTAGTACACCGGCCGGCCGCCGGCGTAGATGACGACGCCGCCGATTGCGTCCTCGACCGGCACGACGGCGCGGGCGTCGAGGTCGCCGCACTTCAGCGGCACTCTCTCACTTGGCATGCGGTGAATTGTAGCACGTGAACTTAGCGGTCTAAAATAAATAAATATGAGTGCTGTAAACTCACCATGGGAGCCCGGCCCGCGGGTCGCCGCCGGACGATTCGCCGGCCGGCAACCTGTGCGATCATTCCCAAGGATGTCCGAAACCGTCACGCTCCTGTTCGTGGGCGACATCGTCGGCAAACCGGGACGCACGATCACGCGGCTGGCGCTCCCCCGGCTCGTGGCCCGGCACGGCATCGACCTGGTGATCGCCAACGTCGAAAACGCGGCGGGCGGCAACGGCATCACCCGCGACATCGGCGAGACGCTGCTCGACGACGGCGTCCAGGTGATGACGACGGGCAACCACGTCTGGGACAAGAAGGAGGCGCTGGCGTACATCGAGAACCAGCCGCGGCTCCTGCGGCCTGCCAACTACCCCGCCGGGGTGCCGGGTCGCGGGCACTACGGCGCACGGACGCGCGACGGCGTTCCGGTCGGCATCGTGAACGTGATGGGGCGCGTCTTCATGAATCCGCTCGACAATCCGTTCCGCGTGGTCCGCGAGCAGATCGCCGCGGTCCGGGCCGAGCACGGGGCGCGCATCGTGTTCGTGGATTTCCACGCCGAGGCGACCTCCGAGAAAAAGGCGATGGGCTGGCATCTCGACGGAGAGGTGACCGCCGTGGCCGGCACGCATACCCACGTGCAGACCGCCGACGAGCGCATACTGCCCAACGGCACCGCCTACATCACCGACGTCGGGATGACCGGTCCCCACGATTCGATCATCGGCGTGGACCCCCGGCCCGTGCTGAAGCGCTTTCTGGACGGCATGCCGGCGAAGTTCGACACGGCGACACGCAACCCGCGGATCAACGCGATCGTGGTGACCGCGGACCCGCAGACCGGCCGCGCGCGGACCATCGAGCGCGTGGACCTTTCCGCCGACGACGTGGACGCGCTCGACCGGCAGACGGAATCGGAAGGGTGACGAGGCTGCCATTCGGCGAAGCGGCGCCTGCGCCGCGCGCACGACCGGGACGCCGCGTGCTCACCGTCGCGGAGCTGACGGCGCGCATTCGGCTGCAGTTGGAGTCGACGTACCCGACGGTCTGGGTCGAGGGCGAGCTGTCGAACTGCCGCCGCTGGAACACCGGCCATCTCTATTTCACCCTCAAGGGCGGCGCCGCGCAGATCCGCGGAGTGATGTTCCGGTCGGCGTTCCGCTATCTCCGGTTCGAGCCGGCCGACGGCCTGCGGGTCGTCGCGCGGGGGCGGATCAGCGTGTACGAGCCGAAGGGCGAGTACCAGGTCGTGGCAGAGCACCTGGAGCCTTTCGGCCTCGGCGCCCGCCAGTTGGCGTTCGACCAGCTCCGCCAGCGTCTGGCGCAGGAAGGACTCTTCGACGAGGCCCGCAAGCGCCCGCTGCCGACGCTGCCGCGCAAGATCGGCATCGTCACCTCCCTGGACGGGGCCGCGCTGCGCGATATCCTGAACGTCCTCGGCCGCCGCTTCCCGAATGCGCATCTCGTCATCGGCCCGACCCGCGTGCAGGGCGACGGGGCCGCCCGGGAAATCACCGGCGCTCTCGTGCGCATCGCGCGCGTCGCCGGTGTCGACGTGGTCGTCCTGGCGCGCGGCGGCGGATCGCTGGAAGACCTCTGGGAGTTCAACGACGAAGGGTTGGCCAGGGCCATCGCCGCTCTCGACGTCCCGGTAATCTCGGCCGTGGGGCACCAGACGGACTACACGATCAGCGATTTCGTCGCCGACCTCCGGGCGCCGACCCCGTCGGCGGCGGCGGAGCTGGTCGTGACCCGCAAGACGGAGTTGGAAGCGCGTCTCGCACGGGCGGGCGATCGTCTCGCCGCGGCCGCGCGCGCCGGCCTCCAGCGGCGGCGGGCGCTGGTGGAGGGGGTGCGGCACCGGCCGGGGCTGGCCTCGTTTCCGACCCGGCTCGCCCTGCACGGCCGGCGGGCGGACGAGCTGACGCGCCGGCTCGCGGCGCGGGCGCGGGCCGACGTTGTACGGCGCGAGCGACGCCGCGCCGCGCTGTTCACACGCCTCGAAGCACTCGACGTCGGCCCCCGGCTGGCCCGCATCCGGACGCGTCTGGTCGTCGCGCGCGAGCGCCTGACGCGCGCCGCCGCGGACGGCCAGGCAGCGCGCCGCCGCGGGTTGACGGCGGCGGACGAGCAATTGGCGCGCACCATGCGCGACCGGCACGCGACCGGCAGGCGGCGGCTCGAGACCGCGCTGGCGAAGCTCGACTCGCTCAGCCCGCTCGGTGTGCTCGCGCGGGGGTACGCCGTGTGCTGGAAGGACGATCGGTCGGCCATCGTGCGCCGGGCCGCGGAGGTCGCGGTCGGCGATCCGGTGCGCGTCACGCTGCACGAGGGCGCATTGCGCTGCAACGTCACGTCTCGGGAGTAGGGCGCAGGAGCGCGAGTCAAGAAATGGACGACCCGAACATCAAGGACTTCGAATCCGCGCTCGCCGAGCTCGAGACCATCGTCAAGACGCTCGAGGACGGGCAGCTTCCGCTGGAGCAGTCGCTCGAGCGCTTCGAGCGCGGGGTCGCGCTGTCGCGGTTCTGCCACACGCGCCTGGACGACGCCGAACGCCGCATCGAGCTGCTCACGGAACGGGGAGACACCCGTCCCGCGCCGGCCGCCATCGCGAGCGCTGCGACCGCGGACCACGGCGCCGGCGAACCCGGCGCCGACGGTGGGCCGAGCGACGATGACGTCCCCTTCTGACGCGGCGACGCAACGCACGGCGTTCGACGAGTACGCCCGCGCGCGGCGCGCGGCGGTGGACGCCGCCCTCGAACGCCTGCTCCCCACCTCCCCGGCCTGCCCCCCGCTCATCGCGGACGCGATGCGCTACACCCTGTTCGCGGGCGGCAAGCGCCTGCGGCCTCTGCTTGCCCTGGCCGCCGCCGACAGCGTGGCGCAGGGCGGACCCGCGGACGACCGCGCGGTGCTGCCGGCCGCCTGCGCGGTCGAGCTGATCCACGCCTACTCGCTGGTGCACGACGACCTGCCGGCGATGGACAACGACAACCTGCGCCGCGGACAACCGACCGCGCACGTCGTCTACGGAGAGGGCATCGCGATCCTGGCCGGCGACGCGCTGCTGACCGAGGCGTTTCGGATACTGGCGCGCGGTCAGGCGTCCGAGACGCCCGACCGCCGCAACCGGCGGCTGCGCACGCTGGAACGCATCGCCGCCGCGGCCGGCGCCGAGGGCATGGTGGGCGGACAGGTGCTCGACCTCTCGGCCACCGGCGCGGCGGCCTTCGACGAGGCCCGGCTGCGCGCGATGCACGAGCGCAAGACCGGCGCCCTCATCCGCGCCGCCGCGGTCGCGGGGGCGATCATGGGCGGCTCGTCCGCTGCGACCGCCGACGCCGTCGATCGTTACGCGGCGCACCTCGGCCTGGCGTTCCAGATCGTCGACGACATCCTGGACGTCGAGGGGGCACGGGAGGAGATCGGCAAGACGGCCGGCAAGGACGCGGAGGCCGGCAAGCCGACCTATCCCGCGCTGTTCGGCATCAGCGAATCGCGCCGCCGCGCGGCAGGCTCGATCGCCGACGCGAAAGCGGCGCTCGGAGCCGCCGGCATCGGGGGGCGCCTGCTCGAGATCGCCGACTGGGTGCTCGACCGTACCCGGTGAGCGCCTGCGGAAGTCCTCATGGCGGATCGGACCCGGTTGGACACCCTCGTCGTGACGCGCGGCCTCGCCGCGACCCGCGCGCGAGCGCGCGCTCTGATTCTCGCCGGCAGGGTCCGGGTGGACGACGCCCTGCAGACGAAGGCGGGCGCCGCGGTCGCTCTCGACGCACGGATTGCGCTGAGCGTCCCGGATCACCCCTACGTCGGACGAGGCGGCGTCAAGCTGGCCCGCGCGCTCGACCGGTTCGACGTCGACGTCCGGGGACGGACGGCCCTGGACATCGGCGCCTCGACCGGCGGCTTCACCGACGCGATGCTGCAGCGCGGTGCGGCGCGGGTAGTAGCCCTCGACGTCGGGCGGGGCCAGCTCGACTGGAAACTTCGGGCGGATCCCCGCGTCGTCCCGCTCGACAGGGTCAACGCCCGGCGGCTGACGCCGGAGATGCTGCCGGCAGGCTGTCACCCCGTCGACGTCGTGACGATCGACGTCTCGTTCATCTCTTTGCAGCTCGTCCTGCCCGCGGTCCCGGCCCTGGTGACGCCGGGCGGCGACGTCGTGGCGCTCGTCAAGCCGCAGTTCGAAGCGACGCGGGGCGAGGTGGGCAAGGGTGGCGTCGTCCGGGATCCCGCCGTCCGGCGCCGCGTCATCGAGCAGGTTGTCGAGGCCGCCGTTGCGGTAGGATTGACGTACGTGTCAACGACGCCGGCGCCCCGGCGCGACGCCGGCGGCAACCGGGAGTACTTTGTCCACCTGCGCCGCCACGCGACGACGTCACCCTGATGGCGCCTCCGTCCACCGGCCACAGCGAATCCCGCGCCACGGTCGGCATCGTCGCGCGACCGCACGCCCCCAACGCCGCTGCCGCCGCGCGGGACGCCGCGGCCTGGCTTCGCGACCGGGACACGCCGGTCGTGATCGAAAGCGAGACCGCGCGCAGCGCCGGCCTGAACGGTCACCCGACCGCGTCGCGGGCGGAGTTGCCGCGGGCCTCGGACGTGCTGCTCGTGCTCGGCGGCGACGGCACGCTGCTGAGCATCGCGCACCCGGTTGCAAGCCTGGCCCCGCACACGTTGATCCTCGCCGTCAACTGCGGAAGTCTGGGCTTCCTCACCGAGATCACGCGCCCCGAGATGTACGACGCGCTCGACTCCGTGCTTGCCGGACGGGCCGGCATCGACGAGCGGCTCACCGTGCGGGCCCGGGTGCGGCGGAGCGGGCGCGACGTCGCCGACAGAACCGTGCTCAACGACGTCGTCATCGGCCGCTCGGCCGATTCGGGCATCATCGACGTGTCGATCACCCTGCGCGACCGGCTCGTCACGAGTTGCCGCGCCGACGGCGTAATCGTGGCGACACCGACCGGATCCACGGGCTACAACCTGGCGGCCGGCGGCCCGATCGTGCACCCGACCGTCGACGCCCTCACGGTGACCCCCATCGCTCCCCATACGCTCACCAACCGACCGGTCGTCATCCCGGGCCGGGAGCCGGTGAAGTTGCAGCCGCGCCTTGCCGGATCGCACTTCGACGCATTCGCCAGCTTCGACGGCCAGCTCAGCGTGGCGCTCGAGGACGGAGACACAGTCATCGTGGAGCGGTCTTCCCCCCCTTTGCGGCTGGTGCGCGCAGAGTCGCGCGACTATTTCGCGGTGCTGCGGGAGAAGCTGAAGTGGGGCGAACGCTGAACATCCGGCTGCCGGCGCGGGCGCCGTCTGCTACTCGCCGCTTATCGGCGGGTGGTGGATGATCTGCACGCGGTTCCCGTCCGGATCGGAGACGTACAGAGACCGCGCACCGTCGCGATGGGTCCTCGGCGCAGCGTCGAGCGCGATGCCCTGTCCGGCCAGGTAATCCGCCCAGGCGTCGACGTCGGCCGCTCTGCGCACCACGAGTCCGAGGTGATCGAGCGCACCGCCGACCGCGCGCCCGGGCGGGTCGTCGCCGGCAGTTCCCCGGTGGAGCGCCAGGTTGTCGGTGCCGGACGTCAGGTAGACGTTGTCGCTGTCCGGCTCCCACTCCACGGCAAAGCCGAGGACCTGCGTATAGAAGCGCTTCATGGCGTCGAACGCGCGGGCGTGCAGCGCGAGATGTCGCAAGCCGCGGTGCGGCGGTCGGGCCGGCATGCATCCATGGTAACGCGCGGGGCCCGCACCGGGGCCTGCCAAGAGTCTGCCCGCAGGGCTCACTACGTTGCGCTTCAGCGGCGCAAGCTCCTAGAATCGACCCATGGCTCAGCGTTCGGCGACACGCACTCCCTGCGCCCTGTGCGGCGCAAAAGAGGTTTCGGAACCCCGCGGGGAGGAAAAATACTGTCACGAATGCTGGGTCAAGAAGATGGCGGTCGAGGACGTCGTGGCCCAGGAGTTCGCTCTCAAGCGGTACATCCGGGCGCACAGCGCGGAGAAGTACCTCGTGTACCACTCGACCCAGAAGCGGCCCTGCGGCCAACTGCTCGTCGTCGACGACGGCTATGACCTCTTTCTCAGCCTGATCCTCTACCCGACGTTCGCCTGGGACGAGCCGGCCTACCACCTCGAGGGCGACCCGGAAGGACGCGCGTTCTCGGAACTGCTCGTCGACGTGGTCGCCGCCGAGGTGATCGAGCCATGGGGCGGCGGCAAGTGGCATCTGGAGGTCTTCCGTTCGGCCAGCGCCGAGCCCGAGGACTGGAACGGAGAAATGTAGAACGCCCGCGTTCGACGCGGGGCTGCTATACTTTCGCCTCATCTCTGCGAACGATCTTCGGGAGGACATGCGATGCAATCCGTGAACCGCGCACTGCTTTTGGGTGTCATGGTCCTGCTGGCGGCGGCGGTCGCCTGCGGCGGCGGGGAAGAGGAGGCTGCTGCGGCGGCGGCCGCGGCGGCGGCAGAGGCTGAAATCGAGGTGAGCCCCGAGGCCAGGGCCGCGGCAGAACGTCTCTCGGAACGGCTCGCGGCGGGAATCTCGCTTGTGCCGACACAGCGCGGACAGGCCGAGATCGGCTATACCCAGCCGGTCGCGCGGCGCGGCACCGGCAGCGAACGGGGCTTCAACATCACGTCGATCCGGATCAGGAACCTCTCGCAGAACGCGATTGCAGGATTCCAGGTCGACGAGTTCTGGTACGACCAGGACGGCAACACGGTGACCGGCGACCAGGCGCGGCGCCGCCAGCCGATCCTCGTCAACGAGGTGTGCGACATCGAGCTCCGCGTGCCGCGCGTGTCGGCGATGGACCGCAGCAACTACGAGTTCTCGCACCAGAACGGCGACATCAAGGCGACCCTTCTCGAAGACATCGAGTTCCCGCCGCAGCCCGAGGTCGAAGAGGGCGAAGAGGCGGAGGAAGCCGAGGAGGCTGCCGACGACGCCGAGGTAGAGGAGCCCACCGAGGAAGAGCTCAGGTTCACCTGCCTGCACCCCGTCGAGATGTCCGAGGAGCCGGCGGCGGCGGCGGAAGCGACGGAAGAGGCCGGCGAAGACGCCTGACGTCCGCGGTTGAAGCCGGCGCCGGGACTTGTCGAGACCCGGCGCTTTCTTTCATCGTCGTCGCCCCGCGGAGGCAGGGGGCGCCCGATTGGGCTTTGCTCGCCCTTTGCCTGTGAGCTTCAGTCACGTGCGGTTCTCATTCGTCGTCCGGATGGTCGCTCTACCCGTTCCAGCGCCGGCCGACGACGATCCGTAAACCAGGGCACGGGCGCCGCCGTCTCAACCTACCGAGGTCGCGGCGCACGAGCCCCGTGCCGGGGCCGTTACGGTACGCACGCATGGCATTCCAACTGTCGGCGATTCAACACGCGCTCCGCGAGGACGGTCTCGACGGCTGGCTCCTCTACGACTTCCACGGCTCCAACCCCATCGCGCGCCGGGTGGCGGGCCTGACCGGCAGCAGCAAGCTGACGACCCGGCGCTGGTACTACCTGATCCCGGCCTCCGGCGAGCCGCGCGCACTGGTGCACGGCATCGAACGGGACAGTCTGGCGCATCTTCCCGGAGGCCGACGGATCTACGCGGGACGCACCGAGCTCGAGGCGGGTCTGGACTTCCTGGTGCGGGGAATGCGCCGGATCGCGATGGAGTACTCGCCGGCCTGCGCGATTCCCTACGTCTCACGGGTGGACGCCGGAACCGTCGAGCGCGTTCGTTCGGCGGGCGCCGACATAGTGTCCTCCGGCGACCTCGTGCAACGCTTCGAAGCGGTCTGGGACGCTGCGGCGCTTGCGAGCCACCGCACTGCATCCCGGCATCTGCACAGCATCAAGGATCGCACGTTCGAGCTGATCGCCGACCGCGTTGGCGGGGGTTCGTTGACCGAGTACGCGGTTCAGCAGGTGATGACCGAGTGGTTCGCGGACGCCGGGCTGATCACCGACTGCCCGCCGGTGGTGGCCGCCCAGGAGAGCAGCGGAAACCCCCACTATCTGCCCACCGCGGAGGACCATCGTCCCATCGGGCGGGGACAGGTCGTCCTGCTCGACCTGTGGGGCAAGCTCGACCGGCCGGGCGCGGTGTACGCCGACATCACGTGGGTCGGCTTCACCGGCTCCCAGGTGCCGCCCGGGGCCGCCGAGGTCTTCGGCGCAGCACGCGAGGCGCGCGACGCCGCCGTCTCGCTCGTCGCCGAGCGGGTGACCGCCGGACGACCGATCAGCGGCTGGGAGGTGGACCGCGCCGCGCGGGATGTGATCGACGCCGCGGGCTACGGCGACCGCTTCATGCACCGCACGGGCCACAGCCTCGGCGAGGAGGTTCACGGCAATGGCGTCCACATGGACGACTACGAGACGCACGACGAGCGGCGGCTCATCGCCGGCACCGGGTTCACGATAGAGCCCGGCGTCTACCTGGACGACTTCGGCGTTCGGACCGAGATCAACGTGTACGTGGACGGCGCCGACGCCGCCGTGACCGGCCCGCGACAGGCGGAGATCGTGCCCCTGGGCTAGGAGTCTGCGCCGTAGATCCCCGCCGCGGGGAGCCGCGCCGGGCCGCAGCCGGGTTACACTCGTCGACGGAAGGGATACGGGTGCTCGCCCCTGCTGGAGGAAGTGATGTCGAGATCGAGGACCACATTCGTTTCCACGCTGTTGGTTGCCGTCATGGCCATGGCGGTCGGGATGGTGATTGCGTCGCGTTTCAATCTGGCTCCGCCCTCGGCGGCGCAGTCCGTTCAGGCGCCGGATTCGAACAGCTCGCCCATCTCCGGCAACCTGACCGCGACAACGTTCCGCGAGATCGCCGACGCGCAAACGGCGATGGTAGTGACCATCTGGACCCAGCAGCCGCGGCAGCAGGGGAACATGAACGAGTTCTTCGGCGGCGACGAGTTCTTCCGCCGTTTCTTCGGGCAGCCGCCCGAACGTGAGACGCCGCCCGACGACAACGACACCACCCGGCCGGCGGCGACGGGAACGGGATTCGTAATCGACGGCGCCGGCTTGATTCTGACGAACAACCACGTCATCGAGAACGCCACGAGCATCGAGATCCACTTCTTCGGCGACGACGACGACGAACGCTACGAGGCACGCGTGCTGGGCCGCGATCGCCTGACCGACAGCGCGCTGCTCGAGCTGGTCGAGCGGCCCGAGCGGGAACTGCCCGTGGCGACATTCGGCGACTCGAGTCAGATGGCGCCGGGCGACTGGGTGATGGCGATCGGCGCACCCTTCGGCCTCAGCCATACCGTCACCGTCGGGGTCATCTCGGCGCTCGCCCGGCCCTTGCCCTCGGCCCCCGGCCGCAGCAACGAGATGCTGCAGACCGACGCGGCCATCAACCCGGGCAACTCCGGCGGGCCGCTTCTGAACATCCGCGGCGAGGTGGTCGGCATGAACACGGCAATCATGAGCGACCGCCGATCCAACGCGGGTGTCGGATTCGCCGTACCCATCAACACGGTGCGCGATCTGCTCGGCGAACTGCGCGGCGGCAAGGTGACCCGCGGCGTGATCGGCATTCAGATCCGTGACGTCCCGCGCGACGAGTATGCCGTGCTCGGACTCGACGAGCCCCGGGGCGTGATCGTCTCGCTGGTCTCCCCGGATGGACCCGCGGATCAG
Organism: Vicinamibacterales bacterium; assembly: GCA_965116825.1. Classification (GTDB taxonomy): domain Bacteria; phylum Acidobacteriota; class Vicinamibacteria; order Vicinamibacterales; family UBA8438; genus WTFV01. The sequence goes on from OZ220736.1 coordinate 7,165,027, forward strand.
GCGGACATGGAAGCCGGCGACGTGATCCTCGAGTACGCCGGCGACCCGGTCGACGACACCCGGGATCTCCAGAGCCGGGTCGTCGCCACCCGACCCGGAACGACCGTACAGATCGATATCGTGCGCAACGGTGAACCGCTGACGCTCGACGTCACCATCGGCGAGCTCGATCTCGAGGCGGAGAGCCGCACCGTGATGGCCGCGGCCGAAGAGACCAGCGAAGGGTTCGGTATCACCCTGCAGGACCTGACTCCGCCGATAGCGCGCCGCCTGCGGGTGCCGGCGGACACGGTCGGGGCGGTCGTCGTCGACGTGCAGCGCGGCAGCACCGCCGAGGCCGGCGGACTGCAACCCGGAGACGTCATTCTCAGCGTCAACCGCGTCGATGTCGCGTCGGCCGGCGAGGCGGGCGCCGAGCTCGGCGCGATAGAGTCGGGGCGCACTGCGTTCCTCCTGGTGCAGCGCCGCGATACGCGCGTTTTCCTGCAGGTGGAGAAGGAGTAGGCGCGACCGGGCGCGAATCGACGGGTCGCGGCGCGAATCCACGGGGTCGCGTTGGGAGTTTCGCCGGCGCGAAACTCCGGCGATCCAGGCTCGCGGCGAAGCAGGCGGACGAAGCGGAATGACGCTGCGGGAGGTGGTGCGGGAGCGGATCCGGACGGAGGGTCCGCTGCCGTTCGCCGCCTACGCGGAGTTGGCCCTCTACCATCCCGAGTTGGGGTACTATGCCCGCGCCGACCGGCGCTCCGGACGGGCGGGCGATTTCTTCACCAGCGTCGACCTCGGTCCCGTGTTCGGCTCGCTGCTGGCGTCGCAGCTCGCCGAGATGTGGCGCATCCTGCGCTCCGGATCCGAGGACCCGGGATTCGACCTGGTCGAGGCCGCGGCCGGCAACGGGCGCCTGGCACGGGACGTGCTCGACGCCGCCGCTACCGACGACCCGGCCTTCTACGACGCCATCCGGCTCCACCTGGTCGAGCGCAGCCGCGCCGCGCGCGCGGCGCAGGCCGCCACACTCGGTTCCCACGCGCACAAGATGGCGTCGTCGGGCTCCCGCGTCCCACCGGCGATCCAGGGGGCCATTTTCGCGAACGAGCTGCTCGACGCGCTCCCCCCGCACGTGCTGGAAATGACCGTCGGCGGGCTCCGGGAGGTATACGTGGACCTCGACAACACGACCGGCGGCTTTGCCGAGCGCCTGGGGCCACTCTCGGCGGCGAGCCTGCGGAAGCACGTGCGCGACCGGAACATCACGCTGGAGCCGGGATGGCGCGCCGAGGTCGTGCCGGCCGCGGCCGACTGGGTGCGTCGGGCGGTCGAAGCGCTCACCGAGGGATTCCTGCTGCTCGTCGACTACGGCCATGAGGCGCACGAGCTCTACTCGGCCACCCACGCCGCCGGCACGCTGGCGACCTACCGCCGGCAGCGCGGCGCGGTCGCGGGAGACAGCGTCCCGCCGCCGTGGCTCGTCGACCCCGGGGAGTGCGACATCACCGCGCACGTCGACCTGACGCTCGTGCGCGACGCGGCCGAGGGCGCCGGCGCGCGAACGCTTGGCGTACTCGACCAGACCTACTTCCTGCTGGGGCTCGGGGCGATCGAACGGGTGAATCAAGAGTCCCGCGAATCGCGCGATGGAGGCGTCGCCGCGATCCGGCGCCGCCTGGCCCTCAAGTCCCTTCTGGTGCCCGGCGGGCTTGGCAGCACCCACAAAGTGATGCTCTTCGGCAAGAACGTCGGCACGCCGTCTCTGGCGGGTTGCTCCTATCGTGTCCGTGCGACACGCTAGGAGTCAGCGCCGTAGAACGGGGGCAGACTCCTGGTCAGGCCCGGTTGGGCGGCCGGAGGCGACGATGTCGGGCTAGAATCCGAACGGAAATTGTCGATGAGCGATCGTATCGAGCGTGAGATCAAGCTGTCGTTCGCATCGGCCGCGGCCGCCCGCGAGGCGATGTCGGCGCTCGGTGCGGTCCGGTTGCGGCCGCGCCGCCTGCAGGACGACCGCCTGCTCGACACCAGCGCCGGCCGGCTGCGCGCCGAGTGGTGCACGTTGCGCGTGCGCATCGAGACGCCGGACGCCGGCGGCGGAAGCGTCGCCTCCATCACCTTCAAGGGACCGCCGCGGCCCGACGTCATGAAAGTCCGCGAGGAGGTCGAGACCGGCGTCGGCGACGGCGCGGTACTGCTCCGGGTTCTCGAACGGGCGGGGTTCGACGTCTGGTTCCGGTACCAGAAGTACCGCGAGGAATTCGAGCGGGACGGCACGATCCTCGCCATCGACGAGACGCCGTGCGGGGTCTTTGTCGAGGTCGAGGGCAGCGAGAAGGGCGTCGCGCGCCTCGCGCAGGCCCTCGGACGCGGTCCCGCCGACTACATCACGGCGTCCTATCGCCGCGTCTGGGAGTCGGACTGCGCCGCGCGCGGACGTCCGGTCGGCGACATGGTCTTCGAGTAGTGCTCGACGCGATGGCCGGCCCGCTCCCTCCCGTCCTCGTTCTCGCGGCCGGACTCGGGACGCGCCTCCGCCCGCTGACCAACGCGCGCGCGAAGCCGGCGGTACCGGTCGCCGGCCGACCGCTCGTGGTTCGCATCCTGGAATGGCTGGCGGCTCAGGGCGTCGCCGAAGCCGTCCTCAACCTGCACCACCGGCCGGAGACGATCACGCGCGTGGCAGGTCACGGAGGGGCCGCGGGGGTGCGCGTGCGCTACTCCTGGGAGCCGGTCATTCTCGGCTCCGCCGGTGGTCCGCGACAGGCGCTGCCGCTGCTCGGACCGCGCTTCTTCATCGTCAACGGCGACACGCTGACGGCCCTTTCCCTCCGCGCGCTCGCCGAAACCCATGCAGCCGCCGGCGCTGCGGTCACCCTCGCCGTCGCTCCGCATCCGGCCCCGGACCGGTACGGCGGCGTGCTCGTCGCGGGCGACGGCCGTGTGCGCGGGTTCGCGCGCGCCGGCGGCGGGGCTGCCGCCCACTTCGTCGGTGTGCAGCTCGTCGAGGCGGCCGTTTTCGCGAATCTGCCCGCCGGCCGGCCCGCCGCCACCATCGGCGGCATCTACGACCGGCTCCTGACCGGCCCGGACGGCGACCGGCCCGGCAGCATACGCGCCCACCCGTGCGAAGACGAGTTCCTGGACGTCGGCACGCCAGCGGACTATCTGGCCGCTTCGCTGACCGTCGCCCGGCGCGAGGGATTCGAGGCGCTGCCGGTCGGCGCCGGGTCGACGATCCATCCGACGGCCTCGCTCGACCGCACCGCGGTCTGGGACCACGCCCGCATTGGAGCCGGCTGCCGGCTCGACGAGTGCATCGTCACCGACGGCGTCAGCCTGCCGTCGGGAACGGTGCTGCGCCGCCGGATCTGCGTGCCGGCCGACTCGGCCGCACCGGAAGGCGGGAGCACGATCGGAAACGCGGCAGTCCACCCTCTCGACAGCGCTGCGACGAGCAACCGATGACGGACCCGCCCCGACATGCCGACACCCCGGAGGCGCGCACCACGACGTGGGTGCGCCGCGCCGGTCTACCGCCGTCGACCCGTCTCGTGCCGCTGGCGGGAGACGCCTCCGACCGCCGCTTCGTGCGTGTGGTTGCGCCCGGCGCGCCGTCACGCGTCCTCGTCCTGCACGACGGCCCGATCGATCCCGAGACGCTGCCGCTTATCGGGATCGCCGAGCTGTTCCGCCGGCTTCCCGTGCGCGTGCCGGTCATCCACGGCGCGGACGCGGCACTGGGAATCGTCGTCGTCGAGGACCTCGGCGACACGATGCTGGAGGACGCCGTCCTCACCTTGCCGGCCGCCGAGCGGAGCGCGCGATACCGGGAAGCGGTGGAGATCATCGCGGCGATTCAGAACGGCGGACGCCGGTTCGCCAGGTCGGCCGCGGGTCCCTTCGGCCTGGCTTTCGATGTCGCCAAGCTGACGCAGGAGCTCGACTTCTTCGTGGAGCATTTCGTGGCCGGCTTCCGGCGGCACAATCTCACGACGACGGCGCGGCGCGCCCTCGCGGACGAGTTCCGCGTTCTGGCCGCGGACATGGCGGCCGAGCCGCGCGTGCTATGCCACCGCGACTTCCACAGCCGCAACCTGATGTTGCACGATGGCCGGTTGCACGTCATCGACTTCCAGGACGCGCGCATGGGGCCGGACACCTACGACCTGGCGTCACTCCTCCGGGATGCCTACGTGGCGCTGGACGCCGACGAGGTCGACCGGCTGCTCACCCACTATCAGACCATCGCGGGCGTGCGAGACGGCGAACGCCTGCGGCGGCGCTTCGTCCGCACGACCGTGCAGCGGGCCCTCAAGGCGTTGGGCACGTTCGGGTTCCAGATTGGCGTGCGCGGGAACGCGCGGTACCGCGACGCGGTGCCCCGCACGTTGGGGTACGCGCGGGAGGCCATGCGGCAGGATCCCGACCGGCGCCGTCTCGACGACCTCCTTGCCCCCGTGCTGGCGGAGGCCCCCTCGTAGTACGCTACGTCGGGATGGGAGCGACCACCACGACCATCGCGGAGATCGCCGGCCATGTGGGCCGGGAAGTCGCCATTCGCGGATGGCTGCACCGGCGACGCTCGAGCGGGAAGATCCACTTCCTCACCCTGCGCGACGGCAGCGGATTCATTCAAGCCGTGGTGTCGAAGGCCGCGGTCGGCGAGGAGTCTTTCGCGCGGGCCGACCATCTCGGCCAGGAGACTTCGCTGGTCGTCGCAGGAACTGTCCGGGAGGACGCGCGCGCTCCCGGCGGCTACGAGATCGACGTCTCGACCCTCGCCGTGGTCGGCGAGTCTCACGACTATCCGATCACCCCCAAGGAGCACGGCGTCGACTATCTCCTCGATCGGCGCCACCTGTGGATCCGCAGCCGGCGGCAGGCGGCCATCCTGCGCGTGCGGCACGAGGTCGTCGACGGCATCCGCGATTTCCTCAACGGCCGCGGCTTCATCCTGGCGGACACGCCCATCTTCACCCCGGCCGCCTGCGAGGGAACCACGACACTCTTCGCGGTCCCGTACTTCGACCACGCGACCGCCTATCTCACGCAGAGCGGCCAGCTCTACAACGAGGCCAATGCGATGGCGCTGGGGCGCGTCTACTGCTTCGGGCCGACGTTTCGCGCGGAGAAATCGAAAACGCGGCGCCATCTGACCGAGTTCTGGATGGTCGAGCCGGAAATGGCCTACGCCACCCTCGACGACGCCACGGACCTGGCGGAAGCGCTCGTCGTCTCCATCGTCGAGCGCGTGCTCGAGCGGCGGGCCCGCGAGCTGGAGGTGCTCGAGCGGGACACGGCGGCGCTCGAGCGGGTGCGCTCTCCGTTTCCCCGCATCGCCTACGACGAGGCGGTCGAGATTCTCAAGGCCCGCGGCCTTCCGTTCGAGTGGGGCGGGGATTTCGGCGGTCCGGACGAAACCGCCCTGGCGGAGCACTTCGAACGTCCGGTCGCCGTGCAGCGCTTTCCCGCGGCGATCAAGGCCTTCTACATGAAGCCGGACGCCGAACGGCCGGACCTGTCGCTCTCGGTCGACCTGCTCGCCCCGGAGGGTTACGGAGAGATCGTCGGCGGGGGCGAACGCCTCGACGACTACGCGCTGCTGCTCGAACGAATTCGCGAGCACGAGTTGCCGCAGGAAGCATTCGAGTGGTACCTGGACCTGCGACGGTACGGGAGCGTGCCGCATGCGGGGTTCGGCATGGGAGTTGAACGCGTGGTTGCGTGGCTGTGCGGGCTGGAGCACATCCGCGAGACCATCCCGTACCCGCGCATGCTGTATCGCCTGACGCCCTAGCCGCCGGCTTCCGTGATATACTCTGCCGGCTAGGTGAGACGAAGTGCTGCAGAAGTGGGCGTTTCGCCCACTTCTTTGTGTTTCAGGGCGCAGTTTCGGGGCGAACGCGAGGTAGAGAAAGGGTGACGCCCGGTGAAGGCCGGGTTGCGCAGGTCTGGTCCATCGCGGAGCGGGTAGCCCGCGACTTCGGACTCGACGTTTTCGATGTCCAGCTTCAGCGCGAGTCGGTGGGCTGGCTGCTGCGAATCGTCATCGACCGGCCGCCGAACGCGTCCGGCGACGTTGGCGACGCCGCGGACGAAGCGGTTACCCTTGACGATTGCCAGCGGGTAAGCACGGACGTCAGCGTGGTGCTCGACACCGAGTTCGAGTTCGAGCAGCCGTACACCCTGGAGGTATCGTCGCCGGGCCTGGACCGTCCGTTGCGGCATCTGGGCGACTGCCGTCGGTTTCGAGGTCGACTGGCCCGCTTCGTGACGTCGGAAGCCGTCGACGGACAACGGTTCATCTGCGGGCGGATCGCCGGCGTGGAACCGGCCGGTGGCGAGCCGCCGGAAGGTCCTGCCTGCGTCGTGGTGTCGGCAGGACGGCAGGTGCACCGTATTCCGTGGGTGCTGGTGACGCGCGCCCGGCTGGAAGTGGAGTTGTGAAGTCGTCGCGCAGGCTGCAAGTCCGTGCGCGAGAGCAGGTCATGAACAGATGAACGAGCGCGCCAAGGAGATGCAGCAGACGCTCGAGGCGCTGGCGAAGGAGAAAGGCATCGCGCCCGAGGTCATCGTGACGGCCATCGAGGACGCGGTGCTGACCGCCTCGCGCAAATACTACAAGTCGGCCGAGAACCTGCGGACCAAGTTCAATCACGAGACCGGCGATGTCGAGTTGTTTTCCGTGCGGCAGATCGTCGAGGAAGTCACCGACCCACTGACGGAGATCTCGCTCGCGGAAGCTCAGGGGCTGTACGGGGACGAAGCGGAAGTCGACATGGAGATCGAGTTCCCCAAACCGACCGACGTGCTCGGGCGGATCGCCGCCCAGACCGCGAAGCAGGTGATCTTCCAGAAGGTGCGCGAGGCCGAGCGTGACAACGTCTACGCGCTGTACAGCGACCGCGTCAACGAGGTGATCAACGGCACGGTCAAGCGGTTCGAGAACGGCGACATCGTCGTCGACGCCGAGCGCATCGAGGCGCTGCTTCCGCGACGGGAACAGTCGCGCGCCGAGAACTACACGACCGGCGACCGCATCCGGGCGGTTATTCGGGAGGTCAACAAGAACACCAAGGGGCCCCAGATCATCCTGTCGCGCACCGACCCCACGCTGCTGATCAAGATGTTCGAGCAGGAGGTGCCCGAGATCTACGACGGGACCGTCACCATCCGCGGAGCGGTCCGCGAAGCCGGCGACAGGGCCAAGGTCGCCGTGCATTCGCGCGAGCGCGACGTCGACCCGGTCGGCGCCTGCGTGGGAATGAAGGGCACCCGGGTACAGGCGATCATCCGGGAGTTGCGCGGCGAGAAGATCGACATCGTCGAGTGGTCGGACGATCCCGTCGTCTTCGTCACCAACGCGATCAGTCCGGCCAGAGTGCAACGGGTGACCGTGGTCGACACTGAAGAGGCGATCGTCGAAGTCGTGGTGGAGGATCGCCAGCTCTCGCTCGCGATCGGCAAGAAGGGCCAGAACGTCCGCCTGGCGGCCAAGCTGACCGGCTGGAAGATCGACATCAAGAGCGAAGAAGAAAAGCGGCGTGAGGTGGAAGCCCGGTTCGACGAGATCGACGACGAGGGCGAGGAAGCCGGCACTCTCACGCTGCCCGGACTCGACGATGGGCAGTTGCTGCGACTGAGCGAGGCGGGGCTCGATACGGCCGACCGTCTGCTGGAGGTCGCGACGGCCGAACTGGCGGAGGTGGCGGGTGTGGACGAGCCAACGGCCAGCGATCTGCAGGCCGCCGTTCGGGAACAGGTCGACGCCGCCGCAAGAGCGGCCCGAACGCTGGACGAAACAGACGACGCATCAACGGCCGTTCCGGCGGGGACGACGCCCGAAGCGCCGGCGGATGCGCCCGGCGAGACACCGTCAGCGGAGTGAAAGCGCCCGTGGGCACAATTCGCATCTACAAGATCGCAGAGGTCCTCGGGATTCCGAGTCAGGAAGTCGTACAGTTGCTGCGTACGCAGCACGGGATCGAGGCCAAGAGCGCATCGAGCACCGTCGAGGAAATCGTGGCCCGGCAATTCGCCGAGCGGATTGCCCGCAAGCGCAACGTCACCCTGCCGTCCGGTTCGCTCTTCTCGCAGCGGGCCGCCTCCAAGCGCGGCGGCCGGGGCGGGAACGCGCCGGAAGCGGCCGCGCCGGCCGCACCCAGGCTGGGCCCCCCGCGACTGGTGAAGTCCGCCAAGGCGGCGAAAGCGGCAGCCGAAGCCACGGCGGGCGAGACGGCAGGCCCGGGGAGCGCGGGGTCGGAGGACCTGCCGGCGGGAACCGCGCCGCCAGCGCCGGCAGCGGACGAGAGCGCCGTTGCGCCCGGGATCGGCATGTCCGCGGCAGCCGAGAGCGCCACCGCAACGAAGCCGACGCCGCCCCCGGCCCCACCCCCGCCCCGGACGCTTCCTTCGACGCCTCGGCTCCGGGTCGAGGGCGCCCCCAGCCCCCGGGTCGAGACGCCCCGTATTCGCGTGGAGGAGCCCGCCGCGCCCGCCGGCAAACCCGCCGGGCCGCCGCCCGTACCGGTAGAGGAAGCGGCTCGCGCAGAGGCCGCGGCGCCACCCGCGGAGGTCGAGGCGACCCCGCCGGTGGCCGAGGAAACCCCGCAGACCGGGGTCGAGCCCCTTCACGCGAAGGCGGAGGAGACCCCGCGCATCAGGATCGAGGAAGCTCCGCGCATCCGGGTCGAGGAGGCCCCCGCCGCAAGGGTGGAGAAGACCGCGCCCACCAAGGTCGCGGAAACCCCTCCCGCAAGTGCCGAACCGGCACCCGTACCGATCGAAGAGACTCCGCAGGCAAGGGTCGAGCCGGCCCGTACCGAAGTGGAAGGCATGCCGCTACAAACTCAGGAAACGACCCGCGCCGCCGCCGAGGCGAAGCCCCTTGCGGACGCGAAGATCGCACCACCCGCACCGCCGCCGCCGCACCCGCCCGCTACGTCCCCGGCGGCGCCTCCGCGTGCGGCTCTGCCCCCGCAGGCCACCGTCCCGAGCCCAGGCAGAAGGCCCGGGTCGGGGCTCGCGCTGCGTCCGACGGGGCGCGTCGTGCCGCCGCGGCTGCGCCTGCGCATCGAGGAACCCAAGCCGGTAAAGCCGCGCCCCGCGACGCCCCCGGCGCCGCCGAGACCGCCCGTGCGGCCGGTCACGCCGGCGGCCGCGACCGGAGTGACCGGCCGGCCCGCGAGGCCACCGCTCGGAGGACCGCGGCCACTGCCGTCTCAGCCCGTGCGACCGCCGACGGGGCCGCGGCCGCTGCCGCCGCGGCCGGCGGTCGGCTACCGTCCGCCTCCCAGACCGCACCACAGGCCGGGTGGACGCCGCGCGCAGTACCGGCGGACTCGCACGCAGACGCCGGCCACGCCGCCGCCGCCGCCGCCGGTGACGCGAACCATCACGCTGGCCGAGGGCATGACCGTCAAGGACCTGGCGGAGCGGCTGGAGGTCAAGCCGAAGGACGTCCTGAAGAAGCTGATCGAACGGCGGGTGATGATGACCATCAACACGACGCTCGACGCCGAGACGGCGACGACCATCGCCCGGGAGTTCGGGGCGGACGTGAAGATGCGGACGTTCGAAGAGGAAATGGTGGTCATCGAGGCCGAGGAGACGAAGCCCGACGACCTGATCGTCCGCGCTCCCGTCGTCACCGTCATGGGGCACGTCGACCACGGGAAGACGACTCTGCTCGACGCCATCCGCGAGACGAAGGTCGCCGAGGGAGAGGCCGGCGGCATCACCCAGCACATCGGCGCCTACGCGGTGCAGGTGAACGGCCGCAAGATCGTCTTTCTCGACACGCCGGGGCACGAGGCGTTCACGCTGATGCGCGCGCGCGGCGCCCAGGTGACCGACGTGGTCATCCTCGTGGTGGCCGCCGACGACGGGGTGATGCCCCAGACGCAGGAAGCAATCGATCACGCACAGGCGGCCAAGGTTCCCATCATCGTCGCCATCAACAAGATCGACAAGGCCGACGCCAACCTGGACCGCGTCAAGAACGAGTTGGCCGAGCGCGGGCTGACCCCCGAGGACTGGGGCGGGTCGACGGTGACCGTGCCGCTCTCGGCGAAGAAGCGGGACAACCTCGACGGGCTCCTGGAGATGATCCTCCTGGTGACGGAAATGGAGGAGCAGAAGGCGAACCCGAAACGGGCCGCGACCGGTACCGTCCTCGAGGCCAAGGTGGACCGCGGCCGCGGTCCGGTCGCCACGATCATGGTGCAGGACGGCACGCTGCGCGTCGGCGACAACTTCATCGCCGGCGTCGTGGTCGGACGTGTCCGCGCGCTGCTGGACGACCGGCTGCAGAAGGCGGGCGAGGCGGGGCCGTCCAGCCCGGTAGAGGTGCTCGGCCTGACCGGGCTGCCGCAACCGGGCGATGCCTTTCAGGCCGTGACGGATGCCGCGAAAGCGCGCCAGATCGCCGTGCTGCGGCAGAACCAGGCCAAGGAGAAGGCGCTCGGCGGCCGTGGCCAGCGTCTGACCCTCGAGTCTCTGCAGCAGCAGTTGACGGAGGGCGAGGCCAAGGAGCTGCCGATCATCATCAAGGCGGACGTACAGGGCTCCGCCGAGGTGCTGGCCGACTCGCTCGGCAAGCTGGGCGACGAGCGCGTCAAGACGCGCATCATCCACACCGGCGTCGGCGCCATCAGCGAATGGGACGTGCTGCTCGCCTCGACCTCGAACGCGATCATCGTCGGGTTCAACGTGCGCCCCGATCGCAACGCCACCAGCGTGGCCGACCGCGAGGGAGTCGACATCCGACTCCATTCGGTGATCTACGACGTGACCGACGAGCTCAAGAAGGCCCTGGCGGGACTGCTCGATCCGACCACGAAGGAGGTCAAGCTGGGATCCGCCGAGATTCGGCAGACGTTCAAGATTCCGAAGTTCGGCACCGCGGCCGGCTGTATGGTCACCGAGGGAACCATCACGCGCGCCGGCGACGCCCAGGCCCGGATCGTGCGGGACGGGGTGGTGGTCCACGAAGGACGCATCGGATCGCTGCGGCGTTTCAAGGACGACGTCAACGAGGTTCGGGGCGGCATGGAGTGCGGTCTGGCGTTCGAACGCTTCGCCGACCTGAAAATCGGCGACGTCGTCGAGTCGTTCACCGTGGAGAAGGTCGTCGCCACCGTCTGACGAGGAGCGACTCCGCCAGTCGCTGCCGGACCGATGCCTGCCGTCGGGTTGCTGACCGTCGAACTCCACATTCCCGGTGCGCGCTCGCTCAAGGACAAGCGTCGCATCCTCGCGAGCGTCAAGGACCGGGTCCGGAAGCTCAACGTCTCGGTGGCGGAGATCGACCACCTGGACATTCACCAGCGCGCGCGTCTCGGGGTCGCGGCGGTGGCGTCGCACCGGGATCACGTGGACCGCGTCCTCGACGGCGTCCTCACCGAGATCGAGCGGCGCGATCCCGGCCTCGTTCTGGCTACCGACCTGCAGTGGCTGAGCTGACGGACGCTGCCGGACACCACATGACACAGGGCACACGCACTCGGCGCGTCGCAGAACGCGTCCGAACCGAACTCTCGACATTGTTGGCCCGAGCCGCGCGCGACCCCGGCCTGCTCGGCGTCACGGTCACCGACGTCAAAATGACAGCGGACCTCCAGCTCGCCCGCGTCTACTACACCCTGCTGACCGGCAGCGATCGCCGGGCCGCCGCTCGCGGCCTGCGCCGCGCGCGGGCGTATCTGCGACGCGCAATCGGGCAACGACTCCAGCTTCGGCAGGTGCCGGAGATCAGATTCCTGTACGACGATTCCACCGAGCGGCAGGACCGCATCGCACGGATCTTCGACGACATCGAGCGCGAGCGCCGGGAAACCGGCGGTAGCGACGACGACCAGGCAGCGGTCGATCCGGAAGAACAGAGATGACGCCTGATCCGCTTGCACGCATCACGGCCGCGTTGCTGGACGGCGAGCGCTTCGTGCTGGCCTCGCACGTCCGGCCGGACGGCGACTCCATCGGCTCGCAGTTGGCGTTGGCCCACGCGCTGCGTGCGCTCGGCAAGACGGTCCGGATCGTCAACCACGACGCGCCGCCCGCCTACCTGCAATCGCTCCAGGGCGCGGAGGCCATCGAGGTGGCCGCGACCGTCGACGGTCGCTTCGATGCAGCGGTCGTACTCGAGTGCGGGACCCTGGAGCGTACCGAGGTCGCCGGACTGGCGCGCCAGCCCGTCATCAACATCGATCACCACACCGGCAACGCGATGTACGGCACGCTCAACTGGTTCGACCCGACCGCCGCGGCGTGCGCGGAAATGGTCCGCGACCTGATCGGCGCGTTGGGCGTCGCGTTGACGCCGGAGATCGGGGCCGCGCTGTACGCCGGCATCCTCACGGACACGGGCTCGTTCCGGCATGCCAACATCACCGCCCGCACGTTCGAAACCTGCCGGGACGTGGCTGCCTGCGGCGTCGACGCCGCGGCCCTGGCGGCCGCGATCTATCAGAACAGCTCGCTCGGCAAGCTCCGGCTGACGGGCCGGTTGCTGCACGAGATGCGCCTCGAGGCGGGCGGCCGCGTCGCCGTCCTGCGCATCGACGAGGCCCTGCTCCGCGAGACCGACTGCCCGCCGGACGACATGGAGGGCGTCATCAACCTGCCGCTGGCGGCCCGCGACGTCGAAGCCGTGATCATGCTCCGGGCGCTCGACGGGACCACCCGCGTGAGCCTGCGGTCGAAGGGGCTCGTCGACGTCCGCGCGATTGCCGCGGCCTTCGGCGGCGGCGGTCATCGCAATGCCTCCGGCTGTACCTTGGACCTGTCGGTTCCGGATCTCGAGGCGCGGCTGCTGGCGCACACCGCCGCGGCCGTCGCGCGATCGGGAACGCGCGTCGCTGCCGCGAGCGAATCCTGAGATGGATGGGGTTCTGGTCGTCGACAAGCCTTCCGGCCTGACGTCGCACGACGTCGTGGCGCACGCCCGCCGGTCGCTCGGGGTCAGGCGCGTCGGCCACGTGGGCACGCTGGATCCGATGGCCACCGGCGTGCTGCCGCTCGTGGTGGGGCGGGCTACGCGTCTTGCATCGCTCCTCTCGGCGGGGCGCAAGACCTACGAGGGCTGCATCCTGCTCGGCGTCTCGACCGACACCTACGACGCCACCGGGACGATCACCGCGGACGCGCGGGACCGGATGGGAATCGGCCTCGTGAATGCCCCGGACCGGGCGGCCATCGAACGGGCGCTGGCGGCTTTCGTCGGCACCTGGCCGCAGCGCCCCCCGCCGTTCTCGGCCAAGAAGATCCGCGGCGTCCGCGCCTACAAGCTTGCACGCAGGAACGAACCGGTCGTGCCGGACCCGGTCGCGCTGACGGTGCATTCCGCTGCCGTGCTGGCGGTAGACGGCGCGCGGGTGCAGTGCCGCGTAACGTGCGATCCCGGCTTCTACATGCGAGCGCTCGCCCACGATCTCGGCGCGGCGCTCGGCTGCGGCGCCTGCCTGGAGTCGCTGCGGCGGCACTGCAACGGCGCGTTTGACCTCCACGGCGCCGTGTCGATCGAAGAGGTGGAGACGCGAGGTTCCGCCGTTGCGGACCGGCTGGTACCGCTCGCCGAACTGTTGCCGGAGCTCCCGCGACTGGTGCTGACCGAGCATGGCGCACGGCGGGCGCGGCACGGTAACGACCTGACCGTTGCCGACGTCGTCTCGTCCAGCGCGGACTGGACGGCACAAGCCGTCGCTTCCGGAGCAGCGACGGCAAAGCTCTACGACGGAGAGGGCCTGTTGATCGCCATCGCAAAGGCGGACGCCGCGCGGTTTTTGCACCCGACAATCGTTCTAGTGTAGGATCGCGTGTTGACACACAAACGACTAAGGTAAGAGTAGAGAGGTAGTTGCACGTGGCGCTGGCCAAGGAGCGGAAGTCTGAATTGATTGGCTCGTATCGCCTGCACGACAGCGATACCGGATCGCCGCAGGTACAGATCGCGATTCTCAGCGAACGCATCTCCTATCTGACGGCACATTTCAAGACCCACGCCAAGGATCACCATTCCCGTCGTGGCCTGCTGCAACTGGTCGGTCGGCGTCGTCGCCTCCTGGACTATCTCAAAGGCAAGGATACCGAGCGATACGCGGACCTGATCAAGCGGCTCGGCATCCGCAAGTAGGCGCCAGAGAACGACCGGTCTCGTCGAGACCGCTGCCCGCCTTTTCCGTGCAACGCGCCGGGACCATGATTCGTCCCGAGAACTGGAGCCCATTTCAATGCACACGGCCCAGGTGAACGTCGGCCGATCCACCCTCACGATTGAAACCGGCAAGCTGGCCAAGCAGGCGGACGGCGCGGTCACCGTGCGCTACGGCGACACGCTCGTCATCGTCACCGCCTGCGCCGCCCCGACCGCACGCGAGGGCATCGACTTCCTGCCGCTCACCGTGGACTACCGGGAGTACGCCTACGCGTCGGGTCGGATCCCGGGCGGCTTCTTCAAGCGCGAAGGCAAGCCGACCGAGAAGGAGGTCCTGACCAGCCGGCTGATCGACCGTCCGTTCCGGCCGCTGTTCCCCGACGGATGGCGGCGAGAGACGCAGATAATCGCCCTGCTGATGTCCGCCGATCCCGAGAACGACTCCGACGTGCTCGCCCTGACGGGGGCGTCGGCCGCTCTCGCCATCTCCCCCATTCCGATCGCGCACCCCGTCGCCGCCGTCCGCGTCGGCCTGCTCGACGGGGAGTTCGTCATCAACCCGACGTATCCGGAACGCAAGCAGAGCGACCTCGATCTGATCGTCGCCGGCAGCCGCGCCGCAATCGTCATGGTCGAAGCGGGGGCCAGGGAGGTGCGCGAGGATGTCATGCTCGGCGCCCTCGAAGCGGGCCACGCGGCCATTCGGGACATCATCGATGCGATCGAGGCGATGGCGGCGGCCGTCGGCAAGCCGAAGACGAGCGTCGCCGCCCCGGAGGTGGATGCCGGCGTGCGTCAGGAGATCGAAGCGCAGGCGCTCGCGCCGCTCGGCGAGGCCATGCGCGTCAAGGACAAGATCGAAAGCTATGCCCAAGTCGATCGCGCGCTCGACGACCTGCTCGCGTCCATTCCCGGCGACGACGCGGATCGGCGGGCGGACGCCAAGCTGGTGTTCAAGGATCTGAAAGAGAAGGTGCTGCGCGACGAGGTCCTCGATGCCGGCCGCCGTCTCGACGGCCGCGCGTTCGATCAAGTCCGCGAGATCTCCTCGGACATCGGCGTGCTGCCTCGCGCCCACGGTTCGGCCGTCTTCACGCGCGGCGAGACCCAGGCGCTCGTTTCCGCGACGCTCGGCACGGCTGACGACCAGCAGAAAGTCGAGCTCGTCGACGGAGAGATCTACAAGCGCTTCATGCTGCACTACAACTTCCCGCCGTTCTCGGTCGGTGAGGTGAGGTTCCTGCGCGGGCCGGGGCGGCGGGAGATCGGACACGGGCACCTGGCCGAGCGCAGCCTGACGCCGATGATCCCGAGCGAGGAGGAGTTCCCGTACACGCTGCGCGTGGTCTCGGACATTCTCGAATCCAACGGATCGTCGTCCATGGCCAGCGTCTGCGGCGGCGCCCTCGCACTGATGGATGCCGGCGTGCCGATGAAGCGGCCCGTGGCCGGGATCGCCATGGGCCTGATCCTCGACGAGGCGAACGGCCGGCACGCCATCCTCTCGGACATTGCCGGCGCCGAGGATCACTACGGCGACATGGATTTCAAGGTCGCCGGCACCAGCGAGGGCATCACCGCGCTGCAGATGGACATCAAGGTCTCCGGGATTACCACCGAGATCATGCGCGAGGCACTCGATCAGGCGCGGGCCGGGCGGCTCCACATCCTGGAGAAGATGGGGGTCACGATCGCGACGCCGCGCGAGTCCATCTCCACGCACGCGCCGCGCATCGTGACGATTCAGATTCCGGTCGACAAGATTCGCGACGTGATCGGACCGGGCGGAAAGACCATCCGCAGCATCATCGACCGCACCGGCGTCAAGATCGACGTCGAGGACGACGGCCGGGTCAACGTGGCGTCGACGGACGAAGAGTCGGCCCAGAAGGCCATCGCCATCATCGAAGAGCTCACCGCGAGCCCCGAGCTGAACAAGACCTACCTCGGCAAGGTGCAGCGCATCACCGACTTCGGCGCGTTCGTGGAGATCCTGCCCGGCATCGACGGGCTCCTCCACGTCTCCGAAATCGCGCACTACCGCGTGAACGAGGTGCGCAACGAGTTGACCGAGGGCGACCAGGTGCTGGTGAAGGTAATCAACGTCGACCCCTCCGGCAAGGTCAGGCTGAGCCGCAAGGCGCTGCTGCCGGGCGGATCGTCGGACAACGGCGACAAGGGCGACGGCCAGCCTCGCCGCCCGGACCGTCGTGGAGGAGCACCGGGCGGCGGACCGTCTCGTCCGCCGCGGCCGCGCGGCGGCAACCGCGAGCCCGCGCGCCGATAACCCTGCCCGCCAGCCCGGACAGTGTCGCCTGTGGCTCCGTTTGCCGCCCAACCAACCCGCCAGGAGGCCGCGCCGTTCTACGGCGCAGACTCCTGGCGCCTTACGGTCGCGTTGGGAGTCTCGCTGGCGCGAAACTCCTGCGGCGCAGCCCCCCGGCTCCTGACTTTGGAAGCCGCAGCGCGCGCGCTCGCCATCCGGGTGGCCAGCGAGGGGTGAGAATGAAGGAACCACTCGACCAACCGCGGCGGGCGTTCTTCGGCCAGGTACTGCGCGCTCACCCGCCGCAGTCCGGATACGAAGGCTTCCAGATTGCCCGTCACGCGGAGTGCGTACCGGTCGGCTCTGCGCTCGTGCCAGCGTGACAGCAAGTTGACGATCGGCGCGGCGGCTATCGTCACCGCCCCGTATGCGAGCGCCAGCAGCGGCACGCTGGCAATGTCCCACAACCCGTCGACGCCGACCCGCGGCAGGGCTTCGGCCAGGACTCTGTCGGCCGTCCAGAACGCGCCCAACGCCACCGCGGCGGTGCAGATGATCGTCTGCCACATGTCCCAGTGCACGTGATGGCCGATCTCGTGCGCGATGATCACCTCGATTTCTTCGTCACTGTAGTCATCGAGCAACGTGTCCGAGACCAGAATCCGCCGGAAGGGACCGAGACCGACGACCGCCGCATTCGCGGCGTCGCTCGTGGGACCGACCCGCCATTCGTGGATGGCGATGACCGGTGCTCCGGCCCGCCGGGTCAATGCCTCCAACCGCGTCTGCAACGCCGGTCGACTCAGCGGCCGCGTGCGGCGCCCCAGCACCGCGGAAGCCAGACTCGCCTGCACCACGCCGGTCGCCAGGCAGCCTGCTCCCGCGATCATCCACCACGATTCGGGCCAGATGCCGATGGTCGTGTAGACGGCGGCAGCGGCGGCCGACCAGCCGCCCATCCGCAGCACGATCGCCTGTCCCTGGCTGTGCAGCCAACCGCCGAGCGACTGTCGCGAGAGCCCGAACCGACGCTCCAGCAGGAGATCCGCGTGCAGGACGAAGGGCAGAGCCAGAAACTCGGCCGCGAGGCAGAGCGCCCCCGCTACCAGACCAGCCCCGAGCACGATGCCTACGGCACCCGGCAGGACCGACGCGGAGAGCAACGCGTCGACGACCTCGATCGGATAGCGCCAGCCGGCAGCCACGAGCAGGACGCCGGCCCGCGCGCCAAACGCGAGGCGCCGGCTCCGACGTCTGAGGCGGTGGAAGCGAGCCGCCTTGCCTTCGTTCACCGACTACTGCGCCATATTGACGGAAATCAGCTTGGACACCCCCGGCTCCTCCATCGTGATGCCGTAGAGCCGGTCCGCGATTTCCATCGTCTTGCGGTTGTGTGTGACCAGGACGAACTGCGTCCGATCCTGAAGTCCTCTCAGCATGTCGACGAAACGCGCGATGTTGGCGTCGTCGAGCGGCGCGTCGATCTCGTCCAGTAGACAGAAGGGGCTCGGCCGATAGCGGAAGATGGCGAACATCAACGCCATGGCCGTCAGCGCCTTCTCGCCGCCGGAGAGCAGTTGAATGCTCTGAAGCCGCTTCCCCGGCGGTTGCGCCGCGATGTCGATGCCGCTCTCCAGCACGTCCGATTCGTCGAGCAGCACCAACTGGGCACGCCCGCCGCCGAACAGCGTCTCGAACGTCAACTGAAAGTGCTCGTTGACGGCCGTGAACGCATCCCGGAAACGCGTGCGGGTCGTCGCGTCGATTCGCTTGATGGCATCACCGGTCGTTGCAATCGAATCGAGGAGGTCCTTCCGCTGGGCGGTGAGAAACGCGTGCCGCTCCTCCAGCTCGTCGAACTGATCGATCGCCATCATGTTGACCGCTCCGAGTCGCTCGACCTTCGCCCGCAACAGTTCGACCATCGCATCCGCGTCGACGGATTGCGTCTCAGCCGGCTCGCCGCCGCCGGCCTCGCTCGCGTCGTCCGCACGGATGGCATCGTCATCCACGACGGGCTCCTGCGCCTCGGCTGCCTCGTCGATGGGCTCGTCGGCACCGGATGCATCCCCCCTCGACGCCCGCGCCCCGACGAGCGACCAGTCGGGCTCGAGGGGACCATCCGCTTCGAGCGCTTCCACCTCCCGCCGCAGGTCGTCCAGTCCGACCTGCAAAGACGTCATGCACGACTCGGCAAGATGGGCCAAATCGGCGTCGGCCGTGGCCAGGGACACCTCCTGCCGGCCAACCTCCGCGCGGGCGCGCTCGAGCGCCTGGCGGGCAGCGCGCACCTCGTCGTCGCAGGATGCGATCCGCTGCCGCAAGTCCGCCACCTGCTCGTCCACCTGCGCGATCTCCCGCCGGAGGGCATCGAACGTCTCGACGTCGGTGTCGAGCCGCTGCTCGGAGCGGGCCACCTCCTCCAGAACGCGGCCTCTGTCGGCGCCGGCGCGCTCGTTGTCGGCTTCGCACCGCGCAATCCTCTCGCGCAACTCGTGGGCCTGGTCCTCGAGCCGCCGCACGTCGGACGCCAGCGCGGCGGAGCGCTCGGACATGGTGGCATGCCGCGCTCTTGAACCGGCTGCGTCCTGCCCCAGAGACTCGACGACCTCACGGGCGTCGTGCAGACGGCGCTCGGCCTCCATGAATCGTTCGTCGGCCGACCGCTGGTCCGCCCCCAGCCTTTCGATTGCCTCACGCGCTTCTGCCTCGCGTGCCTCGAGAGCGCCTCGCTCCTCCGTCAACTGCCCGCGTTCGGTCTCGACCAGGCGCCGCCGGTCGGCAACCCGATTCCGCTCGTCGTCGAGCCGCGTCAACTGCATGTCGAGGCCGACGAGCTGCTTCTCCAGCGTGTGCTCGTCGTCCTGCAGCGCACCGAGCGCCTGTTCGATCCGCGCCGCGCCAGCCTCGTGCGCCGCGATCTCTTCGCCGAGCTTCCCCACCGCTGCCGTCTGGCTGTCGATCCGGTCGCGCAGTTCCTTGATCTCCCGTTTCGGACCGAGCAATCCCGAAGCGGCCCGCCGGCCACCGCCGGCCAGGCGGTCGCCCCCCCGGACGACGACGCCCTCCGGCGTCGAGATCGGGTCCTCCGTCGCGGCTGCCGCCGCTGCCGCCGCTTCGATGGACGGCGCGATCCATCGCCGCCGCAGCAACCTCTGCACCGCCGCCGCGCCCGCGCCGGTCACCCGGACGACGTCCATCAATCCGCGCAGCGCGGGATGCGGAGGGCCGGCGGCGACCGTCGCCTGCGTATCGTCGGCGACGAGAAAGCCGCAACGACCGCTGTCGCGCGAGGCAACCAGCGCCACGCCGGCGAGTGCATCCTTGCGCGTCGGCACGACCACGTCCTGCAGGACATCCGCCAGACAAGATTCGACCGCCGGTTCATCCGCCCGCTCGACCTCGATGTGGTCGGCCACCGATCCATGGTGCGCGACCTGACTGCCGGCGGCCAGGATCTCGCGCGCGGCCTCGCCGTACGCGGCGCGTCCGGCCTCGATCTCCTCCAGCGACTCGACTCGCGCACGCGCCACCGCAACCTGCTGCTCGCGATCTCGCAAGTCGCGGGAAAGAGCTTCGACCACGGCGCGGGCAGTCGCGAGTTCCGCCGTGCGCCCGGCCCGCGCGGCATGCAGCCCCTCCAGCCGCTCGAGCGCCTGGCCGCGAGCCGCTTCCGCCGCCGAGCGCTCCTGACCGGTCCGCTCGGACTCGGCCGCGAGGTCCGCCGCTTCCGCGTCGGTCTTCGCCAGCGATTCGGCAATCCGGCGGTGGACCGAGGCGGCGTTGTCGATTACGTTCTGCAGTGCAGTCGCGGCGTTCCCGGCCGCGAACATCTCGCTGCGAGCGGCTTCGACGTCTCCTTCCCGCCCATCGATCGCGCTCTGCCCTTCCCTCAATGCCCGTTCAGCCTCCTGCAGCCGCTCGAGCGCCGCATCACGATCGACGACGCATCGACCGTGCGCCTTCCTCTGCGCCTCCAGCTCTTCTGCGAGCGGGCCGCAGCGTGCGTTGAGGGCCTCCAGCGTAGCGACCCCCTGCTCCAGTGCGGTAGCAAGCTCCGCCGCGCGGCGCTTCCCGAACTCGATCTGTTGTTGATGCCGCTCGACCTCGATTTCGCGGGCGTGCGCCGTCTCGCGAAGCGCCGTGGCCGCGCCGTCCGTCTCTGCCAGCTCCAACCGCTGGCGCTCGCGGCCGGTCTCCAGCGCCGCGAGTGCGGCGGCCGCGCACCGTTCGCCTTCTCGCGCCTCTTCCAGCCGCCGCGTCGCGGTCTCGATGGCGCTCTCCAGCAAACGGCTCCGGCGCGCGAAATGAACCCTCTGCCACCGCCGCAACTCTTCGCGCAGCCGGCGATAACGGCGAGCCTTGGCGGCCTGGCGCTTGAGTGCGCCGCGCTGCTTCTCCACCTCGAAGACGATGTCGTCGACGCGCGTCAGGTTCTGCTGTGCGGCCTCGAGCTTCAGTTCCGCCGTGCGGCGCCGCGCCCTGTACTTCGTGACACCCGCCGCTTCCTCGAGCAGTTGCCGCCGCTCCGCGGGCCGGGCGCCCAGAATCTGACCGATTCGCCCCTGCTCGATGACCGCATAGGCCTTGACGCCGAGCCCCGAGTCCATCAGGAGATCCTGGATGTCACGGAGCCGGCAGACCCGCCCGTCGATGAGATACTCGCTCTCTCCCGACCGGTACAGCCGCCGCGCGACCTCGACATCGCGGCTGATGGTCGGCTCGACGAGATCGTCGTCGCTATCGTCTTGCAGGCCGGCCGGGTCGTGATCCGACGCCGGCGATGCCACCGGCGGGGGCGGACCCGCGCCCGTCGCAGGCCCCTTGCCGTTGCCATTCTCCGTGGCGCCGCCGTGCCCGGCCCCGTTACCGTTCGCAGTCCGGATCCGGGCGCCTGCCGCCGGCGACCCGTTGCCGCCGTTCGCCAAGGCGGCCGTCACCTCGGAGAGCTGAATGCGAACCTCCGCTGCCGCGGTCGGACGCCGGGCGTCGCTCCCGCTGAAGATGATGTCCTCCATCCGCTCACCGCGCAGGCTGCGTGCGCTCTGCTCGCCCAGCACCCAGGTGATGGCGTCGATGACGTTGCTCTTGCCGCAACCGTTCGGACCGACGATGGCGGTCACGCCATTGTCGAACGCCAGGGCGGCACGCTCCGCGAAGCTCTTGAAGCCGGCGATTTCGAGATGATTGAGTCGCATCAGGACCGCCGCATCCCGTGAGGAGGGGTACGCAAAAACAGCCGCGCCAACAGGTTCACTGGTTTCTCCACCATCACCTGTCGAGCGGCTGGGAACGCTCAACGCCGGGTCAGGAACGTACTTGCCGGCTTACCCTGCCGGCCTGCCGCCTGAACGTTGCGCAACAGTGTAGCAACCGGCCGCACCGGACTGCAAGTCCGCCGCGGCCGGCGGCGACTACCGGGAGGCGACGGTGCGCGAAGTCGAGGACAGGCGCAACAGGGCGACCGCTTCATCGAACAGGGTCAATGCATGCTGCGCCTGCGGATCACGTCCGAAGAGGTTCCGCCGCGCCTCGATTTCGCCGAACAGGTCCTTGTCGATCTCGTAGTGAACCATCGCCCGGATGAAGTCGATGTCATTCTCGAAATCGTCCTCGTCGACGGTCAGACCCCGCGACTCGACATGCGCCCGGAAACGATCGAGCATCGCGTCGTCGACTACGAACCCGCGGTCGACGATCTCCCGATCGCGCCCCTCGACGGTCACCCGGGTGTCGCCCGCCGCGATGAATCGTTGCGCGAAGGAGATGAACTCCCGCCGAGCCGCCAGCAGCCGCCCGAAGCGCGACGGATCGAAACCCTCTATCGGCCCGGTGAAGAAGTGGTCCGGCTCGACGCCCCCTCCGCTGTAGACCGCGCGGCCGGCGTCGGTGAACTTGCGGTCGGCCGGGGCGCGTACCGGGGCCTCCGGCTCGCGGAGGGAATAGGTCAGGTACTCGTCGAAGGCCGTGTCCCAGGGCCGTTGGATCATCCGCCCGCTGGGGGTGAAGTAGCGCGCGGTCGTCAGCGCGAGCCCCGCGCCGTGGCTCACGCGATAGATGGACTGGACGAGCGCCTTGCCGAACGTCGTCTCACCGATCACCAGACCGCGATCGTGATCCTGAATTGCGCCCGCAACGATCTCCGACGCACTCGCGCTGTTGCGGTTCACCAGCACGATGAGCGGCTGGTTCGTGTAGGCGCCGGCGTCGCGCGCGTGGTAGTCCTGATCGGAGTTGGCGACCCGGCCGCGCGTGTAGACGATCATGTCGCCGCGCGACAGGAATTGATTCGAGACCTTGATGGCCTGATCGAGCGGCCCGCCGGGGTTGCCCCGCAGGTCGAGGAGAAGCCGCGCGGCCCCCGCGTCGCGCAACGCAGCCAGCGCCCGCGACAACTCGTCGTTGCTGGTCTCCGAGAAGTCGCGCAGACGCACGTAGCCCGTCGACCCGTCGACCATGAATGCGGCCTCGACGGTCGCGATGCTGATCTCGTCCCGCTCGACGCGCAGGTCGATCAACTCCTCGTAGCCGTCGCGGCGCACGGAGATGCCGACCGCGCTGCCGCGCGGCCCGCGCAGCAGGCGCACGGCCTCGTCGCTGCTCATCCCGATGGCGTTCTCGCCCTCGATTCGCGCGATGACGTCACCCCGGCGAATACCGCTCCGGTAGGCGGGTGAGCCCTCGAAGATGCTGTTGACCGTAATGCCGCCGTCGATGACGCTGATCTGAATCCCGAGCCCGTAGTAGCGCCCCTCCTGCCGTTCCCGCAGGCGGGCGTACTGCCGGGCGTCCATGTAGTTCGAATGCGGGTCCAGCGTCTGCAGCATGCCCCCGACGGCCCGCGACACGAGCTGTTCTACATCCACCTCGTCGACGTAATTGGCCTCGATCGCGGCGACCGCCGACGCGAACGCGTCGTACTGCCGGGTCATCGAATCCTGGCGCGCCAGCACCTGGCCGCCGAACAACCCGCCCGCGATGGCCGACATGACAACGGCGCCGACTCCGGTCGCTAGAGATGTCACTGCTCGCATGCGCCCGATGCTATCAGATAAGCTACTGTGCAGCAACAACTTCGAGCGATCCGTGCGAGGCCCTCGCGCTTGACCGCTCCGTGCTGCCGTTTCTATAATGCTCAGAACGGCTTACGGAAGATCACTGCCAGGAGCAATGCCATGTTCGGTCCAATCGGCGTCTGGGAAATGGTCATCATCCTGGTCATCGCGTTGATCGTGTTCGGTCCACGCAAGCTGCCGGAGCTGGGGCGGTCGCTCGGCAAGAGCCTCGGCGAGTTCAAGCGCGCGTCGAACGAGTTGCGCAACACCCTCGACGAAGAGATCCGGGTCGAGGAACGCCGCGCTCCGAAGGCCGCAGCCGCCAAGTCCAGCCCGGCGGCAGCGCCGCCTTCCGGCGACGCGCCGGGCGCGACGGAACCCGAATCGCCCGGCGCCCCGCCGGGCGCGACGGAACCCGAATCGCCCGGCGCCCCGACGTCGACGGCTTCGCCCGAACCGGTCGCCGTTGCGGCGCCGACGCCGGAGCCCCATCCGACCGAGCCCGGTGCGGGCGCCTGACGCTTGACGAACGCGATGGCACAAGCCCCGGTTCCGGCAGAGCCCACCGCCGATCCGTCCGCACCGGCGGCCTCGTCGCCGGAAACCGATTCGTCCACCGCGGCCGCAACGGATTCCGCATCCGAGCCCGTCGCGGCGCCGGTGCAGACGGCAGATCCGGCGGCCGCCGCCGCTGCCGCTCCGACATCTCCGGCCACCGCCAGCGACGCCGCGACGCCTGCAGCGCCGCCCGTTCCGGCGCCGGCGGCGGCTCTGCCTGCCCCCGCCGGTCCGCCGGGACCCGGCGGGCCACCCGTCGACGGCGACGACGCCGAGGAAGACGAGGATGGCGGCGGCGGCAAGATGTCCTTCCTCGATCACCTCGACGAGTTGCGGACGCGGCTCATGGCCTCGTTCGGGGCGCTCGCGGTCGGCTTCATGCTCTGCTTCGGGTTCATCGATCCGATCTTCGACTTCATCATGGAGCCGCTGACCGACGTCCTGGAGGAAGGCGGCACCCTGATCTATACCGACGCGACCGAGGCGTTCTTTCTGCGGCTGAAGATGGCCGCGCTGGCCGGACTCGTCATCGGAACGCCGGTGATCATGTCGCAACTGTGGCTCTTCATCGCACCGGGTCTGTACGCGCACGAGAAGAAGTTCGCGATCCCGTTCGTCGCGCTCGGCTCGCTGTTCTTCATCGGGGGCGCGCTATTCGGTCACTACGTCCTCTTCCGGGTCGCCTGGGGCTTCTTCGGGAGCTTCGGCGCGGCGACCGAGTACCTCGAGTTCACGCCGCGGATTCAGCCCGCGTTCACCCTCTACGTCCGCCTGGTGCTTGCCTGCGGCGTCATCTTTCAACTGCCGACCATCGTCTTCTTCCTGGCCAGGATGGGCGTCGCCTCGTCGCGCTTCCTGATCCGCAACTTCAAGTACGCCTTCCTGCTCTGCTTCGTCGTCGCGGCGATTCTGACGCCGACCCCCGACCCGGTCACGATGACCGTGATGGCGGGCCCGATGCTCGCGCTCTACGTTCTGAGCATCGGCATCGCGTGGGTGTTCCAGAAGCGAAAGGCCGACTGAGTCCGTGCCGTGCGTTGACTGCACTTCGTTTCAACCCGTAGGATTGGTTATCCTCCCATCGTTTCCCCGCGCTTTTCGCGACGAGCCAGCGAATCGGGAATACGGCTGAACTTCTGGCAGTCAGCGGCCGATACACTTGGTACGGGTACTCAGAGCAGGGGTAAGTGTGGTGTCACTAACGAACCGACGGCTTCGCCTCCTGGCGTTGGCCGCGATCATGAGCATCTCCGCGGGTCAGGCACTCGCGCAGGAAGACGACACGCGGCCAGCCGGCGTGACGTTTCTCGGCGACACCGGTTTGTGGTTCGTCCCCACCGCCGAGGTCGTTCCGGACGGCCGCATCGCCGCCAGCGGCCATCTCGCGACCTTCAACCGGCAGCAGGGCCTGACGGCGATTCAATCGATGGCCGGGACGTTCGCTTTCGGCGTCGGGGACCGTGTCGAGCTGTTCGGATCGGTTCCCTTCCTGACTCGCATCGACAGGGACGTACGGCCGCTGTTCCGACCGCACGACCCCCCCGTCGGCGGCGTGTTGCCCGACTTCCCGTTCGCCACCAGGCCTTTCAGCGGCAACGCCATGGGTGACGCGGTCGTCGGCGCGAAGCTGAATCTGTTGACGGAACGGAACCAGGCGCCGGTCGCCTTCGCGGTGCGCGGCTGGGCCAGACTGCCGACCGGCGACGAGGACGCGGGCACGACGGCCGGCGCACCCGGCGGGGCCGTCGGCCTCGTCGTGAGCAAGAACCTGGGCGTCGCCGAGTTCAGCGCGAACACCGATGTCGTGCTGCGCGGCGACCCGTCCGGCATCGACGTGCCCCACGGCCTGTGGTGGGGAGTCGGCCTGGGCGCGCCGGTGCGAGGACCACTGCGCGTGTTCGGCGAGCTGCTCGGCCAGGGCGTGCTCGGCGGCGCGATGATGCTGTCCGAACCCCTGGTCGCGGCGGACGGCAGCATGAGCGGACTCTCGTCGTCGGACCGGAGGCCCATCGACGCCGTCGCGGGCGCGCAGTTCCAGGTCCGGGGATTGTCCGTCGGGGCGGGCATGAGCTGGGCCGTACGTCACGTCGGACGCCCCGCGATCGGTCAGTTGAAGCCCGCCGCCGACCGGCTGGGATTCCTGTTTCGGTTGAGCTACCACCCCGGCGTCCGCGTGCACACCCTGCCGCCGCCACCGCCGCCACCGCCGCCGCCGGCGGCGAACCGTCCACCGGTGGTCACCGTGTCATGCGACCCGTGCGAGGTGGAGTTCGAGGACGAGGTCCGCCTGCGGGCGGACGCCTCCGACCCGGACGGCGACCCGCTGGACTTCCGCTGGAGCGCGCCGGCGGGCAGCTTCACCGACGCCGCCGACCGGGCCACCACACGCTGGCAGGCGCCGGCGCAGGAGGGCCCGGTCCCGATCACGGCGACCGTTGCCGACGGGAGGGGCGGCTCGGCGTCGGACACGGCCACGGTGCTCGTCAATGCCCCGCCGCCGCCGCCCAGACGCGAGTTCGTGTTCGAGGACGTCCACTTCGACTTCGACCGCTACAGCCTGCGTCCAGGCGCCGCGCGGGTGCTCGACGAGGTCGTCGCGGCGCTCGCGGAGGATCCCGATCTCGGGATTCAAATCGAAGGGCATACCTGCAACATCGGGACCAACGAGTACAACCTCGCTCTCGGTGATCGCCGGGCCAGCTCGGTGCAGGCGTACCTGACCGACCGCGGCGTATCGGCCGCACGGCTGCAGACCATCAGCTACGGTGAGGAACGGCCGGCGCACGACAACACCCGCGAGGAGACGCGCCGCCTGAACCGCCGCGCCGCCCTCGTCGTGCGCATGCAGTAGCGCCCGACCAGGCGCTTGCGCCGTGGGAGTTTCGCGCCGCTGAAACTCCCGACGCGACCTCCGGTCGTGCCGCGACTGGCCGGTCGCGGCGCAGAGTCATAGTCCCAATCCTAGTACGACTTGGCGAACCAGGCATCGGTGTACCCCGCCTGGCCGCAGCGCACGCACGCGCCGGTCGCCGGGGGCAGGTCGAACGCCAGGTTGCGGATCGTGGCCTGCGTGTCCGCCTTGATCTGCGCCTCGCACTCGGCGGACCCGCACCACGGGGCGATTACGAATCCAGGCCGGCCCTCGAAGGCGCGCCGGAACTCGTCGCCCGACGCGGTGCGGACGGTATGGCTGTCGCGGAACGCCACCGCCCGTTCGTAGAGCGCGGTCTGAACGGCGTCTAGGAGGCCGGTCACGCGCTCCTCCAGCCCGTCCATCGGCGCCGTGAGCTTCTCGCGCGTGTCGCGGCGCGCCAGCAGAACCTGCTGCTGCTCGATGTCCCGGGGGCCGATCTCCAGCCGCAACGGCACGCCGCGCATCTCCCACTCGGCGAACTTCCAGCCCGGCTTGTACTCTTCCCGGTCGTCCAGCATCACCCGCACGCCGGCCCGTTTCAGGGCCGCCGCGATGTCCCGGGCGCGGGGAAGCACCGTAACGCGCCAGTCGCCCCGCGGGATGGGCACGATGACCACCTGGTGCGGCGCGATGCGGGGCGGCAGGATCAGGCCGCTGTCGTCGCCGTGGACCATGATGACGGCGCCGATCAGACGCGTCGTCATGCCCCACGAGGTCTGCCAGACGTGCTGCACGGACTTGTCGCGCGCCTGGAACGTGATGTCGAACACCTTCGCGAAGTTCTGGCCGAGGTGGTGCGAGGTTCCGGCCTGCAGGGCCCGCCCGTCGCCCATCAGCGCTTCGACCGAGTAGGTGTGGGCGGCCCCGGCGAACTTCTCGCTCTCGGTCTTCCGCCCGTCGAGCACCGGAATGGCGAGCTCCGTCTCCAGGAATTCCTTGTATACGCCCAGCATGCGCCGCGCCTCTTCCTCCGCCTCCTGCTCGGTCTCGTGGGCGGTATGCCCCTCCTGCCAGAGAAACTCGGTGGTGCGCAGGAACAGCCGCGTCACCTTCTCCCAGCGCACCACGTTGGCCCACTGGTTGATGAGGATCGGCAGGTCGCGCCACGACTGCACCCACTTGGAGTACATCGTGCCGATGATCGCCTCCGACGTCGGGCGGACCACGAGCGGCTCCTCGAGCGTCTCGTCGCCGCCGCGGGTGACCCAGGCCACCTCCGGCGCGAAGCCCTCCACGTGCGCCGCCTCCTTGCGAAGCAGGCTCTCGGGAATGAAGAGCGGAAAGTAGGCGTTGACGTGACCGGTTTCCTTGAAGCGCCGGTCCAACCCGGCCTGCATCAGCTCCCAGATGGCGTACCCGTACGGCCGGATCACCATGCTTCCCTTCACCGGGGAGTAGTCCGCCAGCTCCGCACGCCGTATCACGTCGGTGTACCAGCGCGGGAAATCCTCCGACTGCGGGGTGATCTCGGTCACGAAAGCCTTCTGTTTAGGCGCCATCTGCTCCTGTCCTCGCTCGATCCGTCTCTCCTGGCGCGACCGGCGCGCCGCCGCGCCGCCGCCGCGGGTGATGCTATTGTACCGGCGCCATGCCCCCCACCGTGATACAGGTTGCCACGACGTCGCGGGCGTATCCCGTGCATGTCGAAGCCGGTCTGCTCGCCCGGCTCGATGCCCTGCTCACCGACGCGGGCGTGGCCGCGCAACGCATCGTCGTCTCGAGCCCCACGGTGTGGAAGGCGCACGGCGCCGGCATCGCGCAGGCGCTCGGCAGCGCGGAGCATCTCCTCGTACCCGACGGCGAGCGTTCCAAGACGGCGCATACCGTAACCAGGATCTACGATGCGCTGATCCGCATGGCAGCCGACCGGAGCGTCACCATCGTGGCGATCGGGGGCGGCGTGATCGGGGACGTGGTGGGCTTTGCGGCGGCAACCTATCTGCGCGGCGTCGGCCTCGTGCACGTGCCGACCACGCTGCTCGCGCAGGTGGACAGCTCGATCGGCGGCAAGGTCGGCATCAACCACGCCCTCGGCAAGAACCTGATCGGCTCGTTCCACCAGCCGCTTGCGGTCTTCGCCGATCCGGAGCTGCTGAGCACGCTCCCACGGCGCGAGTTCCGGGCAGGACTCTACGAAGTGGTCAAGTACGGCGTGATCGCCGACCGCCCCCTGTTCGATCGCGTCGGGCGCGACTTGCACGCCATCGTCCGGCGCGAGCAGGCGGCGCTGGCCCCGATCATCGCGGACTCGTGCCGCATCAAGGCACGGGTCGTGTCCGAGGACGAACGGGAGGGCGGCCTGCGCCGCATCCTGAACTTCGGGCACACGGCAGGCCACGCCATCGAGGCGGTCACGAAGTACCGTCGCTTCCGGCATGGCGAGGCGATCGCCTACGGCATGCTCGCGGTCGCCGATCTCGGCGTCCGGCGCGGGGTGTTCGCGGAAGCGGAGCGGTCGGCGCTGGCCGATCTCATCGCCCGGCTCGGACCGCTCCCGTCCGTCAGCGACCTCTCCGCGCAGGCGCTCGTCGAGGCGATGCGGCGCGACAAGAAAGTGCGCGCGGGACGCCTGCACGTAGTCCTGCCGACCGGTATCGGCGCCACCCGGATCGTCGACGACGTCACCGACGACGAGTTCGCCGGTGCGTTGCGCGCCATCGGCACCCGCGCCTGACATCCTCCCCCGCAGCGCCCTGCCCGCACGCCGCTGCCTTTACCGGACGACGCTCCACGACGCCAGTCTCACGCGCGTGACGATGGGCGGCGGGACCGGCGGCGGCGGCGACTGTCGGACGAGTGTCGCCTGCACCGCCCGCCGGGCGCCGCGTGGCCCGAACGCCGCCGCGTGCGCGACGATCGAGTCGTTGCCGTCCACTCCGGAATCGGGGTTCGGATCCGCCGCGTCGTCGGCAATCCAGACCGCTACGAGCCAGGGGCCGTAGCGCGCCGGCGCGGGCATCCACGCGCTGAGGCGGCCGTGCGCGAACAACCTCCAGTCGAGCCCGCGCCCAGCCGCGGCAGACCCCGCGCCGCTCGCTCGCAGCCCGCCGGCGATCGCGATCAGGTCGATGACCGCGCCGTCCGGCATGACCGGAGCGAGAGTCCGGCCCCGGAAAGCCGACCGCGCGGAGCCGTTCAGGGCCGCGCTCCAGTCCGGAAGAGAGCCGAGTTCCGCCGCCGCCAGCTCGAGCGCCGCCTCGGCCGCGTACAGCCCCTGCACGGCACGGCGGTGGTTGACTCCCACCGCGGTCTCGATTATCGACAGCGGCGCCAGCACGCCGGCAAGGGCCACGAGCAGCAACGCCGCCATCAACGTCGCGATCAGGGCCATGCCCCGTTCTCCGGCTGCGCAGCCTCGGTCCGGCATCATGGCACTGCCCGTCTACCAGCCGGCGAGGCTCCTCGGCGCGACATCCACACTTGCAACGACGTCGCGAACAGCGGCATTGCGCACCGGCATCAAGGGCGATCCGGTGGCCGGGAGCCGCCAGGCCGCGTCCGCCACGCGCAGCGTCACCTCGATCCGTACTCGCCGGATACGGAACAGATCAACGTCGAAGGGCATGCCGCCGGCCGCGCACGACGCGTCGTCCGAGAGCACCGCCAGGTCCAGCACGCCGACACCGGAGGCAGGGGGACCGGCTGCAGCGGCGGCCGCCAGACAGGGCGCCGTCACCGCCGCGGAGCCGGCCGGCGGCGGGGTCGGTTGCGCAACACCGAAGTAACGCACCGCGAAGTCGACCACCCCGTCGACGACCGGCAGGTCGCTGCCGGCCCCGTTGTACAGGCGAAGCTGCTCCGCCCCGGCGTCGTGGTAGTAACCGTGCAGCAGCACCGGCACAACCAGCGAACCGGCGTCATAGAAGGCGCCCCCGCTCGCAAGGTGCTCCAACACCGCGCCGGTGCCGTCGATACCCGTCACACGGAACAGGTCCGAACGTCCGGCCGCATCGTGGACGACGGCCAGGCCCCCGCTGCGGTCCGTCAATCCGCACGGCAACGCGCACCCGGCGACCGGCAGCAGCGGGACGCGCGCCGGGTTGCCCGAGAGGGGGGCGGCAAGCCGGGCGCCCGCTGCGCCGGGCACCGCGTACAGCACCGAGACGCGATCCGCGCCCGGTGCCGGATCGGCGCGCGCACCGCGCAGAACCGGCGCCACCGCCGGGCGCAGGTGCGCGAGGACGCCGGGCAGCCCGGGCACCGGGCCGCTCCCGGCGAGGAGGAGATTCCGGTGAAGCTCACCCAACGTGGCGCGCTGGCGTTGATGCACGTCCGCCGTCAGCGACTGCACCGCCAGGGCGCCGCCGGACGGATCGACCAGCCCGAACACCACCCCCAGCAACCCCAGCACGATAGCGACCGAAACGAGCAGCTCTATCAGCATTGTCGGGACTCAGCGCCGCACGCGCGCCGTGGCCAGCCACGTCACGCCCGGATCGTTGGGCCGCATATCGAGGGTCGCCGACGCCCCGCGCAGGCCGGCGGCGACCACGACGACCTGCAGCAGCAACGCATCGGAACCCGGCACCGCGAGCGGGGTCACCGACCAGCGGCGGACGAACGCGGTGCCGGCCGGCGGCCGCGGACCCGTGCCGAGCCACCGGCCGTCACGATCCAGATAGTCCACGTAGCCGTCGGCCCCGGGTCCGGTGACCGGCCCGGACGCCTGCAGGCCCCGGCCGCCCGCCGCGGGGGGATCGAACGCCAGGCTGGTCGACTCGTCCGAGACCGGCTGCAGGTCGCCATCGAAGGTCCAGACGAGCGACTGCAACTGTTCCATCTTCTGCACCGCCAGGAACAGGGCCCTGCCCTGCACCCCGCTCGCCTGGACCGCCGCGCTGGTCAGCACGGCAACGTGCGCCACCCCCGCAGCGACCGCGACGACTATGGCGGCCGCCACCAGCGTCTCTATGAGCGCGTAGCCTGCGGATCGGGTCACGGCCTGGAGACAAGCAAACCGCCTGCCGGAGGCTTCAGCCCGAGAATACGGAGCGCCTGCGCCGGAACAGGCGAATTCTGCACGCTCGACCGCAGAGGCGCCGCGCAGAATATGCCCGCGCGGGACGCCGGCGGGGACCATCCGGGCGCTCCAGGCGTCTGCGCCGCAGGAGCGTGAAGGCTCACAGGGAGCCGACGAGCCGGTCCAGCAGACGCCCTGCAGCGCCGAGGTACCAGTCGAGGAACCGCGTGCCGACGAGTGACGCGGCCACCGCCGCGAGGGCCAGGAACGACCCCAGCGGCAAGGGATGCTGCCAACCGAAGCCATGGAGCCTAAGCATGCCGATGCCGACCGTCGCGCCGAGCAGCGACGCCCACGCCAACGTCAAGAACGCCAGCGGCCACCCCAGAAACGCACCGACCATGGCCAGCATCTTGACGTCACCCAGACCCAGCCCCTCGCGGCCGCGGACAAGGAAGTAACCCTGCGCGATGGCCAACAGGGCGCCGCCGCCCGCGAGCGTCCCCAGCAATGCATCGACCCAGCCGGGCTCCAGGAAGATCGAACCGAGCAGGCCGACGACGATGCCGGGGAGCGTGATGACGTTCGGCAGCACGTGGTGCCGCAGGTCCACGGCGAACAGGACGATCATGGCCGCCGTGAACAGCAGGCGCGGCGCCAGCAGCGGCTGGAGCCCGAGGACCTGATGCTGCACGAGGAAGAGAACGGCCGTACCGATCTCGACGAACGGATACAGCGGATCGATCGGCGCGCGACAGGCGCGGCACCGGCCGCCGAGCGCGAGGTACCCGAGCACGGGAACGTTGTCGAACCAGCGAATGGGCACACCGCACGCGGGACAGTGGGACGGCGGGGTGACCACCGACGCTCCGTGCGGCAACCGGTGGATGCAGACGTTGAGGAAGCTCCCCACGGCCAGCCCGAACAACCCGATGAGCAGCCCGGTCACCGGATCGGTCATCCTGCGGGCCGACCCGAAACCCCGCCGCCCTGGTCCAACTCGTCCAGCGCCTCGAGCCGCTCGAGACGCCGGGACGCCTCGGCGCGCATCCAGGAATCCCCGGCGGCGTCGCGCACCCGCCGCCAGAGCGCTCGCGCTCCGGCCCGATCGCCTCCCTCGGCCATCGTCGTCGCAGCCATGAACGGGAGCCACCAGGGCGCCCCCGGCACAACCGCGGCACGTTGAAACCACCGCGCGGCCGTATCCGGGTCCCGCAACCACCGGTAGTGGATGAAACCGATGTCATGCAGGTATTGCCAGCGCTCCGGAACGCTTGCGAGTCCCTTTTGCAACAGTGCGACGGCCAGATCGGGACGGCCGGCGCCGCCCGGCGGCGGCTCGGCGAGAAACACCGCGCCCAGCCGGTACGCTGCGTCGAACCGCGGATCGAGGGTGGTCGCGGCATCCAGCAACGGGTACAGGCGGGCATAGTCGTGCGCCCCGCCTCCGGACAGCCTGGTCCGCCCGTAATGCTGCACGGCGCGAATCCAGTAGAGATCGGCGAGCACGACCTCGAACGACAGCGCCGCCCGCTGCGCGAACGCGGCGGGCGGCGCGGACCGCACGCGCGGCGGGGTCGCGCCGTCCGCGGTCGCGCGGTCACGCGCCATCTGCAGCCCGGCCCCGAGCGTAACGAGCAGCACCGCCGCGACCGCAGCCGCGTCGGGACGACCCCACCAGGACGCACCGGCGCCGGCACGCTCGCCGGCGTTCCCGTCTCCGCCCCATGGGTTCACGGCGGGTCGCGCCTCGCGAGGATCGCCACCGCCGGAACCAGGAACGCAAGGACGTACGCGGCGGCGGAGGCGCCGCTCAGCGCCAGGTACCAGGCCGTGACCGGCTGCCCGTGGACGACCGCGGCCTTGACGTCGAGTGCCGCGAAGTCCGGCAGAACGTACGACAGCCCGGCGGCGAGCGACGCAGCGAACGGCGAATCGACGACCTCGTCGAGGTTCCGCAACTCCGCGCCGAAGTGGCCGGCGACGTAGAGCCCGCAGGCCGACACCGCCGCGAGCACGGGACTCGAGAACGTGGAGAGACAGAAGGCCGCAGCCCCGACATCGCGATCCACCGTGCGCTGTCCGATCTCGCGCTCGCGCGCGATGAGCCGGACACCGAGGAACACGGCGACGAAGAGACCGTAGGCGTTGCAGGCGGCCAAGCCCAGATCCTTGACCACCTTCACGTCCTGGCCGGCAGTGAGCCGCCCGGCAATCGGCGCGGCGACGGCCAGTCCGACGGCGAGCAGCGTCGCGCCGTACAGCCACCGGTTGCGTACCGCGTCCCGCACCTGGCGGGCGATGATGCCGACGAACACCGTCCGTCCCGTTCCACTGGATTGCCAGGAGTTTGCGGCGCAGGAATTCGCGCCGGCAAACTCCCAACGCGACCGCGAGGTCGCGCTAGCCCTAGTCGCGCCCGGCCTGCTCCAGCTCGTAAGCGATGGCCGCGTCGAAGTATTGCGGGGCCAGCGTGCCCTTGATGACGACGCCGTTGATGACGTAGGTGGGGGTGGCCTCGACCGGCAGGTCGTTGCCGAGAGCGATGTCCCCCTGCACCGCGAGAATCGTCTGGTCGTAGGCCGCGTCGTAGCGCGCACGGTCGATTCCCGCCACATCGGCGAGAGCCTCCACGACCGCTTCACGGTTCAGGCCCGGCTGGTTGGCGTACAACCACTCCTCCATCTCGGCCCGCACGTCCTCACCGAGCCCGCCCGCGAGCCGCACGGCTACGGCCCCCGCGCACGCGCCGTGGTGCTGGCCTCGCGGCGCCTGCTCGTTGCACGCGGGGTCGAGCGGATAGTCCAGGATCACCTGCCGCACCAGACCGGGGTGCGAAGACGCGTACTTGGCGAATATCGGGGCGTAGACGCGGTGGGCGTTGGCGCACGCGGGGCACTGGTAGTCATTGAACTTGACCACGACCACCGCGGCGTCCGCGGCGTCGGCGGACGCGGGCAGCGCCAGCGCCACGCGCGGCTCGGCCTCCCAGTAGCGCTCGAACTCGCTCCGCAGGTCGCCGGTCACCGGCGGCGGGGGCGGAGCCGCCGATTCCGCCGCCGCCGCGGGCGCCGGCGAAGGCTGCGGCCACGTGAACCAGCCGATCGAACCGAACGAGCCGCCCACGAAGGCCACCAGCAGCGCCAGCCCGATCGGCTCCCGCACGAGTGCGCGCAGGTCGCCCACCGCCGCGGCCGGCAGGCGTCTTGCCGGCGTCGCCTCCTCCCCGCCGGACAGGATGAAGATTCCGACGACCGCCACGTAGACCACGACGCACAGCAGGCAGATCGTGCCGAGCACGAAGAACGAGGCATAGGCCATGTACATCGCGACGGCGAGGCCGACGGTGGACCACAGCAGCAGGTATCCGGCGACGTTCGACGCCGCCGCCCGGGGCGCCCGCGCCCCGGCGTACGTCAGAAGCAGAATCGCGGCGAACCAGATGACGCCGCCCAGGGCCACCGGCACGCCGAACACGCTGCCGTACCGGCTCTGGTACACCTGCGTGCAGCTCACGCTGGCGTTTATGTCGCAGAAGCTGGCGTAGCTCGGGTCGCCGAGCATCCGCAGATGTACGTAGGTGGAGGCAGCCGCCGCCACGAGACCGGCGCAGGCCAGTATCGACATCCACATTCGCGTCCGTCTGGTCATCGTCACTCCACCCTCTTCCGCGTTACGCGTTCCGTGCCGGCCATGCGCGGCGTACCGCCCACTTGTAATGACATCTCGCGCCGCCGTCAAGACGGCCTACTGTATGGGCGCGCCGCCGGCCGGGGCGCCGGTCTGCGTCACGGGCAGAGCGGCCGTGGCCTGATAGATGGTCGCCCCCTGGTTCGTCCCGAAGAAGCGCGTTCCGCCCCCCGGCGTCGGATTGGCCCCCACGAAGTAGGTGGCGACCACGCCGCCGGCAGCCACGCCGTTGCACGACGCCGGCGCACCCGCGGCGGGGGTCCCGCCGGTCATCGTGATCGTGTAGCTGCTCTTGATCGACGGATCGGCGGCCAGATCGGTGCCGATGAACCCGTCCCCACCCCCGCCGACGGTCGGCGGCGTGGCCAGGCTGGCCAGGGTCGGCGCATAGAAGCCGCTGCCGCAGCTCGCCGCATAGGTCGCCTGGGCGCTGTTGATCGCCCGCAGCGATCCGATCGCCGACGCCTCGTTGCCGGCCATCCGCGCCCGCAACAGTCCCGGCGCGGCGATCGCGGCGATGATCCCGATTATCGCCACGACGATCAGCAGCTCGATCAACGTGAACCCTGCGTGCTCTCTCAGTACCCGATTCATCGTCCAGTCTCCTTCCGCTTCTTCCGTAACGCATGCGCGTCTCATCCCGCCAGGCGGCCTATCAGGTCGAACACCGGCAGGTACATGGCCACCACGATGCCGCCGACGACGACTCCCAGCACCGCCACCGTCACCGGCTCGAGCAGCGCCGTCATGCCGGCGACGGCCCGGTCGACCTCCTCCTCGTAGAAATCGGCCACCTTCTCCAGCATCGTGTCCAGGGCGCCCGTCGTCTCCCCGACGTTGATCATCTGTGCCACCAGCGCCGGAAACACCTTGGCGTCGCGCAGCGGCGCGGCGAGCGGCTCACCGCGTTCGACCGCCGCCCGGGTCGCCATGACGGCTTCCTCCACCACTGCGTTTCCGGCGGTGCCGGCGGTGATTTCCAGACTATCGAGGATCGGCACGCCGGCGCCGAGCAGCGCCGACAGCGTGCGGCAGAATCGCGCGACCGCGTTGCGGCGCACGACGCCGCCCACCGCGGGCAGCCGCATGACGACGGCGTCGACCGCCAGCCGCCCGCCCCGCGTCGAATAGTATCGACGAAATGCCAGCGATACGCCCAGCGCGCCGAGGCCGAGCAGCGGCACGAGGATCGCCAGCGAATCGCTCGCCGCGATCACGACGCGCGTCGGCAGCGGCAGCACGGCCCCGAGCCCCTCGAACAGCGCCGCGAAGGTGGGAATCACTTTCCAGAGAATCACCCCGACGACCACGGCGGCGATCGCCAGCACCGCCACGGGGTACATCATGGCGGAACGCACCTGCCCGCGCAGCGCGACGTGTTTCTCGATGTGCACCGCCAGACGGTCGAGAATCGTATCGAGCACGCCGCCGGCCTCCGCCGCCGCGACCATGCCGGCATAGAGCCGGTCGAACGACCGAGGATGCGCACGCAGCGCGTCGGCCAGCGTCGAGCCGTCTTCCACCTCGGTCCGCACCGCGCGGATCGTCGCGGCGAACTCCCGGTCCGCTTCCTGTTCGCCGAGCATTTCGAGACACTGCACCAGGGGCAGGCCGGCCCCTATCATCACCGCGAACTGACGGGTGAAGACCGCGAGGCTGCGCGCCGACACCGATTGCCGGCGCCGGAACCACCCTGCCGCGGGCGCGCCGGAACGGGCCGGACGGATCGCCGTCACCAGGATTCGCTCGCGTCTGAGCGCGGCGACGGCCTCCGCGGCGGATGCGGCGCGCCGTTCCCCGTGGACGCGCGCTCCCTCGACGGTGCGGCCGTCGAAGGCGAACGTGGCGCTCATCGAGATGCCCCTCCTGGCGACGGCCGGCCCTGCTCGTTCCGGCCGCGCGCGATCAGGACTTCCAGCTCCTCGCGATTCGCCGCGTGGTCGAGCGCCCGCTCCAGCGTGATGCGTCCCTGCCGGTAGAGCGCCGCGAGCGCCTGCGTCATCGTCTGCATGCCGCGCTGCTTCTGACCGGCCTGCATCGCCGCGTAGATCAGATGCGCCTTGTCCTCGCGGATCAGGTTGCGGATCGCCGGCGTGGCAACCAGCACCTCGGCGGCACAGGCGCGACCCCGACCGTCGGCGACCGGTACCAGCACCTGGCACACGACCCCTTCGAGCACCAGCGAGAGCTGCGTGCGCACCTGTGCCTGCTGATGAGCGGGAAAGAGGTCGATCACCCGCCCGACGGCGTGCACCGCGGAGCTGGTGTGCAGGGTCGCAAGAGTCAGGTGGCCGGTCTCGGCGAGCCGCAGCGCCGCCTCGGTGGTCTCCAGGTCGCGCATCTCGCCGATGAGCACGACGTCCGGATCCTCGCGCAGCGCCGCCCGCAACGCCGGCGCGAAACCGGCGGTATCGCCGTGCACCTCGCGCTGGTTGACGATCGACCGCCGGTGCGGATGAATGTACTCGATGGGGTCCTCTATCGTCAGAATGTGGCATCGCCGCTCGGCGTTGATGCGGTCGATGAGCGCTGCGAGCGTCGTGCTCTTCCCGCTGCCGGTCGGTCCCGTCACCAACACGAGGCCGTGCGGCCGTCGGACCAGGTCCGCCACGACCGGAGGCAGCCCGAGCCGATCGAATTCCGGGACCGCCTCCGCAACGAGGCGGTACACGGCCGCCGGCGCGCCGCGTTGGCGGAAGACGTTGGCCCGCACCCGGGCAACACCCTCGATCCCGAACGAGACGTCCAGCTCGCGGGTCTCCTCGAAGCGCTGGCGCTGCGCCGCGGTCAGCGCGCCGTAGATCAGCCGTCTGGCGTCGGCCGGGGTCAGGGGCTCGAGATCCGCCTGCGGCTCCAGTGCACCGTGCACCCGGATCTGGGGCGGTGTGCCCGTGGTCACGTGCAAATCCGACCCGCCGCGCTCGACCGTGCGGGCGAGCAGTTCCGACAGGGTCGACCCAACGGTCATCGCACCGTCTCCCGGACCACCTCGTCGACCGAGGTAACGCCCTCGGCGATCTTGCACAGCCCGCTCTCGCGCAGGGTGAGCATCCCCTCTTCCATCGCAGCGCGCCGCAGCGCGCGAGCGGCTCCCCCGGCAAGAATCCCTTCGCGCAACGTCTCGGTCACTTCCAGCACCTCGTACAGACCCACCCGTCCCCTGTAACCGGTCCCGCTGCACGCGTCGCACCCGTTCCCCTTCCTCGGCGTCACCACGCGG
The DNA here is from genome assembly GCA_965116825.1 of Vicinamibacterales bacterium. Lineage (GTDB taxonomy): Bacteria > Acidobacteriota > Vicinamibacteria > Vicinamibacterales > UBA8438 > WTFV01. The sequence continues at coordinate 7,203,833 of OZ220736.1, forward strand.
GCATCCGCCTCGCTGAACCCCAGCTCGCGGAGCGCCGCCGGGCTCGCCGCGGCCGGGGCCGAGCAGCCGCGGCACAGCCGCCGGACGAGCCGCTGGGCGCAGATCAGATTGACCGAACCGGCAATCAGGAAGGGCTCCACCCCCATGTTCAGGAGCCGGCTGACGGCGCTCGGCGCGTCGTTGGTGTGCAGGGTCGACAACACCAGGTGGCCGGTCAGCGCCGCCTTGACGGCGATCTGCGCCGTCTCGACGTCCCGAATCTCGCCGACGAGGATGACGTTCGGATCCTGCCGGAGAAACGCGCGGAGGACGGCCGCGAAGCTGAGGCCGATCCCCTCGCGAATCTGAACCTGATTGACGCCGTCGAGGTGGAACTCCACCGGATCCTCGGCGGTCACGATGTTGGTATCCGGATTGTTGAGCTGCGCGATCGAGGAATACAGCGTGCTGGTCTTGCCGCTCCCGGTCGGGCCGGTGACCAGCACCATGCCCCATGGCCTGCGGATGTTGGCCGTGAAACGCCGCAGCGGCGCCTCTTCGAAACCGAGCTTCGTCATGTCGAGCACGAGATGCGACTTGTCGAGCAGTCGCAGGACGATCTTCTCGCCGAAGAGAGTCGGCAGGCAGGAGACGCGCAGGTCGATCGCCTTGGTCGAGCCGCCGTCCCGGCAGCGGATCCGGACCCGTCCGTCCTGCGGCACCCGCCGCTCCGCGATGTCGAGCTTCGCCATCACCTTGAGGCGCGAGGTGACGGCGTCGCGCATCCGCATCGGCGGCGTCATCACCTGGTTGAGGACGCCATCGACGCGGAACCGGATCCGGAACTCCTTCTCGTACGGTTCGACGTGCACGTCGCTGGCGCCCTGCCGGACGGCGGACGCCAGGATGGCGTTGACGAGCTTGACCACCGGCGCCTGCCCGCGCGCATCGTCCCCCGCGACCAGATCGATCTCCTGCGCGTCGCCGCCCGCCCGCCCGCGGTCCGAGCCGCCGGTCAACCGGTCCAGCTCCCGCGCGGCGACATCGAGAGCGGGTTCCCCGCCGTCCGCACCGGATGCGCCGGGGCGACCGTCGTAGTAGCGCGCGATGGCCTCGCCGACCGCGGCCTCCGACGCCAGCAGGGGCTCGACGGCGCAGCCCGTCCTGAACCGGACGTCGTCGAGCACGGCCACGTTGCGCGGATCCGTGATCGCGACCGTCAGCGTCGCGCCGGAGCGCCGCAACGGCACGATCCCGTGCTCGCGCGCCGTGTCGGGCGGTATCAGCTCGAGAACGCGGGGCTCGATTTCGAACCCCGAGAGATCGACCGATTGCACGCCGTACTGCGCGCCGCGCAACGCGGCTATCTCGTCGGCCGGGACGAATCCCAGGTGGGTCAGGGCGCTGGCCAGGTCGCCGCCGTTGGCCTCCTTGTACGCCAGCGCTTCCTGGAGTTGCGCGGGCGTGATGCGCCGCTTCTCGATCAGCAGTTCGCCTAGTCGAACAGGCACCGGGAAATCGTCTACTTCCCGGGATTCGAAGGTGAGCAGGGGGTAACTCCATTGTAGCGCGCAACGGTCGTGTGTCAACCGGGAAGAGCGCGCCGGACGGAGGGAGCGAAGGGATCAGCCGACTATCACGGCGGCGGCCACCACCGTCGTCCAGAGACCGCTGCGATCGCCTACGGCCGTCTGCGTGACGTGCTGGGTCCGGACGATCTGGTTGGAGAGGCGCCAGACCTCCTTGTTCTCGTCCCAGCTCTTGTCGGGATCGAACTTCAGCCCGAGCGTGGTGGCCAGCATCTCCGCGGCGAGATCCTCGGCGTAGTCGCCGGCGGTCTCCTCGTCCTCGCCGAAGCTGTGGTGCTCGGAGAGGTAGCCGTACAGGCTGGGATCGCGGGGGATGGCGACGCCGACCGTCGCGGCGACGAGACGGTGCGGCTCCTTCGTGGCCGCCTCGGACATGACCACGAAGGTCACCTGGCCGGGCTTCAGGCGCTCGATACCCTCCTCGCGCGGGAGAATGCGGCAACCCGGCGGAAAGATGCTCGATACCCGCACGACGTTGCAGGCCGCGATGCCGGCCGAGCGCAAGGCCAGCTCGAAAGAAGTGAGCTTCTCCCGGTGCGTGCCGACGCCCTTCGTGAAGAAGAGCTCGCTGGGAACGAAACCAAACACAGGGAATCCGGATCTTGCAGTACAGCCCCGTCGCGAGCGACGCATCCTACGTTACGGATCACGCCCTGTCAAGGCGTCCGGCACCTGAACTTCCGGACCCGCGGAGACGTATCAACCGGGTGCGGACGGCAGTAGTCGCGGGGCCGGGACCTGCACCGCGGAACGCAACGCAGCGAGTGCCGCTGCCGCAAGCTCCCGGCAGGGTGGGGGCCGAGCCCGAACACCCGGCGTTGCGACTGGTTTGGCGGCGCTAGAATAGGGGGATCATGCAGCCTGGGAACGGGTTCGACGCGGCGGCGGCGCCCGCACCCGCCGGTCTGGGCGCCAGGGTCGTCGGCACGCTCGCGTCGCCGCGGGTCACGTTCGAGCGGGTCGCCGCCCATCCGCGCTGGATAGGGATACTGGCCCTCGGAGTCGTCACCGTCGCGGCGATGAGCGCCGCCCTGCTGAGCGCGGACTTCGCGCAGCGCGAGATTCTCGAGCGGCAGGTCGCCTCGATGGAGGCTTTCGGGGTCACCGTGACCGACGAGATCTACGACGAAATGGAAGGACGCGGCGAGTTCGCGGCGTACAGCACGTTCGGCTTCACGCTGGTGGGGATCCCGATCTTCTGCGTGATCCTGGCCGGCCTGCTGCACGGCGTCGGCCACGGACTGCTCGGGGCCGGAACGCGCTTCGTGCAGACGTTCGCGGTAGTCGCCCACGCCGGTGTCGTGTTCGTCGCACAGCAACTCTTCGTCGTCCCGCTCAACTATGCGCGCGAGTCGATCGAGCCCCCGACCACGCTCGGTGCGTTCGCACCGCTGCTCGCCGACGACACGTTCGCCTACAACCTGCTGAACGCCATCGACCTCTTCCACGTCTGGTGGGTGATGATCCTCGCGATCGGACTGGCTGTGCTCTGGAAGCGCCGCACCGCCCCGATCGCCGCCACCCTGTACGGCATCCACGCCGGCATCGCCCTGATCATCGCGGTGTTGCGCACCAACATCGGTTTCTGAAACATGCCGAGAAAGCTGCTCATCGGGGGACTGATCGTCCTGACCGGCGCCGCGCTCGTCGCGGTCAACCTGCTGTTCCAGCGCACCGACGCCGCGGAAGTCGACGTCGAGGCGATCCAACGCCGGAGTCTCGAGGCGATCGTCTCGGCCCCCGGCACCATCCAGCCGCAACTGTCGGTCGACATGAGCGCCAGCACGATGGGCCGGGTCACGCGCCTGGCCGTCGACGAAGGAGAGCGCGTCGCGGCCGGGCAGTTTCTCCTGCAGATCGACCCGGAGAACCTGCAGGCCATAGTCAACCGGGGCGAGGCGTCCCTGGAGGCCACCGCCTCGGCCCACGAGCAGGCCCAGGTGGCGGTCGAGACGGCCCGCGTCAACCTGGAGATCGCCCGCGAGAATCTCGAGCGGCAGGAAGACCTGTGGTCGCTGCGCCTCGTCTCGCGCGAGGTCTACGAGCAGGCACAGTCCGACGTGGAGCTGCGCGAGACCGAGCTCAAGGCCCGCGGGGTCGACGTCGAGGGCGCCGCGCAGCGCATCCGCCAGGAGCGCGCGTCACTCGACGGTGCGCTGTACGACCTGACCCAGGTGACCATCACATCCCCCATCGACGGCATCGTGACCCGGCGCAACATCGAAGAAGGGGAGACGGTCGTCATCGGCACGATGAACAACCCCGGCACGGTGCTGCTGACCATCGCCGACTTCTCGGTTCTCGAAGCGGAGATCGAGGTCGACGAGACCGACATTCCGGCCGTGCGTCTCGGCCAACCGGTCGAGATCACGATCGACGCGCTGCCGGACCGCACCTACACCGGCCGCGTGACCGAGATCGGCAACAGTCCGATCCAGAACCAGAACGCGGCGGCCGGCTCCTCGCAGGAGGCGACGAATTTCCTGGTCGTCGTCGTCATCGACGGCGACATACCGGGCGTCCGGCCGGGCTTCACCTGCACGGCGGAGATCACCACCGCGACGCGGACCGCGTCGCTGGCGGTTCCCATCCAGGCGACCACGATCCGCGAGGTCGAGGTCGACGCGGCCGGCCGGATCGTGCGGCATTCGGACGACGACCGGTCGGGCGTCATCTCGCGCACCGCGTCGGCAGCACCGCCGGGGGCGCCGGCCGGCGCCGAGGTCGCGCGCGAGGAAATGGAGGGCGTGTTCGTCGTCCGGCAGGGACGGGCGGTGTTCGTGCCGGTCGACACCGGGATCGCCGGCGAGCGCTACTTCGAGGCCGTCAGCGGCCTGCAGGAAGGAGACCTCGTGATCACCGGACCGTTCGAGGTCGTCCGCAACCTCGACGACGGCGACCCGGTGGAGCCCAATGAAGCTGATTCTGATTCATGAGATGGTGCAGATCGCGTTGAGCGCGATCTGGGCCAACAAGCTCCGTTCCTTCCTGACGATCCTCGGGAACGTGGTCGCCGTCACGTCCATCATCACCCTCGTCTCGCTGATCCAGGGGATCACCGAGGAGGTCAAGACCGTGATCCTGTCCGAGGTGGGCGCCGACGCGTTCGAGATCGACCGCCGCGGGATCGTCACGAGCGAGGAGGAAATGGAGCGCACGCGGAACAACCCGCGGATCACGCTCGACGACGCCGAGGCCATCCGGCGGTTCGCCTCCAACGTCACCGCGGTCATGGCGGAAGCAGGCCGCAGCGGCGAGGTGCGCTACCGCGAGCGCGTGCTCGAATCCGCCTCCATCCAGGGCGTCACCGAAGACTTCACCCGGTTCTCGACGTTCAACGCGGAGCTGGGTCGCCTGATGACTCCCGCGGAGGTCCGCCGCAAGCGCAACGTCACGGTCCTCGGCTGGGATACCGCCGACCGCCTGTTCGGAGCACTGGATCCGATCGACCGCCGGGTCAGAATCCGCGGCGTCCCGTTCCGCGTGGTCGGCGTCAGCCGCCGCCAGGGCTCATCGTTCGGACGATCGCAGGACGAGTTCGCGGTCATTCCTCTCGGCGCGTTCCAGCGGCTCTTCGGCAGCCGCTCCTCCCTCGACCTGCGCGTGCAGCCGGCCGATCCGGGCGAGATCGACAAGGCCATCGGCGAAGCGACCGTCGCCCTGCGCATCGAGCGCCGCCTGAAGGCGACCGAGGACGACAACTTCGGCATCTTCACCTCCGAGACGGCGCTGAACCTGTTCAACCAGGCCACCACCGGGATCTTCGCCGTGCTGGTCGGCGTCGTGGGCCTCGCGCTGGTCGTCGCCGGCATCGTGATCATGAACATCATGCTGATGGCGGTGTCGGAGCGGACCCGCGAGATCGGGCTGCGCAAGGCGCTCGGGGCGCGGCGGCGGGACATCCTGTGTCAGATGCTGTCCGAGTCCGTCGCGTTGTCCGTGCTCGGCGGCGCGGCGGGGACGGCGCTCGGCGCGGCTGCCGCGATCGCCCTCGACCGCTTCGCCCCTGTGCCGGCCGTCGTGCATCCCTGGTCGGTGATTCTCGCCATAACCATGACGGCCGCGGTCGGGCTCTTCTTCGGGCTGTACCCCGCGGCCCGAGCCGCCGCGCTGGACCCGATAGACGCACTGGGGAGAGCCGACTGATGCGCGGTTCGCTTCTGCAGGAGATCGTCGTGATGGCGGTCACGACCATCCGGACGCAGAAGATGCGGTCCGGGCTGACCATCCTCGGCATCGTAATCGGCATCACCGCCATCGTCGGTATGACGTCGCTCATCCGCGGATTCGACGAGTCGCTGCGGGACAGCATCCGCGAGATCGGCCCCGAGACGGTCTTCGTGGCTCAGTTCTCGGGCCTGAGCATCATGTCGGGCGCCGACTTCAACGAGCTCATCAAGCGGCCGACGCTCACGCCGGCCGATGCGCGCGCCATCGAGCGGCAGGCGTCTATCGCCCGGGTGATGATCACCATAGGGGAGGACGGCTCGGCGCGGAACCGCGCCTACTACCAGGGCGAACGGACCAAGCTGATCTCGATCATCGGCACCACGCAGAACTACCCGGACGTGTACCACGTCACGCTCGAGGAGGGGCGCTTCTTCACCGAGGGCGAAGTGAGTCACCGGCGCCGGGTCGTGGTGCTCGGCCAGACGCCCTACCAGGCGCTCTTTCCCAACGTCGACCCGATCGGCAAGACGGTGCGGATCGGCAACCAGCCCTACACCGTCATCGGGGTCATCGGTCCCCGGGCCGGCATCGGGCCGCTCGACGCCGGCCAGGATGACCTCGCGCTGATCCCGTACAGCGCCCATTCCAAGCAGTTCGGGACACGCGTCACGCGATCGCGACGCGGGCGGCTGCAGTTCCTCTTGATCGGGGCGGTGCCACGCGAAGGGGTCGCGCGCGAGGACGCGGTACGCGACGTCACGGAGGTGATGCGCATCCGCCACGGACTGCGTCTCGACGAGCCGAACGACTTCGACATCATGACCCAGGACGCGGCGATCCGGCTGTGGGAGCAGGTCAGCAGCGCGACGTTCCTCGCGCTGGTCGCCATCTCGTCGATCGCGCTGCTCGTCGGCGGCATCGGGGTGATGGCGATCATGACCATCTCCGTCAAGGAGCGGACGCGCGAGATCGGCACCCGCAAGGCGATCGGCGCGCGGCGGCGGGAGATTCTCTGGCAGTTCCTCCTCGAGGCGGTCTTCCTGACCGCCATCGGCGGCGTCCTCGGCATCCTCTTCGGCAGCGGGATCGGCCTGGGGGTGCACTATGCCACCGAGTTCCCGGTGTCCCTGCCCTGGTGGTCGTTCGCCATCGGCATCGGCTTCTCCGCGACGGTCGGCATCGTCTTCGGCATCGTGCCCGCGATCCGCGCTTCCGGACTCGATCCGATCGAGGCGCTGCGCTACGAATAGACGCGCCCGACACTTGAGCCTGCCGGCCGCTCACATTACGATTGCAGGTTTGTCGTGGAGGCGTGCTCGAAGGAGGGCTACTGTCGATGAAAGTCTATGACGCGTCGAACATCCGCAACGTCGCGGTCGTGGGGCACAGCGGTTCCGGGAAGACGCAGCTCGTGTCCGCGATGCTGTTCGGCGCGAAGATGGTAAACCGCCTCGGGAGGGTCGACGACGGCACGACGGTCACCGACTTCGACGAGGAAGAGATCGCCCGCAAGCACACGCTCTCGGCCAGCGCCGCGTTCACCGAGTGGCGCTCGACGAAGATAAACCTGATCGACACGCCGGGCATCGGCAACTTTCTCAGCGATACGCGGGCCGCCCTGCGGGTCGCCGATGCCGCCCTCGTGGTCGTCGACGCGGTGGCCGGCGTCGAGGTGCAGACCGAGAAGGTGTGGGGCATCGCGGAGGACATCGGCCTGCCCTGCCTGGTCGTGCTCAACCTGCTCGACCGCGAGCGCGCGAGCTTCGACCGCGCCCTGGAGTCGGTGCAGGGAGCGCTGGGCAGGGAGGTCGTTCCGCTCCAGCTTCCGATCGGCGCGGAAGGCGATTTCCGGGGCGCGGTGGATCTGGTTGCCATGCAGGGCGTGACGTTCCCCGACGACGGCAGCGGCGACGCCTCGATCGGCGATGTCCCGGACGCGCTGTCCGGGGCGGCGAACACCGCGCGCGAAGCGCTGATCGAAATGGTCGCCGAAGCCGACGAGGCGCTCTTGGAGCGGTTCTTCGAAGAGGGCACGCTCAGCCAGGAAGAGCTGGAGGGTGGACTGCGGACCGCGACCGGCAACCGGCAGGTGTTCCCGCTCGTCTGCACGTCCGCGCAGGCCAACGTCGGCATCGGGCCGCTGCTGGACACCATCGTCGCCTGTCTGCCGCCGGCCGCCGATCATCCGCTCGCGGCAGCCGACCCGGAGTCCGGCGAACCGCTGAGCTACGACGCCGGCGATGGCGCTCCGCCCGCCGCCTTCGTATGGAAGACCATCGCCGATCCGTTCGCCGGACGCATCACCATGTTCCGGGTCGCGGCCGGCGCGCTCAAGGCGGACTCCACCGTGCACAACGTCACGCAGGACGGCGGCGAGCGTCTCGGCGCGCTGGCCGTCATGCAGGGCAAGACGCAGCATCCGGTGCCGGAGCTGAAAGCAGGCGATCTCGGCGCCGTCGCCAAGCTCAAGGAAACGCACACGAACGACACGCTGGCCGAGAAGGGCAGCCCCGTGCGGTTCGCCCCGATTGCGTTCGCCGAGCCGGTCCTCTCCTATGCCATCGAGCCGAAGAGCCGCGGCGACGAGGAGAAGATCAGCGGCGCGCTGCAGCGCCTGCGCGAGGAAGATCCCACGATCCAGTACACGCGGGACCCGCAGACCCGGCAGCTCCTGCTCTCCGGCCAGGGCCAGGTGCACATCGAGGTCACCGTCGCCAAGCTGAAACGGCGCTTCGGGGTCGGGGTCAACCTGAAGCTGCCCCGCATCCCGTACCGCGAGACGATCCTGGCGGCCACCGAGGCGCACGGCCGGCACAAGAAGCAATCGGGCGGGCACGGACAGTTCGGCGACTGCCGCATCCGCGTCGAGCCGCTCTCGCGCGGCGAGGACTTCGCCTTCGTCGACGAGATCTTCGGCGGCTCCATTCCGCGCCAGTTCATCCCGGCCGTCGAGAAAGGGATTCAGGAGGCCCGCACGAAGGGCTACCTGGCCGGGTATCCGATGGTCGACTTCAAGGTGACCCTGTACGACGGCCAGTTCCATTCGGTCGACTCGAACGAAATGTCGTTCAAGATGGCCGGCCGCCTCGCCTTCCGGGACGCGATGGAGCGAGCCCGGCCCACCTTGCTCGAGCCGGTCATGAACGTCGAGATCTACGCGCCGAGCGACTTCGCGGGCGACCTGATGGGCGACCTGAACGGCCGCCGCGGCCGGATCGGCGGCATGGAGCCGCGCGGCGCGTCGACGGTCATCAAGGCGCAGGTGCCGATGGCGGAAATGCTCACCTACGAGCAGCAGTTGACCTCCGCCACGGGCGGCAGAGGCTCGTACCACATGGAGTTCTCGCACTACGAGGAGGTGCCGGCGCACCTCCACGCGAAGATCGTGGCGGACTCGAAGGCGGACGAAGGAGAGGCGGCGGAGAGCTAGGAGCCAGGAGTCTGCCGCCGGCAGGAGTTTCGCGCCGGCGGAGACTCGCAACGCGACCGCAAGGTCGCGCTAGCGCCGGTTCCTGCCGCGGAACATCCGGCGCAGTCGTCCGCCCGAGCCGGCCTGCTCATCCGGCTGCCGGTCGGCGGTCTCGTCCGTCTTGCGGTCGGCCTTGGGCTGTTCCTTGTCCGGATCGTACTCGCTGCCGATCAGCTCCACCTGGGCGATCTCGGCCGCGTCACCGCGGCGGAACCCGACGCGCAGCAGGCGCGTATAGCCGCCCGGACGGCTGGAAAACCGGGGTGCGATGGTGTCGAACAGCTTCGCCGCCACCTCCCGGTCCGCCAGATCGCGACGCACCATGCGGCGGGCGTTCACGGCGCGAATCGTGTCCGTTCCGTCGGCGAGACCCCGCTTGGCGACGGTGATCAGCCGCTCGACGAACGGCCGCAGCTCTTTGGCCTTGGCTACCGTCGTGTTGATCCGCTCGTGCCGCAAGAGAGCCTGCGCCTGATTGCGAAGCAGGGACAGACGATGCTCCGTGACCCGACCCAGTTTCCGGTGTGCAACGCGATGACGCATGACTCGCTCACTCCGCCTGCGCGGGCACGCTGTCCGCCGGCTGCTCCAGATGCATTCCGAGGCTCAGCCCCATGTCGAGCAGGATCTCCTTGATCTCGTTCAGCGACTTCCGCCCGAAGTTCTTCGTCTGGAGCATCTCCGGCTCGCTCTTCTGCACGAGCTCGCGGATCGTCCGGATGTTGGCGTTCTTCAGGCAGTTGTAGGAGCGCACGGACAACTCGAGTTCCTCGACGCTCTTGTCGAGATGCTCGTTCGCCACGGCAGCCGGGGGCTCCGGCTCCGGCTCCTCCACTTCCTCCGACTCGTCGTCGATGTCGATGAAGATGTTCAGGTGGTCGCGCACCAGCTTCGCACCGAGCGACACCGCATCCCGCGCGCTGACCGTCCCGTCGGTCCACACGTCGATCGTCAGCTTGTCGTAGTCGGTCGTCTGGCCGAGCCGCGCCGCCTCGACGAGGTAGTTCACCTTCTTGATGGGCGAATGCACCGAATCGACCGGGATCCAGCCGATTCCCAGGTCCTCGTCGAGATTCTTGTCCGCGGACACATACCCCCTGCCGCGCTTGACGCGCATCTCCATGTTCAGGGCGCCGCCCTCGGACACGGTGGCGATGTGCACGTCCGGATCCAGAATCTCGATGTCGGCGTCGGCCTGGATGTCGCCCGCCTTGATCTCACCCGGCTCTTCCGCCCGGATGGTCACGGACTTGACGGCGTCGACGTGCACCTTGATCGGGACCTGCTTGAGATTGAGGATGATGTCCGTCGCGTCCTCGACCACGCCCTGAATCGGCGAGAACTCGTGCAGCACGCCATCGATCCTGACTGCGGTCACCGCCGCCCCCTCGATAGACGACAACAGCACGCGCCGCAACGCGTTACCGATCGTCGTCCCGAAGCCACGCTCGAACGGCTGCGCGTGGAAGCGCCCGTACAGCTCCGTGAGCGTTTCGCGGTCGTACTCCAGCACCTTCGGTCGCTGGAAGCCTTTCCACAACATCGAGTTCAGTCCTTTCCGCGCGGTAGCCCGTCAATCGTCGCCTGCGGCTCCGCTTGCCGCCCAACCAACCCTCACTGGAAGTCTGCACCGTTCTACGGCGCAGACTTCCAGCGGCCGACGGATGCGCCGGCCTGCTCTACTTCGAGTAGAGCTCCACGATCAACTGCTCCTGCACCGGCAGATTCAACTGCTCGCGGTTCGGTACGGCCGCGAAGCGTCCCTCCTGCCCGTCGGCGCCCAGCTCGAGCCACTCGGGAATGCCGCGGCCTTTCACTTCCTCTCGCGCGTACGCGATCGCCGGGTTGTTCGCGCTTTTCGCCTTCACGCTCACGCGGTCCCCGGTTCGCAGCGAGTACGAAGGAATGTCGGCCCGCCGCCCGTTCACCAGAAAGTGCCCGTGCCGCACCAACTGGCGCGCCTGCGGCCGCGAGGTGGCGAACCCGAGGCGGTAGACGACGTTGTCGAGGCGGCTCTCGAGCAACTGCAGCAGCGTCTCGCCGGTGATTCCCCGTCGGCGGTCGGCCTCGTGGAAATACCGCCGGAACTGCCGCTCGAGCACACCGTACATGCGCTTGACGCGCTGCTTCTCGCGAAGCTGCAGCCCGTAGCCCTGCAGCTTGGCCTTGCGGCCCTTGCCATGGTGCCCCGGCGGCACGTTGCGCCGCTCGATCGCGCACTTCTCCGCGTGACAGCGCTCACCCTTGAGAAACAGCTTCATGCCTTCGCGCCGGCACAAGCGGCAGACCGGACCAGCGTACCGTGCCATGCTTACAGATCTCCCTCACTCAACTGCGACTGAGCATCAAACGCGGCGCTTCTTCGGCGGCCGGCACCCGTTGTGCGGGATCGGCGTCACGTCGCGGATCGACTTGATGTCGAGGCCGACGGAGGTCTGCAGCGCCCGAATCGCCGACTCCCGGCCGGCGCCCGGACCCTTCACCCTGACCTCGACCGAACGCACGCCGAACCCCTTGGCCGCGTGCCCGGCCGCCATGGCCGCCTGGGTCGCCGCGAAGGGCGTCCCCTTCCGCGACCCCTTGAAGCCGATACCCCCGGCGCTCGACCATGACAGCACCGCCCCGGCACTGTCGGTAACGGTGATGATGGTGTTGTTGAACGAGGCCTGGATGTGCACCACCCCGTGATGGACGACCCGCTTCTCGCCGCGCTTCTTGAACGTCTTCTTGCGGCGCGCCGGACGTCCCGCCGGCTTCTTTCCCGATTCAACGCTGTCGCTCTTGGCCATAATCGCGTCTTCGATGCTCTCGCGCTACCCCGGACCTGCCGTCAACTGGTCTTCTTCTTGGCGACGGCGCCACGGCGCGGGCCCTTGCGAGTCCGGGCGTTCGTGTTCGTACGCTGGCCGCGCACCGGCAGGTTCCGGCGATGACGCAGACCGCGATAGCACCCGATCTCGATCAGGCGCTTGATGTTCAGCGAAATCTCCTTGCGCAGGTCGCCCTCGACCCGGCCGTACTCCTCGATGGCGCGACTGATCTGGCGGACTTCTTCCTCCGTCAGGTCCTTGACGCGCGTATCCGGCTTCACGCCGGCCGCCTCCAGAATGCCCCCCGAGCGGGCGTGCCCGATTCCGAAGATATAGGTCAGCCCCACTTCCACCCGCTTCGAGCGGGGCAGATCGACGCCAGCTATGCGTGCCATGAGTCGTTTACCCCTGCCTCTGCTTGTGCTTCGGGTTCGGGCAGATCACGCGCACCACGCCCCGACGACGCACGATCTTGCACTTGCTGCACATCCGTTTGACCGAAGCCCGCACTTTCATGACGTTCTCTCTTCGTTTGCCGGCGATGCCGGCGGCCAGTCTGTCAGGCGCCGTCCAGCAGCGCCCACGTCGTTGCGGCCGCTCCGTCGCCGGACGTACCCGTCCCCGGCAGCGGGCGACTCAGCACCAGCGGTCCGTCCGCGGTCACCGCCACCGAATGCTCGAAATGCGCGGCCAGGCTGCCGTCGCGAGTGACCGCCGTCCAGCCGTCACGAAGAACGTGCACGGCCGGCTTGCCCATGCTGACCATCGGCTCGATGGCGAGGACCATACCCTCCACCAGGCGGTCCCCCTGGCCCGGCTCCCCGTAGTTGGGCACCTGCGGCTCCTCGTGCAGGCTCGTGCCGATTCCGTGTCCGACGAACTCCCGCACCACGGAGTACCCGTGCGCCTCCACGTGGCGTTGCACCGCGTGCCCCAGATCCGAGACATGGCCGCCCAGCCGGACCTGCGCTATCGACCGGGCCAGCGCCTGCTCGGTCACGTGCAGCAGCATCTCCGCGTGCTCGCTGATCGTGCCCACCGGCAGCGTCACCGCCGCATCGCCGTAGTACTCGTCCAGCACGACCCCCAGATCGATGGACACGATATCGCCGTCGCGCAATCGCCGATCCGACGGAATCCCGTGCACCACTTGCTCGTTCACCGAGGTGCAGAGCGTGGCGGGATACCCGTGATACCCCTTGAACGCCGGAACCGCGCCCGCCTCGCGCACGCGGCCCTCCGCGATAGAGTCCAACTCGCGGGTCGTCACGCCCACGTCCACGATCTCCCGCAGCTCCCCCAGCACCTGCGCGACCAGCCCGTTGGCGGCGCGCATGCGCTGCAGCTCGGCGGGGCTCTTGCACGAGATCATCGACTCACCTGCGCCGCTCACGCAGATCGACGCACGGCCGAACCGCCGTGAGCCGCATCCGCCACGGCGGCCGCCACCTCGTCCTCGGTCAGGCCGCCGTCGACCGAGCGGAACGTCGGACGCCTCCGGTAGTAGTCGATCAAGGGCGCCGTCCGCTCCCGGTACACGGCCAGCCGCTCGCGCACCACCGACTCTTGATCGTCGCGGCGCTGCACCAGCGCGCCGCCGCAGTCCGGGCACGAGCTCGGCAGCGTCCCCTCGGGCGCCGCCCCGACGATCGTCCCGCACGCCGTGCAGACCCGCCGTTTGGACAGCCGACGGATGATGTCCGCATCCTCGACGGCGATGTCGATCACCACCAGCGGATTCCGGCCGTCCAGTATCGCGTCGAGCGCCTCCGCCTGCGGCACGGTGCGCGGAAACCCGTCGAGCACGAATCCGGTGGACGCGTCGGGCTGTCGGAGCCGGTGCCGCACGATGCCGATCATGACCTCGTCGCCGACCAGTTGCCCCGCGTCCATGACCGCGGCCGCGGCGCGGCCGAGCGGGCTGCCCGCCCCGACCGCCTCGCGCAGAATGTCGCCGGTCGCGATGTGGGGCACCCGAAATCCGCGGGCCAGACGGCGCGCCTGCGTCCCCTTCCCGGCGCCCGGCGGCCCCATCAGCATCAGATTCAAAGCCATCGGCCTCCGGGCCCGCTTCGGCACCAGCTCGGTGATGTTCGAGCGGCGCGGCCACCGGCCGAGCGCGGCCTCATTCTCATACTCAGAAACGTCCAGCATGTTGCCTCGATGCACCGCGCAAGACCGTCGTCTCCGACGTCTACTTCACGTCCCGCGCAAGTCTCCGCCATCGGTCCGACACGTCTTACCCGCGCCGCCCGCGAATCCGCGTCTTCTTCATGAAACCGTCGTAGTGCCGCATGATCAACTGCGACTCGACCTGCTGCACCGTGTCCATGGAGACGCCCACGATAATCAGCAGCGAGGTGCCGCCGAAATAGAACGTCACGCCGAGGCCGTTCGTGATGAATCCGGGCAGCAGGACGTCGAGCTGATCCCCGATGAACGGCACGGCGTCGGCCCGGAACCCGGTGATCATCAGGTCGGGCATCACCGCCACGAGCGCCAGGTAGATCGACCCGGCGAACGTGATCCGGGTCAGGATCGTGTCGATATGCTCCGCTGTCCGCTTCCCCGGCCGGATGCCCGGAATGAAGCCCCCGTACTTGCGCATGTTCTCCGCGACATCGTCCGGATTGAAGATGATCGCGGTGTAGAAGTACGCGAAGAAGATGATCCCGCCGATGAACAGCAAATAGTAGGCAGGCATGCCGTTCTGCAACTGATCCGTCACCGTCTGGAACCAGCCGCCCACCGGGAACGCGGTCGCCGCCGTTGCCGGAAACGCCAGAATCGACGACGCGAAGATCACCGGGATGACCCCGCCGGTGTTGACCTTCAGCGGGATGTGCGTGCTCGTGCCGCCGTACATGCGGCGCCCCACGACGCGTTTGGCGTACTGCACGGTCACCCGCCGGTGGCCTCGTTCGATGAAGACGACGGCGCCGATGACCAGCACCATCACGACGACCAGCGCAATCAGCGTGAACAGTCCGATCGCGCCGCTGCGCATCTGATCCAGCGTCGTGAGCACGGCCGTCGGCAGGCCGACGACGATCCCCGCGAAGATGATCAGCGACATGCCGTTGCCGATGCCGCGCTCGGTGATCTGCTCGCCGAGCCACATGATGAAGGCGGTCCCCGTCGTCAGGGTCAGCACGGTCATCAGCCGGAACGACCACCCCGGCTCGTAGACCAGCGGCAGCCCGCCCGCGATGTTGGTCTGCCGCTCCAGGAAGATCGCAATCGCCATGGCCTGGACGATGCACAACCCAATCGTGCTGTACCGCGTGTACTGCGTGATCTTCCGGCGGCCGAGCTCGCCCTCCTTCGACAGCCGTTCGAGGTACGGCCAGACGACGGTGAGCAACTGCAGAATGATCGACGCGCTGATGTAGGGCATGATGCCCAGCGCGAAGATCGTCGCCTGCGCAAGGTTGCCGCCCGAGAACATGTTGTACAGGCCGAACATGGTGTTGCCGGCCTGCTCGACGAGAATCTGCAGCGCCTCGGTGTTCACCCCGGGCGTCGGAATGTGACTGCCGATGCGGTACACGCCCAGAATGCCGAGCGTGAACAGCACGCGCTTGCGCAGTTCCGGAATCGCGAAGACGTTCTTGACGCTTTCGATCATTCCGCGGCTTCTTCCTCGGCCGCCGGCCGCGCCGTCGGTCGCACGCGCGGCGCCACGTCCGCCCGCCCGCCCAAGGCCGCGATCCGCTCGGCCGCCTTCGCGCTGAAGCGATGCGCGGTTACCGACAACGCCTTGGTCAGCTCACCGCGCGCCAACACCTTCACCAGCGCCGTGCGGCTGAGCAATCCGTGCTCGCGCAACACCTCCGGGGTCACCTCGTCGCCCACGTCGAACCGCGCCTCGAGCGTGTCGAGATTCACGACCTCGTAGGCGATCCGAAAAGGGTTGTGGAAGCCGCGCTTCGGCAGGCGCCGGTGAATCGGCATCTGCCCGCCCTCGAAGCCCCGCTTGCGCGAGTACCCCGACCGCGACTGCTGCCCCTTGTGTCCGCGGCCGGCGGTCACGCCGGTTCCGCCACCCTCGCCGCGGCCGATACGTTTCCGGTTGCGCCGTGCGCCCTGCGGGGGCTGCAGCGTGCTGAGGTCCATCGGTCGCTTGCCCGTCGCCATCGTCAGCACTCCGTCGTAGTAACCAGATGCCGCACCGCCCGAATCATGCCCCGGATCGACGGATTGTCGACCACGTCGACCGAGTGGCCGATCCGGCGCAGGCCGAGACCGCGGACGATTCGCTGCTGGCTCTTCTCGTAGCCGATCCAACTCTTGACGAGGGTGACGCGCACGCGCTTCGCCTCGTCGTTACGCTTCGCTGGTGGTCTCATCAGGCGGTGAGCTCCTCCAACTCCCGGCCGCGCAGCCTGGCTACCTGGACCGGATCCTTCAGCCCGTCGAGTCCGGCGAACGTGGCCCGCACGACGTTCTGCGGGTTGTCCGACCCCAGGGACTTCGTCAGGATGTCGTGAATGCCGGCCAGCTCGACGACTGCCCGGACGGCGCCGCCGGCGATGATGCCCGTCCCCTGCGGCGCGGGTTTCAGCAGGACGCGCCCCGCTCCGTACCGACCGAGAATCGGGTGGGGAATCGTGGTCGATTGCAGCGGCACCCGAATCAGCGCCTTCTTCGCCGCCTCGATTCCCTTCTTGATGGCCGACGGCACCTCCTTGGCCTTGCCGACCGCGAAGCCGCAGTGTCCCGCGCCGTCGCCGACGACGACGAGCGCACTGAAGCTGAGGTTCTTGCCGCCCTTGACCACCTTGGTCACCCGATTGATGGACACGACGGCGTCCTTCAGGTCGAGCATGGTCGGGTCGATCTTCGCTCGTGTTTCGCGCATCAGTGTCTCTGCGACCTCGTTGCGGAGGCCCGTGCTCCTAGAAGTCGAGCCCGCCTTCGCGGGCCGCCTCGGCGACCGAACGCACCCGCCCGTGGTACAGGAATCCGCCGCGGTCGAACACGACGTGCTTGACGCCCTTCTCCAGCGCCCGTTCCGCGACGATGGCTCCGACGATGCGGGCGCCGGCGACGTTGCCGCCCCGCGCGCCGTCCTCGAACCGGCCCTTGACGGCCGGCTCGGTGCTCGACGCCGACGCAATCGTACGCCCGGCGTGGTCGTCTATCACCTGCGCCGAGATATGCGCCAGACTGCGGTTCACCGCGAGCCGCGGACGTTCCGGGGTCCCGCCGATGCGCTGCCGCTGGCGCAACCGCACCCGCGTGCGGCGGTCCTTCTTGGTCTTGACTTTCATTGCTATGCGCCGGTCTTTCCGACCTTCTTCTTCAACACCTCGCCCGTGTACCGAACACCCTTCTGCTTGTACGGATCGGGCTTGCGGAGCGCGCGAATGTCCGCCGCCACCTGCCCCACCCGTTGCCGATCGATCCCGCTGACCGTGAGGTGGGTCTGCTTGTCGACCGCGATCTCGATGTCCGCCGGAATGTCGAACTCGATCGGGTGCGAGTAGCCGAGCGCAAACACCACCTGCTTGCCGGTGTGCTCGGCGCGGTAGCCGATGCCGACGATGTCGAGCTCCTTCCTGAAGCCCTGCGACACGCCGTGCACGGCGTTGGCCACCAGGCTGCGGCCGAGTCCGTGGAACTTCGCCAGCGACGCATCCTGCCGCGTCGGATGGGCCCGCAAATGGTCACCGTCGGCTTCGATCCGCACCCCCGGCGGCAAGGGCTGAAGCAGCGTCCCCTTCGGCCCCTTGACCTCGACGGCGTCGGGTCTGATGTCGACCTTCACGCCCGCCGGAATCGGAATCAGCTTCTTGCCTACGCGCGACATCTCGTTCCCCGTCTCACCGCCCTTACGACGCGGCCGCTGTTCCTACCAGACATTGCACAGCACCTCGCCGCCGACCCCGGCCTTCGCGGCGTCGCGGCCCGTCATCACGCCCCGCGAGGTCGTGAGAATACTGGTGCCGAGCCCGGCCAGAACCGGCGGCGCCTTGGCGTGGCCGTAGTAGACCCGCCGGCCCGGCCGGCTGACCCGCTTGAGTCCGGAGATCACGCGCTCGCCGTGCGGTCCGTACTTGAGATACAGGCGCAGGACGCGCAGCGGATAGTCACCCCGCTGGTTCTTCAGCTCGAGCTGTCTGAAGCCGGCGATGTAGCCTTCGCTCTCCAGAATCCGCGCAATGTCGGCCTTCAGCCGCGAGTCCGGCACGTCCACCCGCAGGCGGTGCCCCATCGTCGCGTTGCGAATCCTCGTCAGCATGTCGGCAATCTGATCAGCCATGCTTTCCTTCGTTCCCGCCTCCTGAGCCGCGCCGCGGCCCACGCTCCTACCAACTACTCTTGATCACGCCCGCGATCTCGCCTTGGAGCGCCAGCTTCCGGAAACAGAGACGACAGAGCGCGAACTTCCGCAGGTACCCGCGCGGCCGGCCGCACAGCCGGCAGCGATTCCGGAGCCGCACGCGAAACTTGGGCGGCTTCTTTTCCTTGACGATCTTCGCGGTGGTGGCCATAGCTGTGTCCGTCTCAGTTCTTGCGGAACGGCATCCCCATCAGTTGCAGCAACTTGCGACCCTCCTCGTCCGTACCCGCCGTCGTCACCACGGAGATGTTCATGCCGCGCGCGTGATCGACCTGCATGTAGTCGATCTCAAGGAAGATCAACTGGTCCTTCAGGCCCAGCGTGTAGTTCCCGCGGCCGTCGAAGCCCTTGGGAGACACCCCCCGGAAGTCGCGCACGCGCGGCAACGCGATCGACACCAGGCGGTCCAGAAACTCGTACATCCGGGCGCGCCGGAGCGTCACCATCACGCCGATCGGCATGCCCTGCCGCACCTTGAACTGCGCCACCGACTTCCGCGCGCGGCGCGTGACCGGTTGCTGGCCCGTGATACGGGTCAGCTCCTTCGTACCGACGTCGATCAACTTGGAGTTCTGCGTCGCCGCCCCCAACCCCATGTTCACGACGACGCGCTCGATCTTCGGCACCGCCATGACGTTGGCATAGCCGAACTCCTTGCGGAGGGCCGGCACGACGTCGTCGTAGTAGCGCTCGCGCAGACGACTCATTTGTCCACAGCTCCGTCGCATTTCCGGCAGACGCGCACCTTGCGGCCGTCGCCGAGCAATTCGCGGCCGATGCGCGTCGCATCGCCGCACTCCGGGCATACGATTTGCACGTTGGATGCATGCACCGGGGCTTCGCGCTCGACGATGCCCCCCTTCACGTTGGCACGCGGATTGGGCCGCGTGTGACGCTTGATGAAGTTCACGCCCTCGACCACCACGCGATTGCGGTCGGGAAACACCTTGAGAACACGGCCGCGCTTGCCGCGATCCCTGCCGGCCATGACGACCACGTTGTCGTTCTTGCGCACCGGGGTGCGTAGTCGGGACATGCTCCTGGGCTCTTTCCTGTATCAGTCTCTTACAGCACTTCCGGTGCGAGCGAGACGATCTTCATGAACTTGCGTTCGCGCAGCTCTCGCGCGACGGGACCGAAGACGCGCGTGCCCACCGGCTCGTTCTGGTCGTTGACGAGCACGGCGGCATTGCGGTCGAATCGGATGTAGCTGCCGTCGCGACGGCGCTGCTCCTTGCGCGTGCGCACGATCACCGCCCTGACCACCTGCCCCTTCTTGACCGCGGCGTCCGGCGTCGCCTCCTTGACGGCGGCAGTCACCAGGTCGCCGAGCCTCGCGTACCGGCCGGTGGCGCCCCCGAGCGGATTGATCACGGCGATCTTGCGCGCCCCGGAATTGTCCGCGACGTCAAGCACCGATTGCATCTGGATCATCGAACCGCTCTTTCCCTATACCGTCTCGGCCCGATTGATGACGCGGGTGACCACGAACCGCTTGCGTTTGCTGAGCGGGCGCGACTCGGCCATCGCGACGCGGTCCCCCACACGGGCGCTGTTCTCTTCGTCATGCGCCATGAACGTGTTCGTCCGGCGGCGAATCTTGCGGTAGACGTCGTGGCGCACCCGGCGCTCGACCGCGACGATCACACCCTTGTCCATCTTGTCCCGGACCACGATGCCCACCACCTCGCGTTGGTTTCCCATCGGATTCACTCAAGTCGTCAGTCGGTCTCGGCCGGCTCCGCCTCGGCGCCCGCCGCCTCGAGCTCGCGCTCCCGCAACAGCGTCTTCACCCGTGCCCTGTCGCGGCGCAACCCCCGCATCTTGTACGCGGCGTCGGCCTGGCCCATGGACTTCTGGAGCCGCAGCCGGAACACCTGATCGTCGAGCTCGTCGACACGATGCTCGAGCTCCTCGCTCGCCAGCTCGCGAAGCTCCGACACCTTCGCCATCTACGCCTCCGCCTCGCCGAACCGCCTCGCGAAGCGGGCCTCGATCGGCAGCTTCGCGGCGGCGAGCTCCATCGCGCGCTTCGCGTCCGACGCGCTCACGCCTTCCATCTCGAACAGGATGCGACCCGGCCGCACGACCGCCACCCACTGCTCGGGCGCGCCCTTGCCCTTGCCCATGCGGGTCTCCTGCGGCTTCTTGGTGATCGGCTTGTCCGGAAACACCCGCACCCAGATCTTGCCGCCGCGCTTGACGAACCGCGTCATCGCGACCCGCGCCGCCTCGATCTGCCGATCGGTAATCCAACACGGCTCCATCGCCCGCAACCCGTAGTCGCCGAACGACACGCTCGATCCCCGCCACGCCTTGCCGGCCATGCGCCCGCGGTGCTGCTTGCGGTACTTGACCTTCTTCGGCATCAACATGGTGCGTCACTCCTCCGGCACATCGCCGTCACAACACCCTAGGCCCGGGCGCCGCGGCGCGGCGCGCGGTACTCCTCCTCGCGACCGACCAGAGGCGTGAGCCGCTCGCCCTTGTAGAGCCACACCTTGATGCCGATCACGCCGTAGGTCGTACGCGCCTGGCCGAATCCGTAATCGATGTTCGCCCGCAGCGTCTGCAGCGGGAGCTGGCCGTGCAGGTACCACTCCGAACGCGCAATCTCGGCGCCGTTCAGCCGACCGCCCACCCGCACCTTGATACCCCGCGCCCCGAACCGCAGCGCGGCTTCGACCGCCTTGCGCATCGCTCGCCGGAACGCGACCCGCTTCTCGAGCTGCAGCGCGACGTTCTCGCTGATGAGCTGCGCGTCGAGCTCCGGCTTCTGGATCTCCTGGATGTTGATGAAGACCTCGCGGTTCGTCCGCTTCTGAATCTCCGTCTTGAGCTTGTCGACCTCGGTACCCTTGCGGCCGATGATGATTCCCGGCCGGGAAGTGTAGATGTCGAGCTTCAGATTGTTGGCGGCCCGCTCGATCTCGATCCGGGACACCCCGGCATGGGAGAAGCGGGCCTTCAGATCGCCCTTCAGGGCGAGATCCTCGTGCAGCAGTTTCGCGTAGTCGCGATCCGCGTACCAGCGGGAGCGCCACGTCTTGTTGAAGCCCAGACGGAAGCCGTACGGATGAACTTTCTGCCCCATGCTCAGACTCTTCTCAATCGCCTGCCGTTACCTGATGCCCAGAATCCCGCCCGGCGACGGCGGCGGTTCATCCGGTTCATCCGGCTTGTCTTCCGGCTCCGGCGTCTCGTCCGACTTGTCTTCCGGCTCCGGCGCCTCCGGCGCGTCGGACTCCGGGGGTTCAGGCAGCGTATCCGGCTCCACGACGTCCGGTTCCGGGGCCGCAGCCGGCGCGGGCCGCGTGACAGTCCGGCGCTTCGGCCGGCCGGCGCCTCCCGATCCGGTCCCCTCCGGTCCTCCGCGTCTTCGCCGCGCCCGAGACATGCCCTGCCCGTCGGGCCTCTCCTCGACGACAACCGTAAGGTGCGCCGTGCGCTTCAGGATGCGAAACGCGCGCCCCATGGGGGCCGCGCGGATACGCTTCAGCGTGGGCCCCTGATCCGCGTAGCATTCGCGTATGTAAAGGCGCTCGACCTCGTCGCCGGCGCCCTCCTTCTGCTGCGCGTTGGCGACGGCCGACCGCAGCACCTTCTCCACGTCCTTCGCAACGCCCTTGCGCGTGAAACGCAGAGTCGCCAAGGCGCTGTTGACATCCTTGCCGCGAATCAAATCGACGACGAGCTTCGCCTTCTGGGCCGAGGTTCGGACGTACCGTGCCGTAGCGCGCCCCTCGATCACCGTGGGCCTCCCCTCGACGCCGACTTCTCGCTCTTGGTCGGATGCCCCCGGAACAGGCGCGTCGGCGCGAACTCGCCGAACTTGTGTCCCACCATGTTCTCGGTGACGTAGACCGGGACGAACTTCTTCCCGTTATGAACCGCCACCGTATGTCCCACCATCTCGGGAACAACCGTCGAGCGGCGCGACCAGGTCTTGACGACCTTCTTGACGCCGTTCCGGTTCATCGCCTCGATACTCTCGAGGAGCGGCAGATCGACGAACGGGCCTTTCTTCAGCGAGCGGCTCATGACCTCGATTCCTGACTAGCGCTTCTTCTTGCGCGAGAGGATGAAGCGATCCGACGGCTTCTGCTTGCGGGTCTTGTAACCCTTGGCCGGAACGCCCCACGGCGAAACCGGATGCCGCCCGCCGGCCGCATGCCCTTCGCCCCCGCCGAGCGGATGGTCGACCGGGTTCATGGCGTTGCCGCAGACGTGCGGCCGCCGACCCTTCCAGCGCTGCCGCCCGGCCTTGCCGATACGGACGTTCTCGTGCTCGACGTTGCCGACCTGGCCGATCGTCGCGACGCACTTCGGCATGACGAGACGTGTCTCTCCCGAAGGCAGACGAACGGTGACGTACTTGCCGTCCTTGGCCACGACCTGCACCGACGCGCCTGCGCTGCGCGCGAGCTGGCCGCCCTTGCCGGGCCGCAGCTCCACGTTGTGCACCTGCGTGCCGAGCGGGATGTTGCTGAGCGGCAGGGTGTTGCCCGGCAGGATGTCCACGTCCGGGCCGGCTACGATCGAATCGCCCACCTTCACCCCGAGCGGGTGCAGGATATAGCGCTTCTCGCCGTCGGCGTAGGTCACCAGCGCGATGCGGGCGGACCGGTTCGGATCGTACTCGATGGTCGACACCTTGGCCGGCACGCCGACCTTGTCACGCTTGAAGTCGATGACCCGGTAGGCGCGCTTGTGCCCACCGCCCCGCCACCAGATCGTGATCGATCCCGTGTTGTTCCGGCCGCCCGACTTCTTGAGCGGCTGCGTCAACGGTCGGTACGGCCGCGTTGCGGTGATCTCGTCGAACGTCTGCACGCTCTGAAACCGCCGGCCGGCCGAAGTCGGCTTGTGTTTGCGAATCGCCATTGGCTCGCTTCCCGATACCCTATGCGCCCTCGAGGAACTCCGGCACCGACTCGCCCGGGCGCAGCCGGACGTAGGCCTTCTTCCAGTCCGGCCGCTGGCCTGCAAACCGCCCCTGACGCTTGACCTTGCCGTGGGCGATAGACGTTCGGACCTCCGCGACCTTCGCCCCCAGCAACTGCTGCACCGCGCGCTTGACGTCGACCTTCGTCGCGCCCATGGCGACCTCGAAGGCGAGAATCTGGCCCTGCTCCCGCATGAGCGTGGTCTTCTCGGTGATGAGCGCCCTGCGGATCACGTCGGTCGGCTTCATGACGTCACCACCCGCGCCAGATGCTCGGCCGCCGACCGGCTCACTACCACCCGGCCCGCGTCGACCAGATCCCGCGCCGTCACACGGCTCGACGCCTGCAGGCGCACGCCGGGGAGATTGCTCACCGCGCGCTCCAGATTGATCGTCGGAGACACGTCGACCAGCAGCGCCTTGCCGGTCACGCCCAGCCTGTCGAGCAGCTCGACGGCCAGTCGCGTCTTCGGCTCGTCGATGACGAACTCGGACAGCACCACGACAGCGCCCTCCTCGAACTTCGCGCGAAGCGCTGCGCGCAATGCGCCCAACTCCACCTTGCGCGGCAAGTGGTAGTCGTAGCTGCGCGGCTGTGGCCCGAACACGACGCCGCCCGTGCGCCACAACGGGTTTCGGGCCTCGCCGACCCGCGCGCGCCCGGAGCCCTTCTGGCGCCAGGGCTTCCGGCCGGTGCCGTTGACCGAGCCGCGCGTCTTCGTCGCGTGGGTGCCGCGCCGGGCGGCCGCCTGCTCGTGAACCACGGACTCCCAGACCAGCCCTGTCGCGATCGGCCCAGCGAACAACTCGTCGCTCAACTCGATCGCGGCAACCGTCTCGTTCTGCTCGTTGACCACGTCACACGTCATCGTCTTCAACCCGACCGGTCTTCCGGCCCACCACGACCGGACTCATCCGCGTGGACTCTCAGCGCTTCCTCTTCTTCTCCGCGACCGCCGGCGGCGCCGGCTCGCGCCGCGGCGCTGCCGCCCGACGAATCACCACATAGGCGCCCGCTGCGCCCGGCACCGCTCCGGTCACGACCAACCGGTTGCTCTCGGCATCGACCGTCACGACCCGCAGGTTGCGCACGGTGACCCGGTCGCCACCCATGCGACCCGGCCCCCGCATCCCCTTCAGAACTCGCGACGGATAAGAGGACTGGCCGATCGAGCCCGGCGCCCGATGGAACATCGAGCCGTGCGACGCACGTCCGCCGCCGAAGCCGTGGCGCTTCATGACGCCCTGGAATCCGTGGCCGCGGCTGACGCCGACAACGTCCACCTGATCGCCCTCGGCGAAGAGCGAAGCCAGCACCTGCTCGCCCTCGGCCGGCGCATCGCTCTCGCCGTCCAGCCCGACTTCCCGGCGCACCCGCGTCGGGGGCACGTTCGCCCGGGCGTACAGGCCGGCCACCGGCCTGGTGACGCGCGCCGGACGATCTTCGACCAGTCCAAGCTGCACGGCCTCGTAGCCGTCCCGGTCGACCTGCTTGCGCTGGACGACCACGCACGGTCCGGCCTTCAGGACCGTCACCGGCCGGGCCGCCCCGTCGGTCCCGAACACCTGCGTCATGCCGATCTTCTGCCCAATGATCCCGGTCACCATTGCTCGATTCCCGACTTACGCGTGCTCCTTGCCGAACGCCTTGATCTCGACGTCCACCCCGGCGGGCAGGTCGAGCTTCATCAGCGCATCCACCGTCTGCGATGTCGGCTCGAAGATGTCTATCAGGCGCTTGTGAGTACGAATCTCGAACTGCTCCCGCGATTTCTTGTCGACGTGCGGGGACCGCAGCACCGTCCACTTGTTCTTGTCCGTCGGCAGGGGAATCGGCCCAGCGAGCCGCGCGCCCGTTCGCCGCGCCGTGTCGACGATCTCGCTCGTCGACTGGTCCAGCAGGCGATGGTCGTACGCCTTCAGTCGGATCCGAATCTTGTCGCTGAACGTTGCCATGTCGCGCGCACCCTGCCTTCGATCGGAATCCTCGCCGAACGCCCGCTACTCGACGATCTCGGTGATGGTGCCCGAGCCGACCGTCCGGCCGCCCTCCCGGATCGCGAAACGCAGACCCTTCTCCAGGGCAACCGGCGTGATCAGCTCCACGCTGATCGTCACGTTGTCGCCCGGCATCACCATCTCGACCCCCTCCGGGAGGTTCGCGACGCCCGTCACGTCCGTCGTCCGAAGGTAGAACTGCGGGCGGTACCCGTTGAAGAACGGCGTGTGACGGCCACCCTCGTCCTTCGTCAGAACGTAAACCTCGCCCTTGAACTTCGTGTGCGGCGTGATCGTCTTCGGCTTCGCAAGAACCTGACCACGCTCCACGTCGTCCTTCTCCATGCCGCGCAGCAAAACCCCGATGTTGTCGCCCGCAACACCCTCGTCGAGCAGCTTCCGGAACATCTCGACCCCGGTCACCACCTTCTTCTGCGTCTCGCTGAAACCGACAATCTCGACCTCTTCACCAACCAGAACCTTGCCCCGATCCACGCGACCCGTCACCACCGTCCCGCGACCCGAGATCGAGAACACGTCCTCGATCGGCATCAGGAACGGCTTGTCGATGTCGCGCTCCGGAAGCGGAACGTAGCGGTCGACCTCCTCCATCAGCTTGTCGACCGACGCCTCGCCGTCACCCTCGCCCTCCAGGGCCTTCAGCGCAGAACCTTGCACCACCGGAATGTCGTCCCCGGGGAACTCGTACGAGCTCAACAGCTCACGAACCTCGAGCTCCACCAGCTCCAGAAGCTCCGGGTCGTCCACCGCGTCGCACTTGTTGAGAAAAACAACCAGCGACGGAACGCCTACCTGACGAGCCAGAAGAATGTGCTCGCGCGTCTGCGGCATCGGACCGTCGGTCGCCGCGACAACCAGAATCGCGCCGTCCATCTGCGCCGCGCCCGTGATCATGTTCTTGATGTAGTCCGCGTGCCCGGGGCAGTCCACGTGCGCGTAGTGCCGGTTCGCCGTCGTGTACTCCACGTGCGCCGTCGCGATCGTGATGCCGCGCTCCCGCTCTTCCGGAGCGTTGTCGATCGAGTCGAACGAACGAACCGTGTTCGTCGGGTCGTGCTTCGCCATCACCTGCGTGATCGCAGCCGTCAGCGTCGTCTTCCCGTGATCGATGTGCCCGATCGTCCCGATGTTCACGTGCGGCTTCGATCTGTCGAACTTCTCTTTCGCCATCGATGAAACCCCTCACTTACCCTGTATGCGCGTCACGATCTGCTCGCCGACGCTGTCCGGCACCGGCTCGTAGCGGTCGAAATGCATCGAGTACGTCGCCCGACCCTGCGTCCGCGAACGCAGCTCCGTCGCGTATCCGAACATCTCGGCCAGCGGGACGCGGGCGTTGATTACCTGACTGCCGCCCCGCGCCTCCATCGACCGGACCTTGCCGCGCCGCGCGTTCAAGTCGCTGATGACGTCGCCCATGTACTCCTCGGGCACCACCACCTCGATCCGCATCACCGGCTCGAGCAGCACCGCGGCGGCCCGCTGGGCCGCGTCGCGGAAGGCCATGACGCCCGCGATCCGGAAAGCGCCCTCCGACGAGTCGACCTCGTGGTAGGAGCCGTCGTACAGCGTCACGCTGACGTCCTCTATCGGGTAACCGGCCAGCACCCCGGTCGTCATCGCGTCGCGGATACCCTGCTCGACCGGCCGGATGTACTCGCGGGGCACGGTACCGCCGAAGATCTCGTTGACGAACTCGAAACCGGTGCCCGGCTGACCCGGGGCAACGCGAATCTTCACGTGCCCGTACTGGCCGCGCCCGCCCGTCTGCTTGACGAAGCGCCCCTCGCCCTCCGACGGCCGGGTCAGCGTCTCCTTGTAGGCGACCTGCGGACGCCCGACGCTCGCTTCCACCCCGAACTCGCGCTTGAGGCGGTCGACCAGAATCTCCAGATGCAGCTCGCCCATGCCGGAGATGACGACCTGCCCGATCTCTTCGTCCGTCCGCACCTGGAAGGTGGGATCCTCGGCAGTGAGCTTCGCCAGCCCCTGCCCCAGCTTCTCCTGGTCGGCCTTGGTGCTCGGCTCGATCGCCAAGCTAATCACCGGGCTCGGGAACTCCATCGATTCGAGCAGAACCGCGCGCTGCGGATCGCAGATGGTGTCGCCGGTGCCGACGCTCTTCAGACCGACGGCGGCGGCGATGTCGCCCGCGAAGACCTGCTTTATCTCCTCGCGCTTGTTGGCGTGCATCTTCAACAGGCGGCCGATCCGCTCCTTGCGGCCCCGTCCCGTGTTGAGCACCGTCGCGCCGGTCTTCATCACGCCCGAGTAGACGCGAATGAAGGTCAACTGCCCGACGTACGAGTCGGTCATCACCTTGAACGCCAGCGCCGAGAAGGGAGCGGCGTCGTCCGCGGGCCGCTCGACCTGGTGGCCGTCGTCGCCTTCGACGCGGTGGGGATTGGTGCCGGTGATCGGCGGCACGTCCTCCGGCGACGGCAGGTAGTCGACGATGGCGTCGAGCAGCGGCTGCACGCCCTTGTTCTTGAAGGCCGCCCCGCACAGTACCGGCACGAACGGCGCTTCCTCGCCGCGCTGCGACTCGGTGACGCGGCGCCGAATGGTCGCGCGAATCTCCGCCTCGGGCAGGGGCTCGCCGTGGAGATAACGGTCCAGCAGGTCGTCGTTGACCTCGCTGACCTTCTCGACCAACTGCTCCCGGTACTCCATGGCCAGCTCGCGCAACGCCTCGGGAATCTCCTCGAGCACCGGCGGAGCCGCGAGCGACTCGCCGGTGTGGCGAACCGCCTTCATGCGCACGAGATCGATCACGCCCTCGAACCCGTCCTCCGACCCGATCGGAAGCTGCAGGGCCACCGGATTGGCGCCGAGCCGGGTCCGGATGGATTCGAGCGTGCGGACGAAGTCGGCCCCCACGCGATCCATCTTGTTGACGAAGCAGATGCGGGGGACGCGGTAGTTGTCCGCCTGCCGCCAGACGGTCTCGGTCTGCGGCTCCACGCCGGCCACCGCGTCGAACACCGCAACCGACCCGTCCAGCACCCGCAGCGAGCGCTCGACCTCGGCCGTGAAGTCGACGTGGCCGGGCGTGTCGATGATGTTGATCCGGTGGTCGCGCCAGACGCACGTCGTCGCCGCCGAGGTGATCGTGATCCCGCGCTCCTGCTCCTGCTCCATCCAGTCCATCACGGCCGTGCCGTCATGAACCTCGCCGACCTTGTACGTGATTCCCGTATAGAAGAGAATGCGCTCGGTCGTCGTCGTCTTTCCGGCATCGATGTGGGCCATGATGCCGATGTTGCGGGTACGATCGAGCGGAACCGCTCTGGACATCTCGTGCATCGCCCGCGGCGCGGGACGCGACTTCGTGCTCTTCGGAGCTGCGATCGTCGATTCAGCCGTGCTCACGATTGTTCCGTTCCTGTGACTCCGCCGCCGCCAAGAATCGCCTCTGCACCGTCCCCTACCAGCGATAGTGGGCGAAGGCCTTGTTGGCCTCCGCCATGCGGTGCGTATCCTCACGCTTCTTCACCGAGCCGCCGCGCAGGTTGGACGCGTCGACCAGCTCGTTCGCCAGCTTCTCGCGCATCGTCTTCCCGTCGCCCCGGCTGCGCGCGTAGGACGTCAACCAGCGGATGGCCAGCGACAGGCGACGATTCTGCGTCACCTCGACCGGCACCTGGTAGTTCGACCCGCCGACCCGCCGCGACTTCACCTCCAGGCTCGGCTTCGTGTTGTCGACGGCCCGCTTGAAGATCTTGATCGGATCGTCGCCGGTACGTTCCTTGATGATGTCGAGGCTGCCGTAGACGATGCCCTCCGCGACGCTTCGCTTGCCGCTCTTCATGATCATGCGCACGAACTTCGTGAGCAGCGTGCTGTCGTACACCGGATCCGGCGGCACCTCGCGCTTCGGCACTTCTCGTCTGCGTGGCATCCCGGCTCGTCTCCCCTCGCCTCGTCCCGGCCTACGACTTCGGGCGCTTTGCGCCGTACTTCGATCGACTCTGCTTGCGGCCCGCGACACCCACCGTGTCGAGCGTTCCGCGCACGACGTGATACCGCACGCCGGGCAGGTCTTTCACGCGCCCTCCCCGGATCAGGGCCAGCGAGTGCTCCTGCAGGTTGTGCCCTTCGCCGGGGATGTAGCTCGTCACCTCGATGGCGTTCGTCAGCCGGACCCGCGCCACCTTCCGCAGGGCCGAGTTCGGCTTCTTGGGCGTCTGCGTGAACACCCGGACACAGACCCCCCGCTTCTGCGGGCAGCCTTGCAGGGCCGGGCTCTTCGTCTTGTTGACGACCCGCTCCCGCCCCTTGCGAACAAGCTGGCTAATCGTCGGCACCGGTACTTCCTCGCTTGACGTCACGCTCGCCCAAACCGGATGAGCGTCCGACACCCGACAGTTGCGGCCGAAACCTTGAAGCGAACGCCCCGACGGGGACGATTGCTTGGCGCTTCGACCAGTTGACCCTAAATCAGTTTGCTCGCCGTGCAGGCGACCCGGGCTCTTGCTCGCCCGCGAGCCGCCGAACGCTGGAAAGAGGACCGTGAACGACCGCGCCTCTCTCGGACGGGTCGGAACCGGATAGGGTTTCCCGGCCCCGACAAAACCAATGGATACTACCACCAATCAGGATGCAGAACAAGGCCGGCTGCATCCCGGCGCCTAGATTTCCTCCCGGCGCGGCCCCGCGCCCGACCCGACAGGGCTCAGCGTGTCGACGCCCCCCACCGCGCTCCTGGCCACCGCTCGTTGGTCGGAATCGACGAAATAGTCCATGTCGTGCTCCAGGTCCAGGTCGTCCGTCAGCGGCGGCGGCGGCGGCTCGTCCGCCTCGATCCTGACCTGCCTGTAGTAGTCGAACCCGGTGCCGGCAGGAATCAGCCGGCCCATGGTCACGTTCTCTTTCAGGCCCCGCAGATGATCGACCTTCCCGGAGATCGAAGCCTCGGTGAGCACGCGCGTCGTCTCCTGGAACGATGCGGCCGAGATGAACGAATCGGTCGACAGCGACGCCTTGGTGATCCCGAGCAGCAGCGGCCGCCCGGTCGCCGGCTGCCCGCCCTCGGCGAGAACCCGTTCGTTCTCGGCCGCGAAGCGGAACCGGTCGACCTGCTCGTCGATGAGCAGCTCGGTGTCGCCCACGTCCTCGATCTTCACCCAGCGCATCATCTGCCGCACCATCACCTCGATGTGCTTGTCGTTGATGGCCACGCCCTGCAGCCGGTACACCTCCTGAATCTCGTTGACGAGGTAGCTGTGCAGCGCCTTCTCGCCGAGTACGCTCAGGATGTCGTGCGGGTTCGAGGGACCGTCCATCAGCGGGTCGCCGGCCCGCACGCGGTCGCCCTCCTGCACGTTGAGGTGCACGCTGCGCGGCAGCGAGTACTCGCGCTGCTCCGCCCCGGCCTCGTCGGGAACGATGATGATCTTCCGGACCCCCTTGACGATGCCGCCCTGCTTGACCGTACCGTCGATCTCGCTGATCACCGCCGTCTCGCGCGGCTTGCGCGCCTCGAACAGCTCCACGACGCGCGGCAGGCCGCCCGTGATGTCCTTGGTCTTGGTGGTCTCGCGCGGGATCTTCGCCAGCACGTCGGTGACGCTGACCTGATCGCCGTCGCTCACCATCAGGTGGGCGCGCGCCGGCATGGGATAGCGGCGCCCTTCGATCGCGACCACCGGGAGCTTCTTCTCGCCCGGCGCGCCGCCGATGACCCGGCGCTTCTCGCCGGCCCGGAACGGAATGCGGGCCAGCGCCTCCGCCGCCGCACCGCCCTCGCCCAGCACGCGCTGCTCGATCGCGATGACCGACGGCGCCGCTTCGTCCGCACCCGCGCCGCGGCTCTCGAACCGGATCCTGCCCGCCTGCGACGCCACGATCGAAACGCCGTCGGGTCCTGCCGCCAACTCCTCGCCCGCCGCCGCGTCGGCGCCGTCCGACACCTTGAACGCCGCGCCGGCCGGAATCTCGTGCCGGTGCTCGACGTCCTCGAACTGCACCACGTGCTTGTCGATGTTCTCGAACCGGACCTTGCCCGCCTGTCCCGCCTGGATCGGCTCGCCGTTCGGTCCGGTCGCCAGCTCGTCGCCCGCCGCCACCTCGGCGCCGCTCTTCCTCACGCGCAGCACCGCGCCGACCGGAATCGGGTGCCGGCTGATGATCCGGATCGCGGGCTGTTTCTCCTCCGGCGCGTCGATGATGATGCGCTCGGTCAGGCCGGTCACCTCGTCGAACTTCTCTTCGAAGGTCAGGTCCTTCTTGACGTCCTCGAAGTGCACCACGCCGGAATTCTCGGTGAGAATCGACCGCGTGTAGGGATCCCACTCGACCAGGGTCTCGCCGATCTCGGCGGTCTCTCCCGGTCGCACCTTCAGTCGGGCGCCGTAGACGAGCTCGTAGTGCTCGCGCAGCCGTCCCTGGGAATCCCGGACGATGAGCTCGCCGGTCCGGTTCATGACGACGCCCTCGCGAGCGTGCGTGCTGCCGGAAGGCACCGCCTCGCCCTGCGCGTCGAACCAGACCACCTGCACGCCCTTCAACTCGACGATGCCCTCGTGCTTGCTCACGTGGGTGGACTGCTCCGAACCGGATGCCGTGCCGCCGATGTGGAAAGTCCGCATGGTGAGCTGCGTGCCGGGCTCGCCGATGGACTGCGCCGCGATGACCCCCACGGCCAGCCCCAGCTCCACCAGCCTGCCGGTGCCCAGATCGCGGCCGTAGCAGCAGGCGCACACCCCGCGCCGCGACTCGCAGGTGAGCACCGAACGGATCTTGACCGTCTCGATGCCCGCTTCCTGAATCTCGGACGCGAGCTCTTCGTCGATCTCCGTGTTGGCCTCGGCCAGAACCTTGTCGCTGACCGGATCGCGCGCCTCCTCGAGCGACACCCGGCCGATGATGCGGTCGCGCAGCGGCTCGATGATCTCGCCGCTCTCGACGATCGCCTGCGCCTCGATGCCGTCCAGGGTGCCGCAGTCGATCTCCGAGATGATGACGTCCTGGGCCACGTCCACGAGGCGGCGCGTCAGGTAGCCGGAATCGGCGGTCTTGAGGGCGGTGTCGGCCAGACCCTTCCGCGCGCCGTGCGTGGAGATGAAGTACTGCAGAACGGTCAGGCCCTCGCGGAAGTTGGACGTGATCGGCGTCTCGATGATCTCGCCCGACGGCTTCGCCATCAGCCCCCGCATCCCGGCGAGCTGACGCATCTGCTGCTTGCTGCCGCGGGCCCCGGAGTCGGCCATGACGAAGACCGGGTTGAACGCCTGTCCGTCCTGGTCGAGATTCTCCATCCCCACGAACATCTCGTCGGCGATCTTCTCGGTGACGCCGGACCAGATGTCGATGATCTTGTTCTTCTTCTCGCGGTCGGTGATGGCGCCCTCGCTGTACTGCGTCTCGACCTCGATGACGCTCTCCCGCGCGCTGTCGACGAGCCGTGTCTTCTCCTTCGGAATCACGAGGTCGTTGATGCCGATCGAGATCCCGGACTTCGTCGCGTAGAGGAAGCCGAGATCCTTGAGACGATCGAGCATCTGCACCGTCAGCTCGAGCCCGCGGCGCAGGTAGCTGTACTGCACCAGTTGCTGCAGGCCCTTCTTCTTGAGCAGGCCGTTCACGAACGGGATCTCGTCGGGCAGCGCGTGATTGAAGACGACACGGCCGACCGTGGTCTCGATGATCCTTCTGTCGACCTGCTGGACGGGAGCGTGCAGGACGTCCTGATCGTCGCGGCCGGCGGCCAGGTCCATGTACGACCCGCTCAGCCGGAAGCGGATCGGCGTCAGCGTCTCGACGGCGCCCGACTCGAGCGCCAGCAGCACGTCCTCCTCGTTCCGGAACACGGGCAGCGCGTCGTCCTTCCACAGCGGCCGGGGCTTCCCGTCCTCGCCCTTCTCGATGCCGCAGATCCGTCCGACGCCCTTCGCCCGCGGCTTCGCCTTGGTCAAGTAGTAGCAGCCGAGCACGATGTCCTGCGAGGGCACCGCGATCGGCGTCCCGCTCGACGGCGACATGATGTTGTTGGACGACAACATGAGCACCGACGCCTCGATCTGGGCCTCGGGCGACAGCGGCACGTGCACGGCCATCTGGTCGCCGTCGAAGTCGGCGTTGAACGCGGTGCAGACGAGCGGGTGGATCCGGATCGCCTTGCCCTCCACGAGGACCGGCTCGAAGGCCTGAATCCCCAGG
The DNA here is from genome assembly GCA_965116825.1 of Vicinamibacterales bacterium. GTDB lineage: Bacteria > Acidobacteriota > Vicinamibacteria > Vicinamibacterales > UBA8438 > WTFV01. Next base: position 7,237,320 of record OZ220736.1, read on the forward strand.
CGGTGCAGCGTCGGAGCACGGTTCAGTAGGACGGGGTGCTCGCGGATCACCTCCTCGAGGATGTCCCAGACCTCCGGCTCGTGCTGCTCGACCATCTCGCGCGCCTGCTTGATGGTCGCGACCATCTCGCGCTGCTCGAGCTTGTTGTAGATGAACGGCTTGAACAGCTCGAGCGCCATCTTCTTGGGCAGCCCGCACTGGTGCAGCTTCAGCTCGGGCCCGACCACGATGACCGAGCGCCCGGAGTAGTCGACGCGCTTGCCGAGCAGGTTCTGGCGGAAGCGCCCCTGCTTGCCCTTCAGGGTGTCGGACAGCGACTTCAGCGGGCGGTTGTTGGCGCCCCGCAGCACGCGCCCGCGGCGGCCGTTGTCGAACAGGGCGTCCACCGCCTCCTGCAGCATCCGCTTCTCGTTGCGGATGATGACGTCGGGCGCCTTCAGCTCGATCAGCTTCTTCAGCCGGTTGTTGCGGTTGATGACCCGGCGATACAGGTCGTTCAGATCGGACGTGGCGAACCGCCCGCCGTCGAGCGGCACGAGCGGCCGCAACTCGGGGGGAATGACCGGAATGACGTCGAGAATCATCCACTCCGGACGATTCGTCGAGCGCCGGAAGGAATCGACCACCTTCAGGCGCTTGGCGTACTTCAGCTTCTTCTGAACCGAGTTCTCCTCGCGCATCTTCTGCCGCAGCTCGACCGCGAGATCCTCGATCTCCACCGTGCGCAGCAGCTCCTTGATGGCCTCGGCGCCCATCTGCGCGTGGAATGCGCCGTGCTCCTCGAGCGCCTTGCGGTACTCCTCCTCGGTCAGGAGCTGGTTCTCCTTCAGGCCGCTGTCGCCCGGATCGATGACGACGTACGCCTCGAAGTAGAGCACGCGCTCGAGATCGCGCAACGAGATGTCGAGCAGGTGGCCGATACGGCTCGGCAGGCCCTTGAAGAACCAGACGTGGCTGACCGGCGTGGCGAGCATGATGTGGCCGAGACGCTCGCGGCGCACCTTGGCCTGCGTCACCTCCACGCCGCACTTGTCGCAGATGACGCCCCGGTGCTTCATCCGCTTGTACTTGCCGCACAGGCACTCCCAGTCGGTGACGGGGCCGAAGATCTTCGCGCAGAACAGCCCGTCGCGCTCCGGCTTGAACGTGCGGTAGTTGATCGTCTCCGGCTTCGTCACCTCGCCGTGCGACCACGAGAGGATCTTCTCCGGGGACGCGAGCGTGATCCGGATGGCGTCGAAGTCGACGGTCAGGGAACCTCGGTCTGCAAAGCTGGGTCGCATGGAGTTCCTTCCCTCACGCCTCGCCGTCGGCGCCTTCGAGCATGGCGGCAGCGACATCGACGGCGGACTCGCCGGTCTCGTCGTCGCCGCCGGCATCGGGCTCCCCGTCGAGCGCCGCGCCCTCGGCGAGGGGCGTCCGGGTCTTGATCAGATCGACGTCGAGGCACAGCGCCTGCAACTCGCGAATCAGGACGTTGAACGATTCCGGCAGGCCCGGGGCGAACGACGCGTCGCCCTTGACGATCGCCTCGTAGATCTTCGCGCGGCCCGTCACGTCGTCCGACTTGGCCGTCAGCAGCTCCTGCAGGATGTGGGCGGCGCCGTAGGCCTCGAGCGCCCACACCTCCATCTCGCCGAACCGCTGCCCGCCGAACTGCGCCTTGCCCCCGAGGGGCTGCTGCGTGATCAACGAGTACGGGCCGATCGAGCGGGCGTGGATCTTGTCGTCGACCAGGTGCGACAGCTTCAGCATGTAGATGTAGCCGACGGTCACCTTCTGCTCGAACGGATCGCCGCTCATGCCGTCGTACAGCGTCGTCTTGCCGCCCGACGGCAGCCCGGCCCTGTCCAGCCACTGCTTGATCTCGGACTCGCGCGCGCCGTCGAAAACCGGCGAGGCGAAGTACAGCCCCAACTGGTGGGCCGCCCACCCCAGATGCGTCTCGAGAATCTGCCCCACGTTCATGCGCGACGGCACCCCGAGTGGATTGAGCACGATCTCCACCGGCGTCCCATCGGGCAGGCGCGGCATGTCCTCCTCGGGCAGGATGCGCGCGATGACGCCCTTGTTGCCGTGCCGGCCGGCCATCTTGTCGCCCACCGACAGCTTGCGCTTCATGGCGACGTACACCTTGACCAGCTTGATGACGCCGGGCGGCAGCTCGTCGCCGCGGCGGATCTTCTCCTTCTTCTCCTCGAAGAGCTGCCGGATCACCTCGACCTGCCGCTCGGTGCGCATCTCGAGCGCCTGCAGCTCGTCCTCCAGCGCGGTGTCCTCGGTCTCGATCCGCACCCGCGCCAGCTCGGTGAACGGCAGCTCGCGGATGATCGTCTCGGTGAGGACCGTGCCCTGCTCGAGGCGCCGCTCGCTTCCGAACTCGTCGTAGAGGTCGGCGGCCAGCTTCTGCCCCTTGACCAGGGTGAGCAGCCGCTTCTTGACCTCGTCGTGCAGGATGCGGATCTCGTCCTGCAGGTTCTTCTCCATCATCTCCAGCTCTTCGGCCTCGATGGCCTTGGCGCGGTCGTCCTTCTCGATCCCCTTGCGCGAGAAGATCCGGACGCCCACCACGATGCCTTCGATGCCGGGCGGGCAGAGCAGCGACGCATCGCGCACGTCGCCCGCCTTCTCGCCGAAGATGGCGCGCAGCAGCTTCTCTTCCGGCGTGAGCTGGGTCTCGCCCTTGGGCGTGACCTTGCCGACCAGGATGTCCGACGGCTTGACGTAGGCGCCGATACGGATGATGCCGCTCTCGTCGAGATCCTTGAGGAAGCCCTCGGACACGTTCGGAATGTCGCGCGTGATCTCCTCGGGGCCGAGCTTGGTGTCACGCGACTCGATCTCGAACTCCTCGATGTGGATCGAGGTGTAGTAGTCGTCCTTCACCAGGCGCTCGGAGACGAGAATGGCGTCCTCGAAGTTGTAGCCGCGCCAGGGCATGAAGGCGACGAGCACGTTGCGCCCGAGAGCCAGCTCGCCGAGCTCGGTGCACGGCCCGTCGGCGAGCACCTGCCCCTTGTCCACCCGCTGCTCCACCTGCACGATCGGCTTCTGGTTGATGCAGGTGTTCTGGTTGGACCGCCGGAACTTCGTCAGGTTGTAGATGTCGGCGCCCATCTCGCTCGACCCGTCGGCGGCGGCCTGCTCCCCTTCGACGCGCACCACGATCCGCTGCGAGTCGACGAAATCGACCACGCCGGTACGGCTCGCCGTCACCACGGCGCCCGAATCGCGGGCCGTGATGTACTCCATGCCGGTCCCGACGAACGGCGCGTGCGCCCGCAGCAGCGGCACCGCCTGCCGCTGCATGTTCGAGCCCATCAGCGCCCGGTTCGCGTCGTCGTTCTCGAGGAACGGAATGAGCGACGCCGCCACCGAGACCAGTTGCTTCGGCGAGACGTCGATGAACTCGACCTTGTCGCGCTCGGCGAGCACGAAGTTGCCGGCCTCCCGCGAGTTGATCCGCTCGTCGACGAGACCGCCGTCCTCGTTGAGCGTCGCGTTCGCCTGGGCGATGACGTACTTGTCCTCCTCCCAGGCCGACAGGTAGAAGGAGTGGGGCTCGAACTCCGCGGGCCGCTTCTTGCGGCGCTTCGCGGCCTCGTTCTCGGCCTCGGCGTCGACCGCCTCGACGATGTCGCCCACCTTGAACTTCGTCCCCCCGGCGTTGGCGATCTTCACGTAGTCGATGGCCCGGCCGGTCTTGACCGTGCGGTACGGCGACTCGATGAAGCCGAACTCGTTGATGCGCGCGTAGCACGACAGCGACGAGATCAGACCGATGTTCGGACCCTCCGGCGTCTCGATGGGGCAGATCCGGCCGTAGTGGGTGGGGTGCACGTCGCGCACCTCGAACCCCGCCCGCTCCCGCGACAGCCCGCCCGGCCCGAGCGCCGACAGCCGCCGCTTGTGGGTGATCTCCGACAGCGGGTTGGTCTGGTCCATGAACTGCGACAACTGCGACGACCCGAAGAACTCGCGGATCGCGGCCATCACCGGCTTGGCGTTGATCAGGTCGTGCGGCATGGCGGTGGCCATCTCCTGGTAGACGGACATCTTCTCCTTGATGGCCCGCTCCATCCGCACCAGACCGATCCGGAACTGGTTCTCGAGCAGCTCGCCGACCGACCGCACCCGCCGATTGCCGAGGTGGTCGATATCGTCCACGTTCGACGGGTTCCGCCGCAGGGTCAAGAGATACCGAATGACCTCGTGGAAGTCCTGCGGCTGCAGGACCCGCTCGTCGAGCGAAGTCTCCAGGCCGAGCTTCGTGTTCAGCTTCAACCGCCCCACGCGCGAAAAGTCGTACTTCTGCGGGTTGAAGAACAGGCTCTCGAACAGCGAGCGCGAGCTGTCCAGGGTCGGGGGGTCGCCAGGCCGCAACCGCCGGTAGATCTCGATCAGCGCCTCCTCGTGCGTCTTGATCGCATCCTTCTTCAGCGTGACCGACAGCACCGGGCCGACCTCGTCCTGCTCGGGGAAGAACACCTCGATGGCGCCGACTTCCTTCTCCTGCGCCATCGACACGATGCGCGGCGTTATCTCCTCGTTCGCTTCGAGGATCACCTCGCCGGTCTCCGGATCGACGATGTCGGCCACGGCGAAGGCGCCGGTGAGCTCCTCGGGCGCCAGCTCGATCGACGCGATGCCGGCCCGCTTCAGCGCCTCGATGCCGGTGCGCGTCAGCTTGCGCTGCTTTCTGACCAGCACCTCGCCGCCGGTGCCCTCGACGTCGGCCGCCGCGCGCCGGCCGACCAGGGTGTCGCTGACCGCCCAGGCCAGCGTCGACCCGGTCGTGACGATCCGTTCCACCGTATGGAACGTCCGGATGATGTCATCCGGACCGTGCAGCCCGAGCGCCCGCAGGAATACGGTCGCCAGGAACTTGCGCTTCCGGTCGATGCGGACGTACAGCAGGTTCTTGGCGTCGTACTCGAACTCCACCCACGATCCGCGGTACGGAATGATCTGGGCGACGAAGGCGGCCTTGTCCTCGGAGTGGAAGAACGCCCCCGGCGAACGGTGCAACTGCGATACGATGACGCGCTCGGTGCCGTTGATGAAGAAAGTCCCGTTGTCGGTCATCAACGGGATCTCGCCGAAGTAGACCTCCTGCTCCTTGATGTCCCGGATCGACTTCACCCCGGTGTCGGGATCCTTGTTCCAGACCCCGAGCTGGATGGTCACCTTGAGGGGCACCGAATACGTCATGCCCCGTTCCTGGCATTCCTGCACGTCGTACTTCAGCCGCAGCCCGACGGTCTCGCCGCACACGTCGCAGACGGTGCCGCGCACGTTGTTCGCAGCGCCGCACGACTGGCAGATGACCTCGTGCGCGCCGAAGGGATCGGCCTCGAGCACGGCGCCGCACTGCGAGCAGTCCTGCCGCAGGTGCTGCAGCCCGCTCAGGCGCTTGCACTTGCACTCCCAGTCGCCGATCGAGTAGTCGATGAACTCCAGCGAGGAGTTCTCCCGGAAGTCGCTGATCGGAAAGACGGACTTGAACACCGACTGCAGGCCGGCGTCCTGGCGCTCGGCCGGCATGCGGTTCATCTGCAGGAAGCGCTCGTACGACTTCTTCTGGATCTCGATCAGGTTCGGGATGGGAACCGCCGCCCGGATCTTGGAGAAATCGATGCGCTCGCGATATACGTTCTTGGGCAGGATGTGCTGCACGGTTGAAGCCCTCTCCGTCGATCAAGGAAACGAGTCGGACGCCGTCACGGCGCGGGGCCCTTCCTGCGGACCGCGGGCGTCCGGACCGGCCCGCCGGCGGTGTGGGCGCGCGGCCGGCGACGAACGGACGCCGGCACCCGCCGGGCCACGACGCGCGCCGAGGCCTACTTGATCTCGGCCTTGGCGCCGACTTCCTCGAACTTCTTCTGCAGCGCCTCCGCCTCGTCCTTGGGGATCGCTTCCTTCACGGCGCTCGGCGCGCCCTCGACCAGATCCTTGGCCTCCTTGAGGCCGAGGCTCGTGACCTCTCGAACCACCTTGATCACGTTGATCTTCTTCGGCCCGATCTCGGTCAGCGTCACCGTGAACTCGGTCTGCTCCTCCTCCTCCGCCGCAGCCCCCGGTGCGGCGCCGGCAACCGCGATCGGCATGGCGGCCGCGGCCGAAACGCCGAGCTCGTCCTCGAGCCGCTTGACGAGTCCCGACAGCTCGAGAACCGACATTTCCTTGATGTAATCGACCACCTGGTCCTGGGTCACGTCAGCCATGCTCAGCCTTCCTCCTCGGACTTCTTCTTTTCGACCTGGCTCAGAACATTCATCAAATCGCGCGGCACGGCGTTCAGCACCTGCACGAGTTGCGTCGCCGGCGCCTGCAGCACCATCAACAGCTTCGCCTGCAACTCGGGCTTGCCGGGCAGCGCCGCCAGGTCTTTGACGCCGTCCGCCTCCACCGACTGGCCCTGCACGACGGCCATCTTCACGACCAGCTCCGGATCGGTCTTGGCGAACTCCACCAGGACCTTCGCCAGCGCGACCGGGTCCTCGCGGCTGCAGGCCACCGCCGTGGTGCCCTCGATGCGGTCCCGCAGCACCTCGAACGGCGTCCCCTGCACGGCCCGCCGGGCGAGCGAGTTCTTCACGACCCGGTAGCTCGCCGCCGCGCCGCGGACCTTCCGGCGCAACTCCGTCACCTGCGGAACGTCGAGCCCCTTGTAGTCCACGAGCACGATGCTCTCGGCGGCGCCGAACTCGCTCCTGAGCTCCGCGAGCTGCTCTTCCTTGCCTGCCCTGCTGAGTGCCATTCCTATGCCTTCGCGCCGGCTTCGACGCTGACCGTGTCGACCGGAACGCCCGGACCCATCGTCGACGACACGTGCACGCCCTTGACGTAGCGGCCCTTGGCGGCGGCCGGCTTCGCCTTGATCACGCTCGCGGCCAGCGCGTTCGCGTTGTCGAGCAACTGCTGCACCTCGAACGACACCTTGCCGATCGCCGCGTGCACCACACCCGCCTTGTCGACGCGGTACTCGACCTTGCCGGCCTTGATCTCCTGCACTGCCTTCGCCACGTCCGGGGTGACCGTGCCGGTCTTCGGATTCGGCATCAGGCCGCGCGGCCCGAGCACGCGGCCGAGCTTGCCGACCGAGCGCATCATGTCGGGAGTGGCCACGACCGCCTCGAAGTCCATCCAGCCGCCCTGAATCTTCTCGACCATCTCCTCGCCGCCGACGGTGTCGGCGCCGGCCTGCTCGGCTTCCTTCTGCTTGTCGCCGCCGGCAATCACGAGCACCTTCTTGCTTCGCCCGAGCCCGTGCGGCAGCACCACCGTGCCGCGGACCATCTGATCCGCGTGCTTCGGATTGACGCCGAGCCGCATCGCGATCTCGACCGTCTCGTTGAACTTCGCGAACGTGAGGCTCTGCACCAGGGGAATGGCCTCCTCGATCGGGTACGGGCTCGAACCCACCCTGGCCTTCGCCGCTTCGAACTGCTTGCCGTTCTTGCCCATGATCGGTTCCTACCCCTCGACCTCGATACCCATCGAGCGCGCCGTGCCGGCCACGATGGCGACGGCGGCGTCGAGGTCGTTCGCATTCAGGTCCGGCATCTTGACCCCGGCGATTTCCTCGACCTGCTGCCGGGTCACCTTGGCCACCTTCGTCCGGTTCGGCTCACCGGAACCCTTGGCGACGTTCGCGGCGCGCTTGAGCAGCACCGCGGCCGGCGGCGTCTTCGTGATGAAGCTGTAGGAGCGGTCCGCGTACACGGTCACCACCGCGGGAATGATCAACCCCTCCTGGGCGGCGGTCTTCGCGTTGAACGCCTTGCAGAAGTCCATGATGCTGACGCCGTGCGGGCCGAGCGCGGTGCCGACCGGCGGGGCCGGCGTCGCCTTGCCGGCCGCGATCTGGAGCTTCACCTGTCCGATGATCTTCTTCGCCATGCTGGTCTACAGCTTCTCTACCTGCAGAAAGTCGAGCTCCACCGGCGTGGAGCGACCGAAAATCGTCACCATCACCTTCAGCGTGTTGCGGTCGATGTTCACGTCGTCGACCACCCCGTTGAAGCTGGTGAACGGTCCCTCGTTGATCCGCACCTGATCGCCCTTGTCGAACGTGTACTTCGGCTTCGGCTGCTCGGCCGCCTCCGTCATCTGGTGGAGAATCTGGTTCACTTCATCGTCGGTCAGCGGCGTCGGCTTCTGGCCGGCGCCGACGAATCCGGTCACCTTCGGGGTGTTCTTCACGACGTGCCACGCGCGATCGGACATCTTCCCGCCGGCCCCCGGCTCGGGCGCGATCTTGACCAGGATGTAGCCGGGAAAGACCCGCTTCGTCGTGACCACGCGCTTGCCGGCGCGCATCTCGACGACGTCCTCGGTGGGCACGAGGGTCTCGCCGATCTCGTCCTGCATGCCGTGCGCCTTCACGCGCAGCTTGAGCGAGTCCTCCACCTTCTGCTCGAAGCCGGAGTAGGTGTGAACGATGTACCACTGCTTCGTGCTGACGTCGGTCATCACACACCAAATGCCTGGAACAGCGCCCGCGCCAGCCGATCGAGCACCAGATCGATGCCCCAGAGGTAGATGCCGAACAGAATCGAGGTCAGGATCACGACGAACGTCGTCGCCTGCACCTCCTTCCAGGTCGGCCACGTCACCCGCTCGAGCTCGTTCCGCACCTGCGCCAGGAACGTGCGGGACCTGCCCCACCAGCCGAACACGCCCCTCGACGGCTCGCGTACGCCCTCCAGCTTCGTCGATTTCACGATTCAGTGTCCCTTGCGGCGATGTTGGCAGGCCAGGAGGGGCTCGAACCCCCAGCCCCCGGTTTTGGAGACCGGTGCTCTACCAATTGAGCTACTGGCCTGTGCACTCGCTACTTCGTCTCCCGGTGCGGCTTGTGCTCCCGGCACCAGCGGCAGTACTTCTTGAGCTGCAGCCGGTCGGGCGTCTTCCGCTTGTTCTTGGTCGTCGTGTAGTTCCGCCGCTTGCACTCGGTGCACGCCAGAATGACGATATCGCGCATGTGGTGACCTTCCGTCTCGAGTTGGCCGCGCCGCTCGACGGCGCAGACTCCCTACTCGACGATCTCGGTGATGGTGCCCGAGCCGACCGTCCGGCCGCCCTCCCGGATCGCGAAACGCAGACCCTTCTCCAGGGCAACCGGCGTGATCAGCTCCACGCTGATCGTCACGTTGTCGCCCGGCATCACCATCTCGACCCCCTCCGGGAGGTTCGCGACGCCCGTCACGTCCGTCGTCCGAAGGTAGAACTGCGGGCGGTACCCGTTGAAGAACGGCGTGTGACGGCCACCCTCGTCCTTCGTCAGAACGTAAACCTCGCCCTTGAACTTCGTGTGCGGCGTGATCGTCTTCGGCTTCGCAAGAACCTGACCACGCTCCACGTCGTCCTTCTCCATACCACGCAGCAAAACCCCGATGTTGTCGCCCGCAACACCCTCGTCGAGCAGCTTCCGGAACATCTCGACCCCGGTCACCACCTTCTTCTGCGTCTCGCTGAAGCCGACAATCTCGACCTCTTCACCAACCAGAACCTTGCCCCGATCCACGCGACCCGTCACCACCGTCCCGCGACCCGAGATCGAGAACACGTCCTCGATCGGCATCAGGAACGGCTTGTCGATGTCGCGCTCCGGAAGCGGAACGTAGCGGTCGACCTCCTCCATCAGCTTGTCGACCGACGCCTCGCCGTCACCCTCGCCCTCCAGGGCCTTCAGCGCAGAACCTTGCACCACCGGAATGTCGTCCCCGGGGAACTCGTACGAGCTCAACAGCTCACGAACCTCGAGCTCCACCAGCTCCAGAAGCTCCGGGTCGTCCACCGCGTCGCACTTGTTGAGAAAAACAACCAGCGACGGAACGCCCACCTGACGAGCCAGAAGAATGTGCTCGCGCGTCTGCGGCATCGGACCGTCGGTCGCCGCGACAACCAGAATCGCGCCGTCCATCTGCGCCGCGCCCGTGATCATGTTCTTGATGTAGTCCGCGTGCCCGGGGCAGTCCACGTGCGCGTAGTGCCGGTTCGCCGTCGTGTACTCCACGTGCGCCGTCGCGATCGTGATGCCGCGCTCCCGCTCTTCCGGAGCGTTGTCGATCGAGTCGAACGAACGAACCGTGTTCGTCGGGTCGTGCTTCGCCATCACCTGCGTGATCGCAGCCGTCAGCGTCGTCTTCCCGTGATCGATGTGCCCGATCGTCCCGATGTTCACGTGCGGCTTCGATCTGTCGAACTTCTCTTTCGCCATGACAGTTCCTGCGCGAGACGAGCTTGCTCGCTGTCCTCCATCACCAGGGTGGAGCCGATGACCGGGCTTGAACCGGTGACCTCGTCCTTACCAAGGACGCGCTCTACCACTGAGCTACATCGGCTCGATCACGATTCCGTGAGCCGGCCTGTCCGCCGACCCGGCGCCGCGTTCGATCCGGCGCGCCGCGCCCGCCGGCGGACTGGAGCGGGAGACGGGGATCGAACCCGCGACCAACAGCTTGGAAGGCTGTGACTCTACCACTGAGTTACTCCCGCGCATCCGTTGCCCGCGCCGCCGTCCGACTACGCCTGCTGCTCGATCTGGTGGCGAGGGGAGGATTCGAACCTCCGAAGCCGCTTGGGCGACAGATTTACAGTCTGTTGCGTTTGACCGCTCCGCAACCTCGCCGATTTCGCTCGCCGCCCGGATCCGTCTCGCCGGGCGCTCCTGTACCCGAACTGCACCTCGACCGGGTTGAAAAGGGATCGCGTGTTCAATGCCTGTGGAGCTGGCGAAGGGATTCGAACCCCCGACCCGCTGATTACAAATCAGCTGCTCTACCGGACTGAGCTACGCCAGCCGGACGAATTAGAAATGATAGCAGAGTCCGTCCGCAGCGACAAGGATCGGAGGCCCGCGGGGCCGCGTCCTCAGCCGGCCGGCGCGGCGGCCGACCGTTGCCGGACGGCCTCGAACAGCGCCACGGCGGCCGCGACCGACGCGTTGAGGCTCGCGACCCGCCCCCGCATCGGCAGCGCCGCGCGCCAGTCGCAGCGCTCACGGACCAGCCGGTGCAGCCCGCGCCCCTCTCCCCCGATGACGAACGCGGACGGCAGGCGCAGGTCCAGGTCGTACAACGAGTGGTCGGCATCCGCCTCGAGGCCGATCGTCCAGACCCCGGCCGCCTTCAGCTCCTCGAGCGCCCGCGCCAGGTTGACTACCGGCGCGAGAGGAACGTGCACGAGCGCCCCGGCCGAGGCCTTCACGGCGGCGCCGGTGATGGGCGCCGCCCGCCGCTCCCGCACGACGAGCCCCGAGCCGCCGGCGGCGTCCACCGTGCGCGCGATGGCGCCCAGATTGCGCGGATCCTCGATGCCGTCGAGGACGAGGATCAGCGCCGGCGTGCGCACCGCGACCAGGTCGGACACGGCGCAGGCGTCGGGCGCGCGCACCGTTGCGACCACGCCCTGATGCGCCGCCCCGCCCGCCAGCCGATCCAGCTCCGCCGGATCGACCCGGCGCAGGCGTACCCGGCCGCGATCCGCCAGCTCCAGCAGCTCCGTCAGGCCGCGCCGCCGGCGCACGCTCACGGCCAGCGCCGTAACCCGCCCGGCGCGCAGCGCCTCGATCACCGGCTTGACGCCGAATATCGTCATCGCACCAGCGTGGCGACCGCGTGCACCGCGATCGCCTCGCCGCGGCCCACCGCGTCCACGCCCTCGCCCGTCTTCGCCTTCACGCTGACCGCATCCACCGCCACCTCGAGCGCCTGCGCCAGCCGTGCCCGCATCGCGGCGGCGTGCGGGCCGATGCGCGGGCGCTCGGCGATGACCACGACGTCGGCGTTGCCCACGGCGTACCCGCGCTCGCGCACGATGGCCACCGCCCGCTCGAGCAGATCGATGCTGGAAGCGCCCTTCCAGCGGGGGTCGCGGTTGGAGAAGTGCTGCCCGACGTCGCCCGCCGCGGCGCCGCCCAGCACGGCGTCGATCAGGGCGTGGCAGACCGCGTCGGCGTCCGAGTGCCCGTCCAGCCCCCGGTCGTGGGGCACGTGCACCCCCCCGAGAATCAGCGGTCTTCCGGCGACGGTCCGATGCAGGTCGTAGCCGATGCCCATGCGCACGGCGCCGGCACTTCCCACGCCGGTCCGCGCCATCCGCCCGCTTGCGCGATCCAGATCCGCCGGGGTCGTGATCTTCACGTTCTCCGGATCCCCCTCGACGAGCCGCACCGCGTACCCGGCCCGTTCCGCCAGCAGCGCCTCGTCGGTCGCGTCGACCCCGCTCCTGCCGAGCGCGACCGCGGCGCGCAACACCTCCGTGCGGAAGCCCTGCGGCGTCTGGGCCAGGTGGATGCGCTCGCGCGGGAGCGTTGCGGCCACCACGGCATGCCCGCCGGCGTCGGCGCTCTGCTTGACCGTATCGGTCGCCCGGACGGCGGGCACGGCGGCCCCCGCCGCGGCGGCTGCGTCGATGACGCGGCCGATCAGCGCCTCGCTGCAGAACGGCCGCGCCGCGTCGTGGACCAGCACCAGCGCGGTTGCGTCCCGGACGGCGTCGAGACCGGCCGCCACCGAATCCTGGCGCCGCTCGCCGCCGGCGACAACCCGCAGGGGAGTCGCCGCCGCCTGGAACCCGATCGGCGGATCCGCGGCCAGCTCCGGCGGCAGCACCACGACGATCTCCGTGACTTGCCCGCTGCGGTCGAACGGGGCCAGCGCGTGCTCCAGCAGCGTGCGCCCGCCGATGGATCGGAGCTGCTTGGGCACCCCGCCGCCGGCGCGCAGGCCGCGCCCGCCCGCCGCGATGATCGCCGCTACGCGCATGCCGCCTTCCCCTCGGCCGCCGGATCGCCGCCGCGGCCGGAGGGCTGCGCCCCCGCGCGACCCTCCTGTTCGGCGACCGTCGCCGCAATGATGTCGCGCGCCTGCTCGGCGAGACGGGTCGCGTCCGCGCGCGAGAGCCCCGCCGTCCTCAACGGCTCGTGGAGGACGATGCCGACGTCGCCCGGACGGGTCGTCAGCTCGCCCTTCCGCATGACCTGCCGCGTACCGGTCAGCGCGACCGGCACCACGGGAATCCCGGCGTCGATGGCGAGCAGAAAGAGGCCCCGCTTGAAGCGGCCGACGCGGCCGTCCCGGCTTCGCGTCCCCTCGGGGAACACGATCAGGGAGTGTCCGCGGCGGATGATCTCGGCCACCCGATTGAGCGTCGCCCGCCCGGCCCGCGCCCGGTCGACCAGCAGATGCCCGGTGTAGCGCAGGTGCCAGCCGAGCACGGGAAAGGCCCCGAGCGATGCCTTGGCGAGGATGCGCAGTTGGAACGGAATCGACGTGATCAGGATCGGAAAGTCGTAGATGCTCTGGTGATTGGACACGAACACGTACGACCCGCCGGCCGGTACGAGGTCGCGGCCGCCCGAGCGCACCCGCACGCCCGTCGTCACGAGAATCAGCCGCGACCAGGCTCGCGCGCACCCGTGCGCCACGTGACCCCGCCGATCGACGAGCATCGACGCCAGAGACAGCGCACCGAGCACGATCGTGTAGACGGAGATCGCCGGAATCAGCCAGAACACGGTCCGCCACCAGTGGAAGGAAGGCATCTGTCCGATTCGCTCACGACACGGCCAGCAGCGCGTCGAGGGCATCCTCGACCGACTCGACCCCGACCGTCTCGCACCCGGCGTCCGCCGTCTCCCGGCCCTGGTTCGCGGCGGGCAGGACGCAGCGCGTGAATCCGAGCTGCGCCGCCTCGCGGACGCGCAGCGCGGCCTGCGGCGTCCCGCGCACCTCGCCGCCCAGCCCCACCTCGCCGAACACCGCGGTGCCGGGGCGCACGCCGCGTCCCCGCAGGCTCGACGCCACCGCCGCCACCACCCCCAGATCGGCCGCCGGCTCGTCGATCGCCAGCCCCCCCGCCACGTTGACGAACACGTCCTCGCCGGCCAGCCCCAGGCCCGCCCGCTTCTCCAGCACCGCCAGTAGCAGCGACAGGCGGTTGTGGTCGATGCCGCTCGCCATCCGCCGCGCCGTCCCGTACGCGCCGCTGCTGACCAGCGCCTGCACCTCGACCAGAATCGGCCGCGTGCCCTCCAGCGAGCACAACACCACCGACCCCGGCACCCCGGCCACGCGGTCGGAGAGGAACAGGCGGGACGGGTTCGACACCGCCACCAGCCCCGCGCCGGTCATCTCGAACACGCCCAGCTCGCTGACCGCCCCGAAACGGTTCTTCACCGCCCGCACCACGCGGTGCGAATGGTGCCGCTCGCCCTCGAAGTACAACACCGTGTCGACCACGTGCTCCAGCACCTTCGGCCCGGCCAGGCTGCCGTCCTTGGTGACGTGGCCGACGAGAATCGTCGGCAGGTTGCGCCGCTTGGCGCCGAACAGCAGGTGGGTCGCGGCCTCGCGCACCTGCCCCACGCTGCCGGGCGCCGACGCCAGGTTCAGCGAGTAGATCGTCTGGATGGAGTCGACCACGAGCAGCCGCGGCCGCACCTGCTCGACCGCTTCGAGCAGCCTTTCGAGGCAGGTCTCGGCCAGCAGGAACAGCTCTGCGTCGCCGATGTCCAGCCGCCGCCCGCGCTCCTTCACCTGCTGCTCGGACTCCTCACCCGACGCGTACAGCACGGGGCCGCCCGACGCCGCAATCCGGCCCGCCACCTGCAGCAGCAGCGTCGACTTGCCGATGCCCGGCTCGCCGCCCACCAAGACCATCGATCCCGGCACGATGCCGCCCCCGAGCACGCGGTCGAACTCTCCGAACCCGCTCGGGACGCGCGCGGCGGTCTCGACGTCGATCTCGCTGTAGCGGCGCACCTCCGCCCGGCCCGCGGCGCCGCCATAGCGGGCGTCCACCCCGGCGGCGGGCGCCGGCGCCTCCGGCTCCTCGACCAGCGTGTTCCAGTCGCGGCAGTCCGGGCACTGCCCGGTCCACTTCCGCGACCGGCCGCCGCACGACTGGCAGACGAACACCGTCCGCGCCTCGGCCTTTGCTCTGGGCATCGTTCGGGAGATGAATCAGGGATTATAGGTCCGCTCGATCCGCGCCCCGATGCGGCACAGGATCTCGTGCGGCACCGTGCCGATGGCGCCCGCCACGTCCCGGGCGCCGATGGCGTCCGCGCCCTGCGCGCCGAGCAGGACGACCTCGTCGCCGGGCCCCGCCTCGACGGCGGTGACGTCGACGACCAGCGAGTCCATCGACACCGCCGCGACCGGCGCCCGCACCCCGCCGACCAGCACCGCGCCCCGCCCCGCGAGCCGCAGGTCGAGGCCGTCCGCGTAGCCGGCCGGGACCAACGCCACCCGCAGCGCCCTGTCCGCGACGAAGCGAGCGCCGTAACCGGCCGCCTCGCCCGGACGCATGCCCTTGACCGCCACCACGCGGCTCCGCAGCGACATCACCGGCCGCAGGCGCAGGCCGGGCTCCAGCGGCGGCGGCGCGATGCCGTACAGCAGCAGGCCGGGCCGCACCGCGTCGTACCAGGTCCGCCGGTCCCGCAGCAGCGCCGCGCTGTTCGCCGCGTGCCAGCGGACGCCGGCCAGGCCGAGACCGGGCGCCGCCGCGCGGATCGCCTCGAAGCGCAGCCGCTGGCGCTCGAACAGCGGATGGCCGCCGTCCTCGGCGGTCGCGAAATGGGTGTAGACGGCCTCCACCGCCAGGTGCGGCGCCTGCAGCACGGCGGGCAGCGTGGCCGGCAGATTGTCGTGGCGGAACCCGAACCGGTTCATCCCCGTGTCGATCTTCAGGTGCACGCCCAGGCGCGCGCCGCGCGCGGCCGCCGCCCGCTCCAGCGCCCGCGCCGCGGCGGGCGACGAGACCGTCGGCGTCAGGTCGTGCGCGAACACGCCGTCGAGATCGCTGACGCTCAACGCGCCGAACACCAGAATGGGCGCCCTGACCCCCGCGGCGCGCAGCTCGACGCCCTCCTCGATGTCGGCGCAGGCGAGCATCGGCGGCGCCGCCGAGCGGCCCTGCGCCTCGCGCTCGAGCGCGCGCGCCACGCGCCCCGCCCCGTGGCCGTAGGCGTTGGCCTTGATCACCGCGATCACCCGCGGCGCCGGCCCGGCCGCGCCGGCCGCGAGCAGGTCCCGGATCGCCCGGTAGTTGGCGGTCAGGCCGTCGAGGTCGACGACGGCATGGGTTGGGCGCACCACGGCATGTCGCCGGAGCCGGCGCTACTGGTAGTCCGGGCTCAGGTTCTCGAAGCGGGTCTGCTGCTTCAGAAAGGCCAGCCGCACCGTGCCGGTCGGTCCGTTGCGCTGCTTGCCGATGATGATCTCCGCGACGTTCTCGTTCTCCGGCGTCTCCGCGTACATGTCCTCCCGAAAGATGAACATGACCACGTCGGCGTCCTGCTCGAGCGCGCCCGACTCCCGCAGGTCCGAAAGCTGCGGGCGCTTGTCGCCGCGCGCCTCCGGCGCCCGGCTGAGCTGCGACAGCGCCACCACCGGCACGTCGAGCTCCTTCGCCAGCGCCTTCAGCGAACGCGAGATCGAGGCGATCTCCTGGTTGCGGTTCTCGAACCGGCCGCGGCCCTGCATCAACTGCAGGTAGTCGATGATGACCAGGTGGAGCCCGTGCTCCGCCTGCAGCCGGCGCGACTTCGCCCGCATCTCCAGCACCCCGAGCGACGGGGTGTCGTCGATGTACACGCGCGCGTCCGACAGCGAGGTCATCGCCTCGGACAGGCTGGCGTAGTCGGCGTCGGTCAGCAGCCCGGTGCGAAAGCGGTGCGAGTCGACCTGCGCGGCGCTGGTCAGCATCCGCAGAAAGAGCTGCTCCTTCGCCATCTCGAGGCTGAACACGCCGACCGTCCGCTCCCCGGAGGTCCCGACGTGGGCGCCGATGTTCAGTGCGAAGGCGGTCTTGCCCATCGAGGGTCGGGCGGCCACGATGACCAGATCCGCCGGCTGGAGTCCGGCCGTCATCTCGTCGATGTCGATGAAGCCGGTCGGCACCCCGGTGACGGCGCTCTGAACGCTCTGCAGCCGCTCTATGGTGGCGAAGCTGTCCTTGGCCAGCTCGCTCAGGGGCACGAAGCCGCTGCGGATGCGGCCCTCGGCGATCGCGAAGATCTCCTGCTCGGCCCGATCGAGCACGACCGAAGCCTCGTCCTGCGTGGTGTAGGCCTCGGCCTCGATGCGGTTGGCGGCCGCGATCAGGTTGCGGAGTGTGGCGCGCTCCTTGACTATCCGCGCATAGTGCTCGACGTTGGTCGAGCGCGGGACGCCGTCCGCGAGGGACGAGATGTAGGCGGGGCCCCCGACCGGGTCGAGATCGCCGGACCGGCTCAGCTCGTCGCGCAGCGTGACCAGATCGATGGCCTGCCCCCGCTCGCTGAGGTCGACCATCTTGTCGAAGACGCGGCGGTGGGCGTCACGGAAGAAGTCGTCGGCGTCGATCAACTCCGCGGCGACGTTGAACGCGTCGTTGCGGATGAGAATGGCGCCGAGGATGGACCGCTCCGCCTCCAGGTTGTGGGGCAGCGCCTTCCCGCCCGCGCCGCCGGCCGCCTGCGCCATGTCTCACTCCAACACCCCGGAACGCCGCCCCGCCGGCGTTTCCGCGCGGGGAAAGCGGCCAGGGGTCTGCGCCGCAAGGAGTTCCGCGCGCGCCAAACTCCCGACGCGACCCGCGGGGTCGCGCTACGGCTCCGCGTCCGCGGCCTCGGCCGCGGCCGATTCGGCGCCGGTCTCTTCCTGGACCACCTTTACCGTCACCTCGGCGCTCACCTCCCGGTGCAGCTTCACCGTAACGGGAAACTCGCCCAGCTCCTTGAGCGGCTCGCCGAGCTGGATCTTGCGCTTGTCGACCTCGAAGTCGAGAATCGCGAGTTGATCCGCGACGTCGGCCGAGGTGACCGACCCGTAGAGCGTGCCCGTCTCCCCGACCCGCCGCGGAATGACGCACTCAGCCCCGCGCAGGCGCTCGGCGAAGCGCTCGGCGCGGGCCCGCTCGTCCGCCTCGCGGGCGTCGGCGACCACCCGCTCGCGGTCCACCTGCCGGCGGTTCGCCGGCGTCACCAGCAGGGCGAGCTTCTGCGGCAACAGGTAGTTGCGCGCGTAGCCGTTGGCCACGTTGACGATATCGCCGCGACGGCCGAGGTTGTCGATGTGATCCCGCAGGATGATTTCCATCATCGCTGACTCCTAGTCGAGCACGTACGGCACAAGCGCGAGCTGCCGTGCGCGTTTGATGGCCGTCGTCAGCTTGCGCTGGCACTTGGCGCACGTGCCGGAAATGCGCCGGGGCTGTATCTTGCCGCGTTCGGCGATCGCCATCATGAGCAGACGCACGTCCTTGTAGTCGATGTAGTCGACCTTGTCCACGCAGTAGCGGCAGACCTTGCGCCGGCGTCCGCCCCCGCGGCGTCCCCCGCCGCCCTTGCCGCCCCCGCTCCTGCCGCCCCGCCGGCCGTCGCGCTCGTCACTCATTCGTCACCTCCGCGGTCTTCGCCGCATCCTCCGCCCCGGCCGCGGCAGGCTCGGCCGCCGCGGCAGGCTCGGCCGGTTCCGCCGCCGCAACCGGCTCGGGAGCCGCCGCAGGCGCCGCCGCAGCCGGTTCAGCCGCTGCAACCGGCTCGGAAGCCGCCGGTTCGGGAGCCACCGCAGGCCCGGCCGGCGCCGCCGGCTCGGCCGATGTCACCGGTGCGGAAGCCGCCGCACCGTCGGGCGCCGCCGCGGGCGCATCCGCAGCCGCCGGGGCGGCCGCCGCGGCGAGACCCGCCGGCGCCTTCCTCGACAGGCGCCGCTGCTGGCGGCTCTGCCGCCGTTCGCGGGCGCGCCGCGCCTTCCGCAGATCCTCGTCCACCCGCACGATGAGGTGCCGCAGGAGCTGCTCCATCACCCGCAGCCGGCGGTCCAGCTCGGTCACCAGCGTCCCGGGACCGGTGACCAGCTCGATGACGTAGGTCCCCTCGCGGTGGCGGTTGATCTCGTAAGCCAGGCGCCGGCGTCCCCAGTTGTCGGTCTTGTCGATGCTGCCGCCCAACTGCCCGACGATCTCCGCAATCCGTTCGTGCAGCTCGGTGACCCCCTCCTCGGTAATCTCCGGGCTGACGACGTACACAACCTCGTACTGTCGCGTCTCGCTCATCTGGTCTCCCCTCGGACTCGGCGGCCGCCGGGATACGGCGGCAAGGAGCCTCGCGGCCTCAATTGAACCGGTTCATCATCCTGTCGATGCCGTCCTCGACAAACGTCTCGACGGCGTCGGCGGCGCGTTCGACGGCCGCCTCCATCTCCTCCTGCTCGTCCGCGTCGAACCGGGCCAGCACGTGGGCGGTCAGCGACCGCCGGCTGTCGCCCCGGCCCACCCCGATCCGCAACCGGGCGAAGTCGCCGGCGCCCAGAGACGCGATGATCGAGGCGAACCCGTTGTGGCCGCCGTCCGACCCGTTCTTCCGGCCGCGCAGCCGTCCCAGCGGCAGATTGACGTCGTCGGCCACCACCAGCAGCGCCTCCGGCTCGATCCGGAAATAGTGGCGCAACGCCTGCACCGCTCCGCCGCTCCGGTTCATGTAGGTGAGCGGCTTGGCGAGCATCACGCGGGCGCCGGGCCCCCGTTGCCGCGCCAGAACCGCGTCGGCGGGCGCGCTCTCGAACTGCAGGCCGAGGCGCCGGGCCAGGACATCGATCACGTCGAAGCCGACGTTGTGGCGCGTCCCGCGGTACTGCGCACCGGGGTTGCCGAGGCCGACTATCAAGCGCACGGCGCAGACTCCTAGTCCGCCCCGCCGCCTCCGTCGGTCTCGTCCTCCGCGCCTTCCGCCTCCGCCTCGCTCTCCTCCGCTTCCTCTTCCTCGTCGGCGCCGATCTTGGGTGTCGTCACGTGCACGAGCAACATGTCGCGGTCGCTCACCGGCGTCCAGCTCACGCCTTCGGCCACGTCGCGGATGCGCACGCCGTCGCCGATCATCAGGTCGCTCACGTCGACGTCGACGTGCTCCGGGATTTCGGTCGGCATGCACTCGACCTGGAACTCCCGCGTGACGAAGTCGAGCAGGCCGCCCTGCTGCTTGACGCCGGCCGCCTCGCCGCTGAGCATCACCGGCACCGTGACGATGAGCGCCTTGTCCATCGCCAGGCGGAAGAGGTCGACGTGCAGCAGCGCGTCGGTGACCGGATCGTGCTGGATGTCCTTGATCAGCACCTTGCCGGAATCGCTGCCGTCGACCTGCAGGTCGACGAGCGTGTTGACGCCCGACTCCGAGTGCAGGATGCGCAGCACCGCCTTCGGATCGACGTCCAGAGCCAGGCTCTCCACCGGCGCCCTGCCGTACACGACGGCCGGCAACCGTCCCGCGCGCCGCTGCCGGCGCGCCTCGTTCTTGCCGCGCGTCTGCCGAGTGGCGGCGGCCAAAGTGGCTTGCATCTCTTCTCTCTCTCCTACACGAACAGCGACGACACCGAGGTTTCCTGATGAATGCTCTGGATGGCCCGCCCGAGCAACCCGGCGACCGACAGCACCCGCACCTTGGCGGACCGCTGGAACTCCGCGCGGAGGGGAATCGTGTTGGTCACGATCAGCTTCTCGAGCGGGGAATCCTCCACCCGCTCCAACGCCGGTCCGGACAGCACGCCATGCACGGCGCACGCCATGATGCCGGCCGCCCCGCTCTTCTCCAGCGCCCGCGACGACTGCTGCAACGTGCCCGCCGTGTCGACGATGTCGTCCAGGATCACGCAGACGCGATCCCGGACCTCGCCGACGACGTGCATCACCTCGGCGTGCCCGTCCTCGGAGCGGCGCTTGTCGATGATGGCCAGGTCCGCGTCCAGCCGCTTGGCGTAGGCGCGCGCCCGCTCCACGCCGCCGGCGTCGGGCGACACGATCGTCACGTGGCCCCGGTAGCCGGCGCGCGTCAGGTAGTCGATGAAGACCGGCGTCGCGAACAGATGGTCGACCGGGATGTCGAAGAACCCCTGGATCTGCGCCTTGTGCAGGTCCATCGTCAGCACGCGGTTGGCGCCCGCCGCGCTCACCAGGTTGGCGACCAGCTTGGCCGAGATCGGCACCCGCGGCTTGTCCTTGCGGTCCTGGCGGGCATAGCCGTAGTACGGCATCACCGCGGTGATGCGGGCCGCCGACGATCGCCGGAACGCGTCGATCATCACGCACAGCTCGACCAGGTTCTGGTCCACCGGCGTGCAGGTCGGCTGCACCACGAACACGTCGGTGCCGCGGATGTTCTCGTCGATCTGAAACGACACCTCGGTGTCCGAGAAGCGCCGCAGCGCCGCCCGGCCCAGCGGCACCCCGAGGACGCCGGCGATCTCTTCGGCCAGCGCCGCATGGGCGCTGCCCGCGAACAGCTTCAGATCTCCGTTGTGAGTCGGCACGTGCAATAGCCCCGGAAACCGTCCGCACCGCATTCGCGGCGCGGCCTCCTGGCCCGCGCCGCGTCTCTGCCGGTTGCGTCTCGCGCGAGTGGCTGGGGCGGAAGGATTCGAACCTTCGAATACGGGATCCAAAGTCCCGCGCCTTACCGCTTGGCCACGCCCCATCGGTAGCAGCCCGCGGCGCTCGCCGCACGCGCCGCCGCGCCGGCGTACGCACGGAGACATCCGGCACGCGGCGCGCGAACGGGGAGTTTAATCGATGCTGGCGATGGCGGCAAGACGCGCGCATGCAGCGGCATCGATGGTACGGGTCAACAACACCCCGCCGGGCGCGGCGTCCGACCCGCGCAGATCGCGTCGCGCCCGCATCGCCCGCGCGCGCGACGCGAAGAGGCCGAAGACCACCGAGCCGCTCCCGGTCATCGCGGCGCACAGGGCGCCGGCGACGCGCAGGCGTGCCGACAGCGCACCGATCTCCGCGTGCCGCCGCGCGACCGGCGCCTCCAGGTCGTTGCGCAGCCGCCCGAGGTCGCGGCGCCAGCCGCCCGGCGCCGCGGCAGTCGCGCCGCCGCGGACCGCGACGTCCGGCGCGTCCACGTCCCACCAACCGTAGGCGTCCGCCGTCGAGACGCCGAATCCGGGCGCGGCCAGCACCACCCAGTACCGCTGCGCCGGCCGCAGCCGGCGCAGCCGCTCGCCCCGGCCTGTCCCCAGCACCGCACCGCCGCGCAGAAAGAACGGCACGTCCGATCCGACTTCCGCGGCGACTCCTTCCAGCAGCCGCCGGCTCGCCGACGGCGCCCACACCAGGCGCAGCGCCCGCAGCGCCGCCGCCGCGTCGCTGCTCGCGCCGCCGAGTCCGGCCGCCGCGGGCACGCGCTTGCGAATCGACACGGAGACGCCGTCCGGATCTCCCGGCCGCCCCAGGGCGCGCCAGAGCGCCGCCGCGGCCGTCCAGACCAGATTCTCCCGATCGCGGGGCACCCGGGGTGCGGCGGAACGGACCGTCAGCGGACCGCGCCGCGGGGTAATCGACAGCGTGTCGTGCAACGCGATAGACTGCAGAATCGTCCGCACCTCGTGGTAGCCGTCCGGGCGGCGCCGCAGCACCCGCAGGTCGAGGTTGATCTTCGCCGGCGCCCGAACCCGCAGGCGGCGCAACGAACGCCGGCCGGTCACGGCCTGGCCGCCGCCTCGCCGGCCGGCGGCGCTACCTGTTCGAGCGGCGACCCGCCGCGCATGCCGGCCAGGGAGACCGGCGTGTAACCGGCCGGCACATCGATTTCGAACGCCGCCGGATGGAGAGTGGTGTTCATGCTCACCCGCGACAGCGTCCCGGTCAGGTCGGCGCCCCCCCGCGGACCGTCCACGAGGATCCGCAGCCGGCGCGGAAGGCCGCGCACGTGATCGGCGTACTCGACCGTCAGATCGCCCCGGCGGCCGGCGGCGACGACCTGCGCTCCGTCGGGGCCGCGCACGTACGCCGTCGCGCCGCCCGCCAACTCCACCGTCACCGACCCGTCGGGGTGGCGGCGGGCGGCGTTGGCTACCGGGTCCGGCGCGAGGCATCCGGTCAGCAGCGCGTGCACGTCCCCCGGAGCCAGGGCCAGGCCGGCCAGCGCGTGCAGCACCGCCGCCGGCCGGGCGTCGCGCACCACCTGCCGGTCGCGCGGCAGCAGCAGGGTGGCGCGGTCGCCGCGCGCGACGAAGACGAACAGCGGCGCGCCGAACGGCGCCAGCGCCTCGATGCGCAGCGAGCCGGGGCGCTCGGCCGCCGCCCGCATGCGGGTACGCCGCAGCGCGGTGTCGCCCGACCGGCCGCCGAGCACGAGCAGGAACTCCATCGTGCGGACGCCGCGGCAGGGCGCCGCGACGCGTTCCCAGAAGGCGAGGTGGTCGGGCAGCGGCACCCCCGCGCCGTCCGGCAGCTCGATGCCGCGGCGGACCGGCGCGCAGGCCGCCGCGAGCAGCGCGCCGACGAGCACGGGGGTTCGAAGAAGCCGGAGTCCGGCGAAAGCACGAGCCGGCACGGGTCGTTCGCGGTCGAAACTACCGATCGAGAAGGCGCTGCGCTTCCATGATCTTGCGCTCGATCGCCGCGGAATCGATCTCCTCGCCGTCGCCCTCCAGCGCTCTTCGCCAGGCGGCGATGGCCTCGGCGTACCGCTCGAGCCGGTTGAGCAGATCGCCGAGGTGATCCTGGACCACCGAGTTGCGCTGCAACTGATCGCCGGCGGCGCGCAGCGGAGGCTCGGCCAGGTCGAGCCGATCGAGCTTGAAGTACGCCCAGCCCAGGCTGTCGAGGTAGGAGCCGTTGTGCGGATCCCGCTCGATGGCGCGGGCGATGAGGGCCACCGATTCGTCCAGGCGCTCGCCCCGGTCGGCGAGCATGTAGCCCAGGTAGTTGAGCGCCTGCGCGTGCTCCGGATCCCGATCGAGCACCCGCCGAAAGGCCCGTTCCGCGTCGGCGAACCGGTCGCTCTGCTCGAAAACGGCGCCGAGCAGGAAGAGAATCGACGTCTCCCCCGGAAACTGCTGCTGCGCCGACTCAAGCACCAGGAGGGCTTCGCGCAGGCGGCGCTGCTCGCTGTAGAAGGACGCCAGGGCCAGGTGCGCGCGCGGCACGTCCCGGTTCTCCCCGAGCAGATCCACCAGCAGCTCCTCGCCGCGCTCGGGATCGCCCCGCCGGCCGTGCAGGTCGGCCTCGATGATGGCCAGGGTCAGGTTCCCGGGACTGGCGCCCCGCGCACGCGCCAGGAGCCGGGTCGCGTCGTCGTGGCGGTCCGCGTCGACGTAGGCCTGCGCCAGCCGCGCCTGGAAGCCGGGGCTGGTTGGCATCAGCGAGACCGCGTCCTCGTACACCCGCGTCGCGCCGGCGGGATCCTCGAGCCACTGGTATGCGCGCCCGAGCTGGTCCAGCATCTCGGCCAGCAGCCGCTCCGGCCGCAGGGTGCGCGCCCGCTCCAGCACGGGAGCGAGCGTCTCGACGATTCGCGGGTACTCGTGCCGGCGCTCGAACACCTGGGCGAGCACGTAGGGTCCGCGCAGGCCGTCCGGCTCCAGCTCGATCAGCCGGCGGGCGGCCGACTCCGCCGCGTCGAAGTTCGTGAGGCTGATCTCCACTTCGGCCAGCATGTGGTAGCTGGCCGCATCGCGGGGACGCATCTCGAGAATCCCGCCGAGCACGTCGCGGGAGCTCTCGGCCTCGCCGGCCTCGAGCAGAACCCCGGCCAGACGGCGGCGGACCCCGGCGCTGCGGGGGTTCAGGGCGACGGCCCCCCGGTAGGCCTCGGCGGCGTCCCGCCAGCGCCGCGCCTGCTCGTACAGCTCGCCGAGCCGCGCCAGCATCCGGAACGTCGGCCGGGTGCTGCCCACCGCTTCCTCCAGCGTGGCGAGCGCGTCGTCGTGACGCCCCGCCTGCTGGTACGCCTCGGCCAGCAGCACGCTCGCGAGCGCGTAGGCGAGCTGATCCTTGGACAGCTCCTCGAGCAATCCGATGGCCTCGTCCGTCGCGACCGTGCGCAGATAGAAGCGGGCCAGCGCCAGCTCGACCTGCAGATCCGGCACCACCGAGCCGCGCGCCTGCTCCAGGTGCGCGATGGCCCGATCCAGGTCCTCGCGCGTGCCATCGCGCGCGGCGGCCGCGGCGCCGTAGGCGAGCCCCAGCACGCGGTGGGCGGAGCGGTTGTCGGGCTCGCGGGCGAGCGCCTCCTCGGCCGCCTCCCTGGCGTCCTCGGCGCGGCCGGCGCGGGCGTACAGCGCGGCCAGCTCGGCGAACGGCTCGCCGGCCGCCGGATCGAGCCGGGCGGCATCGCGGAACGCCTGTACGGCCCCGTCGACATCCTCGAGGCCCTCCAGGTGCCGGCCGATCATGAAGCGGGCGTAGGCCTCGGCGCGCATCGACGAGTCCGATTCCGCGGGCGCCTGCGCGGCGGCAGGCCCGGCGACCATCGTGACGAGCACCGGCAGCGCGACGGCTGGGAAGACAAAGCGGGCCGCATAACACATAACCGCGATTCTTCCACAGGACGCGCCCGGCGACAAGACGGGATTTTCGTTTCTCCCGCCGGCGGCGGCCGCCGGCGGGCCTTCGCCCAAGGCGGCGCGGCGCGCCGGCGGCGTTCTGTTATAGTGAGAAACCGACCATGGGTATCGCTCCGGAGTTGCTCGAGATTCTCGCCTGCCCCGCCTGCAAGACACCGGTCACGCTCGTCGACGGCGGCGCCGGGCTCAAGTGCGGCAGTTGCCGCCGCGTCTTCCCGATCAAGGACGACATACCCGTGATGCTGATCGACGAAGCCACCGTCGATCCCTGATCGCCGGTCTCCGGCACGCCGTTATGCCCCTGCGCCTTCCTGCCGCGTCGAGGCCGGACGCCATCGGTTGGCCCGTGCTGCTGCTCTTCGTCTTCGCCCTGCCGCTGTCGATCGCGGTGTCGCAGATCCTGCTGACGGTGCTGGCCGGCGCCTGGCTGGCCGCCTTCGCGGCGCGCGGCGACCGCCCGCCGCCGCCGGCGTTCTTCACGCCGCTGCTGGCCTACGCCGCGTGGACGCTCGCCGTCAGCGTGCCGTTCTCTCTCGCCCCGGCGACAAGCCTCGTCGAGTCCCGCGAGGTACTGCTGTTTCTGGTGGCGCCGCTCGTCCTCGGTTTCGCCCGCGGGGAGCGCGCGCGGACCGTCGTCACCGTGGCCCTGGCCGCCGGCGCGGTCAACGCGGTCGCCGGCATCGTGCAGTACGGCATCCTGCAGTACGACAATCTCGGGCAGCGGCCCAGCGGGTCCATGGGGCACTACATGACCTACGCCGGGCTTTTGATGCTGATGCTGTGCGCCGCCCTGGCCCGGCTGCTCTTCGACGCCCGCGACCGCGCCTGGGCCCTCGTCGTCCTGCCGGCGCTGTCGGTCGCCCTCGTCGTCACCCTGACCCGGAGCGCATGGATCGGCGGCGCCGCCGCGGCCGGCCTGCTGCTCGTTCTGCGCGACCGCCGCCTGCTCGCGCTGGCTCCGGTCGCCGCCCTCCTCTTCCTCGCCGTCGCCCCGGCGCAGGTGACCGACCGCCTCTACAGCACCTTCGACCTGGGGGACCCGACCAATCGGGACCGGCTGGCGATGCTGACGGCCGGGGCCGGAATGGTCCGCGATCACCCCCTGACCGGCATCGGCCCCGGGCTCGTCGAGGAGGTCTACGGCGACTACCGCCCCGCGAACGCGGTGAACGAGACGAATCCGCACCTGCACAACGTACCGCTGCAGATCGCGGCCGAACGCGGGCTGCCCGCGCTGGCCCTGTGGGTCTGGTTCGTCGCGGCGGCCGCGCTCGACCTCCTCCGGCGGCTGCGCGACCCGGCGTCCCGCACCCTGGCCGCGGGCGGCCTGGCGGCGCTGGCCGCGATGCTCGCGGCCGGGCTGTTCGAGTACAACTTCGGCGACTCCGAGTTCCTGATGCTGCTGCTGGTCCTCGTCACCCTGCCGGCGGCGGCGCGCTCGTGAGGCTTCCGGCGCCGGGGCTGGCGCTGCTTCTCGGCCTCGCGGCCACCGCGCAGGCGGAACCTGCGGCGCAGGCGGCATCCACCGCACAGGCGGAACCCACCGCGCGCGCGGAATCCACCGTGCAGGCGACACCCACCGCGCGGGCGAACGCGCAGGCGCAGGTGGTCGCCGGCGTCGTGCTCGACGGCGCCGGCGGCGCCCCGATCGCCGCCGCGACGGTCGCCGGCGGGGCCGAGACCGTCGCCACCGACGGCGCCGGCCGCTTCTCGATAACGCTCGCCCCGGGCGACGCCGAGCTGCGGGTGGCGGCCGACGGCTACCTGGAGACCACCGTCGCCCTCGAACCGGCCGTGGCCGCAACCGGCGCGGCGCTGGAGATCCTGCTGTTCCGCAACACCTTCGCCGAGACCGTGCAGGTGGTGTCCGCCCCCGCCGACGTGCCGGAGCGGGCCGCCGCCACCCCCATCGCGGCCGAGGAGGTGTTCGAGGTCGCCGGCGCCTTCGACAACATCTTCCGGACGCTGGACACGCTGCCGGGCGTGGCGTCGACCGGCGACTTCGGCAGCCGGCTGGCGGTGCGCGGCGGAACCCCCGACCAGAACCTCACGGTGATGGACGGCGTGGAGATCCACAACCCCTACCGGCTGTTCGGGCTCGTCAGCGCGTTCAATCCCGAGACCGTCGAGCGCTTCGAGCTGACCGCGGGCGGCTTCGGGGCCGCGTACGGCGACCGGCTCTCGTCGCTGCTGATCGTCGACAACCGGTTGGGCGAGAGCGATTTCTCGGGCTCCACGGCGGCCGGCGTCACCGACGCCAACGTGGTCCTCGAGGGCGGCGCGCCCGGCGGCGGATCGTGGCTGCTGAGCGGCCGGCGGACCTACTACGACCTGGTCGCCGGGCTCGTCACCGACCAGAGCCTGCCCGCGTTCGCCGACGTGCAGGCCCAGGCGCAGTGGACCTTCGGGCCCGGGCACCGTCTCTCGCTGTTCGGCCTCACCAGCCGCGAGAACGCCGACTTCCGCTTCGACGACGAGGACGACGAGGATTCGCGCGACACCGGCCGCCTCGTCTCCGAGGCGGGCAACGACCTCGTCTCGCTGCGCCTCGACGCGCTGCTCGGGGGCGCCGCCACGTCGCGCACCATCGTCTCCTGGTACCGCAACACCGACCTGCTCGGCGTCGACGCGACGTTCGAATCGTCGGCGCGGCGGTCGAACGCGGCCGACGACGCGGTCGCCGAGGGGCTGACCAACGTCGTCTTCGACCGCGATCTGTCGGTGCGCGACCTGTCGCTGCGCCAGGAGCTCGCGTTCCCCCTCTCGCCCGCCCACACCCTCGACACCGGGATCGAGCTGCACCGGCTCGCGTCCGGCGCCGGCCTCTCCATCACCGGCGACCGCAACGAGACCGTCGCCAACCCGTCCAGCGTGCGGGGCGGGACGGGGTTGCCGGACAGCCTGGACTCGGCGCTCGGCGGCACCCGCGGCGGCGCCTGGATCCAGGACCGCTACACGGTCGCGCCGCGGCTGTCGATCGAGCCGGGCCTGCGGCTCGACTGGAGCACCGTCAACGGCGGCGCCGTCCTGTCGCCGCGCTTCGCGGCCACGGTGGCGCTCGGCCGGGCGAGCCGGCTGCGGGTCGCCGGCGGCCTCTACACGCAGAGCCCCGGCTACGAGAAGCTCATCCAGTCGGACTACTTCTTCGACCTCTCGCCGGCCGTCGTCACCGGGCTGCGCCACGAGCGGGCGACGCACCTGGTCACCGGCTTCGAGAAGGACCTCGGCGCCGACACGCTTTTCCGCGTGGAGGGCTACTACAAAACCCTCGACGACCTCATCGTCGGCGGCCTCGAAGCCGAGGCGGACCGGCGCGCCCGGGTCGCCCGCTACGACTTCCCGGCCGCGCTGCAGGGCAGCGTCCCGGCCGCCGCCCGCATCACCAGCGCGCCGGTCAACGGCGGGGGCGGCCGCGCCTACGGCGCCGACGTCTACCTGGTCCGCAGCGACCCGGCGGCCCGACTGGCCGGCTGGCTCTCCTACGCCTGGGGCCGCGCCGACCGCGACACCTACGGCCTGCGCTACCCGTTCGAGTACGACCGCCGCCACGCCTTCAACGCCGTCGGCCGCTACCGGCTGGGCCGGCGCTGGAGCATCGCCGCCACCGCGCAGGCGGCCACCGGCTTCCCCTACACGCCGGCGGTCGGCGTACGGGTGGCGGGCGAAGAAGACGCCCGCGGGCGCCTCGTCCCGGCCCGCGACGCGACCGGCGCCCTGGTCTACACCGTCGACCTCGGCGGCCTCGACGCCCTGCAGCGCGGACGCCTGCCCCACTACGCCCGCGTCGACCTGCGCATCGCCAACCAGCCGGGCGGCCCGTCCGGCCGCTGGTCGTGGTACATCGAGGTGATCAACCTGCTCAACCGCGACAACCCGGTGGAATTCCAGACCGAGCTGGCCCACGACCCGGACGGCAGCCTGCCGCGCATCGTGGAGAGCCCGAGCGCCGGGTTCCCCATCATCCCGTCGTTCGGCGTGCGCATCCGCTTCTGAACGGCTCGCGGCCGACGCGGGCCGGGACCGCGGCGGCCGACCCCGGCGGGGCGGCCGTCAATGCCGGAAGTGGCGCCGGCCGGCGAAGACCATCGCCATCCCGTGCTCGTCGGCGGCGGCGATCACCTCGGCGTCGCGCTTCGAGCCGCCCGGCTGCACGACGGCTGTCGTCCCCGCCGCCGCGATCGCGTCGAGCCCGTCGCGGAACGGAAAGAACGCGTCCGAAGCGGCCACGGTCCCGCCGAGGTCGCTGCCGGCCTTCATCACCGCCGTGTTGACCGCGTCCACCCGGCTCATCTGCCCCGCCCCGACCGCGGCCAGGCAATCCGCGCGCGAGAAGATGACGGTGTTGGACTTCACGTGGGCGCAGACCCGCCACGCGAACCGCAGCGCCGTCCACTCCTCGCCGGTCGGCTGCCGTTGCGTGACGACTCGCAGCGCCGCGCCGGGCGGGGCCGTGCCGCCGGGGCCCCACGTGTCCGCGCTCTCGACCACCCGGTCGCGCTCCTGCACCAGCCACGCGCCCAGTATGGAGCGCACGTCGCGGCGGGACGCGTCGCCCCCGCCGGCGAAGTCGGCGACGACCAGGCGCAGGTTGGTCTTGCGCCCCAGAATCTCGCGCGCCCCGTCGTCGACCGCGGGCGCGACGACGCACTCGATGAACGTCTCCGCGATCGCGCCGGCGGTGTCCGCGTCGAGCGGGCGGTTCAGCCCGACGATGCCGCCGAAGGCCGACAGCTCGTCCACCGACCGCGCCTTCCCGTACGCCTCGCGCAGCGTCGACCCGCACGCGGCGCCGCAGGGATTGGTGTGCTTGACGACCGCCGCCGCCGGCGCGTCGAACTCCAGCACCAGCCGCGCCGCCGCGTCGAGGTCGAGCAGGTTCGTGAACGACAGCGCCTTGCCCTGCAGCACCCGCGCCCGGCCGAAGCCCCAGGCGCCGTCCGTATAGAGCGCGGCCGGCTGATGGGGGTTCTCGCCGTAGCGCAGGTCGCGCGCCTTCGGCGCCTGCACCGACAGTTGGTCGGGCACGACGCCCGCCAGGGTGAAGGGCGCGCGGACGAAATCCGGACCGGCGGTGTCGACCGCGTCCAGCGCGGCCGAGATCGTCGCCTCGTAGGCGGCGGTGTGCGCGAACGCCTTGCGGGCCAGCTCGAAGCGCAGCGCCCGGCCCGGGCCGCCGGCGCCGTCCAGCGCCTCGACGACGCGGCCGTAGTCGTCCGGGTCGACGACGACGAGCACGTCCTCGAAGCTCTTCGCGGCGGCGCGGACCATGCTGGGGCCGCCGATGTCGATCTGCTCGATCAGCTCGCCGAAAGTCGCCTCCGACGCCGCCGTGCGGGCGAACGGATAGAGGTTCACCACGACCACGTCCAGCGGCCGGATCCCCTGGGCGCGGATCGCCTCCAGGTCGTCCGGCCGGCCGCGGCGCGCCAGGATGCCGCCGTGCACCGCCGGGTGCAGCGTCTTGACCCGTCCGTCCAGCATCTCCGGAAACCCGGTCACCTCGGACACCGCGGTGACCTGCAGCCGCGCGTCGGCAAGCGCCCGCGCGGTGCCCCCGGTCGACACCAACTCGACGCCGCGCGCCGCCAGGGCGCGGCCGAGGTCGACGATTCCCGTCTTGTCCGAAACGCTCAGCAATGCACGCATCACACCGACTTCATCCTGGCCTTTGCAAGCAGACACCATACGAGCGGCAGCCACAGCTCGCGGGCGAACGGGAACGGCTTGTCGTCGATCAACACCTCGCAGCCGCCCGGACCGTCCACGAGCGCGAACAGCTCGTGGAGCCCCGTGACCGCATCCGGGTGAAAGCGGACACGGTGCCGGAGCGCGTCGCCGGTGCCGACGGTGCGGTACTCCGCCGCGGCGCGGGCCAGCGCCAGCGCCCGCTCCCAGTCGCCCCCCTCGAACGACCTGAAGCTCAGCGTGATGGAGAAGGGGCGCTCGGTCTCACCGAACAGCACGTCGTGGAGATCGGGATCCACCGCCGCCAGCTCCTCGGGCGTCGGCTCCTCCGGCAGGTCCGCGTAGGGCCAGAACGTCTCCTTCGGACGGTGGTCGGGGGGCTGGGCGGGCACGTAGCCCGGTGGAATCCGACTGTCGCTCATCGCTGGGGTGGCCGCGCGCGATGGTATGCTGAACGGTCGGGCTCCGGCAAGCCGGTCGGATCGCGCCCGATTTGCCGCGCGTCGTGCACGGCCCGCCTGCGATGCCGTCGAATCCCCGCCTGATCCCCTCCATCGAGCAGTTGCGGCAACGCACGGCGGTGCGGCGCCTCGAGGCCCGGTACGGCCGCGGCGCCACCGTGCGGGCCCTCCGCGCCGAGGCCGCCGCGCTGCGCGAACGTTTCGCGGCGGCCGCCGTCGAGGTGCGCGACGCGGCCGGCGCGGCCGAGCGGATCGAAACCGGCCTGGAGGGGCGCCTGCGCACGGCCCTGTCCTTCTCGCTCCGGCCGGTCATCAACGCCAGCGGGGTCATCGTGCACACCAACCTCGGCCGCGCGCCGCTCGGCCCGGCCGCCGTCGCGCACCTGGCCGCGGTGGCCAGCGGCTACACGAATCTGGAGTACGACCTGTCCGGCGGGCGGCGCGGCTCGCGGACGGTGCACGCCGCCCGACTTCTCGCCGGCCTGACCGGCGCCGAATCGGCCGTCGTCGTCAACAACAACGCCGCCGCGGTGCTGCTGGCCCTGGCGGCGCTGGCGGCGGGCCGCGAGGTCGTCATCTCGCGCGGCGAGCTGGTGGAGATCGGCGGCGGCTTCCGCGTGCCGGACGTGCTCCGGCAATCGGGGGCGATCCTGCGCGAGGTGGGCACGACCAACCGGACGCGAGCCGCCGACTACGCCGCGGCCGTCGGCGACCGCACCGCGCTGCTCCTGCGGGTCCACCCGTCGAACTTCCGCATCGAGGGATTCACCGAGCGGCCGGCGCTG
This sequence comes from Vicinamibacterales bacterium, assembly GCA_965116825.1. Taxonomy (GTDB): domain Bacteria; phylum Acidobacteriota; class Vicinamibacteria; order Vicinamibacterales; family UBA8438; genus WTFV01. The sequence continues at coordinate 7,269,594 of OZ220736.1, forward strand.
GCCGAGCTCGTCGGCCTCGGCCGCCGCTTCGACCTCCCGGTGGTCGACGACCTCGGCAGCGGGCATCTGCACGCGCTGGCCGGCATCGAGGAACCGACCGTGCGCGAGAGCATCGCGGCGGGCGTCGCCGTCTGCACGTTCAGCGGCGACAAGCTGCTCGGCGGCCCGCAGGCGGGCGTGATTGCCGGGCGCCGCGCCGAGCTGGACCGCATCCGGTCGCATCCGCTGATGCGCGCCCTGCGCGTCGACAAGCTGACCTACGCCGCGCTGGAGGCGACGCTGATCGAGCACGCGACGGGGCGGGCGGCCGAGGCGGTGCCGGTGGTGCGCATGATCGAGACGCCGGTCGCCGCCGTCGAGGCCCGCGCCGCCGCGCTGCGGTCGCGGCTCGCGGACGTCGCGGGGCTCGCCGTCGCGATCGCCGAAACCGAGGCGACCATCGGCGGCGGAAGCACGCCCGGGGTCACGCTGCCGAGCCGCGCCCTGGCCGTCGAGGTCGCCGGCCGCTCGCCGGACGAGCTCGCGGCGGGGCTGCGCGCCGGCGCACCGCCGGTGATTGGCCGCATCGCCGACCAGCGCCTGCTGCTCGACCTGCGGTCGGTGGACCCGCGGGAGGACGAACGCCTGGCGGAAGCCGTCGCCGGCGCGGTCCGGGGATCGACGGACGCCGGACCCGGGCCGGACCGCACGTAGCGCCACGTGCCGCGCGGCGCCCGCCGGCCGCTCAGGATCCGGCCGGCGCGTCGGTTCTCGCCGCGCGCCGCGGACACGTGTCGCAGCGCAACGACCGCCCCTCGGCATCGACGACGTCCGGGCCGCCGCACGAGCCGCGCAGGCAGGGATACTTGAACAGCAGCCCGACCGCCATGACCAGCATGACGCCGGCCATCATCCCGGCGGTCAGCAGGAACAGACCCATCTCGATTCGATTCTAGCCGGAATCGCCGACTATCAGTCGCCGTCGTGGTCGTCGAGATGGTCGACCAAGTAGCCGCGCAGCTCGGCGATCTGGCATGCGGCAGGCAGGCTGTCTACGCGCAGCACGAAATATCGAGTGCCCCCGCGCGTGTGATGCCAACGACGACTTCAACGGCTCGAACTCGCTCACCGCACCGCGGCGGTGAACGCCGGCGTCTCCCGCTCGACGAGCCGGCCGGTCCCGTCGTCCTCGACGAACAGGGCCGCCCACCCCTGCTCGGCCGCCAGGGCGTAACCCGCTTCGGGACCGAGCACGTTCAGCGCCGTCGAGCGCGCGTCGGCCAGGCTGCACCGTTCCGCGATGACGCTCACCGACAGCAGTCCGTGCGTCACCGGCCGGCCGGTGCGCGGATCGAGGGTGTGGGAGACCCGGCGGCCGTCGAGGTCGTAGAAGTTGCGGTAGTCGCCGGCGGTGGCCAGCGCGGCGTCCGTCAGGGGCACGATGCGCTGCGCCGCCGGTGCGCCGGGCACCGGCCGCTCGACGGCGACGCGCCAGGGCGCGCCTTCCTCGTTCGTTCCCGCGCCGCGCAGCTCGCCGCCGATCTCGACCAGGTGGTCGCCGTAGCCGCTATCGACGAGCAGCGACGACACGGCGTCGACGGCGTAGCCCTTGGCGATGGCCGACAGGTCGATCACGACGTCCGCGTTTCGCTTGCGCAGCGTCGCCGCCGCCCGGTCCAGCTCCAGCAGGTCGAACCCGACGCGCGCGCGGAGCGCGGCGAGCGACCTCTCGTCCGGCGCCGCCGGCGCCCGTCCCGGCGGTCCGAACCCCCAGGCGTCCACCAGCGGCCCGACGGTGACATCGAACGCGCCGCCGCTCGCCCTGCTCACCGCCTGGGCCTCGGCGACGACGCCCAGCGTCTCGGCCGACATCGCCTGCGGCCCGGTCGTCCGCGCCCGGTTGAAGCGCGACAGCTCCGAATCGACGCGGTAATGGGACATCCGCCCCTCAATGCGATCGAGCACCCGGCGCACCGCCGCCTCCACGGCGCGCGGTTCGGCCTGCGGGTCCGGCGCGCGCCCCGCCTCGACGGCGGGCCGGCCGGGGTCGCGCTCGGGAGGTGCATCGGCCGGCCGGGCGCGCACGCCGCCCGGGCCGCCGCCGGAAACGACGGTCACGTTGAACGTCGTCCCCATCGTCGCGCCGCTGATCGTCCAGCGGTGAGGAACCGGGTGCGGCGCCGGCCGCGCGGTTTCGCCGCAGGCGACGGCGAGCACGGCCGCCGCGGCAAGCGCTCGGCGAGAGACGATACGGGTCGGCGCGAGGTCTACCCGAAGTCGTCGAACAGGATGTTGTCGCGCTCGACGCCGAGGCCGTCGAGCATGTCCATGCACGCCTTCAGCATCATGGGCGGGCCGCACAGGTAGTACTCCACGTCCTCCGGGGCGGGGTGATCCTTCAGGCAGTTGTCGTAGAGGACCTGGTGGATGAACCCGGTCTTGCCGGTCCACTCGTCCTCGGGCAGCGGCTCCGACAACGCCAGGTGCCACTCGAAGTTGTCGTGCGCGCCCGCGATGGCGTCGAAGTCGTCGATGTAGAAGGCCTCGCGGAGGCTCCGGGCGCCGTACCAGAAGGTCACCTTGCGGTTGGTCGCGAGGCGCCGGAACTGGTCGAAGATGTGCGAGCGCATCGGCGCCATGCCCGCCCCGCCGCCGACGAAGATCATCTCGGCCGGCGTCTCCTTCGCGAAGAACTCGCCGAACGGGCCGGAGATGGTCACCTCGTCGCCCGGCTTCAGGCTGAAGATGTAGCTGGTCATCTTGCCCGGCGGGGTCCCCTCCGGCGCCCGCGGGGGCGGCGAGGCGATCCGGATGTTGAGCATGATGACGCCCTTCTCCTCGGGGTAGTTCGCCATCGAGTAGGCGCGCGTGACCGGCTCGTCGAGCACCGCGGTGTAGCGCCACAGGTTGAACTTGTCCCAGTCGGCGCGGTACTCGTCCTCGATGTCGTAGTCGCGGTAGTCGTACGTCCCCGGCGGGGCCTCGATCTGGATGTAGCCGCCGGCCCGGAACGGCACCTCCTCGCCTTCCGGCAGCTCCAGGATCAGCTCCTTGATGAAGGTGGCGACGTTGTGGTTCGAGCGCACCCGGCAGCGCCACTGCCGGACGTCGAAGACCTCCGCGGGCAGCTCGATCGCCATGTCCTGCTTCACCTTCACCTGGCAGGACAGCCGCACGCCCTCGCGCTCCTCGCCGCGGCTGATGTGGCTGCGCTCGGTCGGCAGAACGGCGCCGCCGCCGTCGAGCACCTTCACCGTGCAGACGCCGCAGCTCCCCTTGCCGCCGCACGCCGACGGGATGAACAGGCGGTTGTCGCTCAGCGTGCCCAGCAGCGTCCCGCCGGCCGCCGTGCACAGCGCCTTGTCCGCGTCGCCGTTGACGGTGATCGTCACCTCGCCGGTGGCGACGAGCTGCCGCCGGGCGACCATCAGCAGGCCGACCAGCGACACGATCACGAACGTGAACATCACGACGCCGAGGGAAACAGTGACCATCAGAGCTGCACCCCGGCGAAGGCCATGAAGCCGAGCGCCATCAGCCCCACCAGCATGAACGTCAGCCCCAGGCCGCGCAGCGCCTCGGGCGGGTTCGAGTAGCGCAGCCGCTCGCGGATGCCGGCCAGCGCGATCACCGCCAGCGCCCAGCCGATGCCCGAGCCGAGGCCGAACACGGCGCTCTCGGCCAGCGTGTAGCTGCGCTCCACCATGAACAGCGACGCGCCGAGGATCGCGCAGTTGACCGCGATGAGGGGCAGGAAGATGCCCAGCGCCGCGTGCAGCGGCGGCGCGAAGCGGTCGAGCACCATCTCGACGATCTGCACCATCGCCGCGATGGTCCCGATGTAGGAGAGAAAGCCGAGGAACGACAGGTCGTAGGCGGCCAGCGACGGGTGCAGCCAGGCCATCGCCCCCGGGCTCAGCAGGTGCGCGTAGATCAGGTTGTTCATCGGCACCGTGATCGTCAGCACGAAGATGACGGCGCCGCCGAGGCCGACGGCCGTGCTCACCTGCCGCGACACGGCCAGGAACGAGCACATGCCGAGGAAGAAGGCCAGCGCCATGTTCTCGACGAACATCGCCTTGACCGCGAGACTGAGATAGTGCTCGAGCATCACTCGGCCTCCACCTGATCGGTCTTCCAGCTCCGCAGCGCCCAGATCAGGAACCCGATGATGAAGAAGGCGGCGGGCGACAGCACCATCAGCCCGTTCGGCTGATACCAGCCCCCCTCGGCCGCCAGCGGCAGCACCATCGTCCCGAACAGCGTGCCCGAACCCAGCAGCTCGCGGACGAACGCGGTGATCATCAGGATGGCGCCGTAGCCCAGGCCGTTGCCCAGCCCGTCGATCAGGCTCATGCCGGGCGGGTTCTGCATGGCGTAGGCCTCGGCCCGCCCCATGATGATGCAGTTGGTGATGATCAGCCCCACGAAGACGGTGAGCTGCTTCGACAGCTCGAACAGGTACGCCTTCAGCACCTGGTCGACCACGATCACCAGCGAGGCGATGATCGTGAGCTGCACGATGATCCGGATGTTGGTCGGAATCTGGTTGCGCAGCGCGCTCACGAAGAAGTTCGAGCACATCGTGACGACGACCACCGCCGCGCTCATCACCAGCGCCGTGTCCATGCGGGTGGTCACCGCCAGGGCCGAGCAGATGCCGAGCACCTGCAAGGCGATCGGGTTGTTGTTGAAGAGCGGGTCGATCAACGCGTCGCGCGTCTTCGCCATCAGCCGTCCCTCCGCGTCCGGAGCGCCTCCAGATAGGGGCCGAAGCCCTGCTCGTCGAGCCAGAACCGCAGCATGTTGGTCACGCTGTCTCACCCGCCGGTTCAGAATGCCGCCGCAAGCTGCTCGACGCTGTTCTTCGCCCGGTCATCGACACCAGCTTGGTCAAGCAGCGCCCGGGCCTTCCCGCGGAGACCCTCGTTGCCGCTAATCAAGAACGCTCGTCTCAGATAATCGATTGCGAGGACCGGGTTTCTCTCGAGTTGATCGGCGATCTTCAGCAGGAAGTCCCGACCGGTGACCTGCGTACGTGCATCGATGACCTCGTAGCCAGCGTCTGTGCACAAGTCGGACACCGAACCGCGGATAGCCTCGACCCCCTCTGGAACCGGATTGCCAAGCTGCGTCATCAGGAAGCAACATCTCGGCCTGCTCGTGATCTTGGTCGTCAGGACCTCTCCGTCCAGGGGACTGTAGATGATCATGACGCTACGATCTCTTCGAGCCGGCCCTGACCACGCGAACGCCCTTGTACGGGCCCGGGGACTTCTTGTGCGAAACGATCCGGCCGGCGCTCTTGTCGATCTTCACGTAACGCCCGCTTCTGGGATTCTTCACCTGAACCAGCTCTCGCGATTTTCTGCTTGGCGACGTCTTGGCGGCCATTTCCTGCCCTTCAGTCGAGTTCACGCCGCTCCCGTCGGGCAAAGCGTAGCGCGTCGCGCGTCTTCGCCATCAGCCGTCCCTCCGCGTCCGGAGCGCTTCCAGATAGGGGCCGAAGCCCTGCTCGTCGAGCCAGAACCGCAGCATGTTGGTCACGCCGCGGCTCGTCATGGTGGCGCCCGCGAGGCCGTCCACGCGGAACGGGTCGTCGGCGGGCGGCCCGGCCAGCCCCTTGATCACCTCGATGGCCGGCGCGCCGTCGGGGCCGAACGCCTTGCGGCCGTCCCACAGGCTCTTCCAGCGCGGGTTGTCCACCTCGCCCCCCAGGCCCGGCGTCTCCTTGTGCTCGTAGTAGGTCAGCCCGCGGATCGTCTCCAGGTCGGCGTCCAGGGCCACGAAGCCGTAGAGGATGCCCCACAGGCCGAGGCCGTGGACCGGCAGCACCACCAGGTCGAGCGCGCCCGCCTCGTCGCGCAGCTCGTAGACCAGCGCCCGGTCCGCCACCCGCTGCAACCCCGCGTTGTTGGGCGGGGCCGCCGCGCTCCGGTCGGGATCCGCGGCGGCGGCGCGCGGATCGAAGCCGGCCGGATCGACGTCGGTGGCGGCGCCGGTCTCGCGGTCGATGACCACCTGGCTGATCGGCGCGAAGCGCGCCTCTATCTCCTCCGGCTCGAGCCCCTCGTCGGGAGCGGCGAGCCCGGCCGCCACCAGCACGTTGCGCTGCATGTCGAGCGTCTGGTTGATCACCTGCCGCTCGCGCAGGGCCACCGCCGACGACGACACCACGATGGCGCACGCCACGCAGACGATGGCCGCGAAGACCAGGTTGTAGACGACGCTACCCTGCATCGGCCCCGCTCCACGGCGCAGACGCATAGCGCGCCCGCCGCCGCCGCACGTTCATCCGAATCGCGGCGTAGTCGATGAGCGGCGCGAACAGGTTCATGAACAGGATGGCAAGCATCATCCCCTCCGGATAGGCCGGGTTGACGACGCGGATGAGCACCGTGAGCACGCCGATGAGAAAGCCGTAGACCCAGTGGCCGCCCGGCGAAGACGGAGCCGACACCGGGTCGGTCGCCATGTAGACGGTGCCGAACGCCCAGCCGCCGATGACGAGGTGCCAGGCGGGGCTGACGTCGAAGAAGGGATTGGTCGCCGAGCCGATCGCGTTCAGCCCCGCCGCCATCGCCAGGGTCCCCGCGGTCACGCTCAGCATGATGCGCCACGAGCCGACCCCCGTCCCCACCAGCAGCGCCGCCCCGGCCAGGCAGGCCAGCACCGAGGTCTCGCCCATCGAGCCCGGCACGAACCCGACCAGCGCCTGCCGCCAGTCGAAGTCGGCTGCCATCTCCGCCGTCCCCCCGAGGGTGGCGGTGGCCAGGGCCGTCGCCCCGCTGACCGCGTCGGTCGCCGTGTCGGCCGCGATCCAGACCGCGTCGCCCGACAGCTCGGCCGGGTAGGCGAAGAAGACGAAGGCGCGGGCCACCAGGGCCGGGTTCAGCACGTTCATGCCGGTCCCGCCGAAGATCTCCTTGCCGACCACGATGCCGAACGAGATGCCCAGCGCCACCTGCCACAGCGGCACGGTGGGCGGCAGCACCAGCGGGAACAGCATGCCGGTGACGAGAAAGCCCTCGTTCAGCTCGTGCTTCCGCACGATGGCGAACAGCGCCTCCCAGAGGCCGCCGACCGCGAAGGTGACGAGCAGGATCGGCAGGTAGTAGAGGCCGCCGTGCACCAGGCAGCTCAGCAGGTCGCCGGGCGCGAAGCCGAGGCCGAGCGCCTCCATGGCGCCGGTCTGCCAGGTGTCGAGCGGCGCGGCGCCGGCCGCGATGGCCAGGTTCGCCTGGTAGCCGGTGTTGTGCAGCGCCATCCACACGCACCCGGCCAGCGCGATGACGACGGTCATCATCATCCGCTTCAGGTCGAGGCCGTCGCGGACGTGCGAGGGGCCGGCGGTGACCTGGCCGGGGGTGTAGAGAAAGCTGTCCTGCGCTTCCCAGAGCGGGTAGAGGCGTTCGAGCTTGCCGCCCGGCTCGAAGTGATGCGCCTGCGAGTCGAGCAGGCGCCGCAGGAGTTTCATGGCGCGATCCGCGCGTTGTCGCGCTTCGCCGAGCGCGGCGGCCGTGCTTGTGATTTTTTTCTCAAACGCGGCGTGAAAAAAAGACGGGGACCCGTCCCCGAGCTTCGCAACCCATCGTACCGCCGGCCCCGGATGCAAGTCAATCCGGCGGAATCTGCAGGGCGCACGACAGGAAAATGAGGACTGCGTGGGCCGCGCCTCGTCGCGCCTTGCCACACGGGCGCCTCGCCGCGCTCGGTGCTGCGCGGGTTCTCACGACGGGCTACGCCGGCGGCGGCGGCAGCGGCGGCGCCGGACGCGGTCCGCGGTTTCCACAACACGTCGATCGCGTAGCCCAGATCGAGGCGTTCGCCGTGCCAGTCCGGGGTCGCCGTGTCCGGTCCGATCTCGATGCCGGCCGCGGCGAGGCGGTCGTCGGCGGGCGCCAGCGGCGGCCCGCTCCAACGGGGCGCGACCGGCACGGCGGGAAACGGCCGGCCGTCGGGCCAGCAGAACGTGGCGTCCCCGGACGAACCCATCCGGACCAGGAAGCCTTCCTCATGGACCGCCCGATGGTGCCGGCGGCAGAGCAGCACGAGGTTGTCGAGCCGGGTCGACCCGCCGTCGGCCCAGTGCTCGACGTGATGGACATCGCAGCGACGCGCGTTGCAGCCCGGAAATCGGCACTGCCGGTCCCGTGCCTGCAGCGCCCGCCGCAGCGCGGGCGGGATGGTGCGGGTCTTCCGCCCGACGTCGAGGACCGCGCCGTCCGCGGCGTGCTGCATCACGACCGCCCCGGCATCGCATGCCACGCGGCGGGCGGTCTCGGCCGACACGCGGAGCCCGTCGGCATCCTCGAGCGCGGCGTGCCCGGCCATCCGGGGAGCCTGACGCAGCGGCACGGGCGTAGTGCCGGCGCCCGGTCGCGTCTCCGCGGAGACGTCTTCATTGTCGGTCCGTCTCGCCTCCAACGAAGCGTCCGCCTGCCCGCCGGTTCCGGCCGTCCGCGTCTCCGCGGAGACTTCCGCCGCACCGGACGACGCCGTGGCCCCACCGCCCCCGGCCGCGTTGTGATCCGGCAACGTGGCCACGGAAGCATCCACCACACGCCCGCCGGCATCGGCCCGCAGCGACGCCGGCTCGACGTGCAGCACGACCTGGTACCGGTCCCCCGCCGACCCCCGGTCCAGCTCGGACGACAGGGCGCTTTCCGCCAGCAGTCCCAGCGCGTCCGCCTGCCGCTGGCCGAAGCTGGTCTCGGCCGCTTCCTCCGCACAGACGTCCGTCCGCAACCGGTCGGCCGCCGCCTCCAGGGCCCGCCGCACCACCGCACCCACCTCGGGCGACAGCCGCCCGCGGACCACCACCATCCCGTCGTCGTCGACCCAGGTGCTCAGCTTCCGGCGTTCGTGCCGCCGCCGCTCGTCGGCCGCCTCCGCCTGGCGGTCGACCCGGGCCCACGCCCGCGCCAGACGCTCGACGTAGGAGGCCGGTGCGCATTCGGCGAAACCGAGCAGCCGCCGCTCGTTGTCCGGCGTCGCCACCCGCGTCAGCGCCCGCACCTTGGAGTACGACAGCCGCCCCCGCCGCATCGCGTCGCTCAGCAGCGGGAGGTCGCCCAGCGCGCGGGCCACGCGCACCTTCTCGCGGGCGGCGCCCAGGGCCAGTCCGGTGCGCCAGTTCAGCCAGTGTGCGCAGGACTGGAAGCCGCTCCACCCCTCGCGCTCGTCGAACGCGCGAAGCATGACGAGCAACTCGTAGGTGGCGGCCTGGATGCGGGACGACAGCTCGGCGATGTCCTCCCCGAGGCGCTCGGCCTCGTCGCGGCGCCGGAGCACCGCCGCGCGGTGTTCCTCGATGGATGCCGGCGCGGTCGTCGCGGCCGTCGGCGCGATGGCAGACGCCGATACGATGGCAGACGCTGGCGCGATGGCAGACGTCGATACGATGGCCGATGTCGGCGCGATGGCCGATGCCGGCATGTCGATGACGGCGGCCCCGCTGCCAGGCGTTGCAGTGTGGGGGCCGGCAGCGCAGCCGCCACCGCACCCGCACTCGATGACGGTCCCGTCGCCAGGCGTTGCAGTGGTGGGATCGTTTCCGGAACGAACCGGGCGGCTATGCTCTGACGCGACACTCATACATCTATTGTAAACCCTTGTTTTTAAACGGCTTGAGAGCGTCTGTGCGCGTCTTTCCGGGGCCGGCCGGCGGTTTGGGATCACCTGCCACGGATACGGGCCGCAGCGGGTCGCTGCGGCCGTCTGAGAGCCGCCGTGGCGGTCATGCCGGACCGCCGGCAACCTGCCGTCAGGAAGTTGTCAAGGAGAATCTTCGAGAAAGTGCACGCGCGCTGCGCCGGCCGCCGCCCGAACCGCTCGCTGACGCGGCCGAAAAAAGGGCTTCGAGGCTCTCGAACGGCAGCCCGTCTGAAGAAGAGACCACGGCGTACGATAGATGCCGTCGGCCGCGACCGCGCCGCGCCGAAGCGGACCGCTTGGTCCCCCTCGTGGGCGCGCAGAACCTCTGCACTCAGCAGGCGGCCGTCGCAAACGCGGCTCAGGAGAGCCGTGGCGTGCATGTGCGGCTCCGTTTCGTCCAGGTCGACACGGATCGGCAGCTCTGGTCGCGCGGTCCCGGTCGGACCGGGAACATTGCGCTGAGCGGCCGCATCCGGAAAACGCCATCGCGAGATTGATCGTCGCGTTGGTTGGGTGCGCATCCGGGGCGGGCCTCCGGGTCGTCCTGCGTGAGCGTCGGCTGGACGTGCTTGTCCCCCGGCTTGCCGCCCCGAAGATGCGGATGGAACAACGCTTCCTTCGTCCCCGCATCGGCTTCGGACCGAAGCGCTTCCCACCGTCGCTCCAGCGAAACACGATCGGGTGCGATCACCCAAGTGCGTCCGGGCCTCACACCGGAACCGTCGTAGACGAACAGGTCTTCCAGCGCTGGATCCGGGGCGAGTGGCGCAGACGGTGCTGTCCCACTGCCCGCTGCCTCGGTCATCGTGCCTTCCCCTCCTCGGCGTCCGATGCTCTCTGCCTCATCACCCCTTGCACACGGCTGGCGCCGTGGAGGCCGTTTCCGACGCCGTGACAGTCGTCGATGTCCCGTGTGTGCCGTCCGCTCCGACGCCCCATCCGTCGGTTATTCGCGCGCTGCACGTCACGTGAAACAGTCCGGGTACGTTGTCGTCTTCGGTGGCGGTTGGCTCACTTTCTGTCGTGGTTGTTCGCGCGCTGTAATCGAGGCCCATTCCCGTCAGGCCCCAGGCCGCATAGTCGCTGTCGCCGTACGTCAGGTCGCTCGGGAACGTGCACCCGGCGTGTACGTAGACGCTTTCGTTGTAGCCTTCGGCCTTTCCGACCCTTAACTGCGGCGTGGTGCAGCCGCTCTCGCGGACCAGGACCTCGACCCATTGGGCGGTGTGCATTCCCGCCGTGTAGGTTCCGACCCCGACGGGCGCCGAGAACGTTGCCCGCGGCGCTCGCGGCGCCGCCCTGCAGGCGGCCCGGACTTCCGCGTCGGTGGTGTTAGTGGCATCGTCGTACCCGCACAACGAGATTCTGCCGGGGTCCAGCATCGGGAAGCCGCTCGCGGTGCACGGTCGGCACGCCGGGTTCGGAGAGCGGGGGGAGGAAACGTGCCCACGGGGCTCGGACTGCGGCCCGGTGCGAAAGCGCCGGATGAGCCACCGACTCCCCACCGGTTACGCGCCTCCCCTCGACTCTACAAGCCGCCGGCGACAGCTACCCCCACCGCCTACCGCCACCGCGCCAGTCGTCGACTCTACCGTGCCTACGTCTGCGGCGCTTCGATCCAGGCACAGCCGGACGAGGGCTGTCCGTGGCGGGGAATCGAGTTCCTGAACACGTCACGCCGCGATCAACCCGGTCCGGACGGCCGACTCAGAACCGAAGACCAACGCCGAACCGAAACTCAGGCGCTGCCGGGAGCAAGAAGCGAAATGCGCCGTGCAGGACGGCCGGCCCGACGAGATAGTCCACCGTCAGGCCGGCGCCGAAGCCCCACGACTCGTCCGTGGGCTCGATGGGCGCGGCGTAGCGCCCGCCGCCCTGGAACCGCGTAATGAACCGCGGTGCCTGCCAGGACCGCAACGTCCAGAGCGCCGTCAGGACATGACCGTCCACCGTCTCGGGCGTCGTGGCTTCAGGGATATCCCACTCGGCCGCCAGCTTCTGCCACTTGCTGTCCCAGGCGACGACGTGCTCGACGTGCAGCCGGCCAACCGACAGCCACGCGCCGGCGGCCGAACAGCACGCGCTCTCGTCGTGCATCGACAAGCTCGGCGTGTAGATGAAGCCGAAACTGTTCTCCTGCGCCGCGGCGAACGGCGGGGCGCCGCACAGGAGCGCCCCGGCCACCATGCACCCGGCCAGCGTCCGGATCATTGCTGACGGAACCTCACCGCCCGGTCGTCGACACGAACACGTAATGCTCCGCGGTCGATCTTCGTCTCGACGCGGTCGATCCGGCTCACGATCCAGCCGGCGGCGCCGAACAGCGCCAGGATCATCGTCAGCGCGATTCCCGCAATTCCGATCCACGCTCCAGCCTTGATCCTTCCCGCGCAGCGCCATCAACCGGCGGGGCGACGGGGTCGATGCGCGGTACCGGTTCGGCCGGCCCGCGCCGGAGCGCCTCGACGAGACGTCACGCGCGCGGCTGGGGGCATGCGTGCGACGGTAGTAGGCCCATCTGGCGGTGCCCGGGGCTTTTGTTCCGCCCCGTTCTCGTGTGGTGACCGGGCCTGGAACTAGGCGGCCCGTTTTCCGGTGATCGCTTCCCGCAACCCTTCCAGGAGCCCTTCGAGCTTCGCCATTCGTTCGCGGAGCTGTCCGAGCTGCTCGTTGTTCTCCTTGCCCTGGCAGTCGATCCGCTCCCGGAGCTGTCCGAGCTGCTCGTTGTTCTCCTTGCCCTGGGAATCGATCCGCTCCCGGAGCTGTCCGAACTGCTCGTTGTTCTCTTTGCTCTGGGAGTCGATCCGGTCTTGAAGCTGTCGGACCTGCGCGTCTATCCTGTCGCGCAGGCGGCTGTCGTAACGCGCCGCGATTCCCCACACACCGAGCAGTACTGCTGCGACCACGCCCATGGCGGTCAGCACGATCGGGATGATTCCAGTGCTCTCCATGTGTCTCTCGGTACGCTAGTTGTCGTTGGTGCTGGTGTCAACGCATGGCTTTGCCACGCCGTTGCCGATCCCGGCCGTTTGACGACACGTTTATCCCTTGGGTCGCGGGCGAGCCGCTGCCCGCCCGCGACAGCGGCGGCAAGAAACCTCCCGGGAGACATAAGCTGACCGCGCTGACGATGCGTCAGCTCGGACCGGGCCGCCACGCCGATGGCGAGGGCCTGTATCTGTTCGTCCGCAAGAGTGGCGCGTGCCAATGGGTGCAGCGCATCGACGACACGAACAAGAGGATCGATCTCGTGAACGGACGGATCGACCTCGTCTACCAGGAGCTCGTCCAGAACCGTAGCTGACTCTCCGCGGCGGCGGTCAGCCCTCCGTCCGCAGCGTCTCCAGCGCGCGGCGCAGGTGCGGCCCGAAGTCGGTCTTGCCGGGATCGACGAACGTGCAGAGCGCGACGTCCTCCTCTTCCAGCTCGAGGCAGCCGAGCTCTTCCGCGCGCTCGACGTCGTGCATGACGAGCGCCCGCAGCATCGGGGTCGGCAGCAGGTCCATCGGCATCACCCGCTCGTACATCCCGATCGGAACGATGGCCCGCGGCGAGCCGTTTGTCGAGGTCGTCATGGCGAACCGGCGGCCGGGAATCAGCCGCGCGGCGAACGTGCGGATCGTCGAGAACGTGTCGAAGCCGAAGCCGAGCCAGCCCAGGAACTCCCGTTCGCGCCCTTCGGCGAGCACCGACACCTGCTGGTGGTAGCGCCCCAGGTAGCCGTGGACGTCGCCCGCCGCCGCGCGGCCGGAGAGCACCGACCCGGAGACGATCCGGTGCTCGAGCGCCGGGTCGACGTCGCCCGCCGCCAGCGCCTCGACCGCGCCGCCGATGCGCGTGCGGAGCAGCCGCGGGCGGGCGACCGGGGGGCCTCCCAGCGCCACGATGCGCGCGGCGTCGAGCACCCCGGTGCGGAAGAGGCGTCCCGTCGCAATGACGTCCTGCACGCCGATGTGCCAGACCACCTTGCCGCGGTCCACCGGATCCAGGGTGTGGATGTGCACGCCGGCCGTCCCCGCCGGATGCACCCCGTCGAAGACCTCGTGGCGGATCTGGTTGGCGGCCGAGACCGGCGCGTGCACCCGCTGGCCGGGTCCCGTGCAGACGAACACCGGCCCCGGGGTCAGCCGCGCCAGGGCTTCGAGTCCCAGCTCGAAGGGGCCCTCGCGGCCCTGCAGGATGGCCGCCACGTCGGGCCCGAGGGGATTGGTGTCGATGGCCGTCACGAAGATCGAATGCGGGCGGGTGGCCGGGTCGGCCACGCGGCCGAAGGGCCGCGCGCGCAACGCCGTCCACTGCCCCGACTCGAGGAGCAGGTCGCGGACCTCGTCCCCGGTCATGCCGCTCGGGTGGCGCCCCGACCAGGCCCCGAAGCGGGCCGCCTCGGGCTCGCGCCCCTCCCGCTCGGCCCGGCTCGGCTCGATGACCACCGACTGCAGCGCGCGCCGCGCGCCCCGGTTGACGGCCCGGACCGTGCCGGCCGCCGGGGCCGTGCAGCGCACCCCCGGCAGGGTCTTGTCCTCGAACAGGAGCTGGCCCCGCGAGACCGCGTCGCCGGCCGACACGTGCATCGTCGGGCGCAGGCCGACGTAGTCGGCCGCGAGCAGCGCGACGCGGCGGGCGGGCGGGCCGTCTTCTATCGACGCCTGCGGGGCGCCGGCGATCGGCAGGCGCAAGCCGCGTGTGATCCGGTGGGTAGGCATTCGCGGGCCGGGCGCAGTCGAGAAGAATTGCAGTCGAGAAGAATTATAGTCGTTCATGCCGGTGCGAACGGTTCTCGTCTGCGAAGCGCAGGTCCCGTTCGTGAGCGGCGGCGCCGAAGGGCTCGTGCGGGCGCTGGTCGATCGCCTGCGCCGCGCCGGGTACGAGACCGACCTGGTCAGCGTGCCCTTCACGTGCTCGAAGGACGAGCTGCTGGCGACGGCGGCGGCCTGGCGGCTGCTCGATCTGCGCGAGAGCAACGGCCGGACGGTCGACCTGGTCATCGCCACCAAGTTCCCCACCTACTTCGTCCGCCACCCGAACAAGGTGGCCTGGCTCGTGCATCAGCACCGCTCCGCCTACGAGCTGTGCGGCACCGAGTACGCCGACTTCGAGCATATCGAGCCGGACGTGGCGCTGCGCGACAGGCTCCTCGCGCTCGACCGCGAGATGCTCGGGGAGTGCCGCCGGCGCTATGCGACCTCGCCGAACGTCGCCGGCCGCCTGCAGCGGTTCAACGGGCTCGACGCCGAGCCGCTCCACCATCCGCCGCCGCTGGCCGGGCGGCTGCATCACGCGGCGTACGGCTCCTACGTGCTGTCGGTGTCGCGGCTCGAGTCCATCAAGCGCGTGGACCTCGCCATCGAGGCGCTGCGCCACGCCCGCGGGCCCCTGCGGCTGGTCGTCGCCGGCGACGGCAAGCAGGCCGAGAACCTGCGCCGGCAGGCGGCGGAGGCCGGACTCGCGGACCGCGTCGAGTTTCTCGGACAGGTGACCGACGAGCGGCTCGTGGAGCTGTACGCCAACGCGCGCGCGGTGGTCTTCGCGCCCTTCGACGAAGACTACGGGTACGTCACCCTGGAGGCGTTTCTGGCCCGCAAGCCGGTCGTCACCGCGACCGATTCGGGCGGCACGCTGGCGTTCGTCGAGGACGGCGTGTCGGGCCTGGTGTGCGAGCCGCGCGCCGAGGCCCTCGGCGCCGCCTACGACGCGCTCGCCGACCGCGGGCGGGCCGCCGCGCTCGGCGAGGCGGGCCACGCCCGCGCCGCCGCCGTCACCTGGGACGGCGTGATCGAGAAGCTGGTGCAGGGCTGAGGCCGCGGCGCCGGGAGCGGGACTCATGCGACTCGCCTTCTTCACGCCGCTGCCGCCCGAACGCGCGGGGACCGCGCACTATGCGGCCGAGCTGCTGCCGGCGCTCGCCCGGCGGCACACGATCGACGTGTACGCGGAGCGCCCGCCGGCCGCGGGGGCCGCACCCGCCGGCGTCGCCGCGTTCGGCGCGCACGACTTCGTGTGGAAGCACGCCCGGAACCCCTACGACCTGACCGTCTACCAGCTCGGCAACGCCCCGTGCCACGACTACATCTGGGCCTACCTGACGCATTGCCCCGGCCTCGTCGTCCTGCACGACCACCGGCTGCACCAGCCGCGCGCGCGGGCGCTGCTGGCGAGCGGACGCGCAGAGCGGTACCGGACGGAGCTTGCGTTCGACCACCCGGAGGCCCCGCCCGACGCGGCCGACCTCGCCGTCGACGGCGTCCTCGGCGACAACCTGTTCCACCTGTGGCCGCTGCTCGGGCTCCCCGTCGCGTCCGCGCGGCTGGTCGCCGTGCACGGCGCGCGGCTGGCCGAGCGGCTGCGCCGCGACTATCCGAACGCCGCGATCGAGACCATCCGCCTGGGCGTCGACGATCCCCTCGCCGGCGACGCGGCGCCGGAAGCGGCGCGGGCGCGCGGCCGGGCGCGGCTCGGACTGCCGCCCGACGCGATCGTGTTCACGGCGCTGGGGAGCGTGACCCCCGAGAAGCGGCTGCCGCGGATCCTGCGCGCGCTGGCCGCCGTCCGGGACGCCGTCCCGGCGGCCCGCCTCGTCCTCGCCGGCGCCGAGGCGGGCCGCTACGACGTCATGCGGGACGCGGCGGCCTGCGGCGTGGCCGACCGCGTGGTCCGCGCGGGATACGTCGAGGACGCCGCGCTCGGAGACTGTCTCGCCGCGGCCGACGTCTGCCTCTGCCTGCGCTGGCCGAGCGGCGGCCGGACTTCTGCGTCGTGGCTGCGCTGCCTGGCCGCCGGCAAGCCGACCATCGTCACCGATCTGCCGCACCTGGACGGCATTCCGGTCCTGGTCACCCGCCGCGTCTGGACCCCGTCGCACCTCGGCGCCGACGCCGGGGACGCGCCGATCGCGGTCTCCGTCGATCTGCCCGACGAGGACCACTCGCTCGCCGTCGCGATGCGGCGCCTGGCGTCGGACGCGGGCCTGCGGCGGCGGCTCGGCGAACGCGGGCGGGCCTGGTGGCGCGCCCGCCACCGCATCGACCACATGGCCGAAGACTACGAGCAGGTGCTGGCGCCCGCCGCCGCCCGCCCGGCGCCGGCGCTGCCGGCGGCGCTGCAACCGGACGGCGCCGCCCGGGCGCGCGCGCTGCTGGCCCCCTTCGACCTCTCTCCGGCCGGCGTGTTCGGCCGCTCGACGCCCGCGGCCGGCGGGCGCGGCGCCGCGTCTTGACCGCCGTGCCAAGCGGCGGTACTCTGGTTGCCGGTGACCATCCTGCTGAACGGCGAGTCCTACGAGACCGCCGGTCCACTCAACGTCGGCAGCCTGCTGGAAGGGCTCGGCATCGATCCGCGCCGGGTCGCCGTCGAGCACAACCAGTCCGTGGTCAAGAAGGCGGCCTACGGCGTCACCCCGGTCCGCGACGGCGACGCGGTCGAGGTCGTCAACTTCGTCGGGGGCGGCTAGCCGTGGCCGACGATCCGCTCGTCATCGCCGGCCGGCCGTTCCGCTCGCGCCTCATCGTCGGCACCGGCAAGTACCCGTCGGCCGCCGTCATGCGCCGCGCGCACGAGGCGTCCGGCGCCGAGATGATCACGGTGGCGGTCAGGCGCGTCGAGCTGAACCGCTCGCGCGAGTCGCTGCTCGACCACATCGACACCGAGCGCTACTTCCTGCTGCCCAACACCGCCGGCTGCTACACCGCCGACGACGCGATACGCACGGCGCGGCTGGGGCGCGAGGCGGGGCTGTCGAGCTGGGTGAAGCTCGAGGTGATCGGGGACGAGAAGACGCTGTTTCCGGACAACGAGGCGCTGGTGGAAGCCACCCGCGTGCTGGTCGCCGAAGGGTTCGTGGTGCTCCCCTACACGAACGACGACCCGGTCGCCTGCCGCAAGCTCGAGGACGCCGGCGCCGCCGCGGTCATGCCGCTCGGCGCGCCGATCGGCTCCGGCCTCGGCGTGCAGAATCCGAACGCCATCGGCCTCGTGAAGGAGGCGGCCGGCGTGCCGGTGATCGTCGACGCCGGCGTCGGCACGGCCTCCGATGCCGCCGTCGCCATGGAGCTCGGCGTCGACGGCGTGCTCATGAACACCGGCATCGCCGGCGCGGACGACCCCGTCGCCATGGCCGAGGCGATGAACCTGGCGGTGCGGGCGGGCCGCCTGGCCCACCGCTCGGGCCGCATCCCGCGCAAGCGGTACGCCACCGCCAGCAGCCCGCTGGAGGGCGTCATCGGCAGCTAGCCGGCGGTCCGCCGCCTCCCGCATGGATGCCCGCATCAAGGACGAGCTGGCCCGCCTGAAGCGCGAGCGCGATGCCGCGGACCGCGCCTACAACGACGCCCTCACCCGGACCGATCGCGCGCTGCCGCCGCGCCCCGATCTGCCCCGACCGCCGCGTGCCTTCGATCAGCGGCAGCTCGGCCCCGTCAACGAGTCCTGGCGCATCGCTCCCAACGTCGAGCGACTGCTCGGAAGCGGGTGGACACGCCGCCTGCGCGCCTGGGTGTGGAGCCTCGTCGGTCCGATCATCGAACGGCAGCAGCACTTCAACGGGCTGCTCGTCGACCACCTCAACCGCACGGCGCCGGCCGAGGTCGAAGCACAGCGGGCCCTGACCGCGGTCATCGCCGCGCTCGGCGCGCACACCGGCGCGCTCGAGGCCTTCCAGTCGCGCCTGATTCAGTACGCGCAGCAGATTACGCCCTTCGTCGAGACGAAGGACCGCGAGGTCGCGGCCGCCGCGCGCGCCATCCTGATCGCCCTCGACGGCCCCGGCGACGAGATGCTGCGGGGCACGGAGGCGGCCGCCGCCCGCGAGCAGCGCTTCGCGCGGCAGGTCGACGAGCTGCGGACCACGGTCGGGCAGGTGCAGCACGGCCTGCTCGCGGTGCGCCGCCGGCTCGAAGGCCCCGCGCCGGAGCCGGCGGACGAGGCCGCGCCGGCCGCCGCGGCCGGCACCCGGGCGGCGCTCGACGCCGCGGCCGACGCCTACGCCTACGTCGGCTTCGAAAACCTGTACCGCGGATCGCAGGACGAGATCCGCAGCCGGCTGGTCGAGTATCTGCCGCTGTTCGCCGGCGCGTCCGACGTGCTCGACGTCGGCTGCGGGCGGGGAGAGTTCCTGGACCTGCTGCGCGAGCGCGACGTCCGGGCGCACGGCGTCGACGTCAACGCCGAGATGGTCGAGGCGTGCCGCGCGCGCGGCCTCGAGGCGAGCGCCGGGGACGCCCTGACGCATCTCGAAACGCTGGAGGACGAATCGCTGGGAGGGCTGTTCGCGGCCCAGGTGGTCGAGCACCTGCAGCCGGACTACCTGGTGCGCCTGCTCAACGTGGCCGGCCGCAAGCTGCGGCCCGGGGCCCGGATCGTCCTCGAGACCATCAATCCCCGCTGCTGGTACGCCTTCTTCGACGCCTACATCCGCGACATCACCCACGTGCGCCCGTTGCACCCCGACACCCTGACGTACCTGCTCGGCGCCAGCGGCTTCCAGCGCACGAGCGTCCGCTACCTGGTCCCCTACCCGGAGGGCGCCAGGCTGCAGCGCATCCCGCCGCCGGATGGCATCGGAACCGGCGCCGCCGAACGCGCGCTCGCCGCGGCCGTCGACACCTTCAACGACAACGTCGACAAGCTGAACGACCTGCTGTTCACGCACCTGGACTACGCCGCCATCGGCGAACGCGTCCAGGGTCCGGATCTCGTCCGCAGCGGCCCCGCCGAACCGGGTGATTCCCACGCCCGAAGGTCTTGACGGGGCCTCCCTGCGCCGCCGGTGAGCCTGTGCGCTTGCCCCAGCGCGCCTGACGGCAGGTTGACCGGGCTACCCGGCGGACGACGCCGGCCGATCCGCGACCGTCGCCAGCAGGTAGCCGTGCCGCCGCAGCCACGGCCAGCGGCGCGACGCCCGGTCGAACGGCGCGCACAACGCGCCGGTCAGCCGGTCGAGCGGACGGAGCCAGGTGTGGCAGGCGAGGTCGAGCATCCGCAGCCAGCCCGGTATGAACAGGATGCCGGTCTCGGCGGCCACCGTGAAGCCGGCCCGCTCGAGCATCCGGCGAAAGACCGGCCGCGAGTACGACTTCTCGAAGCCGTAGTCGTAGAGGCCCAGGTGGTAGAGCGCCGCCACCAGCGCCGGGCGCAGAAACGGATCGCGGCGGTTCGGGACGCCGATGACGGCCCGCCCGCCGGGGCGCAGCACGCGGAAGATCTCGCGCAGCGCGCCGTCGGTGTCCTCGAAGTGCTCGACGGTCCCCATCGAGTAGATCGCGTCGAAGCTCTCGGAGCGGAACGGCAGCGTCCGGACGTCGCCGCAGACGCCGCCCAGCGACAGCCCGGCCCCGGTGAAGCCGGCGCGGGCGTCGGCGACGATGGCGCCGGAGATGTCGACCCCGAACGCGTGCGCCCCGCGCCCGGCCGCCCAGCGCAGGATGCGCGTGTTCTTCGCTTCGTCCCAGAGATCGGTCTTCAGAACGCGACGACCGTCGAGATCGGGAAGGTAGGTGCGCAGCAGCCACTGCTCGTCCGCGCGGTACTGCACGGTGGAGCGCGCGCCGTGCAGATCGGGGAAGTTCGCGCCGACGTCGGCCCAGAAGCCGCGGTACTGCGCCTCGCTCTCGGCGTCGCCCGCTGCTATGGGCGCCCTAGGCACCGGCCGTCCGCGACGCGGATGGTCCGCCGGCGATCGCCAGCTCGCGCCAATCGGACGATCCGGGCGCGAAGCAGAGCGTGTCGAGCGCGTCGCGCAGCCGCTCGGCCTTCCCGGCGTTGGACGCGCGGTAGTCGCAGACGTGGAGATCCAGAGTGGCCCGGTCCTGCTCGGGCCAGAGGTGCATCACGAGGTGGGATTCGGCCAGCACCCAGACCAGCGTGGCGCCGCCGCCGGGAAAGGGGACGGACTGCTCGGCGACCACGTTCAGCCCGGCCGCCCGCACGCGTGCCGCCACCGCGGCCAGCATGCCCGCCGCCTCGTCTCCGGCCGCCCGCAGGTCTTCGGATCGGGTTCCGCCCCCGACGAAATGATGTGCGATCACAGGTAGTCGTTCCGGGATACCGGGCCGCCCATCGTCGACCAGCCCATGCGCGAGCAAACGATAGCACAGGTCGCGCGGCCACGGCAAAACCGCGCGCGGGCCGGGCGGGCTCGCCGGGCGCAAGCCGTCAAGAGCATTCGCAGCATACCTCGACCCGATGTTTCGGTCGCTGCCGGCCCGGGCATTAGCATCGGCGCGCGGCCGGTCAGGGCGCGGGCGGTGCCGCCGGCGGGTGGACCCGCACGCCGAAGAGGCGCACGCCGAGCTCGCGCGGGTCCGACGAGCCGAAGTCCTGCGGCTGGAACGTCGTCGACACGATCTCCAGATCGACGGGACCCGCGGCGGCGGTCTCCGGCAGGTCCAGCCGGATCGCCCGCGGGGTCGTCTCGAGCACCCGCTGCTCGATCAGCCGGTTGCCCGCCCACACGGCAATCTCGGCCGGCGGCGCGCCGGGCGGGCGGGTGCCGTCGACGACGAGCGTGACCGCCTCCCCCGCCGGCAGCGTGAGGGACGCGCGCGGCCCGGTCCAGCGGAACGCGCCGCCCGGCGCCCCCCCCTCGCGCTCGGACGAATGGAAGCCCTGCAGGTTGTACAGCAGGTCGACGGCGGGCGTCCCGACGTCGACGTCCAGCCGGTCGCGGCCGATCGCCCCGGTGACCCGGAAGAACCGCATCCGGATCGGCAACTGCACCACCGCCCGCGGGACCCGGCCGCGGGTGATCTCCAGCAGGCGCAAATCGACCCGCGTCGCACCGATCGCCGCCAGCGCCAGATCGGGCGCGAAGAACGAGATTTCGTACCGGCCGGCGACCAGGAACACGGGCCGCCCGTCCGCCAGCCAGTCGCCGATGGCCTGCCGCAGCACCTCGCCGTCCGGATTCGCCTGCTGGACCAGGACGGCGTCCACGTCGTGCAGGTAGGTCAGCGAGGTCGCCACGTGCGTGCCGGCCAGGTCCGGGCCCACCAGCACCACCGCCCGCGCCGGGAACAGGCGCGCCACCGGCGCGAGGCGAGCGTCCCACAGCGGCTGGCCGACGAGGGCGAGGCTGGGGCGCGCGACCAGCCCCACGAGCAGCGCGCCGGCGGCCAGGGTCAGCCCCGCCCGCAACCGGGCGGCGGGCACGCGGGCCAGCAGGCCGACGGCGGTCAGGGCGGCGAAGAGCATCGTGAGCGGGAGGACCACCGGCACGTACCGCCGCATCGATCCGATCTGCAGGCCCGGCTCGAGCGGGTTGTACAGATACTGCAGGCCGACGACGGCAAGGAGCAGGCCGGCGAAGAGCAACCCCGGCGGGGCGGCGGGGCGGCGGACGAGTCCCAGCCGCGCGAGGCCCGGCGCCGCGAGGCCCAGCGCCGCGAGGACCAGCACCGGCCACGAGAAGTACCAGCCCAGCCAGGCGATGGTCTCGTCGAAGCGGACCGTGTTCGCCGTCACGTAGGCGGCGCCGTAGACGACCACCGCGCCGGCCGCGGCCAGTCCCCACAACCGCCGGGGCCAGCGCGCCGCCGGGCGGCGGTACGCGGCCGCCCCGCCGGCGGCCAGCAGCCCCGCCGCCAGGGCCGCCCCCGCCTGCAGCAGCAGAGAATCGCGCAGCAGGCCGAGCACCGCGGACGTCCGCAGCAGGTACGCGACGTAGGGCGTGTAGTGCGAGTCGAAGATGAGGTAGTGCGCGAGGTTGTGGGCCACCAGGAGGCCGAACACCGCGAACAGCGGCAACAGCAGGGGCGGATCGTCCGGCCGCGGGCGCCCGAGAAGCCGCACCGCGGCGGCGGCCAACAGAGAGACGCTCAGCAGGACGACGAGATCGACCTTGGCGAAGCAGGCCAGGCCCAGGAACCACCCCGCCGCGCACGCCCACCGCGGGGCGCCGCGCGCGGTCGCCACCAGCCACGCGAGCAAGCCGGCCAGCACGAAGCACTGCGCGAGCGTCTCCGGCAGCGGCACCTTCGCGAACCAGATCTGCGGCAGCGAGACGGCGGTCAGCGCCGCGGCCAGCCAGGCGGCGCGCACCCCGCCCAACCGCCGCGCCGCGCACCACAGGCCGACCAGGCTCAGGGTCGCGAAGAGGGGCGCCACGACCAGCGCCCCCTGCGGCGAGACGAGGGCGTGGCCCAGGGCGGCCAGAACCGGAAACAGCGGGCTGAAGCCGGCGGTGACCGTCGGGTCGGCGACGTCGGCGATCAGGAAGCCGCCGGGGAATCGCGCGTACCGGCCCGTCGTGTCGCGCGGCATCCGGTTCCGGAACAGCTCGGCGCGGCTGGCGAGGGGCATCCCGCGCAGCAGCGGATCCTCGAACTCGAGCGCGCCGTGGCGGACGATCTGCCGGCTGAAGTTCAGGTAGACGGTGGCGTCGCCGGCGAGCATCTCGGTGTGGTACGGCGGCAGGAACAGCGCCGCGCACAGCACGATGCCGCCCGCCGCGGCCAGCGCCGGCTTCAGCCCGCCGCCGCCCGCGGGCGCCCGCGGCGCGCGCAGGATGCCCCACAGGCCGAACCCGATCACCACGACCGCAAGCAGGAACGCCAGCAGCCCCAGCCGGAACCGGCCGAGCTCGGCGAGCAGCAGCGCCGACCACGCCACCGCGCTCACGCCCAGCATGACGCGCAGAAACCAGCGCTCCACGAGCGACGCGCCGTCGCCGGCGCCGTAGCCGCCCGCCTGCGCCGCGGTGCCGTCGATCATGGATCTTTCGGCCCGCACGCCGCGAGCCGCTCGACGTCCGCGTCGACCATCATGCGGACCAGCCCCTCGAAATCGACGCTCGGCCGCCAGTCCAGCTCGGCCCGCGCCCGGGCCGGGTCTCCGATCAGCAGGTCCACCTCGGCCGGCCGCAGCAGCGCCGGATCGGTTCGCACGTGCTTGCGCCAATCGAGGCCGGCGTGAGCGAACGCTATCTCGACCAGCTCGCGCACCGAGTGGCTCGCCCCGGTGGCGATCACGTAGTCGTCCGCCGCGTCCTGCTGCAGCATCAGCCGCATCGCCCGCACGTAGTCGCCGGCGAAGCCCCAGTCGCGCCGCGCGTCCAGGTTGCCGAGCGCGAGCGCGTCGCACAGGCCCGCCTTGATGCGCGCCACGCCGTGGGTGACCTTGCGGGTCACGAACTCCAGGCCGCGGCGCGGCGACTCGTGGTTGAAGAGGATGCCGGAGACGGCGAACAGGTCGTAGCTCTCGCGGTAGTTCACCGTGATGTAGTGCGCGAAGACCTTCGACACGCCGTAGGGGCTGCGCGGATAGAACGGCGTCAGCTCGGTCTGCGGCGTCTCGCGCACCTTGCCGAACATCTCGCTCGACGACGCCTGGTAGACGCGGATCGACGTGTCGACCTGCCGGATCGCCTCCAGCACGCGGGTGACGCCCTGCGCGTTGTACTCGCCGGTCAGCAGCGGCTGGTCCCACGACGCCGGCACGAACGACATGGCGGCCAGGTTGTAGATCTCGTGCGGGCGGACCTCGTCGACGAGCCGGATGAGCGACAACTGATCGAGCAGGTCGGCCGGCCGCAGCGTGATGCGGTCGAGCAGGTGGGCGATACGCCAGTGGTTCGGCGCGCTGAGCCGGCGGGTGACGCCGACCACCTCGTAGCCCTGCTCGAGCAGCAACTCCGCCAGGTACGAACCGTCCTGCCCGGTGATTCCCGTGATGAGGGCGCGCTTCGACACGTATCCCTTGCAAGCTTACAACCTGCCACGTCCCGGAGCTAGAATCGCAGCGTGTCCGCGGAGTCGCCGATCATGCCCTGGCCGGTCCGTTGCCGCCCGCACCCGCGATGAACGACCCGACCATCGACGTCGCCGTCGTGGGCGGCGGGGTGATCGGCCTGGCCGCGGCGTGCGCGGTGGCGGCCCGGGGCCGCACGACGTGCGTCATCGAACGCCTGCCCCGCCCGGGGCTGGAGGCCAGCACGCACAACAGCGGCGTCGTCCATGCCGGCATCTACTACCCGCCGGATTCGCTGAAGGCCGCCCTCTGCGTCGAGGGGCGCGAGCGCCTCTACGCCTTCTGCGACGCGCACGGCGTGCCGTACGCGCGGTGCGGCAAGCTGATCGTCGCCACGCGGGCGGACGAGATCGGGGCGCTCGAAACGCTGGTGAAACGCGGGCATGGCAACGGGGTGACGGACCTCGAGGTCGTCGACCGCGCCTTCGTCCGCCGGCGCGAGCCGCACGTCGCGGCGGCGGCGGCCATCTGGTCGCCGTCGAGCGGCATCGTCGAGGCCGAGGCCTACGTGCGCGCCCTGGCGCGGGTGGCCGCGTCGCGCGACGTGGCGCTGCTGCCCGGCGCCGGCGTCGACGGCGGCGACGCCCGTGCCGGCGGCCTGGCCATCCGGACCGCACGGGAGACGATCGTCGCCCGCGCCGTGGTCAACGCTGCGGGCCTGTACGCCGACGACGTCTCCGCCGCGCTCGGCGGCGAGACCTTCACGATCCACCCGGTCCGCGGCGACTACGCCGAATTGGTACCGGCGGCGCGGCACCTGGTGCGCGGCCCGGTCTATCCGCTGCCCGACCCGAGCGGCCACGGCCTCGGCGTGCACCTGACCCGCACCACCTGGGGCAGCGTGACCCTGGGCCCGACCGCCCGCTACCAGGCGCGCAAGGACGACTACGAGTCCGACCGCGAGCCGCTCGCCCACTTCCACGCGGCGGCCCGCCGGCTGTTGCCCGGCCTCGAAGCGCATCAGCTCCGCCCCGGCGGCAGCGGCATCCGGGCGCGCGGCGCCCCGGCGGAACGGACGTTCTCGGACTTCCTGATACGCCGCGACCGGCGGCAACCCCGGCTGGTGCAGGCCGCGGGAATCGACTCGCCCGGACTGACCGCGTCCCTGGCCATCGCCGAGCGGGTAGCGGACCTGGTGGACGAGACCCTCGGCTGACCAACCGAACAGGCCCCTGTCGCGCCGGCCGGTGGTCCTCAGTTCGCGCTCGGCCGGGTCTCCGATCAGCAGGGTCCACCTCGGCCGGCCGCAGCAGCGCCGTCCTGCCCGGTGATTCCCGTGATGAGGGCGCGCTTCGACACGTGGTCCACTGCCACAAGAGGCCGCCGCCAGAGACGCGCACACTCCAAGGTGCGGGCGCTGACGCGGGTGGCGACGCCGGACAACGAGCGGCGGCTGCTCGGTTTCGCCGAATGCGCGCCGGCCTCCTACGTCGAGCGTCTGGCGCGGGCGTGGGCCCGCGTCGACCGGCAGGCGGAGGCGGCCGGCGAGCGGCGGCGGCACGAACGCCGGAACCTGAGCACCTGGGTCGACGACGACGGGATGGTGGTGATCCGCGGGCGGCTGTCGCCCGAGGTGGGTGCGGTGGTGCGGCGGGCGCTGGAGGCGGCGGCCGACCGGTTGCGGACGGATGTCTCGGCGGAGGAAGCGGCCGAGACCAGCTTCGGCCAGCGGCAGGCGGACGCGCTGGGACTGCTGGCGGAAAGCGCCCTGTCGGCCGAGCTGGACCGGGGGTCGGCGGGGGACCGGTACCAGGTCGTGCTGCACGTCGAGCCGGCGTCGCTGCAGTCCGATGCCGGCGGGCGGGCGGCGGATGCTTCCGCGGCCACGTTGCCGGATCACAACGCGGCCGGGGGCGATGGGGCCACGGCGTCGTCCGGTGCGGCGGACGTCTCCGCGGAGACGCGGACGGCCGGCGCCGGCGGGCAGGCGGACGCTTTGTTGGAGGCGAGACGGACCGACACTGAAGGCGTCTCCGCGGAGACGCGGACGGCCGCCGGCACTACTCCCGTGCCGCTACGTCAGGCTACCCGGATGGCCGGGCACGCCGCGCTCGAAGACGCCGACGGGCTCCGCGTGTCGGCCGAGACCGCCCGCCGCATGGCGTGCGATGCCGGGGCGGTCGTGATGCGGCACGCCGCGGACGGCTCGGTCCTCGATGTGGGGCGGAAGACCCGCACCATCCCGCCGGCGCTGCGGCGGGCGCTGCAGGCACGGGACCGGCAGTGCCGATTTCCGGGCTGCAATGCTGCTCTGCCGCCGGCACCATCGGGCGGTCCATGAGGAAGGCTTCCTGGTCCTCCAGATACCCAAGGCAGGGTCTCCCCACTCGGATCCGGCCGCCGGCGCCTCCTCGCCGTCTCCCTCACGCTCACGCTGACCGCGCTGCTGTCCGCCGTCGCGCCGCCGCCGGTCCAAGCCCAGGACGACGACCCCCACCAGCCAACCGACGACTGGGCCGACGACGGGGGGACGGTGCTGGTGTCCGTGGACGCCATGAACGCCGCGACACGACCCACGCTGACGATCCGGGAGGGAGAATCCGGCACCTACTGGACGAGACTGAGCAACGAGCCCCCCGCCGAGTCGGCATCGAACGACCCCTGGTGGGTCTTCGTGCACGTCGACGGCCAGCGGCACGGCGGCGGCGAATACGAGAGCATCCGTTGGATACCGTCGATCGGCAGGGAGTTCCACACCGGCAACTGGAACCAGTGGCTGGGCATCACGATCTACGCGGAAGAGGACGGCGACCAAGAGAACGAGACCTACACCTTCACCCACGAGCTCTGGGATCACGACGCGTACTGTCCCCCGGAGCTCCACGGCATCGCCGCCCTGACGGTGCGCGTCATCGACGACGACGGGCCTAACGCCCCGAAGCCGGAGCTGTCGATCGGCGACGCGCGCGTGGAGGAAGGCGGCACGGCGCGGTTCAGGGTGACCCTGGACACCGAGAGCGAAAACCCGGTAGAGGTCCGCTACCGCACGAGCAACGGCACGGCGCGGGCGGGCGCGGACTACGACGCGGCCGACGACACGCTGACGATCCCCGCGGAGATGAAGATCGGGTATATCGAGGTGCAGACCACGGAGGACGACGACTACGAAGCGGACGAGACCTTCACGGTCAGGCTGAGCAGCCCGGTCGGGGCGGCGATAGGGAACGGCACCGGAGAAGGCACGATCGAGGACGACGACGACGAGCCGGGGCTGTCCATCGCGGACGTGACGGTCGAGGAGGGGCGCACGGCGGAGTTCGAGGTGACGCTCGACGCGACGAGCCACGTCGCCGTCACGGTGCAGTACGCGACGATGGACGGCACGGCGGTGGAGGGCTCCGACTATACGGCGGCCAGCGGGACGCTGACCTTCTCGCCGGGCACGACGAGTCGGACCATCCGGGTCTCCACGCGGGAGGACCAGGCCAAGGAACCTGACGAAGAGAGATTCACGGTCGTGCTGAGCAACCCGGACGGGGCCGAGATCGACGTCGGCACGGCCACGGGGACGATCACCGACGACGACGAGGCCGCCCTGCCGTCGCTGCGGATCGAGGACACGACGGTGGAGGAGGGAGACACCGCATCGTTCACGGTGAAGTTGAGCGTGCAGAGCGACGATCCCGTGACGGTCGACTACGAGACGCGGGACGGCACGGCGCGGGCGGACTCGGACTATACGGCGATTACCGACGGCACGCTGACTTTTTCCGCGGGGACCACGCAACTGCAACAGCCGATCGCAGTAGTGACCCTCGAGGACCGCAACTACGAGGGCAGCGAAGCGTTCACCGTGAAGTTGAGCAACCCGGACGGGGCGACGCTGGACGACGATACCGGGGAGGCCATGATCGAGGACGACGACCCCGCGCCCGAGGTGTCCATCGGCAACGCGACCGTCGAGGAGGGAGGCACGGCGGAGTTCGAGGTGACGCTCGACAGGGAGAGCAACCTCCCGGTCAGGGTCCCCTACGCGATCGAGGGGGGCACGGCGGTCGAGGGCACGGACTACTCGCGAACCAGTGGGTCGCTGACCTTCCAGCCGGGAACCGACACCCTCACCATCCGGGTGCCGACGCGCGAGGACACCGCCGACGAGCCGGACGAGACGTTCACCGTGGAGCTGGGCGAACCGGAGGACGGCACGCTGGGAGGCAGCAGCACCGGAACCGGAACGATCACCGATGACGACAACCCGCCGGAAGTGTCGATCGGGGACGCTCCGGCCGTCACGGAGGGGGGCACGGCGCTGTTTCCGGTGCGGTTGAACGTGGCGAGCGGGAAGATGGTAACGGTGATGTACCGCACCATGGACGGCACGGCGACGGCGGGCGCGGACCAGGACTACATGGCAACGTCGGGGGAACTGGAGTTCGAGCCGGGAACCAGGGAGCTGACGATCGCCGTTCCGACGTCGGACGATGGGTCCGACGAACCGGAGGAGAACTTCACGGTCGAGCTGTACGACCCGACGGACGCGACCCTGAAGAACGACCCCGAGGAGGGGCAGGGAACGATCAGGGACAACGACGACCCGCTCCATCTGTCGATCGCGGACGCCGAAGCGGTCACCGAAGACAGCGGCGCGGCCGAGTTCACGGTGACGCTCAGCGAGGAGAGCAGCGATGTCGTGACGGTGCAATACGCGACGCGGAACGGAACGGCGACCGCGCCCTCCGACTACACCGACACGTCGGACACGCTGACGTTCCATGAAGGAGAAACGGAAAAGACGATCAGCGTGACGGTGAAGGATGACGAACTGCCGGAGGATCTCGAGACGTTCATGGTGGAGCTGAGCTCCGCATCGGGAGCGACGATCCAGGATCGCAGCGGGACCGTGACGATTATCGACAACGACGAGGGAGGCACGCCGTCATTGAGGATTGACGACGCGTCGGTAACCGAAGGGGGCACGGCGCAGTTCACGGTGACGATGAGCGTAGAGACTACCGCGGAGGTCACGGTCGACTACCGGACGACGGGCGGCACCGCGGTGGAGGCCTCGGACTACACCGGGAAGTCGGGCAGGCTGACCTTCACGGCGGGAGTCACGACCGAGACCATCTCGGTCGTGACCATCGACGACGACACCAGAGAGGTGGACGAGTCGTTCTCGGTGGTCCTGAGCAACCCTTCGGGGGCCATGCTGGCGGACGACACCGCAACGGGAACGATCACCGACAACGACTCGGGGGAGCCGGGGCTGTCCATCCTGGATGCGGAGCCCGTGCGCGAGGGGCAGCCGGCACTGTTTCGGGTGAGGTTGAGCGCGTCCAGCAGCGAACCGTGACAGTGGAGTACGAGACGGTCGAAGGAACGGCCAAGGCGCGGACGGACTACACGCCGAACCTGGGCAACTTGCAGTTCCTGGCGGGCACGATGGTGATGGTGACGATGGCGACGGCGATGGGGACGGCGACGGCGACGACGATGGTGATAGCGGCGGCGATGGTGATGGCGGCGGTGGCGGCCTCCCCACCCTGTCGATCGCGGACGCGGCGCCGGCGGCCGAGGGGGGCACGGCCGAGTTCGCGGTGACATTGAGCGAGGAGAGCGGGCAGGCGGTGACCGGGGCGTTCGCGACGGAGGACGGGACCGCCAAGGCTGGCTCGGACTACACGCGGACCACCGGGACGCTGCGGTTCGAGCCGGGCGACACCACGCGGACGATCCGGGTTCCGGTGCTCGACGACGAGATCCTGGAGGACACCGAGAGCTTCTCGGTAGAGCTGTTCGACCCGGTCGGGGCCACTGTGGCCGACGGAACCGGGGAGGGAACCATCACCGACGACGACCAGGGCAGGCTGCCGGCGCTGGCCATCGACGATGCGGCGCCGGTCATCGAGGGCGTGGCGGCGCTGTTTCCGGTCCGCTTGAGCGCGGCGGTCGACCAGGCGGTGACCGTGTCCTACACGACGGCGGATGGGACGGCGCGCGCCGGCTCGGACTACACCGGGTCCGACGGGACGCTGACCTTCGAGCCGGGGACCACGCTCCTGACGTATAGAGGTCGCGACCCTGGACGACGAGGCCGAGGAGCCGGAGGAGCTGTTCACGATAGCGCTCAGCGACCCGGCCGGCGCCACCCTGGAGGACGACACCGGAACGGGAACGATCCGGGACAACGACGGCGACACCGGCGACTTCCCGGCGCTCTCGATCACGGACGCGCCGCCGGTCGTCGAAGGGGGAACCGCCGAGTTCCTGGTGACGCTCAGCATGGCGGTAGAGCACGTCGTCACCGTGTCCTACGCGACGGTGGACGGAACGGCGAGGGCCGGCCTGGACTACACGCCGGCTACCGGGACGCTGCGTCTCGAGCCCGGCGACACGACGCGGGCCATCCGGGTTCCGGTCCTGGACGACGAGACGCTGGAGGAGACGGAGGACTTCACGGTGACGTTGAGCAGCCCGGCCGGGGCGTCGCTGGCGGACGCCACCGGCAGGGGGACGATCACCGACAACGACGAGGGCAAGCTGCCCGCGCTGGCCATCGGCGACGCGCCGCCCGTGACCGAGGGCGAGACGGCACTGTTCCCTGTGACCCTGAGCGCGCCGAGCGAGCAGGAAGTGAGCGTGGCGTTCGCAACGGTGGATGGGACGGCGGCGGGCGCGGCTCGCCGATGCACGAACAGTTGACCCTGGAGCGCGCCCTCGGCGACTCGTCGTTCCTGATGCCGATGCGGGACGAGGAGGGCGGCCCAGAGCGTTTCGCGGCGTGGGGCTGCGGCGACTACCGACACTTGTCGGGCGGCGGCGGCGGCGCCGTGGCCTGGAACGGCGAGGCATTCAGCATGAGTCTCGGCGCCGACGTGCGACTCGGATCCAACACGCTGGCGGGGCTGTCCGTCTCCCGGTCGAGGGGCTCGTTCGACTACCGCGCGGGTGGTTCGAGCGGAGAGGCCGGCGGCGCCTACGACCTGCGGCTGACCGGCGTGCATCCCTACCTCGGATGGTCGGTGTCGCCCGACCTGGACGTCTGGGGAATGGCCGGTCATGCCTGGGGCGAGCTGCGGATCGAGGACGATCTGGCCGCCGGGCCGCTGATGAGCGCCGCGACGCTCGACTCGGGAGCGGTGGGCGTCAACGGGCGCCTGCTGGCGCGCGGAGCGACGAGCTTGACGCTGAAGGGCGAAGGGGCGCTGGCGCGGCTCGGCATCGCCGGCGACGGCGGGGTGGTCGACGCGCTCGCGGTGAACATGCGGCGGCTGCGGCTGAGCACGGAGGCCAGCCACCAGCTCCTCCTGTCCTCCGGAGCGTCGCTCACCCCGTGGGGAGAACTGGGCGTGCGCCACGACGGCGGCGACGGCGAGACCGGGGCGGGCCTGGAGGTCGGCGGCGGCCTCCGCTACCGGAATCTGCGAGGGTGGACCACGGAGGGTTACGGGCGCTGGCTCGCGGCGCACCAGGGCGCGTTGCGCGAATGGGGCTTCGGCGCCGTACTCCGCTACGACCCGGGGGCGGCGGGCCGCGGCCCGTCGCTGAGCCTGATGCCCGGTTGGGGGGATACCGCCAGCGGCGTGCGACGCCTGTGGGAGCGCGGCGCAACCGATCCGACCTCGCCCCGCGCGCCCGGCTCGCGGCTGGACGCCCGGTTCGGCTACGGCTTCGCGGCCTTCCGCGGCCGCGGCGCGCTGACCCCCTTCGGCACACTGAGCCTCGACCGCGAGTACGGCCGCGGCTACCGGCTGGGGAGCCGCCTGTCGCTGGGCCGGTCCACCAACCTGAGCCTGGAGGCGGAACGGCGCGAGCGCGCCGCGGCGGCGGCGGTCCACGCGGTCTTCGTGCGGGGCGCCGTGCGATTCTAGGAACCCGCCGCCCACACCGTTTGGCCGGTCCTTCGGAAGCCTGCGTGCAACTCGCGAGGATGCGGCACTTCAGCCAGCTTGCTGCACCGCGCCCGCCGGGGGCGACGCGGTAGCAGCGGGCGCGCGGGACGGGGGAAGAACGAACAGCCACCAGGCCGCCGCCGCGGGCAACACCAGCGCCCAGCCGCGGAGCAGGCCGACGTGGGGGTCGAAGCCGTAGTGCTGGGCCAGTTCGTCCACCGGAATCCCCAGCATCGCCTGCGCCAGGACCACCCCGCCGAGGCCGGCCAGCGCGCGCCGCCACGCCCGGCGGCCGCCGCCGAACGCGATCCACAGCGCGGCGAACAGCCCCACCTGGAAGGCGGGCAGGATCGCCCAGGCGCCCTGGTCGTCCGCGAAGCGGTGGCCGGCGTGCCCGGCCAGCCCCTGCAGTCCCTCGACCGCCCCGCCTACGACGGCGCCGAGGATCGGGGCCGCGGCGAACGCGGCCACGGCGCCAGCGCCCACCGCCAGGCCCGCCCGCGCCGCCGCCCGCCGCCCGCCGCCCGTCGCCCAGACCGCCGCCATGGCGACCAGCAGCACCGCGACCAGGGTCTGCGAGAAGGCGTGGATCGCGACCACGTACGACCCGACGACCGCCGCCGGGACGGCCAGCACCAGCAGGCGCGAGACGCCCAAGCAGAAGAAGACCAGGGGGGTGGCGAGCAGCGCCGCGGCCCGCGGCCACCGGCGCAGCGGCGCGGCGAGCGCCCCGGCGATGTACAGCGGGATGAGTGGCGTGAAGATGCACTCCTGGGTCACGACGAAGGCGCCGTGCGTGGTGTAGATGAGCGCCCCCTGCACGATCGCCGTCGTGCCGGCCGCAGCCAGGATGGTCCCGCCGGCCACGGCGATCCAGCCGGCGATCACGTCGACGGCCGGACTCTGGTAGAAGAACGGGGCGGTGGCGAAGTAGGCCACCACGAGCAACGCCGCCAGCAGCAGGAACCGCCGGGCCGCCGGGCCGAGGACCGTGCCGCCGGACAGCGCGCCGTCCGCGGCCCCGCCGTCCGCGCCGCGCCCCTGCCAGCCCATCCAGGCGTAGACGAAGCCGGCCGCGGCGATGATCAGGATGCCGGGCCAGACGTAGACGTGCAGCACATCGAGCAGCGCCTGGTCCTCGGCCACCAGCGACAGGTTGCCGAGCCGGACGACGTTCAGGGCGGTGATGACCGTCAGGCCGACCGCGGCGCCGCGCAGCCGCGCCCCCCAGGCGGCGGGAAACGCGAGGATCGCCCCGGCGCAGAGCGCCATCGGGTCGCCGCCGCTGCAGCTCGCGTCGGCGTAGACGAGGTCCGACGGCGCGCCGGTGAGCTGGTCAGCCACCCCTTGCTGGAGCTGCGCGAACGGTTCGAGGAGCGTCCGCTCCACCCACGGCAGCCGCATCAGTCCGAACAGCCCGACGAACCAGGCGCCGGTCACGAGCGTGAACCGGAGCATGCCGTCCGACGCCGGTCCGGCCGGCGCGGGGTCGGCAGGCTTCCCGGCGTTCGAAGGCACGGGACCTGTCGCCGGCACCGTCGTATTCGCTGCGTCCATCAGGCCGCTCCTTCTCCCTCCAGCGGGCGGTTCCGCCGCCAGCGCCCCGGCCGGCTCCTCCGCGGGCGACGCCGGCCGCACCGCGACCGTCGCCAGCAGGTATCCATGCCGCCGCAGCCACGGCCAGCGGCGCGACGCCCGATCGAACGGCGCGCACAATGCCCCGGTCAGCCGGTCGAGCGGCCGGAGCCAACTATGGCAGGCAAGGTCGAGCACCCGCAACCAGCCCGGTATGAACAGGATACCTGTCGCGGCGGTCACCGTAAAGCCGGCCCACTCCGGCATCCGGCGGAAGACGGCCCACGCGTACGACTTCTGCCCGGTCAGGGCGCGGGGGCCCCTGCTGGCGTCCCGACGTCGACCTCCAGCCGGTCCCGATCGAATCGTCCTCGTGACATGGAAGAACCGTAGCGGGATCGGCAGGCGCACGACGACGAGGAACACGGGGCGGCCGCGCGCCAGCCAGTCGCCGATGACGCGCCGCAGCACCTCAGCGTCGGGATTCCGCTGCTGGACGAGGATGGTGTCCACATCATTGGAGGTAGGCCAGCGACCTATGTGTTCGGGAACCGACACCGCAAGCGCTATCCGCAGTTCCGAGCCAAGGGCCTGTGCATCTCTTCGGGCGTCGTCGAGGCCGGCTGCAAGCAGATCGGCGCACGGCTCAAGCGCGCCGGCATGCGCTGGACCGTCGCTGGCGCCGACGCCATCATCGCCCTGCGCTCCTGCATCCTCAGCGACCGCTTCGAGGACTTCTGGGAGCGACGAGCCACACACACCGCCTGAGGGGCGCACCACAATGATGTCGTGCACCCGCGCCTTGGCGCCTTGGACGCACCTTGACGCTGCACGGCCGGGGCTGGTAAATTCCGACGCATGGGTGTCACTGCTCAGTGCTCGTTCGGTCCCGGAGCGATGGCGGGAATCGAGGAGTTGAGGGCACGGGCGGGGGGGCAGAATTGCTCGCGTCTGGATCGAGAGTCCTAAAGGGGTGCACGTCAGGAAAGTGAGGGGATTCGTTCCGGGGTAAAGGACAAGGCTTGATCGGCCGATAGCTGGCAGTGGATGGACTGCCAGCACGAGGACCCGATCATGCCCGATGAACAGATTGCGGCGCTGGAACGCCAACACGCACACCTTCGCAGTCAATTCGCCTCCATCGGCGAGATGCGCTCCGGTTCGCTGACCGAGCGCTTCCGACCCTGCGGCAAGCCCTGGTGTCACTGCGCCAAGCCAGGCGACCCCGGCACGGGCCGGTCCTGTCGCTGACGCGCAAGCAGGCCGGCAAGACGATCACACGCATCATCCCGGCCCACGCCGGGTCGGAGACGCAGGCGCGGCTCGCCGAGTATCGCCGCTTCCGGCAATTGTCGAAGATGTTCATCGAGGTCAACGATGCCCTGAGCGAGGCGCGGCTGGCGACCGACAGCGCAGCAAAAAAAACCGCAGACCGCGGTGCTCGCCAAGTCGCTGGCGGCCGAAGCGACACGTGAGATCGAGCGGCTGCTAGGGGCCGACGCGACGCAAACGCTGGGCGACTTCGAGGCGGCCGAGGACGGCGGTGCGCACCGCCGTCCTCGCAGTGGCGGCTCGTTTCGTCGCCGAGCGGCTCAACGCCGACCACAGTGACCAGCACGCCGCCGGCCGGCCCTGCCGGTGCGGACACACGGCCCGCTACGCCGGCCGGCGTGCAAAGACGATCCGCACGGCCCTGAGCGCCATGACCATCGAGCGGGCCTACTACCATTGCGCGTCCTGCCGAACCGGATTCTGTCCGCGTGACCGGACCCTGGGCATCGACGAGACGACGTTGTCGCCGGCGGCGACCCGCATGACAGCAGCGGCCGCCGCCCGAGTCAGCTTCAAGGAGGCCAGCACACTGCTGGACGAACTGGCCGGGCTCGCCGTCGACCCCAAGCAGGTCGAGCGGACCGCCGAAGCGCTGGGGCGTGCGATCGCAGCCGACGAACGCCGAGCCGTCGAGCCGGAGGCGCACCGCGTCAAACCTACCCTGTATCTCGGCATGGACGGTACGGGCATTCCCGTGCGCAAGGCCGAAACCGCGCAGCGCCAAGGCAAACAGCCCGACGGTTCGGCCAAAACCCGCGAGGTCAAGCTCGCGGTCTCCTGGACGGCCGAACGCCGGCACCCGAAGACCGGCATCGCGATGCGCGACCCGGACTCAGTCTCCTACACGGCCGCCATCGAGACGGCCGCCAGTCGCGATACCGACCGCGAACCCTCCCCCTTCGCCCAGCGCGTGTGCCGCGAAGCCGAACGCCGCCGTTTCGCCGATGCCGACCGCAGGGTCATCCTCGGCGACGGCGCGCCCTGGATCTGGGCCCTCGCCGACGAGTGTTTCCCCGATGCGATCCAGGTCGTCGACATCTTCCACGCCAATAGCCACCTCTGGGACGTCGCCAAGGCCATCTACACACCCGGGTCCGACCTCGCCGCGCAGTGGGCAAAACAACGCCGTGACGAACTCGATGCCGGCCGCATCAGCGCCATCGTCGCCGCCCTCGCCCACCACGCCCCAACCTGCGACGAGGCCCGCAAATGCATCGACTATTTCATCCGCAACCGTAAGCGCATGCGCTATCCCGCGTTCCGGGCCAGCGGCCTGTGCGTCGCCACCGGCGTCGTCGAAGCGGGGTGCAAACATGCCGTCGGGGCGCGCCTCAAGCGCGCCGGCATGCACTGGTCCGTCAACGGCGCCAATGCCATCCTCGCCCTGCGCTGCTGCATCCTCAGCGGCCGCTTCGAAGGCTTCTGGGAACGACGAAACGCCGCTGCATGAGACAGCACCTCACAAATCTGACGTGCACCCCGTTGCGGTCGTTGCGGTCGTTGCGGTCGCATTGTTGACGCCCAACCGCGACGATGGTAGTTTTGCCCGGCATGGACTCCGCCGCTTTTCGGAGGATTCTGGTCAGCGCGCTAAAGGTGGATGTTGCACCGGCCGAAAAAAGTTGGTAGAGTCCACCGACCAGCATACGGTGGTCGGTCGGCTTGGAGGGGGAGTCGGCTCCCCTGGTTGCGGGAAGGCTCGCATGGTGCGGGCGCTAGGCTCCCTGCGGAGTCCGTTGAATCGGGACCCGCAGGGTCCACCGCGCGTGCTTCGTAACGTGTTGAGAATACGTGACTTAGCCGATCCGTGAAACGGCTGTTGCCCTTTTTGTTGACCATCCGCGCCCGGCATGCCCGGCGGTCCCTGTTTCTGTGCCTTTCGACGCCCCTCCGCGCCTTTCCACGCCGTGAATCCCGCTCTACGCACGGCGAAAGTGGCGGCAGGCGGCAGCTCCGCGAATAGCCGTCCCCGCCGAGCCGGGCGTCGCTGTCCGGCGCCGAGCGTACCCCGGAATCGGCTCGGCTAGGCCGGTGCCACGGCGGCATCCGCCGGACCACATAACGGCGTGCCCCCGGAGTCCTCGCCAAGACGAGAGAGCTGCAGCGCCGCCTTCGCTGGCGACGAACGCGAGGCGACCGAGCCGGCGCGCCCGCCGCCGCGCCGAATGATGCGCCTGGGGCTGCCATGGCTCGGGCGCCCGTTGACATCGCTGTGGCGACTGGATCTGCTCGGGCTCGGGTGGCGGGGCGGGCGGTCGCGAGCGGGCTGACGGCATCGGCGGCAATTTCGCGGCGCACCGGCGAGGCGGAAGGGGGCCGAATACGGAGCCGCTTGTTCCCGATCGACTAGTCGGAAGTTTCGAGGTCGATCGCGCATAAACCACTGTTGACGTTTGAGTTATAGGTTTCGAGGGTGTTGGGTACTGGCTACATTTGCGGGGAGACTCCCAGTAGCTCGAAGCTGCGTTGCTGCCCAGGTGTCGGCTTGGTGAGCATGGTGAAGGTGGCGTCGCCGTCGACCACCCGCATGGTGTTGGCGGTCAGGGTGCCGAGGTCGGCGAGCAAGGTTCGGAAGCTGTGCACGGGGAGGTCGTCGGCGGTGCGTTTGCGGGCGGCCTTGGCGCGTGCCGCGGGCGAGCGCTTGGCCTTCTGGACCACCGAGGCGCGCTGTTGTTCGGCAGCGGCCGGGTCGTGGTCGTCGAACAGGAGCGGCTTGAGGGCCTGACGCATGTGCCACTCGACGTAGTAGGCGAGCATGCACAAGAGGACGTGAGCCCGCACCCGGTCGGCGCGGCGGTGGTGGATCGGCCGCACCTTCAGGTCGACGGTCTTGAGGGACCGAAAGGCGCGCTCGACCTTCGCCAGGTCCTTGTAGGCGCGCACGGTCTGGGTGGCATCGAACTGTTCGGACTCGACGTTGGAACGGACGATGTAGAGCCCGTCGAGTTGCTGCTCGTCGGCGATCTTGTCTTCGTCGCGGCGAAAGGTGAAGGACTCGTCGGTGATGGTGGTGACGAAGTGCTTGGCGACCTTGTAGTGGTTGATGACCTTGCCGACGCGGATGCCGATGTCGGCTGCACCGCGTAGGGGGTCGTTGCGGCGCCGGGTGGCGGCCACGATGGGTTCGAGTTCTTTCTCGGTGGCGGCCAGCAGTTCGTGTCGCTAGCGGCTTGGTACAATGCGGGATGGCCCTTCCCGACCTGTCCGGTTTCCCGGAACGCGGCGTGTTGAGCGCCGATTCGTCTGCTGCGGTCGAGCGGCTCCAGGTCGACGCGTGGCGCCGGATGTCGCCGCTCGACAAGGCCCTCGTCGTTGGCGGGCTGACCCGGACCGCACAGGCTCTGGCCGTCGCCGGAATCCGCCGGCGACATCCGGGTGCGTCCGACCGGGAGTGCTTCCTGCGTCTGGCCACTCTCAAGCTGGGCCGAGAGACCGCAATTCGCCTGTACCCCGACGCCGCGGAACTGTTCGGTCCTGACCGCTGAGTGTGGGCATCGAGCCGTTCCAGGTCGCACTGTCGGTGGCGGACGCCCTTGAACGGTGCGGCGTGCCCTATGTCGTGGGCGGTTCCCTGGCCAGCTCCGTGAGCGGTGAGCCCCGGTCGACCCTCGACATCGACTTGGTCGTGGCCATGACGGAGGCGGACGTGGAGCCGTTCCTGACTGCGCTCGGACAGGGCTTCCACGCGGACGATCATGCCTTGCGACGGGCCATCCGTCAGCGCTCGAGCGTCAACTTGTTCCACCACTCCACATCCACCAAGGTGGATCTGTTCATCGCGGGCGGCTCGCCGCTCGATCGACAGGCGATGCAGCGACGGGTGCGGCTGCAGGTCGCCTCGGATCCGGACCGCTTCCTCTACGTCTATACGCCTGAGGACATTCTCCTCCAGAAGCTGCGGTGGTACCGCCTGGGCGGGGAGGTGTCCGATCGTCAGTGGCGAGACATCCTCGGGATCCTGCTGGTACAGGAGGACCGTCTGGACGAGGAATACCTGCAGGACGGCGCACGCCTGTTGGATGTTCCGGATCTGCTCGAACGCGCGCTCCAGGTCAGGTCCTGAGCGGAAGCACAGGCGGTCGTTCGCTCCTACCCGCCCTCTGGCAGCGCGACCGAAAGCGAAAGCTCTGGAGCCTGCGTCCCCAAGGCCGCCCACCGGAGCCAGCTCTACGCTGGTCACCGTCTCCAGAAATCCCGCGCCGTCGGTGAACGTCAGCTCCACCTTCAGCGTGCTGCCGATATCCGCCGCGGCCGCCGTGTATCTGCGCGACGTCGCACGCCGAATGGGCGTGTCGTTGTTCGCACCGTCGACACGCACCCACTGGAAGCTGGCAGGTGACCGTCTCCGTCTCGTCGGGCCTGTGCGAGATCTCCATCGCGTCGAAACCGACAGCGTCAAGAGCGACGATGCCGCCTGCGGCCACGTCGAGGTCGTCAACGGCGGCTTCGGCCGCTGCGACGCGTCCCCGCTCGCCTGGCGTGCGCCAGTGGCTCTCTCCACCTGCTGTTCGAGGCCTTGACGCTTTCCGTCCGGCCGCCCGCCCCGCATCGGGCCGGCGCAAGCCGCCACCACCAGCACCACGCCGACGCCGCTGCCGGGCCGGCGCGCCTCCCCGAGTCGGCACGCAGGATCACGGACCCGGAAGAGGGAGCGGTAGCGGGCGACAATCAAGCAGCGCGAACGGAGACCGGGCAGGCAGCAGGCGGGCGGTCAAGGCACGCCTCTGCATTCTGCCCCCCGCCGCCACGCCGCCGGTCTCCGACCCTCTCGCGTCGGCAACGCCACAGGGCCTGCCGGCCCGCTCCACCCGGCCCCGCTCCGGGGCCACTCCCTTTCTCCAGGAGGACGACCTGATGCCTCTCGCCAACCTGCTCCGCCCCGAACAGCGCCAGTGGCTGCGCCGCCTGCGCCGCCGCATCGCCAATCGCGAGCTCATGCGCCGCCACCGGGCCGCGAACCGCGACAAGAAGCTCTGCGCCGGCGTTGACCTGCCGCTCGACGCCGGGACCTGCGGGCGCCTCGTCTGGCCCGCGCACGAGCGCTGCCACGCCTGCCACCGGCGGCGCCAGTGGCTCCTCAACCACGCGCTCAACCCCGCCGAAACCGCCGTGCTCGGGCTGCTCGAGAGCATCGAGGACGCAGCCGAAGCCGCCCCGGCCGAGGACGCCGGCCAGAGCACGCCGCTGCTCGACGACCTGTCCCCACTCTCGGACCCCTGCCTGCGCTGGTAGCGCCGAAGACCCAACCGTCGGCGCGGACAACGCCGTCGGACGCTCGCTGTACGAGGACCAGGCACCCGATCCGTCCCGCTGACGGCCAGCGGGCAATCCCCCCGCACAACCTCGGACGAGCCCGCGCCCCGCACACTCGATGGCGGCGGCCAGCCGCGACCCGGACCCGGATGTCGACGGTCGCTGGAAAGCGCGTTGCATGACCAGTTGGTCATACAACGCGGCTTGCTCGCGAGGGCCTCTCGTGCCCCGGACGGTTGGACCTCGAGACCATCGGCGCGTGGCTCCGCGCCGCGCCGTTCTGCAAAGGACGACGCCGGGCCGGCTCGCAGTTCTCCATCGGTCTCGGTGAGCCGGGCAACGTTCGCTCAACCCGGTCGAGGTCGATGC
Source organism: Vicinamibacterales bacterium (assembly GCA_965116825.1). GTDB lineage: Bacteria > Acidobacteriota > Vicinamibacteria > Vicinamibacterales > UBA8438 > WTFV01. The sequence goes on from OZ220736.1 coordinate 7,310,327, forward strand.
CGACCGCGCCGAGGCCGATGCCGGTGCGCCCGACGACGACCACCCCGTCCCCTTGCTCGACGACCTGTGGGGACTCGGGCGACCCCTGCCTGCGCTGGTAGCGCCGAAGACGCAACCGCCGAGGCGGACCACGCCGACGCCAAGCGGGCGCCTTCTTCCAGCCCCGTGCTGTCCCGCCTGCGGCCACGGCCACGCCATCGAGCGACGCCCCGCACCCAGCAAATACGTTCAATCACTCCCGCGCACGCCCGCCCGCGTCATCGCTCGGGCTCGACCGCGGGGACCGCGCATCGAGCCTGCGCCGACGTACCGGTTGCTACAGGACCGCGGTGCGGGGCGCCGGAAAGGCGGTCACCTGGCCGCCTTTCCGGCCGGCCATCGACGAACCGGGAGCAGGCTGACGAAGCCACCGTATCACAGCGCGCACGGTGACACGTCGACCGGCGGTGGTGCGAAGCCGCCGGGCGGCTGGCGGCGATTCGCACAAGCTACCGCGGACATCGTCGACGCCGACGAGCTCCCACCGCCGGCACAGGCAGGGCACACAACGGATGTGCGCCGCTGCGGGATCCTCACCCGGCGCGCAGCGCAGGCGACCCGCTTCGCGGCCTGACTCGACTACATCAGCCGGCCCGGCAAGGCCGGGCCGGCTGATGTAGGCTGACGAGCGGGACAGCGGCATGCGACAAGACGACACGCTGCCGTCGGTCGAGAGGTTCCTGGCCCTGTGCGAGCGGTACGGCTCGGAAGAGTCGGCGAATGGCCGCTGTCGTGCGGGGCCGGCGCGCGGGCTTACCGGGGTTGCCCTGGCGTGACGACTGGCCGGCGTGGAACGCCGAATCCGGCGCGTGGGGTCGGTAGCGGCCCCGTCGGTCTCGGCGGCGGCCGTTCGTGCATTTCGGCGACCGGCGCGATGCGGCGGCGGCTCGTCCTGGAGGGAGCATTTCACGATGTCGAGGAGCGGAATCCTGGACGCGTTGCGCAACGAGGAACGCTCGCTCAAGAGCCAGCTCGTCGCCATCCAGCGCGCCATCGAAGCGATTGAAGGAGCTGCCGCGCCGACCGCCCGGCGCGGCAGCAAGAAAGCGGTCAAGGCGGTCGGGAGGCGCAAGCGCGCGATGACCGAGGAGCAGCGCCGGGCCGTGGCCGAGCGGATGCGGAAGTACTGGGCCGCACGACGGGCGGAGAAGGCCAAGGGGAACTGACCGCAGCAGGGACGCGAACCTGTGCGCCTCGGTTCTCTACGCCGGCGCGTCGGCCGGCTCACCGGGACCCATGCACTCCGAGCCGGCCCGGCGTCGCCTTTTGCGGAACGGCGCCGCGTCCAGTCACGCGGCGACGGTCTCGCGGTCCCTCCGTCCGGGTCACGCGAGGCCCTCGCGCAGCAGGCGCGCCACCCGCCGGCAGATCGCGTTGATGCGCGCGTGCTGATGATGCACCCTTGGCTCGCGCGTGTAGCCGTCGATCAGCCGGGACGTGGCAGACGAGCCGGCGCAGGGCGGAGGCCGTGTCGTTCCGGCGAAGCGACCCGGTTTGACCTGCCGGGCGACACGTCGGGCTGGATGGCGTCGCGCGGACCCTGGACAAGCTCGCCGGCGTCGGCCGGGAGCCGGACGGTACACGTTGAGTGCATCGCCCGCGGGATCGGCTCGGCCAAAGCAGCGACCGACTACCTGCTCGGCGAGAGCGACGCGGCCGGGAAGCTGCGACGGCGTCGAGAGCCCGCGCGCAGGTCCCAACCCGGATGGCCGCTGTCCCGAAGCGGACGCTGTTCGCCATGCTGGACCGCTACGCCACCATGGAGTCCCTCGACCTGGACGAGACCAAATCGACAAGACCGACACCGAGCGACTCCACGAACGAGATCATGGACGCCATCAGCCGCCGGGTCGACGGGAAGCTCGTCGTGCGGACCTGCCGCGCCACCAGGAAGGGAAAGAGCAGCTGCGAGTTCGACTGCCCGCTCGATGACACGGATCAGGCCGGCGAAGCGCAGACCCGTCTGCCTGGCGCTGTTCGTGCGCCTCGGATAGCTTCTGCAGACTGCCGCCGGTCCCCGACCAGGAAGTCGCCGAGGACGTCGACCAGGCGACGATATCGACTGGCTGGCCGCATCCATCGAGGTCCTCGAACCGTCCGAAGCCGTGCACTGACGGCGCGCACCAAACGGGAAGACGCACCGAGGGCAACGCGCAACCGGCACGCACCGGGCGGGCTTGGCGCCGAGCAGGACTTGTGGTCCGTAACGTCCTTGAGCAGCGGCATCGAGCACCACGCCGGTCAGCAACGCGGTCGCACCGAGCAGGACGAGCTCCTCCGCACGCGGCCGCACGAGGTTGCCCGCACTGAGCTGAACGCCGATCGGGAGCGAGGCGGCACGCAAGCGGATGGCCGCCGTCAACCGGCGCACACAGCGCAGCGCCGACCATGCCGGTGAGCGCGCACACGGCGGCGCGCATCAATGGAAGATCCGGGCCGACGCGCCGTCCGCATGCATCGACCAACCGCCCCGGGCCACCCAGCGGTACGCTACTCGGGCGACCGCACCGAGCAGCACGCCGATCCGGACCGAGTCCACACCGAGCAGGACACTTGCCTGAACGCACCCGGTGCGCGACGCCGTTTCAGGACGGTACGCCAGGACCATCGAGAGCGCCCTGCCACGCACACAGACGCTCATCTTCAGGAACGCGCCGCATGGCTCGGCCTTTGCCTACCAGGCGCCACAGCCGGACCGCGGATCGGGACGACAGCCGCTACGGATCGGCAGACGCACCGAGAGGAAAAGATCAGCAACCGCTTAGCGCGACGGTCGGCTGCGAACGCGGCCCGGGGGCGAACCCACCAGGCACGACGCCGATCAGGACGAAGTCCACATCGAGCACCACGCTTTTCCTGAACTCGCCGAGTGTCCCGCCAGGACCGCCCGACAGCGCTCCGTACGCACGAGCGGCTGCTGGGGGCCGACGCGACGCAGACGCTGGGCGACTTCGAGGCGGCCGAGACGGCGGTGCGCACCGCCGTCCTCGCAGTGGCGGCTCGTTTCGTCGCCGAGCGGCTCAACGCCGACCACAGTGACCAGCACGCCGCCGGCCGGCCCTGCCGGTGCGGACACACGGCCCGCTACGCCGGCCGGCGTGCAAAGATGATGGGGTGGACGCCTCCTCAGCGGCATCGGAATGTGCCAAGGTGGAGCTGTTGTGACGGACCACCTGGAAGAGGAGGCATCCTATGGAGCACGCTACCATCATCGGCATCGATCTGGCGAAGCGAAGTTTTCAGTTGCACGGCGCCCGCGCGGACGGGTCGGTTGCGTTCCGCAAGAAGCTGAGTCGGGACAAGGTGCTGGGCTTCATGGCGTCGCAGCCGCGATGCGTCGTAGCGATGGAGGCCTGTGCGAGCTCGCACCACTGGGGCCGAGAGATCGGGAAGCTCGGTCATGAGGTGAAGCTGGTCCCGCCGATCTACGTCAAGCCGTTCGTAAAGCGGCAGAAGAACGACGCGGCCGACGCCGAAGCGATCTGCGAGGCGGCCTCGCGGCCGACGATGCGCTTCGTGGCGGTGAAGACGCAGGAGCAGCAATCCCAAGGCATGCTGTTCCGCACGCGCGATCTGCTGGTTCGCCAGCGCACGCAGACGATCAACGCGTTGCGGGGACACTTCGCCGAGTTCGGCGTCGTCGCGCCGCAAGGGCCTGCGCACGTGGAGCGGCTGGCGGAGGCGATTGAAGATGCCGATTCGCCACTCCCGGGCCCGGTTCGGGAGCTGGGCGCGCTGTTGTTCGTTCAGATCGGCGACCTCGACGAGAAGATCGCGGAGCTGGAGAGGGACCTGCGGGAGCGGGCGCGCGAAGACGAACGGACGGAACGGCTGATGAGTATCCCGGGAATCGGACCGCTGTGCGCGATGGCGATCCAGGCCTTCGCGCCGCCGCTGGAGAGCTTCCGGCGCGGGCGGGACTTCGCGGCCTGGCTGGGTCTGGTTCCCCGGCAGAGCTCGACCGGCGGGAAGCCGAAGCTGGGGAGGATATCGAAGATGGGTCAGCGCGATCTCCGGCGGCTGTTGGTCGCCGGCGCGATGGCGACAGTCGGTTGGGCGGCGCGGCGTGGCACGAAGGACCCTTGGCTGGCCCGGATGCTGGCGCGCAAGCCGCGCATGCTGGTCGCGGTGGCGCTGGCCAACCGGACGGCGCGCATCGCTTGGGCGCTGATGACGAAGAACGAGTACTACCGCGCGCCGCTGCCGACCGCCTGAGAGGCAAGAGCCGGGGTCCGGCGCCGTCGGGAATGCGAGCAGGTCGGAAGATGGTAAGGGCAAACGGTCAACGAGACGGGGTCGGGAAAACCAGCGTGCGGTGCAGTGCCTTTGAGCACACAAAGACGATTTTGGACTCGACCCGCGTATCTCCATACGGGCCCGCGGCGCGTGATATGCCGCAAGCAATGAGGCCGGACACACGACAGCACCTGACCGCATGCACCGAACCATCCGACGAAATGGAGCTTCCTGAAACGGCGGTGCACGGCTTCGGACGTGCCCAGAGGCCCTCGCTTCGCTCGGAAGCGTCTACCTCGCGCACGGTCGCCCGCAGCTGTCAAGCCGCTGCGCGGCTCCTCCACTCCGTTGCGGCCCTCCGGGTGACAGCCGCGGGCGACCGTGCGGGAAGCCCTTGCGGGCCAGCCAGAAGGCTGGCCCTCATTCCACGGAAACAATCGCGGCGCCGGGGAGCCGCTCCGTTGTCGCGGAGAACCACAGAAGCAGACTGAGCGCAGAAGGAGAGACTCAGAAAAGGCTTGCATTTTCGGAGGCGTCCACACACGATCCGCACGGCCCTGGGCGCCATGACCATCGAGCGGGCCTACTACCATTGCGCGTCCTGCCGAACCGGATTCTGTCCGCGTGACCGGACCCTGGGCATCGACGAGACGACGTTGTCGCCGGCGGCGACCCGCATGACAGCAGCGGCCGCCGCCCGAGTCAGCTTCAAGGAGGCCAGCACACTGCTGGACGAACTGGCCGGGCTCGCCGTCGACCCCAAGCAGGTCGAGCGGACCGCCGAAGCGCTGGGGCGTGCGATCGCAGCCGACGAACGCCGAGCCGTCGAGCCGGAGGCGCACCGCGTCAAACCTACCCTGTATCTCGGCATGGACGGTACGGGCATTCCCGTGCGCAAGGCCGAAACCGCGCAGCGCCAAGGCAAACAGCCCGACGGTTCGGCCAAAACCCGCGAGGTCAAGCTCGCGGTCTCCTGGACGGCCGAACGCCGGCACCCGAAGACCGGCATCGCGATGCGCGACCCGGACTCAGTCTCCTACACGGCCGCCATCGAGACGGCCGCCAGTCGCGATACCGACCGCGAACCCTCCCCCTTCGCCCAGCGCGTGTGCCGCGAAGCCGAACGCCGCCGTTTCGCCGATGCCGACCGCAGGGTCATCCTCGGCGACGGCGCGCCCTGGATCTGGGCCCTCGCCGACGAGTGTTTCCCCGATGCGATCCAGGTCGTCGACATCTTCCACGCCAATAGCCACCTCTGGGACGTCGCCAAGGCCATCTACACACCCGGGTCCGACCTCGCCGCGCAGTGGGCAAAACAACGCCGTGACGAACTCGATGCCGGCCGCATCAGCGCCATCGTCGCCGCCCTCGCCCACCACGCCCCAACCTGCGACGAGGCCCGCAAATGCATCGACTATTTCATCCGCAACCGTAAGCGCATGCGCTATCCCGCGTTCCGGGCCAGCGGCCTGTGCGTCGCCACCGGCGTCGTCGAAGCGGGGTGCAAACATGCCGTCGGGGCGCGCCTCAAGCGCGCCGGCATGCACTGGTCCGTCAACGGCGCCAATGCCATCCTCGCCCTGCGCTGCTGCATCCTCAGCGGCCGCTTCGAAGGCTTCTGGGAACGACGAAACGCTGCTGCATGAGACAGCACCTCACAAATCTGACGTGCACCCCTCCTGGGACGCCTCGATCTCGATCTCCGCCGAGAGGCTCGCCGTCACTCCGTCCCCCCGGAACGCACCGGTCACCGGGGCGGCATCGCGGGGATTGGCAGCGGCGGCGACGGTGACGTGGCGGTCCGTCACGGCGAGTCCCTGCCTGGGATCGTACCCGCGCCAGCCACCGCCCTGCACGAACACCTCGCCCCACGCGTGCAACTCGGTCGAGGTCGCCTTCTCGCTGTGGGCATAGCCGCTGGCGAAGCGCGCCGCCAGACCCATCGCCTGGCAGCAGGCGACGAACAGCACCGCCAGGTCGCGGCACGCGCCGCGTCCCACCGCGATTGTCGCTTCGGGGGCAAGCGGGGCGCCTTCCGGGCGGGTCTCGCGGACGAAATCCGCCCGGATCCGCCGTGCCAGCGCGAGTGGGAAGCGCGCCGGGACGCGCTCCGACTCGGTAGCCGCGGCGAGGGCCAGGTCGCGCACCGCGGGGTGCGCGGCAGCGGGCGGACGCCGGTACAGCGCGAGCCGCTCGCAGAAGTCGGGCGTGTACGCATGGGGCAGCGGCCGGTCCGGCTCGGTCACGAGAAACCCGAACGGATCGGTGAGCAGAGTATCGACGACGGCGCGGGTGCCGAGCCGCAGGCGGGACCACTCGCCCTCGAACCAGGCGCGGATGACGACGTTCCCCTCCGGATCGAGGTTGTCCGTGCGGACCACGGGCTCGGGAGAAATGTTCAGGGCGAAGTCGACGAGCCGGGTCGATCCGTCGGCCCGCGGCCGCAGCCGGATGACATGGGGTTCGAGAAAGACGGGCGTATCGAAGGTGTACGACGTTCGATGACGGATCGTGATTCTCACGATACGGTGGAGACGCTCGCTGGCGGGGCGGTCTCGATCTCGTCGTAGGCACGGTCGAGCAGCTCTCTCGGCGTCTCTTCGATGGCGCGCCGGATGCGCTCGTCCCACCAGCGCGAGAGTTGCTCCAGGTCCTGCTTCTGAAAGCGGCGCTCGATGATCCGGAAGGAGTTCCGCCGGTAGAGCACCACGTCGATCGGAAAATCGACGTCGGCGGCGCTGATGCGGGTGGAATCGAAAGAGAGGCAGGCAACCTTGAAGGCATGCCGCATGGAATCCTCGACCCGGAGGGTCCGGTCGAGGAGCGGCTTCCCGTAGCCGACCGACCCGATGACGTGATACGGGGTCAGACGGCCCGTGTCCACCCAGTTTCCTTCCGGGTAGAGCAGGTAGAGCTTCTGCCGGGCATCCCGCTCCATCTGCCCGCCGATCAGGGCGTGGATGTTGAAGGTCATGCCGCTCTCCTGCAGTGCAGCCTTGTCCTCATGGGCTACCGTGCGCACCTGCTCGGCGAGCAGGTTGACGGCCTGGTAGAGCCGCTCGAACGGCTCGTCGCGGCTGGCGCACTCCGCTAGGCGGTCCTCGAACTAGGTGAGGGTCTTGTCCCGCAGGGACCGGAGTCCCGACGTCATGACGAAGAAGGTGCCGCGCGGCGGGGAGTACACGCTCACTTTCCGGAGGGTGGTCACCTCGCGGCCCGACGTGATGAGCGTATCGGACAGGCCGACGATGCCGTCCTCGACGTTCATCGCCACGCAGTAGGTCATCGCAACGATTCTCCTCGCCAGCGTTGCGCAAAGAAAGTATGGGTGATCTCGTTGCCGACGCCGTTCAGCTTGTCCTGGATCGCGTCGAGGAAATCGTGCAGGCCGGAACGGATCGCATCGACGATGTCAGTATAGTCGAGCTCCGCCACGAGCTGCCCGAGTGCGCGTTCGGCAGTGTTGGCGAAGCGGCGGATCGGTGTCCCCGTGACGGCGTGGAGCGAGATCTGCGCCTGGTTGACGCAGTGATGCACCGAGCGCGGAAACTCGCGGTTGAGCAGGAGGAAGCCGGCCACCGCCCGCGCCGCCACCCGGCCGTGCGTCCGGCGGTACGCTTCGAAAGCGCTCGCCGAGCGGAGAAGCGCCCCCCACTGCAGGTCGTCGATAGGTCTTCCCACGTCGTCGGCCGATGGCAGCAGCAGGAAGTACTTGACGTCGAGGATTCGCGTGGTCTGGTCGGCGCGCTCGATGAACCGCCCGATGCGGCTGAAGTGCCAGCCCTCGGCGTGCTCCATCGTCTCGTTCTTCGTGCCCTCGATCAGGTGGCTGCAGCGGCGGACATGCTCGAAGAAGGCATGCGCGTCGGACAGCGCGCGCTGACGCGCATCCGGCTCGCGCAGGAAGAGATAGAACCGGTTGATCTCGCCCCACATCTCCGACGAGATGATTTCGCGCACCGAACGGGCGTTCTCGCGCGGCCGGGTCAGGCACGAGACGATCGAATTCGGGTTCGCCGCGTCGAAGGTCAGAAACTCGATCACGTTCGATCTCGTCGCCGCTCCGTACCGGGTCTGAAACCGCTCCTCGTCGCCGGTGACCTTCACATCGGGTCCCACTGCTCCTCCGTGAGGTCGGGCAGATCGAGCTGCAACCGGTTGTTGACGCCGACGACGCGCGCGACGTTCTCGGCGCGCTCGATGTAGCGGCTCATCCAGTAGATCGACTCGGCGACGCGGCTCAGCATGGTACGAGGCCGGTCAGGACAGCACCCAGGTGTCCTTGCTGCCGCCCCCTTGCGAGGAATTCACGACCAGGGAGCCCTTCTTGAGGGCGACGCGCGTGAGTCCGCCCGGCAGGACGTAGACGTCGCGTCCGTACAGGATGTAGGGGCGCAGGTCGACGTGCCGGCCCTCGAACCGGCGCTCGACGCGCGTGGGCACGCGCGACAGGTCGACCTTCGGCTGGGCGATGTAGTTGCGCGGCGTGGCCTCGATCCGTGCCCGGAACGCTTCCAGCTCGGCCGGGGTGGCGGCCGGCCCGACGAGCATGCCGTAGCCGCCCGAGGCGTTGGCCGGCTTGACGAACAGCTCCGGGAGGTGGTCGAGGACGTAGCGGCGGTCCTCGTCGCGCCAGCACAGGTGGGTCGGGACATTGGGCAGGATCGGTTCCTGATCGAGGTAGTACTTGATCATCTGCGGCACGTAGGCGTAGACGACCTTGTCGTCGGCGACGCCGGTGCCCGGCGCGTTGACCAGCGTGACCCGTCCCCGCTGGTACAGGTCCATCAAGCCGGGAACGCCCAGCAGGGAGTCGGCGCGGAAACGGGTCGGGTCCAGGAAGTCGTCGTCGATCCGCCGGTAGAGGACGTCGACACGCTCGAAGCCGCGGGTGGTGCGCATCTGCAGGCGATCGTCCGCCACCACGAGGTCGCGTCCTTCGACCAGCTCCACCCCCATCTGCCGCGCGAGGAACGAATGCTCGAAGTAGGCGGAGTTGTAGACGCCCGGTGTCAGCACCGCGACCCTGGGCCGATCGACATCCGCCGGCCCGACGTCCTCGAGCATCGACAGCAGGCGACTCGGGTAGTCGATGACCGGGCGCACGCCCAGCCCTTCGAAGAGGGGGAACGTCGCGGTCGTCACTGCGCGGTTCTCGAGCACGTACGAGACTCCGGAGGGAGAGCGGAGGTTGTCCTCCAGGACGTAGATCGTCCCGTCGGAGCCACGTACGAGGTCGGTGCCGGTGATGTGGCACCAGACGCCCCGCGGCGGGTCGATGCCGATGCACTCGGCACGGTAGCCTTCGGAAGAATCGATGACGTCGGCCGGCACCACGCCGTCACGTACTATCTTGCGGTCGTGGTAGACGTCGTCGATGAACAGGTTCAGCGCTTCCACGCGCTGCTTGAGCCCGCGTTCGATTCGGGTCCCAGGTCTCGCGCGACACGATCCGCGGCACGATGTCGAACGGAAAAATCCGCTCGGTGCCCGCCTCGTCTCCGTAGACGGTGAAGGTGATGCCGGTGTGGAGGAGCGATCGCTCCGCCGCCTGGTGGCGCCGGACGAGCTCGCCGTCGGGCAGGCTCTCGATGCGCTCGACGAGCCGCCGCGCTTCCGGGCGGGGCGAGCCGTCCGGCAGGAACATCTCGTCGTAGAAGCTCTCGGTGTCGTAGTCCTCGAACGTCATGCGGCAGGCACGCTCCAACTCATATACTGCCCCGCTGGTCCCGCGGCCGCATCCGACCCCGTCTTGCAAGCACCGGGTGCCGGGTAATTCGCGCGGGTCGAGAGGAGCGGTCCCATCGTCCCATCAGGTCGACAGCCGCGGGCGCGTGTACCATGGTTCCCGTTGCGGTGGCGCGGGTCGCCCCGCGCATCGCGAGGGAGTTTCTTCCATGTTCTCGTTCCGTCGTCTGCTGAGTCGGTTGCTGCGCCGCTGGGACCACGACGTCACGGACGACGACATCTACTACGCCTATCGGTTGTTCCTGAGGCGCCCGCCGGATCCGGCAGGCCTTGCCCACTATCGACGCGAGATGGCACGCGGCATCTCGCTCGATGAGTTGGCCAGCAGGTTCATCAAGTCGGAGGAAGCGCGCGGACCGGCAAGGCACGGTCCCACGGCGGTGGACCTGGGCGGGTACCAGGTCTGCATCAACGAGGAGCTGGAGACCGAACCGTTCCTGCGTCGGATCGTCAACACCCGCGAGTACGAGCCGCATGTGCGGCGGGCGATCCGGGATCGGGTTCAGGAGGGGGACGTGGTCGTCGATGTGGGTGCCAACGTGGGCTGCATCGCCCTGCTGGCTGCGGCTCTGGCGGGCGGGCGCGGGTTGGTGGCCGCGGTCGAGCCCAACCCCGAGAACGTCCAACTGCTGTGCGCCGGCGTTGCGCTGAACGAGGCGCACAACGTCCGAGTACTGCCTTGCGCGGCATCCGACCGGGCCGGGGTGGTCTCCATCACCCGCGGCTCCAACTCCCATCTGGTCGGCGTTCAGCCGCCGGGTCCGGCCGTGGTTTACGCGCAATCGGTGGCGCTCGACGAGGCGCTGTCGTGGCTGCCCCGCCTCGATCTGGTAAAAATGGACGTCGAGGGACACGAGACGCTCGCTTTCGACGGCTTCCGCAAGTCGATCGAGCGCCACCGGCCGACGCTGGTCATCGAATTCAATCCGACCTGCATGATCAACCACGGGCAGCAGGACCCGGCGGGGCTGATCGACCGGATCCTGTCGCTGTACCCCTGCGTGCGGGTCACGAGCGAGCACGGCGACGACGCTTCGTTCGATCGGAGGGCCGACCTGCTGGCATACTGGGAGCTGCGCAACACCGAGATGAATGACGCGCGCCGGATCCCGGACGACACCCTCCACTTCGACCTGATCGTCGAGCGGGGTCGGCCGCGCCCGGCCGCCTGAGGCGTTCTCCGGCCCCGGCGGCCGTATCCGTTTCCCCACCCGTCAGCCGCTGATGCGCTCTTCGATCAGCGTGATTTCGGCGCCAATCCCGCCGCGCCGGGGGCATCCGGCGAGCTTGCGGGGCGGAGAAGAGCAGGAAATCAGCCCGGATGTAGTCTGCGGCAATGTGGGTCGCCGCCCCAGGTTTGGTTCCCTTCCGTCAACGGCGGCCTGCCTTCCGGACGTGGGGGAGCGCGCCTGCCTGGCGATCCACCACTCGACTTCGGCCACCGCCCGCGCCGCCGCCGCCCGGATATCGTGCCGGTCGAGCACCGCCGCCGCCGCCGCTACCGCCTTGAGTCCGTCGCGCCACTCGATCGCCTTGACGGTGTTCAGCAAGTCTGCGATCGCCTGCTCGACGCGCGCGAAGACGGTCTCGACGCCGGCGGGGTCCATCCTGGGCCAGCGCCACCGACGGCGAGTGTGGCGTGGTCCCGTCATCCTCGCCTGGCGCCCGCTGTTTGCATCGACCGGCGTCACCGCCATCTGCGCCGGCCGATGGAATCGGCAGCTCGGCATGCAGGCAGCCGCCGGCCGCCGCACGAGACGGCGGCCGGACGCCGTAGCGGCCTCGAGGGTCCGTCCTGGAGCGGCGGCCAGCGCTCGGCGAGCTGTGGGGCAAGCTGGTGCGCCGACGCGCGGAGGGAAACGAGGCCCGGTCGAGGTCACGCCGCATACCCTGGCCGAGATGCTCGGCGCGCCGGCCGAGCCGAACGTCGAGGCCGCCGGCCGTAACGGGCGGCCGGGCGTCGCCGCCGGGCTGTGCCGCACGGCGGTGGGCGGCGGCGAGGTGATCGACGTCGAGGCCAGCCGCCTGCCCGGTTCCGGGGCGTTGGTCCTTATCGGGCGCCAGGGCGAGGTCATTGCGGGAGTCGGCGCGCACCGCGCTGTCGTGGCTGCGCGCCAACGCCGCACGCTACGGCCTCGACCCGGCCTTCCAGCGCGACACCGGCGTCATCTGCACGTGCAGTTGGACGAAGTCCCCAAGGAGGGCGTCTCGGCCGGCGTGACGATGGCCGCCGCGCTGGTCTCCGCCCTCACGCGGCGTCGGGTCAGTACCGACGACGTGGCGATGACCGGCGAGGTCACCCTCGGTGGACAGGTGCTCCCGGCCGGCGGCATCGCCGAGAAGGTGCTGGCCGCGCACCGCGGCGGGTTGCGCCGTGTCCTCCTGCCGCGGCGCAACCGCAAGCGGTCGATGAGGATCTCGGCGACGATCTGCGGCGCGTGGTCGCCGTCAACTACCTGACGCGGGTCGACGCTGCTGGAGCTGGCCCTGCAGCCCACGCCGGCTGCGGGCAGCGTGGCGGCACTCACGCCGGCCGGCCGCGCGTCCTGAGCCGGCCGAGCGCGAGCCGGCGCGCTGCGACGAGGACGAGTAACCAGCAGCACGGTCGGACAATACCGTGCGGGTGCCCGCCGACTTGGGCGGGCACCCACGCGAACGACGGCCGAATGCCACCCCGGGTTGGCCGCCGTCCTTTACACTCCCGCCGCCACGGCGTGCCCGACGTGTCCTCTGCCGGCGCCACGCCGAACGGACACACGCGATGCGGCGCGACCGGCGCATTCGCCGACTCGATGGCACCGGGGGAGGATGATGGCTGATGAACGCAATGAAAAGGCCGCGGCGGTTCCCGAGGTCGTGCAGACCGCGCGTGAACAGCCAGGCGGGGCGCTGCTGCCGAGTCGCTTGTTTGTTAGCTTCACCGCTGTGGACTCTGGCAGCTTCAGCCGGACGGCGGGGGAGAATTGAAGAGTGTCCGCGCAGCGCGTCGTAGACCCGGGAGGGGGCTCGGGGGAGGGGACGCCGACCGCGGAAGGTTCCACCCCCTGGCGCCCCGTGCAGAGCGCCGGGGGTGGCGGTGGTCGGACCGTATGAGTCGCTTGGCCGATCAGGGGCCGCGCCGGAGTTTGGTCGCCACCGTCTTTTCCCACGGCCTGAATGGATACCTGAGCGTGAGGGCTCGCAAACAAGCACAGGAGCAGGAAAAGATGCCAGATTTTACCGTAGGCGTTGACATCTCGAAGGCCCATCTCGACGCCTACAGGGCACCCGACGGCAAGGCCGCGCGATTCACCAACGACGCCGCGGGATTCAAGGCGCTGATCGCCTGGATCGAGTGCCCGGTGCGGGCCGTCACCTACGAGCCGACAGGGCACTGGCACCGAGCGTTCGAGGAAGCGCTGCTCACAGCCAAGTTGCCCCTGGCGCGGGTCAACCCGTTGCAGGCGCGACGGTTCGCGCAGGCCATCGGACAACGGGCGAAGACCGATGTCGTCGACGCCCGGGTCCTGGCACAGATGGGAGCCGCGCTGGATCTGCGGCCAACCGAGAGGTCATCACCCGCGTGGCGCGCCCTCGAGGAACTCCGAGTGGCGCGTGACGCACTGATCAGGGACCGCACCGCTGCACTCAACCGCCAAAAGCACACTCGACAGCGCCTGCTCAAGCAGCAGAACAAGACGCAGCTGGCGCAGCTCGACCGGCATCTGGCCGCCATTGATGCCGAGATCGGAAAGCGGCTCGCCGAAGACGCAGCACTCACCCGACGGGCCGAGATCCTGACCTCCATTCCGGGCGTGTCCCGTATCACCGCCACAGGCCTGCTCATCCAGATGCCGGAACTCGGCCGACTCGACGCCAAGGCGGTCGCCAGCCTCGCGGGGCTCGCCCCCGTCACGCGACAGTCCGGCACCTGGCAAGGCCGAAGCTTCATCCAGGCCGGCCGGGCGCAGGTGCGGCGAATCCTCTACATGCCGGCCGTGACGGCAATGCGCTGCAATCCGGACCTGCGGGCGAAGTACCGGCAACTCGTCGCCCAGGGAAAACCGGGAAAGGTCGCTCTGGTCGCCGTCATGCGCAAGCTGCTCGTCCTCGCCAACGCGCTGCTCGAACAGGACCGCACTTGGCAGCCAGAGCGGCCAGGACAGGACAGGACACCATCCACCGGAGAGGCACCGCTCGTCGCTGCATGAGCTTCCACACGCACCTGGGGGATCGCACTTGACAACATGGATACTCCGGCGTGCTGCCGGCGTTGCCGGATGACATCCCGGATGCGGATGTGCCGGCGCTGCTCGAGGACATCGAGCGGCGGGTCGAGGCGTTGCCTGGGGCGTTCGACGCAGCGCTTGCCCGCAGGCAAGTAGTTGCGGTCAACGCGATGGCGGTCGCCATGCAGGCCCGGAACCTGCGCCGGGTGACGGACCGCGCGCTGGCGCTGATCGAGGCGCGTCTGGCGGCGCTGATGCCTGCCAACCCGCCCGGCCGTCCCTCGCAGCCGGCCGGGAAACCTGACGGTCAACCGGCAGGTTCCGATGCCGCAGAACCTGGCCGCGTGCAGGCGGCGACGCCGATGCCCGCCGACCCGGCCGGCCGTCCCTCGCAGCCGGCCGGGAAACCTGACGGTCAACCGGCAGGTTCCGATGCCCGCGAACCTGACCCCGCGCAACTCCCGTCGGCGCGAATCATGCGCGACATCCGGGCCGCGCACCCGGGTCCGGCCGACAAGCACGCGCTGCGAGAACGGATGGACCGGCTCGAGAACCGAGGCGCCCGTGTGTCCCGTCGTGCACTGATCGCCGAAATGCGTCGTGAGCAGACCGAGCCGGCCGACGCCCCGGAGGTCGATGGCCTCCCTGAGCCGGTCGCCGATACGCGGCCGGTGGTCCACCACGCCGATCTCGACGAGCACCCGCTTGACAGCGGCTCTGTCGATGCCGTGGCCATGTACGCATCGGATGCGTAGGACGATCTGGATCCCTGCTGCCCCTTCGCCGAGACGGTGCTGCGGCCCGGGGGCGTACTCCTGCTGTGTTGTGAAGTGGGCGCCGAGGAGGCGATCAAGGGGCGCGTGACCGAAGACTACGGCGACGGCCAGCCGGCGTCGCTCGCCTGCCTGGAGACTCTGGCGATGGTCCACGGCGACCACTGGTGGCCGGTGCTCGTGTTCGTGCGGCTGGGCGACGAAGCGCACCTGCCGGAGCGGACCGCCTATGTCGGTGACGACGAGCAGGCGTGCTGGCGCGCCATCCTCGCGGACTGGACGTATCCGGCCGACGGGCTGGTGTGCGACCTGTGCGCCGACGACGGGCGCATCCTCGGCGCGGCGGACGCGGCAAAGCTGCGCGCGGTGGGCCTGTGCCCCGACGAAGAGCAGGTTGAGCACGTGCGGGCGGAGGTGGCACAGGCCAGGGGCGCGCCACAGGAGTAGACCAACAGGGTGGGCGGCCTGCGGCGGCGGTGCGCGGTGAAGACAAGAACTGCCGTGCGCGGTGCTCTCGATGCGCCGGCCCTTGCGACCGGCAGCCGTCGTTTGCGACACCTGCTGACCCGCGCGCAGACTCCAAACGCGGCGAACTCCGGGAGCATCCCGTGAACACCTGCGCCAACTGCCGCCACTGGCGGCCGCACGCCGGCGCCCCGACCAACAGGGTCTGCGGGCTCATCCGCCAGCAACGGCGACAACGCAGCCCCGCGCATCATCCTCGACCTCGTGCGGCAGAAGCCTGCCGACCACCCATGGTACTCGCCACACCGAGCGGCTTCGGATGCTCGTTGTACGAGGACCAGCCGCCCGAGCCGTCCCGGTAACGGCCATCGGAGAATCGATTTGCGCCGCAACGGGTGATCGATTTGCGCCGGAATGCCCACCGGACGAGCCGGTCCGAGCCCCGGTCCCCACAGACTCGGCACGGCCACCAGCCGCCAGCCACGGTCGCGGACCGGACAAGCCGGCGACTGCGAGCTGACCCTCCTCGCCGTTCACACGCCGGCGACCCCACAAGCAGAGCATGGCCGGCGACCATCCCCGAAGCCTTGCAGGACAACTGGGACGACGGCTTCACGCTGACCGACACGACCGACGCGCTCGCCGAGCATCCCGACAACCAGATCCTGGAGCCTCAATCACGCCGCAGACCGTCCGCCGGCCTGCTCGGCGCACCGGACCGCCGCCGGCCGCACCGGGCGGCCCGGCGGCGCCGTGTGTGTCGGCGTCGGCGAGCTGACCGCCGTCGAAGCCGGGTCGCCTGCTCCCAGCCGATCGGCCTTGACCAGCAGAGGCGCCCTTCGGGTCCGGACGGTGTCGCCCAAGCCGTGGCGTGTGACGGCGAAGAGTCACGCCCGGAACGAGACTGCGGCCGGGGCCGCCGGTTGTCCCGGACGGGGCTGATCGGACCGGTCCAGCACTTACTGACCCGCGGGTCGGTAATTCACAAGCGGTCGCAAGCAACCTTCGGAGGACGCGCCCGGTTCCGGGCGCTCCGTCGGTCGGTCCGCGTTCGTGTCGGGCCAGCCCCGGGGAGGCACGTCCAACGCGCCTGGGGTCGCGGGCAGCGCCGGCCGGGCCGTGGCGTGTCCCGCCGGCAGACGAGGCGCCCCGGCCGTCCGCCGGAGACGTCCGGTTGACCAACGCACCGGCCGGGTGCAACGGCGCGTCTTCGGGTGACCGCCGCAGGCGCCGCGGGCTGCGAAGGGTGACCGCTGCAGCGTGGCCGAGATGTCGGCAGGCAGCAGCGCGAGCCCGTCGCGGAAACGACCACGGCAGGAAACCGGACGCCCTCGCCGAGGCGCTCCGCATGGTCATCGACGACGGCCTCGTCAATCGCCTCGCGCACATGCGTGCCCACATCGACCGTGACCTCGTCGACTCGCAGCGTGCGGCCGGTCCTCAGTGACCCTGCACCGAGCGGAACGCAGGGCCCACAGGCGCCGAGCAGGAACCGCGGGCCACACAGCCGGAGGCTGCCCGGCATGACCCTGACGGCCACCAGCCGCATCGAGGGGACCGCGATCCTGCAGCATCACGGCCTGGTGACCGCCGAGGCCATCGTCGACGCCAACGTCCTTGAGGAGCGGCATCGAGCACCACGCCGGTCAGCGCGGCGGCCGCACCGAGCAGCACGACCTCCTCCGCACACAGCCGCCCGAGGTTGCCCGCACTGAACGGAACGCCTCTCGGGAGCGAGGCGGCACGCAACCGGATACCGCCTCAAGGGGCGCACCCGGCGGCCTGCCGTCAACGCCGGCAAGCGCGCACACGGCGGCGCGCATCCATCGGAATCCGGGCCGACGCCCCGTCCGCACGCACCGAGAGCAACAGCCCCGGGCCACCAGGCAGTGCGCTACTCGGGCGACCGCACCGAGCAGCACGCCGATCAGGGACCGAGTCCACACCGAGCAGAACACCTTTACTGAACTCCAGCCCAGTGCGGCGCGCGTCTCAAGACGGTAACGCCAGGACCACCAACAGCGCCCTGCACGCACACAGACGCCCCCTCTTCAGGAACCCGCCGAGTACAGCGACTTCAAAGGCGGTCAGCACGCGCCGAGTGCAATACCCCCGAACGCCTGCGCACCGAGCGGTCCTCGCACTGAGCACAACGTACCGCCCGAGCGCACCCGAGTCCGCCACGGCCAGCGAGCGGTACGCCGCCCGGCAGCATCCCACCGAGACGGCCATCTCCAGACGGCGCGCCGAGTGTGGCGCGCCGCGAACCTGCCAGTACCCGCCGAGTGCAACGGCCCCGGGAACCTGCCAGGTACGCACCGAGTGAAGGCGGTCAGGAAGACCCGCCGCCACGCAGCGAGCGACGGCCGCCGAAGAAACGGGAGGCGGCATGCAACCTGACGGGAGGGCAACGCACCGTAGGCCGTGTCGTTTCCACGAGCCGGCACTCACGGCTGCCGGCTGCCCCGGAAGGGAATCCGGAACAGGCGAAAAACGTTCCACCCGCCGGAACAAGACGCGCCGCTACGGCGTCGCATAGCCTGTGCGGCACCGAGAAGTACGCCTCTCGGTGCCGGCAACCCGAATCCGGCCGGATCCGACAACCTCCCGCCGCTTGCTCAACCACGTCGAAGGTGGCCGACGTGATCGCGATGACCCACCGGCTGCTCGAGGTCGACCCAGACTGCCGCCGGTCCCCGACCAGGGAAGTCGCCGAGGATGTCGACCAGGCGCCGATCGACCGGCTGGCCGCATCCATCGAGGTCCTCGAACCGTCCGAAGCCGTGCACTGACGGCGCGCACCAAACGGGAAGACGCACCGAGCGCAACGCGCAACCGGCACGCACCACCGCCGCGCTGCGCCAGGCCGCGGCCAGAGACCCCGGGCTCGCCGCCCTGCTCGACCGCTTCGAGCAACGCACCGAGATGGCCGCACGCTACGAGAACGCCTACCGGCGCTACAACTGGCCCGTCGACGGCCTCGAGGGGCTGAAGATCGCGCCCTTCCACGTGCTGGCGACCGAAGGCGCCGTGCACGCCGACAAGCCGCACCGCTGGCACATGGAGATCACCCAGCGCATGTGCTCCGAAGCCGGCATCCTCACCACCACCGACCACCGGGAGGTCGACACCGAGAACGAGACCGAAGTGGCCGAGGCCACCCGCTGGTGGACCGAGCGCACCGAGGCCGGCTCGGAAGGGATGGTCGTCAAGCCCGAGGACTTCGTAGCCCGCACCGAGCGCGGCGTCGCGGCGCCGGCGCTGAAGTGCCGCGGACGCGAGTACCTGCGGATGATCTACGGACCGGAGTACACCGCGCCCGACCAGCTCGAACGGCTGCGCCGCCGAAACACCGGCCGCAAGACGACGCTGGCGCTGCGCGAGTTAGCCCTCGGGATCGAGGCCCTGGAGCAGTTCGTCGCGCGGGCGCCCCTGCGCAACGTCCACCGGGCCGTGTTCGGCATCCTCGCCTCGAGGCCGAGCCGACCGACCCGAGGCTCTGACGCACCCGCTCCCAATCCCGCACCACCACCAGCAGCCGTCCGCATGACGGCCAAGAAAGGACCGGACCATGTCGATGACTGAGGTTGACCCGATGCGGACGGCGCCTCAGTCTGAGCCTCGACCACGGCCGCGTCGCACCTGGTGTGACACGGCTCCAACGCGCCCTCGACGCTCCCCAGGGTCCTGTCCGGATCACGCCCCGACGCCTGATAAGCGGCGCAGGTCCAACCTGAACCAGGCCCCCACTGCACACCGTTACGTAACCGGCCGCGAGGGAGCGCCGACCAGGGGTGCCGCGGGGATCACGATAGCGGCGCGATTACCCATCTGGACAAGATGATCGGGTTTGCTGGCGGGCCCAGCAGCGGTCGAGTAGGGGAGGTCGCCAAACTGGCGATACTGAGAGGCGCGCGTCTCGGGGCGGGCAGTTTAAGCATACAGCAATAAACACTCTATCGTCCACTGGACGCCCTGAAGGACGGACGACGCACGGATATCGAATATCTGTAGGAGGGTGAGCGACCCCAGTTCTGGCGTCGCTCACCCAATGTTTTTCCCTGCGGGAAGGTCGTTTCGAGCGGTCACGCTGTCACCGTGCAATGCAATGGCCCTGATCGGGCCGAAAGCATGGCTCCAAGCACGCTTCGGCGGCATGGCCCCAGTTCGAAGACCATCGGTACGATCCTGATGAGGCAGCCAGAGGCAGCCGGGTAACATCCTCAAATGAGGCAACACGACCGGCAAAAGTAGTTGACGCCGAACAAGCGCGCCTCAACCGCTTGCTGACCGGTTGGGCAAATTACTTCACCTTGGGGCAGGTCAGCCCGGCTTACGCAGCAATTGACCAGCACGCCACGCGGCGGCTGCGCCAGTGGCCTGTCGCAAGCACAAGGTGCGGTCCGGGAAATCCGTGCGCTTCCCGGACGAGCGACTGTGGACCGACTACGGGCTCACGCACCTTGGACCGCGCACGACGAGCTTTCCGTGGGCGAAGGCATGATCTCGTCCGAGAGCCGGATGCAGGAAAGCTGCCCGTCCGGTTCGATGAGCGGCGACTGGAAACGGAGCCACGGCGGGGAGTGAGGCACCGGCATTGCGAAAGCTGCCGGCAACAGCTACCCCCATCCGCCTATCGCCACCGCGCCAGTCGTCGACTCTACTACGCGGGTCCGGCCCTGCCGGGTGGAAAACTCTCATGAAGCGCGGACTCTTCCCACGGTCGGTGCGGATCGGCGCTCGCGCCGTCGCTTGGGTGCAAGACGAGATCGACCACTTCATCAGGATGCGCCCGCGCGGCAGCTCCGAACGGCCGCGGTGAGCACGATGACCGATGCGACCCCGGCTGATCCCCGCCGACACCACCATCCCCGGCGACCAACTCCGTGTCGCCGACGACCTACGCCGGCTGCCGCCCGGACTGGTGCGACTGAGCGACCCCAACGTACGGGCGACCTGCTCCGGGGGGACGACGACGGCATTCTGCTCCTGTGGCGGCCTCGAGCCGGGTACGTGTAGCCGACGAGGGGGAGGCGCTGGACCTGCTCCGCGAGGAGGCTGCCGGGCCGGCGGCCGTGGACGAACCGCCCGCCGAGGCCGCGCCGCCGCCAGCGAGCGTCCGGACCGCCGCGACGGCACTCGAGACCGTACGGGCTCTGGTCACACCCGGCGCGCACCTCGATAAGGTGGTCGAGGCCATCGACGGCGCCGGATTGCCCTACCCGGTCTCGAAGCCGTTGCGGCGCGCACTCCGGTGAGCGCTCGCGTCGCAGGCCAAGGCGGTCGAGGAGGTGGTGGACCGGGCGGTGTCAACGAGCCTCGAGAAGTGATCAGTATGACCAGATGGTCATGATCACTTCCTCGAGCTCGCCAACAGGCGGGGATGGTCGTGTCGCTGCCGTGGCGCAGGCGCGACCCGGCGCGGTTCGACGCGGCCCATCTGCGGCAGGCGCTCGACCGCACCCACGCCGGTCTCGAGCAGGTCAAGACGCGCCTGCTCGAGGTGCTGGCGGCGTGCCCCCGCAGATTCGTGGTCCGCTCACGGTGGAAGGGCGGCTTCGCGTCGCGGGGCCGGAGACACAGCGGGCCGCGCTGGTCGTGCGCCCCGAGGCGTCCCGGGACCCGGGCCTGGTTCCCTGCCTGGCCGGCGCCCGGGGTACCGGGAAGACGTCACTGGCCGTGGCCGTCGCCGAGGCGCTCGGCCGCGCCCACGTGCGCGTGCCTCTGGGCATGCCCAACGCCGCGCCGGCGATCCGGGGCCTGGCGGGCTGCACCGCCGGGCGAATCGTGCGGGGTCTGCGCGAGGCCGGGGTGAACAACCCCGTCTTCATCCTCAAGGAGCTCGACCGCGTGGGACCGGAGCCCGCCGACGCGTTGCTCGACCTGCTCGACCCCGCACGCCGCGGCAAGTTCCGGGACGCGTACCTCGATGTCGCGTTCGACCTGCCCGGCGTCCTGTGGATCGTGACGGCGACCGATCCGGGCGCGATACCGCAGCCGGTGCGCAAGCGTCTCGCCGTGGTCGAGCTGCCGGGCTACACCGAGCAGTAGAAGGTGACCATCGGGGAGCAGTACCTGCTGAAGCGACCCTTCGACGAGCCGGCAGGAACGCCGGAGGCGTGTCTGGCGCCGGAGCCGGCGTCGCCCCTAGCGGAGGCGCCCGATGGCGCCCCGGACGCTCTAGGCCGTGTTGGTGGACCAGGAGCTGTCGTCGCTCTGGGAACAGACATTGCCGTCGGAGCCATCACCGGCCCCCGCCGAGGCATGGCGGACGGCGGCGTGCACGGGCGACGTCGCCGGCGCGCTCGCGCGCGCTCGCGCGCGACGCCCCCGCCGAACGGCCTTCTCGGACTTCCTGATCCGCCGCGACCCGGCGGCAACCCCCGGCTCGTCCAGGCTGCAGGCATTGACTCGCCCGGACTGTCCCCGTACCTGGCCATCGCCGAGCGGGTGGCGGACTTGGTGGACGAAACGCTCGCATAGCCGCGCCTCCGACCGCCTTTTTCGCACGTCTGTCGATTCGGGGAACGAGGAAGGGCCGAGAAAATTAAAGCGGCCGGCACCCCCGTGAAGGAAACAGGGCGCCGGCCGGTATGAAGGACGAAAGCGGACTAGCTGTTCAGCAACTGCTGCCGACGGCGCAGACGCCGCCGACCCGCCGCCAACAGACCCGCACCGAGTGCGAAGGCACCGAAGACCGGAAGAGCCGGCGTCGGCGTCGGCGTCGGCGTCCCGGCCATGCCGGGCGTGGCCGTCATCTTGACCGAGTATTCGCCCATTCCTCCGGCGCTGTTCACGGCACGCACCTGGACGTCGTACATCGTGCCCATCATCAGGTTGGAAAGGGTGGCCATCGTGCCAGTCACCTTGGCCGTCATCGCCGTTCCCGCGGCCATGGAATCCGTCTTGCTCGTGTTGTACTTCACCTCGTACTCTTTGATCGTGAGCCCAGCAGCACCAGCGTACGGGGCATCCCACGACACCTTCAGCATGTTGTCGGCCGAAGAATCGATCACTACGTTGAGCACACGGTCCGGCATCGGTGCCGCTGCAGTTGTCTGTGGAACGTTACCGGCTGCCGCCCCGGCAATCGTGCTCACGCCGCTCGCGGTCACGGTTCTCACCCTAGCCACCACAACGGTGTACGCCGTTTCCGCTTTCAAACCCGTCAACTGCGCCGCTGCGGTCAACCCTACCGTCGGCACCGCAACGTCCATGGTCCCGGTCGCGTTCTCCAAGGCAGTGGTATCCAACGCATCAGCACCAGCCCTGTAGTAGATGCGGAACTTGTCAGTTGATGCAGCGATTGCGGCACCCTCGCGCACGAAGGTCCAACTGACCTGGATCATGTCGTGGCTCGCCGGCACAGTTGGCAGGACCGTGACAGCGCTTATCGCGTCGGTTACATCCATTACTGTTTGCCCCTGCGCACCTGCCGGCGCGAGCAGCACTGCCACCATCATCACGATACCGAGTGCACGCCGTGTGCTCATCATTGCTCTACCTCCACTCCCCGTCGTCGAGACGGTGGACCCTGCGGGTCCGAAATCACGGACTCCGCAGGAGCCCGGCGCCCGCACCATCGCGAGCTTCCTCCTCGCAACAGAGAGCCGACCGCCCTCCGTGCAGCAACTGCCCGCAAGCTCTACTCACGTTCAGCATCGCGAAACTCTATCATGCACTATCGGCCGGCGCAAGCATCACCTTTAGGGCTTTCCCAACCGGCGACGAGCGGTTCTGGAGGGCCGGGATCCCGAACGCCGCCCGCTCAGGCCCAAGGCCTCCCGGTTCCCCTCCCACTCGCCAACCCAGCTCCACGCGGCAGAAGTTACCACCGGCGGCGGCGGCGCGTCAAGTCGCACGGTCTCAGTGCGGAATCTGGTCGGGCTGTGCCGGCAGGCGGCGCGGAAGTTCGACGCAGCCGCGGGCAAGCGGTTGGCCGACGCGCTTGCTGATGTCGCGGAGCCGGACCGCCTGGAGCAGGTCGGCGACTGGATCATCGAGTGCGAGACGGCCGACGCGCTGTTCGCTCGCCTCGATGATGACTCGCTGTAGCCAAGTCAACGTAATCACCGGCGTACATTTCGTGCGGACCGCGGCTTGCCGCCGAGTTCGGAAGTCCTTCGAAGCAGCATGCAGGACTCATCAGACCAGACTGCCTCGAACAACGGCTCAAGGCAATGCGGAAGATGTTGGCCGAACCCGTTCACGAATGGACCGCCGCGTGGGTTGAGCACGGTCGTGAGCTGGGGATCCAGCAGGGCCAACGGGAGTTGCTGAGCCGGCAGGCGGCGCGGAAGTTCAGCACAGCCGCGGGCGAGCGGTTGGCCGCTGTGCTTGCCGGTGTTGCTGAGCTGGACCAGTTGGAGCAGGTTGGCGACTGGATCATCGAGTGCGAGACGGCGGCCGAGCTGTTTGCTCGCTTCCAGGGTGGTTCGATGTTGGCCGAAACCGTTCAGGAGTGGACAGCCGAGTGGGTCGAGCAGGGTCGCGAGCAGGGGGGTCAACAGGGCCGGCGGGCGTTGTTGTGCCGGCAGGCGGCGCGGAAGTTCGACGCAGCTGCGGGCGAGCGGCTGGCTACCGCGCTTGCCGGTATTGCGGACCCGGACCCGTTGGCGCAGGTCGGCGACTGGATAATTGAGTGCGAGACGGCGGCTGAGCTGTTCGCCCGCTTCCGGGATGGTTCGTTGTAGGGGGTCATCGATCAACCGGGTACCTTCTACCGGCGGCGCGGGGTCAAGCAGAATGAGTCAAGAATGAATCCGACCAGCGGTGTCTGGTGGCCAGCGAAGCGTCGGTCCCGACGCGATGTTGACCGGGCACGGGCGCGCAACGCCCCTGCTGGCACGAGAACCGTCGTCTACGCGGACGAGCGCCGCGAGGAACGGCGGGTGACGAAGGTCCACGATCGAGATCGGCAACCTTGCCACATGGACCGAGGCCATCGTGGGACCGACGGGAAGCGAGGTCCTGATCGGCCAGCTGGTGCTCGAAGCACTCGATCTGATCGCCGACTGCCGTCGGCGCTATTTCCGCCTTCCGATCCGCTGGTCAGGTGCATGCGCCGTATCCGCGCCGCCGACCGCGACAAGATGCTCTGTTGCGGCGTCTACCTGCCCATCGACGCCGGAATCTGCGGCCGCTGCGTATGGCCCGGCTACAAGCGCTGCCACGCCTGCGACGCACGGTACGCCGCCCTGCCCGAAGATTCCGGCCGCGCCGTCCCGCTGCTCGACGACCTGTCGGCACGCGACGACCCCTGTCTGCGGTGGTAGCCACGCCGTCGGTCAGCGACCCCGCATCGGCCACGCCCCGGGCCTGATAGCCCCGACCTTCACGCTGGCTCCATCGGGCCATCCCCGTGCCGGAGAACGACCCATGCCGCTCCCGCTCGTCGACCTGCTGAATCCGGACCGCGACCTCACACCCCAAGGGCCTTCCAGATAGTGGACACCGGCAGTATCATCTTGTCGCTCCCGCAGGTTCCGTTCGACGGGGCATGCATGTGGAGACCGGTTAACAGTGTGACCTGGACGGGGGTGGACGGTACGCCATGCGAGAGCAGCAAGTCGGCATTCGCGATCTGCAATCGAAGCTGGGCGAGTACATCCGTGACGTCGAAGCTGGCGCAACGATTGTCGTCACCGACCATGGGCGTCACGTCGCGCGGATCGTGCCGGACACGGAGTCGATCGAGCAGCGGCTCACCGCACTGAACGCGACCGGTGCGCTCCTCTGGAGCGGCCGCCGGCTCGGCGTGACCAAACCGGACGTTCGCCTGCGAGGCGCTGGCAGCATCAGTGACATCGTGGTCGAGAATCGCGGGTGACATTTCTCTACCTGGACAGCAGTGCGCTCGTCAAGCGCTACGTGGCGGAGCCCGGCTCCGAGGATGTAGTCACCCTGATGGCGGAGGCAGCGGCCGTTGCGACATCGCTGGTCACGCGAGCCGAAGTCGCCGCTGCATTGGCAAGTGCTGTCCGTAGCGGGAGAGTGGACGAGGAGGACGCGCGGCGCGCGCATCGGAAGTTCCTCGGCGAGTGGCCTGACTTCGGGAGGGTGCCCGTCACTGACGAGCTGATCGAGCGTGCGGACGTCTCGGCGTGGGACCACGGTCTGCGGGGCTACGATGCTGTCCATCTCGCCGCCGCTCTTGCCTGCGCGGACATGATCGCTGCGCTCGGGGCGGACGTGGTCCTCGCGACTTTCGACCGTCAACTCCGCGAAGCCGCGGGCGTGCCGGACTCATGACGTGGCCCCGGTAGCGTCCGGCCCCGAGCATCTGCCGGGTCCGGGTCGTCGTCGTCACCGTCGGTAATCGGCATGCTCCGAACCGATTCAGTCTGGGGCCGCACTGTCCGTGCCATCAGGGCGTGGTACGCTGCCGGGTTGTGATGATCCGGGGTGAACGGCGCAACGGCGAGGCCCGGGGTACCGTCGACGGGGGTGTGCCGGACTGGCGGTGGTCGCTGACGGTCCGGAACGCCTCGCCAACGGTCCGGCGTGTGGTTTCGGCGGGTCGGTCCGGGGCGAGGCGTCCTGGCTCCGCTCGAGTCTTCTGCGCGATGGCCATCGTGTCCGACACCGACAGCTTCAAGAGCGACGAGGCGGCCTGCTGCAGCGTCGAGGTCGTGAACGGGGGCTTCGGGTTCTGCGACGCATCCACGGTCGCAACGTCGGCGAGCGTCACCGGGACCGACGCCAGATGCGCGGCCAGAGCATCCGCATCCGACCGCTGGTCGAAGCGCGCGACGTTGCCGTCGGCGTCCACGACCTGCGCGGTCACCGGCTCCCCGTCGTCGATCGACAGCGCGACGTCGATGTCGAAGAACTCGGCCGGCGTAAAGACGCGGATCTTCTCGTCACGCTCGGCCAGGATACGCAGCGCGGCCGACTGGACGCGGCCGGCCGACAACCCGGCGCGCAAGCGGCGACTCAGGCGCGGCGAGACGGTGAAGCCGACCACGCGGTCGAGCAACCGGCGCGCCTGCTGCGCATGCACGAGGTCATAGTCGATCCGGCGCGAACGCTCGAAAGCAGACTGCACCGCGGCCGGAGTGACCTCCGAGAACGTGACCCGGCGGAAGCGCTCCTCGGACCCGCCGAGCAGCTCACGCAGATGCCAGGCGATGGCCTCGCCTTCCCGGTCGAGGTCGGTGGCGAGGTAGAAGCCCGGCCCCTCTCTTGAGTTGCGCGACCGGTAGCTGAACCCGCCTGACCGCCTGAGTGGGTCGAGAGTAGGTCGACGGGCCGGTTCCGGCTATCCGAAGCGTCTGGTCCCCGCGACGAGGACTCGGCGAGGGCGTTCAGGACGCGCACGCTGACGATTCACGCTGCCGACGAGTGTTCCCACCTTCGCCGAAGCGCTGCGCCGCGCTCAATGAAGCACACCCGGATCGTAACGTTCCCGCGATGTCGACATCGAGAGTCGGCGTTCAGAGAACGGGAACGATGTCGGTGCGCGAGAAATCGCCTCCCTTGAACAGCAAGGATTCCCCTGTGTGGCGTGCGAGCGCGTACGCGCAGCAGTCGCCGAGGTTCAGGCCGGCAGGATGCCGACCCTTGCCGTAACGTTCGTACGCGGCGCGCGCGAGCCGGAGGTGGTCGGCAGTGAACGGGACAACCTCGAATTCGGCGCGATGCAGCAACAGATCGAATTCCTGTGCACCGTAGAGGCCCTTTCGTGACGACACGACGACCGCGGTCTCCAGCGCGTTGACGCTGCTCATCAGCCTGACGCCGGCGTCGGCCAGCGCGTCGGAGAACATGTCACGCTCCGGTTCGTTGAAGAGGATGGCGAGCACGGCGGACGAATCGACGACCATCAGCGGAAGCCCCCGCTTTCGTCGTATCCGAGAATCTCGTCGGTCGGTCTCGTGTCGAGGTTGGGCAGCGCGGCGCAGCGATTCGAGATCTCGAGAATCGCATCCCTTATCGAGGGCGCGACTCTCCGGTTGCGCGTGCGCCGGAGTGCGTCGTCGAGGGCGCCGATGACGGCGCGGGTCACCGTCGTGCCTCGTTCTCGCGCGAGCTCCCTGGCGAGTCGTTCGGCCTCCGCGTTCTTGATGCTCAGCGCCATGAATGCATCCTGCTACAAAGAAAGGAATATTCTACCACCTTGCTGGGCCGTGCCCCGCGTACGCCCAAGGGCATGAGGGCTCGGAGTTGCACACTGGTGCGCCGCGTTGGCGTGACACGTGGCGATGGTTGCTGACGGTCGACGTGGACGACCAGATCGACCCCGCGAGCCGCGACTGGCTGGCTCTGGACGAGCACGCCCGGATCGTGCGGACCCCGGAGCATGAGACACGCGCGGCCGAGGTCGGCCTGCGTTTCGACGAGTGGCGCGGCGGCCAGCCGTTCAACGCGGAGCAGGCTCGTTGGGTGAACCTGATCGGCAGCCGGATCCGTGCCGATGCGATGCCCATGGACGCCTTCGGCGACTACGACTTCGACGAGCACCCCTTCGTGGGACTGGGCGGCTTCGAGCAGGCGCGGCGGGTATTCGGCGTCTAGTCTGCCCTCGACAGCCTCATCGCCGGGTGCAACGCGGCCGTGTTCCGGCAGGCCGGCCCGTCTGACGCTGAGAGCGGCGACGACCGGGCCGTGCCGTAACGCTTCCGCCATGCCTCTGAGACCGGATTTCCGCCGCGCCATCGACCAGATCCGCGACTACCTGTTCGCCGGGGGCTACCCGGATCCCGCCCATAACGCCGAGCAGTCTGAGCTTCCTGATCTACTTCTACATTGTTCGAGGCGGCGGACGCCGCGCGGGTCCGCGCAGCCCGCCGGCCCGGCGCGAAACCGTACGCCGGCGCGTGCGTCGGCGAGTGGACGCTGCGGAATCCCCGCAACGCTCGGGAACCGGGTTCGGAGACGGTCCCGCGCGAGACGCTGCGCTGGTCCGACTGGGCGAACGCGCTGAACGGGCAGCGGCTCGTGTCGTGGGTGCGGGAGGAAGTCTTCCCTTTCCATGCCGGGATCGCCGCCGAAGGCGTCACCGACTTCATGGCGGATGCGCGGCTGGTGATCGACGAGCCGACGGTGCTATCCCAGGTCGTCAGCCACGTGAACGACCTGCATCTCGAACAGGTGGACGCCGACACCAAGGGCGACCTGTTGGAGCACGTGCTGCGCCAGATCCGGCAGGCGGGCGAGTTGGGGCAATTTCGCACGCCCCGGCACGTCATCCGCGCCATGGTCCAGCTTGTCGATCCCCGCCTTGGCGAGACCGTCCATGACCCGGCCCCCGGCACGGCGGGGTTCCTGGTCGGCGCGTACGATCACATCCGGCTCGCGAACTCGTCGGACGCTGGCATCGAGGAGATCGAGGCGGACGGCTAGACCGTTCGGCGCGGCCTCGGCGATGCGTTGAGCCGCGTCGCCGTGCGCCAGTTGTAAGAGGCGACGCTCTTCGGCAACGACGTGGACCCGCGGATGGTCCGGCTCGCCACGATGAACCTGTCCCTGCGCGGACTGGACCGGATGCGCATCCTTCGACGAAACGCGCTGACCCGCTCGCTGGACCGCTCGGCGAAGGCGGAACTCGGCCTGCCGGTTCACGGATTCGATGTCGTGCTTGCCAACCGCCCTTCTCCGGAGGGCTGGACTCGGACCGTATGTTCGAGGACCCGAAGATCGGCAGGACGCGGCAGACTGAACTGCTGTTTGCCAAGATTTCGCGTTCCTCGCGCAGTTGCCGGTTCTCCCGGCGCAGCCGACGAATCTTCTCCTGTTCTTCGGTGCGCAGGCCGTCGGAGTGCTTGCCCGCGTCGCGATCAGCCTGCGCGACCCAGTGTCGTATCGCCTCGGCCGACGGCTCGAACTCCCGAGCGAGGTCTCCCGGTGTACGTCCAGACCGAACCAGCTCGACCATCTGCTGTCGGAATGCCGCCGGGTACGGCGATCTCGACTTCGGCATCGTGGACTCCTCCTCGCCAAGAGGATAGGTGTCCGCGGAACTGGGCCAACTCCATTTTGGGTGCCACCGAGGTTCAGACGACGACCAGCGACTGCGCATCCGCTTGACGCACCGCCGCGATGGAAATGGACGTGTCGAACGTCACCAAGCGACATCTGTGTTCGACCGCCAGGGCCAGAAGATAGACGTCCGTCAATTGCCGGGGACGCAAGAGGCACCGGCAGTCCACGACCGCGTCATCCAGAAGGCTGACGCTATCCGGCACGAACAGATGGTGCGGAGTAGAAGTCGCCGCACGGAATCGCATCACGGCGTCGGCGACGGTCAACGTGTTCGGATACGCCGGCTGTGATAGAACGCGGACGCACCCGTTCTGCGTCAGTGGGCAGGATGCCCAGCCGTGGTGGATATTGCCCGCGAGCCACGTTTCGGCCGCCGCATTGTGCGTGTGGTTTTCGTCGAGCAACGCGACCAGCACGTTGACGTCCAGCAACGCCCTCAACGGTCACACACCCAGACGGTCGCGAATCTCATTGACAATGTCGTTGGTCACCAGCGCCCCGCCGGCCGAAATCGGTCTGAAGCCGTACCTGTCGCGGGACTGTCCGGTCGCCGGCGCGCGGTTTCTGGTGCGCAAGGCCTCGCGCAGCAGTTCGGAGACGAACTGTCCGGTGGGTTTGCTTTCTCGCGTTGCGATCGTCTTCGCGGCGGTCAGAACATCGTCGTCGATGTCGAGTGTGGTGCGCATGATTCCTCTGCTGTGACCCCGCGCTCGATGCCGAGCCTCGCGGCGGCGCGCCGCCCCCTTATGGTTTAGCTTATCATCGCCGCAGGCGTCCCGAAGCGCTTGTTCGGCAACCCGAACCCGAGCACCGCGGTCTTGTCCGTCCCGCCGGTGCCGTAGAATCAGTCAGTGTTCATGCTGTGAAGTAGCCATGCCCCGGTGCGACCCCGATCCCGGCTGTTGCGTGTACTGCTGCCCGGCCGAACCGGAAAGCAACGGTACCGGCGACGGATGCCACGTTTGCCGGCCGGCGACACGTGACGGTGCTGCCGGTGCCGGACCGCTGGACCGGCGAGTCGCAACGCGACCGGGACGTGCGGGCCGGATTCGCCGTGCTGTTCGGTGACGTGAACACGTGATCTAAAGGGATCGGTGCTGGACGGAGCGGTCCCTTGATGGCAGGCGCTGGACTGGCACCGGCGCCGAACCTCTGATCCGCTCCGCTCCAGCGCCGGTTGTGCGGATCGGCCAACAAGGAGCCAGCATGACGACCGCGAAAAACTACGGTGCGTCGGCCGAGGAGTTGGAGATGCTTCGGAGCCTGGTCGCCGACCGTGCCATTCCCGGCGTCTACTTCGGCGGGTTCACGCCGTCCGGCGCCGCGAACGGCGAGTACTCGTTCCGGCTGCCAACCGGAGTCTCCGCATGGGTTCGCTCGCCCACGGCGCCGAGGGGTGGTCTGCGGCACCGGTATTCGGGCTACTGGCTGTTCCGGCTCACGACCGAGCCCGGCAAGAGCCTCCGCGACTGGGAGCACGCCCGCTCGGCCGATGAAGTGGTGGACTGGCTGGCCGCGCAAGCGAGCCGCCGAAAATGGTGATCTAAGAGGTCGCGTGCTTCATTGGGACCCGGGAGGTGAAGCGGCAGCGGGCGACAATCAGGGAGAGCGGACGCGGCCGACAGGCCGAACGCGGGCGGACAAGGCAACGCGCCGGCATTTCTGCACCCCGCCCCACACCGCCCGTCGCCGACCCTCGCATCGGCAACACCCCCGGGCCTGCCGGCCCGCTTCACCCGTCCCCCCTCTGGCCCGAGAGCACGCGCTGCACGGCGTGCCGCAAGCGGCGCCACTGGCTCCTCAACCACGCGCTCAACCCCGTCGAGGTCGCGCTGTCGGCGTTGCTCGACGGGGGCGAGGCTGACGAGGCCGCGCACGACGACGGCGCGCACGACGACTGCAGCCAGACCGTCCCCCCTGCTCGACAACCTGTCCGCACTCGGCGGTCCCTGCCTGCGCCGATAGTGCCGAAGACGCAACCGCCAGGGCGGTCCCTGCTCTACGAGTCGAGCGTCTCGTAGAGCGTCGTGAACCCGAACAGCGCGATCCCGGGAGACAGCGCCGGTTCGGCGCCAACGCGCAGTTGCGTGCGAAGGACGAGAACAACGACGCGTCGACCGCTGGTAGTGCGAAGCCGCCGCTGCAGTCGGAGTCGTCCACTGTCGTCCACCGCCGCCACCTCCTCGAAAACGCCGCCGGCGCCGGCCATCTCGCTGGCTTGCGGGCGAAAAAGTTCCCGGTTCCAGCCGGAAAATCCGAGAGGAATCGCCTCTTCCCCGACAACCGTCCACGACATCCTCGACCTCGACTTCAACCCGCGCGGTCTCCATGTCGACGACCGTGCCGTACTGGTCGAACATCAGGGGCGGTAACTTCGCGGCGCAGCAGGCCGGGCTCGGCTGCGTGCATGACGCGGCTATTCTGCCTGCCGAGCGGTCAGCGGGGTCGAGCCGGGCGGCCCAGCGCGCGGAAACCACCGAAGCGGCCAGCGCGGCCAGGGCGACGACTACGATGACCGTCGCGAACGTGGCCACATCGTACGGATCGACGCCGTAGAGCAGTCCGGAGAGACTCCGGCCGGTGGCGGCAGCCAGCCTCGTTCCCGCGGCGAGGCCGGCCATAGTCGCGACCAAGCTGCTTCCCATGACCAGCCGGAAGAGCCTGCCAGGCGACGCACCAACCGCGGCTTCCCGAACACGCCCTTCGTCCGATGCATGAACAATTTCGAATATCATGGCGCGGAGGGGAGACCACGCGCTGTGACACGAACGGAGCAATGGATCGCGTTCGTGCTGAGCGCCATGGCCGTCATCTTGACCGTCATCGGCGCTGCGTTCTACCTCGGGTCCATGATGGCGACCGAGGCCGACGTCGCGGGTCTCCGGGAAGAGATGCGGGAGATGATCGAGCGGTCCGAGGCGCAGATGCAGGAGCCGCGCGGATACTTGGTCGATCACCTCGACGGCCACGCCAACTAGTCGGAAGTTTCAGCGGTCATTTGGCCGGAACTCATAGATTCTAAAGGCTTTACGGGGTTCTTGGCGGCTATTATCCGGCGAAATGTAGCCATGTAATAGCACGGTGGGAGGCTGTTTACCCATTGTAATATCTGTTCCGTAGCGGGATAATGGTATCCATGTATATCGAGAGCGTCCCCAACCGCGCCTCTCCCCCCGCCATCCTCCTCCGAGAGTCCTTCCGCGACGGCGGCCGCGTCAAGAAGCGAACCCTCGCCAACCTCTCCAAGCTCCCCACCGCTGCCATCAACGCCCTGCGCCGCATCCTCCGTGGCGAGCGACTCGTCAGTCCCGACGACGCCTTCTCCTGCCTCCGAAGCCTACCCCACGGCCACGTCGCCGCCGTGCTCGCCACCGTCCGCAAGCTCGGACTCCCCGCCCTGCTCGCCCGAAGCCCCGGCCGCCACCGCGACCTCGTCCTCGCACTGCTCGTCGCCCGCGTCATCGACGCGCAGTCGAAGCTCGCCACCGCCCGCGCCCTGACGCCCGAAAGCGCCGTCTCCACGCTCGGGGAGATGCTC
Source organism: Vicinamibacterales bacterium (assembly GCA_965116825.1). Lineage (GTDB taxonomy): Bacteria > Acidobacteriota > Vicinamibacteria > Vicinamibacterales > UBA8438 > WTFV01. Next base: position 7,343,317 of record OZ220736.1, read on the forward strand.
GACCTCGGCACCGTCGACCCGAAGGAGCTGTACGCCGCAATGGACTGGCTCGTCGAGCGCCAGACAGCCATCGAGCAACGCCTCGCCAAGCGCCACCTCCAGGAACACACCCTGGTGCTCTACGACCTGACCTCCAGCTACGTCGAGGGAACGCACTGCGAACTCGCCCAGCGCGGCCACAGCCGCGACCGCAAGAAGGGCACGCTCCAGATCGTCTTCGGTCTGCTCTGTACGGCCACCGGGTGTCCGGTCGCCGTCGAGGTCTTCGAAGGCTCGACCAGCGACCCCAACACCGTCGCCGCGCAGGTCGACAAGATCCGCACCCGATTCGGCCTCCACCGCGTGGTGCTCGTCGGCGACCGCGGGATGCTGACCGCGGCCCGCATCCGCGAGGACCTCGCCGGCGTCGACGGGCTGCGCTGGATCACCACGCTGCGCGCACCGACCATCCGCAAGCTGGTCGCTGCCGGCACCGTCACCCCGTCGCTGTTCGACCAACGCGACCTCGCCGAGGTCACCAGCGAGGATTTCCCCGGCGAGCGGCTCATCGTCTGTCGCAATCCCCTGCTCGCCGCCGAGCGGCAGCGCAAGCGACACGAACTGCTGGCCGCCACCGAGAAAGAACTCGAACCCATCGTGGCCGCCACCCGGCGCCGCAACGACCCCCTACGCGGTGCAGCCGACATCGGCATCCGCGTCGGCAAGGTCATCAACCACTACAAGGTCGCCAAGCACTTCGTCACCACCATCACCGACGAGTCCTTCACCTTTCGCCGCGACGAAGACAAGATCGCCGACGAGCAGCAACTCGACGGGCTCTACATCGTCCGTTCCAACGTCGAGTCCGAACAGTTCGATGCCACCCAGACCGTGCGCGCCTACAAGGACCTGGCGAAGGTCGAGCGCGCCTTTCGGTCCCTCAAGACCGTCGACCTGAAGGTGCGGCCGATCCACCACCGCCGCGCCGACCGGGTGCGGGCTCACGTCCTCTTGTGCATGCTCGCCTACTACGTCGAGTGGCACATGCGTCAGGCCCTCAAGCCGCTCCTGTTCGACGACCACGACCCGGCCGCTGCCGAACAACAGCGCGCCTCGGTGGTCCAGAAGGCCAAGCGCTCGCCCGCGGCACGCGCCAAGGCCGCCCGCAAACGCACCGCCGACGACCTCCCCGTGCACAGCTTCCGAACCTTGCTCGCCGACCTCGGCACCCTGACCGCCAACACCATGCGGGTGGTCGACGGCGACGCCACCTTCACCATGCTCACCAAGCCGACACCTGGGCAGCAACGCAGCTTCGAGCTACTGGGAGTCTCCCCGCAAATGTAGCCAGTACCCAACACCCTCGAAACCTATAACTCAAACGTCAACAGTGGTTTATGCGCGATCGACCTCGAAACTTCCGACTAGTCGATCGGGAACAAGCGGCTCCGTATTCGGCCCCCTTCCGCCTCGCCGGTGCGCCGCGAAATTGCCGCCGATGCCGTCAGCCCGCTCGCGACCGCCCGCCCCGCCACCCGAGCCCGAGCAGATCCAGTCGCCACAGCGATGTCAACGGGCGCCCGAGCCATGGCAGCCCCAGGCGCATCATTCGGCGCGGCGGCGGGCGCGCCGGCTCGGTCGCCTCGCGTTCGTCGCCAGCGAAGGCGGCGCTGCAGCTCTCTCGTCTTGGCGAGGACTCCGGGGGCACGCCGTTATGTGGTCCGGCGGATGCCGCCGTGGCACCGGCCTAGCCGAGCCGATTCCGGGGTACGCTCGGCGCCGGACAGCGACGCCCGGCTCGGCGGGGACGGCTATTCGCGGAGCTGCCGCCTGCCGCCACTTTCGCCGTGCGTAGAGCGGGATTCACGGCGTGGAAAGGCGCGGAGGGGCGTCGAAAGGCACAGAAACAGGGACCGCCGGGCATGCCGGGCGCGGATGGTCAACAAAAAGGGCAACAGCCGTTTCACGGATCGGCTAAGTCACGTATTCTCAACACGTTACGAAGCACGCGCGGTGGACCCTGCGGGTCCCGATTGAACGGACTCCGCAGGGAGCCCGGCGCCCGCACCATGCGAGCCTTCCCTACAACCAAGGGAGCCTCATCCTCTCCCCGGCAACCGACCGACAGTCGGTGAACTCTACCAGCTTTTCTCGGCTGGTGCAACGCTCACCTTTAGCCCTGACCCGAATCCTCCGAAAAAACCCGAGGGGCTATGCCGCGGAACCCTACCATCGGCGCGGTTGGGGGTCAAGAATGCGAAGGCAACGCCAAGGCAACGGGTGCACGGCAGGATCGGGTGCGGCCGCTTCTAGTCGAAGCGCTATCTCATTCATTTATAAGGATTTGTGCCCGTAGACGCTCTCTCTCCGGTGCGCCTTGACGTTCTCGGTACGCACCTTCAGCGCGCGGGACGTGACGCTGATCCGCAGAGGTGGTGCGGGACAGTCGGACAGTCCGGGCTCGGAGCCGGATGGAGCTGGCGCGCACCGTGTGCGAGCTGTTGCGGTGGGGGCGCCCCAACGGGAAGCTGCAGGCCCACGAGTGCCGGGAGTCTCTGGAGCGGCTCGACGCGGAGGGGACGCTGGTGCTGCCGGACAAGCTCCGGGGCCGCGCCGTCGGTTCGGTCACCCGCGTGCCCCGAACCGCGGCGGGGGAGCCGGGTCACCTGCTGGGCGGCACAGTGTGCGACATCGAGCCGCTGGCGGGTCGAGCTGGTGTGCGAGCCCGCCGAACGCTGCTATTCCGCGAGCTTCTGGACGCTACCACTACCTCGGGCACACGGTCCCCTTCGGCGCCTACCTGCGCTATCTGGTGTTGGCGTTACTCGCTCGAGGTGCGGCGCCGGGTGGCCGAGGCGGCGGTCTCGCGCTCGTTCGACGAAGCGCTGTTCGAGGTGTCTCGTCAACCGGGGCACAGGTGCCCACGACGAGTCGGTCGTGGTTCTCACCTTCGACGGCAAGGGCGTGGTGCTGCATCGCGAGGATCTGCGCGAGGCGACGCGCAAGGCGGCCGAGAGGCGCCGGCAGCAAGGGAAGCAGCCGTCCAGCCGCGGGCGCACGCTCTGGTCGAACCCGAATGGTCCGAATCGTCCGCGTTGAATCGCTGCGCTATCGCCTGCGCGGCGATGCCGAGGGCTTGGTGACGGAGTGCCTGCTCAAGAGTCTCGAAGTCCTGTGTGTCGGCCCTCCCCGGCCCGATGAGCGCATCGACTTCAGCCTCGATCGTGGCTGCGCCACGCCGCGCCCCAACCGTCTTGGACGACCCGGGTCGCCGTGGCGAACGCTCGACGGTGAACTGTGCGCATTCGCTTCCTCGGCGGAGGGACGCATCGATGTCGGCCTCGACCGCCACCTCCAACGCGGCGAACCTCTCCTTGAAGCCCCGTTCGCCCACGGAAGGCTCGCCGGTCGCGGCGCAAGGCGCGCACCCCGCTACCGCAGGCGTCTCGGTGGTAGTCGGCCCGTTCCAGTGTCAGCGGCCCGAGCAGCGTGATGAAAGGTCTTCGAGCGGCGGCCTGCGTAGCGCGCCGATGTGCTCATCGGTCCGGGGAAGGCCGCCGTGCGTGGAGGGAAGCCCGTCGCAAGAGTCACGCTCTACGAGGGACGTGAACGACTGTACGCCTTCTGCGACGAGCACTACGCGGGGCAGCGGAACGCGGGATCCAGCGCGTGCACGCCACACGACCGGACGCCCCCGCGCGGTCAGTCGCCTGCGCTCTTCTTGTCGAGGACACGGGCCATCAGGTCGGCTGCGGTTTCGCACTCGATGATCCACTCGCCAACCTGCGCGAGGTGTTCCGGTTCGGCGACGTCAGACAGGGCGGTGGCCAGACGCGCGGCAGCGCCGGCGTCGAACTTGCGGGCCGCCAGACGGCAGAGCAGGCGGCGTTCCTCGGCACGGCCCTGCTCTCGACCTTCCTCTCGGCCTTGGGCGACCCAGTCCTTCGTCCATTCGTGCACGGTCTCGGCCAGCATGGTGCGCATCTCCTCCAGTTGCGCGAGCGGTTCGGTCTCCGTCGCCCGGAACTGCGTCGACATCAACGCCTGTTTCGTCCACGCGCTGAACGCCCGCTTCAGCTCGTCGTCGGCCTGACCCGCGAGCAGACCGACCAGCGTCCGCAGATGCCGGTCGATCTGCGCGTGGTCGCGCGTCGTCTCCAGGGCGACGAGCGCCGAGACGAGGTTGCCCGGCGGCAGGTCGGTCGCCGGCGTGCGCGCCTCGTCGAGCAGGAAATACCGCTGCGACGGTTGATACGGCGCCAGCGCCTCTTCGGTCTCGGCGAGCAGGGCGGTCACATCCGTCGGGGCCGTCCAGGGGCCGCGTCCATTGTAGATGACGATCGGCAGCACCGGCGGCAGCGCGCCGTGCCGGCGGAGCACGCCCTCGTCGATCAGCCTCTGGTGCAGCAGCCCGGTGTAGGTCAGTATGCGCACGGCCATCGAGCGGTCGACGTCGGACTGGAACTCGAGCAGCAGCACGAGGTAAAGCCAGCGGTCGTCGCGGAAGCCGACGCGCCAGACGAGGTCGCCGTGGCGTTGCCGCAGGTCGTGGCCGACGTAGCTGGCGGGCAGCGCGGTCAGCTTGTCGAGGTCGAGGGCGGCGCTCCAGCCGCGGGCGGCGAAGCCGTCGAGCAGGTCGCGGACCATGCGCGGCTGGGAGAACAACTGCTTGTAGGCGGCGTCGTGCGTCAAGCGCGTCATGATCGCGGTCGGCGACGTGCGGGCGGGAAGACTGTTCCGCCGCTACGGTCGGATTCTCCGACGCCGGGTTGTCGAAGTCCTTGCCTTCGCCATCGTAGCAGACCGGTCCCCCGCCGCCGCACCTGACTCCCGGATCTGCGAACGGATGCTGGCACGGGCGCGTGTCGCCGCCCGGCAAGGTGGGGCGGCGCCATGCCGGCGTCCCCCGTCCACCAGGTCTGCCACGCGCTCGGCGATAGCCCGCGACGCGGTCAGTCCGGGCGAGTCGATGCCCGCGGCCCTGCACCAGGCGCGGCTGCCGCCGGCCGCGGGCGGTGGGGCCTGGGGCTCAGCGCGTGCACGCCACATGACCGGACGCCCCCGCGCGGTCAGTCGCCTGCGCTCGTCTTGTCGAGGATGCGGCCACCAGGTCGGTTGCGGTTTTCGGACTCGATGATCCACTCGCCGACCCGCGCTGCCGGACCGCAACTCCTGGCCGGCGAACCGCACCCGGAAGCCCCGCTCCCGCGGCACCGTCCTCCGCTCCTCTATGTGCCGCACGACCTGCTCGGCGGTCGCCCGCCCGAACCGCGCCAGCAGCACGGCCGGCATCAGATCCGCGTTCTCGATCGTCCCGGTCACCTCGCTGTCCTGTAGCCACGCCCCCGATGCGTTCGACAGGGCCAGGGTGACCATCTCCTCGCTCTCGTCGTGCGCGTCGTCGAGCACCGGGACCTTCGATCGTCTTGCTGGTGCGCCGAGACGTTCGTCGGCGCGTCCGGCGGTTGCGTGCCCCGCGCCGCGGCGCTCTGCGTCGTCGCGCTGGCCACGTCGGACCACGCGCCGTAGCCGGCGTCGTTCGATGCGCCGACCCGGTAGTGGTACGTCGTGTTCGCCGTCCGCCCCGTGTGGCTTTTAGGTGGTGTCCGGTCCGGAAAAGACCGCGACGATGCGCTGGAATCCGCGTGGAAACGCCGGGAAAAAGGGGGGGACGAAGAACGACTCAAGCACTAAGGGCTTGTACTACAACAGTTTAGGAGCGTCCCGGCTCGGACTCCGCAGGAGCCCGGCGCCCGCACCATCGCGAGCTTCCTCCTCGCAACAGAGAGCCGACCGCCCTCCGTGCAGCAACTGCCCGCAAGCTCTACTCACGTTCAGCATCGCGAAACTCTATCATGCACTATCGGCCGGCGCAAGCATCACCTTTAGGGCTTTCCCAACCGGCGACGAGCGGTTCTGGAGGGCCGGGATCCCGAACGCCGCCCGCTCAGGCCCAAGGCCTCCCGGTTCCCCTCCCACTCGCCAACCCAGCTCCACGCGGCAGAAGTTACCACCGGCGGCGGCGGCGCGTCAAGTCGCACGGTCTCAGTGCGGAATCTGGTCGGGCACAGCGGCCGGTGGCTCAACCAGTTCCGGCCTCATCGATGCGGGCGCGTGCGCCAGCGCCGGCAACGCGTTGGGCGTACTGTGCAAGCGCGTCCCGCTGGTGCGGCATCTGGATGCCGGCCGCCGCAAGCTTGCGGTTCGACAGCGCACGGATCGGGAGGACGCGGAGGGGTGAGGCTCCGACGCGGTTCCGTCGAAGACGATCATCGGCACCAGAGTCGCCATCCTGGCGGCAATCGGAGCGGCGTTCTGGAGCATGCGAGCCGGGATGCGCGCCCTGCAAGTCCGGCTGGCCATGCGCTTGGCGCGCTTCTTCTCGCCCGGCTGCAGGCGCCGGAACGAGGAGAGCGGCTCCCGTTGCTGCCGGCGCTTCTCGGCCGCCCGCCGCGTCGCCTCGCGCAGGTCCTCGCGATGCAGCACCACGCCCTTGCCGTCGAAGGTGAGCACGACGACCGACCCCTCGGGGGGCGGCTCGCCCGCCGCCGCGCGGCGCGCCTCGTAGAAGGCGTCGAAGTCCTCGGCCGCACGAGCCACCAAGTGTTCCGCCTGACGCTTGGGCACTTCGGCCGCGGTACTGCGAGACAGGTCGAACAGCGCTTCGTCGAACGACCGCGAGGCGGCCGCCTCGGCCACCCGCCGGCGCACCTCCACACCGTCGGTCCCCGCGACCGGACCGGCGGCCTCCCCCAGACTGCGCTGTTCGAGGTGCCCCTGCAGGAGCTTGCGTTCGCGGTAGGGACGCCGGTTACCCGGCGCCCCCCGCACAGATCCGGACGTGCCCGTTAAGGCATCCGGCTCCTCCCTTGGGTTGCGCCCTCCCCGGCGCGTGACGGCGAATCGTTGGTTCGGCCACGGGTGTATCCGACCGCGAGCGCGTCAAGCGCGTCATGCGCCCCGCGCCCGCGCCGGAATCCGTAGCTGAACCCCAGGAACTCCGCCTCGTATATCGGCGTCAGGATGGTCTCCGTCACCGCCTTCTGGCCGCGACGCCGAGCGGTCGTGTGCCGCCATCGGACTTCGGGATGTTCACCCGCCGTGATGGCGTCGCTCGGTACGCTCCCGAGTGCACGCGGTCGTGCAGGTCGGCCAGCCGGCCTTCCAGCCCTTCCTCGTACATCCGCCACGTCATGCCGTCTCGACCGTGACATGGTGGAGGAGCGCCGTCAGACGTTCCCGTGGCTCCCGGCGTACGAATTGCCGTATCCGTTCGGCCGCCTGTGGCGCGCTTTCCCGGCGCTGCGTCCGGCGCGTGCTTTGGCCTCCCGGATTCCCCTTGGGCTCGGTCCTTGGCTCCATCGGCTCCGCAGGGACCCGAGTCCCCTTGTTCGTCGACTTCACAGCTACTACGACCGAGTCAGATTTCTCCATGCCGTTCATCATCGGTTACGGATTTCCTCCTTTCCTCAGCGACCCCGCCCACGACAGCGGGATGGCATGGAGACCTCCCAGGTCCCGGTCCAGCGCGTACGTGCGTGCCTGGGTTCTTCGACACCGCGGGATTCCGGCCCCCCTTGCCATAGCGGTGGGACGGATGCTGCCTTCGGTCTTGATGAGGACCTCGGCATCCCGGACGTATCAGCTTTTCGGTGCTCAATAGCCCTGCCCGCACGCGCCCCTGTCAACGCTTGACCCCGGCCCTCGCGGACCGTGGCCCATGACTCGGGGTGGAAGTGGTGGCTCACCCTCTCCTTCCTGCCGGACTCTCACCGGCTGCGCTGACACCAGTTAGCCTGGCGCACCATCAACTCCTGCCCCCGCCGCTGCAGCTCCCGTTCGATGTCGCTCTCGCTCATCTGTTGTGCTTCGCGCGAAGTAAGAAGTAAAGGTAGGCTTTGGCCTCGGCGCAGGCGGCCTCGGCTGCCGGATACGGCGCCGGGGCGGGTGGAGTGGGGACAACGGCTCGCAGCGCTCAACTCTCCCGCAACCGCTGCCGCGCATTCCGGACCACAGGAGAAACCAGGACCGTCTTGGGCGCCTCACCGGCACGGCAACCGTGCCGGTCCATGCGACCGCGACCGCTGGTCGAACCCAACGCGACAGAGTTGGCGGCGCGATAGCAACCCCCGTGGTTCCTCGCCGGTCATCGTGCACCCCCGGGCCACGGCAGGGCGATCACGCCGCCAGCACCTCGATCAGGCGCGTCTTGACCTGCTCGAGACCGGCGTGGGTGCGGTCGAGCGCCTGGCGCTGATGCGCCGCGTCGAACCGCGTCGGGTCGCGCGTGCGCCACGGCAGCGACACGACCATCCCCGCCTGGTCCACCACCTCCTCGACCGCCTTTCAGGCGCGCAGAGATGCGTCATGCGAAACCGGCTCGCGAGAGATGTCGAGGTCTTTGTCGGAACGGGACGGATCGGCCGGCCGCGGTCATCGGCGGCGCACCGGCGGTCACCGTACGCGCGCGTTGCTGCGTCGTGCCTCCGGGGTGCGGAATGTGCGGCAGAGGAAGCGGGCCGCATCCGCGAGGGCCGAGCGGCCCTGGAACATGTGGGTGCGGACGCGGTCTGCGCCCAGGATCCGGATCGTGACCCGGTTGCGGCCGGCGCACCCGGTCTGCGGTTGGACGTGGCGCCGGTCTGGATCGGGGCCGCGCCGGCTGGCGCTCGGCCGGCTCAGGACGCGCGGCCTGCCGGCGTGACCGCGGCGACGCTGCCCACGGCCGGCGTGCGCTGCAGCGCCAGTTCCAGCAACTCGTCGACCCGCGTCAGGTAGTCGACTTCGACCGCACGCCGGAGGCTGTCGCCGAGGTCCTCGTCGGCCGAGGCGCGCTCCTTGGGGATCTCGGCTGACTGCACGTGCAGATGGACGTCGGTGTCGCGCTGGAAGTCCGGGGTCGAGGCCGTAGCGTGCGGCGTTGGCGCGCAGCCACGACAGCGCGGTGCGCGCCGACTCCCGCATGACCTCGCCCTGGCGCCCGTGTCAACGGTCATCCGAATCTGAAGGGTATGACCAACTGGTCATACCCTTCACTCTTGCGTGTCCACCGAGGGGTTGCCGACGGTGGCGGCAGCGAGTCGGGGCGCCATTCCGTTGGCGACCGCGCGGCGGGCCGGGATCACGTCATGCGTGAGTCCGTCACCGTCGTGGCGTCGCCCTCTGCCCGCGCTCCGAATCGAGGTGCTGCATCCAGTCGTCCATCAGCTGGCGACGCCGCTCGAACAGGTCCGACCGCGCGTAGGCCGCCTCGGTCGGGTTCTGCACCACGTGCGCCAGGGCCGCCTCGACGACCGCCCGAGGGTGGTTCGTACGCTCCGACGCCCAGTCCCGGAACGACGAGCAGAAACCGTGCGGTACGGCCCCGATGCCCAGTTTCCGGAGCAGCTGCGAGAGCGCCCTGTCGGGGAGCGCCTTCCCGCGCTGACTCGGGAACGCCAGCCCGGTACCGTCGCCAAGCCTGCGTGCCGCGCGCAGAACCTGCACGGCCCGTCGGCTCAGCGGCACCCGGTGGTCGCGCTCCGCCTTCATGCGGGCGGCGGGTACCGCCCGGACGGCCGCGTCCAGACGGATTTCGTCCCAGGTCGCCAGCCGGACTTCGCCGGAGCGGGCGGCGGTCAACACCAGGAACTCGAAAGCCAGCTTCGCCCCGGCCCACGCCGGTGACGCGCGGACGGCGGCGACGGCTGAGGCGACCTCGCCATGCGGGAGCGCCGGCATGTGGACCACCGGGGCTCGCTGGCGACCGAGCGCCTCGCCGAGCGCCGCGCCGGCCGGGTTGTCGGGCCGATGCTGCACACGCGACCACCCCTGTCTGCGGTGGTAGCCACGCCGTCGGTCAGCGACCCCGCATCGGCCACGCCCCGGGCCTGATAGCCCCGACCTTCACGCTGGCTCCATCGGGCCATCCCCGTGCCGGAGAACGACCCATGCCGCTCCCGCTCGTCGACCTGCTGAATCCGGATCGCGACCTCACACCCCAAGGGCCTTCCAGATAGTGGACACCGGCAGTATCATCTTGTCGCTCTCGCAGGTTTCCGTTCGACGGGGCATGCATGTGGAGACCGGTTGACAGCGTGACCTGAACGGGGGTGGACGGTACGCCATGCGAGAGCAGCAAGTCGGCATTCGCGATCTGCAATCGAAGCTGGGCGAGTACATCCGTGACGTCGAAGCTGGCGCAACGATTGTCGTCACCGACCATGGGCGTCACGTCGCGCGGATCGTGCCGGAGACGGAGTCGATTGAGCAGCGGCTCACCGCACTGAACGCGACCGGTGCGCTCCTCTGGAGCGGCCGCCGGCTCGGCGTGACCAAACCGGACGTTCGCCTGCGAGGCGCTGGCAGCATCAGTGCCATCGTGGTCGAGAATCGCGGGTGACATTTCTCTACCTGGACAGCAGTGCGCTCGTCAAGCGCTACGTGGCGGAGCCCGGCTCCGAGGATGTAGTCACCCTGATGGCGGAGGCAGCGGCCGTTGCGACATCGCTGGTCACGCGAGCCGAAGTCGCCGCTGCACTGGCAAGTGCTGTCCGTAGCGGGTTAGAGTGGACGAGGAGGACGCGCGGCGCGCGCATCGGAAGTTCCTCGGCGAGTGGCCTGACTTTGGGAGGGTGCCCGTCACTGACGAGCTGATCGAGCGTGCGGACGTCTCGGCGTGGGACCACGGTCTGCGTGGCTACGATGCTGTCCATCTCGCCGCCGCTCTTGCCTGCGCGGACATGATCGCTGCGCTCGGGGCGGACGTGGTCCTCGCGACTTTCGACCGTCAACTCCGCGAAGCCGCTGGGCGTGCCGGACTCATGACGTGGCCCCGGTAGCGTCCGGCCCCGAGCATCTGCCGGGTCCGGGTCGTCGTTGTCACCGTCGGTAATCGGCATGCTCCGAACCGATTCAGTCTGGGGCCGCACTGTCCGTGCCATCGAGAGGGTCGGTGTCGAACTCCCTGTCATTACCGCGCAGCCACCGCTCGAATCGCGACGCTGTCTCGTCCTGGGCGTGCTTGCTTAACGCGCATTCCCCAGACGACGACGAAGGGCCAGCTCAGGTCGCGTGTTCCTTTGCTTCCGATCCCGACCATCATTCGCGAACGCGTCGCCCGGTCCACGATGTCTGCCATCGTCGTTCCGGCACGGCCCTCGGAAGAGCACCGCAACGCCCACAGCCAGTGGCTGAGGGCGCCGACGCGCCCAGCGGGGCGAGGGACGTGTGACCGCACACGACCCGCCGGTGCGGATGGGGATCCGCCCGAGGCGGGGGGCACTCCGGAGGTCGCTGCACGAGCCGGGGTCGCCGCCGGTCGCGGCGGATCAGGAAGTCGGAGAAGGTCCGTTCGGCGGCGGCGTTGCGCCCCCGGATGAGGCAACGGCACCCGCTGGGTGACGAGAGGCGCGACCGCCCGGCCTGCGTGTGGAGCCGCGGGTCATGGAACCTGCGCGCGCTACCGCCACGGCGACCAGCGAGGACAACGTGGGCTGATTCATCTGGCTGCTCCTCACCGAGTTGATCATCTGGCTGATGAACCAGTGACGAATCTTGTAGCACCGGCCGCCGCCGTGAACCCGTCGGAATTCGGCCGCCCGCATCGATCCCACGATCGGTCCTCCCACGGCCTCCTTCTACCCTCCTCGGCCGTCCATGACGCCGCGGATGTAACTGGTGTCGCTGCCGACCTTGTCGATCTTCTCGGACAAGATCGTGTGCGCCTTGTCGTTGTTGATGATCTCTCGCCGGAGGAACCATGCGATGATGGCAAGCAGGATGCCGATGCCCGCGAGTACCCATGTCAACGCAGTCGGCAACTGGATCGTGATGGACGGCGCGGCTTGGGCCGCGAGGTGCAGGTCGAACATCGTCAGGTCTTCCGATCACGACAGGACCGACATCTTGTCCTCGCAACGCGATCCCATGGCCGCATCATAGCAAGATGCGACCTCGCCCTTGACGGGGATGAGCCTGCCAAAGTCAAACTGAGACATCACCAGCGCGCGAGCGCAACGCCGATGCCGTCGCCGGGCGGATGAGCGACTTCAAATCGGACCGTAGCGCGGCGACGACGCCGCCCGCCGGCGCGCCCGCGCCCTGCACACTCTGCCGCCCGCCGAACGGGCGCGCGGCCCCGGACGACGACCTCGAACCGATGTCGAGCGCAACGACTGCGTGCGGGTCTACGAAGGAGGAACGGCGGACGCACGCCACGCCGCCGCCGCGAACGCGGACCGAGCGGTTTCGGCAGCGTTTGCAGCGGCGCCTGGGTAAGGCGGGCGCGCCGCGGGACCGGGCGCGCGCCACCGCCGCCGAGCGCCTGGTCCTGCGGCCGCGACATCGACACGGCATCCTCCGGCGCGCCTGGCCGCGCCTCGCGGCCGCGGTCTGCCGGCCCGTCGACCGTTTCGCGGCGCGCCAGACGCTCGATACCCGGCTCGCCGCCGCGCGCCTCGAGCGCGTGCTCGGCATCCGACGCCGGCTGGGCAATGCCGTCCAGACCGCGATGGACGCCGTGCTCATCGCCAGAGCGCCCGCGCGCCCGCTGCGCAGATGGGACCGCTGCTGGGCACGGCACAAGCACCCACGCCGGCTTGTTCTAGTGACACACCACTAGCTAGCTAGTGTCAGCCAGAAAACCCCGTTTCGGGCAGAGATCTGCGCCAAGTCGTGGCATCCTGGGCGTGATTTCGGGACGAAATCCGGCCGCGACGACGGCGCCTGACGAGCTGCGGATGGGCGAAGGTCGGCAAGTCAGACCGATGTCCTGTTTCCAAGGACAGTAAGACCGTGCCGTCTGTTGCCGGCTCCGAGTCCGGCCTGATTACGATGACAGGTGGTCAGGCGATACGTTGCTGTCGCTTGCGCTCCCGCTTCTGCAGAAGCAACCCGATGCGATGCAGGTTGGCCGCCAGCACCGACAGGGCGACCGTTCGCGCGAAGCCCTCCGCGCCATGGCTGCGAACGCGGTCGAGTCCTCGATGCTCCAACCCGTTGATGGCAGACTCGACCGCCGGATGTGCACGCCGCGCCGCCGCAAACGATTCCTCCTCTTCCCGTTCCCGGTCGACTTTCGAAAGATACCCTTTCCGCGGCAACGCATTGACGTCGAGCAGTGCATCGAGGCGCACCCGGTTGGCGGGGCTGTGAAAGCCGCGGTCGAAACTGCACGCCCGTAACTCCGGATACAATTCCTGCGCTTCCCGCACCAGCGGCACTGGCACGTCCACGTCCTCGCCCTCCCACAGGATCTTGTGGTGAAGGATGAATTGATACTGATCCTCGATAAGAGCGACAGGAACCCCGAGTTCGACCGGCGTGCCCGCCTTGCCTTTGGAAACCCAGCGCGTATGTTCCTCGAAAATCGAAAAGACCTTCTCCTCGTGAGGAATTGTCTCGCCACCCAGAAGACGACGCTCCACTTGGTCAATCTGCCGCCGCGCGTGAGCGACGAGGTCTGCGATCGAGCGGCAGCGCAATTCCCCCACGCCCTCGTCCCGCAAAACGTCGAGCGTGGCCTCTGCGCGCTCCACCAGCGCCCGGCAGCGCGCCAAATACGCCTCCACCCGCTCCGGATGCCGCTGCGCTCGCCGCGTCGAGCGCACCTTGTTGAACAGCTTCTTGACCTCCCGCGACAGATGGCGCCACTGACGCCAGCCGCGCACCGCGTACTGCTCAGCCGTCCGCCCCGTCTCCCGCAGCAGGCAACGCACCGCGTCCCACAACAGGTTGACGTCCGTCGGATAATGCACGTCCGTCTCGACGACGAACGAGTCACACCGCCCGCGTAATGGTTCGCCAGGCTTTTTTTTTGCTACCTTGTGCCCGCTCTCCACCACCAGGCGCCCGACCGCCGACAGCAACTCCGGCGTCAACAACGACACGTTGTCGACCACCGTCTGGTACTCGTAATGCGTCTTGTCACCGAAGTCGCTGTGGCCCAGGAACGCGCGTATCGTATCGTGATGGTTCGTCAATTCGTGAAGACGGTCGAAGTCGCAGCCCAGCCCCTGCTTCAGAATGCCCAGGACCAGAATCTGCCACAAATCCATCCCCGGACGCCCGACCGTGCGGTCGGCCTCCGGCAGGATGTGCTCGTCCAGCAGCGCAAACAGCTGCTCACGCAACGCCTCGTCGCACCAGATGTGCTGAAGCCCCTTCAACACCGCGGGAATGTCATCCCGCGATTTCGGGTTTATCCAGATCTCCTCAATGGGCACCTGGCCGAGTTGAAACTGTGACCTGTGCACTTCTCTCATGATGTCAATGTCGCGAAGATACTCCCGAAATGGGCCGATTCCTCATGGATCGCCCCCAAGAATACGACATTCGGACGATCTTTGCCACTTGAAATCCACGGTATCTCCGGTAGAATCAACAACTTATGGGGTTTTCTGCCGAACACTAGCTATAGCTACGTTTCGCCACGTCGGTACCGTGTCACCGGAGAGACCTGGAGCGGATGGCCCCGCTATGGCTCGGGCGCTGAGGCGCCGGCGCACCCGGAGCAGGTCGGGCGGCAGGCGGAGGAAACGTGGACGACGGCACGCTAGCCGCGGATGGGATCGAGACCAGAAGAACTGGGCGAGGGGGCCGGCGCGGTCGTGCGCTGGGCCGGCGGAGTGTCACCAGCCGCATCGTCGGTCGGCCCACCGGTCTGGAGACTGCGGATGTGGGCGCGGATCTTCACCTTCGCGCGCTCGTTCTCCGCGCGCCGTTCGGGACTCCAGTGCTTCGTCAACTCGGACCAAGGTCGGTGCGTCATCGGGTCTACCCCTTGGGCGATGGGAACAGCCCTTCCCGCTGCAACTCGTTCAAGTAGCGATCATAGATCGTGTCGGCGCGCGGGACGAAACGGTCGTAGAAGCGGGTCGGGTGGGTCTTGTGGCCGGCGATCAGCAGGATGGCCGTGCGGCGCGGATCGAAGGCGTACAGGACGCGGATCGCACGCCCCCTGCTCTGGACCCGCAGCTCCCGCATGTGGCCGTGGCGGGACCGCTCGACCGTCGAGGAGTACGGGAACGGTAGGACGGGACCCTGCTCGCCGAGCATGTCGACGACGTGCGACACGTCGTTCTGCTCCCGCTCGGTGAGCGCGTGCCACCAAGTCTCGAACTCCTCGGTGTACTCGACGCTGGTCATGACGGTCGCCGGGGCCGGTGGGGGGGCAGTGCAGGCGAACGATAACGCTTCGGGTTGCGGTGGATGCCCGACGGGCGGGGCGAACCGAGCATGAGCAAGCGGGGGCGGAGAGGATGCGGCGGCGGCGGAGTCCATCCGGGTCGAGACGCGGGACGATTCGACGAGGCGGTCACCGCGTTGTTCCGCACCGGGCGGCCGATCGAGGCGCCATTGCTGGCAGAGGCTCGCCGATTGGGACGTGGATCTTGAAGACGACGAGGGCGCCATTGAGGAGGCGTGATGATGGCCAAGGGTGTCGAGGCCGTAGCGTGCGGCGTTGGCGCGCAGCCACGACAGCGCGGTGCGCGCCGACTCCCGCATGACATCGCCCTGGCGCCCGTGTCAACGGTCATCCGAATCTGCAGGGTATGACCAACTGGTCATACCCTGCAGTGTTACGTGTCCCACCGAGGGGTTGCCGACCAGGTACCGGCAGCAAGTCGGGGCGCCATTCCGTTGGCGACCGCGCGGCGGGCCGGGATCACGTCATGCGTGAGTCCGTCACCGCTGCGGCGTCGCCCTCTGCCCGCGCTCCGAATCGAGGTACTGCATCCAGTCGTCCATCAGCTGGCGACGCCGCTCGAGCAGGTCCGACCGCGCGTAGGCCGCCTCGGTCTGGTTCTGCACCACGTGCGCCAGGGCCGCCTCGACGACCGCCCGAGGGTGGTTCGTACGCTCCGACGCCCAGTCCCGGAACGACGAGCGGAAACCGTGCGGTACGGCCCCGATGCCCAGTTTCCGGAGCAGCTGCGAGAGCGCCCTGTCCGTGAGGGCCTTCCCGCGCTGACTCGGGAACGCGAGCCCGGTGCCGTCGCCAAGCCTGCGTGCCGCGCGCAGCACCTGCACGGCCCGTCGGCTCAGCGCCACCCGGTGGTCGCGCTCCGCCTTCATGCGCTCGGCGGGTACCGTCCAGACGGCCGCGTCCAGACGGATTTCGTCCCAGGTCGCCAGCCGGACTTCGCCGGAGCGGGCGGCGGTCAACACCAGGAACTCGAAAGCCAGCTTCGCCCCGGCCCACGCCGGTGACGCGCGGACGGCGGCGACGGCTGAGGCGACCTCGCCATGCGGGAGCGCCGGCATGTGGACCACCGGGGCCCGCTGGCGACCGAGCGCCTCGCCGAGCGCCGCGCCGGCCGGGTTGTCGGGCCGATGCTGCATCGCCACGGCCCACTTCATGACGGTGCCGATGCGTTGCCGCACACGCCGCGCCGTCTCGGGCTTGTCGTGCCAGATGGGCGAGAGGATCTGCAGGAGGTCGGCCGAGGTGATTTCGGAGACGAGATTGTCGCCGATGAGCGGGAATGCGTACATCCGAAGGCTCGTCGGCCAGTCCGTAGCGTGTTTCGGATTGCGCCACCCGCTGCGCTTCTGCTTGACGACCGTTGCGGTGGCCTCCTCGAAGGTGGGCACGCCGCGGGGGCGGCGTTTGGCTGCCAGTGGGTCGCCACCCGAGCGGGCCAGCTTGCGGTTGGCGAGCGCCTGCTCGCGCGCGTCGGCCAGCGACACCAGGGAATAGCCGCCGAGACCGAGCACCCGCACCTTGCCGCGAATCACCAGCTTCTGCACCCAGCGCCGCGCGCCCGACGGGTCGACGTGCAGGTAGAGCCCGTTCCCGTCGGCGAAGCGCCCGGCCTCGCCGACCGTGCGGCAGAAGGCGGCCGAGAGCGCCTTGTCCGGATGCCGGCCCCGATGCTTGGCGGTTCGCCGCTTCTTGGGCAGCGGCGGCCTGACTTTCGCCTTTTGTTCCGGTACCACCTGATTCCCCATCCTATTACCCATTTATTTTTGGAATGTACCGAAAGTCCCTGGACGTGTCAAGAATGACAGTGCTCGCTAAGCCACTTCAAGTCAATGAGTTACCGCAGGACTTGCCTGGACGGCAGGGGACGGCGCTGGAAGGCGAAAGTCGGTGGACGCAGGGTCCACCGTCTCGACGACGGGGAGTGGAGGTGACAGGATGATGAACGGATGGCGTTCCTTTTTCGTAGCCGGTGTTCTGCTGGTGGTGGTGTTCGGGCCAAGTGCAGCGTTTGCTCAGGCAATCACTGACGTCGTCCGGCCGGGCCACCGGAAACCGGCGCGGCTGGCGCGGTCGTTCTCTCCGGAACCCCTCGATGTACGTCTTCTCAGCCTTCGACGCCTTGAGGTCGTCCGGCGGAACGAAGACGGCCGGTCCGGCGCTTCGCTCGCCGTCCCCATGCGGTGCGAGAGAACAGAATCGGCCCCGATTGATTCTCGAGCATCGGAGGCCTGTTGGATGAGGGCCGCGTGGGGACGGCGATCTGCCCCGGGGACAAATCCGGTGTCGGCGCGCTGGGTAGAGTCGACCGACTGACGCGGTGGCGGTAGGCGGATGGGGGTAGCTGTTGCCGGCGGCTTTCGCGATGCCGGTGCGTCACTCCCCGCCGTGGCTCCGTTTCCAGTCGCCGCTCATCGGTAGGGTCGAGAGCTGGCGCGCCGCCGGTAGGGGGCGGGTAGAAGTACTCGTTGCAGGTCGTGAAGTACGCCCCTTGCTGAAACCTGACCGACAACTTGAATTGGCGCGCCGCCACGTTCGCCCGCCAATCGAACTCGAGGACGGGCTGGACCCTGACCGGGCCGAGTTGGGCCAGTTCCTGAGCATAATAGAGGAGCAGGCCGACCGCAGTCCGGGCTGGTCGGGGACCTGCTGGACGCCGGGCGCCTCGGCTCGGGCATGCTGCCGGTGGACCCGGCCGCCGGAAGAAGTGGCCGGTCTCGTCGAACGGGCGCGGACCGCGTTCTCGGGCGGCGGCGGCCGGTACGGCCTCGTCATCGACCTGCCGGCGGACCTGCCGCCTGTGCCGGCCGACGGGCGGCGCATCGTGCAAGTGCTGGACAACCTGCGCGCCAACGCGGCGCGCCACTCCCCGGAGCCCGCCCCCATCCGGGTGGCGGCTTCGCGTGCCGGGACGCTGGTGGAAGTCTCGGTCGCCGACGGCGGCGAGGGGGTGCCGGCACAGCGGCTGCCGCACCTGTTCGGCCGGCACGCCGGGGCCGGCGAGGGCGGCGGGTCGGGCCTCGGGCTGGTCATCTGCAAAGGGCTGGTCCAGGCGCACAGCGGCCGCATCCGCGCCGAGAGCGGCGGCGCGGGCCGGGGCACGCGGATCACGTTCACGCTGCCCGCCGACGAGGAGGAGGGCCGCGCCACGACCGTTCCCGCCTCTGCGCTCGAGAGAGCGCGGGAGAAGACGCCCGGCCTGGTGGTCAACGACGACCCGCGAGCGCGGCGCCACGTGCGCGCCGCGCTCGCGGCGGCGGGCTACGCCCCGGCGGTCACGGGCGAGCCCGGGCAGGTGGCCCTCCTGGTCGAGGCGAAGCATCCCGCCTTGGTGCTGCTCGACCTAGTGCTGCCCGGCGCCGACGGCGCATGCCGAGACCGGGCGAGTCGTGACGGCCGCGCCGGCGCCTGCGTCCCGAACGCGCGACCGTAGCGCGGCTGTCGGACTCCCGACCGTCTTGAGGGCGGATCTCGGGTTCGCGCTCGCTTCGCGTCGTCCGACCCTCCCGGCAACCCAACTCGCCCGAACCGGGGCACGCCGGTTCGTGACAGCGCCGACTCCAGCAAGCTCCGTTCCAGGTTGTCGGTGACGAGGGCGACACTCGGAGCCGGTCGGGACCGGCCGGTGTCGAGCGGTTGGGGGGTCACGCCGCGACGGCAGCGACTCCAGCTATGCAGCCGTCGCGAAGGCCTACGGCTGGCCGGCCGATGACACCGACAACAGGCGTGCTGTCGCGCCGCCAGTTGGCCGCGGCCGAGGAGCAGACCGCCGGCTAGCCGGTCGCGCTGACGGTCTCTCTCGGTTCCAACTGTGGTTCTGCTGTTTCGCAGCGACCCGTTCTTCTCGCCTCGGACTCAGCGATCCCGACCGCTTGCGGGGTGGACAAATGTCCCGGTCAAAGTCCTGGCTGAAATCCTCCTGCGTGCGTTCGCCACGGCAGTTCTTCCGTCTTGTCGTCCCTGGTTGACCTGAGCTCGCTGGATGCGTTCAGGCTGTGCGTGATGTCGGTCCGTCGTCGTTTCGGCTCTCAGCGCCGTCGGCGGTGACGTGGCCGTCCTGGTACCCGCCTCTTTCCGCGGGGCGGGATTGGGTGACTTCTTCTCGGCGTCGGCTTTCGTCGATGGTTCGTTTTGGGAGCGCTTCGGCGCGTGTGATCACACCTGGTTCATCCCGGTCCGTGGCGGGATGCGGTGTTCCTTGCCGGGTCTCGACAGCTACCCCGGCCAGGCCCGCCAACAACTCGCTCGTCTTGGCGAAGCTGACATCGGCCGCCGTCAATCCCACCATGCACGTGGTGGCGGGTGACAGTGATCTGTCTTGCATGCCCAGGGTCTGGTCGCGCGGAGACACCCCCGTACGGCAGACGTCGCTGATCGTGCCCAGGCGGGTCCGTTTCCGCAGAATCTGTCGGCAGCCGCATCGAGGGACTGACGGCCGAAGTGTCCGGCCTCGGCCAACGCTTGGCGCGGCTCAGGGCTGGATCGAACGAGACCGCGTCGGGCAAGAGCAATCCAGACCGCCAGCCGCCGACCGTACCGCCCGTGCTCCGCCGCGAGCACCCGCGCCTCGATTCCCGCTACCAGGTCGAGGGTTTCGCTGTCGCCGTCGTACGAATCCTCCTCAGGTTGGCCAGGCCGGCCTTCCTGGCGAGCTCGTGATCGTGTGCGGCGCTGGCCCGCTGGGCGATGTCGACCACGCTATGCGGCTCGCCTGCCGGTGATCGCTTCGCGCAGTCCCTCCAGGAGGCCTTCGAGTTTGGCCATTCGCTCCCGCAACTGTGCGAGCTGTTCGGCGGTCTCCTTGCCCTGCGCCTCGATTCGGTCCCGGAGCTTCTCATTTCCCTTACGCAGGCTTTGGAAGCTCGCTCCGATCGCGATCAGGATCGTCACGCCGATTCCGATCGCCGTCCAGGCTGTCGCGTCCATTTACCGGATTCTCCCGTACCGGACAGCGACGCCATGCCGTGACCGGACCATCACGCAACGCTCGTTGATCCGCGTGTTCAACTGGCTGCTCTGTTCACCGTGACGCGCGACGGTTGTTCGGCGGGCAGCAGGCCGCCCAACGTGGGCGCCGCTGCGACGATCGTGACGATGATCGCCTTCGTGTCCTTCGTCATGATCCCGATCTACTCGTCGCTGTCGGCGGCGGGGATGATTGCGCGCTCGAGCGTCAGCAACCGTTGGTCCACCTTGGCAAACTGGATCTCGACGTTGCGCAGGCGTTCGCCCATCTCCCGCACGTCGCTCCGGAGGTTGCCGACATCGCCGTCGAGGTCGCTGAAGCGGGTGTTCATTTCGGCTCGCAGGTCGCCGATCCGGGTGTTCACGTCGTTGATCCGCGTGTTCAACCGGCTGTTCTGGTTGATCGCGATCCCTCCAAGCGCCGCGATGATGCTCCCGATCGTCACCATCGTGCCGATGATTGCCCACGTGTCCTTCGTCATCGCTCCGACTCTACTCCTCTCGTCCTACCCTCGCAACCGCGCGTAGCGCGCCGCCGCGCCCGCGCCTGCGATGAGCGACCCGACGATCGACGTCGGCGGCGGGGTCGTCGGGCTCGCCGCGGCGTGCGCGGTAGCTGCGGGCGCAGATCCGACGCAGCGGTACCTCCTTTGCGGCTAGAATCGCATGGCGCATGAACGTCACCGTCGTGATCCCGACCTACAACGAGCGCGACAACCTCCCGGTGCTGATCCCGGACGTGCTCGGACAGGGCGACTACCGCGTGCTCGTCGTCGACGACGACTCTCCCGACGGCACCGGCGCGGTGGCCGACGCCCTCGCCCGCGAGCATCCGGGGCGGGTGGAGGTGCTGCACCGCAGCGGGCGCAGGGGCCTCGGCCGCTCCTACGTCGACGCGTTCCGCCGCGTGCTGGCCGGCGACGCCGACCTCGTCTGCCAGATGGACGCCGACCTGTCGCACGCCCCCTCGTACCTGCCTGCGCTGGTCTCGGCAGCCGAGACGTTCGACGTGGTGGTCGGCTCCCGCTACCTGCACGGCGCCAGCGTTGTGAACTGGCCGCTCCACCGCATCGCGCTCAGCTCGGCGGCCAACCGCTACGTGCGCGCCGTCACGGGCGCGCCGGTCGCCGACTGCACCAGCGGCTTCCGTTGCTGGCGGCGGGAGACGCTGGGGCGCATCCCGCTCGACCGCCTGGTCTCCAACGGCTACGCGTTCCTCATCGAGACCCTCCACGAAGCCCTGCGCCGCGGCGCCCGCGTCGGGGAAGTCTCGATCGTCTTCGTCGAGCGCCGGCAAGGCCGCTCGAAGGTCTCGCTGAACGTGCTCGCGGAGTCGCTGATCGTGCCCTGGCAGGTCCGTTTCCGCCCGCCGGCAGGCCGCTGACCGGCGCGACGCTCGAATCGACGGAACGCCGGGCTACAGGAACGGCCGCCACGTATAGAACAGCACCGCTCCGAACCCCTGCAGCGTGGCGCACACCGCCGCCGCCAGCACGGACTGCCCCGGGGTGAGCCGTGCGCCCAGGTAGATGAACAGCGGAAACAGCGTCGAGACGAGGCGCCCGACCGAGAGCAACCCGCCCGAGCCGATCGCCAGCGCCAGGTTGACGACGACCCACGAGCCGTAGGCCCATCCCAGCCGGCGCGTCAGCGGCACGGCCAGCGCCAGCGCCAGGAGCGCCGCGCCGCCGTCGAGCCAGCGCAGCGGCTCGCCCAGCATCCTGTTGTACAGGACTTCACCGGACCGGAACTCCAGCGGGACGGCGAGCAGCATGTTCGTCACGCCGGTGGAGCGCCCCCAGGCGCCGTGCGCGTCGAGCCAGGCGAGCGGATTGCCGGTGTGGACCAGCAGATACAACGAGAACGCGGCCAGCCCCCCGAGCGGCGCGGCTGCCGCCAGCCAGGCGCGCGGCGGGCGGGCGCGAGCCCGGAGCGCCAGCAGCGCGAGCGGAACGCACAGGGCGAAGCCGTTGGGACGCGTCAGGCCGGCGAGCGCGCCCCAGGTGCACGCCGCCCCCCAATCGCCACGCCGCGTGTGGAAGAAGGCCGCCGCGGTGGCCAGCAGGAAGAGGTTTTCGGAATAGGGCGCGCCGTAGAACACGGCGAACGGAAACGCGCAGAGCAGCAGTATCGCGCTCGTTGCGGATCGGTCGTCGAGGTCTTCGCGGGCCAGCCGGTACACATAGGCCAGCCCCCACAGGAACGCGCCCAGCGCGATGAACAGCCCCGCCGCGACGTGCAGGACGAAGTAGCGCTCGTTGTCCAGGCGGGCGCCCAGGCCCTCGGGCTCGTTGCCCGCGTTGACCAGCGCGGCGCCCAGGCTCATCAACGCGGGAAAGGCCGGAAAGAAGGCGACGTTCTGCTGCCCCTCGGCAGCGGGCGACCACCGGTAGCCGTGGACCGCGACGTCCAGGTACCAGCCGGCATCCCACCGGAGCGGCAGGTTCGCGACTTCGCTCTCCGCGATCCGGACCGGCGGGTCGCCGTCCGGGAACCCGATGGTCAGGACGGCGAGCATGCCGGTGAACAGCACCGCGCCGCGCGTGGCCAGAAACGGCGGCAGCACGCGGCGCAGGGCGGCCGATCTCGAGAGAGCGCGGACGGCGGCCAGGAAGCGCAGAGGAAGCGGCGGGCGCGGCCAAGCGAGGTGGCGGACCGCGACCGACGCCGCCAGCAGCACCAGCAGCCGCGCGAGGGAGCTGGCCGACAGGGTGGCGACGACCGCGTCTATGCGGACCGGTCCGAAGATCAGCACGCAGAGCAACGTGACGAGAAGAACGCCGCCGAGGGCATCGAGCAGCCGGGCGGGGAGCGGCAGCTCGGGCCGCGCAACGGTCGCCGTCATGTCGGTGTAGAGCATGCGTCATCGAGCCGGCGGGCGGCAAGCGAAGCGGCTGACCGACACTTTTGTCTCACGTCCGGCATGGCGATGTATGATTATTGCAACGTTTGTGGACGTTATCCGTGGCGTTCCACTTTTTGACGTGTTCGTGCTGGAACGAATGCACGTGGCAGAAACCGATGTTCTTGGAGGAGGACCACGACATGAAACGCACCATCAGCATCCTGCTGCTCGCCCTTGCCCTTGTCGTCGTCGGGCAACCGATGACCGCGTCCGCGCAGGACATGTATCAGGTCAAGATCACGAACCTCACGCCGGGCCAGAGCTTCACCCCGTTCCTGCTGGCGACCCATTCGATGGACGTCACCATGTTCCTGCCCGGCACGCAGGCGTCGGCCGAGCTCCGCGCCATCGCCGAGATGGGGGACACCAGCGGCATGAAGATGATGCTCGAAGGCATGCAGGACATGGGCGTCATGGACGTCGTGGCGCAGGGGCACATGCTGACCACGCCCGGCGTCACCACGGAGTTCATGATCTCGGGAATGTACGGCTACCGGCTGAGCCTGGTCTCGATGCTCATCCCGACGAACGACACGTTCGTGGGCGCCAACATGTTGCTGCCCGGGGACGGCGGAATGACGGGCTACGCCTACGCGTACGACGCCGGCACCGAGATGAACGACGAGCTGTGCTCGTCGATCCCGAACCCGGCGGGCTACCCGGAATGCGACGCCATGGGCGCGGGCGCGGCGATCGGCATGGGAGAGGGCGGCATCGTCATCAGCAACGGCATCCACGGCCACGGCGACTTCATGCCGATGATGCGCGACTGGAAGAACCCGGTCGCCCGGATCACCATCCAGAAGATGTAGCCGATTCCCGGCAGCGGACCGGGCGCCGGCGCGGCGTCGCCGGCGCCCGGTCTCCATTGCGTGCACGTCAGCCGACCAGCGCCGAACGGGTGGCGGATCCCGATCTACTCGTCGTTGTCGGCGGCGGGGAGGATTGCGCGCTTGAGGACCCGCCTTGTCGGCCTTCGTGGTGAGTTCGTGAACGTGTGCTCCGGCCACTGGGTTCAAGTCGGTGTCAGCACCGGCGAAGAGTGCGCGCGTACCGCGCCACGGTGTCCCGCCAGTGCGGCACCTGCACCCCGGCCGCCGCGAGCTTGCGGTTCGACAGGCCGGCGACCTCTATCGCCCAGTCCGCCTTCGCACGCCGGGCCCGGGCCGTCGCCTGCCGCCAACCGGCCAGCGGCTCGCAGAACAGGAAGACCGAGGCCGTGCCGGCCCGTTCGTAGTCGTAGTCAACACGCTCGGGACGCTTCTTCGTGGCCGCCATCGGCGGACGGGTTTCCTTGACCAACTGCACCGGCTGCTCATCCATGCACACGACGGGACGACCCGCAGCGTAGGATTTCTGATACACGTCGATGACCTGTTCCATGTTCGCCACGAACTCGGCATCGGCTTGCGGCGGGATCACCCAGTACTCGATCTTCCGCTGCGTCATCTCGTTTTTTGAGCGTACGCCGGATGGTTTCGCGGCTGATCGACCCGACGATCGCCAATTCGACGACCCGACGCGCCAACAGCCGCAACGACCAGTTCGCGAAACCCTTCGGGGGCGGTCCCAGACGCAGCGCGATGACCTGCGCCTCCTGTTCGCCGTCGAGCAGTTTGGGGGACCGGCGGCGACGCCCGCCGTTTGCGTTCCAGCGCCCGCTCGAAGCCTTCCAGCACGCAGCGTTGGCGAATGTTCTCGACCGTGTTGGTGCGGCACGAAAAGGCGTCGGCGATCCGCTCGTCGGTCCACGCCGGTCCGTCCGCATCGGCCTTCAGGAGAATCTGCGTTCACGGAAGCGCGGAACGCCATGCAGGCCGGCTTCGCCGAGGCCAGGGACGACCGCCGGCGGCTTGAGGAGAAGCTCGACGAGCACGGCAGGGAGGTCGCCCACCTGCAAGGGATCGTGGAGCGGACGTACGAACCCCACCGTTTCACCGTGGGCATGCCGGGCAAGCCCCCGGCGGCGGCGCACGTCGCCCCCGACGCGCCGGACGAGCCGCCCGCCGACCCGCCGGCGGTCGGGAGCCCGTGAGCCGGCCGACCCGACCCTGGTCATCCGTTATACTGCGAAAAATGCGGCGTTGACGAGCCGCTTGTCCCGCAACGGCCGCAACAAGTTGCCGCCGGGCCCGACCAGCAGCGGGGCGAATCGCCGGCCCGCACCTTGCTTCAGTTGCGGGCATGATGACTGTCGATCCAGCCGTACTCGGGGGCGCCGTCGTCGGCCTGGTGACGCTCCAGTTGACCTCGCTCGGGATCCTGCTGGCGGTGCTCCGCTTCTTCTATCGTCGTCTCGACCGCCGCTTCGCAGAGGTCGATCGCCGCTTCGCAGAGGCCGGCGCGGACCTCGACCGCCGCTTCGGGGAGGTCAGGACCGATATCGACCGCCGTTTCGCCGAGGCGCTGGGCGCCATGCAGGCCGGCTTCGCCGAGGCCAGGGACGACCGACGGCGGCTCGCGGAGAGGCTCGACGAACACGGCAAGGAGGTCGCCCGCCTGCAGGGGATCGTGGAGCGCACGTACGAACCCCACCGATTCACCGTGGGCATGCCGGGCAAGCGGCCGGCGGCGGCGCACGTCGCCCCCGACGCGCCGGCCGCCGACCCGCCGGCGGCCGGCACCCCGTGAGCCGGCCGACCCGGCCCTGGTCATCCGCTATACTGCAAAAAGTGCGGCGCTGACGAGCCGCTTGTCCCGCAGCGGCCGCAACAGTTGCCGCCGGGCCCGACCGGCAGCGGAGCGAATCGCCGGCACGCACCTTGCTTCAGGTTGCGGGCATGATGACTGTCGATCCAACCGTACTCGGGGGCGCCGTCGTCGGCTTGGTGACGCTCCAGTTGACCTCGCTCGGGATCCTGGTGGCGGTGCTCCGCCTCTTCTATCTTCGTCTCGACCGCCGCTTCGCCGAGGTCGATCACCGCTTCGCCGAGGCCGGCGCGGACCTCGACCGCCGCTTCGGGGAGGTCAGGACCGATATCGACCGCCGCTTCGGGGAGGTCAGGACCGATATCGACCGTCGTTTCGCCGAGGCGCTGGGTGCCATGCAGGCCGGCTTCGCCGAGGCCCGGGACGACCGCCGGCGGCTCGAGGAGAAGCTCGACGAGCACGGCAAGGAGGTCGCCCGCCTGCAAGGAATCGTGGAGCGGACGTACGAACCCCACCGTTTCACCGTGGGCATGCCGGGCAAGCCGCCGGCGGCGGCGCACGTCGCCCCCGACGCGCCGGACGAGCCGCCCGCCGACCCAACGGCGGTCGGGAGCCCGTGAGCCGGCCGACCCGGCCCTGGTCATCCGCTATACTGCAAAAAGTGCGGCGCTGACGAGCCGCTTGTCCCGCAGCGGCTGCAACAGTTGCCGCCGTGCCCGACCGGCAGCGGGGCGAATCGCCGGCACGCACCTTGCTTCAGGTTGCGGGCATGATGACTGTCGATCCAACCGTACTCGGAGGCGCCGTCGTCGGCCTGGTGACGCTCCAGTTGACCTCGCTCGGGATCCTGGTGGCGGTGCTCCGCTTCTTCTATCGTCGTCTCGACCGCCGCTTCGCCGAGGTCGATCGCCGCTTCGCCGAGGCCGGCGCGGACCTCGACCGCCGTTTCGGGGAGGTCAGGACCGATATCGACCGCCGCTTCACAGAGGCCGGCGCGGGCCTCGACCGCCGCTTCGGGGAGGTCAGGACCGATATCGACCGCCGCTTCACAGAGGCCGGCGCGGGCCTCGACCGCCGCTTCGGGGAGGTCAGGACCGATATCGACCGCCGTTTCGCCGAGGCGCTGGGCGCCATGCAGGCCGGCTTCGCCGAGGCCCGGGACGACCGACGGCGGCTCGAGGAGAAACTCGACGAACACGGCAAGGAGGTCGCCCGCCTGCAAGGAATCGTGGAGCGCACGTACGAACCCCACCGATTCACCGTGGGCATGCCGGGCAAGCCGCCGGCGGCGGCCCACGTCGCCCCCGACGCGCCGCCCGCCGACCCGCCGGCGGCCGGCACCCCGTGAGCCGGCCGACCCGGCCCTGGTCATCCGCTATACTGCGAAAAATGCGGCGCTGACGAGCCGCTTGTCCCCGCAGCGGCGGCAACAGTTGCCGCCGGGCTCGACCGGCAGCGGGGCGAATCGCCGGCACGCACCTTGCTTCAGGTTGCGGGCATGATGACTGTCGATCCAACCGTACTCGGGGGCGCCGTCGTCGGCCTGGTGACGCTCCAGTTGACCTCGCTCGGGATCCTGGTGGCGGTGCTCCGCTTCTTCTATCGTCGTCTCGACCGCCGCTTCGCCGAGGTCGGGACCGATATCGACCGCCGGTTCGCCGAGGTCGACCGCCGCTTCGCCGAGACCGCCGCCCATGTCGATCGCCGCTTCGCCGAGGCCGGCGCGGACCTCGATCGCCGCTTCGCGGAGGTCAGGACCGATATCGACCGCCGGTTCACCGAAGTCGACCGCCGTTTCATCGAGGCCGACGTCCGGTTCGCCGAGGCGCTGGCCGCCCTGCAGGCCGGCTTCGCGGAGGCCCGGGACGACCGCCGGCGGCTCGAGGAGAAGCTCGACGAGCACGGCAAGGAGGTCGCCCGCCTGCAAGGGATCGTGGAGCGGACGTACGAACCCCACCGTTTCACCGTGGGCGTGCCGGGCAAGCCGGCGGCGGCGGCGCACGTCACCCCCGACGCGCCGGACAAGCCGCCCGCCGATCCGACGGCGGTCGGGACCCCGTGAGCCGGCGACTCGGCCCTCGTCATCCGCTATACTGCAAAAAATGCGGCGTTGACGAGCCGCTGGACCCGCAACGGCCGCAACAAGTTGCCGCCGGGCCCGACCAGCAGCGGGGCGAATCGCCGGCACGCACCTTGCTTCAGTTGCGGGCATGATGACTGTCGATCCAGCCGTACTCGGGGGCGCCGTCGTCGGCCTGGTGACGCTCCAGTTGACCTCGCTCGGGATCCTGCTGGCGGTGCTCCGCTTCTTCTATCGTCGTCTCGACCGCCGCTTCGCAGAGGTCGACCGCCGATTCGGGGAGGTCAGGACCGATATCGACCGCCGGTTCACAGAGGTCGATCGCCGGTTCACAGAGGCCGGCGCCCATATCGACCGCCGCTTCGCAGAGGTCGATCGCCGGTTCACAGAGGCCGGCGCCCATGTCGACCGCCGCTTCGCCGAGGCTGGCGCCGACCTCGACCGCCGCTTCGCCGAGGCTGGCGCCGACCTCGACCGCCGATTCGGGGAGGTCGGGACCGATATCGACCGCCGCTTCGCCGGGGCCGGCGCCGACCTCGACCGCCGATTCGGGGAGGTCGGGACCGATATCGACCGCCGCTTCGCCGGGGTCGATCACCGGTTCACGGAGGCACGGGACGCCATGCAGGCCGGCTTCGCCGAGGCCCGGGACGACCGCCGGCGGCTCGCGGAGAAGCTCGACGAGCACGGCAGGGAGGTCGCCCGCCTGCAAGGAATCGTGGAGCGGACGTACGAACCCCACCGTTTCACCGTGGGCGTGCCGGGCAAGCCAGCGGCGGCGGCGCACGTCACCCCCGACGCGCCGGACAAGCCGCCCGCCGATCCGACGGCGGTCGGGACCCCGTGAGCCACAGGGCTTTCGGAGGAAACGGAGCCGCCTGTCAGAAGCCGCCCCGGAGCATGACCCCCTGCGACCGACTCTCGTCGCCGTGCGCCACCGGGCTCACCAGCAGCTCGACGCAGAACGGGCTGTCGCCCACGTCGCGCGGCTCGACCGGATGCTCGATGCCGCGCCAGGTGTCGCCGGAGAGCGAGAGCCGGCCGACCTCGCGGCCATCGACCCGCACGGTCACCGTCTGCGGGGCCGAGTCCGGCGCCCGGCGGACGTCGAACGCGATGCGTTCGGTGTCGGGCCTCAGGAAGAAGGCGGCGTAGTCGTCGGTTCGGTAGACTCCCTCGCCGGAAGGTCCCGCCGTGTCGTCTTCAACCGCCGACATGCCGATCCGATGCGTCCGGTACTGCGCGTTCCGGTTGGCCGTCGGGTCGAAGATCGCCCGCTGGTAGCGCCAGGCCTCCGAGCTGCTCGCCTGTCCGTTGACCGAGTACAGGTGGAGGACATCGAAGTACCGGCTCTGGAAGTCGTTCTGGCCTCCGCGGCCCCAGGCGTGATCCGCGTACGTGCGCTCGCGGGGCATTGCCGGATCCAGCGCCAGCGCCGACTTCCCGCTTCCCAGGGTGTTCGGCAGGCCGGCCAGGTCGAGCAGCGTGGCCGGCAGGTCGACGATCGAGGTGGGCGCGTTCGAGAGCTGCAGCGGGCCCTGCGCGCCGAACGGCTTTATCAGGAGCAGGGGCGTGGCATCGAGCTTCATTCGCCGCAGCGATTTTCCGGATGGCACGCCTTCACGCGCCGTCGCGATAGACGTCGGCCTTGACGCCGTGCGGTGCGTGCCGGAACAGAGACAGATCCAGCAGTTGGGCCGCCGTGCTGTCGAGGTAGGTGCGGTAGCTGCCGTACGGTCTCGGAATAGTGTATTCGACGGCGTCCTCGGCGCCGGGGAACGCGGCGCCGGGATGATCGCGGAAGTAGGCGGACGCCGACCTGAGCCGGTACCCGTGTTGCCCGAGCGCGTGGAAGACGGAGGGATGCGCCCGTCGGTAGGCCGACATTCGCATGTCGTTGCGATACGGGACGCCGGTGAGCATCGCCGGCATGCTGGCCAACGTCGTCGGAAAGGCGCCCAGGTGATTCCGGTAGAAAGTGAATCCGGACCACGTGCGATCGAAGGTGGCGGGGTCGGCGTCCCGGATCTCGGCCAGAATGTGCGACGGGAACATGTCGAGCACGATGTGGATGATGTTCCGGCTGCGCGACAGCTCGTAGATTTCCGGTGGCACCGGACTCCAGCCGGCCACCGCATCGTCCCCGTCGCCGCTCGACCCCCCGGCCGGCGCGAGCGTCACTCCCAACAGGACGACAGCCTGCAGCGACATCAACAGCACGCTGGCCGCGGGCGCCGCGCGGCTCACCGCGTTTGCGAAGAACGTCGCCAGGCCGAGCGCGGCGATCCACAGGCCGACCTCGAACGGGCCGCGCCATGCGTGCGACGCGAGGTCGAGGCCTCCACCGTCCAGCAGGCCGTACTCGGCGACCAGCAGATTTCCCTGCACCCAGAGCAGCACGCCGACCGCGCAGAGCGCTGCGACGTAGCCCCGAAACCACCGCGGCGGCAGAATCAACCCGAATGCCGCCAGCCCAGCCGTGAGCGGTCCGAGCAGCCAGATCCAGCGTGGCGCGAGGGTCGCGAAAGGCACCAGGAACTCGGCCCGATTGGTGGTATGCACGATCCACGGCCCGAAGAGCAGCAACTGGCCCGGGCCGAGCAGCGCGGGAAACAGCACGGCGCGCAAACGGCTGCGTACCTCCCCTACGGTAAGTGCCGCGGCTACCCGGTATGCCGTTCGCCCCGCCAGATAAGCCATTCGCCCGGACACGATCGCGGCGCCGGCGACCCAGACGAGCAGCACCAGGTTCCCCAACTGCGCGGACACCGTCGCCAGCAGGTAGCCGTGCACACCCGGGTCCGTCGGGAACACGCGGTTGGCGCCGACCGGCTCCAACCGGCCGGCAGGCGGCGCCCATTGCACGCTCAGCGTCCTGGGGCCCCCGCGCTGCCAGTGGTCGATCTCGAGTCGATGCACACCGGTCTCCAGCGCGACGGTCTGTCTTCGGTTGGTCAATTCGGCCGCGATCACGACCTGGTCGTCCACCCGCACGATTACGCCATCGTCGGCGCCGGCCCGAAACTCGATTCGTTCCGGGCGCGGGGAGAACCAGACGCCGCGCCAGCGAATGAAGTAGTCCCGGTTCGGCAGGTTCCGTTCGCCGATGAACGCCAGGCCCAGGCGCACGGCTCGATCGTCGACGCTCGGGATGGCCGTGGCGTCGAATGCGGCCGGGGCCGTATCGCGGTTGAGGGGATAGTAGTACTCGCGTGTGAACCCCGTGGCGGGCGCCAGGGTTGCCGCCAGTTGCCAAAGCGCCGTCAGCGCAACTGCCGCGTACAGAAACCACCAACACCCGCGCGGGATGCGTTGGAGCAGCTCCGACCGGCCGAACCATCGATGCACTTGCGGATTATCTCACCTGCTCGCGCACTGCATCCAGACCAGGAGCCTGCGCAGGACGTCGGGACGGACCGTGCCGCCGTCGAGGTCGGTGCCGGGCGGCAGCATCACCACTCGCGCGTCCCTCGTCATCCGCTATACTGCAAAAAAATGCGGCGTTGACGAGCCGCTGGACCCTTCGCGGAGGTCAGGAACGATATCGACCGCCGGTTCACCGAAGTCGACCGCCGCTTCGTCGAGGCCGATCGCACCATGCAGGCCGGCTTCGCGGAGGCCCGGGACGACCGCCGGCGGCTCGAGGAGAAGCTCGACGAACACGGCAAGGAGGTCGCCCGCCTGCGCGGCGAACCACTCGGTGTCAGCGCGGCCGAAGCGTGCGGGCGTAGCGCGCCACCGCGTCCCGCCAGTGCGGCATCTCCACCCCGGCGGCGGCGAGCTTGCGGTTCGACAGCGCGCAGAACCGCGGGCGCGGGGCGCGCAGCTTCAGCGCGTCCAGGGTGACGCCGCGGATGACGGGCTCCACGCCCAGCTCTTCCGCCAGCGCCGCCGCCACCTCGAGCCACGTGCCGTGACCCGACCCGACGCAGTGGTAGACCCCGCGCGCCGGCGCCGCCCGCAGCAGCGCCACGGTGGCCGCGGCGACGTCGTCGACGTGGCTCGGCGACACCACCCGGTCGGCGAACGCCCGCACCTCGCGCCCGGCGAGCAGCGCGCCGGCCATGCGGTCGAGGCTGCCGCCGGTTGGGCGCCCGGCCGCGCCCGGCCCGTCCACGCCGCCGCCGAACAGGCTCTCGACGCGCAGCACGTAGTGCCGCGCTCCTTGCGCGAACCACTCCCCCAGCAGCTTCGACGCCGCGTAGACGCTCTGCGGATTGGGGGCGTCCGCTTCGCGGTAGGGCGCCGACGCGGTCCCGTCGAAGACGAAGTCGGTGCCGTAGTGGACGAGGGTGGCGTCGATCGCCGCCGCGGCGCGGGCCAGCGACCGGACGCCGAACGCGTTGACCGCCAGGGCCGCTGCCGCGTCGTCCTCCGCGTCGTCGACGGCGTTGTACGCGGCGCAGTTGACGATGACGCCGGGGCGCGCAGCGGCCACCACCGCGCGCACGCGGGACTCGTCGGTGACGTCCAGATCCGCGCGGGTCGCCGCGGTGACCTCGCAGCCGTCCGCCAGCGCCCGCGCCACCACCCGGCCGAGCTGCCCCCCCGCGCCGGTGACCAGCGCCCTCACCGCGAGCGCTCCTTCACCATCGCACGGGTCTCGCGATCGATCTGGCGGCGCTTGATGGTCTCGCGCTTGTCGTAGGTCTTCTTGCCCTTCGCCACGCCCACCGTCACCTTCACGAGCCCCTTCCGGAAGTACATCCGGACCGGCACCAGGGTGAACCCGCGCTCGACCATCTTGCCGATCAGCTTGCGGATCTCGCGCTTGTTCAGCAGCAGCTTGCGCCGCCGCAGCGGCTCGTGCGCGGCGTAGCCCCGGTGGCTGTAGGGGCTGACGTGCAGGTTGTGCAGGAACACCTCGCCGGCCTCGATCTTGCCGTAGCTGTCCTTCAGGTTGACCCGCCCCTCGCGGATCGCCTTCACCTCGGTGCCCAGCAGGACGATGCCCGCCTCGTAGGTGTCGAAGACGTGGTAGTCGTGCCGCGCCTTGCGGTTGTCGGCTATCAGTTGGGTGCCGCCGGCGGCGTCGGCGGGGGTCGGCGTCGGCATGGCGGACTCGTCAGCCGCCCACCGGCGCCGCGGTCCGCGCGGCGGCGAGCTGCGCGGCCAGCCGCACGGCGCTAATCATCGCCGCCGGATCGGCCACGCCCTTGCCGGCGATGTCGAAGGCGGTGCCGTGGTCCACCGACGTCCGCACGATCGGCAGGCCCAGGGTGACGTTGACGGCCCGGCCGAAGGCCATCAACTTGACCGGGATCAGGCCCTGATCGTGGTAGCAGGCGACGACCGCGTCGAACTCGCCCTCGGCGGCGCGGCGGAACACCGCGTCGGCCGGAATAGGGTCGCTGACGTCGACGCCCCGCGCGCGGCAGCTCTCGACCGCCGGCGCGAACACCTCCTGCTCCTCGCTGCCCAGCAGGCCGTCCTCGCCGGCGTGCGGGTTGAGGCCGGCCAGGGCCAGCCGCGGCCGCGACACCCCGAAGCGGGGCAGCTCGGCGTGCGCGAGGACGATGGTCGTCTCCAGCCGCTCGCGGGTCAGCAGCGCCGGCACGTGGGCCAGCGGCACGTGCACGGTGGCCAGCACCACCGACAGGCGCCCCGCGTAGAACATCATCCGGACGTCGCCGACGCCGGTCAGCTCGGCCAGCAGCTCGGTGTGCCCGCGCCAGCGCAGGCCCGCCCGCGCCCACGCCTGCTTGCTGACCGGACCGGTGGTCACGGCGTCGATGCGCCCCGCCTGCGCGTCCCGGACGGCGCGCGTCACCGCCTGGTAAGCGGCCCGCCCGGCCGCCGCCGACACCACGCCCGGCCGGCAGGCGCCGGCGCCGGGCGTCTCGTAGAGGACCGGCTCGCAGACCTCCAGCACCGCGGGGTCGCGCGCGGCCCGCGCGGCCACCTCCGGACCGATGCCGGCCGGATCGCCGGTCGTGATGCCGATGCGGGGAAGCGCCATCAGTACAGACCGCCCCGCGCTCATGCCGAGCCGCAGCCGCCGCAGCCGCCCGAACCGCCATCGCCGCACGAGCCGGAGCCGCACGAGCCGGAGCCGCACGAGCCGGTGCGGCTGCACGACCCCTCGTGGGCGCAGCCGGCGAACTGCTCGCCCGCCGCGTTCGGCAGCTCGTAGCGCAGGCAGCACTTCAGGCGGCCGCACAGGCCCGACAGGCGCGACGGGCTGAGGCTCAGATGCTGGCGCTTGGCCATCTTGATGGAGATCGGCTCGAAGCCCCGCAGCCACGTCGTGCAGCACAGCGGGCGCCCGCACGAGCCGTACCCGCCCAGCAGCTTCGCCTCGTCCCGCGCGCCGATCTGCCGCATCTCGATCCGGCAGTGGAACTCGGTGGCGAGGTCGCGGACCAGCTCGCGGAAGTCGATGCGGCCGTCGGCCGTGAAATAGAAGACGAGATAGGCGCGGTCGAGCTGCTGCTCGGCGCGGATCAGCTTCATCGGCAGGCGGTGCTCGTCGATCTTGAGGGCGCATATGCGGTGCGCGTCCCGCTCGCGCCGCCGGTGCTCGGCCCGCTCGGCGACGTCGCGCGGCGTCGCCCGGCGGACCACCCGGTCGGCCGACTTCGGCGGCGGCGCCACGCGCTCGGCCGTCTGCGGAATGGTCGGCGCGACGGTGGCGTACGCCCGCTGGTCGCCGCGCGCGACGACCACCTCGTCGCCCGGCTTGAGCGGCGGCTCGAACTCGACCCCCTCGAGCAGAAAGCGCCGGACGCGCCCCACCGGGTCGAACTTGACGCTGACGAAGGACGTCGCGGGAGTGCTCATCATTGCTCCTCAGAGGCGGCATGCCACCCAGTCGGCCACCACCTTCGGGCCGACGTTGCGCTCGACGGCGTCGAGCGCCTCGTCGACCGCGGCGAACGCCCGCGGGCCGCGCGCGCCGCCCCAGGCGGCGGCCAGGTCGCGCAACGGGCCGTCGAGATCGGGGTTGGCGAGCGGCACGGCGGCGCCGGCCGCGACCGCCGCGGCGTCGCGCAACAGCGACGCCAGCAGCCGCAACCGCTCGCGCAGCTCGTGCCGGTCGGCGGCCGGCGCGCGCTTCGATCCCTTGCCGGCGACGAAGGCCCGGGCGCCCTCCAGGCGCGCCCGCGCGTCGCGTGCCGCCGACACCGAGCGCAGCAGCCCCAGGGCCGCCTCGCGGGTCCCCTCCCGCCCCCGCGACGCCATCTGCAGGGCGCGCCCGGCGCTGCCGCCGGCCGCCGCGGCGGCCGCGCGGGCGGCCCCGGCGTCGATTCCCGGTTGCCGCAACAGAATCCCGGCGACCTCGTCGACGCCGAGCGGGCCGAGCCGCAGGCGGGGGCAGCGCGAGCGGACGGTGTCCAGCAGCATGTCGGGCCGCGCCGTCACCAGCACGAGCTGCGACCGCGGCGGCGGCTCCTCCAGCGTCTTCAACAGCGCGTTCTGGGCCGCCGGGACGAGCAGATCGGCGTCGTCGACGACGATCACCCGCCGGCGCCCCTCGAACGGCCGGTAGCCCACCTGCTCGACCGCCGCCCGCACCTGGTCGATGGTGATCGAGCCGCCCTCGCCCGGCGCGAGAACGACCACGTCCGGGTAGATGCCGCCCGCGATGCGCCGGCACGCCGAGCAGCTTCCGCAGGCGTCGACCGCGAGGCCCGACGCGGCGCGCCGGGGCGCGCCGCAGTTGAACGCCTGGGCGACGGCGCCGGCCAGCAGCCGCTTGCCGACCCCGCCGGGGCCGGTCAGCAGCACGCTGGGCGGCAGCGAGTCGCGCGCGACCGCCTGCGCGATGCGCGCGATCACGTTCCGGTGGCCGACGATTTCGTGGAAAGGCATCGCCCGACGCTCCCGAGCAGTCTAACGCCGTTTTGCGGACGCAGGCTCCTGGTACGCGCTTCCGGCCAGCCACGGCTCGCACGACCGCGGTGCTATTGCGTTCCTCATTCGTAGGCATCACACACCCCACCGCGCCGCGGGGCGCGCGTCAGGCTCGCGCGTCGGGGTTCCGCAGAATCCAGCTCGCCGCGTGCATCAGCGTGTCGGCGACGGCGTCGGCCCGCAGGCCCGCCGGCGGCGCCTGCTCCTGGCTCCCGCCGTACCCGGTCCTGACCAGCACGCCGCGCGCGCCGGCGGCGCGCGCCAGGGCCACGTCGCTCCACTTGTCGCCGACCACCACCGAGCGCGGCACGTCCAGCTCGAGGTCGCGCGCCGCCCGGCGCACGAGGCCGGGCAGCGGCTTGCGGCAGTCGCACTGCCGGCGATAGGCCGCGACCGGCGCGTGCGGCTCGTGGGGACACTGGTAGTGCCCGTCGAGGCGCTCGCCGATAGCGGCGAGGCGCCGGTCGATGACCCGCCGAACCTCCTCGACGAAGGCCTCGGCGACGAAGCCGCGCGCCACCCCGCCCTGGTTGGTCACCACCACGACCGCGTATCCGGCCCGGCGCAGCACGCGCACCGCGTCGAGGCTCCACGGAAACAACCGCAGGCGCTCGAGGCGATCGAGGTAGCCGACGTCCTCGTTCAGCGTCCCGTCCCGATCGAGAAAGACCGCGGGTCTCATCGCGTCACGTTACAGCCATGTTGCCAAATCGTTGCACGACGGATAATGCTATGCGAATGAAGAATGCATTCTCCGCCGCGGCGCTCGCCGCGCTCACGCTGCTCGCGCTGGAACGGCCGGTCGAAGCCTACCTCGACCCCGGCAGCGGCAGCATGCTGCTGCAGGTTCTGTTGGGCGGCTTCGCTGCGGTGGGCGTCGCGGCGAAGCTGTACTGGCATCGCCTGGCGACGCTGTTCAGCCGCAAGACGGACGCCCGCCGCGGGCAGTGACGGTGACGCCGAACGGGACTCCACGCTTCGAGCCCGGGTCCTTCCGGGACCCCGACACCAGGGTCTTCCACCACGGCGGCGCGGTCTTCCGCGCCCTCACCGAGCGCGCGGCGGCCGACTGGCGGCGGCTGGCGGACACCCGCTTCTATGAACGGATGCGCGGGCAGGGCCGCCTCGTCGACACCCGCGAGGTGACCGGGCGGGCGGATCTCCCGGTGCTGGACCCGCCGTGGGCGGCGGTGCTGGAGCACGATCGCATCCCGGTCGTCTCGTACCCGTACGAGTGGTCGTTCGGCATGCTGCGCGACGCGGCCCTCCTGCAGCTCGACCTCACGCTGGCGGCGCTCGACGAGGAGATGACGCTGAAGGACGCCACCCCGTTCAACGTCCAGTGGCACGGCGTCCGCCCGACGTTCATCGACCTCGGCTCGTTCACCGCCTACGAGCCCGGCGACCCGTGGACCGGATACCGCCAGTTCTGCGAAACGTTCCTGTACCCGCTCTTTCTCCAGGCCTACCGCAACGCGCCGTTCCACCCCTGGCTGCGCGGGCGCCTGGAGGGCATGACCGCCGCCGAGTGCCGTGCGCTCCTGTCGGCCCGCGACTGCCTGCGCCCCGGCGTGCTGGCCCACGTCTACCTGCAGGCGGCCGCGCAGGCGCGCTACGAGGCGTCGAACGGGAACGTCCGGGCCGAGCTGCGCGCGGCCGGCTTCGGGGCCGCGCTCATCCGCAACAACGTCGCCCGCCTGCGCCGCACGGTCGAGGGGCTGCGCTGGACGCCGGCGCGCTCCACCTGGTCGGAGTACACCCGCGAGCACGGCTACGGCGACGCCGACCTCGAGCGCAAGGCCGCCTTCGTGCGGCGGGTGCTGGAGACGCGGCGCTGGCCGCTGGTCTGGGACGTCGGCTGCAACACCGGGACGTACTCGCGCATCGCGGCCGGTCACGCGGACTACGTCCTGGCCCTCGACGCCGACCACGTGGTGATCGACCGGCTGTACCGCGCCCTGCAGGACGAGGGAGCGGCGAACGTCCTCCCGCTGGTGGCCGACGCCGCCGACCCGTCGCCCGGCCTCGGCTGGCGCGGCCTGGAACGGCGGCCGCTCGCCGACCGTTGCAGCCCGGAACTCATCCTGTGCCTGGCCCTGGCCCACCACCTGGTCATCGGCCGCAACGTGCCGTTCGCCGACTTCACGGACTGGCTGGCCGGCTTCGGGGCCGAGGTGGTCCTGGAGTTCGTCGACCGCGGCGATCCGATGGTCGAGCGCCTGCTGCGCCACCGCGGGGGGCAGGCCATCGACTACTCGCGAGAGACGGCCGAGACGGCCCTGGACCGCCACTTCGAGGTGCTCGGGCGCACCGAGCTGGCGTCCGGGGCGCGCACGCTGTACCACTGCCGGCCGCGAGCCCATGCCTGACGCCGGCGCCGCCCGGACGTCCTCCACCGGCGCCGGCCGGGTCGCGGCGCCCCCCGCCGCAACCGCCCTCCACCGGCAGTCCGGCGGGCTGGAGGCGCTGCACGTCGCGGGCCTCTGGGCCGTGGCCGTCTGCCAGCCGCTGTTCGACCTGCTCGGCCGCAGCCCCGAGTTCTTCGTCGCCCACGACACCCGGCCGCTCGACCTGCTGGCGCTGGTGGCGCTGCTCTGCCTGGCCGGCCCCGCCGTCTGCCTGGCCGCGATCCGGATCGGCCGGCGGCTGGGCCCGGTACCGCACGCGGCAATCGCCGGCACCGCGGTGGGGGCCCTGACGGGAGCCGTCGCGCTCGCCGCCGTCAAGCACGCCGCGGGCTGGAGCACGGAAGCGTCGCTGGCCGTCGCGGCGGCCTGCGGCGCGCTGGCCGGGACCGGCTACGCCCGCTCGTCGGCGGTCCGCCTGTTCGCGACGTTCCTCTCGCCGGCGGCGCTCGTCGTGCCCGCGGCCTTCCTGCTGCAACCGGCGGTCGCGGCGCTGGCGGCGCCCCGCGATGCCGCCCCGCCGCTGGCGGAGATCGCCTTCGACGATGCGCCGCCGGTGGTCTTCGTCGTGTTCGACCAGTTGCCGCTGATCTCCCTGCTGGACGGCGCGGGCGAGATCGACGGCGGACTCTATCCGAGCTTCGCCGCGCTCGCCGGCGAATCCACCTGGTTCCGCAACGCGAGCGCGGTGGCCGCCTTCACCAACCGCGCCCTGCCCGCCATCCTCACCGGCAACTACCCGGCGCCGGGGAAGCTGCCGACGGCGAGCGACCACCCGGCGAACCTGTTCACCCTGCTGGGGTCGGGCTACCGGCTCCACGTCCACGAGCCGCTCACCGAGCTGTGCCCCGCCGCCCTGTGCCCGCCCGATCGACCCGGCGCGGGCGCCTGGCTGGCGGGCGTGCTGAGCGACCTGCGGGTCGTCTACCTGCAGGCGGTGCTGCCGGACGGCCTCGCGGCGGAGCTGCCGCCGGTGACGCAGAGCTGGCGCGACTTCACGGCCGACCCGACGATGCTCTCCCGCTGGGCCGCCCTTCGCGGGCAGGACCGGCGCACGCCCGCCGACCGGTTCATCGCCGCCATCGCCCCGGACGGCGGCGACACGCGCCCCCCGCTGCACTTCCTGCACGTGCTGCTGCCGCACGAGCCGTGGACGCACCTGCCGACCGGACAGCACCATTCGCTGCATCTCCACATCGTCGGCGGGATCCGGGGCAGGTGGCGCGACGACGACTGGGCGGTCACGCTCGAATACCAGCGGCA
This sequence comes from Vicinamibacterales bacterium, assembly GCA_965116825.1. Classification (GTDB taxonomy): domain Bacteria; phylum Acidobacteriota; class Vicinamibacteria; order Vicinamibacterales; family UBA8438; genus WTFV01. The sequence goes on from OZ220736.1 coordinate 7,382,601, forward strand.
TCTGCTGCAGGTGCAGTACGTCGACACCCTGCTCGGCGAGCTGCTGGCGCGGCTGCGCGCGATCGGGCTCTACGACGACGCCCTCGTCATCGTGACCGCGGACCACGGCGCCAGCCTGCGGCCCGGCGCCAGCTTCCGGGTGCCCTACGCGGAGACGTTCGCCGACGTGGCGGCCGTGCCCCTCCTCGTCAAGCGGCCGGGGCAGCGGCGCGGACAGGTATCGGCCGCCAACGTCGAGACCATCGACCTGCTGCCGACCGTCGCCGCCGAGCTCGGGGTGCGGCTGCCCTGGCCGGCCGACGGCGACAACGTCTTCGCGGCCCCCCGCGCGAACCGGCCCACGAAGATCATGCTTCAGGGCGGCTCGCGGCTGGACGGCCCGGCCGACCTCGGCGACGCGGTCGCCGAAGGCGTCGCCCGCAAGCTCGCCCGTTTCGCCGGCGGCGATCCGCTGCGGCCCCGCCTCGGCGTCCACGACGGCATCGTCGGCGCCCGCGTCGCGGACCTGGCGTCGCCGCGGCCCGCCGGCTTCGACGTCGCCGTCGACGACCTCGACCGGCTGCTGGACGTCGATCCGGACGCCGGCCTGGTGCCCGCCCGCATCACCGGCGGCATCGTCTCGCGCGGCGGCGCGCCGGCCGGCACGACCCTCGCCATCGGCCTCAACGGCGTGGTGGCGGCGGTCACGCGGCCGTATTCCTTTCCGGCCCTCGGCCGCGCCCTGCCGTGGGAAGCCATCGTCGATCCGGACCTGCTCCGACCCGGGGCCAACCAGCTCGACGTCTTCGCCGTCGGCGACGGCCCCGGCGGCGCACCGGTGCTGCACGCGGCAGGTGTGCGCGGCGGCCCCGCGGGGCCGATCAACCTCGTCCTGCGGGGCGACATGCGCCGGCGCATCGAATTGTCCGGCTTCCTGCCGCCGGAAGCGTCCGCGCAGGGGCTCTTCCGCTGGACGACCGGCGCGGCGCGGCTGTCGGTGGAGATCGATCCGCAGTCGCCGCCGGACGCGCTGGACGTCCGCATCCTGACCACGGGCCCGCAGAAGCACCTGCGGATCGCCGTCAACGGCTGCCCGCTGTTCGCCGGCGACATCTTCGGGCGCTGGGAGGAAACGCTCCCGCTCACGGCGTGCGCCCTCGACTCGCCCACCCTCGATGTCGAGCTGCAATCCAACGTGCACCTGGAGCCGACCGAACAGCGCCGCCGACTGGGCGTGGGCGTCGCCGCGATCGAGCTGCACGGCGGTGCGCCGCCGCGCTAGCCTCGCGGCCAACGCCGGCCCGCGACCGGGAACGGCACGCCGAAGAGGAAGCCAGGGGAGGGATGGCGGGGCCGACGAGACTCGAACTCGCGACCTCCGGCGTGACAGGCCGGCATAGAGTCTATTTTTCAAGGCATATTACGCACTCGTGCATGCCCTAAGCATATTTCCAAGACAAGATCCACCCCATCGTCGTGCCCATCATCCGCCCTGAGCTGCCAGATCACTGAGACGAGGAAGCTCCGAAACAGCACCACCAATGCCCAGACCTGTGCGGGCTGTGCCGGATAGCTGGCCTGGAGACCCAGCTGAACCCAAGACTCAATGTGGTGAAGTGTACGAGCTCGAGGATGGAGCTTCCTACGCCGGCCGTGTAGAGGGCACCCAGGAGGCACCGTCGGGACCCGCCTACGGCGCCCTCACACACGGCGGAACCGCCAGGGTCAACCGGCGCGACCAGAAATCCAGCAACCAGAAACGCCGGACCCCGAAGACCGCCGATTCGCATCCAGGACGGCGGACCTCGATCCGGTACGGCGCACCCTGCGCCACATGCATCGACCCGAACCAGCCATCGACGTCGGTCCACAACCAGACCGCCGCGTCCTCGGGATCCCGAGACACCGCGAGCGGCTCTCCCGGATCGATTCGCGAGTACCGCACCAGGGCGCCCGGCGCAGCCGGATCACCGACCTCCGGAACCAGCACGACGGCCGTCCGCGTCATCGGGACGTCCTCGGCGCCCTCCACGACCACGCGCCCGGACACGAAGTACGAGAGCTGCTCGTGCCAGAACGCCCTCACGAAGGGCTCGGTCCAGGCGATGGCCACCGCAACCAGCAGGAACCGGCTCAGGACACGCCGCCGCAACCGCCGCCGCCCCTTGCGCGTGATCAGCTCTCCCCACAGACGGGCCGCGACCCGCCCCGGCAACAACGCGACCCGCTCTACCACGGTCATCCCCGACTCCCCCGGCCGCAGGCCTCCCGCAACGGCCAACCTCTACCGCCCAGCATCGGCCATCCCGGCCGCAAGGTGCGGCGGAGGCCGCAACACCAGGCGCGGCGCCACCTTCATGTCACGGTGCATGCACGAGCGCATCCAGTGGTCGACCCGCACGCTGCGGATCCATCCGGTATCGACGACACCGGCCAGACTCGGCCGGCAGCCCTCCGCCTCTACGACCACTGCATAACGCCAGCCGGGAGCCACCTCGGAGGCTCGCCAGCGGCCGGCGTGATCGACCGCCGGCGCCACAACCGACGGGCCGGCCGAACTGAACGCGATCAACACGCCGGTGAACCCACCGCCCGGACCGGCCGGAACCAGCTTCACCGAGGCGCGACGCACCGCCCCCGGGCCGATCGGGGGCCGGACCACAATCTGCCCCCACATCCGGGGCCCGCCCATCAGGACGGTCCCTTCCGCCCACAGATGCAGCGGCGAGGACCACCGGAGTCCCGCCGCCATCAGAACCAGCAACACCACGACCAGGAGCCGCTTGCGGCGGACCACCAAACGCCGCCAACGCCAGGACAGCCAACTCCACGCCTCACCGACGCCCCGTGCCGCAACGCGTAACCCAGCCAGTACGTCGATCCCGTCGAAGTCAGCGGCCGAGGACCGACTCTCACCTGCCGACACACGCCCGGATCCCGCCTCCAGACACAGACGACGCACCCATGACGCAGCGAGCGTCAACACCCGCCGAACCGCGGTCACCAGGTCCTCTCCGCTCCCGGCCCGCAGGCCGGCGGCGGCGTGACCGCGGGACACGCCCCGACAACCGCCTCGAAGAGCCGCGCCTCCGAGGGCGAAACCGTCAGCCCGTAGCGCCGCCGCACGCGCAGCTGCGTCCCGACGTACCAGCACAGGTTGCGGCTCGGCAGCCAGCCGCCCCCGCCCCTGGCGATGAGCTCGGTCCGCACCGTCGCCATGAGCACGGGCACGTACAGCCGGTTGTCCGGATCCGCGGCGAACGCCGCCCGCAGTCCAGACCGGGCGCACAGCCCCGCATCATGCGCGGCCACCGCCCCCACCACCCGACTCGGACGGACCGCCGAATCGGAAACGCCATCGAAGAGCGAGCAGCCGAAAGGCTCACGGAAGCCGGCGCCGCCCGCATCGCGCAACCGGGGCGGTGGACCAGGGTCCGCGAGATAGTCGAGCTCGGTGAACGGCGCACAGCGCTCGGGCTCGACGACCCGCAGTCCACGCCACATCCGGGGCAGCGGAGCGCCACCGGCTTCGACCCCGCGAACCGTGCGCTCGGCAGCCCGAGTCCACGGCCACGGACCCGGCTCGGGATCCCGAGCCACCGCCGGCCCGACAGCGTACGGCACAGGCGCGGGAGGGACAGGTCGAACAGTCGCAACGGCCGGAACGTCCGGCACGGCATCAGGAGCCGCAGGCGCACCCGCCGGATACGGGTTGCGGACACAGGCGGTCAACACCGCCAGAACGAGCACGACCCGAACCATCCTGCCGCTCACAACGACCTCCCCGACGCGGCGGACGCACCTGCCGCCACCGACGGCTCACCCGACAACGGCAGCGGCAACGGCTCCCGCCCGGCCAGCTCCGACGAAGGAGCATGCCGCTCGAACCAGGCGAGAAGAGCGTGCCGGAACGACAGCACATCGGCCGCCGCACGCGAGAGCGCCGCTTCCCAGACCACGTCGGCGTCGAGCGCCGCACCATCCGCGACACCCGCAGCCAGCCCCTCCTCCCGGTAGAGGATGGCCGCCACCGCCGCCCTCGAACGCTCGCCGTACGCGACGGCGAACGCATCGAAGAACTCCCCGTGGACCTGGACCCGGCACCGCTCGCGGTACCACCGCTCGACCGCAGGCATGCCGGCCGGATAACCCGAGTCGGCATGAACGGCGGCCCTCGCGCCCGCAGCCGCACCGTCGAGGCAGGCGGCCAGTTCCGCCAGCGCCGACGCCGACTCGGGTGTCCACTGCCGGGGCCGGCCCGGCGGATCGCCGGGACCGGCAATGCCCTCGACCAGCGGCGAGCCGCCGCCGAGCTGGTTCATCGCCCACAGAGCCAGCGAGCCGGCGAGCACGACGAGCCACGTGCGCGAGAACACCCGCAGTCTCCTACTCGTCGGTCAGCGTCTGCAGCACGACACCCCACGAGCCGAACGCGTGGAGAAGCTGCTCCCGGGTGGAGTCGAACCCGAACAGGAACAACGCCATGCCGTACCCGGTCTGGGCCGGATCCCCGCCCTCGACCTCGTACTGCGGCCGGTCGAGCTCGAGCACCAGGCCAGTGAAGGCCTTGTGCTCCGTCAGGCGTTGCGCCCACCGCTCTCCGAGAGCCGCCGGCCCGAGAAACGCCGCCTTCTTCACCCGTCCGGACGTCATCTCGGTGAGCAGCTTGCCGGCCCAGCCGGCGACGTGGATCGGCGGCGGAAAGACGTAACACGAGCCGCTCCATGCCTGCTTCAGCCCGTCCTTCTCGGGACCGAACCAGTTGACCGCGCCGATCCGCAGCTGCGCATCATCCGACGAGCACGGATCCAGGTCGATCATTCCCATGCTCGTCCGCACGCCGGCGAGGAGCAAACGCGGCGAGGTCGCCATGGCCGGAAGCGCAACCGTGCGGGGCGGCGCCCCCACCTTGGCACCGCCGGTCCCGGCCTTCCCGCCGCCGGCGCCGCCCACCGAGGGCAGCGGAGGCAGCCCGGCGGCAGGCTCGCCGGCCCCGTCCCGATCCGTCTTCGCCGGCGCGGCCTTCTTGCGGGGCGCGGCCTTCGGCGCCCTCCCGGTGCGCTTCTCGACCGCCTGCGATGCCGTCTTCGCGCGTCCCGCCTTCACGTCCTCGACAGCCTGCTTGCGCAGCTGGGGATCCTCCTGGCGCACCGCCAGCGCATCCTTGACGCTGATGGTGCCCTTCTCCAGCTCCGGCTCCAACTCCGGCGCGTCCTTGACGACGGTCTCGAAGTTGCGAACAGAGCGTGCGGTAACGCCACCCTGCCTGGCCGCCTCCTCCTGGGTCAGACCCGGAGTCGCTTCGCGATCCCGTCGACCTCGAAGATCAGGCAGAGTTTCCGGATCAGACGGACCCGAAGCGGCTGGGGACGC